>NZ_BNEM01000002.1:0-2400000 GCF_018327705.1 Catellatospora sp. TT07R-123 | reverse complement strand
GCACCGGCCTGGTCTGCGACGCGCGCCCCGAGGTGCTCGGCGCCGACCGGGTGCGGGGCATGTACATCAACACCCTGCCCTTCGCGTACGACCGCGGCGCCGCGACCTGGCACGACCTGGTCAAGCAGGTCTTCGACCGGGAGAACGAGCTGTGGCCGCACCGGCGGCACCCGCTGCCCGCCATCGTCCGCGCCGCGGGCGGCGGCCTGCGCCTGGACGTGACCTTCAACTACCAGGAGTTCCGCCAGGTCGAGCAGGGCCCGATCGACGTGCGTGACAGCGTCGGCGGCGGCGCGACCGAGTTCGCCCTGTCGGTGAGCACCGCGGGCGGCCACGTCGTGCTGACCACCGCCGTGCTGACCCCGGCCGACGCCGACCGGCTGGCCGGCATGTACCGCGCGGTGCTGGCGTCGATGGCGGCCGGTGGGGCGGGCGACGCCCGTGCCACGTACCTGCCCGAGGGCGAGCGCGAGCAGATCGTGCGCGCCGGGACCGGCCGGGTGACCGACCTGTCGAAGCTGCCGAAGACCGCCTACCAGGTGTTCGAGGCGCGCGTGGAGCAGGCGCCGACCGCCGTCGCGATCACCAGCGAGGGCGTGGAGCTCACCTACGCCGAGTTCAACGCCCGCGCCAACCGGCTCGCGCACCACCTGCGCGCGCTCGGGGTCGGCCCGGACGTGATGGTCGGCGTCTGCGCCGGCCGCTCGATCGAGCAGGTCATGGCCGTCATCGCGATCGCGAAGGCGGGCGGGGCGTACGTCCCGATCGAGCCGGAGTACCCGGCCGAGCGGCTGCGCTTCATGATCGAGGACGCGGCCACCCCGATCCTGCTCACGCAGCGGGAGCTGGTGGCGTCACTGCCGGAGACCGACGCCCGGGTCGTCGTGCTGGACGAGCCGGAGGTCTGGGCCGACCAGCCCGACACCAACCCGGTGTCGGTGTCCGAACTCGACCACGTCGCATACGTGATCTACACGTCGGGTTCGACCGGCCGCCCGAAGGGGACGCTGAACACCCACCTGGCGCTGCTCAACCGGGCCGTGGTGGCCGGGCGTGAGGCGTTCCGGCTGGACTCGGCCTCGACCGTGCTGCTCAAGGGCGAGATCGGCTTCGACCTGGCCGTCGGCGAGGTGTACGGCACGCTGTGCGTCGGCGCCCGGCTGGTCGTGGCGCAGCCCGGCGGCCACCGCGACCCGGCGTACCTGCGCGACCTGATCATCGCCGAGGACGTCACCATGTTCTACTCGGTGCCGTCGATGCTGGCCGTGCTGCTGTCCGAGGGGCTGGAGCGCTGCTTCAGCCTGGAGCTGGTCGAGGCGATCGGCGAGGAGCTGCCGATCGACACCGCGCGCCGGTTCCGGGCGCTGCTGCCCTGGTGCGAGCTGGTCAACGCGTACGGCCCGGCCGAGGCCGCGATCGAGGTCAGCACCTGGGACTGCACCCAGGACGGCCTGGCCGCGGTGGACCGGGTGCCGATCGGCACGCCGTACCCGAACGTGCAGCTGTACGTGCTCGACCAGTACATGCAGCCGCTGCCGGTCGGGGCACCCGGCGAGCTCTACATCGCGGGCGTCGCGCTGTCGCGCGGCTACCACGGGGCGCCGTCGCTGACCGCGGCGAAGTTCGTGCCCGACCCGTTCGACCCGGCCGGCGGCCGGGTGTACCGCACCGGCGACGCCGCGAGCTGGCGCGCCGACGGCACGCTGGACTTCCACGGCCGCATCGACACCCAGATCAAGCTGCACGGCGTCCGGATCGAGCTGGGCGAGATCGAGGTGGCGCTGCGCGCCTGCACCGGGGTCGCCGACGCGGCCACCACGGTGCACACCGACGAGCGCGGCCGCCGCAGCCTGGTCGGCTACGTCGTGCCGCAGGCCGGTGCCGAACCGACCCCGGCGCAGCTGCGCGAGCAGCTGAGCGAGGTACTGCCCGAGCTGATGGTGCCCACCGCGTACGTCCGCCTGGCGGCGCTGCCGCTGAGCCCCAACGGCAAGCTGGACCGCCGCCTGCTGCCCGCACCTGACGCCGACGCCTACACCGCCGTGGAGTACGTCGCGCCGCGCACCGAGCTGGAGGAGCGGCTGGCCCGCATCTGGGGCGACGTGCTCGGCATCGACGCCCCCGGCGTCGAGGACAGCTTCTTCGACCTGGGCGGCGACTCGATGCGGGCCGTGGTCCTGGTCGGCGCGCTGCGCAACGCGGGCTTCACCACCTCGGTGCGCGACGTGTTCGCGGTGCGCACCGTGGCCGGGCTGGCCCGGTCGCTGGGCGTCTCCGACACGGCCGTCCACGCCGTGACGGCGCCGTTCGCGCTGCTGTCCGACACCGACCGGGCACTGGTCCCGGCCGGGGTCACCGACGCCTACCCGATGTCGCAGATCCAGCTCGGCATGATCGCCGAACTGGCGGCCGGGGACGGCGACGGCACCTACCACAGCGTGCTGTCGCACCGGGTCCGCGACGGGCGCCGGTTCGACGCCGACGCGTTCCGGGCCGCGGTCGCGCACGTGGTGTCGCGGCACGAGGTGCTGCGCACCTCGTTCGCGGTCACCGGGTACAGCGTGCCGGTGCAGCTCGTGCACGCCGACGTCACCGCGCCGGTGACCGTGGTCGACGGGCGGAGTCTGTCCGCCCCCGAGCAGGTCGACGTGCTGGAGGCGTTCCTGGGCGCCGAGCGCGCCACCGCCTTCGAGCTGGAGGCGGCCCCGCTGCTGCGGGTCGCCGCCCACGTCGAGAGCGACGACGCGTGGTGGCTGACGTTCACCATGTGCCACGCCATCACCGAGGGCTGGAGCATCAACACGCTGCTGGCCGAGCTGCTGGCCGCGTTCGACGCCCTGCGCGACGGCACGGCCCCGGCGGCCGAGGCGGCCCCGGCGGCCGAGGCGGCCCCGGCGGTCCGCTACGCCGACTTCATCGCCGGCGAGCTGGAGTCCCTGGCCTCGGCCGGGGACCGCGACTACTGGAACGGCATCGTCGCCGGGCACGCCCGGTTCGCGCTGCCGGGCGGCTGGCAGGACCGCGACGCGGCCCGCGAGCCGCTGCACGCCACGGTCGACTACCGCGACCTGGAGCCGAGCCTGCGCGCGGCGGCCACCGCCGCCCAGGCGTCCTTCAAGGCCGTGCTGCACGCGGCCCACCTGAAGGTGATGAGCCAGCTCACCGACGAGCAGGCGTTCTTCACCGGCCTGGTCGCCGACGCCCGGCCCGAGCTGCCCGGCGCCGAGCGGGTGCACGGCATGTACCTCAACACGCTGCCGTTCGCCCACGACCGGTCCGCCCGCACCTGGCGCGAGCTGATCACGGCCGTCTTCGAGCGCGAGATCGAGCTGTGGCCGCACCGCCGCTACCCGCTGCCCGCGATCCAGCAGGCGACCGGCCGCAACCTGATCGAGGTCTTCTTCAACTACCAGGACTTCTCCCGGACCGCCTCGAACAGTGAAGGCGGCGGCCAGGTGCAGGCCCGGATGGGGGAGGGCTCGACCGAGTTCGGCCTGGAGGTGATCGCCCGCGACGGCGCGTTCACCCTGTCCACCGATACCGGCCTGCTCAGCCCCACGAGCCTGGACCGGGTCGCGGCGATGTACCGCCTGGTGCTCGCCTCGATCGCGGCCGACGTGGACGGCGACGCCCGCCCGGTGCACGTGCCCGAGGCCGAGCGCCGCGAGGTGGCCCGCCGGGCCCGGCCGGAGGTGTTCCCCGCCGACACCACGGTGGTGGAGCTGTTCCAGGCCCGGGTCGCGGCGGCGCCGGACGCGGTCGCGGTCGGGTTCGAGGACACGTCGCTGACCTACGCCGAGCTCAACGCCAAGGCCAACCGGCTGGCGCACCACCTGCGGGGCCTGGGCGCCGAGCCCGAGACCCTGGTCGGGGTGTGCCTGGACCGGGGCGCCGAGCTGATCCCGGCGCTGCTGGGCGTGCTCAAGTCGGGTGCGGCGTACCTGCCGCTGGACACCTCGCAGCCCGCCGAGCGGATCGGGTTCATGCTCGACGACGCCCGCGCGGCGATCGTGGTCACCCAGCGCGTGCACGCCCACCTGTTCGACGGGTACACCGGCAAGCTGGTGCTGGTCGACGACGCCCTGGACGCCGAGCCGGCACACGACCCGGCCGTGGTGTCCACCCCGGACAACCTCGTCTACGTCATCTACACCTCCGGCTCCACCGGCAAGCCCAAGGGCGTGAGCCTGTCGCACGCGAACGTGGTGCGGCTGTTCGCCTCCGCCGAGCGGCACTACCACTTCGACGGCGACGACGTGTGGGCGCTGTTCCACAGCTACGCGTTCGACGTGTCGGTGTGGGAGTGGATGGGCTGCCTGCTGTCGGGCGGCCGCCTGGTGGTCGTGGCGCAGGACGTGGCCCGGTCGCCGGAGGACCTGCTGGACCTGCTGGTCTCGCAGCGGGTGTCGGTGCTGTGCCAGACCCCGTCGGCGTTCCGCGGCCTGGTCGCCCTCGCGGCCACCGCCGACCCCCGGATCGACACGCTGAACCTGCGCGCCGTCATCCTCGCCGGTGAGAAGCTCGAAGGCGCGGAGCTGCGCCCCTGGGTGGACCGCAAGGGCCTCACGTCGCCTGCTCTGATCAACATGTACGGCCCCACCGAGGGCACCGTCTACGACACCTTCCACACCCTCACCGAGTACGACCTCAACCCGGCCTCGGGCAGCCGCCTCGGCCACCCCCTGGCCGACGTGGCCGTCCACATCCTCGACGCCAACGGGTACGACGTCCCGGTCGGCGTCTCGGGCGAGATGCACCTCGGCGGCGCGGCTGTCGCCCGCGGCTACCTCAACCGCCCGAGCCTGACCGCCGAGCGGTTCATCCCGGACCCGACGGGCACCGGCACCAGGCTCTACCGCACCGGTGACCTGGCCCGCCGCATGCCGGACGGGACGATCGACTTCTTCGGCCGCATCGACGACCAGGTGAAGATCCGCGGCTACCGGATCGAGCTGGGCGAGATCCAGGCGGTCCTGTCGGGGCTGCCCGGCGTCAAGGAAGCGGTCGTGGTCGTCCGCGAGGACACCGCCGGGGACAAGCGCCTGGTCGCCTACGCGGTCCCGTCCGGCGAGGAGGTGCCCAAGCCCGCCGAACTGCGGCGCATGCTGGCCCGCAGCCTGCCGGAGTACATGATCCCGAGCGTCTTCGTCCCGCTGGCGGCAATGCCGCTCAACAACAGCGGCAAGCTGGACCGCAAGGCGCTGCCCCACCCGGAGCAGGGCATGCTCACCACCGAGCGCGACTACCTCGCCCCGCGTACGCCCATGGAGGAGCAGCTCTGCCTCATCTGGGCGCAGGTGCTCGGGCTGCCGCGCGTCGGGGTCCGCGACAGCTTCTTCGACGTCGGCGGCCACTCGATCCGCGCGATCGCGCTGGTCGGCGCGCTGCGGGCGGCGGGTTTCGCGGCCACGGTCCGCGACGTGATGCAGTTGCAGACCGTCGAGGCGCTGTGCGCGGCGCTGACCGAGCGCACCGGCCCGGTCGAGGACGACACCCTCGTCGAGCCGTTCGCGCTGGTGTCGCCGGAGGACCGGCAGCGCCTGCCCGAGGGCCTGACCGACGCGTACCCGCTGTCGCAGGTGCAGCTCGGCATGCTGGTCGAGCTGATGGCCGAGAACGAGACGCGCAACTACCACAACGTGGCGTCGTACCGGATCCCGGACACCGAGCCGCTGGACGGCGACGCCCTGCGGGCGGCGGTGCAGCTGGTCGCGGGCCGGCACGAGGTGGTCCGCACCTCGGTCGACCTGACCAGCACCGCGGTGCCGCTCCAGCTCGTGAACGCCACGGTCACCGTGCCGGTGGCCGTGCAGGACCTGCGGCACCTGCCGGAGGCCGACCGGGACGCGGCGCTGCGCGAGTTCGCGCAGCAGGAGTACCGCATCCCGTTCGACGTCACGGCGGCGCCGCTGCTGCGGGTGCACGCGCACCTGGAGAGCGACACGCACTGGCGGCTCGGGCTGACCGTCTGCCACGTGATCCTGGAGGGCTGGAGCCTGCACGGGCTGCTGCTGGAGATCCTGGACGCGTACCGGCAGCTGCGCCGCGACGGCGCGGCGGTGCTGCCGGAGCTGCCCGAGGTCCGGTTCGCCGACTTCGTCGCCGGTGAGGTGCAGGCCCTGGCCTCGCCGCAGGACCAGCAGTACTGGCAGGGGCTCATCGACAGCCACGCCAAGTTCACCCTGCCGCCGAGCTGGGGCGACGCGAAGTCGCCGCTGGAGAGCTACACGGTGCGGGTGCGGCTGTTCGACCTGGAGCACGAGCTGCGCGCGATGGCCTCGCGCAACCGGGTGTCGTTCAAGAGCCTGCTGCACGCCGCGCACCTGAAGGTGATGAGCCAGCTGACCGAGGAGCCCCGGTTCTACACCGGCCTGGTCTCCAACAGCCGGCCCGCGGTGCTGGGCGCCGAGCGCGTCTACGGCATGTCGCTGAACACCCTGCCGTTCGGGTACGACCGCTCGGCGCGCACCTGGCGCGAGCTGGTGCAGCTGGTCCACGCCCGCGACGTCGAGATGTTCCCGCACCGGCGCTACCCGGCCCCGGCGATCCGGCCGGCCAACGGCGGCGGCGAGCGGCTGCTCGACGTCTACTTCACCTACCACGACTTCGACGAGGTCGTGGGCGACCAGGTGGAGGCGGACGCCACCATCGGCGCGGGCACCAACGAGTTCCCGCTGTCGATCGCGACCGAGCCGGGGCACCTGCTGATCCGTACCAACACCAAGGCCCTGACCCGGCCCAACGCGGACCGGCTGGCGGCCATGCTGCGGCTGGTGCTCCAGGCGATGGCGGCCGACGACTCCGGCGACGCCACCGTCACCCTGCTGCCGCAGGCGGAGCTGGCCGACGTCCTGGCCACCTGGAACGACTACCCGGCGCCGCCGGTCGTCGCCTCGGTGCTGGAGATGTTCGAGGCCCAGGCGGCGGCGCGGCCGGACGCCGAGGCGGTCACCGGCGCGACCTACGCCGAGCTGGAGGCGCGGGCCAACCGGTTCGCCGCCCACCTGCGGGCGCTGGGCGTCGGGCGGGAGGACGCCGTCGGCGTCCTGCTGGACCGCGGCGTCGACCTGGTCGCGGGCTTCCTCGGGGTGTGGAAGGCGGGCGGCGCGTACCTGCCGATCGACCCGTCGTACCCGGCGGAGCGGGTGGCGTACATGCTGGCCACGGCCGGTGCCAAGGTGGTGCTGACCGACACCGCGTCGGCGGACCGCTTCGGCGGCGACCTGGAACTGGTGCTGGTCGACCGCGACACGGCGGCGATCGCCGCCCGCCCGGCCGACTTCACCCCGCGCCCGATCGACCTGGACCAGCTCGCGTACGTCATCTTCACCTCCGGCTCGACCGGCCGCCCCAAGGGCGTGCAGGTCACCCACGGCGGGCTGGCCAACCACGTCCGCTGGGCGGCCGAGGTGCTGGCCAGCCGGGGGACGGGCGGCGCGCCGCTCTTCTCCTCGGTCGCCTTCGACCTGGTGGTGCCGAACCTCTGGGCGCCGCTGGTGACCGGGCAGCGGCTGTGGCTGCTGCCGGCCGAGGCGAGCATCGAGGAGCTGGGCGCGCGCCTGGCCGAGGCAGGCCCGTTCAGCTTCATCAAGCTGACCCCGGGCCACCTGGACGTGCTCGCGGCGCAGCTGACCGCCGAGCAGGCCCAGGCGCTGGCCCCGGTGCTGGTGGTGGCCGGTGAGGCGTTCACCCGCCGCACCCTGGACGGCTGGACCGCGCTGGCCCCGGACGTGCAGATCATCAATGAGTACGGCCCGACCGAGGCGTCCGTCGGCACCTGCATCTACCCGGTGCACGGCCCGCAGGACTTCGACGTGCTGCCGATCGGCCACCCGCTGCCGCAGATGAAGATGTACGTGCTGGACGCCGCGATGCGCCCGGTGCCCGTCGGCGTCGTCGGCGAGCTGTACGTCGGCGGCTACGGCGTGACCCGCGGCTACGCCCGGCAGCCGGGGATGACCGCGGCGCGGTTCGTGCCCGACCCGTTCGGCGGACAGCCGGGGGTGCGGCTCTACCGCACCGGCGACCTGGCCCGGTGGCTGCCGTCGGGCGACGTCGACTTCGTCGGCCGCATCGACGACCAGATCAAGATCCGGGGGTACCGGATCGAGCTGGGCGAGATCTCGGCCGTGCTGGCCGAGCACCCCGAGGTCGCCGACGTGTTCGTCTTCGCCCACGAGGCGACGCCGGGGGACAAGCGCCTGGTCGCGTACTACGTGCCGGTCGACGGCGCGCAGCCGGACCTGGCCGCGCACAGCGCGACCCGGCTGCCGGACTACATGGTCCCGTCGGTGTTCATCCCGCTGGAGAAGATGCCGCTCAACGCCAACGGCAAGGTGGACCGCAAGGCCCTGCCCAGCCCGGAGTCGGCCGCCACGCACGAGTACGTCGCGCCGGTGACCGCCAACGAGCAGGCGCTGGCCGAGATCTGGGCCCGGGTGCTGAACGTGGCGCAGGTCGGTCTGCACGACCGGTTCTTCGCTCTCGGCGGCCACTCGATCCTGATCATCCAGGTGATCGCGGCGGCCCGGCAGGTCGGCCTGCCGCTGACGCTGCGGATGCTGTACCAGGACCTGACCCTGGCGGAGGTCGCGGCGCTGCTGCCCGATCCCGAGCCGGTGGCCGAGACCCCCGCGCCGGAGCCGGACCCGGAGCCGGTGCTCTCCCCGGAGATCGCCGCGCTGGAGGCGATCGAGGCGGCCGAGACGACCGCCGTGCTGGTCGCCGACGGTCCGCGCCAGGTGGCGCAGCTGTCGGTGCCCGCCGACGTCGACGCCGACCTGCTCAACGCCGCGGTCGCCGCGGTGGTGGCCCGCCACGGCTGCACCCGGCCCGAGCCGGTGCAGCAGGTCGCGGCCCAGGCCCGGCGCGGCCTGGCCGGGGTCGTCGGACGGCTGCTCGGCCGCGGCCGGGGTGCCGAACCGGCTGCCGACCCGGCCGAGCAGCGGCGGTCGCTGCTGCTGCGCGCCGGGCGCGACGAGTCGGCCAGGCTGCTGCTGGCCGTTCCCGACGATGCGATCTCCGACGCCGACTGGCCGGTGGTCGCGGCGGAACTCGCCGCCGCGTACCGGCAGCTCGCCGGGCAGCCCGTCCCGGCGGCGCAGCCCGCGGCCGTGCGGCGGGAGCACCTGATCGAGGTGGCCGCGCCGTCGGCGGTGCGCAGCGAGCGGTTCGCCGACACGGCCGAACCCGGCCGTACGCGGCTGACCACGGCCCTGTCCGTGGAGGCCACGGCGGTGCTGCTGCTGGCGGCGCCGTCCGGGCTGGACGCGACGCTGGCAGCGGTGCTCGGCCAGGCGGCCGCCCGCTGGGCGCCCGACGCGGTCCCCGCCGACGCCCCGGTGGCGCGGCTGACCTACCGGGGCGCCGGCGACCGTACGCCGGTGGACTGGCGGCTGGACCGGGTGCTCCGCCCGGCCGATCCGGCCCCGGACCGGATCGACGTGGCGGCGGAGGTGGTCGGCGGCGCACTGCGGCTGACCTGGGCGTACCGAACCGACGCGCACGCGGCGGCCCGGGTGCGGGAGCTGGCCGACGACACGCAGCGGCTGCTGCGCCGCCGTACCGGCCGGGCCGTGCCCAGCCCGGTGCCGGTGATGGCCCGCCACCAGGTGCCCGGCGCCAGCGTGGTGCTGATCAGCGACGGCGAGGTGGTCGAGGCCCGCGCCTACGGCACCCTCGTCGCGGGCGGCACCGACCCGGTCACCCCCGAGACGGTGTTCCACGTCGGCTCGGTGAGCAAGCACGTCACGGCGCTGGGCTTCCTGCGCCTGGCCGCCGAGGGCCTGGTGTCCCTGGACACCGACGTCAACGAGCACCTGCGCTCGTGGCGGGTGCCCGGCGGGGTCGTGATCACGGCCCGGCAGCTGCTGAGCCACCTGTCCGGGCTGACCCCGGTCGGCAACATCGGCTACCAGCCGGGCACCCCGGTGCCGCCGCTGGTGGACCTGCTGCGCGGCAGTGGCGCGATCACCACGCCGCCGGTCGTGCCGGACCAGGTGCCCGGCAGCGCGTTCCGCAAGGCCAACGTCCACTTCTCGGTGCTGCAACTGCTGATGGAGGACGTGACCGTGACCCCGTTCGCGCGGCTCATGGACGAGCTGGTGCTGCGGCCGCTGGGCATGACCGGCAGCAGCTTCGACCAGGACTTCCCGCGCACCTGCGGGCGGCCGGTGGCGCTGGGCCACGACCAGCACGGCACCCCGGTGCCGGGCGGCTGGCGGGCCCGGCTCGACCCCGCCGCGGCGGGCCTGTGGTCCACCGCGCCGGACCTGGCGCGGGTGGCCTGCGAGATCCGCGACGCCTACCTGGGCGGTCCCGCGAAGGTGCTGCGCCCGCAGGACGCCCGCGAGCTGCTGACCGAACACCCGGGCAGCTTCTACGGGCTCGGCAGCATCGTCGACGACAACGGCACCGAGATCGAGTACGGACACGGCGGCGAGCCGACCGGCTACCGCGCGATGGTCTTCAGCCGGCTGCACGCCGGAGTGGGAGGTGTGGTGCTCACCAACGGTGAATCGGGCAAGGAGGTCGTGCAGTTCCTGTCGGACACCGCGATGGGACGCAGCAACGAGTGGATCGAGGTGCCGCGATGAAGCCCCCGGTGCGGCACCTGATCTCCATCGAGGATCTCACCGACGAGGACCTGGCCGCGATCGTGGCCAGGGGCGTCCAGATGGCCGCGGGCGACCACGGCCAGCCCCTGGACGGGCTGGTGGCGGGGATCTACTTCGCCAAGACCTCGACCCGTACCCGCAGCGCGTTCTCCGCCGGGGCGCTGCGGCTCGGGGCGCGGCTGGTGTCGTACGGCCCCGGCGACCTCCAGCTGAACACGGGGGAGACCAGCGAGGACACCGGCCGGGTGTTCGCCGGGATGCTCGACGTCCTGGTGGCGCGCACGGCCGCCGACGAGGCCGAGATGCGGGCCTGGGCCTGCCAGGACCGCATGGCGGTGATCAACGCGATGAGCGCCCAGGAGCACCCGACCCAGGCGCTGACCGACCTCACCACGCTGATGCGGCGCTTCGGCCGGATCGAGGGGCTGCGGCTGCTCTACGTCGGCGAGGGCAACAACACCGCCACCGCGCTGGCGCTGGCCCTGACCCGGGTGCCCGGGTTCGAGCTGGAACTGCGTACCCCGCCGGGCTACGGCCTGCCCGCCGAGCTGCTCGACCGGGCCCGCAAGCAGGCCGCCGCGTACGGCGCGGTGATCACCGAACGGCACGACATGGACGACCTGCCCGTGGGCGTGGACGCGATCTACACCACGCGGTGGCAGACCACCGGCTCCAGCAAGCCCGACCCGGACTGGCGGGAGGTGTTCGCACCGTTCCAGGTGCGGCCGCAGCTGTGGCGGCACAGCCCGAACGCCCTGTTCCTGCACGACCTGCCCGCGCACCGGGGCGAGGAGGTGGCCGCCGAAGTCCTCGACGGCCCCGCCAGCATCGCGTTCGAGCAGGCCCACAACAAGATGTACAGCGCGATGGCGGTTCTGGAGTGGAGCCACCAGGTCACGGGAAGGATCTGCTAGTCATGACCGTCGTCGAACAGGCCGCAGTCTCCACGGAGCTGCCCGACCAACCGGCGCCCGCGCCGCCGCCGGTGCCGCTGCGCCGCAACCGCGACTTCGTGCTCCTGTGGGCCGGCGCCGGGATGGCGTTCCTGGGCACCCGGGTCAGCGCGCTGGCGTACACGCTGGTCACGTTCTGGTCCACCGGGTCGGCCACCGCGGCCGGCCTGGTCACCTTCGCCGCGCTGCTGCCCAACCTGCTGGTGCAGCTGCCCGCCGGGGCGTTCGTGGACCAGTGGGACCGCCGCCGCACCATGATCGTGTGCGACCTGGGCCGGATCGTCGCCATCGGCAGCGTCGCGGTGGCGGTGCTGTCGGGCCACGTCTGGGTGGCCCACCTGATGGTGGTGGCGTTCGTCGAGGCCAGCCTGGGCGTCTTCTACCGGCTGTCCGAGCGCGCCGCCGTACGCAACGTCGTCGCGCCCGACCAGCTCGGCGCCGCCATGGCCGGCAACGAGGCCCGCGGCCAGGCCGCCGGGCTGCTCGGCCAGCCCATCGGGTCGCTGCTGTTCTCGCTGGTGGCGTGGATCCCGTTCGGGTTCACCGCGCTGGCGCACCTGGGCTCGCTGACCACCCTGCTGTTCATCCGCAAGAGCCTGCAGGCCGAGCAGGAGGAGCACCGGGCACCGCGCATCCTGGCGCGCATCAGGGAGGGCTTCGCGTTCGTCTGGGGGCAGAAGTACCTGCGCCGGGCGCTCGGGCTGCTCGCGGCCAGCAACATCCTGTTCCAGGTGCTGGCGCTGGCCCTGATCGTGATCGTGAAGGAGGACGGCGGCACGCCGCCGGTGATCGGCTTCATCCTGGCCGTCAACGGCGTCGGCGGCATGCTCGGCGCGCTGAGCAGCAACTTCTTCATGAAGCGGTTCGGCATCCGCAAGATCATCATGTTCGTCAACGTGTCCTGGGCCGGGCTGATGGCGGCCATCGCGTTCGCCCACCACCCGGTGGCCCTGGCCGCGATCTACACCGCCATCGTGTACGGCGCCGGCGTCGGCAACGTCGCGGGCATGGTCTACCAGGTCAAGACGACCCCCGACAACATGCAGGGCCGTGTCGGCTCGATCTCGATGCTGCTCGCCTCCGGCGCGAACTCCATCGGCGCCCTCATCGCCGGCTTCGCCCTGGACGCGTTCACCTCGACCACCGCCGTCCTGGCCGTCACCGCCGTGATGGCCCTGCTCGCGATCCTCTCGGTGCTCGCCTTCGGCGGCCGCCGCGCCGCCGAAGCCGAAGCCGCCATCAACCTCACCCGCTGACCCCGACCCCCGCCCGCCGCCCGCCGACCCCCGACCCCCGACCCCCGACCCCCGACCACCGACCACCGAGCGCCGAGCGCGTCAAGATCACCGCCAAGTTGCCGGGCAATCGGGCATATGAACGCCCAAGATACGCCCGATTGCCCGGCAACTCGGCTGATCTAGAGGGGTCAGTGGGGCTGGTGGACGGGGAGGGGATGGGGGCGCTTGGCGGTGATGCCGTCGCCGGAGGACTGGCCGCGGGCGTGACGGACCAGCCAGGGCAGCAGGTATCCGCGCAGCCAAGCCCCATCGGCCGCGGCCCGCTGCCACACCGTCCGGCGCGGCTGATCCGGCAGCGGCGCGCCCCACGACCCGTCGAAGCCCGGCAGCCCGAGTGCCCAGGCCAGCCCGCGCCCGATCCGCTCGTGACCGGCGCTGTTGGCGTGCAGCCGGTCCGGGCTCCACAGCCGCGGATCCCCGGCCACCTCGTACGCCCCCAGGTCCAGCAGCACCGCGCCCGAGGCCGCGCTGACCTCGCGCAGCGCCGCGTTGTACGCCTCGAACCGGCCGCGCAGCGGGCGCGCCAGCGGCATCACCCGCACCGGGTCCGGCATCGTGAAGGTCAGCACCGTCGCCCCGGCCCCGACCAGCGCCGACTGCATCCGCCCGATCCGCCCCACCACGTCGTCGACGTCGAACCGGCGGCGCAGCATGTCGTTGACGCCCGACACCACCGTGCACAGGTCGGGCCGCAGTGCCAGGGCCAGCGGCAGCTGCTCCTGCTCGATCTCGGCCGTCTCGCGGCCCCGGATGGCGAGGTTGGCGTACTCCAGGCCGGGGTGGGCCGCCGCGACGTGCTCGGCGAACCGGTCGGCCCAGCCACGGAAGCCGCCCCGCCCGTCCGGGTCGTCGAGCCCTTCGCTGGTGCTGTCACCTATCGCCACGTACCGCCGCCACATGACCGCCGAGAGTACCGGGCCCGGCGGGCGGCCCCGGCAATCAGGCATGAATCTACATAGGAGGACCGAACCGGTCGATGCCGTATGGGCGTTTACGGCAGGTGACCGGGCCGGTTCGGCGCTGTAGCGGGCGATCGGCGGCACATAGACTTCAGATTCGGCTTTCTGCCGGACTCCTCTGTTTTGTCGCCCATCGGCCCCACCGTGCCTTGCGAGGGAAACTGTGAACGATCGGCTCGACGTCCGGCTGACCCGCATGCGCATGTACGTGCTGATCGACGCCTTCGAGCGCGACATCCGCGACGTCCTGCGGCGCTTCGTCCTCGACGACCTCTCCGACGAGGAGGTGCTGGGCGGCCAGTTGCTGGTCAAGGCCAGAGACCGCCAGATGAAGGACCGGGGAGACGAGTCCGGGCACTCGCTGGTCGAATACCTGGACTTCCGGGAGACGTACGGGCTGCTCAACCGGCACCGCGCCATGCTGCCCGAGGCGCTGGCCCGCGAGACCACCGATCTCACCGCGGGCCTGGACCGGCTCGTGCTCATCCGCAACCGGGTCATGCACGGCCGGCCGCTGGCCGCGGGCGACCCGGACGCGCTGTCGGCGCTGCTCAGCATCCTGCTCGCGCCGCAGTGGCGGGCTCTGCACGACACCTGGCGGATGCTGCGCGACGACCCGTTCTGGGAGCCGACCGACGAGCCCAGCCCCACCGACTTCGGCTACGCGCTGCACAACCTGCCGCTGCCCGACTACGACGAGACCGGCCTGATCGGCCGCGAGGCCGACGTCGACCGGCTGCTGGAGATGTGCAAGCGCGGCCGCGACAACGTCATCACCATCACCGGCGAGGGCGGCATCGGCAAGACCGCGCTGGCGCTGGAGGTCGCCTACCGGCTCGTCGACGACCCGTCCCGGCCGTACGACGCGGTGCTGTGGTGCTCGCTGAAGACCGAGCGGCTGACCGCCGAGGGCATCCGCAGCATCTCCAACGCGGTCACCACGCTGACCGGCGCGATGGAGTCGATCGTGTCGGCCGTCGACTCCGGCACCATGACCAGCTACGACCAGCTCGCCCGGCTGCTGGCCGGGCTGCGGACCCTGATCGTGATCGACAACCTGGAGACGGTCAACTCCACCACCTTCGTCGACCTGTACGAAGCCCTGCCGCCCGAGGTCCGCTTCCTGCTCACCAGCCGCGTCGGCGTCGGCGAGCTGGAACGCCGCTACCCGCTGGGCGCGCTGTCGGACAAGGACGGGGTGCGGCTGCTGGCCGACCTGACCAACCGGCGCCACGTCGCCACCCTCCAGCGGATCCAGCCGCAGTCGCGCGAGGAGATCGTGCGGCGCCTGCGCAGCAGCCCGCTGGCGATCAAGTGGTTCGTGCTGGCGGTCGAGGCGGGCAGCGAGCCGCTGACCCTGCTGCGCAACCAGGGCGAGCTGCTGGAGTTCTGCGTCCGCTCGGTCTACGACACGCTCAGCCCCGAGGCGATGAAGCTGCTCCAGGCGCTGTACGCCCTGGGCCGCCCGGTCACCGCCGACGAGCTGGTGCTGCTCGTCGGCAGCTCCGTCGACGACATCAGCCGGTCGAGCAAGGAGCTCACCCGCGGCTCGCTGGTGCGGGTGTCGGCCAAGAACGAGGTCAGCGGGGCGTTCGACATCGCGATCTCGGAGTCGGCGTCGCAGTTCATGCGCCACGCCGACCTGGCCGACAGCACGTACATCGGGGAGATCGCGCGGCGGGAGGAGGAGTTCCGGGTCGACGAGGAGCGGCGCGCGCACGAGGCCGCTGAGCGCAGCCTGGCCCCGATCGTGGTGCGCGCCCGCGACCACGCCGACGCGGCCACGGCCCAGCTGCTGCGCCGGGCGCTGCTGGCCAGCCAGGCCGACGACTACGCCCACGCGTACGAGTTCGTGAGCAAGGCGCGCAGCCTGAACCCCGACTTCTGGGAGGTCGACCGGGTCGAGGGCTTCCTGCGCGCCAACCAGTCGGAGTACTCGGTGGCCACGAACCTCTACCTCAAGGCGTACAAGCAGGCCGAGGGCGAGCACCGGGCCGTCGTCGCGCACTTCCTGGCCGGGCACCTGTCGCGCAACGTCAAGGACCTGGAGACGGCGCTGAAGTACTCCCGCGAGGCCCACCAGGTGCTCCAGACCCCTGAGACCGGGGTCGCGCTGGGCAACACGCTGGTGTGGTGCCGCCAGTTCGACGAGGCCATCACCCTGATCGAGCCCGCGGTCGGCCGGTCCAAGGCCAAGGCGCGGCTGATCGCCGTCACCAGCCTGATGGAGGCCCACCGCCGCTACGGCGAATACCTGCGCGACAGCATCCGCAACCCGATGGCCGCCTTCGACCAGGCGTGGAAGGGCTTCGAGACGGCGGTGCCGCTGCTCACCGAGGGCATCATCGACCGCAAGTTCATCACGTCGGCCACCGACGCGGTCGGGGTCGGCTTCCTGAGCATCGCGATGGCGCTGGAAGGCTCGGTGGAGATCCCGGCCGACGCCCAGGAGCGGATCGGGGCGGTCCTGCCGTACCTGTCCCGGATGGCGGCCTCCAGCAGGTGGCAGTTCCTGGTCAACGCGCTGGACCGGGTCTGCCGCGTCGAAGACGCCCCCGCGGTGTTCGCCACCGTCAAGGAGCGGACCACCACCTGGACCAGGGGCGGGCGCGACGGCGACGGCGAGGCCCAGTCGGAGCTGCTGGGCCAGATCCACTCGCTGCCGGGGCCGACGTTCGGCTTCATCGCGCACGACGACTTCCCGGGCAACATCTTCTTCCACCGCGACTCGTGCGCGGCCGACAGCCCGTTCCGCAGACTGGCGGCGGGGCAGATGGTGCGGTTCCGGGTGCAGACACGCGAGGACGGCCGCATCCGCGCCGTCAACGTGTCGGCCGCGGACTGAGGCGGACAAGAAGAGGCCCGGCCGCTGCGGGCAGCGGCCGGGCCTCTTTCAGGGGGTACGGGCGGATCAGGCGTACACGACGCTCACGTTGCCGGACTCGGTGGTCGCGTCGATGCTGCGGCCGCTGGCCGCGTCCTGCGTCACGTCGACCTTGCGGTCGCCCGCCTTGGTCTCGGCCTTGATCTGGAAGCTGCCGCTGTCGGCCTTGGGCACCGCGACCTCGATGTTGCCGGAGGTGCTGGTGGCCACGACCTTGGTCGGCACCGCCGCGAACCGGGCGGTCACGTTGCCCGACTCGGTCTTGAGCTGCGCGTCGGCCGACTTCAGGTCGGAGGCGTCGATGTCGCCGGCGGTGGTGTTGATGCGCAGCTTGCCGGCGGTGCCGCGGATGGTGGAGTCACCGGCCTCGGTGTCGAGGTCGATGTCGCCGGTCACGTCGGTGATCGCCAGGTCGCCCGCGCCGGTCTTGCCGGTCACCGACACCGCGGCGGGAGCCCGCACGGTGTAGCTGACCGAGCAGTGCTCGGGCTGCTTGCAGTGGACGGTGATCCGCAGGGTGTCACCGGCCCACTCCTCCTTGACCTCCGGCTTGTCGTCGGCCCACTCGAGCTTGCGCTCGACCGCGACGGTGTCGGCGGCGTCGGCGGAGCTGACGCTGATGTCACCGGCGTTCAGGTTGAACTCGATCTTCGTCACCTTGTGCTGGTACGTCTGGGACTGCTGCTCGGTCTTGGTGCCGCCCAGGCCGGTCTTGTCGTCGCAGCCGGCCAGGCCGGTGACGGTCAGGGCGGCGGCGGCGAGCATCAGCCCGGCGGACAGCCGGCGGCGGATCGTCGAAGTGGTCATGGTACGCATGTCGGCTCTCCTCAGGACTTCAGGAACTGGAGCACCGCCAGGACGCGGCGGTGGTCGTTGTCTGCGGCGGTCAACTGGAGCTTGGCGAAGATGTTGTTGACGTGCTTGGCGACGGCGCCGTCGCTGATCGTCAACGCCGAACCGATGCCGGCGTTGGACCGGCCCTCGGCCATCAGCGCCAGCACCTCCCGCTCGCGGGCGGTCAACTGGTCGACGGGGTTGCGCCGGGTGCGGACCAGGATCTGCGCGATCACCTCCGGATCGAGTGCGGTGCCGCCCCCGCCGACGCGCTGGAGTGCCTCCAGGAACTCCGTGACGTCGGCGACGCGGTCCTTGAGCAGGTAGCCGACCCCGCGGGTGTCGCGGGACAGCAGTTCGGAGGCATAACGCTCCTCCACGTACTGCGAGAGCACGAGCACCGCGGGACGCGATGACGCCTCTCGAAGTCTGAGGGCCGCGCGCAACCCCTCGTCGGTGTGCGTGGGCGGCATCCGTACATCGATGACGGCCAGATCCGGGTCGTGCTCGCCGACGGAGACGAGCAGCTGCTCGGCGTCGCCGACCGCGTCGACCACCTCGTGCCCCGCGCTGGTCAGCAGCCGGATCAGTCCCTCGCGGAGCAGGACCGAGTCCTCGGCGATGATCACGCGCACGGCAGGTCCGCCACGAGGATGGTCGGGCCGCCCTGCGGGCTGTCCAGCGTCATCGTGCCGTCGACCGAGTCGATGCGCTGGCGCAGGCCGCGCAGCCCGGTGCCCAGGTTCGGGTCGGCGCCGCCGCGGCCGTCGTCGGAGACGACGATGCGCAGCAGGCCCCCCTCGATGCACTCCACGATGATGTCGACGCGGCCGGCGTGGGCGTGCTTGGCCACATTGGCCAGTGCCTCCGACACCACGAAGTAGGCGACGGTCTCGACCGTCCGGGTGGGACGGCGGGGCAGGTCGACCAGCAGCCGCACCGGCACCGGCGAGCGGGCCGCGATGCCGGACAGGGCGGCGTCCAGGCCCAGGTCGTCGAGGATGGCCGGGTGCAGCCCGCGGACCACGGCGCGCAGCTCCGACAGGGCGAGTTTCGCCTCGTCGTGGGCGCGTTCGATGGCCTCGCGCAGTTCGGCGGGGACATCGATCAGCATGGTCCGGGTCATGCCCAGGTTCATGGCGAGCGACACGAGGCGCTGCTGCGTGCCGTCGTGTAGATCTCGTTCGATGCGCCGGCGTTCGGCGTCGGCTGCGTCAATCATGGCGGCCCTGCTTTCCGAGAGGGTGGCGACCCGGCGTGCCAGCTCCTCGCTGCGGCTGGGAGCCAGCAAGGCTGTCGCCATGCCGGTGTCGACGCGCACGGCGAACAGCGTCACCCACGGTGCCGACAGGAGCATGATTATTCCTATAGTCGAGACGGCGACGATCGATGACGCGCCATGCGGTGCGACCGAGGAAGGCAGCGTCGGGGCATACACCGCGATCACCGCGAGGGCCGGGCCGAGCAGCCACAGCGTCAGCACCACCAGCGCCAGCAGCGGCACGAGCAGCCCCGCCACCACGTGGTACGAGATCTGGCGCCAGGTGTTGCGGGTGCGGGTCTGCGCCCACGCCCGGTGCAGCCAGTGCCCGTCGCGGGGCACCGGTGCCACCGCGGGGATATCCACCCCGAGCAGGCGGCGGAACCGCCACCGCTGCCAGCGGGTGAACAGATCGGACACCTCGTAGGTCGCCATCAGGAACGGCACGGCGAGCACCGCGGTGACGGCCAGGGTGGCGGCGCTGGTCAGCAGGCACAGGAGCACGGAGAAGGTGATCAGGTGCAGCGGCAACCCGGTCAGCAGGTGGACCAGCGCCGCCCCGAGCCTTTGCCACCAGGGGTGGGCCAGGGGGCGCGGGACACTGCTGCGGGTGGCGGCCTGCCCGGCGTTCGTCGTCATGACAGCGACCTTACGGGCGTGACCAGGGCCGGAACATGACACAGGATGCCGGATCGGGGGTGAAGCCAGCACCACCATGAATGCGGATGGGAATACCATCGACGCTGATCGCATCGACTGTCACGCTGCTTGCCATGAGTTCTCGTATCGGCGCATTCGCCTATCGGAGGGCGTGGCTGGTTGCCGTCCTCTGGCTGCTTCTTGCGGTCGCGGGAGGCACGGCACTCGATCCCCTGTTCGGCAACATGGGGGACACCAACCAGTTGCAGGGCACCGAGGGCGGGCACGCCCACGAGGCCATCGTGGCCGCGATCGACCACGGCGTCGAGTTCGCCGCGGTGATCCAGGGCACCGACACCCAGGCCCAGTCGACCACCGACGTGCTCACCAAGGCCGTCACCGACATGCGGGCCGTGGACGGAGTCAAGGAGGTCTCCGACCCGGTGGTGTCGGCGGACAAGACCACGATCGCGGTGTTCGTGACCCTGGCCAAGGCCGAGTCGCAGCACAAGCCGTTCGTGGCCGTGACCGACCGCATCACCGAGGCCGCCGGGCAGCTGCCCGGGGCCAAGCTGGAGATCGGCGGCGGCGACCTCATCGGTGAGGAGGCCAACGGCGCGGTCGAGAACGACCTCGCCAACGCCGAGTCCTTCTCGCTGCCGGTGACCCTGCTGGTGCTGATCTTCGTGTTCGGCGGCATCGTCGCCGCCGGCCTGCCGGTGGCCACGGCCGTCGCGACGATGTTCGGCGCGTTCGGCCTGCTGCTGGGCTTCTCGTCCTTCGTCGACCTGGACGCCAACGTCATCACCGTGGTGACGCTGCTGGGTCTGGGCCTGTCGATCGACTACGGCCTGCTGCTCGTCGCCCGCTACCGCGAGGAGCTGCTGACCACCGACGACCGTGCGGAGGCGGTTCGCCGGGCCTGGTCGACGGCCGGCCGCACCATCAGCTTCAGCGCGCTCACGGTCGCGGCGTCGCTGACCGGCCTGCTCGCCTTCGAGATCCCGCGGCTGCGGGCGATGGCGCTGGCCGGCATCTCCACCGCGCTGATGGCGCTGCTCGTGGCGCTCACCCTCACCGCCGCCCTGGTCCGCCTCTGCGGTAAGTGGATCAAGGTGTCGAAGAAGGAGGCCGCCCGCAAGGAGGCCCGCGGCAGCGGTGTGCCCACCGCCGCCGAGCTGGAGGGCGGCTTCTTCGCCCGGCTGGCCAAGGTCACGCAGCGCCAGCCGCTGCTGATCACCCTGGCGGGCGTGGCGGTGCTGCTGGCCATCGCGCTGCCGCTGCTCAACGTCACCATCAAGGTCCCCCAGCTGGAGGGCCTGCCCCGCAGCCTCCAGGCGGTGCGGGTGGCCGACACCCTGACCGCCAAGTTCAGCCAGACCCAGCAGGCGGCCGTCCGGGTGGTGGCCCGCACCGACAAGGCCACCCTCGACGCGTACGCGGCGAGGTGGGCGAGCGACCCGGAGGTGGTCCGGGTCGAGAAGGCCGGTTCGGTCAGCTCGGACCTGTCGACCGTGATCATCGCGGTCAAGCACCAGGGCCAGGGCCCCGAGGCTCAGGCGCTGGTCAAGCGGATCCGCGCCGACCGCCCGGCGGGCGTCGAGTCCTGGGTGACCGGTGACGCGGCGACCCTGATCGACCTCAACGAGCGCCTGAAGTCCGGGCTCCCGCTGGGGGTCGCCATCACCGTGCTGGCGATGATCATCCTGCTGTTCCTCATGACCGGCTCGCTGGTGATCCCGGTCAAGGCGGTCGTGATGAACCTGCTGTCGCTGGCCGCGACGTTCGGCGTGCTGGTCGGGGTGTTCCAGGAGGGCTGGCTGTCCGGCCCGCTGGACACGCTGACCGTGGGCGGGCTCAGCCCGTACATGATCGTGATCGTGTTCGCGTTCGCGTTCGGCCTGTCGATGGACTACGAGGTGTTCCTGCTCGGCCGGATCAAGGAGTACCGCGACACCGGCCTGGACAGCAACACCGCGGTGCGCTGGGGCCTGCAGCGCAGCGGCGGCATCATCACCTCCGCCGCCGCGCTGATGCTCATCGTGTTCGCGTTCTTCGGCGCGTCCAAGGTGGGCCAGCTGGAGCAGGTCGGTCTCGGCCTGTTCGTGGCGGTGCTGATCGACGCCACCATCGTGCGGTGCATCCTCGTCCCCGCCGTGCTGTCGCTGCTGGGCCGCGCGGCCTGGTGGGCCCCGGGCCCGCTGGCCAAGCTGCACCGCCGCTACGGCCTGCACGAGGCCGCGGCCGCCACGGCCCCGGCCGAGGACGACCCCACCCCGGAGCTCGTCGGCACCCGCTGACGGACCTCCGACCGCCCGGGGCCGGGCGAGGGCTGACCCCCTCGCCCGGCCCCGGTCCGCGTCCTTGGCCAAGTTGCCGGGCAATCGGGGGAATGGGGCCCCGAGATACGCCCGATTGCCCGGCAACTTGGCCAGGGGTGTGGCCCCGGCGGGCGGGGGTGATCTGGGTGTATCGACGAAATATAGGGCGGGGGGCGACGGTGCGGCGTACAGCCTGAAGAGAGGCCAACGCCAATGACGCAGCACCACCGCTGGACGCCCACCGAGATCACGCCCGCCGACGCCGGTGTCGCCGCGACGGCCGAGGGACTGGCCGGCTACCTGCGCGACCACCCGGACCTCGGGGGACTGCTCACCGAACGCAAGGCCCTGGTCTTCCGCGGCTTCGGGGTCACCCCGCAGACGCTCGACCCGGTGATGGACCTGCTCCTGCCCCACCGGCTGGCCTACGTGCACGGCAACTCGCCGCGTACCAAGGTCGGCGCCAACGTGTACACCTCCACGGAGTACCCGCCGGAGTTCACCATCTCCATGCACAACGAGCTGTCGTACGCGGCCGCCTGGCCGTCCCGGCTGCTCTTCTTCTGTGAGATCGCCGCCGAGACCGGCGGCGCCACCCCGGTCGTCGACGCCAACCTGTGGCTGGAGCTGCTCGACCCCGAGGTGCGCGCCGCGTTCGCGGGGGGCGTGCGCTACACCCAGAACCTGCACGACGGCCTCGGGCTGGGCAAGAGCTGGCAGCAGACGTTCGAGACCGAGGACCGCGAGGAGGTCGAGAAGTTCCTCGCCGCCTCCGGCGCGCAGTGGTCCTGGAGCGCCGAGGGCCTGAAGGTCAGCCAGATCCGCCCGTCCACCACCACCCACCCGGTCACCGGCGCCGAGGTCTGGTTCAACCAGGCCGACCAGTGGCACCCGGCGGCGCTGGGCGACGACACGGCGCGGGCCCTGGCCCAGATCCTCAAGGAGGACGAGCTGCCCCAGTCGGTGCGGTTCGCCGACGGCTCGCCGATCCCGGACGAGTACGTCATCCAGGTCCGCGACCGCGCCCTGGAAGCCGCCGTGAACGTCGACTGGCGCGTCGGCGACCTGCTGCTCATCGACAACCTGCTGGTCGGGCACGGCCGCCGCCCGTACACGGGCAAGCGGCGGGTGCTCGTGGCCATGTCGGACTGAACCGGGGGAGAAGATGACCGAATACTCACTGCCGTTCGTCGTCGAGTCCGACGGGGGGCCGTCCGGGCTCAGCCATATCGAGGCCGACCGGGAGCGGATCCGCAAGGCGCTGCACACGCACGGCGCGGTGCTGCTGCGCGGCTTCGCGATCGGCGGCGTCGACGGGTTCGACGCGGTCGTGCGCGCCCTGTCCGGCGCGCCGCTGACCTACTCGGAGCGCTCGTCGCCGCGCAGCACGATCAAGGGCCAGGTCTACACGTCCACGGACTACCCGCCGGACGAGGAGATCTTCCTGCACAACGAGAACTCCTACCAGGCGGTCTGGCCGCGCACGCTGTACTTCTACTGCATCGAGCCGCCGACCTCGCAGGGTGCCACGCCGCTGGCCGACGTGCGCCGGGTGCTCAGCCTGGTCCACCCGGCCGTGCGCGAGGAGTTCCAGGCCCGGGGCTGGCTGGTGCAGCGCAACTTCTACCCCGACTTCGGGGTGGCCTGGCAGCACGTCTTCGGCACCGAGGACCGCACCGAGGTGCAGGCCTACTGTGAGGACCGGGGCATCCAGTGGGAGTGGCTGCCCGACGGCGGCCTGCGCACCCGCGCGGTCCGCCAGGCGGTCCACTACCACCCGGTCAGCGGAGAGCCGGTGTGGTTCAACCACGCCACCTTCTTCCACGTGACCACGCAGGCGCCCGACGTACGCGACGGGCTGCGCAACCTGTTCGCCGACGAGGAACTGCCGACCAACTCCTACTACGGCGACGGCGGTGTGATCGAAGACGACGTGGTGGCGCACCTGCGGGCCTGCTACCGGCTGGCCAGCACCCGGTTCGACTACCAGCGCGACGACGTGGTGCTGGTCGACAACATGCTGGTCGCGCACGGCCGCGAACCGTTCACCGGGCCGCGGAAGATCGCGGTGGCGATGGCGGAGCCGTCGGTCTGAGCGCGCAGACACGGCGCCCGCCGCGGTCGTCTCCCCCGTACGACCGCGGCGGGCGCCGCTCCACGTCTCAGCGCAACCGCTGCACCAGGTCGCCGACCAGCTGCGGCTCGGCCTCGACCAGGTAGAAGTGCCCCCCGGTGAAGACCCGCATGTCGAACCCGCCCGAGGTCAGCTCGCCCCACGCCCGCACCGCCGGCACCGCGCACCCCGGATCGCTGATCCCCGTGTACGCCGTCACCGGCGCCGCGACCACGGCGGGCTGCCGCGGCCGGTACTCGTCGATCAGCCGGAAGTCCGAGCGCAGCGCGGGCAGGATCAGCTCGCGCAGGTCCGGATCGGCCAGCGTGGCCCGCTCGGACTCGTCCACGCCGTGCATCTCGTCGATCAGGGCCTGGTCGGTACGCGAGTCCGGGTCGACGACCCGGCCCCGGTGCGGCGCCTCCCGCCCCGACACGAACAGCCGCGACGGCCGGAACGCGTGCCGCTGCTCCAGCCGCGCGGCCACCTCGTACGCCACCGCCGCGCCCATGCTGTGCCCGAACAGGGCCAGCGGCCGGTCCAGCAGTGGCACCAGCGCCTCGGTGATCCGGTCGGCGAGCTCGGCCATGCCCGTCACCAGGGGCTCGTGCAGCCGGTCCTGCCGCCCCGGATAGCGCACCGCGAGCAGCTCCATGCTGTGCGGCAGCCGCGCGGCCCAGGTGCGGTAGAAACCTGCGGTGCCGCCCGCGTGCGGCAGGCACACCAGCCGCTGCCGCGCCGACGGGACCGCCGCGAACTGCCGCAGCCAGGCCGAGCCGCGTTCGATCATCGTCTCAGTCATACGCGCGAAGCTAGGGTCCGGTTCTATCGCGCACCTGTATTCGGCGCCGCGCCAGCCCATAGGAACCGTATAGACGCCCCCGGCACGGTATGGCGGTGACCTCCGTCAGCCCGCCCCGCGCCGAACCGCTCACCCCTTTCGCGATCGAGCCGGCCGTCGATCCGGACGGCACCGTCCACGCGGTGCTCAGCCCCCAAGCGGACCTTCCGCTGTACGCCGGGCACTACCCCGGCTTCGCCATCCTCCCGGGGGCTTTCCTGCTGGACGCCGCCGACCGGATGATCCGCGCCGCCGGTGCCGGCACGGGCGAGCTGGCGGAGGTCGCCAACTGCCGTTTCCGTGCGCCCGTGCGCCCCGGCACCCCCGTGGCCGTGACCCTGCGCCCGGACCCGGAGGCCACCCGCTGGCGCGCCGAACTGTCCGACGAGCACGGCCTGGTCGCCACGTTCGTGCTCGGCTACACCGGGCGGCCGTGATGACCGGCCGCGACCAGATCACCCGGATCATCCCGCACCGCCCGCCGGTGCTGCTGGTCGACGAGATCCTCTCAGTCGTGCCGCGGCGCACCATCACCGCCCGGTACACCGTCACCGCGCAGCGGCCCTGGGCCGCCGGGGAGGACGAGTTCCCGCCCGGCCTGACGATCGAGTCGTTCGCGCAGGCCGCGCTGGTGCTGATGCTCTGGGAGCGGCCGAACCCGGACGTCGTCCGCGGCGCCGTCGCGGTCGCGGGGCAGGGCGAGGGCATCCGCCTGCCGGGCCGGGCCCGCACCGGCGACGTGATCGAGCACCGGGTCGAGGTGGTGCGCCACTTCGGCGACACCGCGATCTTCCGGGGCGCGGCCACCGTACACGGGAAAACGATCATGGAAGTGTCGCGGCTGATGGCCGGGCTCCGCCCGGCCGAGCAGCTCATCCGCGCCACCACGACCGAGGAGGCGGCATGACCGACCGACCTGTAGCCCTGGTCACCGGCGGCTCGCGCGGCATCGGCGCCGCCGTCGTCACCCGCCTGGCCGCCGACGGCTGGGACGTGGCCTTCTGCTACCAGTCCGCCGGGGACGCCGCCGACGCCACGGCCGCCGCCGCGACCGAGGCCGGCGCCCGCGTGTTCGGCGCCAAGGTCGACGTCGCCGACCGGCAGGCCGTCCAGGACTTCGTCGCCGACGTCGAACGCGAGCTCGGCCCCGTCGACGCCGCCGTGCCCGTCGCCGGGATCATCCGCGACAACCCGCTCGCCCTGCTCAGCGACGACGACTGGCAGCGCGTGCTGCGCGTCAACCTCGACGGCACCTACCACGTGTGCAAGGCCGTCATCCGGCGGTTCATGCGCCGCCGCCGGGGCAGCATCGTCACCATGTCGTCGGTCGCGGGCCTGGTCGGCACCCCCATGCAGACCAACTACGCCGCGTCCAAGGCCGGGATCATCGGACTGACCCAGGCCCTGGCCAAGGAGGTCGGGCAGTACGGCATCCGCGTCAACGCCGTCGCCCCCGGCTTCATCGAGACCGACATGATCTCCGGACTCCCCGCCGAGATGAACGAGCGCATGCACGAGCGGGTGGCGCTGCGCCGGTACGGGCGCGCCGACGAGGTCGCCGACCTCGTGGCGTTCCTGGTGTCCGAGCGCGCGAGCTACATCACCGGCCAGGTCCTGCGCATCGACGGCGGAACGGCCATCTGACGAGAGTGAAGGGAGGGGACATGGACGTACGCCCGGCGGCCGGGTGGTGGGTGGCCCTGCGCCCGGCCGCCACGGCGTACCCGCGGCAGCGCCTGCTGGTGCTGCCGCACTCCGGGGCCGGCCCCAACAGCTACCGGCCGCTGCTGACCGGCCTGCCCGACGACGTCGAGGTGCGCGGGCTGAACCTGCCGGGGCGGGAGCGGCGGCTGGGGGAGCGGCCCGGGTGCACCGTGGCCGACGTGGTGGCTTCCTTGGGGGAGCTCGCCGACGACGTGCCCTCGGCCGTGTTCGGGCACAGTCTGGGCGCGCTGCTGGGGGTGTGGGTGGCGCGGGAGCTGGGGTCCCGGTGCACGGCGCTGATCGTGTCGGGGCAGGTGCCGGGGGTGCGGCCGCGGTTCCGGCATCGGGCGCCCACCGAGGCGGAGATGATCGGGCTGCTGGAGCTGGGCGACGTGCCGCTGCCCGCGGCGCTGTACCGGCCGCGGTGGCGCCGGGTGCTGCTGGGCACGCTGAGCGCGGACCTGCGGCTGGGCGCGGAGGCGACCGAGTTCACGGGGGTACGGCTGGACGTGCCGCTGACCGTGCTCATGGGCGCCGAGGACCGGATGGTGGATCACGCACTGGTGCCGTGGTGGGCGGAGCACACCAGTGCGGAGTGCGACGTGCACGTGCTGCCCGGCGGGCACTTCGCGGTGCTCGCCCCGGAGAACCGGGACGCGGTGGCGGAGCTGCTCGGCATACGGACCGGCGTTCCCGCGCCAGCTTAGGCTCGACGGTTTCCCGGAACCGCAGGGCCGCGGGTTCGATCCCGGCCGGGTGCACCGGGTCATCTGGCTGCGGTCCCGCCCGGCTGCCGTCCCAGCACCAATCGATGATCCGATCTCGTGGACGCTGGGTGCTGCTGTGGCGACACCGGGCGTCCACGAGATCGGATCATGGCAAGCGGCCGGGGCGGTGCGGGTCGCATGGCGATGTTGCGGTAGGCCGCTTGCGTCGGCTCGCGATGACCGGATGAGCGAGGCCGGGAACCGTTGCACACCAACGGTTCCCGAACCCATGAAGCGCGCTTCAGAACACGACGGTGACCGAGGGCGATTGCGCCGAACCGCCGCCGAACCCGATCTGCACCGAGGCGAGCGCGGCGTAGGTCCAGTTGTTGTTCAGGCTGCCCGAGCAGGAGTCGGCCCAGGTGTCGTTCGGATGGACGACGACGTTGTTGACGGTCTTGCAGGTGATGTGGGTGCCGTTCTGGATCTTGGTAATCACCACGTTGACGGTCTTGTTCGTAGAATCGAAGTTCCTGACCTTGGCCCAGTAGTTGTTCGAGGCTGAAAGCACAGTCAGGCATGCCTGGATGTCGATCAGTCCGATGGACTTCCAGTCCGAGCACCAGTTGCCTGGCACCGGCCCTGCTACGGCCGGTGTGGTCACGCCAGCGACCAGCATCACCCCTACCGTCGACACGGCGGCAAGACGCTTCAGTGCTCTCACGGTGTTCCGCCCTCTTCATTGGTCCGATGTGCATCGACGTCGTGCGGGGACCAACGTATAGATCGAAGAGGACGTCGGCAAGGTCGAAAAGTCGTGGCAGAACGCTGCTCAGCCCCGGGTGAGCTTTCCGAGGCGGACACCGCCGGGAGCGTCAACCCGGGCAGTCAGGACCGGATCAGGCCTCGACTGTTCAGCCAACCGGCGCGAAACACCAGATCACGCCCAGCTCGCCGTTCTTGCCGTACCAGAACTGGACTCTGCTGGTCGGGTAGGCGTCGCAGGGGCTCAGGACCTCGTTCTCCTCCTCGGTCTTCTTCGTGAACTGACCGACGATCTGGTATCTCGCGTCCTTCGCGTCGCAGTCGACCACCTTGACGGAGTCGCCGTCGTCGCCGGTCATGGCCACGCACGAGCCGACCTTCGCCGTGCTGATGTCACCGGTGACGTGCAACCAGGTCTCGATGCCCACGACAAGAGCGACCACGACACCGGTCCAGATCAGCGCGCGCTTGAGGAAGCGCTTCACCCTCCCCGGCCCGGCCGCGGGGGCGGGCCACGAGGTGATCTCCAGTGCCGGGTGGTGCGCCCGCATCGCGGTGAGGATCTGGGCGTGCGGGTGCTTCCGTCCGAGCGGGGCGATGTTGAGGGGGCTGAACCCGATGGCCCTGTTGGCGCGGGCGGCCAGGGAAGCCGCTCCGCCCATGCGGGTCGCGACGGCGACCGATCCGCTCGTGCCGGCGATGTAGGCGTCCGGGTCGTGCAGCACGACCTCGATCAGTTCCCGGCGTCCGCCGCGGGTCTCGATGGTGCGGATGCCGACACTGCGGACCTCGGACCACCTGACCGGCAGCGCGCCGGCCACCTGGAAGCCGTCGTAGGTGATGGTCAGTTCGGGCTCGCCTTTGAGCAGCCGCTGCGCCGCCACCAGGGCGCAGAATCCGAAGAACAGCACCGACAGCGCACCGGCGACGATCTCCTTGACCGTGCCGTGCTGATAGACCATCACCGCGCCGACGGCGACGAATGCCAGCGAACCCAGGAGAATCGCCAGCCAGCGGGTCTTGCTGAACGGGATGACGGTGGGCACGGTGTCACTCCTCGGTTCTGCCGCGTCGGGAGACCAGCGGCGGCAGAACCTAACAGCGGCTTGAAGACCCGCGCAAGTGGCGGCGGCAGACTACCCTCTCGCCGTGAGTGAATCGGGGAAGCCGGGCCGGCGGGACACGGTCGTCGGGGCGGTCGTGTTCGTCCTCGGTGCGGGGGCATCGTGGCTGGTGTTCCGAGACTGGGATCTCGCCCTGCTCGGCGGGTCCGCGGTCGCGGTGCTGTGGGCGGTCGGAGCCCTGGCGCTGTTCCTGCGCAAGGTGAAGCGGGGCGAGGTGAAGCTGGAGACCTCGGACCCGGTCGACTGGCTGGCGCTCGGCACGGTCGAGGTCCGCGTCGAAGGCGCCGAGCAGCGCTATCTGGCCACCTTCACCGGAGGCGCCCGCGTGGTCGAGTCCGCGGACCGGCGCGAGCAGCAGGTGGCACGCCTGATGGACCGGGTGGGTATGCCGCCCGCCGTCCTCACGGCGCTGGACCGTGACGCGCCGACCATCGCCGCGACGGTCGTCGAGCTGCCCAGGATGTAGTGAACGCCCTTGCCGGGCCCGCGCGGCGCCGCGACCGGATCCGCCTAGGCCGCGCGCCGGAGGTCGGTGAAGCGGGTTCCGGCGTGGGCGGCCAGCGCGGCGGCGATCCGGTCCGGCGACTCGCGGACCTGCCCCAGCGCGAGGATCTCGTAGCACCGGCGGCCGTCGGCAGCCGTCCGGACGTGACGGAGCATGCCGGGATAGGGATCAGCCCGGTATCCCGGAGCGGGGAACACGAGGACGCGCATGTCGTCCATGAGGATCGACTCGACGTCCGTCCACCGCACGGCGTCGGTGAGGTCGGGCGTACGGATGTCCAGCCCGTTCGCGTGGATGACGAACCGGAAGCGGAGCGCGCCGAAGGTCCGGACCATGACGTACACGCCCGAGGGCAGGCCGACCAGCAGCGCCAGCGCCTCGCGTACCGTGATCACCGGGGGCAGGCCGGCCTGCACGTCGTGCCGGAACAGCAGCAGCACCCGCACCAACGCGAACGGGGCGATCAGGGCGATCGCTACCTGGATCAGCCACGTCCGGCTGCGGTGGAGGATCACCTCGCCGAAGGTAGTAACCCGGCGCCAGTCGGCGTGGCAGGGTGCGGTTTCGGGGAAAGTGCAGGAATCATGGCCTGCATTCCTGCACTTTCCCCGAAACTGCACGAAGCGCGCGCGGTGCGCGGGGAGCGCGGGGAGCGCGGTCAGCGCGGTCAGCGGGTGCCGATCAGCACCCCGATGTGGTCGGGGACGTGCTGGTAGAAGCGCTCGCGGCGGTCGGAGTAGCGGGCGTTGCCCGCCGACCAGGCGAGCTGGCCGCTGGTCCATACCCCCGGGGCCATGGCCACCGCGCGGACCGCGACCGACTCGCCGCCCGAGCCGAGCCCGGCCTCGACCGCCGCGACCGCCGCCCGGTAGTCGGCCAGCCGCTGGCCGTAGCGGGCCAGCAGCAGGTCGGTGGCGGCGTCGTACGAGCACGACTCCTGCGCCGCGACGATCGGCACCAGATTCAGCATGCTGCCCTGCCCGAGTTCGACCTCGGCCGACAGCAGGTCGTTGGAGATGGCGATCAGCTCGATGCCGGCGTCGACGGCCCGGCGCAGCAGCGGGTCGCGGTCGAACCGGCCGGGCAGCTCGACGCCGTGCGCGGCCTCGGTGAGCACGACCGCGATGTGGGCGCCGAGGTAGCGCGGCCGCTGGCGCAGGTATTCGGCGAGCGTGGGCACGCGGCCCGCGCGGACCTGCTCGGCCTCCCACCGGCAGCCGTCGACGTGGTCGCGCCACGCGTCCCGGAAGCGCGCCTGCCAGGCGGCCGAGGTCCGCTGCGCGACGGCCTGCCAGACGTGGCCGAACGCGGTGCCGATGCGGCTGGGGTCGGGTGCGGCTCCGGCGGGGGTGAGGAACCCGGCGATGCGCTCGCAGACGGCGGCCAGGGCGGTGCCGGTCATGCGCGGGGCGAGTGCTTCGAACTGGTCGTCGGCGATGGACCACAGGGCCATCCACTGGGCGAGCAGCGGCAGCACCGCCGGGTCGGCGTCGGGGTACATGCAGCCGACCATGGCCCCGAAGTCGGTCTCGACCAGGTAGCCGTCGCCCCGCGCCGGGTCGACGATGCCGTGCCGGTAGAGGAAGTCGCGTGCGGCCTGGTCCGCCTGCTCGGAGGCGGGGTGCAGGCGCAGCGGCACGGGCGGTTCCAGCGCGGCGGCACGCAGCGAGAACGAGGTCATGTATCCAGAGTGGATGGTCTAGCGGCAGTCCGCCACCGGACGGCCCTATTTTGGCACGCTCAGCGCTCAGTCGGTCACCCGTAGTAGTGCGGCCCGGTTGGGGACGCCATAGCGCCGGTACAGCCGGGTCAGGTTCGCCTCGACGGCCTTGACCGACAGGTGCATCGCCCCGGCGATGGCCCGGTTCGTGGCACCCGAGCGCAGCAGCTCCAGCAGCCGCCGGTCGGCGTCGCTCAGATCGGTCTCGCCCGCGTCCAGCCGCGCCAGCTCCTGCCGGGCGAACCGGATGTACGGGGCGCACCCGGCCTGCTCGTACCCGTCGAGGGCCTCGGTCAGGGCGGCCCGAGCGGCACCGCGCCGCCGGGCCCGCCGCTCCAGCGCCGCCAGCACCAGCGCGCACCGCAGCCGCTCCAGCGGGTACGGGTGCGGCGCCGCCATCAGCGCCCGCAGCCGGTCGGCGGCCTGCCGGGCGTCGCCGGACAGCCCGTCCAGCAGCGCCTCCACCCGGTCCAGCCCGAGCAGCACCACGGTGCGGTTCTGCCGCAGCGCGGCGGCCCGCGCCACGGCCAGCAGCTCGCGGGCCCGCGCGGCCTCGCCCGCCAGCGCCAGCGCCTCGGCCAGGTCCGCGTCGACCAGGATCATGGTCGGGTCGTGGTAGCCCAGCTCGGCCAGCAGCTGGCGGCCCCGCTCCAGGTTGCGCGCGGCCGTCGCGGCGTCGCGGCGCAGCAGGTCGCAGCGGCCCAGGAAGATCAGCGCGTACGCCTCCCACTCGCGGTCGGCCATGGACCCGCCGAGCACCACCGCGTCGGCCAGGTGCGCCGCCGCCTGCTCGACCGTGCCGTTGTTCAGCTCGGCCGCCCCGGCCATGACCAGGGCGCCGGTCGGCGGCAGGTCCACCTCGCGCCACAGCAGCGCGCACAGCCGCCCCGCCTCGCCCGCCTCGGCGCACAGGCCGGCCCGGTGGTAGATCGACGACGCCGTGTACAGGGTGCGGGCCAGGTCGCGGGTGCGCCCGGCACGCTCGGCGTCGGCCGTGAACCGGCGGGCGGCCTCGACCGCCGCGCCCATGTCGCCCCGGCGCATCTGCACGATCGCGTACCCCATCCGCACCCACACCGACGCCTTGTGCAGCGGCAGCGCCTGCGCCAGCGGCAGCGCCTCGGCCAGCGCGGGCAGCTCGCCGCCGGTGTCGCCCTGCATCTCCACCTGCAACCGGTGCGCCATCACCTCCAGCAGCAGGTCGGCGTCGCCGGACTTGCGGGCCAGCCGCTCGGCCTCGTCGACCTCGGGCGTGGCCACGGCCACCCCCTTGTCCCGGGCCAGCACGTCGGCGCGCATCGCGTGCAGCAGGCCCATCAGCAGCGGGTCGCCCTCGGCGTCGGGCGCTGCCGCGTCCAGCACCACCCGGATCGCGTCCGGGGTGCCGGTCAGCAGGTCGGCCAGCAGCAGCCGGGCACCGACCCGGGCGGTGCGGTCGGTGCGGCGCAGCACCGCCGCGCAGGTGGCACGGGCCTGCTCGGTCAGTCCGGCGGCGGCCGCGTGCTCGGCGCAGGCCAGCAGGCGCCGCGCCGACCGGTCCGGATCGGGGCTGCGCGCGGCGGCCAGGCGGCACAGGGTCGCCGCGGTCGCGGGGGCGCCCCGGTCGCGGGCGATCCGGGCCGCCGCGACCAGCTGCTCGGCCAGCGCCTCGTCGGGGCGGGCCGCGGCCAGCGCGCGGTGGCGGGCCGACTCGACCGGGTCTTCCACCAGCGCGGCGAGGCGGGCGTGGGCGGTGCGGCGGGCGCGCGGGGAGGCGTCGCCGTACACGAGTTCGGCCAGCAGCGGGTGGCTGAAGCGCAGCACCCCGTCCGGCTCGACGGCCAGGATGCCCGCGGCCAGCGCGGCGGCCAGGCCGGGGTCGTTGTCGGGCAGCATCTCCCGGCCCGGCTTGGCGCCCGTGGCGACCAGCAGCAGCGCCGGTCCGGCGGCGGCGGGCAGCGCGGCCAGCCGCTCGGCCAGCAGCGCCCGCAGCCGCTGCGGCACCGGCAGCGGGTCGTCGGGGCTCTCGCCCGCCCGCGCGTGCAGCGCCGCCCGCGCCAGCTCCAGGGCGAACAGCGGGTTGCCGCCGCTGGCCGCGCAGACCCGGTCGGCGGCCACGGCGGGCAGCGGCTGGGCCATCCGGTCGGCCAGCAGGCGGCGCAGCGCCGCCGACGGCAGGGCGCTGACCTCCAGCTCCAGCAGCGGCGCGGGGCAGAACCGGGCGCTGTCGGCGACAGCGCCCTCGTCGACCAGCTCGGCGGCCAGCACCCGGACCGGGGTGCCCGCCAGCCGCCGGGCGGCGAAGGCCAGCACCTCGGCGCTGGCCTCGTCGAGGAACTGCGAGTCGTCCAGCACCAGCAGCACCGGCCGCTCGGCGGCCAGCAGCCGCAGCCCCTCCACGACCGCGACCCGGATGGCCAGCTGGTCGGTGGCCCGCCCGGTCGGCGGCGCGGCCCGCAGCAGCGCGCTGTCGAGGGCTTCGCGCAGGTGCTGCGGCAGCGCGGACAGCTGCGGCAGCACCGCGCCGAAGAGGTCGATCAGCGCCAGGTACGGCAGCTCGCGTTCGGCCGCCGTGGGGCAGGCGCGCAGCACCAGCTCACCCGCGTGCGCGGCCAGCGCCGCCAGCGCCGCCAGCAGCGTCGATTTACCGATTCCACCAGGCCCGCGCAGCAGGACGCTCCCGCCGGTGCGCAGCTGCGCCCAGCATTGCTCCTGCTCCTCGCTTCGGCCCAGCATCGCGCCTGAGTCCATCACCGGACAGTGTTGCGCGTGCAACCGATTCGCGCGAGGCCCTTAGAGACGGCGGTGCTCCCCGCACTGAGCCAGGTGCGGGGAGCGGTCCGGTGGGGACGGTGTTCAGGCTCAGTTCAGCGACACGTCGTCGACCCGGAAGGTGGTGGCCAGGTTCGAGTCCTCGGTGCCGGTGAAGCGCAGCGTGACGGTCTGCCCGCGGTAGGCGGACAGGTCCAGGGTGCGCAGCTGGTAGCCGCCGCCGGCGTTGAGGTTCGAGTAGGTCAGCTTGGCCACGCCGTTGATCTGGACCTGCATGGTGTCGTAGGCCAGGGCCTCCCACTCCTGCGTGGTGATGTCCAGGTAGAACGACAGCGTCGCGGTGCCGGTCGTCGGGACGGTCACGTTCTGGGTGATGTACTCGGTGGCGGCGAAGCCGTTGCCGAGGATCCAGGCGTACCGGGTCCCGCTGTGGGCGTAGGTGGCGTTGGTGTTGACGACCGGCGAACCGCTCCAGCCGGTCTGGCCCGCCTCGAAGTCACCGTTGACGATCACGTTCGTGCCCGGGTTGCCGGTCGGCGACGGGCTCGGCGAGGTCGGCGGGGTGCTCGGGGACGGCGACGGCGACGAGGGCGCCGACGGCGAGGCCGACGGGGAGGCGGTCGGGCTGGTGGTGGGCGAGGGCAGCGCGGTGCCGACGCTGCACGCCGCCCACGCGACCGAGACCTGCCAGTACTCGACGCTGCTCGCGCCGTAGAGGTCCTTGGCGGCGTTCAGCGACGCGGTGCGGGCCGCGGCGTAGTTGGTGTTGGACGTCATGTACGTGGTCAGTGCCCGGTACCAGATCCGCGCGGCCTTGTCCCGCCCGATGCCCGCCACGGTGGAGCTGTTGCAGGTGACGCCGTTGTGCGCGCGGCCCCCGATGGTCTTGCTGCCGCTGCCCTCCGACAGCAGGTAGAAGAAGTGGTTGCCGATGCCGGAGGAGTAGTGCACGTCGAGGTTGCCGACGCCGGAGTACCAGCAGCCCTTGCTGTTGCCGTCCAGCGTCGGGTCGTCCATGCGGCGCAGCGCCCCGGCGTTGCCGGAGTTCCAGTTGATCTTCTCGCCGATGTAGTAGTCGCCCGGGTCGCTGCTGTTGGCGGTGTAGAACTCCACCACGGTGCCGAAGATGTCGGAGGTGGACTCGTTGAGGCCACCGGACTCGCCGCTGTAGACCAGCCCGGCGGTGTTGGAGGTGACGCCGTGGGTCAGCTCGTGGCCGGCCACGTCCAGCGAGGCCACCGGGGTGGTCTGGTTGCTGGAGTTGCCGTCGCCGAACACCATGCAGAAGCAGCTGTCCTGCCAGTACGCGTTGAGCAGGTTGGTGCCCACGTGCGCGTACGCCTTGGCGCCGACGCCGTCGCCCCGGATGCCCGCCCGGCCGAACGTCGCGTTGTAGTAGTCCCAGGTCTTGGACAGGCCGTAGTTGACGTCCACGCCGACCGTGGCCCGGTCGGTCTTGGCCCCGTTGCCCCACACGTTGTCGCTGTCGGTGTAGAGCGTCGCCCCCTGCGAGGGGTTGCTGTCCGACGCCCCGTGCGCGTCGTAGATCTTCGTGTTGCCGCGCACCGGGTCGGTCATCGAGTACGAGCCGCCCGACAGCGTGGTGTCGAGGCTGACCTGGCCGACGAGCAGGCTGTTGCCGGTGCCCTGCACCTCGTGGATCAGGTCGTAGCCGCCGAGCACGGCGCCGGAGGCGGCGTCGGTGATGACCGCCTCGCGGGCCAGGTCGCCCGCGGTGTCGGTGCCCTCGACGGTGGTGCGGTAGGCCAGCACCGGCGCGCTCAGGGTCGCGTACACGACCAGGTCGGGCGTCGCGGCCCTCGGCTTGCGGGCGTGTCGGGCGTGCCCGGGGGCGGCCGCGGCGGCCTGCTGACGGGTCAGCTTCGGGGTGGTCGTGGCCAGCGTGATCGCGCCCCGCGTGCCCGCCGCCCAGTCCGAGGCGGCCAGGCCGCCGCCGGGGGCCAGGTGCACCACCAGGTCGCCGCCGACCACCGGCAGCCCGGCGTACGTGCGCTCGAAGCGCAGGTGGCGGCTGCCGTCGGAGTCGACGACCACGTCCTTGGGCACCAGCCGCTCGGCGGCGCTCAGGCCCAGCTGCTTGGCGATGGAGGTCGCCTCGGCGCCGGCCTGGCGCAGCTGCCGCTCCCGCGCCGCCGGGTCCAGCCGGACCTGGCTGATCCCCGCCGTGACACCGGTGCCGGTGTTCGCGTGCGCCTGCGCCAGCCCGATGCCGACGGCGCCGAGCGCCGTCGCCACCGTGGCGGCCGCGGCCACGATTGCTCTGCGTGACATGGTGTGTTCCTCTTCCGGGCCCGCGAGTCGGGGTTGGTTGCCGGGCGGTGAACGTCCGGCGACGGGCCCGAAGCGAAAGCTAGAGCCGCTCATACCGGCTCCAGAAGGTCCGCAAGGGACTCGCAAGGGTAGATCGAGGGGCACCCGAGGGAACCGCCGTGCCGCCCCGTACCGCCCGGCAGGGCGTCGAGGAGATGTCACAGGGGTGCCCCGCGCGCTGCTGTTCGCCGAGGAGTGGGAAGCAGATAGCGTCACCTGCGGACCAGGCGCCACCGACGGAGGAGACACCATGCTGCAGCGCTACGACCAGCGCAACGCCGATGTGAAGTACTGGGTGAACGGGGTGCTGCGGCACCGCGACGAGCCCGGGATCTCCCCGTTCGACTCGGTGGTCCAGGGCGGCGACGCGGTCTGGGAGGGGCTGCGGCTGTACCAGGGGAAGGTCTTCGGGCTCGACGCCCACCTGGCCCGGCTGCGGCGCTCGGCGGCCGCGCTCGGCTTCGCCGCCGTCCCGTCGGACAAGGAGATCACCGACGCGCTGACCGAGACCCTGCACGCCAACGCCATGACCGACGGCGTGCACATCCGGCTCACCCTCACCCGCGGCGTGAAGGTCACCAGCGGCATGGACCCGCGGCTCAACCAGTCCGGCTGCACGCTGATCGTGCTGGCGGAGCACAAGCCGCCCGTGTACGACACCACCGGCCTGACCCTGGCCACCTCCAGCGTCCGCCGCCCCGGCCCCGACGTGCTGGACCCGAAGATCCACCACAACAACCTGATCAACTCGATCCTGGCCAAGATGGAGGCGACCGTCGCGGGCGCCGACGACGCGCTCATGCTCGACGGCCGCGGCTTCGTCGCCGAGACCAACGCGACCCACCTGTTCGCCGTGGTCGGCGGGGCGCTGGCCACCCCGCGTACCGTGGCCTGCCCCGAGGGCATCACCCGGCTGACCGTGCTGGCCCTGGCCGCGCAGCACGGCATCGAGGCGGTCGAGCGCGACATCTCCCTGGCCGAGATGTACGCCGCCGACGAGGTGTTCTGCACCGGCACCATGGGCGAGATCGCCGGGGTGACCGTGATCGACGGCCGTACCATCGGTGAGGGCGGCATCGGCCCGGTGACCAGGCGCGTCGCCGAGATCTACCTCGCCCACGCGCGGAGCTCCGGCACGCCCGTCCTGTGAGCCGATGCGCGGAAACCGGGATAGAGCCTCCTACGCGCCGTTTAGCATCAGATCCGGTGGAGACCATCGGTTATCGATCATCGGCGCGAGGAGGCTCGACCGTGGCGGACGAGGCGGTGACCCGGCACCTGGCCGGTATGGACGAGCTCGATTTCCAGGCGTGGAACGGTGCCGACTGGCACGGCCTGTTCGCCCGCTGCCACACGGACGACGTGGTGGTCGAGGTCCACGGGCAGCCGACCACCCACGGCATCGGCGAGCACATCGACGCCATGAAGGAGCTGGTCCGGCAGGCCGGGGGAACGCCGCCTCAGATCGTCTCCCATCCGATCGGATTCGGATCCGGCGACTGGACGTGCGTGGTGGGCGAGTTCGAGGACGGCCGCCGGATGGTCACCGTGGCGAAGTGGCGCGACGGCGCGATCGCCGAGGAGCACATCTGGCTGTAGCCGAAACCAGCGCCGTCAGGACGTGACGCGGTGGGCGTGCAGCTCGTCGTAGTACGGCTGCGCCGCCTCGACCAGGTGGCGCAGCCGGTCGGGCACCCGCGCCGGAGCGGGGTCGTACGCGGCGAAGCCGGTGGACGCCTCGACCGAGGCGTACCAGTGCGGCGCCCACACCCCGTCGGTGTCCCGGGGGCCCTTCGACCAGTGCAGCATCGCCGGGGTGTAGCCGATGCCCAGCGCCGCGCACAGCCGCGCCAGCACCCCGGCCGGGTCGCGCAGCAGGTCCGCCGAGTCCACCACCGGGCCGCCGTACGCGCGGAAGATCTCCGCCTGCTGCACGTAGCCCAGGTCGGCCAGCGTCGGTTCGCCGCGCACCTTCGCGTACGACGCCACCACGTGCGCCGGGTCGCGGATCAGGTAGGCGTTGGCCAGCGCGCCCAGCCAGTCCCGCCCGATCTGCGGCAGCAGGTGGTGGGTCATGTGCTTCTGGTAGTGCACCTCGACCCCGTCCGGCAGCGGGCCGGTCAGCTGATCGGCCACGTCCTGCCAGCGCGCGGGCTGCGAGGCGATCACCTCGGCGCGGCCGGGGTGGTCCAGGCCGGTGGCGAGCAGGTAGTGCGCGTACAGCGGCTCGTCGACCACCAGGGTGTCCGGCCGGGCCCCGAAGCTGCGCATGAGTGCCGTCGACACGTTGCGCGGCCCCGACCACATCGCCACCCGCGTCACCATGACCGCCACCTCTCTCCGCAGCGCAGCGTACCCCCAAGATCCTGGTCGGGCACCGGCATCGCCCCGGTGATCATCGTCGTCCCGCGGGGACCTAGAGTTCGATCACGGTGCCGTCCTCTTCGGAGGGCGGCGCTCGTGCTTGAACGTCCACGGGATGGAGAACTCCGATGCGCTACCCCCTCGCCCTCGCGCTCGCCACCGCGCTGCTCGCGCTGGCCGCCTGCGGCACGAGCGCGGGTGACCCCGCCGCGCCCGCGTCGTCCGCCGCGGCGCCCGAGGTGCCGGACGGCCTGGTCATGACCGCCCAGGCGGCCTGCGAGGAGGCTGACGGCCTCTACCACACGCTGGGGCCCGGCGCCCGCGCCGAGATCGTCAAGGGTGTCCGGGCCGAGGCCAAGGGCGACACCGCCGCGGTCGAGGCCGCGCTGACGGAGCTGCGCCCGCTGTTCACCAGTACCTCGGCGACGTTCGCCGACGTCGCGGGCAAGGTCGCCGACCCCGACCTGAAGGCCGCGCTGACGACCCTGTCCGAAGTGGCCGCCAAGGAGGCGACGTTCACGTCCTTCGCGGCTTTCGAGTCGGTCGCGGCCCTGGCCGCACCCGCAGAGAGCGTGCTCAAGGGCAAGTGCGCCGAGGCCGGGCGGCCCCTGGTGAACCTCGATTAGAAGCGTGCCGACCCGACCGGCGGCCCGGCCGGTACGCCGTTAGAGTGTCCCCTCTGTACAGACCGCAGCGCCTCCCCCTCCCTGCGTTCGAAGGGCACCAGCCATGTCCCGAAAGGTCAGTGCCCGCGCCCGCTGGCGGTACTGGTTCGACAACACCATGTCCCGGGGCACGACCGGACTGATCGGCTGGCTGGCCGTCGCCTCCGCCGGACTGATCCTCGTGCTCACCACGGCGATCGAGCTCGTCCGGCCGAGCAAGGACCGCGGGAACCCGGTGCTGCTGCTCTGGAAGACGTTCATCACGACGTTCAGCCTCGCCGCGCCGGAGACAGGCCGCTGGCCGGAGCTCGCGCTGTGGTTCGTGCTGGCGCTGGGCGGCATCTTCATCGTCAGCGCCCTGGTCGGTCTGCTCACCAGCGGCGTCAACCGGCGGCTGGAGCAGCTGCGCAAGGGCCGCTCCCAGGTCGTCGAGCGCGACCACACCGTGGTGCTCGGCTGGTCGGACCAGATCTACACGGTCATCACCGAGCTGGTCGAGGCCAACGCCAGCCGCCGCCGCGCGGCCGTGGTCATCCTGGCCGACCAGGACAAGGTCGCCATGGAGGACCGGGTCCAGCACCGGATCGGCAGCACCGGCCGCACTCGGCTGGTGTTCCGCACCGGCAGCCCGCTGGACCTCAAGGACCTGGAGATGGTCAACCTCAACGAGGCCCGGTCCATCATCGTGCTGGCCCCCGACGGCGGCACCGCCGAGGACGCCGACGCGTACGTGCTGAAGACCCTGCTCGCGATCAACAAGGGGCCCGCGTTCCGGGGCCGCCCGCACCACGTCGTGGCCTCGGTGCGCGACAGCCGCAACCGGGACGTGGCCAAGCTCGCCGGCGGGGACGCGATCGTGCTCGACGGCGACGACATCGGCGCCCGGCTCATCGTGCAGACGGCCCGGCAGTCCAAGCTGTCGGTGGTCTACCACGACCTGTTCGACTTCGGCGGCGACGAGATCTACATGACGGCCGAGCCGACGCTGGTGGGCAAGCAGTTCGGGCAGGCGCTGCTGGCATACCGGGAGTGCTGCCCGATGGGGCTGCGGCTGGCCGACGGCAAGACCGTGCTCAACCCGCCGCCCGGCACCGTGATCAGCCCCGGCGACCAGCTCGTGCTGCTGGCCCGCGACGACTCCATGATCAAGCTGGCGGCGCGGCCGCTGACCGTCGACCCGTCGGCGATCCTGCACGCCGTGCGCGGCCCCGCCGCCCCCGAGAGCACGCTGATCCTAGGCTGGAACCGGCGGGCGAGCCGGATCATCGAGCAGCTCGACATCTACGTCGCGGCGGGCTCGACCGTCGACGTCGTCACCGACCGCACCGACGCCGCGACGGCCGTGAACCGGCTCGGCCCGAAGCTGCGGCGGCTGCTGATCCGCTCCAAGTCCGGCGACACCCGCGACCGCGGCGTGCTGGAGACGCTGGACGTGCTGGCGTACCACAACGTGATCGTGCTGGCCGACGACGACCTCGACGCGCTGACCGCCGACTCGCGGGTGCTGGTCACGCTGCTGCACCTGCGCGACCTGCTGGCCGGGCGGGGGCCCGGCATCGTCAGCGAGATGCGCGACGACCGCGACCGGGCGCTGGCCCAGCTCACCAAGGCCGACGACTTCGTCGTCAGCGAGCAGCTGGTCAGCCTCCTGATGACCCAGATCTCGGAGAACCGGGACCTGGAGTCGGTCTTCGACGACCTGTTCGACGCCGACGGCGCCGAGATCTACATCAGACCCGCCAGCTACTACCTGCGCCCCGGGGTGTCGGTGACCTTCTCGACCGTGGTCGAGGCGGCGTGGCGGCGCGGCGAGGTCGCCATCGGCTACCGGGTGGCGGACCCGGGCGACAGCCACGGCGTCGTCCTCAATCCCGACAAGGAGCAGGTCATGCCCGCCATCGACCGCGTCATCGTCCTGTCGAGCAGCTGACACGCGCTCTTCTCGGCGTCTGAGTGCAGTTTCGGGGAAAGTGCGGGAATCCGAGCCGCGATTCCAGCACTTTCCCCGAAACTGCACTCGCGTGGGGGACGTCCGGTGCGGACGGGGTTACGGAATGTGTCGGGGGGTGCGCGCATTGCCGGGGGTCGGCGGGCAGGGTGAACCGCCTTCCCCGGTTTCGGCCCGGCAGCTACGATCGTCGCTGTTGTCGACGGTGCGTGACACCGGGACGGATCCGGCCGGCGGGACCCGCGGCGCGCAGACTCAGGTGGGGAGAGCGGCATGACGGACAACCGTTTGAAGGGCCGGGTCAAGGGCCTGTTCGGCGCACAGCCCGAACTGGAGGCAGCGCCCGAGCCGGTGGAGGCGGTGCTGGCCGATCCCGACGCCGAGCGGCAGGCGCTGCAGGTGCTGGTGCTGGCGCGGCGGACCGCCGACGAGCACATCGCCACGGCGCAGCAGGAGTCCCACCGCATCCGGCAGGAGGCGCGCGGCAAGGCCGAGGACACGGCTCGGGAGGCGCGGGCGCTGGTCGAGGCCGCCCGGGAGGACGCCGCGAACATCATGGCGCAGACGCAGGCCAAGGCGGTCGAGCTTGCCCGGGAGGCGCAGGCCAACGCCGAGGGCGCCCGGCGCGAGAGCGAGCAGCTGGTGTCGGAGGCGCGCCAGCGCGCGCTGAGGATCACCGAGGACGCCCGCACCAAGGCCGACGAACTGGAGCGCGACGCCCTGCAGCAGTACGAGGACGTCGTCGGCAGCCTGGAGGCCAAGCGCGACGCGCTCAACGAGCGGATCGACGCGCTCCAGCAGTTCGACCGGGAGTACCGGGCGCGCCTGCGCCGGTTCATGAACAGCCAGCTTGACGCGCTGGCCCAGGACGACCCGGGCACCGAGCTCGACGCGCGGGCCGACGCCGAGCCGCGCGAGGCGGAGCCGCGGCAGCCGGTCGGGCGCCAGCGCAAGCCCGCCGCCGAGGGCAACGTGCCGGCCTGACCGCCCGCCCCCTGCTATCTTGTCAATGGAAAGATAGCGTGAAGGGGGCGGGCGCCATGGCGTACCACCACGGAGACCTGCGCCGGACCATCCTGGCCGCCGCCGTCGACGCCATCGCCGAGTCCGGCCCCGACGGCTGGAGCCTGCGCGAACTGGCCCGCCGCGCCGGCGTCTCGCACGCCGCGCCCGCCCACCACTTCGGCGACCGCACCGGCCTGCTCACCGCCCTGGCGGCCGAGGGCTACGACCTGCTCGCCGACACCCTGGGCGCGGCCGATCCGGGCTTCCTGGAGGCGGGCCTGGCCTACGTGCGCTTCGCCACCGAGCACCCCGCCCACTTCACCGTCATGTTCCAGCCCACGCTGTACCGCGCCGACGACGAGGCCGTCGCCGAGGCCCGCGAGCGGGCCGGCCGGGTGCTGCGCGAAGGCGCCCGCGCCGCCGCCCCCGGCCGGGCCGACGCCGACACCACCGCGCTGGCGGGCTGGTCCATCGCCCACGGCTTCGCCAGCCTGTGGCTGGCCGGGGCGCTGCCCGAACACACCCGCCCCGACGCCGTCGCCGCCGCCCGGCCCGTGCTGCGGCGCCTGCTCGAACACTGACCGGAGCGACCATGGACCCGCGTACCGCGCTGCTGGCCGAGGTGGCCGCGGGCATCGTCGCGATCGACCGGCCGCACCCGGTGCGCGTCGCCGTCGACGGCTGCTCGGCGGCGGGCAAGACCACGTTCACCGACGAGCTGGCCGCAGCGGTGCGGGCGCGCACCGACCGGGAGGTCGTGCGCGTCGGCGTCGACTGGTTCAAGAAGCCGGTGCACCTGCGTACGGCGTACCCCGTCGATTCCCCGGAGAGCTACTACCTCGACACCTGGGACTACGGCGCGATCCGGGACCTGCTGCTCGTGCCGCTCGGCCCCGGCGGCCACCGCCGCTACCGCGACGCGATCATGCACCCAGCCGGAACCGAGCACGTCGACGGTCCCGAACACACCGCCGCGGCCGACGCCGTGCTGCTGGCCGACGGCGGCTTCCTACAGCGGCCCGAACTCGACCCGTACTGGGACCTGCGGATCTTCCTCGACATCGGCCTCGACGACGTGCAGCGCCGGGGCACCGCCCGCGACCAGGTGTGGATGGGCTCGGCCGAGGCCGCCGCCCACCGCTACCGCACCCGGTACGTGCCCGGCGAGCGCCGCTACCTCGACGAGGTCCAGCCCGCGCGCCGGGCCCAGCTCGTCGTCGACAACCGCGACTTCGCCGCCCCGCGCCTGCTGCGCGCCGACTGGCCCGGCCCCGCCGTCACGGCGCCTGTTTGAGCTTGGCGCGGATGCGCTCGGCGTCGGCGTGCCCGAGGTCCTCGAAGATCTCCAGCACGTCCTGCCAGGTCCGCCGCGCCTCGTCCACACTGCCCAGCACCTGGTACGTGTCGGCGAGGTGGTCCAGGACGAACCCCTCGTAGTAGCGGTCGGGGGTCAGCCGGAACAGCTCCACCGACTGCCGGTAGCAGTCGAACGCCCGGCCGTAGTCGCCCAGCTTGTGGTAGGCGTACCCGAGGCTGTTCCAGGTCTCGGCCATCCCGGTGCGGTCGCCCACCTCCTCGTGCAGGCCCAGCGCCTGCTCGCAGGTCGCGATCGCCGCCTTGTGGTCGCCCAGCAGGGTCTGGAACCAGCCGACCGTGTTCAGCGCCTTGGCCTGCCCCGAGACGTGGCCGGTGACCCGGTGCAGCTCGTACGCGCGCTCGGCGTACGCCAGCGCCGAGGGGTAGGACCGCTGCAACTCGTGCAGCCAGGTCAGCGCCAGCAGGGTGTTGGCCTGGCTGGTCAGGGCATACTGGCGGCCGAACAGCTCCAGGGCCCGGTCGTGGTGCTCCTGCGCCTGCTCGTAGCGGCCCAGCCAGGTGCTGGACACGCCCAGCCCGTGGTGCACGTGCGCCTGCCCGGTCACGTCGCCGCTGCGCAGCGCCGCGTCCAGCGCCGTGCGCTGGGTCGACGCCTGGTCCAGCCAGTGCCCCTGCCGGTCGAAGTACGTGATCAGCGTCCAGGCCAGCTGCCAGGTGTGGGTGTCGAAGCCCGCGTCGTACGCCTGGCCGATGACGGCCAGCAGCACCGCGTGCTCGACGGTGAACCAGGCCAGCGCCTGGTCGCGGTCGGCGTGCTCCTGCGGGGTCACGCCGTCGGTGGCGGGCAGGACCGCGACCGGGTGCCGGTGCGGGTAGAGCATCATCGTCGCGGCGTACGCCGTGTGCAGGTAGTGGTCGTAGCAGCGGCGCAGCGCGGTCCGCCGGTCGGCCGCCGGGTCGTGCTCGGCGACCAGCTCCGCCGCGTACGCCCGCATCAGGTCGTGCAGCAGGAACCGCCCCGGCGCGTGCTCGATCGCCAGGTGCGCCCGGGTCAGCTCGCTCAGCAGCGCCCGCGCCTGCCGCGCGGCGACCCCGGCGGTCCCGGCCGCCGCCGCCAGCGAGATGTCCGGACCCGGATGCAGGCCGAGCAGCCGGAACATCCGCGCGCCGTCGTCGCTCAGCCGGTGGTACGACCACGAGAACACCGCCCGCAGATCCGTGGCGCTGTCGTCGCCGCTGAACGCGTCGAGCCCGGCCCGTCCCTCGGTCAGCTCGGTGGCCAGCGCCGACAGCGGCAGCGCCGGGTTGGTGGCGGCCCGCGCGGCCACGATCGCCAGCGCCAGCGGCAGCCCGCCGCAGTGCCCGATCACGTCGTCGATCACCTCGCCGGCCTGCGCCAGCGCGGGCCCGCCGAGGCGCGCCGTCATCAGCCGCCGTGCCTCGGCGGGCGTGAACAGCGCCAGCGTCAGCGGCACCGCGCCCTCGGTGGCGACCAGCCCCGCGAGCTGGTTGCGGCTGGTGACCACCACCGCGCTGCCCCGGGCGCCCGGCAGCAGCGGCCGGATCTGGTCGGCGTCGCGGGCGTTGTCCAGCACCACCAGCACCCGCCGGTCGGCCAGCAGGCTGCGGTAGAGCGCGGCCTGCTCGGCCAGGTCGCCGGGGATGCGCGCCGACGGCACGCCGAGCGCGTCCAGCAGCCCCCGCATGGCCTGGCTGGTCGGCATCGCGGGCCCGGCCGCCCCGAACCCGCACAGGTTCAGGAACAGCTGGCCGTCGGGGAAGTCGTGGGCCACCCGGTGCGCCCAGTGCACGGCCAGCGACGTCTTGCCGATGCCCGCCCCGCCGGTGACCACCGCCAGCCGCGAACCCGCCGACTCCAGCGTCCGGTCGAGCACCGCCAGGTCGTCGTCGCGGCCGGTGAACCCGGCGACGTCGCCGGGCAGCTGCCGCGGCACCGGCGCGCCGGAGGCCGGCGGCGGCTCCTCGGCGGCGAAGTCGTAGCGGCCGGGCCGGCTCAGCCGCTCGTCGGCCTGGAGCATCGCCTCGTGCAGCCGCCGCAGCGCCGGGCCCGGGTCCAGGCCCAGTTCCCGCCGCAGCAGCGTGCGCGTGTCCCGGAACACCTCCAGCGCCTCGGCCTGCCGCCCGCTGCGGTACAGGGCCAGCATCAGCAGCCCGCGCAGGTGCTCCCGGAACGGCTGCTCGACGACGAGCGACTCCAGCTTCGCGGTGATCTGGCCGTGCCGGCCCAGCGCCAGCTCCGCGTCGGCCCAGCCCTCGTACGCGGTGAAGCGGAGCTGGTCCAGGCGCTGCGCCTCGACGGCGACCACCGGGCAGTCGGCGAACTCCGCGTACGCGGGCCCCCGCCACAGGTGCAGCGCCGCCCGGAACGCCTGCGCGGCGGTGTCGACGTCCTCGTCACCCAGCGCGGCGGCCGCGCGCTCGCTCAGCTCCAGGAACCGGTCGGCGTCCACGGATTCGCCGCCGCGCATCGCGTACCCGTCGGCGGCGGTCAGGATGCGGTCGGCGCCCACGACCCCGCGGAGCTGGCTGACGTACTGGTGGATGTTGCGCCGGGCCGAGACCGGTGCGCCGTCGTCCCACAGCGCCTCGGTGAGGGTGTCCATGGAGACCGCCTGGCCGAACCGGGCGAGCAGCACCGCGAGCACCAACCGTGCTTTGTGGCCGGTGGGCAGGTAGACGGGTCCGCTCGCCGCGACGGCCGCCACGGGCCCCAGCACCAGGAACTCCACGCCACCTCGCTCGCCGCAGACCGAAGGCCCATCACGCGGTGTCAGTCACCGTTGACTGTCTGCGTTGTACTGAGCCTGTACCAGGCTCGGGCAGGATCACGGTAGCCGAGCGTACGGCACCACATCGATCCGGTGCTGACGCTTTTGCATGGGCGCGGGGGCTGATGCGGGTCTCCGCCGCCGCCTCCGGGTTGGTGGAGCTTCGGGGGAACTCCACCAACCCGGCCACCCGCCCTCCGGCGCGTCGCCTCCCCGACGAGATCCACGAGCATCGCTCGGAGGGTAGGGTGCCGACCTGGCCGGGAGGCCAGTCCGTTTCTACCGGATCATCCTGTTAGCGCATCGGCCAGGCGTACCGGATTCGTTGCGAACCCGCAGGCGGCTGGTACTTTGCACCGGCCGGGCCGCATAATGCCCTGCGGCGCGTCATCCGCGCCCGGCGTCCGCTGGTCGTATGGAGGGTTTTGCGCATGTCTCAGGGTGAGGAACTGTACGCAACACGTGACCACGTGTCCGCGCGTCCGGCCTTCGACGTGGCGATGCGTGGCTATGAGAAGCGCCAGGTCGACCAGTTCGTGGCCCGCGCCGACAGTGAGATCTCGACCCTGTCGGCCGAGCGCGACCGCGCGTTCTCGCGCATCCAGGACCTGACGGCGCAGTACAAGCAGCTGTCGCTGGAGATGGCTGAGCTGCGCCAGAAGCCGACGCAGGTCGAGCGCGCCTCGTTCCGCGACCTCGGCCCGATGGTGGAGCAGATCCTGGACCTGGCCGAGAAGCAGGCCGAGGCGATCACCACCACCACGGCCCAGCAGATGGCCGCGCACAAGTCAGACTCGGAGAAGCTGCTGGCCGAGGCCCGCGAGCACGCCGAGAAGCTGCGCGTCGAGAGCGAGGCCGCCAACGAGCGCGCCGAGCAGGAGGCCAAGCGGATCAACGAGGTCAGTGCCCAGCAGATGGAGCACGCCCGTGCCGAGGCCGACGCGCTGGTCGAGGCGGCCCGGCTGCGGGTGCAGCAGGAGGTGGAGGCCGCCCACTCGCAGATCCAGCAGGAGGTCGCGCAGTGGAAGAGCAACGCCGAGCGTGAGATCGCCGAGCTGCGCGCCTCCTCCGAGCGGGAGCTCGCCGGGCAGCGCACCGCCACGAACCAGAAGAACGCCCAGCTGCACGCCGAGGCGCAGCAGTACACCACCGACCTGCGCCGCCGGGCCGACGAGCAGACCTCGGCGCACCAGCAGCAGCTGACCGTGGTGCAGCAGGAGATCCGGGCCCGCCGCCAGGCGCTGGCCCAGCTCCAGGCGGAGCTCGACATCGCCCAGCAGCGCCTGGCCCAGTCGCGCCAGGAGGGCACCGCGGCCGAGCGCGAGGTCTCGCAGTTGCAGCAGCGGCACAGCCAGGTCAGCCAGGAGCTCGGTTCCGAGATGAACCGCCTGGAGGAGGCGCGCCGCCAGGCCGATTCGGCCGAGCGGCACGCGCTGGCGGTGCGGGCCCGGGTGCAGCGCGAGGCCGAGCGGGTGGCCAACCTGGCCGCCGCCGCCGTCATGGCCGCCGCCACGGGCTCGGTCGAGACGGGCGAGTACCCGCGGGTGATGCCGCGCGACGTCCAGGTCGGCCCGCCCGCCCCGCACACGCTGCCGGAGGTGCACGCGTTGCAGGAGGTCCAGGAGGCCGTCGAGCAGCTGGCCGAGGAGGTCGCGGAGTTCACCGACTTCCCCGAGGACGAGGACGCCGCCGACCTTCAGCCGCTGAGCCGCCACGCCCGGCGCGAGGGCGAGGAGCACCAGGTGCCGATGCAGCGCCCGCCGTACGACGAGCTGCCGCAGCGTCAGCCGCGCGACGAGATGGTCGCCGCCGACGCGGAGTGAACCCCGCAGCACACGGCGCGGGCGGGACGGATCCCCGGTGATCCGTCCCGCCCGCGCTGTTTCGCGCCGGTCAGGTCAGCGCAGCGACCAGACCTGGTTGGCCTGGGTGCCGCCGACGTAGCAGGCCCGGGGTCACCCCCGCGCGCCGCCCAGCCCGAGCAGGGCGGCCAGGCCCAGAGCGCTGCGCGGGGCGTACGGCATCCGCCACAGCCCGCCGTGCGCGGCCCCGTCGGCCTCCTCCTGCCACACGTGCTCGCGCACCGGCGGCGGGTTGCGCAGGTCGTGCACCAGCAGCGCCGCCATCAGCGTGTTGCTCGTCGCCGGGTCGAAGATCTCCACCCCGAACGCCGGCGCCCCCGCGTACGCCGCCGCCAGCACCCGGTTCTTCACCACCGACCGGGTCCGCGTCGGCGGGGCCACCTTGAAGCTCACCGTCGCGCCCTGCTGCCGGGCCACCGCCGCACGCCAGCGCTGCAACCGCTTGGCCAGCGCGTAGTTCGGCCCCTGCTGGGCCACCAGGCTGTCGCAGACGCCCGGGTCGGCGCCGGGCGCGTAGTTGCGCCGCAGCAGCCGCCCCGCCGACACCATCCGCAGCGGCCCGCGCAGCGTACGCAGCAGCGACGACTCGTGGTAGCGCCGCTCAGCCTGCGCGGCGGCCTCCGCCGGGACCGCGAACACGTCCGTCGGCGTGGCCAGGAACGACAGCGCGGTGTCGGGCCGGTGCGTGCGCAGGTGCTCGGTCAGCGCGTCGACGGCGGTGCAGACGCGGACGTTGACCGCGCCGTCGGCGTACACGTAGTTGCCGACGACCAGGCGGCCCTGGACCCCGCGCAGCCACGCCGCGACCGCGGGCAGCTGGTGCAGCAGGTCCGCGCCCGCGACCTCGGCCAGGTCGCCGCCGCCGTCGTGCCCGGCCGGCACCGGCAGGTGCACCCGCCCACCCGAGCGGCGCACCGTCTCCAGCAGGTCGCGCCACAGCCCCGGCCGGGGCAGGTCCAGGGCGACCACGTCGGCACCCCAGCGCAGCAGCGACCGGGTCGGGCCCATCTCCGCGCCCGCGCCCAGCACCGCGACGCGCAGGTCGGACAGGTCCAGCCAGTCCGGGTTGGCCTGCACCGCGCGCACCGCCTCGGCGCAGCCCGGCTCGATCACACCCGCCTCGGTCCACGCGTCCAGGCGGCGCAGCAGCGCGTCCCCGCGCAGCCGCTCCCCGCGGTACGGCAGCGACAGCTCGCGGTCGGGCTCGCCGTCCCCGGCGACCACGGCCGTGCCGAGCTCCACCGCGGGCGTACCGTCGAAGGCCTCGCGCAGCCCGACCTCGGCGCCGTCGGCAGCGGCCACCCGCATCCGGTCGTGCAGTGACGCCAGGCCCGCCGCGGCGATCGCCCGCGCGGCGTCGCCGGAGGTCAGCCCGGCCTCGACCAGCCGCCGGAAGTGCACCAGGTAGTCGGCGCGCCAGTTGGTCTCGTGGTCGGCGGCGCGGGCCCCGACCGGGTCGGCCGCGCGCAGCGCGTCGGCGACGACGGCGCGGCCCAGCGCGGAGGTGCTGCGGTTCGTGCCGTCGCTGACCGGGAACACCACGCCCGAAGTCATGCCCTGTGCCTCCCGTCGGCGGCACCCGGTGGCGCCGCGCGCCAGCGGACCCTACCGGCCCGGCCGGGCGGCGGCAACGACCACGCGCCGGACGTGCCCGTCAGCAGGTGACGACGCCCGGGGACCGGGTCACCGTGAGCGGGTCGCCGAGGATCGCGCCCGGCGGCAGGTTCATCGACGACCACCAGGTCGCGTTCGCCTCCTCGGTGGTGCCCATGAGGTAGTCGTGCCACGGCGCGGGCAGCAGCACCACCCGGATGCCGAACCGCTCGGCGCCGCGGTCGCCCTTGGCGCCGAGCGTGACGCTCGCCGCGTAGCCGCCCTTGGCCTGCGGGTCGGGTCCGACCTCGCCCTCGAAGTAGTACCGGTCGTCGTGCTCGCCCTTGACCGCGACGGCCGGTGTCAGGCCGGCGGGCCAGTCGCCGGTGAACCGCACGTCGAAGCAGGCCGGGACGCCGGTCGCGCCGTCGGCCGGGGCGACCATGGTGATGGTGGCCGTCGGCGCCGACGGTCCGGCGGCAGGGGAGAGGGAGGGGGAAGGGGCCGGCGCCGAGGCGCTCGGGGAGGCGACGGGGCCGCTGGACTCGGGGTGGCCCTGGAACTTGAACACCACGCCGATGGCGGCCAGCACCACGCTCAACAGCGCCGCGTTGGCCCAGTGCACCCAGCGCAGACTGTTGCGGCTGACCAGGGTGGCGGCGATCGGGACCCAGCAGACGCCGAGGAACACCGCCGAGACGAACTCCGTGTTGGTCAGGCCGACCAGGGCGGCGACGACGCCGCCCACGCCGAGCAGCCAGCCGAGCAGGCTGGGCCAGCTCAGCGGCGAGGAGCCGGTTCCGGAGGGTGAGGTCACCGCCGCAGTCTATTGTTTATGATCAATGAGTTCCCTGAGGAGTTCGGGCACAGTCGGTAGTTGATCGGCTATCAAGAGTGAACCGGTGGGCGGCGTGGACCGGCCGCTGTCACGCGGGCCGCGTGCCGATCGGCCGGGTCCGCTCGGCCCAGCGGACCGCCGCCGGGACGGCCAGCCCCGCCAGCACGAACACCGCGCCCATCAGCAGCCAGCCGGGCGCGCCCCAGCTCACGCACAGCAGCCCCAGCACGGTCGGCGCGGCCGCGCCCGCCAGCCCGGTGCCGAGCCCGGACACTCCGGTGTACTGCCCCTGGGCATGCCGGGGCGCCAGCCGGAACCTCAGCTCCAGCGACCCGGCCGCGTGCCACAGCTCGCCGACGGTGTGCCCGGCCACCCCGACCAGCACCAGCGCCGTCGCCGCCCAGCCGGGCAGCCCGGCGGCCAGCGCGATCACCGCCATCCCGGCCAGGAACGCCCAGCCGCAGCGGCGCATCGCCCGCGCCGCGGCCGCGCCGCTGTCGACCCTGCGGCCGACCCGTACCTGTAGCACCACCACCATCGCGGTGTTGAGCAGCGCGGTCACCCCGACCAGGCCCCGCGGGGCGTCGGTGTGCCCGACGATCCACAGCGGCAGCGCGTACATCAGCACCGCGCCCTGGACGCCGAGCAGGCTGTCGAGCGCGGTCACCGCGATGAACGCGGGATCGCGCAGCGCCAGCCACCGCCCGGCGGCCGCCGGGACCGGCACGGGCGCCAGCGGCGGCAGCGTACGCGTGATCGCGGCGCACGCCACGAAGCTGACCGCGTTGCCCAGCACCAGCGCCAGGTACGCCGCCCGGCTGTCCAGCTGCACCGCCACGCCCGCCCCGACGGCGCCGAGGCTGATCGCCAGGTTCGCCACCGACCGCAGGTATGCCCGGAACCGGGGCAGCTCCTCGCCGCCGAACCCGCGCACCAGGGGCCCGCGCGCCGCCGCCCCGGCCGCCCGGGACAGCTCCACCGCGCACAGCACCGCCGTGAATTGCCAGAAGGTGTGCACCAGCACCAGCGCCGCCATCGCCGCGGCCTGCACGAGCTGGGTGGCCAGATACACCTCGCGCGGCCCGCGCCGGTCGGCCAGGTGCCCGACCGGGACCCCGGCCAGCAGCCCGGCCAGCCCGGCGACGCCCATGCCCAGGCCCACCTGCGCCACGGACAGGCCGACCGAGCGGGTGAAGTACAGGGCGGCGGCGACCATGTACACGCCGCTGCCGAGCATCGTGACGAACGTGGCCACCGCCAGCGTGCGCTGCGGCCCGGCCGGGGGCAGCAGCCCGCGCCCGGCCCAGCGGCCCTGCTCGTGATCGGAGGCGGTGACATCGGACATGGCTGTACCAGCGGACGACTTCGGCAAGACCCCGTTTCCTTCCCTCGGCCCGGCACGAACCTAACGGGCGGCGGGCCTGAGCGGAGTCGATCTCTCGCCCGATACCGGGGAAGGGTGGGAGCTGCTAATTTGGATGTACGCCCGGCAGCCGGCGGCGGCGAACACCCGCCCTTCCCCGCGATCACGCGAAGCGTTGCGTGCAGTTTCGGGGAAACTGCGCGAATGCCGGCCAAGATTCCAGCACTTTCCCCGAAACTGCACCCACCCCCCGCGACGGTCAGCGGCGGAGGAGGAGTGGGCCCACTGGGCGTAGGGCGATGGCGGCGGTGGGGGTGGGGTCGCCGGTGAGGCGGGTCAGCGGGGTGTCGCACCAGGGGGCCAGGGCCGCGAGCAGCATCGCGCGGGCCAGGTGGGCGCCGAGGCAGGTCCGGCGGCCCGCGCTGAACGGCAGGAAGCCCCAGGCCGGGCGGCCGTCCTCGGCGAAGCGCTGCGGCCGGAACTCGTCCGGCCGTGCCCACAGCTCCGGGTCCCGGTGGGTCAGGTAGGGGGAGTACAGCACCAGCGTGCGCGCCGGGACCGGCACCCCGGCGATCTCGGTGTCCCGCGCGGTGATCCGGCTGCCCAGCCAGCCCGCCGGATACAGCCGCAGGATCTCGTCCAGCGCCGGGCCCAGCCCCTCGGCCGTACGCCACTCGGGTGCGCCGGCCAGGTGCCACAGCGCCCAGGCCAGGGTGTGCGCGGTCGTGTCGTACCCGGCCGCCAGCGCCACCCGGGTCTCCGCGACGGCCCCGTCCAGCCCGGACAGCGCGGCGGCCAGGCTGCCCTCGGGCGGGTCGGCCAGCAGCCGCGCGATCGCCGCGTCCAGGCGCCGGAACAGCAGCGGCCGGGGCAGCATCGGGCCCGGCACGGGCGTCTGGAGGGGATGCAGGAACGCCGCGAGCAGCCGGTCGTCGAACGCGCCCCCGAAGAACGCGGCGTTCAGCATCCGCCGCACCGTGTCCCCGGCCCAGGCCAGCGCGTCGAACGGGCCGTCGGGCAGCCGCGCGGCAGCCGTGGCCGCCAGCCGCTCGCGCAGGTGGTCCAGGCCGCGGGCGTGGAAGTGCGGGTTCAGCTCGCGGCGGCGCGGGTCGTGCGCGGGCACGTCGGTGTAGACCACGCCCGCCGACAGGTACGGCGTGAGCCCGCTCAGGCTGCCCCGGCTGCGGAACGTGTCCAGGTCACCGAGGACGGCCCGGTTCCAGTCCGGCCGGTAGCCGACGACCGCCTGCCGCCACAGCCGCAGCCGGAACACCGGCCCGGTGCGGGCGCCCTCGGTCAGCAGGCGCACCGGGTCGCGGGTCCACCGCCACAGGTGCCCGAACGGCGGCGTGGTCGCCGGGGCGGGCAGGCGCAGGGCCGGGGCGGGCCTGGTCAGCAGCGCGGTCACGGGTAGCGGCGTCCCTTCCAGACGGCGGTGCGCCGCAGCGCGACGGCGTACACGGGCAGCGCGGCCGGGGCCGTGAACGGCACCAGCACGGCCTCGGCGTACGCGCCGCGCCCGGTCTTGGCGTTGGCCAGCAGCCGCTCGGCCAGCCCGAGCAGTGCCGCGACCCGCCACGCCGCCCCGCGCCGCCACAGCAACCACGGCACCGTGTACGCGGTGACGTTGAACGCGGCGCTGGCCGCCAGCACCAGGTCGCTGCCGCCGTGCGCGGCCCGCATGCTCTTGCCCATGCCGCGCACCGTCGCCGGGTAGCCGTCGTACATGCGGGTGCTGATCAGGTCGCCGCCCAGGGCCAGCCCGAGTTTGAGGCCGCGGCGGCGGCTGAGCCGGGCCAGTTCGAGGTCCTCCACGATCTGGTCGGCGACGGCGGCGTGCCCGCCGACGTGCTCGTACGCGGCGCGCCGGAACGCCAGCAGCTGCCCGTTGGCCACGGCCGCGGCCCGGATCGGCAGGTCGAGCAGCTGGTGCGGCAGGAACGCGAGCAGGTTCTCGTCGATCAGCGGCACCAGCATCCGCTCGCCGAGGGTGCCGGTCTGCTGGCGCGGGAACACGCTGAACACGTCGGCGCGCTGGCGGCGCAGCTGCGCCCATACCGCGTCCAGGGCGCCGGGGCGCAGGGTGACGTCGGCGTCGGCGTACACCAGCAGGTCTCCGGTGGCGGCCTGGGCGAGCTGGTGGCAGGCCCAGTTCTTGCCGATCCAGCCGTCGGGGCGGGGCGTGCCGGTGATCAGCCGCAGTCGGGGATCGGCGAAGCCGCGCACGATCGCGGCGGTGCCGTCGGTGGAGCCGTCGTCGAGGATCAGGATCTCCTCGGCGGGCTGGGCGAGCAGACCCGGGATCGTGTACGGCAGCCGCCGCGCCTCGTCGCGCGCGGGCACCAGCAGCGACGTACGCGGCCGCCCGGGTGCCCGCTGCCCGCGCGCCAGCACCGGGAACGAGCGCGCGTTGGCGACCAGCCCGGCCGTCTTCACCAGGTGGAACGCCGCGACCAGCGCGCCTACGACCGCCACGGCAGCACCGCCCTGGCCCGGTCGATCCGCTCGTCCCAGCTGGAGCGTCCGGCGACCACCCGCCGGAACCCGGCCAGCGGCGTACGCGGGTCGGCCACGGCGAGCTGCCCGTCGAGGTTGGCCAGGTCCTCGGCCAGCACCTCGGTCAGCAGCTCGGTGGTGTGGTCGACGTCGGCCTTGACCGGGACCTCGGTGCACGACACGTACGCCTCGGGCCGGTCCTGGCCGCGCAGCACTACCCGCACCGCGACCGCCAGCAGGGGCGTGCCGGTGCGGGCCGCGTACCAGGCGGCGCCCGGCGACAGCGGGCCGGGCGGGGCGGCCGGGCGCAGCTCGCCCTCCGGGAAGACGACCAGGGTGCGGCCCCGTTTCAGCAGCCGCAGGCCGGTGGCCAGCTCGGCGGTGCCGAAGACGCCGAGGCGCCGGACGAACCGGTAGCGGTCCAGGTTCTCCTGGAGCATCAGCAGGCAGACCGGGCGCCCGGCCCGGTGCAGCACCGCCGAGGCGACGAACGGGTCCCACCAGCTGTGGTGGTTGGCGGCCCAGACGAACGGGCCGGCGGGCAGGCCGCCTCGCAGGTACACCCCGCGCAGGTCGCGGCGCACCATCCGGTCGAATCCCGCGCGCAGCAGGCTGCCGAGCAGGCTCGGCTCACTCATCGGCGCCCTGTCCGCGGTGGGCCGGGCGCAGCTTGAGCCAGAGCAGCAGGGTCAGCGTGACCAGGGCGAAGCCGAAGCCGTAGTCCTCGACCGGGATGTGCCACGGCGCCCGCAGGCCGGAGATCGCGGCGTCGTCGTAGTGCACGACGGTCGCGTCCGGCCGGGTCAGCCAGCCGTCGACCGGCACCTGGAACGCGAACGCGATGGCCAGGGTGACCCAGTAGCGGACGCTGCGCAGCAGCCCGGTGCGCAGCACGCCCAGCTCCAGCGCCACCACCGCCACGGACGCGGCGACCGCGGCGACGGTGTACTCACCGCCCACGTCGGCCCCCACGGGCTGCGACGTCGAGAGGGGCACCCTCTGCCACCGATTCTGGCGAGAGGGTGCCCTTCCTTTCCTCGGGATGGGCGGGCGAGCGGAGCAGATGGCCGGCGCGGCCGAGCACTTCGTACGTGAGCAGCGCGCACAGCGGGACGACGACGAAGAACAGCCACTCCTCGACGGGCAGCCCGAGCAGGCGGGCGCCGGTGGTGTAGCGGGGGTCGAACCACCAGTGCCCGCGGGCGACCGCGGCCAGGTCCCACAGCACGAACAGGGCGACCACCGGGGCGAGCGCGGCCAGCAGGCGGCGCGGGCGGCGGTAGACCCGGGCGCCGAGCAGCAGCTCCAGCGGCAGCGTCACGGCCAGGCACGCGGCGAGGATCAGCAGGTAGCGCAGCGGGTCCATCAGCACACCGGCTGCGGGGACGGCACCGGCGGCGCGGCGACCGGCGTGCCGGGGCGGGTGAGCAGGCAGCGCGCGGCCACCGCCAGCCGCCGCCGGTTCGGCACCACGGCGCGCCGGGCGAACACGTCGTGCCCGGCCTGCTCGACCTCGTCGAGGATGCCCGCGTACAGGTGGTAGGCGGTGCGGATGCAGGCCTGCGAGGTCGGGGCGAGCATGGTGACGCCCGGCGCGGCCAGGGCGTAGTGGGCACGGGCACGGGCGATCTCGAACCGGACCAGCTCGCGCACGGCCGGGGTCGCCGCATGCCGCCGCGCGCACTCGTGCAGTTCGGCGTCGGTGACCCCGAACCGGCGCAGGTCCTCCTGCGGCAGGTAGACCCGGCCGCGGTCGAGGTCCTCGGCGACGTCGCGGATGAAGTTGGTGAGCTGGAACGCCAGTCCGAGCTGCCGGGCGGGCTCGCGGGCGGCGGCCGGGTCGGCCGGGTCGAGGATCGGCAGCATCATCGTGCCGATCACCGCCGCCGAGCCCTCCATGTACTCCAGCAGCGCGTCGTAGTCGGCGTACGCGGTGATCTCCAGGTCCATGGCCATGGAGTGCAGGAACGAGGCGAAGTCGGCCCGGTCCAGGTCGAACGCGGCGATGGTGTGCAGGACCGCGGGCAGCAGCGGGTCGTCGGTGCGGGCACCGTGCAGCCCGGCCACGAACCGGTCGGACCAGTCGCGCAGCAGCCGGGCCCGCTGCGCGGGCGGCAGCTCCTCGGTGCGGTCGACGATCTCGTCGGCGTGGCGGGTGAAGCCGTAGAGCGCGTGCACGTGCGGGCGCTTCCACCCCGGCAGCAGGCGGGTGGCCAGGTAGTAGGTGCGGCCGTGCTGTCGGTGCAGCTCACGACAGCGGGCGTACGCCGCGGCGAGTTCCGCCTCCGGCAATTGCGGCTCCACGAGCCCTCCCCAAATCGACTCAGTAATCGACGCAACATCGACTCTACGCTAGTCTGGCCGCGTGGCCAACGACACCTCTTCCGCACCCGCCTCCATCCTTGCCGCCCCGGGCCTACTGACCTGTGAAAACAGGCATAGCAACGCCGAGGTCGGCCCGGCCGCGCTGCCCGGCGCCGTCGAGGAGGTGCTGGCCGACTTCGTCCGGCAGGAGAGCGCCGCGCTGCTGGCGGTCGACCCCGCACTGCGGCCGCTGGCCGACGCCGCCCGCGACGCGGTGCTCGGCGGCGGCAAGCGGGTGCGGCCGCTGTTCGGGTACTGGGGCTGGCGCGCCGTCGCCGGGCCGCACGCGCCGCTGCACCGGGTCCTGCCCGCGCTGGCCGCCCTCGAACTGCTGCACGCGTTCGCGCTGGTGCACGACGACGTGATGGACCGCTCCGCCACCCGGCGGGGCCGCCCCACCGCGCACCGGCAGCTGGCCGCCGCCCACCGCGCGCAGCGGCTGCGCGGCGACGGCGACCGGTTCGGCGACGCGGGCGCGATCCTCGTCGGCGACCTGTGCCTGGTCTGGGCCGACCAGCTGATGGCCCGCGCCGACGTGCCCGCCACGGCGCTGTCGGCCGCGCGCGCCACCTACGACCGGATGCGGGTCGAGGCCGTGGCCGGGCAGTTCCTCGACGTGCTCGGGGACTGCGCCCGCGCCTGGTCGCCCGAGCGGGCGCTGCGCACGGCCCGCCTCAAGACCGCCGGATACACCGTGACCTGGCCGCTGCACTTCGGCGCCGCGCTGGGCGGCTCCGGCGGGGCCGCGTTCGCGCACGGGACGGCGGGCCGGGCGTTCACCCGCTACGGCCTGGCCGTCGGCGAGGCGTTCCAGCTGCGAGACGACCTGCTCGGCCTGTACGGCGAACCCGCCGTCACCGGCAAACCGGTCGGCGACGACCTCGGCAAGCCCACCATGCTGCTGCTGCTCGCCCGGGAGCGGGCCACCGCCGCCCAGCGCGCCGAGCTCGACGCGGCGCTGGCGGCGGCCGAGGTGGCCCGCCTGGCCGAGGCGGTCCGGGCCACCGGCGCTCCCGAGCAGCTCAGTGACATGATCGGCGAGCGGGTCGCCGAGGCCCGTGCCACGCTGGCGGCCGCGCCGCTGCCCGGCGCGGTCCGCGCCGGGCTGGACGAGCTGGCCGCCGCGGTCGCCTGGCGCGCGGCATGAGCACGAGGGGAGCGGCGGGGATGCGTACCGTGACAGGGCCGACGGAGCGGGTGGTCGTGGTCGGCGCCGGGCTGGGCGGCCTGGCCTGCGCGCTGCACCTGGCGGGCGCCGGGCGGCAGGTGACCGTGCTGGAGCGCGAGGCCGAGCCGGGCGGCCGGGCCGGGCGGCTGCTGCGCGACGGGTACGAGTTCGACACCGGCCCGACCGTGCTGACCATGCCCGAGCTGATCGCCGAGGCGTTCGCCGCGGTCGGCGAGGAGCTGGCCGACTGGCTCACCCTGACCCCGCTGGATCCGGCATACCGCGCCTGGTTCCCGGACGGGTCGAAGCTCGACGTCATCGCCGACCCGCCCCGGATGGCCGAGGAGATCGCGGCGGTGTGCGGGCGGGCCGAGGCCGACGGGTACCTGCGCTTCACCGCGTACGCCCGCCGCCTGTGGGAGCTGGAGCGAAACGACTTCATCGACCGCAACTTCGACAGCCCCCGCGACCTGCTCACCGCCAACCTGCTGCGCCTGGTCGCGGCCGGGGCGTTCGGCCGGCTCCAGCCCCGCATCGACCACTTCCTGAAGGACCCCCGCACCCGCCGCGTCTTCTCGTTCCAGGCCATGTACGCGGGCCTGTCCCCGCAGAAGGCGCTGGCCGTCTACACCGTCATCTCCTACCTGGACTCGGTGGCCGGGGTCTACTTCCCGTACGGCGGCATGCACGCGGTGCCCCGGGCGCTGGCCGCGGCGGGGGAGAAGCACGGCGTGGTGATGCGCTACGGCACCGAGGTGGCCCGGGTCGAGACGAGCGCCGGACGCGCCACCGCCGTGGTGACCGCCTCCGGCGAGCGCATCCCCGCCGACGCGGTGGTGCTCAACCCCGACACCGCCGCCGCGTACGCGCTCACCGGCGCCGCGCCGCGCCGGCCGCTGCGCTACTCGCCGTCGTGCGTGGTCATGCACGTCGGATCGGACCGCGAGTACACGAAGGCCGGGCACCACAACATCCACTTCGGGCGGGCCTGGAAGTCGACGTTCGACGAGGTGATCACGCGCGGGCGGCTGATGAGCGACCCGTCGCTGCTGGTCACCAACCCCAGCCGCACCGACCCGACCGTCGCCCCGCCCGGCGGGCACACCTACTACGTGCTCGCGCCCGTGCCGAACCTGGTCGCCGGGCGGCAGGACTGGCGCGGCGAGCTGGCCGAGTCGTACGCCGACGAGCTGGTCGAGGTGCTGGAGCAGCGCGGGTACGTCGGCTTCGGTGACGGCATCCGCACCCGGCACGTGGTGACCCCGGCCGACTGGGCCGACGCCGGGATGGCGGCGGGCACCCCGTTCGCGGCCGCGCACACGCTCACCCAGTCGGGCCCGTTCCGCCCCCGCAACCTGCACCCGTCCCTGTCCAACGTGGTGTTCACCGGGTCGGGCACGACGCCCGGGGTCGGTGTGCCGATGGTGCTGATCTCGGGCAAGCTGGCCGCCGCCCGCATCACCGGCTGACCCGGGCCGCCGCGCCGACCGTTCACGGCACGGCGGCCGGGAAAAATACTAGCCATGGCTATAGTAGCCATGTACATTAAATCCCATGAGCGAAGCACGTGCCGCGACACCGGGGTTCCTGGTCTGGCGGCTGTCCATGAAGTTCCGGGTCGCCGTCGACCGCGCGGTGGCCCCCCTCGGCCTCACCCACGCGCAGTACTCGGTGCTCGGCTCCCTGTACGGCATGCAGCGGGCGGGGGAGAGCCCCAGCCAGCGCCGCCTGGCCGACCACACCGGCCTGGAGGCCCTCTACATCTCCAAACTGGCCCGCGGCCTGGAGGCCGCCGGGCTGGTCGACCGCGCCCCCGACCCCGACGACACCCGGGCCGTGCGGCTGACCCTGACCGAGCACGGCCGCGAGGTCACCGCGCGGGCCGTCGTCATCGTCCGCGACCTCCAGGAACGCCTGCTCGCCCCGCTGGGCGGCCTCGACGGCGAGCGCACCGCCGCGTTCGTCCGCGACCTGTCCCTCCTGCTCGACACCCCGCTGGACCCGAAGGAGAAACCATGACCACCCTCAACGGACAGATCCTGGGCCAAGCCGAGCGCGCCGCCCGCGCGGTGCTCGACCGGCTGCTCGACCAGGATGGAATCGACTTCCACCGCTGGGTCGCGCTGAACGCGACCAACGGCGCGCCGGTCCCCGGCCCGGCACTGACCGCCCGGCTCGCCGCCGGGCTGAAGGTCGCCGAGGCGGAGGCCGCCGTCGCGGTCGAGCAGCTCACCGCGGCCGGCCTGCTGGCCGACACCGGGGCCGGCGTGGAGCACACCGCCGCCGGGGCGGCCCGGTTCCAGCAGCTGCGCGCCGCCGTCGGCGAGGTCACCACCCGGCTGTACGGCGGCATCCCCGCCGACGACCTGGCGGTCGCCGGGCGGGTGCTCCAGCTGGTCACCGCCCGCGCCAACGCCGAGCTGGCCGCCTGACGCCCGGTCACCCGCGCGGGGGGATCGCTCCCCCCGCGCGCGTGACATCCGGCCGGGCAGGCATTGCGCGCACAGCGATATAAGGGGCATTTTGGACTCCTCCGGTGTAGGGAGTCTGAGATGCGGGCACGGCAGTCTTTGGCGGCGGGCGCGGCGATCCTGGTGGCGTTCGCCTGGGCACATGCCGGGGCATCCCCGGTCGGCCGGGCCGCCGCGGCCGGCACGGCCACGCCGCCGCTGGTCGCGTACGCGGGGAAGGCGTTCGGCGGCGACTGGCAGTCCTACGGCACCGGCGTCTTCGACAGCGCCCGGGGCGAACTCGGCACCGTCGGCGACGACGAGCTCAGCTCGCTGCGGGTGGCCCCCGGCTACCGGGTCGCGGCCTGCGCCGACGGCGGCACCGACGGCCGGGTCGACGAGGGCGACCTCGGCGAGTGCCGCCTCTTCGGCCCCGGCGACCACGACCGGGTCGACAAGGACCTCGACGACAAGACCTCGCTGCTGGCGGTGTTCGGCGGCCCCTCCCGGCATCCCGGCGCCACCGCGTACCAGGGGCCCGGCTTCACCGGTGCCGACCTGCCGCTGGGCGTCGGCGGGTTCGAGGCCGCCACCGGCGCGCTCGACCGGCTCGGCGCCGCGGTCTCCTCACTCGCCGTCGAATCCGGATACCGGGTGCTGGCCTGCGACAACGACACCGTCTCGGCCGGATCCGACGCCGACCTCGGGCTGTGCCGCCTGTTCGGCCCCGGCCGCCACAGCAGCGTCGGCGACGACCTGCAACGCAAGGTCTCGCTGCTCGCGGTCGGCGGTCCCGCGCTGATCGCGACCGGCGACGCCGGTATGGCCGGGCCGGCGCAGGACTTCGGGCCCGGCATCCACCAGGCGCTCACCGGCGAGCTGTCCCAGGTCGGCAACGACACGATCACCTCGCTGCGCGTCGCCGACGGATACCGCGCCATCGCCTGCGAGGACGACCGCACCGACCTCATCGGCGAGGGCGACCTCGGCCTGTGCCGCCTCTACGGCCCCGGCGACCGCGACCTGTCCGGCGGCCGCCTCAACGACGCCGTGTCCCTGCTCGCGGTGTATCCCGGCGGGGCGAGCGGCGACAGCGTCCTGGCGTACGCCGACCGCGACCTCAACGGCACCTCCGCCCCGTTCGGCCCCGGCTGGTATCCGGCCGCCGACCTCGGCAAGGTCGGCAACGACACGGCCAGCTCGCTGCGGGTCCGGTCCGGACGCGCCGTCGCCTGCGAGCACGACCGCGAGAAGCTCGGCACCTGCCGCCTGTTCACCTCCGGCGACCACCCGTTCGTCGGCCCGTCCCTCAACGACCGCCTCTCCCTGCTCGCCGTGGCCCCCTGACACCTTGCACCCCCCACCCGCCCCGCCGCCGCGGGGCGGGTGGGCGTTCGTGCAGTTTCGGGGAAAGTGCTGGAATCGCCGCCAAGATTCGTGCAGTTTCCCCGAAACTGCACGCCCATGCCCACGCCCGCGCTTCACGCGGCGGGCGGTAAAGGTGGGGGAGGGCTGGGGCGTTGTCTGTGCGACAGTTCCCGGAACAGGTGGAGTCGATGGACGATTTCGGAGAGTTCTACGCCGCCCGCAAGGACGCGGTGTATCGGGCCGTGCTGGTGGCGACCCGGGGCGCCCCCGGGGCCGAGGACGCGGTGGCCGAGGCGTTCACCCGGGCGTTCGCGCACTGGGCGACGGTGCGCGCGCACCCGAACCCGGTGGCCTGGGTGCTGCGTACCGCGCTCAACGAGCAGCGGTCCTGGTGGCGGCGGCTGCGCCGGGAGGTGCTGGCCGAACCGCCCGAGGTGGGCGTGGAGCCCGGGGCGTACGCGGGACTCGACGCCCGCCTGCGCGCCCTGGTCCTGGCGCTGCCCCGGCGCCAGCGGGAGGTGCTCGCGCTGCGGGTGCTGGCAGACCTGTCCGCCGAGGAGACCGGCGGCGTGCTGCGGATAACGGCGGCGACCGTCCACGTGCACCTGCACCGGGCACTGGCGGCGCTGCGTACCCAGGTCGGTGCCGTGACGCCGGACGGCTTGCGGCTGGTCGAGGAGGCGATGTGATGACGCTGGAGCTCGACGACGAGCGCCTGGCCGACCTGATCCGCCGGGCGCACCGGGACACGCACCTGGCGGTGCCGCTGTCGCGGATCACCCGGGGCCGTCCCGCGCGGCGCCCGCTGCCCCTGGTGCTCGCCGCAGCGGCGCTGGTCGCGGTGGTGCTGCTGAGCACCTGGTGGCTGACCGGCGGCGGCGGGCCGCACGCGCAGCCCGCGCTGCCCTCGGCCGCGCCCACGCCGACGTCGGGCAAGCCGCCCCGGCCGTCGTCGGACGCGGTGGATCCGCTCGGCCGGTGCGCCGACTACGCCGCGGCCGACCTCGCCGCCGACGGGCGGGACGCGCTGCCGCCGCTGCGGTTCCAGCTTGAGGTGGTGCCCGGCGAGCTGACGCTGCTGCTGTACGCCGAGGACCGCTGGGGCGCCGCCTGCTGGCTGACCCCGCAGCAGGGCTACGTCGACGTCAACGGCTCGTCGCTGACCACCGAGATGAATCCGAGCTACCCGCCCGGAAGGCTGTCCAACAGCTCTGCGGCCTACGCGACGGATCCGCGGGCGGCGTACACGTTCGGGCGGGTGCCGACCGGGACGACCCGCGTCGAGGTGCACTTCCCCGGCGGGCCGAAGGTCGTCGCGCAGCTGCGCGACGGCTGGTACGTCTACGCCGCGACCGGTGCCGACGCCGACCGGATCGCCGAGATCACGAAGATCGTCGTGTCCACGGCGGACGGGCAGCAGACCCTGCCGATCGAGCACGGCTGAGCAGTGGCCGGGGTGCCCCACGGCGGGGCGCCCCGGCCTCTACGATGCGCGGATGCAGCAGAGCGCGTGGCCTGAGGTGCTGGAGGCGGTCGCGGGGGCGCCGTACCCGGTGGAGGTCCTGCCCGCCGACCCGGAGCGGGCCAGGCGGTGCCTGGACGGGCTGGAGATCACCGAGCGCTCCTGGCTGGGCGCGGTGACCCTGCACAGCGGCGGCCTGCTGATCGACCACGGCTGGCTGCGGGTGCTCGGCGGCGGCACCGACACCCTGCCCGACGTGCTGGCCGAGGCCGACCCGTCGCGCGGCGGTCTGGTCATCGCGTACGACGTCCTGGGCGGCATCTTCATCTGGGCCCCGGCCGGACCCGGCGCCGCCCCGACCGTCCACTACTTCGCCCCCGACTCCCTGCGCTGGGAGGACCTGGACCTCGGCTACGGGCAGTGGCTGGGCGCGATGCTGTCCGGCGCGCTGACCGGCTTCGCCGAGGGCCTGCGCTGGCCCGGCTGGGCCGAGGAGGTCGCCCAGGCCCGCCCCGACCAGGGCATCAACACCTTCCCGCCGCTGTGGACCAAGGAGGGCAAAGACCTGTCCGCGGTATCGCGCAAGGCGATCCCGCTGACCGAACTGGTCAGTTACCACCAGCACTGCGTGGAACAGCTCGGCGGATAATCGGCTGCGTCGATCGCGTCGCCCGGCTACCTTGATCGGCATGACGACGATGCTGGTACAGGTGGATCTGAGGTCGAGCGGCCGCTATCTCACGTGCTGGGTCGAGCCGAAGGTGCGCGTGGGCGACCAGGTCACGCTGAAGACCTCGGACGAGCCCGCCCGCCGCTGGGACGTGCTGCGCGTGGGCGAGGCCCGCGCCACCACCGACATCAAGCGCGGCTGGAACAACAACATCTGACCAGCACGAACAGCTGCCTGAGCCGCCCCGTCCCCGCTGGGACGGGGCGGTTTCGTATGTTGCGGGAGTGACGAGCCGCGATATTGGGCATGCTGGACGCATGAACGAGGCAGGAGCAGGGCTGGCGGCGTCGCTGGTACGGCTGCGCGATGAGCTGGCCGCGGCGGCGTACCCCCTGCCCCTGCCCGACGCCGCCACCGACACCGCCCTGGCCCGGGCGACGGTCGGCCAGCTCGACGACTACCTGATCCCGCGCCTGGCCCGGCTGGACGCCCCGCTGCTCGCGGTCGCGGGCGGCTCGACCGGCGCGGGCAAGTCGACCCTGGTCAACAGCCTGGTCCGGGCTCCGGTCAGCGTGGCCGGGGCGCGCCGCCCCACCACCCGGGCGCCGGTGCTGGTCTGCCACCCCGGCGACGCGACGTGGTTCGGCCAGGCGCAGCTGCTGCCGCGGCTGGGGCGGACGCACACCCCCGGCGGCACCGGCACCGACCTGGTCATCGTCACCTCGCCCGAGCTCACTCCCGGTCTGGCGCTGCTGGACGCGCCCGACATCGACTCGGTGGAGGAGGCCAACCGGGTGCTGGCCGAGCAGCTGCTCGCCGCCGCCGACCTGTGGCTGTTCGTCACCACCGCGGTCCGCTACGCCGACGCGGTGCCGTGGGAGCTGCTGACCACCGCCCGCGACCGGGGCACCGCCGTGGCGGTGGTGCTCAACCGGGTGCCGCCCGGCGCCGACGGCGAGGTCGTCCCGCATCTGCGCGAGATGCTCACCGAGCACGGCCTGGCCGAGGTCGGCCTGTACGTGGTGGCCGAACGCGTCCTGGACGCCCAGGGCCTGCTGCCGCCGGAGGCGGTGGCGCCGCTGCGCGACTGGCTGGACCAGCTCGCCCGCTCGGCCGCCGAGCGGGCCCGGGTGATCCGGCAGACCGTCGACGGGGCCGTGGCCGCCCTCGGCCCGGCCGGCGACCGGCTGGCCGCCGGGGCCGACGCGCAGGCCGCGGCCGTCGGCGAGCTGCGCGAGGCCGCCGACCGGGCCTACCGTGACGCCGAGCAGGCCGTCGACCACGGCCTGCTCGACGGGGTGCTGTTCCGGGGCGAGGTGCTGACCCGCTGGCAGGAACTGGTCGGCACCGGCGAGTTCATGCGCGGCCTCCAGGCGCGCGTGGGCCGCTGGCGCGACCGGCTCGTCGCGGCGGTGTCGGGCAAACCGCTGCCCGACGAGCAGCTCAAGACCGCGCTGGAGTCGGGGCTGGTGACCTTCCTGCATGCCACGGCCGCCGACGCCGCCGAGCAGGCGGTCAACGCGTGGCGGACCCGGCCCGCGGGTGCGGCGGTGCTGGCCCGCCCCGGCACGCAGGACCTCGGGTCGGCCTCATCCGACATCCAGGCCCGCGCCGACCGGCTGGTGCGCGACTGGCAGCGCGGCGTGCTGGAGCTGGTGCGCACCGAGTCGGGCAACCGCCTGCTCGCCGCCAAGGCCAGCGCGTACGCGGTGAACGCGCTCGGGCTGTGCCTGATGGTCGCCGTGTTCGCCGCGACCGCGTTCATCCCGACCGGGGCCGAGATCGCGGTCGCGGGCGGCACCACCATCGCCGCGCAGAAGGTGCTGGAGGCGGTCTTCGGCGACCAGGCCGTGCGGCGGCTGGCCCAGCAGGCCCGGCAGGACCTGCTGGCCCGGGTGCGCACCCTGTACGGCGAGGAGGCGCGGCGGTTCCACGCGGCCCTGGCCGCCGTCGGGGTGGATCCGGACGCGGGGCAGCGGCTGCGCGCGGCCGCCGCGGCGGTGCGCGCCGCCCGGCAGGCCGACCCGATCCCGGGCGGTGCCGCGTGAACGACACCGCCGTGTACGACCGCATCGAGGCCCTGCGCGCGTTCACCGCCGCCGCGCGGCCGTACCTGCCGGAGGCCGACCTGGCCGCCGCGGCGGCGCTGGCCGTCAAGGCCGACGAGCGGCTGGCGCTGTCGCGGCTGCACACCGTCGTCGCGCTGGCCGGCGCGACCGGCACCGGCAAGTCCAGCATCTTCAACGGGATGGCCGGGCTGTCGCTGTCGCAGGCGGGCCTGCGCCGCCCCACCACCGGCCAGGCGCACGCCTGTGTCTGGGGGGACCAGGGCGCCGACGACCTGCTCGACTGGCTCGGCGTCGGCAAGCGCTTCGTCCGGCCCGGCGGCGCCGACCCGGACCTGTCCGGCCTGGTGCTGCTGGACCTGCCCGACTTCGACTCGGTGCACGACGCCCACCGCGCCGAGGTCGACCGGCTGCTGGCCGTGGTGGATCTGATCGTCTGGGTGCTGCACCCGCAGAAGTACGCCGACAAGATCGTCCACCACGGTTACCTGGCCCGGTTCCACCGCCACCGCGAGATCACCGTGGTCGACCTCAACCAGGTCGACCTGCTGTCCCCGGACGACCTGCAACTGTGCCTGGTCGACCTGCGCCGCCTGCTCGCCGACGACGGCCTGGCCGACGTGCCCGTGCTGACCAGCTCCACCGTGGGCCCGCCGGGGCTGCGCGCGCTGGCGGACACGGTCGGCGCCGCCGTCGCGGCCCGGCAGGCGGCGCTGCGGCGGCTGGCCGCCGATGTGGACGACGCCGTCGCCGACCTGAAGCCGCTGGTCGCCCCGGACGTCCCGAAGGACGCGCTGGGCAAGCAGGTGCTGCGGCCGCTGACCGACGCGCTGGCGCGGGCGGCGGGCGTGCCGCTGGTGGCCGCCGCGACCGAGCGCGCGTACGTGCACCGCGCCCGCAAACGCACCGGCTGGCCGCCGCTGCGCTGGCTGCGCCGGGTCCGCCCCGACCCGCTGACCCGCCTGCACCTGGGCGGTCCGGCCGATCCGGACACGACCGGGCCGGTCGGGGCCACCTCGCTGAGCCCGGCCGCGCCCGCCGAGCAGGCGGCGGTGGCGCTGACACTGCGCGACACCGCCGCCCGTGCCGGGGCCGCCCTGCCCGCGCCCTGGCGCGACAGCCTGCTCGCGGCGGTGCGCTCCGGCGCCGACGGCCTGCCCGACGCGCTGGACCGGGCGGTGGCCACCACCGACCTGGGCGTGGCCCGGCCGCGGCGCTGGTGGACGCTGATCAACGTACTGCAATGGGTCTTCGCGCTGACGGCGCTGGTCGGGCTGGTGTGGCTGGGCGTGCGCTGGGCCATGTTCGCCCTGGCCCTGCCCGCGCTGCCGCTGCCGCAGGTCGCGGTCCAGGGCTGGCAGCTGCCGACCCCGACCGCGCTGCTCGCGGGCGGGCTGCTGGCCGGGCTGCTGCTGTCGCTGCTGGTGCGGCCCGTGGTCCGGCTGGCCGCCCGGCGCCGCCGCCGCCGGGCCGCCGCGCGGCTGCGCGCCGGGGTGGAGCGGGTGGCGCGGGAGGAGGTGCTCGCCCCGGCCCAGCGGGTGCTGGACGCCTACGACGGGGCGCGGTCGGCGCTGCGGCGGGCGGGGGGCTGATGCGCCGCCCCGGGACGCGATGCGGTGAGATGGTCCTATGTGCACGGTGATGCTCAGCTGGGAACCCGGCGCCCGCACCCCGCTGCTGGTCCTGGCCGTACGCGACGAGGTGCTCGACCGGCCGTGGCTGCCCCCGGCCCGGCACTGGGCGCCGCTGCCGCTGTTGGGCGGGCTGGACCGGCTCTCCGGCGGCACCTGGCTCGCCGCCGACCCGGAGACCGGCCGCGTCGCCTGCGTGCTCAACGGATCGGGGTCCGAACCCGATCCGGCGGCGCGCCGCTCCCGGGGGGAGCTGCCCCTGGGCGCCGCGTGCGGCCGGGCACTGCCCGCCGACCTGGGCGTGTTCTCACCGTTCCACCTGGTGACCGCCGCGCCGGGACAGGCACCCGGGCTGGCGGGCTGGGACGGGCGGCGCCTGGCCGGGTCGGTGCTGCCCACCGGTGTCACCGTGGTGTCCAACACCGGCGCCGATCCGGCCGATCCGCGTACGGCCGCGCTGACCGCCCGGCTGTCGGCCGCCCCGCGCCCCGATCCGCGCGACGACGCCCCGGAGCAGGCCTGGGCGAGCTGGCTGGCGGTGCTGGCCGCGCAGCGGGTCGCCCCGCCCGCCGACCCGCACGCCGTCTTCCGCCGCGGCACCGTCGACGGCCGCCGGGCGTACGGTTCCAACTCGCTCACCCTGCTCGCGGTCGCGCCGGGCCGCCTGCGCTACGACTTCACCGCCCTGGGTGATCCGCCGTGGCCGCCGCTGGGGCTGACGACCGTACTGCGCTGAGCTGCTCACGGCGGCCGCGTCAAGCCCCCGTGGGTGTGATGCGTCCGCATCAATTTCCATGCATCGACCCCTGGACATCGTGGCCGCTTTCCCCCTAAATGGATCGGGACCCGCAGCAGGCCGGCAGCGGGCCGTGGCGGTGTGCGGGGTGGGACGGAGTCGTCCTGCCCGGATGTCGCCAGGTCGTAAGGGGTGGACGAATGACGCCGTCGGTGTTGGAACTGAGCAGCCAGGGCGCACAGCCGTCCGCCGACGGGGCCGCCGACGCCCTCACCGCCCAGTGGTGCTGGACCTCGGCGGCCGACGCCGACGGGGAACCGCTGCGCGACGTGCTCGCTCGGCGTGACATCGGCAAGCTGTTCACCTTCCTGCGCGGACAGGGCATGAGCGTCAACGCGATCAGCCGCGCGACCGGGATGCAGGAGCACTCGGTGCGTGCCGTCTGCGGCGGCAAACGCACCGTGCAGCACTACGACGTGCTGGTGCGAATCGCTGAGGGATTGCGCATTCCGCGAGACATGATGGGCCTCGGACAACGCCTGCACCAGCACTGAACCACTCTTGAATTACCGGCTGTGACGATATCGCCGCCTACTGCGGCTTGGCGGGATCGCAGGTTTGCCGTAGCTTTCTCTGCACAGCAGACCGGGCCGATGCGACAGAAACGGGGACGTGCGCAGTGGCTTTACAGGTAAGGAGGCCACACTGATGACGTCGTACACCGTCACGATCTCGCCGGACGATCCGTCTCTCGCCACGACTACACTGCGTGTGGAGGTGACGGACGCTTCCGCGATCGTGACGGAGCTGCTGCTGCGTGCCGGTGACGGCGGCGGCCTCACGCCGGGCGGCCTGCCGGTGCTCGACCTGAACCAGCTGGTCCGCGCGGTCACCGCCGCGACCGGTGCCCCGCTGCCGCCCGCCGCGCTGCCCGCCGCCGCGTCCGCGCCGGAATCCGCCGCGCGGCCCGTCATCGTCGTCGAGGCCACCGCACCCGTCACCGCCGCCCCGTCGGGCGCCAGGCCCGCCGCGCCCGCCAGGCAGGCCCCGGCCGCCCGGAGCACGGCGCCCGCGCCGCGCGGCAGCGCGGCCGGGAGCACCGCCGCGCAGCCCGCCGCGCGGCCCGCCCCCGCGCGGGCGACCGCCGCGAAGGCTGCCCCGGCCAAGGCACCTGCGGCCAAGGCGGCTCCGGCTCCGGCCGTGGTGGCCAAGGCGGCTCCGGCCCCGGCCGTCGTGGCGAAGGCCGCCGCCCCGACCGCCGCGAAGGCGGCCCGGCCGACCTCGGCGCCGGACGGACCCGCGCTGATGCCGGTGTTCGCCGCCCCGCCGGCCGCGACCGAGCCGCAGCCCGCCGCCGCGCCCGTGGCCCCCGTGGTGCTCGCGGCGCCCGCCGAGGCGGCCGCCTCGGCCAAGCCCGCGAAGGCCGCCGCGCCCAAGGCGGACGGCAAGGGCGCCAAGGCCGCCGCCGCACCGGCCAAGACCGCGACGGCCAAGGCCGCCGGTCGCAAGACGACGGCGGCGAAGGCGGCCGCGAGCAAGGCCGCCAAGCGCGGCGCGGTCAAGGCCCCCGCGCGGGTCTACCGCCGGGTTCCCGACGACTTCGAGTCGGTGATGCGCCAGACCGGCGACAACGGCCCCGCCATCGCCGACCACTACAACGTGCCCAAGCACACCGCGTACGGCTGGCTGCGCACCGTGCGCAGCCGGCCCGACGCCTGACCGTCCCGGTCCCGCGAGGCCCGCTCCACCCGCCGCCACGGCGCGGGCAGGGGCGGGCCTCGCGCGTGTCGGCGATGAAATCCACCGGTCCGAACGGTGTCGGGACCGGGTCGGCCGGTGCCCGGCCGTGACGATCGGACCGCTGGTCCGCACGCGTGTCGCGGCAACCCGGCACGTTTGCGTATGGTGTCCTGACGCGACTGTCCAGTATGGGGGGTCCAACTTAGACCCCCATGACAGTCTGGTGCTCCAGCGATTACAGTCGGCTCGCTTTATCGAAATGCCTGCGGGCGGTCGGGCACTCACCGGAAACGAGCAGCGTGGCTCGATGGTGCGTGCACCCGGCTGGGTGGGGGCGAACGACGCTGGGGAGGCGGACCGCGATGCGCGGAATCGGCAAGGACGGAAGCGGCACCGTGCCGCACCGGGCACAGCAGGCCCGGGAGGTGCGATGACGGGGCGCGCACTGGCCCGCCGGACGCTGGGCGCCGGATCGCTGTGGGTCTTCGCGGTCGGGGCGTCCTCGCCGCTGACCGTGCTGGTCGGCGGTGTCGTCGCGATGTACGCCTTCACCGGCGTGGTCGCGGTGCCGCTGTCGTTCGTCGTCATCGGCGTGGTGGTCGGCCTGCTGGCCGTCGGCTACGTCGCGATGGCCCGGCACGTGCCGCACGCGGCACCGTTCTACGCGCTGCTCGCGCGCGGACTGAACCCGTCGGTGGGGGTCGCCGGCGCGGTCATCGCGTTGCTGGGCTACAACGCCATCCAGATCAGCCTGTACGGCCTCTGCGGGGTCACCCTGGCGGGCCTGGTCGGCGGGCAGTGGTGGGTCTGGGCTGCCCTGGTCTGGGTCGTCGTCGCCATCCTCGGCCAGCTGCGCGGCGTCACCAACGCCAAGCTGCTGGGCACCCTGCTCGCCGTGGAACTGGCCATCATCGTCCTGTTCGACCTGGCCGCGATCGCCAACCCGGCCGAGGGCCTGGACATGTCGCCGTGGTCGCCGTCGCAGCTGGCCGTGCCCGGCATCGGTGGCGTGCTCGCGTTCGCGATGGCCGCTTTCGTGGGCGGTGAGACCGGCCCGGCCTTCGGCGAGGAGGCCCGCGCCGACGGCGCGGTGGGGCGCGCCATGGCCGCGACCGTCGCGTTCCTCGGCCTGTTCTACGCCGTGTCGGCCTGGGCGTTCGCCGTGGCTGTCGGCCCGGACCACGTCGTGGACGCCGCACGCGACCCCGATCAGGGCCCGCTGGGCGTGCTGGGCACGGTATACGGCTCCGGCATCATCACCGTGGCCACGGTCCTGCTGGTCACCAGCGTCATCGCCGCCATGTCGGCGTTCCACGCCACCGTGGCCCGCTACATCTTCGCGCTGGCCCGCGAGGGGGTGCTGCCTCCGGCGCTGGCCAAGCTCAGCGGCGGTGTGCGGGGTGGCGCGCCGCTGGCCGGCTCGGCCGTCCAGTCGGTCGTGGCGGCCGTGGTCGTGACCGCGTTCGTGCTGGTCGGGGCCGACCCGATGACCATCATGTTCACCTGGCTGTCCACCATCGGCGGTATGTCGGTGCTGGTGCTGCTGGTGCTGTCCGCCCTGTCGGCGCGCGCGTTCTTCGCCCGCGGCGGCGGCTCCCGCGAGTCCGTCCTCGTCCGCACCATCGCGCCGACGGTCGGCGCGGTGACCGGCTTCCTCGTGATCGTGTTCATGCTGTCCAACCTGGGCGCGCTGCTGGGCGTGTCGCCGGGGTCGAAGTGGCCGTGGATCATCCCGGTCCTCATCGCCGGGGCCGGTCTGACCGGTCTGGCCTGGGGCGGCGGTATGCGCCGCGGTCGCCCTGGCGTCTACCAGCAGATCGGGCGGGGCACCCCGAACCCGCTCACCGTCGGCGACCACCGCCTCGAACCCCTGGAGCTGTGACATGGGACCGACCGCATACGGGCAGTCGCAGCCCGGCACCGGAAACCGGCCGCACGGCATGGACGAGCAGTCCGATCCCATCGGTGAGGCGTCCATGCTGGACCTGGCCCAGATGGCCGACCTGCGGCACCAGGCCGCGCAGCGGCTGCGCAAGATGAACGTGCTGCACGCCCGGCACGCGTGGGAGAAGCGGCGCTCCGACCCGCTGTCGCCGTACGCGCTGGCGTTCCTGTACAAGCAGGTCGATCCGTTCCGCCGCGACCGGCAGCTGCTCACCGCGTCGACGAAGATCTGGCTGGCCGGGCCGGAGGTCAGCAACCTGCCCCGGCTGCTGTTCGAGCTCAACCAGACCATCGCCGCGCAGCGCCCGCCGTACGACGTGCGCTTCGCGCTGGCCAACCGGCGCGACGACACCATGACCGACAAGGCCGTCTACGCCGGGCTCGGCGTGTCCAGCCTGGACACCCACACCGGCACCTGGGAGCAGGTCCGCTCGCAGGTCAGCCGGGACTCCGACGTGCCGGGCAGCATCCGGGTGGTGATGACCGACGGCAGCGTCATGGTGGGGGAGCGGCGCGGCCTGGCCGAGTTCAACACCTTCCAGGTGCACTCCACGCACAGCCTGGAGGTCGCACCCGGCCACCACCTGATGCAGTGGAGCCCGGTCGGCCTCGACAACCTGATCTCCGACGAGTACCACGGCCAGATCGTGCGCTGGATGAACGAGCTGTCCACCACCCTGGCCTGGGCCGACAACCAGCGCATCGCCGCTGCGCAGGCCCGGGGCCGCAGGAGGGCCGGGTGACCGGCGCGCCGGTCACCCCGCTGCGACCGGCGGCGCCGCCGCTGTCGGTCGCAGCGACCCTGCGGGACCTGACCGCCCGCCTGGCGCAGTCACGACATTACGACATCGGGTTCCCCGGCGCGGTGGACCTGGTCTTCCCGGAACTGTCCGAGCTGATGACCGGCCACCTGCTCAACAACGTCGGCGACGCCTGGGGCGACCCGGGGCACGGCGTCAACCACACCAAGGAGCTGGAGCGGGAGGTCGTCACCACCATCGGCGACCTGTTCCAGGCCCCGCGCGACTGCTGGGGGTACGTCACCGGCGGCGCCAGCGAGGGCACCGAGCACGCCCTGGACGAGGCGTGGCAGCGCTACCCCGACATCGTCGTCTACACCTCGGCGGCGGCGCACTACTCGGTGGCCAAGGCGGCGCGCAAGCTCAAGTTGCAGCTGGTCATCGTACGCACCGACGTCACCGGGCGGATGGACGTCGCCGACCTGGCCGGGGAACTGGCCCGGCGCCGCGAGCGGCCCGCGATGATCGTGGCGACCGCGGGCACCACGATGACCGAGGCGATCGACGACGTCGCGGCCATCCGCGAGGTCTGCGACGACCTGGCCATCATCCGGCGGCGCATCCACGTCGACGCGGCCATGGCGGGCGTCCCGCTGGCGCTGCTGCCCGAGCGGCAGCGCCCGGCCTTCGACTTCGCCGCCGGAGCCACCTCGATGGTCGTGTCGGGGCACAAGTTCCTGTCTACCCTGATGCCGTGCGGGGTGCTGGTGTACGCCCAGTCCCCGTACCGCAACGCCGACACCCGGGTGTCGTACACCGGCAGTGCCGACACCACCATCACCGGCTCCCGCTCCGGCCACACCCCGCTGATCCTGTGGACGGTGCTAAACCGGGTTGGCCTGGACGGCCTGCGGGCGCGGGCCGAGGCGTCGCGGCGGCTGGCCGACTACACCCACAAGCAGCTGTGCGAGCTGGGCTGGGACGCGCACCGCAACCCGCACGCGTTCACGGTCACGCTGCCCAGCCCGCCGTCGGGGCGGCTGGGCCGGTGGGTGCTCGCCGACGACGGGCGCCTGTCGCACGTCGTCTGCATGCCGGGGATCACCGTCAACCAGATCGACGAGTTCCTCTCCACGCTGGGCCACGGGCCCGGCCGGCGGCGGATGCTGCGATCCCGTGCTGCCGCCTCTTCGGCGGTGCTCAGCCCGGCGGTGTGAGGCCGAGGGCCGGGGTGGGGCGGGCGCTGCTCGCCCCACCCCGGTGGGTCCCGTGCGCCGCGTATCGCCGTCCGGCGAGGATGTACCCCGTGGACGAGCTGTTTGGAGCCGGGCGGACCGCCGCCGAGATGGCGGCCTGGCATGTGGCCGGGATCGCCGGTGCCCCGGTGTGGCGGCCGGTGTCCGACGACGACCGGGCCTGGCTGACCGGCCAGCCGCTGCCCGCCGCCGGGCGGCCGCTGACCGAGCTGCTGGCCGACGTGCGCGACCGGGTCATGCCGTACCCGATGGGAAACGGCCATCCGCGCTTCTTCGGGTGGGTCAACTCCGCGCCCTCGCCCGCCGGGATCGCGGTCGCGCCGCTGGCCGCCGCGCTCAACCCGAGCTGCGCCGGGGGTGAGCACGCCGGGGTGCTGCTGGAGCATTCCGTGCTGCGCTGGCTGGCCGAGCTGGTCGGATTCCCGCACCGGCCCGGCGGCGGCCTGCTGACCAGCGGCGCGTCGATGGCCACCGTCATCGCGCTGGCCGCCGCGCGCGGCCGGGCCGCCCGGCGCGACGGCTGGGACGTGCGCGAGGACGGCCTGGCCGGGCAGCCCCCGATGACCGTGTACGTCGGCGCCGAGGGCCACAGCTGCGTGCAGAAGGCGGCCGAGCTGCTCGGGATCGGCCGCCGGGGCCTGCGCACCGTGCCTTGCGACGATCGGCTGCGGATGGACCCGGAGGCGCTGTGGCGCCTGATCGAGCAGGACGTCGCGGCCGGAATGCGGCCGATGTGCGTGGCCGCCAGCGCCGGGACGGTCGGCACCGGCGCGGTCGACCCGCTGGCCGAACTCGCCGACATCGCCGCCGCGTACGACACCTGGTTCCACGTCGACGGGGCGTACGGGGCGCTGGGCGTGCTCGCCGTGCCCGGACCGTACGCCGGGATGGACCGCGCCGACTCGCTCGCCCTGGACCCGCACAAGTGGCTCGGCGTGCCCGTCGACTGCGGCTGCGTCCTGGTCCGCGACCCGTCGGCGGTGCGCGACACGTTCAGCCTGGTCCCGGCGTACCTGCGGGACGACGGCGCGGGCGACCTCGGCTGGTTCTCCGAGTACGGCCCCGAGCAGACCCGGCCGTTGCGCGCGCTGCGGGTCTGGGCCACCCTGTCCCACCTCGGCCGCGACGGGGTCACCGACCTGATCGGGCAGACCGTGGCCCGCACCCGCGAACTGGCCGGCCTGCTCGCCGCCGCGCCCGACTTCGAGCTGACGGCCCCGGTGGTCACCTCCATCGCCGCGTTCCGCCACCGCCCGCCGGGCCTGCCCGACGACGAGCTGGACGCGCTCAACCGGGCCATCCCGGCGGCGGTGCAGCGGCGCGGCCTGGCATTCCTGACCGGCACCCGCATCGCCGACCGGGAATCGCTGCGCGCCTGCCTCCTCAACCCCGCCACCACCACCGACGACCTGCTGATCCTCCTCGGCGAGATCCGCGCCGCCGCCCACCACCTCACGCGAGTTGCCGGGCAATCGGGGGATTGAGCGGTCAAGATACGCCCGACTGCCCGGCGACTCGCGTGATCTTCGGGGTGGTCTCACCAGATCGGAGCAGCGGGGGCAGTAGCCCGATCCGGTGAAGTTTGCGTCCCCTCGGCGTGCCGGGGGGCCGAACATCCGGTTGCGGGGCAACGGGAACGCGAGCAGACTCGCGATCGTCGTCGCTCAGGGGAGTCAGATGATGGCGCAGAGTTGGGCAGACCTGCCGCTGGGCAGGGTCGTACGCCTGCGCGGCGCCGCTCTGGACGCCGTCGAGCTCTCACTGCGCCCGCTGCCCGACGGGGCGCCCGCCGTGGTCGTGTACCACCCGCAGGCCGCCCGGACCACCGCCGACCTGGTCGCGGCGGTGCTGGCCGAACTCGAACGCGTCGCCGTCCAGCTCCTGCCCGCCTGGCTGCCCGCGGCCGCCGCGCTCGACGGCCCGGCCGGAGCCGGAGTCGCCGCCGTACGCGCCCTGGCCGCCGAACTCGCCGCCGACAGCGGCCACTTCGGACCGTTCCTGGCCGACCTGGCCGAGACGGCCCTGCGCGGCGGCGGTCCCGGCACCACCCGCTTCGCCCCCGAGGTGCGCGCCGCCGAGCTGGCCAAGGTGCTCGCCGCCAGCTACAGCCGCCGCGGCACCGCGATCGTCGTCGACGTGCCGGACCTCGGCCCGGCCGCGCAGCGGGTGCTCGGCGCCGCCTGCGAGTGGCTGGCCGCCCACGGCGCCTTCGGGGTATGGCTCACCGGCGCGCCGCTGCCCTCGGCCGAGCGGATCGAGCCCGTCCCGTTCCCGCTGCCCGAGCACGTCGCCCAGGTCGTGGCCCATACCCCGGCGGCACCCGTCCCGGCGCCGCCGCCCGGGACGGTCACCTACCCGCCGGTCGAAGGCAGGCCCGACCCGAACAGCGCCGCCGAGAAGGCCCTGGAGGCGGCGCTGGCCAAGGCCGCCTGGGCGACCGGCCGGATCTGGAACCGGCGGTTCGAGACGCACCCGCACTACATCATCGACCTGCAATGGCGGGCCGAGCGGTGCGCCGTGGAGGTCGACGGGCCGGAACACCGGGGCCCGCGTAAGTTCGAGAACGACCGGCGCCGCGACGTGCTGCTCCAGCTCGACGGCTTCGCGGTGCTCCGCTTCACCAACAACCAGGTCCTCACCGAACTCGACCAGGTGCTGTCGCATCTGGAGCGATACATCCGCAACAGCCGCAACGACGCGCACAAGGAGTGAAGATGGCAGGCACCACCCTCAAGCCCTCCCAGAAGGCCTTCCTCATGCTGCTGATGGCCGAGGCCCGGGAGGTCTCCAACAGCGAGCTGACCGCCCGCTACGGGATCTCCCTGACCGGCGAGGACAGCCGCGCACTCGTCGAGGCGAAGCTGGCCGTCCGCCGCAAGGTCGGCCGGGGCCTGGCGCACGAGCTGACCGACGACGGCTGGGCGGAGTGCAAGAGGGAACTGACCGCCGAGTATGTGAAGGGCACCGGTCCCGCCGTCCCGGCCCTGCACGCGCTGCTCGGTGCCGTCGAGCGCTACCTCAGCCGCGCCGAGCTGAGCCTGGGTGAGGTGTTTACGGCCAGTGACGCGCCCGTCGAGGCGCCGAAGCCGGTCAGGGTCGCCAAGCCGCGCGTGGTCAAGCCCGCCGAGGTCGAGAAGCGGATCGGCACCGCGTACCGCAGGCTCGCCGCCACCCCGCAGGGCTGGGTCAGCCTCACCGACCTGCGCGCCGCGCTGTCCGGCATCGACCGGGGCGCCGTCGACCAGGCGCTGATGACCATGGCGGTGCACCGGGCGGTGGTCCTGGTGCCCGAGGAGAACCAGAAGAACCTGAGCGACGCAGACCGCGCGGCCGCGATCCACATCGGTGGTGAGGACAAGCACCTGCTGTCGATCGAGGCGGCATGAACGAGGACGACCGCAGCGCGCTGTCCTGCCTGAGGTTCGACGTCGCCCCCGTCCCCGACGACGTCTGGCGCAGCTCGCCGTTCCACGTCGAGGCGCTGCACGGCGAGGTGGCCGGGTACATCCTGGACGGGCTGGCCGACGCCGAGCGCAGCGCCGACGGCAGCCCGATGGGCGTGGCCATGCAGGGCCAGGCCGGCTCCGGCAAGACCCACCTGCTCGGCTGGGTACGGGAGCAGACGCAGCTCAAGGGCGGCTACTTCTTCCTGGTCGGGCTGCTGGACGGCGGCTACTTCTGGAAGAGCACCGCACTGGCCTTCCTGGACGGCCTCTACCGGCCATACCGGGAGCAGCGCAGTCAGCTCGCGGTCTTCCTCGACCGGCTGTGCGAGCAGGCGGGGGTGGGGGAGCAGGCCCGGGCCGCGATCGGCGGCAACGGGCTGCTGGAACGCGGCCACGTGGACGAGTTCGTCGGCGCGCTGCGCCGCCACCACCAGCCGGTCGGGATGGCCTGCCACCACACGGCGCGGGCCCTGGTGCTGCTGGCGGCGGGCGACCCCACCGCACAGGACGTCGGTTACGCGTATCTCCAGTCGATGGAGGAGCTGGAACAGGGTGAGCGGCACGCCTGGGGCATCCACCCGGAGCCGAAGCTGCCGCAGCTCGTCGTGCAGGAGATCTCCCAGCTGCTCGCGCTGACCGGACCGGCCGTGGTCGCCGTCGACCAGCTCGACACGCTCATCGCGCAGGCGGTCACCGACACCTCCGGCGGCAGTGCCGGTGACGAGAGCCAGGACCAGATCATGCTGGTCAACCGCATCGCGGACGGGTTGATGTCGCTGCGGCAGACGACCCGGCGCACGCTCACGGTGCTGTCGTGCCTGCCCTCGACCTGGACGCTGATCCGGACGCAGGCCACGAAGTCGGTCGCGGACCGGTTCCGGGAGGCGGTGACGCTAAAGGGGATCGCCAGCGCGGACATCGCGCGCGACATCGTCGAGAAGCGGTTCGCGGTGCGCTTCGCCGAGATCGGGTACGTCCCGGAGTACCCCTCCTGGCCGGTGCTTCCCGAGGCGTTCGCGTACGCGACGGTCATGACGCCGCGCCGGCTCATCAACACGATCAACGACCACGTCCAGTCCTGCCTGCGCCGGGGCGTGGTCCGCGAGCTGGAAAGCCTGCTCGCCGACGGCGATTCCGCGCCGCCGGTGGTGCCGGTCGCCCCGCAGCCGCCGGGCGACGACGTGCTGGAGGCGCGGTTCACACAGCTCAAGCAGGCCGCGGACATCTCCGGGGCGCTGCGGCCGTCCACCGAGGACAGCGTGGTGCGTGAGCTGCTCGAAGCCGGGCTGGCCGCCTGGATCGAGGAGCAGGGCCGCTTCGGCGGGCAGTTCAAGCTCGATCCGCCGCAGGGCGGGAAGGTGGCCCTGCACGCCCGGCTGCGCCGGATCCTGGACGAGACGGTCGAGGACGAGCAGCACTGGTCGTTCCGCGCGGTCTCGGCCGAGCAGCCGATCGCGGCGCTGGCGCGCATCCACGCGGCGCGGACCGGCGCCGGGCTCAGCCGAGGCATCACCAAGCGAAAGCTGTTCCTGCTGCGCAACGAGGACTGGAACAAGGGCCCCAAGACCCAGGAGGCGCTGAAGGCGTTCACGGAGGACGGCGGCGCCTGGCTGAAGATGGGCGAGGACGACCTGCGTACCTTCGCGGCGCTGCGGCAGCTGCTGGCCGAGCGCGATCCCGGCCTGGCGGCGTGGCTGGTCTCGCGGCGCCCGGCCGGGCGCACGATGCTGCTGCGCACCGTCCTCGGCGAGGTCGCCGCGGAGCTCGCCCAGGTCGAGCAGGCGGCCGAGGCCGAACCGGCCGAACCGGCGGCTGACGCGGCCGCGACCGGCGGGGAGTCGGCGGTGATCGCCCTCGGCACCGGGTACGACGACGGGCTGCCGCTGCACCTTCAGCTGGAGTGGCTGCGCAAGCACACGGTGATCTTCGCCGGTTCGGGCTCGGGCAAGACGGTGCTGATCCGGCGCCTGATCGAGGAGTGCGCGCTCCAGGGCGTGTCCACGATCGTGCTGGACCCCAACAACGACCTCGCCCGCCTCGGCGACGCCTGGCCGCAGCCGCCGTCGGGCTGGCTGGACGGGGACGCCGCGCGGGCGGCGGAGTTCCTCGACGGCACCGACGTCGTCGTGTGGACGCCGAACCGCGACGCGGGCCGCCCGGTGTCGTTCCAGCCGCTGCCGGACTTCCGCAGCGTGCTGGGCGATCCGGACGAGCTGGCGATCTCCATCGCGGCGGCGGTGGCCAGCCTGGCGCCGCGCGCCAAGGTCGACGGCAACACGGTCAAGGCGGAGCTGGCGCGGGCGGTGCTCAAGGAGTCGCTGACGGCGTTCGCCCGTACCGGTGGCGGCGGGTTGAAGCAGTTCCTCGACCTGCTCTCCGAGCTGCCGGAGGGGCTGAGCCAGATCGACGACGCGGAGCGGATCGGGTTCGGGCTGGCGCAGACGCTGCGGGCGGCGACGGTCAACGACCCGCTGTTCGGCGGGGACGGGGCCCCGGTCGATCCGGGGCTGCTGCTGACCCCGGCGCCGGGCAAGCGGGCGCGCATCTCGGTGGTCAGCTTCGTCGGCCTGCCCTCCGACGAGCAGCGGCAGAGCTTCGTCAACCAGCTCCAGATGGCGCTGTTCGCCTGGATCAAGAAGAACCCGGCCGGGGAGCGGCCGCTGGGCGGCCTGTTCGTCATGGACGAGGCGCAGACGCTGGCGCCGTCCGGCCCGATGACCGCGTGCACCCGCAGCACGCTGGCCCTGGCCTCGCAGGCCCGCAAGTACGGCCTGGGCCTGGTCTTCGCGACCCAGCAGCCCAAGGGCCTGCACAACGGCATCCCGGGCAACGCCGCGACGCAGTTCTTCGGGCTGCTCAACGCCCCGGTGCAGATCGACGCGGCGCGGGAGATGGCCCGCGCCAAGGGCGCCGACGTGCCGGACATCGCGCGGCTCGGCACGGGCGAGTTCTACGCCTCAGGGGAGGGCTTCGCGTTCCGCAAGGTGCGTACGCCCCTGTGCCTGAGCCACCACCCCAAGAGCCCGCTGACCACGGAGGAGGTCGTCGATCGCGCCCGCGCCGCCCGCGACTGACGGTCAGGGTTCGTGGGGGTCGAGGCGGTGGCGGAGGTCGTCGCGGCGCTGCTCCAGCTCGCCCAGCAGCGCCTCCTGCTCCTGGGTCTCGGCGAACAGCTCGCTGACGTCCCCGGGATCGCCCGGCCCGTCGTCGCGGTTGCCGATCTCCTCGTGGATGCCCTGCGCGCTGCGCCGCAGGTCGGCGATCAGCCGTTCGACCTCCGCCAGTTCCGCCCGCGTGGCCGCCTCGTCGGTCGCCATGGCCCGCCCCCTCGTACGCTCGACCGCTTTCTCACCCATTGTCCGCAGCCGTACGCGGTCGAGGGCGGGTTCGGCCGATCAGAGGCGGGCGAACCAGTCGCGTACGGCCTCGACCCCGCCGCCGCCGAGCGCGGCCATCAGCGCCACCCGGGCCTTGGCCGGGGCCAGGCCGCGGGCGCCGATCGCGCCCATCCCGGCGGCCAGGCCGGTGCCCGGCGGCAGGTCGGCCAGCGCGACCGCGCCGGTCGCGCTGCGCGAGGCCACCACCACCGGGATGTCCCAGCCGACCAGCTCGCCGACGGTGCTGAGCAGCCCGACGGGGATGTTGCCCGAGCCCGTCCCGGCCAGCACCACGCCGCGGGCCCCGGCGTCGACGGCCGCGTGCAGCAGCCCCGGCTCCATCCCCGGGTACGTGGCGATGAGCGCGACGTCGGGCTCGGGCTCGCCGGACACGGCCGGGGGCCGGGGCGGCGGCGCGGCCAGCAGCTCGACCTTGGTGCCGATGACCTGGCCCAGCGGTCCGGCCGGGCCGGAGTCGAACAGGGCCACGCGGTCGGCGTCGACCAGGGTGGCCAGGCGGGCGGCGTGCAGTTCGCCCGCCGCGCAGACGACCGCGCCGACCCCGGTCAGCACGGGGTCGGCGGCGGCGGTGATCGCGTCGGCGAGGTTGCCCGGCGCGTCGGCGTCGGGGTCGTCCAGGCGGCGCAGGCCGCCGGTGAAGACGATCGCGCCCCGGTCGGCGGCCGGCCCGGCCAGCAGATCGGTCAGGTAGGCGCTCTCCTCCAGGGTGTCCGGGCCGTGCGCGACGACGACGCCCTGGTAGCCGTCGTCGAGCAGCGCGGCGCGGACCCGGCGGGCCAGCGCCAGCATCGTGGTGGGGGAGATGTCCCAGCTCGGCTCGGCCATCACGTCCGCGGCGGCGACGTGGACCCCCTCGGCGAGCGGGCCGGCCGCCGCCAGCAGCTCGTCGGCGGTGGCGACGGCCGGGCGGTCGCCGCGGTGGGTGTGGGCGTAGGTGTCCTTCAGCGCCAGCAGCAGCAGCCGTACGGTCATGACAGAACTCCTATCGCGTCGCCCGCCGCGGCGTCCACCCGGGTCGTCACGCGACGGCGAGCGACTGCGGCAGCCGGGCCGCCGAGGTGCCCAGGCCGGTCAGGCCGGGCAGGGCCGGGGCGGTGTGGTGGCGGGCGCGCAGCTCGTGCTCGCCGTAGCGGATGCAGGTGTCGTGCCACACCAGGATGCCCGACATCCAGTCCTTGAGCTGGCCGACGTAGCGGTCCAGGCTGTCGCGCACCGGGTGGGGCAGGTCGAGCTGGGCGTACAGCTGCGGCAGCTCGACGGCGTCCAGGTGCTCGAACTGCCGCATCCGCTGGTTCATCAGGTCGGCGACGACGTCGCGGGCGGTGTACGGGTCGCAGCCCAGGAACCGCTCCACCACGAACACCATGTTGTGCACCTCGTCCTCGTACTGGATCTCCTTCTGGTACGAGTACAGGTCGTTGGTGAGGCAGGCGTAGTCCTGCGCGGCGTGTTCGAGCTGCTGGAGCACCCGGTGCGCGTACAGCTCGTCGGGGACGGTGTCGGCGTGCGCCAGCCGGGCCAGGCCCATGGTCATGTCCGAGCCGAACGTGGCCCGCCGCATCTCGACGTAGTCCACCGGGTCGGGCACCCGGTTGATCGCCTGGTTCTCCAGCTCCCACACCCAGGAGGCGATCATGTCGATCACCGCGACGCGGAACCGGGCCCGCGCGTGGGGGCCCATCGGCCCGGCGGTGCGCAGCCACAGGTCGGCCAGGCCCCGCTCCAGCGGGGTCACCGCCTCGGGCGCCGCCGCGCCGTCCAGCGGCATGAACAGCGCCAGCCGGTCGTTCTGGACCCGCGCCCCGGCCAGGTCGCGGGTGCGGCCGTAGCGCACCGGGTACAGGTCGTCGCCGTAGGTGCCCCAGGCCAGCCAGTCGGCGGACAGTTCCAGCTGCTCCGGGCTGGCGTCGACGTGGATCATCGCGGCGCAGTGGGCCAGGTCGTACCCGGCGACCAGGCCCGCGTCCCAGACGGTGATCGGGCCGTCGCCGGGCGCGGGCTCGAAGAAGCCCATCTGCTCGCTCCAGGCCAGCACGTGCCGCCGGGCCTGGGCCAGGTGCGGGCTGGTCCGATGGGCGTACGGCATGTGCAGCGGCGGGATCGGCAGGTGCCCGACGACCCGCCCGGTCGGCACGTGCGCGTGCTGGACCAGGAAGGTGCGCACCCCGGGGGCGAGGTGGCCGGGCCACGCGGCCGACGTGCCCAGCCCGACCGGCCGCCCGCTGAGGTCGGCGGCGTCGCGGTCGCGCAGCTTCTGGTAGCGGCTGGACCGGGCGTGCCACTCGTGCCCGCCCGCCTGCCAGTCCTGCAGGCCCTTGGCGTACAGCGCGACGGCGAGCTGGTCCTCCAGCGGCACCCCCTGGGCGGCCAGCAGCTGGGGCAGTTCGGTCAGCGCGGTGTGCTCGAACTGGCGCAGCCGGGAGGTGAGCAGCTCGTTGACCAGGTCCGCGGCCCGCTGCGGAGCCAGGTCGAGGAAGCGCTCCAGCACCAGCACGGCGTTGGAGTTCTCGCCCTCCTCGGCGACCTCGCGCTGGTAGGAGAACAGGTCGTTGCGCAGGTGGACGGCGTCGGCGAAGGTGTCGCAGAGCACCCGCAGCGGCCGCAGCGCGGCCAGGTGCGCGGGGATCTCGGCACCGGCCGCGTACTCGACGAGGTTGGCCGACCAGGGCGCCCCGCCGACCCGCCGCCGCATCTCGATGTACTCGATCGGGTTGGCGATGCGGTGCCGGCTGATGTTGTCCAGCTCCCACATGGACTCGACCATGAGGTTGTGGGTGCTGGCGACGAAGCGCCGCCGCCAGCCGTCCGACATGGCGGGAATCGTCCGCGCCCACAGGTTCGCCAGCCCCGCCTCCGCCGGGTTGCGCGGCTCGGGCACCTGCGCACCCGGCTCCGTCATGAACAGGCTCAGCCGGTCCAGGTAGGCCTGTGCGCCGGCCAGATCACGGGAGTACTTGAACTCCTCCAGGAAGTGGTCGTCGAAGAAGAAGACCCACACGTACCAGTCGGTGACCAGGTCGAGGGTGGGCTCGTCGCAGTCGGGGTGGGTGTAGGCGCACATCAGCCCGTAGTCGTGCCGGTTGAGGCGCTCGGCGTCCCATACCGGCTCGCCCGACGGCCCGACGGCGTCGAGCATGCCCATCTCCTTCGCCCAGGCGTTGGAGTGGTCGCGGGCGTGCTGCTCGTGCGGGTTCAGCCGGGCGGGGTAGGGCAGGTAGAACTCGGGCAGGTCGAACGCTGGCATTGCGGCTCCTGACGGGTCGGGGGCGGCGTAGCCAGCACGACATTACCGATAAAACGGACTTCTGGGTAGATGTCTCCTGGCGTTGATCCTCGTCCGCCCAACGACCCACGGCGCGGCCGCGACACGGGCGACGATGCGGCCATGATGGACGGTCACCGTCCGAAATGGAAATCGTTCACGCCGCCGCCCGAAGTGGATCAGCCGAGTGCCTGCATGAGGGGGCTGTAGTGCGGGCCGCGGTCGCCGCGCACCGGCCCGCGCGCCATGATCGTGCAGGTGAAGCGCTCGGTCAGCCCGTGCGCCAGCGCCCATGCGCGCAGGTGCGGCCGCCGCTCGTCGAAGTCCATCCGGACCAGCCCGTCCGTGCCCGCGAGCGACTCGGTGATCAGCGCGAGGGCGTCATCGTCACTCTCAGCGACGACAGGACCCACCATCAGTCGCTCGGTATTGGGCCACACGCCCGCGAACCCGGTGATCTCGCCGCCGCGCTCGACCACCCGCAGGCTCCGGCAGAAGCCGGGCAGCCGCCGCAGCACCTCCGTGCGCTCGGCGCCCATGGCGCGGGCGTCCACCCGGATGATCGCGGGCAGGTCCGCCCCGGTCGCCGGGCGCGACACCGGGTCGGCGGGCAGCGCCAGGGGCGGGGTGAAGACGCCCGCGTGCACGTGCCGCACGCCGACGGGCTCGAAGCCGAGTTTCTCGTACAGCGGACGGCCGTGCTCGGTCGCGTCGAGGATCGCGGTCGCCGGACCGGCCTGGTCCAGCGCGTACCGCATCAGCCGCCGCCCGAGGCCGCGCCCCTCCAGCCGGGCGGCGACCAGCACCATGCTGATCGCGGCGACGCCGGTGCCGTACCGGGTGAGGATGGTCGTCCCGACGATCGTCCCGTCGTCCTCGCGCAGGCCGTAGGCCTCGCCGACGGAGAACAGGAAACGCCACTTGCCCTCCTCCGACAGCCAGCCGCGGTCGTCGGCCAGCGCGAGGCAGCCGGGCAGGTCGTCGAGGGTCAGGCGCACCACGTCACTCGTCACGACCGGATGCTCGCACCCCCGGCGGGCTCCGGTCATCTCCGTTTCGGCCCTGAGCGGGCAACTCGGGTGGTCTTGGGCCCGGGTCCGGTCTGGGGGGGGCGGGCGGTCAGTTGCGGCCCTGGCCCCGGTAGAGGTCGAGGGGGCCGTCGAGGTCGACGGCGATCACGGTGGCGTGGGGGTCCACGTCGGCGGGGGCGGGGGCGTCGATCCAGGTCACGCCGGGCACCGCGCCGTGGCCGCCGGTCACCCGGTGACCCAGCTCGGCGCCGGTGCCCAGCACGTACGCCCGCCGCACCGGCGTGCGCAGCCCCTTGACCGCCAGCTCACCGGGTGAGCCGAAGCAGACCAGGTACAGCGTGCGCCCGTCGGCCGACAGCGTGCTCGGGCCGTAGTGGTGCCCGGCGGGCAGGCCCGCGCCCGTGCCCCACACCGCGGCGCCGTGCCGGGCGATCCACGCGCCCAGGCCCTCCAGCCGCTCGACCTGCTCGGCCGGGATCACGCCCGCGGCGGTCGGGCCCACGTCCAGCAGCAGGTTGCCGCCCAGCCCGATCGTCTCGGCGAAGTAGCGCACGAGCTGCCCGACCGATTTGAAGTTGGTGTCGGAGTGCCGGAAGCCCCAGCTGTCGTTGATCGTCAGGCACAGCTCCCACGGCCCGTCCGGCGCCGCCATCGGCAGGCCCTGCTCCGGGGTGGCGTAGTCGCCGAACGACAGCATCCGCGCGTTCAGCACCGTCTGCGGGTTGGCGGCCATGATCCGCTCCGCCAGCGGCGCCAGCCGCCACTGCGACTCGTCGCGCTCCCACTCCCCGTCGAACCACAGCAGGTCCGGCCGGTACCGGTCGACCAGCTCGCCGACCTGCCCGTCCCGGTAGTCCAGGTACCGCGACCAGGCCTGCGGGTCGTCGGGGCGGCCGTCCTGCGGGGCCACCCACCGGCTGTCGTTGACGTGCTGCTGCTCGCCCCGCGAGCGCACCGACGGGTACAGCGGGTGGTTCCAGTCCGAGTGCGAGTAGTAGAAGCCGACCTTGAGCCCCTGCTCGCGCAGCGCCTGCGCGTACGGCCCGAGCAGGTCGCGCCCCGCCGGGGTGTGCCGGACGACGTTCAGGTCGCCGTGGTCGGTGTCCCACAGCGCGACGCCGTCGTGGTGGCGCGAGGTCAGCACGGCGTAGCGGGCCCCGACCCGCGCGAACAGCTCCGCCCACGCCCGCGGGTCGTAGTCGGCGGCGGTGAACCCCTCCGTCTGGCGCATGTACTGGTCGTGGGGCACCTCACCGGCGTAGAACGCCCACGACTCCAGGGTGCCCTCGACGGCGTAGATCCCCCAGTGGACGAAGATGCCGAGCTTGGCGTCGGCGAACCACGGCTGCATGGCCACGTTGGCTTTTCTCCAGGTTTCCTCGCTGGGCGGTGACCTGGAGAGGTTATGTGGGCCCGGCCGCGCGCAGCGTGGGCTGTAATCACCACTGCTGGTAGATTTTCACCATGCCGGACACGCTGGACGCACCGGCGCCACTGCCGGAGCCGGAACTGGAGCCGGGCGGCGCGCGGGTGCGGCTGCGGCTGCACGAGCCGCCGCGCGTGGTCAACATCGGCGTCGGCGTGCACGGCGTCGGCACCTCCCGCGACGTGTTCCTGCTGCCCGACCTGTGGCAGCTGCACCTGTACGGCTACCACGCCGAGCTCGCCCTCGGCGGGGCCGTGCACGAGATCCGCCCCGGCCACGTGAGCCTCATCCCGCCCGGGTGCGAGGTCGCCTTCCGCTACCGGGGGCGCTCGGAGCACCTGTACGCCCACCTGCGGCTGCCGCGCACCGGCCCGGCGCTGTCCGTGCCGGTGATGCAGGACGCCGCCGAGCGGACCCCGGCCCTGCGCGACCTGTTCGGCCAGGCCCTGGCCGCCGCGCCGCGCGACGGCGGGCACGCCGACGCCGAGGTGTGGGCGCTGCTGTGGCGGATCAGCCGCCTGCCCGGCCCGGCGGCGTCCGCGCCCGGCGGGCCGCATCCGGCCGTGGCCGCCGCGACCGCACACATCGAGCTGCACCTGGCCGAGCCGCTGACCGTGCCGGAGATCGCCCGGCACGCGGGCGTCTCGCACAACCACCTGACCCGGCTGTTCCGCGCCGAGACCGGCGACACCGTGGTGGCGTACCTGCGGCGGCGCCGCCTGGCCCGCGCCGAGCACCTGCTGCGCCGCTCCACGCTGTCCATCCCCGCGATCGCCGCCCAGGTCGGCCTGCCCGACCTGCAGGCCTTCAACAAGGCCTGCCGCCGCGAGCTCGGCGCCTCCCCCCGCACCCTCCGCACCCCGCGCCCCCACTTCGGCGCCCCCAGCTCGCCCTGAGGTGAGGAAGGGCGCCCTCTTGTCGCAATACGTGCTAGCAGGGCCCCTTCTTAACGCCGGCCTGGCGCGATAGCGGCCGGGTGGGCGGGCGAAAAACCATAAAATGGGCGCGGAGGGGGTGGTTCGCCATGCCCATCAAGCGCTGGCACAGGGTGCGGACCGGGCCGACCGGAGACAAGATCATTTCGATCTTCGAGAAGTACTACCCGAAGAAGCGCGACCTCTACGTCAGCTCCGGCATGGACGGCGACCACGGCGGCTCCAGCCACCACTACGGCCTGGACTACCGCGGCTCGCCCACCGCCGCCGTCGACTTCGGCGTGGGCGCGAAGGCCGGGACGGGCCGCGACCTGGCCAGATGGATCGAGGACGAGTTCCACGACCAGTGCGTGGAACTGATCCACACCACCCCGTACGGCGACGACGACGGCTTCTACGTCAAGAACGGCGAGAGGATCTCCTCGTACGGCGCCTCCGTCGACGCCGCGCACGCCGACCACGTACACCTGGCCATGTCCGCCGCCCAGGCCGACGAGGTGCTGACCCGCCTGGAGCGCAAGTACGGCGACAAGGTCGCCGCCACCCGGGCCCGCCGCACCACCACCGCCAAGAAGACCACCGCGAAGAAGGCGCCCGCCGAGCAGGCCGCCGGTGCCGCGAGCAGGCGCTACACCGTCAAAACCGGCGACACCCTCACCGCGATCGCGGCCCGCTTCGACACCACCGTGCTCGACCTGCGCCGCCTCAACCCGCAGATCACCGACCCCGACCTCATCCAGCCCGGCTGGCGCCTGCGCATCACGTGACCCGCCGCCGTCGCGCGCCGTCGCGCGCCGCGCTGTCTGGGTGCAGTTTCGGGGAAAGTGCACGAATCATGACCGCGATTCCAGCACTTTCCCCGAGACTGCACGCTCGCCTGAGCGTCAGGAGGTGCGGGGGTGAGGGACGGGGATGGGGGGTCCGTCGGGGGTGGGGGACGGGGCGGGGACGGGCTCGGCGGCGGGGTGGCGGCGGCGCTGGGCCAGGCGGCGGACCACCGGCTCGACGCCGCGGGCGACCAGCGGCCCGAGCACCGCGAGGATCAGCACGTACGCCGCCGCCAGCGGCCCGAGGCGCGGGTTGATGCCCGCCGCGACCGCCAGGCCGGCGATGACGATGTTGAACTCGCCCCGGGGCAGCAGCGCCACACCGGCGCGCAGCCGGCCCGCCGCGTGGATGCCCGCCCGCCGAGCCGCCCACCAGCCGGTGGCCAGCTTCGTCGCGATACCCGCGACGGCCAGCGCCAGCGCGATGCCGATGACCGGCGGCAGCTGCGCCGGGTCGGTCTGGAGTCCGAAGAAGACGAAGAAGACCGCGGCGAACAGGTCCCGCAGCGGGGTCAGCAGCTCCCTGGCGGTGTGCGCCAGCGGACCCGACAGCGCGATGCCGACCAGGAACGCGCCGACCGCCGCCGACACCTGGAGCTGCTGGGCCACCCCGGCGACCACGATGGTCAGCCCGAGCACCTTCAGCAGCAGCACCTCCTCGCTGGGGGAGTGCACGAACTTCTCCACCCACTTGCCGAACTTCAGCGCCACCACCAGGATCACCGTGATCGTGGCCCCGGCGATGCCCAGCGTGGTCAGCCCGGCCAGGAAGCCGACCCCGGCCAGCATGGCGGTGAGGATCGGCAGGTAGACGGCCATCGTCAGGTCCTCGAAGACCAGCAGCGACAGCACGACCGGCACCTCGCGGTTGCCGAGCCAGTTCAGGTCGGCGAGCACCTTGGCGGTGATGCCGGACGAGGTGACGTACGTGATGCCGCCGAGCGCGACGGCGGCCACCGGACCCCAGCCGAGCAGGAGCGCGGCGATGACGCCCGGGGCGCTGTTGAGGACCAGGTCGACCAGGCCCGCCGGGGCGTTGTGCCGCAGCGTGCCGACCAGTTCGGGTGCCGTGTACTCCAGGCCGAGGGTGAACAGCAGGAGGATGACGCCGATCTCGGCGCCGGTGGCGGTGAACTCCTCGGTGGAGACCAGCGGCAGCAGGCCGCCCTTGCCGAACGCCAGTCCGGCCAGCAGGTAGAGCGGGATCGGGGAGATGCCGACGCGCACCGACAGTGCGCCGAGCAGGCCCAGGGCGAGGATGACCGCCCCGATCTCGATGAGGGTGACGGCTCCGTGCACGGGCGCCCCTCAGCCGTTGTTCAGGATGTCGGACACGGAGGCGGTGCCTTCGGCGGTGCCGACGGCCACGGCCAGGTCGCCGGGCCGGAACTCGAAGTCCGGCCGCGGGCTGGCCAGGATCTCCCCGGCCCGGATCACGGCGACGACCGAGGCGCCGGTACGGGTGCGCGCCTGGGTGTCGCCGAGGGTGCGGCCGTCGTACGGCGAACCGGCGGTCACCGGGATCTGCACCGTCTGGAGCCCGACGACCTGGCGGCGCAGGTCGGCCAGCCGCTCCACGATCCGGGCGGTGCCGAGCAGCTCCGCCACCCCGTTGGCCTCGTCGGTGGTCAGCGACAGGGTCGCGACCGCGGTATCGGGATCGTCGGGGTGGTAGATGACGATGTCACGACGGCCGGAGACGTGGGACACGACGGCGGCGTGCTGTCCCTTGGCGGTCTCGAACTCGTGGCGCAGGCCGATACCCGGCAGTGCGGTGCGCTCGACGTCCAACGGTGAACCTCCCGGTGCGGCGTCAGGATTTGCGATCACCTTACCCGCACCGGCACCGACATCGGCAAACTCGAACTTGACCTCAAGTGCGCTTGAACCGCCAACCTCGTCGCATGAGCCTGCACCCGGTGGCCGAACGGCTCGGCCTGCCCCGCACCCGCGGCAACGGCCGCCTGCTGGTCGCGCTGGCGATCGACGCCCTTGGCAACGGCGTGATGGCGCCGTTCCTGCTGCTGTTCCTCGGTGCGTGGACGGGGCTGGACCTGCTCGTGATCGGATCGGTGCTGACCGCGGCCCGGCTGGCGGCGCTGCCGCTGGGGATGGCCGCCGGGCCGCTGACCGATCGGCTGGGGCCGCGCCGGGCCCTGGTGCTCAGCGGTGCCGCGCAGGCCGCCGGGACCGGCGGCTTCCTGCTGTGTACGGGCCCCGCGCAGGTCGCCGCCTGCGCCCTGCTCGCGGCGGTCGGCGACGCCGTGTTCTGGGTGGCGTACCGGTCGCTGACGGCCGCCGTGGTGCCCGAGCCGGACCGGCCGCGCTGGCTCGGCGCCCAGATCGCGCTGCGCAACGCGGCGTTCGCGGTGGGCGGGCTGGCCGCGGCACTGGTGGTGGCCGCGCCCGGCCGCACCGGTCTGGCCGTGCTGGCGGCCGCGAACGCGGCGAGCTACCTGGTGCTGGCGGTCATGATCGGCACCTGGCACCCGGCCGTCGCGCCGACCGCACGGCACTCCGATGTGGACGCGGTCTCCTACCGCGTGGTCCTGGCCGACCGGCCGTACCTGCTGTTCGTCGGGGTGAACCTGCTGCTCGTCGTGGCGATGGCGACGCCCGCGCTGCTGCTGGCCGTCTACGTCGGCGAGGTCCTGCACGGACCGGTGTGGCTCGTGGGCGTGGCGTTCACGGTGGAGACGGTGCTCATCGCGCTGTGCCAGACCGTGGTCGGCCGGGTGCTGGAGCGCCGCCGCCGGACCTCGGTGCTGCGCTGGGCCGCGCTGGCCTTCGCCGCCTCCTCCGCCGCGTACGCGCTGCTGCCGGCGGTGCCGGGTGGGCTGCTGGGACCGTGCCTGCTCGGGGCGGTCCTGATCACGACGGCGGCGAACCTGCTGGAGGGCCCGACCGGGATCGGCCTGGTCACCGACGCCGCCCCCGACCGGGTACGCGGCCGTTACACCGCCGTCTACCAGCTCTCGTGGAACGTCGGCAAGGCCGTCGTGCCGGGCGCGGCCGCCTGGCTGCTCGACCGGGGGCCGGCCGTGCCGTGGCTGGCCCTGACCGCCTGCTGCGTCCTCGCGTACGCCCTGCTCACCCGGCTGTCCCGGCTGCTGCCCGCCCACGTCGACCGACCGGCCGTCGCGGTCGGGTAGCAGCAGGTCAGAAGGCGGGGCGGTTGTTGAGGATCTTCTGGAAGAGGACGTGGTCGCGCCAGTGGCCGTCGATGTGCAGGTAGTCCCGGGCGGTGCCGATCCGCTCGAAGCCGCTCTTGGCGAGCACCCGCTGCGACGCGGCGTTGTCGACCAGGGTGCCCGCCTGCAACCGGTGCAGCCCGAACTGCTCGTCGGCGGCCCGGCAGGCCACGGCCACGGCGGCGGTGGCCAGGCCGCGACCGGTCTGCCCCGCGTCGACCCAGTAGCCGAGGTTGGCGCTGCGCAGCGGCCCGAACATGATGTTGGACAGGGTGACCGCGCCGAGCACCTGGTCGCCGTCGTGCAGCAGCCACGGCGCCATGTGCCCGGACTCGGCCAGCGCGAGCTGGTCGCGTACCCGGGCGACGTGCGCGGTGGTGGTGAAGAACTCCTCGTCGCGCTGCGGCTCCCAGGGGCGCAGGTGTTCGCGATTGCGCCGGTACGCCTGCGCGATGGCGTCCGCGTCGGCCACGCTCGGCAGCCGCATCACCACCCCGGGCAGCACGGGTAGCACTTCGCCGATCATCCCCTCACCCTAACCCGCACCCGCTTCGGCGCACTCCTTCCGTCGTCGGCAGGCTGCAGTTTCGGGGAAAGTGCTGGAACCGGCGACCGGATCGCCGTGCTTTACCCGCAAGTGCGGCCTCGACCGGGGGTGGGCGGGGGCGGTAGCGTGCCGCCATGTCTGTGCCCGCGCCCGCCGCGTCCGACACCGTTTCCGCCACGGCGGCCGAGCCCGCGTCCGAGGGCGGTCACGACGGGTCGGGGCCGGGCGGCCGGTTCCTGGTCGACGTCGAGGCGATGCGTGACGAGCTGATCGCGCTGCGCCGCGACGTCCACCAGTACCCGGAGATCGGGCTCGACCTGCCGCGAACCCAGGAGGCGGTGCTGCGGGCGCTGGCCGGGCTGCCGCTGGAGGTCGGCACGGGCACCGGGCTCAGCTCGGTCACCGCCGTGCTGCGCGGCGGCCGTCCCGGCCCGGCCGTGCTGCTGCGCGGCGACATGGACGCGCTGCCGGTCACCGAACTCAGCGGCCTGGACTACGCGTCCCGGATCGACGGGGCGATGCACGCCTGCGGCCACGACCTGCACGTGGCGATGCTGGTCGGCGCGGCCCGGCTGCTGTCGGCGGCGCGCGACGAGCTGCCCGGCAGTGTCGTGTTCATGTTCCAGCCCGGCGAGGAGGGTCCGGGCGGGGCCGAGCCGATGATCGCCGAAGGACTGCTGGAGGCGGCCGGGGTGCCGCTGGTCGGGGCGTACTGCCTGCACGTGCTGTCGGGGTGGCTGCCCCACGGGCAGTTCACCACCCGGCGCGGCACGATGCTGGCCGCCGCGGACACGCTGCACGTGACCGTGCACGGGGCGGGCGGGCACGGGTCGGCGCCGCAGTTCGCCCGCGACCCGATCCCGGCGGCGTGCGAGATGGTGCTCGCGCTCCAGACGTTCGTGACCCGCAGCATCGACGTGTTCGACCCGGCGGTGGTCACCGTCGGCACGTTCCACGCGGGCACCGTGGAGAACGTCATCCCGGCGCGGGCGCAGTTCTCGGCGACGCTGCGCTCGTTCTCGCCGCAGACCCGCGAGCGGTTGCGTACCGGCGTGCAGGACGTGGTGAACCACATCGCCGCCGCGCACGGGCTGACCGCCGACGCGGTGTACGTCCCCGGCTACCCGGTGACGGTCAACGACGGCGGCGAGGCCGACTTCGCGGCCGCGACGGCGGCGCAGCTGTTCGGGGCCGAGCGCTTCGCCTGGATGGAGCACCCGGAGGCGGGCGCGGAGGACATGTCGTACGTGCTGGAGCGCGTGCCCGGGGCGTACCTGAACCTGGGCGCCTGCCCGCCGGAGCTGGACCCGCTGACGGCGCCGCTCAACCACGCGCCCGAGGCCCGTTACGACGACGCGCTGGTGCCCGACGGCGCGGCGCTGCTGGCCGAGCTCGCCTGGCGCCGGTTGCACCGGGGTTAGCGCTCCGGTTCCCTTCCCGACGGACACCACTCTCTAAAATGGAGGGTGGTGTTCGTCTCTTTGTCGCACTCGTTGTGCGACAACCTCGGCACGGGTTCGTGTTGAGTGCGATACGCCGATCACCTTGCGTATCGGTGACGGCACCAACAGATGCGGACCGGGCCGGTCGGCACCCTTCTAGAGACGTCGCTGGGGCGGTGGTGATGAGTCTCCGGACCTCGAACCTGCGGGCCAAGATCGTATTCCTGCTGGTGTCCCTGTCCGCGCTGTGGCTGTTCGCGGCCTTCGTGACCACGCGCGAGGGGCTGAACCTGTTCTGGATCAGCACCCTGGACCAGCAGGTGGGCCGGCCGACCGACGCGCTGGTCGCCGACCTGCAGGCCGAGCGCCGGCTGTCGGTGGTGCTGCTGGCCGGCGACACCGCCGCCCGCGAGCAGCTGCTGCGCGCCCGCCAGGACACCGACGAGGCCGTCCGCAAGGTGCGCGAGTCCGTCGACGGCACGCTGGTCGGCCTGGCCGCCTCGCCGCTGGCCCGGCAGCGCATCGACGAGCTGCTCGCCGGACTCGACAAGATCGCCCCGGTGCGGATGGGCGTGGACACCGGCCGGATGGAGCGCGCCGACGTCGCCGACTACTACACCGACACCGTCGCCGCCGCGTACCAGATCTTCGCCAACATCGCCCGCTTCGACGACCCGGAGATCAACGACCAGCTGTCGCACCTGCTGACCATGTCGCGCGGGCGCGAGCTGATGTCGCAGGAGGACGCGCTCATGTCCGGGGTGCTGGCCGCGGGCCGGTTCACCTCGGCCGACGCGGCCCGCTTCGCCGAGCTGGTCGGGGCGCAGCGCTACGTGCGCGCCATCGGGACGCAGGGCCTGCCCGACGACGTGAAGATCTACGACCCGGTGCTCAGGGGCGCCGCGCTCACCCGCCTGCACGCCGTCGAGGAGTCGGTGATCACCGGAGTCCGCGACGGCGCCGCGCCCCCGGTGTCGCAGCAGGTCTGGCGGCAGGCGTTCGACCCCGCCCTGACCGAGCTGGCCCAGCTCGACATCGACCTGGCCGACGCGGCCATCGCCCGCTCGCGCGGCCCCATCGTCTGGACCGTCATCCGGCTCATCCTCGCCGCCGGGCTCGGCCTGATCGCCGTCATCGCCTCGATCGTGCTGTCGATCACCACCGCCCGCGCCATCGTCACGCAGCTGCGGCAGCTGCGCGACGCCGCCCACGAACTGGCCACGGTGCGCCTGCCGCGGGTGGTGCAACGGCTGCGCCAGGGCGAGGAGGTCGACGTGGCAGCCGAGGCGCCGCCGATCGCGGGATTCGGCGGCGACGAGCTCGGGCAGCTCGGCCGGGCGTTCAACGTGGCGCAGGAGACGGCCATCCGCACCGCCGTCGAGCAGGCCGAGCTGCGCAGTGGCGTACGCGACCTGTTCCTCAGCCTGGCCCGGCGCAGCCAGACCCTGGTGCACCGCCAGCTGGGCATGCTCGACGCGATGGAGCGGCGCACCACCGACTCCGCCGAGCTCGACGAGCTGTTCCGCATCGACCACCTGGCCACCCGCATGCGCCGCAACGCCGAGAACCTGATCGTGCTCGCCGGGGCGGTGCCCGGCCGGGGCTGGCGCCGCACCGTGCCGATGATCGACGTCATCCGGGGCGCGGTCGCCGAGGTCGAGGAGTATCCGCGCGTCGAGGTCCGGCCCAGCGAGACCGTCGGCCTCGCCGGGTACGCCGTCGGCGACGTCATCCACCTGCTGGCCGAGCTGATGGAGAACGCGCTGTCGTTCTCGCCCCGGCACTCCAAGGTGCACGTCGGCGGCTCCTCGGTGGGCAGCGGCTACGTCATCGAGGTCGACGACGCGGGCCTGGGCATGACCGATCTCGACCTCGCCGAGGCGAACGCGCAGCTGGCCCACCCGGTCGAGTTCTCGCTCAGCGGCACCCCGCGCCTGGGCCTGTACGTCGTCGGCAAGCTCGCGCAGCGCCACCACCTCCAGGTGCGCCTGCAGCACGGCCGCGGCGGCGGCACCACGGCCGTGGTGCTGATCCCGGCCGAGCTGCTGGCCGAGGGCTGGTCGCCGCAGGGCCCCGGGCTGGACGACGAGGGCAGCGGCGAGCTGCCGGTGGTCCCCGCCCTGCCCGCGGCGCCGCGTCCGCCGCAGCCCCGCGCCGTCGCGCAGAGCCCCGCCGAACCCGCCGCCCCCGAGCAGGCGGCCGCCGAACCGGCGGTCGCCGAGGGGGGTCCGGCACGCATCCCCGCGCCGCGCGACGGTGCCGCCGAGGCCGAGTTCACCCCCTCGGGCCTGCCGGTGCGCCAGCGCCGCCCCTCGCCGCACCCGGCCGAGCCGTCCGGGACCGCCGTGCCGGTCCCGGACGCCGCAGCGGCCGAGGCGATCGAGGCGGAGGCCGAACCCATTGACGACGACGGTCCTGACACCGTCGCCGACCTGCCGGGACTGCGCGAGGAACAGGTAAGAGCCCTGTTCTCGTCGTTCCAGAGCGGCTCAGATCGAGGCCGCCGAGAGGCGGGCCTCATGTCCGTCAACGGATCTCCACCGGCGGCCCCACCCCCGCCACCGGCCGACCGGTCCTGAACCCGGTCATGGCGATCAACCACCGGAAGGGAAAGCACGATGCACGTGGAGCAGACAACGAGCGCGGTGGCCGACCTGGCGTGGCTGGCCGACGACTTCGTCGACCGGGTGGCCCAGGTGCGCAAGGCCGTCGTCCTGTCCTCCGACGGCCTGCTGATGGCAGCCTCCAGCGGGGTGGGCCGCGAGGACGCCGAGCACCTGTCGGCGATCGCTGCCAGCATGTTCGGCCTGGCCAGGGGTGCCGGGCGGCACCTGGGGCGGGGCAAGGTCCGCCAGGCGGTGATCGAGACCGACTCGGGGTTCCTGTTCGTCACCGCGGCGGGCAACGGGGCCTGCCTGGCGGTGGTCGCCAGCCGCGAGGCCGACGCCGGCATGGTCGCCTACGAGATGGCCATGCTGGTGGTGCGGGTGGGCCAGTTCCTGACCGCACCGGTCCGAAGCAGCGGCGCGTGAGCGCCACCGGGGCGCTCGGCCCGGCGGACGGCCTGAGATGGCTGGACGACGACGCCGGGCCGGTGGTGCGGCCGTACGCGATGACCGGCGGCCGCACCCGCCCCATGCACGGCGACTTCGACCTGATCGAGCTGGTGGTGGCCACCAGACCGATGCTGTCGGTCGACGCGGGCATGGGCACCGAGCTGGCCGAGATCATCCGGCTGTGCCAGCGGCCGCTGTCGGTGGCCGAGGTCGCCGCGCGGCTGCGCCTGCCCGCGGGAACCGTACGCGTGCTGCTGGCCGACCTGGCCGAGCGGCAACTCATCCGCCGGCGACCGCCGGTGGACCTCAGGCATCTGCCAACCCAGGACATCCTCAGGGCGGTCATCGATGGGATCCGAGCACTCTGACGTCGCGCCGCTACCGGCCGCGTTCAAGATTCTGGTCGCCGGCGGCTTCGGCGTGGGCAAGACGACTCTCGTCGACACGATCAGCGAGATCGCGCCGCTGCTGACGGAGGAGTACCTCACCGACGAGAGCGTCGGCGTGGACGACGTGTCCGGGGTGGAGGGCAAGAACACCACCACGGTGGCACTGGACTTCGGCCGCATCACCATCAGCGCGGAGCTGGTGCTGTACCTGTTCGGCACCCCCGGCCAGCAGCGGTTCGCGTTCGTGTGGGACGAGCTGGCGCACGGGGCGATCGGGGCGGTGGTGCTGGCCGACACCCGGCGGCTGGAGGACGCGTTCGGCTCGATCGACTACTTCGAGCAGCGCGGCATGCCGTTCGTGGTGGCGGTGAACTGCTTCGACGGGGCGAAGGTGTACCAGCCGGACGAGGTCGAGCAGGCCCTGAACCTGGACCCGCACGTCCCGGTGCGGCTGTGCGACGCCCGCCGCCGAGACTCGGTGAAGGAGATCCTCGTGGCGCTGCTCGAACACGTCATGAGCGCCCCCCAGCCGGCCTGACCGCCGGTAGGGGCTCGACCCTCTGAAACGGGCCGCGGCCCCGGGCGGTGTGATGCCCGGGGCCGCGGAGTCGTGCGGACGAGATCGCTACAGCGTCAGCGTCCAGGAGTTGAGGTACCCGGTGTCGTTAGCCGCCGCGTCCTGCACCCGCAGCGTCCAGGTGCCGTTGCGGGTCTCGGTGGACAGGTTCACCGTGAACGTCTGGTCGATGTTGTCGGCCGAGCCGCCCGCCCGGTTGGACAGCACGTACGCGCTGCCGTCCGGCGCGATCAGGCTCACCACCAGGTCACCCTTGTACGTGTGCACGATGTGCACCTCCACCGTGGAGGTCGCCGAGGCGGTCCCGGTGCAGCCGGAGACCACGATCGTGCTGTTGACCGTGGTGTTGTCCGGGATCGTCACGTCGGTGCCGTTGGTGCCGCCGCACGCCGGGGGCACCGAGCCGCCGAGGCTCAGCGTCCAGGAGTTGATGTAGCCCACGTCGCCCGACGCGGCGTCCTGCACCCGCAGCTTCCAGGTGCCGTTGGCGACCTCCGACGACAGGTTGACCGTGTAGGTCTGGTCGATGTTGTCGGTCGCGCCGCCGGTCCGGTTGTGCAGCAGGTACGCGCTGCCGTCCGGCGCGACCAGGTTCACCGCCAGGTCGCCCTGGTACGTGTGCACGATGTGCACCTCGACCGTGCTGGCCGAGCCCGCGTTGCCCGCGCAGCCCGACACGGTGATCGACGACTCGACGGTGGCCAGGTCGGCGATGGTGACGTCGGTGCCGTTGCTGCTGGTGCAGCCGGGCGGCCCGGCCACGGTCAGCGTGAACGTCGCGGTGTGCGTGGCGTCGGTGCCCGTGCCGGTCACCGTCACCGGGTAGGTGCCCGTCGGCGTGCTGGTCGTGGTGGTGACGGTCAGCGTGGACGACCCGCCCGAGCTGACCGACGCCGGGCTGAACGACGCGGTGGCACCGCTGGGCAGCCCGGCAGCGGTCAGGTTCACCGTCTGCGCGGCGCCGTTGGTGACCGCCGTGCCGATGGTCGAGGTGACCGACCCGCCCGCGGTGGTGCTGCCCGAGGCGGGCGTGGCGGCGATGGAGAAGTCGTTGACCGCCGGGGCGGGCGCGACGGCCAGCGTCCACAGCGCGTACGCGGCGGCGTCGCCGGAGCGGTTCAGCACGGTGTCGCTGATGTTGCTCGGGTATGTGTCGCAGGACGAGTGGTAGCACGGGTCGTAGTCGCCCGTGGTGCCGCCCCACTTGGTGACCTGCGCCGACGTCTTGTTGGCGCTGGCGCCCGCGGCGACGCCCGAGGTCTGCACGCCCACGGCGTTGAAGGATGCGTCGTCGGACCGGCCGGCGCCCTCGACGTTCTCCTCCGGTGCCAGCCCCGGGAAGTTGGTGTCGTAGTACTGCTTGAGCACCTGACCCGGGGTGGACGTGATGCGGTTGATGAAGTAGCCGCCGTTGGTGGAGGCGACCATGTCGAAGTTGAAGTACGCCTTGATCTTGGTGCGCTCGGTCGACGACAGCGCGTTGGCGTAGAAATCAGAGCCGTTGAGGCCCTGCTCCTCGTCGGTCCACCAGCCGAACCGGACGTGGTTGAGCATCGTCGGGTTGGTGGCGGCCAGCGTGAGGGCCATCTCCAGGATCGTCGCCGAGCCGGAGCCGTTGTCGTTGATGCCCGGCCCGGCCGAGACGCTGTCCAGGTGGGCGCCGAACATGTAGACGCTGTTGGCGTCGCCGCCCGGCCAGTCCGCGATCACGTTCGGACCGGCTCCCGACGTACACCCTGAGGTGCAGTTCTGCTTCACCACGCTGAACCCGGCGGCGACGAGCTTGTCGTAGACGTAGGTCACCGAGGCCGTGTATCCGGACGTGGTCGAGCGGCGGTTGCCGCCGTTGGCGGTGGCGATGGTCTGGAGCTGCTGGAGGTGCGCCTTGACGTTGGTCAGCGAGATGTCCGGGATGGCCGCCAGGGCGGCGGCCGGGGCGGGGGCGGCTTGCGCGGGGATGCCCACGCCCAGGGTCGCGGCGCAGGCCAGGGCGACAGTCGCCAGGCCGCGCAGGATCGGGTGTCTCGTCACGCCGTTCTCCTCTTTTCGGTGGTGCCGGGGTTGCCGGTCCTGCGGAGGATAAGGCATGAGGTAGACAGATTTGAATAGGTGAAAATGATCGCCACGCTGCGCCTCCGTCTCGGCGAACGAGCCGGACGGGCCGGGCGTGGCGGCCGCCCCGTAGGCTGCCCGCCATGGCCCAGCCGCTCGGCACCGCGCTCGCCGCCGCAGGCGTGTTCGCGGGCACCAACATCGACGACCTGCTCGTGCTGACGGTGCTGTTCCTGTCCGCGCGCGCCTCGGGCGTGCCGGCCCGGGGCGCGATCTGGGCCGGGCAGTACGCGGGCATCGCCGCGCTCATCGCCGTCTCGGCCGCCGCCGCGCTGGGCCTGGCGGTCGTGCCGGGCCGGTGGGTCGGGCTGCTCGGCCTGGTCCCGCTGGCTCTGGGCGTACGCACGCTGCTGCGCCACCGCGCCGGCGACGGCCAGGACGGCCCCGCCGTGCCCGCCCGCACCGCGTGGGCCGTGGCCGGGGTGACCGTCGCCAACGGCGCCGACAACATCGCCGTCTACACCCCGGTGCTGCGCACCGCCGGGCTCGGCGCGGGCATCGTCATCGTCGCGGTGTTCGCACTGCTGACAGCGGTGTGGTGCCTGGCCGGGTCATGGCTCGGCGGCCATCGCCACGTGGTCGCGCTACTGGAGAAGGCCGGTCACCGCCTGGTCCCGGCCGTGTTCATCCTCATCGGCGCCGTCATCATCGCCGAGTCCGGCGTGCTGTCCGCCCTCTTCTGACGCTCAGAGCGTCCAGTAGCCGCGCACGTCGTTGCCCAGGTCCGGGCGCAGCTGGGCGCGCAGCCCCGCCAGCGCGTCCTTCGGCACGTCGAACACGACCACCCCGGCGACCTTCTCCCCGCTGTTCAGGGTCACCGACTGCATCCCGTCGTCGAACCCGAACGGCAGCACCGGCTCGAACAGCGACCCGTCGGCGGCGACCAGCGCGAAGTCGCAGTAGCAGGCATAGGTCTTGCCCGACACGACCCGCACCTCGACCGCCAGCGCCACGAACACGCCCTTCTTCGGGCGGATCAGCGAGCTGTCCGGGGCGGCGGTGTGCCGGGTGGCCTTCGCCACGGTGTACGACACCCGGTTGTCGCCCAGCCCGCCGCTGGTGGTGATCGTCTGGCCGACCTTCGCCGACGGCGGCCCCTGCGGCGCGGCCGTCGAGGCGGGCGCCCCGGACGGGCCCGTGCCCTCCACGTCGGCCCGTTGGGGCTTGACACCGCAGGCCAGTGCGGTGAGGGCGGCCAGGATGAGCACCGCGGTCAGCGCCGTACGCCCGGCGCGGGGGGTGGGGGCGGGCACGCGAGCATCGTAGCCGCCACCGGTGATCACGTGCGGAAACCCGTTTGCCGCCCCCTCGCCCGCCCCCTAACCTGGGCCTTCGGCTCCGCCGCTCCCAGCCCCGTGCCCAAGACCGCGCAAGTTGCCTGGCAATCGGGCACTTGGACGGTCAAGATACGCCCGATTGCCCGGCAACTTGGCTGATCTTGACGGGCGCGTGGGCGCGTGGGCGCGCGGGGTGCGGGTGCGTGGGGTCGGGGAGTGTCGGGGTCAGGGGAGTGGGCGTCATGCGGGTCGGGGTGCCGTCGGTGCTGCGGGAGGAGCCGCAGTTCGCCCGGTATTTCGCCGGGCAGCTGCTGTCGGTGCTCGGTGACCGGATCACCATGGTCGCGCTGCCGTTCGCGGTGCTGTCGGTCGGCGGCAGCGCCTCCGACGTGGGCCTGGTCGCCGCCGCCGCGCTCGTGCCGTTCCTGCTGTTCGCCCTGGTCGGCGGCGTATGGGCCGACCGCCTGCCCCGCCACCGCGTCATGCTCGCCAGCGACGTGGTGCGCGGCGTGCTCCAGGCCGCCATCGCGGCGCTGCTGCTGTCCGGCACGGCCCGGGTCTGGCACCTCGTCGTGCTGATGGGCCTGTTCGGCATCGCCGACGCCTTCTTCACCCCGGCCGCCACCGGCCTGATGCCGCTGGTGGTGAGCCAGCACCGGCTCCAGGAGGCCAACGCCCTGCGCGGCTTCACCTTCTCCACCGGCGTGGTCATCGGTCCGGTGGTGGCGGGAGCCCTGATCGCGGGCTTCGGGCCGGGCGGCGCGATCGCGCTGGACGCGGCGACCTTCGGCGTCAGCGCGTACTTCCTGGCCAGGCTGAATCCTCGCGCTCCGGAGAGCACCGCCGAGCACGCGCCGTTCCTGCGGCAGCTCGTCGACGGGTTCGCCGAGGTGCGCTCGCGCAGCTGGCTCTGGGCGACGATGGGCGTGGTCTCGGTGTACCACGTGATCGTGCTGCCGTCGGTGTTCGTGCTCGGCCCGGTGCTGGCCGAGCGGGAGTTCGGCGGCGCGGCGGGCTGGGCGGCCGTGGTGACCGGCTTCGGCGTCGGCTCGATCGTCGGCGACCTGATCGCGCTGCGGGTACGGGTGCGGCGGCCGCTGATCGTGGCCGCCGTGGCCTTCGCCGTCTCCTCCTGCCAGGCGCTGGTCATCGGGGCCGGGCCGAACCTGCTCGTGATCGCGGCCCTGGAGGCGGTCACCGGCGTCGCGGTGTCGCTGGCGTTCACGCTGTGGGAGACGGCGCTGCAGGAGCACGTGCCGCAGGCGTCGCTGTCGCGGGTCAGCTCGTACGACCACCTGGTGTCGACCGGGCTGATGGCGGTGGGGCTGGCCGTGGCCGGTCCGGCCGCGGACGCGTTCGGCATGCGCCCGACCCTGTTCGCGATGACCGCGGTCGGCGCGCCGGCCGCGCTGCTGCTGCTCGCCCTGCCCGCGGTGCGCGCCCTGCGCAGCGCCCCGGCGGTGCCCGCGGCGGTCCCGGTCGCGACCGCCTGAGGTCCGGCCGGGGTCCGGCCCCCGGCGGGCCTCGGTAGGGTGGGCCGGTGACCGAGGTGACCGAGGACGCCGTCTTCCGCGACGAGGACTGGTACGGCGACGAGTTCGCCGAGCGCCGCTTCGTCCGCTGCTCCTTCCACGAGGTGGACCTGACCGAGGCGGTGACCCGGGGGGCCGTCTTCGAGCAGTGCGTCTTCGGCAACGTGCGGTTCAACGCCTCGCACCACACCGACTCGGCGTTCCTGCGCTGCACGTTCACCCGGTGCAACCTGTTCGAGGCCGAGTTCACCGGCTGCAAGATGGTGGGCAGCACGTTCACCGAGTGCGTGGTGCGGCCGCTGCGGGTCGTCGGCGGCGACTGGTCGTTCGTCGGGCTGAGCGGGGCCGACCTGCGCCGCACCAGCTTCGACGGGGTACGCATGCGCGAGGTCGACCTGACCGGCGCCGACCTGACCGGTGCCGCCGTGGTCAGCGCCGACCTGTCCGGGGCGCATCTGGCCAAGGCCAAGTTCGGCAAGGCCGACCTGCGCGGCAGCGACCTGACCGCGTTCGTCCCCGGTGAACTGGAACTGGCCGGGGCGACCATCGACGACGCCCAGGCCATCGTGATCGCGCAGACGCTCGGGCTGATCGTGCGCTGACGGCGCCGACCGCCGGTCGCGCGGCTTCGGACCCGTACACCTTCCGGTATTTTTCCGTGAATTGTCGGTCGCCGCTCGCGGTCGGCACCGCGCCGACCACGGCGGCGATGCGGGCTGAGCGCGGAAACTTCCGGCCGCGACGGTCGGGATAGGCGAAGGCCGATAGTTTCCGGAAGTTGTTGACTTGCAACGGGATGCGGCCGAACAATGGGAGCGCTTCCATTGATGTGTGCCGTATCGGCCGCGACCGACCCCGCTGCGTCGCCGATCTTGCCCGGATCGTCGCCGCACCGCTCCCTACCTGGGTCGTGCGCGGCCGATGCGGCACAGCTGCCCCGTCCCTAGGAGGAAAGACAATGACGCATCGCAGCGTCCCTGTCGCCCGAGCACGCCGCCTGGCACCCGTCGCCGTGGCGGCGCTGCTGGCGGCGTTCGCCGTACCGGTGCTGGCGGCCGAGCCCGCCAGCGCCGCCACCCCGCTGCGGACCCTGGCCGCGGCGAAGAACAAGTTCATCGGGTTCGCGGCCGCCACCGGGCCGCTGGCCAACGAGTCGGCCTACCGCTCCATCGCGCAGACCGAATTCAGCCAGATCACGCCCGAGAACGCGATGAAGTGGGACTCGACCGAGCCCAACAACGGCCAGTTCAACTACACCGGCGCCGACCAGATCGTCGCCTTCGCCACCGCCAACAACCAGGTCGTGCACGGCCACACCCTGGTCTGGCACAGCCAGACCCCCTCCTGGGTGCAGAGCCTGGGTGCCACGGCGATGCGCACCGCCATGAACAACCACATCGCCAACGTGGTCGGTCACTTCGCCAGCAACCCCGTCGTGCAGTCGTGGGACGTGGTCAACGAGGTCTTCGACGAGAACGGCGGTTACCGGACCAGCTTCTGGTACAACACGCTGGGCTCGGGCTTCATCGCCGACGCGTTCCGCGCCGCCCGCGCGGCCGACGCCGACGCGAAGCTGTGCATCAACGACTACAACGTCGAGGGCGTCAACGCCAAGAGCACCGCGATGTACAACCTGGTCAGCACGCTGAAGAGCCAGGGCGTGCCGATCGACTGCGTGGGCCTGCAGACCCACCTGTCGACGCAGTACGGCTTCCCCGGCGACATGCAGCAGAACATCGCCCGGTTCGCCGCGCTGGGCGTGACGGTGCGCATCACCGAGCTCGACATCCGCATCCCCACGCCGCGCACCTCGGCCAAGGACGCGACCCAGGCGCAGTACTACACCAACGTGGTCAACGCCTGCCTGGCCGTCTCGGCCTGCACCGGCATCACCATCTGGGGCTTCTCCGACAAGTACTCGTGGGTGCCCGACACGTTCCCCAGTGAGGGCGCGGCGCTGATCTACGACGAGAACTACCAGGTGAAGCCGTCGTACACGGCGGTCTACACCGCACTGGGCGGCTCGCCGAACAACGACACGACGGCACCGTCGGCGCCGAGCAACCTGGCCGCCTCGGGCACCACCGCCTCCGGCACCGGCCTGTCGTGGACCGGTTCGACCGACAACGTCGGCGTCACCGGGTACGACATCCTGCGCGCTCCCGGCACCTCGGGCGGCTCCTTCGCGGTCGTCGGCTCCTCGGCCACCACGTCGTTCACCGACAGCGGGCTGTCGGCGTCCACCTCGTACCGCTACCAGGTGCGGGCCAAGGACGCGGCGGGCAACCTCTCGTCGGTGTCCAACACGGTCACCGTCACCACCTCCGGCGGCACCGGCGACACCACGCCGCCGTCCACGCCGAGCAGCCTCGCCGCCTCGGGCACCACCGCCTCCGGCACCGGCCTGTCGTGGACCGGTTCGACCGACAACGTCGGCGTCACCGGGTACGACATCCTGCGCGCTCCCGGCACCTCGGGCGGCTCCTTCGCGGTCGTCGGCTCCTCGGCCACCACGTCGTTCACCGACAGCGGGCTGTCGGCGTCCACCTCGTACCGCTACCAGGTGCGGGCCAAGGACGCGGCGGGCAACCTCTCGTCGGTGTCCAACACGGTCACCGTCACCACCTCCGGCGGTGGCACCGGCGGCTGCACGGCCACCGCGACCGTGCAGACCTCGTGGGGCAACGGCTACGTGATGGACCCGGTCACCGTCAAGAACACCGGGACCTCCGCCATCACCGGCTGGACCGTCACCTTCACGCTGCCCGCCGGTCACACGATCTCCGGCAGCTGGAACGGCACGGTGACCGTCAGCGGCCAGAACGTGACCGTCAAGCCGGTCGGCTGGAACGCCACGGTGGCGCCGGGTGCCAGCGTGGCGTTCGGCTTCCAGGTCAGCCGCCCGAACGGTGACACGTCGACGGCGAGCGGCTTCGCCTGCACCACGCCGTGACCCGCGCCTGACCAGGTGGCCGGTCGGCACGGATCGGTCTGACCGGCCACCGCGGCCCGCGCGTACGGCCCACCCACTGCCCGGGTGGGCCGTACGCGTACGCGGCTACCATGCGGGTGCGGCAGAGCAGCCGCGTACAGGAGGAGCCCGGCATGCGCGTGTTCACGTCCCCCGACGACCTGGCGGCCGCGATCGGCGAGGAGATCGGGCCGGGCCCGTGGCACCGCATCGAGCAGGAGCGGGTGGACGCGTTCGCCGCCGCGACCGGCGACGACCAGTGGATCCACATCGATCCCGAGCGCGCCGCGCACGGCCCGTTCGGCGGCACGATCGCCCACGGGTACCTGACCCTGTCGCTGCTGCCGCTGCTGGTGCGCGACCTGTACCGCTTCGACGGCGTCGCCATGGCGGTCAACTACGGGCTGAACAAGGTGCGCTTCCCCGCGCCGGTGCGCGTGGGCGCGAGCGTACGGCTGAGCGCCCGGTTCCTCACGGTCGAGCCGGTCAGCGGCGGCGTGCAGCTCGCCGCCCAGATGACGATCGGCACCGACTCCGGCGACAAGCCCTGCTGCGTCGCGGAGACCGTCACCCGCCTCCACTTCCGCCCCTGACGGAGCGCGCGCCCTGCGCCGGTGGGCTCACTCCCAGTGGAGGGTGAGGAGGAGGTCGAGGAAGTCGGCGAGGCGCAGGGGGGCGCGGCAGACCAGGCGGTGGCGGGCGGTGCCGTCGCTCCAGCACGCCTCGAAGCCGCGCCAGGTGGTGCCGGCGCTGACCCGTACCCGGAAGGCACCCAGGTTGAGCTGCGCGATCTGGCGCTGCGGGGTGTGCTCGCCCCAGCCCAGCATCGTGTGCAGGTGCAATTCGACGGCGCCGCGCGTGTACGTGGTGTAGCGCTCGGCGGCGGTGGCGATCCGGCTGCGCTCGACCCACTCGGTCGGCAGCAGCGGCAGCACCGGCTCGGGCGCGGCGGCCGTCCGGGTGGCGGGGGCCAGCAGGGGCACGCCCGCGTCACACGCGGCGGCGGCCAGGCTGAGCAGGTCGGCGCGGCGGCGTACGTCGCGCAGCTGGGGGGCAGGGGTCTGCACGCTGTCGCTCCAGGGGTAGCGGAGGTGTGCCCGCGCGATACGCCCCGGGTGAGCGCGGTACGCGGCGGATGCGGCCGGGGTGCGGCCGCCGAGCCCGACGCTGCGCTCGTGAACCAGTTCACACCATCCCGCCACCCCGCGCCGCCCCTGCCCACCCACCGGGACTGGCGCTCGAACGGCTGGCGGCACCGATATGCCAGTGGTGATATCTTGATGCTTAGTCATGTATATCGACGAGGACGGAGACGGGTATGGCGCGCACAGTGGTGGATCTAGACGAGTCGGTGCTGGCCTTCGCACAGCAGCAGCTCGGCACGAAGACAAAGCGTGACACGATCAACCGAGCCCTGGCCATCGCTGCCGGCACCAGCGCGGACGACCGGGCTCGCGGGCTTGCCTGGCTGAAGGACAACGCTGATCAGATCCTCGACTTCGAGGTGCTGGAGGAGCAGGAGCGGTCGGGTAGATGAGCTACCTCGCCGACACCTCCGCCGTCTGGCGCATCCTGCGCGGGCAGATCGGGGAGCCGTGGGTCACGTATGTCGCGCAGGGCCTCGTGGCCGTCACCTCTCCGGTCGAGTCGGAGCTGATGGTCTCGGTCCGGTCAGATCGCGACTTCGAGCCGTTCTTCGCCGTCCTGAAACAGACATTCAGCTGGTGTCCGCCGATCGAGGAACCCTGGCGGCAGGTGTTGGCAGTGCAGCGGGACCTGATCCGCATCGGGCACCACCGTGGCCCCTCCCCGATGGACATCGTCATCGCGCTGACGGCAGCCGAGCAGCGACTCACCCTCCTGCACGCGGATGCCGACTTCGCCTCGGTCGCGAAGGTGCGACCCGGTATCGCGATGATCCGCGTCGATCAGCCGTGACCCTGCTTCGCGCGACGTGGGTACCTGGCCGAGATAGCGGGATAAACTGCGGAAATGGAGACGACGCGGGCAGGCGTCGGCGATCCGCTGGCGCACATCGATCTGGGCAGGCTCCGCGAAGACCTGCGGGCCGTGCGGCGGTCCGGCACCTCCGGCGGCGCGTTCAACGCGTGCGCTGTGAGCGCCGAGATCCGTCAGGCCTACCGCACAGCCCTGGCCGCCCGCGACGAGGCGGCGGCATACCTGCACGGCAGCCGGGTCTGGTCCCGGGCCGATCTCGCTGAGGCGATCTGCGCCTACAGCGAGCATGAGGGACGACCCCGCCTGGTCGCGCAGTGGTGCGTGACCACGGCCCCGCAGCACCTGTACGACGCCGGGCACGAACTGCTGCACCGCCAGCAGGTCGTCACCGAGCTGCGGGAACTGCTCACCGAGGCGCGCCACACCGCGATCCGGCAGCTGAACGAGGCCCGCCTGCCGCTGCCGGACGATCCGCTGGCACGGGCGCGCAAGGCCACCGACGTGATCGCCTTCGCCCGCCACCACCTCGACTACGTCGCCGCCAACCGCAACCTGTACGCGGCCAACCTGGTCGTGCACCACGGCTGGGATCTCGATGAGGTCATCGAGGTCGCCGCGGCCGACCCGGTCCAGGTCGCCGACGCCTATGCCGCGGCGCGCGAGCACCCGCCCTCGGACGCCGACGCCCGCACGGTGCGCGAGCTCGCCCTGATCGCGGCCGCGATCGCGGGCCGTATCGAGCACTGGGAGTCGGCCCGGGCGGAGGCGATCGCGGACTGCCTCGCCACGGGCGTCGACGCCGACCGCATCACCGTCCTGACACCCGCCTGACGCGCGGTTCTTCAGCGTGCAGTTTCGGGGAAAGTGCTGGAATCAGGTCCAAGATTCGTGCACTTTCCCCGAAACTGCACGCAAACCACGCGCGGCAGACGCGGGGGCGGGGAGGGTCAGCGGAGGCGGCGCATGGCGGAGAGCCAGCGGTCGGGGTCGGTGGCCTTGCGGCGGAGGTATTCGGCGACCTCGGGGTGGGGGAGGATGTGGAAGCGGCCCTCGGCCAGGGCGGTGACGGTGGCGTCGGCTACCTCCTCGGGTTCGAGGATGGTGCCGGCGCGGGCCACGGCCAGGGCGGCGGGGGACCCGGCGGCGAGGCCGTCGGTGAGCAGCGGGGTGCGTACGCCCTGCGGGCACAGCACGCTGACGCCGATGCCGCGGTCGCCGTACTCGATGGACAGCCATTCGGCGAACGCGACCGCCGCGTGCTTGGTGACCGCGTAGGGAGCGTCGCCGGGGGAGCTGAGCAGCCCGGCCGCCGAGCAGGTGTGCAGCAGCCAGCCGTGGCCGCGCGCCAGCATGCCGGGCAGCACGGCGCGGGCGGAGTGCACGTGCGCCATGACGTTGACCGACCAGGCGGCGGCCCAGACGGCCGGGTCGGCGTCGAGGCCCGCGCCGGTGCCGATGCCCGCGTTGGCGCAGAACAGGTCGATGCGCCCGAGTTCTCGTTCGGCCGCCTCGACCAGGGCGGTGACCTGCTGCTCGTCGGCGACGTCGGCTTCGACGGTGATGGTCGGGACGCCTGCGGCGGACAGTTCGGCGGCCAGGGCGTCGAGCGGGGTGCCGGGGCGGTCGGACAGGCACAGGCCGGTCGCGCCCTCGGTGGCGAAGCGGCGGGCCAGGGCGGCGCCGATGCCGCCGGTGGCGCCCGTGATGACGACGGTGGAACCGGCCACGCGCATGTGCCCACTCCGTTCGGGTAGGGGTGTCGGCGGTTGACAGCGGGCGGCGGGCTGCCGCAAGCTCCATACCGACCGGTCGGTCTGTTGGGTAAGGTAGGCGCCGACCGCGCGTGCGTCAAACATCGACGTGGAGGCTGGACAGGTGGAGACGGGTCTGCGGGGCAGGACGGCGCTGGTCACGGGCGCTTCCCGGGGGATCGGCAAGGGCATCGCGACGGCGCTGGCGGCCGAGGGCGCCAACGTGGTGCTGGTGTCGCGGCGGCAGGAGGCGCTGGACGCGGTCGCGGCGGAGCTGGCGGAGGCGTACCCGCAGGTGGGGGTGTTCGCGAAGGCGGCACACGTCGGCGAGCCGGAGCAGGTGCAGGAGTGCGTGGCCGCGGCGGTCGAGCGGTTCGGCACGGTGGACGTGCTGGTCAACAACGCGGGGACGAATCCGTACTTCGGGCCGCTGGTCGACATCAGCGTGTCCCAGGCGGAGAAGACGGTGCAGGTCAACCAGCTGTCGATCGTGCTGTGGACGCAGGCGGTGTGGCACGCCTCGATGGCGCGGCACGGCGGCAGCGTCGTCAACATCGCCTCGGTCGGCGGGCTGGTGACCGAGCACGGGATCGGCTACTACAACGCGACCAAGGCCGCGGTGATCCACCTGACCAGGCAGTTCGCCGCCGAGCTGGCGCCGTCGGTGCGGGTGAACGGGATCGCGCCGGGGCTGGTGCGTACGCAGCTCGCCCGTGCGCTGTGGGAGCCGTTCGAGGAGCAGATGAACGCGGTGCTGCCGCTGGGGCGCATCGGTGAGCCGGAGGACATCGCCTCGGTGGCGGTGTTCCTGGCCGGGTCGGCGTCAGGATGGATGACCGGACAGACGCTGACCGTCGACGGCGGGTCGCTGATCCGTACCTCGGTGACCGTGGGATGAGCGGGCGCTGGGAGATCACCGTCCCGCTGCCGGGGGTGCCGCTGGCCGAGCACCGGCGGCTGCTGCCGCTGCTGGCCGAGCTGGGCTACACCGGGGTCTGGACCGCCGAGACCAACGGCGTCGACGCGTTCACGCCGCTGGTGCTGGCCGCCGAGCACGCCCCCACGCTGCGGCTGGGCACCGCCATCGCGCCCGTCTACACCCGGGGTCCGGGCCTGCTGGCGATGACCGCCTCCGCGCTGGCGCAGCTCGCGCCGGGCCGGTTCGCGCTGGGCGTCGGCGCCAGCTCACCGGTGATCGTGGAGAACTGGAACGCGGCCGCCTTCGACCAGCCGTTCCAGCGCACCCGCGACACGCTGCGCTTCCTGCGGGCCGCGCTGGGCGGCCAGAAGATCGACACGGCGTACGACACCTTCGGCGTGCGCGGGTTCGCCCTCGATCCGGCCCCTGCCGAACCGCCGCGCATCCTGCTCGCCGCGCTGCGGCCGGGCATGCTGCGCCTGGCCGGGCGCGAGGCCGACGGGGCGATCACCAACTGGCTCGCCGTCGAGGACGTGCCGAAGGTGCGCGCCGAGCTGGGCCCGAAGGAGCTGGCCGCCCGGATCTTCGTGTGCCCGAGCGAGGACGCCGGCGCCGTACGGGCACTGGGGCGGCGGCTGATCGCGGCGTACCTGACCGTGAGCGTGTACGCGGCGTTCCACGACTGGCTGGGGCGCGGCGAGCAGCTCGCGCCCATGCACGCGGCCTGGGCGGCGGGGCAGCGCAAGGAGGCGGCCGCGGCGATCCCGGACGAGGTCGTCGACGCGCTGATCGTGCACGGGTCGTACGGGCGGTGCCGCGAGCACGTGGCCCGGTACGCGGCGGCCGGGATCGACACCCCGGTGCTGGCGCTGGTGCCGCTGCCGGGGCTGGACGCCGAGCGCGCCGTGCGGGAGCTGGCGCCGCGATGAGCCTCTTCCCTGATCCGCCGGGCATCGACACGGTCCGGCTGGCCGCGTACCTGCGCGACGCCCTGCCCGGCGCGGACCAGGCGGCGGAGCTGGCCGGGCCGCTGCGCGGGGAGCTGATCGAGGGCGGCCGATCCAATCTGACGTACCGGCTGACCGACGGTGCCACCCGGTGGGTGCTGCGGCGGCCGCCGCTGGGGCACGTGCTGCCCACCGCCCACGACATGGGCCGGGAGTACCGGGTGATCCGCGCGCTGCGCGACACCGGCGTGCCCGTGCCCGGCACCTGGCTGCTGTGCACCGACCCCGAGGTGATCGGCTCGCCGTTCTACCTGATGGACGAGGTGCCGGGCGTCGTCCTGCGGGGCGTGGGCCACGATCCGCTGACGCGCGAGCAGGCGGAGCGCTGCGGCCGGACCCTGGTGGACGTGCTGGTGGCGCTGCACGCCGTCGACCCGGCCGAGGTGGGCCTGGCCGACTTCGGCAAGCCCGACGGCTACCTGGTGCGCCAGGTCGCCATCTGGCACAAGCAGTGGCAGCGCTCGGTCACCCGGGAGCTGCCCGGGTTGCAGCGGCTGCACGACCGGCTCGCCGGGGCGGTGCCGGACTCGGGCCGGGCCGGGATCGTGCACGGGGACTACCGGCTCGACAACGTCATGTTCGACCCGGCGGTGACCCGGGTGCTGGCGGTGCTCGACTGGGAGATGTGCACCTTGGGCGATCCGCTGGCCGACGTCGGGCTGCTGCACGTGTACACGGTGCTGGCCGAGCAGGGCGCCCGGCCCGGCGGCGGGCTCGAACCCGGCAGCGGCTTCCCGCCCGCCGGGCAGCTGACCGCCTGGTACGCCGAGGCGACCGGGGTCGACCTGGCGCAGCTGGACTGGTACATCGCGTTCGCGTACTACAAGCTCGCGATCATCCTGGAGGGGATCCATGCCCGGTTCCTCGCCGGCAAGACCGTGGGCCGTGACTTCGAGACGGTCGGCGCCATGGTGCCGCATCTGGTGGAACAGGGACTTTCGGCGGCAGGGGAGTAGGCGGCATGGACTTCGCGATGGACGGGCGTACGGCCGAGCTGGCGGGCAGGGTGCAGGCCTTCCTCGATGAGGTGGTCTTCCCGGCCGAGGCCGGGTTCGAGGCGCAGATGGCGGCCGAACCGGACCGGTGGGACTCCCCGCCGCTGATGGCGGACCTCAAGCGGGAGGCCCAGGCCCGGGGGCTGTGGAACCTGTTCCTGCCCGACGCCGGGCACGGCGCCGGGCTGACCAACCTCCAGTACGCGCACCTGGCCGAGCTGTCCGGCCGCAGCCCGCTGCTGGCACCGGAGGCGATGAACTGCGCCGCCCCCGACACCGGCAACATGGAGCTGCTGGCCCAGTTCGGCACCCCGGAGCAGCACGAACGGTGGCTCAAACCGCTGCTGGCCGGGCAGATCCGGTCCTGCTTCTCGATGACCGAGCCCGAGGTGGCCTCCTCCGACGCCAACAACATCGCGCTGCGCATCACCCGCGACGGCGACGAGTACGTGGTGGACGGGCGCAAGTGGTGGTCGTCGGGTGCGATGAACCCCCGCTGCGAGATCTCGATCGTGATGGGGCTGTCCGACCCGGACGGGCCGCGCCACCGCCGCCACAGCATGATCCTGGTGCCGCTGGACACCCCCGGCGTCACCCGGCGCCGCTCCACGCACGTGTTCGGCTACGACGACCGCAGCCACGGCGGCCACGCCGAGATCGAGTTCGATCGGGTCCGGGTGCCGGTGACCAACCTCGTCGGCGGCGAGCACGAGGGCTTCGCCATCGCCCAGGCGCGCCTGGGTCCGGGCCGCATCCACCACTGCATGCGCCTCATCGGTATGGCCGAACGCGCCCTGGAGCTGATGTGCCGCCGCGTGCTGTCGCGCGAGACGTTCGGCGGCCCGATCGCGGGCCACGGCGTGGTGCAGGAGTGGATCGCCGACGCCCGCATCGACATCGAGCAGGCCCGGCTGCTGGTGCTGAAGACGGCCTGGCTGATGGACACCGTCGGCAACCGGGGGGCGCGCACCGAGATCGCCGCGATCAAGGTGGTGGTGCCCGCGATGGCCTGCCGGGTCATCGACCGCGCCATCCAGGCCCACGGCGCGGCCGGGGTGTCCCAGGACACGCCACTGGCCTCGCTGTACGCCCACGCGCGTACCCTCCAGATCGCGGACGGTCCCGACGAGGTGCACCGCCGCACGGTGGCGCAGCGGGAGCTGGCCCGATACCGATGACGGGAGCAGACGTGGCAGGTCGGCGGCCGGGGGTGCGCGAGCGGGTGCTCGCCGCCGCGGTGGAGCTGTTCGCCGGGCAGGGCTACGACGCCACGTCGGTGCAGCAGGTGGTGGAGCGCGCCCAGGTCACCAAGGGCGCGCTCTACCACTACTTCAGCTCCAAGGACGACCTGCTGTACGAGATCTACCACCACCTGATCACCCTCCAGCTCACGGAGCTGGACGCGATCGTGGCGCGGGAGATGCCGACGGCCGAGGCCGTCCGCGCCGTGATCGCCAGCCTGGTCGCCACGACCGCCGGGCACGCCCAGGAGGCGGCGGTCTTCGGCCGCGAGATGCACCGGCTGGACCGGGAGCGGCGCGAGGCGATCCGCGCCGACCGGCGCCGCTACCACGAGACCTTCCGTGCCGTGATCGACCGCGGGCAGGCGCGCGGCGAGCTGGCCTCGGTGGCCTCGGCCGAGACGGTGACGCTGATGGTGTTCGGCATGGTCAACCAGATCCCGGTCTGGTATCGCCCCGACGGCCCCAAGGGCGCCGACGAGCTCACCCGCGAGGTCACCGACTTCGTGCTCGCCGCGCTGCGCCCCGCGTAGGCCGACAGGCGGCCCGCCTCCACCGTTCGGGGCTTCCGGTTGCCGGGTCGCGGCTGTTTGCTGTACCACGTGTCCTGTTCGGATAGGAGCGGCGCGTGACGGCTAACCTCAGTGTCCCGGCGCTGCGTAGGCGGATCTTCCTCATCGGATTGCCCATGGCCGGCGGCGCCGGCCTGGTGCTGCACATCCTCACCGACATCTCGCTGCCGCTGGCCATCGGCGCGTTCGCGCTGCTGGGGGCGGCGGTCTTCGGCTTCGTGCTGTCGCGCCTGGACCCCGCCGGGCGCCGCGCGCTGCGCCGGCGGGCCGGGGTCGGCCTGGTCGCCGGCCTCATCGGCACCCTGGCGTACGACGCGGCGCGCTACGGTGTGGTGGCGCTGTTCGACATGTCGTTCAAGCCGTTCCACGTGTTCCACATCTTCGGCGAGCTGTTCATCGGCACGAACCATCCCGATGCGCTGATCTTCGCGGTGGGCCTGGCGTACCACATCTCCAACGGCACGTTCTTCGGCCTGGCGTACACGATGGTGTTCCGGCGCCCGTCCTGGTGGACCGGCGCGCTGTGGGGCATCGGCCTGGAACTGTGCATGGCGTTCCTCTACCCGACCTGGCTGCGCATCCAGATGCTCAACGAGTTCCTGGAGGTCTCGGCCCTCGGCCACGTCGTGTACGGCGCCACGCTCGGCGCCGTCGCCGCGGCCGGGATCAGCCGCCTGGCCGCCCGCTCCACCGGACCGGCGGCCGCGCCGGTCGAGGCCCCCGCCCCGAACCCCTCGGAGGTGCCGTGAACAAGCTGGTAGACACGCTCTGGTTGCAGCTGCCCGCCGCGATGCGGCGGTTCTGGCTGACCCTGGGCGCGATCACAGGTGACGGCGCGTACCTGCGCGCCTGGCCGCCGCTGGCGCTGGTCGCGCCACTGGGCGGCTTCGTGCTCGGGGCGTTCCTCGGACTGATCCACCCCGGCACCGTCTACACGTACTCGTTCTTCGTGGTCGCGCTGATGGTGCTGGCGGCAGGGGCGGGCTCGGCGGTCGGGCTGTGGACCTGGTCCGGGTACACGCTGGTGGACCTGGTCGTGACCGACCGCACCGGCCTGCCCGGCTTCTGGTTCTACGGCGACCCGCTCGACAAGTTCACCACCGGGTACGTCCCGCTGGTGATGTCGTACCTGCTGCTGGCCAGCCTGCTGGTGATCGCCCCGCTGCTCGGCACGGGCTTCGCCGTCAGGACCGCGCAGGTGGTCCGCAAAAGCAACGCCGACCTGGCCCTGCTGGCCGGACAGGGCGTGTACGTGCTGGTCGTGGCCGGGTACACCTACGCCTGGGCGCACGCCACGCCGTTCATGATCCGTCCGCTGTGGAGCTTCGCCGGGCAGGTGCCCGACACCGCGGCGGTGCAGCCGATCCAGTCGAACACGTTCTGGCTGGCGGTGTTCGCCGGGTTCGCCGCGGTGGCCCGCAGTGTCGCGGTGCTGCTGGCCGCGCGCAAGCCGGTCCGCCCGCCCGCCGTGGCCGTGGCGGCCCCGAAGCCGCCCGGCGCGCTGCCCGACGTGATGCGGCTGCTGCTCCTGCCCGCGCAGGCGCTGTTCGTCACGCTGCTGCTGTCCGGCCTGGTCGGCAACCTGTTCCTGGGCCTGGTGGTGTGGGTGCTGCTGACCGGCATCCTGCTGCTGCGCGTCGCGGTGGTGCCGCTGATCCCGTACTACCCGGCGATCGTGGCCAAGGTGCCGCTGCTGGTCCGGATCGGCGTCTGCGTGCTGTTCAGCTACCTGTCCACGTCGCTGATCGTGCAGCCGTTCGTGGACCAGGGCGAGCGCTCGTTCACGCCGCTGGTCGTCTCGATCTTCCTGTCGTTCATCGTGTCGGTGTTCCTGCTGCCCGGCCCGCGCCTGACCTTCGGCCGCCTGCGCACCCCGGCAGGTCCGGCCGGTCCGGCCACCACCGGCGGTACAGCCGGTACGGCCGCAGCCGCGGAGTCGGTGCCGCCGACGCTGGCGATCCCGACGCAGCCGATCGCGACCCCGCCCGCCGCGCCGCCCGCGTCGGCTCCGGCCGCCCCGCCCGCCGCCCCGCCGGCTCCGCCGTCTGCGCCGGTAGCGGGAGAACCGCCCGCGTTCCCGCCGCCGGGCACCGCGACCTTCGCGGCGCGGACCGGGCGCCGGGCCGCCGGGTTCTGGGCACGGATCGTGCGCCGCGTCGCCGTGCTCGCGGCGGCCGCGGTCGCCGCGGTCGGCGTCTGGGCCGCTCCGGCGTTCGCCGACAACTGCTCCGGGCTGACCGACTGCTCCTTCGGGGTCAAGGTGGCCCTGGTGGTGGGCGCGATCGCGCTGATCGCGCTGGCGGTCTTCCTGCTACCGGAGATCCTGGCCGCGGGCGCCGCGGAAGCTGCCGCCATTGCCGCCGCCGAGGCCGCTGCGGAGGCCGCTGCCGCTGCCGCTGCTGAGGCTGCTGCTGAGGCCGCTGCCGTCGCCGCCGCCGAGGCCGCCGCCGCGGAGGCTGCCGCGGCTGCTGCTGCTGAGGCCGCCGCTGCGGAAGCGGCTGCTGCTGCCGCCGCCGAGGCCGCTGCCGCCGAAGCTGCCGCTGCCGAGGCTGCTGCCGCTGAGGCCGCGGCTGCCGAGGGCGCTGCTGCTGAGGGGGCTGCTGCGGAAGGGGCGGCAGCCGAGGGCGCCGCCGCGGGCGAGGGCTTCTCGGAAGAGGTGATGGAGCAGGCGTACGAGTACGCCAACACCGAGTCCAAGCTCGCCCACATCATCGACCCGGCCAAGCACAACCTGGAGCCCATCGTCGAGGCGGCCGGCGGCCGCTCGGAGGCGATGAAAGCGCTGGTCGACAGCCTCGCCAGCGGTGAGGGGCTGCCCGCGGCGGGCCGGTTCGAGGTGACCCGGATCATCGAGGGCGCCACGGTGACCATCCGGGGCGCCGTCGTGAACGGCGTACCCAAGATCGGTACCGCCTTCATTCCGTGATCGACACCTGGAAGGATGCCACGATGAGCGACGCGACCGGACGACCGCTGACCGAGCAGGAGCGGGCGGTGCTGCGCCACCTGCTGTCGGCCCCGATCGAGGGCGCGCAGGCGCTGCGGGACCAGGTGGAGGCCGCGACCGCCGAGGGCGCGTGGGACGACGGCGACGGGCCGAGCCTGGACCTGGTCGTGCCCGCGTCGGCGCCCGCGGCCCCGCTGGCCGACGGCCTGGTGCCGGTGGACGCCGCGGTGACCGGCCCCGACGGCGAGTTCGCCGGGGAGCTGCTGCTGTGGCTCCAGGACGGCCGCCTGGCCGCGCTGGAGTACGCCTGGGTCACCGACGACGCCCCGACCGCCCTGCCCGCCGTCTCCGAGATCACGGTGACGGCGCGGTAGGTACGTACGTACCGCCGCAGCCCACACCTCATATGGTGTGACTACACCGGATTAGGTGTGGGCTGCGGCGAAAGTGTCACCGCGGGCGCCGGTCGTGGTGAGACTGGGAGCATGAGCGGCGTACCGATCGGCGCGCACGCGCTGCTGTCCGACTGCCACAGCGCGGCGCTGGTGACCCGGGACGGGTCGGTCGACTGGCTGTGCTTCCCGCGCTTCGACAGCCCGTCGGTGTTCGACCGGCTCCTCGACGACGGCGGCGGGCACTGGTCCGTCACCCCCGTCGACGAGCACCACACGCTGCGCGGATACGCCGATCAGACGCTGGTGCTGGAGACGACCTTCCACACCGCGACCGGCACGGCCGTGCTCACCGACGCGATGGCGATGGGGGAGGGCAACCACGGCCACGCCCTCGGCGAGGGCGCCCCGCACCTGCTGATGCGCGGGCTGCGCGGCCTGGACGGCGAGGTCGGGTTCGAGCTGCACTTCCGTCCCCGCCCCGAGTACGGGCTGGTCCAGCCGCTGCTGTCGGCGGTCGACGGGGGCGTGTCCGTGCGGGGCGGCGCCGACCGGCTGGTGCTGTCGAGTCCCGTACCGCTGGAGCTCGCCGAAGGTGACGCGCGGGCGCGGCTGACCGTGCGCGGCGGCCAGGAGCTGTGGTTCGCCCTGCACCGCTCCACGCTGGAGCAGCAGCCCGCGCGGGTCTGGTCCGAGGAGGAGATCGCCGCCCGGACGGCGGCGACGATCGAGTCCTGGCGCTCGTGGTCCGCGCTGCACCAGCGGTACGAGGGCCCGTGGCGCGAGCTGGTGCACCACAGCGGTCGCGTGCTCCAGGGGCTGACCTACCAGCCGAGCGGTGCGATCGTGGCCGCGCCGACCACCTCGCTGCCGGAGGAGGTCGGCGGGGAGCGCAACTGGGACTACCGGTACTCCTGGGTTCGCGACGCCAGCTTCACCATGCAGGCGCTGTGGGTCGCCGCCTGCCCGGACGAGGCGGAGAGCTTCTTCGCCTTCATGACGACCGCCGCCGCCGGGACGCTGAGCGCCGACCGCCCGCTCCAGATCATGTACGGCGTCGGCGGCGAGCACGACCTGTCCGAACGCACCCTGCCGCGCCTGCACGGCTGGCGGGACAGCCGCCCGGTGCGGGTCGGCAACGGCGCCTGGGACCAGCAGCAGATCGACGTGTACGGCGAACTGCTCGACGCGGCGTGCCGCCTCGAACGGCACATCGCGACCATGGACGACGAGATGCGCGCCTTCCTGGTCGCCCTGGCCGACACCGCCGCCCGCCGCTGCCACGACCCGGACCAGGGCATCTGGGAGGTGCGCGGCGGCCCGCGGCACTTCACGTACTCGAAGGTGATGTGCTGGGTGGCGCTGGACCGGGCGATCCGGCTCGCCGACCGGCTCGGCGCCGCCGACCGGGTGCCGCAGTGGGCCCGCGTCCGCGACGACCTGCACGCCACGATTCTGCGCGAGGGCTGGAACGAGCGCGTCGGCGCGTTCACGCAGTACTTCGGGAGCGACGAACTGGACGCGTCCTGCCTGATGCTGCCGATCGTCGGGTTCCTGCCCGCCACCGACCCGCGGGTGCTGGCCACGGTCGAGGCGATCGCCGACCGGCTCACCGACGAGCGCGGCCTGGTCTACCGGTACCGGGCCGAGGCGGGCGTGGACGGGCTGCGCGGGGGCGAGGGCACGTTCCTGCTGTGCACGTTCTGGCTGGCCGAGGCGCTGGCCGAGGCGGGCCGGGTCAACCACGCCACCGAGGTGTTCCAGCGCGCCGCCGCGTACGTCAACGACGTCGGGCTGCTGGCCGAGGAGGTGGACCCGGACAGCGGCGAGCTGCTGGGCAACTTCCCGCAGGCGTTCAGCCACATCGGCCTGGTCAACGCCGCCTGGGCCATCGCGCGGGCCCGGCACCGGGCGGCACTGTGAGGTGGCGGCAGCGGTGAGCTGACCGGCCGGGGCGGCTCACCGCCACGGAATCCGAAGGCGAGTAGATCGAAAAGCTCGGAAACCGTGTTACCGTGCCGGGATGACCGGCATCGACCGTACCCGGGTGGAGCAGCTCGTGGACCGCGAGCGCGAGCGCTACCGGGCCGACCACCCGCGCTCGCTGGAGCTGCACGCCGCGGCCGACCACCTGTTCGGGCGGGTGCCGATGACCTGGATGAGCAAGTGGGCGGGCGGCTTCCCGCTCGCCTACGCCACCGCGCACGGCAACAAGATCACCGATGTGGACGGGCGGACCTACACCGACTTCGCGCTCGGCGACACCGGGGCGATGGCCGGGCACAGCCCGCAGCCCACGGTCCGGGCCGTGGCCCGCCGCATCGGCACCGACGGCGGCATCACCACCATGCTGCCCACCGAGGACGCGGAGTGGGTCGGCGCGGAGCTGGCCCGCCGGTTCGGCCTGCCGAAGTGGTCGTTCACGCTCAGCGCCACCGACGCCAACCGCTGGGCGGTGCGCCTGGCCCGGCTGGTCACCGGTCGGCCGAAGCTGCTGGTCTTCTCGTACTGCTACCACGGGTCGGTCGACGAGACCTTCATCGTGGTCGGACCCGACGGCCGCCCGGCCAGCCGTCCCGGCAACGTGGCCCCGGCCGTCGACCCGACCGTCACCACGCGCGTCGCCGAGTGGAACGACCTGGCCGCCGTGGAGCGGGAGCTGGCCCACGGCGACGTCGCGGCGATCCTGACCGAGCCCGCGCTGACCAACATCGGCATCGTGCTGCCCGAACCCGGCTTCCTCGACGGCCTGCGCGAACTGGCCACGAGGTACGGCGCGCTGCTCATGATCGACGAGACGCACACGATCTCGGCCGGTCCCGGCGGCATGACGATGCGCGACGGGCTGCGCCCCGACGTCTTCGTCATCGGCAAGTCGATCGGCGGCGGCATCCCCTGCGGCGCCTACGGGCTGAGCGACGAGGTCGCCGACGCCGTGCACCGGCGCGCGAGCAGCGGCGAGGCCGACATCGTGGACGTCGGCGGCGTCGGCGGCACCCTGGCCGGCAACGCGCTGTCGCTGGCGGCGATGCGCGCCACACTGGCCGAGGTGCTCACCGACGACGCGTTCGCGCACATGATCCGGCTGGCCGACACGTACACCGAGGACGTGCGGCGGGTCCTGGAGACCGCGGCCGTCCCCTGGTCGGTGACCCAGCTCGGGGCACGCGCGGAATACCGGTTCACCAGGCCCGCGCCGCGCTCGGGCGGCGAGTCCGCCGCGGCCGCCGACGACCTGCTCGACGAGTACATGCACCTGTACACGCTGAACCGGGGCATCCTGATGACGCCGTTCCACAACATGGCGCTGATGTGCCCGGACACCTCCGACGCCGACGTGGCCCAGCACGCCGACGTGTTCGAGTCGGCCGTGGCCGAGCTGGTCGCCTGACCGGCTGACGGCGCGGTTCAGCTCACGCGCTCGGTGCCGGTGAGCGAGGCGAAGACGACGGTGCTGTTCAGATAGTTGCGCTGGGCCTCGTCGTACGTCCCGCCGCAGGTCACCAGGCGCAGCCCCATGTCGTCGCTGCTGCCGAACACCCGTGTCGCCGGGAACTCCGCCTTCGGGAACGAACGCACCTTGACCACGCCGAACACCGCCACGGTGCCGTCCATCCGGACCACCTCGACCCGGGTGCCCGCCGCCAGCCGTCCCAGGTCGTAGAAGACCGCCGGACCGCTGGCCCGGGTGTCCACGTGGCCGACGATGACGGCGTTGCCGCGCTCGCCGGGGCTGGGCCCATACCGGTACCAGCCGGTCAGGTCGGCGTGGGTCAGCTCGGGCACCTGGAGCGTGCCGTCGGGATTGGTGCCGACGGTGACCACGACCGCGTCCACGTTGATCGCCGGGATGCGCACCCGGACCGGCACCGACCGGTCCATCGGCCGCACCCCGCGCGCGTCGGGGCGCCGGTCGGCGTCCCCGGCGTGGTAGCGGCTGCCGTCGGCGGCGGGCTGCGGCGGCGGCTCGGGCGCCGTGATGAGGGCGGCGGCCAGCAGCCCCAGCCCGAGCAGCGCGCACACTGCGGTCAGCGTGGTCGCGCTGAACCGGCCCATGCGGCGCCGCCCGCCCGCCCGATGGCGGCCCAGCAGCAGCTGCACCGGCACCGGAAGCTGCGCCGACACCGGCACCAGGGCCTGCCCCGGCACCGGCTCGCGCCCTGGCGGCACGGGCCCCGGCGGGCCCGGCGGTCCGTCCGGACGCGACCCGGGCGCGGGCTCAGGCACAGTGGTGGCCACGGTACCTCCGGCGCAGCAGCAGACCGGCGCCCGCGCCGGACACCAGCAGCAGGCCGCCGCCCGCGGCCAGCAGCACCCGGTTCGGCCCCAGCGACGTCGCGCCGCCGCCGCCCTCGGGTGCGCCCGTCGGCGACACCACCAGGCTGCCGGTCCCGGTCTCGCCGTCACCGCAGGTGACATCCAGCTGGTACGTCCCCGGCAGGGTCGCCGCCGGCACCGTCAGCGTGGCCGCGAACGCGCCCGGCCCGCCCTCGGTGTACCCGTCCAGCGTGATCTCCGACGGGCCGCCCCAGCTCGTGCCGCTCAATCGCGCCGAGGTGGCGCTGGCGCCGCAGTAGGCCGCGACGGTGAACTGCCCGCCCGGGGCCACCGCGGACGGATTGACGGTGACGTCGGCGGCCGCCGACGCCGCCACCGGAAACGCCAGAACCGCCGCCGCGGCGCCGATGGCGCCGGTCATCGCCGTGCGCGCAGCGAGTGTGCCCATGACCGATCCCCCCGAACGTGCTGATCGTATGGGTACACAAAACCATCTCCGAGCTGCCTCAACTCACGTTTTGGCAGAGTTGGTCGTGATGAGAACCGACTCGATCCACGGCGGAGGCGTCGGCGGCTCCGTGCCGACCAGGCCCGCGATGATCCTCGTCCGGCTCAGCGCGGCCTCCGGCCACGGCGTGTAGCCGTCGGTGAGCACGATGACGATGTGCGGCGGCTGCGGCACCGCCAGCGCCGCGCCGATGCCCACGCGCATGTCCGTGCCGCCGCCGCCGGCCAGCACCACCTCGCCGAGCGTGGACACCTTGCGGGTCGCGTGCACGTCGGCGTCGCAGGCCAGCACGGTGACCCGGTTGCCTCGTACGCCGACCGCGCGCAGCACGCCCGCGATCTCGCCCATCACCGCCGCCAGGTCGTCCGGCGACATCGAACCGGACGTGTCCACCACGATCGCCACGCGCGGCAGCGGGGCGCGCAGGCTCGGCAGCACCACGCCGCGCAGCGCCGCCCCGCGCCGCGACGGCCGCTGGTACGTGTAGTCCACCGCCCCGCTCGCCCAGGCCGCCGCCTCGCGCACCGCGCCGGTCAGCGCCTGCCGCCAGTCGACGGTCGGCTCCAGGACCTGCTCCGCCCAGCGCTGCCAGCCGCCCGGCAGCCTGCCGCGCGAGCGCTGGTGCGAGCGCATCGCCTGCGCGGTCTGCCGCCGGATCGCGTCAGCCTCCACGCCCGACACGCCCACCTGGCCGTCCAGCTCCCACGGCATCGAGATCCCGTGCGCGCCCGACCCGCACTGCACCAGCACCAGCCGCGTACGCGGCAGCGACGGCAGGTACTGCTCGAACAGCTGCCCCGTCGGCAGGCCCAGCCCCTTCGGGTCGACTCGGTTCTCCGGCAGCGGCAGCCCGTCGGCGATCAGGTCGTCGTTGATCTCGCAGTCCTGTGCCACGTTGAGCCGGTGGTGGTCGTGCCGGTCGGCGACGGGCAGCCGGTCGGCCCGGCCGTGGTGGTCGCGCAGCAGGTGCGCCACCTCGTGGATCCACACCGCCGCCAGCTGCTCGACCGGCGTCCGCGCGACGAAGTCGGGATTGACGTAGCAGCGCCAGTACCGGTCCACGCCCATCGTCGGCACCTGCTCGCTGGCGACCACGGTCAGGCTGTACAGCGCGGTGCCCAGGTAGGGCCGGTCCTGGGCGGCGCGCAGCCGCGCCGCCAGCAGCCGGGTGCGGTCCAGCCGCGCGGAACCGTCCGAGCGCCCGGTGCCGTCCGGTGCCCCGGCGGTCATCGGCCGGCGAGCATTCCGGACAGGCTCAGCACCTCGACGAACGCGTCGATCGACGCGGGCACCGGCCAGTCGGTGTCGCGCAGCGCCGCCAGGTCCAGCGCCGCCCGCGCGGCCACGTCCGGCACGCCCGCCTCGACGGCCTTGGCCAGCACCACCCAGCCCGCCTCCCAGCGCGGCCGGGTCACCCGGGCCTGCACCGCCGCGACCACCGCGGCCAGGAACGCCAGCTGCCGGTCGCCGCGCTCGGGCAGCGCGAACGCCTCCGGGTCGGCCAGCACCCGCTCCGGGTCGGGCAGGTCCAGCTCCTGGAGGTACGTGGTGAACTCCAGGCCCGGCCCGTCGCCCACCGCCCCGATCACGGCCGTGGCCAGCGCGTCGCGGCTGGTGTCGGTGCACAGGTGGAACGCCAGCAGCCGCAGCGCCATCTCCCAGCTGCGCGGCGACGGCCACGCCCCGCCCCGGCTGTCGGCGTCGGTGGGCAGGTGGTGCACCAGGCCGGGCCGGGCGGTGAGGAAACCGGCGATGGTGCCGCGGGCCTTGGCCACGGCACCGGCCGTACGCGACGGGACCACCGCGGGGACCGTGATCGACGGCCAGGTCCCGGCCAGGCCCCGGGCCACCGCCGCCGGGTCGTGCGTCCAGTGCAGGTGCACGAACCGGTTGGCCAGCGGCGGGCTCAGGTGCCAGCCGTCGGCGGCGCTGGCGGGCGGGTTGGCCGCCGCCACGATCCGGATCGAGGCGGGCAGCTCCAGGCTGCCGACGCGCCGCTCCAGCACCACCCGCAGCAGCGCCGCCTGCACCGCCGGGGGCGCCGACGACAGCTCGTCGAAGAACAGCAGCCCCCGCCCGGTACGGGCCAGCCGCACCGCCCAGTCCGGCGGCGCCATCGGCACCCCGTCCACGGCGGGGTTGTCGCCCACGATCGGCAGCCCGGCGAAGTCCGAAGGCTCGTGCACGCTGGCGATCACCGTCTCCAGCGGCACCCCCAGCCCGGCCGCGAGCTGCTGCAACGTCGCCGACTTGCCGATGCCCGGCTCGCCCCACAGCAGCACCGGCAGGTTCGCCGACACCGCCAGCGCCAGCGCCTGCGCACGCGGGTCGGTCACCGGCTCGCTGCGCCACGCCCGGGTGCGGCCGATCAGCTCGTCGGCCGCCAGCAGCGGATCCTCCACCCTCGTCACTGTTCCCCCGCCTCGTCCAGGTATCGCTTCACCAGGCGCAGGTCGGCCTGGCCGTCGAACCAGTCCTCGTCCTCGGAGTCGAAGTAGTCGCCGCCCTTGTACTCCAGCAGCAGCGTCGGCGACACCCCGCTCTCGTCGTCGGCCCTCGGGTCGGCGCCCGCGTCCAGCAGCGCCTTCACCAGCGCGGCCGTGCCGACCCAGCCGACCGCCACGTGCAGCGGCGTACGGCCCCGGTGGTCGCGCTCGTCGACGTGCAGCCCGGCGGCCAGCAGCCGGGGCAGCAGCCGCTCGTGGTCCAGGCAGCGCAGGTGGTGCAGCAGCGTGAAGCCGCGCCCGTCGCGGATGCGCGGGTCCATGCCCCGGTCCAGCAGCGCGAGCAGGCCGTCGGTGTCGCCGTGCAGCACCCGCTGCATGAGGTCGTCGCGCTGGGCGCGCAGGAGTCTGGGCAGCCGGCCCCTGCCGTCGTGCCAGGACTGCTCGGCGGCGAAGCAGCCCGCGGTCCTGCCGCCGAGGCCGTGCATCATCCGCTCGCGCAGCACCTCCTCGGGCGTGTGGTCGAGCACGCGCAGCAGGCCCGCGTCGTTGTGCACCCGGTGCCACGCGCCCCGGCAGCGCACCGCGACCGGGGCGAACTCCGGCACCTCGGGCTCGTCGCGGTGCTCGGGCGTCACCGCGTCCGGCGCCAGCGCGGCGCGGATCAGCGGGTGCAGCTCGGCGACGGTGATCAGGCCGTGCCGCAGCAGCTCCAGGTCGACCGGCAGCCGGTGGACCGGCTCGGCCAGGTCCGCCGCCGGGGTGTCCCGGTCGCTGCTCAGCCGCGCGCCGATCGGGCCGCCGTCGTCGGGCCCGCTCAGGTCCAGCTCGATGCGGGTGCGCCAGCCGAAGCTGACCCGGACCGCGGTCACGCCGCGCCGCGCCGCCAGCGCGCGGGCCTGCGCGGGCAGGCCGACCAGGTTCAGCGCGGGCAGGCCCTGGACGGTCATCGCGGTGCCCCAGCGGCCCTTGGCCTCGGCCGGGTCCAGCTCGATCCCGGCCACCCGCCAGGCCGCGACGACGTCGCCCGCCGCCAGCAGCGCGGCCGCGCGCTCGGCGCGGGCCGGTGCGGTGTCGCCGGCACCCAGCTCGGCGGCGGCCAGCGGGGTGCCGTCGGGGGCGAGGAACGGCATCCGCTCCGCGCCGCCCCAGGCCGCGCGCAGCCCGTGCGCCTGCCGGGCGTCCCACAGGTGACCGGGCAGCTCCTCGCGGGCGGTGGTGCGCACCTCCAGGCGCAGCCGCTGCGAGCCGTCGACGGTCTTCGGCAGCACGACCACCAGCCGGGGCAGCTCCTCGGGGACCGTGTCGGCCTTCGGGGCGAGCGCGAACACGTCGCCGGTGGACAGGCTGGCGCGGCCGCCCAGGGCCCGGGGCAGGTGCCAGCGCAGCAGGTCGGGGGCGAACCCGGCCAGCTCGCCGGCCAGCCGCGCGGCCGCCTCGGCACCGTAGGTGCCGACGAGTTCCGCCTCGTCGAACCGCACGTCGACGTTGGCGGCGGCGCAGGCGCCGCGCCAGTCGCCGGCCAGCCGCCGGGCCGTGGCCCGCGCGACCATCTGCGCCGGTACGGCATACCGCCGCACGCGGCGCCAGGTGGGCAGGTCGTTCTGGTGGGCCTGGTCGGGGTCGCTCATCGGTAGACGCTCGCGATCGCGCTGATGTCGGGGTGCGGGGCCTCGGCGGGGCCGAGCACGGCCGTCGACAGCCGCCGCAGCCGCCGGGGCACGCCGCCGTTGAGGCCGAGGTAGCGCAGGGGCATGTCGTCGTTCAGGGCCGCGACCAGCACCTTCGCGCCCCGGCCGGTGATGGCGGTGAAGCGCAGGTCCAGCCGCCGCAGCGCGCTGGCGGGCAGGACCGCGGCCAGCGCGGCGGCCCCGTCGTCGCCGACGGTGTTGGCGGTGGCGCCCAGCGCCCGCTCCGACGGCGGCCGGGCCAGGTCCAGGGCGTGCCAGGCGCCCAGCCGGGCGGCCAGTGCGGCCACCCCGGCCGGGGTGAGGCCGTTGCCGCCCAGGCCCAGCGTCATCGGCAGCCCTTCGACGGCCTCGGCCAGCGCGGCGGCGCCGGTGTCGCCGAGGGCGTTGGCGGCCAGGTAGAGCTCGCGGACGCGGCCGTCGTGGACGATCGAGGCCAGCGCCGCGACGGCCTCGGGGCCCAGGCCGTTGCCGCCCAGGAACAGCCGCTCCAGCGGCGCCGCCCGCCCGGCCAGGGTGCGGGCCAGCTCGCCCAGCCCGGTCGCGGTCAACCCGGTGTTGACCAGGTCGAGGGTGCGCAGCGCGGTGTTGCCGGCCAGGGCGGTGCACAGCCGGGCCAGGCCCGCGTCGCCGATCGGGTTGCGCTTGAGCCACAGCGCCCGCACGGTGCGGTCGGCGGCCAGCCGGTCGGCCAGCGCTCCGGCGCCGTCGGCGTCGATGCGGTTGCAGCCGAGGTAGACGGTCTGCACCCGGTGGCCGTCGGTGAGCGCGTCGGCGACCACGCGGGCGCCCTCGCTGCCCAGCCCGTTGGTGCCCAGCAGCAGGTGGGTGGCGTGCCCGAACGCGACCGCCGCCGGCACCACGCGCTGTGCCGCGTACGGCCCGAGGCCCTGTTTGCACAGGTCGAGCCGCCCGTCGGGTTGCAGCGTGCCGCGTGGGAAGTCCTCGGACGCGGCGACCGCGGCCGGGTCGGCCAGGCGGGCCAGCAGCGCGTCGAAGTCGCCGGGGTCGGCCAGGCCCAGCTCCGGGTGGGTGATGGCGGGGCAGCGCACCGGGACCGGGCCGGCGGGCGGGGTCGGCGCGCTCACCACGGCACCGGCCGGTAGTCCTTGAGGAACTGGCCGTGCACGGGGTCGCCGTGCTGCTCGCGCACGATCGGGTCGTACACCCGGGCGGCGCCGTCGACGACGTCCAGCGGCGGGCGGAACCCGGCCTGGCGCTGCGCCTGCTTGGCCGGGTGCGGCCGCTCGTCGGTGACCCAGCCGGTGTCCACGCTGTTCATCAGGATGCCGTCGCCGCGGTAGTCGGCGGCCAGGGTGCGGGTGATCATGTTCATGGACGCCTTGGCCATGTTGGTGTGCGGGTGCCGCTCGGTCTTGAACTCGCGGGAGAAGCTGCCCTCCATCGCCGACACCTGCACCACGTGCCGCAGCGGGTGCGGGGCGGCGGCCAGCAGCGGCCGCAGGCGCGAGGTGAGCAGGAACGGCGCGAACGCGTTCACCACGTGCACCTCCAGCCACTCCTGCGGGGTCACGTCCCGGTCGCGCAGCACCCAGCTGTTGACCTCGCGCAGGTCCAGCGGCTCGCCGGTCTCGTCGACCGCTCCGGCCGGGAACAGCGACTGCACCAGCGCGGGCAGGTGCGCGGCGGTCGCGGCGCCGCCGGGGGCCCGCGCGGGCACCGCCTCGATCGCGGCGGCGGCGCCCGACAGCGGCGTCAGCTCGGCCGCCCGCACCTCGCGGTGGTAGGCGGCCGGGCGGTGCAGCGTCTGCGCGGCGTTGTTGACCAGGATGTCGAGGTGGTCCCAGCGCCGGTTGACCGCGTCGACCAGGTCGAGCACGCCGGGCAGGTCCAGGAAGTCCACCCCGTGCACGTGCAGCCGGTCGCGCCAGTCGGCGGCGTCGGGCACGGCCGCGAAGCGGCGGGCGGCATCGTACGGAAAACGGGTCGTCACCAGCACGTCCGCCCCGTCGCGCAGCAGCTTCAGCGCGACGTGGAACCCGATCTTGACGCGCCCGCCGGTGACCACGGCCCGCCGCCCGGTCAGGTCGCAGCGGGCGTCGCGGCGCAGCCGGTTGTCGTGCGCGCAGTCCGGGCACATCAGGTGGTAGTCGGCGTCGACCAGCCGGTAGTGCGTCTTGCACACGTAGCAGCGGCGGGGCTTGTGCAGCCGGGGCTGCTCGTCGGCGGCCGCGGCCGGGGACGCGGCCGTCAGCGCCGGGATCTCCTCCCGGAACCGGCGCGCGGCGGCAAGCAGCTCCAGGTCCTGCTCGCGGCGCTGCGCCGTGCGGGCCGCCCGCCGCTCCCGGCGCCCGTCGCGGTAGGCGGCGCCGACCGCGCGGCCGACCGCCGCCGCGTCCGCCTCGGCGAGCGTCCCGCCCCGCAGGGCGTCCAGCACCCGCAGGCAGGCGTCCACATCAGAGGCGGACACCGCCGGTCCGGCCGCGCGCGCGGACGGCATCCGCGTGCTGCTCGGCGGCATCGGACCCTCCCGGCACTTCAGTCGCGGCACGACCCGGCGTCGCCGCCGGGCCGTGCGCGGGTTGCTGTGGGGGCGAGGCCGGTCGGATTCGAACCGACGTCCTCCAGCTTGCAGTCAAGGCGCGACGACCTCTGCGCTACGACCTCGCCGCGCGGGACACTACCCGACCCCGCCGACAACCCGCCGCCCCACCGTGCGCGAGGCCCGGCACCGGACCGTCCAGCCTGCTCACAGGTACCTCTCTGATTTGGCCCTAACTGCCAGAAAACTCCCAGTTGGAGCGGGTCGCGGGCGTAGCGTTGACGGGCGGAGGACTTCCGTGAAACGGCGGAAGCGGTGGCAGGGGCATGGCGCTCCGAGGGCCTGTCCGGCACCACCGCTTACGCCGTGACCGCTGCTAGGAACGGGGGCGGGCCATGATGCGCTGGATCATCCGGTCGAGTCTGAAGTTCCGCCTGCTGGTCATACCGGTGGCGGCACTGCTGATGTTCTTCGGCTTCACCAGGCTGAACAAGTCCGCATCCGATGTGCTGCCCGAGTTCTCGCCGCCGACCGTCGAGATCCAGACCGAGGCGCTGGGACTGTCGGCCACCGAGGTGGAGCAGTTCATCACCGTCCCGTTGGAACAGGACCTGCTCAACGGCGTGCCGTGGCTGGAGTCGATCCGGTCGCAGTCGATGAGTGGCCTGTCGCAGGTGGACCTGGTGTTCGAACCCGGCACCGACGTGCTGCGGGCCCGCCAGGCGGTGCAGGAGCGGCTCACCCAGGCGGTCGCGCTGCCGCACGTGTCCAAGGCCCCCAACATGATCCAGCCCGTCTCCTCCACCAGCCGGGTCATGGTCGTCGGCCTGTCCTCGCCGGACGTGTCGCTCATCGACATGTCCCTGCTCGCGCACTGGCAGGTCAAACCCAAGCTGATGGGCGTGCCCGGGGTGGCCAACGTGTCCATCTGGGGCGAGCGCGACCGGCAGTTGCAGGTCCAGGTCGACCCCGAGAAGCTGGCCGCCGCGGGCGTCACGCTTACCCAGGTCGTCGAGACCACCGGCAACGCGCTGTGGGTGTCCCCGCTGACCTTCGTCGAGGCGTCCACCCCCGGCACCAGCGGCTTCGTCGAGACGCCCAACCAGCGGCTGAGCATCCAGCACATCCTGCCCATCCACACCGCCGCCGAACTGGCCAAGGTGCCGCTGGAGCAGCCCCGCGCCACGGGTGAGGACCAGACCGCCCAGGCGCCGGTGCGCAACGGCGAGCGGATCATGCGGCTGGGCGACGTGGCCACCGTGACCGAGGACCACCAGCTCCCGCTGATCGGCGACGCCCTGGTCGGCGACAAGCCCGGCCTGATGCTGGTGGTGGAGAAGTTCCCCGGCGCCAACACGCTGGAGGTCACCAAGGGCGTCGAGGACGCGCTGAAGTCCCTGGAGCCGGGTATGGCCGGAGTCCAGGTCGACACCACCCTCTACCGCCCGGCCAGCTTCATCGAGTCGGCGCTGGGCAACCTGCGCACCGCCGTACTGCTGAGCATCCTGCTCGCGGTGATCGTGATCGGGGCGCTGCTGCTGGACTGGCGCGCCGCCCTGATCGCGCTGATCGTCATCCCGCTGTCGCTGCTGCTGGCGGTGCTCGTGCTCGACCTGCGCGGCGGCGGGGTCAACATGCTGGTGCTGGCGGGGCTGATGTTCGCCCTGACGGTGGTGGTGCACGACGTGGTCACGGAGACGGACAACGCCAGACGGGGGCTGGCGCGCCGCGAGGGCGAACCGGTCACCGAGCAGTCGTTCGCCGACGTGGTGCTGCGCACCCGCGTGCCGCTGCTGTACGCCACCCTGATCCTGCTCGCCGGGCTCGCCCCGCTGCTGTTCATCGGCGGCCTCACCGGCGCCTTCACCGGCCCGATGGCGTGGTCGTGCGGGCTGGCGGTGCTGGCCTCGCTGCTGCTGTCGCTGACGCTCACCCCGGTGCTGACCTGGCTGCTGTACCGCAGGGCGGACCTGCCCGCGCAGTCGCCCGCGCTGGGCTGGCTGCGGCGCCGCTACGAGGGCCTGTCGCTGCGCGGCAGCCGCCACCCGAAGCTGGCCCTGGCCACCGCGCTGGTGCTGGCCCTGGCCGGGCCGCTGCTCGCGCCGCTGCTGGGCGGCCAGGCGCTGCTGCCGGTGCCGCAGGACCGCAACCTGCTGGTCCGCTGGACCGGGGTGCCCAGCATGTCCCAGCAGGAGATGGTCCGGGTCGCCGGGCAGGTCAGCGAGCGGCTGCGGGCCACCGAGGGCGTGTCCAACGTCGGCGTGCACGTGGGCCGGGCCGTCAACTCCGACCAGGCCGTCGGCATGAACTCCGGCGAGTTCTGGCTGACCATCGACCCGAAGGCGGACTACACCGCCACCACCGACCGCATCCAGGACGTGGTGAGCCAGTACCCGGGGTTCGACCACCACGTGATCACGTATCCGGCGCAGCAGGTCAACGAGGCGCTGACCGGCACCAAGGGCGACCTGGTGGTGCGGATCTACGGCAAGGACCTGGACACGCTGCGGGCCAAGGCGCAGGAGGTGCGCGGGATCCTCGACCAGGTCGACGGGGTCACGGCCCGGCCGGTGGACCTGGGCAAGGACCAGGCCACCATCGAGGTCGAGGTCGACCTGGCGCGGGCGGAGAAGTACGGCATCAAGCCCGGCGACGTCCGGCGCAGCGCCGCCGTGCTGGTCTCCGGCCTGACCGCGGGCAGCCTGTTCGAGGAGCAGAAGGTCTTCGACGTGGTCGTGCTGGGCGTGCCGTCGGTGCGCAGCAGCGTCGCCGCCGTCGGCAACCTGCTCATCGACACCCCGACCGGCGAGCACGTGAAGCTGTCCGACGTGGCGAACGTACGGCTCGTGTCGGCGCCGGCGGACATCCGCCACGACTCCGTGTCCCGCCGCGTCGACATCCCCGTCGACGTGACCGGCCGCCCGGTCGACATGGTCGCCCGCGACATCCAGGGCGAGCTGAAGAACGTCCAGTTCCCGGTCGAATACCACGCCGAGGTGCTGGGCGACTACACCACCGCGGGCCCCGCGCACTGGCGCCTGCTGGCGCTGCTCGCGGTCGCGGCGATCGCGGCCTACCTGCTGCTCCAGGCGGCGTTCGGCAGCTGGCGGCTGGCTACGCTGCTGATCCTGCTGCTGCCCGCGTCCCTGTTCGGCGGGGTGCTGCTGGCGCTGCTGACCGGCGTCGGCGTCTCGATCGGCTCGCTGCTGGGCCTCGGGGTGCCGCTGGCGCTGGCCGTGCGCGAGGGCGTGCTGCTCGTCCGCGGCTGGCAGCAGCAGGCCGCCGCGGCGGGCGCGCAGCCGTCGTACGGCGTCGGCGACCGGTTCGCGCCGATCGTCACCACGGCGCTGGCCGTGGCGGCGGCGCTGGTGCCGATGCTGGCCCTGGGCAACGTGGCGGGCCTGGAGATCCTGCGCCCGCTGGCGGTCACCGCGCTGGGCGGCCTGGTCACCGCCGTGCTGCTGATCCTGTACCTGCTGCCCGTGCTCTACGGGTACTTCGACCCCGCACGCGGGCAGCACCCGGCGGCCGGCCCGGCCGGGACCGCACCGTCGGCCGCAGAAGGAGCGTGACGCCATGTCGGGCAACAGGTGGCTCAAGTGGGGCCTGGGCGCCCTGGTGGCGGTGGCCGTCGGCGTGGGGCTGGCGGCGATGCTGGGCAGCTCGTACCCGCCGCTGTCGGACATCGTCGACACCCAGAACGACACGTCCGGGGTGGCCGAGCCGGTCGAGGGCACCGACCTGAGCCGGGTGACGCTCCAGCCGGACGCGGTCGAGCACCTGGGCATCGTCACCGCCCCGGTGGCCATGGCCAAATACGGCAGCAAGCAGAAGCTCACCATCCCGTATAAGGCGCTCTTCTACGACCCGACCGGCGCGACCTGGGCCTACGCCGTCGTCGGCGACCGGGTGTACCTGCGCCAGCCCGTGACCGTGGAGACCGTCGCGGGCGACACCGTCGTGCTGTCGGCGGGGCCGAAGGCCGGCACCCAGGTGGTGGTGCAGGGCGTCGACGAGCTCTACGGCACCGAGGTCGGGGTCGAGGAAGAGTGACGGCGGGGAGGGGTGACCGGTCATGATGCGCTGGATCGTCGCGACGAGCCTGAAGTTCCGCATCCTGGTGGTGGCGCTGGCCGCCGGCATGATGGCGCTGGGCTTCGTCCAGCTGCGCAAGATGCCGGTCGACGTGTTCCCCGAGTTCGCCCCGCCCCGCGTGGAGATCCAGACCGCGTGCCTGGGCCTGTCGGCGGGTGAGGTCGAGTCGCTGGTCACGGTGCCGATGGAGAACGCGCTCAACGGCGTCGAGGGCCTGGAGACGATGCGGTCCAAGTCGCTGGCGCAGCTGTCCTCGATCGAGCTGCTGTTCAAGCCGGGCACCGACCTGTTCACCGCCCGCCAGCTCGTGTCGGAGCGGATGGTCTCGGTGACCCCGACGCTGCCGACCTGGGCGGCGCCGCCGGTCATGCTCCAGCCCGTGTCGTCCATGGGCCGGGTCATGAAGATCGGGCTCACCTCGGACAGCCGGTCCATCATCGAGATGTCGATGATCTCGTACTGGACGATCCGGGCGAAGCTGCTGGAGGTGCCTGGCGTCGCGAACGTGGCGATCTGGGGCGAGCAGCTCCAGATGCTCCAGGTGCAGGTCGACCCGAAGCGGATGCAGGCGCACAGCGTCTCGCTGGACCAGGTGATGACCGAGACCGCCGACGCGCTGGAGGTGGGGCTGCTCCAGTTCTCCAACGGCGCGGTGATCGGCACCGACGGCCAGGTCAACACCCCCAACCAGACCATCGGCGTACGGCACGTGCTGCCCATCCGCACCGCGGCCGACCTGGCCAAGGTGACCGTGTCCCGCGACGGGCAGGCGCCGCTGCGCCTGGGCGAGGTGGCCGACGTGGTCGAGGGCCACCAGCCGCTGATCGGTGACGCGGTGATCCAGGGTCAGCCCGGCGTGATGCTGATCGTGGAGAAGCTGCCCTGGGCCAACACCATCGACGTCACCAAGGGTGTCGAGCAGGCGCTCAAGACGCTGGAGCCGGGCCTGACCGGCATCAAGGTCGACCCGGCCATCTTCCGGCCCGCCTCGTTCATCGAGACGGCGGTGGACAACCTCTCCCGCGCGCTGCTGCTGGGCTGCCTGTTCGTGGTGCTGGTGCTGGCGCTGTTCCTGTTCGAGTGGCGTACCGCGCTGATCAGCCTGGTCGCGATCCCGCTGTCCATCGTGGCCGCGGGCCTGGTGCTCTACTATCGCGGCGCCACGATCAACACCATGGTCTTAGCCGGGTTGGTGATCGCCGTCGGCGTGGTCGTCGACGACGCGATCATCGACATCGAGAACATCATGAGACGGCTGCGCCAGGCGCGGGCCGAGGGCTCGGACCGCTCCACCGCGTCGATCATCCTGGACGCGTCCCTGGAGGTGCGGAGCCCGATCGTGTACGCCACGATGATCATCGTCGCGGCGGCGGTGCCGATCTTCTTCCTGGGCGGGCTCACCGGGGCGTTCTTCCGGCCGCTGGCGCTGTCGTACACCCTGGCGGTGCTCGCCTCGCTGGTGGTGGCGCTGACCGTGACGCCGGCCCTGGCCCTGCTGCTGCTCTCGCGTGCCCCGCTGGACCGCCGGGAGTCGCCGGTCGTGCGCTGGCTCAAGCCCGCCTACGGCCGGGTGCTCGACCGGATCATCCGCAAGCCGTTCGTCGCGTTCGCGGCCACCGGCGTGGTGCTGCTGTTCGGCCTGGCCGCGCTGCCCGGCCTGGGCCAGTCGCTGCTGCCGGCGTTCAAGGAGCGCAACGTCTTCATGCACTTCATCACCGCGCCCGGATCGTCCAACGACGAGGAGATCCGGATGATCCAGAACGTCTCCAAGGAGCTGCGCCAGGTGCCCGGCGTGCAGACGTTCGGCGCGCACATCGGCATGGCGTACCTGGGCGACGAGACGGCGGGCGTCAACTTCGGCGAGCTGTGGATCAGCATCGACCCGTCCGCCGACTACGACGAGACCATCGCCAAGATCGAGGCCGTCGGCAAGAACTACCCCGGCCTGATGCACAACGTGTACACGTACCTGCGGGAACGCACCGACGAGGTGCTGACCGGCTCCGGCGACGCCATCGTGGTGCGCATCTACGGCGAGGACCTGGACCAGCTGCGGGCCAAGGCCGAGCAGATCCAGCAGCTGATGGCCGACACCCCGGGCACCGTCGACCGGCACGTCGACCTGGAGGTGGACGTGCCGCAGGTCGAGGTCACCGTCGACCTGGCCAAGGCCGAGAAGTTCGGTGTCAAACCGGGCGACGTACGGCGCGCCTCGGCGACGCTGATGGCCGGCGAGGAGGTCGGCGACATCTTCCGCGACGGCAAGGCCTACGACATCGTGGTATGGAGCACGCCCGCCACCCGCGACTCCGTCGCCGACATCGAGAACCTGCCGATCGACACCCCGAACGGCGGGCACGTGCGCCTCGGCGACGTGGCCAAGGTCGAGGTCAAGTCCACGCCCAACGTGATCCTGCACGACGGCACCCAGCGCTACATCGACGTCGGTGCCAACGTCGAGGGCCGCGACCTCGGCGCGGTCGTCCAGGACCTAGACACCAAAATCGGCAACGTGCAGTTCGACCGCGGCTACCACGCCGAACTGCTCGGCGAGTACGCCGAGCGCCAGGCCGCGGCCCAGCGCATCCTGTGGTTCGGCCTCGGGGCGGCGCTGCTGATCCTGATCCTGCTGCGGCTGTCGTTCGAGAGCTGGCGGCTGGCGGTCATGTCGTTCCTGACCCTGCCGTCGGCACTGGTCGGCGGCGTGCTCGCGGCGTACTTCTTCAGTGACCGCACCATCTCGCTCGGCTCGCTGGTGGGCCTGCTCACCGTGCTCGGCATCGCCGCCCGCAACGGCATCCTGCTGATCAGCCACTACCAGCACCTGGAACGGTTCGAGGGCCGGCCCTTCGGCAAGGACCTGGTGCTGCGGGGCTCGCTGGACCGGCTGTCGCCGATCCTGATGACCACGCTGGCGACCGGCCTGGCACTGGTGCCGCTGGTGGTCCTCGGCGACGTGCCCGGACACGAGATCGAGCACCCGATGGCGGTCGTCATCATCGGCGGCCTGCTGACCTCGACGCTGCTCAACCTGCTCATCGTCCCGGTGCTGTACCTGCGGTTCGGCCGGCCGCGCACGGAGTCGGCCGCCGCCGAGCCACCGGCCGCGCCACCCGCCGCGGGGCCGGAGCCGGTTCCGGCGGGGTGAGGCTGAGGGCGGGGTGATCGCGCTCTGCGGTCAGAAGATGTGCTGGAACGCGCGATTCTGACCGCAGACCGCGATCATCACCGATCCGATGTTGCACAAATAAGAACGCTCGTCTTGGCAACCACGGGGGAAGTCGCCAAGCCGAGCGTTACGCAGAAGCATAGCGGCCCCAGCGGCGTTTGGCTACGTCGTGTTCGGACGGGGTTCACCTGCGAAAACAAGCGAAGTCACCGCTGTACGCGCAGTTCAGACCGGCTGCCCTCGGCGTCCGGCTGATTTCACCGGACCTTCGGATCGGTCACCGGCCCCAGACGGCGGCCACCTCCGCGATGATCGTCGCGGCCTGCGCCCGACCGGCCAGCGCCGACACCGCCCGCTTGGCGGGGTCGAGCATGTTGCGGCCGATCGCCGTCCGGGCGCTGCGGTCCGGGCTCACCAGGCTCACCTGCGCCCCCTCGGCGCGCAGGTCGACGGCGTGCCGGGCGGCGCTGGAGACCAGCCCGCCGCCGACGGTCACCGGCGCCACGATGACGACCCGCTCGTATCCGGCGGCCAGGTCGGCGTTGGTGGCCGACCGCATGCCGCCGTCGATGAAGCTGCGCCCGTTGATCTGCGCGGGCGGCCACACCCCGGGCACCGCGCAGCTCGCGGTCACCGCGTCCAGCAGCGGCACCCCGCTGTCGCGGTCGAACACCACGAACTCGCCGGTGTGCGCGTCGCTGGCGGTGATCATCAGCGGCCGCTCGGGCCAGTCGAGGTCGGGCAGGCGCGAGGCGATCACCGCGCGCCGCTCGTCGGGGGTCATCCGGGCGTTGGCGAACGCCAGCGCGCCCAGCCGGGCCCGGTACTGCTCCGGCTGGCGGCTGCGCAGCATCGCCCAGCCGTACCCCAGCAGCATCCAGGTGCTCAGGCGGTCGGCGACCTCGTCGGCCGGGTCCTCCAGCTGGGTGGCGTAGCGCTCCTCGATCGGCGTGCGCCCGGTGAACAGCGACGCGACCACGGAACCGGCCGAGGTGCCGATCAGCAGGTCGGCGTCGCTGAGGTCAAGCCCGGCCTCGGCCAGTCCGGCCAGAATGCCCAGCTCCCAGGCGATTCCGGTGATCCCGCCGCCGCCCAGCACCAGTGCCCGGCTCTTCATGCGCGACCCCTTCTTCCGCCTCGGGCTCCGACGGTACTCCGCCGACGCTCGGGCGGCGGGACGCCGCGAGACGGGCGCGGACTCGCCGGCCCGCGCGCTGGTCGTGGTGCGGGAGGCCGCGGCCTCGTCCGGCTGCTTCAGCATCGTCGCCCTCTTTCCGGCGAGCTCGGCGGCGGGCGGCAGCCCACGCCTCGCGGTGCTCCTGCGCGTCGTACGCCTGATCAGATCTTACGTCCGATTCTGCCGCGTCCTGGTGCTAACCGCAGCAAGCGCCCGACCGAACCAGTTGCGGCGCCGCAGGTCGCACCGGATGTACACCCGCGGCCGGGGGAAGTGTCACCGCGGTGGTTTAGCCTCCGGTGTCCTCGACAGGAAGGGGGCCGTCCACATGGGATGGCTGACCGCATCGGGTGGCTATGAGGTCACTCTGCGGGAATCGACGCTCGTCGCCCGCAACGCCAAGGGGCGCGAACTGCGCTCCGTGCCCGCCGCGCTGCGCGACGACCCGGTCGTGGTCGGGCTGCGGCAGCTCACCGAGTGGCTGGGCCGTCACGAGTCCCAGTGCCGCACCGACATCGAGCGCTGGATGGTCCGCTCGCTGCCCGTGCCGGTCGAGGTGCTGGCCGAGGTGTGGCCCGACGAGAGCTGGCGGACCGCGCTGACGGACCTGGTCGTGGCGGTGCTCGACGACGACGGCGGCTGGGACCCCGACGAGGTCGGCTTCCTGCGCGCCGCGGAGCCCGGGCGGATCGGCGTGGTCACGCTCGACGGCGACACGGTGCGCCGCGAGGCCGCGCGGGTGCTCATCCCGCACCCGGTGACCCTGAGCGACCTGGACGACCTGCGCGAGTTCGCCGCCGACCTGGGTGTGCAGCAGTCGGTGGACCAGCTGTTCCGCCAGATCCACGTCCGCCCGGCGACGCAGGACCCGGCCGCGACCAGGGTCGAGGAGTATTCGGGCGGCCGCTACGAGCAGCTGCGCCACCTGACCTCGCGCGCCACCAAGCTCGGCTACCCGGTGCGCGGCGGCAACGCCGTCTGCCGGGTGTTCGAGGGCGGCCGCGTCGTCGAGGCGCGGACCTGGGTCGGCGCCGACGACCCGTACTACGAGGCGGAGACCGGTGACCTGGTCTTCACCGACCGCGACGGCGCCGGGCTGCCCCTGGCCGACGTCGGGCCGGTCGCCTGGTCGGAAGGCATCCGGATGGCCGCGGCCCTGTACGCCGGGCGCGTGGTGAAGCAGGAGGAGGGTGAGGACGAGTGAGCGAGCAGACGAAGGTCCTGCTGGAGGCCGGTGCGGTGCTGCCCGCCGGCACCGCCGTGGCCAAGGACGACACCGTCGACGCGCTGAGCGCGCGCCGCTACCGGCACCCGGTGCTGGGCGAGCGCACCATCGTGCGGCTGGTCCCGGCCACCCTCGGCGCGGCCGAGGACCTGAGCATGGAGTTCCTCGGCTTCGACAAGCCGGAGTCGACCGAGCCGGTCGGCGTGGTCCGCCAGCAGGCGCTGGGCTTCCCGGCCTGGGCGCTCGTGCACGACCCCGCCAACGGCCACCACGCGCTGGCGCTGGTCAAGGAGATCGAGCGGCTCGCGCGCATCGCCAAGTCGCGCACCGGCGCGGCCAAGGAGGGGTTCGACGCCCTCGGCGAGCGGCTGGCCCGCTCGGTGCCGCACTTCCTGCCCACGTTCTACGAGGAGGCGGGCCGGGCGTTCCTGGCCGGGGACAGCACCTCGTACGCGGCGAGCATGTTCGGCAAGGCCCGCGACGCCGAGCGGGCGTACGGCCTGGCCATCGACGAGGAACGCCAGCACGCGGTGTTCCTGGAGTTCGCGCTGGCCGGTGCGCTGACCGTGAAGGCGCTGACCGGCCACGCCCGCGACCTGGCCGCCCGGTGCACCCCCGCCGACGCCTACGAGCGGTTCCGGCGGCTGTGCGTGGAGCGGACCCTGGGCGGGCTGCCGCCGTACGCTGCGATGCACACCGACCTGCGCCGCCTGGCCAAGGCCGCCAAACTCGACCAGGCCGCGGCCGATGAGCAGGTGCTGCGCGACCTGTTCGGCGCCCCCGCGACCATCGGCGCCCCGGAGCAGTTCTGGGCCGCCTACCGGGCGCCGCTGGCCGGCCTGGCCGCCGCCGACCCCGCGATCCGGGGCCGCCTGCTGGGCATCTTCCCGAAGAACTGCACCGACGACACCTGGCTGGCCCTGCTCGGCGAGGCGGGTGCACTGCCCGCGCTGACCGAGCCCGCCGACCGCGTCGCCCCCGGCGCCGCCTCGCCCGACGGCCCGGCGGGCTGGCTCCAGCGCTTCGACGCCCACCGCAACAACCGCTCCTGGCGCGACCACAAGCGCAGCCCGCACCTGCTGGCGCTGCTGGAGCAGATGGCCCCCCGGCTCAAGGCCGACGGCGTGCCGACGGCGCTGTGCCGCCGCTACGGACAGGTCGACCTGGACCTCGTCGACGCCTGCCTGGCGCTGGGCGTGCCGCTCACCGAGCCGCACGATGACGCCCGCTACGACGTCGGGCACTGGCTCCAGGACAGCACCGAGGGCCGCCGCGACCTGGTCGCGCTGGCCGGGGACGGCCGCTTCCTGGACGAGCTGGTCAGCGGCGTGGAGGACTACCTGGGACGAGGCGTCAGCGCCGACCGCATCCGCAACGTCCTGTCGGTCGAGGGCCTGCGCACCGCCGTCCGGGTCTGGCTGGAGAACCTGGCCCGCGAGGTCGGCGACCACGGCCTGCCCACCCTCGGCGGCCACCTGGACCGGCTGGAGCGGCTGGACACTCCCGAGGGCCTGGCCGTGCACGCCGACGCGGCCCGTACCGTGATCGAGCACGACGTCGCCGCGGTGCTCGCCCGCACCCTGCGCGCGGGCGTGCTGGACGAGTTCGGCTGGCCCGCGCTGGAACAGGCGGTGCACCGCTTCGACGGCGTGAAGGTCGACGAGACCACGGTGGTCGAGCAGTGGCCGCACCTGATCGTGCGCGTCGGCGACCTGGTCCAGGTCGTCGGCCCCGACCGCGTCGAGTACGAGCACCTCCTGCGCATCCCCGCCGACGAGCGCCGTTACCAGTGGCGCCAGGTGTTCCGCTGGGTCGACGGCCAGCTGCTGGTCTGCTGGGACGCCGGGGCCGAGCGGCGCGGCTACTGGAGCGGCACGCCCGACGACGTGTTCACCGTCCCCGACGAGGCGTTTGACCTGTCCAACGGCCTCTCGCTGCCCCTGCCCGGCGGTGGCCGCACCCTGGGCGGCCGGCCGCTGCACGTCGGCGACCGGTCCGAGCGCCGGGGCGGCCCCGTGCTCAGCGACGGCTCGGCCTACTGGGTGTGGCGGTGGCGCAGCGAACGCCACGAGCTGCGCGAGTTCGACCCGGCCACCGGTGAGGCGGGCCGGGCCAGCCTGCCCGCGTTCCTGGAGGACGGCGCCGTCGACGGCGAGCCGCTTCAGCTGCACTCCTGCCGCCTGCACCCCGGCCCGGCCGGCAGCCCGCTGGGCGCCCGCGACGGCCTGGTCGGCTGGCGCGTCCGGGAGCGGGCCGACGGCACCCGCGTCGGCGAGTCGGTCGACGGGACCGCGTACACGCTGCCCAAGGACAAGGGCACCGGCCACCTGGTCGGGGCGCTGCGCCTGCCCGGCGGGCCGGTGTGCGGCCTGACCGACGAGGACAGCTACCGCCGCAGCACGCTGCGGCTGTACGGCGCCGACGGCACCGCCCTGGGCGAGTACCAGCGCGGCTGGGGCGCCTCCCCCTACGCCCGGGGCACCGTGCTGGTGCCGCCCGCCGAGTTCTGGCACCACCTGCGCCCGCGCGACGAGGCCGGATCGGCGGCGCTGCGGACCCTGTCCGACGAGCGTGCCGCCGCACTGATGGCCGCCGCGCGGACCGTCTCCGAGAACGGCGGCTTCACCACGGCCGCCGCCGAGCAGCTGCCCGACCTGATCGCCCCGCTGCTGCCCGAGGTCACCGACCCGGCGCTGCGCGCGGGCGTGGGCGGGGTGGTGCTGCGCGCGGCCGCGCTGGCCCTGCGCCAGCACCGGCTGGGCGAGACCCTGGCCGGCCGGGTCCGGCAGCAGGCAGCCGCGCCGGTGACGCCCGCCGGAGTCGGCGACAACGAGCTCGCCGAGGTGCTGTCCGGGCTGATCCGCTACTGCTACCGGCGTGGCGACAGCGCCGTCCGGCTGCTGGAGGCGGCCGGGGCCGCGCTGACCGCCGCCGAGGTGCCGGCCGAGCGGGTCGCCTTCCCGGGCGACATCGACTGGATCGACAGCTTCGGCCTGCTGCGACCGGCCATGGCCCGCGCCGCCAGCCCGTTCATCCCCGACGGGCAGCGCGAAGCCCTGGCCGACCTGCTGGGCGCCGCCGCACGCAGCGGCCTGACCGCGCCGGGCAGCGCGCTGCGCCGCATCGACGTCACCTCCGACGCGCCGGTCACCGCTGTGGCGGGGCAGGTGCTGACCCTGGGCGGGCGGCGGCAGCTCGTGCTCACGGTCGACACCGACGACCGCGAGCTGACCCTGCTCGACCACGCCCCCGACGGGGTGTTCGGGGCGCTGCCGGGCCACACCATCGACGAGGAGATGCGCTTCGACCTCACCGGGGCCGACCCGGCCTCGGTCGAGGCGTTCCTGGCGGCGCTGGCCCAGCACGGCCCCGCGCCGTGGCGGGCCGAGGCCCCCGGCGACCTGTCGCAGCGGGCCGGCATGTCCCACGCCGAGGCGACGCTGCTGCTGGCGGCCCTGCCCCGGCGCCAGTGGGACCGGGCCGAGAACCAGCCGCTGCGCGAGCAGCTCGGCGGCGTCGACGCCGACGCGCTGACCGTCGCGGCCCGCCGCTGGCAGCACCGCGACGAGACGGTGCGGATGCTGTCGCTGATGCTGCCCGAAGACCCGGCCGCGCTGTGGGCCACCGGCCCGGCCGTCGACCGGGTGGTCGCGGAATGGACCGAGCGGCACGGCGTACGCCGCCCGGTGCGCGACGAGCTGATCGTGGCGCTGAACAACTCCAACGCCTCCGGCAGCGTCGCGGCCACCGAGCTGCTGCACGGCATCGCCAACCCCGACACCTGCCGCTGGCTGCACGGCAAGGCCGACGGGATCGACCCCGACGACCTGATCGTGGCGCTGGCCAAGGCGCTGCCCTGGCTGGTCTACCACCTGCCCGCCGCCGACCCGCTGCGCGACGGGCTGCCCCGGGTGCTGGAGCTGCTGCGGGGCCGGCTGCGCGACCCCAAGCTGGTCATCCACGCCGGGCACATCGCCGCCAAGGACATCGACGGCCTGGCCCGCGCCGTGGGCGCCACCCCGAGCGAGGGCCCCGACGGCGTCCAGGCGGGCGCGCTGGTGTTCCCTCCCGGCGGCGACTGGCGGCACGCGCACCTGCGCACCGGCCTGCTCGACGGCGCGGGCGACCCGGCGCTGACCGTCCTGCTCGCCCAGGTCAGCGGCGTCAGCGCGCTGGTCGCCAGCCTGCGCGCGGTGCTCGGCGACCAGATCGAGAAGCTGGTCGGCTACCCCGTGCCCGACGCCGACGGCTTCGCCCAGGACCCGTCCCGCTCGGCCCCCGAGCTGGTCGCCGAGGTCGCCCAGGCCACCGGCCTGCCCGCCGACGCCGCCGCGCTGTACCTGCAACTGCTGGCCCTGCCGGACCCCACCGACCGCAACGTCGCGGCGTGGACCGGCTGGAAGCCCGCCCGGCTCAAGGCGGCCCGCGCCGCCCTGGCCGCCTCCGACCTGATCGTGGAGGCCAAGCGGCCCCGCGCCGGACGGTCGCTGTTCCTGCCCGGCGGGTGGCTCGCGCTCAAGGCCCCGCACCTGCCGCTGGAGACCTGGAAGTACGGGCTGCTGATCGGCGGCGCGCAGGGTCCGGTCGTGCTCGGTGTGGTGCTGCCGGTCGCGCCCGCCCCGCAGCTGTTCGACCTCGCGTGGGCCCGGGTCCGCCAGGGCGACGCACCCCGATTCGATGAACTCGTCACCGAGAGGCGCCGATGACCACCACCACGACAACGGCTCGGCAGGTCGACCCGGCCGAGCACCGGCACGCCGAGGAGCTGGCGTTCCTGGCCGCGTACGACGGCGGGCCGCGCCCGCCCGGCTGGCGGCTCACCCCGCGCGCCGTGGTCACCTTCATCACCGGCAGCGACGGCCGCGAGCTGGAACTGGCCAAGGAGGACCGTCGCGACGGCCTGCCGGCCAAGCTCACCGTCCCGGCGAAGTTCGTCGGCGAGCGGGCCCTGGTCGAGCGGTGCGTCGTCACCCTCGCCGGGGAGCGGGGCCTGCTGCTGGTCGGCGAGCCCGGCACCGCCAAGTCGATGCTGTCGGAGCTGCTGGCCGCCGCGGTCTGCGGCACCAGCGAGCTGACCGTGCAGGGCACCGCGGGCACCACCGAGGACCAGCTGCGCTACGGCTGGAACTACGCCCTGCTGCTGGCGCACGGCCCCAGCAGCGAGGCGCTGGTGCCCTCGCCGGTCCTCACCGCGATGCGCTCCGGCGCGGTCGCCCGGGTCGAGGAGATCACCCGCTGCCTGCCCGAGGTGCAGGACGCGCTGGTGTCGCTGCTGTCCGACCGGCGCATCGCCGTGCCGGAGCTGGCGGGCACCGCCGGGGCCACCGTCCCGGCCGCACCCGGGTTCACGCTGATCGCCACCGCGAACCAGCGCGACCGGGGCGTGTCGGAGATGTCGGCGGCGCTCAAGCGGCGGTTCAACTTCGAGACCGTCGGGCCGATCGCTGACCTGGCCCAGGAGACCGCGCTGGTCGCCCGGCAGGCCCGCGCGGCGCTGGAGCGGGTCAAGGCGCCGTTCGAGGTGGACGAGGCGGTGCTGGAGGCACTGGTCACGGCGTTCCGGGACCTGCGCCAGGGCCGCTCGACCGAAGGCTGGGACGTGCCCAAGCCGTCGACCGTCATGAGCACCGCCGAGGCGGTGGCCGTGGCCACGTCGCTGGGCCTGGCCGCGGCGTACTTCCCGGGCGACCGGGACGTGCTGTCGCTGCTGCCGGGGCACCTGCTCGGCGTCGTACGCAAGGACGACCCGGCCGACGGCGGCAAGCTGCTCGGCTACTGGGACGGGGCGGTGCGCCGCCGCGCCGAGGACGGCGCCCGGCTGTGGCGCCGCCTGTGGGAACTGCGCGATGAGCTCGACAACTGAGCAGACGGTGCCGGGCGCCCACGCGCCCGGCACCGCCCACGACGATCCGGCCGTGGCCGCCGCCGAGCTGGCCGGATGCCGCGAGCCGTACCTGATCGGGGTGCGGCACCACTCGCCCGCGCTCGCGGTCGTGCTGCCCGACCTGCTGGACCGGGCCGCGCCGCAGACGCTGCTGCTGGAGCTGCCGCCGGAGCTGGGGGAGTGGCTGCCCTGGCTGGCCGACCCGGCGACCACCGCGCCGGTGGCGCTGGCGGGCATCGTCGGCGACCGCGGCCCGGCGTTCTACCCGTTCGCCGACTTCTCGCCGGAACTGGTCGCGATCCGCTGGGCCGCCCGCAACGGCGTCCCGGTCGTCCCCTGCGACCTGCCCCTGGCCGACCGCACCTGGCACGAGCCGTCCGGCCCGCGCCCCGAACAGGTCGCGTCCACCGGGCCGGTCCTAGCCGAGGTGCTGAAGGAGACCGCGACCGGGCGGTCCGACGAGGACATGTGGGACCGGGTGGTCGAGGCGCGCGCGCCCGGCGCCGACGCCGAGTCGGTACGCCGCGCCGCGCTGCTGGTCGGCTGGGCGCTGCGCCGCGACGCGGCCCGGGGCACCGGCGTGTCCGGCCTGGACCTGCGCCGGGAGGCGCACATGCGCGCCGTCCTCGCCGCCCACGCCGGGCAGCGGGTGGCGATGCTGGTCGGCGCGTTCCACGCCCCGGCGCTGACCACGACGGCCGACGCCGTCGCCGGGGGCGGGTCGGGGCAGGCGGTGGTGACGTCGCTGGTGCCGTACACGTTCGGGCTGCTCGACGCCCGCTCCGGCTACCCGGCGGGCATCCGCGACCCGCAGTGGCAGCAGGACGTGCTCACCGCCGCCGGAGACCCGGCCAGGATCGAGTCGGCCGCCGTCGCGGCACTGGTCGCGGTCAGCGCCCGGGTCCGCGCCGCCGGTCACCCGGCCGGCCCGGCCGAATCCCGCGAGGCCGCCCGGCTCGCCCTCGACCTGGCCCGGCTGCGCGGGCTGCCCGCACCCGGCCGGGGCGAGCTGATCGAGGCGCTGACCAGCGTGCTCGCCCACGGCGAGGTGCTCGGGCGGGGCCGCGTCGTGGCTGCGGCGATGGAGCACGTGCTGGTCGGCGAGCGGCGCGGCCGCCTGGCCCCCGGCACCCCGCGCTCCGGCCTCGGCCCCGCCGTGGGCGACCTGCTCGCGGCGCTGCGCCTGCCCGGCCCCGGCGAGGCCGCCAAGGACCTGCGGCTGGACCCGCTGCGTTCCGACCTGGACGCCCGCCGCGAGATCGCGCTGCGGCGCATGGCAGCCTGCGGCATCGCGTACGCCGAGGAGGTGACGGGCGAGGCCGCGGGGGGCGCCGACACGGTGACCACCCGCTGGCGGTTGCAGTGGACCGCCGTCACCGACGCCACCGTCGAGATGGCGGGGCTACGCGGGGTGACCCTGGCCCAGGCGGCCGAAGGCGCCCTGGCCGACCGGCGCCGCCGCGAACGCGACGGGGGCGGCCCCACCGCCGCGCAGGTCGTCGCCGGGCTGCATGACGCCGCGGTGTGCGCCCTGCCCGCCCTGGCCGAAGCCCGGCTCGCCGAGCTGGCCGCAGTCGTGCCCGGCGAGGGCTCGCTCACCGAGGCGCTGGACGCCCTGGCCCTGCTCGACCGGCTCCGGTCGGGCCACGTGCCGGGCCTGCCTCAGCCCGACCCCGTGCCGCTGGCGGCCGCCGCCGAGGCGATCGAGGCCGCCGCTGTGGCCCAGGTCGACGGCCTGGCGGGCTCCACCGACCCGGCCGACGCGCGCGCCCTGGCCGCGCTGGCGCAGCGCGCCGACCGGGCCGGGTCGCTGCTGCGCCTGTCCGACGCGCTGGCCCGGCTCGCCGCCGACGGCACCCCGCTGCTGGCCGCCGCCGCCGGAGCGGTCCAGGTGCTGCTCGGCCACCGCCCCGCCGCCGAGTACGGCGTCCGCGTGGCGTCCTGGGTGGACGCCGCGACCACCGACGAGTCCCGCCGCGACCTGGTCGGGCAGCTCACCGGCCTGCTGGTGGTCGCCGAGCCGCTGCTGGCCGCTGCCGTTCCGGTGCTCGACGGGCTGCTGGAGCGGGTCGAGCGGCTGCCCGACGAGGCGTTCCTCAGCCGCCTGCCCGCGCTGCGGGGCGGCTTCCACGCCGCCAGCCCGGCCGCCCGCGACCGGCTGCTCGCCGTCGTCGACGAGCGGCTCGGCGACCGGGTCCGCGTCGACGACGTGCCCGACCCGGACGCGCTACTGCTGCGCCTACTGGCCGACGAAGCGGGCCGCGCGGCCCTGGCCGCCCTCGGCCTACTACCCTCCGACACTCCGCCCACCCCGTCCCCGTCCACCCCGTCCACCCCGTCCACCCCGTCCACCCCGTCCACCGTGGATGCCGCGGACGCCGCGGCGTCGCTCGTCGCCGAGCCGGACGCGGGTTCCGGCAGTTTCGGGGAAACTGCACGAAAGCCGACCGTGATTGCTGCACTTTCCCCGAAACTGCACGATGCCCCGGCCGACGCCGACGCCGACGCCGACGCCAGTGCCGGTGCCGGTGCCGGTGCGGAGGACGGAGACGGAGCAGGGGCGCGGCGGCTGGTGCCGGCCGACCGGTGGCGGCTGATCCTCGGGCGGGATGGTGGCGCCTGCTCGGCGGGGGCGCGGCGGTACGCCACCGCCCTCGACGAGCTCTACGGCGCCGGAAAGGGCGAGGGCGCTCGCGCCGACGCCGCCGGGCGGGCCGGGCGCGAAGCCCCGTTCCCCGGCGTACGCGAATGGTCGGAGGAGCTCGCCGCCCTGTTCGGCCCCGGCGTACGCGAAGAGGTGCTGGCCCGTGCGGTCGAGTCCGGCCGGATCGAGGCCGCGCTCGCGCTGGACCCGGACGCGGTCCGCCCCTCGATCGGGCTGCTGCGCGACGTGCTGTCGCTGGCCGGTGGCCTGCCGGAGGGTCTGCTGGCAAAACTGCGGCCGCTGGTGGCCAAGCTCGTCGAGGAGCTGACCCGGCAGCTGGCCACCACGCTGCGGCCCGCCCTCAACGGGCTCACCACGCCCCGCCCCACCCGCCGTCCCGGCGGCCGGCTGGACCTGGCCCGTACGCTGCGCGCGAACCTCGCCACCAGCCGCCGCGACGAGCACGGCACCGTGGTCGTGGTGCCGGAGCGGCCGGTGTTCCGCAGCCGGGCCCGCCGCGGCGTCGACTGGCGGCTGGTGCTGGTCGTGGACGTGTCCGGCTCGATGGAGGAGTCGGTGATCTGGTCGGCGCTGACCGCGTCGGTGCTGGCCGGGGTGCCCGCGCTCAGCACCCACTTCGTGGCGTTCTCCACCGAGGTCGTCGACCTGACCGACCGCGTCGACGACCCGCTCAGCCTGCTGCTGGAGGTGCGCGTCGGCGGCGGCACCCACATCGCCGCCGGGCTGCGCCACGCCCGGTCGCTGGTGACCGTGCCGTCGCGCACGCTCGTGGTGCTGATCAGCGACTTCGAGGAGGGGTACGGCATGTCCGGGGTGCTGGCCGAGGTCCGCGCGCTGGTGGAGTCGGGGGCGACCGTGCTCGGCTGCGCCAGCCTCGATGACGCCGGGCGGCCGCGATACTCGGTGTCGGCGGCGGGCCAGCTCGTCGCGGCCGGGATGCCGGTCGCGGCGCTGAGCCCGCTGGAGCTGGCCCGCTGGGTGGGGGAGCAGGTGAGCTCGTGACCGCGACCCTGCCCCCGGTGGACCCGGCCGTCCTGGCTGAAGCCCTGGACGCGCTCCCCGCCCGCCTGCGCAAACGCGTCGACGACGCGGTCGCCAAGGCCGCCGCGTGGCCGGTGGCGGCGACCGCCGACGGCTGCACCGTCCGCCCCGACGAGGACACCGTCGTCACGCTGACCGCTCCCGACGGCGCGGTCCGCACCGCCGACCAGGCCGTATGCAGCTGCCTGCTCGCCCCGCAGTGCCTGCACCGCACCGCGGTCCTGGCCCTGGCCCCCATCCACGACGGCAGCACCCCCGCCGCACCCGTCCCCGACCTGTCCACCCCGCCCCCGGGCACTCCCGACGCATCCACCCCGGGCACGGGCACTCCGGGCGCATCCACCCCGGACACGGGCGCTCCCGACGCGTCCACTCCGGACGCGAGCGCCCAAGATCACGGCACTTTCGGGGAAACTGCACGAAAGTCGGCCAAGATTCCAGCAGTTTCCCCGAAAGTGCAGCCGAGCGGCGTAGGCGCGGGCGGTGCGGGCGCGAGCGCCACGGGCGGTGCGGGGGACGCGGGTGCGGGCGGGGGGCGGTTGACGCAGCGGCAGCGGGCGGCGGCCGACGGGCTGTGGCGGGCGGCCGTGGCCGTGCTCGACGCGGGGCTGTCCGGCAGCGGGGTCGTGCTGCGGTCCGGGCTGCTGCGAGCCGTGCACGAGTGCCGTGCCCAGGGGCTGCACCGCGCCGCCGCGGCGGGCCTGCGTACCGCGAACGGGATGCAGGCCGCGGCCCAGGCACAGCCCCAGTTCCGCCTGGCCGAGCTGACCGACGACCTGTGCGAGCTGCTCACCGTCACGGCCCGGCTGCGCGAGCCGGACCTGCCCGCCGCCGCGGCCGCCCCGCTGCTGGGCGCGGCCCGCCGCGGCTACGACCCCCAGCAGGGCCTGCGCCTCTACGGCCTGTGCACGGTCCCCGTCGTCGCCGACACCGGCTACGCGGGGACGGTGACGTACGTGGCCGACCGCGACGGCCGCCTGTGGCTGACCGCGGACCTGTTCCCGGGCGGGGCCGCCCGCGCCGCCGCGGCCGCCGACGCGACCGTGGCGCTGGGCGAGGCGGGTCTGACCCACCGCGAGCTGACCCGGGCCGGGCTGATCGTGTCCGGTGGCACCGCCACCGAGACCGGCCAGCTCGGCGCGGGCCGCTCGGTCAAGGCGGTGCGCGCGGCGGGCGCGGCCTGGACGCAGGAGCCGCTGTCGCGGCTGTGGGCGCAGCCGCTGGCCGACCAGCTGCGGCGGGCGTTCGCGGCGCTGACCGTGCCCGTGGTGCAGCGCCAGGTCGGTTCGGACCTGCTGTTCGTCGCAGTACGGCTGCTCGGCCGCGACGGCGGCACGGTCCTGGCGGCCACCGCCGAGGGCACCCTGCTGCGGTTGACCGTCGCCGACGACGAGCCGGTGCTGCCGTACCAGGAGAATCTGACCGTGCTCGGCGGCGTGGCCGGGGTGGAGCTGCTGCTGGTGGGCCGCCCCGACCCGACCCGGCAGGGCCATGTGGCGGCGCTGGCGGTCGGCGACCCCGGCGGCGACAGCGGCCTGCGCCTGCCACCCGCCTGGGGCGGCCACGCCGACCTGGGGTTCGACCGCCTGCACCGCAGCCACCTGTCCGGCTCGGCGCCGGACGCGACGCCGCCGGTGCGGCGGGCCGAGGCGACCGGCGACCCCGCGCTGCGCCTGCTGCGGCGCCATCTGGAACGGGTGGTGACCGGCGGCCGGGCGGTGCAGGCGCTGGCCGAGTCGCAGGAGCGGGCGCTGCGCCGGGCCCGGCTGGACCTGGGCGCCCACCTGCTGGGTGAGCTGACCGGGACGGCCCGGCACCGGCCGCGCGACACGTTCGGCCGGGTGACCGGGGACGACGGCGCCGCCTTCGCCCGCGCCTGGCTGGCGGCGGCGGTCTACGAGCAGGCCGCCTCGGCGGCCCTCACGGAGGCGTCCTGGCTGCGCTGAACAGCGGTCCCGGCCCGCTCGCGTCCCGGCCGCCGGCCAAGACGCGGGCGGGGCGGGCCGGATTCAGCCCAGCCGCAGCAGATCCTCCAGGGTGAGCGGGTCCACGCCGGTCAGCCGCTTGACGGCGTCGGTCGGCGCGGCCAGCTCCCCGGTCCCGATCGCCAGGTACGTGCTGACCCACGCCTCGACCTGCCAGTCGGGCGCCTGGTAGTGGGTCCGGGACTGGTACGCCTCGGCCGGGGTCTCGGCGTGGTAGCGCATCGGCCGCCCCGTCACCAGCGTGACGATCTCGGCCACCTGGGCCAGGGTGAGCGCCTGCGGCCCGGTGAGGTCGTACGTCTGCCCGTCGTGGCGGCCGGGCTCGCGCAGCACGGTGGCGGCCACGTCGGCGATGTCGTCGATCGCGACCGCCGCGACCCGCCCGTCGCCGGCCGGGCCCCGGATGACCCCCTCGGCGTCGGCGAACAGCGGCAGCACGTCCAGGTACAGGTTGTCGCGCAGGACGGTCCAGGCCAGGCCGCTGGCCTTGAGGTGCTCCTCGGTGTGCCAGTGGTCGCGGGCCAGCGTGAACGTCGCGTCCGGCGCGGCGCCGTAGAACGAGGTGTAGACCAGCCGCCGCACCCCGGCGGCGACCGCGGCGTCGATGAAGGTGCGGTGCTCGGCGACCCGCCGGGCCGACTCGGCCCCCGACACCATGAACACGGTGTCGACGCCGGTCAGCGCCTCGGTCACCGCCGCCCCGTCGTGGTACGCGGCCCGCGCGATCTCGCATCCTGGCAGCACCGGCGCCCGCTCGGGCTGGCGCACCACGAGCCGCTGGCGCACCCCCGCCTCGGCCAGCCGGTGCGCGACCCGGCCGCCCAGCCTGCCGGTGGCACCGGTGACGGCTACGAGCGGCTGCGGCACCTCGGTCATCGAACCTCCCCGGCCTAGTATGGAGGAGAGGCCCGTGATGACACGTCAGAAGCCGGACGGCTCGCACGATCATCCGTACAGCGCGCTGAACCTGCGCCTGGCGCTGGCGGGCTTCGGCCTGGTCTTCGCCGGGACGCTGGCCGTGATCGCCTTCGCCTTCGGGCTGGTCCCGCTGGGCTGGGCCGCGATCGTCCTGTGCCTGATCACGATAGTGGACCTGATCGTGATCGCGCGCCGCCGCCGCGAGCGTGCCCGCGCCGACCACCACGCCCCGCACTCACTGTTCGAATGAGCTCCCCCGTGCGCAGGAGAGCCGATCGGACCTGCTCAGCGGCTGTGCCGTCCTAAGATCGAGTAGTGATCAAGGGAATGCACGCGCTCATATACAGCACGAACGCCGAGGCCGACCGGGCGTTCTTCCGCGACGTGCTGGGCCTGCCGCATGTGGACACCGGCGAGGGCTGGCTGATCTTCAAGGCGCCGCCCGCCGAGATCGCCTTCCATCCGGCCGAGGCGCACACCCGCTGCGAGCTGTACCTGACCGTCGACGACGTCGAGTCGACGGTGTCGCAGTGGAGCGAACGCGGCCTGGAGGTCATCGTGGCGCCGACCAGGCGCGACTGGGGCACCGAGGCCGTCGTCCGCCTGCCCGGCGGCGCCACCCTCGGCGTCTACCGGCCCACCCACACCACCGCCTACGACGCCGCCTGACCGCCCTGGCGCGCGGTTCAGGCGGTGCGGTTCGGCGAGGTCCAGGCCGGGTCGCGGCCGAAGGCGGCGATGAGCCGGTCCTGCGGCCCGGCATCAGCGGGTACGGCCACCGCCGGGCCGATCACCCCGGCGTGCCGGTATTCCCGCTCGCGGTCGGCGAACCAGGCCGCGATGAACGCGACCGCGTCCGGGTCCAGCCGCCGGTCCAGTCCCGCCGCCGCGGCCAGGTCCCAGGTGTGCACCAGGTGGTCGGCGGTGAGCTGGTGCAGGTACTCGGTGGCGGGCGTCTCGCCGAAGGACAGGAACACGGTGCGGTCGAGGGCACCGGGCGCCTCGACGGCCTGCCGGGCCTGCCACGCGGCGTCGACGGCGGCCGTGTGCGGGTCGTCGCCGAGCAGGTCGCCGGAGAACCGGTCCCCGACGTCGGCGATGGTCGAGCCGCCGAACATGGGCGGCGTCCAGCGGTCCTCGCCGACGAGGTGGTTGACCAGCTCGTTGACGTTCCAGTCGGGACACGGCGTCGGCTCGGCCCACGCTTCGGGGCCGACCTCGCCCACGCGCTGCGTGAAGCCGTCGAGGCTGGTGCGGTACGCGGTGAGCAGGTCCATTCTTTCCACCCCCGCAGCAAGTATCGCTCCCACTTACGATGGGCCGGTGATTTTCCAGCAGGGACAGCGGATCGTCTTCATCGGCGACAGCATCACCGACTGCGGCCGCCGCGACCACGCCGCGCCGTACGGCGACGGGTACATGAGCCTGGTGCGCGCGTTCGTCACCGCGGCCCATCCCGAGCTCGGGCTGAGCTGGGCCAACCGGGGCGTCAGCGGCGACACCGTGCGCGACCTGGCCCGGCGCTGGGAGGAGGACGTGGTCGCCGAACGCCCCGACTGGCTGAGCGTGAAGATCGGCATCAACGACGTGTGGCGGCTGTTCTCCGATCGCCCCGACGAAGCCGTGCCGATCGACGAGTACACGGTGACCCTGCGGGCGCTGCTCGCGCGGGCGATCGAGGCCACCGGCTGCCGCCTGATCCTGGCCGACCCGTACGTCATCGAGCCCGACCGCGCCGAGCCGCAGCGCGCCATGACCGCCCGGTACGCGCAGGTGGTGGCCGGGCTGGCCGCCGACTTCGACGCCCTGCACGTGCGTACGCAGGACGCTTTCGACGAGGCCCTGAAGAGCACCTCGCCGGAGGACTGGGCGCCCGACCGCATCCACCCGAACCTGCCCGGCCACGCGATCATCGCCCGGGGTTTCCTGAACCTGCTCGGCTGACTTCGGCGCCCGGTGCGGGCGCGGCCGGGTTAGCGTGCGGGGATAGCTCGGTGGGCGTACGCGGTGACGTCGGTGCTGGCGCAGGTCGGTGCCGCGGTGCTGGTCGGTGCCCTGCTCGGGTGGCCCGGCGCGGTGGCGGCCGGGCTGGCCGCGGCGGTGGTCGCGCTGCCCTACGGGTGGGCCGTGGCGCGGCTGGACGCCTATCCGGCCACCGGCCGCGGGCTGGTGCTCTTCGCGGTCGACCACAGCTGGAGCCTGCTCAACACCGTCGCCGGGGCGCTGTTCCTGGCGCTGAACCTGGTCGGCGGCCACCGGCTCGACCGGGGGCCCTCGCGCGGCCGGGGCCGGATCGTGGTGCGGGAGCAGGCCCTGCCCGGGTACGCCACCACGGTCGGCAACGTCGTCGCGGGCCTGACGCCCGCCAACGAGGCACACGAGGATCTGCACGTCCAGCAGGGCCGCCTGTTCGGCCCGCTATACCTCCCGCTGGTGGCGCTGGGGTATGTGCTGTGCACCGTCTGCCCGCTGTGGCTGCGCCGCCACGACCACGCCTCGTGGCCGATCACCGGACCGGTCCGCTACTTCACCCACGGCGTGTACCCCCATGTCTGGCACGAGGCCTGGGCCTACCGCCGTGACCGCCTGAGCAGGCAGAACGGTGATCCGGGCCACTAGCGAATGACAAATCTTGAAATCTGTCAGCTGTCAGTCCTATCGTTGTCGGCATGACAGACACCCGCACCCTCGGCCTGACCGGCCCCCGCGTCTTCCCGCTCGGCCTCGGCCTGATGGGCATGTCCGACCTCTACGGCCCCGCCGACGAGGCCGAGAGCATCGCCACCGTGCACGCCGCCCTGGACGCGGGCGTGACCCTGCTGGACACCGGCGACTTCTACGGCATGGGCCGCAACGAGCTGCTGCTGCGCGATGCGCTCAAGGGCCGCGACCGCGAGAAGGCGGTCATCAGCGTCAAGTTCGGCGCCCTGCGCGACGCCGCGGGCGGCTGGCACGGGGTGGACACCCGCCCGGTCGCGATCAAGAACTTCCTCGCGTACTCGCTCAACCGGCTCGGCACCGACTACGTCGACGTCTACCGCCCCGCCCGGCTCGACCCGAATGTGCCGATCGAGGAGACCGTCGGCGCGCTGGCCGACCTGGTCAAGGCGGGCTACGTGCGGCACATCGGCCTGTCCGAGGTCGGCGCGGACACGCTGCGGCGGGCCGCCGCCGTGCACCCGATCAGCGACCTGCAGATCGAGTACTCGCTGATCTCGCGCGGGGTCGAGGACGAGATCCTGCCGGTCGCGCGCGAGCTCGGCATCGGCATCACCGCGTACGGCGTGCTGTCGCGCGGCCTGCTCTCTGGCCACTGGTCGGCCGACCGGCAGACCCCGGCGGGCGACTTCCGCACCCACCTGCCCCGGTTCGGCGGGGACAACCTCGACCGCAACCTCGCCCTGGTCGAGGCGCTGCGCGAGGTCGGGCAGGACCGGGGCGCCAGCGTCGCCCAGATCGCCGTGGCCTGGGCGCTGAGCCGGGGCGGCGACATCGTCCCGCTGGTCGGGGCGCGCACCCGGCAGCGGCTGGCCGAGTCGCTCGGGGCGCTGGAGGTCGGGCTGACCGAGGCCGACCTGGCCCGCATCGAGGCCGCCGTGCCCGCCGGGGCCGCCGCGGGCGCCCGTTATGACGCGTTCCAGATGTCACACCTGGACAGCGAGCGGTAGGGTCTGCCTCACCATGGCAGATGTACTCACCTCGGACCGGATCCTGGAGGCGGCGGAGGACGTCCTGCGCCGCTTCGGGCCGGCCAAGGCCAACGTGGTCGACGTGTCGCGGGCGCTGGGCGTCAGCCACGGCAGCGTGTACCGGCACTTCCCGAGCAAGGCCGCGCTGCGCGAGGCCGTCGCCGAGCGCTGGCTGGCCCGGCTGTCCGAGCCGCTGGCCGCCATCGCCGCCGACCACGGCCCGGCCCCGGAGCGGCTGCGCCGCTGGCTGGACGCGCTGAGCGAGTCCAAGCAGCGGATGGCGCGCGAGGAGCCGGAGCTGTTCGCCACGTACCACGGGCTGGCCATGGAGTCCGGTGAGGTGGTGCGCGCGCACATCAGCGCGCTGTCGACCCAGCTCGGGCAGATCATCGCCGACGGGGTCGGCCGCGGCGACTTCGCCGTGGCCGACCCGTTCGGCATGGGCCGGGCGGTGCTGGACGCCACCAGCCGCTTCCACAACCCGGCGCACACCGCCGAATGGACCGACCCCGACCTGCCCGGGGCGTACGAGCGGGTGTGGCGGCTGATCCTCAACGGGCTCGGCGCCCGTCCCTAGGCGGTCAGGACCTTCGGCGGGCGCAGGCGCCATACCCGGGTGCGCTTGACCGTCATGCTCTCCAGCGCGAACGGCACCGGCACGTCGTATGCCGCCACCTCGTCGAACAGGGGGCGGGGCAGGAACGCCCGGTCCGGGTCGCCGACCAGCACCACGGCGCCGGTCTTCACCGCCCGGCGCAGGAAGCCGATCATCCGGTCGGCCATGGCCTGGCTGTAGAACACGTCCCCGGCCAGCACGACCTCGGCGTCCCCGGCGTCCCCGTCCAGGATGTCGGCCTGCTCCGCGTCCACCGCGAGCCCGTTGGCCTGCGCGTTCGCCTCGGTCGCGGCGGTCGACAGCGGGTCGATGTCGACCGCGCGCACGGACGCCGCCCCGGCCCGCGCCGCGCAGACCGCGACCAGCCCCGAGCCCGCCGCGAGGTCGAGCACCCGCCGCCCGGCCACCGTCTCGGGGTGGTCGAGCAGGTAACGGCTCAGCGCCTGGCCGCCGGCCCAGGCGAACGCCCAGAACGGCGGCGGCTGCTCACTGCGGTACTCGCCCTCGGTCAGCTCCCACAGCCCGATCGCGTCGGCGGCCTGGTGCAGGCGCACCTCGGGCACGAACGGCACAGGCGCCAGCACGGTGTACTCACGGACGAACTCAGCAGCGGTCACCCAGCGAGTGTGCCGTCCGCGCCCGCCCGGTGCCCGCACCACCCCCGGTGAGCCTGCCCACGCTCACCACGTGAGGACGGCGTCCTCCTTGACCACGGTGATCGGGATGGCGGCGCCGTAGCGCGCGACCAGCTTCTCGCGCACCCCGTCGACCTTGCTGACGCCGACCTGCACGCCGGAGGCGTCGGGCAGCGGGCCGGTCATGTTGATCTCGACGCCCTTGCCGTGCCAGTACTTGACGTCGTCGCTGATCCGGTTGCTCAGCTTCACCAGCGAGGCCAGGCTGTACAGGGCGTCGCGGAAGTGGATGCACTCCTGCCCGGCCACCGACGCCACGTACGCGTCGAAGTCGGCCGACGGGACCCGGTAGATGATCGCCTCGCCCTTCTCGGGGACGACCTCGACCCCGCCGAACACGTCGGCGAAGCGGCCGCCCTCGGACTCGCGCTGCACGACGCCGAGCGCCGCGTCCAGCTCGGTCGGGGTGCTGTACATGGTCGAGCCCGCCGTCTCGATCGGCGACGGTGCCGGGCGCGGGCTGTCGCAGCCGGGCGTCTGCGCCGACGGGAACCGTGGCGGCGCGGCCGCCTCCTGGGCGTCCTTCTCCTGCCCGGCGCAGCCTGCCAGGATCCCCAGCAGGGCCAACGCGGGGAGCGCGACCCGCAGCCGGGCACGGGTGTGAATACGTGTCATGGCAGTCCAGACGCGCCCGGTGCTCCGCCGGTTGCCGGGGACAGGATCGGATCATCGCGTGGCGCGTTAGCAGGGTATGACCCGAAAGCGGATCATCGCCGCGGCACTGCTCGCCTCCGCCGCGACGGCAGCCATGCACGTCCGGCTCGCCCCGCCCGTGCCCGCCGCGCTGACCGGCTCGGCCGCCGACGGCCCGATTCCGCTGCCCGAGCCCGGCCGGGGCGTGAGTCCGTTCGCGACCGTGGCGGTCGGCCGCCAGGTCGCCGTCGGCGACGTCGACCTGCCCGCCAGCGAGGCGTCCGGCCTGGCCGCGAGCCGCCGCTTTCCGGGCGTCTTCTACTGGCTGCGCGACGGCGGCGGCGCCACCGCCCAGCGGCCCCGGGCGGCGCTGTGGGCGATCAAGGTGGACGCCGACGGCAACTCCCACCCGGTCCGCCGGGGCGAGAACTTCCCGTTCGCCGGGGTGTTCGACGCCGCCAACGGCGACTGGGAGGACATCGTCCTGGACGACGACGACAACCTGTGGATCGGCGACATCGGCGCCAACGACTGCAAGACCCAGCAGCACCTGTTCAAGACGCTGGAGCCCGATCCGGACACCGACGACCCGTTCGTGGTCGTGGCCAAGTACCCGCTGGCCTTCCCCGACCCGGCCCCGGGCTGCCGCACCCGCAACGCCGAGGCCATGCTCTGGCTCGACGGCGAGCTCTACATCTTCGCCAAGGCCCTGCACTCACCGCTGTACCGCGTGGAGCTGCCCGCCGGCCGGGGCGACGACGCCCAACTGGAGCCGCTGGGGCAGTTCGCCGCGGCCGCCAACCGGATCTCGGTCAGCACGCTGTCCGACGACCGCACCCGGCTCACCCTGGCCGGCCACGCCCTGTATTGGGTCTTCACGACCGACCCGGCGCTCCAGGGCGACGACCTGCTGCGTGACGCGATGACCCGCCAGCCGGTGTACGTCGGCCGCTTCCCGCAGCCGAACGGCAGGTCCGCGGCGGTGGAGGGCGGCAGCTACCTGCCCGGCTCGCACGACGTGCTGTTCGTGGCCGAGGACAAGCGGATCTTCCTGCTGCCCGACAGCGGCGGTCCCGGCAGCCCCGGTGGGCCGGTCGGTCCGGGCGGTCCGGGCGCGGCGTCCGGTCCAGGGGACCGGAGGTGATGATCGCGTTCTAGGCTCGGCTGGTGAGCCTGGAATGGGAGCAGACGATCGTCGACGCGCACGACCCCGCCGCGCTGGGGCGCTGGTGGTGCGAGGCGCTGGGCTGGGTCGTGATCGACCCCGACCCCCGCTGGTACGAGATCCGCCCGGCCCCCGACCGCCTCCCCGGCCTGCTGTTCGTGCCGGTGCCCGAGGAAAAGACGATCAAGAACCGACTCCACCTGGACTTCCGCCCCGACGACCGGGACGCCGAGGTGGCCCGCCTGCTCGCCATGGGCGCCACCCGGATCGACGTCGGCCAGGCCGACGACGCCTACTGGATCGTCCTGGCCGACCCCGAGGGCAACGAGTTCTGCGTCCTGTCCTCCCGCCGCCCCACCTGACCGACCCGCGCCGGGCAGCCGCACGCCGCGCGTACGGCGTACGGCGTGCGTGCGTGCAGTTTCGGGGAAAGTGCTGGAATCCGTGCTCGGATTCGTGCAGTTTCCCCGAAACTGCACCTTCAAGACCGTGCCCGCGGCGCGCGCGGCGCGGGCGCCGCGGGCGGTGCGACGCGAGCGGCGGGGCGGGTGGGGTCAGCAGCCGCCGCAGTTGTAGTAGGTGATGTCCCAGTGGTTGCCTTCGTCGGTGTAGAGGTTGCCGGCGCCGGACTTCCACTGGTAGCCCCAGCCGGAGATGTATCCGACGTAGGTGAACGTGTTCTGGATGTAGTTGCCGATGCAGCTGTACTTGCTGATGTCGACCTTGTAGCCGTTCCAGTGGCTGTAGGTGCCGCCGGCGTGGCCGGTCTCGGTGCCGGCGGTGATGTTGATGGCGCAGCCGCTGGCGGATTTGAGGGTTTTGACGCCGCTGATGGTGGTCTGGCGGATCTGGTCGAAGGAGGTGCAGGTGGCGACGTTGCGGTTGGAGCAGCCGCCGCTGGAGGACCAGGTGATGCCGGCGGCGCTGAGCTGGGAGGCGGCCTGGGCGTGGGTGAGGAACGTGGCGGCGTGGGCGGGGCTGGCGAACGCGAGGACCACGGCGACGGCGGTGGCGCCGAGGACGGTGATCCCGCGGCGGACGGTACGGAGCATGGGGGTCTCCCGGTGAGAAGTTCGGGGGGTAACTTCAGGGCGCTGCGCAGCGACCGGAGTTTCCTATCACCCATTCGCATGTGCCACTAGACATGCCGCTCCAGACGCACTACAGCCCGGCTACAGGGCTAGTTGCCTAGGACGGCGTACAGGTGGTGCCGTGAACCCCGAAAGGACCTGGATGGGCCTGCTCACGCCCCTGTGGCGGGCGGTGGCGGTGTTCCGCGTGGCCGCCCTGGCGTACGCCGCGATCCTGATGCTCAACAGCTACCGCGACTTCGTCCGGCCGTGGCTCGGCTGGGCGGTGCTGGCGCTGATGGCGGTGTGGACGATCGTCACCGGCGCCGCGTACGCCGACCCGGCGCGGCGGCGCTGGCCCATGCTCAGCGCCGACATGGTGGTCACCATCGCCTGCCTGGCCGCCTCCGAGCTGGTGGTGGCCCCGCAGCGGCTGCACACCGGCAGCGCGACGCTGCCCATGGCCTGGGTCGCCGGGGTGGTGCTGGTCTGGGCGATCTCCGGCGGCCGCCGCCGGGGCACCATCGGCGCGCTGCTGGTCGGCACGGTCGACCTGCTGCTGCGGCAGGGGGTCACCTCGGCCACCGTCAACGGCACCGTGCTGCTCCTGCTCGCCGGTTCGATCATGGGGTACGTGTCCCGGCTGACCAGCGACGCCGAGGAGCGGTTGCAGCGCGCCACCGAGCTGGAGGCCGCGACGAGGGAGCGCGACCGGCTGGCGCGGGGCATCCACGACTCGGTGCTCCAGGTGCTGGCACTGGTGCAGCGGCGCGGGGCCGAGATCGGCGGCGAGGCGGCCGAGCTGGGCCGCCTGGCCGGGGAGCAGGAGGCGACGCTGCGGGCCCTGGTGGGCGTACGCGCCGACACCGCCCCCGACGGCGTCGCCGACCTGCGCGTCCTGCTCGGACGGTACGCCGGGGCCAGGGTCACCGTCGCGTCCCCGGCCACGCCCGTGCTGCTGCCCGCCGCCACCGCCGAGGAGATCGCCGCCGCCGTCGGCAGCGCCCTGGACAACGTGGCCGTGCACGCCGGAGCCCAGGCCCAGGCGTGGGTGCTGGTCGAGCACGAGCCCGACCAGGTCACCGTGTCGGTGCGCGACGACGGCTGCGGCATCGCGCCCGGCCGCCTGGCCGAGGCCGCCGACGCCGGGCGGCTGGGGGTGGCCCAGTCGATCCGGGGCCGCGTCCGCGACCTGGGCGGCACCGTCGCCGTCACCAGCGGGCCCGGTCAGGGCACCGAGGTGGAGCTGCGGGTCCCCACCGGTTGAGGCGATGCTGACTAGGCTGCACCGCGTGGTGGACGTGATGGTGGTCGACGATCATCCGATGTGGCGCGAGGGCGTGGCCCGCGACCTGACCGAGGCCGGGTACACGGTGGTGGCGGCGGTGGGCGAGGGTGCCCAGGCGGTGCGGGTGTGCCGCTCGGTGCGGCCCCAGGTGGTCGTGCTCGATCTCCAGCTCCCCGACCTGTCCGGCGTGGAGGTGATCCGGGGCCTGGTCGGCGCGCTGCCCGAGGTGCGGGTGCTGGTGCTGTCGGCCAGCGGCGAGCAGCAGGACGTGCTCGACGCGGTGAAGGCGGGCGCGACCGGATACCTGCTGAAGTCGGCGGCGCGGGAGGAGTTCCTGGAGGCGGTGCGGCGTACGGCCGAGGGCGACGCGGTGTTCACGGCAGGCCTGGCCGGGCTGGTGCTGGGGGAGTACCGGCGGCTGGCGGCGGCCCCGGCGGCCGACCCGGACGCCCCGCGGCTGACCGACCGGGAGACCGAGGTGCTGCGACTGGTCGCGAAGGGACTGTCCTACCGGCAGATCGCCGAGCGGCTGACCCTGTCGCACCGTACGGTGCAGAACCACGTGCAGAACACGTTGGGCAAGTTGCAGCTGCACAACCGCATCGAGCTGGTCCGCTACGCGATCGAGCGCGGGCTGGACGACTCAGACGCCGGCTGAGTAGCCCGGCGCGGTGGTTGAGTACGTGCCCGGATTCGCGCGGCGGCCGGTTCTGGCTGAATCGGGGGCATGGCTGGAGAGGTCTACCTGACCGGTTTCGGGGCGTACCTGCCCGGGGAGCCGCTGGACAGCGAGCAGATGGCCCGGCGCCTCGGCGCGGGCGAGCGCGGCGCGGCACTGCGGGCACGCGTGCTGGCCGCCAACGGCATCCGCACCCGCCACTACGCGCTGGACGAGCGCGGCGAGGTGACGATGCTCAACGAGGAGCTGGCCGCCGAGGCGGTCCTGGGTGCGCTCAAGGACCGGGACCTGCCGCTGGAGTCGGTGGGGATGCTGGCGGCCGGGACGACGCAGGGCGACCTGCTGGTGCCCGGGTTCGCCTCGATGGTGCACGGGCGGCTGGGCGGCCCGTCGATGGAGCTGCTGTCGGCGGGCGGGGTGTGCGCGTCGAGCATGACGGCGCTGGCCGCCGCCGCGCGGGCGGTGCGGCTGGGCGAGCACGGCGCGGCCGTGGTGGTCGGATCGGAACTGGTCAGCCGCTCGCTGCGGCAGAGCCGGTACGAGGGTGCGCGCAGCACGTTCGACGCGGAGTTCCTGCGCTGGACCCTGTCGGACGGGGCGGGCGCGACGCTGCTGGAGAGCGCGCCGCGGCCGGGCGGGCTGAGCCTGCGCCTGGACTGGACGCACGTGGTGTCGTATGCCAACGAGCGGCAGGTGTGCATGTCGGCCGGCGGCGAGCCGGTCGCCGGGCGGAGCTGGCAGGACGGCCCGGATCTGGCCGGGGCGGTGGCGGGCGGGCTGATCCGGCTGCGGCAGGACGTCAAGAACCTGCCCGCGCTGTTCCAGCTGGGGCTGCGCGAGTTCATGGCGCTGGTGCGGGCGGGCCGGTTCCGCACCGAGGAGATCGAGCACGTGCTGTGCCACTACAGCGCCGAGCACTTCCGGGGCGAGATCTTCGACCTGCTGCGCGGCGCCGACCTGATGATCGACGAGCAGCGCTGGTTCACCAATCTGCACAGCCGCGGCAATACGGGGGCCGCCAGCATCTTCGTGATGCTGGAGGAGGCGTGGCGGACGGGGCGGTTCGCCCCCGGTGAGCGGATCCTGCTGATCGTGCCCGAGTCGGGCCGCTACTCGCTGGCGTTCGCGCACCTGACCTGCGTGGACGGAACCGAGGCGGCACCGGCGGCGGTCGCCCGTCCGGTGTCGCACACCGAGCGCGCGCTGCCCGCGCGGGCCCGGTTCGCGCAGCCGTCGCCACCGGTCGCGGCCACGCCGTCGCCGCTGGGGCAGCCGCTGCCCGGCGACGGCGACGCGGTCCGCTGGACGGTGCTGGAGCTGGCCCGGGTCTGGGGCGACTTCGAGCGGCAGCTGCACGCGGTGCCGCTGGTGCGGCGCATCGACACCGGCACCGCGACCCTGGCCGACTACCGGCGGCTGCTGCTGCACCTGCGCCAGCAGGTGGTGGAGGGCGGCCGGTGGATCAGCCGGGCGGCGTCGAACTTCTCGGTGGAGCTGTTCGCGCTGCGCAGCGCGGCGATCAAGCACGCGGCCGAGGAGCACCGCGACTACCAGCTGCTGGAGCGCGACTTCGTCGCGGCCGGGGGCGAGCTGGCCGAGATCCAGGGCGGGCGCAAGAACGTCGGGTCGGAGGCGCTGTCGGCGTACATGTTCCACCAGGCGAGCCAGCCGGATCCGGTGGACCTGCTGGGGGCGATGTTCATCATCGAGGGGCTGGGCACGGCGCTGGCGCGGGGCTGGGCCGGGGCGCTGCGCGAGCAGCTGGGGCTGCGCGAGGACCAGGTGCGGTTCCTGGCGTACCACGGGGAGGCCGACGACGGGCACTTCGCGGAGCTGGCGCACCTGCTGCGCGAGGGGGTGCTCGACGGGGCGCGGGCGGCGCGGGTGGTGCGCACGGCCGAGGTGGTGGCGCGGCTGTACGCGATGCAGCTGGCGGAGGTGGACGCGTGAGGACGCTGCGGGACCCGTCGGTGTGGACGGCGATGCTGGCCGACCCGGCGGTGCCGATGGACCGGGCGACACTGCTGCTGGTCGTACGCGATCAGCGGCGGTGGACCCGGCGCTGGCTGTACCCGGTGGTCCGGCCCTTCTCCGCGGTCATGGTGTGGCTGATCCGGGTGCTCAAGCGGCTGGTGCCGGTGCCGCTGTCGGCGCACGGCACGATGGACCGGCTGTGCGTGTGGTTCCTGCACCGGTTCGTGCACCCGGAGGCGGGGGCGCTGCTGGTGCGGCACTTCATCGTGGAGACGAACCTGCTGGCGTTCCTGGTGCGCAACGCGCCGGTGGCGGGGGCGGTCGAGCCGGTGCTGCGCCCGGTGTCGCTGGCGCAGCTGGGCGACCGGGCCGTGATCGAGCACGACGTCAACGTGTACGAGGTGCTGATCGGCCTGGGCACCGGCGTGCCCCGGCGCAGGCCCGAGCGGCTGGACCTGTCCATGCTGGACGTCCCGCCGATCGATCCCGCGCCCGGGCGGCGCCGCTGGCTGCGGCTGGACATCCAGACCGCGCTGTGCCTGATGAACATCCCGTTCGCGCTGTGCCTGACCGTGCCGGAGTACCAGCGGGCGGTGCACTCGATGCGGCTGGACTCGTCGCTGCTGGCGCTGCTGGCCGACACCGCCGGCGACGAGACGTTCCTGCGCTGGCGCCCCGCCGGTGTCACGGTGCGCCTGGACAGCGGTCTGGACGTGCCCCGGGCCGTCTACGAGCACGCCGTGATCTGCGAGTACGCCCACGAGCACCTGGTGCGGCTGCGCGACCGGCTGGCGGCGCCGGACCCGGCTCAGGCGGGCCAGAGCCCCCGGACGACGGCGTACGCGTAGGCGGCCAGGGTGAACGTGTCGCTCATGCGCCCGTCGCGCATCATCTCGGCGAACTCGGCCGGAGTGACGGCGATGACCTCGTCGATGCCCTCGTCGACGTCGTCGCCGATCGCGGGTGCCTGGGCGAGCCGGGCCAGCCACAGCTCGTCGGTGCCGCCCTGGCCGTCGGTGCCGGTGCCGAACCGGCCCAGGAAGGTGATCTCGGCCGGTTCGACGCCCAGCTCCTCGACGACCTCGCGGACGGCGGTGGCGGCGCCGTCGGCGCCGGGTTCGGCGAAGCCGCGCGGGGCCTCCCAGTGCCAGTTGCGGGACTCGTGCCGGAAGTGGCGCACCAGCACGATCCGGTCGTCGGGCGTCAGCGTCAGCACGGCCGCGCCGGTGCCCTCCTCCGGCGACACCTCGCGGATGTAGGCGCCGTGGCGGCCGGAGCGGAACCGGACCGCGTCGCGCACCAGCATGACGTAGGGGTCCTGGTAGACCACGCCGATGTCGCCGTACTGCTCGGGGACGCCCGCCTCGCGCAGCTTCTCGGCCGCCGCGTCGGCGACCTCCTCCTGCACCGCCGGGTCCAGCACGATCTCGTACGCGGCGTCCGGCGGGTTGTGGAACAGGTGCGGGCGCTGCTCGCGCAACCGGTCGTAGGCGGCCAGCCGCGCGGCGCGGCGGGTCTGCTGCTCGGTCATGCCAGGTCCTCCGTGTGTGTTGGGATCGACGCGAGGGTATCGACCGGATGCTCGCCTCAGCCCGTCCAGCTCACGGCGCGGTGGCGCGCATGGCCCGGTCCAGGGCGCGCATCCGGCTGGTGGCGATCGCGGTGACGACCCGGGTGGCGGGGGACAGCTCGGCGTCGCGGCGGTGCACGATGGCGAACTCCTCGTACATCGACGGGCGCAGCGGGGCCCAGCCCAGCCCGGCGGGCAGCCGTTCGCCGAGGTTGTGCAGCACGCCGCGCCAGGTGACGGTGTCGGCCAGGCCCCGGGCGGCGATCTCCAGCGCGGTCTCGGTGTCCTCGACCTCGACCCGGGGGCGCAGCGAGCGGCCCGCGCCCTGCACGGCGCGGTTGAGCTGGCGGCGGGTCGTGTCGTCGTCGCGCCAGCTCGCGTCGGGCAGCACCAGCGGGGCCTCGGCCAGCGCGGCCGGGGTGATCCGGCGGGCCAGCCGGGCCGGGTCGGCGCTGACGTACACCAGCTCGTCGCGCAGCACGGGGGTGACGACCATGCCCTCGTCGGCGACGGGCAGCGCGATCACGGCGGCCTCCAGGCGGCCGCGGCGCAGCTGCTCCAGGATCTCGGCGGAGTTCTGGCCGACCAGCTCGACCCGGATGCCGGGGTGCTGGCGCAGCACGTCGGCGACGAGGTCGGCGGCGAGGTAGAACCGGGCGGTGCGGAACACCCCGAACCGGACCGTGCCGGTGAGCAGCTGGCGCACCGAGGCCACGGCCCGGCGCGCCTCCTCGACCGCGCCCAGGGCGGTGGCGGCGTGCGGGGCCAGCGCGCGGGCGGCCTCGGTGGGCACCAGCCCGCGGCCGACCCGCTGGAACAGGGTCGCGTCCAGCTGCTGCTCCAGCAGCCGCACCTGCTCCGACACCGACGGCTGGGCGTAGCCGAGCGCGGTCGCGGCGGCGGTGAAGGAGCCCAGTTCGAGCGTGGTGAGGAAGCAGCGCAGCTGGTGCAGCGAGATCAAGGAAATTCCTTCGGTATGTGCTGGAATCCAAGGCTACCTCGATGGCTCACCGCCTCATACCTTCTGATGGTGTCCTCGGCTTTCCCCGCCTCCACTCTGACGCCGCCCCGGTCGCCCCGGCGCGGCGTCGCGCTGTGCCTGCTGTCGGCCGCCGGGTTCGGCGTCTCGGCCGTGTTCGCCAAGCACGCCTACGCGGCCGGCCTCAACGTGCCGACGCTGCTGACGGCCCGGTTCGCGCTCGCGTCGGTGCTGCTGTGGGCGATCGTGGCGTGGCGCCGCCCGAAGCTGCCGACCGGCCGCAGCCTGCTGGTCGCGATCGGCCTGGGCGCGATCGGGTACGCCTGCCAGTCCGGCTTCTACTTCGGCGCCCTGGCCCGCATCGACGCCTCGCTGACCGCGCTGCTGCTGTACGCGTACCCCGGGCTGGTGCTGGTGATCGCCGTGGTGCTGCGCCGCGAGCGCGCCGACCGGCGCCGGATGGCGGCGCTGGCCTGCTCGGTGGCCGGGCTGCTGCTGATGCTGGGCGCGGGCGGGATCAAGGGTTCGGCCGCCGGGGCCGGGGTGCTGTTGGCGCTGGCCGCGGCCGTCGCCTACGCGCTGTACCTGACCGTGAGCGAGGGCCTGCCCGCCGGGCTGGACCTGTTCGCGGTCACGGCGATCGTGTGCAGCTCCGCCGCGGTGAGCCTCGGCCTGACCGGCCTGGTCACGGGCAGCCTGCACGCCCCGGCGGACCCGTCGGCCTGGGGCTGGACGGCGCTGCTGGCGGCCTGCTCGACGGTGCTGCCGGTCGCGGGCATGTTCTTCGGCGTACGCGAGGTCGGCGCCTCCACCGCCGCGATCCTGTCCTGCGCCGAGCCCGCCGTCACCGTCGCCGCGATGGCCCTGGTCTACGGCGAGCGCCTCACCCCGGCGCAGGCCGTGGGCGGGGCGGCCGTGCTCGCCTCGGTGGCGGTGCTCCAGTGGCCCCGCCGGGCCGCCCGGGCCGCGCGGGGCACCGGGTCGGACACGGCGCGCGGCGGCGCGGGTATCGTGCGGGGCGATCGACTCGCGGAGGAGACCCCTGCCCATGCGCCGCTTCCTGCCCCTGGCCCTGCTCGCGGTGATGTCAGGCGCTGGCTGCGCCGCCGGGCCGACGCCGGTGTTCCACGCCGCCCCGAGCACCCCGGCCAGCACCACGGCCCCGACGGCCGGCGCGACGCCGTCGGCACGGGCCGCGCTGTCGGCGGCCGAGCAGTTGCAGGCGGTGCTGGTCACCGACGCCGAACTGAAGGCTGACGCGGCCTTCGGCAGCGCCGACTTCGAGCGCACCTTCGACCAGGACCACCAGGTGAACTACGCCTACGGCGTGGTCCCGGCGTGCGGGCCGCGGGCGGCGTCGTCGACCACCGAGGGGCGCGCGGTGCACGCGTGGTCGCGCGGCTGGTGGACCGGCCACGGCATCGCCGGGCAGGACGCGTACGTGCTGCCCGAGCAGACGGCGGAGACCGTGCTGGCCAAGGTCAAGTCCAACCTCGCCGGGTGCGGCTCGTTCCACGAGGACGACGTCACCTACCAGAAGACCGCCAAGAACCAGGTGAAGCTGCCCGCCGGCTTCCCGGGCGCGGTGGCGGTGTGCTTCGAGGGCTCCGGCGACTCCGCCTGCTTCGCCTACCTGGGGCGGGGGCACGTGGTGGTGCGGCTGTTCAGTACCGCCGAGGACCAGGCGGCCGCGCAGAAGCAGCTCCAGGCGCTGCTGGTCCCCGTCGTCGCCCGCCTTCGGCCCCTCCCCGCCTGACGCGTCAGCGGGGGTCGAGGTCGGCGGTGTCGAGGTCGACCTGGGCGCCCAGCACGTTCGCTGCGGCGCAGGCCACCGCGAGCACGAGTTCGCCGCCGTCCGAGCCGGTCAGTGCGGTGCCGTACAGGGCGATGGCGCTGGTGCCCGGGACCAGGGCGGTCAGCGCGGCGCCGTCGGACGGGGGCGGCAGCGGCATCTCGCGGCGCAGGCCGCCGCCGCGCAGGCCCGTGCCCAGCGCCTTGCCGACGGCCTCCTTCTGCGTCCACAGCGGCAGGAAGTCCTGCGGGCGCTCGCGCACCCAGCCCGCTTCGCGGGCGTCGAACCAGCGCGCCGCCAGCTCGGCGGCGGGCAGCTCCCGGCGCAGCTCGACGTCGATGCCGACCGGCCCGAGCGTGCTCAGCGCGACCGCGGCCACCTTCTCGGTATGGGCCAGCGACAGGTGCAGTCCGGGGTGGGCGGGCAGGAGCGGCCGCCCGGACGGGTCGCGGCGTACGCGCACCGTGGTCGGGCAGGTGTCGAGGGTCTGCGCCACGGCCAGCCGGGCCAGGCAGGTGGCGCAGCGCGATTCGGAGATCCACACACGCAGCACCAGTCGAGCACATCACGGCCGGTGCCGCACCGGTATCGGGGAGCCGGTCCCGGCGTCGCGCTGATACGGCGGTGGCCGCGACCCGAGTGCGGGTCGCGGCCACCGGACGGCGCGTCGACCGACCGAACGGTCGGTCAGGCTGAGGTCAGCTCACCAGGAAGTTGGCGAACGCCCACTGCTCGCTGTCGTCGCCGGACGCCGGGCGGAACCTGGCGAACGGCTCGTAGTGCGCGCTGCGCGGGGTCCAGTCGGTGTGCACCGACGGGACCGTGCCCAGGTACGGGTTGGCCACCGCCAGGACGGTCTCGTGGTCGAGGTCGTCCGGGACGCACAGGCCCTTGTTCGGGTTCTGCACCATCCAGTACACGGCGCCCAGCACCGAGGCGGCCACCTGGAGGGTGGTCGCGTTCTGGTGCGCCACCAGCGCGCGGGACTCGTCGATGCTCAGCTGCGAGCCGACCCACCAGCCGTTGAGCTCGTGGCCGAGCAGGAGCACGCCCAGCTCGTCCATACCGCTGACGATCTCGTCGTTCATGATCCGCTGGTTGGTCTGGAGCTCGTAGCCGTTCATGCGGCACTCGTACAGCGAGTTCATCGCCGCGTCGGTGGGCAGGTAGGCGTAGTGCACCGTCGGGCGGTACACGGCCTTGCCGTCCTCCCACACGGTCAGGTGGTCGCTGATGGTGAAGGCCTCACCGTGGCGGACCACCATGCCGATGATCGGGCCGCCGATCGGCACCCAGGAGCGCACGTACGTGGTGATGCCGGTCTGGGCCAGGCAGATCTGGTTCTGCGGCCCGGACTCGTGGGTGTACGCGTGCTCGGGCAGCGACGGCTCGTGCGTGCCCCAGCCGAGCTCGGCCGGCGCGATGCCCTCCTCGTAGAAGCCCTCGACCGACCAGGTGTTGACGAACTCGCCGACCTGCTTGGGCTGGTCGCCGATCTGGGTGTCGCGCTCGGAGATGTGGATGACCTTGGTGCCGGTCTCCTTGCCCAGTGCCGCGAAGTCGCGGTTGGCCAGGGCGTCCTCCAGGCGGGCGCGGTGCGCCTCGTCCAGCGGGCGGGCCAGGCGCTCGGGCTCCTTGAGCATCGCGGTGGCGATGTCGATGAGCGCGACCTTGGTCCAGTGGCTGACCAGGCCCGGGTTGGCGCCGTGCTCGACGACCGCGGTGGGGCCGTCGGCCTTCCACGACTTGGCCTTCTCGCGCAGCCGCATGTGCCGGGCGTAGAGGGTCCGCGACTGCGGCGTGGCGTTGAGCTGGTCGGCGTACGGGTCCCACTCCTCGACGGAGGTGTCGACGTACAGGGTCCCGTGGCGCTGGCACCAGTCGATGATCGTGGGCGTGTCGATGTTCCACGCCAGGTTGATCAGCAGGTCGCCGTCGCCGACGTACTCGGCCAGCTTGGTCTCGATGTTCTCCGGGGTGATCCGCTCCCGCACGTACGTCGCGCCGGCGGCGGTCACGTCGGCGGCGGTGTGCGCGAGGTCCTCGAAGTCCATGACCGTCAGGCGCGAGAAGTCCATGTCCAGGTGGCGCAGCAGCAGCGGCTGCAGGCACTGCGAGACGGAGCCGCTGCCGAGCAGGAGGATGCGGCCCTCGAAGGCCAGCTTGGGAATGGAAGTAGTCACGCGCCGTCTCCGATACAGAATGTTGCCAAAGGTGCGAATCCGTTGAACCCAACGGAAGAATACGTGGTGGTATAGGCCCCTGTGCCCAGGATGTCCACGTAATCGCCGGGCTGGAGGTCCAGCGGGAGGCGATAGGGGGCCTTCTCGTACAGGATGTCGACGCTGTCGCACGTCGGACCCGCGAGCTTGACCGGTCCGCTCGGCTCGCCGTCACGGGCGGTGACCAGGCGGTACTGGATCGCCTCGCCCTCCGTCTCCGCCAGCCCGCCGAAGCGACCGATGTCGAGGTAGACCCATCGGTGGTCGTCTTCGTAGGACTTCTGCGACACCAGCACCACCTGGGCGCGGAGCACCCCGGTGTCGGCGGCGATGTAACGGCCCGGCTCGACGGCCAGGTGGGGCACCGGCAGGTCGGCGAAGTGGCGGTCCACCGCCCCTTCGATCGCCTCCGCGTACTCCTCGATCGGCGCGACCGGCTGCTGGTAGCCGGTGGGGAAGCCCCCGCCGACGTCGAGCAGCCACAGGTTCACGCCGCGCCCGGCCAGCTCCCGGAAGACCCCTGCCGCCTGGGCGATGCTGGGTTCCCACCGGGTCGGGTCGAGCTGCTGCGAGCCCACATGGAACGAGATGCCGACCGGGACGAGCCCGAGCCTGCGGGCCGAGTCCAGCAGCTCCACCGCCATGTCCGGCGTACAGCCGAACTTGCGGCTCAGCGGCCACTGGGCGCCGTCACTGGCGGCCAGCAGGCGGCAGAAGACGGAGGAGCCGGGGGCGTGCTCGGCGATCTTGCGGAGCTCGGCCTCGCTGTCGAACACGAACAACCGCACGCCGCGGTCGTACGCGTAGCGGATGTCGGAGGCCTTCTTGATGGTGTTCCCGTACGACAGGCGGCCCGGATCCGCACCCTCGGAGAGGCACAGGTCGATCTCTGCGGGGCTTGCCACGTCGAACGAGGAGCCGAGCCGGGCGAGGTGCCTGATCAGCTTCGGCTGGGGGTTGGCCTTGACCGCGTAGAAGACCTGGGTCTGGCGGAAGGCGCCGGTCAGGCGGAGGTACTTGTCCGCGCCGACCTTGGTGTCAATGACCAGGTAGGGGGTTTCCTGCCGGGTCGTGTCGAGGAAGTCCTGGATCTCGCGGTTGCCTGCCGCGAACGTGGTGACCAGGGTGGTGCCGTTGGTCATCGCCATTGTCTCGCTAATCCTCCACTGAAGGGTTTGATGCGCACCCCGATGCGGGAACGCCGACGGAGGAGTCTAGGGGCAAAGGGTGAACAACCGCGGGGCGGGACACGGTGACGGGGTGTGGCGATGCTCATACGCAGGTGGGGGCGGGCTGTCCGGCAGCCCGCCCCCACCCGATCAGGTGACGTCCGTCACGAGACGGTGATCTTCACGTCGTCCACGCCCGCCTCGACGAGGCTGGCGGTCGACGCGTCGGCCGCCTCGATCAGGATCCGCACCGACTGCCCGGCGTACGGGCTGAGGCTCCAGCTGCCCTGCGCCCAGGCGCCGTTGCGGTTGCTGGCCGCCCCGGCCTGCGTGAACAGCACGGTCGTGCCGCCGCTGTGCACCACCGAGACCCGGAAGAAGTCGGCGCTGGAGGCGTTGCTCCCGTGCGCCAGGTACCACGACAGCGACAGGTTGATCGCGCCCGAGGAGGGCAGGGTCACCGCGGGGGAGCGGACGCTGGTCGTACCCCCGTCGATGTCGTAGTCGCCCGCGGCCGTGCCTGCCAGCCGCCCGGTGACCAGGTCGTTGCTGCCGGAGACGGTCGTGCCGAGCTGCTTGGCGCCGCTGGAGTCGGTGTCGGCGGGGTCGCCGCGCTCCCAGGCGCCGGTGGTGGCGGTGTCGGTGCCGCCCGGGTTGGTCGTCCAGCCCGTGGCGGTCTCGAAGGTGTCCTGCCAGACCACGGTCGCCGGGGTGCCGGTGGCCAGGCTCCACAGCGCGTAGGCCGCCGCGTCCCCGGCGCGGTCGAGCACGGTGTCGCTGATGTTGCCGGTCGTGTCGCAGGACTGGTGGTAGCAGGCGTCGAAGGCCGTCGCGGTGCCGCCCCACTTGGTGACCTGCGCCGCGGTCTTGACCCGCGACGCACCCGCGGCCACCCCCGAGGTCTGCACGCCGACCGTGTTGAACGGAGCGTCGTCGGAACGGCCCGCGCCCTCGGTGTTCTCCTCCGTCTGCACCCCGATCGAGTCGTAGTACGCCTTGAGCACCGCGCCCGGCGTCGACGTGATCCGGTTGATGAAGTAGCCGCCGTTCTTCGAGCCCACCATGTCGAAGTTGAAGTACGCCTTGATCTTGGCGCGCTCCGTGGCCGACAGGTTGTTGGCGTAGAACTCCGAGCCGTTGAGGCCCTGCTCCTCGTCGGTCCACCAGCCGAAGCGCACGTGGTTGAGCATGCTCGGGTTGGTCGAGGCCAGGGTCAGCGCGATCTCCAGGATCGTCGACGAGCCCGAGCCGTTGTCGTTGATGCCCGGCCCGGCCGACACGCTGTCCAGGTGGGCGCCGAACATGTAGACGCTGTTGGCGTCACCGCCCGGCCAGTCCGCGATCACGTTCGGACCGGCGCCGGAGGTGCAGCCGGAGGTGCAGCTCTGCTTGACGACGGTGAAGCCCGCCGCGACGAGCTTGTCGTAGACGTAGTTCACCGACGCGGTGTAGCCCGCCGTGGTCGAGCGGCGGGTGCCGCCGTTGGCCGTGGCGATGCTCTGCAACTGCGTCAGGTGCGCCTTGACGTTGGTCAGGGAGATGTTCGGTGCGGCCAGCGGCGCTGCAGCCGGTAGCGCCGGGGCCGGGGCGGCGGCCATGGCCGCGGGCGCGGCCAGCACGCCCGCGGTGGCCAGGGTCAGGGTCAGCAGTCCGCGCAGGACCGGATGTGGTCTCACGGGGTTCTCCTCACGGTATGGGTGTCGCCGGGGGTCACCGGCGCCCGCAGGATATTGCCAGCAGTGATGAATGTGAATACTGAAAATCATTTCGGTGCCCGCTCGGCATCGGCTGTGCCCCGCTCCGGATGCGCGGCGGCGCCGTCGGGCCTACCCTGGCGGCCGTGTCGCTCGATCTACGTCGATCAGCCCGGACCACCGCCCGCTGGGCCAGCCCCGCGGGGCTGCTGCTGGCCGGATTCTGTCTGCTCCTGCCGTTCCTGGCCGTGTCCTGTGACGCGCCCGGCGGCTACGGCCGGGCCGCGCCCGGCGGCACCACCACCTACACCGGCTGGGATCTCGCCGTCGGCGGGACGCCCGAGGTCACGCCGGACCACCTGCGCCCGGCCGAGGCCGTCCGCGACGACACTCTGCCGCCGCAGCCGCTTGCGATCGCGGTGGCGGTGCTCGTGGTGGCGGGGCTGGGCGCGGCTGCCGCGATCCGGGGAGCGCGGGCGCGGCGGGCCGCCACGGCGCTGGCCGCAGCCGTGGCGGCGGTGTTCCTGGTCGCCAGCCAGGCCACCGCGCGGGCGCTGCTGGAGTCGCGGCTGCGCGAGCAGTTGACCGCGCCGATGCCGGCGGGCAAGACCGCCGCCGACTACATCGCCGACCAGGGCGGCTTCGCCCTCTGCCTGCTGCTGCTCACCCTGATCGCCCTCGCCAACGCCATCGGCTGGCTCCGCGCCCGCCCCACCACCGAGCCCCCACCCCCCAAGATCGGCCAAGTTGCCGGGCGATCGGGGGATTGAGGCGCCAAGATACGCCCGGTTGCCCGGCAAGTCGGCCGATCTTGGGCGGTCTTGGGCGGGTGGGACGGGTTAGCGGGCGTTCAGGCGGTGGGGGAGGATGGGCGGCATGGTCGCCACGCATGAGGTCTTCAACCAGGTGCCGCCGCTGGTCGATCACGACGTCGCCGCCGACCCGCCGCTGCTCGCGGCGCTGGAGCGCGAGGGCGCCGGGTGGTACGCGCCGGACCTGCACCGGCTCGGGCGGCTGGCCGGCACCGAGCAGGCCCAGTGCTGGGGTGAGGAGGCCAACCGGCACACCCCGGTGCTGCGTACGCACGACCGGTTCGGCAACCGCGTGGACGAGGTCGACTTCCACCCGTCCTGGCACGAGCTGATGCGGGTGGCGGTCACCGAGGGGCTCGCCGGGGCGGCGTGGGCCGACCCGCGCCCCGGCGCGCACACGGCCCGCGCCGCCGGGCTGCTGGTGTGGAGCGTGGTCGAGCAGGGCCACACGTGCCCGATCTCGATGACGTACGCCGCGGTGCCCGCGCTGCGCGCCCAGCCCGACCTGGCCGCCGCCTACGAGCCGCTGCTGGCCTCCCGCGAGTACGACCCCGGCCTGCGCGCCCCGCTGGGCAAGCGCGGCCTGCTGTCGGGCATGGGCATGACCGAGAAGCAGGGCGGCTCCGACGTCCGCACCAACACCACCGCCGCGACCGACGCCGGGGACGGCACCTGGCTGCTGCGCGGCCACAAGTGGTTCACCAGCGCGCCCATGAACGACCTGTTCCTGGTGCTGGCGCAGGCCCCGGGCGGGCTGTCCTGCTTCCTGGTGCCCCGGGTGCTGCCCGACGGCGCCCGCAACACCTTCCGCATCCAGCGGCTCAAGGACAAGCTCGGCAACCGCAGCAACGCCAGCGCCGAGCCGGAGTTCGACGGCACCGTGGCGTGGCTGGTCGGCGAGCAGGGCCGCGGCGTCTCGGTGATCATCGAGATGGTGTCGCTGACCCGCCTGGACTCCAGCCTCGGCTCGGCCGCGGGCATGCGCGCGGCGCTGGCCCAGGCCGTGCACCACGCCCGGCACCGGCACGCGTTCGGCGGCCCGCTGCTGGACAAGCCGCTGATGCGCAACGTGCTGGCCGATCTGGCGGTCGAGTCGGAGGCGGCGACCACGCTGGTCATGCGGGTGGCGGGCGCGGTCGACCGGTCGGCGCGCGGCGACGCCGGGGAGCAGGCGTTCGCCCGGCTGGCCACGGCGCTGGCCAAGTACTGGGTGTGCAAGCGGCAGCCCTCGATGGTCGCCGAGGCGCTGGAGTGCCTGGGCGGCAACGGCTACACGGAGGAGTCCGGGCTGCCCCGGCTCTACCGGGAGGCGCCGCTCAACGGCATCTGGGAGGGGTCGGGCAACGTCAACGCCCTGGACGTGCTGCGGGCGCTGGAGCGCGAACCGCAAGCCTTCGCCGCGTACGAGCGGGAGGTGTCGCTCGGCCTCGGCGGCGACGACCGGCTCGACCAGTCCTGGCGCGAGTTGCGCAAGGAGCTGGCCGACCCGGCCGACGCGCAGCTGCGGGCCCGGCGCCTGGTGGAGCGGCTGGCGCTGGTGCTGCAGGGCAGCCTGCTGGTCCGGCACGCCCCGGCGGCGGTGGCCGACGCGTTCTGCGCCTCCCGCCTGGCCGGCGACCGCGGCCTGGCCTTCGGCACCCTGCCGCCGGGCCTGGACCTCGGCGGCATCCTGGACCGCACCCCGCCCGCTTCGTGACCTCCGGTCAGCAGGCCCCGATGAGCCCGACGACGGCCAGGACGAGGCCGCACAGCAGTGCCGACGCGTGCGCCGTCGTCAGCGCCGTCGTCAGGCCGGCGTCTTCGCCGGGCCGGCCGTAGGGCACCGTCCGGGTGGAGTCCTTCGGATCGCGGGGCGCGAACTCCCGGTAGAGCGCGCCGGCCGACAGGGCGCGGCGCTCGATGGCGTCACGGCAGCGCAGGCCGATGCCGATGCCGAGGCCACCGACCGTGATCAGGACCGCCGCGGCGCCCAGGGTGGTGAAGTTGGCCGGGTGGCCGCAGCCGCCGGCGGTCAGGTCGCGTCCGGCCAGCACCAGGGCGGCCAGGATCAGCCCGTCGACCAGCAGGCAGGCGACGCTCCACAGCACGGCCAGCTGGAGGGTGTGGCGGATCGCGGCGCGCTCCTCCTGCCACAGGCGCACCTTGAAGTCGCGGTCGTCCATGCGGTTGCTCCCCGGGTTCAGCGGATCAGGCTGGCGGCCGCGCCGCACAGTATCAGCAGGCTGAGCAGGCCGATGATGATGTGGATGATCCACAGCGTCATGGTGATGCCGGGCTGGGCGGGCGCCCCGGTGACCGGCAGGTCCAGCTGCTCGGCCAGGGCGCTGGCCCGGGTCAGCTGGCGGTTGATGCGCCGGTCGCAGCCGACGACCACGGCCAGCCCGGTCGCCGCCAGCACGAGCATCAGCACGGCGCCGGACAGCACCGCGGACGCGGCCTGCCCGTCGCTGACGTCGGCGCCGCCGAGCCCGATCAGCACACCGCAGACCACGACGGCGCCCAGCAGGCAGGCCGAGGAGAAGGTGGTCGCCAGGCGGGCCTGGTGGCGGATCTCGGCGCGGGCGTCCTGCCATGCGGCCAGCTGAGTGTCGGTGGTCCTCATGGCGGCGTACGGTAGCCGACTCAGAAGCCGCCCGGTGCCCCGCTGGCCGCGCTGCCGAAGATCGCGGCGAAGAACGCCGTGTACACGCCGCTGAACGCGCACGGGATCAGGCAGGCCAGCAGCATGAACGCGGTGAGCACCCAGCCGACGATGATGCCCACCTGGGCCAGCTCGATGCCGCGCTCGCCGCTGACCGCGATCTGCTTCTTAGCCTGGGTGCCGAAGTAGATGCCCAGCGGCGGGAACACGAACAGGGCCAGGACCAGCGACAGGATGGCGTACACGTTGTACGGCGGCTGCGGCTGGTACGGCGGCTGCTGGTACGGCGGCGGCGTCGAGTAAGGGTCGGTCACGGCTGTCTCCCCGAGGTGGTTGGCCCTGAGGCTAGCCCCCGCGCGCCACTGCCGGGTGTGGCATCATCGCCCGGTGCCTCGACCGCAGCAGATCTTCGCCACCTCCGGACTGTTGACCCCGCCGCCGGGCTGGCCGGCGCGGCGGCTCAGCCCCCTGATCGAACACGCGATCTCGCTGACCGGCGCCGCCTCGGCCCGGGTGTGCTACGTGCCGACGGCCGTGGGCGACGATCCGTCGCGGGTGGCGGCGTTCGTCGACGCGTTCGCGGGCACCCCGCACACCGTGTCGCACCTGAGCCTGTTCCCGCAGCCCAGCGTCGCCGACGTGCGGGCGCACCTGCTGTCGCAGGACCTGATCTGGGTCAGCGGCGGCAGCGTGGTGAACCTGCTGGCGGTGTGGCGGGCGCACCGGCTCCCGGAGATCCTGCGCGAGTGCTGGGAGGCCGGGGTGGTGCTCGCGGGCGGCAGCGCGGGCAGCATCTGCTGGCACGTGGGCGGCTCGACGGACTCGTTCTCCGACGAGCTCGACCCGGTGACCGACGCGCTGGCGTTCCTGCCGTACAGCAACGGGGTGCACCACGACTTCCCGGACCAGCCGCGCCGGGAGAAGCTGCACGGCTACATCGGCTCCGGCCTGCTGCCCGACGGCTACGCCACCGACGACGGCACCGGCCTGCACTACGTCGGCACCGAGCTGGTCGAGGCGGTGACCCTGCTGGAGTCGGCGGACGCGTACCGCGTGGAGCTGACCGCCGCCGGGGTGGTCGAGCGGCCGCTGGGCGCCCGCCTGCTGCGCCCTTAACTCCACCCGCCGCCACGGCGGCTGCAAGAATTTTCAGAAGCACCCTCCACCTCGGAGGGTGCTTTTTGGCATGGGAGCGGTACCCGGAAAGCCTTTACAGGCCAGACATCTTGTTGCTAACTTTCAGAAACTTTCAACTGCCTTGCGCAAGGTCGAGGCGCACGGCCCTCATCAGGGAGCCATACGTGAGAACGCATCAGCGTGCTCGCGGCCGGTGGGGCGTGCTGTTGCTCGCCGTCATCGGGCTGCTCGCGAGCCTCGTCGTGCCGGTGCCGCCAGCGTCGGCGGCCAACACCGTGACCGTCTTCTACCAGCCGTCGTCGAGCTGGACGACCGTGAACATCCACTACGCGCCGACCGGCGGCAGCTGGACGGCCGTGCCGGGCGTCGCGATGGACGCCGCCTGCACCGGCTGGCGCAAGAAGACCATCGACCTGGGCACCGCCACCGGCCTGCAGGTCGTGTTCAACAACGGCGGCGGGACCTGGGACAACAACGGCGGCGCCAACTACGCCCTGGCGACCGGCAACGTCACCGTCTCCGGCGGGGTCAAGGGCACCGGCGACCCGTGCGCCACCACCACGCCGGGCAACACCGTCACGGTGTACTACCAGCCGGCGGCGAGCTGGACCACGGTGAACATCCACTACGCGCCGACCGGCGGCAGCTGGACCACCGCGCCCGGGGTGGCGATGGACGCGGCCTGCACCGGCTGGCGCAAGAAGACCATCGACCTGGGCACCGCCACCGGGCTGGCCGCGACGTTCAACAACGGCAGCGGCACCTGGGACAACAACGGCGGCGCCAACTACGTCCTGGGCACCGGCAACGTCACCGTCTCCGGCGGGGTCAAGGGCACCGGCGACCCGTGCGCGACGGCGCCGCCGGGCAACAAGGCGACCGTCTTCTACTACACCAAGACCCGGGCGTGGACCTCGGTCAACCTGCACTACGCGCCGACCGGCGGCAGCTGGACCACCGCGCCGGGCGTGCCGATGAACGAGACCGCCTGCACCGACTGGGTCAAGAAGACCGTCGACCTGGGCACCGCCACCGGGCTGGCCGCGACGTTCAACAACGGCAGCGGCACCTGGGACAACAACAGCGGCGCCAACTACGCCCTCAGTGCGGGCACCGCGACCGTACGCGACGGCGTGGTCAAGAACGACACCACCGACCCGTGCAGCGCGGTGCCGCCGGACACCACCGCCCCGTCCGTGCCGGCGAACCTGACCGCGACCGCGAACATGCTGTCCATCCTGCTGGCCTGGACCGCCTCCACCGACGACCGGGGCGTGACCGGCTACCAGGTCACCCGCACCGGCGGGGCGGCGGGCACGGTCGTGTTCACCTCGGCCGGCAACGCGTTCACCGACACCGCGCTCGCGGCGACCACGACGTACTCGTACACGGTCAAGGCCATGGACGCGGCCGGGAACCTCTCGGCCGCGAGCGCCCCCGCCTCCGCCACCACCGGCACTCCGCCGCCGGTGACCAGCGGCACCATGCTCGGCGGCGACCCGCGCAAGGACAGCATCTACTTCGTGCTGACCGCGCGGTTCTACGACGGCGACACCGCCAACGACCGGGGCGGCAGCCAGGACGTCAAGTCCGGCAACGCCGCCAACGGCGACCCGATGTTCCGCGGCGACTTCTCCGGCCTGATCAAGAAGCTCGACTACATCAAGGGCCTGGGCTTCTCCGCGGTCTGGATCACCCCGGTGGTGCTGAACCGGTCCGACTACGACTACCACGGCTACCACGGGTACGACTTCTACCGCGTCGACGCGCGCCTGGAGTCGGCCGGAGCGTCGTACCAGGACCTCATCGACACCGCGCACGCCAAGGGCCTGAAGATCTACCAGGACGTCGTGTACAACCACAGCTCGCGCTGGGGCGCCAAGGGCCTGTTCACCCCGAAGGTGTACGGCGTGCGCGACACCCAGTGGAGCTGGTACTACGACCAGCCGAACCCGAACTTCACCTACGACGGCCTGTCGATCGAGCCGACCTCCGGCAAGAGCTACTACACCGGCGACCTGTGGTCGACGCCCGAGCCCGCGGGCAACACCTGCCGCAACTGGGGCACCTTCAGCGGCTTCTACAGCGCCGAGGGCTACAAGGTCTACAACTGCCAGTGGCCGAGCCCGACCTCGGGCATGTTCCCGGCGAACCTCTACCACCAGTGCTGGATCGGCAACTGGGAGGGCGAGGACGCGCGCAGCTGCTGGCTGCACGAGGACCTGGCCGACTTCAACACCGAGAACGCGACGGTGCAGCAGTACCTGATCAACGCGTACAACCGGTTCATCGACATGGGCGTGGACGGGTTCCGCATCGACACCGCCGTGCACATCCCGCGCGTCACCTGGAACCGCCGCTTCCTGCCCGCGCTGGAGGCGAAGCTGGTCAGCAAGTACGGCGCGGCCAAGGCCAAGGACTTCTACGTCTTCGGCGAGGTGGCCGCGTTCGTCAACGACAAGTGGAACCGGGGCTCGGTCAACCACTCGGCGCAGTTCTTCACCTGGAAGGAGCGCCGGGACTACAGCGCCGACGACGTCACCGCGGCGATCGAGCAGTACAACTACGAGAACACCCTCGGCACCGCGGGCCAGCCGACCAGCACCAACGCGTTCCTGCAGGGCAACACGTACCACGCCCCGGACCGCACCCAGTTCAGCGGCATGAACATCATCGACATGCGCATGCACATGAACTTCGGCGACGCGCCCAACGCCTTCAACAACGGGCGCGACTCCGACGACAGCGTCAACGACGCCACGTACAACGTCGTCTACGTCGACTCGCACGACTACGGCCCGAACAAGTCGTCCACCCGGTACGCGGGCGGCACTGACGCGTGGGCCGAGAACATGTCGCTGATGTGGACGTTCCGGGGCGTGCCGACGCTGTACTACGGCTCGGAGATCGAGTTCCAGGCCGGCAAGCAGATCGACTGCGGCCCGACCTGCCCGCTGGCCAGCACGGGCCGGGCCTACTACGGCGCGAACCTGGAGGGCACCGTCACCGCCGCCGACTTCGGCGTCGTGTCCAGCGCGTCCGGGGCGGTCGCCACGACGCTGAGCAAGCCGCTGGTCAAGCACCTCCAGCGACTGAACCTGATCCGCCGGGCGATCCCGGCGCTGCAGATGGGGCAGTACTCGACCGAGGGGGTGACCGGGTCGATGGCGTACAAGCGGCGCTACACCAGCGGCTCGGTGGACAGCTTCGCGCTGGTCGCCGTCTCCGGCACCGCCACCTTCACCGGTGTCCCCAACGGCGTCTACACCGACGCCGTCACCGGCACGTCCATCACCGTCACCAACGGCACGCTGACGGCGTCGGTCTCCGGCAAGGGCAACCTGCGCGTGTACGTCCTCGCCCTGCCCGGCAACCCCGCCCCCGGCAAGATCGGCACCGACACCACCTGGCTCCACTAGCCCGGCGGCGGTGGGGGTGGGCGAGCGGCTCCGCTGCCGCCCACCCCCACCGCACGTTGATCATGAACTTATGGCACGGCTCGACGGCGTGTCGACGGCACGGCTTCCTGATCGCCGAGCGCCAGTAGTTGGCGGGTGTGCGGGCGGGAGAGGAGAAGGAGGGCCAGGGCGGCGCCGAGGAGGGCCAGGAGCATGTCCCACTGGGTGTCCCAGGGGTCGCCCTGGCCGCCGAGGAAGTCGGGGGAGCCGCCGGCCACGGCGTAGGCGCCGGCCCATTCGAGCAGCTCCCAGAGGGCGCTGAGGGACAGGCAGCAGGTGAGGGTGAGGGGCGTCAGCCAGCGGGAGCCGCGCAGCGGGGAGGTGCGCCAGAGGGTCTCGCGGAACGCGATCGCGGGGACGAAGCCCTGCATGAAGTGACCGAGGCGGTCGTACGGGTTGCGGGCCAGCCCGAACGCCTCCCGGGCCCAGTCGCCGAGCGGAGTCAGCGCGTACGTGTAGTGCCCGCCGTAGCACAGCACCACCGCCCACACCGCCAGCAGGCACGTCAGCAGCGGGGTCAGCGGGAAGCGCCGCCGCAGCGCGACCACCGCGGCGAGCCCGGCGACGACCCACACCGTCTCCATGACCCATGAGCCGGTTCGGTTCGGTCGGATCCCCGACCACACCAGCACCCCCGCGACCAGGGTGAGCAGGGCGAGCCGCCATCTGCGCGAGAACGAGGAAGCGTCAACCACTAGCTGATTGTGGCGTAGTCGTCGCACAATGCGGATCATGCGTTGGTTCGGACTGCCGGGAAGCCGGGCGGCACGCTGCCCGGTGCGCCCGCAGGAGCATGCCTGGCTGGAGTCGTCCCTGTCGTGGCTGGAGCAGGAGTTCGGCCGCGCCCCGCTGCTGGCCCCGCCCGCCCGGCCGGCCGACCTGATCCCGGCCGGCTACACCGGCGGCCTCCAGGAGGCACGGACCCTGGTCGACCTGCTCTGCTGGCGGATGGGCGTCGATCCGGTACGGGTCGAGCTGGAGCTGCACTCCCAGCCCGCGCCGCTGGGCCACCACCGGCTGCGCGGCGGCAACTCCGTGATCGGGGTCGGGTTCGGCCACGCGGCCACCCCGACCGCGATGATCGCCACCGTCGCCCACGAACTGGGCCACGTGCTGCTGGTCGGCGACGGGCGGCGCGACGCGGCAGACCCCGACGTCGAGGCGCTGGCCGACCTGGTGACCGTCTGGTACGGACTGGGCGTCTTCGGCTCGGCCGTGGCCGTACGCTGCGCGCGGCGCCGCCCGGGGCTGACCCTGCCGCGGTACTCGTACGCGCTGGCGCACTATGCCTGGCTGCGCGGCGAGACCGACCCGGCCTGGCTGGCCGACCTGCGGCAGGTCCCGCGCGCGCAGGTGCGCCGGGGGCTGCGCCACCTCGCCCAGCGGTCGGGCAGTCAGCCTGCGGCCCACTCGCTGTAGCCGACGCCGCCGCGCAGGTGCGCCAGCGCCGCCGCGGCGTAGCCGACCATCGGCGCGGGCAGCTTGCGCAGCCCGAACCAGTGCAGGTCGGCGCACTTGTGCGGCTCGGCGTTGACCGGCGTGCCCTGCCAGCGCTCCACGGTGAAGAACAGGTGCAGGCGCGGGTCCTCGCCGGGCAGGTGCATGTGCATGGTGTGCGCCAGCGTCGCGGCGGGCGGGTCCAGCACCAGGTCGAGCTCCTCCCGGCTCTCGCGGACCAGCGCGTCCAGCGGGGACTCGCCGGGCTCCACGTGCCCCGCGGGCAGATGCCACCGGCCGTCGGACCAGCCGGTGCCGCTGCGCAGGCCGAGCAGCACGTCCGCGCCGCGCCGGAGGACCAGGTGTACCGCGATGATCGTCTGAGCCCGGTGTGCCACCTGCGCATTCTCGAACGGGTGTACGACCGCGGTCAAGCACCGCCACGCCCGGACCTGCGGCTGCGAATGCGCGATGTTCCTGGGGCGTCTTAGGATGCGCCGTCGCCCGGTGCGGGTATGCCGGCCGGGTCGCCCCATCGAAAGGAGCCGCCCATGACCACCCCCCATCCGTCCGGCACGAGCGTGTCCGGCGCCCTGCAGCCGCTGCGCCTGCTGTTCACCCTCGGCCTGCTCGGCTACACCGCGCTGTTCCTGTTCTTCCGCTTCACCGGCTGGCTGCTGCCCGACGGCGGCAGCACGCTGGCAGGCCGCTCGGCCGGGGCCGGGTTCACCGACCTGTTCCACCTGGCCCTGCCGCTGGTGGCGGTCCTGATCGCGACCCAGGCCGGGCCGCTGCTGTTCGGCAGCCGCCTGTTCAGCGTCATCGCGCTGGCCGAGTATGCCTTCGCGGTCTTCTTCGGGCTGCTGGCGTTCGTGATCGGACTGGGCGCGCTCCAGCTCGGCGACGTCCTCCAGTACCTGATCATGGGACTGGCCCGGCTCGCCCTGATCGCCCTGGCCGGGTACGCGGTGTTCCGGGTGTTCCAGGCCCTGGGCGGCAAGCTGACCATCCCCAGCGCCCTGCGCCAGCCGCAGCCCTGACCCGCGCCCCCGCCCTGTGCGCCGGGGCAGTTTCGGGGAAAGTGCACGAATCCGACCCAAGATTCGTGCACTTTCCCCGAAACAGCAGCCTGCGCGCTCGGGGGCGGGCGGCGTCGGACAGGGTGTGCGTCCCGATGTCGGACGATTGACTGTGGTTGATGGGGGATTGCTCTAGTGTGCGGCGGAAGATACCCAGCCGAGCACGGGGAGCGCGATGGACGTCAGGAGCGTGGGCGGGACCAACCGCCTACAGCCGGACTTCACCAGGGTCAACGAGCTGGCGGTCCGATCCGAACGGCTGCCGCGCCGCAAGAGTGACGCCGTGCTCCCGTTCCCGCCCGCGATGTGGCTGTGGGTCGGGTCGGCCTCGCTGGTGCGGCTGGGGTGCTGGCTGGCCGGGGCCGCCGCCGCGGTGGCCGCCGTCTGCGCCGTACTGGTCCTGCTGGGCGGCCGGGCCGCCGCCTGGTGCTGGCTGGGCGCATTGGTGGTCGCGCTGCTCGCGCTGCTGGCGGCCCCGGCCCGCGACCTGGTCCGCCGCCGCGACGCCAAGATCTGGCAGCAGGCCGTGGCCGGGGAGTACTGGTCGTGGCGGCGCCCGCCGCGCCGGTTCGAGCCCGTCCCCGCCGCGGCGCCGCTGCCCGCGTGGCTGCGCGACCCGCTGCACCGGCGCCTGCTGGGCCTGCTGCGCCGACCCGGCACCGCCTCGCACGCCGACAAGCTGCGCTGGGCCGGGCGCTGGGCGCGCAGCCGCCGGCTGCGTCCGCTGGTGCCGCGCCTGGCGGTGCTGGCCGCGCTGTCGGTGCTGCTCACGGTCGCCGCGTGGCGGGCCGGCCTGATCGAGGCCCGGCCCGGCCGGCTGCTCCCCGAGGGCACCGGAATCGGGGGGTACGAGCTGGACCCGGCCGTCCGCCCCGCCGTCGACCTGGCGCTGGCCGCCGCCGCCGATTACGCCTGGCACCTGCTGGACCTGGTGCCGCTGCTGCACCTGACCGAGGTGTTCGGCTGGACCCGCCCGCCCGCGCTGGCGGCCTCCGGACTGCACAACGTCTTCGCCGAGGTGCTGCGGCTGGGGGTGCTGTGGCTGGTGGCCGTGGCGGTGCTGGCCCCGGCCCGGCGGCCGGTCGAGGTCGACGCCCGCCCGCCGCTGCTGGCCGGGCAGGTGGAGCGGGCGCTGGTCGACGCGCTGGTGTCGGCCCGGCGGCTGCTCACCGCGAGCGGCACCGACCGCCACGACCTGCGGCTGCTCGACGACGCCTGCCGCCGCCTGCGCGCCGGGGAGGTGCCGGTGCCCGCCCCGCACGAGACCTGGAGCATCGACTCCCTGTGCCAGGCCCTGGCGGTCGAGCAGTCCTGGATGGCCGACTGGCGCATCCCCGAGCAGCGCACCGGCGAACCCCCCGCCCCCTGGTGACCCACCCGCCCGCCGCTGCCCGCCGCTGCCCGGCCCGCCCGGCCCGCCCGGTCGGCGCGGGGCGGGGCGGCGGGTACGACGCGAAGTTGCCGGGCAATCGGGCGGTGCGAGCACCGACATACCCCCGATTGCCCGGCAACTTGTGCCTAGGGACCTGGCTGGGACGGGACGGGTCAGTCCAGGATGGCGGTGGAGGGCGGGTTGAAGTCGCGGACCGGCTTGCCCTCCAGGGCCGTGCGCAGGGAGTTGGCCACCGCCTCCAGCGGCTTGTTGTAGTTGCCGTCGGTGGCCGCGTTCCTGGTGTTGTCCGGGTCGGCGATGAAGCTGGCCGCGGCGAGGTCCGGCGTGAAGCCGACGAACCAGGCGGCCTGGGTGTTGTCGGTGGTGCCGGTCTTGCCCGCGACCGGGCGGCCGACCAGGCCGTACACGATGGAACCGGTGGACCAGTCGCCGCAGCTGCCCTTGGCGGCCTTGTAACCGGTGACGCAGCGGGCGGCGTCGGTGGCGGCCCGGCCCACGTCCTGGCTGAACACCCGGGTGCACTGCGGGTCGGCGGCCTTGAGCGTCTTGCCGTCCTTGGCCTTGTACGTGATCTCCTCGCCGGTCGGCGCCTTGATCGACATGACCGGGCTGGGCTTGCAGTACATGCCCTCGGCGGCGACGGTCGCGTACGCGTTGGCCATCTCCAGCGGCGTCGTGTCGGCCACGCCCAGGGTGAACGAACCCCAGCCGGGCGCGCGGGCCGGTGAGGCCAGCGACCGGTCGACGTCGTTGTGCCAGCTCAGGCCCAGCTTTTCGGCCATCCGGACCGCCTTGTCCGCGCCGACAGCCTGCTCCAGCTGCACGAAGTACGTGTTCACCGACTTGCCGAACCCGGTGTACATGTTCTGCTTGCCGGTCATGCTGCCGCTGGCGTTGGACGGGCACCACCGGTTGCCGCAGGCGGCCGGGCCGCCGGGCTCGACGACGTACTGCGAGACGTAGCGCTGCGGGGCGTAGAACGACTTCGACATCTTCATGCCCGAGTCCAGCGCCGCCAGCATGGTGAACATCTTGAACGTCGACCCGGCCTGGTAGCCGGAGATGTTGCCGCCGCCCAGCAGCGGCGCCACCGTGTTGGGATAGCTGCCCTTGATCCCAGCGGCCTGCTTGTACGGGTCGGAGTTCGCCCCGTTGCCCGACTGGTCCAGCGAGTACACCCGGTTGACGGCCATGCTGATCACCCGGCCGGTGCCCGGCTGGACCACCACGTTGCCGTACGCCAGCTTGCTGTTGAGCGGCTCGCGGCTGATGACGTCCTGCTCGGAGAACGCCTGGAGCTTCGGGTCGAGGCTGGTCACGATCTGGTAGCCGCCGGTGCGCAGCTCGTCCATGCGGTCGTTGGGGTTGGTGCCGAACGCGGCCTGCTGCGACCACCAGCTCTTGAAGAAGTCGCAGAAGAAGCCCCAGTCGCGGTGCGCCGTCGGCACCGAGGAGCAGTCGTGCGAGGGCTCGGTCAGCTTCAGCTTGATCGGCGAGGCGGTCGCGGCCGTGGCCTGTTCCGGCGTGATCTCCTTCAGCTCGGCCATCCGCCGGATCACGTAGTTGCGCCGGTCGAGAGCGGCCTGCGGCTGGTTGGCCGGGTCGAACGACGACGGGGCCTTGACCAGGCCGGCCAGCGTGGCCGCCTCGACCAGGGTCAGGTCCTTGGGCTCCTTGGAGAAGTAGATCTGGGAGGCGGCGTAGATGCCGTAGGCTCGATGGCCGAAGTAGGCCATGTTGAGGTAGCCCTCCATGATCTGGTTCTTGCTCCAGTGCCCCTCCAGCTTGATCGCGAGACGGATCTCGGTGAGCTTGCGCTCGGGGGTCTGCTCGGTGGCCTGGATGGCCTCCTCCGGGGTGCGCGCGCTGTCTCTCAGGGACATGCGCACGTACTGCATGGTCAGCGTGGAGGCGCCCTGGGCGACCTCGCCCTCGCGGCGGTTGGTCAGGAACGCGCGGGCGATGCTCTTCACATCGACACCCATGTGCTGGTAGAACCGTGCGTCCTCGGCGGCGAGCACCGCCTGGGTGACGTTGGGCGACACGGTGCTGAGGGGCACGAACTTGCGATGCTCGTCGTAGAACATCGTGATGAGCGTCTTGCCGTCGTTGGCATAGACGTACGACGTCTGGCCGACCTGGTGGTCGCGCAGCTGCGTGGGGAGTGCCTGGTAGATCTGCGACGCCTTCATCACGCCGAGGCCCGCGGGGACGACCAAAGGCAGGGAGGCCAGCGCGATCGCCGCGCCCCCCAGCACGCCGGTGCGCAGCACGCCGCTGTAACGGCCGAAATGGCTGAGGAACCGCTGCACCATAGAGCCGAATATAGGCAGCTCAGCAGGCCCCATGAGGCAGATTCACCAAACCGGATGCGACTGTCCGGTCAGGCCGACACCGACCACAACCTGACGTTGGCGAAGCTCACCCGCCACGGCGCCGTCCCGGTCCCGCCGTAGGCCTCCACGCCGAGGACCACCTTGCCCTCGGGGAAGTCGGCCTGGTCGTACTGGCCGATCTGCTTGCCTCCGGCGAACAGGCGGATCTTGGGGCCGCTGCCCGAGACGGCCACCCGGAACCGCTTGCCGACCGTGACCGGGGTCAGGTAGCGCAGCGTGCGCAGGATCGTGACGTCCGCGCTCTTGGGCACGCCGTAGCGCACCAGGTAGGCCGAGTTCTCGCAGGCGCGCAGCGCGTAGCCGGTGGTGCTGCGGATGCGGAACCACACCATCGCGCACGCGCCCGGGTCGAGCAGGGTCACGTCGACCTCGGCCCGGAAGTCGGTGAGGACGTCCTCCGGGCCGCCGCAGCGGTACGACCACGGCTTCAGCGTCGTGGCGACGTAGACGCTGTCCTCGTATACGCAGGTGGCGCCGTTCTCGTCGTCGGTGCGCTCCGGCCACCAGTCCGGCTTGCCCAGCGAGTCGACCAGGAACGGCTTGGCCGCGGGGCTGACCGACGGCGACGGGCTGGCCGACGGGCTCAGCGACGGGCTCGGGCTGGGGGACGGGCTCGGGCTCGGGCTCGGACTGGGGCTCGGCGACGGGGTCGCCGTGGCCGAGGGGGCCGGTCCGGCGAACCCGGCGGGCAGCTCCAGGGCGCCGGTGAGCAGGGCGACCACCAGCCCGCCGAGCACGACCGTCGACGTGGCCAGGCCCAGCACGGCCGCGGTCCACCGGCCGCGCCGCGGCGGCGGCACCGGGGTGGGCGTGTCGACCACGGCGAAGCGGCTGCCCGCGGCGGCCAGCGCCTCGGTCTGCCGGGGCACCTCCCCGGCGGACAGGGCCCGGTTCGGGCCGCTGGTGAGCAGCCGGTCGAGCAGGTCGCGGGCGGTGGGCCGGTCGGCCGGGTCCTTGGCCAGCGACGCCTCCACCAGCTCGCGCAGCGGGCCGCTCAGCCCGTCCAGGTCGGGGCGCTCGGTCAGGATGCGCACCGCCACGGCGGGCATCGAGTCGGCGGCGAAGGTGACCCGGCCCGTCCCCGCGTACGCCACCACGGCGCCCCAGGCGAACACGTCCGCGGCCGGGGTCAGCGTCTTGCGGGCCTTGGCGTCCAGCCGCTCCGGCGCCATGTACGCCACCGAGCCGATGAGCTGGTCGGTGCGGGTGTTGCCGTCCTGGCCCTCGACCGCCCGCGCGATGCCGAAGTCGATCACCTTCGGGGTGCCCGGTGCCAGCAGGACGTTGCTCGGCTTGAGGTCGCGGTGGATCACCCCGGCGCCGTGGATCGCGGTCAGCGCGGTCGCCACCCCGATGGCCAGGCCGTGCAGGTTGGCCGGCGACAGCGCGCCGCGCTGCTCCACCACGGTGGACAGGCTGGGCCCGTCGACGTACTCCACCACCAGGTACGGCGAGTCGTGGTCGGGATCGGCGTCGAGCACCTCCGCGGTGCAGAACGGCGGCACCTGCTTGGCCCGCTCGACCTCGCTGCGGAAGCGCTGCCGGAACTCCGGATCGCCGGCCAGCTCGGCGCGGATGACCTTCAGCGCCACGGTGAGCCCCGACGCCGACCGGGCCAGATAGACACTGCCCATGCCGCCCTCGCCCAGCCGGCCCAGCAGCGTGTAGCCGCCCAGCTCGCGAGGGTCTGCGGCGCGCAGCGGCCGGCTCGTCTCAGGGCTCACCATGGTGCGCGGGCTCCCGTCCTGTCGTCCCCGGAGACTCCGGGGACCGCGGGGTCGGCCGCGCAGGTCCGATCGCGACCCGTCCCCCGGCGAAGTCTGGCGACATACTGCCATCCCGAGGACGGTCCTGGAAGTCCAGTAGTTGACGCTGGGGAGAAGCCGGAGGTTGCGCGCGGCGGCTCACGACGCGGTGTCGGATCCCGGCACCCGGCCCGGCACCCGGACCTGCGCTCAGCGCGTGATGCGGTGCAGGATCATGTCGTGTACGTGGTGGGTCTTCTCGTCGCCGCGGAACTCCATCTGGTACACGTGCGCGCCGACGTGGATCGCGATCGCGCCGCTGGAGAAGAACTGCCCGGCCCAGGACCGGTTGCTCACCACGCTCACACTCGTGATCTTCGAGTACGGGATGCTGGTCAGCGCGACCTTCTTGCCCACGAACGAGGTGTCCTGGATGATCACGCGCAGGTCGGTCAGACCGAGGAAGCCGGTGCCCGTGCCGATGGCGTCGTACACGGCGATCACCTGCTCGCCGGGCAGCAGCCCGCTCTGGATCTGCTGCAACTGCTCCTTGCGGTCGTACACGACACTCATGGCCCGACCCTAGATCGGGCGCGCAACCCCGGTCAGCCGCGGCTCAGCGTCCACACCCCGCTCGCCTCGATCACCACGACCACCGTGCCCCGGGGCAGCAGCGTCTCGCCGGTGAAGTCGCCGTTCTGGCTGAGCAGGCTCTCGCTCTGCGCGCCGTACGCCTGGACGCTGAACGGGCCCGTGCCCCGGTGGTCGAAGGTGACCTTGGTGGCGTCGTCGGCGACCCTCGGCACCAGCAGCACGTCCGACCCGACCCCGTTGGCGGTGCCGTTCCAGACCGGCGACTTGGCCAGCTGCCGCACCGTCATCTTCCACGGGCCCTCGGCCTTGATGCTCACCGCGGCGGGCTTGGTGTCCAGGTCCAGCGGCCGTACGCCGTCGTAGCTCTCCCCGGCCTCGACCAGCGTACGCATCTGCTGGCCGTCCTTGTCGACCGTCTGCACCAGGAACGGCCCGCTGCCCCGGTAGCTCAGCAGTGCGGTGTGGAACGCGGCGTCCAGGTCCAGCGGCACCACCAGCGGCCCGACGCCCTCGAACACCTGGTCCTGCACCACCGCGCCCGGCTCCTGCCCGGCCTGGGCACCACTGGGCGCGGGCGCCGCCTGCGCCTGCGCCGACTGCTGCGGGGCGGGCGAGGCGCCGACGTCGGTGGAGTCCGGCTCGGCCGACTCGATCACGGGGTCGGCCTTGCTGTGACCGGCCCGCTCGCGCATCAGCGCGAACCCGCCGGCGCCCAGGTCCAGGCACAGCAGCAGGGTCGCCGCTCCGGCCGCGCCGGCCAGCCACCAGCGCCGCCGCCTGCCCTTCGGCTGGGCGTGGGTGGGTCTGTGGGCATGGGTGAAGGCGCGCGACAGCGAGCGCCCGGGGCCTGTCGCCTCGTGCCGCCCGTGTCCGGGCGCGTGCGTGTGTGGGTGGGCGGCCGGGACGATCTCGCCCTGGAGCGCGACCGGTGTGGCCTCTGCCGGCGCGGGTCCGGCGGGAAGCGGAACGGCCTGCGCGGCCCCGACCGGCTCGGGTTCCGGCATGACCGGCTCGGGCTCCGGCCCGACCGGCTCCGCCGGACGGTCCGCTTCGGCCTCGGGCTCGCCCGCCTGCGGCGGCACCTCGGCCGCGACCGGCACCTCGGCCGCGACCGGCGCGGCGGGATCGGCGGGATCACCGGCCGCGGCGAGGTCGCCGGGCTCCAGTTCCGGCTCCGGTTCCGGCTCCGGATCGTCGTCGGGGAACAGCACGCTCATGAACTGGGTCGGGTCGTCGGAGCCGTCGCTGACCCAGAACTGCCAGCCCTCCGGCGGCGCCGGCCAGGCCGGGTCGGGCTTCCAGCCGGGCGGAGGCGTCCAGTCCTCGGGCGGCGCCGGCCAGCCCGGTGGCGATTGGTACTTCCACCCCATCGTCGTACCCCCGTCGTGCTTGTCACGGTATATGCACTGCGTAGCGGGGGTGCACCGATCATACGGTGCGGGGCGGGGGCCGCGTGGGTGATCCACAGACGACCCGGAGGTGTGAGGCGACCTTGTCGGGGTATGCCGCGCGGTGGTGTCATACACCTCGATGGCGTGACAGGGGCGGAGGCGGCGGTGGCGCGAAGCAGGGAACCGGGGCGGGCGTACCGGGAGCGCCTGGTCAGGTTGCTGGCGCACGGCCCGGAGCGGCCCTCGCAGCTCAGCGTCCGCGCCTGGCTGCGCATCACGGTTCGCACCGTGGTCGAGTTCATCGACGACGACCTGGCCGACCGCGCCGCCGCGCTCACCTACTACAGCGTGCTGTCGATCATCCCGGGCCTGCTGGTGCTGGTCGCCGGGGTGGGCCTGTTCGGCAGCAAGACGACCCAGGCCGTGGCCGAGAACCTGAGCGAGCTGACCCCCGGCCCCGCCCAGCGGGCCGTGCTAGACGTGCTCGACCAGCTGCGCTACGACCAGCGGGCCGCGGGCGTGGCGTTCGCGATCGGCATCGGGCTGGCGTTCTGGTCGGCGACCAGCTACACCGGCGCGTTCATGCGCGCGGCCAACGTCATCTACGACGTGCCGGAGGGCCGGCCGGTGTGGAAGACCGTGCCGGTGCAGCTGTTCGTGACCGCGGTGACCGGCCTGACCCTGGCCGTGAGCGCGCTGGCGGTGGTGTTCACCGGCCGGGTGGCCACCCACGCCGGGCGGGCGCTGGGGCTGGAGGAGGCGACGGTCCGCATCTTCGACGTCGTCAAGTGGCCGGTGCTGATCATCGTGGTGAACCTGCTGCTGTCGCTGCTGTACTGGGCCGGGCCCAACGCGCGGCAGGCCGGGTTTCGCTGGATCACCCCGGGCACGATGGTGGCCATGCTGACCTGGATCGCCGCGTCGGCGGGGTTCGCCTACTACATCACCACGTTCGACTCGTACAACCGCACGTACGGCGCGCTAGGCGGCGTGATCATCTTCCTGGTGTGGCTGTGGCTGACCAACGTGGCCGTGCTGCTCGGGGCGGAGTTCGACGCCGAGCTGAGCCGGGCGCGGGCGATCGCGGCCGGGCTGCCGCACGACGCCGAGCCGTACCTGCCGCTGCGCGACGTGCCCCGGCAGGTGCCGCCGGGCGCGCCCGGGGTGCTGCCCGAGGCCGGTCCCGACGTGATCGAGACCGGGCCGGAGGTCATCGAGGGCGACGTGGTGGAGCCGGACGAACCGGCCCCACCGGCGCGCGACTGACTCAGGCCGCCAGGGCCTTCTCGACCGCGCCGACCAGCTCGGCCGACTCCGGCGTGGTGCGCGGGCGCAGCCGGGCCGTGACCTGCCCGTCGCGGCCGATCACGAACTTCTCGAAGTTCCACTGGATGTCCCCGGCCTCGCCCGCGGCGTCGGGCACGGCGGTGAGCAGGTCGTAGAGCGGGTGCCGGCCGTCGCCGTTGACCTCGACCTTCTCGGTCATCGGGAAGGTCACGCCGTAGTTGACGTCACAGAACTCGGCGATCTCCACGGCGCTGCCCGGCTCCTGGCCGCCGAACTGGTTGCACGGCACGCCGAGCACCACCAGGCCCCGGTCGGCGTAGTCGGCGGCGAGCTGCTGCAGGCCCGTGTACTGCGGGGTGAGACCGCACTTCGACGCCACGTTGACGATGAGGACGGCGCGTCCCCGGTACTGCGCGAGGTCGGCGTCGGCGCCCTGCAGAGTCTTGATCTGTACGTCGTAGATGCTCATAGCGGCCACCTTAGCCGCCGTCGCCGCCGCGCCCGGCCGCGCCGAGCGGCCGCCGCAGCCTCCACCGTTGGGCCGGTGGTGCCGCGGTGTGGATCTGCCACCATGTCGGTCATGACGAACATCGAGCCCGACGCATCGCCGTCGACCGCCGTCCGCGCCGTACGCGCCGCGCTCGCCGCCCTGCTGGCGACGGCGGTGTGGATGGGGATCGCGCTGGCGCTGGTGCGCCTGCAGGGCTGCGTGGGCGGGATGGAGTGCCTCGGTGACGCCCTGCTGATCATCATGGGGTGCCTGCTCGCCGCCGCGGTGAGCATCTGGCCGCTGCTGCGGCTGTTCCGGGTACGGCCGGCGTGGCCGGTGGCCCTGGTCGGTCCGGTGCTGTTCGTCTGCCTGACCGTCGTCGTGGTCCGGTACGAGCTCGCCGCGCGGCTGCCGTGGGTGTGGGTGGTCGCCATCGAGCTGGCGTACCTCGGCGCTGCGGTCCTGATGGACCGGCGCGTCAGCCGCGTCCTGCGCATCGGGATCGTCGTGCTGGCCCTGGCCGCCTTCGCCTCCCGCGCCTTCTGACCTCCCCACCCCCTCACCGCGAGCCGCCGGTGCCCGGTCCGGCGTCGCGCCTCGCCACGTTCCGCGCCGCGCCGGGCCGCGCCGGGCCGCCGGGCCGCGCCGGGCCGCGCCGCGCCGGGCCGCGCCGCGCCGGGTCGGGCCGCGCCGCGCCGGGTCGGGCCGCGCCGCGCCGGGTCGGGCCGCGCCGCGCCGGGTCGGGCCGGGCCGGGTTGGGCTGCGCTGAGATCGCTGATTGCGGTCACTATGTGCGCTCCAGCCACGTGTTCTGGCCGCCAACGGCGATCATCGCGGCAAGATCGGCGCCTGCGGTCGAAACCTTCGCGCGCTGCCCGCCGGCAGGTTGGTTGATCACGGTGCCGGGGTGGCGACACACCGTCGAACCCGTCCATAAGTTCATGATCGACCGGGCGGGTAGGCGGGTGGGTGGGCGACCGGGTGGGGCGTGGGGGTGGGGGATCGGTGGCACCCGGGTGGGGGCGGTTACCGCGCAGTAGGCTTCGGGCATGCGTGATGCGGTGATCATCGGTGCTCTTCGCACGCCTGTGGGGCGGCGTAACGGCGGCCTGTCCGGCGTACATCCGGTCGACCTGGCCGGGCAGTTGCTGGAGGACCTCGGGGACCGGACCGGGTTCGACCCGGCCCACGTCGAGGACGTGATCCTCGGCTGCGTGTCGCAGAGCGGCGAGCAGTCCTGGAACATCGGCCGCAACGCGGTGCTGGCGGCGGGCTGGCCGCAGACCGTCCCCGGCACCACCCTGGACCGCCAGTGCGGTTCCAGCCAGCAGGCGGTGCACTTCGCCGCCGCGACCGTGCTGTCCGGCCAGGCCGATTTCGTCGTCGCCGCGGGCGTGGAGTCGATGAGCCGGGTGCCGATGGGCTCCTCGGTCGGCGAGCTCGGCGTGCCGTACGGCCCGGCCGTGCGCACCCGCTACGCCGGGGTCGAGGGCTTCGCCGGGGACGCGCCGGTGCCGTTCAACCAGGGCGTGGGCGCGGAGATGATCGCCCGCAAGTGGGGCTTCTCCCGCACCCGGCTCGACGAGTACGCCCTGGCCAGCCACGCCAAGGCGGCCGCGGCCAGCGACGGCGGCCTGTTCGCCGCCGAGATCGCCCCGGTCGGCGACGTACACGCCGACGAGGGTATCCGCCGGGAGACCTCGCTGGAGAAGCTCGGCCAGCTCGCCACCCCGTTCCACCCCGAGGGTGTGGTCACCGCCGGGACCGCTTCGCAGATCTCCGACGGCGCCGCGGCCGTGGCCGTCACCACCTCGGCCTGGGCGGCCGCCAACGGATTCGCCCCGCTGGCGCGGATCCACACCGCGGTCGTCGCCGCGGACGACCCCGTGATCATGCTCACCGCGCCCATCCCGGCCACCGCCAAGGCGCTGCGCCGGGCCGGGCTCACCATCGCCGACATCGGCGCGTACGAGGTGAACGAGGCGTTCGCCCCGGTGCCGCTGGCCTGGCTGGCCGAGACCGGCGCCGACCCGGACCGGCTCAACCCGCGCGGCGGCGCCATCGCGCTGGGCCACCCGCTGGGCGCCAGCGGCGCCCGGCTGATGACCACGCTGCTGCACCACATGCGCGACAACGGCATCCGCTACGGCCTCCAGACCATGTGCGAGGGCGGCGGCATGGCCAACGCCACCATCCTGGAACTGCTCTAACCGCAGTGTCGCGCCGACGGGTGCAGAGCAAGGCCGTGGGGGCAGAGCAAGGCTGGGGGTGCGGAGCGAGGCCGTGGGGGCAGAGCAAAGTCGACGCGGATCGGTCCGCCCGGCCGCCCGCGCAACCGGAATGCAACCCGTATCGGCGACCATGGGCGCGCGGGTGGACCGCAGCTGCCTGTCGGTCTGGACACGGGGGTGGACCGCCGCCGTCGGCTGCGACCCGCACGCGGTGGTGCGCCGGCTGCGGGTCGAGGACACCAGCAGCCCGGCGCGCACCCGGACGCCGCTCACCTCCGGTTGCCCCGCTCCATGACCTGCGACTGGAGCCGGGTCGTTGGCACGGATGGCATCACTGCGCTAGAAAGCCATCCATGGACGTGACGCCGTTCGACGCCGCCCAGGCCGACCACGACACGGTCGCCGACTGGCACCGGGTGCACGCCGCGGCCGCCGCGGTCGACGACCCCGACCACCCGCACGTGCCCGCGGCGGCACTGGCCGCACGCCTGGCCGCCCCGCCGCCGCAGACCCGGGCGCTGCACTGGCTGGCCCGCGACGGCGACGAGCCGGTGGGCACGGCGACGCTGTCCCTGTCGGACCGGGAGAATCTGGGCTGGGGTTTCGCCGAGGTGGTGGTGCACCCGGCGCACCGGCGGCGCGGCCACGGCCGGGCGCTGCTGGCGGCGGTGCGGGAAGGCCTGACCGCGGCCGGTCGCGGCACGCTGGTGTACGACGTCGGCGCGGACTCGGCCGGGGCGGCGTTCGCGGCGGCGGCCGGGGCACGGCACGCGCAGACGCTGTGGGAGTCCGAACTGGAGCTCGCGCGGGCCGCCGACGAGCTGCCCGAGGAGCGGGAACCGGCCGGCTACCGCGCGGTGCGCTGGTCGGGTGCGGCCCCTGACGAGCTGGTCGCGTCATACGTCGCCGCCGCCGAGGCGATGGCCGACTCGCCCGACGGCGGGCTGGGCTACCAGGTGGCGCCCGGCAGCGTCGCGCACACCCGCGAGGTGGAGCAGTGGTGGGCCCGGCGCGGCTGCCAGCTGCGCACCGTCGCGGCGGTGCACGAGGGCAGTGGGGCCGTGGCGGGCCTGACCGTGGTGGCGGTCCCGCTGCTGCACCCGCAGCTGGCATACCAGGAGGACACGGCGGTGGTGCCCGCGCACCGCGGGCACGGTCTCGGCCTGTGGCTCAAGGCGCGGATGGTGCGGTGGCTGGTGGCCGACGGGATGGTGGTCCGGCGCATCCGCACCACCACCGATCCCGCCAACACCCACATGCTCGACATCAACGCCCGCCTGGGCTTCCACCGCACCCGCGTACGCGAGCAGTGGGTGGGCTGACTCGGAGCGGGCCGACTCAGCTCTTCGGGCTCTTGTCCTGCTTCCAGGACAGCGGACCGGGCAGGTCGACGCGGTGGGCCCTGGTCTTGGAGTTCCACGACCAGCGCCCGATCTTGAACGTCCACGACGACAGGCCGTTGCGCGTGAAGTTCAGGCGCAGCGGGCCGATTCTCATGACCTTTCGGAACACCAGACTCATGCCTGCCATGTAACCGCTCCCGCACCACTCCAAACCCGGCCCGTCCACATCAGCCGGTGGCGTCCGCACCAGCCCGTTTCCGCAGCGTGGCAAGGTCGAGCGGGGCCATCTCGGTGGCCGGCACGGTGCACGCGTGGGCGCCGCACAGCGTGGCGAAGCGCACAGACTCGGCGGTCGGGGCGCCGGACAGCCAGCCGTACAGGAAGCCGCTGACGAACGCGTCCCCCGCGCCGTTGGAGTCGACCACCGGGGCGGGCGGTGCCACCGCCGCGAACCGGACCGGCCCGGTGGCGCCGCGTTCGAGCACGTGGCCGCCGTCGGCCCCGGCCGTGGCCACCACGACCCGGGCCCGGCCCTGCTCGATGATGCGGCGCAGCACCGGCTCGGGGTCGTCCAGCGCCGCCGCGGACAGGAACACCACGTCCGCGGCGAGCGCGAACGCCTCGTGGTACGGGTTGTGCCCGTCCCAGTTGTGCAGGTCGGTGGAGACGGTGACCTCGGAGTCAGCCAGCCGCGCCAGCGTGTTCGCCCCGGGATGGGTGATGCTGACGTGCACGTGCCGCGTGGCGGCGGTGAGGCGGTCCAGCAGGTCGGCCGGGAAGTCGGCGGTGCCGTCGCCGCGGCCGACGTCGTACAGCGACAGGCGCCGCCCGTCCGGGCCGACCAGGTTCACCGCGCGCTTGGTGCCGCCGGGCGACGGCAGCGCCGTGAACGGCACCCCGTGCCGCTCGTGCAGCCGCCGCACCAGCTCGCCCTCGTGGTCGTCGCCGATCGCGTCCAGGTGGTGCGTACGCAGGCCCAGCGCGTGCAGGCCGAGCGCGACCGCGTCGCCGGTGTGCCCGGCCCGGGTGGTGATCGCCGGGACCATGTAGCTGTCGGCGTACGGCAGCGGCAGGTCGGGGGTGTAGACGATGGTGTCCACCCCGGCGCCGCCGAGGACCAGGACGTCGAGGTCGGGTGAGGCATGGTTCATCGGCGCAGGCTAGCCGCCGATCATGGACGTCACGGCAGCGGCACCCGGTAGATCCCGTCCTGCGATACCGACGACACCCACAGCTGCCCGCCCACCACCGCCGCGTCGCCGTTGGCGGCGTCGCGCAGCGGTCGCGCCCCGCCCAGCACCGTACGCCGCAGCTCGTGCGGTGCGGCCGGGTCGGTCGACAGCTCCACCAGGGTCGGGCCCTTCGTCGCCACGACGAGCAGGCGGTCGCCGGCGGCCAGGATCGCGTCGGGCTCGCCGGTGACCGCGACCCGGCCCAGGACCCGCAGGCTCGCCGCGTCCACGGCCAGCACCTCGTCGCCGCCGGTGCAGGTCACCCACACCACGTCGCCGCGCACCAGCAGGCCCTGGGCGCCGTCGCACAGTTTCGGGCTGGTCCGCGCCCGGCCCGACGCCTCGACCCGGGTCAGCGTCCCGGCCTGGTACGACGACACCCACACCGCACCCGCGCCCACCGCCGCCAGGCGCGGCCCGCCCGGAACCGGGACGTCGGCCAGCCTGTGCCCGGTCCGGTCGAAGCGGCTGAGCGTGTTCGCGTCCTGGCGCACCAGCCACACCGAGCCCAGCCCGACCGCGACCCCCTCGGGGCCGTCCGGCGCGGGCACGTCGACCTTCACTGCCCCGGTGGCGGTGTCGACGCCGAGCAGGCGGCCGTGGCGGAACACCGAGACCCACAGCAGGTCCCCGTCGGCGGCCAGGCGCAGCGGCGTACGTCCCACCGCGACGGTGCGCACCACGGCCCCGGTGGCCGGGTCGAGCTGCACGACCGCGTCGCGGTCGGCGCTGGCCGCCCATACGCCGCCGTCGGCGGTGACCGCGAGCCCGATCGGCGAGTCCACCGCGACGCCCGGTCCGGCCGGCGCGCTCGGCGAGGGAGAGGCCGCCGGGGGCGGGGTGTGCGCGGGCTCGGCGCAGGCGGCGACCGCCAGCACGGTGACGGCCAGCAGGGCGGCGGCCGCGGTGAGCGTACGACGGAACATGCCGACCAGCCTGCGGCGTCCCGGACAAGACCGGGCCGCGCCCGGACGCCGGTTCGATAACAGCTACCGCGCCAGGCTTACTGTCCTGGGCCCGGCGGGACCAGGTCGGCCAGGCTTACTGTCCTGGGCCCGGCGGGACCGGGTCGGTCAGCGCCGTGGCGGCGCCCGCGACGGCCGCCGCCTGGCCGGTGCGCCCGCGGTAGCGGCGGCGCAGCCACTTGGCCACGCCCAGGATCGACACCCCGAACGCGCTGAGCAGGCCGCCGATGCCCAGCAGCACCTGCCAGGCGGTCGCGCCGGTCGAACTCCACCAGTACGTCGAGGTGCTGGCGACCGGGAAGCGCAGCGTGAAGACCTGGTCGGGCATCAGGTTCTCGCCGGAGTCACCGGCCAGGGTGGACACCACGAACGTCAGCGTGTAGTCACCCGGTTCGTCGGCGCGCACGTCCCAGATCCAGTTGGCCGTGTCGTCGGCGGCGACCACGGGCTGCACGGCGTTGGAGACCGCGTCCAGCTTGCCGGGCAGCTGCGACGACAGCCGCACCCGGATCCGGGCACCGGTCATCACCTGCGGCAGCGGCGAGGCCGAAGCCTGCGGCGACGCCTGCGCGGACGCGCCGGCCGACGCCGAGGCGGCCGGGCTGGGCGCCCCGATCGGGCCGCAGGCCGTGGACATCGGCCCGCAGATGGTCGCCTTCACCTGGTACGTCGTGCCGACCTCGGGCGCGTCCGGCCCGTCGAGGTCGATGTGGCCGGGAGCCAGCTTGGCCCGGTCGGCGGCGATCTGGTCCTGATAGGCGACCTGCACCCGCTGCGCCTCCTGGGCGCCGCCGGGCATGGCGGTGTTCGCCTCGGGCTCGGCGGAGCACCCGGCCAGCACCCCGAGCGCGGCCAGCACCGTCAGCAGCGCCGGCGCGCCGTGCCTCCGGTTCGCCCCGCCCCGCCCCGGCGCCGCCGCGCTCCGCCTCGCCTGCATGCCAGTGTCCTCTCCGGACTCGTCCCCGCTCGCCGAACGGCGTTCAGCCTACGACGGCGCCTCGGCGGTCAGGGTCCCCCGCCCGGCTGTCATTGCCGAACTGCAACCGGCCGGTCGCCGACCCGCGACCGGGGCGTCAGTAGTAGACGCTGACGCGCCGGGCGATCGCGTCGACCCGCACCGGGTTGCCGATCGGCACGATCAGCTGCGGGTCGGTGTGGCCGACGTCCAGGTCGAACACGACGACCGCGCCGGGCGCGTACGCCTCGACGGCCCGCAGCACCGCCGCCCGCTGCGCGGTCCGGTACGCCGCCTTGGCCGCCGCGTCGTTGCGCTGCCCGAAGTTCCAGGCCTTGGCCCGGCCGACCAGGATCGCGGCGAAGCGACCCAGCAGGCCGCGCTCGCCCATGTTGCGCAGCATCCGGAACACCTCCTCGTCCGGCGGCATCTCCTCGGAGGTCTCCAGCAGCAGCACGTGCCCGGCGAACGCCTCGGCGGGGCCGACCCGGTCGGCCTGGAGCAGCCACGAGATGATCTCCAGGTTGCCGCCCCAGCACGGCCCCTCGACGGCGGCGGCCGGCCCGTGCCAGTGCCAGCCGCCGGCCGGCTCCATCCGCGGCGGCCGGGTCAGCGCGGCCGGGTCGGCCCAGTTCAGCGCCTCGTCGCCGGACTCGGCGGCGGGGGAGAGGTCGTACCAGCCCTCGGTGAACAGGGCGGCGCGCAGGCTGTCCATGCTGGCCGGGTGCGCCGAGCCGCCCCGGCCGAGGTGCATCATCACCGACCCGCCGTGATAGGACACCACCCCGGCGTGGAACAGGGTGTTCAGCAGGTTCGTGTTGTCGGAGAAGCCGAAGAACGGCTTCGGGTCGGCTCGCAGCACGGCGGGGTCGAGGTGCGGCACGACCGTGATCTGGTCGTCGCCGCCGATGGTGGCCAGCACCGCCCGGACGGACGGGTCGGCGAAGGCGGCCTCGATGTCGCGGGCGCGCTCACGTGCGGAAGCGCCGGCCGCGCGGGTGGTGGGGAACTCCACCGGCACCAGGCCCAGCTCGTCGCGCAGCCGGGCCAGGCCCTGCTCGTACACGTGCGGGAAGTGCGCGGGAGCGCCGTATGACGGGGACAGCACCGCCACCCGGTCGCCGGGGCGGAGCTTGGGGGTGCCGACCATGGCCGGGCGGGCTGTTGCTATGGCCGGGACGCTAACCCAGGGCGCGCCCGGCCCGCACGGCATTAGTCGAGCAGGCCCTGCTCCTCGGCGCGGGCGATGGCGTCGGCGAGCACGTCGAGGTCCACGACGGCCTCCCGGATCACCGCGACCACCTCGAGCAGCGGCTCCTCGCTCGCGGCGGTGACCGAGAACGTGCCGGTCTCGGAGTCGAACTCGATCTGGTCGAGGATCTCGGGCACGCGCTCGGCGAGCATCACCTGGACCACGCCCTCCCAGGCGTAGCCGTTACCTTCCCAGCCCTGCTCGTCGAAGATGTCGACATAGTCATCGAAGTCGTCGAAGAGCAGGCTGTACTCACCGGATTCGTGCTCAATCAGGCGGCACGGCGCGAAGTCGTTGCTCGACATGTTCGCGAGCATAGGCGCTTGGACGTGCCGCTGATGTTTCGCCGAAGGGCCGACTTTGCCTCGCCCGTTCGGCTGAAACCAGCGCTCAAGCCCCCTTGGCTCCGTGCTGCCGTCCCGGCGTGACCCACACCACGCCCAAGATCGGCCGAGTCGCCCGGGGACGGCCCGGCCGATCCGCTAGCCGGTCTCGGCTGCGTTCAGCGCCGCGACCGCCTGGGTGACCGTCACGTCGGCGGCCGTACGGTCGAAGCGCAGCAGCGTGTCACCGTCGACGAAGAAGAGCTCCTCGACGGTGGCGGCGGTGACCCCGGGATCGATCTGCGCGGGCGGGGAGACGAACAGGAGCAGCTCCATGCCCGGCCGCAGCGTCACCGGGTCGGGCTGGATGGCGCTGACGTACTTGCGGTCGCCCTCCACGCCGCCGAAGATCCGCACGGCCAGATCATCGGGGACCGGTTGCCGCCAGCCGTGGTCCACGGCCAGATGCACCAGGCAGTACGGATACCGGATGCTCTCGCCGTCGTGCCAGCGCACCGGGTCGATCGCCACGATGCGGGCCCGCACCGCGGCCGGTAGGTGGTCGTCCGCCACGAGGTCGGCGAACGGCCGGACCGGCGGCGGTTGCAGCGGTCCGACCCCGATCAGGTTGCTGAGCTGCGGCTCCTGCGACGGGGCGGACGTGCACGCGGCGACCGCGCTCCAGAGGACGGCGAGCGCGGCCAGCGCGGCGAGCCGGCGTGACCTCATCAGTAGAGGAAGGCCATCGCGGCCTTGTCGTCGGAGTTCGTGGTCCACTTCTTGACCCACGTGACGTTCATGACCGACGCCTTCTCGGCGTCCGTCATGCTGCGGTTGGCCGAGCCGGAGCAGTTGCCCTGCCAGGGGTGGGCGAGTCCGTTGGCGTGCCCCATCTCGTGGGTCACCACGGTGCGCACGTCGGCGACGCGGCTGGCCTGGTTGAGCGTTCCCGTGGTGTTCCAGCTCCACTGGTTGCTGAGGTTCACGTACGCGATGCCGTGGTTGACCGACAGCGGGTCGAGGTTGGACGTCCAGGCCGGAGTGTTGGCGGGGATCCCGTCGTTGGCCTGGATGTTGTAGTAGCGGACCGCGGTGCCGTGGCCGCCGGCGGGCGGCAGCGGGCCGGTCACGCGGACCGGCGCCGAGTAGCTGAAGCCGGAACCGGAGATGCCGTTCCACTGCTGCCGGGAGGAGTCGATCGCCGACGTCCACGCGGTGGGCACGGTCGCGGCGGCGATGTAGACGCCCTGGGACGCGGACGAGAACTTGCCCCCGCCGCACAGCTGCTGGAAGGTCATGTACGCCCCGGCCGGGGCCTGGCCGACCAGCGTGACCGCTGCGGCGACCAGGGACACCGTGCCGGCTGCGGCGATCCGGCGCACGAGTCGATTCATCGAGTTCCCCTCGTGAAAAGGACAGAGGGCGCCACGGTATCGACACGTAGCAGTATTTGCATCAGTTGAACGGCGGAGGGACCCGAAAGCCCGATGACCGGATTAAGTAGGACGGCCATCTGTCCGGCCGCGCCCGGACATGGCAGGCTTTTGTGTCGTGACTATGGTCAGGCAATGGCAGCGGGTCTCGGCGTACGGTCTTGCGCGCGAGGGTGACACCGTGCTGCTCGTGCAGATCGGCCGCAGCTCGCACGGCGACCTGGGCAAATGGATGCCGCCCGGCGGCACCATCGAGCACGGTGAGCATCCCGCCGAGACGGTGGTCCGCGAGTTCGCCGAGACCACGGGGCTCCAGGTGCGGGTGGACGGGCTGCTCGACGTCGGCTCCGACCACCGCGAGCTGGCCGGCGGCCTGGACTTCCACGGCGTCTTCATGCTGTACGCCGTGACCGTGCTCGGCGGCGACCTGCGTCCTCAGCCCGACGGCACCATGGTGGAGCCGAGCTGGCACCCCTCCGCCGAACTCGACTCCATCGCCATGCTCGACGCCGTCCGCGACGTGCTGCGGGCCGCCGTCAAGAAGTAGGCCGCGCCCGCCTGACGGCCGCGCGGATCGACTCGGTGACCCGGGCGGTGCGCCTGGGCACGTCCAACGCGGTCGACGCCTCGGCCACGACCTCGTCCTCCGTGCGGTTGAGGCCGTCGCTCTCGATCCAGCGCACCAGCTCCACCAGCGTCTCGTCCGGAAGGTCGGCGACCGGGACGTCCTTGGGCAGCTCGGGTCGCGGCAGGCGGCGCGGGGCGGCGGTCATCAGCTGCACGGTCACCGCGTCGGCCAGCTGCTGCGGTCCGGGCAGGTCGGAACCGGACACGGCCAGGTCGTACGCCGCCCGCGCCTTGGCGATCTCCACCTCGCGCTGCCGGGCCCAGTCGGTCGACCAGATCCGGTGGAACCGCCAGCCCAGCCGCTCCAGGTGCTGCTGGCGCAGCCGGTCGCGGTCGCGCACCGTCGGCGAGGCGTGGTACGTCGACCCGTCGGCCTCGATCGCCAGCACCGGGCGGCGGGGGTCGGCCGGGTGCACGGCCGCGAAGTCGATGCGCTGCCCGCCCACGCCGTGCCGGGCCGTCAGCGGGATGCCCGCGTCGGTGAGCCGGGCGAACACGTCGGCCTCGAACGCGTTCAGCGCCGCCGTGTCGGCGGCGGCGGTCTGGCGGGGGCCGCCGGCGGCGGCGTACTCCAGGAAGTCGCGCAGCATGACCGCGCCCGGGGCGCGCAGCTTCGCCGGGTCCAGGTCCAGGTGGCTGAACGAGCTGACCACGGTCATCCGCCGCCGCGCCCGGGTGATCGCCACGTTGAGGCGCCGGTGCCCGCCCTTGGTGTTCAGCGGCCCGAACCGGTACAGCACCCGCCCGTCCGGGCTCTTCGGGTAGCCGACGGTCAGGATCACCGCGTCGCGCTCGTCGCCCTGCACCCGCTCGATGTTCTTGACGAAGAACGGCTCGTGCCCGCTCTCGGCGAAGAACGGCTCCAGCTCCGGCCGCCGGACCAGCGCCCGGCGCAGCGCCGTGTCGACGCGCTCGGCGTGGGTGATACCCATGGTGATCACGCCCAGCGACTCGCCCGGCCGCTGCTGCGCGTGCGCCAGGATCAGCTCGACCACCTTGCGCACCTCGGCGCTGCTGCTCTCCAGGTTCGCCGGGACCGCCGCCGCGGCGGCCGCGGCCACCGCGGCCGGGGAGTCGGCGTCGGTCGGCTGCCCCGACGCCGCCGCGGCGGCCAGCGGGTCGGCGACCAGCACGTGGCTGATCCCGTCGCCGATGTCCGCCCCCGGGAACGTGGTCAGCGCGTTGCCGCTGGGACCGTAGATGTGCGCGTTGGAGAACGCGATCAGCCGCTCGTCGCGGCTGCGGTAGTGCCAGGCCAGGTGGCGCACCTGCGGCAGCGGCAGGGTGTGCGCGAACGCCTGGAGCAGCGACTCCACGTCGTCGGACAGCGCCGTGCCGTCCTCGCTGTCGGACAGGCCGCTGTCGCCGCGGCTGAAGAAGTCCGTCGGCGGCAGCTGGTGCTCGTCCCCGGCCACCACGACCTGGCGGCCCCGCATGATCGCGGTGACGCCGTCGACCGGCTCGACCTGGCTCGCCTCGTCGAAGATGACCACGTCGAACAGCACCCGCGCGGGCAGCACCTGGCTGACCAGCAGCGGGCTCATCGCCCAGCACGGCTTCAGCGCGGTCAGCGCGTCCGGGGCCTGCTCGAACAGGCGCCGGATCGGCAGGTGCCGGATCTTCTTCGCGGCCTCCCGGCGCACCAGCTGCTGCTGGTCGGGGTGGGCGTCCAGCACCCGCATCATGTTCAGCGCGGACAGGTGCCGCACCCGCTGCGCCGCCGAGGTGATGTGCGCGGCGTCGGCGACGTGGAACCGGTTCACCGCCGCGTGCAGGGCGGTGCCGTGGAACGCCGACAGCTCCGGGTCGGCCAGGCGCACCTCGTCCAGGATCGAGCTGTGCCAGGCGTGGTCGAACGCCGCGCCGGCCAGCCCCGCGTCGGACCCGCGCCCGGCCAGGTCGTCCAGCAGCCGGTGCGCCTGCCAGCGCACCACCTGCTCGGCCAGCTCGTTGCGGCGCGCGGTGTGCAGCAGGTCGGTCTGGTCCAGCGCCAGCCGGTCGAGCTCGGTCTGGAGCGCGGCCAGGTCGTCGGCGTCGACCGGGACGTACGCCCGCAGCCGGTCGATCAGCCCGTCGACGCGCGCGGACTCCGCCACGGTCGGCGCCAGCGCCGGATCGGTGCGCGGCGGCTGCCCGTCCAGGCTGACCACCCGCCACCGGGCGAGCTGGTCGGCGGCCGCCACCAAGGCCTCGTGCAGCTGCGCCGGGCCGGGGCGGCCGCCGCCGCGCCAGTGCCCCCGGATCTGCTTGACGGTGCGGCGCCGCGCCCAGAAGCCCAGCCCCTCGCGCTGGTCGCCCTCGGCGGTGGCGCGCAGCCACAGCGGCAGGTCCGCGCCGTACACCGCAGCGTCGAAGCGGGTCAGGGTCGCGCCCACCTCCGACAGCAGCGTGCCCATCTTGCGGGCCGAGCTCAGCGTCGCCGGGGCGGCCAGGCCGAGCCGGGCGGCCAGCGCGGCCAGCTGCGGGCGCACCCGCTCCAGCGCCGGGGCGGCCTCGCCGGCCAGCGTGTACGCCTCCTGCGCGGCGGCCCGGTCGCGGAACACCGCCCGCACCCACGGCCCCGGGCCGGGCTCGGCGGCGAACGCGCCCAGCTGCGCCAGCTCCACGACCGCGGCGCGCAGCCGGGGCGCGGCGTCGGCGTCCAGGGCGGTCAGCAGCTCGCCCTTCCAGCGCTGCCGGGTGGCGGCGGCCGGGTCGGTGCCCAGCAGGCGCGCCTGGAGGTCGTACGCGGACAGCCCCCACGGCTGGTGCACCGCGTGCAGCGCACTGTGGTGGCGGGACAGGGCGGTGCGGGACTCGACCAGGTCGCGGTCGGTCTGCTCGGTGGTCGGCCGCGACTCGTGGCGGGCCCGCTGCAACCGGGAGTCCAGCGCGCGGGCCAGCTCGCGGCGGCTGGACTGGTCGCCGTGCAGGTTCTGCACCAGGTCGGACAGGCCGACGTGGGCCAGCCGGTCGAGCACGGCGTCGATCGCGGCCCGCTTCTCGGCCACGAACAGCGCCGTACGGCCCCGCGCCGCCAGCGCCATGATCATGTTGGCGATGGTCTGGCTCTTGCCCGTCCCCGGCGGCCCCTTGACCACCAGGTGGTGCCCGGCCACCGCCGCGTTCACCGCGTAGCTCTGCGACGAGTCGGCGTCGAGCACCAGGAACTCGTCGGACGGGGCGACCTGGTCGGGCTGGTCCACCGCGATCGGGTCGGCACCGTACAGCGAGCTCAGCGCGTCCGGGTCGCCGGCCAGGGCGGCGATCACGTCGCTGTCGGCCAGCAGCCGCGGGTGCTCGGTGATGTCGGTGACCATCGGCAGCTTCTCGTAGAGGAAGGTGCCCGCCAGCAGGTGCGGCGCGACGGCGAACCCGGGCACGTCCTGCGCGGCCTTGCCCAGGCGCTCGAACAGCGGCGCCGGGTCGTACACGCCCTCGGGCAGCGCGTCGAGCAGCTCCTCCGGGTCGACGGCGAGGCCGTGCTCCTTGGCCAGCTTGAACAGCAGCACCGGGTTGACCGTCGGCTCCGGGTCGGCGGTCAGCGCGAACTCGGTCTCGGCCGCCGAGGTGGTCCGGATGACCAGCCGGTGCAGCAGCACCGGGGCCCGCGGCGTACGCCCCTGCTCGTGCCAGGTCGCCAGGCCGCTGGCCAGGTAGCCGGCGTCGACGCCGCGCTCCTCGGCCAGCGTCCGCATCCGGGTGCGGATCGTCTTGGCCCGCCGCAGCGCGTCGGCGTGCGCGGGCTCCTCGGGGAACAGCTGGCGCAGCGTGACCTGCCGCCCGGCGAGCAGCATGGTCAGCGCGGCCGGGCTGGCCCCGTCCAGCGGCAGCGTCCCGGCTTTCAGATCGCGGTAGTACGCGAGCTGGTTGCGGCCGGAGTCGTCGATCAGCGAGTCGGCCCAGCGCCGCGCGGCCGTGGCGACGTGCGGCCGGGCGATGGGGGAGACGGGCACAGTCACCGCCCCACCATCGCATCCCCGCGCACCCCGCACCAATCGCACCACCGCCCCGCGGGTCAGGAAGGGCACCTTCTACCACGTATCGCTATGAGAGGTGCCCGCCTCAGCTCGCGGGGGCGGGGTGGGCGTGGCGGCGGATGACGTGGAGCAGGTCGTCGAGGTTGGCCTCGAACTCGGCGTCCCAGTCGGCGGGCCGGGCCAGCACCTCGGCCAGCGCGCGGTGGGCCGGGGCGTCGCCGCCGAGCGAGCGGCCGCGGTCCCATCGGTCCGGCGTGGGCGTGAACCGGCCGCTGATCTCGCCCTCGGCGAAGCCGAGCACGGCGGTGGAGACCAGGCGCTCCAGCCGGGGTACGCGCTGGGGCGGGACGCCGGCCTCCAGCAGCGCGGCGTAGATGCCGTCGACGAGCCGTACCGCGTCGGGGGTGACCGAGGCGCGGGCCAGCAGCAGGCCGAACGTCTCCGGGTGGCGGCGGGCCAGCCCGCGCACCGCGCGGGCGACGGCCCGCAGCCGGTCCTCCCAGCCGCCGCCGCTGCGCGCGGCGGGCAGGAGCTGGGCCAGCAGCAGGTCGACCAGGCCGTCGAGCAGCGCGTCCTTGCTGCCGACATGGGGGTACAGCGCCATCGGCGTCACCCCGACCCGGGCCGCCACGGCCCGCATGGACAGCGCCGCCAGCCCCTTCTCCTCGGCCAGCGCCAGCGCGGCACCGAGGATCTCGCGGCGGCGGTCGGTCTCGACACCCTGCTCCGGCATGCTCTACAGTGTAGATCTATACAGCGTAGATCACAAAGGAGTCGCACGTGCTCACCGCGTACGACCTGCGCAAGCGCTACGGCGCCAGCACCGCCCTCGACGGCTTCGACCTCACCGTCGCCCCCGGTGAGATCTGCGGCCTGATCGGCCACAACGGCGCCGGCAAGAGCACCTTCGTCGAGATCGTCACCGGCCTGACCCGCCCCGACTCCGGCACCGTCACCGTCGGTGGGCTCCCGCCGGCCCGCGCCCGGCACCTGGTCGGCGTCGCCCCGCAGGAGATCGCGCTCTACGCCCCGGTCACCGTCGAGCGCAACCTGCGCCTGTTCGGCGGGCTCGCGGGGCTGCGCGGCCCGCGCCTGCGCGCCGCGATCGACGACACCGCCGCCGCGCTGGACCTGTCCGACGTGCTGGGCAAACCTGTCGGGCTGCTCTCCGGCGGCCAGCGCCGCCGCACCCAGGCCGCCGCCGCGATGCTGCACCGGCCGCCCCTGCTGCTGCTCGACGAGCCGACCACCGGCGCCGACCCGCTCACCCGCACCGCCGTGCTCACCCTGGTCCGCGACCACGCCGCCACCGGCGCCGCCGTCGTCTACACCACCCACTACCTGCCCGAACTCGTCGAGCTGCGGGCCACGCTCGCCGTCTGCGCCCGCGGCCGGGTCGTGGCCCGGGGCAGCCAGGACGAGCTCCTCGCCGAGCACGAGACCCTCGACGGCCTCTACCACGCCCTGGCGGTGCACCATGCGTAGCGCGGTCCTGATCCGGCACAACCTGGCCCTGCTGGCCGCCGAACCCGGCGCGGTGATCAGCCGCATCGTCATGCCGCTGGCGATCATCACGGTGCTGCGGCCGCTGTACACCGCCGCCATCGGCGCCTCCGGCACCGCGTACGCCGTCACCGGCGCGCTCGTGCTGTTCTCGCTGCTCGGGCTGTCGATCGTGGGCGGCTCGCTGCTCACCGAACGCACCTGGCACACCCTCGACCGGGTGCGCACCACACCCGCCCGGCCGGTGGAGATCCTGCTCGGCAAGGCGATCCCGCTGGGCGGGGTGCTGCTGGCGCAGCAGGCGGTCGTGTTCGGGTACGGCGTCGTGGTCATGGGGATGCGCGTGGCGCGCCCGGACCTGCTGGCGCTGGCCGCGCTGGCCTGGGCCGCGACACTGCTCGCGCTCGGGGCGCTCGCGGCGGTGCTGGTGCGCAGCCACAGCGAGCTCGGCGCCGTTAACGACCTCGGCGCGCTGGTGCTGACCACGCTCGGCGGGGCGATGGTCCCGCTGTCGCTGCTGCCCGCCTGGGCACGGACGATCGCGCCCGCCTCACCGGGCTACTGGGCCATGCGCGCCATGCACGGTGCCGTCGACGGCGACCCGCGTACCACCCTCACCAGCGCCGCCGTCCTCGTCACGATCGCCCTCGCCGCCACCGCCCTCGCCACCTGGCGCATGTCCCGCGGCTGGGGCCGCTCCCGCCTCCTCTGACCCACCCCACCCCTTCCGCCCCACCCCTTCCGCGCCGCGCCGCGCCACGCCTATCCACGCCACGCCACGCCTATCCACGCCGCGCCACGCGCACAGCGCGCCGTGCCAAGATCACGCAAGTTGCCGGGCAACTGGGCGAATGGCCGCCCAAGATACGCCCGATTGCCCGGCAACTCGGCCGGGGTTCCGCACCGTGCGCGCGTCCCGTCCGGTGCTGGCCACGCCGGGGCACCCTGGCCCGCGCGCCCCGCCTGCGCGGGCGTCGCGCCTGGGCGCGTTCGGAAGATCAATGCAGTTTCGGGGAAAGTGCAGGAATGGGCGTCAAGATTCGTGCACTTTCCCCGAAAGTGTAGTGATCTTGGGCGCGGGTGCGCGGGTGCGCGGGTGCGCGGGTGCGCGGGTGCGCGGGTGCGCGGGGAGTGCGGGGAGTGCGGGTGCGCGGGTGCGCGGGGAGTGCGGGTGCGCGGGAGTGCGGCGGGCGGGGGTGTGCGGTAGTGCGGGTGCGCGGGGGTGCGGCGGGTGGGGGTGTGCGGGAGTGCGGCGGGGGAGGTGGGTGGGGTGGGTCAGAGGTAGTAGCCGGTGGCGGGTTCGGGGGAGTGCGAGACCAGGTCGCGGTCGCCGCGCTGGAGGGCGAAGAGTTCGGCCAGGGTGGCGCCGGACGAGTTGAGGCCGACGGAGGTGCCGAGCCAGGCGCTGGCCTGGGCGAAGGGCAGCGGGCCGACCTCGATCTGGGCCAGGCACCGGCCGGGGCGGACCACGGCGGGATGCAGCCGCGCCAGCGGCTCGTTGGTGGTCAGTCCGACCAGCACGTCGCGGCCCTGCGCCAGCAGCCCGTCGGTCAGGTTGAGCAGGCGTGACAGCGCCTGGCCGCTGGAGGCTTTGGCCGCCGAGGAGATCAGCTCGTCGCAGTCCTCGACCAGCAGCAGCCGCCAGCGCCGCTCCTCGTGCTCGTCGTCGCCGATCGCCACCTCCATCAGGTAGCTGGAGTCGTGGAACAGGTTCTCCGGGTCGAGTACGCAGTCGACCTGGCACCACGACGACCACGCCTGCGCCAGCGCCCGCAGCGCCGTGGTCTTGCCCGTGCCGGGCACCCCGTGCAGCAGCAGCAGGCGGCCGGAGATCGACTCCGGCGTCAGCGCCATCAGGCGCTCCAGCGACGCGGCGACGTCGCCCGCGTAGTTGTCGCGGATCGCCGCCCACGACGGCGTGGTGATCGGCCGCGTGCTGCGCTGGGCGCCGCGCTTGGCCGAGTGGTGCCAGAAGCCCATCGAGACGCTGTCGGCACGCTCGGCGTGCTCGTCGCGGGCGCCGCGGGTGGCGTCCTCCAGTATGCGCAGCGCCAGCTCATCGCTGGTCGCGGTGACGGTCACCTCGGCGACGCCGCCGCGCCAGCGCGCGGCCCGCAGCGTCCAGCCGTCACCGGCCGCCAGGTGGCTGCGCAGCCCGTCGTCGGTGGCCACGCGCAGGATGCGCCCGTCGGCGGGCAGCAGCGGGGCGTCCTTGCGCACCCTCGGCAGCCGCGCGGTGTGCGCGTACGGCTGATCGCCCGTGCTGAACGGGGCCAGGATCATCGCGTCGACGATGTCGCGGGGCGTGTCGGCGTCGTCGAGGGTGAGGTTCGTCGGCAGCTGTGACAGGGTGCCCATACCAGCGATGATCTCTCAAGTGGACGTCCCGCCATAGCAGTTTTCGGCTGGCCGCGCAGGCGCGCGCTCAAGAATTCACACACCTATGCGTGCCCAGGGTCCCCGGATGGCGAAGGTCGTCCCGTGTGCGGCCTGCACGTTGACGACAGGGTGTGCCCGTCGGGGCTGAACACCGCCCGGCGAACTCGTCGTGATGGCGCGGATCGCCCTGGAGGAACGAGCGAGCCCGGCCGCGATCACGCCGGTGTGACGCGCACCTGCTCAGCGCGGCAGCCGCGCCAGCACCTTGGCCGCGCACTCCGACAGCACCTGGTCGGAGTCGAACCCGAGGCTCTCGATCGCGACCAGCGCCGAGATCACCACGTCCGCCAGCTCGTCGGCGACCTCGCGCGGGGTGTGCGTCACGCCCTTGCGCGGGTTCTGGCCGGTGACGCCGATCCAGGCGCGGGCGGCCTCGCCCGCCTCCTCGGTCACCTTCAGGATGCGCATCGTCTGCTGCTGGGGCCCGTTGCCGTGGTGCTCGTTCAGCCAGCTCACCGCCGCGGCCACCGCCGCCCTGCTCACGTCGTCCACGGCGGCCACCCTATGCGGGGCGTGCGCGGCGTGCGCGGCGGGTTGTCGTACCCCCGCCATAGCGTGCGGGCCATGACGCTGGACCTCACCGTGCCCACCGCCCTGCTGGCCGACGCGGCCGCCCGGCTGCTGCGCCTGCTGCCGGTGCGGGCGATCCGCCCGGCGCTGGCCGGGGTCCTGCTGCGCGGCGCCGGAGACCGGCTGGAGCTGCACGCCACCGACGGCGAAGCGGCCGCGTGCGTGCGGCTGCCCGCGCTCGTGCACACCGACGGCGAGGCGACGCTGTCCCGCCGGGCGCTGGCCGACACCCTCGCCCACCTGGACGCGCCGCAGCTGCGCGTCGCGGTCGAGGGCAGCCGCGTCGCCCTGCGTACGCCCGGGGCCAGGTTCGCGCTGCCCCGGCTGGAGCCCGCCGCTCCCGCCCTGGCCGGCCTTCCGGCCGCGCTCGGCACGGTGCCCGGCGCCGACCTGGCCGCCGCCGGTGCCGCGGTGGCCGCGGCCGCCTCCCGGGAGGAGGCGCTGCCGCTGTTCACCGGGGTGCGGCTGCGCTCGGCCGACGGGCGGCTGTCGCTGCTGGCCACCGACCGGTTCCGGCTCGCCACCGCGTCCCTGGCCTGGCGGCAGGCCGCCGCCCCGGCCGCCGAGCTCGACGTGCTCGTGCCCGCGACGCTGCTGGCCGAGGTCACCCGGCTGTGCGCGGCGGCCGACGCGGTGACCCTGCACGGTGGCGACGGCCGCTGCGCCCTGTCCTGGCCCGGCTGGGCCGTGACCGCGCCCTCGCTGGCCACCGGCTTCCCCGACGCGCAGCTGGAGCGGCTGCTGACCGCTGAGGCCGCCGCCGGGGCGGTCGTCGACGCCGACGAGCTCGCCCACGCCGTGCGCCGCGCCGCGCTGTACGCGGGCCCGACCGGCGGGGTCACCCTCGACGTCGCCGACGGGCAGCTGCGCGTGCAGGGGCGCGACTCGCAGGCCGGGGAGTCCGAGGAGACGCTGAAGGCCGAGACCTCCGGCGACTGGCTGACCCGGCACTACCAGTCGCGCTTCCTGCTCGACGCGCTGCGCCCGTTCGCGGGCGGCCCGGTGCGCCTCCAGTTCCAGGCCGCGCTGCGCCCGACCGTGTTCACCGCCCGTGACGGCGACGCCGCCGACCTGCGCTACCTCGTCGTTCCGCTGCGCCGCGACGCCGACCAGGTGCGCTGACGCCGATCGGCGGAGCCGCCGCCCCGGGCCGGGGCGGCCACGGTCAGAGCAGCGGCGCGGTCCCGGCGGTGCGCAGCTCGACGGCCAGCTCGACCAGCTCCGGGAACCACGCGCCGTCGGACAGCAGCAGCTGCCGGGCTTCGGCTAGCTCGACGGCGCGGACCTCCACCACCTGCTCGGCGCCGGGCGGGTTGAGCGGCGCCGCCTCGACCGCGACGTCGGCGAAGCACCACAGCCAGGCCTGCTCCGGATGCGGATGATGCGGCCGGTACGGCCCCGGCCGGTCGGACAGGCAGGTGTGCGCACCGACCACGTAGAGCGGCCCGCGCAGCACCGCACCGGCCTCTTCCAGCAGCTCGCGGGCCGCGCACTCGGTCAGCGACTCGTCGGGTTCGCGGCTGCCGCCGGGCAGGAACCATACCGGCCGGGCGTCGCGGCACAGCACGATCCGGTCGCCGTCGAACCCGACCAGGTGCACCTTGGTCACCAGCTCGGCGGGCGGATTCTCGACGGAGAAGCGCCCGTCGACACCGGCCCAGTCCCAGCGTTTCGGCGCGAACAGCAGCGGGAAGCGTTCGATCACCCCTGGGATGCTATCGACGCCGGTCACGTCCCGCCGCCCCGCGCGGTGGCCGCCCTGCGCCCCGCCGCGCTGCCCCTGTGCCGTGCCCGGTGCGCCACCGCGCGCTTTTTCATAAACGTTGGCCTATCTCATCGAATAATCGGAGATCGAACTCGACGAGATAGGCCAACGTTTATGAAAAAACCGGGGTGGGCGGGGCTGGTGCGCGGGTTCCGTGGCTGCGTCGCGGGTCAGGGGCGGGGTGGGGCGTCGTGGTCCGGGGTGCGGTCGTCGGTGGGGTCAGGGGCGGGGTCGGGGCTGGGGTCGGGGCGGCCGGCGACGAGTTCCTGGAAGCGGATCTTGGTGCGGACGACGGGGCCGCGCAGCTGCCGTTCGCGCCACTGGGACCGGGCCAGCTTCGACTGCGCCTTCGGGGTCGGTTGGAGGTAGCGCCAGCGGGCCCAGGGGGAGTGCGGGCGGGCCAGCCGGATGGCGCCGACGTACAGCAGGATGGGGACGAAGATGCCGAGCAGGCCGGTCCAGATCTTGCCCTTGAGCACGGTGATCGCGCACAGGCACAGGTGGAACAGGGCGCCGACGCCCGCGATGGTCCAGCCGACGGCGCCCGGCCCGATGCTGCGGGCCTGGATCAGGTCGTCGATCCCGACCGGGCGCAGCCCGAGCACGAGCAGGCCGGTCAGCGCGACCGCGACGAAGACCGCGTCGATCGAGGTGCGGCCCGCCTCCGACCAGTACACGTCGTCCAGGTGCAGGATCAGCGCGAACTCGTCCAGCACCAGCGCCGAGCCGATGCCGAACAGCGCGGCGGCCAGCGAGCGCCAGGCCGTCAGGTCGTCCGGGATGGCCAGGCCGATGACGCCGCCGACCAGCATGAATATCACGCCGAAGACCACGTGGTGGATGTGCATGCCGCCCGGCGTGACGTTGCCGGGCCACCACTTCACCTGCGCCCGGATCATGCGTACCGAGAAGCGGATGAACGCGAAGCCGAGGATGAAGCCGGAGAAGAAGCAGAACAGGGGTAGCCGCCCCGTTTCCACGACTGTTCGGTGGAACCAATCCGACACCCGGTAACCCCCGCCCCGAGCTTTACTCGTAATCGCCATGTTAGGTGCAAGTGAGTGCCATATGTTCGGTGTTGACGCCGCCTGAGCGTCAGATCGGAGCGCCGGGTGAACGGACAGGGCGGTTGGCGGTCGAAGGTCCCGCACGTCTTCGCGGTGATCCTGGGCGTGGTCGCGGCGATCAGCGCGATCGCGGCGTTCGGCGGGGCGATCGGGCACAGCACCCAGCCCGTTCGGCGGCTGCTCGACGACGTGCTGATCCCGGTGCCGGCGAACCTGGCGTACGCGGCGTTCATGGCGGTGCTGGCCGGTGCCACGGCCCGGCGCAAGCGGGTCGCCTGGTGGACCCTGCTGGTGTACTTCGCCCTCGACGTCGTCTCCAGCGTGCTGGCGCTGGGCCTGGTCGCGTTCCTGCCGGACGCGAAGCTGGTCGACGACGCGGGGCGGCCGCTGTTCACCGGCTGGGGCCGGGTCGCGACGGGGGTCAGCGTGGTCATCGCGGTGGCCGCGCTGGTGGTGCTGCTGCTGGCCAAGCGCGAGTTCTACGCGCGGGTGCGCAAGGGCGCGGTCTGGCGGGCGCTGCTGGTCTTCGCCGCCGTCGCCGCGGTCGGCATCGGGCTGGGCTACAGCCTGGTGGTCGCGTTCCCGGGCACCCTGGAGGGGTTCACCGAGCAGTTCACGTACGCCGCGGAGAAGGTGCTGGGCGGCGCGTTCGCCTTCGACGTGACCCGCAGCGGCGAGGCCTCCGGCGCGGTCAACCTGATCCTGGGCCTGTTCGGTGCGATCGCCGTGTTCGCGGGCCTGTTCACGCTGCTGCGCTCGCAGGAGATCGCCTCGGTCCTCGGCGCGGACGACGAGACCCGGGTCCGGGGCCTGCTGGACCGCTACGGCGAGCGCGACTCGCTGGGCTACTTCGCCACCCGCCGGGACAAGGCGGCGATCTTCGCGCCCAGCGGCAAGGCCGCGGTCACCTACCGCGCCGTCAACGGGGTGAGCCTGGCCAGCGGGGATCCGATCGGCGACCCCGAGGCGTGGGACAAGGCGATCGGTTCCTGGCTGGCGCAGGCGCGCAGCTACGGCTGGACGGCGGCCGCGATGGGCGCCAGCGAGGAGGGCGCGACCGCGTACCACCGGGCCGGGCTGAAGGTGATGGAGCTGGGTGACGAGGCGATCCTGTACGCCGACCAGTTCGCCCTGGACGGCCGCGAGATGCGCGGCGTGCGCCAGGCCGTGAACCGGGTCGAGCGCTCCGGGTACACCGCGCAGGTGCGCCGGCACGCCGACATCCCGCCCGACGAGATGCGCGAGCTGGCGCAGCTGGCCACGAGCTGGCGCGACACCGACAGCGAGCGCGGCTTCTCGATGGCGCTGGGCCGCCTGGGCGACCCGAACGACGGCCGCTGCGTGCTGGTGGAGGCCCTGGACGGCGACGGCAGGGTGGCGTCGCTGCTGTCGTTCAGCCCGTGGGGCCGCCGGGGCCTGTCGCTGGACCTGATGCGCCGGGACAAGCACGCCGAGAACGGGGCGATGGAGTTCATGGTCGCCTCCCTGATGGGCGCCTGCAACCGGCTGGGCGTGGACCGGGTGTCGCTGAACTTCGCCGCGTTCCGGTCGGTGTTCGAGGAGGGCGCGCGCATCGGCGCCGGGCCGGTCCTGCGGCTGTGGCGGCGGCTGCTGCTGTTCTTCTCCCGCTGGTGGCAGCTGGAGTCGCTGTACCGCTCCAACGCCAAGTACAACCCCACCTGGGTGCCGCGGTACCTGTGCTTCGGCGAGCGGCGCGAGCTGGCGAAGGTGGGCCTGGCCTCGATGATCGCCGAGGGGTTCGTGAGCCTGCCCGGCACGCCGGCGGCGGCACTGGACGCGACCGGGGTGGCGCCGCTGGCCGCGCTGCCCGCGGCCGAGCAGGAGGCGGCCGCGGGGAAGGAGGCGGGCGACGAGGTCAGCGAGCAGATGGCGGTACGGCTGGCGAAGCTGGAACGGCTGCGCGCCGAAGGCGTCGACCCGTACCCGGTGGGCTTCCAGCCGACCGCGACCTGCGCCGACGTCGCGGCCCGGCATCCCGGCCTGCCGCCGGGGACCCACACCGGTGACATCGTCAGCGTGGCCGGGCGGCTGATGCTGATGCGCGACCACGGCCGGATCGCGTTCGCGACGATCCGCGACTGGAGCGGCGACCTCCAGCTGATGCTCGACAAGGACATCGAGGGCTGGACGGCGGCCGTCGACATCGGCGACCAGCTCGGCGCGACCGGCGAGGTGGTCACCACACGGCGCGGCGAGCTGTCGGTGCACGTGGACTCGTGGCTGATCACCGGCAAGTGCCTGCGGCCGCTGCCGGACAAGCACAGCGGCCTGACCGACCCGGAGGCCCGGGTGCGCCAGCGCTACCTGGACCTGATCACCAACAGCGGCGCCCGGGAGCTGCTGCGCGCCCGCAGCGCGGCCGTGCACAGCCTGCGCGACTCGTTCATGAAGCGCGGCTTCATCGAGGTGGAGACGCCGATCCTGCAGCGCGTCCACGGCGGTGCCAACGCCCGGCCGTTCACCACCCACATCAACGCGTACGACCTGCGCCTGTACCTGCGCATCGCGCCGGAGCTGTACCTCAAGCGGCTGGCGGTCGGCGGCGTCGAGAAGGTGTTCGAGCTGGGGCGCACGTTCCGCAACGAGGGCGTGGACTACAAGCACAACCCGGAGTTCTCCATGCTGGAGGCGTACCAGGCGTACGCCGACTACGACTCGATGCTGGCGCTGACCCGCGAGGTGGTGCAGTCGGCCGCGATCGCCGCCAACGGCGAATGCGTGATCATGCACGACGGGCAGGCGCACGACGTCTCCGGCGACTGGGCGGTGCGCACGGTCGACGAGGCGATCTCGGCGGCGCTGGGCGAGGAGGTCACCGCCGACACCGACGTGGTGATCCTGCGCAAGCTGTGCGACGCGGCGAAGATCCCGTACGACCCGAAGTGGGGCCGCGGCGCGGTCGTCCTGGAGATGTACGAGCACCTGGTCGAGGGAAAGACGGTGCTGCCCACGTTCTACAAGGACTTCCCGACCGACGTGTCGCCGCTGACCCGCCAGCACCGCCGCGATCCGCGCCTGGCCGAGCGCTGGGACCTGGTCGCCTTCGGCACCGAGCTGGGCACGGCGTACTCGGAGCTGACCGACCCGGTGGAGCAGCGGCGGCGGCTGACCGAGCAGTCGCTGCTGGCGGCCGGGGGCGACCCGGAGGCGATGGAGCTGGACGAGGACTTCCTCCAGGCGCTGGAGTTCGCCATGCCGCCCACCGGCGGCCTGGGCATCGGCGTGGACCGCCTGGTCATGCTGCTGACCGGCAAGTCCATCCGCGAGACCCTCCCCTTCCCCCTCGTCCGCGCCACCCGCTGACCCGCCCGCGCCCTCAAGATCAGCCAAGTTGCCGGGCAATCGGGCGAAAGAGGGCCCCGATTACGCCCGATTGCCCGGCAACTTGCGCGATCTTGGTGGGCGGCAGCGCGGGCTGTCGGCCGAAGCGGTGGAGTTTGCTGCAAGTTCGGTCATCTTTTGAAATGAAGAAGCATTCATGTGCCGGGTTCTTGCTATACCGACGGGCATGGATATCGCCTTCGCCGTGGACGAGACGTACGCCGAGCACGCGCAGGTCGCGATGGAGTCCGTGCTGGAGTGCCACCCCGGCCGTGACGGCATCGTGTTCTGGCTGCTCACCACCGATGAGGTGGTCAAGACCAGGCGCGGCCACCTGGAGCGCCAGCTCGCGGGCCGGGCCGGGCTGCACCTGCTGACCTGCGGCGACGAGTTCCGGGGCCTGCCGCTGGCCGAACCGGACTGGCTCGACTACCTCAGCCCCGGCATGTACCTGCGCCTGCTGCTGCCCGACCTGATCGGCGACGGCCCGCGCCGCCTGCTCTACCTCGACGCCGACATCGCGGTCTGCGGCGACCTGGCCCCGCTGTGGACGGTGCCGCTGGGCGGGGGCACGGTGCTCGCGGCGGTGCGCGACGCGTACAACGCGACCATGGACGCCCAGGGCGGCATCCCGGGGGCGGGGGCCGACGTGGACGGCGGGGCGCCGTACTTCAACTCGGGCATGCTCCTGATCGACCCGGCCGCGTGGCGGGCCGCCGACGTCACCCGCCGCTGCCTGGACTACCTGGTGGCCAACGCGCCCGCGCTGCGCTTCCCGGACCAGGACGCGCTCAACCTGGCCGCCGCCGGGCACTGGCTGCGCCTGCCGCACCGCTGGAACCACATGCGCAGCTACGACCTGGAGCCCGGCCCGGACGCGCCGTGGCCCGACACCGACGTGCGGATCATGCACTTCGCCGGGCGGCGCAAGCCGTGGAGCGAGGGGTTCCGGCCGGGACACCGGCTGGCCCGCTACCGGCGCCTGGCCGAGGCCGTGGCGGCATACGCGTAGCGGGCTGAGGGCTGCGGGGCTGCGGCGAGCTGCGGCGATGCGGGCTGCGGCAGGCTGCGGCGATGCGGGCTGCGGCGATGCGGGCTGTGGGCTGGGGCGGACTGCGGCGATACGGGCCGCCCGATGTGGACTGTTTGCTATGTTGTGCAGACAGTTGTCGGTGGAGGGCCGCCATGAGCGCCGCAGCGTCGACCCGGAAGGGACCCCGCGGACTGCTGGTCGCGCTCGCCCTGGTCGCCGCGGTGCTCGGCGCGGGATTCCTGCTCGGACGGCTCAGCGGGGTGCGGGAGGCGACCGAGGCCTGGCTGCTGCGGGCCAGCCCCGGTGCGCACGCCCGGGACGCGGCCGCGATCGGCGGGCACCCGCGTGCCCTGCCGCCGCTGCCGCCCCGGGCCCAGCCGGTCACCGGGCCGGGGCGCCCACCGCTGCCCGTGGAGCGGTTCGGGCCGTCCGGCAGCCGCTACACCACCGGCACGCCCGAGGTGGCGCTGACCTTCGACGACGGCCCGGATCCGACCTTCACCCCGCTGGTGCTCGCGCTGCTGCACGAATACCGGGTCAAGGCGACCTTCTGCCTGATCGGCGTCAACGTGGTGAAGTATCCGCAGCTCGTGCGCGACATCGTGGCGCAGGGCCATACCCTGTGCAATCACAGCTGGTCGCACGACCTGAAGCTCGGCGGACGCGACCGGGGCGACATCGTGGCCGACCTGCGCCGCACCAACCGGGCGATCCGGGCGGCGGCGCCCGGCGCGCGGATCTCGTACTTCCGCCAGCCCGGCGGGGCGTGGAACGACCGGCTCGTGGCCGCGGCGCGCGAACTGGGCATGACCGCGCTGCACTGGCAGGTCGATCCGAGGGACTGGGCGCTGCCGCTGAAGCGGGCGGCCGAGATAGCCGCGCTCGTCGACGGGGCCGTCCGCGACGGCTCGATCGTGCTGCTGCACGACGGCGGCGGCGACCGGGGCGGGACGGCACTGGCGCTGCGCACCATCCTGCCGACCCTGTCGGCCAGGTTCCACCTGGCCGCGCTGCCCCCGGGTGTGGACCCGCCCCGCCTGTACGGCCTGGACCGGCCCGAGCACCCGGGGCAGCGATAGGGGTGTTACCGGTTCAGGGCGTCGACGACCTGCTGCGCGCGCCACTCGTGCTGGGCGTAGGCGTACGGGAACGCCGAGACCTGCACGGCCTGCACGGCGTCGGTCAGCGCCATGTTCTGCCAGCCGTACACGTTGACCAGTGCGTTGTAGAACTGGGTCGCGGCGTACTTCGGCTGCATCAGGTCGCGCACCGCGCCCCAGCCGGAGCTGGGCCGCTGCTGGAACAGGCCGACCGAGTCGTGATCGGAGCCCTGGCCCTGGTCGGTGTACTGGAACGACTCCGGCAGCACCGTGCTGGCCAGGTTGTACAGGTTGCTCTCCTGCATCGAGCAGGCCACGGCCAGCACCATCGCCCGCTCGGGCAGCTGCATGTCCTTGGCGGCCTGCACGATCGCCTGCGCGTTGCGCATCTGGGTCAGGTCCAGCCCGGCCACCGGCATCAGCACGGCCTGCTTCGGCTTGGCCGCGGCCCTGGGCTTGGCGGCCGCCTTCGGCTCGGCCGCGGCCTTCGGCTTGGTGACCGCCTTGGGCTTGGTGACCGTCTTCGGCTCGGTGACGGCCTTCGGCTTGGCCTGCGGGGCGACGGCGCCCTTGGGTGCCAGGCGCGCGATGTCGGCCGCCATGCGCTCGATCCGGTCGAACGAGCGCGTCGCCGACTTCTCGGCGGTGCCGCGGCCGACCTCGGCGCGCAGCGCCACGGCGGTCGTCGCGGCGGGGTCGGGCTCCGGGTTGCCGGCCCCGGCGGCGACGCCGCCGAGCGCGGCCGCGCCCAGCACGCCGGCCAGGCCGGTCAGGGCGAGCGCGCGCCGGGGGTCGACCGCCCGGAGGCGGGCCATCAGGGCCTTGACGGATTCGGTACGGGGGTTCTGGCGGGCGACCACGGGGGAGTGGTCGGTCCCGCACTGCTCGTGTGCTTCATTGCCACGCATTCGGCGATCCTAGAAAGGCATTGAGCTGGTGCCCACCTGGGAATAGTGACGGGGTTCACTGTCACGCGGGGCGAAGTCGCTGGTAAGGGGCCTCTTCGGTTCTTTCAGCCGAGCCTCTACTAGTACTTTCGGAGGATGCCCGCGGCGGCTACGGGGCGCGGAAACGCTCTCCGGTACGGCCGGATTGATCGGCATACGCTGCGGAAACGGACCTGCCGCGGCGATCCCGACCCGGCGTCCGGTTCCGGTGGCACGCGCCCGGTAGCGTGTGGGCGACCTTGGAGGGAGGGCGGCGGTGGACTGGAATCTGCTGGCCTGCGCCCGGCACCACCTCACGTACGCCCCGGACGAACCGGAGCTGCGCGAGCACCTGCACGTGGCGACCTCGGCGGGCCCGGCCTGGCGCTGCCTGCGCTGCGGCGACTTCGTGCCCGGCGAGCCGCGCGCCCAGGGCCCGGCGGACGACGCCCCGGTGCCGATGCGCGGGCAACTGCTGCGCGACGCGGTGATCCTGCGGCTGCTCGCGGTCGAGCGGTTCCTGCGCGGCCTGCTGCTGGTGCTGGCCGGTTGGGCGGTGCTGCGCTTCCGCAGCCACCAGGGCGAGGTGCGTACGCAGTTCGACACCACGCTGCCGCTGCTCCAGCCGCTGGCCGACCGGCTGCACTGGAACCTGCGCGACTCGCCGCTGCTGCACCTGGTGGAGCAGGCGCTGGCGACCGAGCCGAAGACGCTCATCCTGATCGCGGCGGGCCTGTTCGTCTACGGCGGGCTCCAGGTGGTCGAGGGCGTCGGCCTGTGGCTGCTCAAGCGCTGGGGCGAGTACCTGGCCGCGGTGGCGACCTCGCTGTTCATCCCGCTGGAGGTGTACGAGCTGGTCGAGAAGATCACCTGGGTCCGCGTCACCGCCCTGCTGATCAACATCGGGGCCGTGGTCTTCCTCGTCTACCGCAAGCGCCTGTTCGGCGTACGGGGCGGCCACGCCGCGGCCGCGGCCGAGCTGCACCACGAGAACGTGCTCCAGGTCGCCCGCGCGGCGGCCATGTCTCCGAAACGCGCCGAGCCCGCCTGATCCACAGGCGGGCCCGGCAGGGTCGGCGGCTACGCGCCGCCGCCCATGAACTTGCTCATCATCTGCTGCATCTGCTGCGGGTCCGGCATCTGGCCGTTCGGCGTGGCCTGGTCGACCAGCGTGGGCAGCACCTTGGCGAGGGAGTCGGCGGCCTCGCGCGGCGTGGTGCCCGCGTCGGACGCGATCTGGTCGAGCATGCCGCCGCCGAGCGCCTGCTGGAGCTGGGCGCCCGTGACCGGCTCGTTCTGGCCGGTGCTCATCCAGGACTGCGCCTGCGTGCCGAGGCCCGTCTTGTTGAGCTGGTCCATCAGGCCGGCGAGGTTCGGCGAGCCGCCCTTGCCGCCGGTCAGCTGACCTAGCAGACCCTGGACCAGCTTCTGGACCGTCGGGTCGCTCATCAGCTTCATGATCTGGTTGAGGTCGACTGCCATTTCCCCGTTACCCCCGTTTCGGTGAGCTGTCGCTCTTCCCCGACCTTAGGGGGTCGCCCGCTGGTACGCGGCAAAAGTGGCGAAACGGCCAATGGCATAACCCGCTTCGTCCAGAATGTTCCGTATGACGGATTACACCGACGAAGAGCGCCAGACCCTGCGTACCGCGGCCTTCGGCGCCATGTACCTGGTCTCCAGCGCGGACCCCGGCTTCTTCGCCAGCTTCAAGGAGAGCATCGCCGGGGCCAAGGCCCTGGCCAGCACCTCCACCGAGCTGCGTGACGTGCTCAAGACCGGCGGCCTGCCGTCGCTGCCCAAGGGCTCGCCCACCGAGATGGAGTCGGGGGTGCTGACCGCGCTCCAGCAGTCCGCCTCGATCCTGCAGGCCAAGAACCCGACCGAGCTGACCGAGTTCCGCAACGTCATCAGCGCCGCCTGCGACCAGGTCGCCGGCGCCTCCGGCGGGGTCAAGGACACCGAGACCGCCGCCATCGCCAAGGTCAAAGCCGCCATCGGCGCCTGACCGGCGCCCCTCGACCAGCGAAGTTGCCGGGCAACCGGGCGTATCGCGGGGTGCTGTACGCCCGATTGCCCGGCAACATGCGTGATCTTGGTGGCGGCTCGGCGCGGCGCGTGGCCCGGGGCGGGCGCGGGTCAGGACGGGAGGCGGTGGTACTGGTCGCGGGCGTGGTCGGCCACGGCCGCGCCGGTGAAGGTCGCCTCGACCGGGAGCACGTCCAGGCACAGGCGGATCGCGTCGGTCATGCGCACCAGGGGGACCCGCATCGACAGGGTGCAGTGCGGCACCCACGATCCGGGCTGGTAGAACGAGCCCGTCTCGATCCCCGCCGCGGCCAGCCGGGCGTGCACGGCCGCCTGGTGGTCCAGCAGCTCGCGCGTCGGCACCGGGCCCAGCCACAGCACCCGGCCCAGGAACTGCCCGATGTGGTCGAAGGTCAGCTTCAGCGGCGGTGCCGCGGGCAGGTCGCCCAGCGCCTCCTGCACCGCCGGGCCGTCCAGCACCTCCGCGCTGGTGATCGACAGGTGCGGCCGGTGCTTGCGGTGGGTCAGATCGCGCAGGCTCGGGATGCCCTCGGCCTCCAGCGCGTCCCACAGCCGGCGCAGGCGGAACGTGGTGGCCTGGTCGAAATACAGCTCCAGCGCGGCGGTCATGATCGCAAGATATCCGGTATCGCCAAGCGAATTAGCCGCCCGCCGCGGCGTACCCCGGCGGGCGGCCCTGCTCAGTCCGGGTGTGCCGCCAGCAGCTCGCGCACCATGCGCGGCACCGCCGTCCCGATGGGCTCGCGCACCACCTCGTCGGCGACCCCGTCGTACGGCGTCGGCTGCGCGTTCACGATCGTCGTCTGCGCCCCCTCGGCCAGCGCCAGCGCGCACATCGACGCGGCCGGCTGCACCGTCAGCGACGTGCCGACCGCCCAGAACACCTGGCACGCCTTGGAGATCGCGGCCGCGTCGGCGAGCTTCTGCCCATCCAGGTTCTCCCCGAACATCACGGTGCCCGCCTTGAGGATGCCGCCGCAGCTCAGGCAGCCCGGGTCGGGGTCGCCCGCCTCGACCCGGTCCAGCGCGTCGCGCATCGTGCCCTGCTCGCCGCAGCGGGTGCAGCGCACCGTGAACATGGTGCCGTGCAGCTCGATCACCTTGCGCGGGCTGAAGCCCGCCTTCTGGTGCAGCCCGTCGATGTTCTGCGTGATGATCCGCACCGGGAACCCGGCCCGCTCCAGCTCCACCAGCGCCAGGTGGGCCGCGTTGGGCTCGGCCTGCCAGGCGGCGTTGTCCCGCCGGGCCAGCCACGACTTGCGGCGGATCGCGCCGTCGGCCATGTAGTGCTGGTAGGTGAACAGCTTCTCCGCGTCGGGGTCGCGGGTCCAGACGCCCTGCGGGCCCCGGAAGTCGGGGATGCCGGAGTCGGTCGAGATCCCCGCTCCGGTGAAGACGGCGACCATCGGCTTGCGCTCGCTCATCGCTCCATGGTCACAGGCCGGGCAAGCGGAATAGGGGCGCCGCTACGCACCGGCACCGATGCGGGCGGCTGGGAGGCCGGCCTGGCGGAAGAGCTGCCAGGCGGCGGCGAGCAGTACCAGCCCGCACACTCCGTGCAGTCCGAAGACGAGCCCGCCGGGGGCGCCGCCGAGCGCCATGGCGACCTTGGCGATCACCACTTCGACCGTGGTCAGCCCGACGGCCAGCAGGCTCAGCCACATCAGCCGCCGGGTCAGGCGGGCCAGCGCGGCGACAAGTGCCATCACCAGCGGCAGCAGGAAGAGCACATATCCGAGGGCGTGGTGGGGGCGGAACGCGCCGCGATCCGGGTCGGTGCTGAACGCGCCGGTGGCGGCGAAGAAGAACTGGGCCACGACGACCAGCAGGAACAGGGTCGCGAGTGCGGCGAACACTTTGCGCATGGGATGCCTCCAAGATTTCTGATGTCTTGTTCGTACGGTGTGACGACGCGGCCCGGCCGGGTGTGAGGCGACGTGCCCGGCCTCACACCCGGCCGGGGCCGCTGGGCGCCCCCGGCGGGCGGGGAGATCATCGGCGGATGACCACTGCCGACCCGCGCCCGGTGACGTCCGAGCGGCACCGGCTGGTGAACCTGGCCTACCGCATGCTCGGCAGCCTGTCCGAGGCGGAGGACGCGGTGCAGGAGACCTACGCCCGCTGGTACGCCCTGCCGCCGCAGGAGCGGGACGCGATCCGCACGCCCGCCGCCTGGCTGACCACGGTCGCCAGCCGCGTCTGCCTCGACCTGCTCGGTTCGGCCCGGGTGCGCCGCGAGCGCTACGTGGGCCAGTGGCTGCCCGAGCCGATCGCCGAACCCGCCGAGTGGGGTGCGGGACGCCAGGCCGATCCCGCGGACCGGATCACCCTCGACGAGTCGGTCACCATGGCGTTCCTGGTCGTGCTCGAATCGCTGACCCCGGCCGAGCGGGTCGCGTTCGTGCTGCACGAGGTCTTCGGGTACGCCTTCCCCGAGGTCGCCGAGATCCTGGGCCGTACCCCGGCCGCCTGCCGCCAGCTCGCCACCTCCGCCCGCCGCCGCGTCCGCGCCCTGCCCGCCGCCACCACGCCGGTGGCGCGGCAGGCTGACGTCGTCCGGGACTTCAGGCGGGCCTGGGAGGCCGGGGATGTCGCCGCTCTCATCGGGCTGCTCGATCCGCGCGCCACAGCGGTCGCGGACGGCGGCGGCGTGGTCGGCGCCGTGTCCGGCCCGGTCGTGGGCGCCGAGCAGATCGCCCGGTACGCCGTCGCGATCGCGGCCATGGCACCCGGGCTGACGATCCTGGAGCGGTCGGTCAACGGACGGCCCGGCCTGGTGGCCCAGCGGGACGGCGCGATCGTGGTGGTGATGGCGTTCGACATCGCCGACGGCAGGGTCAGGAACATCTGGGGCGTACGGAACCCGGAGAAGCTCCGTCCGTGGGCGGTTAAGCTCTCGCCGTGATCGATGCCGACGGCGAGGCGCCCACCAACGCGCTGCTGAGCCGGGAACTGAGCCGGGCCGCGCAGGTCGTGATCGTCGAGGCGGCTCCGAACCAGCTGGACCGCGCGGACGCCGCCCGGATCGTGCTGCGCGGCGGCGAGATCGCCGACCTGGCCGGGGTGCTGGCCATCGTCGACGGCGGCACCGGCGACCACTGCCGCTGCCTGGGCTGGCCCACCATCCTCCTGCTGGACGGCGAGGGCACGCAGCTGGCCTGCTGGACCCTGCACCACCAGACCGGACTGCGCGGGCCCGGCAACTGCGACGCGGACCTGCGTGACGGGCCGGTGCTCTCCGAGTGGCTGGCCCGCCGCGGCCTCGCCGGGTCGCTACGGGTGCAGCAGCACCTGGCCGCGGTCCGGGCACGCGAGGAGGCTCGGCGCAGGTCCTGGGTGGATGCCGCACCGGCTGATCTGACATCCGCCGCCGAGAGCGCCTCGCTGGGGAAGCGGGGTGCCGAGACGAGGCTCGCCGGCGCGGTCATGCGGCGGTATCCCGAGGTGCGGGAACGGATCCGTGTCCTGCTCGGCTGGGCCGGATTCACGGTGCGGTACGCGGGTGGCACCCCCTGGCACGAGCTGATCCCGCAGCGGATCCTGCTCCAGGAGCCGTCCGAGGCCGTCTTCACGGCGCTGGCGGCGGCGCCGCTGAGTGTGGCCCAGCTCGACGGCGCGGCGGAGCTGTTCACGTCGTTCGAGTGGACGCAGGCGGATCCACCCGCGCTGCCGGAGGCGCTGCGCGCGACACTGATCAGCCATGTCACGGCGGTGGGCACCGAGCCGATGAAGTTCCGCATGCACTACGGCTACGGCGCGCCTGCGGCCTGAGCCGCCAGCGTTACGGCAGGCGTACAACATGGTTTTCGTATGAAATGTTCGGTTCGGCCGTGGCGTGCCGGTCCAGGGCCTGGGCGAGGGCGGCGGCCGGGAACGGGATGGTGCGGCTCTCGCCGTGCAGCGGCCAGTAGAAGTCGTTCATGACGGCCGCGGCCGGGGCGTGCCGCTGCACCAGGTCCTCGGCCCAGCCGGGCAGCTCCGGGCAGGGCAGGCCGTGGGCGCAGCGGCGGATCAGGCGGAACCGGTCGGGCCAGCAGGCCAGCCCGCCGAACGCCGTCACGACGCTGTTGACCAGCTCCATCAGCGCGTACGCGCGGTCGTGGTCGCGGTGGTCGGCCAGGAACTCCCGCTCGGCCGCCGCCAGCTCGAACCGGGGCGAGGTGGCCAGCCCGAGGTCGCCGAAGTAGAGCCGGTGCCCGTCGGTGAGCATGTTGCGGAAGTGGTGGTCGAAGTGGACCAGCTCGCCGTTCAGCAACGGCACCTGCGCGAGCAGCTCGCGTTCCACCATCGCGTACGCCGCGCCGGCCGCCTCGTCCCCGGCGGCGGTCTGTGCCGACAGCCAGTCGGACAGGTTCGACGGCAGGTGCTCGACCACCAGCACGGCGCTCGCGGTCGCGGCCGCCACCGCGTCCAGCCGCCGCCGCACCGCCGCCGAGCCGTGGAAGTAGGCGACCGTCCGGTCCGGATCGGCGTGCTCCTGCGGGGTCGTCTGCGGGGGCGTGCCGTCCAGCACCCGCCAGTGGTGCAGCAGCGGGAAGCCCTCGGTCCGCCCGCCGACGACCCAGCCGTTGGCCAGCTCGTGCGCGGCGATCTCCCGCCACACCCCGAAGCCCGGCCCGCCCACGCCGTACTGGCAGAACGGCGGCAGGTCGAACAGGTTGGCGGTGCTGCGCGGGTGCCGCAGCTCGACCTCGGTCACCGGGATGCGCTTGACGAACACGGTCACGCCGTCGAGGTCCAGCACCGTGTGGACACCGCCGATGCCGGCGCCGAGCGGCGGTGCCGAGTCCAGCAGCCGGGTCAGCCGGGCGTCGCTGAGCAGGGCCAGTGCCGCCGACACGGTGCCGTGACGGGCCAGCCGGGCGGGCAGGGAGCGGTCGAGGCGATCGATCACCGGCTCAGCGTAGGGGCCGGGCCGGTCCCGGGCTGCCCCGCGACCGGCCGGATCCGGGTCAGCCGTCCGCGCGGGTATGTGCGGCCAGGAAGGCGAGTTGGTCGGCGTACAGGTCGATGGTCCGCGAGATCGACGCCGCGCCGTGCCCGACGTCGCCCTCGCGCCGCAGCAGCACCGGCGCGCCCGTGCTCGCGTGCTGGAGCGCGGCGGCCAGCTTGCGGGCGTGCAGCGGGTCGACCCGGGTGTCGCTGCCGAACACCGTGAACAGCACCGCCGGGTACGCCGTGCCCTCGTGCACGTTGTGGTACGGCGAGTACGCCAGCAGCCAGTCCAGCTCCTCGGCCACCGAGGCGCTGCCGTACTCCCCGGCCCAGGTGGAGCCGAGGCCGAACAGCTCGTAGCGGACCATGTCCAGCAGCGGCGCCGAGCAGACCACCGCCGCGTACCGGTCCGGCCGCTGCGTCAGGGCCGCGCCGACCAGCAGGCCGCCGTTGGAGCCACCGAAGATCGCCAGCTGCTCCGGCGTGGTGACGCCGTTGTCGACGAGCCAGTCCGCGGCGGCGTGGAAGTCGTCGAAGACGTTCTGCTTGTGGGCGAGCATGCCCGCCCGGTGCCAGGCCTCGCCCTCCTCGCCGCCGCCGCGCAGGTTCGCCACCGCCCACACGCCGCCCGCCTCGATCCAGGCGATGGCGCTGGGGGAGTACCACGGGGCCAGCGAGACGTTGAAGCCGCCGTAGCCGTACAGGACGGTCGGGCGCGGCCCGGCCGGGCGCCCCGGCGCCGAGACCACGAACATGCGCACGTCGGTGCCGTCGGGCGAGGTGTACGTGACCTGCGTCGTGGTCAGCGCCGGCGCGGACGGCGCGCCGGGCGGCCCGGCCCACCGCGACACCGACGCGTCCCGGGCGTCGAAGCGGTAGACCGTACCCGGGCTGGTGTAGTCGCCGTAGCTGAACCACACCTGGTCGGCCCGGTCGGCCCGGACGCTGAGCGGGCCGATGCTGCCCAGGCCGGGCAGCGCCACCTTGGACAGCTCGACGCCGGACTCCAGGTCGTGCACGGTCAGCTCGTCGATGGCGTGCCGGGTGGTGTTGACCAGCAGCACCGGCTGCTCCAGCGCGTCGCCGTCGAGGATCTCGTACCCGTTGAGCACCGCGTCCGGGTCCTGGCCGACCAGGTCGGTCCAGTGCGCGTAGTCCAGGTGCGCCGGATCGGTGGTGCACAGCCGCCAGCGCGGCGCGTCGCGGTTGGTGCGCAGGTAGACCCGGTCGCCGTGGAAGTACGGGTAGGTCAGCGCGTCGACGCCGACCTGTAGCGGCCGCAGCGCCGGAGCGTCGGCGGCGGACGCGGACAGGTCGGCGATCCACACGTCGTTGCGCGGATCGGTGCCCTGGTTCTCCTGCACCGTCAGCCACCGCCCGTCGCGCGAGACGCTGGGCCAGAAGTAGCGTCCGCGCGGCGACCCGTCACCCAGGATCAGCGGGTCGGTGTCCGGGTCGGTGCCCAGCCGGTGCAGGTAGACCCGGCGGTGCAGCTTCGGGTCGTCGCCGGGCACCGAGCCCGGGGCCAGGAAGCGCGAGTAGTAGAAGGCGGCCCCGCCGGGCAGCCAGGCGATGTGGGTGTGCCGCATCCGGCCGATCGGGCCGTCGACGACCTCGCCGGTGGCGACGTCGAGCACGCGCAGCTGCGGCTCCTCGGTGCCGCCGACGCTCAGCGCGTACGCCAGCAGCGTGCCCTCCCAGGACGGGTAGAACCAGTCCAGGGTGGTGGCGCCGGACGGGTCCAGCGCGCCGGGGTCGATCAGCGGGCGCTCGGTGCCGTCCGGCTCGATCACCAGCAGCACGGCGTGGTCCTGCTCGGCGGTGCGGCGCAGGAAGAAGCCGCGCTCGCCGTACCAGCGCGGGGCGCTCACGGCGCCGACCGACAGCAGCCGCGACAGCCGCTCGTGCAGCGCGGCCCGGTCGGGCCAGTGGACGCGGTGCGCGGCGAGGAGCTCGTCCTGCCCGGCCGACCAGGCCTGGGCACGGGGGTCCGCCGGATCCTCCAGCCACCGGTAAGGATCGGCGACCAGTCGGCCGTGCAGCTGTTCGACCAGGTCGAGGCGCGGTGCGGGCGACGGGTTGACGGGGGGCGTCGTGGGGGTGGACATGTCGTCAAGGATGCCCGACACCCGCCACGTTCTCGCGTGATCTTTTCGTGCGTGCGGAAACCGTTCGCCGCGCGAAGCCGGGGCCGGGCCCTTACATTCGGTTCCATGCGCGGACTCATCGTCGAGGCGGGACGGCCGGACTCGGCCCAGCTCGTCGACGACCTGCCCGAACCCGATCCAGCCGAGGGCCAGGTGCTGGTACAGGGCCTGGCGGTCGGCATCTGCGGCACCGACCGCGACATCCTCGCCGGCGAGTACGGCACCGCCCCCGGCCCCGACGGGCGCCTGGTGCTCGGTCACGAGTCGCTGGGCCGGGTCGTCTCCGACGACTCCGGCCGCTGGCAGCCCGGTGACCTGGTCGCGGGCATCGTCCGGCGCCCCGACCCGGTGCCCTGCCCGAACTGCGCGATCGGCGAGTGGGACATGTGCCGCAACGGGCAGTACACCGAGTGCGGGATCAAGCAGCGGCACGGCTTCGCCCGCGAGCGCTGGCGGACCGAACCGGACTTCGCCGTCGGCCTCGATCCGGCGCTGGCCGAGGTCGGGGTGCTGCTGGAACCGGCCAGCGTGGTGGCCAAGGCGTGGGAGCACCTCGAACTGATCGGTGCGCGGGCGCAGTTCGGGCCGCGTACCGTCCTGGTCACCGGCGCGGGGCCGATCGGCCTGCTCGCCGCCCTGCTGGGGCGGCAGCGCGGGCTGGAGGTGCACGTGCTCGACCGGGCCGACAGCGGCCCCAAGCCCGAGCTGGTGCGGCGGCTGGGCGCGACCTACCACACCGGCGCCGTACGCGACCTGCCGCTGGAGCCGGACCTGGCGCTGGAGTGCACAGGTGCGCCCACCGTCATCGCCGACACGCTGCGCCAGGTCGGGCCGAACGGCATCGTCTGCCTGACCGGGGTCTCCACCGGCGGCCGCGCGCTGGCGCTGGACCTGGGCGGGCTGAACCGCGAGGTGGTGCTGGAGAACAACGTCGCGTTCGGCTCGGTCAACGCCAACATGCGCCACTGGCAGGCTGCCGCGGCCGACCTGCTCGCCGCCGACCACGACTGGCTGTCCTCCCTGATCACCCGCCGCGTCCCCCTGGACTCCTGGCCCGACGCCCTCCAGCACCGGCCCACCGACATCAAGGTCGTCCTCCACCTCACCTGATGTCGATCAGGAAGCTGTGCACGCGACACACCGTCGAACCGTGCCACAAGTTCATGATCGACGGCTCAGAGGGCGGTGGTGGTGGTGGACAGGATGGTGGTGGTGACCAGGGTGGGGTTGTCGGACATGGGGACGTGGCCGCAGTGGGGGAGGGTGATGTGGGTGGCGTGGGGGAGGGCGCGGCGGGCGGTGGCGGCCTGGGCCGGTAGCAGGATGCGGTCGCGGTCGCCCCAGGCCACGGTGACCGGGACGGTGGGGGTGCCGCGGTAGCGGTAGGCGGCCGCGGTCCGGGCGACCGGGCGGAAGCCGGGGGCGTCGCGCATGGCCAGCGCGTCGGCGGTGGCCCGCTCGGCGGTCAGCCGGCCGGGGTGGCGCATCAGCATGCCGAAGGCGAGGCTGCGGCCGGTCCGGGCGCTCAGGTGGGCGCGGACCAGCGGCGACGGCAGCATCGTGCCCCAGCGCAGGGTGTTCAGCACGGTCAGGGCGTACGCGACGTGCCAGCGGCGCCAGAAGCCCGCCGGGGCGAACGCGGTCGCCGAGGCGGCCAGTCCCGCCGCGGCCAGCTCCAGCGCGATCGCCCCGCCCAGGCTGTTGCCGGCCACGTGCGGCCGGTCCAGGCCCTCCCGGGCCAGCCAGCGGCGCAGCAGCGCCACGGTCGGGCCCATGCCGTCGGGCATCCCGCCGTCGGGCACCGGCGAGCAGCCGAACCCGGGCAGGTCGATCGCGATCACGTCGTGCGACTCGGCGAGCCGGTCCAGCACCGGCTCCCAGGCGCGCCAGTGGTGGCCGATGCCGTGGATCAGCACCAGCGGGGTGCCGCTGCCGCGGCGCTCGTACGCGATCCTCACCGGCCCGCCTCCTCCGCGCTGCTGGCGCCGAACGAGCGGCCCAGCGCGGCCACCTCGGCCTCCATCCTGGGCACCAGCTCACGCGAGTGCCGCGACACCGCCGCCCCGCCCGCCCGGCTGTTGATCACGGTACGGAGCGCCTGCACCACCGCGATCGCCCGCGGCACGTACACCCGCCGCCTGCGCCGCTCCAGCCCGCGCACGAACGCGGCCGCGCACCGGTCCACCGAGGTGATCGACCCGACCGGCCACGGCAGCCGCCCCAGCGCCGCGCGGAACGACGGCAGGTCGTCGCGCGCGTCGCGGACCAGGTCGGTGTCGATCCAGCCCGGATGGGCGGTGCCGACGGTGACCCCGTGGTGGGCCAGCTCCAGCCGCAGCGCGTTGCCGAAATGCTCCACCCCCGCCTTGGCGGCGCAGTACGCCGCCATCCCCGGCATCGCCGCGAACGCCGCCGTCGAGGAGACCAGCAGGTAGTGCCCTTGCGCGGCGATCACCGGCCCGGCCGTCGCCGCGGCGGTGCGCATCACCCCGATCAGGTTCACCTGCACGGTACGGGCCAGCGCCTCGATGTCGCCCGTGGCGACCGTGCCGAGGCTGGCCACGCCCGCGTTGGCGACCACGTGGTCGATCCGGCCGAACCGCGCCACCGTCCCGGCCACCGCCGCCGCCAGTGCCGCCGAGTCGGTCACGTCGGCCTCGAACCAGGCCGCCGCGCCGCCGCCGGTGTTCAGCTCGGCCGCGAGCTCGCGCAGCAGCACCGGCTCCAGCCCGACCAGGGCCAGCCGGGCGCCCCGGGCCGCGGCCAGCCGGGCCGTGTGCGCCCCGATGCCGCGCGCCGCGCCGGTGATCAGCACGGTCTGCCCCGCCAGCGTCGCGCCCATCACGACCTGCCCGGCACGGCCGCGGCCGCGGCGGCCACCACCCGGTAGGACGCCGGGTCGAACCGGCGCGAGCGCAGCCAGAACGTCCACGAGTAGCCCGGCCACAGCGTCGAGTTGCGACCGCTGGCGTCGAGGTACCAGCTGCGGCAGCCGCCGGTGGTCCACACGGTGCCCCGCATGCGCCGGTCGAGGCGCTCGTTGTAGGCCCGCTGGGCCGACTCGGTCGGCTCGATCGCGGCGGCGCCGGTGCGGTCGAGATGGCGCAGGGCGCCGAGCAGGTAGTCGTACTGGGCTTCGGCCATGAAGACGACCGAGGTGTGCCCGAGGCCGGTGTTCGGGCCGAGCAGCAGGAACAGGTTCGGGAATCCGGCCACCGTGGCGCCGTGGTGGGCGTACATGCTGCCGCCCCAGTGCTCGGCCAGGGTGCGCCCGTCGGCGCCCCGGGTCAGCCGCGCCAGCGGGGGGTCGGTGACGTGGAACCCCGTACCGAAGATGATCGTGTCGACCGGATGCTCGCGCCCGTCGGCGGTGACCACGCCGCGCGCGGTGACCCGCGTGATCGCCTCGGTCACCACCTCGACGTTCTTCCGGTTCAGCGCCGGGTAGTAGTCGTTGGACAGCAGCACCCGCTTGCAGCCCATGGTGTAGCGCGGGGTCAGCCGCTCACGCAGCACCGGGTCGGGCACGGCGCGGCGCAGGTGCCGGCGGGCCATCGCCTGCCCGAACCGCATCAGCGCGGGCCGCAGGAACGCGGTGCCCTGCAGCTCGCGGGCCCAGTAGATCGCGGCGCGGGCCAGCCGCCGGGCGCCGGGCACGTGCCGGTAGACGGTGCGCTCCAGCGCGGTGAGGCGCCGGTCGCGACGCGGCAGCACCCAGGCGGGCGTACGTTGCAGCAGGGTCAGCCGGGCCACGGCGGGCGCGATCCGCGGCACGAACTGGATCGCCGACGCCCCGGTGCCGACCACGGCGACCCGCCGCCCGGTGAGGTCGAGGTCGTGGCGCCAGCGCGCCGAGTGGAAGACCTCGCCCTCGAAGTCCGCCAGGCCGGGCAGGTCCGGGACGCTGGGCTCGGCGAGCGGCCCGCCCGCGGCCACGAGCACCTCCGCCGTGTACGTCCCATGCTGGGTCTCCAGCCGCCACACCCGGTCGGCGCCGTCCCAGTCGGCGCGGCGGACCTCGTGGCCCAGCCGCAGGTGCGGGCGCAGCCCGTGCTCGTCGGCGACGCGGCGCAGGTAGGACCAGATCTCCGGCTGCGGCGAGAAGCTGCGGGTCCAGTCCGGGTTGGGCGCGAACGACAGCGAGTACAGCTGCGACGGCACGTCGCAGGCGCAGCCCGGGTACGTGTTGTCGCGCCAGGTGCCGCCGACCTCGGTGCCCCGGTCGAACACCAGCAGGTCGCGGTATCCCGCCCGGCGCAGCCGGATCGCGGCCCCGAGGCCGCCGAACCCCGCCCCCACCACGGCGATCCGCGTGTGCACGGCCTGAGCCACAGGCCCACCTCCCTCTTCCGAGGTCCGTCGCCGTCCTCCGAAGTCCGGCCCGACCGTTGGTACTGTCTGGTACCAGTCGTCGCGGCCGAAATTACCACCAGGTAACACCGGAGGGAAGGGGATGTTCCCGCAGCGTCGCGCCGGTACAGTCGGCAACCGTTCCAGCATCATCGGAGGAGCCGTGGCCGCACCCACGAGAACGGCCCAGACCATCCGTCGCGACCTCACCGGTGCGCTCGCGACATGCGTGAGTGAGAAGGGATACTCCGCCACCACCATCGCCGACATCGTGGCCCTGGCGCGGGTGTCCAAACGCACCTTCTACGAGCACTTCACCGACAAGGAAGAGTGCCTGATGGCGCTCTACGAGCACGTCTGCGACCGGCTGATGCTGATCATCCGGGCGGCCGCCTCGGGCGACCAGCCGTGGCCCCAGCGCATCGGCGACGGCGCGGCGGCGTACCTCGGCGCGCTGGAGACGATGCCGCAGTTCACCCGGACGATGCTGATCGAGGTGCAGGCGGCGGGGCAGCGGGCGTTCATGCTGCGCCAGCGGACGTTGCAGGGGTTCGCGCAGACGCTGGTCGACCTGGTGGAGGTCGGCCGGCAGCACGACCCGGGACTGGAGCCGCTGTCGCCGGCGCAGGCGCTGGCGATCGTGGGCGGGATCAACGAGCTGCTCCTGCACGCGATCGACCCGTACGCCCCCGCGGTGGCGCCCGACGGCGGCCGCGACGGCCGGTTCGCGGCACTGCACGCCGACGTGGTCCGCCTGATCTCGGCGGTACTGAACTTCCGCCCCTGACCGCCTCCCCTGACCGCCTCCGCGTCTGGCCCTGCGCCCCGTTTTTCATAGACGTTGGCCTATCACGTCGAAAACGATCTTCGCTCAGTCGATGTAATAGGCCAACGTCTATGAAAAACGGGTGGGGGCCGGGCGTGCTCGCCCTGGCTGGCGGGAGTGGGTTGGGTCAGGGCGTCAGGGGTCAGGGGTGGGGGGTAAGGCGGGCGGCGATGAGGTGGGCGGCGCGTTCCAGTAGGGCCAGGTCCTCCGGGGGCAGGCCGTCCAGCAGGGCGGCGACCGTGCGCACCCGTTCGGCCCGGCCCCGTTCCAACGCCTCCCGCCCCGCGTCGGTGGCCGACACCAGCACCACCCGCCGGTCGTCGGGCGACGGCGTACGCGTGGCCAGCCCGGCCGCCTCCAGTGCCGTGACCAGCTTGGTGATCGCGGGCGGCGACACCCGCTCGATCTCGGCGAGCCGGTTCATCGGCTGGGCCCCGCCGAACACCAGCACGGACAGCAGGGACGCGCGCGGCCCGTCGAGGTCCATCCCGGAGTCGGCCGCCGCCGCGCGCCGCAGCAGCCGCAACGCGGCGGAGTGCAGCACGTTGGCAGTGCGGTGGCGCTCGTCGTCGGGCAGGTCGGCGGGCGGGCCGGGCAGCGGGCTGGGCAGCGGGCCGGGTTGACGGGTCTTCGGGCTCATGCCATCCTTCACCTGAGTTAACATTTAACTGCGGTTAAGTATAGGGGCAGCCATGGCACTCGGGCCACTGGGCCAGATCCACGTCAGCGTCACCGACATCGACCGCTCGGTCGCGTTCTACCGCGACGTGCTCGGCATCCCGCTGCTGTTCCAGGTGCCGGGGCAGCCGATGGCCTTCTTCGCCAGCGGCGACGTCCGGCTCTACCTCGGGGTGCCGGAGGCGCCGGAGTTCGCCAGCCGGGTGACGCTGTACTTCACCGTCGACGACATCGACGCCGAGCATGCCCGGCTGCGCGCCCTCGGTGTGTCCTTCGTGGACGAACCGCACGCGGTGCACCGCGACGGCGGCTCCGAGCTGTGGATGTCGTTCCTGCGCGACCCCGACGGACATCATCTGGCGTTGATGCAGCAGCGTTCCACCGAATGAGACAAGCCGCCCCCGCGGCCGTCGCGGGGGCGGCTTTTAGGCGGTTTCACGCCCGTCGTCAGGGGTTGCGTGGGAGCGCGACCAGCGCTGGTCAGGTGCTTTCCTTCGCATGCCGTTCAAATCGACGGACAGTGTTGTGTCGCCCGTGTTTCCTGTGCGACTATGAAGCCCGTTCGTGGGGAGCCGAACACGCGAACTCATCGCCGAGGGCAGCCCGGTGTCTCATCGGGACGGCGGTGGCACGGACCGTGATGCGGTCGCGTGCGTCACCAAGTTCCGCCCGGCCGGGCCGGGTAAACCCGTTCCATCCCAGTGTTCTCATACGCGGCCATCCTCCCGGCCGTCCGTGGGAGCGCTACCGCGATCTCGTCCGGGATTGCGGGACCTGCCCAAGGAGATGGCATGAAGTTCCCGATCAGGCTCGCCGGAAGGCGCAAGGTAGCCGCGCTGACCGGTGCCGGCGCCCTCGTGGTCGCCAGCCTCGTCACCCTCCCCGCAACCCTGGCGCACGCCGCCCCCGGTTGCGACATCACGTACACCACCAGCGACTGGACCGAAGGCACCAACATGGGTGGCTTCACCGGCACGGTCGTCGTCAAGAACACCGGTGACGCGATCACCAACTGGACGCTGAAGTTCGCCTTCCCGGGCGGCCAGACGTTCACCCAGGGCTGGTCGGCGACCTGGTCGGCCTCCGGCGCCAACGTCACCGCGGTGGCGCTGGACTGGAACAAGAACCTCGCCACGGGCGCCTCCACCAGCATCGGCTTCAACGGCAAGTGGACCGGCAGCAACCCGAAGCCGACCTCGTTCACGCTGAACGGCGTCACCTGCACGGGCGGCACCACCACCAGCCCGTCGCCGAGCACCCCGCCGAGCCCGAGCGCCAGCGCTAGCCCCAGCGCCAGCCCGAGCCCGAGCGGCGGCACCAAGCAGATCATCTTCTCGCCCACCTCCACGGTGGTCGCCGAGGGCGCGAGCAGCTCGGTGACGGTCAAGCTGAGCTCGGCCCCCACCGCCAACGTGACGGTGGCCCTGGCCCGCACCGGTGACACCGACATCACCACCCCGGCGTCGGTGACGCTGACCCCGGCCAACGCCGTCGCCGGCGTGGCCGTGGCCGTCTCCGCGGCCGAGGACGCCGACCAGACCAACGGCACCGCCACGGTCACCGCGTCGTCCTCCGGCTACACCAGCGCCACGCTGGCGGTCACCGAGTCCGACAACGACTCGATCGGCAAGGTCGACAACCCGTACTCCGGCTCGACCGGTTACGTGAACCCGGAGTGGAAGGCCAAGGCCAACGCGGAGCCCGGCGGCAGCCGGGTGTCCAACACCTCCACCGCCGTGTGGCTGGACCGGATCGCCGCCATCGCCGGCTCCTCGACCAGCATGGGCCTGCGGGCGCACCTGGACGCGGCTGTCGCGCAGGACGCCGCCAACGGCGCCACCCCGCTGACGGTCATGTTCGTGATCTACGACCTGCCCGGCCGTGACTGCTCGGCGCTGGCCTCCAACGGTGAGCTGGGCACGGAGGACCTGCCCCGCTACAAGACGGAGTACATCGACCCGATCGCCGCGATCCAGGCCGACTCGAAGTACTCGGCGCTGCGGATCGTCAACATCATCGAGATCGACTCGATCCCGAACCTGGTGACGAACCTCAACGTGGCCAAGTGCGCCACGATGAACTCCAACGGCGGCTACGTGAAGGGCATCGGCTACGCGCTGTCGAAGCTCGGCCCGATCGCCAACACCTACAACTACATCGACTCCGCCCACCACGGCTGGATCGGCTGGGACACCAACTTCGGCCCCACCGCCACCAAGCTGAAGGAGGCGGCGACCGCCGAGGGCAGCAACGTCAACTACGTCCACGGCTTCATCACCAACACCGCCAACTACTCGGCCCTGACCGAGCCGTACTTCACCATCAACACCTCGGTGAACGGCACCTCGGTCCGCCAGGCCAAGTGGGTCGACTGGAACTTCTACGTCGACGAGCTCACGTTCGCGCAGGCGTTCCGCAGCCAGCTGGTGTCGGTCGGCTTCAACTCCACCATCGGCATGCTGATCGACACGTCCCGCAACGGCTGGGGCAACTGCGTGCAGGCCCCGTGCCAGTCGATCCAGACGACCCGGCCCACCGCCGCGTCGACCTCGACCGACGTGAACACGTTCGTCAACCAGTCGCGGATCGACCGCCGCATCCACGCCGGCAACTGGTGCAACCAGGCCGGTGCGGGCATGGGCGAGCGCCCGAAGGCCGCCCCGGCCTCCGGCATCGACGCGTACGTGTGGGTGAAGCCCCCGGGCGAGTCGGACGGTTCGAGCAGCCTGATCCCGAACGACGAGGGCAAGGGCTTCGACCGGATGTGCGACCCGACCTACACCGGTAACGAGCGCAACGGCAACAGCCTGACCGGTTCGCTGCCGAACGCCCCGATCTCGGGGCAGTGGTTCTCGGCGCAGTTCCAGCAGCTGATGGCCAACGCCTACCCGCCGCTCTCCTGATCCCGGGCTCCTCGGAGCCCGCGAACCTGACAGGGTGGTGAAAGCCCCCTCCTCCGCCGACGCGGGGGAGGGGGCTTTTCGCCGTACCGGATGAAGTCGTACTCGATGAAGTCGTACCCGGTCAGTGCCGCCGGCTGCGGCTGGGCTGCGGACTCGGCTTGCTCTCGTCCTGGCTCGGGCTGGGGCTGCTGGACGCGGTCGGCTTGACCGACGCGCTCGGCTTGGCCGACGGGGTCGGCTTGGGCTTGCCCGGCTTGTCGCTCTGCGGCTTGTCCTGGCTGCCCTTGTCCTGGTTGTTCTTGTCGGAATTGCCCTGGTCGCCGTTGCCCTTGCCGTCATGGTGGCTGTCGCGGCTGGGCGACGGCTGCACGCTCGGCGACGGAGACGGCGAGGGCGACGGCTCGGTGGTCGGCTCGTTACCGGGCAGGTCGCCGCGGTCGCGGTCGTCGGCGACGACCTTGGTACGGGTCGGCGCCACGAACTGCCGGACCTCCAGCGGCTTGGAGCCGGTGGACAGGGTCGCCGCCACGGCCCGGTAGACCTGCGGCAGCACCGCCGCGCCCACCTTGTCGAGCGAGCTGTCCGGGTTGGCGGCGATCGCCGCGGCGGCCAGCTGCGGCGTGTACGCCACGAACGTCTCGGTCATGTTGTCGGTCGAGCTGCCGGTCTTGCCCGCGACCGGGCGCCCGCCCATGAGCTGCGAGACCGCGGTCGCCGTGCCGCCGTCGCAGCCGTGGTACGCGCTCTGCTGGCCCACCGGGCAGCGGGCCGCGTCGGTGGCGGCCCGCGCCACGTCGCTGTCGACCGCCTGGTGGCAGTCCGGCTGCCCCACGTTCAGCTGCTCACCGGCGGCGGTGGCCACCTCGCGCACCGGCACCGGCGTGCAGTACTGCCCGTCGGCGGCCAGCGTCGCGTACGCGTTGGCCAGGTCCAGCGGGGTGGTCAGCGAGACGCCCAGCGTGAACGAGCCCCAGCTGTCCGGGCTGGTCCGGGCCCGGTCGGCGTCGCCGGAGTCGCGGAACTGGATGCCGAGCCGCTGCGCCATCTCGACCGCGCGGTCGGCGCCCACCTGCTGCTCCAGCCACACGAAGTACGTGTTCACCGAGCGGCCGAAGCCGGTCCACATGTTCCGGTCGCCGTCCATGAAGGCCGGGTTGGCGTTCTTGGGGCACCAGAGGCCGTCGCAGCTGGTGTCCTTGCCCGAGTCCGGCCACTTGGTGACCAGGCGGCTGGGCGAGTCGAAGGTGGTGTCCAGCGTCTTGCCCTGCTCCAGGGCCGCCAGCATCGTGAACATCTTGAACGTCGAGCCGGCCTGGTAGCCGTGCGCGGTGTCGGCGCCCGCGACGAGCTGGTTCACCGAGTTGCCGGGCTTGTCGGCCGGGTTGTAGTGCCGGTTGACGGCCATCGCCAGCACCCGGCCGGTGCCGGGCTCGACCACGGCCATCGGCAGGGCGCGCTTGTTGGTGTACCCGTACACCTTCACGACCTGCCGCTGCGCCTCGGTGGCGATCGCCGGGTCGAGCGTGGTGACGATGCGGTATCCGCCGAGCCGCAGCGCCTGCACCCGGGCCTCGGGGGTGTCGCCGAACGCGGGCTGCCCCTTCCACCAGGTGCGGAAGTAGTCGCAGAAGAAGCCCCACTCGTTCTTCGAGGCGACGCAGTCGTTGGGGGAGGAGCCGTGCTTGAGCACCGGCGTCGTGGCGGCGGCGGCGTCGGCCTGCGCCTGGTCGATCGCGCCGGTGCCGACCATCGCCTTGAGCACGTAGCCGCGGCGCTCCACCGCCCGGTCGAGGCCCTGCGACAGCGGGTTGTCCGCTTCGGGCGCCTGGAGCAGGCCCGCCAGCAGCGACGCCTCGCCCAGGCTCAGGTCGGCGGCGTCCTTGGAGAAGTAGGTGTGCGCGGCGGCGTCGACGCCGTAGGCGCCCGCGCCGAAGTACGCGATGTTGAGGTAGCGCTCCAGGATCTGGTTCTTGGTGAGCTTCTGCTCCAGCGACAGCGCGTACCGGGCTTCGCGGATCTTGCGGGAGGCGGTCTGCTCGGTGGCGGACTCGCGCTCCTCGGGGGTCAGCCCCGGGTCGTTCTTGAGCACGTTGCGCACGTACTGCATGGTCAGCGTCGAGGCGCCCTGCTCGACCCCGCCGCTGGCGCTGTTGGCGACCACGGCGCGCAGCACGCCGCGCACGTCCACGCCGTGGTGCTCGTAGAAGCGGGTGTCCTCGGCGGCCACCACCGCGTCGCGCATCGCGGGCGCGACCTGGTCCAGCGGCACGTCCCGGCGGTTCTGGTCGTAGAACGTGGTGATCAGCGTCTTGCCGTCGTTCGCGTACAGGTAGCTGGCCTGGGCCGTGGTCGGCTCGCGCAGCACCTGCGGCAGCGACTCGTACGAGGGCGCGGTCTGCTCGATGGCCCAGTCGGCCAGGGCGGCCGCGGGGGCGGCGGCCGCGACCAGCACGACACCCGCCACGGCGGTGATCACGCCGATCTTGGTAAGTCGCTTGGCCAGGGGTTTTCGCGACATGGCAGCACCTTCGGGGGAGGGACGGGGCTGATCAAGACTGCCCCGCCCGCCCCCGATCGCCCGGCACATGTGGTGCACATCGCATTTTTTTCATTTAGCACCCAACTCAGACACTTCCCAGCTCAGAGGGGGTGCGAAGGGGCCCCGCTCAGAGGGTGACGGCGAGCGGGGCGCCACGGGTGAGGGTGGTGATCACGCCCGCGTCGCGCACGTCCGCCGCGATCGCGTCGTGCCGGTCGCCGTCGGGCAGGGTCAGGGCCGACACGGGGGTACGCATCGACACCTTCGCCTCCGACTTGGCCCGGCGCACCGCCTCGATCGCCTCGATGGCGGCGGACAGGACCGCGGGGTCGCCGCCGCCGTCGAGCTCGGCGGAGGTCGGCCACGGGGCCCGGTGGATGCTGCCGTCGTGCCACCACGACCAGGCTTCCTCGGTCACGAACGGGAGCACGGGGGCCAGCAGCCGCAGCAGCACCGACAGGGCGGTGCGCAGGGCGAGGCGGGCCGAGTCGGCGGCGGCCGCGCCGTGCTCGCCGTAGGCGCGCACCTTCACCAGCTCCAGGTAGTCGTCGCAGAACGTCCAGAAGAAGCGCTCGGCGGCGGCCAGGGCACGGCCCTGGTCGTACTGCTCCAGCGCCTCGGTCGCCTCGGCCAGCACCGGCCGCAGCGCGGCCAGCAGCGCCCGGTCCAGCGGCGCGGTGATCGCGGCGTCCGCAGCGGGTTCGCCCAGGCCGAGCACGAACCGGGTGGCGTTGAGGATCTTCGTGGCCAGGCGGCGGCCGATGCGCATCTGGCCGGTGTCGAACGCCGTGTCGGCGCCGGGCCGGGCCGCGGCGGCCCAGTAGCGCACCGCGTCGGAGCCGTACTCGCGCAGCAGCCCGATCGGGGTCACCACGTTGCCCACCGACTTCGACATCTTCTTCCGGTCCGGGTCCAGGATCCAGCCCGCGATCGCGGCGGTGCGCCACGGCAGCTCCCCGTGCTCGGCGTGGCCGCGCAGCACCGTCGCGAACAGCCAGGTACGGATGATCTCGTGCGCCTGCGGCCGCAGGTCCATCGGGAACACCCGCGCGAACAGGTCGTCGTCGTGGCCCCAGCCGCCCGCGATCTGCGGGGTCAGCGACGAGGTCGCCCAGGTGTCCATCACGTCCGGGTCGCCCGTGAACCCGCCCGGCACCCCACGCTGCTCCTCGGTGTAGCCGCTCGGGGTGTCGGAGCTGGGGTCGATCGGCAGCGCGCCCTCGGCGGGCGTGAGCGGGCGGCCGTGATCGGGCTGCCCGTCGGCGTCCAGCGGATACCACACCGGGATCGGCACGCCGAAGAACCGCTGGCGGCTGATCAGCCAGTCCCCGGCCAGGCCGTGCACCCAGTGCTCGTACCGGGTGCGCATGTGGGCGGGCTGCCAGTTCAGCTCCCTGCCCCGGGCCAGCAGGGCGGCGCGCAGTCCGGGGTCGCGGCCGCCGTTGCGCACGTACCACTGGCGCGTCGGCACGATCTCCAGCGGCTTCTCGCCGCGCTCGTAGAACTTCACCGGGTGCTTGATCGGCTCCGGCTCGCCGAGCAGGTCACCCGTTTCGCGCAGCAGCGCGGTCACCTGCTCGCGGGCCGAGGCGGGGGTCAGCCCGGCCAGCCGCGCGTACGCCGCCCGCCCCTGCTCGTCCAGGTGCTCGGGGGCCTCGGGCCGCAGCCGGCCGTCGAAGCCCAGCACCGGGCGGGTCGGCAGGTCCAGCTCGCGCCACCAGATCACGTCGGTGGCGTCGCCGAACGTGCAGATCATCGCGATGCCGGTGCCCTTGGCGGGGTCGGCCAGCGGATGCGCCAGCACCGGCACCCGGGCGCCGAACCCGGGCGTGCGCACGCTCGTGCCGAACAGCGGCGCGTAGCGGGCGTCGTCCGGGTGCGCCACCAGCGCCACACAGGCGGGCAGCAGTTCCGGCCGCGTGGTCGCCACGATGATCGGGTCGGCGGCGGCGCCGTCGGGGTGGAAGGCGATCCGGTGGTACGCCCCCGGCCGCTCCCGGTCCTCGGTCTCGGCCTGCGCCACCGCGGTACGGAACGTGGTGTCCCACAGCGTCGGCGCCTGCGCCTGGTACGCCTCCCCGCGCGCCAGGGCCCGCAGGAACGCCCGCTGCGACACCGCCCGCGCCCGCTCGCCGATCGTCGTGTAGAGCAGCGACCAGTCCACCGACAGCCCCACCAGCCGGAACAGCTCCTCGAAGGCGCGCTCGTCCAGCTCGGTCTGCCGGGCGCACAGCTCGGTGAAGTTGCGCCGCGACACCGGCACCTGCTCGCGGCCCGGCTGCTCCGGCGGCGTGAAGTCCGGGTCGTACGGCAGGGACGGGTCGCAGCGCACCCCGAACCGGTGCTGCACCCGGCGCTCGGTCGGCAGGCCGTTGTCGTCCCACCCCATCGGGTAGAACACCTCGCGCCCGCGCATGCGCTGGAACCGGGCCAGCACGTCGGTCTGGGTGTACGAGAACACGTGCCCCACGTGCAGGGCGCCGCTGGCCGTCGGCGGCGGGGTGTCGATGGCGAACACGCGCTCGCGCGGCGCCGCGCGGTCGAAGCGGTACAGCTGGTCGGCGTCCCAGCGCTGGGACCACCTGTCGGCCAGCCCGTCGATCGAGGGCTTCTCCGGAAGGCTCATGACCTCACCTCGGTGGGTATGGCGCCCGGACGCGAGAGAGAGGTTGGGTGACCACCGCGCGCGTCGGGCGCGGTGATCGAAGGATTACGCGCGGCCCGGTTCGGCTACGCGTACTACCGACAGCGTCGATGCGGGGAGCGCGCGGGTCATGGCTCCTCCTTCGGCATCGGTCGGTCTGCCCCCGATGGTAGCGGTCCGGCCGCCCCGGCGCATCCGTCCACCGAACGCATGATCATTGCGGCCGTTGCGGCCGATGTGATGGAGCGCACAGGTTGCTACGTTCCGGTTCCCGCCGTCCGGCTGGCGGCGGGAATCGCGATCCCTCGACAGAAGGAACCCCTGTGAACAGCAAGTCCTGGCTCGTGACCCTGCTGCTCTGCTTCTTCCTCGGCGTGCTGGGCGTGCACCGCTTCTACGTCGGCAAGGTCGGCACCGGCATCCTCCAGCTGGTCACCTTCGGTGGCCTGGGCGTATGGGTGCTCATCGACTTCATCATGATCCTGGTCGGCAAGTTCAACGACAAGCAGGGCCAGGCCCTCGCTCGTTGATGAACCCGGCAGCCCCGGCCGCCCGCCGCGGCCGGGGCTGCCGCCTGTCGGCGCTGATATCCTGACTCTCTTGTGACCTCCGCTGACCTCGTGCCCGCCGCCGACCTCGACGACGCCGAACCGGACGACGTGCTGCCCGACGGGCGCCACCGCACCCGGATCACCACGTTCTACCCCCGCCGGGGGCGGGTGAGCGGCCGCCACGAGGACGCGCTGACCCGGCTGTGGCCGCGCTACGGGGTCACCATCGCCGAGCCGTGGACCCCGATCGACCAGGTCGCGCTGTTCGGCCGCCGGGCGCCGCTGGTGCTGGAGATCGGCTCCGGGATGGGCGACGCCACCGCCGCGATGGCCGCCGCCGACCCCGGCCGCGACTACCTGGCCGTCGAGGTGTTCCCGCCCGGCCTGGGCAACCTGCTGGCCGTGGTCGAGCAGCAGGACCTGGCCAACGTACGGGTGGCGCAGGGCGACGCGCTGCACCTGGTGCGGCACATGCTCGCCGAGGGCGCCCTCGACGCCGTGCACGTCTACTTCCCGGACCCGTGGCCCAAGGCCCGCCACCACAAGCGGCGGCTGATCCAGCCCGACACCGTGGCGCTGCTGCGCTCGCGGCTGGCCGTCGGCGGCGTGCTGCACTGCGCCACCGACTGGGCCGACTACGCCGAGCAGATGGCCGAGGTCCTGTCGGCCGACGAGGGACTGGTCAACCTGCACGACGGCTACGCCCCCCGCCCCGCCCACCGGCCGCTGACCAAGTTCGAGCAGCGCGGCGTCGCCGCCGGGCGGCAGATCTTCGACCTGCTCTACCGGCGTGCCTGAACCCGCCGCCCCCGCCCGCGGCCCCGGGCGCGCGCGGGTGCGGATCATCGTGCAGCCTGCTAGGCTCCTGCGCATGTACAACTGAGCGTGATCCCACGCCCCGCGTAGTCGACGCGCGCCGCGCACCACCGGCGGCCCGCCCCGGCGGACCGCGGCCGACTGCCCGCGGGCGTGCCGCATAGAGCCTCGAGGCCGTACCCGTCCGGGACGACGCCGCGACGTACGGCTCGTCCTGATCCGACTTCGCCCGCCCCGCCGCCCATCGGCAGCCGTCGGCGTGCCCGCATCCACAGGAGACACCATGCGTGAAGATCACAGCTCGCCGTCCGACGCGCCCGAGCCTGACGAGTCCGCCGAGCCCCAGCCCATGAACCGGGCCGAGCGCCGCGCCAAGGGCAAGGGCCAGCAGCAGCAGGCGCACGGCAAGCAGGCGTTCGTGCCCAAGAAGACCCAGGGCGGCGGCCCGCGCCTGTGGGCCAACCGCCGCGCGGGCTGACGTACCGCCGCATCCGCACCCCGCACGTCCCGCGTCCGCGCGGGGTGCGGGGTTGCTGCATTTTCGGGGAAAGTGCTGGAATTCCGGCCAAGATTCCAGCACTTTCCCCGAAAATGCGTGCAGGCCGCGACCGGTGGAAGCGGGTTTGTCGGGGGAGGTGCCTACAATCCGCCGACATGACGACACCGACCACTGTGGACGGGCCTCCCGAGGCGGGGCGCAGATGACCGCCCCGGCCACATACGCGCAGCGCCTGGCGCGCATCGAGGCCCGCATCGCCGCCCACGACCTGGCCGAGGCCGCGTCCGAACTGGTCAGTCTGCGCCGCGGCGGCGGCATGGCGGGCGACCCGGGCGAACCCAGCCTGTCCGGCATGGCCGCGACCCTGCCTCCACCCACCCTGATCGCCCTGGTCCGGGCACTGCTCGCGCACCGGCGCACGGACGGGGGCTGGCACACCGACGCCGTCCTCGGTTCGCTGTGCCCGCTGCTGCCACCCGAGCTGCCCCCGGACCTGGTGCGCGACCTGCTTTTGTTCGCCGCCGACAGCGCGTACGACATGCCGGTGATGACCCTGGCCGGGCTCGTCGCCCAGCAGCTGCGCCACGGCCCGCTGCCACCGGCGCTGCTGGCCACCATGCACCGGCGCCAGCGCGAGAGCCTCTGGCTGCGCCAGCTCACCGTCCGCGCCACCACCCCGGCCGACCCGGCCTGAACCGCCCGCCCCGCCCGCCCACCGCGCCGCCGCCGGGTGTCCGCCCGGCGGCCGACCCCGCCCGCCGCGCCGCCGCCGTTCAGCGCTCGGTGCAGACGGCCGGGGCCATCACCATGCGGTCGGTGGCGTACGCGAGCGTGATGGTCAGGCAGTAGTCCCGGTCGGGGTCCAGCCCCGGCACGGTGACCAGCTCGGTGCCCGCAGGCAGCGACTGGAGCGGCCGCATCGGCTGCCCGGCGAACGCCATCGACACGATCACCGGCGCCGCCACGTCCTCCGGGTACGTCCACGACAGCTGCACCCGGCTCCCCTCGTCGTGCAGCGTCAGCCCCGCCACCGGGGGCGCCTTGGGCGCACCGGCCGGAGCGGGCGACTCGGTGCCGTCGGGATCATCCCCGCCGGTCACCAGCATCACCGTCCCGGCCACCGCGGCGACGGCGACCAGCGCCGCACCCACCGCCAGCCCGGCGGCCAGCCGCCCCCGGCGCCGCGGCGCAACCCCGGTGCGCGGCAGCCGGTCGGTCGGCACCCGGTCGGTCGGCAGCCGCCGGTCCCCGGGCAGGGAACGGTCGTCGTAGCCGGAGCGGTTCTCATAGCCGGAGCGGTCGTCGTAGCCGGAGCGGTCGTCGTAGCCGGGGCGGTCGTCGTAGCCAGGGCGGTCGTGGTATCCGGGGCGGTCGGCGGCCGGCCCGGACGGAACGCGCCCCGGCACCGGCTCGGACGCGAGCGGCGCCGCTCGCGTCCCGAAGGACGTCAGCACGGGTTCGGGTGCGGGAGACGGCGCGGGGCGCGGCGACGGCCGAGGTCCCGGCCGCCGGACCGGCGCGCCGACCACGGGTTCGGGCTCGAAGATCTCGTCGTCGGGCCAGAACCCGTCGGTGTCGGCCCGGCCCGCGTGCGGTGCGGGCCGCTCGGCCTCGGGGGCCTGCCAGGCGGGCCGCTCGGCCTGGGCGGGCTGCCAGGCGGGCCGTTCATCGCCGTGCCCAGCCGGTTCCTCGCCGGACCAGGATCGCGGCTCAGGCGATGCCGCGTAGCGGTCGTCGGCGTGTGGCTGCCAGACTGCGTCACCGTCACCGTCACCGTCACCGGCGTGTGGCGGCCAGCCTGCCGCGCCGGTCGTCATGGGCGGCCAGCTGCCCGGGTCGTCGGCGGGCGCGGGCCACTCGCCCGGCGGGGCCGCTGCCGGGCCGGGCCGGGCCGGGGCGGTCGGCGGGTCCTCGTCCTCGTCGGGGTCGGCGGTCGGGTCGACGCCGCAGTGGTGGTGCGGGTCGGCCGGGGCGCGGGAGGCCGACTGGAGCAGGCGGTGCAGGTCGCCACCCGCGGGCTGGTCCGCGAGGTGCTCCCGGGCCTGGGCCAGCAGCCGGTGGGTCTGGTCGAAGTCGCCGCAGTCGCGCCACATCCCGGCCAGCCGCACCAGCATCCGCACCGCCATCGGGTGCCCGGCGCCGTGGCGCAGCTCGTACGCGGTGACGACGTCGGCGAGCTGCTCGCGGGCCCGCTCGCAGCGGCCCCGGGCGTGGTCGACCACCGCCGCGTCGGCGCGGGCGGCCAGGGTGCGGTCGCCGCGGTGGCCCTCGACCCGGGTCAGGTCCTCGACGAGCTGGGTGTAGAGCAGCCCGGCGCGGTCGAGTGCGCCCGTGCGGTGCTGGGCCAGGGCGAGCAGGCCGAGCGTGTGCAGGGTGCGCCGGTCGAACTCGCCGTGGTGCAGCCGCGTGGCGGTGTGGGCGTACGCGGCCCAGGTGCGGGCCGTGTGCGGTTCGTTGAGCTGGAGCATCACTCCGGCGTACAGCGCCGCGGTGTCCGCTTCGGACTCGTCGGCGGCGTGCGGATCGACGTGCGCGCGTGCCAGCTCGTCGCGCAGCAGTTGCTGGGCACCGGGAAAGTCCAGCCGGGACACCAGTTGCCGTGCTTGAGCCAGCCTTCCCCCCTCAGGCATGCAGCCATCGTGCCCGCTGGGGCACTGTCTGTGAAGTGGCCTGGTCGATCGTGCCGTGAAGTAGGCTCAGTGATCGTGCGTTTCCTGGTTTACGGCGCCGGTGCCGTGGGCGGTGCCGCTGGCGCCCTGCTGCACGAGGCCGGACATGAGACGGTCCTGCTGGCCCGGGGCGATCACCTGGCGGCGATCCGGCGCGACGGCCTGACCCTGGCCACGCCCGCCGGCCGCCGTACGGTCCCGGTCGCGGCCTGCGCCGATCCGGCCGAGCTGCCGCACCCGGTGGACGCGGTGCTGCTGGCGATGAAGGGCAACGACACCGAGGCGGCGCTGCGGGCGCTGGCGGCGGCGGTGGACCCGGCGACGCCGGTGGCCTGCCTACAGAACGGCGTCGCCAACGAGCGCGCCGCGCTGCGCCTGTTCCCGAACGTGTACGCGGTCTGCGTCGCCTTCCCCGCCACCCACCTGGAGCCCGGCGTGGTCGTGGCGCACAGCGCGCCCACTCCCGGCATCCTCGACCTGGGCCGTTACCCGTACGGCACGGACGGCACGGCGGAGCTGATCTCCGAGGCGCTGCGCGAGGCCGGGTTCGCGTCGTCCACCCGACCGGACGTGATGCGCTGGAAGTACCGCAAGCTGCTGGTGAACCTGTCCAACGCGGTCGACGCGGTGTGCGGCCGCGACGGCGGCGCGGCCGAGCTCGGCGAGCTGCTGCGCGCGGAGGCGGTCGCGGTGCTGGACGCGGCCGGGATCGACTACGCCTCGGCGGAGGAGGACCGGGTGCGACGCGGCGACACCATCGTGCGCCAGGACGTGCCCGGCACGCCGCGCGGCGGCAGCTCGTCGTGGCAGAGCCTGGCCCGGGGCACGGGCAGCATCGAGGCCGACTACCTCAACGGCGAGATCGTGCTGCTGGGGCGGCTGCACGGGGTGGCGGCGCCGTACAACGAGCACGCCCGGCGGATGGCGAACCTGTTCGCGCGCGAGGGGCGGCCGCCGGCATCGCTGCCGGCGGCCGAGTGGCGGGCGCTGCTGCCCTCATGAGGCCGCGGCGGTCCGCAGCGGCGCCGGGCGCGGCGCGGCCGGGCGGGTCGCCAGCCACGAGCCGCCGAGGATGAGGGCGAACCCGGCGAGCGTGCTGGCGTGCATCGGCTCGCCGAGCAGCACCGCGCCGAGCAGCACCGCGACGGCGGGGCTGGTGTAGGAGACCAGCCCGGCGACGCCGGACCCGGCCAGCGCGATGAGCCGGTAGTACAGCAGGAACGCCGCGGCCGTGCTGAGCAGGCCGAGCACCAGCACCGCGCCGATCGCGGAGGTGCCGGGCAGCCGGGCCGGGGCGGTGAGCACCGCGAGCGGGGCCAGCAGCGCGGCGGCGATGCCGGTGGTGCCGGTGACCACGCCCAGCGACGGCACGTCGGCCAGCCGCTTCTTGACCAGGGTGGTGGCCAGCGCGTACGAGATCCCGGCCAGCAGCACCAGCCCCGCACCCACCAGCTGCGACCCGGTGCCGCCGCCGAGGTCGAACCCGACCGCCGCGGCGACCCCGACCAGCCCCGCGAGCAGCCCGATCAGCTTGCGCCGGTCGGTGCGCTCGGCCGGGTCGATCCGCAGCGCCAGGGCGGCGATGGCCAGCGGCTGCACGGCCAGCAGCAGCGCGGTGAGCCCGGAGCTGACATGCAGCTCGCCGTACGTGATCAGCAGCTGCGGCGCGACCACGTGCACGACCGCGAGCGCGGTGACCGCCCCCCAGCGGCCGCGCAGCGGCGCCAGTGCCTTCGCGCGTACGGCGATCGGCAGCAGCACCGCGACGGCGACGGCGACGCGGCCGAAGGCGATCGCCGCCGGGGGCAGGTCGACGAGCGCGACCTTGATGAACAGGTACGGGATGCCCCACAGGACGGACATCGCGGTCAGCAGCAGCCAGGCTTGACGTCTCATGTGTCCAGCCTGCAAGCTCGCAGGCATAAGCAGTAGTCACCGCTTGCTTCATGACCTTTAAGGAATACTGATGATCGACGTCCAGCGGCTGCGCATCCTGCGGGAGGTCGCCGCGCACGGCAGCTTCAGCCGCGCCGCGAGCGCGCTGCTGCTGACCCCGTCGGCGGTGTCGCAGCACATCGCGGCCCTGGAGCGGTCGGTCGGCACCGAGGTGGTGGCGCGCGGGGCGCGCGGCACCGAACTCACCCCGGCGGGCCGGGTGCTGGTCGAGTCGGCCGAGGTGGTGCTCGCCGAGCTGACCCACGCGCGGGTGCGCCTGGACCGGCTCGCCGGGGCCGACCCCGACCTGCTCACCGTGGCGACCTTCGTCAGCGGCGGCCAGCGGCTGCTGCCGCCCGCGCTCACCCGGCTGGCCGAGTCCCGCCCCGGGCTGGAGACCACGGTCCTGGAGCACGAGCCCGAGGAGAGCCTTGCCCTGGTACGGCAGGGAAAGGCCGACCTCGCGCTGGCGTACCACTTCGACGGGCCGCCGCCGGTGCGCCCCGGCGACCGCTCCGGCCTGCTGTGGACGCCGCTGCTGGACGACCCGCTGTTCGTGGTGCTGCCCCCGGGCCACCCGCTGTCCGGCCACGCCAGCCTCGCCCTGGCCGACCTGGCCGAGCAGCGCTGGGTGCAGGGCTGCCAGAGCATCGCCGACCTGTTCGCCGGGTACGCCGCCATCGCCGGGTTCGCCCCGCGCATCTCCTGCCGCGCCACCGACTACGGCTTCGCGCTGTCGCTGGTCGCCGCCGGGGTGGGCATCGGCGTGGTCCCGTCGGTGGCGCTGGTCGGGGCGCCGCCCGGGGTGACCGCGATCCGGCTGGCCGCCCCGTGCCCGACCCGCTACCTGGGCGCGGTCACCGCCCCCGGCCGCACCCGCCCCGTCACCCAGGACCTCCTGCACACCCTCCAGCAGCTCGCCGCACCCCACCCCTGACCGGTCACACCCAGCCGCACCCGCTCACCACCCGTTTTTCATAAACGTTGGCCTATCTCATCGATTCGCAGTAGATCGAAGTCAATGAGATAGGCCAACGTTTATGAAAGGCGTGGACCCGAGCCGTTGGGCGTGGACTCTCGGGCCGTTTTGCGCGGACTCTACCGGTATGGTGGCCCGCACGACGAGCAGGGGAGCGGTGGGATGGCGCGGGCGATCGCGGGACTGACCGTGGCGGTGACGGGTGCCGCCCGGGGGATCGGCGCGGCGATCGCCGCCGAACTGGCCGCGGCCGGAGCCCGTGTCGTGCTCGGCGATCTGGACGCCGCCGCCGTGACCGCGACCGCCGCCGCGCTGCCCGGCGAGACCCTGGCCGTGCCGCTGGACGTCACCGACCCCGACTCGGTGACCGCCTTCCTCGACCGGGCCGAGGCGGCGTTCGGCCCGGTGGACGTGCTGGTCAACAACGCGGGCGTGATGTGGGTCGGCCCGTTCGCCGATGAGCCGCACGCCGCCGCCCGACGGCAGTTCGACGTCAACGTGCACGGCGTACGCCACGGCTTCCTGGCCGCCGCCCCGCGCATGCGGGCCCGGGGCCGGGGCCACATCGTCACCGTCGCCTCGGCGGCCAGCCGGATCAGCCCGCCCGGCGAGGCCACCTACGCCGCCACCAAGCACGCCGTGTACGGCTTCGCCCTGGCCGCCCGCCACGAGCTGGCCGGCACCGGCGTGCAGGTGACCGTGGTGATGCCGTCTGTCGTGGAGACCGAACTCGCGGCGGGCACCAGCCACGGCTCGGTGCGGCGGCTGACCACGGCCGAGGTGGCGCGGGCGGTCGTGCGGGCGATCCGGCGGCCCCGGTTCGAGGTGTTCGTGCCGTGGCGGCTGAACCCGCTGACCCGGCTGCTGGCGCTGCTGCCGCAGGGCGGGCGGGACGTGGCATACCGGCTGCTGGTGCCGGACCAGGTGGTGCTGCGCGACGACGCGGCCCGGGTCCGCTATCAGGACGAGGCGGGACTGTCCGAACGGGATGCCCGATAGGGACGAACGTCTTGTGACCTAGGTCACCGGAATATTACCCTTCGGTAACCGCGTGCCCGCGCGGTAGCGGTGCCCCGACCCGGTTGCTGTGCGCTGAGCTCGGGAAACCGTACGCCCCCGTCTTCTCCGTCCCCCTGGAAGGCAGGCCCCCATGCGCCTCGCGCGCCCCTCCCTCGTGCTCGCGGCCGCCGCGGCCGCGGTCATGCTGCTGGCCAGCCCGGCCGCCGCCGCCGTCACCCCGCCCGACTCCATGGCCAGCATGGGTGACTCGATCACCCGCGGCTTCAACGCCTGCGGCTGGTACTCCGACTGCACCGCCCGGTCGTTCAGCACCGGCAACTACGCCTCGGTGAGCAGCCACTACTCGCGCATCCTGGCCAAGAACGCCGCCATCAGCGGCAAGAACTACAACGACGCCAAGAGCGGGGCCAAGGCCGCCGACATGCCCGGCCAGGCGGCCACGGCGGTCAGCCAGAACGCGCAGTACGTCACGATCCTGATCGGTGCCAACGACGCGTGCACCAGCACCGAGGCGTCGATGACCTCGATCGCCTCGTACCGTGCCTCGATCGACTCGGCGCTCGGCACGCTCAAGGCCGGCCTGCCGAACGCGAAGGTCGCGCTGATCTCCGTCCCGGACGTCAAGCGGCTGTGGCAGGTCGGCAAGGACAGCTCCTCGGCCCGGTCGACCTGGTCGCTGTTCGGCATCTGCCAGTCGCTGCTGGCCAACCCGACCTCGACCGCGCAGGCCGACGTCGACCGCCGCGACCGCGTCCGCCAGCGGGTGATCGATTTCAACGCCCAGCTCGCCCAGGCCTGCGCCGCCTACGGCGCCAACTGCGACTTCGACGACAACGCGGTGTTCAACTACCCGTTCGCGCTCTCGCAGGTGTCGACGTGGGACTACTTCCACCCGAACACCTCCGGCCAGGCGGTTCTCGCCCAGATCTCCTACGCCGCCGGCTTCGGTTTCTGAGCCGGGATGGCACAGAAAAAATCGACAACACTCTTTACTGTTAACACTCTTAAACCCTAGGGTGTACCCAAGCTCATGAGCGCCTGAAGAGTCTTCTAGCTCGCCGTCGGGCGACGTGCTCCCTGCAGCCGTCGCCCGCCGCGCGCTACCGACGAAAGGGCTCCCCCCGCCATGAGAAGATCCCTGCGCGCCGGTCTCGCCACGCTCAGCGTGGCCCTGATCGCCGGTGCCGCCTCGCTGCTCGGCTCCACCCCCGCCTACGCCGCCACGGCCGCCTTCACCAAGGTGCAGGACTGGGGCACCGGCTACGAGGGCAAGTTCATCGTCATTAACAACACCTCCAGCACCATCACCAGCTGGAACGTGCAGTTCGACCTCCCCTCCGGCGCCACCATGGGCACCGCCTGGGACGCGGTCGTCACCACGTCCGGCCAGCACGTCACCGCGACGAACGCGGGCTGGAACGGCACCGTCGCCCCCGGCGGCACCGCCTCGTTCGGGTTCAACGTGAGCGGCTCCGGCAACCCGCTCAACTGCACCGTCAACGGGGCCTCCTGCGGCGGCGGCACCCCGCCGTCCTCGCCGCCCCCGGCCGGGGTCCCCGGCAAGCCGGGCAACCCCGCCGTCGGGACGGTCACCAACACCTCGATCGCGCTGAGCTGGGGCGCCTCCACCGGCACCGTCACCGGCTACCGCGTGTACGAGGGCAGCACGGTGAAGGCCACCGTCACCGGCACCTCGGCGACGATCAGCGGCCTGGGCGCCTGCACGGCGCACACGTACACCGTGAAGGCGTACAACGGCAACGGCGAGTCCGCCGCCAGCAACGCCGCCAGTGCCACCACCACGGGCTGCACCACCAGCGGCTTCAAGGGCGCCGCGCCGTACTACTACGTCGGCTGGGGCAACCCGCCCAGCGTCAGCACGGTCATGTCGGCCACCGGCATCAAGTGGTTCACCATGGCGTTCGTGCTCTCCGGCGGCGGCTGCACCCCGGCCTGGGACGGCAGCCGGCCGCTGACCGGCGGCGCCGACCAGAGCACCATCAACGCGATCAAGGCGGCGGGCGGCGACATCGTGCCGTCGTTCGGCGGGTACAGCGGCAACAAGCTCGGCCCGAACTGCTCCACCGCCGCGGCGCTGGCCGGGGCGTACCAGCAGGTCATCAACGCGTACAGCCTGAAGGCCATCGACATCGACATCGAGAACACCGACGAGTTCGAGAACGAGGCCGTGCAGGACCGCATCCTCAACGCGCTGAAGATCGTCAAGCAGAACAACCCCGGCATCAAGACGATCATCACGTTCGGCACCACGACCACCGGCCCGAACTGGTGGGGCACCCGCCTGATCAACCAGTCGGCGGCGCTGGGCACCAACATCGACATCTTCACGATCATGCCGTTCGACTTCGGCGGCGGCGCGAACATGTACCAGAACACGGTCAACGCCACCGAGGGGCTCAAGAACGCCCTGAAGACGGCGTACGGCTGGAGCGACGCCACGGCGTACGCCCACATCGGCATCTCCGGCATGAACGGCCTGTCCGACCAGCAGGAGCTGACCAGCACCGCGACCTGGACCCAGATCCGCGACTGGGCCAACAGCCACGCCATCGCGCGCCTGGCGTTCTGGTCGGTCAACCGCGACCGGGGCTGCGCCGGCGGCGGCGTGGTCTCCAACTGCTCCGGCATCGCCCAGTCCGACTGGGACTTCACCCGCATCACCGCCGGCTTCACCCGCTGACCGCCCCGACCGGCCCGACCGGGTGACCGGCCGACCGGTCCCCTAGATCCACAAAGTTGCCGGGCAATCGGGCGTGTCGGTGGTCAAGATACGCACGATTGCCCGGCAACATGAACGATCAAGGGGGATCGGCCACGGGTTCGCCGGAGATCGCCCGCGGGCGCAAAGCGGACAATTAGTGTGAGCGCATGGACCGCAGTGGCGAGCTCAGCTCGGCGCGCCGCAACGCCGTCTTCGTCACGGTCGCGCTCGGCATGCTCCTGGCCGCCCTCGACCAGACCATCGTCGGCACCGCGCTGCCCACCATCGTCGGCGACCTCGGCGGGGCCTCCCATCTGTCCTGGGTGGTGACCGCGTACCTGCTCGCCGAGACCATCGCCACGGCGCTGGCGGGCAAGCTCGGCGACCTGTTCGGGCGCAAGGCGCTGTTCCAGGTATGCATCACGATCTTCCTGGTCGCCTCGTTCTTCTGCGGGTTCGCCCACAACATGGCCTGGCTGATCGCCTGGCGCGGCGTGCAGGGCGCGGGTGCCGGCGGCATCCTGGTCACCGCGATGGCCCTGATCGCCGACTACATCCCGCTGCGCGAGCGCGGCAAGTACCAGGGAGCCCTGGGCGCGGTCTTCGGCGTCGTCACCGTGCTCGGCCCGCTGCTGGGCGGCCTGTTCACCGACCACGCCTCCTGGCGCTGGGCCTTCTACGTCAACATCCCCGTCGGCATCGTCGTCATGATCGTCTGTGCGCTGTCGATGCCGAAGCTGCCGACCGTGGCCCGCCCCGTCATCGACTACCTGGGCATCGGCGCCATCGCCGTCGCGTCCACCTGCCTCATCCTGATGACCAGCTGGGGCGGCACCGAGTACCCGTGGGGCTCGTCCACCATCATCGGCCTGGGCGTGGGCGGCCTGATCGCGCTCGCCCTGTTCGTATGGATCGAGCTGCGCGCCCGCGAGCCCATGCTGCCGATGCGGCTGTTCGCCAACCCGGTGTTCACCGTCTGCGGCATCCTCAGCTTCATCGTCGGCTTCTCCATGTTCGGCGCGCTGACCTTCCTGCCCACCTTCATGCAGTACGTCCAGGGCGCCTCGGCCACCGCCTCCGGCCTGCGCATGCTGCCGATGGTCATCGGCCTGCTGATCACCTCGATCGCCAGCGGCACCGTCGTCGGGCGCACCGGGCAGTACAAGTGGTTCCCGGTCGTCGGCGGCCTGGTCACCGCGCTGGGCATGTACCTGCTGTCACTGATGGACGCCTCCACCACGCTGGTGGTCGAGTCGCTGTTCCTGTTCGTGCTGGGCCTGGGGCTGGGCATGAGCATGCAGGTGCTCACCATCGTCGTGCAGAACACCGTCAGCTACCACGACCTGGGCGTGTCCACCTCCGGCGTGACGTTCCTGCGGACGCTGGGCGCCTCGTTCGGGGTGGCACTGTTCGGCACCGTGTACGCCCACGCGCTCAACCAGCAGATCGCGCGCTTCGGGCCGCTGCCCGCCGGGGTGGACCTGCACGTGCTGGAGAGCCCGGCGGGGGTGCGCTCGCTGCCCGAGCCGCTGCGGGCACTGGTCGTCGACGGGTACGCCGAGTCGCTGCAGACCGTGTTCCGGACCGCCGTACCCATCGGGCTGCTCGCCGCCGTGGTCGCGCTGCTGCTCAAGCAGGTCCCGCTGCGCGACACCGCCCGCGCCGCCGCCACCGACCTCGGCGAGGGCTTCGGCATGCCCGACGCGGGCGACCGCGAGGAGAACCTGGAAAGGGCCATCGCCACGGTATGGCGCCACCGCGGCCCCACCGCCGCCCCCGGCGTGCTGGCCTCGGCCGGGATCTCCGGCGGCATCGGCCTGGCCTGGTGCCTGTCGCGGGTCGTCCTGTTCGCCGAGCACTACGGCCGCGCCCGGGTGGACCAGATCGCCCGCCACTACCACCTGCCGCCCCAGGTGCTGTGGCCCGCCTACCAGCGCTGCGTCGAGGACGGCTACGTCACGGCGGCGGGCGGCGACGTGGCCCTCACCCCGCGCGGCGTCGCCGAGTACGACCGCATCGCCGCCGCCTGGCGCCAGTGGCTGTCCGGCGAACTCGCCGACTGGGAGGACGCCTCCGACACCGACTTCTCCGACGCGGTGCGCTCGGCCGCGCGCCAGCTCGTCTTCGAGGACGAGCCGGCCGCCCGCGAGCCCGCCCCACACTCCCTCCGGGGGTAACCGTCCCCGGCGGCAACCGTCCCCGGGCGGTAACCGTCCCGGGCGGCAAGGACGGGCGTCTTCTTGTCGCTTTCTGCGGGGAAGGGCACTTGCCGGTGATGTGGCGCGGACGTGACGGAGATGTGAACCACGTCCGCCCCTCGGGACGGTGCTCGGATCTTGGCGCGTACCCGTGCCACGCTGGTGCCGTGAACGGGACCGGAGCGGTGGTGGCGGTGGTGGCGCTGGTCGCCGCGACCGCGGCCGGGCTGGTCCACCGGCGGCGCGCGGGTACCGTACGTCGGGTGTCGAACGACGACGGCCAGACCGCGCTGCTGCGCGACCTCGGCGTGCCCGGCGGGACCGTCACGCTGCTCCAGTTCTCGTCCGCGTTCTGCGCCCCGTGCCGCGCCACCCGGGTGATCTGCGCGCACGTCGCCGAGACCGTCCCCGGCGTCGCCCACGTCGAGATCGACGCGGAGAGCAGGCTGGAGGCGGTGCGCGCGCTGGACATCTGGCGTACGCCCACCGTCCTGGTCGTCGACCGGGCCGGCCGGATCGCCGGGCGCGCCCAGGGCACCCCGACCCGCGCACAGGTCCTGGCCGCCGTCGCGCCCCTGCTGGCCGCCGTCGCGCCGACCTCCGCCGACACCTCAGCCGCCGACACCTCCGCCGACACCGAGAAGAGTCCCGCATGACCGACCCCAGAGGTCCCCGTTTCGGCGCCGTGATCACGACGTTCGTGGTGCTGGCGGTGCTGCTCACCGGATCGGGATGGCTGATGCTGGCGCAGGCGGCGGTGTTCGCGGTCACGGCCGCGTGGCCCCGGCTGGGGCCGTACGGCCTGGTGTACCGCGTCCTGGTCGCCCCGCGCCTGGCGCCGCCCGCCGAACTGGAGCCGCTGGCACCGGTGCGCTTCGCCCAAGCGGTCGGGCTGGGGTTCGCGCTGGTGTCGGCGGCCGGATACCTATCGGGCGCCACTGTCGTCGGGGCGGTCGCGGCCGGGTTCGCGCTGGTCGCGGCCTTCCTCAACGGCGCGTTCGGGCTCTGCCTGGGCTGCGAGCTGTTCCTGGCGTACCGCCGCCTCACCGGCCGCCCCCTCGCCGCCCGCGTCCCGACCCCCTGACCACCCGCCCACTCTGACCACCCGCCCGCTGCCGCGCGCCTTCCGGCGATGATCGCCGCCCACGGTCGATACCTGCTGCCGAAGCGCAGATCCTGACCGCAACCGCCGATCATCGGGGCCACCCACCGGAAGACCTGCCTCACCGCCGGGTTCCGCCATGCCCTGCGACGGCAACCCGCGCAGTGAAACCCCGGAGCCGACGATCTTCGCCCCGTCGCCGCCCACATCCCGATTCCCGGACCGCCCCGCCCCGCCCCCGCCTGCCCGCTGCCGCACGGCTTCCGGCGATGATCGCCGCCTACGGTCGATACCTGCTGCCGAAGCGCAGATCCTGACCGCAAACGCCGATCATCGGGGCCACCCACCGAAGGACCCGCATCACCGCCGGGTTCCGCCATGCCCTGCGACGGCAACCCGCGTGGTGGAACGCCCGGAGTCGGCGATCTTCGCCTCGTCGCTAGCCATGATCACTGTCTGCGGTCGCGATATCGCCACAGACCGCAGCTTGTGACCGAGGACCGCGATCTTGCGACCCGACCCGACCCGCCCGGCCCGGCCCGGCCCGCCCGACCTGGCCCGGCCCGGCCCGGCCCGCCCGACCTGGCCCGGCCCGGCCCGGCCCGCCCGACCTGGCCCGGCCCGCCCGACCTGGCCCGGCCCGCCCGACCTGGCCCGGCCCGCCCGCCCTGGCCCGGCCCGCCCGCCCTGGCCCGGCCCGCCCGACCTGGCCCGGCCCGCCCGCCCTGGCTCGCCCCGACCCGGCCCGCCCTGGCTCGGCCCGGCCCGGCCCGGTTCTTGCGTGAGTTGATCACGGCGCCAGGGTGGGGACACGCCGTCGAACACGGCCATAAGTTCATGATCAACGTGTCGGGGTTGGCCGGGGCGGGGGCGTGGGGTGGGGTGGGGGAAAGGGAGGCCCCGCGGGCCGGTGGGCGCCGCGGGGCCGGGGGTGTCGGGGGTGTCGGGGGTGGGCTGGGTCAGCCGCGGCCGGGTTCTAGGCGGCGCATGGCGAGGCGGGTGAGCAGGGTCAGGACGACCAGCTGCACCGAGATGAAGATCACTGCCCGCCACCAGGTCGTGGCGTCGTGGTTGAACAGCGGGTCCTGGAACAGCTTCGGCAGCATCTTGCCGACGTCGACGGTGGCCGCCGCAGCGCTGAAGCCCCACCGGGTCGGGAAGAACCAGGCGATGATCTCCATCATCTGGTTGCCCGCGAGCAGGAACAGGCCGCCGGAGAAGACCAGCTGGGCCATGACCACCACGACCATGATCGGCGTGGTCTGCTCGGAGGTGCGCGCCAGCGCGCTGATGAGCAGGCCGAGCACGGTCGAGACCAGCGCCACCGCCACCATCGCCACGATGATCTCGGCGGTCTGGCTCGGGACCACCAGGTACGACGACGGGGTGCCCTTGAACAGCGCGAGGTACACGAACAGTGCCACCTGCGCGGTGTTGATCAGGAAGAACACCGTCAGCTTGGAGGCCAGGTACGCCGCGGCCGACAGGCCGACCGCCCGTTCCCGGGCGTAGATCGGCGCCTCGCCGACGATCTCGCGCATCGACGCGGCCGTGCCGATGAAGGCGGCGCCGGTGACGAGGACGACCAGCAGCTGCATCGCCTCCAGGCTGATGATCCGCTGCATGGCCAGGCCGTGCTCGCCGGGCACGGTGTAGGACAGGCCCGCCAGGATCAGCGGCATCGCCAGCAGGAACAGGCTGAACCCGCGGTCGGAGAAGATCACGTTGAGCATGCGCAGGCACAGCGTGAAGTACTGCCGGATCGGCGCGCTGGGGTTGCGCGCGAACAGCCGGAACGTCCGTTTGTCCATGTTCACGGTGCCGGGCTTGGCCGCGGCAACGTTGGGCCGGATGCGCACGCCCTGGGCGTCGACGCTGGCCGCCGGGGCCGGTTCGGCGTCGTCGGCCGGGTTGACGGGCAGCTCGACCGCACCGGTGTCGATGAGCGTCTGCTCGTCGGTGCGCTGGGCCGGGATGGACGCGACCGGGTCGGCGGCGGCCGGCTCGGCGGGCGCCGGGGCGGCCTCCGTGCGGGTGACCGGGGCGACGGCGCTGACGTAGCGGGCGTACAGCGGGGAGTTGCGGAAGGCGCGGGTCCACCGCTCCGGCTCGTCAGTGATCTTGGTGAAGACGTCGGCGTAGTCGTCGGCGCCGAAGAACTCCAGCAGCTGGTCCGGCGGGCCGAAGTAGCCCATGGTGCCGCCCAGGCACATCACCAGCACCCGGTCGCACATGTCCAGGTGCAGCACGCTGTGGGTGACCACCACGACGGTCTTGCCCTTGTCGGCGAGCTCGCGCAGCTCGGTCATGACGCCCTTGTCCAGCGCCGGGTCCAGGCCCGAGGTGGGCTCGTCCAGGCACAGCAGCGACGGCTCGGTGAGCAGCTCCATCGCGACCGACGCGCGCTTGCGCTGGCCGCCGGAGAGCGTGTCGATGCGCGCCTTGGCCCGGTGGGTCAGGCGCATCGTCTCCATGACCTCGTTGACCTTGGCCCAGCGCGTCTTGCGCGGCACGTCGTCGGCGAAGCGCAGCGCGGCGGCGTAGCGCAGCGCCGTGCGGACCTTGAGCTGCTTGTGCAGCACGTCGTCCTGCGGGACCATGCCGATGCGGTAGCGCAGCTGGGCGTAGTCGGCGTAGAGGTCCTGCCCGCCGTACCACAGCCGGCCCTGGGTGGCCGGGCGCAGGCCGGTCAGCGCCTTGAGCAGCGTCGACTTGCCGCAGCCGCTGGGCCCGATCAGCGCCAGCAGGCTGCCCTCCTGGAGGGAGAAGCTGACGTCGTCGATGAGCACCTTGTTGCCGATGCGCACGGTGAGGTCGTCGGCGACGATCGAGGCCGGGCCGGTGTCGACGTACGCGTGCAGCCGGTCGCCGTCGAACAGCATCTCGTGCCGGCCGATCGACACCTTGTCGCCGGCGTGCAGGATCGTGGCCTTGAGCACCCGGCGTCCGTTGAGGAAGGTGCCGTTGCGGCTGCCCAGGTCGACGATCTGGTAGGTGTTGCCGACCCGCCGCAGCTCCGCGTGGTGGCGCGACGCCTGCAGGTCGCTGATGACTATGTCGTTGTCGCTGTCGCGTCCCAGTCGGGTGCGGGCGGCGCCGTCGCCGGCCGCCGATCCGGAGCCGGCCGGCGACGCGGCCGGCTGGGCGGAGGTGGTGGGGTCGTTGGACACCCGGTCATCCTTGCGGCAAGGTCAGCGCAGGGCAAGCGACGGACGGCCGGAATGAGCCGCCGTCAGGAACACGACCGGCGGTGATTCCCGGACGTGATCACGGCCACCATGTTCGGCAATGCCGCAGATCGGCGCTATGGTGGTCGAGGTCGGTGCGTGGACAGTGTCCCCGGGCCTCAAATACAAAGCCTTCACGGAATACCGTACGGCTGGAGCCGTGTCGCGCCACTCGCCGCGAGGCGACCGCACGCACCGACCATAACCTTTCCTAGGAGCCGCGCCCTGCCCAGTGGCGCGGCTCCTTCGTGTCTCGCCAACCGCCCGCCGCCGGATCCCGATCAGCTCCGGAAGCGGGCGGTCTCTTCGGCACCGCCAGGCGATACTTCGGCGAGAGTACCAACAAAATAGCCGCCCATCCATCCCCTGTCGAGGCGGATCGCGGCGGCCCTGGTGGTGCCACCTCGAAAGATCTTGAGAGTTCGCGGAACCGTTCGGCATGCCTGCGGCGTGTACGCATTGCGATGCGTGAGTACATTGCGTCGCAAGTGGACAGTCTGAAGCAGACGCCGAAATGGGGGAGAGCGAATGCGATCTCGACGGATGCTGGCCGGCCTACTCGCCGCCGCCGTCGTAACATCGTTGGTGGCCGGGGAACCCGGCGTGGCGGGCCCGAAGCCCGCCGCGCCCGAGGGGACCGGGTTGCACCAGGCTCAGTCAGTCGGGCGCACGGTCACGCTGGTGACCGGCGACCGGGTGACCACGCACGGAGACGGAAGGATCAGCCTGACCCCGCGCAAGGGGGTCCAGTACCTGCGCTACACCCGCGCCGGGCACCGCTACGTCATCCCGACCGACGCGCTGCCGCTGCTGCGCGCCGACCGGGTCGACCTGCGCCTGTTCGACATCACGGGGCTGCTCGCGGCCGGTTACGACCGCCGTGACTCGCTGCCGCTGCTGGTGTCCGGGGTCGGCAGCACCACCGCCGCACCCGCCGGGCTGACCGTGACGCGCCGGCTGCCGGTGCTGCGCGGATACGCCGCCAAGGCCCCGCGCGCCAAGCTCGGGTCGTACTGGAAGAACCTGAAGTCGGCCGGCGGCGGCGACGCCCGCGCGGCCAACCCGGGCAAGGTGTGGCTGGACGGGGTGCGCAAGCCCAGCCTCGACGTGAGCGTGCCGCAGATCGGCGCGCCCGCGGCCTGGGCCGCCGGCTACGACGGCACCGGCGTGAAGGTGGCGGTGCTCGACACCGGCATCGACGCCACCCACCCGGACCTGTCCGGGAAGGTGGCCGCCGAGCAGAACTTCGCCGGGGAGTACGAGGACGGCCTGGACCACGTCGGCCACGGCACCCACGTCGCCTCGACCATCGCGGGCTCCGGCGCGGCGTCCAGCGGTAAGTACAAGGGCGTGGCGCCCGGGGCGACCCTGCTCGACGGCAAGGTCTGCTTCGAGGGCGGCTGCGCCGAGTCGTGGATCCTCGACGGCATGCAGTGGGCCGCCGACAACGGCGCCGACGTCGTCAACATGAGCCTCGGCGGCACGGACGGCCCCGAGATCGACCCGATCGAGCAGGCCGTCAACGACCTGACCGCCTCGTCGAACATCCTGTTCGTCATCGCCGCGGGCAACGACGGCGGCGACGAGACGGTCGGCTCGCCCGCCAGCGCCGACGCGGCGCTCGCGGTCGGCGCGGTCTACAAGAACGAGGACCTGGCCGAGTTCTCCAGCCGCGGCCCGCGCGTCGGCGACGCCGCGCTCAAGCCGGAGATCACCGGGCCGGGTGTCGACATCACCGCCGCCAACAGCAAGGACGGCTTCCTGGGCGAGCCCGGCCAGCCGTACACGACGCTGTCGGGCACCTCGATGGCGACCCCGCACGTGGCCGGTTCGGCCGCGATCCTCACCCAGCTGCACCCCGACTGGTCGGCGGCGCAGCGCAAGGCCACGCTGATCGGGTCGGCGGCGCCGAACCCGGCCATCGAGGGCCCGTTCGCGCAGGGCGCGGGCCGGGTCGACGTGGCCCGCGCGATCACCCAGCAGATCACCGCCGAACCGGCCGTGGTCAGCCTGGGCCGCCAGGCCTGGCCGCACGGCGACGACCCGGTCGACGTGCGCACCGTCACCTACCGCAACGGCGGCGCGGCCGACGTCACGCTGGCCCTGGCGCTGGACACCGCCGCCCCGGCGGGGTATTTCGCGCTCAGCGCGAGCACGCTGACCGTGCCCGCGGGCGGCACCGCCTCGGTGCAGCTCACGTCCGACGTGCGGTCGGGCACCGCGACCGGCTACTTCGGCGGCCGGATCACGGCCACCGCGGGCGCGGCCAAGGTGACCACCCCGTTCGCGGTGGACCGCGAGGAGGAGAAGTTCACGCTGAACCTGCCGCACCTGGGCCTCGACGGCCAGCCCGCGGCGGACTACTTCACCGTGCTGTTCAACCAGGGCACCGGCAAGGAGCAGCTGCTGTTCCCGGGTATGGGCACCGAGGTGCGCGTCCCGGCGGGCACGTACCTGCTGTTCACCTGGATCCCGACCGAGACGGGGGTCACCCAGCTGGTGTACCCGCGCCTGGTGGTCTCCGGCTCGGCCACCGTCACCCTGGACGCGCGCAACTCCGGCACGTTCGACGTGACGGTGCCGGACCCGGCCGCCACCGCGGTGGCGGCCGACATCAACGTGCAGTTCCCGATGGGCGACGGCGGCCAGGGCGGCGTCGGCGCGTCGGTGGGCGGCTACGACGGGCTGCGTTCCGGCCCGCTGGACAGCGCGCCCCTGCCGGGCATGCTGTCGTGGACCACGGGCACGTTCGCCCGCGTGGCCGCCGACGGTGACGCGTCGCGCACCCCGGTGGTGTACAACGGGGCCTGGTGGCAGACCGACCAGCTCATGGCCGGCCTGACCAAGCACCTGTCCGCCGCGGACTTCGCCAAGGTCCGCGCCGAGCACTACGCCCACGTGCCGGGCGCGTACGGCTACAAGGGCGCGTTCGCGTGGATCCCCGGCGCCTTCAGCGCATCGGCACTGTCGATCGGCAGCGAGCTGCCCTACACGCGCACCGAGTACTACGCCGGTGACGTGGCCTGGGAGCCGATGTTCGACGAGGTGGTGCAGAGCGACGAGTCGTACACGTTCGTGCAGTCGCTGAACGGCGGCCGCAAGACGTACCAGGCCGGGCGGACCTACCAGGAGCGGTGGAACGAGGCCGTGTTCGGGCCGAAGTTCTCCTCGGGCGAGGAGAGCGCCGACGTGGCCCGGTTCGAGGACGAGATGCTGATCGGCCAGGGCTTCTTCGGCGACGCGGCGGGTCACACCGGCTTCGGCGAGTTCACCGGCGGCCACATCGCGGTCTACCGCGACGGCGTGCTGGTGGGCGAGGCCGACACGCCCTGGGCGTTCTTCGAGGACATCCCGGCCGCACCCGGCCGGTTCCGGGTCGAGTCGAGCATCGAGCGCGGCGCCCCGGCGGTGCTCTCGGTGCGGGAGAAGACGGTCTGGACCTTCCGCTCGGGCCACGCCGACGACCTCACCCGCCTGCCGGTCACGGCGCTGGGCTTCGCCCCGGCGCTCAGCGACCGCAACACGGCGAAGGCGGGCAGCCTCGGCGTCATCCCGGTGACGGTGTCGCAGCAGTACGACTCCGGCGCGGGCAGCCTGCGCAAGCTCACCGTGCAGGTGTCGTATGACGACGGGAAGCACTGGGTCAAGGCCAAGGTGCTGCACATCTTCGGCTGCTGGGTGGTGACCGTGGCGCACCCGAACAAGGCGGGCTTCGTGTCGCTGAAGGCCAGCGGCGAGGACAGCAGGGGCAACACGGTGGAGCAGACCATCATCCGGGCGTACCGCCTGGTGAAGTGACCACCTGAACGAGACGGCGGGGGTGGCCTTCGGGCCGCCCCCGCCGCCGTTTCCGGCCATGCCGGCCGGTGCTACCTCACGGACTGGTGCAGGTCAGCGTCGGCGCGTTGTTCACGCCGGTATGGCTGCCCAGGAACCCGAACGTGGTGCTGCCGCCGCCGGGGATCGCGGCGTTGTAGCTCACGTTCTTGAACGTGGCCACCGCCCCCGACTGCGTGTACGTGCTGTTCCAGCTCTGCGACACGATCTGCCCGTTCGGGAACGTCGCCTTCACGGTCCAGCCGTTGAGCTGCGTGGTGCGCGGATTGCTCACCGTCACCTCCGCCTGGAACCCGTTGCCCCAGCTGTTGGTGACCGCGTACGTCGCGGTGCACGCCCCGGTCGGCGCGGGCGTGCTCGGCGCGGGGCTGCTCGGCACCGGCGACGGCGAGGTCGACCGCGACGGCGACGGCGAGGGCGAGGCCGACCGCGACGGCGACGCCGACGGCGAGGTGCCCGACGACGCCGACGGCCCCGGAGACTGGCTCGGCAGCGGGTTGTTGATGCCGGTCACCTGGCCGGTGCCGCCGTCGAAGACCACGTCCGAGCAGCCGTAGAAGGTCTCGTTGCTGTCCGAGCGCTGCCACACCGAGTAGATGACGTGGCGGCCGGTCTTGTTGGCGGGCAGGTTCCCGGTCCAGTAGTAGTAGCCGTTCGGCGCCGGGCCCGACATCGGCGGGTGGTCGACGCTGAGGAACGGCTGCTCCTCCATCTGCGCCCAGGTCAGCGCCTGGTTCGGGTCGTACCCGTCCTTGGTGATGTAGAGGTAGAACCAGCCCGGGTGGGCGGCCCAGTTGCTGTAGCGCCAGCTGTGGCTGGCCCCGGAGGTGAGGTGGGTCAGCGGCCAGTCGCTGCGCGGGGCGTCGAACCCGGCGTACTTGGTGAATCCGCCGCTGCACAGCGCGCCGTCCGGGATGAAGCCGCGGGTGCGGCCCGCCCCGTCGGAGCGCAGCACCCCGAACCAGTCGTAGAACGGCTGGGTGCCGCCCACGGTCGCCGCGTTCTGGCAGGCGGGGTTGGTCGGCTTGATCTCGCCGGTGCTGGCGAGGCCGTCCACATAGCACAGGTAGGTGCGGCTGCCCGGGGTCAGCAGCGCCCCGTGCGCGGCCGCGGGGCCGGGATTGATCAGCATGGTCGCCAGGCCGGCGGTCAATGCCGCGGTAGCCGCGAGCGCGGCCACCTTGAATCTGTTCACGTGCTGTCCTTTCCAGCACGGAGACGCACCGCACGACGGCGGGACGGGCCGTGCTGCGACTGCGGAGTCATCCCTGCCCGGCACCCGCTGCGCGGGTTGCGGGCAGAGCGGGGGATGCGTCGCGTCGAACACGGCTCACGCGCGTGCCGCGGCGCGCCCACGGGTGCCCTCGCGGCGCCACGGCATCGACATTTCACCATGTATGAGCCGGTCAGGCAATGGTTGCGCAGTGCCATCAGCTTTGCGACCATGTGCCGGTGTCGATGACCGCCGTGCGCCGCAACGCCTGGTGGGTGCTGCCGGAGCTGCTGGCGCTCGCCGCGGTGGCGTGGCTGTATCCGCTGCTGGTGCCGCCGCCCGATCTGGGCACGCTGCTGGCCCAGCGCGTGGTCCAGGTGCTGGAGCAGTCCTCCCCGGCCGAGCACCACCAGCACGGCCACCAGGTCAACGCCGACGACAAGGTGCTGTGCACCGCCGAGACCATGGGCTACGAGCCCGCCGACGCCCGCGACGTCGCCGACGTCCGCGTGGTGTACGCCTACTACCTCTGCGCCGCCGGGGCCGTCGGCCAGCCGTGGGACTTCGCCTCCCGCATCTCCGGACCCGTCGCCGTCGACCTGAGCGACCCGCCGGTGGTGCGCATCGCGCAGGCGGGGCTGGGCTACGAGGACCGGGTCCGCGCCCTGCTGCCCGACCAGTACGAGGCCCGCGCCTTCGACGGCTTCGTGAACCGCGACCTGCCGCTGCGGGTGCGCCAGCGCTACACCGACGAGGTCGCCGGAGCCTGAGGTCGCTAGGGTGATCACCATGCGATTCGGGTTGTTCGGCACGGGCCACTGGGCCCGGGTGACGCAGGGGGCGGCGCTGACCGCCCATCCCGGGACCGAGCTGGTCGGGGTGTGGGGCCGCGATCCGGCCAAGGCGGCGGCGCTGGCCGCCGACCTCGGGGTGCGGCCGTACGCCGACGCCGACGCGCTCATCGCCGACTGCGAGGCCGTCGCCGTGGCCCTGCCGCCGGACGTGCAGGCGCCGCTGGCCGTGCGCGCCGCCCGCGCCGGGCGCCACCTGTTGCTGGACAAGCCGGTGTCGCTGACCGTCGCCGACGCCGACGCGGTGGTGCAGGCGGCCGCCGACAGCGGCGTGGCCAGCGTCGTCTTCTTCACCGCCCGGTTCGACCCCGAGGTGACGCGGGCCCTGGAGACCGCTGCGGCGGCGGGCGGCTGGAGCTCGGCCCGCGTCGTCATGTACGGCTCGATCTTCGCCCAGGGCGGCCCGTACTCCGGTTCGCTGTGGCGGCGCGAGCACGGCGGCCTGTGGGACCTGGGGCCGCACGCGCTGTCGCGGCTGCTGCCGGTGCTCGGCCCGGTCGCCGAGGTGTCGGCGCTGCGCGGCGCGCACGCCACCAGCCACGTGCTGGCCCGCCACGACAGCGGCGCGGTCAGCGTCATGCAGCTGACCCTCGACGCCCCGCCCGCCGCGCAGCCGTTCGGCTACCAGCTGCTGGGCGAGGCGGGCGTGGTGGATCTGCCCGGCGGTTCCGGCGATCCGGTGGTCAACTTCGGCCGGGCGGTCGACGAACTGCTGGCCCAGGTGCGCTCCGGGCACCCCGGGCACCCGTGCGACGTGCGGTTCGGCCGCGACGTCGTGGCGGTGCTGGCCGCGGCTCAGCTGTCCGAACAGGAGGGTCGCACGGTCGCGGTGCGCTGACGGCGGGTCGCGCAACGATCATGCAACTGTTGTCGGTGGGGGCGTTGACACCACCGCCGATCATGCCGCACCGTGCGGGACGTGACCGAACATGATTTCCTGATGCGCGCCGGAGATCTGCTGGCCGGGCGCTACCGGCTGATCGACCGGATCGGGGCCGGTGGGATGTCGGTCATCTGGCGGGCCAAGGACGAGACGCTCGACCGGCTGGTGGCGCTGAAGGTGCTCGACCCGGTCCTGGCCGGCGACGAGCGGCTGCGGGAGCTCGCCCGCCGGGAGGCGTGGGCGGTGGCCCGGCTGAACCACCCGGACGTGGCGGGCGTGCACGACTTCGTCCGCGACAGCACCGCCGACGGCGAGGAGATCGCCGTCATCGTGCTCCAGCTGGTCGCGGGCGAGCCGCTGGCCGACCGGATCGCGCTGGGACCGCTGCCGTGGCGGGAGGCGCTGCGCATCGCCGGGCGGGTCGCCACGGTGCTGGAGGTCGCGCACCGGCGCGGGGTGGTGCACCGCGACATCACCCCCGACAACGTCATGCTGCACGGCGAGCAGGTCACCGTGCTCGACTTCGGCATCGCGGCCCGGGTCGGCGAGCCTGACGACGACAGCACCGGCGCCAGCTTCGGCACCCCCTCGTACGTCGCCCCGGAGCGCCTGGACGGCACCCCCGCCCAGCCCGCCACCGACGTGTACGCCCTGGGCGTGGTGCTGTACGAGATGCTGACCGGCCATCCGCCGTTCCGGGTCGCGGGGTGGGACGACGTCGCCGCCGACCACGGCCCGATCGTGCTGCCGCAGGTGCCGGGGCTGCCCCGCTCGGTCATCCGCCTGGTCGTCGAATGTCTCCAGCGCACCCCCGCCGGGCGCCCGTCGGCGGCCGAGGCGGCCCGGGTGCTGCGCTCGGCGCTGGCCGTCCCCGGACGCCGGCGGCTGCTCCCGGTGGCGCTGACCGCCGGTGCGCTGGGCGCGCTGGGGCTGCTGGTGTGGCTGCTGCCGCTGGACGACACCGAGCGGCCCGCCGGGTCGGGTGCCTCGCCCTCGGCCTCGGCCTCGCCCAGCACCGTCCCACCCGCCGCGTCGGCGTCGCCGGTGCCGAGCCCGTCGGTGTCGCCGTCCGTGCCGGCCAACTGGCCCACCGGCTATCCCACGAAGTCGCCGCCGCCGCCCCCGTCCCCGCTGCCGTCCTCGGCGGTGCTGACGGTTGTGCAGGCCCGCGACGCGGCCCTGTACACCCTGGAGCTGGCCGAGTCGCAGACGCAGGTGCGCTCGGACGTCAAGACCGACATCGCCAACGTGATCCGCAACATCGCCCAGAACAAGCCGACAGGCGACCTGCTACGCCAGCAGCTGGCGAACCTCAACGACAAGATCGACCTGCGGCAGGACGAGGGCAGCCTCGCCCCGGCGGCCGCGCAGCGGCTGCGCGGCGACGTGGCGGCGCTCGGCCGGGCGCTGGGGGCCTGACACACATTGGGGGCCGGGCGACCACTGGTCGCCCGGCCCCGTCACCCGCCGGCGTGGACTCGGTGGTCGCCCACCGGCGGGGAAACTTTCACAGGCCGTTGGCGCTGATGACGCCGCTGTACCACCCGGCGCTGTCCTTCAGGATCCGGCGCTGCGTGGCGTAGTCGACGTAGACCAGGCCCCACCGCTGGTCGTAGCCTTCCGCCCACTCGAAGTTGTCCATCAGCGACCACACGTGGTAGCTCTCCAGGTTGACCCCGTCGGTGATGGCGCGGTGCGCCTCGGCGAAGTGGTCGCGCAGGAAGGCGATGCGGCCGTTGTCGCGCACCCGGCCGTCGTGGCTCAGGGTGTCCGGCGTGGGCAGCCCGTTCTCGGTGATGGTCAGGGCGACGTCGCCGTAGTCCTTCTTGATGCGCATCAGGATGTCGTACATGCCCTCGGGATAGATCTGCTGCCAGAACGCCTCGGTCGTCGGGTAGCGGGTGACCGTGTCACCGTCGGCGGTGACGTACAGGGGCGTGTAGTACTGGACCGCGAGCAGCTCGATCGGCGAGTTGATGACCTGCAGGTCGCCGTCGAGGACGTACTTCTGCATCGGCGAGTACGACGCCAGGTCGTCCAGCACGTCCTGCGGGTAGCTGCCCTTGAGGATCGGGTCGAGGTAGAGGCGGTTCTCGTACCCGTCGTGCAGCACGGTGCGGGCCTGGGCCTGCGGGCTGTCGTCGGCCGGGTAGCAGGGGTGCAGGTTGAGCGCGGGTCCGATCCGGCCGGCGGCCCCCAGGTGCGGGCGCATCGCCTGCACGGCCAGGCCGTGGGCGAGCAGCTGGTGGTGGGCCACGACGTACGCGGCGGCGGGGTCCTGCTTGCCGGGGGCGTGCGTGCCGGACAGGTAGCCGTTCTGCACGATCGTCTTGGGCTCGTTGAGGGTGAGCCAGTTGGGCACGACGTCGCCGAGGGCCTGGGCCACGGTGGCGGCGTACTCGGCGAAGCGGTAGGCCGTGTCGCGGTTCTCCCAGCCGCCGAGGTCCTGCAGCTCCTGCGGGGTGTCCCAGTGGTAGAGCGTGACCATCGGCGTGACGCCGCGGTTGCGCAGGCCGTCGGCCAGGCGCTTGTAGAAGTCGAGGCCCTTGCGGTTCACCGGTCCGGCGCCGGTCGGGATGACCCGCGGCCAGGACACCGAGAAGCGGTACGACTTGAGGCCGAGTTCCCGGATCAGGTCCAGGTCGTCGGCCCAGCGGTGGTAGTGGTCGGCGGCGACGTCTCCGGTCTCGCCGTTGCGCACCCTGCCGGGGATCCTGCAGAAGGTGTCCCATACGGACTGCCCGCGTCCGTCGGCGTGAGCCGCGCCTTCGATCTGGTACGCCGAGGTCGCGGCCCCCCAGATGAATCCGTCGGGGAACCGCAGGGCCGGCGCCGCGGCGGGGGCGGGATCCGAAGTGGTCCCGTCCACGCCGGCGTTCTGAGCGCCGGTGGCGACCGTCGTGGTCGCGGCGCCGCTTGGGTCGGCGCTGGGGGTGCCTGGCATGTGGTGCTCCTCAAATACTGGGAAAGGGCTGATCATGAGTGGGAACGCTCCCATGATCGGGTACAGTTGTCCCTATCCCGGTGACGGGTGGAGATGTGGTGTTCGGACTTTCGCAAAGGTGGCGCAAGTCTGGTGCTGATGGGCGTCAAGGCGGACAATGCATCCCGATGGTATGGGAGCGGGGAAGGGCAGTCCCCGCCCCCATCGGGTGCTCACGCCCTGTGCCTGCCGGGCGGCAGGTCACGAGACAGCGTGACGCGCGGGAGCCGTTGGCACGCGACGTAGTCGCGAGCTTCACCTCCTCTCCGGCACCCGGAGGGAGGTCGGTCGCCGGTCGTAGGGAGATCGGCGACCGACCGCCTCGGGGAGCGGCCGGCGATGGCGTCCGGGCGGGCCATCGACGGGCTAATTCTTACATTGATGAACATCCGTGGAAGCGTTCCCATGGACGTTTGTTGAGACGATAGCGAGTTCTGAACCGGAGGGGAAGACCCTTCACCGACCCAGAATCTGTAGGCAACCACCTGGAAATCCTTGCCTGATAACCGATGTGCCCGCTACCTGCGGAAGCGCTCCCACGGGTAGAGATCAATGTGTCCGGCAGGTTTCCACATTGACACGAAACCCGGGCTTGCCCGGTTCAGTAGCCGCCTGGCCGGACCCTGTTCGTGCAGCTCTGTCCGGTATGGTGGCTCGCGTGATCTTGACTGAGGAAACGCGGCCGCTGGCCGTGATCAGCGGCGGCGGCACCGGGATCGGCGCGGCCACGGCGCACGCCCTGGCCCGGCGCGGATACGACCTGGTCCTGCTCGGCCGCCTTGCGCTCCTTCGGCGGCTACCGGCGACCGGCGAGGATGTTCTGTGCATCCAACATGCTGAGCTTGCCAGCGCGGTCGTTGAGCCTGCGCTAGACATAGTTAATTAGGACCAGGATTAGCAGGGCTCCGCCAGCGGCGAGCAACATGATCAAGACGGAGTGGAGCGACTTCAGCGATCCGGGGTCCACTTCGAGGAGCGTGCATACGTTCGATGATCTCTTCCCGTGAGGAGGCCCATCGTTGACGAGCGTGTAAACGCAAAACGCCCCGCCCTCCGGCGCGAACCGGGAGGCGGGGCGTGTCGTCAGAACGGGGGCTCTTGGTCCCATGGGTCGACGATCTTCGGCGGATTCGGGTCGCTGTCGAGGGCGTCGTTCCAGAGCCGTTTTACGTAGTCATAGCACGACGCCGAGTCCATCTCGTCTGGCCAGCGGTCGCTATGCACCTTGAAACCAGCGAGGTCACACAGGCCGTAGAGGATCGCCTCAACCGTCGTCCACCGCGAGGGCACCGAAGTGCCCTGTAGCACCCGCCGAATGGTTTCCCGGCTTGCGGTTCCGACTAGATCATATTTCCTGATCGCGTCGTCGATCTCGCGCAGCGTTGGCCGCCCGGCGGTCCGAAAGTAGAAAAACATCTCCTCGACGAACTCGCGCCGGGGTCCGTTCGGCAGCTCGCTCAGCGGCGGCATGCGGATTGGCCCAGGCACAGGGGGTGCGTCCTCTCGACTCAACCAGTGACGACACGCTGAGTCTATGCTTGGCAACTCACGACAACCAGAGGCTCAATGTGCCACGTGGTTACTGCGGTATGACAGCCGTTGACGGCGCCTGGCGGCGGCTGACGAGATTGATCAACCACTCTGAGCAGGCCTGACACTTGACATGAGACGCCGCTACCGCCTCAGGGCGAGCGGGAGCTTGATCTAGTGGAGGGCACCCCTGTGCGCGTTGTGAATGACCTGGACGCGTCCGACTGGCACGACCTACTGAACCGCGCGCACCGCGCCGAGCGCGACAGCGGCGCCCTGGCGGACGCCGTTCTTCGGGATCACGACGACAGTCACGCTGGTTGCGCGCGGTGGTGTGCGTCGCCCGCCTGCCGTCTTGCGGCCGATCTGCGTCGCTAATCAGGCGACCGTCAGGGCGGCTACGGCGGCCCTCGCATCGCTGAGGTAGGCGTCCGGAAGCGCCCCCGCCGGCCACGCCTCGCCCTGGGCAACGTCGGTCCAATACGCCACGACCGTCGGCGCCTCGGCGCGGTACCACTCGGCCAGCGCCGCGCACTCCTCGGCGCTCTCGGCCCTGCCACGAACGACCATGTAGAGCTGCTGCCGGGCGGACCGTTCGAGTAGGAACGTGCCGCCGAGGTCGTAGGCGCGGCGAAGGGCGCGTTCGTTGAGGGTGTAATGGCGAGGGATGACACGCTGAGCATGCGCGAAATGCTCGGGGCGATGCCTACTCCAAGGTGAGGGTCGACCGTTTCTTCAGCCGCCGCAGTGCCGTGCTCAGCGGCGGGACGTACACCGACGGCACCCGCCGGGCGCTGCTCGCGGTGCTTGCCGAGCAGGCTCAGCTAGCGGGCTGGGCTGCATTCGATGCGGGATGGATGGGCCGCTCCGCCCACCTTTACCAGACGAGTCGCCACGCGGCGGTTGAGGCGGGCGATCAAGCACTTGTCGCCAACGCGCTCGCGCTCGATGCGTATCAGCGGGCCTTCAGCGGGCGAGTGGATGTTGAGCTTGCCCGCGCATCGTGCCAGGCGTTGACCGCCTACGTCCCAGCGAAGGTCCGAGCGCTGGTCTTTGACCGGGCTGCGTGGTCCTACGCCGTTGCTGGGCTCGTTGCGGAGGCTGAGGCAGCTCTTGGCGAAGCGGCCCGAGCGCTCGATGGCCAGGGAGCCCCCGCCGATCCAGACTGGGCAGCGTGGGTCGACGCCCAAGAGATCGACATCATGACCGGCCGATGCTGGTCGGCGCTTGGCCGGCCGTTGCGGGCGGTGCCGCCGCTGACCGGCGCGCTTGCGGACTTCCCGGACGCTTACGCGCGTGACAAGGCGCTCTATCTGCTCGCGCTCGCCGAGGCGTACCTACACGGGCGCGAAGTTGAGCTTGCCGCCAGCACGATCACCAGGGCTCACAGTCTGACCGCGGGTGTTGCTTCGACGCGACCGAAGGCGCGGATAGCGGCGACGCTCGCGCTCTCCGCGCCTTTCGAAGCGACTCGTGCCATGCGCGAACTACGGGACGGCCTCGCGGTCAGCCCGCGTTGACGGCGCTGTGCGCCCAGGTGGCGCAGGCGGCTGAGGCAGCGACGATCTCGACGGCGGTCACCTGCGGGTTCTGCCACGGGTGGTTCGCCAGGATGAACGCCTCAAGCTCGGCGTAGCGGTCCTTGGTCGTGATGAGCGCGGTTTTCCACTCCTCACCCGTGCCGTACTCGCCCAGGTGCCAGAACACGGACGTCACAGGGCCAATGATCTGTGCGGAGGCAGCGAGGCGAAGGCGGACAGCCTCGCCCGCGAGGGTAACGGCAGCGTCGCGGTGCTCGGTCGCGGTGGACACCTGAATAAGGCCAGTCATGGCAGCGAGCCTACGAGGAAGTACCCCCATCGGGCGTGGCGAGGGCACCTCGGGCGGACACAGGCGGCGGTCAGGCGGACACCGCCCGCAGCGCCGCCCGATGCCGCCGGACCGTCCGGTCACAGACGCCAAGGGCGGCGGCGATGGCGGCGACTCGGGCGGCAGTCGTGGCGGCGGGGGCGGACGTCCGGGCGGACACCGCCATGTCCGGCGTTGCTATAACCAGCGTCGGGGCGGACCGCTGCCCGGACATTGTCCGCGTGCGGGCGGGCGTGTCGGCGGCGGTGGCGCACACCGGGGCGGACATGGCGGCGGCGAGGCGTTGAACCGCCCGGAGCCGCCGGACAGACGCCCGGTCCCAGTGGTCTACGGACTTGCCGCCGCATTGCCCGTTGGTGAAGGCGACACCAGCGCAGTAGTTCGCCACCGCGAGGCGTGCGGCCATCTCGCCGATGGCAGCGGTCATCGGGTGGGCGGTCATCGGTCTCCTCCAAGGCGCTCGGCACGGCAGGGGCCACAGTTGTGGGCAGGCTGTCCGGCGTGCCTCGGGGCACTGTCCGGCACGAGGCGCGGGGAGAGCAGCGCCCACCGGAGCGGCGGCCCGGAGGGAGCGCCCCGCGCGGGGGATGGTTCTTGATGGTTAAGGGCGGTTCCCCGGACGTAGGCGTCCGGTCGCTCGGTCGCCTACGTCCGGTCGCTCAGACGTACACGTCCGCCCGGTCACGTACCGGGGGGACATAGGCGTCCGCCCGGTTATCCACAGGCTCAGGCGCTTCCGTCGCACGCCCGGACTGCGGCTCGGCGTGCGGGTCAAGGGCACCGGGAACGGGGCGGCGACGCTCCATCGCGAGATCCCACACGACGGGGCGACGGTCGGCGGGCAGAAACGCGGTGTGCCGCTGGTCGCCGCACCGAATAAGGCCAAGCCGGGAGAGATCGTCGAGGTCTCGACGGTCGCCGCGGGGCGGGCGGGGCTGAATGCAGTTTCGGGGAAACTGCGCGAATCCGGGCTCGGATTCCTGCAGTTTCCCCGAAAGTGTCGTTCGGCGTGGGCGGGTCAGCCCTTGACGGAGCCTGCGAGCAGGCCTCGGACGAAGTAGCGCTGGAGGGACAGGAAGACGATCAGCGGTACGACGATCGAGACGAACGCGCCCGCGGTGAGCCGCTGCCACTCGTTGCCCCGGGTGCCCGCCATCTCGGCCAGCCGGACGGTCAGCGGGGCGTTCTTCGGGCCGCCCGCGAAGATCAGCGCGACCAGCAGGTCGTTCCATACCCACAGGAACTGGAAGATCGCGAACGAAGCCAGCGCGGGCACGATCAGCGGCAGCACCACGGACCGGAAGATCTTCGCGTGGCTGGCGCCGTCGACCTTCGCCGCCTCGACCAGCTCGCCGGGCAGCTCGGCCATGAAGTTGTGCAGCAGGAAGATGCCCAGCGGCAGCGCGAAGCAGGTGTGGGCGAACCAGACCGTGACGAACTTGGCCTCGTTCTCCAGGTCCCACGCGGGCAGCAGCTGGAAGCCGTCGATCGCCACGCCCTTGGTGAAGAACTGCAGCAGCGGGATGAGCGCCATCTGGAGCGGCACGATCTGGAGCGCGAAGATGCCGATGTAGACCCAGTCGCGGCCCCGGAAACGCGTCCAGGCCAGCGCGTACGCGGCCAGCGAGGCGAACGCGAGCGGGAACAGCACCGACGGGATCGTGATCACCAGCGAGTTGATGAAGTAGCCCGCCAGCCGCCCGGAGGACGCGGTGGTGCCGAACAGCACCTCCTGGTAGTTGTCCAGGGTGAGCTGGGGGTCGCTGAAGAAGTTCCACCAGCCGTTGCTCTTGATCTGGTCCTCGGGCCGCAGCGACGACACCAGCAGGCCGAACGTCGGCACCGTCCACAGCAGCGCGATGACCAGCGACACGGCGCTGGCGGTGCGGCTGGTCAGCCGCTTGCGCACCCGTCCCGCCGGGGTCGCGGGCACCTCCGACTCGGGCATCGCCGCGATCGTTTCCGTACCGGTGCTCATCGAGAACCCTCCAGCCGCCGCCGGCGCATGACCCGGATCTGGTAGATGACGATCGGTGCGACGAGCACGAACAGCAGCACCGCCAGCGCGGCGCCCTTGCCCTTCTCGTCGAAGCGGAACGAGTAGTTGTACATCTCGTTGGCCACGACGCTGGTGCCGAACTGGCCGCCGGTCATGGTGCGGACGATGTCGAAGACCTTCAGGGTGCCGATCGAGATGGTCACCATGACCACGACCAGCGCGGGCCGGATGCTGGGGATGGTCACCCGCCAGAACATCTGCCACGGCGTGACGCCGTCGATGCGGGCGGCCTCGACGATGTCGGCCGGGATGGCCTTGATCGCCGCCGACAGGATCACCATGGCGAAGCCGGCCTGGATCCAGACCAGCACCGCGATCAGGAACAGCGTGTTCCAGGGACCGTCGAGCAGCCACTGCTGCGGGGTGCCGCCGAGGGCGACGACGACCTGGTTGAGCAGGCCGATCTGGTCCTCGCCTTCCTGGCGGTAGGCGTAGATGAACTTCCAGATGATGCCCGCGCCGACGAACGAGATCGCCATCGGCATGAAGATCAGGGATTTGGCGAACGACTCCAGCCTGGCCCGGTCGACCAGTACGGCGTAGACGAGGCCGATCGCGGTGGAGACGCTCGGCACCAGCAGCACCCACATCACGGTGCTGAGCAGCACGCCGTAGGAGACCGGGTCGGAGCTGAAGTCGGGCAGCATGCCCGAGGTCTTGTCCGTGAACATCCAGACGAAGTTGTCGAAGCCCACGAACTTCGTCGAGTCGGCGTTCATGAACGACAGGATCAGGGTGCGGACCGCCGGGACGATCAGGCCCACGGTCAGCAGGGCGCCCGCCGGGAACAGCAGGCCCAGCGCCACCCAGCGGTCCTTGCGGCTGGGCAGCACATCGAGCACCAGCAGCAGCAGTCCCACCACGGCCGCGAAGGCGACGACACCGTACAGCAGCATCATCAGCTTCGGGCTTTCGGCGGTGAAGTCGAAGTCCACGCGGTCTCCTCGTCGGCCGATCGGGAGGAAGACTACGCCGTGTGGGCCCGGTCGGACCCACACGGCGCAGTCAGATGATCAAGAGATCATGCGGTGCCGGATCACTTCGGCCAGGACGCCTCGATCGCGTCGAGGGTGGTCTTGGTGTCCTTACCGTTGATCCACTCGGTCATGCCCTTCCAGAACGAGCCCGCGCCGACGGCGGCCGGCATCAGGTCCGAGCCGTCGAAGCGGAAGACCGACTTCGGGTCCTGCAGGATGCCGACCGCGACCTTGTCGATCGGGTTCTCGACGTTGTTCACGTCCAGGCCCTTGTTCGCCGAGATCCAGTTCTTCAGCTTCGCGCGGCCGTTGGCCCAGTCCGAGGTGGCCAGGTAGGTCTGCACCGCCTGGACCTCGGGACGGTCGGTGAAGGCCGCGACGAACTCGCCGCCGCCCAGGACCGGCTTGCCCTTGGCCGGGTCGATGGCCGGGAAGTAGAACGCGAACGCGTCGCCGTCGGCCGACACGTTGGTGCCCTTCGGCCACTGGTTGGCGTAGAAGGAGGCCTGGCGGTGCAGCGCGCACTTGCCCTCGATGATGGGCAGGCCGCCCTCCTGGAACGCGGTGGTGGCGATCGACTTCACGCCGCCGTAGCCGCCGTTGACGTACTTCTCGTTCTTCAGGATCGAGCCGACCCGGTCGGTCGCCGACGCGATGCGCGGGTCGTTGAACGGGATCGCGTGCTTGACCCACTGGTCGTACACGTCGGCGCCCTGGTCGCGCAGCAGCACGTCCTCGATCCAGTCGGTGGCCGGCCAGCCGGTCGCGTCACCGGACTCGATGCCGGCGCACCACGGCTTGACGCCGCTGGCGGCGATCTTGTCGCTGAGCGCGATCATCTCGTCCCACGTGGTCGGGACGGTCCAGTTCTTCTCCTTGAAGGTCTTCGGCGAGTACCACACGAAGGACTTCACGTTCGCGCCGAGCGGAGCGCCGTAGAGCGTGCCGTCGACGGTGCCGTACTTGAGCCAGTCGGGGGAGAAGTTCTTCTCCGCCATGGCCTTGGTCTTGTCGCCTGCGGCCTTGAGCTTGCTGCCCTTGGCGAAGAACTCCAGCAGGCCCGGCTGGGGCAGGAAGGCCAGGTCGGGTGCGTTGCCACCCTCGACGCGGACCTTGAGCTGGGCCTCGAACTCGCCCGAGCCCTCGTATTCGATCTTGACGCCGGTGCAGTTCGCGAACGCCTTCCAGGACTCCTCGAGCAGGCCTGCCTCGGCGTCGCGGATGGGGGAGTAGATCGTGACGGTCTTGCCGGCGATGCCGGTGTAGTCCGTGTACGCCGCGCACTCGGGTTTGTCGAGATTGCCGGTGGCGTCTGGCTTGTCCGAGCTGCCGCACGCGGCAGCGGACAGGGCCAGCGCGACCGCGCCCGAGAGGGCGAGCAGACGCCGGTGTCTGGTGGACATGGAGTTTCCTCCTCGATTCGTTGTCGGAGCGCAGCCCGAATGTGCCGGACTACACGCAACGTGACGCAAGATATGCAAACGCTTTCGATCTCACGCTGTCCAGCGCTCACCACAGTAAGGTTCGTAACGATTCGGAAACCAGCTCGCACTTGGTGGCAAGAGTAACTGTGCCACCTGGCCATAGGCTGTTCCGGCGTGGTGGGCTATACTAGTCCTCGGTTTTTGTGTATGTGGTCTGCTCGCGTTGCCCTCCCTGGGAGTCACCCTCCTGTGAGAGCCGCCGGTGCCGCTGCTCAAGTGGCCAGCCCCCGCACGAAGTGTGCGGAGCGGTTCGTTTTGTGCAAGGAAATGGTGAAAATGGCTCAGGGAACCGTCAAGTGGTTCAACGCCGACAAGGGCTTCGGGTTCATCTCGGTCGACGGCGGAGGCTCGGACGTCTTCGTCCACTTCTCCGCGATCCAGTCCTCCGGCTTCCGTAGCCTCGAGGAGAACCAGCGGGTCGAGTTCGACATCGTCCAGGGCGCCAAGGGCCCCCAGGCCGACGCGGTCCGCCCCGTCTGATCTGACACGCCGAGCCCCGCATCCCACCGTGGATGCGGGGCTCGCTGCTTTCCCGGGCCGGCCGGTGGCCTGGCGGTGGCCTGGGCCGTGGCGTGGGCTGTTGGTCGCCATTTGGGGTCGGAAGGTTCCTTCTGACGTGAGCGTTCGACCGAGGCTCGCGATCATCGGACAGCTTTTGCCTGCCGCCGTAGGCGGGTTGGCAGGTGGCCGGGCAGGGGTCTATCCTCAAACCAAGACGTACGTACGGTTTGTAAACCTGGCCCGGCGACGGAGGAACGATCATGTGGAATCCGGACATCTACCTGCGGTTTGCCGACGAGCGGGGGCGGCCGTTCCACGATCTCGTCGCGCGGATCGCCGCGGACGACCCGCGCGAGGTCGTCGACCTCGGGTGCGGGCCGGGCAACCTGACCGAGACCCTCGCGGCCCGCTGGCCCGGGGCGCGCGTGCGGGGCCTCGACTCCTCGGCCGAGATGATCGAGAAGGCGAAGACACAGGGCGGCAGCGTCGCGACACAGGGCGGCAGCGTCGCGACACAGGGCGGCAGCGTCGCGTACGAGGTCGCCGACGTGCGCGACTACGTGCCCGGCCCGGACGTCGACGTGATCACGACCAACGCGGTGCTCCAGTGGGTGCCCGGTCACGAGCAGCTGCTGACCGCCTGGGCGGCCGCCCTGCGCTCCGGCGCGTGGCTGGCGCTCCAGGTGCCCGGCAACCAGGACGCCCCCGCCCACCTGGCCCTGCGCGAGCTGTGCGGCAGCCCTCGCTGGGCCGACCGGCTCGGCGAGCTCGACGACCAGGTCCGCCGCGTCCCCGACGCCACCGGGTATGCCCGGCTGCTGCGCGACGCGGGATGCGACGTCGACGCCTGGGAGACCGAATACCTGCACCAGCTGCCCGTCGGCGGCCCGGAGCACCCCGTGCTGACCTGGCTTTCCGGCACGGCGCTGCGCCCGGTCCGCGCCCTGCTCGACGACGCCGGGTGGGACGAGTTCCGGGCCGGGCTCCAGCCTGCGCTGGAGCGCGCCTACCCGCCGTACGCCGGAATCGTCGACTTCCCCTTCCGCCGCGTCTTCGCCACCGCCCGCAAACGCTGACCCGGTGGTGGGACGCGTAAGGTGCCTGTCATGTCTGATCTTGCCGGTTTCGTCGCCGGACTGCCGAAAGCGGAGCTGCACGTCCACCACGTCGGGTCGGCCTCGCCGCATGTGGTCGCCGAGCTGGCCGCGCGCTACGAGGGCGACACCCGGGTCCCCACCGACCCGGCCGGGCTGGCCGAATACTTCACCTTCACCGACTTCGCGCACTTCATCCAGGTTTACCTCAGCGTGGTGGACCTGATCCGCGACGCCGAGGACGTGCGCACGCTGACCTACGGCATCGCCGAGGACCTGGCCGCCCAGCAGGTGCGCTACGCGGAGCTGACCATCACGCCGTTCTCCAGCGTGCGGCGGGGCATCCCGGCGCGGGCGTTCTGCGAGGCGATCGAGGACGCGCGGGCGCGGGCCGAGCGCGAGCTCGGCGTGGTGCTGCGCTGGTGCTTCGACATCCCGGGCGAGGCGGGCCTGGCCGCGGCCGAGCAGACCCTGCGGATCGCGCTGGACGAGCAGCCCGAGGGCCTGATCAGCTTCGGGCTGGGCGGACCGGAGATCGGGGTGCCGCGGCCGCAGTTCAAGCCGTACTTCGACCAGGCGCGGGCGGCCGGGCTGCGCAGCGTCCCGCACGCGGGGGAGACCACGGGCGCGCAGACGGTCTGGGACGCGCTGACCGAGCTGGGCGCCGAGCGCATCGGCCACGGCATCCACGCCGCGCAGGACCCGGAGCTGCTGGCGTACCTGGCCGAGCGCGGCATCCCGCTGGAGGTGTGCCCCACCTCGAACGTGCGCACCCGGGCGGTGGCCGAGATCGGGCAGCACCCGCTGGCCGCGATCGTGGCGGCCGGGGTGCCGATCAGCATCAACTCCGACGACCCGCCCATGTTCGGCACGACGCTGAACCGGGAGTACGAGGTCGCCGCGGGCTTGCTGGGGCTGGACGCGGCGGGCGTGGCCGAGCTGGCCCGCGCCGGGGTGCGGCAGTCGTTCGCCCCCGACGCGGTCAAGCGCTCGCTACTGGCCGAGATCGACGCGTACGCGGCCTGATCAGACCTTGTGCAGGGTGCGCACCTTGCGCCAGACGGCGGCGTCCAGGGTGCCGGCGCGGTTGGAGAACGACCCGGCCGGCACCCGGATCGGGTCGGTCAGGTCGAGGAAGCTGTCGTGATCGGCGTCGGCGTCCCAGGTCCGGGTCGGGATCGCGATGTGGTCGTGCCGGTGCGACTGGTCCTGGCTGGTGATCTTCAGCACGTCATAGGCCTTGGCGTCGCCGCGCAGCACGAGGCAGGGGCGCACCTTGTGCCCGGTGCCGTCCTCGTACGGCACGTCGGCCCACCAGATCTCCCCGGACTGCGGGCCGCCGGCCGGTGTCCCCGGGCGGCTCGGCGCGGTCGGGCGGCCGGGCTTGCGGCCGGGACGGCCGGGGCGGGTCGGCGCGGCGGGGCGCCGCCGCAGCCACCAGGCCAGGGCGGCCAGCGCGAGCAGTGCGAGCACGATGAGGGTGAGCCACATGCCCGCTGAGTTTAGGCGGGCCGGCTCCCGCTGCCGTGAGGGGCGCTGCCGGGCGCACTTAGCATCGACGCTGGCCTATCCGGAGGACGGCTGGACGAATTTCGTCCACTAGATAGGCCAGTGTCGATGCTAAGACGGGATCTGCGCCCGGGACGGCTCCAGGAGGCGGTAGGCGGTGTCGGCCGGGACGGGCCGGGAGAAGAGGAAGCCCTGGCCGTAGCCGCAGCCGAGCTGGATGAGGCGGTCGCGCTCGTCGGTGGTCTCGATCCCCTCGGCGATCAGTTCCAGGCCCAGGTTGCGGCCCATCAGGACGATGGTGCGCACCAGCTCGCCGCTGCGGCGGTCGGCCGACAGCCGCGTCACGAACGAGCGGTCGATCTTCAGCGCGTCGATGGGCAGCCGGTGCAGCGCCTCCAGCGACGAGTAGCCGGTGCCGAAGTCGTCGATGTAGAGCCGGCAGCCGACCTCGTGCAGGGCGTCGAGGATGTCGCGGGCCGGGCCGACGTTCTCCATCACCACGCCCTCGGTGATCTCGATGGCGAGGCTGCCCGTGGGCAGGTCGTGCCGGGCCAGCGCCCCGGCCACGTCGTCGAGCACCGTACCGGCCCAGAACTGGCGGTTGGAGACGTTGACCGCGACCGACAGCCCGGACGGGGCGCCCGCGGCGCGCCACCCGGCCAGCCGCCGCGCGCACTCGTCGATGACCCAGCGCCCGATCGGCACCACCAGGCCGGTCTCCTCCGCGACCGGCATGAACTCCCCGGGGGCGAGCAGCCCGCGCACCGGGTGGCGCCAGCGGATCAGCGCCTCGAACGAGCGGACCGCGCCCGAGCGCAGCAGCACGATCGGCTGGTAGTGCACCTCGAACTCGCCGCCGTCGATCGCCTGGCGCAGCTCGGTCTCGATCTGCATCCGGCTCACCGCGCGGTCGTGCATGGTCGTGTCGAACATCGCGTGCCGGCCCTTGTGCGCCGACTTGGCCGAGTACATCGCGATGTCGGCGTCGCGCAGCAGGTCCTCGGCGTTGAGGTAGCGGCGGCTGCTCATGGTGATGCCGATGCTGGCGGTCACCACCACGTCCTGGCCGTGCAGCTGGAACGGCTGGGCCAGCACCCGGTGCAGCCGCTCGGCGACCTGCGCGGGGGTGTGCGGCGCGTCGACCTCGTCCAGCAGCACCAGGAACTCGTCGCCGCCGAAGCGGGCCACCGTGTCGGTGTCGCGCAGCGCCCCCTTGATCCGGCGGGCGACCTGCTTGAGCAGCCGGTCCCCGGCCGAGTGGCCCATGCTGTCGTTGACCACCTTGAACCCGTCCAGGTCCAGGAACAGCACCCCGAACGGGCGGCCGTGCGGGCGGCGGAACTGGCGCATCGCCTGGCGCAGCCGGTCCAGGAACAGCGAGCGGTTGGGCAGGCCGGTGAGCTCGTCGTACAGCGCCGCGATGCGCAGCTGCTCCTTCTGCCGCAGCGACTCGCTCAGCAGCGCCTGCCGGTCCAGGGCGACGGTCAGCAGCGCCGACCACTGGTTGAACGGCTCGCGGCCGGTGGCGCCCGTGGTGCTGACCGCGTCGACGACGGCCAGCCAGCCCCAGTCGCTGGTGCCGTTCTTGACCGGCACCAGGAACGTGACCAGGTCGGGGCCGAGGTCGAGCGGGTGGCGCAGCTTCGGCGGCGGGAACTCGCTGACCGGCAGCGACGGCTCGGTCCCCGCCCGCGGGGCCTGCCCGGCCTCGAACAGGCTGGCCACCTCCAGCACCGGGTCGGCCTCGGTCGGCGGCAGCCCGCCCGCCCAGAGCCCGAGGCAGCCCGCGCGTACGCCGGTGCGGCCCAGCCAGTCCAGCCGGGCCGGTTCGCGGTGGCCCCGCAGCAGGTCCATGCCGACCTCGTACTGGATGCTCAGGTCCTCGCGCAGCCGGGCGCCCTCGTGGAACAGGGTCCGCCCGCGCATCTGGGTCAGCGCCAGCAGCACCGGCATGGCCGTCTCCCCGTGGCAGCGGACGAGCTCGGCGATCTCGTACAGCACCTCGGCCCGGCCGCCCAGGTGGAGCAGCTTCGCCAGCGCCAGCCGCAGCTCGACCACGGACGTGCCGTCCTGGCGGGAGGCGAGCAGCAGGTCGGTCTCGCACCCGGCGGCGGGCGCCTGGACGGCCTCGGCGACCACTCCGGCGGCGTGCATCAGCGTGACCGTCTCGGTGTCCGACAGCGTGCCGTGCACCGGGGCGACCAGGTCGGCGATCTGCTCGGTCAGGCGGTCGCCGCGCGGCGGCGGGCTGGGAGCGGCATGCTCGCTCGGGCAGCCGCACGACTCGCGCACGATCAGCGAGGTCGGCACCGTGATCCGCTCCCGCGGCGGCGGCTGGCCCGCCACCATCGCCAGCAGGGTGGCGGCGGCCGTCCGGCCGATCATGTCCATCGGCTGCCGCACGCTGGTCAGCCGGGGGGTGAGGTACGACGACGAGCGGATGTCGTCGTAGCCGATCACCGCCTGGTCCTCGGGCAGGCGCAGGCCGGCCCGCTCTAACACGTGCATCAGGCCCGCGGCGTTCTCGTCGGTGCCGCACACGACCGCGGTCGAGAGCAGGCCGTCGGCGAGCATGAGCCGGGCCGCGGCCTCCCCTCCGGCGGGCTGGTTGTCGGTCGCCGGGTATACCAGGCGCGGGTCCGGCTCCAGGTCGTGCTGGCGCAGCGCGGCCCGGTACGCCTCGCAGCGCTCCTGGACGTCCACGGTGCCGAAGTGCCCGGCGAACGCGATGCGCCGGTGCCCGTGCGCGACCAGGTGCGCCACGGCCTCGCGGACGCCGGTGCGGTTGTCCGGCATGACCAGCGGGAGGTCTATACCCGGCGTCGGCTGGCTGACCAGCACGACCGGCAGCCCGGCGGAGCGCAGCCCGGCCAGGTAGTGCGGCGACACGGCCTTGAGCACGACGATGAAGCCGCACGTGTGCCGCCACGCCACCGGGTGGGCCAGCTCGCCCGGCTCGGTGACCTCGATGTGGTCGGTGCCGGCGTCGAGCGTCTGCACGGCGATGACGCCCGCGCCGGCCTCGGCCGCGGTGCCGACGATGCCCGCCAGCACCCCGCCGAAGTACCAACCGCCGAGGAACGGCGAGAGCACCCCTACCGCCGCGGGGAGACCGCCGGCCCGCTCGTGCGGGCCGCGGGCATTCGCCGCTAGCGGAGTGGCGTCAGGCGACACCTATAGACGGTACCGCGCCAACCCGGACATACTTCGGGAAAACGGGTCAAGGCATCCGGAGCACCCACCGGTACGCCTGGACCAGGCCGGTGTCGAAGCTGGCCGCCGAGCCCCACAGGAACAGCCGGAACCGCCGGTACAGCGGCTCGCCCCAGCGCCGGACCACCTCGTCGCGGGCCGCGTCCAGCCGCCGCGCCCACTCGGCGCAGGTCAGGTGGTAGTTGTGCCGGTCGTCGTCCACACTGACCAGCTCGAACGGCGAGCGGGCCACCTGGCGCAGGTACGAGTGCAGCACCAGCGGCGAGGACTTGCCCGGGTAGATGTAGCGGCTCATGAACGTCGACACCCGGTGCTTGGCCCGCATCGCCAGCGCGTCCAGGTAGACGTGGCCGCCGGGGCGCACCAGCTCGGCGTACTTGCGCAGGGTGGCGCGGTAGTCGGGCAGGTGCTCGGTGACGCCCATGTTGACGATCGCGTCGTAGCGGCGCGGCGGCTGGTAGCGCAGCAGGTGCTGCCGGACGACCTGGGCGGGCAGCTGCTCGCGGGCGAACAGGGCGGACAGGTAGCGCTCGGACTCCTCGGCCAGCGTCAGCGTGGTGACGTGGACGCCCTGGCGGGCGGCGTACTCGGCGAAGGCGCCCCAGCCGCCGCCGACCTCCAGGACGTGGTCGCCGGGGGAGACCCGCAGCGATTCCAGGGCCAGCTCCATCTTGCGGGTCATCGCGTCTTCCAGCGGTTCGTCGTCGCGCGCGAACACGCCCTGGGTGTAGCAGCGGTGCCGGGAGTCCATGAAGGTGAGGAAGAACTCCGACTCCTCGTCGTAGTGCGCGGAGATGGCGCGCCGGTCGTGCTCGGCGCCGCCGAGGCGCAACCCGGGGGCGAACCGGGCCAGCCAGGCGATGGGGTGCCGGTCGTGGAACATGCCGCGGATCTTCAGGGCCGCCATCAGGTCGCCCTCGAAGTCCAGCCAGCCGCGCAGGTACGCCACGCCGATCTGGAACTGGTCGAGCCCGGCCAGCGCCTTGGCGCCGCGCGGGTCGCTGACGACGACGGTGAAGGCGGGCGCGCCCGCGCCGACGGTGTGCGCGAAGTCCCCGTGGCGCACCGAAAAGGGGGTTCCGGACCGGCCGGAGAAGAACTGCTGGAAACGTCGGTCCAGCGTACGACCGAGATCAATGCTCGTCATTGCGCCAATGTAACGGCGCCGAAACCGCCTCGAAAGGGGTCACCGGTGAACGGGGCACGACGGGAGCTGCCGGCGGCACCGGCTGACTGGTTACCGGCATGATCAGTACGCCCGATAGCATGGCCGGAGCCGGACAAACCGCTGAGGCCACACCCTGAGGAGAACACCGTGAGTGCACCGAAGAGCCCGCCAGCCGTCGACCCCGTCGTCGTCGCGGCCGGGACGACGTGCGCCGATGCGGTCGCCGCCGCGGGCCTGCCGGTCACCGGCGCCAAGGCGGTCGTCGTGGTCCGCGACCCGGAGGGCCGCCTGCGCGACCTCGACTGGACCCCGTCGGTGGAGACGGCGGTCGAGCCGGTCGCCATCGACACCCCCGACGGCCTCAACGTGCTGCGCCACTCGACCGCGCACGTGCTGGCCCAGGCGGTGCAGGACATCTTCCCGGAGGCGAAGCTCGGCATCGGCCCGCCGATCGACAACGGTTTCTACTACGACTTCTCCGTGCCCAAGCCGTTCCACCCGGACGACCTGGACAAGATCGAGAAGCGGATGCAGGAGATCGTCAAGTCGGGCCAGCGCTTCCAGCGCCGGCGGTTCGACACGCTCGAGCAGGCCAAGGCCGAGCTGAAGGACGAGCCGTTCAAGCTCGAACTGGTCGACATCAAGGGCGACGCCGGCGACGACGTGATGGAGGTCGGCGGCGGCGAGCTGACCATCTACGACAACCTCGACGCCAAGACCGGCGACCGCTGCTGGGGCGACCTGTGCCGCGGCCCGCACCTGCCCAGCACCCGGCTGATCGGCGCGTTCAAGCTGATGCGCTCGGCCGCGGCCTACTGGCGCGGGTCGGAGAAGAACCCGCAGCTCCAGCGGGTCTACGGCACCGCGTGGCCGACCCGCGACCAGCTCAAGGACTACCTGAAGCTGCTGGAGGAGGCGGCCCGCCGCGACCACCGCAAGCTCGGCACCGACCTGGACCTGTTCAGCTTCCCCGACGAGATCGGCTCGGGCCTGGCCGTCTTCCACCCCAAGGGCGGTGTGATCAAGCGCGAGATGGAGGACTACGTCCGCGCGCGCCACATCGAGGAGGGCTTCCAGTACGTCGGGACGCCGCACATCACCAAGGAAGGCCTCTTCCACACCTCGGGTCACCTGCCCTACTACAAGGAGACCATGTTCCCGCCGATGGACATGGAGGGCAGCGACTACTACCTCAAGGCCATGAACTGCCCGATGCACAACCTGATCTACCGCTCGCGCGGCCGGTCCTACCGCGAGCTGCCGATCCGGCTGTTCGAGTTCGGGTCGGTGTACCGGTTCGAGAAGTCGGGTGTGATCCACGGCCTGACCCGGGTGCGCGGCTTCACCCAGGACGACTCGCACTCGTACGTGACGAAGGAGCAGGCGGCCGCCGAGATCAAGCACCTGCTGGACTTCGTGCTCGGCCTGCTCAAGGACTTCGGCATCACCGACTTCTACCTGGAGCTGTCCACCCGCGACGACTCCAAGCCGGAGAAGTTCGTCGGCTCGGAGGAGGACTGGGCGACCGCGACCGCGGTGCTGGAGCAGTGCGCGGTCGAGACCGGCCTCCAGCTGGTGCCGGACCCGGGCGGCGCGGCCTTCTACGGCCCGAAGATCTCGGTGCAGGCCAAGGACGCGATCGGCCGCACCTGGCAGATGTCGACCATCCAGTACGACTTCAACCAGCCGCGCGGCTTCGAGCTGGAGTACCAGGCCGCCGACGGCACCCGCCAGCAGCCCGTGATGATCCACTGCGCCAAGTTCGGCTCGATCGAGCGGTTCATCGGCGTGCTCACCGAGCACTACGCGGGCGCCTTCCCGGCGTGGCTGGCGCCGGTGCAGGTGGTCGGCATCCCGATCCGCTCCGACGACGAGGCCGGGCACACCGCGTTCCTGTTCGACTTCGTCTCCCGCCTGCGCAAGGAGGGCATCCGGGCCGAGGTCGACGCCTCCGACGACCGGATGCAGAAGAAGATCCGCAACGCCCAGCAGCAGAAGATCCCGTTCATGGCGATCGTCGGCGACCAGGACCTGGCCGACGGCACCGTGTCCTTCCGCTACCGCGACGGCTCGCAGCGCAACGGCGTGAGCCTGGACGAGGCGGTCGCGCACGTGGTCGAGGTGGTCCGGTCGCGGACCAACTCCGGTCCCTCGGCCGGTGTCGCGGAGTCTGTCGAGGCGGGCGGCGCGGCGTGAGCACGCGCGCGCACGAGGCCGGGTACGTGCTGGACACGGACCCGGCCCGGCTCGACCTCGACGCCGTCGAGCAGTGGCTGCTGCGCGAGGCGTACTGGACCTCCGGCCGCGACCGCGAGGTCATGGAGCGCTCGCTGGCCGGTTCCACGGTGTACGGCCTGTACGCCCCGTCCGGCGCGCAGGTGGGCGTGTTCCGGGTGGTCACCGACGGGGCCACCTTCGCGTGGTTGTGCGACGTGTTCATCGACACCGCGCACCGTGGCATCGGGCTGTCGCACTGGGCGGTCACGGTGATCCGCGACGAGTTGCAGGCGCTGGGCGTACGCCGGATCATCCTGGCCACCGCCGACGCGCACGGGGTCTACGCCAAGGTCGGCTTCGCGCCGATGGCCCGGCCCGAGCGCTGGATGGAGCTCGACACCCGGCCGGTGATCCCGACGATCGCCCCCCGGCAGGCCGCCGCATGAGCACCGCCGACCCCGACGGCCTGGAGCGGCTGTGGACCCCGTGGCGGATGGCGTACGTCAGCGGCGGCCCCCGGCCTGACGGCTGCCCGTTCTGCGTCGCGCCGCAGACCGACCCGGACGGGCTGGTCGTGGCCCGGGGCGAGGCGGTGTACGCGGTGCTCAACCGGTTCCCGTACAACCCCGGGCACCTGCTGATCTGCCCGTACCGGCACATCGACGACTACCCGGAGCTCGACGCGGCCGAGACGGCCGAGCTGGCCGAGTTCACCAAGACGGCGATGCGGGTGGTGCGCAAGGTCTCCAACGCGCACGGGTTCAACATCGGCCTCAACCAGGGCGGCGCGGCCGGGGCCGGGATCGCGGCCCACCTGCACCAGCACGTGGTGCCGCGCTGGGGCGGCGACAACAACTTCCTGCCCGTGGTCGGGCGGACCAAGGCGCTGCCGCAGCTGCTCACCGACACCCGCGACCTGCTCCTGGCGGCCTGGCCCAGCTGACGGACTTTGTCGTACCCGTCGGGAAGGATGGCTGCCATGATTGGCACCCTGTACAGCGTCGTACTCGACACTCCCGACATCAAGGGGCTCAGCGCGTTCTACGCGTCCCTGGCCGACCTGGCCGAGAAGTACGCCGACGAACACTGGGTCTCGCTTCAGGCTGCCGACGGCACCCGGCTGGGCTTCCAGCGCGCCGACGACCACGTGCGGCCGCAGTGGCCCGACCAGGCCCACCCGCAGCAGCTCCACCTCGACCTGCGGGTGCCCGACCTGGCCGCGGCGGTCGAGCGGGCCGTCGCGCTGGGCGCGACCCGGCTGCCCGGCGGCGGCGACACCTACACCGTGCTGGCCGACCCGGCCGGGCACCCGTTCTGCCTGTGCCAGGGCGACCCCGACGGCGGCACCACCATCGCCGACGTGGCGCTGGACTGCCCCGCCGCGGGCGAGCTGGCCCGCTTCTACGGCGAGCTGCTCGGGCTGCCGGTGACCTGGGAGGGCGAGGGCGTCGGCGCCATGATCAGCGCCGAGGGCAAGCTTCCGGTCATCTTCCAGCAGGTCGAGGGCTACCAGGCGCCGCGCTGGCCGGACCCGGCCCACCCGCAGCAGCTGCACCTGGACGTCGAGGTCGCCGACATCGAGGCCGCCGAGCCGAAGGCCCTGGCTCTCGGCGCCGTCCGCCTGCCCGGCGGCGGCGATAACTTCCGGGTGTACGCCGACCCGGCCGGCCACCCGTTCTGCCTCGTCTGGTGAGTCGAAGCGGCCTGGCACCCGGGCGCCGGCGGCGCGGCCGCGCGCACGTGTGCCAGGTCACTCGGCCGGCCTGCAACCCTTGACCCGGGGGAAACCCTCTGATCAACATGGGAATCGGGGGCCGCCGGTCGGCGGAGCAGGGGAGCATCGGCGGTATGGGGGTGTCGCGCCGCGGGCTGGTGCGAGGCGGGCTGGCCGCGCTCGGCGGTGCCGCCGCCACGCTCGGGGTGCTGCGCGGACGTGAGTGGTTCGGACCGGACCGCCTGCCCATCGACGGCGGGTACGCGCCCGCCGGCAACGAGCTTGGCTGGCACGAGCGGGGCACGGTCGACGTGCTGTGGCACGTGCACACCGAGCAGCCGCTCGTCGCGCTGACCTTCGACGACGGCCCGGAACCCGACTGGACGCCCCGGGTCCTGGACACCCTCGACCGGCTCGACGCCCCGGCCACGTTCTTCGTCGTCGGCGAGCGGCTGCGGCGCAACGCCGCCCTCGTCCGCGACCGGTACGCCCGCCACGAGGTCGGCAACCACACCTGGGCCCACAAGGATCTCGCCCAGCGCGACGACAAGGGCGTACGCGACCAGCTGCGCCGCTGCCACGACGCGATCGCCGACGTGGTCGGCCGCGAGCCCACGCTGATGCGCCCGCCGTGGGGGCACCTGGGCGGGACCACGCTCACGGTGGCCGAGGAGCTCGGCTACGACGTGGTGATGTGGTCGCAGCGGATGCGCGAGGACGTGTTCAGGGCCGATCCGGGCGGGATCGCGGCCGACACGGCCGCGGCAGCCCGGCCCGGGGCGATCATCCTGGCCCATGACGTGGGCGACCGGGATCGCCTGGTGACCATCGATCACCTCGCCGAGATCATCACCGGGCTGCGCGACCGCGGCCTGCGCCTGGTCACCGTCTCCGCCCTGCGCGCGGCGGCGGCCCAGCACGCGGCCACGTGAGCCGTGCCGCCCGGCCGCAGACCGGCCGGGCGGCGCCGCCCCGGGCCGGGGTCAGCGGGTGGTGTGCTCCTTGCGGGCCTGGTCGGCCAGGTGGCCGGGCATGGGCTCGTAGCGGGTGAACTCCCGCGTGAACGTCCCCGCCCCAGCCGTCATCGACCGCAGGTCCACCAGGTACCGCTGCAACTCCAGCGCGGGCACCTCGGCCCGGATCTGGGTACGCTCGCCGCCCGCCGGGTCCGACTCCGACCCCAGCACGCGGCCGCGCCGCCCGGACAGGTCGCTCATCACCGCGCCGACCGCCGTGTCCGGCACCGTGATCACCACCTCGTCGACCGGCTCCAGCAGCGCGATCTGCGCCTTCTCCGCCGCGTCCTTGAGCGCCATGCTGCCCGCCGTCTGGAACGCCGCGTCGGACGAGTCGACGCTGTGCGCCTTGCCGTCGACCAGGGTCACCCGGAAGTCGACCACCGGGTAGCCGGCGACGATGCCGCGCTCGGCCTGGGCGCGTACGCCCTTCTCGACGCTGGGGATGTAGTTGTGCGGGATCGCCCCGCCCACGATCTTGTCGACGAACTCGATCCCGGCGCCGCGCGGCAGCGGCTCCAGCTCGATCGCGCACACCGCGTACTGCCCGTGCCCGCCGGACTGCTTGACGTGGCGGCCGCTGCCGCTGGCGGCGGCGCCGAACGCCTCGCGCAGGGCGACCTTCGCCGGTTCGGTGGACAGCTCGACGCCGCCGGTCCGCAGCCGGTCGAGGACCACGTCGGCGTGGGCCTCGCCCATGCACCACAGCACCAGCTGGTGCGTCTCCGGGTTGCGCTCCAGCCGCAGCGTCGGGTCGCCCGCCACGAGCTTGGCCAGGTTCTTGGCCAGCGCGTCCTCGTCGGAGCGGGTCTTGGGCACCACCGCGACCGGCAGCAGCGGCTCGGGCATCCGCCACGGCGCCACCAGCAGCGGCCTGTCCTTGCCCGAGATGGTGTCGCCGGTCTCGGCCGCGCTCGACTTCGTGATCGCGCAGATGTCGCCCGCCACGCACAGCGGCACCTCGCGCAGGGCCGAGCCGAGCGGCGAGTAGATGTGGGTGATCCGCTCGTCGGCGTCGTGGTCGGGGTGGCCGCGCTCGGCCAGGCCGTGCCCGCTGATGTGCACCGGGGTGTCCGGGCGCAGTGTGCCGGAGAAGACCCGGACCAGGCTGACGCGGCCCACGTACGGGTCGACGGTGGTCTTGACGACCTCGGCCACCAGCGGGCCGGCCGGGTCGCACTCCAGCTCGTCGCGCGGCGAGCCGTCGACGCCGGTGACGGCGGGCAGCGGGTGCTCCAGCGGCGTCGGGAAGGCGCGGGTGAGCAGCTCCAGCAGCGCGTCCAGGCCCACGCCGGTGGCGGCGCAGACCGGCACCACCGGGTGGAAGTGGCCCCGGGCGACGGCCTTCTCCAGGTCGTCGACGATCACCTGCGGGTCGATGTCCTCGCCGGCGAGGTACCGGTCCATCAGGGTCTCGTCCTCGCTCTCGGCGATGATGCCTTCCAGCAGCTCGCCGCGGGACTCCTCGATGGCGGGCAGGTGCTGCGGGTCGGGCTCGCGCACCTGGGGCGGGTAGCCGCCGGAGTAGTCGTACACCCGCTGGCTGATCAGGCCGATCAGGCCCTCCACCGACTGGCCGTCGTCGCCGTGCATGGGCAGGTACAGCGGCTGGATCTCCTCGCCGAAGACTCGCTGGCACAGGGCCAGCGCCTCGTCGAAGTCGGCGCGCGGGTGGTCCAGGCGGCTGATCGCCACGGCGCGGGGCATGCCGACGGCGGCGCACTCGTCCCACAGGGCGGCGGTGGCGGCGTCCATGCCGTCGGCGGCGCACACCACGAACAGGGCGGCGTCGGCGGCCCGCAGGCCCGCGCGCAGCTCCCCGACGAAGTCGGCGTAGCCGGGCGTGTCCAGCAGGTTGATCTTCACGCCGTCGTGGCTGAGCGGGGCGCAGGCCAGGGCGACCGAGCGCTGCTGCTTCACCGCGGCCGGGTCGTGGTCGCTCACGGTCGTACCCTCGGTGACGCTGCCCGCCCGGCTGATCGTCGCGGTCGCCGCCAGCAGCGCCTCCACCAGGGTGGTCTTGCCGCTGCCCGCGTGGCCGACCAGGACGACGTTGCGGACCTCCCCGGGCTGCTGCGCGACCTGCGCCGGAGCCTGCGAGACCTTCTCCTTGTCACCGCGCGCCATGCCGCAGCCTCCAGTCCATGTTCGGTTACTGCATTGTTTCCGATTCCACACCCATCTCGGGCGTTCGGCCACAACCCTGGCATGCCCGTGTCGCCGATGTCGGCGCGGGTGGACCACACCGCTATCGTTAGCGCCATCATGGCGAAGATCTTCAGCGTGGTCGGCAAGGCGGGCACCGCCAGGCTGCTCGACCCCCTCAGCCGGGCCCTGCTGCGCATGGGCGTCAGCCCCAACGCGGTCACGGTGCTGGGCACCGCGGGCGTGCTGGCGGGTTCGTTCACGCTCGTCGCGCACGGCCACTTCCTGGCCGCGACCATCGTGATCACGCTGTGCGCCCTGACCGACGTGATGGACGGGTCCATGGCCCGCCAGCGCGGCAGCGCCAGCCGGTACGGCGCACTGCTCGACTCGACCATGGACCGCGTCGCCGACGGGGCGGTCTTCGCCGGCCTGATCTGGTGGTTCGCCGCGATCGACGACCGGCCGACCCTGGTCGCGGCGCTGATCTGCCTGGTCGCCGGGCAGGTCGTGTCGTACGTCAAGGCCCGCGCCGAGGGCCTGGGCATGTCCTGCAACGTCGGCCTGGTCGAGCGGGCCGAGCGCCTGATCACCATCGGCGTGGGCGCCCTGCTGACCTCGGTCGCCGGGCTGAGCTGGGGGCTGCCCGCCTCGCTGTGGCTGCTCGCGGCGGGCTCGATCTACACGATCTGGCAGCGCATGTGGCACGTGTACAAGCTGGAGCAGGTCCGCACCGCCGGCGGTGACGCCGCGTGAAGGACCGCCTGGTCGACCTGAGCTACGCCGGGGGCTGGCGGCTGGTCCGGGCGATGCCGCACCGGGCCGCCTCGGCCCTGTTCCGGGCCGGGGCCGACCGGGCCGCGAACAAGCGCGGTCCGGGGGTACAGCGGCTGGAGCGCAACCTGGGCATCGTGCTGGGCGGCCCGGTCCCGCCGGAGCTGCTGCGCGCCGCGATGCGCTCGTACGCCCGCTACTGGCTCGAAGCCTTCCGCCTGCCGTCGCAGAGCCCCGCGCAGCTGCGCGACGGGTTCCGGCTGCACGACTTCCACAAGCTCGCCGATGCGCACGAGGCGGGCACGGGCGCCATCGTGGCACTGCCGCACGCGGGCAACTGGGACGCGGCCGGGGCGATGGTCACCGCGCACGGCCTGCCGCTGACCACCGTCGCCGAGCGGCTCCGCCCCGAAGGCCTCTACCAGCGGTTCCTGGAGTTCCGCGAGGGCCTGGGCATGAGCATCATCCCGACCACCGGCGGCAGCGGCTCGCCGGTCGACCTGCTGGCCGAGCGTCTCGGCCAGGCGCACATCGTGCCGCTGCTGGCCGACCGGGACCTGTCGGCGCGCGGCGTCGAGGTGGAGTTCTTCGGCGGCCGCACCCGGATGCCGGCCGGTCCGGCCCTGCTGGCGCTGCGCACCGGCGCACCCCTGTTCGTCGTCGACATGTGGTACGAACCCGACGCCCCCTGCGGCCGGGTGACCGGCCCGCTGCCCCTGCCCGATCCGGGCGCCCCCCTCGACGTGCGCGTGCGCCTGCTGACGCAGCAGGTCGCCGACGGGCTGGCCCGCGGCATCGCAGCCAACCCGGCAGACTGGCACATGCTGCAGAAGCTGTGGCTGTCCGAGCCGGGCACCCCCGACCCCAAGGAGTGACGTGCGGATCGGAATCGTCTGCCCGTACTCGCTGGACGTGCCGGGCGGCGTGCAGTTCCACATCCGGGACCTCGCCGAGACGCTGATCTCGATGGGCCACGAGGTGAGCGTGCTCGCCCCGGCCGACGACGACCAGCCGCTCCCGCCGTACGTGGTGGCCGCCGGGCGGGCGGTGCCGGTGCCGTACAACGGCTCGGTGGCCCGGCTGAACTTCGGCCCGCTGTCGGCCGCCCGGGTGCGGCGCTGGCTGCATAACGGTGACTTCGACGTGCTGCACGTGCACGAACCGCTGGCCCCGAGCCTGTCCATGCTGGCGGTGATGTCGGCGCGCGGCCCGGTCGTGGCCACCTTCCACACCGCGATCACCCGCTCGCGGGCCCTGGCCGCGGTGCAGGGCGTGCTCCAGGTGGTGCTGGAGCGGATCACCGGCCGCATCGCGGTCAGCGAGCTGGCCCGCCGGGTCCAGGTCGAGCACCTCGACGGCGGCGCGGTGGAGATCCCCAACGGGGTCTCGGTGGCCCAGTTCGCGGGGGCGCTGCCGCTGGACGGCTGGCCGGGGGAGTGCGGGCCGGGTCACGGCGGCACCGTCGGCTTCCTGGGCCGGTTCACCGAGCCGCGCAAGGGCTTCGACGTGCTGGCCAAGGCGCTGGAGGAGCTGATGCCGCAGCGTCCCGGGCTGCGGCTGCTGCTGGCCGGGCCGGGCGACGTGGCCGACCTAGGCCTGCCGGACGTGATCGCGCGGCGCACCACGTTCCTGGGCAAGGTGTCGGAGCAGGACAAGGCGCGGATGCTGCGCAGCGTCGACCTGTACATCGCGCCCAACACCGGCGGCGAGTCGTTCGGCATGATCCTCACCGAGGCGATGGCGGCGGGCGCCCCGGTGGTCGCCACCGACCTGGACGCGTTCCGGCGGGTGCTGGACGGCGGCCGGGCCGGGGCGCTGTTCCCCAACGGCGACTCCGCCGCGCTGGCCGCGACGATCACGTCGCTGCTGGACGACCGGCCGCGCCGCGAGGCCCTGGTCGAGCACGCCACGAAGGTGATCTCCGGGTACGACTGGCCGGTGGTCGCCGCGCGGGTGCTGGAGGTGTACAACTCGGCCATCGAGGCCTGCGGCGAGACGGTCCAGGGGGCCGAACCGCCCGCCGACTGGTAGCCGGGGACGCCGAACCGTGACGCGCTCCCACTACGATGCCCGGCATGGGTTGGGTGATCGGCGTGGTGGCCTTCGTGGTCGTGGGTGCGTCGTACGTCACCTGGGTCGCGGGCCGGGTCGACCGGCTGCACGCCCGTGCCGCCTCGGCCGGGCGGGCGCTGGACTCCCAGCTGGTGCGCCGGGCCGCCGCCGCGGCGGTGCTGGCCGAGGCCGCGCCCGGTGAGCCCGACGCCGCCGACCTGTACGCCGCGGCCCGCGCCGCGCTGGACGCCCGCGACGACGACCGCGAGGCGGCCGAGAACGACCTGACCCGGATGCTGCGCAAGCAGGCGCTGGACCCGGCGACGCCCGACGGGGCCGCCGTGGTGGCGGCCAGCCGCCGGGTCGCGCTGGCCCGCCAGATGCACACCGACCTGGTCCGGGCGGCGCTGGCGGTGCGCGGCCGCCCCCTGGTGCGGCTGCTGCGGCTCAACCGCAAGCACCCGCGCCCGGCGTACTTCGACATCGACGACCCGACCCTCATCGCGGTCTAGAACGCCAGGTCACTGCTGTGACAGCGGTCACAGGGCGGGCCACAGGGGTGTGATTGGCCGTCGGGTGGCCTGCCCGGCCGCACGTACGATGGATCGTGCAGGGCTTTGTCTGACAGGCCCGTTAAGTCCCTTCCCCGTCCGCGAGGAGAGCCGCGACACCATGTCTGCAACCGAGTCTTCGAACGTACCGGTCACCGGCACCGCCCGCGTCAAGCGCGGCATGGCCGAGATGCTCAAGGGCGGCGTGATCATGGACGTCGTCACGCCGGAGCAGGCGAAGATCGCCGAGGACGCGGGCGCCGTCGCCGTCATGGCGCTGGAGCGCGTGCCCGCCGACATCCGCGCCCAGGGCGGCGTCTCCCGGATGAGCGACCCGGACATGATCGACGGCATCATCGCCGCCGTCTCGATCCCGGTCATGGCCAAGGCCCGCATCGGCCACTTCGTCGAGGCCCAGGTGCTCCAGGCGCTCGGCGTCGACTACGTCGACGAGTCCGAGGTGCTGACCCCGGCCGACTACGCCAACCACATCGACAAGTGGCAGTTCACGGTGCCCTTCGTCTGCGGCGCGACCAACCTGGGCGAGGCGCTGCGGCGCATCACCGAGGGCGCGGCCATGATCCGCTCGAAGGGTGAGGCCGGCACCGGCGACGTCTCCAACGCCACCACCCACATGCGCAAGATCCGTGCCGAGATCAAGCGCCTCACCACGCTGCCCGAGGACGAGCTCTACGTCGCGGCCAAGGAGCTCCAGGCGCCGTACGAGCTGGTCAAGGAGGTCGCCGAGACCGGCAAGCTGCCGGTGGTGCTGTTCACCGCGGGCGGCATCGCCACCCCGGCCGACGCCGCCATGATGATGCAGCTTGGCGCCGAGGGCGTCTTCGTCGGCTCCGGCATCTTCAAGTCCGGCAACCCGGCCCAGCGGGCCGAGGCGATCGTGAAGGCCACCACCTTCTACGACGACCCGGACGTGCTCGCCAAGGTCTCGCGCGGTCTGGGCGAGGCCATGGTCGGCATCAACGTCGACGAGATCCCCCAGCCCCACCGCCTCGCCGAGCGCGGCTGGTGAGCTGACCTGTGCGCGCGACGGCCGCCGCCCCCTCCCGGGGTCGGCGGCCGTCCCCGTTCAAGACCAGCCAAGTTGCCGGGCAATCGGCCGAATCATGGACCCGAATACCCGCTATTGCCCGGCAACTTGCGCGATCTTGGGGGTTACGGGACGGTGATGTCCCACTTCTTGACGTGGTCGAAGATGAGCTGGGTCTGGAGGTGGGCGACCTCGCGGCGGGAGGTGAAGCCGTCGAGGATCAGGCGCTGGAGGTGGGCGGCGTCGCGGACGGCCACGTGGACCAGGAAGTCGTCCGGGCCGGCGATGTGGGACAGGGCCAGGGTCTCGGGCAGGTCCAGGGCGAACCGGATGAAGGGCTCCACCACGTCGCGGTTGTGGGGGCGCACCCGCACCGCGATGTACGCCTGGAGCGGCCGCCCCAGCGCCGCCGGGTCCGCCTCGGCGTGGAAACCCACCAGCACCCCGCGCCGCTGGAGCGAGCGCACCCGCTCCAGGCAGGTCGAGGCGGCCACGTTCACCTTCGCGGCCAGGTCCTTGTTCGAGATCCGCGCATCGTTCTGCAACGCGCGCAGAATCGCCAGGTCCACCGTATCGAGTGCGACGTTCTCGGCCATACGCCGAATGATATTCAGACCTTGTTGAGCTGTGCCGAAGAACTCCCCATGATCTGCGCCATGACGTACGCCGCCGATACCCGTGCCGTGCACGCGGGCCGCGCCGACCTCGCCGAGCTCGGCGTCCACGCGCTGCCGCTGGACTTCTCCACCACGTACCCGATGCACGACCAGGTCGCGGCGGGCGCCGCGCTGGGCGCCTTCGCCGAGGGCGCGGCCACCGCCGCCACCCCGGTCTACCAGCGCCTCTACAACCCGACCACGGCCCGGTTCGAGCAGGCGCTGGCCGACCTGGAGGGCACCGAGACCGCGGTGTCGTTCTCCTCGGGCATGGCCGCGATCACCGCCGTGCTCCAGGCCGCGTGCGTGCTCACCGGCAAGCGCCACGTCGTGGCCGTACGCCCCCTCTACGGCGGCACCGACCACCTGCTCGCCACCGGCCTGCTCGGCCTGACCGTCACCTGGGTCGACCAGGACGAGGTCGGCACCGCGCTGCGCCCCGACACCGGCCTGGTGATCGTGGAGACGCCGGGCAACCCGACGCTGAGCCTGGTCGACATCGCCACCGTCGCCATCCAGGCCGGGGACGTCCCGCTGCTGGTCGACAACACGTTCGCCACCCCGGTGCTGCAGAACCCCGCCCGGCTCGGCGCGGCGTACGTGGTGCACTCGGGCACGAAGTACCTCGGCGGGCACGGCGACGTGCTCGGCGGCGTGGTCGCCTGCTCGCAGGAGCGCGCCGCCGCGCTGCGCCAGGTGCGCATCCTGACCGGCGCGGTGCTGCACCCGCTGGGCGGCTACCTGCTGCACCGCGGCCTGGCCACGCTGCCGCTGCGGGTGCGCGCCGCCCAGGCGAGCGCGGCGATGCTCGCGGTGCGGCTGGCCGTGCACCGGGGCGTGGCCAAGGTGCACTACCCGGGCCTGCCCGGCAACGACCCGCGCGGGCTGGTCGGCCGCCAGATGCGCGGTCCCGGCGCGATGATCGCGTTCGAGACCGCCGACGACGCGGCCGCGGTGGTCTCCCACCTGAAGCTGATCACCCCGGCGGTGAGCCTGGGCTCGGTCGACACGCTCATCGAGCACCCGGCGCTGCTGACCCACCGGCTGGTCGACGAGGCGGGCAAGGCCACCGGCGGCATCACGCCGAGCCTGCTGCGCATGTCGGTGGGCCTGGAGGACCCGGAGGACCTGTGGGCCGACCTGGCCCAGGCCCTGACCGCCGCCGCGCGCGTCACCGTCGCCGTCCCGGCCGCGACGCCTGTCCCCGCCGCCCCGCAGCCGGTCCCGGCCTTCACCGACCCGGTCGAGGCCTTCGCCGGGCCGGTCCCGGCCTCGGCTGAGCCGGTCGGGGGCTTCGCTGAGCCGGTCGGGGGCTTCGCCGAGCCGGTCGCAGGCTTCGCCGAGCGGGCTGCGGTCGCGCCGGGCTGGGCGGTGCGGGACACGTCGGCGCAGGCCGCGCCGGAGGGACTGCCGGTCGCGGCATAGACTCGGAATACAGTGGATGATCTTTCTAGGAGGACCCGTGTCTGATCTCGTCATCGGCGTGCTGGCGCTGCAGGGCGACGTGCGCGAGCACCTGGCCGCGCTGGCCGAGTGCGACGTGATCGGCCGCCCGGTGCGCCGGCCCGAAGAGGTCGCGAGCATCGACGCGCTGGTCGTCCCGGGCGGGGAGTCCACCACCATGAGCAAGCTGGCGGTCGCGTTCGAGGTGTACGAGCCGATCCGCGAGCGCCTGGCCCACGGCATGCCGGCGTACGGCTCGTGCGCCGGCATGATCATGCTCGCCGACGAGGTGCTGGACGGCCGCCCCGACCAGAAGACCTTCGGTGGCATCGGCATGACGGTCCGCCGCAACGCGTTCGGCCGCCAGGTCGACTCGTTCGAGGCGCCGGTGGTGATCGAGGGCCTGGAGGGCGACCCGCTGCACGCGATCTTCATCCGCGCGCCGTGGGTCGAGTCGGTCGGCCCCGACGTGGAGGTCCTGGGCCGGGTGGAGTCGGGTCCGGCCACCGGTAGGATGGTCGCGGTCCGGCAGGGCAACCTGCTGGCAACCTCGTTCCACCCGGAGCTGACCGGGGACCTGCGGGTGCACCGCCTGTTCGTGGACATGGTGCGTGCCCGGGTCTCCTGACCGGCCAGGGGACGCTTCATCTCGCGCTGACGGAGGATCGTATGTCCGGCCACTCAAAGTGGGCGACTACCAAGCACAAGAAGGCGGCAATCGACGCCAAGCGGGGCAAGCTGTTCGCCCGCCTCATCAAGAACATCGAGGTGGCGGCGCGCACCGGCGGTGGTGACCCGACGGGTAACCCGACCCTCTACGACGCGATCCAGAAGGCCAAGAAGAGCTCCGTCCCGAACGACAACATCGACCGGGCGGTCAAGCGCGGTTCGGGCCTGGAGGCCGGCGGCGCCGACTGGCAGACCATCATGTACGAGGGCTACGGCCCCAACGGCGTGGCGATCCTGATCGAGTGCCTGACCGACAACCGCAACCGCGCCGCGACCGAGGTGCGCGTGGCGCTGACCCGCAACGGCGGCAGCCTCGCCGACGCGGGCTCGGTGGCGTACATGTTCTCGCGCAAGGGCCAGGTCATCGTGCCGAAGAACGGCCTGTCCGAGGACGACGTGCTGGGCGCGGTGCTCGACGCCGGCGCCGAGGAGTGCAACGACCTGGGCGAGGCGTTCGAGGTCATCAGCGAGGCCACCGACCTGGTCGGCGTCCGGACCGCGCTGCAGGGTGCGGGCATCGACTACGAGTCGGCCGAGTCCACCTTCGTCCCCAGCATGCAGGTGCCGCTGGAGGAGGAGGGCGCCCGCAAGGTGCTCAAGCTGATCGACGTGCTCGACGACTGCGACGACGTGCAGAACGTGTGGGCCAACTTCGACATCTCCGACGAGATCATGGAGAAGATCGAGGGCTGATCCCCCTCGCTTCTCCGATCGGGGGCACTTCTCGCCACATAGCGGGACGAAGTGCCCCCGATCAGCATGTGCGGCGCCGAATCTCGGACATCATGGTTCGTATGGTCGAACTGTTGAATCCGGGTGAGCTGGAGCGGGGGCTGACCGGCCTGCATGGCTGGACGGGCGACGTGCACGAGATCTCCCGTACCGTGAATCTGCCCAGCTTCGCCGCGGCGCTGGACGCCGTCGCGCGCATCGGTGAGCTCGCCGAGCGGATGAACCACCATCCCGACATCGACATCCGCTATCAGACGCTGATGTTCCACTGCGCCACCCATGCCTGCGGCGGAGTAACCGACCTCGACCTGCGCCTGGCCGCCGAGATCGACTCCATCCTCGCCGCCTGACCCGCCGCGCACCCCACCCAGATCACGCAAGTTGCCTGGCAATCGTCGGTATCGGGCCTGCCGATACGCCCGACTGCCAGGCAACTTGGCCGATCTTGGGGCGGGCGGTTACGCGGAGAGGCGGGCGGGGGTGACCCTGATCAGGGCGAAGACGCCGCCCTGGGGGTCCTCGCAGACGGCGAAGCGGCCCGGCGGGATGTCGGTCGGCGGCACGCACACCGCGCCGCCGAGGTCGCGGACCCGCTGCACGGCGGCGTCGGTGTCGGCGACGTGGAAGTACGCCATCCAGTGCGACGGCAGGTCGTCGGGCCACTGCGGGCCGTCCATCGGCATCATGCCCGCGATCGGACGCCCGGCGACCTGCCATTCCGTGTAGGTCGCCGACCCGAACGGCATGTCGTCGGCATCCCAGCCGAAGACGCCGCCGTAGAACTCCTTCGCACTCTCGGGATCGCGGGTGGTCAGCTCGTTCCAGGCCAGCGCCCCCGGCACGCGGAAGACCTGGCCCCCGCCGCTGGTGCCGGGCTGCCACACGGCGAACATCGCGCCCGCCGGGTCGAGGAAGACGGCCATCTTCCCGTGCCCGAGCACGTCGAACGGCGCCAGCAGCACGTTGCCGCCCGCCTCGGCGACCTGGTGCGCGGTCTGCTCCGCGTCGTGGACCTCGACGTACGTGGTCCACAGCGACGGCTGGTGCTCGCCGCCCTCGATCGGGCCCGCGCCCGCGACGGCCTTGCCGTCCAGGCGGAAGGTGGTGTATCCGCCCGCTTCGGGCTCGGGCGACACCTCCGCCTCCCAGCCGAACAGATCGGTGTAGAACTCGGTCGCCGCCTTGAGATCGGTGGTGCTCAGATCTACCCAGGTGGGGACGCCGAATGCGTTGGCCATCAACAACTCCCTCCGCGATGGCGGGCCGGCGGTGCTCGTCCGCACCATGCTCGGCCCGACACCCCGATGGTGGCACGCGAATCGGTCTTAACCTGACGAATCCGGCACCGTCGCCGTGTCGATAGGACGGTGCTGGTGGGGGCGGTGCGGACCCGTCCGGGTGAGTCCGGCTGTCACCCGTTCGAGCGACGCGGAGTGTGCCGTGGAGTGCGCCGCGAAGTGGGCTGGGTCACTTTCGATACGGAACCGTTTCGTATCGCGCGGGTGGGGGCGTAGCGTCCCCTCATACGATACGAGACGTGCCCGTATCGAATCCTGGGGGATAAACGTGGAATCTGCTCCGCAGCAGACCGGACATCCGAGGCGCTGGGCGATCCTGGCGGTGCTCGTGGTGAGCCTGCTCGTCGTCGTGCTCGACAATACTGTGCTGAACGTGGCGATGCGGACGCTCGCCGACCCCGTCCACGGCCTGGGGGCGACCCAGAGCCAGCTCGAGTGGGCGATCAACTCGTACACCCTGGTCTTCGCCGGTCTGCTGTTCAGCTTCGGCGTGCTGGGCGACCGCTGGGGGCGCAAGCGCTTCCTGATGCTGGGCCTGCTGGCGTTCGCGGCGTCGTCGCTGCTCTCGGCGTACGCCCAGACCCCGGGCCAGCTCATCGCGGCCCGCGCCTTCATGGGCGTCGGCGGTGCCGCCATCATGCCGGTGACCCTTTCGATCATCTCGAACGTGTTCGAGCCGCGTGAGCGGGGCAAGGCCATCGGCATCTGGGCCGGCGCGGTCGGCCTCGCGGTGGCGATCGGCCCGCTGCTGGGCGGGTTCCTGCTGGAGCACTACTGGTGGGGCTCGGTCTTCCTGATCAACGTGCCGATCATCGTGGTGGGCCTGATCGCGGTGGCGGTCCTGGTGCCCGAGTCGCGCGACCCCCGGCCGGGCCGCATCGACTTCGCCGGCGTACTGCTGTCGGTCCTGGGCCTGGTCGCCCTGGTGTACGGCATCGTCGACGGCGGCGAGCACGGCTTCGCCCGGGTGAGCGTGTGGGCGGCGATCGTCGGCGGCCTGGCGGTGCTGGCGGCCTTCGTCTGGTGGGAGGCGCGCACCACGCACCCCTCGCTGGACGTGCGGCTGTTCCGCAACGCCCGCTTCTCCGCCTCGATCGCGGCCATCGGCCTGATCTTCTTCGCGGCCATGGGCTCGTTCTTCTTCGTCGGCTTCTACCTCCAGCTGGTGCGGGGCTACTCGCCGATGGAGACCGGAGCGCTGCTGGTGCCGTTCGCGCTGGGCCAGCTGGTGTTCTCGCCGCTGAGCAGCACGATGGTCAAGCGGTTCGGCGTACGCGCCACGGCGGCCGCGGGCCTGCTGGTGGCCGGGGCGACCTTCGCCATCCTGGCCACGCTCCAGACCGACACGCCGATCTGGGTCGTCGGGGTGAACTTCTTCCTGATGGGCGCCGGTATGGCCAACGTGATGCCGCCGGCCACCAACACCATCATGGCCAGCCTGCCGCGCGAGAAGGCGGGCGTCGGCTCGGCCGTGTCCAACACCGTGCGCCAGGTGTCGGTCGCGTTCGGCATCGCGGTGCTCGGCTCGGTCGTCGCGGGCATCTACCGCGACAAGATCGCGCCCACCACCGCGGGGCTGCCGCAGGCCGCCCGCGAGGTCGCCAACGAGTCCATCGCCGGCGCGTACGGCGTGGCCGAGCGGATGGGCCCGGCGGGCAAGGCCCTGACGGCCGCGGCCGACGCCGCGTTCGTGCAGGCCATGCACTGGGCCGCCCTGGGCTCGGCGGCGGTGGCGCTGCTGTCCGTGCTGGTGGTGCTGCGCTGGATGCCCAGCAAGGCCCAGGCTGCCGCGGCGGCCCCGGCCCAGCCCGGCCCGGCGGCGGGCAGGGAGAGCACGCAGCACGAAGCCGAACTGGCTCACGTCGGGTAAGGTTCCGCTCACCATGACTGAGCTTGCCGACACGGCAACGGGAGCTGCGCGGGCGCAGGGGCGCCCGCGCAGCTCCCGCGCGCACGACGCGATCATCGAGGCGGTGCTCGACCTGCTCTCCGAGGGCGTCAGCGTCGAGGCGCTGAGCATGGAGGCGATCGCCGCCCGGGCCGGGGTGGGCAAGGCGACCATCTACCGCCGCTGGCCCGGCAAGGACGAGCTGCTGCTGGAGACCCTGGTCAAGCTCAAGGGCACGCCACCGCAGCCGGCGGGCAAGTCGCTACGCGAGGACCTGGTCCAGGTGCTCTCGGTGATCGGGCACAAGGACGAACGCACCGTCAAGATCATGCCGTGCCTGTGGCCGGAGGTGGCGCGCAGCCACGCGGCCTGGCGGATCTGGCAGGAGATGGCCGAGCCGCGCCGCGAGGTGATGCGGGGGGTGCTGCGGGGTGGGGTGGCCAGTGGCGAGCTGCGTGCCGATCTGGACATCGAGATCGCGGTCACCGCGCTGATCAGCCCGGTGCTGATGCACCGCATGATGCGGTGGAATCCCGCACTGAACGACGAGACGCTGCCCGAGCAGATCGTCGACATGGTGCTGCGCGGCATGCGCGCCTGATTCCCCGGTCGCCCCGATCTCCCGGTGGCTGCGGCCGCAGCGTGGTTCCGCACCCCGTCTGCCGCACGTGCTGCGGGCCCCGCCCGCCCCTGCCCCGTTGATCATGAACTTATGGCCGTGTTCGACGGCGTGTCCCAACCCTGGCACCGTGATCGACTCACGCCGAGGCGGCTGATCGGGTACGGACCGTGGCCTTGCGCCGGGTCGGGCCGCGACGTCTGTCGCGACTGGCGCCTGGGGGCGCTGTGCTTGCGAAGATCGCGGTCCTCGGTCATAAGCTGCGGTTTTTTGGCGCACTATGACCGCGAACGGCGATCATGACGCCCTCGTGCGGGAGACGCGCCGTCGAACACGGCCATAAGTTCATGATCAACGGGGCGGCTGCGGCCATCGGCCGGCAGCACTTAGCATTGACGCTGGCCTATCCAGAAGACGGATCTCGATGTTCGCCTTCTAGATAGGCCAGCGTTTATGTAAAGCGGGTCGGGGCGCGAGTCGGGGCCGGGGCCGACGGTTGGCTCCTCGGCTCGACTCGGCTCCTCGGCTCGACTCGGCTCCTCGGCTCGACTCGGCTCGCTCAGCTCGGCTCGCTCAGCTCGGCTCGCTCGGCTCGCTCGGCTCGCTCGGCTTGCTCGGCTTGCTCGGCTTGCTCGGCTTGCTCGGCTTGCTCGGCTTGCTCGGCTTGCTCGGCTTGCTCGGCTTGCTCAGCTCGGGCTCGGCAGGGGCGGGTTGGGGTGGGGTGGTCAGGAGGGGGTGGCGGCGGGGAGGGCGGGGGCGTTGGCGGCGAGGAAGTCGGCCAGGGCCAGGGTGAGTGGGCTGGTGCCGCTGTCGAGCAGGGAGACGCCGTGGAAGGTGCCGGGGCCGTACGCCAGCTTCTTGGTGGTGGCGGGGGTGAGGTCGTACAGCTCCTTGGCCATGCGGGTGAAGCTGCCCTCACTGTCGCCCGCGCCGTAGAACACCGGCATGGTCAGTTTTGGGGCCGCGTCCAGGGCGTTGCCGCTGAAGACCGTGGGTGCCGATAGGGCGACCACCGCGGTCGGGGCCGGGTTCACCGTGGGTGCGGCGATCAGGGCGGCGGTGCCGCCCATCGAGGCGCCCATCAGCACGATCGACGTCGCGCCGTCGCCGCGCAGCACGTTGGCCGCTGCGGCGACCTGCTGGGCGTTGGTGGACGAACCGCCCGAGGAGACGCCGAAGCCGCCGAAGTCGAACAGCAGCACCCGGTAGCCGCGCTGGACCAGGACCAGGCCGTAGTCGAGCCACTGGCAGACGTCGCCGCCGTTCTGGTGGGCCATGACCACGCCGGTGCGGCCGGTGCCCAGGATGAACCCGCCCAGGTCGGCGCCGATGTCGGAGCCGAACCGGGTCTGGCGGGCGCCGTCGGGCAGGCCGCAGTCGGCGCCGGCGTTGAGGCCGGTGGGACTGGGTGCCGGTGCGGGGGCACCGGTGCAGGCGGTCAGTGCCAGTATCGCGGCGAGTGCGCCGAGCGCGGCCAGCCTGCGGGGTGTCGCCATCTCTCCTCCGTGGGGTGCGAAACGGTGGTGGGCAAGCGCCGGGAACGCTCCCACGCCATCCTAACCACCACATAGGACCCCGCCCCGGTCGCGCCGACCCCCGAACGCGGGCGCAGTTTCGGGGAAAGTGCTGGAATTACGGGCCGGATTCCAGCACTTTCCCCGAAACTGCACGAGTTCCCCGGAATCGCGCGCACGAGTTCCCCGGGACCGCGCGAACGAAATCCCCGGAACCGCGCGAACGAGCGGGGCGCCGGGCGGTGCGGTGGCGCGTAAGACGTCTCACCCGTCCACTAGGGTGTCGTACACACGTACGGCGACGGGAGTGACCACAGGTGCAGCAGCGGCGGGTGCTCGGCGTGGACCCGGGGCTGACCCGGTGCGGGGTCGGCGTGGTCGAGGGCGTCCCGGGCCGCCCCTGCACGATGGTCCACTACACGGTGGTCACCTCCGATCCCGATCTGGATCTGGCCGACCGGCTGCTGCACCTGGACACGAGCCTCGCGGAGCTGATCCGGATCCACCAGCCCGACAGCATCGCCGTCGAGCGGGTCTTCGCCCAGCACAACGTGCGCACGGTGATGGGCACCGCGCAGGCGGCGGCGGTGGCGGTGCTGGCGGCCGCGCGGGCCGGGCTGCCGGTGCGCACCTACACTCCCAGCGAGGTGAAAGCGGCCGTGACCGGCTCCGGTCAGGCCGACAAGAAGCAGGTCACCTCGATGGTCACCCGGCTGCTGCGGCTGGACGCCCCGCCCCGCCCGGCGGACGCCGCGGACGCGCTGGCGCTGGCCATCTGCCACATCTGGCGCGGTGGCACCCGCGACCGCCTGGGTGAGGCCATCCGCAAGGCGACGGCACGAGGAGAGGCACGATGATCGCGAGTGTGGCCGGGGTGGTGGCCGCGGTCGGCGCGGACACGGCCGTGGTGGAAGTCGGCGGGGTGGGCCTGAGCGTGCACTGCGCGCCCGGCACGCTGTCCTCGCTGCGGGTGGGCCAGCCTGCGCGGCTGGCCACCACGCTGGTGGTGCGGGAGGACTCGCTGACCCTGTTCGGGTTCGCCGAGGACGACGAGAAGCAACTGTTCGAGCTGCTGATGACCGCCACCGGGGTCGGGCCGCGGCTGGCGCAGGCGGCGCTGGCGGTGCACTCGCCCGACGTGCTGCGGGCGGCGATCGCGCACGGCGACATCGGCGTGCTCACGCGGGTGCCGGGCATCGGCAAGAAGGGCGCCGAGCGCCTGGTGCTGGAGCTGCGCGACAAGATCGGCCCGGTTTCGGCCGTACCGGTGCAGGGCGGCCGCCCGACGGCCTGGACCGAGCAGGTCCGCCAGGGCCTCATCGGCCTGGGCTGGAGTGCCGCGCAGGCCGAGCAGGCGGTGTCGGCGGTGGCCGAGACCATCGACGGGACCGTGCCGCCCGTGCCGGACCTGCTGCGGCAGGCCATCCGCATGCTGGGCAAGTCGCGATGACCGATTCGCTGGTCAGCGCGCTGGCCTCGCCGGAGGAGCGGGACGCCGAAGCCTCGGTGCGGCCCAAGCGGCTGGCCGAGTTCGTGGCCCAGGAGCGCGTGCGCGAGCAGCTGGAGGTCCTGCTGCACAGCGCGATGCGCCGGGGCACCCCGCCCGACCACATCCTGTTCTCCGGCTCGCCCGGCCTGGGCAAGACCACCCTGGCCATGATCGTGGCGGCCGAGCTGGGCGGCGCGCTGCGGATGACCTCGGGCCCGGCGATCGAGCGCTCGGGCGACCTGGCGGCCGTGCTCACCAGCCTCCAGGCCGGTGACGTGCTGTTCATCGACGAGATCCACCGCATCGCCAAGCCCGCCGAGGAGCTGCTCTACAGCGCGATGGAGGATTTCCGGGTCGACGTGATGGTCGGCAAGGGGCCCGGCGCCACCGCGATCCCGTTGGATCTGGAGCCGTTCACCCTGGTCGGCGCGACCACGCGGGCCGGTCTGCTGACCGGGCCGATGCGGGACCGGTTCGGTTTCGTCGGGCACATGGAGTTCTACACCTCGGCTGAGCTGGCGGTGCTGCTCCAGCGCTCGGCGCGCATCCTCGGGGTGGCCGCCACCACCGAGGGCATCGCCGAGATCGCGGGGCGCTCGCGCGGCACACCGCGGGTGGCCAACCGGCTGCTGCGCCGGGTGCGCGACTACGCCGAGCTGCGGGCCGACGGCGTGGTCACGGTGTCGGCCGCCCGCGCGGCGCTCAAGGTGTACGACGTCGACGCCGCCGGTCTGGACCGCCTGGACCGGGCGGTGCTCGTCGCACTGGTGGAACTGTTCGGCGGCGGGCCGGTCGGCCTGTCCACGCTGGCGGTCGCCGTGGGTGAGCAACCCGACACGGTGGAGGAGGTGGTGGAGCCGTTTCTGGTGCGTGCGGGCCTGTTGGCGCGTACGCCGCGGGGTCGTGTCGCCACCGCCGGTGCGTGGCGCCATCTAGGTAAAAATCCCCCTAATGGTACGTTCGGGGCAGGTACCACCGGGGTACCCGACCTGTTCTCCGCCGACAGTCAGCCGGACTCCTGACCCTCCGTGCCGGGTCGTGATCTTAACGTGATCCGCACCGCAAGTGTGCGATCGTCAGCACACCGACTAGACTTCGCGCGGTCCGAACGGACGACAGTCGCCACCGACGGCGCGCGATGCTGCGCCGCGGGGCCGTGTGGAAAGGTCACATCGTGAGTGATTCCTGGGCTGCGGGCCAGACGGGCGGGGGATACACTCCGCTTCTCATGATCGCGCTGCTCTTCGGTCTGATGTACTTCATGTTCATCCGGCCGCAGTCCAAGCGTCGCAAGGAAGCCGAGTCGATGCAGAAGGCGCTCGGCGCAGGCGACAAGATCGTCACGATCGGCGGCCTGTACGGCACGGTGGTGGCAGTCGACGACGAGAGCATCACGCTGGAGATTTCGCCTGGCGTCACCGCGCGCTACGCGCGCCAGGCCGTGGGTCGCGTGATCTCGGAGACGACCGCGCCGACCGACCACGTGGTGGACAACCCCGTGCAGGAAGACAAGTAAGGAAACCCCTGCACCACGGCCGCGTCCCGGCCGTGGTGTATCCCCATCCGTACCCATTCCCAGAAGGACTCGACAGCCGTGGCACCACCTCAGGGACAGATGCGCCCCGGGCGGCAACTCGCCTTGCTCGGCGCCATCTTCGTCATCCTCGCCAGCCTGGCCTGGTTCGGCGGTAAGGGCGGTTTCAGTGACCGCCTGGCCCCCCAGCTCGGACTCGACCTCGTCGGCGGCTCGCGGGTCACCTACAAGGCAGTGACGCAGGACGGGGCTCCGCCCAAGCCCGAAGAGCTCGAGCAGGCTCGCCAGATCATCCAGCAGCGCGTCGACGCCCGCGGCGTCGCCGAGGCGCAGGTCGTCACCGAAGGCAACGATCTCATCGTCGTCCAGGTGGCCAAGAAGGCCGAGGACGCGATCCGCGACGTCGGCCAGGCCTCGCAGCTGTTCTTCCGCAAGGTCATCAAGGTCACGGACGGCGGCGGCGCCGTGGCGCCGGCGGCGACCCCGTCGGCCGCGCCCTCCGCGTCGGCCTCGGCCAAGCCGTCGACCTCGGCCAAGCCGAGCGCGTCGGCCAGCGCCTCGCCGAAGGCCTCGGGTTCCGGCGGCGGTGCGGCCATGGCCAGCGCGTCGCCCAGCGCGTCGCCCGCCCCGAGCGCCAGCGCGTCGCCCGCGGCCACCCCGGCCGCCGACGACACCGACGTCCGGGTGACCCCCGAGCAGGTCCAGGCCAAGGTCGGCAAGGCCGCGTGGGACGCCGCCAAGGCGCTCACCGCGGTGCCGACCGACGCCGCCCAGATCGTGGCGCTCAAGCCGTTCGCCGACCTGACCCCGGCCGACGTCAACGCGCTCACCACCGAGATGCAGTTCTACGTGCCGCAGGTCAGCTGCGACAAGCTGAACAAGCGGATCACCGGTGCGATCGCCACCCCGGACAAGCAGGTCGTGGCCTGCCAGGGCCAGAGCAAGTACCTGCTGGACGTCGCGAAGGTCGCCGGCACCGACGTCGACACCGCGACCCCGCAGGTGGAGCAGGGCACCAGCCGCCGCGTGGTCGGCCTGACCTTCTCCGGCGCCGGCCAGGACAAGTGGACCAACCTCACCCGTGAGGCGTTCCAGAACACCGGTGACCCGAAGTGCGACGCCGGCGCGGTGGACGAGTCCGGCCGCTGCGCGGTCGCGGTGGTCCTCGACAACAAGATCCTGTCGGCGCCGTACATCCAGGGCGTGCTGACCGACCGGTCGCAGATCACCGGTGACTTCGACGCCAAGTCGGCCAAGGAGCTGGCCGACGGCATCACCTACGGCTCGCTGGCGATCTCCTTCAAGCAGCAGGCGACGCAGACCATCACGGCGACGCTGGGTGGCGAGCACCTGCAGGCGGGTCTGCTGGCGGCGGGCATCGGCCTGCTGCTGGTCATCATCTACTCGTTCTTCTACTACCGCCTGCTCGGCACGGTCATCACGCTGTCGCTGCTGCTGTCGGCGGTGCTGACGTTCCTGGCGCTGGTGGTGCTGGGCCGGACGATGGGCTTCACCCTGAGCCTGGCCGGTATAGCAGGTTTCATCGTGTCACTCGGTGTGGCGGCGGACTCGTTCGTCATCTACTTCGAGCGGCTCAAGGACGAGATCCGCGAGGGCCGGGCGCCGCGCAGCGCCGTCCAGCGCGCGTGGGTCCGCGCCCGCCGCACCATCCTCACCGCCAACGCGATCTCGCTGCTGGCAGCGGTGGTGCTGTACCTGGTCTCCACCGGCGCGGTGGCGGGCTTCGCCTTCGCGCTGGGTCTGGCGACCCTGATCGACCTGATCGTGGTGTTCCTCTTCCGGTACCCGATCATGGCGCTGTTCGCCCGCACCGACGCGTTCCTGTCCCCGCGCGTCAGCGGCCTCGGCCGCGTGCTGCACGAAGCCAAGGAGGCTAAGGCATGAGTGGTCTCGCATCCCGCCTCTACCGCGGTGAGGCCGGGCTTCAGATCGTCGAGCGGCGCAAGCTGTGGTTCGGCGTGGCCGGCGGCGTCGTGCTGCTGGCGATCCTCAGCCTGGTGCTGATCGGCTTCAAGCCGGGCATCGAGTTCTCGGGCGGCAACCAGTTCCAGGTGCCGGTGGCGGCGGGCTCGCTGGCCGACGTCGAGACGGCGATCGACAACGCGGTCAAGGACGCCGACCCGGGCGCCACGATGGTGCCCGCGCAGCAGATCGGCGACGCGGTCTACCTGATCCGCACGTCGGCGCTGGACGACGCCCAGACCAAGGCAGTCAAGGAGTCGGTGGCCAAGGCGCTCAACCTGGACGTCAAGTCGATCTCCGACGACCGGGTCAGCCCGCAGTGGGGTGAGCAGGTCACGCAGCAGGCGCTGCTGGGTCTGGGCATCTTCCTGCTGGTGGTCACCGCCTACCTGGTCATCCGGTTCGAGTGGCGGATGGCCGCGGCCGCGGTCGCCTCGCTCATCTTCGACCTGGTGGCCACCGCCGCGGTGTACTCCGTGGTCGGCTTCGAGGTCACGCCGTCGACCGTGATCGGCTTCCTCACCATCCTCGGTTTCGCCCTCTACGACGTCGTCGTCGTGTTCGACAAGGTGCAGGAGAACACCCGTGGCATCACGGGCTCCAGCACCTCGACGTACGCCGAGGCGGCGAACCTGGCGCTGAACCAGACCTTCATGCGGTCGATCAACACCTCGCTGGTGGCGCTGCTGCCGGTCGGCGGCCTGCTGTTCATCGGTGCCGGCCTGCTGGGCGCGGGCACGCTGAAGGACCTGGGCCTGGTGCTGTTCATCGGTATGGCGATGGCGGTCTACTCGTCGCTGTTCTTCGCCACCCCGGTGCTGGTCTGGCTGAAGGAGATGGACCCGGTCATCGCCAACCACACCCAGCGGGTGCGCGCCCGCCGGGCGTCGCTCGGCAAGACCGCGGCCGAGGTCGTCCCCGGCCAGCCCGTGGTCGCCGTCGGTGCCACCTCGGCGCCGAAGGCGGGTGCCAAGCCGGTCCGCCCGGCCGGTCGCCCGGCGACCAAGCGCCGCTAGGCGCACGTACCACACAGGCCCGGCACCCTCGAGGTGCCGGGCCTGTCCCGTTCCTGGGCTGGTTGCCGCTAGGGTGAGCGCGTGACCAACGATGTGCTGCAGGGCGACAGCGGTCCGGCCACCGCGGCGCGCGTCGCCGAACTGGTCGTCGACGTGCCCGACTTCCCCCAGGCGGGGGTCATGTTCAAGGACCTCACCCCGCTGTTCGCCGACGGGGCGGCCTTCCGCGAGCTGATCGACGTGATCGTCGGCCACTACGGCGAGGACACGTTCGACGTCGTGGTGGGGGTCGAGGCCCGCGGTTTCGTGGTCGCCGCCGCGGTGGCGTACGCGGCGGGCAAGGGCGTCGTCCCGGTCCGCAAGAAGGGCAAGCTGCCCAGACCGGCCCACTCGGCCTCATACGCGCTAGAATACGGCGAAGCCACCCTGGAGATCAGCGAGGAGGCGTTCGTCCCCGGGCAGCGGGTGCTGGTCGTCGACGACGTGCTGGCCACCGGCGGCACCGCCGAGGCCACCCTCGACCTGGTCGAACGGGCGGGTGGACAGCTCGCGGGCTTTCTCGTGCTGATCGAGCTCGGCTTCCTCAACGGCCGCGAAAGGCTGACCGGGCGGCCCGTTCACGCGCTGCTGCGGGTCTGAGCTGAGCTTGCGCGCCCGATCCCAGGTAGCATGGGCTATCCGAACCTCTTCTGAAGGAGCGGCCATTGTCTTCCGAAGTCGCCCCTGACGTGGCCGTGGCGGAGTCGGCGCAGGCCAGTGGCGGTGCCCCGGCCAAGGCGACGAAAGCGCCGGCCGGTGCTGCCAAGCCCGCGGCCAAGCCCGCCGCCGTCGAGCAGCCGGTCCAGACCGCGCCCGCCGAGGACGGCAGCGCGGCGCCCGAGGTGCGTGCCGCGCCGGGCACCAACCAGCTCGGCATGTTCAGCGCCGTCCCGTCGGGGCGGCGGGTGCGCGCGCGCCTGTCCCGCTTCAACGCGCCCTGGCAGTCGGCCAGCGTCAGCGAGGAGCTGGAGCCGCTGATCGCGGCCCACCGTGCCGCGCACCCCAAGGCCGACATCAAGGTGCTCCAGAAGGCGTACGAGACGGCCCGGCAGTGGCATGAGGGCCAGTTCCGCAAGTCGGGCGACCCGTACATCACGCATCCGCTGGCGGTGGCGAGCATCCTGGCCGACCTCGGCATGGACACCACCACGCTGGTGGCGGCGCTGCTGCACGACACCATCGAGGACACGCCCTACACGCTGGAGCAGGCCCGCGCCGACTTCGGCGACGAGGTCGCGCTGCTGGTCGACGGCGTCACCAAGCTCGACAAGGTCAAGCTCGGCGACTCGGCCAAGGCCGAGACGATCCGCAAGATGGTCGTCTCCACGGCCAAGGACCCGCGCGTGCTGGTCGTGAAGCTGGCCGACCGGCTGCACAACATGCGTACCCTCACGTTCCTGCCGCAGGCCAAGCGGGAGCAGAAGGCGCGCGAGACGCTGGAGATCCTGGCCCCGCTGGCGCACCGCCTCGGTATGAACACGGTCAAGTGGGAGCTGGAGGACCTGTCCTTCGCCACCCTGTTCCCGAAGCGGTTCAAGGAGATCCAGCGGCTGGTCTCCGACCACACCCCGCAGCGCGACAACCTGCTGCGGGCGGTCACCGAGCGGGTGCAGTCCGACCTGCGCGGCTCGAAGATCAACGCGAAGGTCACCGGGCGGCCCAAGCACCTGTACTCGATCTACCAGAAGATGATCGTGCGTGGGCGCGACTTCAACGAGATCTACGACCTGGTGGGCGTGCGCATCCTGGTCGACACCGTCCGCGACTGCTACGCGGCGCTCGGCGTGATCCACGCGGCCTGGCAACCGGTCCCCGGCCGGTTCAAGGACTACATCGCCATGCCGAAGATGAACTTCTACCAGTCGCTGCACACCACCGTCATCGGCCCCAACGGCAAGCCGGTGGAGATGCAGATCCGCACCCACGCCATGCACGGCACCGCCGAGTACGGCATCGCGGCGCACTGGAAGTACAAGGAGGGCGCCAAGAACGCGTCCACGACCGTGGCCGGCCCGTCCAGCCACATCGACGGCATGACCTGGCTGCGGCAGCTGCTGGACTGGCAGCGCGAGACGTCCGACCCGGGCGAGTTCCTCGACGCGCTGCGACACGACCTGTCCAGCCAGGAGGTCTTCGTCTTCACGCCCAAGGGCGAGGTCATCGCGCTGCCCAACGGCTCGACCCCGGTCGACTTCGCGTACGCGGTGCACACCGAGGTGGGCCATCGCTGCATCGGCGCCCGGGTCAACAGCAAGCTGGTGCCGCTGGAGTCGGTGCTGTCCAACGGCGACGTGGTGGAGATCTTCACCTCGAAGTCCGAATCCGCCGGCCCGACCCAGGACTGGCTGGGCTTCGTCAAGTCGTCCCGGGCCCGCACCAAGATCCGGCAGTACTTCAACAAGGAGCGCCGCGACGAGGCCATCGACGCGGGCAAGGACTCCCTGGCCCGCGCCATGCGCCGGCAGGGCCTGCCGCTGCAGCGCCTGCTGACCGCGGGGGGCCTGCTGGCCATCGCCCGTGAGCTGCACCTGAGCGACATCACCTCGCTCTACGCGGCTGTCGGCGAGGGCGTGGTGTCGGCCCAGTCGGTGGTGCAGCGCCTGGTCGCCGGATACGGCGGCGAGGAAGGCGCGATCGAGGACATCGCCGAGACCACGATGCCGACCCGGCCCAGCCGGTCCCGGGCACCCGGTCACGACCCGGGAGTCGAGGTCAAGGGCGTCTCCAACGTCTGGATCAAACTGGCCCGCTGCTGCACTCCGGTGCCCGGCGACGCGGTCTACGGGTTCATGACCCGCTCCGGCGGCATCTCGGTGCACCGGGAGGACTGCGTCAACACCCCGGACCTGCGGGCGCAGCCCGAGCGGGTCGTCGAGGTGACCTGGAAGCCCACCGCGGGCTCGATGTTCCTGGTCGCGATCCAGGTGGAGGCGCTGGACCGGCACAAGCTGCTGGCCGACATCACCAGGGCGCTGAGCGAGGAGCGGGTCAACATCCTGTCCGCGACGGTCACCACGACCCGCGACCGGATCGCCGTCAGCCGGTTCAGTTTCGAGATGGCCGACCCGAAGCACCTGGGCCACCTGCTCAACGCCGTACGCGGCGTCGAGGGCGTCATGGACGCCTACCGGGTGACCTCCGGAGCCTGAGCACCGACCACACGAGAACGGGGCGCCCGCGACCTGCGGGCCGCCCCGTTTCGTGTCAGTGGGTGAAGATGCTCACCCCACCCGGGCCGACCAGCAGGCCGACGACGATGAGGACGATGCCCCAGAGGATCTGGCGGCGCACCAGCGCGAAGATGCCGGCGACGACCAGGATGACGGCGAGGATCCACAGTAGGAATGCCATGTCCGCACCCTCCTTCGTCCCCATTCTAGGACGGATCGTCGCAGCTCAGGCCGGGTCTGACAGCGTGATCGAGGTGATCGCCACCGGCTGCTTGGGCTCGCCGTCCGCGGCGGCCTGGCCGTCGCGCACCGCCCCGGCCCGGCCGATCGCCTTCACCACGTCCAGCCCCTGGGTGATCACGCCCAGGACGGTGTAGTCCGGGCCGAGCTGGCTGGTGCCCCACACGATGAAGAACTGGCTGCCCACGCTGTCCGGCTGGCCGGTGTCGGCCATGGCCACGGTGCCGACCGGGTACGTCTCGGCGGCGCCGACGGGCAGGTTCTCGTCGCCGAACCGGTACGCCGGGCCGCCCATGCCGGTGCCGCTCGGATCGCCGCACTGGAGCACGCTGATGCCCTCGGTGGTGAGGCGGTGGCACTTGGTGCCGTCGAAGAACTTCTTCGACGCCAGGTAGGTCATGCTCGCCGCGGTGCAGGGCGCGGCGGCGGTGTTGACCTCGACCTTGACGACGCCGCGGTTGGTCGTGATGGTCATGGTCTGGCTGCCGCGCGCCGGGACCGTCACGGGCGGCGTGCCGACGTCGCGGACCATCTCGGACGGGGTCTCGGCCAGCCACCGGCAGCGGGCCGACCCGGCCGGTGCGGCCGTGGACTGCCCGGCGCCGGACGTGGCGGCGGGTGCGGCACCGGGGCCACCCGCCTCGTCGACCGAGTCGCGCAGCCGCAGCACCACCACGGCGGCCACGCCGACCAGGCACAGCAGCACCGCGACGGCGGCGGCGACGACGGTGACGATCAGCCCGGTGCTCGTGCCGCGGCGCTGCGGCGGCGGTGCGGTGAACTGGCTTGGTTCGGGGGTCCAGGGCGGAGTGGCCACGTCATCTCCTGTAACAGCGGGGGACCGCAGCCTAGCGCGGTGCCGCGACTCCGCGCCCGTGCGGCGGGCGTCCATTCCGGAATACAAGGAGGGGCGGGCCCGACCGGGCCCGCCCCTCACCTGAGGTGTCCTGCGTGGATCAGCTCGCGGCCGGCGTGACCGTCAGCGAGGTGATGATGACGTCCTTCTTCGGAGCGCCGTCGTTGGCGGCCTTGCCGTCCTTGACGGCACCGGCGGCACCGATCTTCTGGATCACGTCGAGGCCCTTGGTGACCTTGCCGAGCACGGTGTAGTTCGGGCCGAGCTGGCTGGTGTCGTACACGATGAAGAACTGGCTGCCGGTGCTGCCCGGCTGGCCGGTGTTGGCCATCGCGATGGTGCCGGGCGGGTACGCCGTCGTCGGGTCGGTGACGTTCGGCAGGTTCTCCTCGGCGAACTTGTACGTCGGGCCGCCGCTGCCGCTGGCGCTCGGGTCACCGCACTGGAGCACCTTGATGCCCTCGGTGGTGAGGCGGTGGCACTTGGTGTTGTCGAAGAACTTCTTCGACGCCAGGTACGTCATGCTCGTCGCGGTGCAGGGCGCCTTGGCGGTGGCCACCTCGACCTCGACCGTCCCCGTGTTCAGGGTGATGGTCATCTTCTGGGTGCCCTTGTCGGCGATGCCGGTGGTGGGCGGCGTGCCGACGTCCTTCAGGTTCGGGTTCGCCGCCTTGTCCTCCGCCGTCCAGGCGCACTGCTGGGCCACGGCCGACGGGGCGGGCGCCGCGGTGTTGGTGCTGCCCTTGTCGTCGCCCGACATGGCCGACACCGCCCACACGACGCCGCCGACGACGAGCAGCAGGGCCACCCCGGCACCGATGACGGCGTTGCGCTGCTTGCGCTTGCGCGCATCCTCCAGGCGCTCGCCCATCTGGCGCTCGAGCCGGGCGCGAGCCGCGGCACGCTGGCGCTGGATAGTGGAACTCACGCGTCTGTCCTCCTGGCTAAATGCTGATCAACTGGCGGCGGAAGCCGACGTGGTGGGCTTGGGGCTGCCGGCGGCGCTGGCCGACGGCAGCGGCGAGGGGGCGTCCGACGGCGCGGTGCTGTCGACCACGGTCAGCGTGGTGATGGCGACGTCCTTCTTCGGCTTGGTCTTCGACCCGTTGCCGTTGTCGATCGCGCCCTGCTCGGCGATGTTCTTGACCACGTCGAGGCCGTCGATGACCTCGCCGACGATCGAGTAGTTCTCGGTGGTCACCGAGTCCTGGTAGAAGATCAGGAACTGGCTGCCGGTGAGGGTCGGCTGCATCGCGATGGTGCCGGCCTTGTAGCGCACCGTCCCGGCCGCCGGGCTCGCCGACGCCGAGGCGCTGGCCGACGGAGCCGCGGACGGCGTGGCCGCCGGGGTCGCGGACGGCGTGGCCGCCGGCGCGGCCTCGGGCTGGTTCTCCGGGTACCAGCCGTACGCGGCGCCGCCGTTGCCCGACTGCGACTTGTCGCCGCAGCGCAGGGCGTACTGCTCGGCGCCACGGGTGATCTCGTGGCACTTGGTGGCGTTGAAGTAGCCGCTGTCGGCCAGGTACTTCAGGCTCGCCGCGGCGCAGGGCGCGGCGGTCCGGTCGAGCTTGGCGACCACGTTGCCCGTGCCGAAGGCGATGGTCATCGCGGAGGTGCCCGAGGTGGCCATCCCGTTGGCGGCCGGCAGCCCGACGTCGTTGAGCTGCGTGTTGGCCGCAGTGTCCAGCTTGTTCCAGCTGCACGTGTCGGCGACCGGGGTCTCGACGGGCTTGGGGTCGAAGACCCCGTAGCCCCACATGCCGAGAACCGCGATCACCACGATCGCGAGCAGACCGCCGAACACTGCCTTGAGCTGGCGCGAGCGGCGCGTGCTCTCGGCCCGGCGGGCGAGCTGCCGGTCGACCTTGGCACGGGCCAGCTTGCGCTGCCGGGTATTGCTCGAAGCCACCCGACTCCTCCTGTCACCGTTGACCGCGGCCAGCCGAAAGCTGCCGTGTCACCTTTATCACGTTAGGGGTGGTGTGTCGGTATCACGCGCCGTCGGGCCTGGGCCGCAACGATGCGCGTGGGCCGCGCCACACGTCCGAGCGAGTGTACGGGTAAACCCTGTGAAACGGTTATGCGCATCCGCCGAACATGACCGATCATCATCTCCATGGCGTGAGCAGCCGCGCGCCGCCCGCCCGGGTGTCCGGGACCGTGGCGTGCCGGCGCGCGCACTACGCTGGGCCTACCAGTGGAGAAGAGGGGGATTGTCGTCGTGCTTGTCGTGGGCTTTCCGGCACAGGCGTTCGGGACCAACTGCTACGTGGTCGCCCCCGCCGCCGGCGAGCATTGCGTCGTGATCGACCCCGGTATCGGTGTGGTCGACCGGCTCGACGAGGTCCTGGCCCAGCACCGGCTCCGGCCCGCCGCGGTGATGCTCACCCACGGCCACCTCGACCACACGTTCTCCGTCGCGCCCGTGTGCGGCGCGCGCGGGATCACCGCGTGGATCCACCCCGACGACCGCGAGCTGCTGGCCGATCCGGCCAAGGCGCTGTCGGTGGATCTGACCGCGATGTTCGGCGGGCGGCTGCCCTACGCCGAGCCCGACGACGTCGCCGAGCTCAAGGACGGCGCCGTCCTGTCGCTGGCGGGGCTGGAGATCACCGTCGACCATGCGCCGGGCCATACCGGCGGGTCGGTGATGTTCCGGCTGCCCGGCGCGGACGGCGAAGCCACCTGCTTCTCGGGTGACGTGCTGTTCCGCGACGGCATCGGCCGCACCGACCTGCCGGGCGGCAGCGACGCGCTGATGGCGGCGAGCCTGCGCGACAAGGTGCTGACGCTGGCCGACGAGACCGTCGTGCTGCCCGGCCACGGCCCTTCCACCACGATCGGCCGCGAGCGCGCGCACAACCCTTGGCTGCGCGGTCTGGGCACGCCCGGACCCCGTCGCGGCCTGTGACCCGGCGACCGCCCGGCCCCGCCGGCGGTCCCACCGAGACTTCATTCCTCAGCTTCCAGGAGCACATCCCATGAGCAAGATCATGCCGCTGTCCGGGTTTCCCGAATGGCTTCCCGCCCAGCGCATCGTCGAGCAGCGCTTCCTCGACCGCATCCAGCGCACCTTCGAGCTGTACGGCTTCGCCTCGCTGGAGACCCGGGCGGTCGAGCCGCTGGACCAGCTGCTGCGCAAGGGCGAGACCTCCAAGGAGGTGTACGTGCTGCGCCGCCTCCAGGCCGACCCGAACGACGCCTCCGACGCCAGCCTCGGCCTGCACTTCGACCTCACCGTGCCGTTCGCCCGCTTCGTGCTGGAGAACGCCGGCAAGCTGCACTTCCCGTTCCGCCGGTACCAGATCCAGAAGGTGTGGCGCGGCGAGCGCCCGGCGGCGGGCCGCTACCGCGAGTTCGTCCAGGCCGACATCGACATCGTCGACCGCGACACCCTGCCCGCGCACTACGAGGCCGAGCTGCCGCTGGTCATCGGCGACGCGCTGGCGGGCCTGCCGGTGCCGAAGGCGACCATCCTGGTCAACAACCGCAAGGTGCTCCAGGGCTTCTACACCGGCGCCGGGATCTCCGACGCCGAGGCCGTGATGCGTGTCCTGGACAAGCTCGACAAGATCGGCCCGGCCGGGGTGACCGCCGAGCTGGCCACCCTCGGCGTGGCCGAGTCGCAGGCCAAGCTGTGCCTGGCCCTGGCCGAGATCTCCACCGACGACGCGTCCTTCGTCGACGAGGTCCGCAAGCTCGGCGTCGCCGACCCGCTGCTCGACGAGGGCCTGGCCGAGCTCGCGATGGTCGTCGAGGCGGCCAACGAGCACTCGCCGGGCCTGTGCCGGGCCGAGCTGAAGATCGCCCGCGGCCTGGACTACTACACCGGCACCGTGTACGAGACGCAGCTGGCCGGGCTGGAGCGCTACGGCTCGCTGTGCTCGGGCGGCCGCTACGACAACCTGGCCGCCTCCGGCAACGACCGGTTCCCCGGCGTCGGGCTGTCGATCGGCGTGAGCCGCCTGCTCGGCGCGCTGTTCGGCGAGAACGCGGTGACCGCCAGCCGCTCGGTGCCCACCGTGGTGGTCGTCGCGGTGGCCGCCGAGGAGGACCGGCGCGCGGCCGACCGGATCGCGGCTGCGCTACGCTCGCGCGGCATCGCCACCGAGGTCTCGCCGAACGCGGCCAAGTTCGGCAAGCAGATCCGCTTCGCCGAGCGGCGCGGCATCCCGTACGTGTGGTTCCCCGGCCAGGACGGGGCCGGTGACACGGTGAAGGACATCCGCTCAGGCGATCAGGTGGAGGCGGCCGCCGGACAGTGGAATCCACCGAGTGCCGATCTGCACCCCGCGGTGGAAGGTACTTTTAATTAGTAAACTTTAGTAATAGTGTTGTGGCTCTCCATACCCGAACCGGGGGGCTGCACGCGCATGACCACGACCGATCACCGCACGTCCCCGGCGCCCGCCGTCTCCGCGCCGGGGACGCGTCGTCCGCTGCACGACCGTGGCCTCTTCCGGCTTGCCGACGCGGTCCTGCAGCCCGGGTTCGTGGGGACGACCCCGCCCGAGTGGCTGCGCCGCCGGCTCAACGACGGCCTCGGCGGCGTCGTCCTGTTCTCCCGCAACATCGTCGAGCCGGTGCAGCTCGCGGCGCTGACGGCCGCCCTGGTCGCCGAGAACCCCGACGTGGTCATCGCCGTCGACGAGGAGTCCGGTGACGTCACCCGCCTCGACGTGGCGACCGGCAGCCGCCGCCCCGGCAACCACGCGCTCGGCGCCGTCGACGACCCGGCGCTGACCGAGTCCGTCGCCGCCGACATCGGCGCCCAGCTCGCTGCTGCGGGCATCACCATGAACTACGCGCCCACCGCCGACGTCAACAACAACCCGAACAACCCCGTCATCGGTGTACGGTCGTTCGGCGCCGACCCGGCCCTGGTCGCCCGGCACACCGCCGCCTGGGTGCGCGGGCTGCAATCCACCGGCGTGGCCGCCTGTGCCAAGCACTTCCCCGGCCACGGCGACACCGGCGTCGACTCCCACCACGGGCTGCCGGTCATCGAGGTCGACGCCGCCCGGCTCGGGCTGGTCGAACTGCCGCCGTTCCGGGCCGCCATCGAGGCGGGCGTGCGCAGCATCATGACCGCGCACCTGCTCGTGCCCGCGCTCGACCAGCACCGCCCGGCCACCATGAGCCCGGCCGTGCTCGTCGAACTGCTCCGCGAGCAGCTCGGTTTCACCGGCCTCATCGTCACCGACGGCATCGAGATGGCCTCGGTCTCCGAGCGGTACGGCCTCGGCGGCGCCGCCGTGCTCGCCATCGCGGGCGGCGCCGACGCCATCTGCGTCGGCGGCGAGCGCTCCGACGAGGCCACCGTCGAGCTGCTGCGCAACGCCATCGTGGACGCCGTCGTCAGTGGCGACCTGCCCGAGGCCCGCCTGGTCGAGGCCGCCGAGCGGGTCGCCGCGTTCGCCGCCGACAGCGCCGCGCTGCGGGCCGCCCGCGCCGCCGCCGCCCAGCAGTGGGACGCCGCCAACCGGCCCGCCGTCGGCCTCGACGCCGCCCGCCGCGCCCTGCGCGTCACCGGCGCCCAGCGGCTGCCGCTGCCCGGACCGGCGCACGTCGTCGAGTTCGCCACCGCCACCAACCTCGCCATCGAGGCCAGCACCCCGTGGGGGGTCGGCGAGCCGCTGCGCGCGCTGCGCCCCGACACCACGGTGGTCCGCCTCGGCGAGGACAGCACGGTCGCGCAGGTGCTGTCCGGGCTCAACGGCGGCACCCCGGTGCTCGTGTGCCGCGACCCGCACCGCTTCCCGTGGCTGACCGACCTGCTGCACGGCGTGGTCGCGGCCCGGCCCGACACGGTCGTGGTGGAGATGGGCGTGCCGGCGGGGGAGCCGGTGGGCGGGACCCACGTGGCGACGTACGGCGCGGCGGCGGTGTGCGGCCAGGCCGCGGCGGAACTGCTGGCGGGCGACGGCCGCTGAGCCGTCGGACCGCATCGGTGCGGGGCCGGGCGGATCATCGCCCGGCCCCGCACCGTTTCGTCAGGCCGGGAGGCCGTACTTGCCGCGCAGCAGGTTCTGCACGTCGGTGCGCTCGGTGGCGTTCAGGGTGTACGCGTAGATGAGGATCTCGGCGATGTCGCCCTGGAGGAAGTAGGACGAGTAGTAGGCGCCGATGGAGGACAGCACCCACGGGCCGGACGAGCTCACGTTCGCGCTGGAGACGAAGGTGCTGTTGCGGTAGAAGCTCAGCGTGGACCCGTTGAAGTGCAGGCCCAGCACGTGCCACGAGCTGTTGGCCACCGGCGAGGACACCGCGGGGAAGCTGTTGCCGGTGCCGACGGTGAGCACCGAGCTGCCGTACTCCCAGCGCAGCTGGTTGTTCGGGTTGAGACCGCTCGGCCCCATGATCGGGCTGATGGACTGGCTCGTGTTGCTGTTGCGACCCACCACGAAGATGGAGAACTGCGTGGGGCTGGCCGGGTTGAGCAGGTTGAGCGACTGGCTGCCGTTGAAGTGGACCGCGGGCATGTTGTTGCCCAGTGCGCTGAGCACGTAGGTCGGCCGGCGGGCGGCGACCGTCATGGTCGCGTTGTGGCCGTTCGGGGTGTAGTCGTCCCACTGCGTGACGACGTTGCCGGACAGGTGGGCGCCGATGTCGGCGCGCAGCCACAGATGCGGGTTGGGCGGGTACAGCGGGTCGCCGGCGAGCGCGGCCGTCGGGGCGGCGGTCAGCAGCACGGCCGCGGCGGCCAGCGCGCTGAGCGCGGCGAGGAGTCTTCGCACAGTTCCTCCTGAGGCATCCGTCGTGGTTGACGGTTCCCTCATAAAACTATAAATTTCGATGTCTGAATATCCGTCCGAACGTCGGGGCGGCATGCCGGATCGGCCGACAACGAAGCATGTCAGACCAGGTGAAAGGGGCTGCTAACCATCTGTTGTGGACGGTTCAGCCGGGCATGCCGCGCCGGAACCTGGCGGGCGCCGGAGCCTGCGCGGGGGTGGTGGGGGCGAGGGAGACCGTGATGCGGGCCCCGCCGAGGTCGCCCCGGTCCACGGTGACCGTGCCGCCCGCCTGGCGGGCCACGCGGCACACGATGTCCAGGCCGAGGCCGGTGGAGCCGCCGCCGCTGACCCCGCGCCGCAGGGCGGCCTCCGGGTCGGCGATCCCGGGGCCCGCGTCCTCGACGACCAGTTGCTGCCCGGTGACCCGCAGCCGGAAGCCGGTGCCCTGCGGGGTGTGCCGGAAGATGTTGCCGACCAGGGCGTCCACGGCGCCGATGACGTCGGCGCGGGGGACGGGCAGCCATACCGGGCCGTCGGCGCCGTGGACCTGCCAGGGGCGGCCGTGGTCCTCGGCGAGCACCGCCCAGAACGCGAGCCGGTCGGCGACCACGTCGACCAGGTCGGTCTCCTCCAGCGCGCGCTCGGCGGCGGTGCGGCGGGCGCTGGCGATGATGGCGTCGATCTCGGCGTCCAGCGCCTCCACGGCCTGGCGCATGCGGTCGCTGGCCGGGCCGGGCGGCAGCGCGTCGGTGTCCAGCCGCAGCGCGGTCAGCGGGGTGCGCAACCGGTGCGAGAGGTCGGCGGCGCGTTCGCGCTCGTCGTCGATGACGGCGGTGAGGCGGTCGGCCATGGCGTTGAACGCCTCGCCGACGTCGAGCAGGTCGGGCGGGCCGGCGGGCTCCACCCGCACCGTCAGATCGCCCGCGCCGATGGCGCGCGAGGCGGTGGCCAGCTCGCGGGCGGCCCGCACGACGCGGGCGCCGAGCCGGTCGGCGAGCACCACCGACGCGGCGACCAGCAGGGTCGCGAGCACCCCCATCGACCACCAGGCGGTGGCCACGCCGCGGGTCAGGTCACCGGCGGGCACGAACACCTCTACCACCGCGGTGCGCCCGCCGTCCAGCGCCGCGGGTTGCAGCAGCACCACCCCGCCGTCGACCTCGGTGGTGAGCGCCCCGCCGCGCGCGGCGACCAGCGACACGTCCTCGGGCCGGGCGTGGGTGGCGCCCAGCGGGGCGCCGTCGGGCAGGTGGACGGCCATCCGGTGCTGCGGCCCCGCGACGGTCGCGGCGACGGCGCGGGCCAGTTCGGCCCGGTCGGCGGCGACGGTCATCGCGGTGACCGCGGCGGCGGCCTGCTGCCGGGCGTCGATCAGCGCCCGGTCGGCGGCGATCTGCTTGGTCACCAGCGCCAGCGGCACCAGGAACGCCAGCGCCACCATCGAGGTCACCGCGAGCGTGCCGCGGGCCAGCACCGCCCTCACGACGGGGGCACCAGCATCACACCGACGCCGCGGATCGTACGCAGCATCCGCGGTTGCGCGGCGGTCTCGCCGAGCTTGCGCCGCAGCCAGGACAGGTGCACGTCGAGGGTCTGGTCGGCGCCGACGAACGGCTGCTGCCACACCTCGGTGAACAGCTCCCGCCGGGTCACCACCCGCCCGACCCGGGCGGCGAGGTAGGCCAGCACGTCGTACTCCTTGCGGGTCAGGGTGAGCGGGGTGCCGTGCAGCAGGACGGTGCGGGTGCGCTCGTCCAGGCGCAGCGGCCCGATCTCCACCACCGTGTCCGGGGTCTCGGAGCGCGGCTGGGTGCGCCGCAGCACCGCCGCCACCCGGGCGGTGACGTGCGCGGCGGAGAACGGCTTGGTCATGTAGTCGTCGGCGCCGGAGTTGAGCAGGCGGATCGCGTCGTGCTCGCTGCGGCGGGCGGTGGCGACGATGACGGGGACGCTGCTGACGGCGCGCATCATCCGCAGCGCGTCGGCGCCGTCCAGATCGGGCAGGCCGAGGTCGAGGATGACCAGGTCGGGGCGGTCACCGTGCTCCCCGGTGAGCGAGCGCAGTCCCTGCAGCGCGGTGCCGACGGTCAGTACGGCGTATCCGGCGACCGTCAGGGCGTTGCCGAGGGCGTCGCGAATGGCGGGGTCATCCTCCACGACGAGTACGAGGGGCATGGTGGGCACCGTAGCGGAAGCGGTTAGATAGCGGGATGGGTTCGCGGTGGCCGGTCGCAGTGCGCGCGACGCTGTACGTGTCCGGCTGGGCGGCCGCCACGACGGTGGCGGCGACGGTGGTGTGGATCGGGCTGCGCCCGGTGCTGGCCGCCGCCGTGCCGGAGCCGGTGCCGCTGTCCCTGGAGTCGGTGGCGGGACGGTCCCCGGCCGCGGAGCCGTCACGTCCGGCCGTGCCGCCTGTCGTGCCCCCGGCGCCGTCGCGTTCGCCGTCACCGCAGCCCTCCGTCTCGTCTGTCGGGTCCGCCCCGTCGTCGGGGCCGTCGCCGAGCCGCCGTCCCAACCCGCCCGCGTCCCCGAAGCCGTCGCCGTACGCGACGGTGGAGGGGTGGCAGGTGGTGCCGGAGAAGGACGGCTCGGTGTCGTACCTGCGCAGCTTCGCCACCGCCGGCGGCGACGCGGTGATCCGGATCGCCGCCGGGGCGGTGCACCTGGTCTCGGCCACGCCGCGCGGCACCTACCGGGTGGCGGTGTCGCAGACCGAGCCGAACCGGCTGGTGGTGCAGTTCTACGACACGGGCCGCCAGTTCCTCATCGACACGATGTGGTGGCAGGAGAAGCCGTGGGCGCAGGTCTCCGACATCTCGTGAGCCGCGGCGGACCGAGTCATGCGCCTGAGCTTCGGGCACCGCGGCGCGGGCGGGAAGCGGACTAAGCGCATCTTCGGCGCCGCTTCAGGATCTTTTGAGGTCAGCGCCGCGCGGACGGTCCCGGCGGCCCCGCGACGGCCCGGCGACCGTGCCGGGGCGGCACCGGGACGGCACCGCGCGCGACGGGCGGCACCGGGGCACATGCGAGAATGACGGCTGGCGGCCCGGCACCCCGGACGCCCCGGACGGCCATTCGAAGGAGAGATTCCGTGATCCGCACCCATACCGCCGGAAGTCTGCGTGCCGAGCACGCCGGACAGACCGTCACCCTCGCCGGGTGGGTGGCCCGGCGACGCGATCACGGCGGCGTGACCTTCATCGACCTGCGGGACGCCTCCGGCGTCGTGCAGATCGTGTTCCGCGACGAGGCCCAGGCCCACGCGCTGCGCAACGAGTACTGCGTGAAGGTGACCGGCACCGTCGGGCTGCGCCCGGCGGGCAACGAGAACCCGGAGCTGCCGACCGGCGCCGTCGAGGTGACCGTCACCGAGCTGACCGTGCTCAGCGAGGCCGCCCCGCTGCCGTTCCCGATCGACGACCACGTCACCGTCGGCGAGGAGGCGCGCCTGCGCCACCGCTACCTCGACCTGCGCCGCGGCAACCAGGCCAAGGCGATCCGGCTGCGCTCGCGCGCCAGCGCCATCGCCCGCGAGGTGCTCGGCGCGCGCGACTTCCTGGAGATCGAGACCCCGACGCTGACCCGGTCCACGCCCGAGGGCGCCCGCGACTTCCTGGTGCCGGTGCGCCTGCAGCCGGGCTCCTGGTACGCGCTGCCGCAGTCCCCGCAGCTGTTCAAGCAGCTGCTGATGGTGGCCGGCATGGAGCGCTACTACCAGATCGCGCGCTGCTACCGCGACGAGGACTTCCGCGCCGACCGGCAGCCCGAGTTCACCCAGCTCGACATCGAGATGTCGTTCGTGACCCAGGACGACATCATCGAGCTCGGCGAGGCGATCGTCGGCGCGCTGTGGAGCGAGCTGGCCGGATACGACATCCCGGCGCCGCTGCCGCGCATCACCTACCACGACGCGATGAACCGCTACGGCTCCGACAAGCCCGACCTGCGCTACGCGGTCGAGCTGACCGAGCTGACGAGCTACTTCGAGGGCACCGACTTCCGGGTCTTCCAGGCCGAGTACGTCGGCGCGGTGGTCATGCCCGGCGGTGCCGCGCAGACCCGCAAGGAGCTCGACGGCTGGCAGGACTGGGCCAAGGCGCGCGGCGCCAGGGGCCTGGCCTACGTGGTGCTCGACGCCGAGACCGGCGAGGCCCGCGGCCCCGTCGCCAAGAACCTGTCCGAGGCGCACCTGGCCGGCCTGGCCGACGCCGTCGGCGCCAAGCCCGGCGACGCGGTGTTCTTCGCCGCGGGCAGCCGCCGCCACTCGCAGGAGCTGCTCGGCGCGGCCCGCATCGAGATCGCCAAGCGGGCGAACCTGATCGACGAGTCGGCGTGGGCGTTCTGCTGGGTCGTCGACGCGCCGATGTTCGAGCCGGTCGACGTGCCCGGCGAGGGCGTCGTCGAGGGTGCCTGGACCGCGGTGCACCACCCGTTCACCTCGCCCAACGAGGACTGGATCGACAACTTCGAGTCCGCCCCGGACCAGGCGCTGGCGTACGCGTACGACATCGTCTGCAACGGCAACGAGATCGGCGGCGGCTCGATCCGTATCCACCGCGGTGACGTGCAGAAGCGGGTCTTCACCCTGCTCGGCATCACCGACGAGGAGGCCAAGGACAAGTTCGGCTTCCTGCTCGACGCCTTCCAGTACGGCCCGCCGCCGCACGGCGGCATCGCGCTGGGCTGGGACCGGGTCTGCATGCTGCTCGCCGGGGTCGACTCGATCCGCGACGTCATCGCGTTCCCGAAGTCCGGCGGCGGCTACGACCCGCTGACCGGCGCCCCCACGCCGATCACGGCGCAGCAGCGCCTGGAGGCGGGCGTGGACGGCAAGCCGAAGGCGCCGGGCGAGGCCAAGCCCAAGGCCGAGGCCGCCTCGGCATGAGGCTGCTGGTCACCGGGGGCTCTGGCTACACCGGTGGCCGCCTGGTCTCACTCGCCCGCGCGGCGGGCCACGACGTGACCGGCACCAGCCACTCCGCTCGCGCGGAGGGGCTGGTGCCGCTCGACGTCCGGGACCGGGCGGCCGTGGACCGGCTGCTGGACGAGCTGCGCCCGGACGCGGTCGTGCACACGGCGTACGTCCAGGGCGACTGGCACGTCACCGCCTCGGGCGCGGCCCACGTCGCCGCCGCGGCGGCCCGGACCGGGTCACGGCTGGTGCACGTCTCCTCCGACGCCGTGTACGGCGGCCGCCCGCAGCCCTACACCGAGGCCGACCCGCCCAGCCCCGTGTACCCGTACGGCGCCGCCAAGGCCGCCGCAGAGACGGTCGTGGCGCTCGTCCACCCCGGCGCGGCGATCGTGCGCACCTCGCTCATCGTCGGCGACGACGCGTCCAAGCAGCACCAGCTCGCGCTGGACTTCGCGCTCGGCCGCCGGACCGGCGTGCTCTTCACCGACCAGGTGCGCCAGCCGGTATCGGTGGACGACCTCGCCGCCGTGCTGCTGGAACTGGCGCTCGGGGACTTCCGCGGCGTGCTGCACGTGGCCGGGCCGACCCCGCTCACCCGGCACGAGCTCGGCGTGCTGATCGCGGCACGGCACGGCATCGCCGCCGACCTGGTCCCGGCCGGGCGCGGCGCCGACCTGCCCGCGGCCGGGCCGCAGGAGGTGCGGCTCGACCTCACCCTGGCCCGGACGGTGCTGCGGACCCGGCTGCGGCCACCGGACGAGGTGCTGGCCGTCTGATCGGCCCGTGTACGGCCTCGGCCCGCCCTTGTACTGTCTGCGCATGCCGTACCCCCTCGGTGACATCCTCGTCGCCCAGCCGGCACCGCCGCTGGGCGTCGTGACCAGCGCGGCCGTGATCGCGCTGCTGCTGGTCGTCTTCAACGCCTCCTGGCGGGTGGTCCGCAACGCGGTCACCATCGCGCACGAGGGCGGGCACGCGGCCGCCGCCGTGCTGACCGGGCGCCGCCTGCGCGGCATCCGGCTGCACTCGGACACGTCCGGGCTGACCATCATGCGCGGCAAGCCGACCGGGGTGGGCATGATGCTCACACTGCTCGCCGGGTACCTGTCCCCGGCGCTGGTCGGGCTGTTCGGGGCCTGGCTGCTGTCGCGCGGGCTGATCACGCTGCTGCTGTGGATCTGCATCGCGCTGCTGCTGGCGATGCTCGTCATGATCCGCAACTGGTTCGGGGGCGTGCTGATCCTGGTCACCGGGGCGGCGGTGTTCGCGGTGTCGTGGTACGCCCCGACGCAGTGGCAGGCGCTGTTCGCGTACACGGGGGTGTGGTTCCTGCTGGTGGGCGGCGTGCGGCCGGTCGTCGAGGTGCAGCTGCACCGGCGGCGCGGGACGGCCAGCCGGTCGGACCCGGACCAGCTCGCGTCACTGACCCGGCTGCCCGGCGGGGTGTGGGTGACGTTCTTCCTGCTGTGCACGATCGGCGCCCTGGCCTTCGGCGCCTGGCTGCTGGGGGTCCTGCCGGACCCGTCGACCTGGCACCTGCCCACGCGCTGACACCCGCTCCCCGCCCGCCCCGCCCCCACCCCGCGCTCCCGACACCGGCAGCACCCCACTCCGTTGATCATGAACTTATGGCAGGGTTCGGCGGCGTGTCGCCACCCTGGCATCGTGATCGATTCGGCTGGCGGGGTCTGAGGTGTGCGGGCGGCCCTGGGGTGATGGGGCAGATGTGAACGGTGGTCGCCTCGGTGTGATCACTGTTTTCGGTCAGAACCTGGGCTTGAGGGGCAGGCGATGACCGGAAGCGGCGATCTCCACGGGAAGATCGCTGTATGCGGCCGGAATGTGGCTGCCGGACGCCGCCGGATCGGCGTGAGCGGTCTCCGTGGCCGTTCCTCCATAGACGTTGGCCTATGACATCGACTCCGTCGAGATCGGACTCGATGTCATAGGCCAACGTCTATGAGAGAGCGGGGGGTGCGGCAGCGCTGGGTGGGAGGGTGGAGGGGCAGGTGGTGGTTGCCGCGAGTCGGGGTGCCCGGGGGCTGCGCCCGCCTGTCCGGGTCAGTCGGTGAGGCGGATGGAGCTGCGGGGGATGGCCTCGGTATAGCCGAGGCGCTGGTACAGCCGGATGGCGCCGGTGTTGTCGGACATCACACCCAGCGAGCACACCCCGAACTCGGCCAGCAGCAGCCGGGTCACCGCCGCGGTGAGCGCCGCGCCGTGCCCGCGGCCCTGCCGGTCGGCGGCCACGCCGATGCCCGCGAGGAAGCCGACGCCGTTGGCGCTGCGATCCCCGGCCACGGCGACGAGCCGGTCACCCTCGCTGATGCCGTACCAGCGCCGGATGCGGGTGTCGCTGGGGCGGCTGGTGCTGTGCGGCAGCGCCTCGTCGAGCACCGCGTCGACCGCCGGGTGCTCGGCCGGGTCCAGGGCCCGGACCGCCGCCTCGCCGGGAACGGGTGCCGGGTCGGTGACCGTCCACAGGAAGTCCCAGTCGTCCTGGATCACCACCGGCAGCCGCCGCGCGACCGCCTCGGCCGGGACCCGGGGCAGGTGCAGCCACCGGGTCTCGGCCAGCACGCCCGCGTCGGCGAGCTGCCGGAACACCTCGACGGCCCCGTCGGCGTCGCCGAAGGAGGCCGCGACCGGCCCCCACGGGCCGTCCGCGGTCCACACCAGCGCTCCGGCGTGCTCGTACCCGTGCACCTGCTCGCCGCCGACGGTGAGCCGGGCGTACGGGTGGTCGGCGAGCCGGTCGAGCAGCGCGGGGCGCCCGGTGAGAACGGGGTGCAGGGGCATGCCGTCACCCTAACCGGGCACATTCCGCTGCCGGTCACGGCCTGTGACGATCATTCACGAAGATCGGCTGAGGCGTCTGCCGGGAGCGTTGGGTATCGTCTGCGTGATGCATGACGAAGGGCTGTTCCCGTTGGAGCCCGCGCCACCGGCGCACCGGGGCGCCGCGCCGGGGTTCGAAGCACCTTCGGCCGACGCCCCCCTCGCCGTGCGCATGCGTCCGGCCAGCCTGGACGAGCTGGTCGGGCAGGAGCACCTGCTGGCGCCCGGGGCGCCGCTGCGCCGCCTGGTCGCCGGGGGCGCGCCCATGTCGGTGATCCTGTGGGGGCCGCCCGGCAGCGGCAAGACCACCATCGCGCACCTGGTCGCCGGGGCCGACGACCGCACCTTCGTGGCCATGTCCGCGCTGACCGCCGGGGTCAAGGAGGTGCGCGAGGTCATCGACACCGCGCGCCGGCGCCGCCGGTCCGGGGGCGCCCCGACGGTGCTGTTCATCGACGAGGTGCACCGCTTCACCAAGACCCAGCAGGACTCGCTGCTGGCGGCGGTCGAGGACCGGACCGTCACGCTGCTGGCGGCGACGACGGAGAACCCGTACTTCTCGGTGATCTCGCCGCTGCTGTCGCGGTGCGTGCTGCTGACCCTCAAGCCGCTGGGCGACGACGCGGTGCGGACCCTGGTCGGGCGCGCGCTCGCCGACGAGCGCGGGCTGGGCGGTGCCGTCACGCTGGCCGCCGAGGCGCAGGACCATCTGGTACGGCTGGCCGGCGGCGACGTGCGCAAGGCGCTGACCGCGCTGGAGGCGGCGGCCGGATCGGCACTGGCGCTGGCCGAGGACGGCACCGTGCCCGAGATCGACCTGGCCACCGCCGAGCGGGCCGTGGACACCGCCGCGCTGCGCTACGACCGCGCCGGGGATGCCCACTACGACGTGATCAGCGCGTTCATCAAGAGCATGCGCGGCTCGGACGTGGACGCCGCGGTGCACTACCTGGCCCGGATGCTGACCGCGGGCGAGGACCCGCGTTTCATCGCCCGCCGCCTGATCATCTTCGCGTCCGAGGACGTCGGCCTGGCCGACCCGACGGCGCTGACCGCCGCCACCAACGCCTCGTACGCCGTACAGCACGTGGGTCTGCCGGAGGCGCAGCTCAACCTGGCGCAGGCCGTGATCCACCTCGCCACCGCGCCCAAGTCCAACGCGGTCACCACGGCGATCTTCGCCGCGATCGCGGACGTGCGCGGCGGCAAGGCCGGGCCGGTGCCCGCGCACCTGCGCGACGCGCACTACGCCGGGTCGCGGGGGCTCGGCCACGGCATCGGCTACCGCTACCCGCACGACGACGCCCGAGGCGTGGTGGCGCAGCAGTACCCGCCCGACGAACTGGTCGGGGTCGACTACTACCGTCCGTCCGGACACGGCGCCGAGCGGCAGATCGCCGAGCGGCTGCCGAAGCTGCGCCACGCGGTGCGCGGCGGCGCGGCGAAGGCAGGAGAGGAAAGCCGATGAGCAGGTCACGCGACGACGCCACCGACGGTCGCGGCCGCAAGAAGGGCCGCGGCGAAGCCGAGGAGGTTTCGCAGGAGGAGACCGGGTGGCTCGACGACCTGCGCAGCGCCAAGCAGGGCAAGGACCAGTTCGACGACGGTGACTTCACCGACGGCGGCACCAACCGCTGGAACAAGCTGAGCGCGCTCAGCGACGACGCCCCGGCCCGCCCGAACGCGGCCGGGCCCGGCCGAGGCGCGCCCGAGGCGCCGGCCCGCCGCGGCCCCGCCGACGAGCCCACGGGCGGCGTCCGCCGCCGTGGTGAGGACGAGCCGACGGGTGGCGTCCGCCGTCGGGTCGAGGACGAGCCGCCGGGTGGCCGGCGGCGCGTGGAGGAGCCGCCGACCGGTGGCGTCCGCCGTCGCGAGGACGAGCCGACCGGTGGCGTCCGCCGTCGTGAGGATGAGCCGACGGGTGGCGTCCGCCGTCGGGTCGAGGACGAGCCTACGGGCGGTGTCCGCCGTCGCGAGGATGAGCCGACCGGTGGCATCCGCCGTCGGGTCGAGGACGAGCCTACGGGTGGCGTCCGTCGTCGTGAGGATGAGCCGACCGGTGGCGTCCGCCGTCGGACCGAGGACGATGCGGCCGGTGGCCGCCGCAGGGTCGAGGACGAGCCGCCGCTTGGCCGGCGGCGTGCCGAGGACGATCCGGCTGCCGGTCGGCGCCGGGTGGAGGAGCCGCCGCCGGGTGGCGTCCGCCGTCGTGAGGATGAGCCGACCGGTGGCGTTCGCCGTCGTGAGGATGAGCCGACGGGTGGCGTTCGCCGTCGTGAGGACGAGCCGACCGGTGGCGTTCGCCGCCGGGTCGAGGAGGAGCCGCCCGCCGGGCGCCGCCGCGCGGACGACGAGGCGGTCCCCGGACGCCGTCGCCCCGAGGACGAGCCGCGGCGCGGGTTCGGGGACGACCCCGTCCGCCGCGTGCCGCCCGGCCAGGCCGGTCCGGCCGAGCCGCCCGCCGGGCGCAGGCCCGAGCCCGCGCCGGTGCGCAAGCCCAGCAGCGAACCGCCGCTGGTGCGCCGCCGGGAGATCGACCTCACCGGTGACCTGCCCCGGATCACCAACACGCCGCCCGACGGCCCGCGTGGCGGCGTACGCCCGCCCGCGGACGGCCCGCGCGGTGCCGTGCCGCCCGGCTCGATGCCCGGTTCGCCCGTCGTGCGCGGCGGCCGCCCGGCCGAGCCGCGCGGCGACGCCGGCCGGCCGCCCGCGACCAGCCGGCCCGACCGCTCGGCCGCACCCGTGTCCCCGGCCCGCCCGCCGCGAGGCACCGCCGACCGCGGCCCCGCCGGTCCGGCCGGTCCCGGGGTCGGTGGCCCTGGCGGTCCCGGCGGTCCAGGTGTCGGCAGCCCAGGAGTCGGCGGTCCCGGCGTGGGCGGTCCCGGCGGTCCGGGTGGTCCCGGTGGCGTGGCCATGCCCGGCTTCGGCGGCCTGCCCGGCGAGGCGCTGGTGCCCGCGGGAGGTGCGCCCGGCGGCGGCAAGCGGCCGCCCGCGCAGCCGATCGCGGTGCGCCCGCCGGACCCGTCCGCCGTGGTCCCGCCCGGCGACCGGCGCCCCGGCTTCGCGGCCGGGGTCGAGGTCATCCGCGGTGCCCGCTCGGAGGTGCGCAAGCAGCTGCGCGAGCAGCAGCGGCTGCGGATGTGGACGCTGATCGCCCTGGTCGTGCTGGTCGTCGGCGCGCTGCCGTTCTACTTCGTGCTGCGCGCGGCCACCCGCGACCCGGTGCTGACCGCGCTGGACGCGCTCGAGGTGCCGTCGTGGGCGGTGATGTCGGGCAAGACCATCGACAACATCTCCGGCAGCCGCTGGTGCCTGATGGAGTGCCGCTACCGCGAGCGCTCGGTGCAGTCGGAGCGGGAGGACGCGGAGACGGCCAAGGCGTACGAGCAGGCGCTGACCGACGCGGGCTGGACCCGCTGGAAGGTGTCCAGCTGCGTGGCGGAGGGCACCGGCGTCTACTCGTGCTGGCGGCGTGACGAGTTCACCCTCGACCTGTGGGTGCGTCCGATCACCACCGAGCAGTGCACGGAGCTGCTGCGCAACCGGCCCACGGTCGGCCCGCTCGACCCGAGCGCGGCCCCCAGCGGGGCGGCGGAGCCGGACGCCTCGCCGAGTTCGTCGCTGCCGGCGGAGTGCCGGGGTTCGCAGGTCACGCTGAAGGTGGTCAACACCATCGCGGACGAGCGGATCGGGCACGAGAACGATCCGACCACCGATCCCGAGGGCGGCGAGGGCGAGGGCGACGGGGAGCCGGAACCGGACGCGTCGGACGCCCCGGCACCGACACCGTCGGCGAACTGAGGTGCATCTGCCGCGCCGCCCGTACGCGCGGGCGGTAGGGTCGCAGACGTCGGACTAACGGTGTTGGAGGCTTGGGGATGTCTGGAGGCGAGATCGCGGCGTTGATCGCGGCCGGCGCTTTCGCGATGCTGGTGCTGGTGCTGGCGGTGCCCATCCTGCGGCTGCGGCACACGGTCGACGCCGCGACGGTGACGTTGCGGCAGGTCAGCCAGAAGACGGGTCCGATCCTGGACAACGTCAACCTGACCGTCGACAACGTCAACACGGCGCTGGGCCAGGCGCAGGTGACCCTCGACGGGGTCAACGTGCAGCTGGCCAAGGTCGACGTGGTGACCCAGCACCTCGCGGCGACCACCGCGAACGTGTCGAACCTGGTCAGCGTCGTGAGCGCGACCGCGGCCAGCCCGCTGGTGAAGGCGGCCGCCTTCACGTACGGGGTGCGCCGGGCGAGTGCCGCGCGCAAGCAGGCCGACGAGGAGCGCTCGGTGCGCGACGAGCTCAAGGCGCGCAAGCGCACCCGGCGGGGCTGACATGTTCCGCAGGCTGTTGTGGCTGGGCGTCGGCATCGGCGTCGGCGTCGTGGTGGTGCGCATGGTGACCCGCCAGGCGAAGAAGTTCACCCCGGCCGGGCTGGTCGACACGGCGCAGGAGTCGCTGGGCGGCGTGGCGGGTTCGGTGCGCGGGTTCCTCGACGACGTGCGCGACGGGATGGTCGAGCGCGAGGACGAGATCCTCGCGGCCTTCAGCGACGGGGTGTCGCTGGAGCAGGTCGAGCTGCCGTGGGCGCGCGGGGTCGGCACGAGGTTCAACCAGTTCAAGCACGAGCTGGGCGAGCAGTACGGGCAGTAGGCACGGGCGGCGGCGCGGCCGCCGCAGCACGTCCGCCAGGGGCGCTTCCGCGATGTCGGGGGCGCCCTTCGCGGTGCACGGGGACGATGAGCCGGGACGACATGGGAAGTGGTGCGGAGATGGCGTGGACCCGGGGGGTTCGGCTGGGCGTGGACGTGGGCACGGTGCGGATCGGGGTCGCGGTGTGCGATCCGGACGGCATCCTGGCCACCCCGCTGGTGACGGTGGCACGCCGTCTAGAAACGGACGAATCTGTCATACCAGCTGATATGTTGGAGATCGCGCGCCTGGTGGCCGACCACGGCACGGTGGAGGTGGTGGTGGGGCTCCCGCTCAACCTCGCCGGAGTCGAGGGCCCGGCCGCCGTGCACGCCCGGGCATACGCCGACAGGCTGGCCGCGGTCATCGCGCCGGTGCCGGTGGTGCTCACCGACGAGAGGATGTCCACGGTCGCGGCGACCCGGCGGCTCTCCGACCGCGGCGTCAGGGGCAGGCGGCAGCGAGCTGTCGTCGACCAGGCTGCCGCGGTGGAGATCCTGCAGGGGTGGCTCGACCTGCAGCGAAGGCGAGCAGGATGATCGACGAACTGGACCTCGCGTTCGACGACGACCACAACGGGGACGGCACCCGGCAGGGGCGCCGCAAGCAGCGCAAGCGGCGGCGGCGCAGCCTGCGGCACACGCTGCTGGCGCTGGCCATGACGGTGCTGCTGCTGGTCGGCCTGGGTGCGGCGGGCTGGTTCGGATACAACAAGATCACTGACGCTTTCGTCACCCCCGACTACCGCACCGCCGCCCACGGCAGGGCGGTCGCCGTGCAGGTCAAGGCCGGGGACACCACGGCCGACATCGCGCGGTCGCTGAAAGAGGCCGACGTCGTCAAGAGCGAGAAGGCGTTCGTCGAGGCGGGGGCGCGCAACCCCGACGCGCTGCGCATCCAGCCCGGCCACTACACGCTGCGTACGCACCTGAGCGCCGACGACGCGCTGAAGATGATGCTCGACCCGAAGAACCGGGTGGTCAACGGTGTGACCATCCCCGAGGGGCTGAGCACCTTCCGCGTCTACGAGCTGCTGGAGCAGAAGACGAAGATCCCGGCGGAGAAGTTCGCCGAGGCGGCGAAGGACCCGATCGCGCTGGGCGTGCCGGACTGGTGGTTCACCCGCAGCGACAAGAAGAAGTATCCGCCGTCGATCGAGGGCTTCCTGTTCCCGGAGACCTACGACTTCGCGCCCGACGCCGACGCCGAGACCATCCTGCGCACGATGGTCAACACCTTCCTGACCGTCACCGGCGAGATCAACTACGCCGACCGGGTGCAGGCGGACCTCGGCGGGATCACGCCGTACGAGGCGCTGATCGTGGCGAGCCTGGCCCAGGCCGAGGCCGGCAACGCCGACGACCTCGGCAAGGTCGCCCGGGTGGCCTACAACCGGGTGTACAAGCGCACCGAGGACCTGACCTGCGCCTGCTTCCAGTTCGACGTGACGGTCAACTACGCCCGCGAGCTCAAGGGCAAGGATCCGAAGGCGTCCCGGGAGCTGAGCATCGAGGAGCTCAACGACCCGAAGAACCCGTACGGCCGCAACGCCGAAGGCATGATCCCCACCCCGATCAACAATCCGGGCAAGGCCGCCCTGGAGGGGGCCATGGATCCGCCGAAGGGCGACTGGTACTACTTCGTCGCGATCGACAAGGAGGGCCATTCGGCTTTCTCGAAGTCGTTCGAGCAGTTCTGCGAGGACAACGACAAGGCCGTGAAGAGCGGCGTCCTCAAGCACAGCTCGTGCTGACCCGGCTCCACGCCGTCGCAGCGCCAGCCGTCTCGTCCGAATTTGCGTAGAACGTACCTGCGGCCAGGGCATTTTCAGTCCGTGCGCATGGCGCTCCAAGAAAACTTCGCGTGTAACGTAGCCGCCGTTGGCGCACCCGTACACGAGAGGCGTTCAGATGACGGACGAGCTGTTCCTGTCGTTCGACGAACATCCTGACCGCGACCGGCGGCGTCGTCGGCACGCCGTCGACGACTCCCCCCGCGACCCGCGCCGCAAGAAGAAAAAGAAGAAGAAGCGCGGACGCGGCCGGTCCTGGATGGCGCTGCTGATGTCGGTCGTCCTGCTGGGCATCCTGGGCGGCGGAGCCTACCTCGGCTACGACAAGATCAAGTCGTACTTCGTCACCCCCGACTACGCCTCCGCGTCGAACTCGGCCGAGGTGACGATCGAGATCAAGCCCAAGTGGCTGGGCCTGGACATGGCCAAGGCGCTCAAGACCAAGGACGTCATCAAGAGCGAGCAGGCGTTCATCGAGGCCTGGGAGGCCAACCCGAAGGCCAAGGGCATCCAGCCCGGCTTCTACAAGCTGCGCGTGCAGCTGTCCGCGGCCGACGCGATCACGATGCTGCTCGACACGAAGAACCGCATCGTCAAGGGCATCACCATCCCTGAGGGCAAGATCAGCCTCGAGATCTTCGACCTGCTGTCCAAGGGCCTGGGCATCCCGGCCGCCGACTTCGTGACCGCGGCCAAGGACCCGGTCGCGCTGGGCGTGCCGGACTGGTGGTTCAACCGCAAGGACGGCAAGAAGTCGGCGCTGGGCACCAAGGGCGCCATCGACGGGTTCCTGTTCCCGGCGACGTACGAGTTCCCGCCGAACGTGACCGCCAAGAGCGCGCTCCAGATCATGGTGCAGAAGTTCCTCGACATCACCACGAAGATGGGCTTCGTCGACAAGGTCCAGGCAGACCGCGGCATCTCCCCGTACGAGGCGCTGATCGCCGCGTCGATCGCCCAGGCCGAGTCGGTGAACATGGGTGACATGGCCCCGGTCGCCCGGGTGCTCTACAACCGGGTCTACACCGACAAGTTCCCGTGCAACTGCCTGCAGATCGACAGCGCGGTGAACTACTGGCTGCGCCTGTCGGGCAAGCTGCCGAAGGACTCCAACGACATCGTGGCCTCCGAGCAGCACAACCGGAAGGACCCGTACAACACCTTCGACTTCTCCGGCATGCCGCTCGGCCCGATCAGCAATCCGGGTGAAATCGCCATCAAGGGTGCGATGGATCCGCCGAAGAACAGCTACATGTACTTCATGACGATCGACCAGAAGGGCACCATGGGCTGGGCGACCACCTGGCAGCAGCACCTGACCAACATCAGCAAGGCGTGCCAGAACGGTGTGCTGTCGGGCGGGTCGTGCCACCAGTGATCCAGCACCGGGCCGCCGTGCTCGGTAAGCCGGTCGGCCACTCGCTGTCGCCCGTCCTGCACAACGCGGGATATGCGGCGGCGGGGCTGACCGGCTGGTCGTACACGGCGATCGAGTGCGCTGAGGCCGAGCTGCCCGACCTGGTGTCGGGCCTCGGCCCGGAGTGGGCCGGGCTGTCGCTGACCATGCCGCTCAAGGAGGTCGGCCTGACCGTGGCGACCGAGGTGCGGCCGGTGGCCGCCGCCCTGGGCGTCACGAACACCCTGGTCCGGCTGCCCGGCGGCGGCTGGCGGGCCGACAACACCGACGTGCCCGGCATGGTCGCCTCGCTGCGTGAAGCCGGGGTCGACGCCGTCGCGGAGGTCGCCGTGCTCGGCGCGGGCGGCACCGCCCGCGCGGCCGTCGCGGCGGCCGCCCAGCTCGGCGCGGACCGGGTCGTCGTGTACGCCCGCCGCCCCGAGGCGGTCGACGAGTTGCGCCCGGTCGCCGAGCGGCTCGGCGTCGCGCTGGCCGGCGCGGGCTGGGACCGCGCCGAAGAGTGCGCGTCCGCCGACGTGGTCATCTCGACCGTGCCCAAGGGCGTCGCCGACGGCCTCGACGTGCCGTGGCGCGCCAGCACGGTGCTGTTCGACGCGCTCTACCACCCGTGGCCGACGCCGCTGGCCGCCACGGCGCAGCGGGCCGGCTGCGGCATCGTCTCCGGCCTCGACCTGCTCTGGGCCCAGGCGCTGGGTCAGTTCGAGCAGTTCACCGGCGTCGCCGCCCCGGCCGCGCCGATGCGCGAGGCCCTACTGGCCGCCTGGCGGTCCCGCACCTGACCTCCGGCGGTCCCGCACTGACCTGTTGCGCGCGGTTCACACGTGTGGTGGTGTGGCCACACCACCACACGTGTGAACCGCAGCGGCCTGGTGTCGCCGCCGCGGCCGGGCCGCGTGACAACGGGGCGGCCGGGCGCCGCTTGTCCGATGGGGACACCACGTTCGGGTGAGCCTGGGTAGCCTGTGCCAGTCGACGACACCAGGGGCGTCGGCCGGACCCTCGGCTCAGCAGCCCCGGCCGGAGCCGGAGAGGCACTGCGATGAGCGAGGACCTGTTCGCCGAGATCCAGGCGGAGCAGCAGCGGCGGCGGCCGATCCGCAGTCACCGCTCCGGACGGTCGGGCCGCCGCCCGGAACGCTCCCGCTCCGGTCGCGGCAGGTCGAAGCTGGCCCTGCTGCTGGCGCTGGTCCTGCTGGCGGGCCTGGGCGTGGGCGGCTGGATCGGATACACCAAGGTGCGGGACCTGTTCGCGGTGCCCGACTACGCCACCGAGGCGCAGTCGGCCGAGGTCACCGTCGAGATCAAGGAAGGCTCCTCGGGCGGTGACATGGCCCGCGCGCTGAAGGCCGCCGACGTGGTCAAGAGCGAGCAGGCGTTCCTCGACGCCTGGGAGCGCAACCCGAGCGCGATGACCATCGGTCCCGGCGTCTACAAGCTGCACGCGCACCTCAGCGGCACCGACGCGGTGCTGGCGCTGCTGGACAAGGCCAACCGGGTCGTCAACGGCATCCTCATCACCGAGGGCATGGTCACCGTCGAGATCTTCGCGCTGCTGTCGAAGCAGCTCGGCATCCCGAAGGCCGACTTCGTCGCCGCCGCGAAGGACCCGGTCGCGCTGGGCGTGCCCGCCGAGTGGTTCGAGCGGCAGGACAAGCGGCCGTCGGCGCTGAAGACCGCCGGTGCGCTGGAGGGGTTCCTGTTCCCGGCGCGCTACGAGTTCCCGCCCAACGTCACCGCCCGCGACGCGCTGCGGCTGATGGTGAAGAAGTTCCTGGAGGTCGCCGACCGGCTCGACTTCGTGGACCGGGTGCACGAGGAGCGGCGGATCTCGCCGTACGAGGCGCTGATCGCGGCGTCGGTCGCCCAGGCCGAGTCGGCGTTCGAGAAGGACATGGGCCGGGTCGCGCGGGTGCTCTACAACCGGGTCTACGCGGGCAAGTACTCGGTGTGCCACTGCCTCGGCGTCGACAGCGCCATCAACTACTGGCTGAAGCTGCAGGGCAAGGACCCGAAGAACTCGAACAAGATCAAGCAGAGCGAGATCAGGGACAAGCACAACCCGTACAACACCTACATCGTGGACGGGATGCCGCTCGGGCCGATCAGCAACCCGGGGGAGACGGCGCTCAAGGGCGCGATGGACCCGCCCAAGACCGAGGAGATCTTCTTCATCACCGTCGACCAGCAGGGCACCATGGGGTACGCCGTCGACGACGCGGGCTTCCGGGCGATCCTGAAGCAGTCCTGCGCCAACCACGTGCTCACCACGAGCGCGAACTGCGGCTGACGGCGGCGAGAAGTCTCGCCGTGTTGTCCGGTAGGTCACCCGGGCGCCGCTGGCGCGCCGCCCGGGTCGCCTGGACTCACCTCGACATGCAGCCCGCCTGTGGAGGTGCAAGAGAATGGACCGCCGGGAACTGTTCGCGGCCGGGGCGCTCGGCGCGGCGGTGGCCGCCCCCGCGCTGATCGGGGTGCCCGCCTGGGCCGACGACGACGACCGTCCGCGCCCGTCGTCGCGCCGCCCGCTCGTGGTCGGCCACCGCGGCGCCAGCGGCTACCGGCCCGAGCACACGCTCGCCTCGTACGAGCTGGCCGCCCGCATGGGTGCCGACTTCATCGAGCCCGACCTGGTCAGCACCGCCGACGGTGTGCTGGTGGCCCGGCACGAGAACGAGATCTCCGGCACCACCGACGTCGCGTCGCGCCCGGAGTTCACCGCCCGCCGCACCACCAAGACCGTCGACGGGCTCAGCGTCACCGGCTGGTTCACCGAGGACTTCACCCTGGCCGAGCTGAAGACGCTGCGCGCGGTCGAGCGGCTGCCCGCGGTGCGCCAGCGCAACACGGTCTACAACGGCCTGTTCGAGGTGCCGACCTTCACGGAGGTCCTGGAGCTGCGCGAGCGCCTGTCGCGCGAGCTGCGCCGCGAGATCGGCGTCTACCCGGAGACCAAGCACCCGACGTACTTCGCCGGGATCGGGCTGGCGCTGGAGGGCCCGCTGGTGGCGGCGCTGCGCCGGCACGGGCTGGACCGCCGCGACGCGCCGGTGTTCGTGCAGTCGTTCGAGGCGGCCAACCTGCGCCGCCTGCGCAGCGAGTTCCGGGTCAAGGCGCCGCTGGTGTTCCTGGCCGGGGCGGGCACCCCGTTCAACGACCCGCGCCCGTACGCCGACTACCTGTCCCCGGCGGGCCTGGCTGAGCTGGCCACGTTCGTGCAGGGCATCGGGCCGGAGAAGACGATGGTGATCGCGCGGCTGGCCGACGGGTCGCTGGGCGCGCCCACCCCGCTGATCGCCGACGCGCACCAGGCCGGGCTGAAGGTGCACCCGTACACGTTCCGGGCCGAGAACCAGTTCCTGCCGGTGAACCTGCGCAACGGCACCGTCCCCACCGAGTACGGCCGCCTGCTGGACGAGCTGGCCGCCTACATCGCGGCCGGGGTCGACGGCTTCTTCACCGACAACGCCGACCTCGGCGTGCTGGCCCGCTCGCTGGCCGCCTGATCCCGAACAGCAGAGGCACCCGCCGCGCGACCTGCGCGGCGGGTGCCTTTTCGCATGCCCGCCGACCGGGCCGGGCGCCGGACACGTTGCGCTCAGACACGTTGCTGTCACCGCTTCCCCGCTGACAGGCCGGGTGCCGGCTTGGCACGCTGTTGCCACTGAACGGCGCCACGCGCGGTCGCCGGGGCAGTGCGGTTCCTCCGTGCGGCGCTCGCCGCAGGGATCTTCCACCGGTGTCGCATCAGGGCGCCCACGCCGCGGACGTGGGCGCTCCGGTGCCGCCTGCTCGCCAACGTATGTCCTATGTGGATCGATCATCGATTGAGGAGAACGTCATGAGACCAGCGTTCCGACATGTGGCGCCGGTGCGCGCCGCACTGCGGATCGCCGTCAGCGCCGTCACCACCGTGGCGGTGCTCGCCCTGGCTCCGGCGGTTTCGTCGCCGGCTGCTGCGGCGGCGCTGACGACCCAGCGCACGGATTCGATCCGGGGCACGGCGGTCGGCGCCGCGCCCCGGCCCAAGGACCTGTCGCAGGGCACCGCGGTGCGCGTGCTGAAGCCGGCGGCGTGGCCCGCCGCGGCGACCGCGACGGTGGACCTGGCGCAGGGCCGCGGCCGGGCGGCCGGGCTGCCGGTCGAGCTGCGCGTGCCCGCCAAGGCGGACGCGAAGGCGGCCAAGGTGGGCAAGGCGCAGGTCAGCGTGGTGGACCGGGCCAAGGTCCCGGCCCCGCTGCGCGACGCGATGGTGCTGCGGGTCGGCCGGGCCGACGGGGTGTCCACCCCGGGCCGGGCCACGGTCAGCGTGGACTACACCGGGTTCGCCGGGAAGTACGGCGCGGGCTGGTCGTCGCGGCTGCGGCTGTACGCCCTGCCCGACTGCTCGGTCACCACGCCGGACGCGCCCGGCTGCGCGCCGGTGCCGCTGGCCTCGGTCAACGACGCCAAGACCGGCACGGTGACCGCCGACGCCACGGTGCGCAGCGCCGCCGCGGGCGGCACGATGCTGGCCCTGGCGGCCGGGTCGAGCGGCAGCGACGGCGACTACGGCGCGACCAACCTGCAGGCGTCGTCGAGCTGGTCGGCGGGCGGCAGCACCGGTGACTTCTCGTGGACGTACCCGTTGCGCAGCCCGCCGTCGCTGGGCGGCCCGAAGCCCTCGATGTCGCTGGCCTACTCCTCGTCGGCGGTCGACGGCCGCAGCGAGACCAGCAACAACCAGCCGACCTGGGTCGGTGAGGGCTTCGACTACTGGCCCGGCTACGTCGAGCGCCGGTACAAGCCGTGCGCCAGCGACAAGGGGTCGGGTGCCAACAACACCACCGACAGCGGCGACCAGTGCTGGGGCACCGACAACGCGGTCATCTCCCTCAACGGCCGCTCCAACGAGCTGATCAGGGACGACGCGGCCGGCACCTGGCGGCTGAAGAACGACGACGGCTCCAAGGTGGAGCGGCTGAACAACACGGTCAACGGCGACAACGACAACGAGTACTGGAAGGTCACCACGCCCGACGGCAACCAGTACTTCTTCGGCCTCAACCGGCTGCCCGGATACACCGGCACCGCCCCGGCGAACAAGACCACCGGCTCGGTCTGGACGGCGCCGGTGGCGGGCAACCACACCGGTGAGCCGTGCCACGCCAGCGGTTTCGTCGCGTCGTTCTGCAACCAGGCCTGGCGCTGGAACCTCGACTACGTGGTGGACCTGCACGGCAACTCCATGTCGCTGTTCTACGCGTCCGAGACCAACAAGTACGGCCGCAACCTGAGCAGCAGCGACGTCGTCAGCTACGTGCGCGGCGGCACGCTGGACCACATCGACTACGGCACCGACCGGCGTTCGGGCACCGACACCGAGAACACCTCGACCGCGGCGCCGATGCGCATCGCGTTCGGCACGGCCGACCGGTGCCTGTCCTCGTGCGCCACGCACGACCAGGCGCACTGGCCGGATGTGCCGTGGGACCTGGAGTGCACCGGCACCTCCTGCGCCAACAAGTACTCGCCGACGTTCTGGAGCACCAAGCGCCTGGCGTCGGTGACGGCGAAGGTCTGGGACGCGGCCGGGGCGCAGTACCGCGACGTGGAGTCGTGGACCCTGACCCACAACTTCCCGGACCCCGGCGACGGCACCCGCGCGGGCCTGTGGCTGGAGTCCGTGGCGCACACCGGCCTGGCGGCGGGTTCGGCCGTCTCCGGCGGCAGCGTGTCCATGCCGGACGTCAACTTCGACTGGATCCAGCTGCCCAACCGCGTCGACACGGCCACCGACGGCAAGCCGGCGATGAACTGGATGCGGATGGGCACCATCTGGACCGACACCGGCGGCAAGGTCGACATCCGGTACACGGGTCCGGACTGCGTCGCGGGCTCGCACATGCCGGCCTCGCCGCAGACCAACACCATGCGCTGCTACCCGGTGCTGGAGGAGCAGCCGGACAAGTCGATCAAGACGGAGTACTTCCACAAGTACCTGGTCACCTCGGTCACCCAGGCCGACCTGGTCGGCGGCAGCCCGGACGTGGTCACCAGCTACGAGTACGTGGGCGGCGCCGCCTGGCGGCACACCGACGACGACGGGCTGACCAAGGACAACCTGCGCACCTGGTCGGACTTCCGCGGCTACAGCCAGGTCAACACCCGGGTCGGCGACCCCGGCTCGGGCATCGAGTCGCTGTCGGAGAGCATCTTCTTCCGCGGCATGCACGACGACCTGAACGGCTCCGGCAGCAAGCGCTCGGTGACCCTGCCCGCGCTGGACCTCAACGGCGACGGCGACACCACCGACACCGCCGACGCTTCGGCCGTCAACGACGAGGACCGCTTCAGCGGCATGGTCCGCCTGTCGACCGTGTACGACGGCACGGAGGCGCAGCCGGTCAGCGCGACGGCCTCGCAGCCCTGGCAGGGTGCGGTGACCGCGTCGCGGAACATGGGCCAGACCACCGCGACCGCGCGGGCCACCGGCATGACGGCCACCTGGTCGGCGATCAAGGTCGCCGCGGGCGGCTGGCGGGTGACCCGGCAGAACACCGTCATGGACGGGTACGGCATGGTGACCCAGCTGGAGGACCTCGGCGACGTCGCGGTCACCGGGGACGAGAAGTGCACCAAGACCACCTACAACCGCAGCACCGGCCTCAACCTGCTCAGCCTCGCCGGGCAGACCGAGATCTACGCGCTGACCTGCGACAAGAACCCGCAGTCGGAGGCCGACGTCATCCAGCTCACCCGGGCGAGCTTCGACGGGCAGGCCTACGGCAGCGCGCCGACCAAGGGTGAGACCACCCGGACCGAGCGGGCCAAGAGCTGGACGTCGGCGGGCGGCCCGGTGTGGCTGATCGTCGCCACCGAGGCGTTCGACGCGTACGGCCGGGGCGTGGACGCCACCGACGCGCGCGGCAACCACACGCTGACCGCGTACACCCCGGCCAGTGGCGGTCCGGTCACCCGGATCACCACCACCAACCCCAACACCTGGTCCAGCTACCAGGACCTGGAGCCGGCCTGGGGCAGCGTGACGGCGAAGGTCGACGTCAACAGCAGGCGCACCGACATCAGCTACGACGCGCTCGGGCGCATCACGCAGGTGTGGCTGCCCAACCACCTCAAGGCGACCTACCCCGCCCAGCCGAGCTCGCAGTTCGCCTACCTCGTGCGCAACTCGGGCGGGCCGACCGCGGTCACCACGCAGAAGCTCAACGCCGCCAGCGCCTACGTGAACACGTACGCGCTGTTCGACGGGCTGCTGCGGCCGCGGCAGAGCCAGTCGCCGTCGCAGGCGGCCGGCAACGTCGGGACCATCTTCAGCGAGACCAAGTACGACGCGCTCGGCCGGGAGTCGGTGGTCAGCACCCACTTCGACGCCTCCGTCCAGCCGTCGACGACCCTGTTCACCATCCTGGACTGGCAGCCGAAGACCCTGACGCTCAAGCAGTACGACCGGGCCGACCGGGCCGTCGTGGAGATCATGAAGTCGGCGGGCGCGGAGATCTCGCGCACCACGACGACGTACGGCGGCGACCGGGTGTCCGTCGTGCCGCCGGCCGGGGGCACCGCCCTCACCCGGCTCACCGACGCCGCCGGGCACACCGTCGAGCAGCGGGAATACCACGACCCCGCCGACGTCGGCAGCGGCACCCGCGCGCTGTACGACCTGACCACCTACCACTACAACGGCAAGGGCCAGAAGGACTCCGTCACCGACAACGCGAACACGACCTGGTCCTACCAGTTCGACCTGCTCGGCCGGCAGACCGGCATGCACGACCCGGACAAGGGCGACTCCAGCGCGGAGTTCAACGACGCCGGCGACCTGCTGTCGACCACCGACTCGCGCGGCGCCAAGCTGGCGTACTCCTACGACAACCTGGGCCGTAAGACCGCCGAGTTCGTCGGCTCGACCTCCGGGACCAAGCTCGCGAGCTGGGCGTACGACCCGGCGGGCGGCAAGGGCCAGCTGGCCTCGGCCAGCCGCTGGACGGGCACCGACGAGTACAAGGTCAAGGTGCGCGGCTACACGCCGACGTACCAGTCCACCGGTGAGGACTTCGTGATCCCGGCGTCGCAGACCGGCCTGGCCGGGACGTACACGATCACGCGGACGTACAAGGTGGACGGTTCGCCGGCCGCGGTCACGTACCCGAACGTGGGCAGCCTGGGCGCCGAGACGGTGACCTACACCTACGACCCGGTGACGGGCCTGGCCGAGCAGCTCCAGACCAACGTGCCCGGCTTCGGCCAGTACGTCGCCAACACCGACTACACCGCCTACGGCGAGCTGAGCTTCACGCAGTACCAGCTCACCGGCGGCAGCTGGGTGCAGCGCAGCTTCACCTACGACGACGCCACCCGGCGGCTGACCCGGGCCCAGACGGTCCGCCAGACGGCACCGCAGGCGGTCGCGGACGTGAACTACGCCTTCGACGCCTTCGGCAACATCACGAAGATCGCCGACCAGTCGACGGCCGACACGCAGTGCTTCGCCTACGACGGGGCGCAGCGGGTCACCGACGCCTGGACGCCGTCCTCGGGGTCGTGCACCGACGCCAAGTCGGCGGCGGCGCTGGGCGGCCCGGCGGCGTACTGGCAGTCCTGGACGTTCGACGCGGTCGGCGACCGCAAGACGCAGACGCTGCACGCCTCGGCGGGCGACACCACCGCCACCTACACCTACCCGGCCACGGCGGCGCAGCCGCACGCGGTGGGCAGTGTCGCCACCACGGGGCCGGGCGTCAACCGGACCGACAGCTACGGCTACGACAGCACCGGCAACACCACGTCCCGCCCCGGCCAGACGCTGGCCTGGGACGAGGAGGGCCGGCTGAACCGGGTCAGCGCCGCCGGGACCGGCACCGAGATCGCGTCCTACCTGTACACGGCCGACGGCGCGCGGCTGATCGCGTCCGACGCCACCACCACCACGCTGTACCTGCCCGACCACGAGGTGCGGCGCAACAAGTCCACCGGCACCGTCACCGCCACCCGCTACTACAGCTGGGGCGGGCAGGCGATCGCCTCGGTCAGCACCGGTGCTCCGCTGACCTGGCTCGTCTCCGACAACCAGGGCACCCAGCAGATCGCGATCGCCTCGGGCAACCAGGCGGTCACCCAGCGGCGGCAGGACCCGTACGGCAACGCGCGGGGCGCCAACCCGGCCTGGCCCAACAGCAAGGGCTTCGTCGGCGGCGAGGTCGACCCGACCGGCCTGACCCACCTGGGCGCCCGCGAGTACGACAGCACCCTGGGCCGGTTCATCAGCGTCGACCCGGTGTTCGACTTCGCGGTCACGCAGAGCTGGACCGGCTACGGCTACGCGGGCAACAGCCCGGTGACGCAGTCCGACCCCAGCGGTCTGTGCTGGCTGTGCGACGTCGGCAAGGAGACGTTCGCCCGCGCCTGGATCGCCGGGGTCGAGACGATCGGCCACCCGGTGGCCAACGCCATGAACAAGATCGACAACTTCGGCCAGAAGGTGGCTCCGGTCATCGACGGGGTGACCGAGGTCCTGGGCGGCCCGGCCGACCTGGCCTGGGACGCCGTGCAGCAGACCAACACCGCCGTCATGGGCACGCCCAGCGACCCGTCCGCCTTCCGGCTGGGCTGGGAGTGGGCGACCGGCAACGGGCCGAAGGACCGCACGCTGACCGACGACAACCGCTTCACCCAGACGCTGCAGCAGCACCAGCACGTCCAGGCGACGCGGCAGCTCATCGCCGACCGGATCAACAGCGGAGATCTCAAGGCAGGCCAGTCCGACACCAACAAGTACAGCCTGGCCGACCCGGCCTCGGAGGCGCTCAACAAGCTGGTCAGCGACTTCACCAGCAACTCGTCGGCGGCCTTCCTCGGGTCGTACCAGCTCAAGTACACGGTGAAGGCGGTCGACGAGCAGGCGGGCACCGCCACCGTCGAGTTCGAGGTCACCAACAACAGCACCATCAACTCGGCCACCCACACCAGCCCGGTGCTCGGCGGCTACGGACCCTGGTGGCGCAAGCGGATCGAACCGGAGCTCAACGAGAACTTCGGCGAGACCGGCCCCGGCTCCAAGAAGACCCAGACGATCCGCTGGACGGAGACGATCAGCCTGAAGAACCCCAAGCCCCCGGCTCCGGCACCGTCGCCGGTGGACTACATCTCCCGCATGTTCCGCAACAGGTGGATCTGGTTCATGTAAGCCCCGTCCACCCATAAGCTGTCGGCGCGGGCCGGAGCAGTCCGGCCCGCGCCGCGCACCAAGGAGCATCCTCATGACACTGACCTCTGCCCGACTGCTCGCCGCCACCGCCGCCGCGGCCGGGCTGCTGCTCACCGGCGCCTGCGGGTCCGAACCGGCGCGCGTGGCCACCACCGACCTGGTCGGTGCCTGGCACGGCTCCTGCGACGCGGACCTGACCCTCGTCGCGGGCGGCACCGCCACCGGGCGCGCGGTGCCCATCGGCGCCACCCCCACCACCGGCGACCACGGCACCTGGCGGCTGGACGAGGACATCCCCGGCGGCCCGGCGCAGCGCGTCGCGGTCAACCTCGACGGCCAGCACTGGGACAACCTCGACATCAAGGGTGCCGGGGACTCGCTGCGGCTGGTGCTCACCATCGGCGACCCCGACGACGGCAAGACCTGCGACTTCAGCCGGGCCTGACCCGGCGGCGGCGTGATCGCGGCCACCCGGGCCGGTCCGGGTGCCCGCGATCACGCCTGTCCCGCCTGGTGGCATGGGCGGGGCGCGAAGGAGGGCGCGCCGCCGGGCGTGACAGACTGGTGATCGTGTTGCGATGGCTGACCGCAGGGGAGTCGCACGGGCCGGCGCTGGTGGCCGTGCTCGACGGAGTGCCCGCCGGAATCGAGATCACCAGTGGCGCCATCGGCGCCGAGCTCGCCCGCCGCCGCCTCGGCTACGGCCGCGGCGCACGGATGGCCTTCGAGCAGGACGTGGTGACCATCATCGGCGGGGTGCGCCACGGGCTCACCCTGGGCAGCCCGGTCGCGATCGAGGTCGGCAACTCCGAGTGGCCCAAGTGGCAGACCGTGATGGCCGCCGACCCGGTCGACCCGGACGTGCTGGCCGCGCTGTCGCGTAACGCGCCGCTGACCCGCCCCCGCCCCGGCCACGCCGACCTGGCCGGCATGCAGAAGTACGGCCACACCGACGCCCGCCCGATCCTGGAGCGCGCCAGCGCCCGCGAGACCGCCGCCCGCGTCGCCGTCGGCACCGTCGCCAAGGAGCTGCTGCGCCAGGCGTTCGGCATCGAGATCCTGTCGCACGTCATCGAGCTCGGCTCGGTCGCGGCCAAGCCCGGCCTGGTCCCGGTGCCCGGCGACACCGCGCGCATCGACGCCGACCCGCTGCGCTGCCTGGACCCGCAGGCCAGCGAGCGCATGGTCGCCGAGGTCGACGCGGCCAAGCGCGACGCCGACACCCTCGGCGGCATCGTCGAGGTGCTCGCCTACAACGTGCCGCCGGGCCTGGGCACGCACACCCAGTGGGACCGCAAGCTCGACGCGCGGATCGCCACCGCGCTCATGTCCATCCAGGCCATCAAGGGCGTGGAGATCGGCGACGCGTTCACCCAGGCCCGCTCGCGCGGCTCGGTGGCGCACGACGAGATCGTGCCGACCCCCGACGGCGTGAAGCGGATCACCGACCGGGCCGGCGGCCTGGAGGGCGGCATCACCTCGGGCGAGCCCCTGCGCGTGCGCGCCGCGATGAAGCCGATCTCCTCGCTGAACCGGGCGCTGTCCACCGTGGACGTCACCACCGGCGAGGTCGCCACCGCGATCAACCAGCGGTCGGACGTGTGCGCGGTGCCCGCCGCCGCGGTGGTCGCCGAGGCGATGCTCGCCCTGGTGCTGGCCGAGGCGGCCACGGAGAAGTTCGGCGGCGACTCGGTGGCCGAGATGCGCCGCAACCTCGCCGGATACCTCGACAACCTGCTCATCCGCTGAGAGGGACCGCCGTGACCAAGCCGTTGTGCGTGCTCGTCGGCGCGCCGGGTGCGGGCAAGACCACCGTCGGGCAGCTGCTGGCGCAGCGGTTCGGGGTGGCGTTCCGCGACACCGACGCCGACATCGAGGCGGCCGTGGGCAAGCCGATCCCGGACATCTTCATCGACGAGGGCGAGCCGCACTTCCGCGAGCTGGAGTCGGCGGCGCTGGCTGCGGCGCTGGCCGAGCACGACGGGGTGCTGGCGCTGGGCGGCGGCGCGGTGCTGGCCGAGGCCAACCGGGCCCTGCTGGCCGGGCACACCGTGGCCTACCTGAGCGTGGAGCTGTCCGACGCGGTGGCGCGGATCGGGCTGGGGGCGGGACGGCCGCTGCTGGCCCTGAACCCCCGCGCGACCCTGCGCTTCCTGCTCGACCAGCGGCGGCCGCTGTACCAGCAGGTCGCCACGGTCACGGTGGTGACCGACGGGCGCGACGCGGAGGAGATCGCCGCGGAGCTCGCCGACCTGCTGAAGGGCTGAGACACGTGGCGCAGGACATCCGCATCCCGGTCGCCGGCGAGCGGCCGTACGAGGTAGTCGTCGGCGACGACGTGCTCGGCGAGCTGCCCGGCCTGGTCAAGGGCGCGGCCCGGGTGGCCGTGCTGCACCCGGCGCCGGTGCGCGCCTGGGCCGACCGGGCCCGCGCCGTGCTCGCCGCGGCGGGCGTCGAGGTCACCATGGTCGAGGTGCCCGACGCCGAGGCGGGCAAGACCGTCGAGGTGGCCCAGCGCTGCTGGGAGGAGCTCGGCGCGGCGAGATTCACCCGCTCGGACGCGGTCGTCGGCGTGGGCGGCGGTGCCGCCACCGACCTGGCCGGGTTCGTCGCCGCCTGCTGGCTGCGCGGCGTGGCCTGGGTGCCGGTGTCGACCAGCGTCAACGGCATGGTCGACGCGGCCGTCGGCGGCAAGACCGGCGTGAACACCGCCGCCGGCAAGAACCTGGTCGGCGCGTTCTACCCGCCCGCCGGGGTGCTGTGCCCGGTGCCCGCGCTGGCGACCCTGCCCGGCGGGCAGCTGCGCGCCGGGATGGCCGAGGTGGTCAAGGGCGGTTTCATCGCCGACCCGGTCATCCTCGACCTGATCGAGGCCGACCCCGCGGCGGCGCTGGACCCGGCCGGGCCGGTGCTGCGCGAGCTGATCGCCCGCAAGATCAGCGTGAAGGCGCGGGTGGTGGGCGAGGACCTGCGCGAGTCCGGCCTGCGCGAGATCCTCAACTACGGCCACACGCTGGGCCACGCCATCGAGCGGCTTGAGGCCTACCGCTGGTCGCACGGGCACGCCGTCAGCGTCGGCCTCGTGTACGCGGCGCGCCTGGGCGTGCTCACCGGCCGCCTCACCGAGGCCGACGAGCAGCGCCACCGCGACATCCTGCGCTCGCTGGACCTGCCCGTCACCTACCGTGCCGATGCCTGGGAGCAGCTGCGCGCCGTGATGTCGGTGGACAAGAAGGCGCGCGGCCGGGCGCTGCGGTTCGTGCTGCTCGACGGCGTCGGCCGCCCGGTGACCGTCCCCATCGACGACGAGGCGCTGCTGGAGCAGGCCTACGCCGCCGTCGCACCCTGACCGACCGCAAGGGCAAGGAGAGCGCCGCATGAAGGTGTACGTGCTCAACGGGGTCAACCTCGGGCGCCTGGGCACCCGCCAGACCGACGTGTACGGCATGACGTCGTACGCCGGGCTGGTCGAGCTGTGCGAGAAGACCGGCTCGCAGCTAGGGCTGGACGTGCAGTGCCGCCAGACCGACAGCGAGGCCGAGCTGGTGGGCTGGCTGCACCAGGCCGCCGACGAGCGGGCCGCGGTCGTGCTCAACCCGGGCGCGTGGAGCCACTACTCCTACGCCGTGCGCGACGCGTGCGCGATGCTCAACGGCCCCCTGGTCGAGGTGCACATCTCCAACATCCACGCCCGCGAGGAGTTCCGGCACCACTCGGTGATCTCGGCGATCGCCACCGGGGTCATCTGCGGGCTGGGCGTCGACGGATACCGGCTGGCGCTGGAGCACCTGTTCCGGCGGCTGACGGACTGATCACCCCGCCGGGGTGCCCAGGGTGCCGGGGGAGGGCCCGGCCCGGGTGCCGACCGGGGTGACCGCGAACCACCGCCCGTCCAGGCTGTGGCCGAACGTGTCGCCGGGCATGCGGTCGCCGCGGTAGCCGTACAGCGGCCAGCCGGCCAGGGTCAGCTGGTAGCCCCCGTCGGGGCGCAGCACCGAGCCGATCAGCTGCCGGTCGATGCCCTCCACCCGTACCGGGTCGGTCGCGGGCACCGGCAGCCAGGCCGCCACGCACTCGTCCACGCACAGCGCGCGCGACGGCGCGGCCGAGTCCCCGTCGAAGCGGTACAGCACGTACCCCTGCACGTCGATGACGATCGAGCCCAGCGTGTCCGACCGGATCCCGAACAGCGCGGGATGCGGCGGTGAGGCGCGCACCTGCTGCTGCGGCGGCGATGCCGCCGGGGCGGCCGACAGGGTACTGTCGCAACCCGCCAGCACGGCGATGAGCAGGGAAAACGTCACCGCCAGGGCGCGGCGCGCGGCCGGGCCCACCGTTTCCACCGGGTTACTCATCCAATCCTCACGCACGTCGGGGCAGGATTGGCACCTTACGTGAGAGGGAGGGCTGTGCGAACCCCCGCTGGGCGAACCGTGTGGATGCTGACGGCCCTGCTCGGGCTGGCCGCCGTGGCCGGCTGCGACACCGCCGCGCCCGCCGCCGCGCCGAAGGCCGCCTGCGACCGGTCGGTGGCGGTGCTCGGGCCGCTCAGCGGTGACTCGGCAGATCTGGGTGCCAACATCCGCTCCGGAGCCGCGCTCGCGTTCGCCGAGTACAACCAGCGCCACCCCGACTGCCCCGCCCGGCTGCTCGACTTCGACTCCCAGGCCGACCCGAAGCAGGCCCCGGCGCTGGCCCAGCGCGTGGTCGCCGACCCGCGCATCGTCGGCGTGATCGGCCCGGCGTTCTCCGGCGAGTCCGAGGCGGCCGGGCCGCTGCTGGCCCAGGGCGGCGTCCCGATGATCACCACCTCGGCCACCCGGACCAACCTCAGCAAGCGCGGCTGGTCGACCTTTCACCGGCTGCTCGGCAACGACGCGGCGCAGGGGCCCGCCGCGGCCCGCTACATCGACGCGGTGCTGCGCGGGAGCAAGGTCTTCGTCATCGACGACGGAGGCGCGTACGGTCAGGGCCTGGCCGACGAGGTCGCCGCGACGCTCAGCAGCCGCGTGGTGCAGCGGGGCGTGGTCGCACCCCGCCAGCTCGACTTCTCCGCGATCGTCAGCCAGATCCGCTCCGCCGGGGCCGACGTCGTCTTCTACGGCGGCTACTACTCCGGCGCGGGCACGCTGCTGCGCGCCATGCGCGAGGCCGGGGTGAAGGCCGTCTTCGTCGCCGGGGACGGCGTGAAGGACGCGGGCTTCGTCCGCGCCGCGGGCGTCGCGGCGGCCGAGGGCGCCATCATCACCTGCGCCTGCCTGCCGCCCGAGCGGGCGTCGGACGGGTTCCCCGAGCGCTACCGCACCGCGTACGGCCGCGACGCGGCGACCTACAGCGCCGAGGCGTACGACGCCGCCACCATCCTGCTGTCCGGCCTCGAAGCCGGGCACACCGACCGCGACGCGATGGAGCGCTGGGTCGACGCGTACACGGCCGACGGGGTCACCGGCCGCATCCAGTTCACCCCACAGGGTGAACTGGTCGACGGCGTGGTGCTGGTCTGGGCGTACCGGGTCCACGACGGCCTCGTCACCACCGACCAGCAGATACCCAAGAGCTGACCGCCCCCGCACGAGAGGAGCCCGACGTGGCGACCACCCTGATCGCGACCGCTCCACCGAGCACCGCGCAGGCGCTGCACCAGGCGCTGGCCGATGCCCCCGGCGGGGCGTACCCGCTGCTGGAGGCGGCACTGGGCTGGCACGAACTGCGCCCCTCCGGCTGGCACCGCACCGACGCGCCCGCCCGCGCCACCGCCGTCGCGCACGTCGGCACCGAGGCCGCCGCGACCCGGCTGGCCAGCCTGCTGTCCACGCTGACCTGGGCCACCGTCGCCCCGGCCGGGACCGGCTGGCGGGTGGAGGTGCCGATCGGGTCGTACCACCGGATCACCCGGGCGCTGACCGGCGCCTGGCGCAGCCGCGAGCTGCTGCTGGCCGCCCCCGGGCCGAACATGGACGGGCACCAGGCCGCGCTCGGGCTGTGGCGGATGGCGCTGCTGGTCGACGCGCCGGAGCTGCGGCCGGGGGCGCTGGCGGTGCGGGTCGGCTCGGCCTCGACGGCGCAGACGCTGGTGGCGGCGGCACGGCGGCTCGGGCTGACCGCGATCACCGACGGGCCGTGCGACGGCCGCCACGCGGTCCGCCTCATCGGCCGCGACCAGGTCCACCAGCTCCTCGGCGAGGCCACCGGCCGCCGCTGACCGTCAGCGGGTGGGGTCGGGTGGGAGGGTGAGGACCGCTTCGGTGCCGCCCTCGGGGGACGGTTGCAGGCGCAGGGTGCCGCCGTGCAGTTCGGCCACCCAGTGCGCGATCGCCAGCCCCAGCCCGGTGCCGCCCGCCGCCCCGGGCCGGAACCGCTGCCCGGCCGCCTCGTCGTCGGAGATGCCCGCCCCGGCGTCGCGCACCGTGATGACCCCGTCGTGCACCGACAGCCGGATGTCGGCGGGGGCGTCCCCGGCCCGGCCGTGCTGCACCGCGTTGTGGATCAGGTTGCGCAGCGCGATGCGGACCAGGGTCGGGTCGCCGGAGGCGACGGTCGCGGCGGTGTCGGCGGCGGCGGTGTGCGGCGGCTGCACGGTCTCGGCGAGCACCTCCTCGGCGAGCTGGTCGAGGCGGAAGCGCTGCCGTTCGAGGTGGCGCAGGCCCGCGACCAGCCGGGCCCGGGTGAGCAGCGCGGCGACGGAGTCGGTGAGCCGGTCGGTGGCGCCGATGACGCGGCGCAGCGCGTCGGGCTGCGCGGCCGTGTCGGCCAGCGCGGACTCGGACACGGCCCGGATCACCGTCAGCGGCGTACGCAGCTCGTGCGCGGCGTCGGCGACGAAGCGCTCCTGCTGGGTGAGCGCGTCGGCGATGGGCTGGGTGCCGCGGCGGGCCAGCATCCACCCGCCGAGGCAGGTCATGGCCGTGAACGCGGTGCCGCCGACGACCAGGGCCAGCGCGAGCCGCCGGTGCGCGGCCTGCCCGGGGCTGGGGTCGGCGACGGCGATCACGGTCCCGGCGACGGCGTCCGTGTCGGTGTGGCGGAACGGCACCGCGAGCAGGTGCACGATCTCGTCGCGCTCGTCGGTGACGGTGGCGCTGGCGTCCTCGGCGGTGCGCCGCACCTGGCGGGCGGGGGTGAGCAGGGTGTCGGGCGGGATCACGGCCAGGTGCGCCGGGTGGGCGAAGACGAGGCTGAGGTCGGTGCGGTCGGCCTCGTACACGAAGACGGCGGTGGAGCCCTGGGCGACCGCGTTGTCGAACAGCTTGTCCAGGCGCAGCACGCCGGAGTCGTAGTACAGCAGCGCGACGGCGGTGCCCGCGGTGCGGTGCAGGTCGGCGGTGACCGCCTCGTTGCGCTGGCGCTCGTCGACGACCAGGGCGACCGCGCCCATCCCGGCCAGGCCGATCAGGTTCAGGGCCAGCAGCAGGCCGGTCAGCCGCAGCCGCAGGCTGAGCAGGCGCTCGGCGGTCTGCAACTGCCGCCCGGGAGCGGTCGGCGGCCTGCTCGGGCGCCGCCTCATCCGGCCAGGTCCACGCGGTAGCCGCTGCCGCGCACCGTGGTGATCACCGGCGGGTCGCCGAGCTTGCGGCGCAGCTGCCCGACGACCACGTCCACGACGTTGGAGGCGGGGTCGGCCAGCTCGTCCCAGCAGTGCTCCAGCAGGTCGGTGCGGCTCACCACGGCGGGGCGGCGGACCAGCAGCAGCTCCAGCACGGAGAACTCCTTGGGCGTGAACGTCAGCAGCACGCCGTCGCGGCGCACCTCGCGCCGGGCGGTGTCGACCTCGACGTCCCCGGCGCGCAGCACCGCCGCGACCGTGCTGCCCCGGCGGCGGCACAGCGCCCGCACGCGCAGCACCAGCTCGGCGGCGACGAACGGCTTGACCACGTAGTCGTCGGCGCCGGCCTCGAACCCGGCGAGCCGGTCGGTGACGTCGTCGAGCGCGGTCAGCATCAGCGCCGGCACGGCCAGCCCGGCCTGGCGGCGGCGGCGCAGCTGCCCGGCCGAGTCGCCCTCGGGCAGGATCCGGTCGAGGACGAGGCAGTCGTAGTCGTTGACGCTCATCCGCAGGTCGGCCTGGCTCCAGTCGGCGGCCTGGTCCACGGCGAAGCCGACCGAGCGCAGCGCGGTGACGACCACGCCGCGCACCTCAGGATCGTCCTCGACCACCAGCACCCGCACGCGCGCGACGTTACACAGCCTGAGCGGGGGCGGGCCACCCGTGCCGAGCGGCTGAGATCACGGGCCGGTAAACTCGTCTGGTCTGTTCTTTCTCAACTAACTGATCATGTAATGGGAGCATGGCTGTGGCCACCACGAACGACCTCAAGAACGGCATGGTGCTCAACCTCGACAAGGAGCTGTGGGCTGTCGTCGAGTTCCAGCACGTGAAGCCGGGCAAGGGTCCGGCGTTCGTGCGCACGACGCTCAAGCACGTGCTCACCGGCAAGGTCGTCGACAAGACCTTCAACGCTGGCACCAAGGTCGAGACCGCCAACGTCGACAAGCGGGAGATGCAGTACCTGTACCCCGACGGCGAGGACTTCGTCTTCATGGACCTGGACACCTACGACCAGATCCACGTCCCCGGTACGGTCCTCGGCGACGGTGTGAACTTCCTCCTGCCGGAGGCCAAGGTCATCGTCGCGACCCACGAGAGCGCCCCGCTGTACGTCGAACTGCCGACCAGCGTCATCGTCGAGATCACCTACACCGAGCCGGGCCTGCAGGGCGACCGCTCGACCGGCGGCAACAAGCCCGCCACCATCGAGACCGGCGCCATCGTGCAGGTGCCGCTGTTCATCACCACCGGTGAGAAGATCAAGGTCGACACCCGCGACAGCCGCTACCTGGGCCGGGCCTGATGTCCCCTGCGACCCATCGGGGGATGAGTCGTGGCTGAGGCACCGAAGGCGCAGATGCCCGCCCGCCGCAAGGCGCGCAAGCGGGCCCTCGACGTCCTGTACGAGGCCGACCTGCGGGATCTGCCGATCCCGCGGGTGCTCTCGGCCTACCTGGAGCGGATGGAGAGCCCCCGGCCCGAGCATCTGCCCTACGCGGTGTCGCTGGTCGAGGGCGTGGACCGCAACCTGGACCACATCGACGAGACCATCGCCACCTTCGCGGAGGGGTGGACGATCGACCGCATGCCGGTCGTCGACCGCAACCTGGCCCGCATCGGCGTGTTCGAGCTGCTCTACGTCGAGGAGATCGACGACCCGGTGGCCATCACCGAGGCGGTCGAGCTGGCCAAGGAGCTGTCCACCGATGACTCGCCGCGCTTCCTCAACGGCCTGCTCGGCCGGATCGCGGACTACGCGCCCCGCAGGCAGTGAGCCAGACGTGAAAAGAGGCCGCCCCCACTGAGGGGGCGGCCTCTTTCGGTGTTCGGTCAGCTGCCGGCGAAGAACGCCCGGGGGTCGGCCACGAGCACTCCGTGGTCGGCCAGGCGCTCGATCAGCTCGCTGGGGGTGCAGTCGTAGAACACCGCCAGCGCCTGCAGATCGACGGCCCGGATGGACAGCACCCGGCCGTTGTAGTCGCCGCGCTGCTGCTGGATGGCGCGGGCGTACCGCGCCACCGAGGCGAGGTCCTCCTTGGCCTGGTCGTACAGCCGCTCCAGGTCGAGGACGATCTTGCTGGTCGCCTCCTGGCGCGGAGCCGGGCCGTCGGGCAGGAGCTCGCCGACCGGTACGCGGTAGAAGTCGGCCAGCTCGGCCAGCCGGGAGACCGTCACCGCCCGGTCGCCGCGCTCGTACGAACCGACGACGACAGCCTTCCAGCGCCCGTTCGACTTCTCCTCGACGCCCTGCAGCGACAGACCCTGCTGCTGCCGGATCGAGCGCAGACGCGCCCCGAGGGACTTGGCGTAATCAGACGGCATTCCGACACTCCCAGCTGTGGGCCGGGGTGGTTTCCCCAGCGATCGCTACGCAGCGTGACGGTACGGCGATACCGATGCCTTGGTCAAGTGCTGGCTGCCTACTAGTTGAGACAACCTCATCCGAATAGCCTGATCAACTAAGCCGATCAGCCAGGGTGACCGGTGTGAGCTGCGGCTCGTTGCGCACCCTCCGGCGGGTTCCGCACCCCACGCTGCTAAGTTTACTGAGATGACGGTGGGGCGGTTTCGGCCGCGCACCGTTGACCTCGACATCCTTTAACGACCCGTCCAGTGAGGCGGGGAAGGAGGTCTGCCTTGGCGCGCCCAACGACAGACGAGTCAGCAGCAGTGCCCCAGCAGGTGCCCGCGCAGGCACCCTCGAAGATCGTCCTCGCCGCCGCCGACGTGCAGCGTGTCGTGGATCGCATCGCCCACCAGATCCTGGAGAAGACCCAGGGCGCCGGCGACGTGGTCCTGCTCGGCATCGCCACCCGCGGCGTGCCCATCGCCCGCCGCCTGGCCGAGCGCATCCACGCCTTCGAGGGCCGCGAGGTTCCCGTCGGCACGCTCGACATCACTCTTTACCGCGACGATCTGCGCCGCAACTCCATCCGTGCGGTGGGCCGCACCGAGGAGCCGCCCGGCGGCATCGACGGCCGCAGGGTCGTCCTGGTCGACGACGTGCTCTTCTCCGGCCGCACCATCCGCGCCGCCCTCGACGCCATCGGCGACCTGGGCCGCCCTGCCGCCGTGCAGCTGGCCGTCCTGGTCGACCGGGGCCACCGGCAGCTGCCCATCCGGGCCGACTACGTCGGCAAGAACATCCCGACCGCCCTGTCCGAGCAGGTCAAGGTGCGGTTGCAGGAGATCGACGGCATCGATGAGGTCGTACTGACCGCCGGGGTAAAGGACAAGCAGGCATGAAGCACCTCCTCTCCGCGGCCGACCTGGACGCGGCCACCGCGACCGAGATCCTCGACATCGCCACCGAGATGGCCAGCGTCTCCGGCCGCGAGATCAAGAAGCTGCCGACGCTGCGCGGCCGCACCGTGGTCAACCTCTTCTACGAGGACTCCACCCGCACCCGCATCTCGTTCGAGGCGGCGGCCAAGCGGCTGAGCGCCGACGTGATCAACTTCTCGGCCAAGGGCTCCAGCGTCGCCAAGGGCGAGAGCCTGAAGGACACCGCCTGGACGCTCCAGGCCATGGGCGCCGACGCGGTGGTCATCCGGCACCCCGCCTCGGGCGCGCCGCACCGGCTGGCGACCTGGGTCAGCGGCAGCGTGCTCAACGCCGGGGACGGCACGCACGAGCACCCGACGCAGGCGCTGCTGGACGCGTACACGATGCGCGCCCGGATGGGCCGCCTGGACGGGCTGCACGTGGCGATCGTCGGCGACGTGCTGCACAGCCGGGTCGCCCGCTCCAACGTGCTGCTGCTCAACACCCTCGGTGCCAAGGTCACCCTGGTCGGGCCGCCGACCCTGGTGCCCACCGACCTGAGCAGCGCCGTGCAGGTCTCCTACGACCTGGACGCGGTGCTGCCGCAGGCCGACGTGGTGATGATGCTGCGCGTGCAGCGCGAGCGCATGACCGACTCGTACTTCCCCTCGGCGCGGGAGTACTCGCGCCGCTACGGCCTGGACGGCGCGCGGCTGCGCCGGATGCCCTCGCACGGGATCGTGATGCACCCCGGCCCGATGAACCGGGGCATGGAGATCACGCCCGAGGTGGCCGACTCGCCCCGCTCCACCATCGTCGAGCAGGTCACCAACGGCGTCAGCGTCCGGATGGCCTGCCTCTATCTCTTGCTCGGAGGTCGTTCGTGAGCGTCGTGTTGATCAAGGGTGCGCGCATCATCGGCGGTGAGCCCGCCGACCTGCTGCTGCGCGACGGCGTGATCGCCGAGATCGGCACCGGCCTGTCGGCCGACGGCGCGACCGTCGTCGACGCCGACGGCCTGGTGGCCCTGCCGGGCCTGGTCGACCTGCACACCCACCTGCGCGAACCGGGCCGCGAGGACGCCGAGACGGTGTACACCGGCTCGCGCGCCGCCGCCCTGGGCGGTTACACCGCCGTCTGCGCCATGGCCAACACCTCGCCGGTGGCCGACACCGCGGGCGTGGTCGAGCAGGTGTACCGGCTGGGCCAGGAGGCCGGGCTGGTCGACGTGCAGCCCATCGGCGCGGTCACCATCGGCCTGGCCGGCGAGCGCCTGGCCGAGCTCGGCGCGATGGCCGACTCCGCCGCCCGGGTGCGGATCTTCTCCGACGACGGCCACTGCGTCGCCGACCCCCGCCTGATGCGCCGGGCCCTGGAGTACGTGAAGGCGTTCGACGGCGTCATCGCCCAGCACGCCGAGGAGCCCCGGCTCACCGAGGGCGCCCAGATGCACGAGGGCGACGTCTCGGCGCGCCTGGGCCTGACCGGCTGGCCCGCCGTGGCCGAGGAGTCGATCATCGCGCGCGACGTGCTGCTGGCCGAGCACGTGGGCGCGCGCCTGCACGTGTGCCACGTGTCGACCGCGGGCAGCGTCGAGATCATCCGGGTCGCCAAGGCCCGCGGCGTGCGGGTCACCGCCGAGGTCACCCCGCACCACCTGCTGCTCACCCACGTCAAGGCCGAGTCCTACGACCCGGTGTACAAGGTGAACCCGCCGCTGCGCACCGACGCCGACGTGGCGGCGCTGCGTGAGGGCCTGCGCGACGGCACGATCGACATCGTCGCCACCGACCACGCCCCGCACGCCGCCGAGGACAAGGAGTGCGAGTGGGCGTACGCGCGCCCCGGCATGCTCGGCCTCGAAACCGCCCTGCCGATCACGCTGGCGGCCCTCGGCGAGCAGAGCATCGGCACGCCGGCGGAACCGGCGATGTGGGACCTCATCGCCGAGCGCATGTCCCGGGCCCCGGCGCGCATCGCCGGGCTCGACAACCACGGGCACGACCTGACGGCCGGTGCCCCCGCGAACCTCACCCTGATCGACCCCACGGCGCGGTGGACGGTCGAAGCGACCGGGCTGGCCAGTCTCAGCCACAACACGCCGTACGCCGGGATGACCGTGCCCGGCCGCATCGTCGCCACCTTCCTGCGGGGCGTGCCGACCGTGCTCGACGGAAAGGTGCAGAAGTGACGCAAGCGATCCTCGTCCTGGAAGACGGACGGACGTTCCGCGGCCAGGCGTACGGCGCCGTCGGCGAGACGTTCGGCGAGGCCGTCTTCACCACCGGCATGACCGGTTACCAGGAGACGCTCACCGACCCGTCGTACCACCGCCAGGTCGTGGTGCAGACCGCGCCGCACATCGGCAACACCGGCGTCAACGACGAGGACGACGAGTCCGACCGCATCTGGGTCGCCGGCTACGTGGTCCGCGACCCCGCCCGGGTGCCGTCGAACTGGCGCAGCAAGGTCGATCTCGGCACCCGGCTGGAGCAGGCGGGCGTCGTCGGCATCAGCGGCATCGACACCCGGGCCCTGACCCGGCACCTGCGCGAGCGCGGCGCGATGCGCGTGGGCGTGTCCAGCACCGAGACCGACCCGCAGGCGCTGCTGGCGCGGGTGCTGGAGCAGCCGCAGATGAGCGGGGCGGACCTGTCGGCGCAGGTGACCACGCCGCAGACGTACACGGTGGCCGCGAGCGGCGTGCACCGGTACACGGTGGCCGCCCTCGACCTGGGCATCAAGCGCAACGTGCCGCGGCGCCTGGCCGCCCGCGGCGTCACCACCCACGTGCTGCCCGCCGCCTCGACGATCGAGGAGCTGCTCGCGGTCAAGCCGGACGCGGTGTTCCTCTCGCCGGGGCCGGGCGACCCGGCCACCGCCGACCACCCGATGGAGCTGGCGCAGGAGGTGATGCGGCGGCGCATCCCGCTGTTCGGCATCTGCTTCGGCAGCCAGATCCTGGGCCGGGCACTGGGCTTCGGCACGTACAAGCTGGGTTACGGCCACCGGGGCATCAACCAGCCGGTGATGGACCGCCTCACCGGCAAGGTCGAGGTCACCTCGCACAACCACGGCTTCGCCGTCGACGCGCCGCTGGAGGGCGTGGTCGAGACCGGTTTCGGCCGGGCGGAGGTCTCCCACGTGTGCCTGAACGACAACGTGGTGGAGGGGCTGCGGTGCCTGGACGTGCCCGCCTTCACCGTGCAGTACCACCCGGAGGCGGCAGCGGGGCCGCACGACGCCGACTACCTGTTCGACCGCTTCGTCGAGCTTGTTGAGCCGGATCTGAAGCGCAGTGCCGAGCTCATCGAAGGCGGTAAGTGAGATGCCGAAGCGTTCCGATCTGAAGCACGTCATGGTGATCGGGTCCGGCCCGATCGTCATCGGGCAGGCCTGCGAGTTCGACTACTCCGGCACCCAGGCGTGCCGGGTGCTGCGCAGCGAGGGCCTGCGGGTCAGCCTGGTCAACTCCAACCCGGCCACGATCATGACCGACCCGGAGTTCGCCGACGCCACCTACATCGAGCCGATCACGCCCGAGTTCGTGGAAAAGGTCATCGCGGCCGAGCGCCCCGACGCGATCCTGCCCACCCTGGGCGGCCAGACCGCGCTGAACACCGCCGTCGCCCTGCACGAGGCCGGGATCCTGGAGAAGTACGGCGTCGAGCTGATCGGCGCCGACATCGAGGCGATCCGCCGCGGCGAGGACCGGCAGCTGTTCAAGGACATCGTCGCCAAGGCCGGCGCCCGTCTGGGCCTGACCGGCGACCTGGTGCCGCGCAGCCGCGTCTGCCACTCGATGGACGAGGTCCGCGACACCGCCGCCGAGCTCGGCCTGCCTGTCGTCATCCGCCCCAGCTTCACCATGGGCGGCCTCGGCTCCGGCATGGCGCACACCCCCGAGCAGCTCGAACTCATCGCGGGCAGCGGCCTGGCCGCCTCCCCGGTCACCGAGGTGCTGATCGAGGAGAGCGTGCTCGGCTGGAAGGAGTACGAGCTGGAGCTGATGCGCGACAAGCACGACAACGTCGTGGTCATCTGCTCGATCGAGAACATCGACCCGATGGGCGTGCACACCGGCGACTCGGTGACCGTGGCCCCGGCGATGACGCTCACCGACGTCGAATACCAGGCCATGCGCGACCTGGGCATCGCCGTGCTGCGCGAGGTCGGCGTGGACACCGGCGGCTGCAACATCCAGTTCGCGGTCCACCCCGGCACCGGCCGCATCGTGGTCATCGAGATGAACCCGCGCGTGTCCCGCTCCAGCGCGCTGGCCAGCAAGGCCACCGGCTTCCCGATCGCCAAGATCGCGGCGAAGCTGGCCATCGGGTACACCCTCGACGAGATCCCCAACGACATCACCCTGAAGACCCCGGCGGCGTTCGAGCCGTCGCTGGACTACGTGGTGGTCAAGATCCCGCGGTTCGCGTTCGAGAAGTTCCCCGGCGCCGACCCCGAGCTGACCACCACCATGAAGTCGGTCGGCGAGGCGATGAGCCTGGGCCGCAACTTCTCCGAGGCGCTGAACAAGGCGATGCGCTCGATGGAGACCAAGGCGGCCGGGTTCTGGACCACCCCGGACCGCTACGCCACCGTCGAGGAGGCCCTGGAGGCGCTGCGCATCCCGCACGACGGCCGCCTGTACGCCGTGGAGGAGGCGCTGCGCCTCGGCGCCACCGTCGCCCAGGTCACCGAGGCCTCCGGCGGCATCGACCCGTGGTTCGTGGACCAGATCGCCGGGCTGGTCGAGCTGCGCGAGCAGATCGTGGCCGCGCCGGTGCTGGACGCGGCGCTGCTGCGCCAGGCCAAGCGGGCCGGGCTGTCCGACCGGCAGCTGTCCGCGCTGCGGCCGGAGTTCGCGGGCGAGGACGGCGTACGCACGCTGCGGCACCGGCTCGGGGTGCGCCCGGTCTACAAGACCGTCGACACCTGCGCGGCCGAGTTCGCGGCGACCACGCCCTACCACTACTCGTCGTACGACGAGGAGACCGAGGTCGCCCCGAGCGACCGGCCGAAGGTGCTGATCCTGGGCTCCGGCCCGAACCGCATCGGCCAGGGCATCGAGTTCGACTACTCCTGCGTGCACGCGGTCATGGCGCTGCGCGGCCGGTACGAGACCGTCATGGTCAACTGCAACCCGGAGACCGTGTCGACCGACTACGACACCGCCGACCGCCTCTACTTCGAACCGCTGACCTTCGAGGACGTGCTGGAGGTCGTCCACGCCGAGCACAGCTCCGGCCTGGCCGCGGGCGGCCCCGGCGTGGTCGGCGTGATCGTGCAGCTGGGCGGGCAGACCCCGCTGGGCCTGGCGCAGCGGCTCAAGAACGCCGGGGTGCCGATCGTGGGCACCAGCCCCGAGTCGATCCACCTCGCCGAGGAGCGCGGCGCGTTCGGCCGGGTGCTGGCCGAGGCCGGGCTGCGCGCTCCGGCGCACGGCACCGCGATCAGCTTCCCGGACGCCAAGAAGATCGCCGACGAGGTCGGCTACCCGGTGCTGGTGCGCCCGTCCTATGTGCTCGGCGGCCGCGGCATGGAGATCGTCTACGACGACGCCACGCTGCGCGACTACATCGGCCGCGCCACCGACATCTCGCCGGAGCACCCGGTGCTGGTGGACCGGTTCCTCGACGACGCGATCGAGATCGACGTGGACGCGCTGTGCGACGCCGACGGCGAGGTCTACCTCGGCGGCGTGATGGAGCACATCGAGGAGGCGGGCATCCACAGCGGCGACTCGGCCTGCGCGCTGCCGCCGATCACGCTGGGCAGCCGGCACCTGGCCGTCGTGCGCGAGTACACCGAGGCGATCGCCCGGGGCGTGGGCGTGCGCGGCCTGCTCAACGTGCAGTACGCCCTCAAGGACGACATGCTCTACGTCCTGGAGGCCAACCCGCGCGCCAGCCGGACCGTCCCGTTCGTCTCCAAGGCCACGGCGGTGCCGCTGGCCAAGGCGGCGGCCCGGATCATGCTGGGCGCCACCATCGCCGAGCTGCGCGCCGAGCGGATGCTGCTGGCGGCTGATCCTGATGGGTCACCGCGGGACGGCGGGCTGCTGCCCGAGGGCGCCCCAATCGCGGTCAAGGAGGCGGTGCTGCCGTTCAAGCGGTTCCGCACCCGCGCCGGCAAGGGCGTCGACACGCTGCTCAGCCCGGAGATGAAGTCGACCGGCGAGGTCATGGGCATCGACACGGCGTTCGGGCACGCGTTCGCCAAGTCGCAGGCTGCGGCGTACGGCTCGCTGCCGACCAGCGGCAAGATCTTCGTGTCGGTGGCCAACCGCGACAAGCGCGGCATGATCTTCCCGGTGAAGCGGCTGGCCGACCTCGGTTTCGAGATCGTCGCCACCGTCGGCACCGGCGAGGTGCTGCGCCGCCACGGCATCGTCTGCGAGGTCGTCGGCAAGCACAGCGAGGACGCCGAGCGCGACGCGGTGTCGCTGATCGCCTCCGGCGAGGTCCGGATGGTCATCAACACGCCGCAGGGCTCGGGCGCGTCGGCCCGCTCCGACGGGTACGAGATCCGCAGCGCCGCCGTCGCCGCCGACATCCCGTGCTGCACCACGGTCCCCGGCGCCGCGGCCGCGGTCATGGGCATCGAGGCGCTGATCCGCGGCGACATGACCGTCCGTCCCCTCCAGGACCTGCACGCCGTCATCCGCCCGGAACTGTCCGCATGACGTTGTTCGAGAAGGCCGCCTGGCCGGTGCTGTTCCGGCTGGGCGGCGGGGACGCCGAGCACGCGCACGAGTGGACGCTGCGCCGCCTGGCGGCGCTGTCGGGCCGCCCGGCGCTGCTGGGCGCGCTGCGCCGCCGGTATGCCACGGCGGCGCCGGTCGAGGCGTTCGGGGTGCGGTTCCCGAACCCGGTGGGCCTGGCGGCCGGAATGGACAAGAACGGCGTGGCGCTGCGGGCCTGGCCCGCGCTCGGGTTCGGGTTCGTCGAGGTCGGCACGGTCACCGCGCACGCCCAGCCCGGCAACGACCGGCCGCGCCTGTTCCGGCTGCCGTCCAGCCAGGCGGTCATCAACCGGATGGGCTTCAACAACGAGGGCGCGCACGCGCTGGCCGCGCGGCTGGCCGCGCTGGGCCCGCTCGGGGTGCCGCTGGGCATCTCGCTGGGCAAGTCCAAGGTGACCCCGCTGGAGGACGCCGTCGCCGACTACCGCGCCTCGTACGACGCGCTGCGCGACTTCGGCGACTACTTCGCGGTCAACGTCTCCTCGCCCAACACCCCGGGCCTGCGCAGCCTCCAGGACAAGGACTCGCTCGACGCGATCCTGGCGGCGCTGAGCGGCCCGAAGCCGGTGCTGGTGAAGATCGCCCCGGACCTGACCGAGCAGGCCGTCGCCGAGCTGCTGGAGGTGTGCCTGGCGCGCGGGGTGGCCGGTCTCATCGCGACCAACACCACGCTCAGCCGCGACGGCCTCGCCGCCGCCGACCAGGCGACGGCCGGGCAGGCCGGCGGCCTGTCGGGCGCGCCGCTGACGGAGCGGGCGCACAAGGTGGTGTCGTTCGTGCACCACGAGACGGCCGGGCAGCTGCCGATCGTCGGCGTCGGCGGCCTGATGACCCCGGACGACGTCGCCCGGATGTTCGACGCGGGCGCGAGCCTGGTGCAGCTCTACACCGGCTTCATCTACCACGGCCCGGCCCTCGTCCGCGCCGCCGCCCGCCGGGCGGCCCGGTGACGGCGGTCGACGCCGAGAAGGGCGCCTTCCTCGGCGGACAGCGAGCGGAAGGTGCCCTTCCGCTCGCTCAGGGCGAGCTGCTGGCGCTGGACCGGGCGCACGTCTGGCACCCGTACGGCCCGATGCCGGGCACGCGCGAGCCGCTGGTGGTCGACAGCGCCGAGGGCGTGCGGCTGCGGCTGGCCGACGGGCGGGAGCTGGTCGACGGGATGTCGAGCTGGTGGGCGGCGATCCACGGGTACCGGCACCCGGTCCTCGACGCGGCCGTCACCGACCAGCTGGGCCGGATGAGCCACGTCATGTTCGGCGGCCTCACCCACGAACCCGCCGTGCGGCTGGCCCGCACGCTGGTCGACATCACGCCGGCCGGGCTGGAGCACGTGTTCCTGGCCGATTCGGGCTCGGTCAGCGTCGAGGTCGCCGTCAAGATGTGCCTTCAGTACCAGGTGTCGCGCGGGCGGCCCGGGAAGCGGCGGCTGGCGACCTGGCGCGGCGGCTACCACGGCGACACGTGGCAGCCGATGAGCGTGTGCGATCCCGAGGGCGGCATGCACAGCCTGTGGGGCGACGTCCTGCCCCGGCAGGTGTTCGTCAGCGTGCCGCCGGTGGATTTCGAGCCGTCCTATGTGGCCGAGCTGGACGCCGCGCTGGCCGCGCACGCGCACGAGCTGGCTGCGGTCATCGTCGAGCCGCTGGTGCAGGGCGCGGGCGGGATGCGCTTCCACCATCCGGGTTACCTGCGCGAGCTGCGGCGGCTGTGCGACGAGCACGACGTGCTGCTGGTCTTCGACGAGATCGCGACGGGCTTCGGGCGTACTGGAGAGCTGTTCGCGGCCGACCACGCCGGCGTGACCCCGGACGTGATGTGCGTCGGCAAGGCGCTCACAGGCGGATATCTGACACTCGCGGCGGCACTGTGCACCTCGGAGGTGGCGCGGGGCATCTCGGCCGGCGCGGTCCCGGTGCTCGCGCACGGGCCGACGTTCATGGGCAATCCGCTGGCCTGCGCGGTCGCCAGCGCCTCGATCGAGCTGCTGCTGGCGCACGACTGGCGGGCCGAGGTGGCCCGGATCGAGGCGGGCCTGCGCACGGGCCTGGCGCCCGTGGCGGACCTGCCGGGCGTGGCCGGGGTACGGGTGCTCGGCGCGATCGGGGTGGTGCAGCTGGACCACGAAGTGGACATGGCGGCGGCCACGGCCGCGGCGGTGGCCCACGGCGTATGGCTGCGCCCGTTCCGCGACCTCATCTACACCATGCCGCCGTTCGTCAGCTCCGATGCGGACGTGGCGGCGATCACGAAGGCGATGGCGGCGGCCGCGGCCGCCGCGTGAACAGGCAGGAGTGAACGTGATGGAGCCGTTCGGCGCCCGGCTGCGGGCAGCGATGGACGAGCGCGGGCCGCTGTGCGTGGGCGTGGACCCCCACGCCGCGTTGCTCAGGCAGTGGGGGCTCGGCGACGACCCGGCGGGGCTCGCCTCGTTCTGCGCCACGGTGGTCGACGCGCTGGCCGACCGGGTGGCTGTGGTCAAGCCGCAGTCAGCCTTTTTCGAGCGATTCGGGGCTCGTGGGGCTGAGATTCTTGAGTCAACTATCCGACAGTTTCGAGAGGCCGGAGCACTTGTGCTCCTCGACGCGAAGCGCGGCGACATCGGCTCGACCGTTGCCGCGTACGCCGACGCGTATCTCAATCCATCGAGCCACATGTATGCCGATGCGATCACCGCGAGCCCGTTCCTCGGCCTCGGGTCGCTCGCGCCGATGTTCGAGTCGGCGGCCGCGCACGGCGGTGGCGTGTTCGTTCTCGCGCTGACGTCCAACCCGGAGGGTCCGTCCGTGCAGCACGCTCGCAACATCGACGGCCGTACCGTTGCGCAGACGATCGTTGACGAGATTTCCCAGCTCAACGCGGGTGCGCAGCCGATGGGGAGCATCGGGGTGGTGGTCGGGGCGACGATCGGCGAGACCGGTCACGACCTGTCGAAGCTGGGCGGCCCGATCCTGGTTCCGGGACTGGGGGCGCAGGGCGGCACGCCTGATGATCTTCGCTCGATCTTCGCGGGCAACCTCGGATCGGTGCTTCCGTCGTACTCCCGCGAGGTGCTCGGTGCGGGGCCGTCCGTGCAGGCGCTGCGCGACGCGGCATCCCGGGCGCTCGATGCCTGCGCGGCCGCATTGGGACATCCGGGCCTCTCGTGACCTTTCCGTGATCATGCGCGGTGACGTTGCCGAAAACGCCTCCGACCGCTAGGTTTCCCGGCGCTGGGCTGATCTGCCTGCGTGGCTGTGGCCACGCATGCGTTTCACCTGCGAGGCGGGTGCCATGCGAACCTTCCGGTGGGAGGTGCGCGTGTCACCACACGCGTCGGCGATCCCGTCGACGTGAGGAAGAGGACCTGAGGAGAACTGGTGCCGCTCCCGTCACTGACCCCAGAGCAGCGCGCTGCCGCGCTGGAGAAGGCCGCGGAGGTCCGTAAGGCTCGCGCTGAGCTCAAGGAGCAGCTCAAGCAGGGCAAGACGACCCTGGCCGCCGTGCTCGACCGGGCCGAGGGCGACGACGTCGTCGGCAAGCTCAAGGTTTCGGCCGTGCTGCAGGCGCTCCCCGGTATCGGCAAGATCCGGGCCACGCAGATCATGGAGAAGCTGAAGATCGCCGACAGCCGCCGTCTGCGTGGGCTGGGCGACCAGCAGCGCAAGGCTCTGCTGGCCGAGTTCGCGGCCTGAGCCGTCGGACCGTCAGTACCGAGCTGAACCCCCCGCCGCGGAAGGACAACCGTCCGCGGTGACCGGCCAGCCGGGCGCCGTGGCGCCCGGAGGGCCGAAGGAACCTCGGAGCCCCAGCCGGGTGGTCTCACACGCCCTCGGGTGAAGGCCCCAGGTTCCACGGATCGTCGCCCAGCGGCGCTGTCGCATCGACAGCGCCGCTGGTTCGTTTCTGACGGTGACGGACCCTTTCGGCCCGTTCGCCGGTGTGGCAGATCTGTGACGTGAGCCTTGACACCGGGGGGCGGCTGCCACGACCACTCCTCGATTGGGTAGAAATTGAGAATGGAAGACGTCGTACCGCTCGCCGCACGAGCGGCCGCGCCCGCCCGACTCACCGTTCTGTCCGGTCCGTCCGGTGTCGGCAAGGATGCCGTCATCGAAGTGATCCGCAAGCGCAATCCGTGGGTGTGGCTGTCGGTCTCGGTGACCACCCGCCGCAAGCGCGACTACGAGGTCGACGGCAAGCACTACACGTTCGTCTCCCGTACCGAGTTCGAGCGCCTGGTCGACGGCGGGATGCTGCTGGAGTGGGCCGAGTTCGCCGGCAACCTCTACGGCACGCCCCGGGCCGCGGTGGAGGGCCGCCTGTCGGCCGGGATCGCCACCCTCCTCAAGATCGACCTTCAGGGCGCGCGCCAGGTCCGCGACGCCATGCCCGACGCACAGCTGGTGTTCCTCGCCCCGCCCAGCCGGGAGGAGCTGCGCCGTCGGCTCATCGGCCGCGGCACCGAGGACCCGGACACCATCCGCCGCCGCCTGGCGCACGCCGATGAGGAGCTCGCCTCGGAGTCGGAGTTCGACGTGACCGTCGTGAACGACTACCTCGAGCGTGCTGCGGACGAGTTGGTAGGATTGCTCGGTTCGCCGGTCCTCGCCTCAGCGCGTCCGCGTATTTAGCCGACCGGCACACTTCAACGACTAAGGATTGACACCGTGGCTGGAACCGTCGCCGATCCCATTGGCATCACCAACCCGCCGATCGACGAGCTGCTCGACAAGACCTCGTCGAAGTACGCCCTGGTGATCTTCGCGGCCAAGCGTGCGCGGCAGATCAACGCCTACTACAGCCAGCTCGGCGAGGGCCTGCTGGAGTACGTGGGCCCGCTGGTGGAGACCACCCCGCAGGAGAAGGCGCTGTCGATCGCGATGCGCGAGATCAACGCCGGCCTGCTGACGGCCGAGCCGACCGGCGAGGCCTGAGCATCCGTCCATGGCTCGGATCGTGTTGGGCGTCAGTGGCGGCATCGCCGCGTACAAGGCGTGTGAGCTGCTTCGCCTGCTGACCGAGTCCGGGCACCACGTGCGCGTGGTGCCCACCGAGGCCGCGCTGCGCTTCGTCGGCGCCCCCACCTGGGAGGCGCTGTCGGGCCAGCCGGTCGCCACGGGCGTCTGGGACGACGTCCCGCACGTCCCGCACGTCAAGCTGGGGCAGTCCGCCGATCTCGTGCTGGTCGCCCCGGCCACGGCGGACCTGCTCGCCCGCGCCGCGCACGGGCTGGCCGACGACCTGCTCACCAGCACCCTGCTGACCGCCCGGTGCCCGGTGGTGTTCGCCCCGGCGATGCACACCGAGATGTGGGAGCACCCGGCCACCGCCGACAACGTCGCCACGCTGCGCCGCCGCGGCGCCGTGGTGATCGAGCCCGCAGTCGGGCGCCTGACCGGCGTCGACACCGGCAAGGGCCGCCTGCCCGACCCCGCGCAGATCTACGCCGTGGCGCTGCGGGTGCTCGCCCGGGGCGCGCAGCCGGCCGCGGACCTGGCCGGGCGGCACGTGGTCGTCACCGCGGGCGGCACCCGCGAGCCGCTGGACCCGGTGCGCTACCTGGGCAACCGCTCCTCGGGCAAGCAGGGCTACGCCTTCGCCCGCACCGCGGTGGCCCGCGGCGCCCGGGTGACGCTGGTCGCGGCCAACGTGGCCCTGGACACCCCGGCCGGGGTGGACCTGGTGCGCGTGGGCAGCACCGCCGAGCTGCGCGAGGCGGTCCTGGCCGCCGCGCACGACGCCGACGCGGTCGTGATGGCGGCGGCTCCGGCCGACTTCCGCCCCGCCGTGTACGCGGACCAGAAGATCAAGAAGCGGGACGACGGTGCCGTGCCCGTCATCGAACTCGCGGTGAACCCCGACATCGCCGCCGAGATCGGGGCGAACAAACGCCCTGGTCAGGTGCTTGTGGCCTTCGCCGCCGAGACGCACGACGCCATTGCGCACGCAGGCGTAAAACTGCAGCGCAAGCGGGCTGACCTGATCGTCGTCAACGAGGTCGGCACCGACAAGGTCTTCGGCGCCGACGACAACCAGGCGGTGATCCTCGGCGCGGACGGCACCCGGGTCGACCTGCCGTCGCAGCGCAAGGAAGACCTCGCCGACGCCGTCTGGGACCGCGTCGCCGCGCTGTTGTGAACAAAGATCGCTCAATGTCCCGCGTTGCGGACGCGGGGTCGCCCAATGCGTGTCTGTTCCGGTCTCGTTGACTAGACTTCTCGGCCAGGACGCACATGGCCGCACAGACCATTGGCCGCAGTCAGCCATCGCAGTATTGGAGAGTCGAGTGGCACGTCGCCTGTTCACCTCGGAATCGGTCACCGAGGGGCACCCGGACAAGATCGCTGACCAGATCAGCGACGGCATCCTGGACGCGCTGCTGCGCCAGGACCCGCGCAGCCGCGTGGCCGTCGAGACCCTGATCACCACGGGCCAGGTGCACGTGGCCGGCGAGGTGACCACGCAGGCGTACGCCGACATCCCGGCCATCGTCCGCGACACCATCCTCTCGATCGGCTACGACTCCTCCAAGAAGGGCTTCGACGGCGCCTCCTGTGGCGTGAGCGTGTCGATCGGCTCGCAGTCGCCCGACATCGCGCAGGGCGTCGACAGCGCGCTGGAGCAGCGCACCGGCGGCTCGGACACCCTCGACGCGCAGGGCGCGGGCGACCAGGGCATGATGTTCGGCTTCGCCTGCTCCGAGACGCCCGAGCTGATGCCGCTGCCGATCGCGCTGGCGCACCGCCTGGCCCGCCGCCTCACCGCGGCCCGCAAGGACGGCGCGATCCCGTATCTGCGCCCCGACGGCAAGACCCAGGTCACCATCGAGTACGACGGCTTCCGGCCCGTCCGCCTCAACACGGTGGTCGTCTCGTCGCAGCACGCGCCCGACATCTCGCTGGAGTCGCTGCTCACCCCGGACGTGCGCGAGCACGTCATCGCCCCGGAGCTCGACGGCCTGGGCTTGGACACCGAGGGCTACCGGCTGCTGGTCAACCCGACCGGCCGGTTCGAGATCGGCGGCCCGATGGGCGACGCGGGCCTGACCGGCCGCAAGATCATCGTCGACACGTACGGCGGCTACTCCCGCCACGGCGGCGGCGCGTTCTCCGGCAAGGACCCGTCGAAGGTCGACCGCTCGGCGGCGTACGCGATGCGCTGGGTCGCCAAGAACGTGGTCGCCGCGGGGCTGGCCGAGCGGTGCGAGGTGCAGGTGGCGTACGCCATCGGCAAGGCGCAGCCGGTCAGCCTGTTCGTGGAGACCTTCGGCACCGAGACCGTGCCGGTCGACCGGATCGAGAAGGCCATCGGCGAGGTGTTCGACCTGCGCCCGGCCGCGATCATCCGCGACCTGGACCTGCTGCGCCCGATCTACCAGCAGACCGCGGCGTACGGTCACTTCGGCCGCGAGCTGCCCGACCTGACCTGGGAGCGCACCGACCGCGTCGCCGACCTGAAGTCCGCCATCGGCTGACCTGCTCCACCCGGCGGCCGGAGTGTCACCACTCCGTCCGCGCGCACCCGTTCCCCGCTTGTCATAGACGCTGGCCTATCTGGAGGACTCCGACTGCCGGAGACTCCCCCAGATAGGCCAGCGTCTATTTTCAACCCCTGCCCCCACGCGGCCAATGCGTGCACTTTCGGGGAAAGTGCACGAATCCTGGCCGGGGATCCAGCACTTTCCCCGAAAGCGCACGGATCTTGGGCGCCCCGCGCGGCCGCGCGGGGAGGCGTCTTGGGCGCCCCGCGCAGCCGTGCGGGGGAGGCGAGTGGTGTGGCGGAGGTGGGCGGGCGTCGGGGCCGTCTGGTAGGAACAGGCGCGTGACCGTACGCAAACCGCCACGCGAACGGCAGCCCGCCCCGGAGCTGCCCATCGCCCGCGTCTGCGTCGACGTCCCGCTGCCGCACCTGGACCGCCCCTTCGACTACCTGGTCCCGGCCGAGCTCGCCGACTCCGCCCAGCCGGGCGTGCGAGTCAAGATCCGCTTCAGCGGCCAGCTCGTCGACGGCTGGCTCCTGGAGCGCGCCGGGCGCACCGAGCACGAGGGCAGGCTGGCCTGGCTGGAGAAGGTCGTCTCCGCCGAGTCCGCGCTGGACCCGCAGGTGCTGACCCTGGCCCGCGCCGTCGCCGACCGGTACGCCGGCAGCCTGGCCGACGTGCTGCGCCTGGCCGTGCCGCCACGCCAGGCCAAGGCGGAGACGCCCGCGACCGGCGCGGTGCCGACGCCGCCCGCGCTGCCCGAGCCCGGCGGCTGGAGCCGCTACCCGGCCGGCGCGGCGCTCCTGCGCGGACTGGCCGAGGGGCGCGCCCCCCGGGCGGTCTGGTCGGCGCTGCCGGGTGAGCAGTGGCCGCAGCGCCTGGCCGAGGCGGTGGCCGCGACGCTGCACGGCGGCCGGGGCGCGCTGGTCGTGGTCGCCGACGCCCGTGACCTGGACCGCCTGGACGCCGCGCTGACCGCGCTGCTGGGCCCGGACCGGCACGTCGCGCTGACGGCCGCGCTGGGGCCGGGCGAGCGCTACCGGCGGTTCCTGAAGGCGCGCCGGGGCGAGGTCGCGGCCGTGGCGGGCACCCGGGCCGCGGCGTTCGCGCCGGTGCGGGACCTGGGCCTGGTGGCGGTCTGGGACGACGGCGACGACCTGCACGCGGAGCCGCGCTCGCCGTACCCGAATGCGCGGGAGGTCCTGCTCACGCGGGCGCAGCAGACCGGCGCGGGGGTGCTGGTGGGCGGGTTCTCGCGTACGGCGGAGGCGCAGCAGCTGCTGGCCACGGGCTGGGCGCGGGAGGTGGTGGCGACCCGGGACGAGCTGCGGCGGGCCGCGCCCGCGGTGCAGGCGGCCGACGACAACCAGCTGGCCCGGGATCCGGCGGCGACCTCGGCCCGGCTGCCCAGCCTGGCCTGGCAGGCGGCGCGCGAGGCGCTGGCGGCCGGGGCGCCGGTGCTGGTGCAGGTGCCCCGCCGGGGATACGTGCCGTCGGTGTCCTGCCAGGAGTGCCGCGACCGGGCCCGCTGCGCGCACTGCGCGGGGCCGCTGGCGCTGGGCGGTTCGGGCCAGGTGGCCAGCTGCCGGTGGTGCGCGCGGCCCGCGGCCGGCTGGACCTGCCCGAGGTGCGGCGGCCGCCGGCTGCGCGCGGCCGTCACGGGGGTACGCCGCACCGCCGAGGAGCTGGGCCGGGCCCTGCCCGGGGTGCCCGTGCGCACGTCGGGCCGCGACGCGGTGCTCGCGGAGGTGCCCGATGAGGCGTCGCTGGTGCTCGCCACGCCGGGGGCCGAGCCGGTGGCGCCGGGCGGCTACGGCGCGGTGCTGCTGCTGGACACGTGGGCGCTGCTGACCCGCGCCGATCTGCGGGCCACCGAGGAGGCGGCGCGGCGCTGGTTCAACGCGGCGGCGCTGGCCCGCCCGGCGGCGCGCGGCGGCCGGGTCGTGGTGGTGGCGGAGGGCTCGCTGACGCCGGTGCAGGCGCTGGTGCGCTGGGATCCGGCCTGGCTGGCCGAGCGCGAGCTGGGGGAGCGGCGCGAGCTGGGATTCCCGCCCGCGGCGCGGCTGGCGACCCTGACCGGCACCGCGGCGGCGGTGGAAGAGCTGATCGAGCTGGCCCGGCTGCCGGAGTCGGTGCAGGTGCTGGGCCCGCTGCCGGTGGACGAGCAGCAGGAGCGGATGCTGCTGCGCACCGCGCGCGGCGCCGGGTTGGCACTGGCCCGGTCGCTGCACGAGGCGGCGGGGGTGCGCAGCGCGCGCAAGGCGCCCGATCCGGTGCGGGTCCAACTTGACCCACATGAACTATGACGACTAAGTTGTACTGAGGATCCGATCTGGATCCCGAGCGGGTGGCGGCGGTTCCGGGGGTGGGACACCGACGCCACCCGGCCCGTCAGATCGCGTGCAGCACGTCCAGGTTGTGGAAGACCGGGCCCGTGGCGACCAGGGCCGCCATCGCCCCGGCCATCTCGCCGGTCCGCGGATCGGCGCTGTTGGCCATGGCCGCCTCGTACGAGTCGAACTCGACGATGGTCAGGTAGCGGCGCGGGTTGTCCCGGTCGCGGGCCACCCGCAGCAGCTTGAACGGCGGGGGGCCGTCCATCTCCTGCTCGCGGGCCTGCATCAGCGCCGCGACCTCGTTGAAGCGGTCGGTCTCGTACTCGATTATCTGAATGAATCCCATGGTGCCCTCCCTATGTCGAAAACGGGACAAAGTTAACCCTGGGCGACCGATGGCGCAGCCGGACATCAGACACTCCGTAGACTGATCAGGCATCCTTTTCCGCCCCGCCCTGGAGACGACACCTGTGACCGTTCAGCCGATCCGACTTTTCGGGGACCCGGTGCTGCGCACCCCCGCCGACGAGGTGGTCGACTTCGACAAGGAACTGCGCACCCTCGTGCGCGACCTGACCGAGACCATGCGCGACGCCGGAGGGGTGGGCCTGGCCGCCCCGCAGATCGGCGTGGGCCTGCGCGTGTTCAGCTTCGACGTCGACGACGTGGTCGGGCACCTGATCAACCCGGTGCTGCACTTCCCCGACGAGGAGGAGATGGACGGCGACGAGGGCTGCCTGTCCGTCCCCGGGCTCTACTACGACACCAAGCGCCGCGCCAACGTCATCGCCAAGGGCTTCGCCGAGAGCGGCGACCCGATCCAGATCGTCGGCACCGGCCTGATGTCGCGCTGCATCCAGCACGAGACCGACCACCTCGACGGCGTCATCTTCATCGACCGCCTCGACACCCAGGTGCGCAAGACCGCGCTGCGCGACATCCGCCGCGCCGAGTGGTACGACCCCACCCGGACCGTGGTCAAGGTCTCCCCGCACGCCGCCCCGAGTCCGTTCGGTCTGGGCCGGTGAGCTGATGCGCATCGTCTTCGCGGGCACCCCCGAGGTGGCCCTGCCCTCCCTGGACGCGATCGCGGCGTCCGGCCACGAACTGCTCGCCGTGGTCACCCGCCCCGACGCCCCGTCCGGGCGCGGCCGCCAGCTCGTCCGCTCGCACGCCGCGGCGTGGGCCGACGAGCGCGGGATCGAGGTGCTCACCCCGCAGCGCCCGCGCGAGCCCGAGTTCCAGGAGCGCCTGCGCGAGCTGGCGCCCGACTGCGTGCCGGTCGTCGCGTACGGCGCGCTGGTGCCGCAGGCCGCCCTCGACATCCCGGCGCACGGCTGGGTCAACCTGCACTTCTCGCTGCTGCCCGCCTGGCGCGGCGCGGCACCGGTGCAGCACGCCGTATGGCACGGCGACGAGATCACCGGCGCCTCGGTGTTCCAGCTCGAAGCGGGCCTGGACACCGGCCCGGTCTACGGCACCCTCACCGCGGCGATCCGTCCCGCCGACACCTCCGGCGACCTGCTCGCCCGGCTGGCCGTCGACGGTGCGGGCCTGCTGGTGACCGTGCTCGACGCGATCGAGGCCGGTAGCGCCCGCGCGGTGCCGCAGCCCGCCGACGGCGTCACCCTCGCCCCGAAGATCACGGTCGAGGACGCCGAGGTGCGCTGGGACGAGCCCGCGTTCGCCGTCGACCGGCGCATCCGGGCCACCACGCCCGCCCCGGGCGCGTGGACCACGTTCCGGGGCGAGCGGGTCAAGCTCGGACCGGCGGCGCCCGCGCCGGACGCGCCCGCGCTCAAGCCCGGTGACCTGCTGGTGGAGAAGAAGCGCGTGCTCGTGGGCACCGCGACCACCCCGCTGGCGCTGGGCGAGGTCCGGGCGGCGGGCAAGAAGGCAATGTCGGCGGTGGACTGGGCCCGCGGTGTGCGGGTCGGTACGGAGGACAGCTTCTCGTGACAGGTTTCCGTGGAGGAAGCGCGAACTCGTCGGGGCACCCGCCCCGGCACGACCGCGACAGCCAGGCGGGGCGCGGCCCGCGCGCCGGACGGCCCGCGCACGACCCGGCGCGGATGACCGCGTACCAGGCGCTGCTGGCGGTGCACCGCGACGACGCGTACGCCAACCTGATCCTGCCGTCGCTGCTGCGCGACGCGGGGCTGTTCGGCCGGGACGCCGCGTTCGCCACCGAGCTGACGTACGGCACCCTGCGCACCCGGGGCACCCTCGACCTGATCATCGCGGCGGCCGCCGACCGGGACGTGTCCCGGATCGACCCGCCCGCCCGCGACGCGCTGCGCCTGGGGGCATACCAGGTGCTGCACACCCGGGTGCCCGCGCACGCCGCCGTCGCCTCGACGGTCGACCTGGTGCGCTCGGTCGCGCCGGGCGCGGCCGGCTTCGCCAACGCGGTCATGCGCCGCATCACCGAACGCGACCTGGACACCTGGCTGGAGCAGGTGGCCCCGGCCGAGGCCGAGGATCCGATCGGCCACCTGTCGGTCACCGGCTACCACCCCGAGTGGATCGTCCGGGCGTTCCGGGAGGCGCTCGGCGGCGACCTGGGCGAGACGATGCGGATGCTGTCGGCCGACAACGACCGGCCCGAGGTGCACCTGTGCGCCCGGCCGGGGCGCGCCGACGCGGCCGAACTGGCCGACCAGGTCGGCGGGCAGCCGGGTGCGTTCTCGCCGTACGCGGTGTACCTGCCCGGTGGCTCGCCGGGCGACCTGGTCGAGATCAAGACCGGGCGGGCGCACGTACAGGACGAGGGCAGCCAGCTCGTGGCCGCCGCGCTCACCGACGCCCCGCTGGACGGGCGCGACGAGCGGTGGCTCGACCTGTGCGCCGGGCCCGGCGGCAAGGCGGGGCTGCTGGCGGCGCTGGGCGCCCAGCGCGGCGCCCACCTGACCGCGGTCGAGGTCACCGAGCACCGTGCCAACATGGTCGCCAACGCCGTACGCAACCTGCCCGCCACCGTGCTGTGCGCCGACGGGCGCAGCGTCGGCAGCGACCGGGACCTGCCCGAGGGCGGCTTCGACCGGGTGCTGGTCGACGCGCCGTGCACCGGGCTGGGGTCGCTGCGGCGGCGGCCGGAGTCGCGCTGGCGGCGCCAGCCGTCGGATCTGCCGCCGCTGACCAAGCTGCAACGGGAACTGCTCGGCGCGGCCCTGCGCGCGGTCCGGCCCGGCGGGCTGGTGGCGTACGTCACGTGTTCGCCGCATCTGGTGGAGACGCAGGTCAGCGTCACCGAGGCGGTGCGCCGGTCCGGGCTGGACGTGGAGTTCGTGGACGCGCGGGCCGCGCTGCCCGCGGGCATGCCGGGGCTGGGGGACGGGCCGACGGTGCAGCTGTGGCCGCACCGGCACGGCACGGACGCCATGTTCCTGGCCCTGCTCCGCCGCACCGCCTGACCGGCTCATCCGCTCCGACCAGCCCCGCCCCGGCCCACCGGCGCGGGGCTGGTCCGCCTCCGCCCGACCTCGCCGCCCCGCCCGCCCCCGTCCCGCCCCGTTTTCAATAGACGTTGGCCTATTACGTTGACTTTTCGCGGCCACCAGTCGATGTGATCGGCCAACGTCTATGCGGGGCGGGTGGTGTAGCTGCCCGCGAGGCCGCTGGGGGGTCGGCGGGGCGGTGGGTGAGCTGGGTCGGGCGTCCACGTCGGGGGTCCGTCTCGCGGGTGGGGCCGGTGACCGTTGGGGTGGTGGGATGCAACCACGGGTGCGGGTGCGATCGGTGGTTCACCGTCCGTAAGCTGATCAGCGTGACCGGACCGGAGATCGTGATCGCCCCCAGCATCCTCGCCGCAGACTTCGCCAATCTGGCCGCCGAGGCGCGGGCCGTCGAGGGTGCGGCGGACTGGTTGCACGTGGACGTCATGGACAACCACTTCGTGCCCAACCTGACGATCGGTCCGGCCGTGGTGGCCAGCCTGAGGGCGACGACGGGCATCCCGTTCGACTGCCACCTCATGATCGAGGACCCGAAGCGGTGGGCGCCGGGCTACGCCGAGCTGGGGGCGTACAACGTCACCTTCCACGCCGAGGCCTGCGCCGACCCGGTCGCGCTGGCCAACGACCTGCGCGCCGCGGGCAGCAGGGCCGGGCTGGCCATCGACCGCGACACCCCGGTCGAGCCGTACCTGGAGCTGCTGCCGCACTTCGACACCCTGCTGATCATGACGATCAAGGCGGGCTTCGGCGGCCAGCGCTTCATGCCCGAGCTGCTGGACAAGGTCCGGTCCGCCCGCCGCCACGCGAACGCGGGCCACCTGGACATCCGCATCGAGGTCGACGGCGGCATCGCCGACGACACCATCGCCGCGGCCGCCGAGGCGGGCGCGGACGCGTTCGTCGCCGGGACGGCCGTTTACGGCGCCAGCGATCCGGCCGAAGCCTGTCGTAAACTGCGGGCTCTGGCGCAAGCGGCAGCACGCTAGCCACATCGGACAGTGGAGGCACGACGGTTTGACCACTGAACCCCACGGCAGTGCCGCCGAGGTGATCCTGGTCGTCGACGACGACCCCGACATCGTGCGGGTCGTCGAGGTCAACCTGCGGCTGCACGGGTTCGACGTGATGACCGCGCACAGCGGCGCCGCGGCGTTGGCCCTGCTGGAGCACCAGCGCCCCGATCTGGCCATCGTGGACCTGATGATGCCGGGGATGGACGGGCTGGAGCTGACCCGCCAGCTGCGCGCCGACCCCCTGGTGACCGCGCTGCCGATCATCATGCTCACCGCCAAGGCGCTCACCTCCGACAAGGTGGCGGGCCTGGCCGCGGGCGCCGACGACTACGTCGTCAAGCCGTTCGACACCTCGGAGCTGATCGCCCGGGTGCGCGCGACGCTGCGCCGCAACCAGGAGGCGCGCGAGGTGTCGCCGCTGACCGGCCTGGCCGGCAACACGCGCATCCTGCGCGAGATCACCGACCGGCTGGAGTCGGGCACCGACTACGCGGTCTGCTACATCGACATCGACCGGTTCAAGGCCGTCAACGACGTGTACGGCTTCGGCCGCGGCGACGAGTTCATCGGCGCCCTGGCCCGCTCGCTGCGCCGCGCCACGGTCGCCGCCGGGCTGCCGCCCGCCTTCCTCGGGCACGTCGGCGGCGACGACTTCGTGGTGGTGTGCAGCCCGCTCCAGGTCAAACCGATGATGGAACGGGCGATCTGGGACTTCCAGGCCGCCGCCGACCAGCTCTACGACCCGCTGGACGCCGAGCGCGGCTTCATCGAGGTGGTCGACCGTCGGGGCAAGGTCTTCGTGGTCAACCTGGTCACCCTGTCCATCGGCGTGGCATTGTCGACGACACGCGTGTTCGAGCACCCCGGCGAGGTAGTCGCGGTCGCGTCGGAGATGAAGTCGAAGGCGAAGAAGATCCACGGGTCGTTCGTCGCGGTCGACCAGCGCCGCGACCGGCTGGCGCTGCCCTCCCAACGTGAACCGGAATCCGATGCCGCCGCCGAGGCCGGCTCCGGCGCGTGACACACTGGCCTCCCGCCAGCGCCCTCGGCGTGCCCGCGCCGCGAGCCACGGCGGGCTGCTTTGGGAGGAGCGAGCACGGATGGGGCAACAGCCCATGGTCAGCCCGGCCGAGGACAAGGCGATGGCGCGCGCGATCGAGCTCGCCGCGCGTGGTCTGGGCGCCACCAGCCCCAACCCGGTGTTCGGCTGCGTCATCCTGAACGGGTCCGGCCAGGTGGTCGGCGAAGGCTTCCACGCGTACGCGGGCGGCCCGCACGCCGAGATCGTGGCCCTGGCCCAGGCCGGGGAGAAGGCCAAGGGCGGCACCGCGGTGGTGACCCTGGAGCCGTGCAACCACACCGGGCGCACCGGCCCGTGCAGCGAGGCGCTGGTCCGCGCGGGCGTGGCCCGGGTCGTGATCGCCGTGGTCGACCCCAACCCGCTGGCCGCCGGGGGTGCGCAGACGCTGCGCGACGCCGGGGTCGAGGTGATCGTCGGGGTCCGCGCCGCCGAGGCCGAGGACGGCAACATCGCGTGGCTGACCTCGGTGCGGCGCGGCCGGCCGTACCTGATCTGGAAGACCGCCGCGACCATGGACGGGCGCGCGGCGGCCGCCGACGGCAGCAGCATGTGGATCACGTCCGAGGCCGCGCGGATGGACGTGCACCGGCTGCGCGGCACCGTCGACGCGATCATGATCGGCGTGGGCACCGTGCTGGCCGAGGACCCCCGGCTCACCGCCCGCGACCTGCGCACCGGCAGCCTGGCCATCCGGCAGCCGCTGCGGGTCGTGATCGACTCGCACGGTCGTACCCCCGCCGACGCCCGCGTGCGCGACAGCGCCGCGCCGACCCTGATCGCCACCACCGCCCTGCTCGGGGCCGGCCCCGACGGCCGCCTCGACCTGCGCGCGGTCCTGCGTGAACTGCACCACCGGGGGATCCGCAGCGTCCTGCTGGAGGGCGGCCCGCACCTGGCCGGTGCCTTCCTCGCCGCCGGTCTGGTAGACCTGATCGTGTCGTATGTCGCGCCGAAACTGCTCGGCGACGGACCCGCCGCCCTGGTCGGGGCGGGCGTGACAACGGTCACGGACGCCATCGATCTGGAAGTGTTAGATGTTGACCGGGTCGGGCCGGATCTCCGGCTCACCGCACGTCCGCGGGTGAGTGCGGACAGCGGCAACCTTTAACGTCCCCCAGGGACGCCAGACGAGGACCGCCGCGACGCAGCGGCATAGGAGGGCCAGTGTTCACCGGCATCGTGGAAGAACTCGGCGAGGTGCTGGGCCTCACCTGGCAGGGCGACGGCGCCGTGCTGACCGTACGCGGTCCGCTCGTGGTGACCGACGCGCGCCACGGCGACTCCATCGCGGTCAACGGCGTCTGCCTGACCGTCGTGTCCACCGACGGCGACACCTTCGACACCGAGGTGATGAAGGAGACGTTCGACCGCAGCTCGCTGGGCGGCATCGCCCCCGGCGACCGGGTCAACCTGGAGCGGGCGGTCAGCGCCCACACCCGGCTCGGCGGCCACATCGTGCAGGGCCACGTCGACGGGGTCGGCACCATCGCCTCCAAGCAGCCCGGCGGCGGCTGGGAGGATGTCCGGATCCTGCTCCCGGCCGGCCTGTCGCGGTACATCGTGGAGAAGGGGTCCATCACCGTCGACGGCATCTCCCTGACCGTGGTCGCGGTCGACGACGAGTCGTTCACGGTGAGCCTCATCCCCACCACGCTGGAGCTCACCACGCTCGGCCGCAAGGGCCCCGGCGCGCAGGTGAACCTGGAGGTCGATGTGATCGCCAAATACGTCGAGAAGCTGGTCGCGCCGCACCTGAAGGACAAGGCATGAGCGGGCGCAGGGGACTGGACTCGATCGAGGACGCGATCGCGGCGATCAAGGCGGGCAAGCCCGTCATCGTCGTGGACGACGAGGACCGCGAGAACGAGGGCGACCTGATCTTCGCGGCCGAGATGGCCACGCCGGAGCTGGTCGCGTTCACGGTGCGGTACACCTCGGGCTACATCTGCGTCGCCGTCACCGAGGACGAGGCCGACCGCCTCGACCTGCCGCCGATGTACTACACCAACCAGGACCGCCGCGGCACCGCGTACTGCGTGACCGTCGACGCCCGCGAGGGCGTGTCCACCGGCATCTCCGCCGCCGACCGAGCCCGCACGCTGCGCCTGCTCGGCGACCCGCAGACCCGCTCGGCCGACCTGGCCCGCCCCGGGCACGTGGTGCCGCTGCGCGCCAAGGCCGGCGGCGTGCTGCGCCGCCCCGGGCACACCGAGTCCGGCGTCGACCTGGCCCAGCTCGCCGGCCTGCACCCGGCCGCCGCGATCTGCGAGATGGTCAACGACGACGGCACCATGATGCGGCTGGGCGACCTCACCGCGTTCGCGGCGAAGCATGAGCTGGTGCTGATCAGCATCGCCGACCTCATCGCGTACCGGCGCCGCACCGAGCAGCTGGTCACCCGGGTCGTCGAGGCCCGCCTGCCCACCGAGTTCGGCGACTTCACCGCCGTGGGCTACCACGCCGCGCATGACAACGCCGAGCACGTCGCGCTGGTCTACGGCGACATCGGCGACGGCGAGGAGGTGCTGGTCCGGGTGCACTCGGAGTGCCTGACCGGCGACGTGTTCGCCTCGGTGCGCTGCGACTGCGGACCGCAGCTGCACGCGGCCATGCAGCGCGTCGCCCAGGAGGGCCGTGGCGTGGTGCTCTACGTGCGCGGGCACGAGGGGCGCGGCATCGGGCTGCTGCACAAGCTCCAGGCGTACCAGCTGCAGGACGCCGGGCGCGACACCGTCGACGCCAACCTCGACCTGGGGCTGCCCGCCGACGCCCGCGACTACGGCACTGGCGCGCAGATCCTCTACGACCTGGGCGTACGCACCATGCGGCTGCTCACCAACAACCCGGCCAAGCGGGCCGGGCTGGAAGGGTACGGCCTGCGCGTGGTCGGGCGGGAGACCATGCCGGTCCGCCCGCACCCGGAGAACCTGAAGTACCTGCGCACCAAGCGCGACCGGATGGGTCACGACCTGGACCTGTCCGGCCTGGACGACCTGGAAGGGCTGAGCTGATGGCCGGTCACGGCGCCCCCGAACTCTCCACCGTCGACGCGGCCGGGCTGAGCCTGGGCATCGTCGCCACCCGCTGGCACGCCGACCTGGTCGAGCAGATGCTCGACCGGGCGCAGGCCGCCGCCAAGGCCTGCGGCGTGGACGAGGTCGTCGTCGCGCACGTGGCGGGCTCGGTCGAGCTGCCCGTGGTGGCCCAGGCCCTGGCCCGCCGCCACGACGCGGTGGTCGCCCTCGGCGTGGTCATCCGCGGCGAGACCGCCCACTTCGAGTACGTCAGCCAGTCGGTCACCGACGGCCTGACCCGGGTGGCGCTGGACGAGTCCACGCCGGTCGCGCACGGCGTGCTGACCGTCGACAACGTGGCGCAGGCCCGCGACCGGGCGGGGCTGCCGGAATCGAGCGAGGACAAGGGCTGGGGCGCGGTCGTCGCGGCCCTGGACGCCGCGATCGCGCTGCGCGAGGTCAACCGCCGGAACCGCACCGTCGGCTTCGCCTGACCCGTCGCCCCCGGACCCCGCTTGTCATCGACGCTGGCCTATCTAGAGGACTGACAGTGATCAACTGTCCTCCAGATAGGCCAGCGTCGATGCTATGCGGCGCGGTCGGTCCACGGGACGCGGTCAGCCCACTGGATAGGCCAGCGTCGAAGCGTGGCGGCACCGGGGTCAGGGCCGCGTCGGCTGATCGGGGACTGGTGGGGGTTGCGGGGCGGGCGTACACCTGAGGGATGTCGGTCCATCGGCTCCGCCTGCTGCCGCTGATCCTGGTCGCGCTCCTCGCGGCGTGCACACCCTCCACGCCCGGCCCCACCACCCCGCCCGCTTCCCCGGGCGGCCCGGCCGCCTCGGCGAGCGCCCCCGGTCCCACCACCGATCCGGGTGCGACGACGGCACCGGCCGGTGCGCTGGCCGTCTACTACCTGGCCAGCGACAAGGGCGACCCGAAGCTGGTGCGCGAGTTCCACCGGCTGCCGGTCGGCGACGGCTCCCCGGCCGCCCGGACCAGGGCGGCGGTCACGGAGATGCTCGACGGGCGCACGGCGTACGACCCCGACTACAGCAGCCTGTGGCCCGCGAGCGCGCGGGTGCGGGCCACATCGGTCGAGGGCGACACGGTGACCGTCGACCTGTCCGGCGCGGCGGTCAACGGCGCGGGCAGCCTCGGCTCGGTCCAGGCCGTGCAGCAGCTGGTGTGGACGGCGACCGCCGCGAGCGGCAAGCCCGCGGTGCGCGTCCTGCTCGACGGCGCCCGCGCCGACGAGCTGTGGGGCCACGTCGACATCCACGATCCGGTGCGCCGCGCCGAGGCCGCCGACACCCTGCTGGCGGTATGGCTGATCGACCCCCAGCACGGCGCCGTGGTCGGCCGCGAGTTCACCCTGCACCTGGCCGGGATGGTGTTCGAGGCGACGGTCAACTACGAGATCCGGCGCGGTTCGACGGTCGTCAAGCACGGCGCGGTGACCCTGTCGGCGGGCAAGCCCGCGCAGGGCGAGGCCAAGGTGACGATCACGCTGGAGCCGGGGACGTACGTCGTCGAGGCGTTCGAGATCTCCGCCAACGACAGCTCCCGGCAGCACCTGGACAACCACACGGTGACGGTCCGCTAGCGCGTCCGCGCTAGTCCACCGTCAGCACGATCTTGCCGCTGGTGCGGCCCGCCTCGCCGAGTTCGTGCGCGCGGGCCGCCTCGGCCAGCGGGAACGTCGCCGCCACCACCGGGTGCAGCCGGCCGGCCTCGACGAGGTCCGCGACGGCCTCCAGCGCGGTGTGGTCGGGTTCGACGAGCAGGCCGGTGCCGCGTACGCCCAGGGCGGCGGCCTTGGCGCGGGTCTGGTCGGCGGTCCCGGCGTTGAGGATGCCGACGAGGATCCCGCCGGGGCGCAGCGTACGCAGCGAGCGGTCCTCGTAGTCGCCGCCGATGGTGTCGAGCACCACGTCGACGTCGCGGGCGGCCTGCTCGAAGTCGACCGAGGTGTAGTCGATCGGCTCGTCGACGCCCAGTTCGCGCAGCAGCCCGTGCTTGGCCTCGCGGGCGGTGCCCAGCACGTACGCCCCGCGCGCCTTGGCGATCTGGACGGCCAGGTGGCCGACCCCGCCCGCGGCGGCGTGCACCAGCACCCGCTGGCCGGGCCGCACGTCGGCGGTGTCGACCAGGGCCTGCCAGGCGGTGAGCGCCGCCAGCGGCAGCGCGGCGGCGTGCACGTGGTCCAGCCCGGCGGGTTTGCGGGCGAGCTGGCGCGACGGCGAGGTGACGTACTGGGCGTACGCCCCGGCGGCCATCGGGAAGCGGGGCATGCCGAACACCTCGTCGCCGACGTCGAAGCGGGTCACGCCCGGTCCGATCTGCTCGACGACTCCGCTGACGTCCCAGCCGACCGTGAACGGCGGGTCCCCGAACGCGCCGCCGCGGCGGCGCACCTTCCAGTCGACCGGGTTGACCCCGGCGGCGTGCACCCGCACCAGCACCTCGGTGGGGCGCAGGTGGGGGCGGTCCACCTCGGCCAGGCGCAGCACCTCGGGTCCGCCGAGGGCGTCCTGGCGGATGGCGAGCATGCGTTCGGTCATACCCCCATGATCCTCGCTGGATCGTCCCAGCATGTGCCGACGCGGCCGGGCTGGGCGGGGGTGCCGCGCGGCGGTCGGGCAGAATGTCGGGCGTGAAGACGTTCGAGGAGCTGTTCGAGGAGCTGCAGGCCAAGGTGGCCGCGGGCGACCCGGCCTCCGGCACGGTGAAGGCGGTCCGCGCCGGCGTGCACGCGGTCGGCAAGAAGGTCGTCGAGGAGGCGGCCGAGAGCTGGATGGCGGCAGAGCATGAGGGCCCCGACCGAGCCGCCGAAGAGATCTCCCAGCTTCTCTACCAGACCCAGGTCCTGATGCTGGCAGCCAACCTGTCCCTGAAGGACGTCTACCGACATCTGTAGGTCGCGCCACCACACCCCCTTCCGGTTGATCATGAACTTATGGCGCGGTTCGACGGTGTGTCGCGCCCATAACTTCATGATCAACTCATCGTGACGTGAGCTATGAGATGGGTTGACGAGACAGATGCTGCGTATTGCTGTTCCGAATAAGGGGACGTTGTCCCGGCCGGCTACCGAGATGCTCAAAGAGGCGGGGTATCGGCAGCGGGGGGATGACCGCGATCTGGTCTGCGTGGATGCGGACAATGATGTCGAGTTCTTCTATCTGCGGCCTCGGGACATCGCCACTTATGTGGGGTCGGGGGATCTTGATCTCGGGGTGACCGGGCAGGATCTGCTGGTGGACTCCGGGTCGCCGGTGGCCGAGCTGCTGGCGCTGGGGTTCGCGCGGGCGACGTTCCGGTTCGCGGCGCCGCCGGAGTCGGTGCGTGACCACTCGGATCTGGGCGGGCGGCGGGTCGCCACCGCGTTTCCGGGGGTCGTCGCGCGCTACCTGGACCAGCACGAGATCAAGGCGGACATCGTCAAGCTCGACGGGGCGGTGGAGAACGCGGTGCGCCTGGGCGTGGCCGACGCCATCGCCGACGTGGTCGAGACCGGTGCCACGCTGCGCCAGGCCGGGCTGGTCCCGCTGGGCGACCCGATCCTGGTCTCCGAGGCGGTGCTGATCGGCCGGGTGGACGCCGGGCGCAACGGCGCCGTCGGCCAGCTGCTGCGCCGCCTCCAGGGCGTGCTGGTGGCCCGCCGGTACGTGATGCTCGCCTACGACGTGCGCGCCGACCAGCTCGACCGGGCCGTGGCGCTGACCCCCGGGATCGAGTCGCCGACCGTGTCGCCGCTGCACCGCGAGGGCTGGGTGGCGGTGCAGGCGATGGTGCTGCGCGGCGAGGTGCACCGGATCATGGACGAGCTGTACGAGATCGGCGCCCGCGCCATCCTGGTGACCGACATCCACGCCTGCCGCCTGTGACCGTGCCCACGCACCGCCCGGCCGGGCACCTGCCCGCGCCCGGCCGGGCGGTGCGTGTGCCAGACTCGTCGCGTGACTGACGTGCAGGCTGTGACCTTCCGGCCCCGGCGCACCCGCACCGTGGCGATCGCCGCCGCGGTCGCGGTGGCCCTGCTGTTCGCGGTGATCGGCACCGCGCTGACCACGGTCGGCCACGGCGTGTTCCGCACCGGCGACCAGGCCGCCATGGTCGGGCTGGGCATCGTGTTCGGGCTCGGCATCCTGTCGCTGGCCCGGCCCCGGGTGCAGGCCGACGCGGCGAGCATCCGGGTCCGCAACATCATCGGGGCGTACGAGCTGCCGTGGGGTGCCGTGCGCGCCATCCGGCTGGAGCGCAACCAGCCGTGGCTGAGCCTGGAGCTGGAGAACGACGACACCGTGTCGGTGCTGGCCGTGCAGGCCGTCGACAAGAAGCACGCCCTGGCGGCGATCCAGGAGCTGCGCCGCCTGCACGCCGCGGCCCGGACCGCCTGACCCCGGCGGGGCCTGCTCTCAGCGTGTGTTAACCTTGGCAGGTCGACCTGTGGGCTGTGCCGTGCGAGAGCACCGGTAGGAGTCCACGACAAGCGGGGCGCCTGCTCCCACCCGATCGCCTTGAGCGAGCCGGGTCCGGTCACCTGGTAGGGGCGTTCTCCGTCCTGAGCTCAGGTTGTGCACTTGGCGTGCGCATTGACCGGTCGAGCGGGCCCAGGCATATGCCTGGGCCTTCTGCTTTCGGTCAGACGCCAAGCACGTCCCCGGGTGTGGTCCGAGGGCGTGGAACACGATTTGAGGAGGCCACATCAGCGTCGAGCCACGCATCAACGATCAGATCCGGGCACGAGAGGTCCGACTGGTCGGCCCTGAGGGTGAGCAGGTGGGCATCGTCCCGCTCGAGCGCGCCCTGCAGCTGGCCGCCGACGTCGACCTGGACCTGGTCGAGGTTGCGCCCATGGCACGCCCGCCGGTCTGCAAGCTCATGGACTTCGGCAAGTTCAAGTACGAGAGCGCGCTCAAGGCCCGTGAAGCCCGGCGTAACCAGCAGCAGACGGTCATCAAGGAGATGAAGCTCCGACCGAAGATCGACTCGCACGACTACGAGACCAAGAAGGGTCACGTCGTGCGATTCCTCAAGGCCGGGGACAAGGTCAAAGTGACGATCATGTTCCGTGGCCGCGAGCAGAGCCGCCCGGAGCTGGGCTTCCGGCTCCTGCGCAAGCTCGAGGAAGAGGTCGCCGAGGTCGGTTTCGTCGAGTCGTCGGCGAAGCAGGACGGCCGGAACATGATCATGGTGCTGGCACCGCACCGCGGTAGCAAGGTCGCCGGCGCCCGCAAGGGTGAAGACGGTGCGCTGCCCGAGGCGGACGAGACCGTCGAGACGGTCGTCGAGCCGACGGCGCAGGCCTGACGCCTCGATGAGGCACCAGCCGCCCGGCCCCCGCCGAGCGGCCACTAAGTAACAGGGGAGAACCTCGAGATGCCGAAGATGAAGAGCCACACTGGCATGGGCAAGCGGGTCCGTGTGACCGGCTCCGGCAAGATCGTTCGCCAGCAGACGGGCCTGCGCCACCGCCTGGAGGTCAAGGCCTCCAAGGAGACCCGCAGCCTGAGCGGCACGGTTGAGGTTGCCAAGCCCGACCTCAAGCGCATCAAGAAGATGCTCGGCCGCTGACGCGCGCCAAACGAAACGGGCGGAACCGGTAGCGACACCGACCCACGCCGGTTCCACACGCAGACCTACCAAGGAGAAGACGAATGGCACGCGTCAAGCGGGCGGTCAACGCCCAGAAGAAGCGCCGTACCCTGCTCGAGGCCGCCAGCGGCTACCGGGGCCAGCGCTCCCGCCTGTACCGCAAGGCGAAGGAGCAGATCCTCCACTCGATGCAGTACGCCTACCGGGACCGCAAGGACCGCAAGGGCGACTTCCGGCAGCTGTGGATCACCCGCATCAACGCGGGCGCTCGCGCCAACGGCATGACCTACAACCGCCTCATCCAGGGCCTCAAGCTCGCCGGTGTCGAGGTGGACCGCAAGATCCTCGCCGACCTGGCCGTCAACGACGAGGCGGCGTTCGCCGGCATCGTCGCGGTCGCCAAGAAGGCCGTGACCGAGGCCCAGGCCGCCGCCTGATCCCGGTGACCCAGCACCACTTCCGACCCGGGGATCCGCTGTTCACACAGCGGACTCCCCGGGTCGTTTCCGCGGTCAAACTGCACCGCCGCCGCGACCGGGACAAGGCCGGGCGTTTCCTGGCCGAGGGGCCGCAGGCGGTCCGCGAGGCGCTGGCCGCCGGTGCCGTACGCGAGCTGTTCGTCACCGAGTCCGGCCGCACCCGCCACCGCGAACTGCTGCACGGCGAGCCGTTCTCCGTCGTCACCGACGACGCGATGGACGCCCTGGCCGACACCGTGGTGCCGCAGGGCGTCGTCGCAGTCTGCGACCTGCTCGACATCCCCCTCGACGCGGCGCTGGCCAAGCGGCCGAGGCTCGTCGCGGTGGCGGTCGAGATCCGCGACCCCGGCAACGCCGGCACGGTGCTGCGTACGGCCGACGCCGCCGGAGCCGACGCGGTCGTGTTCGCCGGGGACGCGGTCGACCCGTACAACCCCAAGTGCGTGCGCTCCTCGGCAGGCAGCCTGTTCCACCTCGACGTGGTACGCGCCCCCGACGCCGCCGCCACCCTGGCCGCGCTGCGCGGGGCGGGCCTGCGCACCCTGGCCACCTCCGGCTACGGGGCCGCCGACCTCGACGACCTGATCGACGACGGCTCGCTGGCCGCGCCCACCGCCTGGCTGTTCGGCTCCGAGGCCCACGGCCTGCCCGACGAGCTGCGCGACGCCGCCGACACCGCCGTCCGGGTGCCGATCCACGGCCGTGCCGAGAGCCTGAACCTCGCCGCCGCCGCCGCGGTCTGCCTCTACGCCTCGGCCCGCGCCCACCGCCGCTGACCCCGCCCGCGGCCGCGGGTGCGGCCGTGGGCGGGGCCGCGGGTGGGTGCAGTTTCGGGGAAACTGCACGAATCCCGGCCAAAATTCCAGCACTTTCCCCGAAACTGCACCGCCCCACCCGGCGGGGGCGGGGGCGCGGGGCGGCGAGGGCGGGGCGCGAAGGCGGGTGCGCGCGGCGCGCGGCGGGCGGTATCGTGTGGGGCGTGACAGAGCGCCTCTCCTTTAGTCGGCCCGCCGGTGGCGGGCGGCGGGACTGACTGCGCTCAGCTCCTCTCCTCCTGAGATCCGCACCGGTGGGCTGCGGCGAAGCCGCGCGCGTCGTGGCTGAGCCACGCGCCTAGACTGTCCCGGTTGCCGATCTGGAGTTCTGATGACATACCGTCACGATCCGTACGACCCGAAGCAGGTCGCGATGCTCGATCCCACCGCCCTCGACGACGCCGTCGCCGCGGCGGCCAAGGCGTTCGCCGAAGCATCCGATCTGGACGCACTCGCCGTGCAGAAGGCCGCGCACCTGGGCGACCGTTCCGCGGTGTCGCTGGCCCGCCGCGAGATCGGCGCGCTGCCCCCGGCCGCCAAGGCCGACGCGGGCAAGCACGTGAACCAGGCCCGCACCGCCGTGCAGGCCGCCTACGATGAGCGCCTGGCGGTGCTCGAGGTGGAGCAGGCGCAGCGGGTGCTGGCCACCGAGCGCGTCGACGTGACCCTGCCCTGGGACCGCCGCCCGCGCGGCGCCCGCCACCCGCTGACCACGCTGATGGAGCGGGTAGGCGACCTGTTCGTCGGCATGGGCTACGAGATCGCCGAGGGCCCCGAGGTCGAGCTGGAGTGGGCGAACTTCGACGCCCTCAACATCTCCCCGGACCACCCTGCCCGCGGCCTGATGGACACGTTCTGGGTGCAGGCCGCCCAGTCGGCCACCGGGGCGACGGAGTCCGGTCTGGTGCTGCGTACCCACACCTCGCCCGTGCAGGCCCGCACCATGCTGACGCGCCAGCCCCCCATCTACGTGGTGGTGCCGGGCCGGGTCTATCGCACCGACGAGCTCGACGCGACCCACTCGCCGGTGTTCCACCAGGTCGAGGGCCTGGTCGTGGACAAGGGCATCACCATGGCCCACCTCAAGGGCACGCTGGACCACTTCGCCCGCGCGATGTTCGGCCCGGACGCGCGCACCCGGTGGCGGCCGCACTACTTCCCGTTCACCGAGCCGTCGGCCGAGTTCGACGTCTGGTTCGCCGAGCACCGCGACGGCCCGCGCTGGGTCGAGTGGGGCGGCTGCGGCATGGTCAACCCGAACGTGCTGCGCGCCTGCGGCATCGACCCCGGCGAGTACTCGGGCTTCGCCTTCGGCATGGGTATCGAGCGGACGCTGATGTTCCGCAACGGGCTGAGCGACATGCGGGAAATGATCGAGGGCGACGTGCGCTTCACCCGCGCGTTCGGCATGGAGGTGCACTGATGAAGGTGACCGGCGCTACGCGCTGCCTGCCCCTCCACCACGACGAGACGCGAGGTGCGCGATGAAGGTTGGTCTTTCCTGGCTGCGGGAGTATGTCGATCTGCCCGCCGACCTCACCGCGGCGGACCTCGACCTCGCGCTCAACAACCTCGGCATCGAGGTCGAGGAGATCCACGACCAGCGGCACTCGGTGCAGGGCTCGCTCGTGGTCGGCAAGGTGCTGACCGTCGAGGAGCTGACCGGGTTCAAGAAGCCGATCCGGTTCTGCACCGTCGACGTCGGCCAGGCCAACGGCACCGGCGCACCGCAGGAGATCATCTGCGGTGCCCGCAACTTCGCCGAGGGCGACCTCGTCGTGGTGATCCTGCCCGGCGGCGTGCTGCCCGGCGGGTTCGAGATCGGCGCGCGCAAGACGTACGGCCGCAACTCGCACGGCATGATCTGCTCCGCCGCGGAGCTGGGCCTGTCCGGCGACCACGACGGCATCATCATCCTGCCGACCTCGGTCGACGCGGCGGTCGGCGACGACGCCCGCGCGGTCGTCGGCCTGGACGACATCGAGGTGCACGTCACGGTCACCCCCGACCGCGGCTACCAGATGTCGGTGCGCGGCCTGGCCCGCGAGCTGGCGCACGCCTTCAAGGTGCCGTTCCGCGACCCGGGCCTGGGCGCCGCGCCCGGTGCCACCGCGACCCCGGCCTGGCCGGTGACGGTGCTCGACACCGAGGGCTGCGACCGGTTCGCCGCCCGCCAGGTGCGCGGCATCGACCCGGCCGCGCCGACCCCGGCCTGGATGGCCAAGCGGCTGCTCACCGCGGGCGTCCGCACCCTCGGCCTGGCGATCGACATCACCAACTACGTGATGCTGGAGCTGGGCCAGCCGATGCACGCCTTCGACGCCGACCGGATCACCGGCGGCCTCGTCGTGCGCCGCGCCACCGAGGGCGAGAAGCTGACCACGCTCGACGGCCAGGCCCGCGTCCTCTCCGCCGAGGACATGGTGATCTGCGACGACACGGGGCCCGTGTCGCTGGCCGCCGTCATGGGCGGGCAGACCTCCGAGGTCGTCGACGGCACGGCCAACGTGCTGTTCGAGGCCGCGCACTGGGACCCGACGATGGTCGGCCGGACCGCGCGGCGGCACAGGCTGTTCAGCGAGGCGGCCAAGCGCTGGGAGCGCGGCGTCGACCGGCAGCTGTGCCTGGTCGCGATCGAGCGCGCGGTGTCGCTGCTGGTCGAGCACGGCGGCGGCCAGGCCGGTGCCGACGTCCTCGACATCGACCACGTCCCCGCACCGGTCATGATCTCCATGCCCGGCGACCGGGCCAGCCGCCTGATCGGCGTGGACTACTCCGTGGACCGCGTCGGCGACCTGCTCACCGAGATCGGCTGCGACACGGCCGTGTACGACGACCACGTCGACGTCATCCCGCCGTCGTGGCGCCCCGACCTGCGCGAGACCGCGGACCTGGTCGAGGAGGTGGTGCGCCTGGACGGGTTCGAGAACGTGCCCAGCACGCTGCCGATCGCCCCGCCCGGCAACGGCCTCACCCCGTCGCAGCGGCGCAAGCGGACCGTGGGCCGGGCGCTGGCCGAGCAGGGGTACGTCGAGGTGCTGTCGTACCCGTTCGTCTCCGCCTCGGTGCTGGCGACCCTGGGCCTGCCCACGGACGGCGTGAAGCTGGCCAACCCGCTGTCGGACGAGGAACCGCTGATGCGGACCAGTCTGCTGCCCCCGCTGCTGGCGGCGCTGCGGCGCAACGTCGGCCGCGGTCAGCGCGACCTCGCCCTGTACGAGCAGGGCCTGGTCTTCCTGCCCGACCTGTCGGCCGGCGTCCCGCCGGTGCTGGGCGTGGCCGGGCGGCCCGACCCCGCGCTGTGGGAGAAGGCCAACGCCAGCGTCCCCGCCCAGCCGTGGCGCGTCGCCGCGGTGCTGTGCGGCGAGTTCGAGCGTTCCGGCTGGTGGGGCGCGGGCCGGGCGGCGTCGTGGTCCGACGCCGTGCAGGCCGCGCGCGACGTGCTGTCGGCCGCCGCGGTGCCCGCCGCGTCGGTGACGGTCGCCGCCGCCGAGAAGGCGCCGTGGCACCCGGGCCGCTGCGCCGCGATCGCCGTGGACGGTGTCGTGGTCGGCCACGCGGGCGAGCTGCACCCGGCCGTGTGCACCGCGCTGGACCTGCCCAAGCGGGCCTGCGCGATGGAGCTGGACCTGGACGCGGTGCCGCTGCCGGGCACGACCCCGCCGCCGGTGTTCTCGACGTACCCGCCCGCGCTGATCGACGTGGCGCTGGTGCTGTCGGCCTCGGTGCCTGCGGCGCAGGTCGAGGCGGCGCTGACCGAGGGCGCCGGTCCGCTGCTGGAGTCGGTGCGGCTGTTCGACGTGTACACGTCGGAGCAGCTCGGGGCCGACCAGCGGTCCCTGGCGTACAAGCTGACCTTCCGGGCGCCGGACCGGACGCTGACCGTCGAGGAGGCCGTCGCCGCGCGCGACGCCGCCGTGGCGGTCACGGCCGAGCGGTTCGGCGCGGTGCTGCGCGGCGCCTGATGTTCATCCCCGAACTGATCGCCCCGAAGCGGGTCATCGCCGGACGCGAGTTCGACTTCGACCGCGAGGTCGCGGTCATGGCGGTGGTGAACCGGACCCCTGACTCGTTCTACGACCAGGGGGCCACGTACGCGCTGGACAAGGCGGTCGCGGCAGTCGATGCCGCGGCCGCCGCCGGCGCGGACTGGATCGACATCGGCGGGGTGAAGTTCTCGCCCAACGACGGCGAGCTGCCCGCCGAGCAGGAGCTGTCGCGGGTGCTGCCGGTGGTGCAGGCCGCCGTCGCGCGGCACCCGCACCTGGTGATCAGCGTGGACACGTTCCGCGCCGACGTCGCGCAGGCGTGCCTGGAGGCGGGCGCGCACGTCGTCAACGACACCACCGGCCTGCACGACCCGGCGCTGGCCGACCTGGTCGCCCAGCGCCCCGGCACCCAGCTGATCATCACGCACAGCCTGGCCAAGCCGCGCACCCACTTCCCGAAGCCGCAGTACGCCGACGTCGCGGGCGACATCGCCGCGTTCCTGCGGGCCCGCGTCCAGGTCGCCCTGGACCGGGGGGTACGGCCCGAGCAGATCGTCATCGACCCGGGCCACGACCTGAACAAGAACACCTTCCACACCCTCGAACTGACCCGGCGCATGTCGGAGATCACCTCGATCGGCTACCCGTGCCTGGCCGCGGTGTCGAACAAGGACTTCGTGGGCGAGACGCTGAACCGCCCCCGCGAGCAGCGCCTGTCCGGCAGCCTCGCGGCCGCGGTCGTCTGCGTCATGGAGGGCGCCCGCATCGTGCGCATGCACAACATCCCCGAGTCCGTCGACGCGGTGCGCATGACCGAGGCGATCATGGGCTGGCGGGCGCCGGCGTACACCGTGCACAACATGTGAGGACGTCGATGCGCAGGCTGTGGCCCGTACCGGAGGAGGAGCTGGACCAGCGGGGGCTGCTCGCGGCCTATCCGCGCGGCGGGCAGCCGGTGGTCCGGCTCAACATGGTGTCGTCGCTGGACGGCGCGGCGACCGTGGACGGGCGCTCCGGCGGGCTCGGCAGTCCGGCCGACCAGGCGCTGCTGGGGCTGCTGCGGGCGCAGGCCGACGTGGTGCTGGTGGGGGCGGGGACGATCCGCGCCGAGGGGTACACCGGAGCGCTGATCGGCGACGCCCTGGTCGCGCTGCGGGAGGCGGCCGGGCTGGCGCCGCATCCGCGGCTGGCGGTCGTCAGCGGCCGCCTCGACCTGGACCCGGCCGTGCTGACCACGTCCCCGGTGCGGCCGCTGCTGGTCACCTCCGCCGAGGCTGTGGTCCCCGCGGCGTTCGCGGAGGCCGCCGACGTGGTGCGGGCCGACGGACCGGCGGCGATGGTGGCAGGGCTTCGGGGGTACGGGCTGGCGCAGGTGCTCTGCGAGGGCGGGCCGAGGCTGGCGGGGCAGTTCGCGGCGGCGGATCTGCTGGACGAGGTGTGCCTGACGGTGAGCCCCGTGCTGGCGGGGCCGGGGGCGTCGCGGATCGTGGCGGGGGAGTCGGGGACGGCGCCGCGCCGCCTGGAACTGGCCCACACCCTCACCGACGGCACCCACCTGTTCCTGCGCTACCGCCGCCCATAAACGTTGGCCTATCTCATCGACTTTGATCTACGTCCAGTCGATGAGATAGGCCAACGTTTATGAAGAAGCGTCGGTCGGCGCGGCCGCGTGGGTTACGCGGTGACCGGGTCAGGGGTGGCGGGTGCGGGGGCGGGGCCGTGCAGGCTGCGTACCCCGCGTGACGCGATCATCGCCAGCACCACCACCGCGTTGATCCCCGCCGCCGCCAGCAGCGCGTTCGACGTGCCGATCGCCGCGGCGGCCGGTCCGGCCGCGATCTGCCCCAGCGGCACCGCCAGGATCGAGCCGAGGATGTCGTACGCGTACACCCGCGCCAGCCGGTCCGCCGGGATGTGCTGCTGGAGGGACATGTCCCAGGCGATGCTGAACTGCTCCACCGCCGCCCCGCTGAGGAACCCGACCACGACCAGCGCCGCCAGCGACCCGGGCCACTCGGCCAGTGCCACCAGGAACACCACCTCGGCGAGCATGCACACGCATCCGACCAGCAGCGGCCGCCGCAGCTTGAGCCGCAGCGCGACCAGCGCCCCGGCGACCATGCCCGCGGTCACGGTGGCCAGCACCACGCCCCACCCGGAGCGCCCGACGGTGCCGTCCGCGACGACCGGGCCGAGCACGTAGAAACCGCCGACCCAGGTCGCGTTGAGCACCATGAACGCCAGCACGATGATCCACACCCAGCTGCGCGAGGTGAACTCGGTCCAGCCGACCCGCAGCTCGGCGAGGACGCCGTCGCGGGGCGCGGTGCGGTCGCGTACGTCGGTGACGCGGACCAGGGCGAAGAACAGGGCGCTGACGGCGAACGTGGCCGCGTCGGCGACCAGGCCCCAGCCGGGCCCGGCGGTGGCGACCAGTGCCCCGCCGAGCGCGGCGCCGCCGATCATCGCGCCGTTGCCGGCCAGCCGGTTGAGCGCGTTGGCCTGCTGGAGCAGGTCGCCGGGGACGGTCTGCGGCATCAGGGCGGCGGTGGCGGGCAGCGAGAACGCGCTGACCATGCCGTTGACCGCGCTCAGTGCCATCAGCAGCGGCACGGTGGCCGAACCGGTGAGGACGAGTGCGGCGACGGCGGTCTGGGTCGCGGCCGCCATCAGGCTGGAGCCGACCATGACCAGGTGGCGGGGCAGGCGGTCGGCGATGACGCCGCCGAACAGCACGAACGCGACGTTGGTCAGCGAGCGGGCGCCGACGACCAGGCCCAGGTCGCTGGCCGAGTGGGTCAGGTCGAGCACGGCGAAGGCGAGCGCGATCGGCGCGACGGCGTTGCCGAGCAGGCTGATCAGGCGGCCGAGGGCGAGGTTGCGGAAGGCGGAGTGGCGCAGGGGTGACAGCGCGGCGGCCAGGGTCATCGGTCTTCCATCCGGAACAGGGCGATCGTGGCGCTGACGTGCAGCGTCCCGGGGGTGTGGGGGCGTTGGGCGATACGGTGCAGGTCGTCGGCGGCCGCGGCGACGCGGTCGCGGATCTCGCGCCACTGGTCGGGGTCGACCCACAACTCGGCGTCGGTGAGGAAGTTGGCTCCGCCGGGGATCATGGCGCGGGCGCGGCGTTGCAGCTCGGCGGCGAGCGCGGCGTAGACCAGCCGGGCGCCGTCGGGGTCGGGCGCTCGGTCGGGCCGGCCGGGAGGCCTGTTCAGCTCGTGGTCGTGGTCGTACCGGTAGCGCTTGGCGCGGCCGCCGCGCACCTGCTCCTCCCCGGCGGTGGTGATGGTGCCGCTGGCAAGCAGCAACCGCAGGTGGTAACTGGCGTTGGCATGCGTGATGTCCAGCTCGCGGGCGACCTCGGCGGCGCTCATCGCCGCGCCGGTGAGCAGGGACAGCATGCGCAGCCGGATGGGGTGGGCGAAGGCCCGCAGCCCCTCGGTGACCTCGCGCAGGGACGGTTCGTCGAAGACGTCGTCCGTGTCTCCCAAAGACATGTTGGGGAGTCTAGGAGCGGGCCGGGCGACTGTCAAAGAGTTGTTGGGGAGTTTCCCGGCGCGTCGCTCCTGGTTCGGGCAACCTGGGCCCGGCATCCAGTACAAGCTGGAAGGCGGGATTCGATCGGGCGGTGGCGACGGGGGTGGACGTGGATCGGCACGAGCTGGCGCTGGCCCTGCTGGAGGCCGGGCAGCCGCCCGAGTCGTTCCAGCTTCCGGGGGTGCATGAGCATGTGCCGGTGCCGGACGAGTGCTGGTTCCTGCGGCAGGCGGGCCCGCGCTGGGAGATCGGCGCGTACGGCCGCGGCCGGTACGAGGTGCGCGAGTCCTTCGACACCGAGGCCGCCGCGTGCGCCTGCCTGTTCGAGGTGCTCGTGGGCGCCGCGCCGCCGGAGTGAGTGACCCGGACCTCACTTGCATGAAAATGCAGTGGGCCGTATTCTCATCAGGAATACTTATACGGAGGTCATCATGGGAATCCGGGTCGCGGTCGCCGGCGCCAGCGGGTACGCAGGCGGCGAGCTGCTGCGCCTGATCGCCGGGCACCCCGAGTTCGAACTCGTGTCCGCCACGGCGCACAGCCAGGCCGGCAAGCCGCTCGCCACGGTCCACCCCCACCTGACGGGGCTCGACCTGACCCTAGCCGAGACCGGCCCCGACGCGTTCGCCGACGCCGACCTGGTGTTCCTGGCCCTGCCGCACGGCGAGTCCGCTGCCCTGGCCGCCACCCTGCCCGCCACCGCCAAGGTGGTCGACCTCGGCGCCGACCACCGGCTGCACGACGCCGACGCCTGGAGCAGCTACTACGGCGGCGCCCACGCGGGCGCCTGGGTCTACGGCCTGCCCGAGCTGCCCGGCCAGCGCGCCAAGATCGCGCAGGCGCAGCGGGTCGCCAACACCGGCTGCTACGCCGTGGCGATCACGCTGGCGCTGGCGCCGCTGCTGCACAGCGGCCTGGCCGAGGCCGACGACGTGGTCGCGGTCGCCGCCTCCGGCACCTCCGGCGCGGGCAAGTCCGCCAAGCTGCACCTGCTGGGCAGCGAGGTCATGGGCGACCTGAGCCCGTACAAGGTGGGGGCGCACCAGCACGTGCCCGAGATCAAGCAGGCCACCGGGGCGCGCTCGCTGTCGCTGACCCCGGTGCTCGCCCCGATGCCGCGCGGCATCCTGGCCACCGTCACCGCCAAGCCCACCAGCTGCGACATCACCCCGTCCGTGGTGCGCGCGGTGCTCGCCGACGCCTACGGCGACGAGCCGCTGGTGCACCTGCTGCCGGAAGGGGCGTGGCCGCACACCGCCGCGACGCTCGGCTCCGGCGCGGCGCACCTCCAGGCGACCGTCGACGTCGACAGCGGCCGCGTCATCGTGGTCAGCGCGATCGACAACCTGGGCAAGGGCGCCGCCGCGCAGGCGGTGCAGAACGCCAACATCATGTTCGAGCTGCCCGAGACCGCGGGCCTGTCGGTGTTCGGGGTCGCACCATGACTGTCACTTCGCCCAAGGGCTTCCGGGCCGCCGGTGTCGCCGCGGGTCTCAAGGGGTCCGGCAAGCTCGACGTGGCGCTGATCGTCAACGACGGGCCCGACGCCACCGCCGCGGCCGTGTTCACCGGCAACCGGGTCAAGGCCGCGCCGGTCATGTGGTCGCAGCAGATCATCAAGGGCCGCGCGGTCAAGGCGGTCGTGCTCAACTCCGGCGGCGCCAACGCGTGCACCGGGCCCGGCGGCTTCCAGGACACCCACGCCACCGCCGAGTACGTCGCCCGCCGCCTCGGCGGCATGGGTGCCGGCCAGGTCGCGGTCTGCTCGACCGGCCTGATCGGCGAGCGGCTGCCCATGCCCAAGCTGCTGTCGGGCATCGAGGGCGCGGCCAAGGCGCTGGCCAAGGCGGGCGGGTTCGCCGCCGCCGAGGCGATCATGACGACCGACACCAAGGCGAAGATCACCGAGGTGGCCGGGGACGGCTGGACCGTCGGCGGCATGGCCAAGGGCGCGGGCATGCTCGCCCCGGCGCTGGCCACGATGCTGTGCGTGCTCACCACCGACGCGGTCGCCGGGGCGGACGCGCTGGACGAGGCGCTGCGCGAGGCGTGCCGGGTCACCTTCGACCGGCTCGACTCCGACGGCTGCATGTCGACCAACGACACCGTGCTGCTGCTGGCCTCCGGCGCCTCCGGCCTGGAGCCCACGCAGGAGGAGCTGACCGAGGCGGTCACCGCGGCCTGCCGCGACCTGGCCATGCAGCTGCTGGCCGACGCCGAGGGGCACACCAAGCAGGTGGCGGTCGAGGTGGTCAACGCCGATACCGAGGAGGACGCGGTCGAGGTCGGCCGGGCGGTGGCCCGCAACAACCTGGTGAAGGCCGCGCTGTTCGGCAAGGACCCGAACTGGGGCCGCGTCCTGGCCGCGGTGGGGACCACCGGTGCGGTGTTCGAGAGCGACGAGCTGGACGTGGCCATCAACGGGGTATGGGTGTGCCGCTCCGGCGCCGCAGCCGAGGACCGGGCCAAGGTGGACCTGAGCGGAGTGCAGGTGAAGATCACGATCGACCTCAACGCCGGCGACGAGTCGGCCACCGTGTGGACCAACGACCTGTCCCACGCGTACGTGCACGAGAACTCGGCGTACAGCTCGTGACGCCGCAGGACCGGGCGCAGGCGCTGGTCGGGGCGCTGCCGTGGCTGAACCGGCTGCGCGGGGCGATCGTCGTGGTCAAGTACGGCGGCCACGCCATGACCACCCCCGAGCTGCGCGGCTCGTTCGCGGCCGACATGGCGTTCCTGCGCGCCGCCGGGCTGCGCCCGGTGGTGGTGCACGGCGGCGGCCCCCAGATCTCGGCCATGCTCGACCGGATGGGCATCGCCTCGGAGTTCAAGGGCGGCCTGCGGGTCACCACCGCCGAGGCGATGGAGGTCGTCCGGATGGTGCTGCTGGGCATCGGCAAGGACCTCGCGCGCACGATCGGCACGCACGGCGTGCGCTCGGTCGGGCTGTGCGGCGAGGACGGCGGCCTGATCACCGCCGTACGCCGGGGCACGGTCGTCGACGGACAGCAGGTCGACCTGGGCCAGGTCGGCGATGCGGGCGACGTCGACACCGCGCTGCTGCACGGCCTGCTCGACAAGGGCGTGGTGCCGGTGGTCTCCACGGTCGCCCCCGACGCGGACGGCGTGCCGCACAACCTCAACGCCGACACCGCCGCCGCCGCGCTCGCGGTCGCGCTCGGCGCCCGCAAGCTGATCGTCCTCACCGACGTGCCCGGGGTGTACGCCAACTGGCCCGACACCTCCACCCTGCTCTCGCGGCTGACCGCCAAGGAGCTGGAGGCGCTGCTGCCGACGCTGTCGGCGGGCATGGTGCCGAAGATGGAGGCGTGTCTGCGCGCCGTGCAGGGCGGCGTGCCCGCCGCGCACGTGGTCGACGGCCGGGTGCCGCACTCGACCCTGCTGGAACTGTTCACCGACGAGGGCTTCGGGACGATGGTCGTCCCCGGCGCCGACACTGAGGAGACGTCGTGACTCTCACCGACCGGTGGAAGCAGTCCATGATGGACAACTACGGCACCCCGCCGCTGGCCCTGGTCAGCGGCAAGGGCGCGGTGGTGGTCGACGAGTCCGGCCGCGAGTACGTCGACCTGCTCGGCGGCATCGCCGTCAACGCCCTCGGCCACGGCCACCCGGCCGTGGTGGCCGCGGTGACCAAGCAGATCTCGCAGCTGGGCCACGTGTCGAACCTGTTCGTGGCCGAGCCGCCGGTCGCCCTGGCCGAGCTGCTGCTCGCGCTGACCGGCCGCCCCGGCAAGGTGTTCTTCGGCAACTCCGGCGCCGAGGCCAACGAGGCCGCGTTCAAGATGTCCCGGCGCACCGGCCGCACGAAGATCGTCGCGGCCAAGGAGGCGTTCCACGGCCGCACCATGGGCGCGCTGGCGCTGACCGGCCAGCCGAGCAAGGCCGACCCGTTCCGCCCGCTGCCCGGCGACGTCGTGCACGTGCCGTACGGCGACACCGCCGCGCTGGCCGCGGCCGTCGACGGCGAGACCGCCATGGTCATCCTCGAACCGATCATGGGCGAGTCCGGGGTGCTCCCGGCGCCGACCGGCTACCTGGCCGCCGCCCGTGAGATCACCGCCCGCCACGGCGCCCTGCTGGCGCTGGACGAGGTGCAGACCGGCATCGGCCGCACCGGCCACTGGTTCGCCCACCAGGCCGAAGGCGTCGCCCCCGACATCATCACCCTGGCCAAGGGCCTGGGCGGCGGCCTGCCGATCGGCGCGGCGATCGCGTTCTCCGACGGCGCGTTCGCGCAGGCCCACCCCGGCGGCGCCGCGGCCCTGTTCACCCCGGGCCAGCACGGCACCACCTTCGGCGGCAACCCCGTCTCCTGCGCCGCGGCCCTGGCCGTGCTGCGCACCATCGCCGCCGACGGGCTGCTCGACCATGTCAAGCGGATCGGCGAGCGGATCCGGCGCGGCATCGAGGCGCTGGGCCACCCGCTGGTCTCCGGCGTACGCGGGGCCGGGCTGCTGCTCGGGATCACGCTGACCGCCCCGGCCGCGGGGGCGCTGACCAAGGCGCTGCTGGCGGACGGGTTCATCGTCAACGCCAACCAGCCCGACGTCATCCGGCTCGCCCCGCCCCTGATCCTCACCGCCGAGCAGGCCGACGCCTTCCTGGCCGGGTTCGCCCACGCTCTCGACACCCTCGGTGCCGCCGCCGTCCCCGAGCAGACCGTCCCCGCCGACACCCCTGCCCAGGAGAAGGCCGCATGAAGCACTTCCTCAAGGACGACGACCTCAGCTCCGCCGAGCAGGAGCAGGTGCTCGACCTCGCGGACGTCTACGCCGCGGACCGGCTCGGCAGCCGCACCGCCCTGGACGGGCGCGCCATCGCCGTGCTGTTCGAGAAGCCGTCGCTGCGCACCCGGGTCTCGTTCGAGGTCGGCATCTCCGAGCTGGGCGCGCACGCGGTGCTCATCGACGCCACCAACACCCACTTCGGCCGGGGCGAGACCATGTCCGACGCGGCCCGGGTGCTGTCGCGATACGTCGACGCGATCGTGATCCGGACCTTCGAGGACACGCGCATCGAGGAGCTGGCCGCCGCGGCGACCGTGCCGGTGGTCAACGCGCTGACCAACGACTTCCACCCGTGCCAGGTGCTGGCCGACCTGCAGACCATCCGGCAGCGGCTGGGCACCCCGAAGGGGAAGGTCCTGACCTACGTCGGCGACGCGGCCAACAACATGGCGCACTCGTATCTGCTCGGCGGGGCCGTGGCGGGCATGCACGTGCGGATCGCGGGTCCGCACGGGTTCACCGCCGACCCGTCGATCGTGGCGCGGGCGGCGGCCGTGGCGGCCCGCACCGGCGGCTCGGTCCAGGAGTTCTCCGACCCCAAGCAGGCCGCCGCCGGGGCCGACGTCATCGCCACCGACACCTGGACCTCCATGGGCCACGAGGGCGACGGGCTGGACCGGATCACCCCCTTCCTGCCGTACCAGGTGAACGACGCTCTGCTCGGCCACGCGCATCCTGATGCGATCGTGCTGCACTGCCTGCCCGCCCACCGCGGCGAGGAGATCACCGACGAGGTGATGGACGGACCGGCCAGCGCCGTGTTCGACCAGGCCGAGAACCGGCTGCACGCCCAGAAGGCGCTGCTGACGTTCTTGATGACACAGGCGTCGTGAACCAGGGGGAGCCGAGATGACCGCACCGCAGACCCGCACCGCGCGCCACGCCCGTATCGAGGAGCTGATCCGCGGCGGCGGGGTGACCTCGCAGACCCAGCTCGCCGAGCTGCTGGCCGCCGACGGCGTCCAGGTCACCCAGGCCACGCTCTCGCGTGACCTGGAGGAGCTCGGCGCGGTGAAGGTACGCGGCCGCGACGGCGGACCGGCGGTCTACCTCATCCCCGAGGACGGCCACCCCGCCCTGCGCCCCGCCACCATGGGCCCCGCCCGCCTGATCCGCCTGCTGCGCGAGGTCCTCAACGGCACCGACCACAGCGGCAACCTGGCCGTCCTGCGCACCCCGCCCGGCGCCGCCCACTACCTGGCCAGCGCCATCGACCGCAGCGGCCTGCCGGACGTGGTGGGCACCATCGCCGGCGACGACACCATCTTCGTCGTGGCCCGCGGCCCCGAGGCCGGCGAAGCCCTGGCAGCCAAGTTCCAATCCTGGGCCCTCGACACCACCCCCGTCGCCGACGACCCCGACGACCCCCTGTAACCCACCCGGCCCCGGCCCACCCCGAACGTTGATCATGAACTTATGGCAGTGTTCGACGGTGTGTCGGCACCCATAACTTCATGATCAACGCATTTTTGTGAACTGGTGAGGGAGACACATGACCAGGCTCTGGGGAGGGCGGTTTGCCGACGGGCCCGCCGAGGCGCTGGCGCGGCTGTCGGTGAGCGTCCACTTCGACTGGCGGCTCGCCCCGTACGACATCGCGGGGTCGCGTGCGCATGCCCGGGTGCTGGCCGCGGCGGGGCTGCTCGACCCGGACGAGCTCGGGCAGATGCTCGCGGCGCTGGACGACCTCGACGCCGCGGTCGCGACCGGCACGTTCCGGCCCACCATCGAGGACGAGGACGTGCACACCGCCCTTGAGCGCGGGCTGCTGGAGCGGCTGGGCACGCTCGGCGGCAAGCTGCGCGCCGGGCGCTCCCGCAACGACCAGGTCGCCACCGACCTGCGGCTGTACCTGCGCGACCACGCCCGCGGCCTCGCCGGAGTGATCACCGAGCTCGCCGAGGCGCTCACCGACCAGGCCGCCCGCCACGTCGGCACCCCGGCCCCGGGTATGACCCACGTGCAGCACGCCCAGCCGGTCACCTTCGGGCACTGGCTGCTGGCGCACGTACACCCGCTGCTGCGCGACCTGGAGCGGCTGCGCGACTGGGACCACCGCGCCGCCGTCAGCCCGCTCGGCGCCGGTGCGCTGGCCGGCTCCGGCCTGCCGCTGGACCCGGTCGCCGTCTCCAAGGAACTGGGCTTCCGCACCTCGTTCGCCAACTCGATGGACGCCGTCAGCGACCGCGACTTCGTCGCCGAGTTCCTGTTCGTCACCGCGCTGCTCGGGGTGCACCTGTCCCGGCTCGGCGAGGAGGTGGTTTTGTGGACCTCGTACGAGTTCGGCTGGGTCGAGCTCGACGACGCCTTCGCCACCGGCTCGTCGATCATGCCGCAGAAGAAGAACGCCGACATCGCCGAGCTGGCCCGGGGCAAGGCCGGCCGCCTCATCGGCGGCCTGGTCAACGTGCTCACCATGCTCAAGGGCCTGCCGCTGACGTACGACCGGGACATGCAGGAGGACAAGGAGCCCGCGTTCGACGCCCTCGACACGCTCAGCCTGGTCCTGCCCGCGCTCACCGGCATGATCGCCACCATGACGGTACGCACCGACCGCCTCGCCGCCTCCGCCCCGGTCGGGTTCTCGCTGGCCACCGAGGTCGCCGACTGGCTGGTGCGCCGGCACGTGCCGTTCCGCGACGCGCACGAGATCACCGGCAAGCTGGTGGCGCTGTGCGCGCTGCGCGGCTGCGAGCTGCACGAGGTCAGCGACACCGACCTCGCCGCGATCAGCGCGCACCTCGACCCGTCGGTGCGCGACGTGCTCACCGTCGACTCGGCCCTGGCCGCTCGGACCACCCCCGGTTCCACCGGCCCCGGCCCGGTCGCCGACCAGCTCGCCGCCGTCCAGGACCAGCTCAAGACCTGGCACGACTGGGCCGCGGAGACCGTCGTCCCCCGCTGACCGCCCACCCCGGCCGACCCGCCCACCGGCGAGGCCGCCGAGCCCGTCCTTTCACAGACGTTGGCCTATCTCATCGACTGGATCGAGATCATTCTCGATGAGATAGGCCAACGTTTATGAAAAACGGGGTCGGCTGACACCGCACGAGCCGGAACCGGGTGGCTGTGCGGCGGACCCGGGCAGCGCGGCAGGCACCGGGTGGGGTTAGCTGGGGCGGTGGATTACGCGTGGATGCGGGCGCCCGCCGCGCAGGTGGCCCAGACGGCGCAGACCCTGCTGGGCTGGGAGCTCGGCTGCGGCGGCGTGCGGGTCCGGCTGACCGAGGTCGAGGCGTACGCGGGCACCGGCGAAGACCCCGCCTCGCACGCCCACCGGGGCCCCACCCCGCGCACCACCGTCATGTACGGCGCGGCCGGGCACGCGTACCTGTACTACATCTTCGGCGCCCACTGGTGCCTCAACATCGTCTGCGGCCGCCCCGGTGAGGCCGCCGCCGTCCTGATCCGGGCCGGCGAGGTGATCGCGGGCGAGGACCTGGCCCGCACCCGGCGCGGCGCGGTGGCCCACCGCGACCTGGCCCGCGGCCCGGCCCGGCTGGTCCGGGCGCTGGGCGTCGACCCGTCCGCCAACGGCAGCTCGATGATCGACGGCAGCGGCCCGCTGCTGCTGTCCCCGCCGACCCGCCCGATGGATCCCGCATCCGTCACCGCCGGTCCGCGCGTGGGCGTGGCCGCCGCGCACGACGTGCCGTGGCGGTTCTGGATCGCGGGCGACCGCACCGTCAGCGCGTACCGCCGCCACACGCCCCGCCGCCGCACCGAGCGGGGACCTACCGCGCCGGAGTCAGTCGCCGAAGCGTGACAGCTTGCCGTGCTCGCGGGCGTGGCGCAGCGCGTACGCCAGGAAGGCCAGCGCGAGCGCCACGTACACCAGGTCCAGCCCCGCCGCCGCGGCCAGCGCGCCCCAGTCGATCGCCCCGCCCGCCAGCACCGTGCGCATGCTCTCGAAGACGTACGACGCGGGCACCGCCCTCGACGCCGTCTGCAACGCCTGCGGCAGCACCGACAGCGGATAGAACACCGCCGAGAACGGCTGGAACACGAACGACAGGATCCACGCCAGCACCTGCGCGCTCGCCCCGAACCGCACCACCACCGCGATCGCGAAGACGCCCAGCGCCCACCCCATCACGATCAGCACCACCATGTACGGCACCAGCGCCGGACCCATGCTGAACAGCCCGAACCCGAACATCAGCAGCGCCAGCCCGCCCATCGCGGCCGCGCTGACCGCCATCTTGAACGAGCCGAACAGCACCAGCCCGGTCAGGTACTCCCGCACCGTCACCGGGGTCACGAACAGGTTGACCAGGTTGCGGCTCCAGATGTCGTCCAGGAACGCCAGCGACAGCTCGCCCTGCGACCGGTAGAGCACCTGCCACAGCAGGGTCGCGCCCAGCAGCGCGCTCACCGCCGCCGACATCGCGTTGGCCTGTAGGTACAGCGAGACCGAGCCCCAGATGATCAGCTCCAGGGTCGGCCAGAAGATCGTCTCGATCCATCGCGGCGTGTTGCCGCGGAACGCGTAGAAGTCGCGCAGGATGATGCCCCAGATCCGCCGCCGCGAGGCGCCGGCACCGGAGGCGAGCAGCGGTGATGTCGTCACTGGCGGGCCACCTTCAGGAAGACCTCTTCGAGGTCGGCCACTCCGAACTCTCCGGCCAGCTGCGCGGCGTCGCCCTCGGCGACGATCCGGCCGCCGGCGATGAAATGGATGCGATGGCACATCCGCTCCACCTCCCGCATGTTGTGCGAGGTGATCAGCATCGCCCGGCCGGTCTGGCGGGCCTGCGTCAGCAGCAGCTCGCGCATCCGGTCGCCGACGTCGGGGTCCAGGCTCGCGGTCGGCTCGTCCAGCACCAGCAGCTCCGGCTCGTTGATCAGCGCCTTGGCCAGCTGCACCCGGGTCTGCTGGCCGGACGACAGCTCGCGGAAACGCTGGTCGCGCTGCTTGCCCAGGTCCAGCAGCTCGATCATCTCGGCCACCCGCGCGGCCGGGCGGGCCACGCCGTACGAGAAGGCGAACGCGCGCAGGATCTCCACGACCCGCAGCGAGCCGGGCAGGCCTAGGTAGCCCGCGGCGAAGTTGATGCGGCTGAGCACCTCGACCCGGTGGCGGGCCGGGTCGCGGCCGAACAGCCGCACGGTGCCGGAGTCGGGGGAGATCAGGCCGAGCACCATGTGCAGCGTGGTGCTCTTGCCCGCCCCGTTCGGGCCGAGCAGCCCGACGATCTCACCGGGCTCGACGCGCAGGCTGACCCCGTCGACCGCCTGCACCGCCCCGAACGCTTTACGGATCGCGGATACATCGAGGACAGTCACATCCGTCATGGTGGCGCGGGTCCCGGGTGGGGACAACGGAATTTCACGGGGGTACGCCGAACGCGGCGTCACGCCGTACCCCCTGGTGGAAGTGCTGGTCGCGAGCTGGCGGCCGGGCGCGGCGCGCGACCAAACCGGTTGCCGGGCCGCGGCCGCCATGCGCGACAATCGACGGCGTGACGGACATCCTCGACGATCTGCGGTGGCGCGGCCTGCTGCAGGACTGCACCGGCCCTGACGAGCTGCGCGAAGACCTGGCCAACGGCCCGCTGACCTTCTATGTCGGCTTCGACCCGACCGCGCCCAGCCTGCACCTCGGCAACCTGGCACAGGTGGTCACCGCGCGCCGCTTCCAGCTCGCGGGCCACCGCCCGCTGCTGCTGGTCGGCGGGGCGACCGGGCTGATCGGGGACCCGAAGGAGAGCGGCGAGCGCACGCTCAACTCGCCCGAGGTGGTCGAGGGCTGGGTCGACAAGATCCGCGCGCAGGTGGAGCCGTTCTTCGACTTCGAGGGGCCGGCCGCCGCGCGCATGGTCAACAACCTGGACTGGACGTCGAAGCTGTCGGCGATCGAGTTCCTGCGCGACGTGGGCAAGCACTTCCCGGTCAACAAGATGCTGGCCCGCGACGTGGTGAAGAACCGCCTGGAGACCGGGATCAGCTACACCGAGTTCAGCTACCAGCTGCTCCAGTCGCACGACTACTTCGAGCTGCACCAGCGGTACGGCTGCCGGCTCCAGTTCGGCGGCTCGGACCAGTGGGGCAACATCACCGCGGGCGTGGACTACATCCGCCGCCGGGGCGCCGGGCCGGTGCACGCGTTCACCACGGCGCTGGTCACCAAGGCCGACGGCACCAAGTTCGGCAAGACCGAGGGCGGGGCGATCTGGCTCGACCCGACCATGACCAGCCCGTACGCGTTCTACCAGTTCTGGATCAACACCGACGACCGCGACGTGCTGCGCTACCTGAAGTTCTTCTCCTTCCGCTCCCGCGAGGAGCTGGTGGAACTGGAGCGCGAGACCGCCGAGCGGCCGTTCGCGCGGGCGGCGCAGAAGGCGCTGGCCGAGGAGCTGACCACCCTGCTGCACGGCAAGGACGAGTGCGCGCAGGTCGTCGCGGCCTCGCAGGCGCTGTTCGGCCGGGGTGCGCTGGACGCGCTGGCCCCGTCGACGCTGCGCTCCGCGCTGGCGGAGGCGGGCCTGGTGAGCGTGTCGGAGCTGCCCAGCGTGGCGGTGCTGTTCAAGGAGTCGGGCCTGGCGGCGAGCCTCGGCGAGGCTCGCCGCGCGGTCGGCGAGGGCGGGGCGTACGTCAACAACGAGCGCATCACCGACGCGGACGCCCCGCTGTCTGAGGACCTGCTGCTGCACGGCCGGTTCCTGGTGCTGCGGCGCGGCAAGAAGACCATCGCGGGCGCGGAGCTGGCCCGATGACGCGCTGACCTGCCCGTATAGGGGCCTCTGGATCATGTGACGGGGGACGCGGCCAGCCGATTTGCGATCGGAGCCGCGTCCCCCGTAATGTTCTCTCTGCCAGCGCGGAACGGACAAAAACGCCAGGGCCTGAGGGTCTAGGTGAAAGTGGACGGAGCGCACCGGGCGGGGCGGATTTGATCGCGCGAACCCGACCGGGTACGGTAATCGAGCCGGTGACGAGCCGGGCGGACAGCGGTGCCGAGATCTTCGGCGAGCCGCGTCGGCCGGGTCACTGGTTCTCCCCGAACCGCTCAAACCCTCAGGGGTTTGGTGTGTGCGGGGTGTCCAAACGGACGAGTCGGGCAGATCCGAAAAATCGGGTTTGACACGAAGCGGCCGGATGGGTAGGCTGGATGAGTTGCCCCGGAGGCGACCGAGACAAGATCTCGGAAGTCGCGGTGTGTGCTTGTTCTTTGAGAACTCAACAGGGTGCTAGATATGCCAGTGCCAATTTATTGATCACCTCGTCGTGGTCATTCCTTTGGTATTAAGCAAACATTCGGACATTTTTTATGTCGGTGGTTGTTTTTTGCCGGGTTTTTGAATTCTTTTTGGAGAGTTTGATCCTGGCTCAGGACGAACGCTGGCGGCGTGCTTAACACATGCAAGTCGAGCGGAAAGGCCCTTCGGGGTACTCGAGCGGCGAACGGGTGAGTAACACGTGAGTAACCTGCCCCTGGCTTTGGGATAACCATCGGAAACGGTGGCTAATACCGAATATTCACTTCTGGTCGCATGGCTGGTGGTGGAAAGTTTTTCGGCTGGGGATGGGCTCGCGGCCTATCAGCTTGTTGGTGGGGTGATGGCCTACCAAGGCTTTGACGGGTAGCCGGCCTGAGAGGGCGACCGGCCACACTGGGACTGAGACACGGCCCAGACTCCTACGGGAGGCAGCAGTGGGGAATATTGCACAATGGGCGGAAGCCTGATGCAGCGACGCCGCGTGAGGGATGACGGCCTTCGGGTTGTAAACCTCTTTCAGCAGGGACGAAGCGAAAGTGACGGTACCTGCAGAAGAAGCGCCGGCCAACTACGTGCCAGCAGCCGCGGTAAGACGTAGGGCGCGAGCGTTGTCCGGATTTATTGGGCGTAAAGAGCTCGTAGGCGGCTTGTTGCGTCGTCCGTGAAAACCTGGGGCTCAACTCCAGGCTTGCGGTCGATACGGGCAGGCTAGAGTTCGGTAGGGGAGACTGGAATTCCTGGTGTAGCGGTGAAATGCGCAGATATCAGGAGGAACACCGGTGGCGAAGGCGGGTCTCTGGGCCGATACTGACGCTGAGGAGCGAAAGCGTGGGGAGCGAACAGGATTAGATACCCTGGTAGTCCACGCTGTAAACGTTGGGCGCTAGGTGTGGGGGGCCTCTCCGGTTTCCTGCGCCGTAGCTAACGCATTAAGCGCCCCGCCTGGGGAGTACGGCCGCAAGGCTAAAACTCAAAGGAATTGACGGGGGCCCGCACAAGCGGCGGAGCATGCGGATTAATTCGATGCGACGCGAAGAACCTTACCTGGGTTTGACATGCACTCTAAAACTGGAGAGATTCAGTGTCCTTCGGGGGGGTGCACAGGTGGTGCATGGCTGTCGTCAGCTCGTGTCGTGAGATGTTGGGTTAAGTCCCGCAACGAGCGCAACCCTCGTTCCATGTTGCCAGCACGTTATGGTGGGGACTCATGGGAGACTGCCGGGGTCAACTCGGAGGAAGGTGGGGATGACGTCAAGTCATCATGCCCCTTATGTCCAGGGCTTCACGCATGCTACAATGGCCGGTACAATGGGCTGCGATACCGTGAGGTGGAGCGAATCCCAAAAAGCCGGTCTCAGTTCGGATCGGGGTCTGCAACTCGACCCCGTGAAGTCGGAGTCGCTAGTAATCGCAGATCAGCAACGCTGCGGTGAATACGTTCCCGGGCCTTGTACACACCGCCCGTCACGTCACGAAAGTCGGCAACACCCGAAGCCCATGGCCCAACCCGTAAGGGAGGGAGTGGTCGAAGGTGGGGCTGGTGATTGGGACGAAGTCGTAACAAGGTAGCCGTACCGGAAGGTGCGGCTGGATCACCTCCTTTCTAAGGAGCACCTACCTGCGAAAGCGGGTCAGGACCCAGCTGCTGCGAGTGTCAGCAGTGGGGCTCATATGGCGGAGACGCTGGCAGAGAAGTATCGGCAACGGCCGGATCCCTAGTACTGCATCTTCGTGTGCGTGGAACGGCCCGGTGCGGCTGATGGCTTCGTATAGCACCCTGTTGGGTCCTGAAAGAACAAGCTCCGAGTTCGGGGCGGGTTTTTTCTGGATCGCCGATCGCATCTTCTGATTCAAACTGCCGCGTGTGTGGTGTGTGTTTCGGGTGTGGGTGTGGGTTGGTTGTTTGTTGAGATGTGCATAGTGGACGCGAGCATCTTTGTTTTCTGCGTATTGTAGGTAAGTTTTTAAGGGCAGACGGTGGATGCCTTGGCACCAGGAGCCGATGAAGGACGTGGGAGGCCGCGATAGGCCTGGGGGAGCTGTCAACCAAGCTGTGATCCCAGGGTGTCCGAATGGGGGAACCCAGCCCGAGTCATGTCGGGTTACCCGCACCTGAATTCATAGGGTGTGTGGAGGGAACGCCGGGAAGTGAAACATCTCAGTACCGGTAGGAAGAGAAAACAACATGTGATTCCGTGAGTAGTGGCGAGCGAAAGCGGATGTAGCCTAAACCGTGTGCGTGTGATACCTGTCAGGGGTTGCGTACGCGGGGTTGTGGGACCCTGCAGATCCAGCTGACACTGGGTGACACAGTTATAAAGTCGTGGGCTAGGCGAATCCTCTGGAATGAGGGACCGTAGAGGGTGAGAGTCCTGTAGCTGAAAGTTTACGACCTGTGGTGGGTGTTCCCGAGTAGCGGCGGACTCCTGTAATCTGCCGTGAATCTGCCAGGACCACCTGGTAAGGCTGAATACTCCCTGGTGACCGATAGCGGACTAGTACCGTGAGGGAATGGTGAAAAGTACCCCGGGAGGGGAGTGAAATAGTACCTGAAACCGTCTGCCTACAATCCGTCGGAGCTGAGGACTTGTTCTGAGGTGACGGCGTGCCTTTTGAAGAATGAGCCTGCGAGTTAGTGGCATGTGGCGAGGTTAACCCGTGTGGGGAAGCCGTAGCGAAAGCGAGTCTGAATAGGGCGCTTTAGTCGCATGCTCTAGACCCGAAGCGGGGTGATCTAGCCATGGGCAGGTTGAAGCGACGGTAAGACGTCGTGGAGGACCGAACCCACCAATGTTGAAAAATTGGGGGATGACCTGTGGTTAGGGGTGAAAGGCCAATCAAACTCCGTGATAGCTGGTTCTCCCCGAAATGCATTTAGGTGCAGCGTCGCGTGTTTCTTGCCGGAGGTAGAGCTACTGGATGGCCTAGGGGGCCCACAAGCTTACCGAAGTCAGCTAAACTCCGAATGCCGGTAAGTGAGAGCGCGGCAGTGAGACTGCGGGGGATAAGCTTCGTAGTCGAGAGGGAAACAGCCCAGATCACCAGCTAAGGCCCCTAAGCGTGTGCTAAGTGGAAAAGGATGTGGGATCGCATAGACAACCAGGAGGTTGGCTTAGAAGCAGCCACCCTTGAAAGAGTGCGTAATAGCTCACTGGTCAAGTGGTTCCGCGCCGACAATGTAGCGGGGCTCAAGCACACCGCCGAAGCTGTGGCATTCACACAATGACTCGGCCAGCGTGAGCTGGTCCAGGTGTGTGGATGGGTAGGGGAGCGTCGTGTGGCGGGTGAAGCGGCAGAGTGATCTAGCCGTGGACGCCACGCGAGTGAGAATGCAGGCATGAGTAGCGAATGCAGGGTGAGAAACCCTGCCGCCGGATGACCAAGGGTTCCAGAGTCAAGCTAATCTGCTCTGGGTGAGTCGGGACCTAAGGCGAGGCCGAGAGGCGTAGTCGATGGACAACGGGTTGATATTCCCGTACCCGCAAAGCAGCGCCCGCGACGAACCTGGCTGTACTAACCTTCATGGACGTGGATCACCTTCGGGTGGGAAGCGCGAGTGCTGGGATCTTGGCTGGTAGTAGTTGAGCGATGGGGTGACGCAGGAAGGTAGTCGAGCCCAGGCGGTGGTTGTCCTGGGGTAAGCGTGTAGGCCGTGGTGTAGGCAAATCCGCACCACAACAGGCTGAGACGTGATGCCGAGCCGTATCAGGTGAAGTCGATGATCCTATGCTGCCGAGAAAAGCCTCTAGCGAGCTGTGCGCGGCCCGTACCCCAAACCGACACAGGTGGTCAGGTAGAGAATACCGAGGCGATCGGGCGAACTGTGGTTAAGGAACTCGGCAAATTGCCCCCGTAACTTAGGGAGAAGGGGGGCCTCGTCTGGTGAAGGCCTTCGCGGCTGGAGCTGGGTGGGGTCGCAGAGAGCAGGGGGAAGCGACTGTTTACTAAAAACACAGGTCCATGCGAAGTCGTAAGACGCTGTATATGGACTGACGCCTGCCCGGTGCTGGAACGTTAAGGGGACCTGTCAGCCTTTCGGGGTGAAGCGGAGAACTTAAGCGCCAGTAAACGGCGGTGGTAACTATAACCATCCTAAGGTAGCGAAATTCCTTGTCGGGTAAGTTCCGACCTGCACGAATGGCGTAACGACTTCCCCACTGTCTCAACCACAGGCCCGGCGAAATTGCAGTACGAGTAAAGATGCTCGTTACGCGCGGCAGGACGGAAAGACCCCGGGACCTTCACTATAGCTTGACATTGGTATTCGGTTCAGATTGTGTAGGATAGGTGGGAGGCTTTGAAGCTGTGACGCCAGTCATGGTGGAGCCATCGTTGAAATACCACTCTGTTTGATCTGGGTATCTAACCTCGGACCGTGATCCGGTTCAGGGACAGTGTCTGGTGGGTAGTTTAACTGGGGCGGTTGCCTCCTAAAGGGTAACGGAGGCGCCCAAAGGTTCCCTCAGCCTGGTTGGCAATCAGGTGTTGAGTGTAAGTGCACAAGGGAGCTTGACTGTGAGACTGACGGGTCGAGCAGGGACGAAAGTCGGGACTAGTGATCCGGCACTGGCATGTGGAAGCGGTGTCGCTCAACGGATAAAAGGTACCCCGGGGATAACAGGCTGATCTTCCCCAAGAGTCCATATCGACGGGATGGTTTGGCACCTCGATGTCGGCTCGTCGCATCCTGGGGCTGGAGTAGGTCCCAAGGGTTGGGCTGTTCGCCCATTAAAGCGGTACGCGAGCTGGGTTTAGAACGTCGTGAGACAGTTCGGTCCCTATCCGCCGTGCGCGCAGGAGACTTGAGAAGGGCTGTCCCTAGTACGAGAGGACCGGGACGGACGAACCTCTGGTGTGCCAGTTGTCCCGCCAGGGGCATGGCTGGTTGGCTACGTTCGGAAGGGATAACCGCTGAAAGCATCTAAGCGGGAAGCTCGCTTCAAGATGAGGTCTCCCACCCAGAGATGGGGTAAGGCCCCCGGCTAGACCACCGGGTTGATAGGCCAGAGATGTAAGCACAGCAATGTGTTCAGTCGACTGGTACTAATAGGCCGAGGACTTACCTAACTATCTTTACGTCAGAAGCTGCGCAAAGAAACGCTCGCGTCCACCATGCACATCACGGCATGCAACCGCCTCCACCGTTCGGTGTCGTAGGCAAGGGTTGATATGTTGATAGTGTTACGGCGGTCATGGCGGAGGGGAAACGCCCGGAAACATTCCGAACCCGGAAGCTAAGCCCTCCAGCGCCGATGGTACTGCAACGGGGACGTTGTGGGAGAGTAGGACACCGCCGGACAAACGTTCCATACGAGGGCCTCCCCGCCAGGGGTAGGCCCTCGTGTGCGTTGTGCCGCCGTTTTTCGGCCGCATCAGGAAGGATGTACCCGTGACTTCAGAAGACAAGCCCCGCGGCGAGCGAGGGCATTCCGGCGGCGACGCTGGTGGACAGCGCGGCGACCGGGGCGGGTACGACCGCTCCCACGGTAAGCGTGAGGGCTTCCGCCGCGACGGCGATCGCGCCCGCGGCTTCGACGGCGGCTACGACCGGGCCAAGGGCACCGGTGACCGAGGCGGCTTCCGTTCCGGCGGCAGCAGCGGCGGCAGCACCGGCGGTTCGCGCGGCGGTTTCAGCGGCGGCGGCGAGCGCCGCGAGGGCGGTTTCCGCAGCGGCGGCGACCGGCCGGCATCCGGCGAGCGTCGCGAGGGCGGCTTCAACCGTGAGGGACGTCCCGGCGGCGACCGCCGCGAGGGTGGTGGCTTCCGCTCCGGTGGTGACCGCCCGAGCTACGGCGGCGGTGGTGACCGTCGTGAGGGCGGCTTCCGCTCCGGCGGCGACCGGCCGAACTACGGCAGTGGCGAGCGCCGTGAGGGCGGGTTCCGTTCGGGCGGTGACCGGCCGAGCTACGGCGGCGGTGGCGACCGTCGTGAGGGCGGCTTCCGCAGCGGCGGTGACCGGCCGAGCTACGGCGGCGGCGGTGACCGTCGTGAGGGCGGGTTCCGTTCCGGCGGCGGCGAGCGTTCCGGCGGCGACCGTGGCGGCTTCCGTTCCGGTGGTGACCGTCGTGAGGGCGGTTTCAACCGTGGTGGCGACCGGCCGAGCTACGGCGGCGGCGGTGACCGTCGTGAGGGCGGGTTCCGTTCCGGCGGTGGCGAGCGTTCCGGCGGCGACCGCCGCGAGGGCGGCTTCAACCGTGAGGGACGTCCCGGCGGCGAGCGCCGTGAGGGCGGGTTCCGTTCGGGCGGTGACCGGCCGAGCTACGGCGGCGGTGGCGACCGTCGTGAGGGCGGCTTCCGCAGCGGCGGTGACCGGCCGAGCTACGGCGGCGGCGGTGACCGTCGTGAGGGCGGGTTCCGTTCCGGCGGCGGCGAGCGTTCCGGCGGCGACCGTGGCGGCTTCCGTTCCGGTGGTGACCGTCGTGAGGGCGGTTTCAACCGTGGTGGCGACCGGCCGAGCTACGGCGGCGGCGGTGACCGTCGTGAGGGCGGGTTCCGTTCCGGCGGTGGCGAGCGTTCCGGTGGCGACCGGGAGCGTACCGGTGGCGACCGTCGTGAGGGCGGCTTCCGCCGTCCGTCCGACGACCGTGGCGGCTACCGCGGCGGCTCCTCGTTCGGTGAGCGCCGTGAGGGCGGCTTCCGCCCCGGCGGCGACCGGGAGCGCTTCGGCGGCGGCGAGCGCCGTGAGGGCGGTTTCAACCGTGAGGGCCGTCCGGGTGGCGACCGCCGTGAGGGCGGGTTCCGTTCCGGCGGCGACCGCGAGCGTACCGGCGGCGGCGAGCGCCGTGAGGGTGGCTTCCGCAGCGGCGGTGACCGGCCGAGCTACGGCGGCGGCGGTGACCGTCGTGAGGGCGGGTTCTCGCGCGACGGTGGTGGCGACCGTGGCGGCTTCCGCTCCGGCGGCGACCGTGACCGCGGTGGCGAGCGGCGCGAGTTCGCCCCCCGCACCGAGGACCGTGCCGGGTTCAAGAGCAGCGAGGAGCGCGCGCCGCGCGAGGACCGCGAGGACGTCACGAGCGGTGCCAGTCCGGCGCTGCCCGCCGACATCTCCGCGTCCGACCTGGACGCCGACGTCCGGGCCGAGCTGCTGTCGCTGGCCAAGCCCGTAGCCGACACCGTGGCCAAGCACCTGGTCGCCACGGGCCAGCTGCTGGACGACGACCCGGAGCAGGCGCTGCAGCACGCGCTGGCCGCACGCCGGCTGGCCTCGCGCATCGCGGTGGTCCGCGAGGCGGTCGGGCTGGCGGCGTACCAGGCCGGGGACTGGGCCAGCGCCATCGCGGAGCTGCGCACGTACCACCGGATGACCGGGCGGCAGACGCACCTGGCCGTCCTGGCCGACTGCGAGCGGGCCCTGGGCCGGCCGGAGAAGGCGATCGACCTGTTCCGCGCGGCCGAGCGCGACAAGATGAGCCAGGGCGAGGCCCTGGAGCTGCTCATCGTCGCCGCCGGGGCGCGTAGCGACATGGGTCAGCACGACGCGGCGGCCGCGATGCTGCAGGTGCGCGAGCTGACCGTCGAGTCGACTGAGGACTGGGCGCCGCGGCTGCGGTACGCCTATGCCGACGCGCTGCTGGCCTCGGGCCGTACCGACGAGGCGCGGGAGTGGTTCACGAAGGCCGCTGCCGCCGACACCGAGGCGGTGACCGACGCGGCCGAGCGCCTGCTGGAGCTCGACGGCGTCGAGCTGGCGGACGAGTCCGATGAGGACGACGACCGCCCCGTCGCCCGCGCGTCCGCCGAGGGTGCCGAGTCCGATGAGGACGAGGACGACGAGGACTACGACGACGAAGACGACGACGAAGACGACGACGAAGATGACGACGAAGATGACGAGGACGACGACTACGACGACGAGGATGAGGACGACCTCGACGACGAAGACGACGACGAAGACGACGACGAAGATGACGAAGATGACGAGGACGAGGACGGCGAGGACTCCGATGAGGAGGACCAGCAGCCCTCGGCGCCGGCCGGGACCACCGAGCGGAAGGCGGACGCGGCCTCGTGACCTCTCTCGTCGAGGCATATGACCTGGTCATCTTCGACCTCGACGGCGTGCTCTACCTCATCGACCGCCCCATTTCCGGGGCGGTCGATGCGCTCGCGAAACTGCGGGCGCAGGGCATGCCGGTCCGGTTCGCGACCAACAACGCGTCGCGGCGCGCCGGTGAGGTGGCCGCGCTGCTGCGCGGCATGGGCATCGACGCCCAGACCGACGAGGTGCTGACCTCGGCGGGGGCCGCGGCGGCGCTGCTGGCGCAGCGACTGGAGCCCGGCTCGCCGGTGCTGGTGGTCGGTGCCGCCGCGCTGCGGGCCGAGGTCGCCGACGCCGGGCTGCGGCTGGTCGACAGCGCCGAGGACGAGCCGCGCGCCGTGGTGCAGGGGTTCGGCCCGGACGTGGGCTGGGCGCAGCTGGCCGAGGCGTGCGTGGCGATCCGGGCGGGTGCCTGGTGGGTGGCCACGAACACCGACCGTACGCTGCCGACTCTGCGCGGGCCCGTGCCCGGTAACGGGTCGCTGGTGGCGGTGCTGGTCTCGGCGCTGGAGCGCGAGCCGGACGTGGTGGTCGGCAAGCCCGAGCCGGGCCTGTTCGCCACCGCCGCGACCCAGGCCGGTGCGCACCGGGCTCTGGTCGTCGGCGACCGGCTCGACACCGACATCGCCGGGGCGCACCGCGCGGGCATGGACAGCCTGCTGGTGCTGACCGGGGTCTCCACCGCGGTGGAGGCGGCCAAGGCTTCGGGTCAGCAGCGTCCCACCTATGTGGCGGCTGATCTCGGGGGCCTCTTCACGGCGCCTGCGGTGCCGGCACGGTAGTTTTGGACGGCGTAGGCCGGAGCCTGCCCGTTGCGCCGCCGTACGGCGGCGCAACGGGCAGGCCCTTTCCGGGTGCGTCAGTCGGCAGGATGGATGGTGACAGCAGTGGCAACCAAGTCGGGCGAACCGGTCCAGGACGTGGTCAAGGCGTACCTTGAGCTGGCGTTCGGGCTCACCGAGGCGTCGAAGAAGAAGGCCGAGAAGACCGTCCGCAAGGCGGCCAAGGAGCTGCTGGGCAAGAGCGGCGCGACCGCGACCCAGTTGCAGGCGATGGCCGAGGACCTGGTCAGCACCGGGCTGGCCAACCGCGAGGCGGTGACCCGCATCGTCCGGCTGGAGCTCGACCGTGCCCTGGGCCGCGTCGGCCTGGCCACCGCCGAGGAGGTCGCCACGCTGACCGCCCGGATCGAGGACCTGGAGCGCGAGCTGCACGAGGCCCACGCCGCGTCGGCCGCCCCCGCCGCCGCGACCCCGGCTGAGCAGGCCTCGGCCGCCGAGCCCGTCCCGGCTGCGGCGTCGAAGCCCGTGGTGGCGAAGAAGGCGGTCGCCAAGAAGGCTGTGGCCAAGACCACTGTCGCGAAGGCGGCTGAGCCCGCGAAGGCGGCTGAGCCCGCCGCCGCGCCGGTCGCCGCCGCCGCGCCGAAGGCCGACGACGTGCCGGTGGCGGCGAAGAAGGCGCCGGTCAGGAAGGTCGCGAAGGCGGCCGCCAAGACCGAGCCCGCCAAGACGGAGCCCGCCAAGGCCGAGCCCGCCAAGGCCGAGCAGAAGACCGCGGTCAAGGCCGTGGCGAAGAAGGCGCCCGTCAAGAAGGCGGCTGCCGGTAAGGCCGGGTCGTGAGCTCGCCGCAGCTGCCGCTGTCGTTCTCGACCGGGGCGTCCGCGCCGCGGGCGGTGCCGAGCCCGGCGACGCTCATGCCGGGTCCGACCGGGCACCACGCCGTCGACGCGGCGGTGCGCGGGGTCGCCAACGCGGCCGAGCTGCCCCTGTCGGAGCAGCTGGAGGCGTACGAGGCGGCGCACCGTACCCTGCGCGAGGTCCTGACCGCGATCGACGCGGCCTGAGGCTGCCGTGGCCAAGCGCACCCGCCTGGACGCGGAGCTGGTCCGCCGCGGCCTGGCCCGCTCGCGTGACCACGCGGGCGAGCTGATCGCCGCGGGCCGGGTCGAGGTGCGCGGCACGGCGGCGCACAAGGCCGCGGCGATGGTCGACCCCGCCGACGCGGTGCGGGTCGTCGACGTCGCCCCGGGTGACGAGTACGTCTCCCGGGGTGGGCACAAGCTGGCCGGCGCGCTGGCGGCGTTCGTCCCGCAGGGGCTGGGCGTCGCCGGGCGCCGCTGCCTGGACGCCGGGGCGTCCACCGGCGGCTTCACCGACGTGCTGCTGCGCGCCGGGGTGGCCGAGGTGGTCGCCGTCGACGTCGGCTACGGCCAGCTCGCCTGGTCGCTGCGTACCGACGAGAGGGTGAAGGTGCACGAGCGCACCAACGTGCGCACGCTGACGCCGGAGCTGATCGGCGGCGTGGTGGAACTCACCGTCGCCGACCTGTCGTTCATCTCGCTGCGGCTGGTGCTGCCCGCGCTGGCCGCGTGCACCGACGGCGACCTGGTGCTGATGGTCAAGCCGCAGTTCGAGGTGGGCAAGGAGCGCGTCGGCGCGGGCGGGGTCGTGCGCGATCCGGCGCTGCGGGCCGACGCGGTGCTCGACGTGGCCGCCGCCGCGGCGCAGTTGGGCCTCGGTGTGGCCGGGGTGGTCGCCAGCCCGCTGCCGGGCCCGTCGGGCAACGTGGAGTTCTTCGTGTGGTTCCGTCGGGACGCGCCCGCGGCCGACCCCGCGCACATCCGTGCGGTCGTCGAGGCCGGGGTCGGGTCCGGGCAGGCCGAGGACGACGAGACGGGGGAGGTGCGGTGACGGAGCGCGTGGCGCTGCTGGTCACCCATACCGGGCGCAAGGATTCCACCGACCACGCCCGGACGGTGGCCCGCGACCTGATCGCGGCCGGTTTCACGGTACGGGTCGTCGCCGAGGAGGCCGAGGACCTGGACCTGTCCGGGGTGAACCCGGTCTCGGGCGCCTGCGCGGCGCGCGAGGCCGAGATCGTGTTCGCCATCGGCGGCGACGGCACGCTGCTGCGTGCCGCGGAGCTGGCGCGCCCGGAGGGCGCCCCGCTGCTGGGCATCAACCTGGGCCGGGTCGGGTTCCTGGCCGAGGCCGAGATCGCCGACCTGGACCTGGCCGTACGCGACGTGGTGGCGCGCGCCTACAGCGTCGAGGAGCGGCTGACCATCGACGTCTCCGCCGAACTGGCGGGCGAGACGATCGCCGAGTCCTGGGCGCTCAACGAGGTCAGCGTCGAGAAGGCCAGCCGGGAGCGGATGCTGGAGCTGCTGGTCGATGTGGACGGTCGCCCGCTGTCGCGCTACGGCTGCGACGGCGTGGTGTGCGCCACTCCGACAGGCTCTACGGCGTACGCGTTCTCGGCGGGCGGGCCGGTGGTGTGGCCGCAGGTGGAGGCGCTGCTGCTGGTGCCGATCAGCGCGCACGCGCTGTTCAGCCGCCCGCTGGTGACCGCGCCCAGCTCGCTGATCCAGATCACCATCGACCCGTACACCGAGCAGGCGGTGATGTGCGCCGACGGGCGCCGCGTCTTCCATCTGCCGCCGGGAGCGCAGGTCACGGTGCGCCGAGGGGCGCTGCCGGTGCGGGTGGCGCGGCTGCGGCCGCAGCCGTTCACCGACCGGCTGGTGGCCAAGTTCGGGCTCCCGGTGGAGGGCTGGCGGGGTCACGGCGGCCGTCACGGTGCCCACTGAGCAGGTGACGCGCCCCTCCCAGCGTGACAGTGTCACAGGGGCGGACTACTGTCATCTGCTGTGCTGGAAGAGTTGCGCATCACCGGTCTCGGCGTCATCGAGGACACCACGCTCCCGCTGACCCGTGGCATGAACGTCATCACAGGCGAGACCGGGGCCGGCAAGACCATGGTCGTCACCGGGCTCGGGCTCCTCTTCGGCGGCCGGGCGGACGCGGGCCGGGTCCGGCAGGATCCGGGCCGGGCGTCGGTCGAGGGCCGGCTGCGGCTGGGCGGGCACGCCGCCACCGCCGTGTCGGCGCGGGTCGCCGACGCCGGGGCGGAGGCCGACGTCGACGGCAGCCTGCTCATGAGCCGCACCGTCACCATCGAGGGCCGCTCCAAGGCGTTCGTCGGCGGCCGCACCGTGCCGGTGTCGCTGCTCGGCGAGGTCGGCGAGCTGGTCGTCGCCGTGCACGGGCAGTCCGACCAGCTGCGGCTGCTGCGCCCGTCCGAGCAGCGCGGCGCGCTGGACCGCTTCGCCGGTCCGGAGCACGAGAAGCTGCTCGTCGAGTTCAAGGAGCTGTTCACCCGCTGGCGGGGCGTCGCCGACGACCTGGCCGACCGCCGCGCCAACGCGCGTACGCGGGCGCAGGAGGCCGACCTGCTGCGCCTGGGCCTGGACGAGATCACGCGGGTCGACCCGCAGCCCGGCGAGGACGAGGAGCTGCGCAACGAGGCCCAGCGGCTCGAACACGCCGAGGGGCTGCGCACGGCCGCCCACATCGCGCACCAGGCCATCGCCGGCGGCGGCGAGACCGACAGCGAGGACGCGACCAGCCTCATCGGCACCGCCCGGCGCACGCTGGAGTCCCAGTCGACCGTCGACACCAAGCTCGGCGAGTACGCGGCCCGGCTGGAGGAGGCGGCGACGCTGCTCGGCGACGTGTCGGTGGAGCTGTCGACGTACCTGGCCAGCCTCGACGCCGACCCGGCCCGCCTGCAGTTCATCTACGAGCGGCGCGCCGCCCTGCGCTCCCTGACCCGCAAGTACGCCGACGACGTCGAGGGCGTCATCGCCTGGGCCGAGCACGCCAAGGCGCGCCTGTCGGCGCTGGACACCTCCGACGAGCTCCTGGAGGAGCTGGAGCGCGAGCTGAACCGGCTCGCCGGTGAGGTCGCCGTGGTCGCCGAGAAGCTGCGCGCGGCGCGGCTGGAGGCGGCCGGCCGGTTCGCCGACAAGGTGACCGTCGAGCTGGCCGGCCTGGCCATGCCGCACGCCCGCATCCAGGTGCTGGTCGTGCCGCGTCCGGCCGGTGACGTCAGCCTGGTGGTCGGCGGGGTCGAGTCGGGCGTGACCCCCGACGGCGCCGACGACATCGAACTGCGCCTGCTGGCCCACCCGGGCGCGCCCGCGCTGCCGCTGCAGAAGGGCGCCTCCGGCGGTGAGCTGTCACGCGTGATGCTCGCGATCGAGGTCGTGTTCGCCGGGGTCGGCGGCCCGCCCACGCTCGTGTTCGACGAGGTCGACTCCGGGGTCGGCGGCCGGGCGGCGGTCGAGATCGGCCGTCGGCTGGCCCGGCTGGCCCGCAACCACCAGGTGCTGGTGGTGACCCACCTGCCGCAGGTGGCGGCGTTCGCGGACCGGCACCTGGTGGTGGCCAAGGACACCGGTGGCGCGATCACGACCAGTGGCGTGCGGGTGGTCGAGGAGACCGAGCGGGCGCGCGAGCTGGCCCGCATGCTGGCCGGTCTGCCCGACTCCGACCTGGGTATCGCCCACGCCGAGGAACTGCTGGCGGTGGCCGCCCGCGAGCGCACCGCCGAGTGACCCGTCCCACCCGAAGCCCCGTCCCGCCACCGGCGGCACGGGGCTTCGCCCTTTCCACCCGCTGCCCTCCCGCCCCGCCCCGCCGCTCCGCCCGCCCCGCCGCCGGGCGGGGGTGATTCGTGCAGTTTCGGGGAAACTGCACGAATAGCGGCCAAGATTCGCGCACTTTCCCCGAAACTGCACGATCCACCGGGCCGCCCGGTCCGGCGGGCCCGCCGCGGCGGGCCCGTCCCGTCCCGGCGTGGCGTGGCGGGTGGGGCGTGGAGGGTGGGTCGCGGCGTGGAGGGGGTGGGGCGTGGGTCAGTGGGACTGGCCGAGTTCGAGGGCCGCCACGCCTGCGGCGACGAGGACCAGGCCGACGACCTGGATCCAGGTGAACCTGTCATGGAAGAAGACGACGCCCGCGATGGCGACCAGGGCCACGCCGATGCCGGCCCAGACGCCGTACGCCAGGCCGAGGGCCATGCCGCGCTTGAGCACCTGGCTGAGCAGCACGAACGCGGTGATGTACCCGACGACCACCACGACCGACGGCACGACCTTGGTGAAGCCCGCCGAGGCGCGCAGGCAGACCGTGGCGGCGACCTCGGCGAGGATCGCTCCCGCAAGCATCAGATACACCATCGGCTCACTCTAGACACGCGGCGTCCCGGGAGGGGCGGGCCCGGTCCGGCCGGGGTCGGGGCGGCGGCTGAAATCCGACACGCCGAGGTCAGTGCGGTGTCCAGCACATTTCCTGGATCACAATTCGGGCGGTATCGGCCGATCAAGGGGTGTCGTACCCGCGAACCCCGAAGTGACATGCCAGGATGGCAGCGATGCGTCTTCCCACCTTGCGCCGGACCCGGACTGCCGAACCGGGAAACCTGACCGGCACCGCACGGCTAGATCGCCGGACCAAGCGTCTGGTCGGTCGTCTGCGTCCTGGTGAGATCGCCGTGATCGATCACGTCGATCTGGACCGGGTCGCGGCAGACTCCCTGGTCGCTGTGGGGGTCGCCGCGGTCCTCAACGCCAAGCCGTCGATCTCCGGCAGGTACCCGAACCTGGGCCCGCAGGTGCTGGTCGAGGCTGGCATCACGCTGATCGACGACCTCGGCGAGGGGGTGTTCCAGCAGATCCGCGAGGGCGACCAGGTGCGGATCGAGGGCAACACCGTCTATGTCAAGGGCGAGCCGGTGGCGCATGGGACGCGCCAGGACGCCGACACGGTGAGCAAAGCGATGCTCGACGCCCGCGAGGGCCTGTCGGTGCAGCTGGAGGCGTTCGCCGCCAACACCATGGAATACCTCAAGCAGGAGCGCGAGCTGCTGCTCGACGGTGTCGGCGTGCCGGACATCAAGACCCAGATCTCGGGCCGGCACTGCCTGATCGTGGTGCGGGGCTACGACTACAAGGCCGACCTCGACGTGCTGCGGCCGTACATCCGCGAGTTCAAGCCGGTGCTGATCGGCGTGGACGGCGGCGCGGACGCGCTGGTCGAGGCGGGCTACACCCCCGACATGATCATCGGGGACATGGACTCGGTCACCGACGACGTGCTGCGCTGCGGCGCGGAGGTGGTCGTGCACGCGTACCCGGACGGGCGCGCGCCGGGTCTGGACCGGGTGCATTCGCTGGGCGTGTCCGGGATCACCTTCCCGGCTGCGGCGACCAGCGAGGACATCGCGATGCTGCTGGCCGACGAGAAGGGCGCGACCCTGATCGTGGCGGTCGGCACGCACGCCACGCTCGTGGAGTTCCTGGACAAGGGCCGCGGCGGCATGGCGTCGACGTTCCTCACCCGGCTGCGGGTGGGCGGCAAACTGGTCGACGCCAAGGGCGTGAGCCGGCTGTACCGGCAGAGCATCTCCGGATCTTCGCTGTTGCTGCTGGTACTGTCCGCGATCGCCGCGATGGCGGCCGCGGTCGCCGTGTCGACGGTGGGCAAGGCCTACCTGTCGCTGGCCGCCGAGCGCTGGGACGCGCTGATGTTCCAGTTGCAGAAACTGTTCTAGGCTCCCGGGACGATAGGCTTCATCGTGATCAATTTCCGATACCACGTGGTGTCGATGACCGCGGTCTTCCTGGCCCTGGCGATCGGCCTGGTCGTGGGCACGGCCGCGCTCAACGGCCCGGCGGCCGACGCCCTCGAGGACAACGTCAACGCGCTGCGCAAGACCAACTCGCAGCTGCGCGACCAGGTCACCGGCCTGCGCGACCAGGCCAACCGCGAGGAGCAGTTCGTCACCGAAGCGGCTCCGATCATGCTCGCGGGCAAGCTCACCAACCGCCGCGTGGTGCTGGTGACCCTGCCGTCGGCCCGGGACCACGTCCCGGCCGTGGCCACGATGCTCAAGACCGCCGGTTCCAAGATCGTCGGTACGGTGGACCTGCAGGACAAGTTCTTCAACCCGGACAACAGCGCCGAGCTGCTGGACCTGGCCAGCAACGCCGAGCCCGCCACGGTGCCGACCTCGGCGATCCCGACCAACAGCGACGGCGTCGAGACCGCCAGCGCGCTGCTGGCCGCCGTGCTGCTGGACCGCTCGCCGACCGTGCCGAACCCGGACCGGCAGGCGGTGCTGACCGCGTTCAACAAGCTGGGCTACCTGAACTTCGACGCCACCATCTCCGGCCCCGCCGAGGCGGTCGTGATCGTGTCGGGGTCGCCGTACACCGACAGCCAGGCGGCGGGCAAGAACGCCTCGGTGGTCACCACGGCGGTGCAGTTCGACCACGCCGGGATCGCGGTGGTCGCGGGCGTGCTGGGCGGCGAGGGCAACCTGATGCTCGAGGTGCGCGACGACGCCACGCTGGCCAAGACGATCTCCACGGTGGACAACGCCGACACGGCGCAGGGCCAGGTCGCCACGTCCCTGGCGGTGTACGAGCAGATCTCCGACAACAAGGCCGGGCACTACGGCGTCGGCACCAACGCGACCGCCCTGCTGCCCCAAGAGGCGAAGTGAGCTGAACTGTGGGCCTGCTGGCAAGGGCAGCGTTGATCGGCCTGGGCGCCTGGGGCGCCCGGGCCGCGCTGCGTACGGTGAACACCCGGCCGCAGGCCGGGCAGCTTGAGCGCACCAACTTCCGGGGCCGCACGGTGACCCTGGCCGGGGGCCCCGCCCTGGCGGTGTCGGCCAGCCTCACCAGCGCCCTGGGCGCCGGTGACGTGCGTACGGCCACCGCCGCCGCGACGGCGGGCCTGTCCGCGGGCGCGGTGGGCCTCTACGACGACATCGTCGGCGCCCGCCCCGACCAGCGGGGCGACAAGGGCTTCCGCGGCCACCTGCGCGCGCTGCGCGAGGGCCGGGTGACCAGCGGCCTGGTCAAGATCGCCGGAGTGGGCGCCGGGGCGCTCGCCGCCGCCGCGCTGCTGCCGGACCGCCGCGGGCGCGGCCGCGCCGGACGCCTGGTCGAGGTGGTGCTGGGCGCGGGTGTGATCGCGGGCAGCGCCAACCTGATGAACCTGCTCGATCTGCGCCCCGGCCGGGCGCTGAAGGCGGGCGTGCTGCTCGGCGTGCCGTTGACGGCGACCCGAGCCGGCGGGCTGGCCGCCGGGCCGCTCGGCGCGAGCGTCAGCCTGCTCCCCGACGACCTCGGCGAGAACATCATGCTGGGCGACAGCGGGGCCAACTCGCTGGGCGCGCTGCTCGGCGTCGCGGCCACCGCCCGCACCGGGCTGTTCGGCCGCGCGGTGATGCTGACCGGCATCACCGCGCTGACCCTGGCCAGCGAGAAGGTCAGCTTCACCAAGGTCATCGAGCGGACGCCGGTGCTGCGCGACATCGACGCCTTCGGCCGCCTGCCCGCCGACCGCCTGCCCGCGACCGCGGCGGCTGCGGCGACCGCGGCCACCGCCGTGTCGCCCGGCGCTGCCGTGTCGCCCGCCACCGCCGCGTCGCCCGGCGCTGCCGCCGTTTCGCCGCAGAGATCGCCGTCTTCGGTCGTTTCCTCGCCGCAGACAGCAGATTCCGACCGCAAACGCCGATCTTCGGCGGCCCCGGCCGACGCGGACGCCGAGGCCGCTGGCGGCGCCGACGCCGCTCGCGGTGCCGAGGCCGCTCGCGGTGCCGAGGCCGCTGGTGGTGCCGAGGCCGAGGTCGACGTGGAGGCCGAGGACGGGGCCGGGGCCGGGGCTGAGCCGGTGGCGCCGAAGCAGGCCAAGACCACCCGGGCGCGGGCGGCTCGCCGTACCGCTACATGACCGTGGCCGCCGACACCCCCGTCGGCGCCGCCGCACCCGGTGACCGCGCCGCCGCGCGCATCGCGGGCGCGGCGACGCTGATCGCCGTGCTGACCGTCGCGAGCCGGGTCGCCGGGTTCGCCCGCACCTGGGTCTTCGCGCACACGGTCGGCTCCGGCGACCTCGGCGGCATGTACCTGGCCGCGAACACCATCCCCAACATCATCTTCGAGATCGTGGCGGGCGGGGCGCTGGCCGGGCTGGTGGTGCCGCTGCTGGCCGGGCCGCTGGCCGCCGGGGACCGCGACGGCGTACGCCGCACCGTCTCGGCCCTGCTCACCTGGACGCTGACCGCGCTGGTGCCGCTGGCGCTGGTGCTGTGGCTGGCCGCCGGGCCGGTCATCGGCCTGCTCGCCCCGAACGCCGACCCGGGCCTGCACGAGGCCGGGGCCGACATGCTGCGCGCGTTCGCACCGCAGGTGCCGCTGTACGGCATCGGCATCGTGCTCACCGGTGTGCTGCACGCGCACCGCCGGTTCGCCTGGCCGGTGCTGGCGCCGCTGCTGTCCAGCCTGACCGTCATCGGCGTGTACCTGCTGTTCGCCGCCACCGCGGGGGCGACCCCGGCCCTGGCCGACGTCGACGGCCGGGAGCTGGCCATCCTCGCGCTCGGCACCACGGCCGGGGTGGTGGTGCTGTCGCTGTGCCTGCTGATCCCGGTGAGCCGCCTGCGGCTGGGGCTGCGGCCCACCTACCGGGTGGCGCCGGGCGAGCGGCGGCGCATCGGCTCGCTGGCCTTCGCGGGACTGGCGACCGTGGCGGCGCAGCAGGTCGCGCTGCTGGTGACGATCCGGCTCGCGCTGGCCGTCGACGGCGCCACCAACTCGCTGTACAACTTCGCGCAGACCCTGTTCCTGCTGCCGTGGGCGGTGCTGGCCGTGCCCGCCGCCACTGCGGCGTACCCGGCCATCGCCACCGCGCACGCCACCGCCGACACCGCCACGCTGCGGGCCACCACGGCCCGGACCGGCCGGGCGGTGCTGCTGCTCAGCGGGCTGGGCGCGGCGGGGCTGGCGGCGGTGGCCAAGCCCGCCGCCGGGCTGATGCTGGCCGACCCGCAGCAGGTCGGGACCCTGGCGGCCGCGGTGACCGCGTTCGCGCCCGGCCTGCTCGGCTACGGCCTGACCGCCCTGCACCAGCGCACCCTGTACGCGGTCGGCGCCAACCGGCTGGCCGCGCTCGGGGTCGGCGCGGGCTGGGCGGTGACCATCGGCGCCGCGCTGTGGCTGTCGGCGGCGCTGCCCGAGTCGGAACGGGCTGTCGCGCTGGGCGCCGCCAACGCGGTCGGCATGACCGTGATGGGGCTCGCCCTGGCGCTGGCGGTCCGGGCCCGGCTGGGGCGTATGGCCCTGTCCGGCCTGCCCAGGGCCCTGCTGGCCGCTTCGGTGGCCGGATTGGCGGGCGCGGCCGCCGGAGTGGAGGCCGGTCGTGTGGTCTCCGGGCCGACCCCAGGCATCATGGGTTTGATCGGACAGGGCATGCTGTCCGGTGGCGTGTCACTCGCCGTGTTCCTGGGCGTGTGCGCCCTGCTCGACCTGCCGGACCTGCGTCCCCTGATCGAGCGGGTGGCGCGGCGCGGGCGGCGGTGACGGGCCAGGCAACGGGGCGTACGGGCGAACAGGGAGTGCACGAGCAGGTGGAGCGGGCTGAACACGGGCGGGCCCAGGATCGGGGTGTTGTCGTGACGGCTGGGCAGGACTGGGCCGGCAGCGTCATGCTCGTGCTCGCCTCCAGCATCGGAGGCATCGGCCAGCACGTGGCGAGCCTGGCGGCCGGGCTGTCGCAGGCCGGGTGCGCGGTCACCGTCTGCGGTCCCGCCGCGACCGAGGAGCACTTCCGGTTCACGGACCGGGGCGCCCGGTTCCACCCGGTGGAGATCCCGGCGAACCCGCACCCCAGCGACATGCGGGCGGTGCGGCAGGTGCGCGCCCAGCTCGCCGCCGTGCGGCCCGACGTCGTACACGCGCACGGGCTGCGCGCCGGAATGGCGGCCGCCCTGGCCCGCCCGACCTGCCCGCTCGTGGTCACCTGGCACAACGCCCCGCTGCGCGCGGGCCTGCGCGGCCGGGTGCACACCCTGATCGAGCGGATCGTGGCGCGCAGCTCCACGGTGACCCTGGGCGCCTCCGCCGATCTGGTGGCGCGGGCCAGGGCGGTCGGCTCGGCCGACGCGCGCCTGGCGCCGGTGGCCGCGCCCGTGCCGCGCCGCACCCGCCGCAGCACCGCCTCGGTGCGCGCGGGGCTGGGCGTGCCCGACGGCGCGCCGCTGATCCTGTCGGTGGGCCGGCTGCACGAGCAGAAGGCATACGACCTGCTCGTCTCCGTCGCCGCGCGCTGGCGGGAACTGACCCCGACGCCGCGGGTGCTCATCGCGGGGGAGGGCCCGAGCTACCTCGACCTCGCCGCGCAGATCTCGCAGCTGCGCGCCCCGGTCACCCTGCTCGGTCACCGCAACGACGTGGGCGACCTGATCGCCGCCGCCGACCTCGGCGTCGTCACCAGCGTATGGGAGGCACGGCAGCTGTTCGCCCAGGAAGCCCTGTCCGGCGGCCTGCCGCTGGTCGCCACCGCCGTCGGCGGCATCCCCGAGCTGGTCGGCGACGGCGCGGTGCTGATCGAGCCGAACGACCCCGACGGGCTGGACACGGCCGTACGCAAGCTGCTGGCCGATCCGCAGGCGCGGGCCGCGCTGGCCGAACGAGGCCGGGCGCAGGCGGCGACCTGGCCCGACGAGGCGGCCACCATGTCCGAGCTGCGCGACATCTACGCCGAGCTGACCGGCCGGGCGGGACGCGGCTGATGCTCAGGCCGCCACCCCTCCTCCTGGCCGCCGTCGTCTCGCTCCTGGCACTGCTCGGCCTCGGCGTGTCCGGCACGGCCGCCGCCGCCAAGCCGCTGTCCGACGACGACGCCGACTACGTGATCATCGCCGGCGCGGCCGGGCTGCGCTGGGACGACATCGACGCCGAGCGCACCCCGACGCTGTGGATGCTGGCCGAGCGCGGCGCGATCGGGTCCCTGTCGACCCGGTCGGCGCACGTGCCGACCTGTCCCGGCGACGGCTGGCTCACGCTGGGCGCGGGCAACTACGCCGAGCGCACCACGACCGAGGTCGGCGAGGTGTGCCCGAAGCTCGACGTCGCGATCGAGCGCCCGGACGCGATCGGGGCCTACCTGCCCGACCAGCGGGCCGTGGTGGAGCGGCAGCGGGAGCTGCCGTTCGGGACCGTGCCCGGTGCGCTGCCGGAGTCGGTGCGCTGCACCGCGGCCGTCGGCCAGGGCGCGGCGGTGGCCGCGGCGCGCTCGTTCGGCCGTGTCGACCGGTACGCCCCCGAGCTGCCCGCCGACCCGACCTCGACCCTGTCCAAGTGCCTGCTCAGCATCGTCGACCTCGGTTCGGTCGACGGGCTCACCCCGCAGCGGCGGGCCAAGCAGGTGCAGGCCGCCGACGCGGTGCTCGCCAAGATTGTCAAGGGCCGGCCGGAACGCTCCACGCTGCTGGTCGCCGGGGTCTCCGACACCGACCGCACCTCGCGGCTGCACGTCGTCATCGCCGACGGCCGGGGCTGGACCGGCGGCTGGCTGACCTCGGCGTCCACCGGCCGGCCCGGTTACCTGGAGCTGGTCGACCTGGCCCCGACAGCCCTGTCCATGCTGGGCCGGGACGCGCCGAAGAAGATCATGGCCGGGCACGCGGCCGCGCACGCCCAGGGCCGCCCGGACGACCTCGGCGAGGCCACCGCGGCGGGCACCGACGCCGACCGGCAGGCGGCCGCGGCGCGTACCGTGTCGGCCTGGTTCTTCTGGCTGCTGGCGCTGGCGCAGATCGGCCTGTTCGCGGCCGTGGTGCCGCTGCTGCGGCGCAGCTACCGCCACGCCGGGCCCACCGGGCCCACCCCGCCGCCCGAGCGCGTGGTGCGGCTGCTGGAGCTGCTGCTGGTCGGCGCCGCCCTGGCCATGCCCGCCGCATTGATCACCGGCATCGTGCCGTGGTGGCGCTTCGGCCAGCGCGGTCTGATCTTCTTCGCCGTCACCGGGCTGGTGCTCGCCCTGCTGACCGTGCTCACGGTGCGGCTGCCCGTCTCGCGTGCCCGGACCCTCGGCCCGGTCGGGGCGGTCGCCGCGATCGCCGCCGCCGTGGTCGGCCTGGACCTGGTGACCGGCGCGAAACTCCAGCTCAACGGCGTCGCGGGCTACTCGGCGCTGGAGGGCGGCCGCTACGCCGGGATCGGCATGGTCGGCATGGGGGTGTTCTTCGCCGCCGTCCTGCTCAGCGCGGCGTGCCTGGCCCAGCTCGTGCCGCAGCGGCGCCGCCCGCTGCTGGTCGCGGGCGTCGGCGCGGTGCCGATCCTGCTGGTCGGCACCCCGGCGTGGGGCGCCGACGCGGGCGGCGCGATCGCGCTGACCGCGGGCGTGTGCCTGACCGCCGCGCTGTGCCCCGGCGGCTGGCTGAACTTCCGGCGCCTGGCCGTCGCGCTCGGCATCGGCCTGGTGGTGGCCGTGGGCTTCGCCTACGTCGACCTGCACCGCCCGGTGGAGCAGCAGGGCAGCCTCGGCCGGTTCCTGGCCCAGTTCGCCGACGGCACGTCCGGGCTGACCCTCAACCGGCTCGGCAGCGCCAACCGCATCGCGCTGGTCACCAGCCCGCTGACGGTGCTGGCGCTGGTGGCGGCGGTGTTCATGTGGGCGGTGCTGATGCGCCCCTGGGGCGGCCTGAAGCGCCTGTATGGCATCTACCCGCCCGTACGCGCCGCCGTGGTCGGCATCGCCGTGGCGTCGGTGCTGGGCGGCCTGCTGGGCGGCGCCGCGCTGAACGTGGCGGGCACCGCCGCGGCCACCGCGCTGCCCCTGCTGACGCTGGGGGCGATGCGGGTGCTCGGCCACGCGGCCGACCGGACCCGGATCGTGGAGGAGTCAGTGAGCGCCGACACCCCGGTGGGGGTTTCGGGGGCGTAGCCGCCGGATGAACGCACCGCCCGTGTTAGGGTGAAACCCCGTGGTAGCAGCGCGGACGACCAAACATATCTTCGTCACTGGAGGCGTCGCCTCCTCGCTGGGCAAGGGCCTGACGGCCTCCAGCCTCGGCAATCTCCTCACCGCTCGCGGTTTGCGCGTGGTCATGCAGAAGCTCGACCCGTATCTCAACGTGGACCCGGGCACCATGAACCCGTTCCAGCACGGTGAGGTCTTCGTCACCGAGGACGGAGCGGAGACCGACCTCGACGTCGGCCACTACGAGCGTTTCCTGGACCGGGACCTGTCGGCCAAGGCCAACGTGACGACCGGCCAGATCTACTCGGCGGTGATCGCCAAGGAGCGGCGCGGGGAGTACCTCGGCGACACGGTCCAGGTCATCCCGCACATCACCAACGAGATCAAGTCCCGGATCCGGGCCATGGCCGAGCCTGACGGCCATGGCCGCACCCCGGACGTGGTGATCACCGAGGTGGGCGGCACGGTCGGCGACATCGAGTCGCTGCCGTTCCTGGAGGCGATCCGCCAGATCCGCCACGACATCGGCCGGGACAACATCTTCTACCTGCACGTCTCGCTGGTGCCGTACCTGGCGCCGTCGGGCGAGCTGAAGACCAAGCCGACCCAGCACTCGGTGGCGGCGCTGCGCAACATCGGCATCCAGCCCGACGCGCTGGTGTGCCGGTCCGACCGGGACATCCCGGCCAGCGTCAAGAGCAAGCTGGCCCTCTACTGCGACGTCGACGTCGAGGCGGTCGTCGCGGCGCCGGACGCGCCGAGCATCTACGACATCCCGAAGGTGCTGCACCGCGAGGGCCTGGACGCGTACGTGGTGCGCCGGCTGGGCCTGTCGTTCCGCGACGTCGACTGGGCCTCGTGGGACGACCTGCTGGAGCGGGTGCACCACCCGGTGCACGAGGTCACCATCGCGCTGGTCGGCAAGTACATCGACCTGCCGGACGCGTACCTGTCGGTGTCGGAGGCGATCCGGGCGGCCGGGTTCGGCCACCGGGCCAAGGTCAAGCTCCAGTGGGTGCCCAGCGACGACTGCCAGACGCCCGAGGGCGCGGCCAAGGCGCTGGCGCACGTCGACGGCGTGGTGATCCCGGGCGGCTTCGGCGTGCGCGGCATCGAGGGCAAGATCGGCGCCGTCCGGTACGCCCGCGAGAACCGCATCCCGACCCTGGGCCTGTGCCTGGGCCTGCAGTGCATGGCCATCGAGGTGGCCCGGCACGTGGCGGGCATCGCCAACGCCAGCTCGCTGGAGTTCGACGAGCGCACCCCGGACCCGCTGATCTCCACCATGGCCGACCAGCAGGACATCGTTGCGGGCAAGGGCGACCTGGGCGGCACCATGCGCCTGGGCGCATACCCGGCGAAGCTGACCCCGGGCTCGATCGTGGCCGAGGTCTACGGCGGCACCGAGGTCAGCGAGCGGCACCGGCACCGGTACGAGGTCAACAACGCCTACCGGCCCGCGCTGGCCAAGGCGGGCCTGCAGATCTCCGGCACCTCGCCCGACGGGCGCCTGGTGGAGTTCGTGGAGCTGGACCGGGAGCTGCACCCGTACTTCGTGGCCACGCAGGCGCACCCGGAGCTCAAGAGCCGGCCGACGCGCCCGCACCCGCTCTTCAGTGGACTCGTGGGTGCGGCCATCACCTATGCTCAGGCCGACCAGCTGCCGGGCGTCGCCGAGGCGGCCGAGCCGGTGGCGGCACAGCGCTAGGCACCACAACCACACACCACGCGGCGGTCGCGACCAGGCCTTTTCGGCCCGGTCGCGACCGCCTCGTCTTTCGAGGGGGTACGGGTGTACGAGGTCGTCGACAGCATCGTCCGGTTCACCGGACGGGTCTTCGGTGTCCGCACCGACAGCGTGACGATGCCGGACGGGTCGGTGGCGCCGCGCGACGTGGTCAGCCACGTCGGGGCGGTCGTGGTGGCCGCCCTGGACGACCGGGACCACGTCGTGCTGGTCCGCCAGTACCGCCACCCGGTCGGCCGCTACCTGTGGGAGCTGCCGGCGGGGCTGATGGACGTCTCCGGCGAGGACCTGGCCACGGCGGCGCTGCGCGAGCTGGCCGAGGAGGCCGACCTGACGGCCGGGCGCGTCGACCTGCTGGTCGACCTGCACACCTCGCCGGGCTTCTCGAACGAGCTGGTGCGGGTGTTCCTGGCCCGGGACCTGGCCGAGATCCCCGAGGCGGACCGGCACGTGCGCGGCGACGAGGAGGCCGACATGCAGGTGGCCCGGGTGCCGCTGGACGAGGCGCTGGCCATGGTCGCCGACGGCCGGATCAGCAACGCGGCGGCGGTGGCGGGGCTGCTGGCGGCCGCCCGTGCCCGCGACACCGGCTTCCAGGGCCTGCGCCCGGCGGACGCGCCGCTGCCCCGGTGAGCGGCTCCGGGCATACCCGGTAAAAGGCATTTTTCCTTTTCGGCACTATCCTTGAGAACAGCTGCGGGCGGCCATCCTGTCGAGGATGCGCAACACGGTGTCAGGTCGATGGATCATCGCCTGACACTCTGTCAGGGCTTCCGGCCACCGCGCCGAGCCTAGACTGCCGCCGCAGGGGTGGACCGCCGGCAACGGCGCCGACGGCACTCCGGCAGCAGGCAACGAGGAAGGTGCATCGTGAAGGTCGGTATTCCCCGCGAGGTCAAGAACCACGAGTACCGGGTGGCGATCACCCCGGCGGGCGTCCACGAGTTCGTCCGCAACGGGCACGAGGTCGTCGTCGAGACGGGTGCCGGGCTGGGCTCGTCGATCACCGACGCGGAGTACACGGCGGCCGGGGCCCGCATCCTCGACACCGCCGACGAGGTCTGGGCCTCGGCCGAGCTGGTGCTCAAGGTCAAGGAGCCCATCGCCGAGGAGTACCACCGCCTGCGCGAGGGGCAGGTGCTCTTCACCTACCTGCACCTGGCCGCGTCCAAGGAGTGCACCGACGCCCTGGTCACCCAGAAGGTCACCGGCATCGCCTACGAGACCGTCGAGACCGCCGAGGGCGCCCTGCCGCTGCTCGCCCCGATGAGCGAGGTCGCGGGCCGGCTCGCCCCGCAGGTCGGCGCGTACCACCTGATGAGGTTCGCGGGCGGCCGCGGCGTGCTGCCCGGCGGCGTGCCCGGCGTGCGCCCCGCCAAGGCGGTCGTCATCGGCGCGGGCGTGTCCGGCCTCAACGCCGCCACCATCGCCCACGGCCTGGGCTTCGAGGTCACCGTCCTCGACAAGAACATCAAGAAGCTGCGCGAGGTCGACCAGCAGTTCGCCGGCCAGGTCCGCACCGTGATGTCCAACGCCTTCGAGCTGGAGCAGGCGGTGCTGGAGGCCGACCTGGTCGTCGGCGCCGTGCTGGTGCCGGGCGCCAAGGCCCCGACGCTGGTCAGCAACAACCTGGTGTCCCGGATGAAGCCCGGCAGCGTGCTCGTCGACATCTCGATCGACCAGGGCGGCTGCTTCGAGGACTCCCACGCCACCACGCACGCCAACCCGGTGTACAAGGTGCACGAGTCCATCTTCTACTGCGTGGCGAACATGCCCGGCGCGGTCCCGCACACCAGCACCTACGCCCTCACCAACGTCACCCTGCCGTACGCGGTGGAGCTGGCCAACCACGGCTGGCGCGAGGCGCTGCGCCGCGACCCGGCCCTGGCGCTGGGCCTGAACACCTACGCGGGCGAGATCGTCTACGGCCCCGTGGCCGAGGCGCACGGCCTCACCGCCGCCAGCCTCACCGATCTGCTTGCCTGACCTGCGTTTTCCCGGTGCCGGCGACGATCTCCGTCGCCGGCACCGTCATGTCGTGATCCCGGATGGCCGACACGCCGAGCCGTGCGGTACGCCGAAGCCCCCCGGTGACGTACAGTCGGACGACGACGACAACAAACAGCCGGTTGGGAAGCTGATGGCCCGACTCACGACGGCGCCTCAACCGGACGGTCGGAAGTCGTCGGGAAGGGCGTAACGGAGATGGCAGGCAACGGTCGCGCTGAGGCGTGGACCTCGACGCTGCGAGCGGAACAGTCCGCTCTGGACCTCGGTGCTGACCTGGGTCCAGCGGATCCGTCTGCCTACACCGCGCGCAAGGAGATCCCCGAACCGATGCCGACGGACCGCCACGGCCCGTCCCGCATCATCGCGATGGCGAACCAGAAGGGTGGCGTCGGCAAGACCACGACGACCATCAACCTGGGCGCCGCGCTGGCCGAATACGGCCGCAAGGTGCTGCTGGTCGACTTCGACCCCCAGGGCGCGCTGTCGGTCGGCCTCGGCGTCAACCCGCACAACCTCGACCTGTCGGTCTACAACCTGCTCATGCAGGACGACGTCACCGCCGAGGACGTCATCATCAAGACCGACGTTGCCGGGCTGCACCTGCTGCCCGCCAACATCGACCTGTCCGCGGCCGAGATCCAGCTGGTCAACGAGGTCGCCCGCGAGATGGCCCTGGCCCGGGTGCTCAAGTCGGTCCGCAAGGAGTACGACTACATCCTGATCGACTGCCAGCCGTCGCTGGGCCTGCTGGCCATCAACGCGCTGACCGTCGCCCACGGCGTGCTCATCCCGCTGGAGTGCGAGTTCTTCAGCCTCCGGGGCGTGGCCCTGCTGCTGGACACCATCGACAAGGTCCGCGAGCGCCTCAACTTCGACCTCGAACTCGAAGGCATCCTCGCCACCATGTACGACAGCCGCACCACCCACTGCCGCCAGGTGCTCCAGCGGGTCGTCGAGGCGTTCGGCGACAAGGTGTACCAGACCGTGATCACCAAGACGGTCAAGTTCCCCGAGTCGACCGTCGCCGGTGCGCCGATCACGTCCCTGGACCCGGCTTCCTCCGGCGCCCGCAACTACCGCCAGCTCGCCCGCGAGGTCATCGCGGCCGAGGCCGCCCGGCGCTGAACGCCTGATCCCGATCGTCGCCTGGTGCAGCGGCCGTTCGGTGGTATCCGTAGCGCAGCGAAGGATGCCGCCGATTAAGGCCGCGGAAACAGGCGAGCATGTTGTGGCCGACCGGGCTGCGTGGTCCAAGTGAGCTGCTGGGATACTGTCCGACGTGAGTGATCCTGTGGTGACGGCGCCCCCGGCGGCCGAGCAGTCCGCCGAGCCGTCCGGTTCCGGGCGCTTCACCGTACGGCTCACCAACTTCGAAGGCCCGTTCGACCTGCTGCTGCAGCTCATCGGCAAGCACAAGCTCGACGTCACCGAGGTCGCGCTGCACCGGGTCACCGACGACTTCATCGGCCACATCCGCGCCATGGGCAAGGACTGGGACCTCGACGAGGCCAGCGAGTTCCTCGTCATCGCCGCGACCCTGCTCGACCTGAAGGCCGCGCGGCTGCTGCCCACCGCCCAGGTCGAGAACGAGGAAGACCTCGCCCTGCTGGAAGCCCGCGATTTGCTGTTCGCCCGGCTGCTGCAGTACCGGGCGTTCAAGCAGGCCGCCGCGTTCATCGCCGACCTCGAAGCCCACGGCCTACGCCGCTGGCCCCGCGCCGTCGCCCTCGAACCCCAGTACGCCGAGGCCCTGCCCGACCTGGTGCTCGGCATCGGCCCCGACCGGCTGGCGAAGCTCGCGCTCAAAGTGTTCACCCCCAAGGTCGTGCCGACCGTGTCGGTCGCGCACATCCACCAGATCCGCGTCAGCGTCCGCGAACACGCCGAGATGCTGCGTGCCCGCATCTTCGAACTCGGCAAGGCCACGTTCCGCGAGCTCACCGCCGACTGTGAGAACACGCTGGAGATCGTGGCCCGGTTCCTGGCCCTGCTGGAGCTGTACCGGGAAGGCCTGGTCGGCTTCGACCAGGAGACGGCGCTCGGCGAGCTGACCGTCAACTGGATCGGCGGCGAGGCCGCGAGCGGGGAACTGGCGGTCGAGGAGTACGACGGCGACGGCGACGCGCGCCAGGCGTTGGCCGCCGCGGACGCCGAGTCTGACGCCGACGCGGAGGCCGTGGAGCAGGAGACCGAGCCGGAGGAAGAGCCCGGCGAGGGTGGGGGAGACGACGATGAGTGACAACGAGTCCCTACAGCAACAGGCTGCGGCCTGGGTGCCCCCGTGGGCCCGGCCCGCGCCGGAGGGCGCCGAGCCTGGCGCGGAGGAGGCCGGGGACACCGACAGCCGCCCCGCATCCGGTACACCCACCGAGGCTGACGCATCCGGCGCGCCCACCGAGGCTGACGCGGCTGGTGCGCCCACCGCGGCTGGCGTGGCTAGCGCACCCACCGGGGCTGACGCGGCCGCTGCGCACGCCGAGGGCGGCGCGGCTGGTGCGCACGCCGGGGCTGGCGTGGCTGGTGCGCACGTCGAGGGCGGGACGGTTGGTGCGCGCGCCGGGGCTGGTGCGGTCGGAGCGCGTGCCGAGGGCGGCGCGGTTGGCCATGATCGCGGGTTTGGGACGGAATCGGCTGCTGTAGCCGCAGAGGTGACCGCAGGCGGCGATCTTGCCGCGCTGGTGGCGGCGGCGTGGCAGGGGCGTGAGGCGGTCGGGTCGGCGGGGGCGGCCGAAGATCAGCGTTTGGGGTCGGAACCTGCTGCTGGAGTTGAGGATTCGACCGGAAGTCGTGATCTCGGCGGCGAGCGGGCGGATGCGCCGGGGGCCGAGGCTGTCGCGTCGGCCGGGGCGTCGGCCGGGGCGTCGGCGGCTGGGCTGGACGATGATCGCGATTTCGGGTCGGAAGCTGAAGCTGGCTGCGAGGTCGTGACCGGAGACGGTGATCTCGCTGAGGCGCAGACCGACGAAGCGGACATTTTTGTGCCTCGCCAGCGGGTCGACGAGGTCGAGGCGGCCTTCGAGGAGCCGGTTTCGTGGCCGGGTGACGCGGAAGTCCGCGACGCCGAGGTGGTCGATACCGACGGCTCGGGATTCCTGGACGTCGCGCCGGTGGCCGCCGATGATACGGCCGAGCAGGCAGATGACGGCGCAGCCGGTGCCGCCGCCGTCGAGGCGGATGCCCCGCAGTACGGAGACGCGCAGGCGTCCGGAGACGCGGCGCGGTCCGGAGACTTCCAGGAGTCGGGTGTCGCGGCGCGGTCCGGAGATGCGCAGGCGTCGGGTGTCGCGGCGCGGTCCGGAGACTCGCAGGAGTCGGGTGTCGCGGCGCAGTCTGAAGGCGCGCAGGAGTTCGTAGACGCGGCGCAGTCTGAAGAGGCGCAGGCGTCCGGTGACGCGGCGGGGTACGAAGACGCGCTGGGGTTCGGAGCGGGCGGCGCTGCCGTCGGTGCCACCGCGACCGCGGTGTCGGTCGGCGAGGCGGACGGGATCGAGACCGTCGACAGCGCGGCGTTCGACGCGGTCATCTTCGGGACGGAGCAGTCCGGCAGCGCGGCGGCCGCGCCGGAGCCTGCTGCGGCGCAACTGGGGGTCGCACCTCCCGGGCTGTCGCCGCTGGACCTGGTGCCGGCGCTTGAGGCGATCATGCTGGTCGTGGACGAGCCGGTCAGCGAGCTGACGCTGGCACAGGTGCTGGAAATGCCCGCCGAGGAGATCGCGGCGACGCTGATCGAGCTGTCGGCGGCGTACACCCGGCAGAACCGGGGGTTTGATCTGCGCCGCGCCGCCGGTGGCTGGCGGCTCTACACGCGCGCCGACTACGCGCCATATGTCGAGCGGTTCGTGCTCGATGGGCAGCAGCTGCGGCTGACGCAGGCTTCGCTGGAGACCCTCGCGGTCATCGCCTACAAGCAGCCGGTCACCCGTTCGCGGATTTCCGCGATCCGCGGTGTGAACTGCGACGGCGTCGTCCGTACGCTGGTCACCCGCGGAATGATCGAGGAGTGCGGGACCGAGCCCGAGTCCGGCGCGTACCTCTACCGCACCACCATCCTGTTCCTGGAGAAGCTCGGCCTGGACTCGGTCGACCAGCTTCCCCCACTGGCACCGTTCCTGCCGGACAACGTTGAGGAGATCGCCGATGAGCAGCGCTGACACCGAGGGCCTGGATCGCCTGCAGAAGGTGATGGCCGCCGCCGGTGTCGGGTCGCGGCGGGCCAGCGAGGAGCTGATCGCCGCGCGGCGCGTCACCGTCAACGGCAAGGTCGCCAAGCTCGGCGACAAGGCCGACCCGATCAACGACGTCATCCACGTCGACGGGCAGCGTATCGTCACCGACAGCCGCCTGATCTACCTGGCGATGAACAAGCCGCGCGGCGTCGTGTCGACCATGGCCGACGACAAGGGGCGTGAGGCCGTCGCCGACTACCTCGGCAACCTCACCACCCGCGTGTACCACGTGGGCCGCCTCGACGCCGACAGTGAGGGCCTGCTGCTGCTCACCAACGACGGTCAGCTCGCCCACAAGCTCATGCACCCGTCGTACGAGGTGCCGAAGACGTACCTGGTCGAGCTCGTCGGGCCGCTGCCCCGGGCCGTCGGCCGTGACCTGCTCGCCGGGGTCGAACTGTCCGACGGGCCCGCGCGGCTCGACGGGTACAAACTGGTTCAGGCGATCGACAAGCTGGCGCTGGTCGAGGTGACCCTGCACGAGGGGCGCAACCGGATCGTGCGGCGGATGTTCGACGAGGTCGGATTCCCGGTGGAGCGGCTGGTGCGTACGGCGATCGGGCCGATCAAGCTCGGTGACCTGCGGGCGGGCCGCCACCGCCGCCTCAACGCGGGGGAGGTGGCGGCCCTGTTCAAGATGGTCGACCGCAAGCGTGGGGCGTCATCTGCCCCGGCGGCCGGCGAGGATGACGGCGCCGACGACGAGGGCTACGAGGACTAGTAGGCCAGCCAGTCCTGCGAGCAGGATGCCGAGGTTCAGCGGATCGTCCGCTGGGGCCTCGGCATTCGTGCTTGGTGGGGCGGATGGCGGGGTGCTGGGGGCTGCGACCGGGGTCAGCGGAGGGACGTTGGCGGTTAGCGCGGCTACGAGGTTGAGCACGCCGTAGCCGTACTGGTCGTCGCGTCCCTTGGGGCCCTTGTCGGTGGCGGTCGCGGTGAGGCGGTGGATGACCTCGGCCGCGGGCATGTCGGGGTACTTGGACCGAATCAACGCCACAGCCCCGGCTACGATCGCCGCCGCGTCAGAGGTGCCAGAGCCCAATGACCAGTCGTTGTTGGTCGACGTCGAGGAGATTCCTTCGCTGGGCGCAGAGATGACGACCTCTGGTCCGGCAACAGACACGGCCGAATGGTTGCCATGTCGGTCAACGCCAGCGACTGCGACTACCCCTGGCTGCGAGGCCGGGTAGTCGACTGTCGTGCTGTCAGGTCTGTTGCCCGCGGCGGCGACCACCACGATGTCGGCCTTCATCGCCGCTATCAGGGCATTATGGACGGTGAGGTCATACTTTCCGCCCAGCGATATGGAAATGACGTCGGCTCGCTGTTCGATGGCCCATCTGATTCCCGCTTCAAGCGACCCTCTACCGGTCAGGACCCCACCGGCGGTCTCCTGCACCCGAACGGTCAAGATCTTTGCGGCGGGAGCGACGCCATGGACCTTCCCGTTGGCGGCGATGATCCCCGCCATCGCCGTGCCGTGGCCGATCACGTCAGTGCGGCCGTCCGGACTGCCGGTGCCGGTGATATCAACCCCGGAAAGTACTGCGGAATCGAGATCTGGATGATGAGCGACGCCGGTATCGAGGACCGCGACTACAGTTCCGGCGCCGCTCGAGGCGCGGTGAGCTTCGGTGGTCCGAAGGAACTGGTGGAACCACTGGCCGTCGGACAACTTGTCGATCGCCCCGGCGGCCATGCCGGCTCCTGTGTTCGCTCCTGCGAGTCCGATCGCCACTGCCAAGATCAAAACCCGCCGGTATCGTCCTTTCACCGGTCTTCTACTCCTCGTCGGATCGTCACTGTCGGCGCAGGTCCGTCGTCGCCCTCAAGGCGCCACGGCATCGCAAGCTCGGTATACCACTCTTGGAATGCTGCTGAGGTGTCGTCCTGCTCGACTCCATGCTGCTGCAACTTTGCTTCAGGCATGATTACAGGAGGAACGCCCTGGCGTACCGGCCAAGTCGTCTCACCCTGCCTGCGGTAGCCGCCTTGACCGCCGCTGCCCCGACCTGGTGCGGGTGCGCCACCAACCGGCATGGGCATCATTCCGCTGCTGCCGTTAGGTCCTAGCCGACCACCGGCGTTCGTTCCATAGCCTGTTGCGGCTGTGGATGCCGTGGGCATCGGCACGACATATCCGCCGCGACCGACGCCAGGACCGGGAAGAATGTAGGCACCCCCGCCTGGCACATATGGATTGCCGGGCGCGATGGGCAGCATGGACACAGGTTGTCCCGGCACCGCAGGAACCCCTGCCGGAAGACCTTGAAGATCTGGCCCAGAACCTTGTAGCGGTGGGAATCCAGGCACAGGAGGGATCGGACGGGCTGGTCTGAAGTTCGGTCCGCCAGTTCCAGGGCCGAACCCTGTTCCAGCCTCCGGACCTCCCTCGCCACTCTTGATGGTCGTCCTCTTGTCGCGAACGGGACTCTGGACTATCTGCGGGACGATGAGCCGAGAGCGGTAGGAATTAACGTCAGCGTCGCTCTTTCCCATGATGGAACGGGCTTCCCTGTTCAGCCGGTCTGCTACGTGCGACCACCATGGGCCGGGTCTGGCGACATGGCTCGTGTGATTGAACCATTCCTCCGCCAGCGGCTGCATCTCCCGCTTCGCGGTTGAAAGGCTGACCATGATGCCGTTTAGTCCGTGGGATGACGTCGCGGCGGCCAATGAATCTGACTTAAGTGCGCTTATGTGCTGGTCAAGTGCCTTGAGCAGGGTGACGGCGGCTGGCGTGCTTTCGGGCGGCCATGCCTGCCAAAGCTGTTCACGCTGACGCTCAAGCGCTGCCACATGGCTGTCGATCAGTTCGCTCAACTGCTTGAAGCCCTGGATCTGCTCCCAACCCAGGGCGTCGTCCTCGTGACGGACCATGTCCCACATACGGGGCACGTCGTACGCGTTCCAGTCGACGTCGCGGTATTCCCAAGTCGGCTGTGGTGGGAGTCCGTCGGGCAGCTTGTACAGGATCTTCTTTTCCTGGATCATGCCGTCTCGCCTCGGGCATGCAGGTTCTGCTCTGGCAGCCGGTCGGGAGCGACCAGCGCTGCGGCCTGGGCGAGCAGCGCGTCGACAGTCTCCATCTTCGCCTTGGCGAGATGGTCGGCGTCCGCGTAGTTAGTGAGGATGTTGTCTATCGCCAATGACAGGGCGGCGGCCGCGCGGACGTGTTCGGGGCCGTTGTAGAAGTGCGTCGTCAGCGCCGTCACCAGAGCGTGGCGGGCGGCGTAGCCGGGTCCGCTCGGCGAGTGCAGCGCGAATCTCGCGCCGTGCTGCATCAACTGGTCACATCGGACGAGTCCGGGTTCGAGTTCCTTGCTGGTCTGGCGTTGGACCGCGGTCGCGATCTCTTTCAACCCGATCAGGTCGACTCTGACCTTTTGCGGTGCATGCTCGTCAGACATCGTTGCCTCCCCCAGCAGATGTGCTGCGCAACCTCGGTTGGTCCCCGGCCTGCGGGCAGGGTAACGGATCGGACACACTCAGTACAGTCACGCCCTGCTCACCGCGTCTCGTACGCGTCCACACTGGACCCAATCTCGATGATCGCCCGCTTCCCCTGCTCCACCAACGGTGTCACCGCCCGGCTCAGCACCGCCGCGTCCCGAGCCGAGAACATCGCCACCCCCAGGCACCACCAGTCCGTCCCCGGCGTACGCGTCAGATCCACCACGACGCCCTCCCCGCCCACCGCCGTCAGCACGTCCCCGAACGTCACGTCCTGCGGCACGCCGAGCTCCCCGTACGGCAGCATCCCCATCCGTTCGCGCAGCGTCTCCAGCGCCGCCGGCGTCATCGCGTGCCGGAACCGCAGGAACCACCGCCGCGGCTGTGGCTCGGTGGCGGGATCGGCGATCGGCACGTCAGGCCGTACGCCGATGTCGGCCATGGCCAGCCCGTAGTGCTCGCACACCACCAGCACGGCCTGGATCAGCTCGTGCATGGTCTGCCGGACGGTCTCGTCGTCGACCAGCGGCGGTTCGGCGGCGCTGACCCGCAGCCGGTCGGCGCGCAGCTCGACGACCCAGTGCCCGTCGGCGGTGCCGCGGACGAGTTCGAGCCGTCCCCGGCAGTCGGCGACGGGCAGGTCGCGCGCGGCGACGACGTCGGCGGTGCCGTCCTGCGGGTCGGCGAGCGGGCGCAGGGACAGCGGCCGGCACAGCTCGGCCAGGGTGGCGGCGGTCAGGGTGCCGCGGAGGTGGACGGTGACCGCGCGCAGGCGGGCCAGCATCTCGGCGGGACCGCAGGGCGGGAAGGAGGTCTGGATGGTCACTGGTGGCTCCGGTCGGGGTCGGCGCGCAGATGGTCGGCGATGGCGGCCAGGGTGTCGGTGGTCGGGGTCTCGCGTACGGTCAGCGCCCGCCGCAGCGCGGCGGCCGCCTGGGGCGACTGGCACAGCCGCAGCAGCAGTTCGGGTTGGTCGGTCAGCGCCGCCCGCAGGGTCGGCGAGTCGAGCAGGACGTCTACGACGTCGTCGTTGCCGCGTACGGCCCGGACGAGGTCGTCGGGATCGACCGCGCCGGTGTCGAGGCGGTCTATCGCGGTGGCGAACTCGGGCAGGGTGAGGGCGGCGGCGCGGCGCCGGGCACGTTCGGCATCCCCCGGTTCGGGGTCGAGGTCGAGCACCCAGTCGGTGCCGCGGAAGTGCGACGACAGTTCGGGTGACTTGTCAGGCGGCCCGGCCGAGTGGAAGACGGCGGGGGCGACCTCGCGGCCGAGCTCGCGTTCCCAGGTCCTGGCCCAGCGGTAGAGCTCGGGGAACGCCAGCTCGATGCTGGACTTGTTCAGGAAGTTGTACGTGTTGTTGGTCAGCGGTGAGTCGGGGAAGAACAGGCGGCGGATCTGGTCGGTGCGGGCGGCCATGGCGTCGCTGGACAGCTGGACGTCGTAGTCGCTGGGGTCGCGGTCGATGCCGAGTCGGTACATGGAGTCGAACGGGCGTCGCTGCGGACGCCTGCGGTCGGCGAACCAGGTACGCAGTGTGCCCGCGAGATGCCGGTATGTGGGGTCGCTCTCGTGCGGCATCTTCTTGTGCCCGCCGGAGAAGAACTCCGACGACGAGCCTTTCAGCCGGGCGTCGACCTGGTCGGCGGTGACGCCACGAGCGGCGAGGGCGTCGGCCAGCGTGGCGGCGAACAGGCGGAACTGCTGCTCGGTCATGCCCAGCGGCGCGATCCGTGCCGCCCAGCGGACCACCGCGTCGGGGACGACGCGCAGATGGTCGGCCTCGTCCGGGTGTACGCGGTAACCGCTTCCGTCGCCCGGCAGCAGGTGTGCGGCCTGGTCCCAGGTGCGGGTCAGCTCCGGTCCGGGTTGCCCCGCGTCCGGAAGAACCAGCGGATCGTGTCCTCGTCCGGCAGGTTCTCCCCGCCCGTGAAGCCCGGGGTCGCCGTCTCCGCCTGGGCCCGGTCGATCGGCCGGCGTCGGTTCCGGTACACCGGGTCGCTCATGATCCGGCCCGCTCCCGTCGGGTCGTAGTCCCAGCAGCGGTTGCGGTGGCTCCACATCATGGCGTGGTAGCGCCAGTCCGGCTCCGGATCCGTCGTGTCCACCACGATCCCCACCGGCGGCTCGCCCGTCAGCCAGCCCTGATCGCTGCGATAGAGCGCGTAGTAGTACAGCTCGCGCGGGGTGTCCATCGGTTCCCTTCGTCAGATCGGCGGTGGTGAGTCCGAACTCGGCGACGACGTCGGCGAGGTCGCGGCCGTGGTAATCCAACCACGCCTGGTAGTCGTCCCAGTGTGCTCGGTTTGCGGCGATCCAGTCGGCCAGGCTGGTCCCGTGCGGCGGCGGCCAGCCCGCGGGTACGCGCGGCAGCACGGCGTCCAGGCCCAGTTCCCGGCTGACGGCAGTGATCTGCAGCAGCGCGTGTACGCGCCGGGCCGGGCGCTCGTCACGGCGGGCCGCCAGCTCGTGCAGTCCCTCGGTGCGGCGGTCGGCTTCCAGCGCGGCCGTGGTGGCGAACCGGACCTGGAACGACTGCCCCTGCGGGGTGCGCAACGTCGCCTCGACCCCCGGGCGCGGGTTGCCGTCGGCCCACAGGTTCCGGATCGGACCGATCTGCCGGTAGCCGCGTTCGAGCATCCCGGACAGCGCCGACTCGACGTCGGCGGCGTAGCCGTCGCCGCCGGGCAGCTCGACGGTGAAGCGCAGCACGCGGTCGCCGTGGTCGGCGACGAAGGTGCGCAGGTCCTGGTGGAATCGGTCGTTCGCGTCGAGGAACGTGTCGGCCAGCGTCTGGTACGACATGACGTTCGGTTCCCCGGGAGTCGCCAGCCCCAGCCCGCGCAGGTCCGCCTCGACCACGGGGGCCGCGGCCTCGGCGCCCCGGATCAGGTTGCGCAGCGCCTCCTGGACGCGCCGTCCCAGCGGCACCCGCTGCGACGGCGGTGGCGGCAGCAGCATGGGTTCGTGGCCGGTGCCGTAGAGCTGGGCGGGCAGCAGGCTGCTCTGCCGGGCGGCCCGGAACAGGGCCAGCTCGCCCCAGGTGCGCGGCGGGACCCCGCGCGGATGGACGATCTCGCCGACGCTGCCGCCGACGACCAGGCTGCCGTCGGGGCGCCGCCGGATGTCGACGTCCGGGGCCGCCTCGGCGAGCTGCTTGGCCGTGAACTCATGCGGCCAGTCCGCCAGCGCCTCCGCCGGGCGGTGCACGGTGACGGGCACCGCCTCCAGCCCGGCGCGGCGGGCCGCGCGCAGCCGTTCGTTGTCCAGCGCGGCGAGGCTGCCGTCGCCCCACCGTACGGCGTGGATGGGCAGGCCGCTCCAGCGGTCGAGGGCGTACTGCGTCTCCAGGGCGACCGAGGTCTGCTGGCCGACCTTCACGGCCGCGGCGCGCTGGGTGTAGCGGAGCTCGGTCGGCGCCACCAGCACCGTCTGCGGCAGCGCGGCCTCGATCCGGGCTCGCTCGCGACCGCGGACGTCTGCGGGGTCGAGGTTCAGGTCGCGTACGGTCGCGGCGCCGAGCACGTCCGCCCCGGCGTCGCCCGCGTCGCCGAACATCACCTCGGCGAGCACCGGTCTGCCGGATGGCGCCCCTGCGCCCGGTCCCGCCGGCTGCTCGTGGCCGCCCGCCTGCGGCGCTCCGGTCCCGCCGCCGGGTAGTCCGAGATCGGCGGCTCCGGCGGAGTCCGGCGCCGGGACACCGTGCTGCGCGGCGGTGTCTGCCTGCGACTGCACCGCCTCGACGGCATGTGCCCGCGGCTGCGCGGCGGCGATGGAACCCGGCGCAGCCTGGGCGGTCGGCGGCCCGTCGTGCGACGCGGCGGGTACACCGTCGGCCGCGCCGATGGCGTCCTGGCCGGTCTTGTGTGCGCCGACTGGTTCGGGTTCGGCCCCCGGCGTCGGAACCGGCTCGGCGTGGGTGCCGAGCGAGGCGTCGGCGGGCGGGGCGGCGGCTGCCGTGGTGTCGGGTAGCGAGATGGCGGCGGCCGCCGCGATGGTGCCGGACAGGGTGGCGGCGTGCAGGCCGGGCAGGTGGGTGGTGGCCAGCTGGTGGGTGGCCAGGTGGTGGGTGTTGCCGGTGATCGCGCCGGAGGTGGCCGAGGTGGCGGCCATGCCGAGGGACTGGAGGCTGACGCCCTGGCCGCTGACCAGGCCGATGGCGCCCTCGGCGAGGATCTCCCCGCCCGCGCCGCGCAGCGAGTGCTCGGCGTAGCTGCCGAGCAGCCCGCCCGCGTGGCGGCGGCCGAGCGAGGCCAGCCCGCCGGCGCCGCCGCCGAGCGCGCCGTATCCGGCGGAGGCGGCCAGGTCGACGCCGTCCAGACCGCTGCGGTTGCCGGACTGGATCTGGTAGAGCTGGGTGCCGAGCGACGTGACGGTCTCCTCGACCGCCTCTTCGACAGCCTCCTCGCCCATCTCCAGGACCAGCCGGGAGCGGACGCGCCTGCTGATGCGGTCGCGGATGGCGTGTTTGAGCCGGTTGGTCAGGCCCTTGCGGGCGCCGCGCTCGATGAGGCGCCTGGCCGCGGCCTTGAGCGCCTGCTGGATGGCGAAGCGGGTGCCCAGCATGGCGGGGGCGGCTCCGGCCATGGAGGCGCCGAGGGTCACCGCGGCGGTGGCGGCCAGCGTGATCAGCTCGATGAGCAGCAGCCCGAGCTCGACATAGAACTCGATCTTCACGCTCTCGACGTCGTTGGCGCCCGCGTCGATCAGCTCGCCGAACTCGCCCAGCAGGTCGGTGACGGCGCCGAGCGCGGCCTGGTCGTCGCCTCGGCCGAGCTGCCGCCACAGGTGGCTGATCGCGGCGGCGACCTCGCCGTCGGGGCCGCCGTTGGCCGCGATCGCGGCCAGTGCCGCGTCGTCGGCGTCGTCGAGCAGCGGGCTCATGGCCTGCCCGGCGGCGCGCCACTCGTCGGCGAGCTCGCGCATGGCGGCCTCGTCGCCTTCGGGCCAGTCGACGCCGACGACCCACTCCAGGGCGGTCCGCGTCCAGTCAGGCGCATCGAAGAACGTCAGTGGATGCGGAATCGGAGATGCTAACGCAGGCATCGATGTAAGTCCCTCCCCAGGTACCCCTGGCGTGACCGTAGCCGACGCCGGTGCGGCGCGTCACGAACTGGTTCGCGCCTGTGGATAACTTCGGCGGGGTGCCGGGGGAGGGACGTCGAGCGCTAGCCGAGCAGGGCGTTGACGACCGTGGTCGCGTTGTCCTCGTGCTTGGCGTACGCGTCGGGGAAGGCCGAGATCTGCACCGACTGCGCGGCCACCGTCAGCGGCAGGTTCTGCCAGCCGTCGACGGTCACCAGCACGGCGTAGAAGGCGCCCGCCGAGTACGACGGGTTCATGATCTGCTGGACGGTGCCCCAGCTGCCGCTGGCCCGCTGCTGGAACAGGCCGACCGAGTCGTGGTCGGCACCGGTGCCCTGGTGCGGGTAGTCCAGCGACTCCGGCACCGCGTAGCTGGCCAGGTTGTACAGGGCGCTCTCCTGCATGGAGGTGGCCACCGCGATGACCATCGCCCGCCTGGGCAGGCCCATGTCCAGGGCCTTCTTGACGATCGCCGCCGCGTTGTCCATCTGCTGCTGGTCCAGGCCGGCGACCGGCCTGACCACGTGCTTGGTCGGCTTGGGCTTCGGCGGCGGCGCGGCGGGCTTGCGGGTGAACGTCGGGCTCGGCTTCGGCGGAGCCGGCTTGGTCGGCTTCGGCTTCGGCGACGCGCTCGGGGAGGTGCTCGGGGAGGCGCTGGGCGTGGGCGAGGAGGCGCTGGGAGACGCACTGGGCGAGGCGCTCGCCGTGGGGGCGGCCAGGTCGGGCGAGCGGCTCAGCAGCGACCGGCTGGCGGCGTCGTCCCGGTCCGCGACGCGCTGCACGGTCAGGGTCGGCGCCGGCAGCGCGGCGTTCGGGTCGGGGTTGCCGCCGTTGACCCCGCTGAACAGGGCGAACGTGCCGATGCCGACGAGCGCGGCAGTGGTGAGCAGCGGGGCGACGGCGCGCTGCAACGCGGTGGGCGCGGCGCGGTGGGCGGGTTCGTAGCCACCGTGGCGGCCGCGCCGAACGGGGGCTTCGTCGGCGGCGGAGGCGCGGGGACGGACGAGGGCGGTCGGCTGGAGCGCTGCTGGGGCGGTGGCGCGCCGGAAAGACGCCTGTTCGCCGAAGGGCAGCTCACGGGGGTCACGCGGGGGCATGCCGGGAATAGTAGAGACGCAAAACCGCAGGTCAAAAGGGGTGCGCTCAGTTTTCTTCCAGCTGCGCCCTGATTTGGGGCGAATTGCGGGGACTTGTGCTGAGAATCTTTGCCCAGCTGCGCAAATGTTGGGATCAGGTAAGGCTTCCCGGCGGACCCGCTCCGGCGGGCGCGGGCTCGGTACAGTGCCGCCCGTGACCGAGCGCCCCACACGGCCCCTGCCACCCGCGGTCGACCCGTGGGCCGGGCAGGACGACACCGCCGTCAACATCGTCGGCATGTCGGGCATTCCGACCCGGCCCGAGCCCGCCCCGCCCGCGCCGACCGGCGTCCTGCCCGGACCCCAGATCGTGTATGTCGAGCGGCCACGGCGCCGCCGCTGGCCCTGGGTGCTCGGGGTCCTCGGCGTGCTGGGCCTGGCCTGCTGCGGCGCGGCCGCGGTGCTGACCGAGCCGATCCGCGCGCAGTACCCGGTGCACACCGAGATCCACGGGCGCGTCGCCGGGTTCGTCGTCGACGCCGACCCGAAGGTGCGGGCCGAGGCCGTCAAGATCGTCGCGAAGATCAAGGCCGAGCAGGGCGCCGACGGCGCGTTCGCGGCGAAGCTGGACGATCCGCGGGACCCGAAGCGGCCGGTGGTGGTGTTCGGGGCCACGCGGCTGGTGTGGGACCCGGCGGCCGAGATGAAGAAGGCGATCGGCGGGCTCGGCGACGGCCAGGTCACCGGCGTGACGGCGTACCCGGTGCGGGTGCGCGACGCCCAGCTGCGCTGCGCCGACACCCACGACGACCAGGGCGTCGCGGTGGTCGTGTGCGCGTGGTTCGACCACGGCAGCGTCGGGGTCGGGCTCTTCTACGGCGGGCGTACGAAGGACGACAGCGCCGCCGCGCTGCGCGAGATCCGGGCGGCGATCCTCGTCAAGGATTGACGGCCGTCGCCGTCGTCGCTGGTCGGCGGGTTATCCACAGGGTCCGAACGCGCGGGCCCGCGGATGTCTACCATCAGCCGGGTGAACGAGACCCTGCACGCCGACGCGCTCGCCCTGTTGACCGGGTGGCAGCCGCCCGCCGACGCGCACGACGACTGGCGCCGCACCCTGGACCTGCTCGCCCTCGGGCCGCAGGTCATGGCCAAGCCGCACCCCGGCGGCCACCTCACCGCCAGCGCGGTGATCGTGTCGCACGACCGCAGCCGGGTGCTGCTGTGCCTGCACGGCAAGCACGACATCTGGTGCCAGGTCGGCGGCCACTGCGAGCCCGGCGACGCGACCATGGCCGCCGCGGCGCTGCGCGAGGCGACCGAGGAGTCCGGGATCGCCGGGCTCACCGTCGACCCGGTGCCGGTCGACGTCGACGTGCACGACGTGCCGTGCGGCGGCCGCCCCAACCACCACCACGACGTGATCTTCCTGGTCTACGCGCCGCCGCAGGCCCAGGAGCTGGTCAGCGAGGAGTCGCACGAGCTGGGCTGGTTCGACCCGGCCGCGCTGCCCTCGCCGCTGGGCACCGACACCGGCCGCGTCGTGGCCAACGCGCTGCGCCGGCTGGGCTGAGCCGTGCGCGTCGAGCACGAACCGTGGCCGCGCGATCCCGAGCAGGCCGAGCGCATCCAGCTCGCGCTGCGCGAGCAGGTCGTCCCCGATGGTGAGGTGACCGGGGTGCGCACCGTCGCCGGGCTGGACGTGTCATACGACCCCGACTCCGCGCGGGTGGTGGCGGCCGCGGTCGTGCTGGCGCTGCCCGACCTGACCGTGCTGGAGGCGGTCACGGTCCCCGGCGAGGCGACGTTCCCGTACGTGACCGGCCTGCTGGCCTTCCGCGAGCTGCCGACGCTGGTCGAGGCGCTGCGGCGGCTCACGGTCACCCCCGACGTGCTGGTCTGCGACGGGTACGGCGTGGCCCACCCGCGCCGCTTCGGCCTGGCCTGCCACCTCGGCGTGCTCACGGGGCTGCCCACGTTCGGGGTGGCCAAGACCCCGCCGCCGCTGGCCCGCCCCGACGAGGCGGCCGGCGTCCGCGCCGCCCCCGGCCCGGCGCGCGGGGACTGGTCGCCGCTGGTCGAGGACGGGCAGGTGCTCGGGCGGGCGCTGCGTACCCGCGAAGGGGTCAAGCCGGTCTTCGTCTCCGTCGGCCACCGCATCGGCCTCGACGCCGCCACCGACCTCACCCTTGCCCTGTGCCGGGGTTTCCGGCTGCCGGAGACCACCCGCCAGGCCGACCAACTGTCCCGACGCGTGCTGGGAGGCGTGTATGCCACCGACCGACCGTGACGCCAACGCCGCGCTGCGGGCCCGCTTCGACGAGGTCCACAGCCGCTACACGCACCTGCGCGACAACGTCGCCGAACTCAAGCGCCGCCTGGACGGGCTGGAGGTCACCGCACGCTCGCCCGACGGCACCGTCACCGTGGCCGTCGGCGCCCGCGGGCAGCTCACCAGGCTGCGCCTGCACGAGAAGGCATACGCCCACCGCCCGGACCGGCTCGCCGACCTGATCACCGAGACCACGAGGAAGGCCGAGACCGCCGCGGGCGAGGCGGTGCTGCGGCTGACGGCGCAGGTGGTGCCCGCCGAGGCGGGCGTGGCCGACCTACTGCGCGGCGGCGACCTCGGCGGCCTGCTGCGCCGCCACGACGAGGCCCTCGGCTGGCGCCCGGCAGGCGACGATGGACGGCGGTGAGCTGCGGCTCGACCCCGACGCGGCGGTGCGCGCCGGAGCGGACCTGCACGACGCCGCCGACCGGATGGCGCGGCTGCGCGACGGTGCCGGGGAGAGGCTCGCCACGGGCGGCACGGCCGCGCCGTGGGGCCGCGACGCCCTGGGCGCCTCGTTCGCGGCCAACTACGACCCGAACGCCGGACCCGTGCTCCAGCTGTGGCGCGACGCCGCGCAGCAGGCCGCGCTGATGGGCCAGCAGATCACCCGGGCCGCCCGCCGCACGGCCGAAGTCGACAGGGCCGGGGCGCACCGCCTCGACCAGGCCGGCGGCCTGTGAACCCGGTCACCGGCCGGGATCGAAGCGGCAGCCGGTGGCGTTGTGCCGCCAGGGGCGTGTGCGCAGGCAGAGGAGGGTGGGACGTGTTCTGCGCCGCGTCCGGACCCGGCTGCCTGCTTACCCTTCGGACGCACCGGGCAGAATGGGAGCATCAAACCTAGGGGCGGAGGATAGGTCGTGGCTGAGCTGCGCTGTGTGGTGGCGGTGGACGGTCCGTCGGGCTCGGGCAAGTCGACGGTGTCGCGGCGGCTGGCACAGCTGCTCGACGCCCGCTACCTGGACACCGGCGCGATGTACCGCGCGGCCACCTGGGCGGTGCTGCAGGCCGGGGTCGACCTGGCCGACACCGACGGCATCGCCAAGGTCGTGGTCGACCTGGAGCTGCTGATCACCACCGACCCCGCGCACCCCTCGATCAGCGCCAACGGCGAGAATGTCGACGGGCCGATCCGCGGGCCCGAGGTCACCGCGGCGGTGTCCGCCGTGTCGGCAGTGCCGTTCGTGCGGCAGGTCATGGTCGCGCGCCAGCGCGCGCTCATCGACGAGTCGGCCCGGATCGTGGTCGAGGGCCGCGACATCGGCAACATCGTCGCCCCCGACGCCGACCTGAAGGTCTTCCTGACCGCCTCGTCGGCCGAGCGCGCCCGCCGCCGCAGCACCGAGAACGCCACCGATCACGCCGCGACCGAGGCCGACCTGGCCCGCCGTGATCACCTGGACTCCACCCGCAAGGTCAACCCGTTGCAGCAGGCCGCCGACGCGGTCGTGCTCGACTCGACCGAGCTGGGCATCGATGAGGTCGTCAGCGAGCTGCACCGGCTGCTGACGACAAGGAAGGCAGCATGAGCGAGAGTGAATGGACCGAGCTGGTCGTCGTCGAGACGGCGGAGCCTGAGGTGTCGGCCGAACCGGCCGCCCCGCAGCCGGTCCTGGCGGTGGTGGGCCGCCCCAACGTGGGCAAGTCCACCCTCGTCAACCGCATCATCGGCCGCCGTCAGGCGGTCGTCGAGGACATCCCGGGCGTGACCCGCGACCGCGTCGCGTACGACGCGCAGTGGGCGGGCCGCCGGTTCACCGTCGTGGACACCGGCGGCTGGGAGCCCGACGCGAAGGACCGCGCCGCCGCCATCGCCGCGCAGGCCGAGGCGGCCGTCGCCATGGCCGACGTGGTGCTGTTCGTGGTCGACGCGACGGTGGGCGCCACCGACGTGGACGAGAAGGCCGTACGCATGCTGCGCCGCAGCGCCAAGCCGGTGCTGCTGATCGCCAACAAGGCGGACAACAACACCATCGAGCACGAGGCGCATGCCCTGTGGGCGCTGGGCCTCGGCCAGCCGTGGCCCGTCTCGGCCCTGCACGGCCGCGGCTCCGGCGACCTGCTCGACGCGGTGCTGGCGGCGTTCCCGAAGGAGGCTCCGCGCGAGACCTTCGCGGTCGGGCCGCGCGGCCCGCGCCGGATCGCCCTGGTCGGGCGCCCGAACGTGGGCAAGTCCAGCCTGCTCAACCGGCTGGCCAACGAGGAGCGCTCGGTCGTCGACCCCGTCGCCGGCACCACGGTCGACCCGGTCGACTCGCTGGTGGTCATCGGCGGCGAGACCTGGCAGTTCGTCGACACCGCCGGGCTGCGCAAGCGCGTCGGCAAGGCCAGCGGCACCGAATACTTCGCGTCGCTGCGTACCGCGGCGGCGATCGAGGCGGCCGAGGTCACCGTGGTGCTGCTGGACTCCAGCGAGGTCATCAGCGAGCAGGACCAGCGCCTGCTGTCGATGGTCACCGAAGCCGGCCGCGGCGTGGTGCTCGCCTTCAACAAGTGGGACCTCGTCGACGCCGACCGGCGGCACTACCTGGACAAGGAGATCGAGCGGGAGCTCAAGCGCATCCCGTGGGCGCTGCGCGTCAACATCTCCGCCAAGACCGGCCGCGCCGTGGAGAAGATCGCCCCGGCCCTGCGTACGGCGCTGGCCAGCTGGGAGAAGCGCGTCCCGACGGGCCAGCTCAACCAGTGGCTGACCGCCCTGGTCCAGGCCACCCCGCACCCGGTGCGCGGCGGACGCGCCCCCCGCATCCTCTTCGCCACCCAGCCCGGCGTGGCCCCGCCGAAGTTCGTCCTCTTCACGACAGCCCCCCTCGACCCGGGCTACATCCGCTTCGTCGAGCGCAAGCTGCGCGAGGAGTTCGGCTTCGACGGCAGCCCCATCGACATCTCAGTAAAGCCCCGCAAGGAAAAGGGCCCCGGCGGCCGCGGCAAAACCCACGGCTAACCCCGTTCTACCGCCCGCCCCCGCGGCCCCGGGCCGCACCCCTCTCCGCGTCGATCATGAACTTATGGCACGGGTCGACGGTGTGTCGTGGGCACAGCTTCCTGGTCAACTCGCTTAGGCGTTGACGATCAGGAGGTTGTGCCCGAGACACACCGTCGACCCGTGCCATAAGTTCATGATCAACCGGGTGGTGGGGGCCGGGGTGGGTGGTGGGTTAGAGGGGGATGGCGGGGTAGCCGTGGTGGGTGATGGTGGTGGCTACGTCGGCGGGGGTTGTCGCGGGGGAGAGGTCTACCTCGGTGCGGGCGGTGGTGTGGCTGGTGTGGGTGGCCAGGACGCCGGGTAGCTGGGATACGGCCTGGTCGATGAGGTCGGCGCAGTTCTCGCAGTGGATGCCGGATACGGCGAAGGCGTGCTTGCCCATGGAGACTCCTCGGGTGCGGCGTGGGGGATTCGAGGGGATAACTGCCGTTCGGGGGTACGGGTCACCTCGACCTTCTCTTTAAGTCCTTGCTTATATAAGGCCGGACGTATATTGTCGGTACGTGCACGCGTTCGACATCCTCGGCGATCCCGTCCGGCGTCGGATCCTCGAACTGCTCGCCTCGGGCGAGCGGTCCGCGGGAGACCTCGCCGCCGTGGTGCAGGCCGAGTTCGGGATCTCGCAACCCGCGGTCTCCCAGCATCTGAAGGTGCTGCGCGACAACGGCTTCGCGACGGTACGTGCCGAGGGCACGCGCCGTCTCTACGCCGTCGACGCCGAACCCCTGCGGCAGGTCGACGAGTGGCTCGATCCCTACCGGCGCTTCTGGACGCAGCGCCTGGACGCCCTGGCCACCGAACTGGCCCGGGGCAGACAAGAGCGGCAGCAGGCCGACCCGACCACGAAAGGCACCGACCAGCCATGAACAGCACTGAGACCGCCAAGACCGACATCGAGCTGTACCGGCGCGAGATCGCCGCCGGCGAGGCGCGCTGCGCCGTCTTCCGCCGCGTGTACGACGCGAGCATCGAGGACGTGTGGGACGCATGCACCGACCCGGAGCGGCTGGCCCGCTGGTACGCCCCCGTGCAGGGCGACCTGCGCGTCGGCGGCGAGTTCAGCCAGGGCGACTTCGGGCCCGGCCGGGTGCTGCGCTGCGAGGCGCCGCGCCTGCTCACCGTGGCCCTGGGCGGCGGCGACCCGGCGCCGGACGAGATCGAGCTCCGCCTGTCCGAGGGCCCGGACGGCACCACGGTCCTGGAGTTCGAGCACGCGACGACGCTGTCCGAGCACAACATCGGCGGCCAGCTGTTCGACGCCGTGTACTGCATGGGCGGCGGCTACGGCCCGCGCCTGGTGACCCTGGACCGCTACCTGGGCGGCACTCTCGGCGACGTCGACGCGACCCAGCTGCACCTGCGCGAGGACCTGCGCCCGGCCATCGAGCACGCGATGTCGGCCCTGGCCGTACTCGTCGAGAAGGACAAGAACCGCTGACGAGCCGGCTGACCGCCCCCGTCGGGCGTGGTGGACGGGCGGGGCACCGCCGGCGCGGTAGGGTCGCGTGATGAGTGACGTCGATGTCCGCGCCCCTCAGGTGGCGTCGGTCGCAGTACGCTTCCCCGCGCACCGATACCGCCAGGAGGACATCGTCGCCGAGTTCGCCCAGCTCTGCCTACCGGCGTCGCACCCGTCCCGCGAAGCCTTCGCCCGCTTCGGCCGCAACACCGGCGTGCGCACCCGCCACCTCGCCCTCCCGCTGGACAGCTACGCGGACATCACCGGTTTCACCCAGGCCAATGACCACTTCATCGAGGTCGCCCTCGAACTCGGCGAGGCCGCGCTGCGCGGCGCGCTGGACGCGGCGGGAGTGGACGCCGCCGAAGTGGACCTGATCGCGACCACCAGCGTCACCGGCCTGGCCGTCCCGTCGCTGGAGGCCCGGCTGGCGCAGCGGGTGGGGCTGCGCCCGGACGTCAAGCGGCTGCCGCTGTTCGGCCTGGGCTGCGTCGCGGGCGCGGCCGGGGTGGCGCGGCTGCACGACTACCTGCGCGCCTGGCCGGGTCACACGGCGGTGCTGCTGGCGGTGGAGCTGTGCTCGCTGACGTTGCAGCAGGAGGACACCACCGCCGCGAACCTGGTCGCCACCAGCCTGTTCGGTGACGGCGCGGCCGCGGTGGTGCTGGTGGGCGGCGACCGGCCGCTGCCGGGGCCGGGCCGGCCGCGGGTGCTGGCCACGCGCAGCCGCCTCTACCCGGACACCGAGCAGGTGATGGGCTGGCGGATCGGGTCGAGCGGCTTCCGGATCGTGCTGTCGACGGAGGTCGCGCCGATCGCCGAGCGGTATCTCGGCGACGACGTGCGCGGGTTCCTGGCCGAGTTCGGCCTGTCCCCGGCCGACGTGGGCACCTGGGTGTGCCATCCCGGCGGCCCGAAGGTGATCGACACCGTGCAGCGGGTGCTGGACCTGCCCGCCGCGGCGCTGGAGCCGACGCGGATGTCCCTGGCGGCCCGGGGCAACCTGTCGTCGGTGTCGGTGCTGGACGTGCTGCACGCCGGGTTGGCCGATCCGCCGCCGCCGGGCACGCCCGGCCTCATGATCGCGATGGGGCCGGGGTTCTGTTCCGAGCTCGTGCTGCTGGAGTGGTGAGCGTGCTGCCGTACACCCTGCTGATCCTCGCCGTGGCGGCCGAGCGGCTGGTGGAACTGGTCGTGTCGCGGCGGCATGCCGCGTGGGCGCGGGCCCGGGGCGGCCGCGAGTTCGGCCGGGGCCACTACCCGGCGATGGTGGCGATCCACACCGGACTGCTGGCGGGCTGCCTGGCCGAGGTGTGGCTGGCCGACCGGCCGTTCCTGCCCGCGCTGGGCTGGCCGATGCTGGCGCTGGTGGTGGCGAGCCAGGCGCTGCGCTGGTGGTGTGTGGCCACGCTGGGGCAGCGGTGGAACACGCTGGTGATCGTGGTGCCGGGGCTGCCGCTGGTGGCCCGCGGCCCGTACCGGTGGCTGCGGCATCCCAACTACGTCGCGGTGGTGGTGGAGGGGATCGCGCTGCCGCTGGTGCACACCGCGTGGGTGACGGCGCTGGCGTTCACGCTGGCCAACGCGGCGGTGCTGGCGGTGCGGATCCGGGTGGAGAACGCCGCGCTGGCGCAGGCCGCCGCGTGAGCCCTGGCGCCGGCCTGCGCGACGCCGACCTGCTGGTCGTCGGCGGCGGCCCGGCCGGGCTGGCCACGGCGCTGCTGGCGCGGCGGGCCGGAATGTCGGTGGTGGTGGCCGAGCCCCGCGACGCCCCGATCGACAAGGCGTGCGGCGAGGGGCTGATGCCCGGCGGGCTGGCCCGGCTGCTGGACCTGGGCGTGGACCCGCCGGGCGTGCCGTTCCACGGCATCGGCTACCGGGGGCCGGACCGCGCCGTCGACGCCCGCTTCGCGGCGGGGCCGGGCCGGGGCGTGCGCCGCACGGTGCTCCAGGCCGCGCTGCACGCGGCGGCGCAGCGGGCGGGCGTGGGCTGGGTGCGGCACCGGGTGACCGGCCTGGTGCAGGAGGCGGGCGGCGTCGTCGCGGCGGGGGTACGGGCGAACTGGCTGATCGGCGCCGACGGGCTGCACTCGGCGGTGGCCCGCGCGGCGGGCATCGCCTCGTCGGCCGGCTCGCCGCGCCGCTACGGGCTGCGCCGCCACTGGCGCGTGGCGCCCTGGTCCGACCTGGTCGAGGTGTGGTGGTCGCCGCACGCCGAGGCGTACGTGACCCCGGTCGCCCCGGACGAGGTCGGGGTGGCGATCCTGCACCGGCAGACCGGGGCGTCGTACGAGCGGCTGCTGGCCGGGTTCCCGGGGCTGGTAGCGCGGCTGGCCGGGGCGCAGGCGTGCGGGCCGGTGCGCGGGGCCGGGCCGCTGCGGCGGCGGGTGCGGGCCCGGGTGCAGGGCCGGGTGCTGTTGGTCGGCGACGCGGCCGGGTACGAGGACGCGCTCACCGGCGAGGGGATCAGCCTCGCGTTCGGTCAGGCCGAGGCGGCGGTGGCGGCCCTGGCCGCCGGGCGGCCGGAGGGCTACGAACAGCAGTGGCGCCGCCGCACCCGGACGTATCGGCTGCTCACCCGTGGTCTGGTGCTGGCCACCGCGCCGCGCCCGCTGCGCCGCGCGGTGGTGCCGGTGTGTGCGGCCGCCCCGGCGCTGTTCGGCCGGATCGTGAACGTGCTCGCGGGCTGATGTGAGCGGCTTCACCTGATCATTCCGGCGGAACCGGTGTCGCGGCTGGGTGCATCACCGCAGGTGACGTACGGTGAGGTGCATGCTGAACGGCTTCAAGAACTTCGTCATGCGCGGCAACGTGGTCGACCTGGCGGTCGGTGTGGTGATCGGTGCGGCTTTCACGACGCTGGTCACCCAGTTCACCGCGTCGTTCCTGCAGCCTCTGATCAAGATGATCGGCGCCGGTGGTGCCGTGTCGGGGCTGAAGTTCACGATTCCCGGCGACCAGAACGCCATCGACCTCGGCTCGTTCATCAACGCGCTGATCACGTTCGTGCTGACGGCCGCGGTGCTGTACTTCCTGGTCGTGCTGCCGATGAACAGGCTGGCCGAGCGGCGGGACCAGGGCAAGGAACCCGAGCCGAAGCCGATCACCGAGGACGTCCGGCTGCTGACCGAGATCCGCGACGCGCTGGTCGCGGGGCGGGTGCCCGCGCAGGCCGTACGCGCCGAGACCGGGTCCGCCGCCGAGCCCGTCGCCGAGCGCTGACCGCTCAGGTCTGCGGTTCCAGCGCCACGGCCAGCACGTCGGCCTCGTCGGAGTCGGGGAACGGCGGCGGGCGCAGCACCACGTACGCCAGCGGCGGCCGCAGCACCAGCGCCTCGATGCCGCCCTCGTCGGCGTTGGGCACCGGCGCGTTCCAGGCCGTCCTGCCGTCGGGGGTGATGGCGGCGATGTGCTCGTCGCCGACGACGTAGAGGGTTCCGCCGTCGGGCGCGACCGCCACGCGGGCCCCGCGCAGGCTCGGCCCGGACCACGCGTTCTCGCCGTCGCTCTGGCGTAGCGTGACGATCCGGTCGGCGCCCAGCACCACCAGGTCGCCGAAGAGCGCCATGGTGGCGACGGGACGTTCCCAGACGCGCTGCCAGACGGTGCCGCCGTCGGACAGGCGCATCCGCCGGACCTGCATGCGGTCGCGTACGACCACATGGTCCTCGGTCAGCCGCGCCTCGCCGACGATCCAGTCGTCGTCCGGCGGGCCGCCCGGCCCGCCGGGGCCCCCGTCGCCCGGCCCGCCCGGTCCGCCGCCCCCGGGCGGCCCCTGGTCCGCACCGGCATCGAACTGCTGCTGCCAGACCCGGTCGCCGGAACCCGCCTCGCGCAGCGTGATCGTCACGGTGCCGCCGCTCTGCCGCCGGGTGACCAGCCAGCGGCTGTCGGCGGCCAGCGGCTGCTCCGACGAGGACAGCTCCCATACCCGCACCCCCGCCCGGCTGTACGCCAGCAGCTTCGCGCTCTGCTGCACGAACGCCGTCTCGGTGCTGGTCAGCACGGCGGTCACGGTGCTGGTGGTGTCCACCTCGAACTCGACGCCGCCGGAGACGGTGTTGACCCGGAACAGCTTCGCGCCGCCGGTGACCAGCACGGACGGGCCCCAGTCGTGGACGGCGAGCGTGCCGCTGCTCTTGAGCGGCCTGGTCCACAGCTCCCTGTCGTCGCGGACGTCGCGGGCGAAGACCCGGGTGCCGTCCGTGCCGACGATCCGGCCGTTGCGGTCGATGACCAGCCGGTGCCTGTCCGCACTGGCGTGCGACGCGGCTTGGGCGACCACGTCGCCGCGTCCGCCGGCGCCGCCGCGGCTCGGATCGGGCTCGTCGGAGACGATGTGCAGGCTGGGCCCCGGGCTGGCCTGCCCGTCCGGCGTGCCGCTGCCGCGGCCCAGCGCCCAGGCGACCCCGGCGATCAGCGCGGCGCCGCCGCCCGCGCCCGCGATGAGCAGGGTGCGCCGGGACACGCGCGGCAGCCGCGACGGGGCCGGGTGCGGCCAGCCCTCGGGCGGGGTCGGCGGGTGGTGCGGTCCGGCCGGCAGCGTCCGCTGGACCCCGGGCTGGTACCAGCCCGGGGTCGGGCCGGACACACCGGTGCCGATGAGGATGCGTGCCAGCTCGACGGCGGTCGGCCGGTCCTGCGGGCGCAGGCTGATGCACCGGACGATGAACGGCCGCAGCGTCGGCGACAGCTTGCCCAGGTCGAACCGGCCCTGCGTGACCTGGTTGATCTGCTCGAACATGCTGCCGCCGGAGATCAGCGTGCGGCCGGTGGCGGCGAAGAACAGCAGCGCCCCCAGCGAGAACACGTCCCCGGGCGGCCCGCTCTCCTCGCCCTGGATCCGCTCGGGCGCCATGTACGACGGCGTGCCGACGTTGACGCTGGTGGTCATCCGCTCGTCGGCGGAGTCCAGCGCGATGCCGAAGTCGATGATGTGCGGGCCGTCGTCGTCGAGCAGCACGTTGGCGGGCTTGAGATCGCGGTGGGTGAGCCCGACCCGGTGGATCGAGGCCAGCGCCTCGGCCAGGCCGGTGGCCAGCGTGAGCACTGCCGGCTCGGGCAGCGCGCCGTGCTCGGCGATCTGCCGCTCCAGGCTCGGTCCCTCGATGTACGCGGTGGCCAGCCAGGGCGCCTCGGCCTGGGTGTCGGCGTCGACGACCGCGGCGGTGAACAGCGGGCTGACCGACTTGGCGGCGGCGACCTCGCGGCTGAACCGGCGCCGGAACACCGGGTCGGCGGCCAGCTCCTGACGGATCACCTTGACCGCGACGCGGCGGCCGCTGGGGGAGTGTCCGAGGTAGACGCGGCCCATGCCGCCGCCACCGAGCACCCCGGCGAGCCGGTACGACCCGACCGAGATCGGGTCTGAGGTTTCCAGCGGACGCATAGCTCACCCTCATACACGATTCATCTAAATCTTCGGCGGCATACTATCCCCGTCGATACCTCGGTTCGCATGCTGCGACACGGCTCGATTTCCGGATCGGACGGTCGGCGTGCCGTTCCACCCGGACGGTGCTCGGGTTCCACGGGACGGGACCGTCCCCGCCGCGCGTGCCGTCCCGGGCGTGTCGCGTCGGCGGGCCGCCTCGGCGGACCGCTCGCACAGGTGTACTAACCGGGGTGTATTCTCGCAGCCATGGCCCCAGTCGCCCACCAGCCGTCGATGTTCGATCTCGCCGAGGAGGCGAGCCTGGGCCCGCTCGCCCCGACCCGGCACGAGCTGACCCGCGGCGCGTGGGTCGACCACCTGCCCGCCTGGGTGGCCGGGTCCGAGGCGGTGCTGGAGACGCTGCTCGACGAGGTCGACTGGCGCTCCGGCCGCCGGGAGATGTACGACCGCGACGTCGACGTCCCCCGCCTGCTGCGCTGGTACGGCGGCGGCGAGCCGCTGCCGCACGCGCTGCTGGCCCGGGCCCGCGACCGGCTCAGCGCGCACTACGCCGCCGAGCTGGGCGAACCGTTCGTGACCGCGGGGATGTGCCTCTACCGCGACGGCCGCGACAGCGTCGCCTGGCACGGCGACACCCTCGGCCGCGGCGCCGCGCACGACACCATGGTGGCGATCGTGTCGTTCGGCGAGCCCAGGCCGCTGCTGCTGCGCCCGCGCGGCGGCGGGGACAGCATCCGGTTCCCGCTCGGCCACGGCGACCTCGTCGTGATGGGCGGCTCCTGCCAGCGCACCTGGGAGCACTGCGTCCCGAAGACGGCCCGGCACGTCGGACCCCGGGTCAGCGTCCAGTTCCGGCCCGTGAACGTGGGCTGACCTGCCGCGGCTACGCTGCCTGCGCATGGACGACACCGACCTGGCGTACTGGGAGACCGCGGGCGCCACGAAGACGTACAGCCACCCGCTGCGACCGTCCTGGCTGGACGGGGTGCCGCACGACGCGCGGGTGCTGGACTACGGCTGCGGCTACGGCCGGACCATGAACGAGCTGGCCGGGCTCGGGTTCACCGGGCTGACCGGGGTGGACGTGTCGACGGCGGCGGTCCGCCGGGGCCGGGAGAGCTTTCCGGGGCTGGACCTGCGCGTGGTCGGCCCCGGTGCGGTGCTGCCGTTCGCCGCCGGGGCGTTCGACCTGGTGCTGCTGTTCGCGGTGCTCACCTGCGTGCCGGCCGACGCGGCGCAGGACGGTCTGGTGGCCGAGCTGGTCCGGGTGCTCGCCCCGGGCGGGCTGCTCTACGTCAGCGACCTGCCGTTGCAGCACGACGAGCGCAACCGCGAGCGGTACGCCGCCCACGCCGCAGGCTCGGAGCTGCCGTACGGCACGTTCACCACCGACGACGGCGCGACCTGCCGCCACCACGACCCGGCCTGGCTGCGGGACCTGCTGTCCGCCTGCGACCTGCTGCGCGAGGAGACGATCCCGGTCACCACCATGAACGGCAACGCCGTGCACGCCCTGCAACTACTCGCCCGAAAACCCTGAGCCCGGCCGCCCTGGAAGGTGCCCTTCCTTACCTGTGGGCGGGGGATTTCGCGGGGGACGATCTTGGGTGATACTGCGGCGGTGATGCTCCCCTCCGAGGACATGCTCGAGTTCTTCCGCAAGTGCGGCGCCGCCCTGTGCCTGGCCGGGGAGACGGCCAGCCGCATCCCGGAGGAGCTGTCGGCGCTGGCCGACGCGTACGGGATGCGCAACGTCGAGTTCCTGGTGGTGCCCACGGGCGTATTCGTCCGGGTCGCCGGGCAGGGCGGAGTCACCGTCGACTTCGCCAACGCCGACTCCGCGCCGCTGCGGCTGGACCAGGTCGACCGGCTGTACAAGCTGATGGACCAGGTCAGGGCGGAGCCGATCCCGCCGGCCGAGGCGATCGCGAAGCTGGAAGAGATCATGGCGGCGCCGCCGCGGTTCGGCGCGGTGGTGAGCGTGCTCGGGCACGGGGTGCTGACCGTCGGGATCGGCCTGATGTTCGTCCGCGAGGCGCGGGCGCTGACCATCCTGGCTGCGCTGGGCCTGCTCGTGGGCATCATGCGGCTGCTGGCCGACCGGGTGCAGGTGCTGTCGCTGGCCCTGCCGGTCGCCGCCGCGATGGCGGTCACCGTGGTGGCGTACCGGTTCAGCCCGCAGCTGGGCACCGAACCGGCGAGCCTGCTGATCCCGCCGCTGGCCACGTTCCTGCCCGGGGCGGCGCTGACCCTCGGCGCCCAGGAGATGGTGACCCGGTCGATCATCAGCGGCGCCAGCCGCCTGGTCGCCGGGACGTACGTGCTGCTCCTGCTCACCTTCGGCATCTACGCCGGGATGCAGCTGGCCGGACCGGTCCCCGCCGCGCCGCCGGTCGACCGGCTCGGCCTGTGGGCCGCGTGGGTGGGCGTCGTCGTCTTCGGGCTGGGCATCTACATCAACAGCTCCGCCCCGTCGCGCTCGCTGCCGTGGCTGCTGCTCACCCTGCTGATCGCGTACGGCGCCCAGTACGGCGCCGGGCTGCTGGCCGACAGCCTGTTCGCCGCCTTCGTCGGCGGCCTGGTCATCGTGCCGATGGCGATCGTCGTGCAGCGCCTGGGCGGCCCGCCCGCGCAGGTGGTGTTCCTGCCCGCGTTCTGGCTGCTGGTCCCCGGCGCGCTCGGCCTGATCGGCACGACCGGCGCCACCGGCCTGCTCGCACTGGCCCCCGGCGGCAAGTCCAACCTGGTCACCGCACTGCTGACCGTGGTCGCGGTCTCCCTCGGCGTCCTGGTCGGCTCCAGCCTCATGGCCAACGTCAAGGAAAGCTCGCGTCTCGCCACCGCCCGCGCCGTCTGATGGTGCAGTTTCGGGGAAAGTGCGCGAAAGCTGGCCAAGATTCGTGCACTTTCCCCGAAACTGCACCGACCCACCACCCGCGCGGGGTGGTGGGTCGGGGGCGGAAGGTCAGAGCTGGCCCACGTCGGTGATGCGGATGACGGCGTGGCCGGCCTCGTCGGAGGCGGCCAGGTCGATCTCGGCGCTGATGCCCCAGTCGTGGTGGCCGTCCGGGTCGTCGAGGATCTGGCGGGCGAGCCAGATCTCCGTGCGCTGCTCCAGGATGAGGCGGGCCGGGCCGCGCGCGTCGGGGCCGATGCCGATCTCGTCGTACAGCTCGTAGTACGGCTCCAGCGCCTCGTGCCAGGCGTCGGCGTCCCAGCCGGACTCGGCGTCCAGCTCGCCGAGCAGGTCCCAGCGCCGCCGCGCGGCCAGCTCGACCCGGCGGAACAGGGCGTTGCGCACCTGCACCCGGAACGCGCGCACGTTGCGGGTGACCGCGGGCGGGGTCGCCGCGGCCGCGGCGGCGAGCTTGTCGGCGGTGGAGGTGCCGGACTGGAGCTGCTCCCACTCGTCGAGCAGGCTGGAGTCGACCTGGCGCACCAGCTCGCCCAGCCACTCGATCAGGTCGAGCAGCTCGTCGGTCTTGGCGTCCTCGGGGACGGTCTGGCGCAGCGCCCGGTACGCGTCGGCGAGGTAGCGAAGCACCAGGCCCTCGGAGCGGGCGAGGTTGTAGAAGCTGACGTACTCGGTGAAGGTCATGCCCTGCTCGAACAGGTCGCGCACGACGGCCTTCGGGGACAACCGGTGGTCGTCGACCCAGGGGCTGCTCTTGCGGTACGACTCGAACGCGACCTCCAGCAGCTCCTCCATCGGCTTGGGCCAGGTCACGCCTTCGAGCAGGGCCATGCGCTGCTCGTACTCGATGCCGTCGGCCTTCATCTGCGCGACGGCCTCGCCCTTGGCCTTGTCCTGCTGGGCGTAGAGGATCTGCCGGGGGTCCTCCAGCACCGCCTCGATGATCGACACGACGTCCAGGGCGTACCCGGGCGAGGTGGGGTCGAGCAGCTCGATCGCGGCGACGGCGAACGGCGACAGCGGCTGGTTGAGCGCGAAGCCGAGCTGGAGCTCGTTGGTGACCCGGATGCGCCCGTCGTCGGTCTGCTCGACGATGCCCGCGGTGCGCAGCGCCTTGTAGATCGAGATCGCGCGGCGGATGTGCTTGCGCTGCGCGGGCCGCGACTCGTGGTTGTCGGTCAGCAGGTGGCGCATGTTGGCGAACGCGTCGCCGCCACGCTCGATCACGTTGAGGACCATCGCGTGGCTGACGTGGAAGCTGGAGGTCAGCGGCTCGGGCTCGGCGGAGACCAGGCGCTCGAAGGTGGGCTGGGCCCAGCCGACGAAGCCCTCCGGCGGCTTCTTGCGCACCAGCTTCTTGAGCTTCTTCGGGTCGCCCGCGGCCTTGGCGGCGGCCTTCTCGTTCTCGACCACGTGCTCAGGCGCCTGCACGATGACGGTGCCCAGGGTGTCGTAGCCGGCCCGCCCGGCCCGGCCCGCGATCTGGTGGAACTCGCGCGCCTTGAGCAGCCGCATCTTCTGGCCGTCGAACTTGTTCAGGCCGGTGAACAGCACGGTGCGGATGGGCAGGTTGATGCCGACGCCGAGGGTGTCGGTGCCGCAGACGACCTTGAGCAGGCCGGCCTGGGCCAGCAGCTCGACCAGGCGGCGGTACTTGGGCAGCATGCCCGCGTGGTGCACGCCGATGCCGTGGCGGACCAGGCGGGACAGGGTCTTGCCGAAGCCCGCCGTGAACCGGAAGCTGCCGATCAGCTCGGCGATGGCGTCCTTCTCGGCCCGGGTGCACATGTTGATGCTCATCAGGGCGCTGGCCTGCTCCAGGGCCGCGGCCTGGGTGAAGTGCACGATGTAGATCGGGGCCTGCTTGGTGGTCAGCAGCTCCTCGATGGTCTCGTGCAGCGGCGTGGTGACGTACGAGTGGATCAGCGGGACCGGCCGCTCGCCGGAGCTGACCACGGCCGTGGCCCGCCCGGTGCGCCGGGTCAGGTCGTCGACGAACCGGGTGACGTCGCCCAGGGTGGCCGACATGAGGATGAACTGCACGTCGGGCAGCTCGATCAGCGGCACCTGCCAGGCCCAGCCCCGGTCGGGCTCGCTGTAGAAGTGGAACTCGTCCATCACGACCTGGCCCACGTCGGCGTCGGCGCCGTCGCGCAGGGCCAGGTTGGCCAGGATCTCCGCGGTGCAGCAGATGATCGGCGCGTCCGGGTTCACGGCGGCGTCGCCGGTCATCATGCCGACGTTGTCCGGGCCGAACGCCGCGCACAGGGCGAAGAACTTCTCCGAGACCAGCGCCTTGATCGGCGCGGTGTAGAAGGTCCGCTTGCCCTCGGCCATGGCCGCGAAGTGGGCACCCAGCGCGACCATGCTCTTGCCGGAGCCGGTGGGGGTGCTCAGGATCAGGTTCGCCCCGGAGACGATCTCGATGAGCGCGTCCTGCTGGGCCGGGTACAGCGAGAAGCCCTGGCTCTCGGCCCAGCCGGAGAAGGCCTCGTAGAGGGTGTCGGGGTCGGTGTCCGCGGGGATCTGATCAGTGAGCGACATGGTCCGCAAATTGTCTCACGTTTCGAGTTCGGCCAGCGCTTCGCGTAGCCACGCCTTCTCGGCACGGCTGGTGGCGCGCGCCACCTCCAGCATGCCCCGCCGGAACGGATCGGTCTGGTCGGCCGCGCGCTGCGGTCGCGCCCCGGTGTGGAAGAAACTCGCGGGCTGGTCCAGGAAGTCGAGCCGGCGGCGCAGCACGGCGGCCTGCGCGGCCGGGTCGGCCAGCTGCCCGAGGAACGCCAGCAGCGCGAAGAACCGGGTGCTGTCGGTCACGTCGAGCTCGGCGGGGTGGGTCAGCCGCCGGTGCAGCTCGGTGCGGCCCGCCTCGGTGAGCTCCAGCGTATGGCGCTGCGCCGCGGCCGCCCCGGCCTCGTGGCGGCGGGTGAGCAGCCCCGCCTTCTCCAGCCGGTTGATCGCCGGGTACAGCGTGCCGTCGCTGATCGGGCGGGCGTGCCCGACCAGCTGCGCGATGCGCGTGCGCAGCTCGTAGCCGTGCAGGGGCTGCTCGGCGAGGAAACCGAGGATGGCGAGCTCGATCACACCCGCATTCTCCCTGCCCCGAGCTTTCCTCGCCCCGAGCTCCTTGCCTCGATTCGAGGTATGGCCCTACCGTATACCTCGAATCGAGGTATCACGAACGGGAGAACTCTCATGGACGTCCTGGGCCACGGCGGCGTACGGCTCAACGTGCTCGACCTCGGCGGCTCCGGTCCCGGCATCCTGCTGCTGCACGGCCTCACCGACCGGGCCGCCACCTGGACCGGCACCGCCGAGTGGCTGACCGCCCACGGCCGCGTCTACGCCTACGACGCCCGCGGCCACGGCTACAGCGACAAGCCCGACGGCCCGTACGACCGCGACGCCTACGTCGGTGACGCCGTCGCCGTGATCGAGGCCCTGGGGCTCGGCCCCGCGCTGGTCGTCGGGCATTCGATGGGCGGGCTGACCGCCTGGCAGCTCGCCGGGCGCCGCCCCGACCTGGTGCGCGGCATCGTCGTCGGCGACATGGACCCGGTCACCCCGGACGACGGGATCGCGAAGTGGAAGGCGTGGCTCGACGACTGGCCGGTGCCGTTCCCGACCCTGGCCAAGGTTCGGGAGTACTTCGAGGGCACCGATCCCGGCGAGGGCGGGGTGTTCCCGGAGGTGATGGCGGGCGGGCCGGACGGGTGGCGGCCGCTGGTGCGTACCGAGCACGTGCTCGCGACGCTGGAGCACCTGATGGCCCAGGACCGCCGATCGGAGCTGGCGGCGGTGGCCTGCCCGGCGCTGGTGGTGGCCGGGGCCGCGCGCGGACGGGCGGTCGAGGGCAAGCGCGAGTCGGCCCGGCTGCTGCCGCACGGCCGCTACGCCGAGCTGCCGCTGGCCGGGCACGTGCTCCACTTCAGCGACCCGGCCGGCTGGCGCGCCGCCGTCGAACCCTTCGCCACCGAACTCCACTGACCCGGCCCTGCGCCGCCCGCGGTGCACCAAGATCGCGCAAGTTGCCGGGCAATCGGGCGTATCAAGGGACTTGATACGCCCGATTGCCCGGCAACTTGGCCGCCTGCGCGGGGCGGTGCGGTGCGGCCGGGTTCGGGCGGGTGCCCGGACCCGGCCGCAGGCGGGACGTCAGCGCTTCGGGCTGTGCTTGGGCTGGTTGCCCTTCTTGGACTTCATCGCCGTCGGCACGGCGGCGGTGTGCTCGTGCTGCGCGACGCCGGTCGCCACCGCGGTCGCCGCGGCCTGCTGCGCCCCCTGCTGCTGCGTGCCCTGCTGGGGCTCGCGCTGCTGGGACTCGCGCTGCTGGTCGCCCGAATGCGCCGCCATGCCACCGCTGGCGTGGGTCGTGTGCGGCTGGCTCGCGTGCGGCTGGGCCGGACGCGGCGCGTCGTTGCGGCGGTCGGTGCGCGAGTTGCGGTCGGGTCGGTTGTTCTTCGCCATTGTCGCGTTGCCTCCTCGGCTGACGGCCGCAGCACCATGCTGAATCGGCCCAGGCCCACGCTAGGGGAGAACCGGGGCGGTTCGGGGCTGAATGGACATACTCGACATGACGCTCAGAGTGGGGGTGCGTCGGCCGCCCGCCACTCGGCGGCCTGGGGCGAGCCGCCCAGGCGGCACGTCCACAGGCGCCCGTCCACGCCGACGATCGCCGCGACCGGTCGCCCCGCGCCGTCCAGGGCCGCGGCGGGCGCACCCGTGAACAGGGCACCCGTCGGCCACCAGCGCGGCCGCCGCCCGGCAGGCAGCGGGAAGCTCAGGTCCACCCCGCCGGAGTCGTTGCGCCGCAGCAGGTGCGTCATGCCGTCGCAGATCACCCCGGCCAGCGGGCCGGTGCCGCCGTTCGCCCGCAGGGTGCGCACCGTGTCGCCGTCGACGAGCCCGAACGCCGCCCCGTCGGCGTGGCCGACCAGCACCGGCGCGGCGGTGCCGGGCCGCGTGCGCACCAGCGACAGCGTGCCGTCCAGCGGCGCCGACAGCACCCGTTCCGGCTCGCCGAACGTCGCGGATGGACTGTCGCGGCGCCAGCGCAGCAGCTCGCGGGCGGTCACCGCGTACAGGTCGGTGCGGTCGCCGGCGGTGGCCGCCACCAGGGCGTCGCGCAGGCCCTCGCCGGGCAGCGCGGTCCACGGGCCCCAGCCGCCGCCGGCCAGCTGCGTCCGCAGGCTCACGCCGCGCCGGAAGTCGCGGGTGAACACCGTGAGCAGCCCGTCGGGTCCGGCCGCGGCGGTGGGCAGGCCGAGCTCGCGGGCGCGTACGCCGTCACCGTCCGGATTGCCCAGTTCCTCCCAGCCGGTGAACGGCCCGCCCGGCCACGCCTGGGCCGCGTGCACCACCACCTGCCGCTCCCGGCGCGCCTCGATGAGCTGGCGCAACCCGAACAGGTGCAGCCGCCCGTCCATCCCGGACACCACCTCCAGGTGCGGCACCAGGCCGTCGCCGCCGAGGTCGGCCGGGGCGCCCCAGGCGTCCGGGCCGCCCGACCACAGCAGCGCCCGCCCGGCGAAGACCGCGAACGCGGCCAGCCCGCCGGTGGGCTGCGAGGCCAGCCAGGTGGTGGTGCCGGGGTAGCGGTAGGTCTGGCTGCGGCCGTAGCGCTTGTCCCGGGCGACGGTGCCCACCTGGAGGTCGCCGCAGCCGTACGACTCGGCGCAGGGGCGGGCGTCGGCCCAGCCGTACACGTCGAGGAAGGTGAACTTGCGCCCGTAGACGCGGGGGCTGAGGTTGCGCGGCCAGTACCGGTTGAAGTAGCCGCGGTAGCTCTGCACCTGGACCGGCCGGTCGGCCGTGCGGGCGTGGCGCCGCGCCGCCTCCAGCGCGAAGTACGCCGCGTGCCGGTGGTCGTCGTGATCGGAGTAGGCGAGCGAGCCGCCGTCGGCGTGCAGGTGCTCCGGCGCCGGGTCCAGGGTCCGCACCACCGTGGGGCGGGTCCGGTCCAGCAGCTCCGCGAGGATGCCGAGCAGCTGCTCGCGGTCGAGCCGCCCGGGGCCGGGCAGCAGGCTGCCGGTGGGGCGCAGGTAGTCCTGCCGCTCGCGCCGCCCGGTCCACAGCCACTCCAGCCTGCTCGCGGCGGGGCCGCTGCGGCCGAGCTGGGCGCGGATGTTCAGGTCGAGCAGGGTGACGTGCGGCGCGGCGGCCAGCACGGCCAGCTCCACGGGCACGCCCGCGAGCTCGTGCAGGGACCGCTGCCAGGGGCTGTCGCGGTCCCCGGTGGCCATCATCGCGTACGCCGACCGGATGCCCTCCTGCCGCGCCGCCGCGTACGCCGCGAAGTCGACCGGATGGTCCCCGTGGCCCGCCCCCTGCGCGGCGTTGATGCCGTCCGCCTCGCCCGCGGTCAGGTACACGCTGGTCACCGGGCAGCCGCAGTCGAGTGCCTGGAGCACGTCGGGGTTGAGGAAGTACAGGTCGTCGTCGGGGTGGGCGCAGATGTTGAGGAAGCTGCCCGCGCCCCGGGGCAGCGCGGCGGGCGCGGCGACCGGCCAGCGGTCGCCGCCGCCCAGGGTGACGGTGCTCAGGGTGGTGCCCGCCGCCAGCAGCAGGCCCAGGCAGGTGCGCCGGTCCACGGCTCAGCCCCGGCCCGGCGCGTCCAGCTCCCACGGCGCGGCGACCGGGAAGTAGCCGGCGAGGAAGTCGCGCAGCAGCCGCTCCTGCACGGCGCGGGCGCCGGGGTCGGGCTCCTCGTCGTTGAGGCAGAACACGTCGAGGTCGCGTGCGGCGCGCAGCCGGTCCAGCCGCTGCGCGTCGCCGGGCGCGGCCAGGCTCAGGTAGACGCTGGCGATCCGGTCCAGCACCGCCCGGCCGGTGGCCAGGGCGTAGTAGTGGTACGCCGACGACGCCGGGGACAGGTCGGCCGGGTCGCGGAACTGGTGCGCCGCGGTGCGGGCGAACCCGTCGGGCCAGCGCTGCTCCATCTCGGCCAGCACGCTGCGGCGCAGCGCGTGCGGGGTGTGCTTCATCTTGTACGTCAGCAGCAGCCCGAAGTCCCGCCCGATCAGCTCCCGGTTGTTCTTGCCCGCCGAGGTCGCGCCCTTGTCGGCGGCGACCGGCTCGCCCGGGTCGACCTTGCCCTTGGACGGGAACAGCTTGGTCAGCCCGTTGGGCTGGAAGAACCGGCTCGGCGGCACCGGCCGCCCCAGGAACACGTCGTCGTTGAAGTACAGGAAGTGCTCGGCCAGGCCGTCGACGTGGTGCAGCCGGCTCTCGATCGCGTGGGAGTTGAACGTCGGCAGCACCCCGGCGCCGCCGAACAGCTGCTTGTGGCTGACCACGGTGATCCGCGGATGGCACGGGTCCAGCCACGGCGGCACCTGGTCGTCGGTGACCAGCCAGACGTGGCGCAGCCAGGGGGCGTACAGGTGCAGCGAGCGCAGCGAGTAGCGCAGCTCGTCCCGGTCGGCGAACCGCGCGTCGACGGCGGCCTGCGGCGGCACGCCCCGCTGCGCCAGCGCGGCGTCGCGGCGGGCGCGCCAGGCTGGGTCGGCGCCGTCGACCCAGGTGTAGACCGCGTCGACCGGGAACGGCAGGTCGTCGAGCAGCCGCCCGGCGAACTCGGGCCGGGTCGGCCGGACCACGGCCGCGCCCGCGTCGGCCAGGCGGGTGAAGCTCTCCTCGGGCAGCTCGATCTCGGGGCCGTCCTCGGCGATGTCGTCGGCGGCCCGGTTCGGGCGCGGCGCGCGCAGCCGCCCGGCGCGGGCGTGCCACAGCTCGACGTCGCAGCCGTGCTCGGGGCCGTACAGCAGCGCGCCGGACGGGTCGCGCAGGAACCGGGTCACCCGGATCACCCGGTGCCCGGACAGGGCCTGCCAGGCGTGGTGGGTGCCCGCCGGACGGGGCGGCAGCAGCTCGCCCTCCTCGGTGACGGCGCCGACCCACAGCGGGCGGTGCCGGGCCAGCGCGCGCAGGGCGGCGTACGCGGCGCGGCGCTGGGACAGCGGGACCGCCACGGCGGCGGCCCGGTCGTCGAGCCCGCGTACGCAGAACCGGGTCACCCCCGCCTCGGCCAGCACGTCCAGCACCAGCTCCAGCGCCTCCCGGCGGGCCCGCAGCGGGGTCGCGTCGGCGGCGGTGGCCGCCAGCACCGGCCCGTACGCGGTCTGCGTCAGCGTGCCCGCCTCCGGTGGGAACACCGCGCGCAGGTGCCAGGCGACGGCCGCGCGGGTCCACCGCTCGCGCCTGCTGCCCGCCGCGGCGGGGCGGCGGGACAGCCGGTCGACGGCGCGGCGGGACAGGGCGGCGCGCAGCGCGGCCCGGTCGGGTACCCGAAAGATCACGCCCGGTAAACGACCCGGCAACGTGCCGGTTGCGCTTTCTTCGCCCGCGCCGTGGCAGGCTGGGCGGGTGTTTGACGACAGAGACATGGCCCGGGTCGAGCAGGTGGTGCGCCGGGTGGCCGCAGAGCAGATCATGCCGCGGTACGGGCGCCTGGCCGCCGCCGACGTGAGCGAGAAGAGTCCGGGTGACCTGGTCACCGTCGCCGACCACGCCGCCGAGCGGGAACTGACGCGGGAACTCACCGCGCTGCTGCCCGGCTCGGTGGTCGTCGGCGAGGAGGCGGTCGCCGCCGACCGGGGCGTGCTGGCGCAGCTGGAGGGCGACGCGCCCGCCTGGATCATCGACCCGATCGACGGGACGGCGAACTTCGTCGACGGCAGCCCCCGGTTCACGGTGCTGGTCGCGCTGGCCCACCAGGGCGAGCTGCTCGCCTCGTGGACGTACGCCCCGGCGCTGGGCCTGGTCGCCACCGCGCGGGCCGGCGGCGGCGCCTGGATCGACGGCGAGCGGGTCCGGGTGCGCCCGACCGGCCCCGCCCTGAAGCACCTGGACGTGACCGTGGCCAACCCGAAGTGGTGGTCGGCGGAGCACCGGCGCGGCTTCCACGCGCTGGCCCGGCGCGGCGTGTCGATGGCGTACTACGACACCACCGGCCTGGACTACCTCGCGCTGGCCCGGGGCGGTCGCGGCGCGATCGTGGTGACCTGGGACAACCCGTGGGACCACGCGGCCGGGCTGCTGCTGGTCGCCGAGGCGGGCGGGGTGGCCCGCACCGCGTCCGGCACACCGTTCCGCCTGGCGGGCGGCAACGCGCTGCCACTGGTGGCCGGCGCCGACGCCGAGTGCACCGCCGCCGTCCTGGCCGCCTTCGCCGACGAGCCGACCCCGTCCCGCCTGACCGTCGGCCTCCCGTCCCCCGCCTCCCGCCTCAGCAGCACCACCACGCCCGCAGCGCGATAGGGACTGCTGCTCACCTCAGCGCCGCGGCGACGAGGGCGAGGGTGCTCCAGTCGACGTCCGCGGTGTCGAACAGCGCCCCGTACGTCGTGATCTCGACGGTGGTGTGCTCGCCGTCGGCGGTCACCCCGTGCTCGCGCGGGCCGTCGGCCAGGGCGGTCAGCTCGGCCTCGGTGAGTTCGAGGCTGAACAGGTGAAGCCGGTGCGCGGACAGGGTCGCCGCGACCTGGCGGGCACCGTGGGCGCGCAGCCGGGCCGGGTCGACCCGCAGCCCGGTCTCCTCGGCGAGTTCGGCCACGGCGGTGGCCAGCGGGTCGAGCGGTCCCGCACCCGGTCGGGTCGACCCGCCGGGCAGCTCGTGGACGTAGCCGTCGGTGGTGACGGCGCTGCTGCGGAACTCCCGGACCAGCACCACGCGGGTGTCGGCCGGGCGCGCCGCGGGCAGGTACGCCACCACCGCGCTGACGTCGGGCCGGCCGAGCACCACCTCGGTGTCCTTGACCCGCCCCTCGGCCGTCACCTCGACCGCCACGTGCGCGGCCCAGAAGAACGGCCGCTGGTCCGGCCCCGGCCAGGTCCAGGCGACCCGGGCCGAGCGCAGCCGGTTGCCCGCCGCCTCCTGCGCGGCCAGCCAGGTGCGCACCCCGGCGTCGCGCCACAGCGGCAGCGGCAGCTGCCGGTGCGCGCCCGCGCGGCGCTGGCCGGGCGTGACCGCCGCCAGGGCCGCCGCCAGCGTCCCGGCGAGCGTGCCGGCCACCGGCGCCCCGTGCACCTCGGCGTAGTGGCGCAGGTAGCGCAGGCCGGGGGCGTCGGCCGGGGCGCCGAGTACCACCCGGCCGCTGCCCTCCCACCGCCCCCACTCCACGTTGGTGGTGAAGCCGGGCAGGGTGGCCAGGTCGCGCGGCACCCAGAACACGATCGCGTCGCTGAGGTGCAGGCAGGCGTCCTCCCAGCCGACCTGGGCGTCCCAGCCGTGCGGCATGCCGCCGGTCTCGGTCTCCGGCACGAACACCGCCAGCCGCCCCGGACCCTGCCACAGCTCGTCCAGCAGCTTCAGCGCGACCGGGCGCCAGGAGGCGACGTCGGGGGAGCGCGGGGTGGGCCCGGCGAGGAACAGCGCCGCGTCCCACCAGTCCGGCGGCTCCTGCCCGGCGTACACGACGGCGACCTCGGTGGGTTCGTACACGGTGGACACGGTGGACATGGCCCGCAGCGTAGCGGCCTCATGTTTCGACGCCTGCGGCCCAGATTCCTAGGACGGCGTGGACGTGGTGCCAGGCGGCACTGCGGCATGATGGCGGGGTGCGTGCGATCTCTCCATCACGGCTGCGGGACGAGCTGACCGGGCGGATCGCCGCCCTGGCCGCCGAGCGCGACTGGACCCGGGTCGCGGTCGACGGGGCACCGGCCGCCGGTCCCGACGAGCTCGCCGCCGACCTGGTCGCGCCGCTGCGGGCGCTGGGGCACGAGGTGCTGCACGTGCGTACGGCCGATTTCCTGCGCCCCGCCTCGCTGCGCCTGGAGTTCGGGCGGACCAATCCCGACTCGTTCTACGAGGGCTGGGTCGACGAGGCGGGGCTGCGCCGGGAGGTGCTGGACCCGGCCCGGCCCGGCGGCACCGGCCGGGTGCTGCCGACGCTGTGGGACGCGGGGCGGGACCGGGCGACCCGGGCGCCGTACCAGGCGCTGCCGCCCGGGTCGGTGGTGCTGGTCAGCGGGGCGTTCCTGCTCGGCGCCGGGCTGCCGTTCGAGCTGGCGGTGCACCTGCGGATGTCGGCGGCGGCGCTGGCCCGCCGCACCCCGCCGGAGCTGGCCTGGACGCTGCCCGCGTACGCCCGCTACGACGGCGAGGTGGCCCCGCACACCTTCGCCGACGTGGCGGTGGCCCTCAACGACCCCCGCCACCCGGCCCTGATGACCTGACCCCGCGCTGTCGCCCCGTGGGCGGTGATGTGTGTCGATTCGGGTGCGCGGCGGCCTCCGGCCAGCGCAGGATGGCCCCAGGGGACCGCTCTAGGGGGTATGTCATGACCACGGCGAAGCAGATGATGCACTTCGGGGTGCAGTGCGTGCCCGAGCACGAGACGCTCGACCGGGCCGCCCAGCTGATGCGCGACCTGCAGGTGGGCTCGCTGCCGATCTGCGGCGACGACGACAAGCTGCGCGGCATCATCACCGACCGCGACATCGTCATCAAGTGCATCGCGGCGGGCAAGGACCCGGCCAAGATGACCGCGGCCCAGCTCGCGCAGGGAACGCCGATCTGGGTCGACGCGAAGGCCGACGAGGACGAGGTGCTCAAGCTGATGGAGCAGCACAAGATCCGCCGGATTCCGGTGATCGAGGACCACCAGCTCGTCGGCATGATCAGTGAGGCCGACCTGGCCCAGCACCTGGACCACGACAAGCTGGCCCACTTCGTGGAGGCGATCTGCAAGGCCCCGCCCAGCCGGGCGTGAGGCGAAGACGCCGGTGGCGCGGGTCCGGGCAGACCCGCGCCACCGGCGTGTTCTCGTTCAGTGCGCGCCGTGGCCGGTCAGCGACCGGACCTCCAGCTCGGCGTACTTGGCCGCGTCGGCGGGCTCGCGCGACAGCATGGTGCCGATCCAGCCGCAGAGGAAGCCGACGGGGATCGAGATGATGCCCGGGTTGGACAGCGGGAAGAAGTGCCAGTCCGAGTCCGGGAACATCGCGGTCGGGGTGCCCGACACCACGGGGGAGAAGAACACCAGCACCACGGCGGTGATCAGGCCGCCGTAGATGGCCGCGGTGGCCCCGGCGGTGGTGAACCTCTTCCAGAACAGCGAGTACAGGATGGCGGGCAGGTTGCCCGAGGCCGCCACGGCGAACGCCAGCGCGACGAGGAACGCCACGTTGAGGCTCTGGGCGAAGATGGCCAGCACGATCGCGACCGCGCCGATGGCGAACGCGGAGATGCGGGCCACCCGGACCTCGCCGCCCTCGGTGACCTGGCCCTTGCGCCATACGTTGGCGTAGAGGTCGTGGGCCAGCGAGCTGGACGAGGCCAGGGTCAGGCCGGCGACGACGGCCAGGATGGTGGCGAAGGCGACGGCGGCGATGACGGCGAGCAGGGCCGCGCCGCCGGTGGCGCCGCCGAGGTACTTCTCGCCGAGCGCCTCGGCCAGCTGCGGGGCGGCGGTGTTGCCGCTCTTGTCCTGTGCGGTGATGGCGGCGCCGCCGACCAGGGCCGCGGCGCCGAAGCCGAGGGCGAGGGTCATCAGGTAGAAGACGCCGATGATGCCGATGGCCCACAGGACGCTCTTGCGGGCGGCCTTGGAGTTGGGCACGGTGTAGAAGCGGATCAGGATGTGCGGCAGGCCGGCGGTGCCCAGGACCAGGGCGATGCCGAGCGAGAGCAGGTCCATCTTGTTGTAGAAGGTCTGCGTGGCGTCGCCGGCGACCTCCTTGCCGTAGCGCAGGCCGGGTTCGAGGAAGGCCGCGCCCTTGCCGGACTTCTCGGCAGCCGCGCCGAGCAGGCCGGACAGGTTGAACTTGAAGGCCGCGAGCACGAGCACGGTCATCAGGGCGGCGCCGACCATGAGCAGGAACGCCTTGACGATCTGGACGTAGGTGGTGCCCTTCATGCCGCCGACGGTGACGTAGACGATCATGAGGATGCCGATGAAGATGATGGTGGCGATCTTCGCGGTGGCGGCGTCCATGCCGAGGAAGGTCTGGCCGGGCTTGATGCCCAGCAGCAGCGCGACCAGGGCGCCTGCGCCGACCATCTGCGCGAGCAGGTAGAAGATCGACACGGTGATGGTGGAGATGGAGGCGGCGACCCGGACCGGGGTCTGCCGCATCCGGAACGCCAGCACGTCGGCCATCGTGTACTTGCCGGAGTTGCGCAGCAGTTCGGCCACGAGCAGCAGCGCGACCAGCCAGGCGACGAGGAAGCCGATGGAGTAGAGGAAGCCGTCGTAGCCGGACAGGGCGATGATGCCGGCGATGCCGAGGAAGCTGGCGGCCGACATGTAGTCGCCGCCGATGGCCAGGCCGTTGGCGAAGCCGGAGAAGGAGCGGCCGCCGGCGTAGAAGTCGGTGGCGGTGCGGGTCTGGCGGCTGGCCCAGATCGTGATGGCCAGCGTGATCAGTACGAAGACGACGAACAGGACGATGGTGAGGGTACGGGCGCTCACTGGTCGCCTCCTTCCAGCTCGGCCTTGATCTGCCCGGCGACGGGGTCGAGCCGGCGGCCGGCGTAACGGGCGTAGAGCCACGCGATGAGGAACGTGGAGGCGAACTGCAGCAGGCCGAAGATCAGCGCGACGTTGATGTTGCCGACGACCTTGGTGCCCATGAAGTCGCGCGCGTACGCGGACAGGATCACGTACAGGGCGTACCAGGTGAAGAAGGCGATGGTCATCGGGAAGACGAAGCGCCGCAGGGCCGAGCGCAGTCCGGCGAACTCGGGGCTCGCCGCCGTCTGCTCGTAGCGGTCGGAAGTGGCTGTGCTCTTCTCGGGAGCGTCGGTGCTCATGTGTCACCAGCCTCGGGTGGGGAGGGAACGGTTCAGCGCAGGCTAGGGCCGGTGATCGCCCGCCGGTACGGGCAAATCGGGCATGGTTGCCGCACGCGCCGAACGGTAGCCGCCGCGCGCCCAGCGGCGACCCCGCCTCGCCGAACGGCACCCCGAACCGGCTGCCCCGTCCTACGGGGCGTAGGTGAACGTGTACGACCCGGCGAGACCCGCGCAGCCGTCCTTGCCCGCCTTCGTGCTGATGCGGACGCCGTAGCGGGCGGCCGTGCGGTAGGTGTGCTTGGCGACGAGCCTGGTCTGGGCGGCGGCGCCGTCCACGGTCGCCGTGGCGGGTCTGGAGCCGTCGCCCCAGTCGACGGTCTCGGTGAACCGGCAGGCCTTGCCGCCCGGATTGCCCTTCTGGTAGATGCTCAGCACCGGGTTGGGGCTGGTGCAGGCCAGCCGGTCGCTGTCGCCGAAGCCGCAGGCGGCGACCGGCTCGGCCGCCGGGTCCTCGGTGTCGACGGCCAGGCCGCAGTAGCCCAGGCACACGAAGATGACGACGAGAAGCGCGCCGAGGGCGCGCTTGCCGCCGCGGCCGACGCTGCTGGCCACGGTGGGAATGGCTTTGTGGCAGGTCTCGCAGATCAGGTGGGGGCCCGGGAACCGCCTGGTGATCCACTTGCGCATGGCGAGGACCAGCAGCAGCATCGTCAGCCCGATCACCAGCACGGTCCGGGCCATGGTCGGGATGCTGGGCCAGGGGCTGGTCATCCAGTGCCACAGGTGCAGTCCCACCAGCGAGCCGAGCCAGTTCGCGGCGGTGATCGCGACCGTCGTGCCGAACGTCAGCAGGAAGATCACCAAGCAGCCGCCGGGGTCGTGCACGCCGGAGGTGTTGCTGAGGACGCCCGAGGTCCCGGTGGCGGGGTCGCTGACGACCGAGTGGGTCGGGGTGCCGCAGTGCGGGCAGACGCTCATGGACGCTCCTTGACCGGAGTCCGTCAGCTTCGGCCGTGCGACGGGCGAGGCGACCATATAGGAGGGATGCGCGCGTCGGCACCGGTTGCAAGCCCAGGTGAAACAGTGTGCAACACGTCGGGCGCGGGCGCTGCGGTCAGGCGGTCCAGTGCTGCTTGGCGGGGCGGATGAGGCGGTCCTTGAGCGCCCGGGTGTGCCGCCGGGCGACGGGCAGCTGGTGGCCCTCGACGGTGACGACGTACCCGGAGCCGGTCAGCCGCAGCTCGGTGACCAGGTCGAGCCGGACCAGGTAGGAGCGGTGGATGCGCAGGAACCCGGCCTCGGTCCAGCGCTCCTCCAGCTGCGTCAGCGACACCCGGACCAGGTGCGACCCGTCGGCGGTGTGCAGCCGGGCGTAGTCGCCCTGGGCCTCGACCCAGCACACCGCAGAACGGGGCAGCAGCTTGACGACGCCGCCGAGCTCGACCGGGATGGTGACGTCGCCGCCGTGGTCGGGGGCGGGCCGCTCGCCGCCGTGGCCGCGTTCGGCCAGTACGCGGCGCAGCGATTCGGCGATCCGCTCGGACCGGACCGGTTTGCGGACGTAGTCGACGACGCCGAGGTCGAACGCGTCGGCGGCCCGGTCGTCGTAGGCGGTGACGAAGACGACGGCGGGGGAGCGGGCGAAGCGCTGGAGCAGCCGGGCCAGGTCCATCCCGTCCAGGCCGGGCATGCGCAGGTCGAGGAAGACGGCGTCGACCTCGGTGTCGCGCAGGATGCGCAGCGCCTCGGTGGCGTCGGGGGCGGTGTGCACGTGCCCGACCCGGGGGTCGTTGCGCAGCAGGTAGGCCAGTTCGTCCAGGGCGGGGGGCTCGTCGTCGACGGCCAGCACCCGCAGCGAGGTCTCCATCGCGGTCATGCGCGGCTGCTCCGGTGGAATTTGGGGATGCGCAGGCTGACTCGGGTGCCCGCGTCGGGGGCGGTCTCGACGACCAGGCCGTACGAGTCGCCGAAGACCGCCCGCAGCCGGTCGTCGACGTTGCCCAGGCCCACGTGGCGGCCGGGTTCGCCGTCGCCGACCGGGGCCGGGTGCAGCAGGATCGCGGGATCCATGCCGACGCCGTCGTCCTCGACGATGATCTCGCAGTCGGCGCCGGCGTCGGCGGCGCTGATGCGGATGGTGCCCATGCCGGGCTTGGGGTGCAGGCCGTGCCGGACGGCGTTCTCGACCAGCGGCTGGAGGCACAGGAACGGCACCTCGACCGGCAGCACCTCGGGCGCGACCCGCAGCCGCACCTGGAGTTTCTCGCCGAAGCGGGCCCGTTCGATGGTCAGGTAGCGGTCGATGGAGCGCAGCTCCTCGGCCAGGGTGGTGAAGTCGCCGTGGGCGCGGAAGGAGTAGCGGGTGAACTCGGCGAACTCCAGGATCAGTTCGCGGGCGCGTTCGGGGTCGGTGCGCACGAACGAGGCGATCGCGGTGAGGGCGTTGTAGACGAAGTGCGGGCTGATCTGGGCGCGCAGGGCGCGCACCTCGGCGCGGGCGGAGCGGGCGCGTTCCTCCTGGAGTTCGGCCAGTTCCAGTTGCAGCGCCATCCAGTTGGCGGTCTCCAGCACGACGCGCAGCAGCCCGGGTGACGGGCGGGCGTCGGTGACGGCGATCAGCGCGGCGGCCGGGCCGCCGGTGCGGGAGCGGGCGCCGACCGGGGCCGCCACGACGCCGCGGACCGGGCAGTCCAGCCGTACGCAGGACAGCTCGTCGGCGTGCAGCAGCACGGGCCGCTCGGTGGCCAGGGCGCGGCGGGCCGCGCCGAGCACCGCGTCGCGGTGGTCGGCGCCGCCGCCGTCGTGGGCGACGATCCCGGTGCGGTCGGCCAGGGCGAGCCCGGCGGTGCCGACGAGGGTGCGCAGGTGCTTGAGGGCCGCCGCGGCGGTGTCGTCGCGCAGCCCCTGCCGCAGCGGCCCGCTGGCCAGCGCCGCCGAGTGCAGCACCTGGTACGTCGCCCGCTCCGTCGGCGTGATGACCCGCCGCCGCCCGCGCAGCATCACCACGGCGGCGGCCACGATGACGCCGACCACGGCGGCGACCCCCAGCGCTGGAAGCATCCCCCGATGGTGCCCTCCCGCCCCGCGAGAAGGAAGGGCACCTTCTCATCGCTTCACGCATCCCCACCGCCGGAGGCTGGCGCGTAGGCGTGGCGCGCGGGCGCCGGGGCGGTTACGATCCGACGCCTGTGAACACCTATGCCCTGCTCGCTGTCACGGCCGTCACGGTGGCGACGGTCGTGATCGGAGCGTGGGGGGTGCGCCTGGTGCGGGGCACCTCGGATCTGCTGGTCGCGTCGCGGATGGTCAGTCCGACGCAGAACGCGGCCGCGATCGGCGGGGAGTACCTGTCGGCGGCGAGCTTCCTGGGCGTGGCCGGGCTGATCCTGGCGTACGGCGCCCGCATGCTCTGGTATCCGGTCGGCTTCGCCGCGGGCTACCTGGCGCTGCTGCTGTTCGTGGCGGCGCCGCTGCGCCGGTCGGGGGCGTTCACGCTGCCGGACTTCTGCGAGGTCCGGCTGGGTTCGCCCCGGCTGCGGGCGCTGGCGACGGGGTTCGTGCTGTTCATCGGCTGGTTCTACCTGCTGCCGCAGTTGCAGGGGGCGGGCCTGACGTTCGGGATCGTCACCGGTGGGCCGCACTGGCTCGGGGTGGTGCTGGTCGGCGCGGTGGTGACCGGCAACGTCGCGTTCGGCGGGATGCGCTCGGCGACGTACGTACAGGCGTTCCAGTACTGGCTGAAGCTGACCGCGATCGCGGTGCCCGCGTTCTTCCTGCTCGCGCGGTGGCGCGGCGACGGCAGCCCGCCGGTGCCTGCGGACGTGGCATGGGCGGCGCCGACGGGCGGGCTGGTCGGGACGTACTCGCTGATCCTGGCGACGTTCCTGGGCACGATGGGGCTGCCGCACGTGCTGGCCCGGTTCTACACCAACCCCGATGGGGCGTCGGCGCGGCGCACCACCGCGATCGTGCTGGCCCTGGTCGGGGTGTTCTACCTGTTCCCGGCCGTGTACGGGGTGCTGGGCCGGGTCTACACCCCGCAGCTGGCGGGCGGGCGCAACGACACCGTGGTGCTGCTGCTGCCCGGGGCGGCGCTGGGGCCGGGCGTGGCCGCCGACTGCCTGGGGGCGCTGGTGGCCGCCGGGGCGTTCGCGGCGTTCCTGTCGACCTCGAACGGGCTGCTGACCAGCGTCGCCGGGGTGCTGGCCAACGACGTACGGCTGCCGGGCTGGCTGGCGCGGCGCACCAGCGGGCCGCTGACGTCGTTCCGGCTGGCGGCCCTGGTCGCGGGCGCCGTGCCGACGGCGCTGGCCCTGGCCGTGCACGGGCTGAACGTGTCGCAGGTGGTGGGGCTGGCGTTCGCGGTGGCGGCGTCGAGTTTCTGCCCGCTGCTGGTGCTGGGCATCTGGTGGCGGGGCCTGACCGCGAGCGGGGCGGCGGCGGGCATCCTGGCCGGGGGCGGCAGCGCGGTGGTGGCGGTGCTGTGGACGGTGTTCGCCCCGCCCGCGCCGGGTCTGGCCGCCGACCTGCTGGCGCAGCCCGCGGCGTGGACGGTGCCGCTGGCGTTCGCGGTGATGACGTCGGTGTCGGTGGTGACCCGGCGCCGGGTCCCGGCCGGGGTCGGGGCGATGCTGCTGCGGCTGCACGCACCCGAAACACTGCGGCTGTAGGTTGGCGGTCATGAGCGAACGGGTGCGGGTCGACCTGGCCGCCCACCGCCGGACCCGGCCCGTCGCGGGCGCGCACGCCGAGCTGGTGGAGCAGACCCCGGTCGGCGACGTGCTGGTGCGCGAGCTGATGCGGGTGCAGCTGGGGCTGGCGCTGCGGCTGGCCGGGGTGGTCGCGGTGACGCTGGGCGGGCTGCCGCTGGTGTTCACGCTGTGGCCTGCCGTGACCCGGGTGAGCGTGGCCGGGATCGGGCTGCCGTGGCTGCTGCTCGGGGTGGCGGCGTTCCCGTTCCTGGCGGTGGCGGGCTGGGTGTACACGCGGCTGGCCGAGCGCAACGAGGCCGACTTCGCGGCCCTGGTCGGCCGCCCGCCGGAGTCCCCCCAGCGCCGTCCCTGACCCGCCCCGGCCACCGCTGACGGAATGGAGAAGGGCACCTTCCACCTCGCCGTGCGATGAGAAGGTGCCCTTCCTTTGCGGGTCAGCCGGCGATGGTGGCGTTCATCTGCCAGACCAGGACCTCGGCGTCGGTCGTCGCGGTGAGGCGCTGGCCGCCGCTGGCCGTCAGGCGCACCGCGTCACCGGCGCCCAGCGGCCCGGCCTGCTCCAGCGCCACCTTGCCGCGGGCGACGAACACGTGCAGGTACGGCGCGTGCGGCAGCTCGACGCTGTCGCCGGGCTGCATCCGCGCCACCTGGAGTGCGGCGTGGCGGTTGCGGATGCGGATCGCGGCGGCGCCGCGGTGCTCCTTCATCCCGGAGGCGACGGTGACCAGGCCGCCGCGCAGCAGCTCGTCCTCGATCTCCAGCTGCTCGTAGCCGGGGGTGACGCCGTCGCTGTCCGGGACCACCCACATCTGGACGAAGTGCACGGGGTCGGCGTGGCGGGCGCCTTCCAGGCGCCAGGAGTCGTTCTTCTCCGAGTGCATGATGCCGGTGCCGGCGCTCATCCGCTGGGCCAGGCCCGGGTAGATGACGCCCGAATGTCCGGTGGAGTCCTGGTGCACGAGCGAGCCGCGCAGCACCCAGGTGACGATCTCCATGTCGCGGTGCGGGTGGGTCTCGAACCCGGCGCCCGGCGTGACGATGTCGTCGTTGTTGACCAGCAGCAGGCCGTGGTGGGTGTTGCGTGGGTCCCAGTGCTGGCCGAACGAGAACGAGTGCTTGGAGTCGAGCCAGGAGATGCGGGTCTTGGCGCGCTCGGCGGCCGAGCGCACGTCGATGAGCTCCCGGCGCGGGGTGGCGGTGGACAGCCTCATGGTCGCAACCTCCGTGTCGTTGCGGTGTCAACGAATTCACCATACAGGACATCGTTGCGCCGTCAACTATTCCCGGTAGACTGTGACGCATGGCAGAAACGCGCTGGCTCGACGCCGACGAGCAGGAGACCTGGCGGGCGTACCTCGAGGGCACCCGCCTGCTCATCCAGGCGCTCGACCGCCAGCTGGAGAACGACTCCGGGGTCTCGTTCACCGACTACGAGCTGCTGGTCCACCTGTCGGAGGCCCCCGGGCGGCGCATGCGCATGCGCGATCTGGCCGACGCTACCTTCTCCTCCCGCAGCGGCGTCACCCGGGCCGTCACCCGGCTGGAGGCCGCGGGCTGGGTGCGCCGGGTCGAGTGCGACGACGACCGGCGCGGCATGCACGCCGAGCTGACCGCCACGGGCGCGCGCAAGCTCGCCGAGACCGCGCCCGGCCACGTCGCGGCGGTGCGCCGCCACATGATCGATCTGCTCACCGCCGACGAGCGCGGCCGCATCCGCGACGCCTACAGCCGGATGCGCGGACGGCTGCGCCCCGGAGCGGCGGCCGGGGCGGCGGCTCCGGCCGGTGACGGCCCGGGCGCCGAGTAGGGTGGCCGGGTGCCAGAGGGACACACCGTACGCAGGCTCGCCGACCGCCACCGCGAGCTGTTCGGCGGGCGGCCGGTCGCGGCGGCCAGCCCGCAGGGGCGCTTCGCGGCGGGCGCAGCGCGGCTGTCCGGGGCGGTGCTCCAGGACACCGAGGCGTACGGCAAGCACCTGCTGCACCACTATGAGGGCGGCCTGACCCTGCACGTGCACCTGGGGCTCTACGGCAAGTTCGCCGACGGCGAGCTGCCCGCCCCGGACCCGGTCGGGCAGGTCCGGCTGCGGCTGGCCAACCCGGCCCACTGGCTCGACCTGCGCGGCCCGACCGCGTGCGAGCTGCTGGACCCGCCGCAGGTCGACGAGCTGCGCGCCCGGCTGGGCGCCGACCCGCTGCGCGCCGACGCCAAGCCCGAGCAGGCGTACGCGCGCATCCGCCGCAGCGGCAACGCCCTGGCCGCGCTGCTGCTGGACCAGTCGGTGGTGGCCGGCACCGGCCTGATCTTCGTGCTGGAGTCGCTGTACCGCGCGGGCATCGCCCCGACCCGGCCCGGCCGGGAGCTGACCGAGGCGGCCTGGCAGGCGATCTGGGACGACCTGCGGCAGCTGATGGCCCAGGCGGTCGGCACCGGCCGCATCGACACGGTGCGCCCCGAGCACACGCCCGAGGCGATGGGGCGGCCGCCGCGGGTGGACCGCCACGGCGGCGAGGTGTACGTCTACCGCCGCCCGGGGCAGCCGTGCCTGGTCTGCGGGACCCCGGTCAGCCGGGGTGAGCTGGCCGGACGCAACTCGTACTGGTGCGGGGTCTGCCAGCGCTGACCCGGCCGACCCGGCCGCACAGGTGAGGGTTTTTCGGGCTAGGATTCGGGCCCTATGGTCATCGAGCGTATCCGCCGGTTCGCCGCAGGCGCCGCCCCCGACCACGCCGCCCGTCCCCGGACAGCCATCCCCAACTGGCTGCTGCTGCCCGGTTTGGTCGCGCTGGCCGTGTCGCTGGCGGTGTACGTCGCGTACCTGCGCCACCATCCGTACAGCGGCACCGACTTCAGCATGTACCTGGGCGCGGCGCATGCCTTCGCCGACGGCAAGGCCGTCTACCAGTTCGGCTACACCGCGCTGAACCTGCCGTACACGTATCCGCCGATCACGCTGCCGGTGCTGGTGCCGCTGACCTGGCTGGAGCCGCGCACCGCGCTGTACCTGGTCAACGCGCTGGGCTTCGTGGCCATCCTCGCCGCCGTGTGGCTGACCGGCGGCATGCTGGGCCACCGGGGCTGGCGCGGCCGGCTGGGCGTCGTCGCCGGGATCGGCGCGGTGCTGCTGTGGACCGAGCCGCTCCAGCGCAACCTGAACCTCGGCCAGATCAACATCTTCGTGATGCTGCTGGTCGTCGCCGACCTGTCGCTGTCGGACCGCAGCCGGTTCAAGGGCATCGGCATCGGCGCCGCCACCGCGGCCAAGCTGCTGCCGGGCCTGTTCGTGGTGTACCTGCTGCTGACCCGCCGCATCCGGGCCGCGTTCACCGCCGCCGGGGCCTTCGTCGGCCTCACCCTGCTCGGCTGGCTGATCCAGCCGGGCGGCTCGCACGACTACTGGCTGGCCGGGCGGGCGTTCGACTCGCACCGGGTGCTGATGGCGTTCGGTCCCCGCTACGGCGGCAACCAGTCGCTACAGGGCCTGACCTCGCGGCTGCTGAACACCGACGAGCACAACACCGTCTGGTGGATGCTGTCGGTCGTGGTCGTCGCGGTCGCCGGGCTGGCGCTGGCCGTGTACGCGCAGCGGCGCGGCCAGGAGGCCATGGCCATGGTCGTGGTCGGCTTCCTCACCCTGCTGATCTCGCCGGTCAGCTGGTCGCACTACTGGCTGTGGATCGGCCCGCTGGGCGCGGTCCTGGTCGACGCGGTGCTGCGCAGCCGGGGCCGGGCGCGGGCGGTCGCCGCCCTGGTCGCGGTCGCGGCGACGCTGCCGTTCCTGATGTGGCCGCTGCGCAACGGCAGCGGCGACTTCGTGCCCCGTGGCCTGATCTGGCTCGCGGGCCGCTTCGACGGGCTCGCCCGGCACCTGGCCGTCGACCCGTACGTGCCGACGGTGCTGATCCTGTTCGCGATCGCCGCCCTGTGGCTGCGCCGCCGCCAGGACGACCCGCCCCTGCCGGCCCCGGCCGTCCCGACCGCCGTGCCCGTGACCGCCGACCGATGAACCATCCCACGCCGCCGGCCCCCGGCTGCGCGAAGAATACGAGGAGGCGCCGGTGAGCCAGGCGATCCAGCAGAGCGAGCCCGCGACGGTGACCCTGCCCGCGCAGCGCGAGCCCGAGCGGGACCACGCCGAGCAGCCTGCCCTCGCCGAGGCGCCCGCGCCCGGCGTGGCGGCCCCGGCAAAGGCGCACGCCCCGCGCCTGCTCGTGCTCGACGGGCTGCGCCTGGCCGCGGCGCTGATGGTGGTCTGCTACCACCTGATCGGCGACCGGATCGGCGTCTGGCAGCCGAAGGCCGAGAACCTGTTCGGGCCCGCGCACGGCCCGGCCATGTACGGCTTCCTCGGCGTGCAGCTGTTCTTCATCATCAGCGGCTTCGTGATCTGCATGAGCGCGTGGGGCCGCCCGCTGGGCGACTTCTTCGTCTCCCGCGCCGTGCGCCTCTACCCGGCGTACTGGCTGGCGGTGCCGGTGACGGCGGCGCTGCTGTACCTGGTGCCGATCACCGGATACCGGCCGTCCGGCCGCGATCTGCTGGCGAACCTGACGATGATGCAGGACTTCCTCGGCATCAAGAACCTGGACCAGTCGTACTGGACCCTCGCCGTCGAGATGATGTTCTACCTGCTGTTCGCCGTCGTCGTGGCGCGCGGGCTGACCTACCGCCGGGTCGTGGTGTTCTGCTCGGTGTGGACCGTGGTGTCGGTGCTGGCACCCCGGTTCGGCAGCACCTGGCTGTCCACGGTCACCGGGGCGGGCACCGCCTGCTACTTCATCGCCGGCATCGCCCTGTACCTGATCCACCGCTTCGGGCAGAACCTGCTGCTGTGGGGCATCGTCGGGCTGTCCTGGCTGCTGGCGATCGTGCGGCTGCCCGGCCTGGCCGACGCCCGCCACGTCGCGTTCACGCCCACCGCCGCGATCGTCACCGCGTTCTTCGTCGTCATGGCGGCGGTGGCGCTGGGCTGGTTCTCCTGGGTGAGGGCCGGGTGGATGGCCACCGCGGGCGCGCTGACCTACCCGCTGTACCTGATCCACCAGACCGTCGGCCTCGCCGTGATCAAGAAGGCCCAGGCGTACGTACCCGCGTGGCCGCTGCTGCTCGGGGTGCTGGCCGGCCTGCTGGCGGCCGCGTGGCTGATCCACCGGCTGGTCGAGCGGCCGGTCTCGCGCTGGATGAAGCGCCGCCTGACCGCCGCCCTGGGCCAGATGCGCGCCGCGCGCTGACCGGGGAGGGTCGATGAACCGCTACGTCGCGCTGCTGCGCGGGATCAACGTCGGCCGCAACAAGCAGATCCCGATGGCCGACCTCAAGGACCTGCTGGCCGGGCTCGGCCACACCGACGTGTCGACCTACCTGCGCAGCGGCAACGCCCTGTTCACCAGCGACGGCACCGACGAGGAGGCGCTGGCCGAGCAGATCTCGGCCGCGATCGCCGCCCGGTTCGGCGCGCAGGTCGGCGTGCTGGTGCGCGGCCGCGACGAGCTGGCCGCGATCACGGCGGCCGACCCGCTGGCCGACCGGGTCACCGACCCGGCCCGCTACCTGGTGGTGTTCCTGTCCGCCCCGGTCACCCAGGCGGTCGTCGACGGCATCGACCGCGCCGCGTACGGCACCGAGGTCATGGTCGCCGGCCGCCGCGAGGTGTACGTCTGGCTGCCCGACGGCATCGCCGACAGCAAACTCACCCAGGCCTTCTTCCAGAAGCGCCTCTCGGTAGACACCGCCACCGCCCGCAACTGGAACACCGTAACCAAACTGACCACCCTGCCCTGACGATCACCCCCACCCCAGCCGAATTGCCGGGCAATCGGGCGTATCTTGACCGTTGATACGCCCGATTGCCCGGCGACTTGTGCTGGTTGTGCCGAGGTTGACCGCTCAGCGCTGGCGGTGGGTGGCCATCCGGGCCAGGGCGTGCAGGGCGGCCGCGCCGTGCGGTTGGGGCCGCGCGGTGTGCAGGGCGCTCATCGCGTCGGCCAGCAGCTCGTTGGCCGCGCTGCGCCCGGCGGTGCGCGCCCCCGCCGCCTCGATCAGGTCGGCGGCCTGGACCGCCTCCGCCTCGCTCAGCGCCCGGTCGAGCCGGTAGAGCCGGTCCAGTTCGCGCCCGGCCGGGGTGCCCGAGGTCAGCGCCGTGACCACGACCAGCGACTTCTTGCGGCTGTGTAGGTCCGAATGGACCGGTTTGCCGGTGACCGCCGGGTCGCCCCAGATGCCGAGCAGGTCGTCGACGTACTGGAAGGCCAGGCCGAGCCGGGTGCCGAAGGCACGCAGCCCCGCCACCCGGTCCGGGTCGGCCCCGCCGAGCAGCCCGCCCAGCGCGCACGCCCCGCCGAGCAGGGCCGCGGTCTTGCCCTCGGCCATGATCCGGCACTCGGCCAGGGTCACGTCGTCGCGTTCCTCGAACGCCACATCGGTGGCCTGCCCGTCGATCAGTTCCAGCACCGCCGCGTGCAGCATCCGGCCGGCCTGCGGTGCGGCCGGATGGCCGCACCCGGTCAGCACGTCGTACGCCAGCGACAGCAGCGCGTCCCCGGCCAGGATCGCCGAGGCCTGCCCGAACACGCTCCACGCGGTCGGCCGGTGGCGGCGGGTCACGTCGCCGTCCATGACGTCGTCGTGCAGCAGGGAGAAGTTGTGCACCAGCTCCACCGCCACCGCCGCGGGCACGGCGTCGGCGGCGGAACCCCCGACCGCCTCGGCGGCCGCCAGCGTGAACGCGGGCCGCATGGCCTTGCCCGCGTCCGCGCCGGCGGGCGCGCCGTCGGCGTCGTACCAGCCGAAGTGGTATCCCGCGATGCGCCGCATCGACGACGGCAGGCGGTCCACCGCCTCACGCAGCGCGGAGTCGACGATCGCTCGGCTCCAGGCGAGCACCTCGCGGGCGGACTGGCCGCGGGCCAGCAGGTCGACCGTACTCACAGAGATCACCTCTTCGTCTGGTGCGGCGGTCAGTGGCCGAGCTCGACGTTCTCGAGCACGCCCAGGGCGTCGGGCACCAGGATCGCCGCCGAGTAGTAGGCGCTGACCAGGTACGACATGATCGCCTTGTCGTTGATGCCCATGAACCGCACCGACAGGCTCGGCTGGTACTCGTCCGGGATGCCGGGCTGGTGCAGGCCGATGACGCCCTGCTCGGCCTCGCCCAGGCGCATGACCAGGATCGAGGTCGTCCCGTTCTCGCTGACCGGGATCTTGTTGCAGGGCAGCAGCGGCACGCCGCGCCAGGCGGGCACCCCCGAGCCGTGCAGCTCGACGCCCTGCGGGTAGATGCCGCGGCGGGTGCACTCGCGGCCGAACGCGGCGATGGCCTTCGGGTGGGCGAGGAAGGCGTGCGAGCTGCGCCGCCGGCTGAGCAGCTCGTCGAGGTCGTCGGGCGTGGGCGGGCCGGTTCGGGTGTGGATGCGCTGCTTGAGGTCGGCGTTGCTGAGCAGGCCGAACTCGCGGTTGTTGATCAGCTCGAACTCCTGGCGCTCCTTGAGCGCCTCGATCGTGAGCCGCAACTGCTGCTCGATCTGGTTCATCGGCTCGTTGTAGAGGTCCGCGACGCGGGTGTGCACCTGGAGCACGGTCTGGGCGACGCTGAGCTCGTACTCCCTCGGCGTCAGCTCGTAGTCGACGAAGGTGCCGGGCAGCTGCGCCTCGCCGAAGTGGCCGGCCGAGATGTCGATCGCGGCCTCGCCGTGCTTGTTCTGCGCCGGGATCGGGCTGTCCCGGCGGCGCCGTACGTGCTCGCGCAGGCTCTCCGACAGGGCCGCGACCTCCTCGAACGCGCTGCGCGGCAGCGACAGCACGATGCAGGAGGTGACCGCCTTGACGGTGGCCTCCCAGGTGGCGCCGGTCTGGGTCAGCGACTGCTCGCCGAAGTACTCGCCGTCGGCCAGCACCCCGAGCACGATCTTGTCGCCGTACTTGCCGGTGCCGATCCGGTTGACCTTGCCGTGGGCGAGGAGGAACACCTGGTCGGCGGGCTCGCCGCTGGAGACGATGACGTCGCCGGGGGAGAACTCGTGCTGGCGGAACCGGTCGGCCAGGGCCTCCAGGACCATCGGGTCGTCGAAGTCGCGCAGCAGCGGCAGCTCGCACAGCTCCGGCGGCACCACGCGGACCTGGCCGCCGGCGGTCGTGAAGCTGAGCCGGCCGTCGCCGACGGCGTAGCTCAGCCGCCGGTTGACCCGGTACGTACCGCCCTTGACCTGCGTCCACGGGAGCATGCGCAGCAGCCACCGGGAGGAGATCTCCTGCATCTGCGGCGCGGACTTGGTCGTCGTCGCGAGGTTGCGGGCTGCGGCTGTCGCGAGTGACTGCTGCCGCTGTCCATTGTCGACCTCTGTGCGGGCGTCCACGGACACCACGATCACCACCCCTGGATAGGAGGAACCGGCGGGGGGAAGCCGCCGGTGTGTACCGCGACGCGGTTTTGATTACCTTGCGTCCGGTTCGTACTAATTCTTAGGGGTCGGGAGGCGGTTGTGGAAGTCCCGATCGCTGGAAAATATCCGCTTTTAATATGCTACGGCCTCTGCTAAGGTGCGACCGTCCACGACGCGCCGCCCTCACCCCTGTGGGGTGGCGTGCAGTGCGATGTGTGCCGTGTGGTCAGGCGGTGGCGAACCAGTCGCGGACCGACTGCATCGAGTCGAAATGGCAGGTCGGGAAGGTGGCGGGCCCTTCGGGGGCCGGTTCGGCCTCGGCCGCGTACGCGGGCGGCATCAGATAGGCCATTTTGGTCACACCGGCCCGGTTCCAGGCCGGGATCAGGTTGGTGTCGCACCAGGAGTCGAAGCCGGCGTCCGGCCGGTGGTGCAGTTGGCGGGCGTCGACCACCACGTACTCGGTGGGCAGCTGCTCGGCGGTCTGCGCGAACCGGCTCATCAGCGCCCGGAAGTCGGCGTCGGTGATGTGGTCGGTCGCCGGAGACCAGGTCAGCTCCAGGACGTGCTTGGCGTCGTCGTGGCTGATCGCGCCGTATTCGTCATGGTAGATCGAGTTCGACATGGTGATCCCTTCCTCGGGCGACGCTGTCGGTGGTCCCGTGCTCGCCGCCGCTGACCTCCAGCACCTGGCCGGTCACCCCGGCCGCCTCGTCGCAGGCCAGCCAGGTGATCGCCGCGGCGACCTCGTCGGCGGTGACCGCGCGGCCCAGCGCGTTGTCGGCGTACATGCGCGGCCCGCTGCTGTGGCTGGTGCGCACGTGGTTGACGCGGATGCCGCTGGAGCCGTATTCGCTGGCCATGCTGCGGGTCAGCGCCTCCAGCGCGCCCGCGATCGCCCCCAGCGCGCCGGTGTGCGGGCGGCCGCTGCGGCCGTCGGTCGTGGCGACCGTGATGATCGAGCCGCGCCGGGCGGGCAGCATCACGCGCGCCGCCTCGGCGCCGGTGAGGAACTGGGCGCCGACCACGTGCCCGAGTGCGCCGGTCAACGCCGCCGGGTCCAGATCGTGGTACGGGACCCCGTCGCCGACCGCGGTCCCGGCCAGGCAGAGCACGTTGACCACCGTGTCGATCGGGCCGGTCGCGGCGACCTCGGCCAGGTGACCGCGTACCTCGTCGCGGTCGCCCGGATCGACCGACGCCGCGGTGGCCTCGCCGCCGTCGGCCCGGATCTTCTCGGCGAGGGTCTGCACCGCGTCCTCGTCGCGGCCGCTGACCCAGACCGCGGCGCCGTTGCGGGCCAGATGGCGGGCGACCGACCCGCCCAGCCGCTCGTCGGCGGCGAACACCAGCACCCGCTTGCCGGACAGCATCATCGGTATCCCCTCACCCGTCGCACACAGCATCCGCCCAGCTCAGCCACTGGGCAGTCCCCACCGGCATCGTCCCACCCGCACCCGCCCCCCGTCCGCCACTCGCCCGCTCCGGTCGAACCCCGGCCCCCGCCGGGCCGAGGGACAACCCGCCGGGCCGCGGGACAACCCCGCCAAGTTGCCGGGCAATCGGGGGAATGCGGGTCCATGATTCGCCCGATTGCCCGGCAACTTGCGAAAGGGGCCGCGGGGAGGTGGGCGGGGCGGGAGTGGGGCCGGGGGTTTTCATGGGTGTGGATGTCACGTAAGCTGGCGATTGCGGGAGCGCTCCCACCAACCGGGCTCGGTGGGGATGACGTCCCTCGGTCGGCTGGTCGGCACCGCCGGGCTGAGGGTTCACTGTCGCGGGACCCGTCCCGCCCCTGTCACTCGGGAAACCCCATGAGACTCTTGCGTACCCGCGCCCTGCTGGCCGCGCTGCTGGGGGCGAGCCTGCTCGCCGTACCGGCCCCCGCCGGCGCCGCCGGCCTGCCCTATCAGGACCCGTCCCTGCCCGTCGCCACCCGCGTCAACGACCTGCTGTCGCGGATGAGCCTGGACGACAAGCTCGGCCAGATGACCCAGGCCGAACGGGCCTCGGTCAGCACGAGCGAGCTCACCTCGTACCGGCTCGGCTCGGTGCTGTCCGGCGGGGGCTCGGCGCCGTCGTCGAACAACGCCACCGGCTGGGCCGACATGACCGACAACTTCCAGCGCGCCGCCCTGGCCACCCCGCTGGGCATCCCGATCCTGTACGGCGCCGACGCCGTCCACGGCCACAACAACGTCGTCGGCGCCACGATCTTCCCGCACAACATCGGCCTCGGCGCGACCCGCAACCCGGCCCTGGTGCAGGACATCGGCCGGGCCGTGGCCGAGGAGGTCACCGGCACCGGCGTCGACTGGGACTTCGCGCCCTGCCTGTGCGTGGCCCGCAACGACCGCTGGGGCCGCACGTACGAGTCGTTCGGCGAGAAGCCCGAGCTGGTCAGCTCGATGGCGACCATCGTCACCGGCCTACAGGGCACCAGCCTCGGCGGCACCGCCTCGGTGCTGGCCACGGCCAAGCACTACCTGGGCGACGGCGGCACCACCAACGGCACCGACCAGGGCAACACCCAGATCTCCGAGGCGGAGCTGCGCGCGATCCACCTGCCGCCGTTCCAGGCCGCCATCGCCAAGGGCGTCGGCTCGGTCATGATCTCCTACAGCAGCTGGAACGGTGCCAAGCTGCACGGCAACCAGTACCTGATCACGACCGTCCTCAAGGGAGAGCTGGGCTTCACCGGCTTCGTGGTGTCGGACTGGAACGGCATCGACCAGATCGACGGCGCCACCGGCATGAGCGCCACCGACGTCCGCAGCGCGGTCAACGCGGGCATCGACATGGTGATGGTGCCCACCGACTGGAAGAACTTCATCAACCTGCTGCGCACCGAGGTCAACGCGGGCCGGGTCACCACCGCGCGCATCGACGACGCGGTGCGGCGCATCCTGACCAAGAAGTTCGAGCTCGGCATGTTCGAGCGGCCCCTGGCCGACCGCAGCTTCACGTCCGGTGTGGGCGGTGCCGCGCACCGGGCCCTGGCCCGCAGCGCGGTCGCGCAGTCCATGGTGCTGCTGAAGAACAGCAACAACGTGCTGCCGATCGCCCCGACCGGCGGCAAGATCTTCGTGGCCGGGCGGCACGCCGACAACATCGGCCTGCAGAGCGGCGGCTGGACCGTGACCTGGCAGGGCGGCTCGGGCAACACCACGCCCGGCACCACGATCCTGCAGGGCATCCGCAACACCGTCGGGTCCGGCGCGACCGTCACCTACAACGCGAGCGGCAGCGGCATCGACAGCTCGTACAAGGTGGCGATCGCGGTCGTCGGCGAGCAGCCGTACGCCGAAGGCCAGGGCGACCGCACCGGTGACCTGGGGCTGGACAGCACCGACCTGGCGGCGCTGACCACGCTGCGCAACTCCGGCGTGCCGGTGGTCGTCGTGCTGGTGTCCGGGCGGCCGCTCGACGTCGCCGCGCAGCTGCCGAACTGGAACGCGCTGGTCGCCGCCTGGCTGCCCGGCACCGAGGGCCAGGGCGTGGCCGACGTGCTGTTCAACGTCGTCGCGCCGACCGGCAAGCTGCCGATGACCTGGATGAGCAGCGCCAGCCAGCAGCCGATCAACGACGGCGACGGCAAGACCCCGCTGTTCGCGTACGGGTACGGCCTGGCGTACTCGACCCAGCCGCCGGTCGACACCACGCCGCCCAGCACGCCGGGCACCCCGTCGGCGAGCCAGATCGGCACCAGCGGCGCCACGCTGAGCTGGACCGCCTCCACCGACAACGTGGGCGTCACCGGGTACGACGTGGTGCGCGTGCAGGGCACGACCGAGACCGCGCTCGCCACGGCGACCACCAACTCGGTCGCGCTGACCGGGCTGTCCGCCTCCACCAGCTACACGGTCGCCGTGTACGCCCGCGACGCGGCAGGCAACCGCTCGACCCGCTCCGCCACCGCGACCTTCAGCACCACCGTCGTCGACGGCGCCCCGCCGACCGCGCCGGGCAGCCTCACCGCCTCGAACGTGACCAGCAGCGGCGTGACGCTGAGCTGGACGGCGTCCACTGACGACATCGGGGTGACCGGATACCAGGTGTTCCAGGCCCCGGGCGCGTCCGGCGGCACGTTCACCCAGATCGGCACCACCGCCACCGCGACCACGTTCGCGGTGACGGGCCTGGCGGCGTCGAGCACGTACCGGTTCTACGTGCGGGCGACCGACCGGGCGGGCAACGTGTCGGGCAACTCGAACACCGTCACGGTCACCACGCTGTCCGGTGGCGGCGGCGCGAGCTGCAAGGTCGGCTGGGTGCCCAACGACTGGGGCGGCGGGTTCACCGCCAACGTCACCATCACCAACACCGGCACGGCCACCATCAGCGGCTGGACGCTGGCCTGGACGTTCACCGGCAACCAGGTGCTGACCGGCGGCTGGAACGCCACGCTGACCCAGACCGGCAGCGCGGTCACCGCCCGGGACGTCGGCTGGAACGGCACCGTCGCGCCGGGCGGCAACGCCCAGTTCGGCGTGCAGGGGACGTACAGCGGCACCAACGCCGTCCCGTCGGCGTTCACCGTCAACGGCTCCGCCTGCACCCTGGGCTGACGTGAGCTGGGGCACCCTCCGCAGGGAGGGTGCCCCAGCTCACTCACGGTCGGGGCGGGAGGATCTGGATCGTGTCGGTGGGTTCGCGCAGGGCGCGGCCGACGGTGCAGTAGCCCTCGTGCACCCGGTGCGCGACCGCCTCGAACACCTCGGCGGCCTTGTCGTCGCCGGGCGGCAGCTCGATCTCGTACGTCGCGGTCACCGGCCCGATCTTGCTGGTCTCGACCTTCTCCGCGTCGACGCGCACCGCGAGCTTGACCAGCCGGTGTCCGCGCTTGGCCGTCAGCGGTTCCACGGTCACGATCTCGCAGCCGCCCAGGGCCACCAGCAGCAGCTCCACCGGGCTGAACACGCCGTCCTGATCGGAGCTGCCGATCTCCACCCGCGCGCCCCGCGCGTTGGTCGCGAAGAAGCCGCCGTCATCGGTCCGCTCGACCCTCACCTCAGCCATGATCGCCATGTTAGCCACGCCCGCCGCGACCCGCCCGCAAGCGGGCAGGTCACGGGTAGATCTTGCGCCCCTCGGCGCACATGGCGACGTACTGGGCGATCCGGCGGGCCCGGGTCTCGGGCCGTTTCGCCTCCTGGACCCGGTACAGGATCGAGAACCGGTTGGTGCTGTTCAGCGTGGCGAAGAACGCCGCCGCGGCCGGGTCGGCGGCCAGCGCCTCGGCCAGGTCGGCGGGCACCTCGGCGGTGCGCGGGCTGTCGTAGGCGGCGTCCCATCGCCCGTCGCCCTTGGCCCGGTCCACCTCGGCCTGCCCGCCCGGACGCATCCGGCCCGCCGCGATCAGGGCCTCGACCTTGGCCCGGTTGACCTTCGACCAGGGGCTGCGGGCCCGGCGCGGGGTGAACTTCTGCAACCAGTACGCCTCGTCCAGCGCCCGCTTCTGCCCGTCGATCCACCCGTGGCACAGCGCCACGTCCAGCGCCTGCGCGTAGTTCAGCGCCCCGGGCACGCCCTTGGCCAGCTTCAGCCATAACCCCTGGACGTCTCCGTGGGTCACCACCCACTGCTCGAACGCCTCCGCCGAGGGGAACTCGATGATCTCCGGATCGTCAGCCACCCGCACAGTCAAGCACCGCCCGCCGACATCCCCGGACCCACCGCCGGGGTCAGGCGTCCAGGGTGTAGTGGTGGACCTGGATGGAGGTGTTGCCGGGGGTGGTCCAGGATGCTTCCGTGGTGGCGGTGCGGCGCCAGCCGGTGCGCTCGTAGAGTGCGATCGCGGCGGCCGCGTCGGTCCGCACCTCCAGCGTCAGCGGCAGCGACCGCTCGCGGGCCCAGCCGACGGCCGCGCCGAGCAGCCCCGAGGCGATCCCGGCGCCCTGCGCGGCGGGGGAGACGTACAGGCGGCTGATGTTGTGCCCGTGGCCCGGGGTGTCGCGCAGCAGCACCTGCCCGACCACCGTGTCCCCGATGACCGCGACCCACCCCTGCGCCACGTCGGCCGGGGTCAGCCAGGCGATGGGATCGGCGGGCCACCGGCTCGGGTAGGGCACGCCGGAGGCGTGTACGGCGGCCAGCGCGTCGACGCAGCCGGGCAGGTCGGCGACCTCGCGGGGGCGGATCACCGGAACGTGAGGGGTGGTCACGACGCTGATCATGCCACGGGCCGGACGGCCGGCACGGGCCGCCGCCGGGCCGCCGCTGCGGGTCAGGCGGCGATGATGTTGATCTCGCGATTGCCCAGGACCCGCTCGCGGGCGCCGTCGCGGGCCACCCGGACCATGGCCCGGCCGACCTTCTCGGTCGTGGTGATCACGCTCGGGAACAGCCGCCGCAGCACCGGGTAGAGCGGGCGGCTGACCGCGTACCCGGCCCGGTACAGTCCGGTCTTGGAGACGATCCCGTGCATCGGCTGGATGAACCCGGGCCGGAACAGGTACGTGTCGAACGGCATCGCCAGCAGCGCGTTCTCGGTGCGGCCCTTGACCCGCGCCCACATGCTGCGCCCGCGCTCGGTGCTGTCGGTGCCGGTGCCGGAGACGTACAGGAACCGCATCCCGGGGCTGGTCTGCGCCAGCGTCGCGGCCACCGCCATGGTCAGGTCGTAGGTGACCCGGGTATAGGCCGCCTCGGCCATCCCGGTCGAGGACACCCCGAGGCAGAACAGGCAGGCGTCGAGGCCGGTCAGCCGGTCGGCGAGCGGGGACAGGTCGTACAGGTCGGCGTGCACGATCTCGGTCAGCTTCGGATGGGTCCGGCCGGTCGGCGTACGCCCGACGACCAGCACCGCCTCGACGCCGTCGTCGAGCAGGCATTCCCGCAGCACACCCTGGCCGACCATCCCGGTCGCCCCGAAGATCACAACCCGCACGGCGCGCTCCATTCGACATCGGCCGAGGTGAGGGTATCCGACCGCCGGTTGGGGCAGGATGGAGGCGGGTGGGGAAGGTGTGGAAGCTGCACATCGGGGGTATGGGCACCGCATGCTGAGCGAGATCAGTGCCGAGCTGCTGGAGACCATGAAGCGGTCCGCCAGCGTGCTCAAGCGGACGGAGATCCCGTTCGTGCTGGCCGGAGGCTTTGCCGCGTACGCGCGCGGTGGCACCTCCAGCGACCACGACGTGGACTACCTGATCCGCGAGCAGGACGTGGAGCCCGCGCTGGCGGCGCTGGCGCAGGCCGGGTTCCGGGTGGTGCGCCCGCCGGAGGACTGGCTGGTCAAGGTGTTCGACGACGACCGGCTGGTCGATCTCATCTTCCGCCCGGTGCAGCATCCGGTCACCGACGAGGTGCTGGCCGACAGCGACATCATGCCGGTCAGCGCGCTGCACATCCCGGTGCTGTCGGCGACCGCGCTGATGGAGCACAAGCTGCTGACGTTCTCGCAGCACCACTGCGACTTCGCCCGGGCGCTGCCGCTGGCCCGCTCGCTGCGCGAGCAGATCGACTGGGACCGGGTGCGCGGCAACACCAAGGAGTCGGTGTACGCCCAGGCCTGCCTGTACCTGCTCAGCCTGTTGGAGGTCATCCCGCCGCAGTAGGGGTCAGAGGAGGGGAGCGGCGTGAACGAGCACGACATCAGCGACGAGTACATCGACGCGGCGGTGCAGCGGATGCTGACCGAGGACGACGAGATCTCCGAGCAGGGCATCGAGGTCGTCCGGCACGGCGCCACGGTGGTGCTGCGCGGGCAGGTCGAGTGCGCCTCCCGGCGCGAGGCCATCGAGGCGCGGGTGGTGGCGCACTTTCCGGACCGCAAGGTGTGCAACGACATCTCGGTGACGGCGGTCCGCGAGCCCGCCGAGCCGGAGGTGCTCTCATGATGCGGGTGGCCGCGGTCGGCGACGTGCACATGGACAGCGACGTGCTGGGCCGCTACCGGCCCAGGCTGCTGACGCTGCCGGAGCACGCCGAGGCGCTGCTGCTGGCCGGGGACCTGACCCGCCACGGCACGCCGGAGGAGGCCAAGTGCGTGGCGCAGGAGTTCGGCGACCTGGGCGTGCCGGTGGTGGCGGTGCTGGGCAACCACGACCACCACAGCGACCAGCAGGAGGAGGTCGCCGACGTGCTGCGTCAGGCCGGGATCACGGTCCTGGAGGGCGACGGCGTGGTGCTGGACCGCCCGGCCGGGCGGCTGGGCGTGGCCGGGGTGAAGGGCTTCGGCGGCGGGTTCGCGGGCCGGTGCGCCAGCATGTTCGGCGAGCGCGAGATGAAGGACTTCGTGGGTACGTCCGAACGCAGCGCCGACGCGCTCCAGGCGGCCCTGCTGGGGCTGGACTGCGACGTGCTGGTGGCGCTGACCCACTACGCCCCGGTGCCGGAGACGCTGCACGGCGAGCCGCTGGAGATCTACCCGTTCCTGGGGTCGTACCTGCTGGCGCAGGCGATCGACGCGGCCCCGACGGCGCTGGCGCTGCACGGGCACGCCCATGCCGGCACCGAGCGGGGCATGACGCCGGGCGGGGTGCCGGTGCGCAACGTGGCCCACCCGGTGATCCGGCAGGCGTACAGCGTCTACCAGCTCCACTCCGACGATGATGCGGCGCGGGCGGCGGTTTCGCAGGCCGCGGCGTAGGGCATACGAGCGTCGTCGCCGTTCGCTGAGTAGGCAGGAGACAGACCATGTTCGGAACCCGGAACCACGAGGGCGTCGCGGCTGCCACCTGGCACGAGTTCCTGCGGGGGCTCGGTTCGACCCGCGACGTCGCCGCCGAGCGCGGTGCCGAGCGGGCCGAGGCCATCAGGGACACCCTGTCCGACACCGGCACCGAGGCGCGCCGCCGCGCGTCGGCAGCCTTCGACGTGCTCGCCGGCCGTCCCGCGCCGGTGCGCTGGTCGTGGGTGCTGGCGGCCGGTGCCGTCGGGGCGCTGGTCGGCTTCGCCGCCGCCGAGGCCCTGCGCGGGCACCCGGTCGACGAGGCGGTGGTCGCGCTGCGCAGGCAGCTCGGCCACGCGGGCGGGCGGGTGCGCGAGTCGGCGGCCAGTCTGGCCGACCGGTCCGCGTGACCTCGCGGCGTACGGCCCGGGGTGCACTGTTCCTGCTGAGCAGGGCCAGGCGCCCCGGGCCGTACGCCGTGGAAGGGGTCTTCGTGAAGCCCGGCGCACCCGGCGCTCGGCCGAACGGTGACGCGCCCCTGCCCGGCGCGGCACAATCGAGGTGTCCGGGTGCACGCGGACCCGGGTACGGGGGAGTGTGCGGCGATGGGTATCGAGTCGAAGCTCAGCAACGTGTCGCAGCGGCTGGTGGGCAAGGCCGAGGAGGTGGCCGGCCGGATCACGCACAACGACCACTGGCAGGCTGACGGCCGCGCCCGCCGCGAGCACGCGCGGGAGGACGAGATCCGGCAGAAGGCCAAGGACGTGGCGAAGGCGCAGGAGGCGATGGGCGTGATCAGCCGTGACGAGCGGTTGCGCCTGGAACGCGACGGGACGGCGCCCGCCCCGGCGGGAGGACCGCCCACGGCGGTCGATGCGCCGGATCGGCGACTGTGAGCGTGTCGCCCGACACGCTCGGCGGGGCCTGTAACGCGGGTGTCATCGCGCGCCCTTAACGTGGTCTAAGACGTTGTACGCAAGGTCAGCTCCCTGGACGCCAGCGCTGCCGGCTCGGGGGCGGTGGCCCTGCCGTCTTGAGACTTGAGGGATGCCGATGGAAGACGCGCGGCTCAGCGCTCTGGATCTGTCTTTCCTGTGCCTGGAGAACGACGCCTCGCCCATGCACCTGGGCGCGGTGGCGGTGTTCGGGCCGGATGCTGACCTGTCTGTGCCCGAGGTGGTGAGCCTGCTCACCGAACGGGCCGGGCAGGTGCCCCGGATGCGCCGCCGCGTCGTGGCGGCCTCGTTCCCGCCGGGCGCCGCGGCCTGGGCCGAGGACCCGGAGTTCGACCCGCGCCGGCACGTACGCCGGCACGAGCTGCCCGGTGGCGGCCGGGAGGACCTGGCCGCGCTGGTCGCCGAGGTGATGGCCGCGCCGCTGGACCGCGACCGCCCGCTGTGGGAGCTGCACGTGGTCGGCGGCCTCGACGGCGGCCGGTTCGCGCTGCTGGCCAAGATGCACCACGCGATGTGCGACGGCCAGGGCGCGATCGGGATCGGTCTGTCGCTGCTGGACGGTGAGCTGTCGCTGCCGTCGGCGCGGGCCGCGGCGGGCCGCCGCACCGCAGCGGCCCCGTCGGGGCTGGTGGGCCGGTCCGGGCAGCTGCTCGGCGGCGCGATCGGCGCGGCCGCGGGGGCGTACGGCACCGCGTCGGGCCTGCTGGGCCAGGCCACCACGATGCTGGACATCGCCTCGGCGGTGCTGGGCACGATGCGGGCCCCGGCGCCGTCGCCGCTGCTGGCGCCGCCGTCGGGCACCCGGCGGGCGGCGTTCGTGGGGCTGGAGATGCGCGAGTTGCAGCGGGCGCGCCGGGCCGTCGGCGGCACCGTCAACGACGTGCTGCTGGCGGTGGTGACCGGGGCGCTGCGGCACTGGCTGGACACGCACGGCCGGTCGCTGCCGGGGCTGCGGGCGCTGATCCCGGCCAGCCAGCGGGCGCGCTCCGGCGGCAGCGAGGACGGCAACCAGCTGTCGGCGTACCTGTGCGAGCTGCCGGTGGGCGAGGCCGACCCGGTGGCGCGGGCGCAGCGGGTGCGGGCGCAGATGGAGGCGAACAAGGCGCGCGGGCCGCTGCGCGGCGCCGGGGCGCTGCCGGTGCTGGCCGGGCTGGTCCCGCCGGCGCTGCACCGGCTGGCCGCGCCGCTGGCGGCGCACGCGGCGCCGCTGCTGTTCGACATCGTGGTGACCAGCGTGCCGCTGCCGCCGCTGCCCCTGCGGCTGGGCGGGGCGGCGCTGGAGGAGCTGTACCCGATCGCGCCGCTGGCCAGCGGGCACACCCTGGCCGTGGGCATGTCGCGCTACCGCGACACCGTCCACATCGGCCTGTACGCCGACGGCGTGGCCCTGCCCGACCTGGAGAAGATCAGCGAGGCGCTGCCGCGGGCGGTCGCCGAGCTGGCCGAGGCGGCCGGTAACTGAGCTTCGGCGGCCGCGCCACGCCACCAGGGCCGGGGCGGCGCGGCCTTTTGCCGGTGGCTCGGCTCGACGGGGGTGCCGTTCAGGCGCCCCCGTCGCCTACTCGCCACGCGGGGTCGGCGGCCGGACCAGCGACATGCGCATGCCGAGGATCGCGGCGACCGCGTCGAACCAGCGCGCCAGCGCCGTCTCGACGTCGAACGGGGTCCCGTCCTTGACGGAGGCGGCGGCGGTCAGCCATTCGCGCACCAGCGCGCCCTGGGCGGGCACCGGCATCGGTTCGGGCAGGTCGAGGGTGAACGCGAGGCCGCCGCGGCGCACGATCTCGGCCAGGAACGTCAGCGAGCGCGGCCGGGTGTGCAGGTGGTGCAGCGCGATCGCGGCGGCGATGGCGGCCTCGGCGAAGTGGTGCGGGCCGTACGGCCACTGCGCGAGCAGCGGTGCCGGGTCCATCGCGGCGAGTTCGGCCTCGGTGACGCGGCGGCCGATGCCGGGGGCGCTCATCGGGGCACCCGGATGCTGATCGGGGTCGGCGGGACGTCCTTCTCCACGGCGGTGTCCAGGTGCCCGTTGATGAAGTCCTCCTCGCTGACCCAGACGGTGTAGCCCCACGGGTTGTAGATCTGGAGCATGCCGCCGTCGTGGCCGACGATCATCATCTGGTGGTCGGGCAGCCAGTCGTCGCTGACCGACACCGGCACGGGCAGGCCGCTGTCGACGGCCTGCTCGACCTCGGTGAGCGCGTCGCGGCGGGCGTCGCCGTCGCCGAGCTTCACATCGTGGTAGTCGATGCCGGTGTGGGCGCCGATCTCCTCGTCGGCGACGGTGGTGGACTGCCAGTCGGCCATGCCGTCGATGCCGAAGACCTTCTGGAAGGGGTTGCGCCCGCCGTCGTAGACGCGTTCCTGCTCCTCGCGCAGGCGGGCGGCGAACGCGTCGGGGCTGTCGAACGCGGGGTCGCCGGGGTGGCCGCCGGTGGTGAGCTGGAGCGCGTACAGCGGGTCGACCTGGGCGCGGGCGGTGACGGTGGAGGACGCGACGCAGGTCGGGTACTGGCCCTGGGTCCACTCCCTGCCGTCGTACATGGTGGGGGTGTGCGGGCCCTGGACCGGGTTGGCGCTGGTGTCCAGCGGGGCGAGGTGCTGGTCGAGCCAGTTCGGGTCGTCGCCGTGGGCGTGGATCTGCTGGTCGAACGTGGTGATCTCGCCGACGCCGTATCCGGCGGCCAGGGCCTTGAGCAGGTACGCCCGCTCGTAGGGCGACCTGGCCCCGGCCAGCAGCGCCAGCAGGGCCGCCCGGTCGGCCTCGCTGAGCCCGTTGAGCCGCTGCTGGGCCCGGTCGGCGGCGGCCGCGGTGAGGATGACGCCGTGGTATTCGTCGGCGCCCGCGTTGGCGATCATCAGCTCGTCCAGGGCGCGCAGCGGCGAGTTGCCCAGCCGCGCCAGGCGGGCCTGGCCGGTCAGGTCGTTGAGGGCGCGGGCGACCCTGTCGGAGCTGTCGCGGGCGGCGGTGTGGGCGTGCACGCGGGCGTTGATGCCGTCCATCGCGGTGCGGTGGGCGGCGCGCATGACGTCGCCGTCGTAGTCGAAGAAGCCGTCGATGCCGTCGACGCGGGCGCGGGCGTCGCGCAGCTGCTCGACGCCGCGGCCGTCCTCGCGGGCGGCGTCGGTCATGGTGGCGGCGTGGGCGGTCAGCACGTCGGCGGCGTCGCCGAGCACGTCGACGATCCGTTTGAGCTCGGACTCCAGGGCCTTCATGCCGTCGGCGGCGGGCACCGACATCTGGCCCACGACGGCGGCGTCGAGCTTGCGGGCGGCCAGCGTGTGGGTCTGCACGGCCTGGGCGTCGACGCGCTTGGCGTATTCGCGCAGCCGGTCGGCGATGGTGGCGGCGATGCCGTAGAACTCGGTGAGGTGCGGGGCGCCCAGGCCGTCGTCGATGCCGTCGAGCAGGCCGCCGGTGCCCCAGTAGCCGTACGACCCGTCGATGTGCTCCTTGGCCTCGACGAGTCTGCGCAGGTGGTAGGCGCCCATCAGCGCGTCCCGACGGTGGCGGCCCGGTCGGCGTCGTCGTATGCCTGGGCGGCGGTGACCAGCCCGTACACGATGTCGCCGCAGGCGTCGGCGGTGCAGGTCAGCTCGGTCGACCAGATCCGCAGGAACTCGGTGAAGGCCTCGGGCACCTTCGCCACGGCGTAGACGTAGTCGTCGGTCACCACCGGCAACTCCTCGCGCCCGAGGTGCACGGCCTCGTCGCGCAGTGCGGTGGCGACGTCGCGGAAACCGTCCGCGACCTGCCGCATGGCGGTGGTGTCGGCATGCATGCGGGCAGGCTAACAGCGATCGATGATCGAGACAGTCCTGTTCGGACTGCGGTTGTGTTGCGGTTCAGGCGTCGGCGGAGGGCTCCACGACGCTGCCGCGGCGCAGGGCCGGCGGCTCGCCGCGCCCGCTGGCGGGCCACGCGTAGAACTGGCCGTCGGCGAGGTACAGGTCGAGCTGCAGGCCGGCGGAGGGGTCGTCGGGCAGGTCGATGCTGACGGAGAAGCACTGGTGGGGCTGGTCGTCCATGACGATCGCCAGCCGCTTGTGGCCGTCGTAGTCGGCGACGGTGCTGGCGTGGCCGTTGTACACGAAACGCCGGTTAATCAGGCCGTCTGAGGGCATCTGATCCTCCGTTCCTTCCGGTGCTGCTCGGTGCGGGCAGGGCCGTCCGCCGGGCGCGGTGGCGACCTTGCGAGTGCATCCCACCATGTCCGCGCGTTTTCTGCACGACGGGGCGGCAAGTACGAGTTCGGCTCGCGTGTCGGTGTGTACCGCCCTGTCGGGTTTACCGAGCTATACCGGGTTAATAGGCGGTTACTGTGAAAAGCTGGGTGACAACAGACGATCCGTTGGGGGCGGCTTCGATGATCACAGTGCCGGAATCAGTACGTGACCTGGTCAAACTGCTCGCGCGACTCGGAATTGGCGTCATCTTCTTCGCCCACGGCTGGCAGAAGCTCTTCGACCTCGGCATCCCGAAGGTCACCGCCGGGTTCCGGGCCATGGGCGTCCCGCTGCCGGGGCTGTCGGCCTGGTTCGCCACGTTCGTGGAGCTGGTCGGTGGAGCCCTGCTGGTGCTGGGCCTGTTCACCCCGATCGTCGGCCTGCTGCTGGCGGTCGACATGCTCGGGGCGTACCTGACCGTGCACATCGGGCACGGCCTGTTCGTCAGCGAGGGCGGCGCCGAGCTCGTCATCTCCCTGGGCCTGGGCGCGCTGCTGCTCGCGGCGGTCGGCGCGGGCCGGTACAGCCTCGACCACGTCCTGGCCCGCGGCCGCGTCCGCGACGCCGACGGGCCGATGCAGCGTTACTGATCCGGCCCCACCCGGTAGGTTGCCGGTATGGCAGACCCGGCCGACAACCTGGTGGAGATCTACACCGACGGCGCGTGCAGCGGCAACCCCGGCCCCGGCGGCTGGGGTGCGGTGCTGCGCTACCGCGGCCACGAGCGCGAGCTGTGCGGCGGCGAGGCGGAGCAGACCACCAACAACCGGATGGAGCTGATGGCCGCCATCCAGGCCCTGGAGGCGCTCAAGCGCCCGGTGGCGGTGCGGCTGCACACCGACAGCAGCTACGTGCGCAACGGGATCACGTCGTGGCTGGCCGGGTGGCGGCGCAACGGATGGCTGACCAGCGACCGCAAGCCGGTCAAGAACGCCGACCTGTGGCAGCGCCTGTCCGAGGCCGCCGCCCGGCACACGATCGAGTGGCGCTGGGTGAAGGGCCACGCGGGCGACCCGGGCAACGAGCGCGCCGACGCCCTGGCCAACCAGGGTATGGTCCAGGCCCGGGGCCGCTAGCCCACGCGGGCGGCGTAGCCGGGGTACGTGACGACGAACCCGTCGCCGTCCACGGTCAGCTCCGCGGTGAACGTCCCCGAGGTGAACCGGATCGTGTCCGGCGACACCACGCTGTACGTGTGCTCCACCGGGATGACCTGCAACGACGGCACCCGCACCCAGGCCACCGCAACGGTGTGCGTGGTGCCCGGCGCCGCCCCGAGCAGGTTCAGCCGCCGGATCGGCAGCGTGTTGGTCAGCGCCGTGCACTCCAGGTCCACGTCGTACGCGTCGGCGAGCCGGTCCGAGTCGACGATGCCGGGCAGCGACGCCGAGCCGAAGCGCCCCTGCTCGCTGGTGACCACGCGCCAGCCGCGGTCGGAGCGTTCGAGTTTGACCTCGCGCTGCCAGCCGGCGCCCTCGGTCTCCACCGTCACGGCGTCGGTGACGAAGCCCTCGCCGGTGGTGAGCTGGTAGCGGCAGGAGTGGGCGACCGGTTCGGCGGCCACCGCCTGCCCGTGCGCGAACAGTCGGTCGGGTCGCAGGTCGACCAGGGCGATGTCGGCTCCGACCTCGACCATCCGGTCCCACAGCAGGGCGCGCGGCAACGGGCTCATGCCCTGAGGTTAGGGGAAGGAAGGGCACCTTCTGATCGCTTTGCGAGGTAAAGGTGCCCTTCCCCCGGTGGCCCGCACTGCGGATGCGAGCATGGGAGCCGTTCGCCGAACGGGGGAGGGTTCATGGGCGTGCTGGTGGTCGGGGACGAGGTCCTGGTCCGGCTGGTCAAGCAGGGCCGGGAGAAGATCAGCTACGCGGCGCGGGTGCTGCACGACGACGGCGTGCACCTGGTGGTGCAGGCGCCGTTCGCCGGGGACGGGCCGCGTGACTTCGGGTTCGTCAGCTTCGACCCCGGCGACCTGTTCACCGAGCACTACTGGCGCGACCGCTGGTACTCGGTCAAGGAGGTCAGCGGCCCGGACGGGCCCAAGGGCTGGTACTGCGACGTGACCCGCCCGGCCGAGACCGGCACCGCCGGGCTCGTCGTGGAGGACCTGGACCTGGACCTGTGGGTGTCGGCTGACCGCGCCCTGGTGCTGCGCCTGGACGAGGACGAGTTCGTCGCCAGCGGCATCGAGCAGCGCGACCCCGAGGCGGCCGCGCAGGCCAGGCTGGCGCTGGAGGAGCTGGTCGAGCTGTCCGGCGACGGCTTCGCCGGGCTCGGATAGGCGGCGTCGGCAACTTTTCCCGTGCGGCGGGAACCGGGGCGGCCCGCGGACGGTCACAGCAGGCATGAAGGCAACTCTTGCAGTCCGAGCGGCGCTCGCGTCGCTGCTCGTGCTCGGCGCCGCGGGCTGCGCACAGGCCGCCGACGGTGCCGGTAAAGGCTCCGACGACCAGTTCGCGTTCCCCGGCGGAGACACCGTCGCGCTGCGCGTCGAGCAGGTCGGCGGGTTCGTGCCCCCGGCTTACCTGGCCAGCCGCATCCCGATGCTGACCGTGTACGCCGACGGCCGGGTCATCACCGAGGGCCCCGTCACGATGATCTACCCCGGTCCCGCGCTGCCCAACATCCAGGTGCGCCGCATCTCCAGCGGCGACGTGCAGAAGCTGGTCGACCAGGCCGTCAAGGCCGGGATCGGCACGAAGCAGGACCTGGGCCAGCCGGGCGTCACCGACATGCCCGACACCGTGATCACGGTGCACACCGCCGACGGCGACAAGAAGACCACGGCGTACGCGCTGAACGAGGAGATCCGCACCGACGGCCTGTCGGCCGATCAGGTGGCGGCCCGCCGCAAGCTGCTGGACCTCGTCAAGGCGCTGACCGATCTGGACACCACGCTCGGCAAGGGCGCGGTCGGCCAGTCGGAGCCGTACCAGGCGAAGACCGTCGCCGGTCTGGCCAGCACCTACCAGGCCAACCCGGACGCGGGCAAGCAGGCCGAGGTCGCCTGGCCCGGCCCGGCGCTGCCCGGCAAGGCGTTCTCCGAGGGCCTGGACCTGGGCTGCGTCGCCGCGACCGGCGACCAGGCCACGGCGGTGCTGGCGGCCGCCGCGAAGGCGAACCAGCTGACCCCGTGGACCTCCGGCGGCAAGACGTACTCGGTGGCGATCCGGCCACTGCTGCCCGACGAGGCGGACTGCGCCGCGCTGGCCTGGTGACCCCCGGCCGCTGACGCACGCTGGCCCGCGCGCTCCCCTCCTTCTGCCATGGGGAGCGCGCGGGCCGGACGTGTCAGGCGCGGGTGCCGCGACGCTGGTAGAGCAGCGCGCCCGCGCCCATGGCCAGCGGCCACAGCAGGTACCAGCCGGTGGTCAGCGCCAGGGCGGTCACCGCGACCAGCGCCACCATCGCGCTGCGGTGCGCGGCGGTGCCGCGCGGCAGCAGCTTCAGCGCCGAGGCGGTGCCCAGGGCGTACACGGCGACGAAGGCCCCCGTGGCCAGCAGCACCAGCGGCTTGGCCCCGGTGCCGGTCACCGCGACGGCCACCATCGCCAGCGCGGACAGGCTCGCGGTGACGGCCAGGCTGCGCCGCGGCACGTCCCCGGCGCGCGCGCCCCGGGCCAGCCACCCCGGCAGGGCCCCGTCGCGTCCCAGCGCCGCGCCGAGTTTGGCGGCGCTGGCGTAGTACGCGTTCATGGTGCCGAAGGTGAGCAGCAGCGCGGCCGCGGCCGCCAGCGCCCCGGCCGGGCCGCCGAGGCCGATCTCCAGCAGCCGCGCCAGCGGCGCGCCCGTGCCCGCCTGCGGGCCGAGCACCAGGATGCCGACCCCTGCCACGGCCAGGTACAGCACCCCGACCACCACCACGGCGATCCCGGCGGCGCGGGGCAGGTCGCGCTGCGGGCGGCGGAAGTCGGCGGCCAGGTGCGTGATCGCCTCCCAGCCCGCGAAGCTCCACACCAGCAGTGCGGCGGCCGGGGCGACGGCCAGCCAGCCGTGCGGGGCGAACGGGTGCAGGTTGGCCGGGTCGCCGTGCGGTGCCGCGGTGACCACGGCCGCCACCAGCAGCGTCACCAGCAGCACCGCGAGCACGAGCTGCACCCGGCCGGAGACGGTGACGCCGAACAGGTTGGTGACCGTGACGGCCAGCATCAGCGCGGCGGCGGTGAGCAGCACGGTGCGCTGCCCGCCGCCGACGGCCGCCTCGACGTACGCGCCCGCGAAGACCGCCGCGGCCGGTGCCCCGGCCGGGACCGCGAAGTAGAAGCACCAGCCCACGGCCGCGGCCCAGCGGGGCCCGAACGCGTTGCGGGCGTACGTGGAGACCCCGCCCGCGTCGGGGAAGCGGGCGCCCAGCGCGGCGAAGGTCAGCGCGAGCGGGGCGGACAGCAGCACCAGGCCGAGCCAGGCCAGCAGCGACGCCGGTCCGGCGGCCTGCACGGCCAGGGCGGGCAGGGCGATGACGCCGGTGCCCAGGACGGCACCGACGTAGAGGGCGGCGCCCTGGGGGAGGGTGAGGCGGCCGTGCGCGGCGGGGGAGCGGTCGGCAGCGGCGGTGTCAGGTCGCTGCAGGGTTTCGGTCATTACGTCACTCTCGGGTACGGCAGCTCGGCGCACCAGTGGCAGGAATGCCGCAGTGCGATAGGATCCTGCCATGGCGTCCAGCACCGCCCGGCGGCACGCGGTCGCCGTCGCGATCACCGACGATCTGCCCGTGTTCGAGCTCGCCGTGCCGTGCGAGGTGTTCGGCATCGACCGCGCCGACCTCGCCGACCCGTGGTACGAGCTGCGCCTGTGCGCCGCCGAACCCGGCCCGCTGCGGGTGCGCTCCGGCCTGCTCGTGCAGACGCAGTACACCCTGGATGACCTCGTCGCGGCCGACACCGTGCTGATCCCGGCGTGCAACCGTGCCGTGCAGTGCGGCCCGCCCCCGGCCCTGATCGAGGCGGTCCGCGCCGCCCACGCCCGGGGCGCCCGCATCGCCTCCATCTGCAGCGGGGCGTACGTGCTGGCCGAGGCGGGGCTGCTCGACGGCCGCCGCGCCACCACGCACTGGATGAACGCGCTCGACTTCGCCCACCGCTACCCGCAGGTCCGCGTCGACCCCGAGGTGCTCTACGTCGACGAGGGCGACGTGCTCACCTCGGCGGGCACCGGCTCGGCCATCGACCTGTGCCTGCACCTGGTGCGCCAGGACCTCGGCGCCGCCGTCGCCAACGAGGTGGCCCGCCGGATGGTGGTGCCGCCGCACCGCGAGGGCGGGCAGGCGCAGTTCGCCCAGCCGCTGGCCCGCGGCGAGGCCCGCTCGGACATCGCCCCGGTGCTCGGCTGGGCCCGCGAGCGGCTCGACCAGCCGCTGAGCGTGGCCGACCTGGCCCGCCAGGCGCATCTGAGCCCGCGTACGTTCGCCCGGCGCTTCCGCGACAGCCTAGGCGTCAGCCCGTTGCAGTGGCTGCTGGAGCAGCGCATCCGGCGTGCGCAGGAGCTGCTGGAGACCACCGACGAGCCGGTCGAGCGGATCGCGGCGCGGGTCGGGTTCGGCACCGCGGTCAACATGCGCGCCCACTTCCGCCGGTTCACCTCGGTGCCGCCGCAGACATACCGGCAGGTGTTCCGGCGCGGCACGACCGTCCCACCCGTCGCCGCAAGATAAGTAAAGAACCTTTAGAGTTGCGACAACCGGCCCCGCGATCTCGGGCGTTCAGGCTCGCATGAGGACAATCACCACCGCCCTGCTGCGCCGTACGCTCGCCGCCACCGCCCTGATCGCCGTCGCGCTCACCGCGGGCTGCGGCAGCGGCGGCGCGACCGGCACGGCCTCGCCGTCCCCGCTCGACCCGACCGCCGCCGCCCGCCAGCGGGTGCTGGACGAGGCCAACGTCGCCTGCCTGGCCGACCGCAGCCCGCTCGTCGTGATCACCGACGTCAAGCAGAACATGACCGCCGCGATCGAGGTCGGCACCGGCGACACCGGGGTGGTGCTGCTGCACCAGGCCGAGAGCAGCGCCTGCCAGTGGTACCCGTTCGCGCTCACGCTGCGGCAGCAGGGATACCGGGCCCTGTCGCTGGACATCAGCTCGCGCGACGCGGTCGAGGTGGCCCAGGCCGGGATCGCGCACCTGCGCGCCGAGGGGGTCAAGCGGGTGTTCGTGTTCGGGGCGTCGCGGGGCGGCACCATCGCCCTGGCCGCGTCGGCGGGCACGGTCCCGCCCGTGGATGGGGTGGTCAGCCTGTCGGCTCCCACGGTGTACGACGCCGACGCCCGTACCGCGGTGAAGTCGCTGGCCGTGCCGACGATCTTCGCGGCGGGGGAGCTGGAGGGCGGGTTCACCGACCAGGCCAAGGAGCTGTACGGCTTGTCGGTGTCCCAGCACAAGAAGCTCGTCATGCGCCCCGGGGCGGACCACGGCGTGGCCCTGCTCGGCGGCGACCTGGACGCCCTGCTCCTGTCCTTCCTGACCGACCCCGCAACGGCGACCCGCTGACCGCCTGATCAGCACTGCACCCACCCCGTCAGCCCCGCCCCGCCGTCGCCCCGTCCCGCCCCGTCCCGCCGTCGTCCCGCCCCGCCGTCGCCCCGTCCCGTTTTTCATAGACGTTGGCCTATCTCAGCGAATACGAGTAGATCGAACTCGATGGGATAGGCCAACGTCGATCAAAAAAGGGGGCGGGACGGAGCGCGCCAGAGTGAGGGCGTGGTGCGGTCAGGCGGGAGTCCGGGCTCGCTCCCAGTCGGAGCGCAGCAGCTCGTACTCCACGTCCCCCTGCTCCCCGCCCGCGATCTGGTCCGGCCACTCCAGGAAGTACGTCCGCACATACCGCAGCCCGCACTTCTCCATCACCCGCCGCGACCTGATGTTCACCGTCATCGTGTTCGCGGTGACCCGCTCCAGCCCCAGCTCGCCGAACCCCTTGCCGATCAGCGCCAGCGACCCCTCCGTTGCGTACCCCCGCCCCCAGGCCTCCCGCCGCAGCCGGTACCCCAGCTCCGCCTCCCCGGCCGGCGTCTGCTCGGTACGCGTCAGCGCGAACCACCCCAGGAACGCTTCACTCGCCCGCTCCACCGCGGCCCACCACCCGAACCCGGGGAACCGCCGGTACGCCGCCAGCAGCTCCGGCAGCCGCCGGTCACGGATCTCCTCGCGCGCCGTGGCCCGGCCGCCGGTGAGGAACTCCATCACCGCCGGGTCGAGGTCCAGGCCGTACAGGTCGTCGACGTCGGCTGCCGACCCGGTGAACGGCCGCAGTTCCAGCCGCTCGGTACGCAGGTAGATCTCCACCGGGGCATGGTCGCACGGTCCCCGACCCGCCGGCCCCGGATTCGCCGCCCGGACGGCCCAACCGGCGTCCCGCGACGCGGCGCAGGCAGCCCCGCGCCGGTGCGGGTCACCAGCCGTCGAGCCGCCCGGTGTGCCCGTCGCAGGTGGCGCTGACCCAGCCGCCCGGCGTGCCGTAGAAGTTGGTGCTCTCGACCTGGCCCTGGCCGTCGCCGTCGACGCGCACCGTCACCGTCCCGAACACGTCCGGCCCCTCGGTGCTGTCGAGGGTGCAGCGTACGGTCGTGTCAGCGTCGAAATCGGACAGCGATACGCCGATCTTGTGGCAGGCGCTGCCGGGACAGCGGTTGTCGTGCGGGTCGCCGCCCTGGAACACCGTGACGGCCGGCTTGGGCGTGAACGGCGGCCACTTCACCGCGGCGGCCAGCGACAGGTACGCCAGCAGCGTGCCGAGCAGGGTGCCCGCGATGGTGACGATGGTCGCGGTCTTGCTCAGGCCCGACGATTCCTCGGTGGACATGCGGGGGTGCTCCTACGGCCGGGGGCGGTTGCCGGAATCGTAGCCAGCCGACCGTCGCCGACCGTGAGCGGGCGGTGGCTCAGAAAGCGGAACGGCGGGCGTCCTGGAGTGGACGCCCGCCGTTGCGCGGCAACAGCCGGGTGGATCAGCCCAGGCCGCTGCGCATGGCGGTGATCAGTTCACCGCCGGTGGTGTCGCCGGACAGCTCCCAGAAGAAGCTGCCGCCGAGACCCTGCGTGTTGGCGTAGGACATCTTGCCGTTGATGGTGCTGGGGGTGTCGTAGCTCCACCAGTTGCTACCGCACTTGGCGTACGCGGTGCCCGCGACGGTGCCGGTGACCGGGCAGCTGTTCTTGAGGACCTTGTAGTCCTCGATGCCCGCCTCGTAGGTGCCAGGTGCCGCGCCGGTGGCGGTGCCGCCGGGGCCGGCCTGGGTGACACCGGTCCAGCCGCGGCCGTAGAAGCCGATGCCGACCAGCAGCTTCGAGGAGGGCACGCCCTTGCTCTTCAGCTTCTGGATGGCGGCGTCGGTGTAGAACCCGGCCGTCGGGATGCCCGCGTACGACGTCAGCGGCGAGTGCGGGGCGGTGGGGCCCTGCGCGGCGAAGGCGCCGAAGTAGTCGTACGTCATCACGTTGTACCAGTTGATGTACTGCGAGGCGCCGCCGTAGTCGGCCGCGTCGAGCTTGCCCCCGTTGGAGCCGTCGGCGCTGATGGCCGCGGTCACCAGGTAGCTGGAGCCGAAGCGGGTGCGCAGCGCCGACATCAGGGTCTTGAAGGAGGCCGCGCCGCTGGTGTCACAGGACAGACCGCAGGCGTTGGGGTACTCCCAGTCGATGTCGATGCCGTCGAAGACGTCCGCCCAGCGCGGGTCCTCGACCAGGTTGTAGCAGGAGTTGGCGAACGCGGTCGGGTTGGCCGCGGCCTGGCCGAAGCCGCCGGACCAGGTCCAGCCGCCGAAGGACCAGAGCACCTTGATGTTCGGGTACGCCTTCTTGAGCTTGCGCAGCTGGTTGAAGCTGCCGCGCAGGGCGCCGGCGTCCCAGGTGTCGGCGACACCGTCGACGCTGCCGGCGGCGTCGTACGCCTTGTCGTAGTCGGCGTAGGCGTCACCGATGGCGCACTGGCCGTTGGTCACGTTGCCGAACGCGTAGTTGATGTAGTTCAGCTTGCTGGCCGAACCGCTCGTCACGATGTTCTTGACGTGGTAGTTGCGCCCGTAGATGCCCCACTCGGCGAAGTAGCCGAGGATCTTCTTGCCACCGGGCGGCGGCGGGGACTGCGACACCGTCGGCGACGGCGACGGGGAGGCCGAGCGTGACGGCGACACCGACGGGCTCGGGGTGGCCGACTTCGACGGCGACGCCGACGGGGACGCGGGCGGCGACGACGGCGGGACGCCGGGGCCGTCCAGCGAGAAGTCGTCGGCGTAGTACGTGCCGGTGCCGTACCAGCCGTGGACGTTGATGGTCAGCGACGTCTGCGAGGCACCCGTGGTCAGGTTGAGCGACAGCTGGGTGTACGCGTTGGCCGAGGCCGGGTTCCACGTCTCGGTGCCACCGGTGTAGCCGAGGTACACGTAGCCGCCGCCCCCGCGCACCCAGGCGCTGAGCACGTACGCCGTGTTCGGCAGGACGGTGACGGTCTGGCTGCACTGGGCGTGGTCGGACGCGCTTGCCGCGCCCGCCAGCGCCTTGGTGCCGCCGTGCACAGGAGTGCTCACGACGCTGCCGAGACCGCCGGAGCAGGCCCAGGGGGAGAGACTGCCTGTCTCCAGGCCGGGGTTGCTGACGAGGTTGGCTGCCGACGCCGCGGTCGAGATCGCGAGCGAGGCACCCATCGCCATCAGCGTGGCGGCGGTGGCCGCCAGCACCCGGTATCGGGTGCTCTGAGCTGGGCGTTTCATGAGGTTCCACCTACCTTGGAGTTCGCAGGCTTTCATGTACTCGTCAACGTAAATTAAAGAAACCTAATAGTAAAGACTCCTATCAATGATCGTTAACGTTCTACGCCCGCCGGAGCGGTGCCCGAGACGGCGCCCGGCGCTCCCGGTGGCAACATGGTGAGGTGCGGGAAGTGGCGATAGATCGGCTGGCCGACCTCGTCGGCGGCGGCGACGTGACGGTGCTCAGCGGCGCGGGGCTGTCCACCGAATCAGGTATCCCCGACTACCGGGGCCCCGACGGCGTGCAGCGCCGCGGCGCCCCGATGACGTACCAGACGTTCACCCGCGAGGCCTTCGCCCGCCGCCGCTACTGGGCGCGCAGCCATCTGGGCTGGCGCAGCATCGCCCGCGCCAGCCCGAACGACGGCCACCGCGCCGTCGCCGCGCTCCAGGAACGGGGACTGCTCGCCGGCATCGTCACCCAGAACGTCGACGGCCTGCACCGGGCCGCCGGTGCCGACGAGGTGGTCGAACTGCACGGCAGCCTCGACCGGGTCGTCTGCCTGGGCTGCGGCGAGCTGAGCACCCGCCAGCGGCTGCACCGCCGCCTCGACACGGCCAACCCCGGCTACACCGCGCAGATCACCGCGATCCACCCCGACGGCGACGTCGAGCTCACCGACGATGAGGTCGCGGGCTTCGCCACGGTCGACTGCGAGGGCTGCGGCGGCATGCTCAAGCCCGACGTCGTGTTCTTCGGCGAGACGGTCCCGGCCGTGCGCGTGCAGCACTGCTTCGACCTGGTCGAGCGCTCCCGGCTGCTGCTGGTGCTGGGCAGCTCGCTGACGGTCATGTCCGGCCGCCGCTTCGTCATCCGCGCGGCCAAGCACGGCATCCCGGTCGCCATCGTCAACCGCGGCGCCACCCGCTCCGACGACACCGCCACGCTCCGCCTCGACGCCCCCCTCGGCACCGTCCTCCCCACCCTCCTGACCCACCTACCCCGCCCCTCCACCACCCCCGTGTGAGCCCGTACGCCCCAACACCGGCCAAGTTGCCGGGCAGTCGGGCGAAAGTGGGGACGTGATCCGCCCGACTCGCCGGCAACTCGGCGGATCTCGGGGCGCTCCGGTCCCGGCAACGCGGCGCCCACCGGCACACCCCCGGGTCCGACATAGACGTTGGCCTATCACATCGACTGAGACGAGATCGGACTCGATGTGATAGGCCAACGTCTATGTAAAGCGGGGTGGGCAGCCGGGCGGCCGGGCAGCGGGGCAGCGGGGCAGCCGGGCAGCCCGGCGGGTCGCTGCGGTCAGAGAAGGTAGCGGTCGGTGAAGGAGTTGCGGAAGCGGCCGTGGGGGTCGAGGGCGGTGCGCAGGGCCAGGAAGTCGGGTAGGCGCGGGTAGGACGCGCGAACCTGGGCCGGGTCGAGGGTGAAGACCTTGCCCCAGTGGGGGCGGGGGGAGAAGGGGGAGAGGGCCGCCTCGACCGCGGCCAGGACCGGGGCGACAGCGGCCGCGTCCGCGATCCAGGTGAAGTGGAAGGCGACACTGTCCCGGCCATACGCCGGACTCAGCCACAGCTCGTCGGCGGCCACCGTACGGATCTCGCTGATCTGCAGCACCGGCGCGATCAACGGCGCGATCGACGACAGAGCCGCGTACGCCTCCACCGCCCGCCCGCGCGGCACGAAGAACTCCGACTGGAGCTCGTCCCCGCTGCTCGGGGTGAAGTCGAGCCGGAAGTGCGGCAGCCGCTCATGCCACGGCCCGGCCAGCCCCTGCTGGTCGGTGCAGTTGACCGGAGACATGCTCGCGATCGGATGGCGCGCGCCGTCGGCCGCAACCGCGCCGTGCCAGCGGCCCGGGGCGGCGAACCCGTCCCCGGCGCTCTTGACCCACACCTGGTCGATCCCGCGCCCCGACCACGAGGTGAACAGGCTCACGCTGTACGCCGCGTCCAGCACCTCGTCGAAGCAGTCCGCGACGGCGGCGGCGGGCAGGCCGTCGTACACGAACTGGCGCACCTCGAACGTCGGCACCAGGTCCAGGGTCAGGTGGGTGACCACTCCGAGCGCGCCCAGGTGCACCACCGCCCCGGCGAACCGGTCGTCGGCGGGGTCCAGGGCCAGCTGGTCGCCGGTGCCGGTGACCAGCTCCAGGCCGGAGACCGCGGTGGCCAGGTTGCCGTTGCGGCGGCCGGAGCCGTGGGTGCCGGTCGCGCAGGCCCCGCCGACGGAGATGTGCGGCAGCGAGCCGAGGTTGCGCAGGCCGAACCCGGCCGCGTGCAGGATCGTGGCCAGCTCGCCGTAGCGGGTGCCGGCCGAGACCCGTACCGTGGCGGCTTCTCGGTCGATCTCGGCGACGGGCGGCAGCCCGGCGACGCTGACCAGCTCGCCGGTCGTGTCGGCGAGCTCGTTGAACGAGTGCCCGGTGCCCAGTGCCCGGACCCGGTCGGATCCGGCGACCAGCGCCCGCAGCTCGTCCACGGACGACGGCCGGCGCACCTGTCCGGCCTGGAAGACGACGTTGCGGGCCCAGTTGGTGACAGTCACCTGAGCAGCGTAGATCGGGGCGGGCCCGGCGCCATGAGAGGTGACGCCCGACCCGCCCCGTGGGACTCCCCGCGGTGGTGGGGAGTCAGCCCGCGATGCCACCAGCCCTAATGACCTCGCGGTACCACAGCGCGCTGTCCTTGAGGATGCGCTGCTGCGTGTCGTAGTCGACCCGGACGATGCCGAAGCGTTTGCCGTAGCCGAAAGCCCATTCGAAGTTGTCCAGCAGCGACCAGACGAAGTAGCCGCGCAGATCGACTCCGGCCGCCAGCGCCTCGTGCGCGGCGGACAGGTGCAGCCGCAGGTACTCGGTGCGGTCGCTGTCGCGGACCCGGCCGTCGGCGTCGACCTCGTCGACGTAGGCTGCGCCGTTCTCGGTGACGTACAGCGGCAGGCCGGGGTGGTCGCGGTGCAGGCGCAGCAGCACGTCGCGCAGGCCGGTCGGGTCGACCGTCCAGCCCATCTCGGTGCGCGGCCCCGGGGTCTGGTGGAACGCGATGTCGGTGGTCGCCGGGTAGGGCGAGTTCTCGTCCGGCGGCTGAACGCCCGCGCTGACCAGGTCGGGGGCGTAGTAGTTGACGCCGAGGGCGTCGATCGGGGCGGCGATGGTCGCCAGGTCGCCGTCGTGCACGAACGACCAGTCGCTGACCGCTGCGGTGTCGGCGACGACGTCGGCCGGGTACTGCCCGGTGGTGATCGGGTCCAGGAAGATCCGGTTGAGCAGGCCGTCGATGCGGCGCGCGGCGGCGAGGTCGCCGTCGGCGCCGGTCAGCGGCCGGACCGCGCCCTGGTTGAGCGCGATGGAGACCTGGGCGCCGGGCACCGCGGCGCGCAGGGCGCGGGTGGCCAGGCCGTGGGCGAGCAGCAGGTGGTGGGTGGCTTTCAGGCCACCATCAGCGCTGGTACGGGCCGGAGCGTGGTGCCCGGAGCCGTACCCGAGGAACGCCGAGCACCAGGGCTCGTTGAGGGTGCACCACAGCTTGACCCGGTCGCCGAGCTTCTCGGCCATGACCGCGGCGTACTCGGCGAAGCGGTAGGCGGTGTCGCGGTCGAGCCAGCCGCCGCGGTCCTCCAGCTCCTGGGGCAGGTCCCAGTGGTAGAGGGTGGCGGTGGGGCGGATGCCCGCGTCGAGCAGCTCGTCGACGAGCCGGTCGTAGAACGCGACGCCGGCCGCGTTGACGGCCGGTCCGCCGCCAGGCTTGATCCGCGGCCAGGAGATGCTGAACCGGTACGCCGACAGTCCGATCTCGCGCATCAGCGCCACATCGTCGCGGTAGCGGTGGTAGTGGTCGGCGGCGACGGCGCCGGTGTGCCCGTCGGCGACGCGGCCGGGCGTGGCGCAGAAGGTGTCCCAGATCGACGCGGTGCGGCCGTCCTCCGCCACGGCGCCTTCGATCTGGTACGCCGCCGTCGCCGCGCCCCACCAGAAGTTCTGGGGGAACTGCAGCGTCTGCCGCGTGGCGGCGGCGGGTTCCTCGGTCTGCGTGGGCATGGATTACCTCTCGATGTGCCGGGCAGCGATGCGGGAAACGCAATGGAGAGCGCTCTCCCACTTGGCCAAGGCTCCCGGTTGGACGGCTCGGATGTCAAGAGCCCAACGGCTCTTCTCGTAACGGTCTTGCCAAATCCATCGGTCAAAACGGATTGATCCGGGCGAGTCGGCACCGATGATCGTCGCCGTCTTGACACTGAGGAAATTTGGGCGTAACACTCGGAGAGCGCTCTCCATCGTGGCCCGAACGGGCCCGGAAACCGACTCCTCCGAACGCCCCGATGAACAGGTAGGAGCTCCATGACACCCGCCCTCACCAGCCCGGGCGCGAGGCGACTGCCCCGCCGGTGGCGGATCGCGATCCCCGTCGCGATCTCCACCATCGTCTCGTCCCTGGTCCTGATCGTCCCCTTCGCCACGGCCAACGCGGCCGACACCCTCATCTCGCAGGGCAAGCCCGCCACGGCCTCCTCCGTCCAGGGCGCCGACCTGACCGCGGCCAACGCGGTCGACGGCAACGCCGGCACCCGCTGGGGCAGCCAGTGGAGCGACCCGCAGTGGCTGCAGGTCGACCTGCAGGGCAACGCCACCATCAGCCAGGTCGTGCTCCAGTGGGAAGGCGCCTACGGGACCGCGTTCCAGATCCAGACGTCCAACGACGCCACCAACTGGACCTCGATCTACAACACCACCACCGGCACCGGCGGCACCCAGACCCTGAACGTCACGGGCTCGGGCCGCTACGTGCGCATGTACGGCACCGCCCGCAACAGCGGCTACGGCTACTCGCTGTACGAGTTCAAGGTCATCGGCAGCATCGGCGGGACCAACCCGTCGCCGTCGGCCGGTGCCTGCGGCACCACGAACGTGGCCCAGGGCAAGACCGCCACCGCGTCCTCGGTCGAGGTCGGCACGCCCGCTGAGGCGTTCGACGGCAACACCGCCACCCGCTGGGGCAGCCTGTTCGCCGACCCGCAGTGGCTGCGGGTGGACCTCGGGCAGTCGTACGCGATCTGCAAGGTCGAGCTGGTGTGGGAGGCGGCGTACGCGACCGCGTTCCAGATCCAGACCTCGCCCGACGGCAGCAACTGGACGTCGGTCTACTCCACGACCGCCGGCACCGGCGGCACGCAGAGCCTGACCGTCAACGGCACCGGCCGCTACGTGCGCATGAACGGCACCGCCCGCGTCGGCGGCTACGGCTACTCGCTGTGGGAGATGCGCGTCTTCGCGGGCGGCACCCCGCCGAGCCCGAGCGCGTCGCCGAGCACCTCGCCGAGCACCTCGCCCAGCCCGTCCGGCAACTGGACGACGGTGTGGGAGGACAGCTTCGACGGTGCGGCCAACACCTCGCCGAGCGCGGCCAACTGGCTGCTGCGCACCGGTACGCAGTACCCGGGCGGTGCGGCGAACTGGGGCACCAGCGAGATCGAGACCGCCAGCGCGTCGACCGCCAACGTCTACCTGTCCGGTGACGGCAAGCTCAACATCAAGGCGATCCGCGACGGCGCGGGCAACTGGACCTCGGGCCGGCTGGAGACCCAGCGCACCGACTTCACCCCGGCCGCGGGCGAGCTGACCCGCTTCTCCGCGGTGATCCAGCAGCCCAACCCGGCCAACGGCCTGGGCTACTGGCCCGCGTTCCGGTCCACCGGCGCGGCGTACCGGGGCAACTACAACAACTGGCCCGGCGTCGGCGAGACCGACATCATGAGCGGCGTCAACGGGCGCAGCCAGCTGTCGAACACGCTGCACTGCGGCACCGCCCCGGACGGGCCCTGCGGTGAGTACAACGGCCGCACCTCGGGCCTGGCCAGCTGCATGGGCTGCCAGACCGCGTTCCACGAGTACGCGCAGGTCATCGACCGCACCAAGACCGACGAGGAGATCCGCTTCTACCTCGACGGGGTGCAGACCTACGTCGTGCGCGAGAGCCAGGTCGGCGTCGCCGCCTGGGACGCGGCCGTGCACCACGGCTTCTACCTGCGGCTCGACCTGGCCATCGGCGGCCTCTACCCGAACGCGATCGCGGGCGAGACCGTGCCGACCCCGGACACCAGCTCCGGCGGCGTCCTCGCCGTGGACAAGGTGACCGTGTCGCGGCAGGTGGGCGCCACCGCCCCGGCGATGACCGACCCGGCCGTCCCGGCCGGTCCGAGCGTCGTCAAGGTCACCGGCACCCAGGGCAACTGGCAGCTCCAGGTCAACGGCGCGGCGTACCTGGTGAAGGGCCTGACCTACGGTCCGCCGCAGGGTGCTGCCGACGGCTACATGCGCGACCTGAAGAACATGGGCGTCAACACCATCCGCACCTGGGGCGTGGACGACACGCAGACCCCGGTGCTGCTGGACACCGCCGCCCGCCAGGGCATCAAGGTGATCGTCGGCCACTGGCTCAACCAGGGCGCCGACTACGTCAACGACACCGCGTACAAGACCTCGGTGAAGGCCGAGATCGTGGCCCGGGTCAACACGCTCAAGAACCGCCAGGGCGTGCTGATGTGGGACGTCGGCAACGAGGTGCTGCTCACGATGCAGGACCACGGCCTGCCGGCCGCCGAGGTCGAGGCGCGGCGCAACGCGTACGCGGCCTTCGTCAACGAGGTCGCGATCGCGATCCACGCCGCCGATCCGAACCACCCGGTCACCTCGACCGACGCCTGGGTGGGCGCCTGGCCGTACTACAAGAACAACGCTCCGAACCTGGACCTGTGGGCGATCAACTCCTACGGCGCCATCGGCGGAGTGAAGCAGGCCTGGATCAACGGCGGCTACAACAAGCCGTACGTGGTGACCGAGGGCGGCCCCGACGGCGAGTGGGAGGTGCCCAACGACCTCAACGGGGTGCCGACCGAGCCCACCGACGTGCAGAAGAAGGCCGGTTACACGGCCAGCTGGAACGCCATCCTCAGCCACCCAGGCGTGGCGCTCGGGGCCACCGAGTTCCACTACGGCCTGGAGAACGATTTCGGCGGCGTCTGGCTCAACACGCTGACCGGCGGCTGGCGCCGGCTCGGCTACCACGCGCTCAAGCAGGCGTACTCCGGCACGGCCTACGCCAACACCCCGCCGGAGTTCTCCAGCCTGACGCTGTCGAACCAGACCACGGTGCCCGCGGGCGGCACGTTCACCGTGTACGCCGGGGCGTCGGACCCCAACGGTGACGCGATCCGGTACAACCTGATGTTCAGCAACAAGCACATCAACGGCAACACCGGCTTCTCCAACGTCCGGTTCACCCAGCTCGGCAGCAACGAGTTCCAGGTGACCGCGCCGGAGCAGCTGGGCGTGTGGAAGGTGTACGTGTACGCCTTCGACGGCTACGGCAACGTCGGCATCGAGCAGAAGTCGTTCAAGGTCGTGCCGCCGACGGTGCCGGGCACCAATATCGCGCTGAACAAGCCGTGCACCGCGTCGACCTACCAGCCGACCGGCACCAACGGCCCGCAGCTGCCGTCGTACGCCACCGACAACAACTACGGCACCCGCTGGGCGAGCGAGTGGGTGGACACGGCGTGGCTCCAGTGCGACCTGGGCTCGGTGAAGTCGTTCAACAACGTGCTGCTGGCGTGGGAGACGGCCTCGGCCAAGTCGTACCAGGTCCAGGTCTCCAACGACGGCACGAACTGGACGACGGTCTACTCGACCACCAACGGCAACGGCGGGTTCGACGTGATCCCGGTCAATGCCAGCGGCCGGTACGTACGGATGAACGGTCTCACGCGCAACACCGCCTACGGCTACTCGCTGTGGGAGTTCGGGGTCTACCAGGGCTGACCTGGTCGGCGTAGAGTGCGGCGGGCGGTCCGCGAGGGCCCCCGCCGCACCATTCTGCGCAGGTGGGGGAGGGAGAGCGCTCTCCGCCTGTGCTATAAATTCGCTCATGAGCAGTGACCGACCCCCAGCGCCGCGGCTGCCCACCCTAGAGGACGTCGCGCAGGTCGCGGGCGTGTCCCGGGCGACCGTCTCCCGCGTGATCAACAACATCCGCAACGTGGATCCGGCGCTGCACAAGACGGTCTGGGACGCGGTCACCGCCACCGGCTACGTGCCCAACCGGGCGGCCCGCTCGCTGGTCACCGGCCGCACCGGTGCCATCGCGCTGGTGGTCTCCGAGGCGGAGAGCCGCACCGCGGACGACCCGTTCATGGGCCGGTTCTTCTCCGACCCGTTCTTCGGCCGCGTGGTGGGCGGCGTGCTCAGCGTGCTGCGCCCGGTCGGGGTGCACCTGGCGCTGACTTTGGCCGGGGACGAGGACGCCTGCCAGAAGATCGTCGCCGACGTGCGCCAGGGCCAGGTCGACGGGGTCGTGGTCATCTCGCTGCACCCGCACGACCCGCTGCCGGGGCTGCTGGCCGAGGCCGCGGTGCCCGCGGTGCTGTACGGCCGCCCCGCCTCGCCCATGCCGATCAGCTATGTCGACGTGGCGACGTACAACGGCACCCGGCAGGCCGCCGACCACCTGGCCTCGCGCGGTTGCCAGCACGTGGCGACGATCTCCGGCTCGGTGGACATGCCCGCCGGTGCGGACCGCCTCAACGGTTTCCGGGAGGCGATGGCCAAGCACGGCTTCGCCTACGTCCCGTCCTACGACGGGGGCTTCACCCAGGATGGCGCCGAGCAGGCCGTGGAACAGCTGCTGCGGGAGTATCCCGAGGTCGACGGCATCTTCGTGGCCAGCGACGTGATGGCCCAGGGCGCGCTGATGGTCCTTCGCGATCATGGGAGACGTGTTCCCGAGGACGTTGCGGTGATCGGCTTCGATGACTCCAGTGCCGCGACCACGGGCAGGCCGCCGCTGACGACCGTGCGCCAGCCGGTCGAGGACATGGCGGCCGAGATGGCGCGGCTGCTGCTGGCCCGGATCGACCAGCGCGGGCACCGCACCACGTCGGTGATTTTCGAGCCCGAACTCGTGGTCCGCCAGTCCGCCTGAGCATCGACGAAACAGCCTAAGGCCTGGTCGTTCCAGGTCTTTTCGGCGTGCGCGCCCGAGGCGCGTAACGGAACGGTAATGGCCCCTTGACACGGGCGGGGCAGGAGAACATGCTCCTCTGTGGGAGAGCGCTCTCCAATCGCACTACCGCACCACCTCCGCGCAACTGCTTGAAACACCCCCTAAACCTTCCTGTCTGGAGGACACTCCATGCATTCCGCGTTTTCCCGCCGGCGGTTGACCGCCGTCGCGGCGCCGCTGCTCGCGGCCGCGCTCGCGCTGACCACCGCCGCTTGCGGCGGTAGCGACGACCCGGCGAAGCCGGGTGGCAAGGTCAAGCTGACCATCGCCACGTTCGGCGAGTTCGGTTACAAGGATCTGTACAAGGAGTACATGCAGCTCAACCCGAACGTCGAGATCACTGAGCGGATCACGAAGGCTGAGGACCACCACAAGAACCTGGCGGCTCACCTGGCGACGAACACGGGTGCGGCTGACATCGAGGCGATCGAGGAGGGCTGGGCGGGCCAGTTCACCGCGAACCCCGGCAAGTTCTACAACTGGGCCGACTACGGCGCGGCGGAGATCAAGGCGCAGTGGCCGGCGTGGAAGTGGCAGCAGGGTTCGGCCGCCTCCGGTGAGGTCATCGGCCTGGGCACCGACGTCGGCGGCATGGCGATGTGCTACCGCCGCGACATCTTCGAGAAGGCCGGCCTGCCGACCGACCGCGAAGAGGTCACCAAGCTGTGGCCGACGTGGGAGGACTACATCAAGGCCGGCGAGCGCTTCAAGGCCGCCAACGTCAAGGGCTCCTCGTGGATGGACGGCCCGACGGTCATGTACCGCTCCGTCCTCGGCCAGCAGCCGGTCGGCATCTACGACGGCGCCAACGTCGTCGTGGAGACCAACCCCGGTGTGAAGAAGGCCTGGGACCTGACGATCGACGCGATCAACAAGGGCCTGTCGGCGAAGATCGCCGCCTGGTCGGCGGACTGGAACGCGGGTATGGCCAACGGTTCGTTCGTCACGCTCGCCTGCCCGTCGTGGATGATGGCCTACATCCAGTCGCAGGCCAAGGACTCCTCGGGTAAGTGGGACATCGCCGGTATCCCCGGTGGTGGCGGTAACTGGGGTGGTTCGTTCCTGACGCTGCCCAAGCAGGGCAAGAACGTTGCTGAGGCGTCGAAGCTGGCCAAGTGGCTGGTGGCGCCGGAGCAGCAGGCGAAGGTGTTCCGGGCCCTGGGCAACTTCCCGTCGACGGTGTCGCTGTACGAGCAGCCGGTGATCAAGGACTTCAAGAACCCGTTCTTCAACAACGCGCCGGTCGGCCAGATCTTCTCGAAGTCTGTCAGCACCATGGTGCCGCAGTACATGGGCCCGAAGTCCGGTGACATCAACACCGCGATCCAGAACGGCCTGACCCGGGTCGAGCAGGGCAAGCAGAAGCCGGACGAGGCCTGGACCCAGGCTGTCAAGGACGTCAAGGCTCTCCTGTGAACCACGGCCGGGGCCCGGCCGCCGCGAGGACGCGGCGGCCGGGCCCCGGCCACATTCCCGGTAGTCGAAGGGACCGCTCGACCATGAGAAACGCGTTCTACCGCCTTGACCTCAAGGCATCGCCCTACCTGTACGTGCTGCCGTTCTTCGTGCTGTTCGCCGCGTTCGGGGTGTTCCCGCTCATCTACACGGCGTGGGTGTCGCTGCACGACTGGAGCCTGCTCGCGGATACGCACCCGTTCGTGGGCATCCAGAACTACAAGGACCTGTTCGCCGACGAGTACTTCTGGAACGCGCTGCGCAACACCGCCCAGATCTGGGTGATGTCCACCGTTCCCCAGCTGATCATGGCCCTCGTGCTGGCGCACGTGCTCAACCAGCGCCTGCGGGCGCCCACGTTCTGGCGCATGTCCGCGCTGCTGCCCAACATCACGTCCGTCGCGGCCGTCGCCATCATCTTCGGCCAGATCTTCGGCAAGGACTACGGCCTGATCAACTGGCTGCTGGACTCGCTCGGCCTCGGCCGCATCGATTGGCAGGCCGGCACGGCGTCGTCGCAGATCGCGATCTCGGTCATGATCATCTGGCGGTGGACGGGCTACAACGCCCTGATCTACCTGGCCGCGATGCAGGCGGTGTCGAAGGACCTCTACGACGCGGCGTCGCTGGACGGTGCGAGCAGCTTCCAGCAGCTCACCCGGATCACGGTCCCGGCGATCCGCCCGACGATCATCTTCACGGTCATCATCTCCACGATCGGCGGCATGCAGGTCCTGGCCGAACCGCTGCTGTTCGGCGGGGCGTCGGTGACCGGCGGTTCGGACCGGCAGTTCCAGACGCTGTCGCTGTACCTGTACGAGGTCGGCTTCTCCCGTTTCGACTTCGGCTACGCCTCGACCGCGGCCTGGGTGATGTTCTTCATCATCGTCATCGTCGCCGCGATCAACTACCTGCTGACCAGCCGTGTGCGGAGTTCGCGATGACCACGACCCTGAGCCGCCACTCGACCGAGCCGGCCGCGGTCCGGGCGCCCGAGGCGCCGCGCCGCCGCCGGGTGTTCAACGCCGAACGCCGCCCCGGCAAGCTCACCTACCTGTCGCTGCTGGCCCTGGCCTTCTTCGCGGCGTTCCCGCTGTACTGGATGCTGGTGGTCGGTTCGCACGACAACGGCGTCCTCGGCCAGGTTCCGCCGCCGCTCGGCCTCGGCGGCAACCTGTGGGCCAACGTCGAGCGGGCGTTCGGCACGGTCCCGTTCTTCAAGGCGCTGGCCAACTCGTTCATGGTCTCCGGTGCGATCACGATCAGCGTGGTGCTGTTCTCGACCCTGGCCGGGTTCGCGTTCGCCAAGCTGACCTTCAAGGGCCGCAACGCGATGCTGCTCATCATCATCGCCACGATGATGATCCCGAACCAGCTGGGTGTCATCCCGCTGTACATGCTGATGGCGAAGATCGAGTGGACGGGCCAGATCTACGCGGTCATCGTGCCCGCGATGGTCAACGCGTTCGGCGTGTTCTTCATGACGCAGTACCTGTCGGAAGCGGTTCCGACCGAGCTGCTGGAGGCGGCGCGCGCCGACGGCTGCACCACCATCCGGATCTTCTGGCACGTGGTGCTCCCGGCGGCGAAGCCCGCCGCCGCGGTGCTGGGCATGCTGACCTTCATGACGGCCTGGAACGACTTCTTCTGGCCCCTGGTCGTGCTCACCCCCGAGGACCCGACGGTGCAGACCGCACTGTCGACCCTGGCCAGCGGGTACGTGGCGGACTTCTCCCTGACGCTGACGGGCGCCTTCATCGCGACCGTCCCGCTGCTGGTGGTGTTCGTCGTGCTGGGACGCCAGATCATCGGCGGCATCATGCAGGGCGCGGTCAAGGGCTGACCCTGCCGGGCCGGGCGGCCGTGGTCGGGCACTCGACCGCGGCCGCTCAGCCGTGCCCGCCGTTCGACCGATTCCCGGCGGCGGCGTTGATCCCTTTTGTAAACTTCTTTCATGATCAGGGCGGGTATGGTCTCGCTCGCGGTGTGCTGGGCGCTCGTGGCCGGGTGCGCGGCACGGCCGTCGGCACCGGCGACCTCGGCGGCCCGAGCCGAGGAGCCGTCCGCTCCGCACGCCGAGGCGGCGCTGTATCCGGGGATGCCGCAGTACCCGCCGACCGGCGACGTGTACGCCGCCGCGGGGCCCGGCATGCTGCTGCCCGAGGTGGCCAAGGACCGCGAGCTGGTCTACGTGCCCACCACCATCGACGACCAGCTGTTCGTCATCGACCCGAAGACCTACCGCGTGATCGCGACGTATCCGGGCGGGGCCGAGCCGCAGCACGTCGTGCCGTCGTACGACCTGCGCACCCTGTACGTCACCGGGAGCCGGGTCCCGGGCGGCTCGATCCTGCCCGTCGACCCGCGCACCGGCAAGCCCGGCACCATGCTCCCCATCCAGGACGTCTACAACCTGTACTTCACCCCCGACGGCAGGCAGGCCATCGTCGTCGCCGAGGAGTACCGGCGCTTGGACTACTACGCCCTGCCGGGCTGGACCCCGGTGAAGTCGCTGCGCTATCCCAAGTGCGCCGGCATCAACCACATGGACTACACCCGCGACGGCAGGGTCATGCTGTTCAGCTGCGAGTTCGCCGGGCGGATGCTGGCACTCGACGCCGTCACCGGCCGGCAGCTGCGCCTGTTCGACCTCGGCCCGCCCGAGCACACCATGCCGCAGGACACCCGGCTGGTCCCGGACGGCACCGCGTTCCTCGTCGCCGACATGCATGCGGGCGGCGTCCACATCTTCGACGGCACGGCCACCAGGCGGACCGGCTTCGTCAAGACCGGCGACGGCGCGCACGGCATCTACTTCAGCCGCGACGGCTCGGTCGCGTACGTCTCCAACCGGGGCGAGGGCACCGTCACCGTGCTGGACCTGGCGACGATGAAGCCGCGCACCACCTGGCAGATCCCCGGCGGCGGCAGCCCCGACATGGGCGGCGTCTCGGCCGACGGCAGGACCCTGTGGCTGGCCGGCCGCTACCACGGCGAGGTGTACGCGCTCAGCACCGAGACCGGCAAGCTGCTGGCCCGCATCCCGGTCGGCGACGGCCCGCACGGCCTGGCGGTATGGCCCCAGCCCGGCCGCTACAGCCTCGGCCACACCTCCAACATCCGCTGAGCCGCCCACGTCCGCCCAGAAGCCCGGCTCCGGCCACACCGGACTGCGGGTCACACCACATGAGTTGTGGTCACACCACATGTGGTGTGACCCGCGCCGACCACCACCCTGCCCGCCGGACGCACCGGAATGCCGAGTGCCCCGGCCGCGGCGGCTGCGGCTCAGGGCACTCGGTGTCTGCGGTCAAGGCTGCCGCGGGGCGGTCACTGCGTGACGGCCGGCGTCTTCCACATCGCCGCGAACCCGGCGGCCTCGCCGAACAGCCAGCGGGAGATCTCGCCGACCCGGCCCGGCTCGACCCGGTGGGTCACCCCGCGCCGCACGTCGACCAGCACCGGCGTGCCGTGCGGAAGGATCTGGTCCATGTTGGCCCGCATCAGGTGCAGCGTGGCCGTGACCAGCTCGGTGGTCGGCGGCTCCTCGTCGAAGTGCAGCCGGACCGCCTCGACTCGGCCGTCGTCGTAGCGCAGTCCGAAGTGGGCGCTCACCCGCACGGGCAGGTCGGCGATGACCGCCAGCGCGTCGTTGACCTGGGTCAGGTGGGCGGTGTGCGGCTCGCCCAGCGACCGCAGGTAGCGCGTCGCGCCCGCGGTCAGCGCGTCGTAGAGCCTGCTCCAGCGGGGGTTGACCGCCTTGCGCACCGCCGCCAGATGGGTGCCGTCCATGCCGAACTCGATGTCGTTCTTCAGGGCCTTGACCAGCTGGCTGTGCGGGTTGAACCCGCCGCCGGTCTCGCGCTGGCGGCGCAGCTTCCCGACGAACACGGCCTTGGCCGGTCCGGTCCGGTCGACGTAGCGGGTGAACGCGAGCAGCGTCGCGTAGGGCAGCGCGGCGCGGGTGTCGGTCGATGTATCCAGGGCAGCGGCATGGGTGGTCATGGCGGCTCCATTCGCAGGTCAGCGGCCTTGATTCGAACACACATTCTAATACGCCGGGCCGACTTTTCCCATGCCCTCCCACCGCGGACCGCACTCCAGCACATCGACACTGACCGATCACGCCGACCGCGCGCAGGGGGTTCGGGCAGTTTCGGGGAACTGCTGGAAAGCCGGCCGGGATTCGAGCACTTTCCCGGAAACTGCAACCACTTCGGGGCGCGGGGCGGCCCGAGGTGTGACGTGTATCTGTCCGGATGGGCGGGTGTACCCGGGCGGGCGCGGTTGCCAGAATCTCCGTCGTGTATCTGCTGCGACGGCTGACCAACTCGCCCCAGGCACTGCTGGTCAGCTACCTGATCCTGATCGTCGTCTCGGGCGGCCTGTACCGCATCTTCGAGCGCGGCAAGTCGCTCGGCGACGCGCTGTGGTGGGCCGTGGTGACCGCCTCGACGGTCGGCTACGGCGACACGTACCCGACCACCACCGCCGGCCGCATCCTGGCGGGGCTGCTGATCTCCATCATGGTCCTGTTCGTGATCCCGCTGATCACGGCGCACTTCGCCAGCAAGCTGATCGTGAACAACGACGCGTTCGTGCACGAGGAGCAGGAAGAGATCAAGCACCAGCTCCGCGAGATCCGCGCCATCCTGGAAGCGGCCCGCACGGCCCCCGCCCCTGCCCCCGCCCCGCCGACCGCCGCCGCCGCCGAACCGGTCCTGGAGCCGGCCGGGCGCTGATCGCCGTCAGCGGTCACATCCTGACCGCCGAGGCCACCACGCGACCGCAACTCGCGATCATCAGGCCGCGAGCTGTTCGAAGCGGAACTCGCGGATGAAGCAGTCGCGGGGCTGGCCGACCGCGAACAGCACGCAGTCCACGACCGACTGCGCGGTCAGGTCGTGGTCGGCGGTGCGCGGCCCGTCCTGCACGAAGTCCGGCGGGTACAGCGCGATCACGCGGATGCCCTCGGGCCGCAGCCGGTGCGACAGGATGTCGGCCAGCCCGGCCTGGGCGTGCTTGGCGGCGTAGAACGCCGGGTGCGCCTGGGAGCGGTGGTTGCCGGTCTCGCCGCAGCCGGACACCAGCGTGACGACGTCGGCCCGGTCCGAGGCGCGCAGCAGCGGCAGCAGGTGCTTGGTGAGCAGCACCGTGCCGGTGCCCGCCCCGGCGATGGTGTTCTCGATGGCGTCGTCGGCGGCGTCGAGCAGGTCAGGCCCGTCCAGGTACGCGGCCCCGTTGTGGACGAGCACGTCGAGCCGGCCGGTCCGCTCGGCCAGCGCGGCGGCGAGGGCGCGTACGTCGTCGGGCCGGGCGAGGTCGCAGCCGAACGCCTCGGCACTGCCGCCCGCCAGCGCGATCAGCTCGGCGGTGCGGGCGGCGTCGGCCTGGCGGCGCGCGGCGGCGTACACGTGGGCCCCGCGCTCGGCGAAGGCCAGGGCGAGGCGGCGTCCGGTGTCACGTCCGGCGCCGGTGACGGCGACGCGGAGTCCCTGGAGGTCCATCACGAGATCAGATCAGAGCGCCGGTGGTATGGCCAGCGTGCCGCCGCTCACGCCACCAGGTGCCGCACCCACGTGTCCCTGTCCGCTGGGCCGCCCCGGTCGTTGACGGCGTTGGCGATGGTCCCGACGCCGCCCAGGGACACGATGACGACGTGCCGCAGCCGCACCCCGGGCACCTCGGGCACCTGGAACGACCGCTCGTTGACCACACCCGGATCGGCCTGGAAGAAGCAATAACTGCCCAGGCCCCATGCCTCGTGCTCGGCGACCCCGTCGGCCACCCGGTACGCCGGGAAGCCGCGCACGTCGCCGTCGAGCCAGGCCTGCTGGTGCGGTGGGTCGTACGGCTTCTCGTTCTGGAAGAAGTAGGTGCGCCCGCGCTCGCCGCGCCACAGCACCTCGGTGGCCTGGAAATGCTCGACGAACAGCCCGTAGCAGGTGACGTCGGCGCCGTCGACGACCAGGCCGGTGGCGGCCGGGTTGACGTCCCAGCCGCAGCCGTCGCCGTGGTCGGCGCGCCAGATCCAGGTGTGGTCGCAGATGACGTCGCTGCTGTTGATCGCGAGGCTGGTCTCGGCGCGGCCGGGGCCGGTGCCGCCGATGCGGAAGAACACGTCGTGCAGCGAGATCGGATCGGCGGCGTGGCTGCGCCGGCTGCCGGGCGGTCCGACCTCCATGAGCAGCGGGGACTGCTCGGGCCCGGCGTCGAACATGACTCCGGCCACGATGATCCCGTCGGCGTCGGCCAGCCGCAGCGGGACGGCGCCACCGACGGGCACCAGCGTCGGCAGGCCGATGCCGAGCACGACGGTGCCGGGCCGGGTGACCTCGACGGTGGTGTCGATCTCGTACACGCCGGGGGTGAGCAGCAGGTGGCGGCCCTGCGCCAGGGCAGCGTTCAGGTCGGCGGCGGTGGTGCCGGGGGTGGCGACGTAGAAGTCGGCCAGCGGCAGCGACCGGCCCGGGGTCGGGCCGTGTGCCCAGCTCGTACCGGTGCTGTCGGTGCGTGGGTCGGGCACGAGCACCGCGAACGCGCCGTCGGCGTCCACGTACAGGAACGGCTTCTCCCGGACGACCGGAGTGCGCTCGATGACGGTGTGGGCGGGGTCGGGGAACCCCGGCGCCGGGGCGCCGTGCACGCCGACGAAGACCATGTTCCAGTTGGCCCCGGTCCACTGCCCGAACTCGCAGTTGCGCGAGAGCCACTGCTGCTGGGTGCCGGACAGCACCTCGCCGTCGATCACGGTGTCGGCGAAGAAGCCGCCACTGGCCCAGCCGTCCCTGCCGTCCCACAGCCGCACGCTGCCGCGCAGGTGCATCCGCCGGTACGGCGCGGCCTGGGACACCGCCCAGCGGTCCCAGCCGTCGGGCGGCTGCACGGCGAGGTTCTCGGCGCCGCGCCAGAAGTTGTGGGTGGCGTTACCGTCGAACCAGTCCGCCTCGACCCGCACCCGCCCGTCGATGACGGTGTCGTCGGGGGACAGGACGAGCCCGGCGATGGAGGTGAAGAACCCGATGTTGGCGTCTACGGCGTACCGGCCCGGTTTGAACAGCAGCGCGACCCGGCCGGGTCCGAACTGGGCGGTCTCCTGCCGGGCGAACACCTCGTCGAGCACGGCCTGGATCCGCTCGGCCGGCATGGACGGGTCGAACACGTACGTGTTCGGGCCGAGGTCGACGGGCGCGGTGGGCGGGCCTTGGTCCACGGTGACTCCAGACCGGGTGAGGTGCCGGTGCCCCGGGCGGGCGCCGCGGTGCGCCGTCGATGGTCGCACGCGGGTCGCGCCGGGCAGGGCGGCCCGCGTGCGGATGGTTCGGACGGAGCGGGTGTGCACCGGCACCGCCCGCCCCGGAGGAGAAGAGCGGTGCCGGCGGTGGAGAGCGCTCTCCACGCCGAGGAGTGTTACGCGGTTGTTGCCGGTCGTCAATACCCGGGCTGAATGGTGTCCATATTGCTCATCAAGATGACGGTTCGCGAAGCCTTGCATTGACAGTAGATGGGACCGCCCGGAGACTCGATGGGCGGATAACGCTCTCCCACGATCATGACGTGTTGCGCCCGCCCAGGAGGTCGGTCATGAACCCCACCCTCGCCCCCACCCTCTCCCGGCCAGGCTCCAGCCCTGGCCAGCCCTATCGCGACGAGCGGGTCGAGCCGTCCGGCAGGCGCCGCCCGGCGTGGCCCGCGGCGGCCGCGCTACTGGCGGTGCTGCTAGCCGGTTCGGCCTGCGCCGGCCCCGCTCCGGCGCCGGTCCCGCCCCGCCCGGTGGCCTCACCGCTGCTGCTCCAGGGCGCCGACGTCGCCTGGCTCCAGATCATGATCTCGATGGACGGGCAGCTGCTCGCCCTGCTGGAGCGTGCCGAGCGGCGCGGCTCCGACGCCGCCGTCCGCGACCTGGCCGCCGCGCTGCGCCGCGAGCACACCCCGGAGCTGTCGCGGCTGGTCGACCTGCGGACCAGAGCCGGGCTGCCGACCGAAGACATCCACAAGGGTCACGACATGCCGGGCATGGTGACCGACGCCGACCTGGCCGAAGTGGACGCGGCGGCCGCGTCCGGGTTCGACGCGCTGTTCCTGACCCGGGTGCGCGAGCACCTGGACCAGTGCGTGTCACTGGCCAAGTCGGAGCAGCAGGCCGGCACGGAACCGGCGGTCCGGGACGCCGCCGCTGCCGTCGAACGGGAACGCGCAGCTCAGCGTGCCGAGTTCGACCAGGTCGCGAAGGGACGTATTGACGTAGCGGCAACCGGGGCGTAAAACTCTTGGAGAGCGCTCTCCATCGTACTGCGGTGTGAGGCGGCCATGCCCGCCAGCAGCTCGCGGTACGGCCCGTCCCAGTTCGGCCGCCTCCGCCTGCCCAGGGCGTGGGCGTGCCCCCACCTCCCGGGAGATCGCATGACAACCTCCGGCCAACTCCGGCCGAGCCGCAAGCTGGTGCGACGGGGCGTCCTCGCCACCGCCGCACTGGCCGCCTCGCTGCTGGTGGCTCCGGCCCCCGCCGCGCACGCCGCCACGCAGCTGCTGTCGCAGGGCAAGCCCGCGACGGCTTCGTCGGTCGAGAACGGCGGCACCGTCGCGACCGCCGCCGTCGACGGCAACCCCACGACCCGCTGGTCCAGCGCGTGGGCCGACCCGCAGTGGCTGCGCGTCGACCTCGGCACCTCTGCCGCCATCAGCCAGGTGGTGCTCCAGTGGGAGTCGGCGTACGCGAAGTCGTTCCAGATCCAGGTGTCGGCTGACGGCAACGCCTGGACCTCGATCTACTCCACCACGACCGGCCCCGGCGGCACCCAGACGCTCAACGTCTCGGGCACCGGCCGCTACGTGCGCATGTACGGCACGCAGCGCGCCAACGGCTACGGCTACTCGCTGTTCGAGTTCCAGGTGTACGGCGACAACGGCACCACGCCCCCGACCTCCGGGTACGTGCTCGCCAACCCGCAGGTCACGGGCGTCACCCCGTCGACCTACAACCCGCCGCACGCCTACTTCCACGAGTTCCAGGCCAACTGCGCGTTCAGCCACGACAAGCCCGACGACCCGATCGTGTTCGCGGGCCTGCCCGGCGCGTCGCACATGCACACGTTCATGGGCAACCGCACCACGAACGCGGCCAGCACCATCGCCTCGTTGCAGGCCGGCACCTCGACCTGCACCGCGCCGGACGACAAGTCGGGCTACTGGATGCCGACGATGTACAACGGCAACACGGTGATCACGCCGGTCGGTCCGCAGGTCATCTACTACAAGACGGGTGTCAACGACTACACCTCGGTCCGGCCGTTCCCGGTCGGCCTGCGGTTCGTCGTCGGCAGCCCGTCGGCCACGGCCGACCAGTTCCTCTACGGCTCGGTCGAGGGCTGGGAGTGCGGCGAGAGCTTCCACAACGCCGACTTCCCGGCCACCTGCCCCGGCTACTCGCAGCTCAACGTCCGCTACCAGGCGCCGAGCTGCTGGAACGGTCTGTACCTGGACACGCCGGACCACAAGAGCCACATGGCGTACCCGGTGAACCTGGTCTGCCCGGCCAGCCACCCGATCGCCCTGCCGATGATCGAGTTCAAGATGGCGTTCCCGGTCAACGGGGACATGTCGCAGGTGCGGCTGTCGAGTGGGCGAGGCTACTCGTTCCACTACGACTTCTTCAACGCCTGGGACCCGGCCACGCAGGCCGCACTGATCACCCACTGCATCAACGGCGGTCTTCAGTGCAACGCCCGCGGCTACGACGAGACCCAGCCCGGTCGGGGTGCGGCGCTCGGCACGAACTACCGCCTGCCGGCGTAGTACGGAACACGGCGGTCGGCCCCGGCATGGTGGGGCCGACCGCCTCTCCGCGTCCGGGACGGCACGCGGCGGGGGTTGACTTATCCCCGTACGTCGATGAAAGTACGTCATTGGAGAGCGCTCTCTGACATGATTCTCCACCGCCGTGGCACGTCCGCTCCCCACGTGACGCGCCTCGGCCTGTCCTGTCAGGAGCAGCCATGTTCCGCAGAACCGCCACCGCCAGGCTGCGCCGCAGCCGAGCGGTGCTGATGACGGCAGTCGCCGCCGTCGCCGTACTAGTCGCGCAGTCACTGGTCTCCTCCGGCCCCGCCCAGGCCGCCGGGCCACTGATCTCGCAGGGCAAGCCCGTGCTCGCCTCCTCGTCGGAGAACGCCGCGTTCCCGGCCACGGCCGTGGCCGACGGCGACCTCGGCACCCGCTGGTCGTCGGCGTTCACCGACCCCCAGTGGGTCCGCGTCGACCTCGGCGCCACCGCCGCGATCGACCAGGTCAAACTGGTCTGGGAGGCGGCCTACGCGACCGCGTACCAGATCCAGACCTCGCCCGACGACAACACCTGGACCACGATCTACAGCACGACCACCAGCACCGGCGGCACGCAGACGCTCGCCGTCAACGGCAGCGGCCGCTACGTGCGCATGTACGGCACCGCCCGCGCCCTGGGCTACGGCTACTCCCTGTGGGAGTTCCAGGTCTTCGGCACCATCGGGGGCGGCGGAGGCGGCGGCGGGGCCACCATCTCCGAGTACAAGAAGGTCGACGCCTCGTCGTACGAGGGCGGCAACGCCCCCGGCGCCGCCGTCGACGGCCGCACCACCACCCGCTGGTCCTCGGCGTTCAGCGACCCGCAGTGGATGAGCATCGACCTCGGCGGCACCGCCACCATCACCAAGGTCGTCCTGAACTGGGAGGCGGCGTTCGCGCGCGCCTACCGGATCGAGACGTCCAACGACAAGGTCACCTGGACGAGCATCTACTCGACCACGACCGGCGCCGGGGGCATCGAGACGCTGAACCTCAGCGGCACCGGCCGCTACGTCCGGCTCTACGGCACCGCCCGCGCCACCGGCTACGGGTACTCGCTGTGGGAGTTTCAGGTGTTCGGCAGCGTCGACACCGCCTCGTCCACCGCGCCGCTGCTGTCCGGCCCGACCAAGGCCCCCGCCACCACCGGCCAGTTCGCGCTGACCGCACCCGCCGACGCGGCCATGGTCACCACCACCCGCCGACCCGTTCTGAGCTGGAACGCCGTCTCCGGGGCCGCCCGTTACCAGGTATGGCTCAACGTCAGCCGCACCGACTACGACTTCACCCAGTCCGGCAACCTCATCGACCTGTACACCAAGGTCGCCGAGCCCACCGGCACCACCTACACGCCCACCTGGGACCTGCCCGACCGGTGGACGTACAAGTGGTACATCACCTCGGTCAACGGCTCCGGGGCGACCACCACCTCCAACATCCGCAAGTTCAGCGTCTACGTCCCCGTCCTGGAGACCGTCGCCGACGGCGTCAACATCGTCAACGGCAGCCGCGACCTGAACAAGAACGGCACCATCGAGCCGTACGAGGACTGGCGCCAGCCCGTCGACACCCGCGTCAACGACCTCCTGAGCCGCATGACGACCCAGGAGAAGGCGTACCAGATGTTCTACAACGCCCAGACGTTCAACCAGTCGGGCTGGCACTTCGGCCCCGCCGAGGGCCCGGACCTGCACAACTACCTGCTGTCGTCGGCGGCGACCCGGCTGGGCATCCCGTTCGTCTCCGCGGGCGACACCATCCACGGGTACAAGACGACCTACCCCACCCAGAGCGCCCTGGCCGCGGCGCGCGACTACCCGCTCGACTACAAGCTCGGCGACATGCAGCGCCGCGAGCAGCTCGAAGTCGGCACCCGCGGCGTGCTCGGCCCGCTGGCCGAGGTCGGCACCAAGGTCCTCTACCCGCGCATCCAGGAGGGCAACGGCGAGAACGCCGACGTGGCCGCCGCCCAGGTCCGGGCGCTGGTCGCGGGCCTGCAGGGCGGTCCCGAGCTCAACCCGCAATCGGTGCTGGCCACGGTCAAGCACTGGCCGGGCGAGGGCGCGGGCGGCGAGGCCCTGATCGTGTACGACGCCGTCACGATCAAATACCACATGATCCCGTTCCGGGCGGCGATGGAGGCCGGCGCGGTCAACATCATGCCCGGGTACGCGGGCAGCTCGCTGCTGGACCCGGGCGGTCCCGGTGCCGGCGACAGCGCCAAGATCCTGGCGTACCTGCGCAACAACATGGGCTTCACCGGCCTGATGACCACCGACTGGCTGCCGTCCGGCTCCTGGGTCGGCGCCGCCAACGCCGGTTCCGACGTGATGGGCGGGGCCGACCCGGGCGCCCCCGGCTACACCATCGACACCTTCGTGGCCGGAGTGCCGGTGGCGCGCATGGACGACGCGGTGCGCCGCATCCTGAAGCTGAAGTTCCAGCTCGGCATCTTCGAAACTCCCTACGGCGACCCGGTCAACGGCCCGTACCGGTTCCACCAGCCCGCGTACACGGCGCTGGCCAACCAGGCCTCCCGCGAGGCGATGACGCTGCTGAAGAACAACGGCATCCTGCCGCTGCGCCTGAACGCCGGCGACAACATCGTCGTCGCCGGGCCCCGCGCCGCGGACTCGCTGGCCTGCTGCATCTGGACCAGCTACTTCCATCAGGAGTACGGCTCGAAGAACATTATCGACGCCGTGCGCGCCCGCGCCGCCACCGCCGGGGTCAACGTCTACCAGGACACCGGCCCGAACCCGAAGCTGGCCATCGTGGCGGTCGGCGAAGGCTCCTACACCCACGCCACCAGCTGGGTGAAGGAGCAGCCGTACCTGCCCGCCGACCAGCTCGCCGTCATCCAGAACTTCCGCAACCAGAACATCCCGGTCGTGGTGGTGCTGGTCCTGCCCCGGCCGTACGTCATCACCGAGTGGGACGCCCTGCCCGCCGCCACCGTGGTCACCTACCGCGGCGGCGAGGAGATGGGCCCGGCGCTGGCGAGCCTGCTGTTCGGCGACTACACCCCCGGCGGCCGCCTGCCCTGGCAGCTACCGCGCAACCTGACCGACGTCCTGCGCGCCGGTGGCACCGACATCCCCGCCGACGCCACCGAATCCTGGGACCTGCCCTACGACCTGGGCGCCACCGCCGCCCAGCGCACCGACATCCGCGCCAAGATCGACGCGGGCCAGCCCGTCCCCGCCACCTACGGCAACCCCCTCTACCAGTACGGCGCCGGCCGCATCGGCTGGTGACCCGCCCCGACGCCCGTTGACCCGCTGACCCGCTGACCCGTTGAGGGCGAGGGGCCCCAAGATCGGCCAAGTTGCCTGGCAACTGGGCGTATCTTGGGGCCCCTTTCGCCCGATTGCCCGGCAACTTGGGTGATCTTGGGTGATCTTGACTGGGTGGCCGGGTGGGAGGGTCGCCGGGACCTGGGAGACTGGGCGGCATGCGGGTGGGGATCCTCGGTCCGCTGGAGGTGACCTCCGGCGGGCAGCATGTCGAGCTCGCGGGTGCGCGGCTGCGCGCCCTGCTGATCCGGCTGGCACTGGACGCGGGCCGGACCGTCAGCGTGCCCGCGCTCGCCGACGCGCTCTGGGGCGACGCCGCGCCCGCCGACCCCGCCAACGCCGTGCAGTCGCTGGTCTCGCGGCTGCGCCGGGCCCTGCCCGACGACACCGTCAGCTACGGCCCCGGCGGCTACCGGCTCGACATGCCCGCCGACGCCGTCGACGCGCTGCGCTTCGAGCAGCTCGCCCGGCAGGGCCAGCGCGAGCTGCGCGCCGGAGACCCGGCCGGCGCCGGGCGGTCGCTGGCCGCCGCGCTGCGGCTGTGGCGCGGGGAGCCGCTGGCGGAGGTCGCCGACGCCCCGTACGCGGCGGCGCCCGCCGCTCGCTGGGCCGAGCTGCGCCTGTCCGCGATCGAGGACCGGATCGAGGCGGACCTGGCCGTCGGCGGCGGCGAGCACCTGGTCGCCGAGCTGGAGGAGTTGACCCGCGCGCATCAGCTGCGCGAACGTCCGCACGCCCTGCTGGTGCAGGCCCTCTACCAGGCTGGACGGCAGGCAGAGGCGCTGGCCGCGTACGACGCGCTGCGCGACCGCCTCGCCGACGAGCTCGGCCTCGACCCGTCCCCGCAGTTGCAGGAACTGCGTACCGCCGTGCTGCGCGCCGACCCGGCCCTGGCCGGGCGCCGACCGGCCCGGCGCGGCAACCTGCGCGCCGCGCTGACCAGCTTCGTCGGCCGCGAACCCGAACGCGCCCGGATCGAGCAGCAGCTGTCCGCCGGGCGCCTGGTGACCCTGGTCGGGCCGGGCGGGGCGGGCAAGACCCGCCTGGCCACCACGGTCGCCGCCGAACACGCCAAGCGCGGCGACGGCGCCGTATGGCTGGTCGAGCTCGCCGCCGTCGTCGATCCCGTCGACCTCACGCAGACCGTGCTGGCCGCGCTCGACCTGCGCGAGCTGCCGCATCTGGACAGCGCGGCCAAGCCGCCCGCACCTCGCGACGCCACCAGCCGGCTGGTCGAGGTGCTGGCCGCCCCCGGCACGCTGGTGGTCCTCGACAACTGCGAGCACCTGGTCGCGGCCGTCGCGCAGCTCGCCGACGACCTGCTCAGCCGCTGCCCCCGGCTGCGGATCGTGGCGACCAGCCGCGAACCGCTGGGCATCCTCGGCGAGAACCTGTGCCCGGTCGCCCCGCTGAGCCTGCCCGAACCCGGCGCCGACGTGGCGCGGGCGCTGAGCTTCCCGGTGGTGGAGCTGCTGCGCGACCGGGCCGTCGCGGTGCGCCCCGACTTCGCCGTCGACGAGGGCAACGTCGCCGCCGTGGTCGAGATCTGCCGCCGCCTCGACGGGCTGCCGCTGGCGATCGAGCTGGCCGCCGCGCGGCTGCGTACCCTGTCGCCGCAGCATGTGGCGGCCCGGCTGGACGACCGGTTCCGGCTGCTCACCGGCGGCAGCCGTACCGCGCTGGCCCGGCACCGGACCCTGCGCGCGGTCGTGGCCTGGAGCTGGGACCTGCTCGGCGAGCAGGAGCGGCTGCTGGCCGAGCGGCTCGCGGTGTTCCCGGCCGGGATCGCCCACGACAGCGCCGCCGGGGTGTGCGCGGGCCCCGACCTGCCCGCCGCCGAGGTGCCCGACCTGCTCGACGCGCTGGTCGACCGGTCGCTGCTGCAGATCGTCGACGACACCGAGCCGCGCTACCGCATGCTCGACACCATCCGGGAGTACGGCCTGGAGCAGCTCGCCGCCGCGGGCACCCTCGCCGCCACGCGTGATGCGCACCTGGCCTGGTTCCTGGGACTGGTCGAGGCCGCCGAGCCGAAGCTGCGCGGCCCCGAGCAGATCGTCTGGACCGCCCGGCTCATCGCCGAACGGGAGAACCTGCTCGCCGCGCTGTACCACGCGTGCGACACCGGCGACTCCGACTCCGCCGTGCGGATGGGCGCCTCGCTCGGCCTGTTCTGGACGGTGCTGGGCGACAACGCCGAGGCGGCGACGTGGCTCGGGCAGGCGCTCGCGGTGCCGGGGCCGTCGCCGGCGCCGACCCGTACCCTCGCCCGGGTCTTCCACCTGGTCAACAAGGCCGCGGTGGAGCCGCCGCGCGACGGGCTGGCCGTGATGGAGGAGTTCGCCAAGATCGCGGGCGAGGTCGATCCGGCCTGGGACCACCCGCTGTTCGCGCTGGTGGAACCGGCGCTGGCCATGATGAGCGACGACACCGCGGCCGGGCTGGCCTCGATCGAGCGGCGGCTGGGCCACCCCGACCCGTGGGCGCAGGCGATGCTGCTGCTGGGGCGGGCGTTCATCCGCGACAACGCCGGCGACGCCGACGGCATGTACGCCGACATGACCGACGCGGTCGCCCGGCTGCGCGCCATCGGCGACCGCGGCGGCCTGTCGATCGCGCTGACGGCCCTGGCAGAGGCCGAGCTGGTACGCGGGCGCGGCGAGAGCGCCGTCGCCATGCTGCACGAGTCGATCGCGCTGGTCCGCCAGCTCAGCTCCGACGACGACAGCGGGTACGCCCGGATGCGGCTGTCCGCCATGCGCGTGCACCTCGGGGAGTACGACGCCGCCCGCGCCGACCTGTTGGACCTGGCCCGCAGCGGCAACGGCCGCGACGCGTGCGGGGCGCTGCTGACCCTGGGCGACCTCGACCGCTACCAGGGCCGGCTGGACGAGGCCGGGGAGCACTACGCGGCCGCCAAGGCTCAGGTCGCCGACACGTTCATGGTGTCGCCGCAGTTCCTGGCGCTGATCGGGACGTCGGTGGCGCACCTGGCGGTGGCGCGGGGGGAGCTGGCGGTCGCGCGCGAGGAGCTGGCGGCGGCCACTGCGGCGGGAATGCAGGTCAAGGACATGCCGGTGGTGGCGAAGGTAGGGGTCGCGGTGGCGGACTACTGGCTGGCGGCGGGCGAGCCGGAACGGGCCGGGCAGGTGCTCGGGGCGGCGGACCGGATCCGGGGCGTGGCCGACCAGGGCAGCCCGGACGCGGTGCGGGTGGCCGCGGCCGTGGCCGGGGATCCGGCCGCTGAGAGAGGTCATGCTCGGGGCCGCGAGCTGGACCGGGTGCAGGCGCTGGCGGCGCTGGAGGTCGATGCCGGCGCGGGCGGCCGCCGACTGCCCTGACCGCCCTGTCGTCTAGGCGCCTTCCAGTATCCAAAAAGGACGCTACAATCAGTCCCTTGCGGTGATTTATATGTCCCGCATGTGGTTTTTATGCCTGTCGGACGCTTCGGCTGACCGGAATCGGGTGGATGCATGAAGTCGCAAGAGCTGCTGGTGCGCGTTCTCGCCGAGGACGCGGACGATGCCGCGCTCGCGAAATACACCTGGCAGCTGCGCGGAGCGCTGCTCCAGCTCGACGTGGACTCGGTCTCGCCGCTGGCCGAGGCGCTGCCCGTCGGCACCAAGGGCGTCGGCGAGGTGCTGGGTGCGCTCGTCGTCCGGCTGGGTGCGGCTCTGGGCACGCTGGCGGGGCTGCGCCTGGTGCTGGAGACCGTGCGGGACTGGTCCGTGCTCTCCGGCCGTACCGTCGAGGTCGCCTACGGCGACGATGTGCTGAAACTGACCCGGGCCACCAAGCAGGAGCAGAAGAAGATCGTCGATGACTTTCTCGCCCGGCACGCGCCAGCCGAGTAGGCTGCCCGACGCCGGGCGCCGGTATGCGCTGGTCATCGCGACGTCCGCGTACCACGAATCGCTGTCCGCGCTGCGGTCGCCGCGAGCCGACGCGGCCGCGATGGCGGCGATGCTGGCGGATCCGAGCCTCGGCGGCTGCACCGTCACGCGCAGGGACGATCTGCCCGCACGCGAGTTCAAGCTGGCCATCGCCACCTTCCTGAGGGAACGGCGGCCCGATGACACCGTGCTGCTGTACCTGTCCGGTCACGGCCTGGTCGAGGAGCAGCACGACCCGTCGGCCCAGCTCTACTTCGCCGCCCGTGACACCGTCAAAGACCAGATGAGCTCGACGGGGGTCCCGTCCACGTTCGTGATCGCGGAGCTCGGCCACTGCCGGGCCAAGCGCCAGATCCTCGTCGTGGACAGCTGCTTCAGCGCGGCGTTCCATCCCGGCGGCAAAGGCGACGCCGAGGTGAACGCACCGAGCCTGCTGAAGGCGGCCCTCGACAGATCCGCCGTGCCGGAGGGCCGCGGCCGCGTCGTGCTCACCTCGTCCGGCGCCAACCAGTTGTCGTACGAGGGCGATCACGTCCCCGGTGGGGACCCCAGCCTCTCGGTCTTCACGGAAGCGCTGCTCCACGGGGTCCGGTCCGGCGCCGCCGACCGTGACCACGACGGTCTGATCTCCGTCAACGAGGCCTTTGACCATGCGTCTGAGCGGCTCGCCGCCAGCGGCGCCCACCAGCGACCGCAGATGTGGGTCTTCGGGGGCGAAGGCAAGCTGATACTGGCGCTGAGCCACGAGGTGACACCGGCGACCATTCCGGACGAGATCCTGGCGGGATTGAATAACCGGCAGCTCCCCATCCGGATCGGCGCGGTGCGGGCGCTGGTGGCGTGGGCGAGCGACGGCGATCCGGCGAAGGTGCTCGCCGCCACGATCGAGCTGCGGAGCATGGCCGAACATGAGCGGCCCGAGATGAAGCAGGTCATCGACAGCGCGCTGTTGTTGCTGGGCACGGTCGTCCAGCCTCACCCAGTTTGGAGCACTCTGGCAGCACAGGCGTTGCGGGTGGCACGGGCGGTGCGCGGCTGGGTGCGGGCACTGCCCGAGCGGTGGCGCCGACTGGGGCCACGCCTTCGATGGCAGTCGATGGCTGGCCCCGTCGCCGTCACACTGGCCGTGGGGCTGCTGTGCAGCGCCGACCTGGGCGGGGCCGCGCAGGCGTCCTGCGGCTTTCCGCCGGTCGTCGGCATCGTCGCGTCGCCGGAGATGGCGGGGCTGGCGCACACCCTGACAGCCGCCTACGAGCGATCGACCGCCGCGGCGAACGACGGCTGCCGGACCTCCCGGCTCTACGTCACCGAGCAGGGATCCGCGGACGTGCTGGAGGCGCTGCGGCAGGCCGATGCCGCCCCGTCGCCGGGCGGAGCCTCGACCGCGCGGTACAGCCTCGAACCGGACGTATGGCTCACGGAATCCGCGGAGGAGGCCATCGGTCTGGCAGCCGCCCGGACCCGCGACACCGTCCCGCGCGTGCCGCTGGGGATCTCGCCGATCGTGCTGGGCGTCGTCTCCTCCAAGGTCGGCCCGGATGCCCCGCAGCCCAACGGCCGCGACCCGCAGGCCGCAGGAAAGCCGGCCCTGCGCTGGGCCGACCTGCTCGACCGGGCCTCCCGTCCGATCGGGTCCAACGGAGGCTACGGCGACTGGGGCGGAGTGATCAGGCCGAACCCGAAGGAGTCGGTCACCGGCGAGCTGGCCACGGTGGGCCTCTACGGGCTCCTGGCAGGCGGTGAGCCGACCGCCCCGGGCTCGTCCGCGGTGCTCCGCGAGCGCGAGCTGGAACGGGGACTGCGGTCTGCCCAGGACCGGGGGCACTATCCGTTGGGGGACGTCGGCACGATCCTGTGCTATCAGCTGACCAAGGCGGCCCGCTTCGCGATCGTCCTGTCCGAGCGGGCTCTGATCGAGTACAACACCACCGGTCCGCGCTCGGGCACCTGCGCGCGGGACGCGCCGCCGACACCGGAGAACAGGCTGGTCGCCTTCTACCCCGGCGATACGCCGGTGCTCACCCCGCAGGCGATCCAGCTGCGCCGCTCCGACCGGACCCAGAACCCGGCGCGGTTCGCGGCGGCGGGTGACTTCCTGTCCTGGCTGCGGTCCGGTCCCGGACGGCAGGTCCTGCAACTGGCCGGACTGCGGTCCGCCGACGGCGGCACGGTGCAGCCCCTGCCCGCCCGCCAGGGCATCCGGGCGCAGTGGCCGTTCGCGGCCCCGACCGCGCCGGCAGCCCTGGACGACGCCGGACGTCTCGTGCTGCGGCAGCAGATGGCGGCCGCGTCGCGGTCGGCGAAGGTCGCCCTGGCGCTGGACCTGTCCGGATCCATGACGACGCCGACCTCCGGCAGGAACGCCAACCGGTTCACGGTGGCGGTCGACGGCGTCGAGCGGTTGCTGGGCTCCATCGGGACGGCGGACCAGTTCGGCCTGCTGGTCTTCTCCGGGCAGCCGGGGATGAAGCCGGTGCGGCAGATCCGGCAGATCGCGCCGCTGACCCCGCTGCAACCCGCCGCCGTGGCGGCCGACCTGCGCAGGCTATGGCCGAACGGGGACACGCCGCTGTATCGGGCGATCGCCGAGTCGGCGCAGGTGGTGCGTGCGGCGCCGGGCGAGCCTGACGATCTTCGGGCGGTGGTCGTCCTCACCGACGGCCGGGACACGTCGAAACCCAGGCCGGCCGCCATCGAGGTGCCGACCGGGGTGCGGGTGTTCGTGCTCGCCATCGGTGAGGCGAGCTGCGCGGACCAGCTGCTGTCCGACGTCACGGAAGGCAGCGACGGGGACTGCGTCGAGGTCCGCTCCGTCGACCTGGTCGGAGCGGAACTGGTCAGGATGTTCGACAGGCTGTGGGGAGAGGACGGCAGATGACGGACCGGGCGACGTGGCCTCTGGCGAACCGTCGGCAGTTGATGTGGTCGGCTGCGTCCCTCGCCGTCGGCGCGGCGGCGGGCGCACTGGCCGGCCGACTCTGGGCCGGCCCGGCCGAGAGCGGGCCGGTCGACGACGACCTGGAGAAGGGTGAGCTGGTCATCGCGACCGGGCCCGACGAGAGTCCGGGCAGGCAGCGTGAGCAGCTGTTCGAGATGTGGAACCACCGGCATCCGGAGCAACGGGTGCGGACGGTGACGGTCCGGCCGGGCGCCGAGGACGCCTTCCTCGACATGACGGCGCTGGCCACCAGCGGCGTCCAGGTCGACGTGTTCAACCTGGACGTGGTCTTCCTCGCCGGATTCGCCGCGGCCCGGTACATCCAGCCGGTCGACGTCGGGCTGCTGCCCGCGGGTTTTCTCGACGGCTTTCTCGAAAAGCCGAAGACCACCTGCTATTACCGGCACCAATCGTTCGGGGAGCAGCTTTTCGGGCTTCCGTTCAATACCGACGCGGGGCTGCTCTTCTACCGCGGCGACTGGGCCCTGGCGGAGCCGTTCAGCTGGAAGAGCATCGGCGATGCGGCCGGCCGTGAGGTCGGCGCCGCTCCGGGGGTCGCCGCAGGTCTGGCCTTGCAGCTGGCGGACGCGGAGATCTTCACGATCAGCGCGCTGGAGGCGCTCTGGTCCCAGGAGATCAGCGTGGTCGACGATGCGGGCCGCGTCGTCGTGGACATCCCCCGGTGGACCAAGGCGCTGAGCCGGTTGAGTGAGCGGCCGACGGTCTATGCCGAGTCCCAGAACCAGGACGAGAGCGCCAGCCGCGACGCCTTCATCCAGGGCAAGACGCTCTTCATGCGCAACTGGCCGGTCCACAGCCGCTGGATCAGGGAAAGGGTCAGCGAGAAGGACTTCCATTTCAAGGTGACCGGTCTGCCGTGGTCCAGCGCACTGGGCGGGCAGAACCTCGCGATCGCGACCAAGACCAGGTCTCCCAGGGCCGCGCAGCGGCTTATCGAATTCCTGACGAACGACGAGAGCCAGTTCCGGCTGTTCTCGGCGGGTGGCTTCGCCGCGACCCGGGAAAGCCTCTACTCAGATGAGACGATCAAGGAGAAGTACGACTACGCCGAGGTGCTCAAGAGTGCGATCGCGAATGCGAACAGCAGGCCGGTCACGGCCCACTACGCCGAATTCAGCACCGCTTTCCGCGCCGCCGTCCGCCCACTGGTCGTCAAAGGCACAGCGCTGCCCGCGAACCTCGCCGAGCTGCTGAACGACGCCATGGCGGGCAAGACGGCGCCATAGTGCGGTCCCGGCCCGCGAGCGGCGGAAAGCCTTGCCGCTGTGGCAGGCCCGGGTCCGGCACCGGGGGCGAACCCCGCCGACGGACCCGGGCCGGCCTGCTGCGGGCGGGTCAGGTGCGGCGGCGGTAGGCGCGGACCGCGAGCGGGGCGAACACCACCAGCAGGCCCAGCGACCAGGCGATGGTGTGCAGCACGGGCCCGGCGGTCGGGCCGCCGAGCATGAGCGCCCGCGACGCCTGCATCACGTCGGTCACCGGATTGAGCTTCACCCACGCTTGCAGCCAGCCGGGCAGCGTGCTGGTCTGCACCATCATGTTGGTGCCGAAGGTCAGCGGGAACATGAGCACGAACGAGATGCCCTGCACCGCGCCGGGCTCGCGTACCAGCATGCCGATGAGCACCGACGCCCAGCTCAGGCAGAAGCTGAACAGCAGGACCAGCAGGCAGGCCGACAGGCCGAGCAGCGGCGACGTGCCGAACCGGAAGCCGAGGGCGAACCCGAGCCCGAGCAGCACCACGATCGACACCACGAACCGGATCACGTCGCCGACGACGGCGCCGATGAGCGGGGCCGAGCGGGCGATGGGCAGGCTGCGGAACCGGTCGAAGACGCCCTTCTTGATGTCGGTGTTGAGGTTGACGCCGATCGCGGTGGACGCGAACATCGCCGTCTGCACCATGATCGCCGGGAGCAGGAACTGCAGGTACTCGTGCTGGCTGCCCGCGATGGCGCCGCCGAGCAGGTACACGAAGATGACCACGAAGATCACCGGCTGGAGCGTGACGTCGAGCAGCTGCTCGGGCGTACGCATGGTCTTGGTCAGGCTGCGCCCGGCCAGCGCGAGGCTGTGCCGCAGCAGCGCGAACGGCCGCCGGGCCGGGGTCGCCGCGCCGGTCCCGCCGGGGCGCGGGGCAGGGGCGAGAGCGGTGGTGGTCATGCGCGCGACTCCTCGGGCGACTTGTCGGCGCCGTGGCCGGTGAGGGTGAAGAAGACCTCGTCGAGGCTGGGCAGCCGCAGCGACAGCTCGACGACGGAGACGCCCGCGGCGTCGAGGCGGCGTACGACCTCCGTGAACGCCTTGTCGCCGGGCACCGGCACGGTGAGCACGCCGCGGCTGGGCGATTCGGCCTGGTGGCCGCTGACCTCGGTGAGGACGGCGGCCGCTTCGGCGAGGCGGGCCGGGTCGGCCGGGCGGACCACGACGGTCTGGCCGCCGACGATCCGCTTCAGGTCGTCCGGGGTGTCGTGGGCGATGACCTTGCCGTGGTCGATGACGGTGATCTCGTCGGCGAGCGCGTCGGCCTCCTCCAGGTACTGCGTGGTCAGCAGCACCGTGGAGCCGTCGTCGACCAGCGAGCGGACCATGTTCCACACGTCGTCGCGCTTGGCCGGGTCGAGGCCGGTGGTCGGCTCGTCGAGGTAGATGACATCGGGGCGGCCGACCAGGCTCGCGGCCAGGTCGAGGCGCCGGCGCATGCCGCCGGAGTAGGTGCGGGCCGGGCGGCCGCCGGCCTCGGTCAGGTCGAAGCGGGCCAGCAATTCGGCGGCGCGGGTGCGGGCGTCGGCGGTGCGCAGGTCGAGCAGCCGCCCGATCAGCACCAGGTTCTCGGTGCCGGTCAGGTCCTCGTCGATGGAGGCGTACTGGCCGGTGAGGCCGATGCGGCGGCGTACGGCGTCGGCGTGGCGGACCACGTCGAGGCCGCCGACGGTGGCGCGGCCGGCGTCGGGGCGCAGCAGAGTGGCCAGGATGCGTACCGCGGTGGTCTTGCCGGCGCCGTTGGGGCCGAGCACGCCCAGCACGGTGCCGGGGCGGGCGGCCAGATCCACCCCCGCCAGCGCGGTCGTGGCCCCGAACCGCTTGACCAGGCCCTCAGCCTGGAAAGCGAAGGTCATGTTCCCTCTTCCGTCGTTGCAGTGTGCGACGGAACCACTGTCCGGCGGGCCGCTGCCAGCGCGCGCACATGCCGCTGTCACGCCCGTGTCAGCGGAGATCTGGCAGCTCAGGACCCTTATCGGGTACGTTGCAAGGCCCCCCGCCTCCCGCGAGGTCCCCCGATTTCGGCGAGGTCAGCATGCAGCACCGGTGCGGCAAGCACGTCGTCCTGTCCGCGCCCGCGTCCGCGGGCTCCCAGTGGGTCGGCTGCGCCGTCCACTACCTCGGCAGCGGCCACCTGCGCGAGCGCTTCACCCGCATCGTCGCCCTGGAGTACGGCGGCGAGGAGATCCTGATGCTCGGCTGGATCATCGACCACGCCATGCTCGACCCCGCCTGACGGGTCCGCGCGAACGTGGCTTGATCACCGTCTCCGGTCAGGAAGTCCACTGCCAGGGCAGTTGTCGACCGGAACCGGCGATCACCCACCCCGGCCAGCTGCGGCAAAGTCGGGCTATACCGGCGCGAAACGGATATCGTTCGGCGCATGGGCGGTAGTGGGTTTCGCGGGTTCGTGCCGTGGATCATCTTCTGGGTGGTCGCGGGGCCGAGCACCTGGGCGTACGCAGCAGGCGGCGCCTTCGTGGCCGCGCTGATCCTGCTCCTGCCGCTGCGGCACCACAGAACGGTCAAGCTGCTGGAGATCGTCTCGGTCGCCTTCTTCGGCGCGCTGACGATCGCGGGCCTGCTGCTCGACCCCGGCCAGCTGGAGTGGCTGGAGCGCTACTCGCAGGCGATATCGAGCGGGATCCTCGCGCTGGTGGTGCTGGGTTCGCTGGCCTTCACCCCGTTCACCGAGCAGTACGCGCGCGAGCAGACGCCGCCGGAGGTCTGGCAGCGCCCCGTCTTCAAGCAGGTCAACCGCAGACTGACCTTGATCTGGGGCCTGGTCTTCGCCGCCTGCGCGGTCCTGGGCGTGCTGTCCCAGCAGATGAGCACCGGCAGGGCGTGGCTCAACTGGATCCTGCCCATCGCGCTGATCGCCGGGGCGTTCCGGTACAGCATGTGGTACCCGCAGCAGGTCCGCGCCCGCGAGCACCCGGCCCCGGCGGCCTGAGCATCGGCCGCGCCGGGTCAACCCCGCTGCGTCAGCCGCCCAGGGTGCTGTCGTCGCGGGCGTCCATGTAGATGTCGGAGGCGATCTTCCAGCCGTCCGGCTCGCGCGTGAACACCTTCAGCGAGAAGTTGCGGCGCACCGCCATGGTCGCGCCGTCGGCGGTCTGCTGCCCGGCCCGTTCCAGGTAGGTCTTCGCCACGGCAACGTCGGCGGTGAGCAGGCGGATGTCGGCCTGGGGCGGCCCGAGCGGCTTGCCCGCGGCGAAGTGCCGGTCGGCGAACAGGCCCGCCAGGTACGCCTCGATCTGCGCGCCGCCCTTGCGGGAGGTGCCGAACGCGTTGGTCCAGTCGGCGTCGGCGGTGTAGAGCTGCGCGACGCCGTCGGGCGACAGGGTCGCGAAGGCCGCGCCCAGGCGCCCCATCACCTCGCCGATCGCGGCCAGATCCTGCTCATGTCCATTGCCCCCGGTCATGCCGCCAGCGTACGGCGCGGGCGCGGCCGCCGGGCCGACCTGGACGAACACACCATCGGTGGCGCGCTCAGCTCCAGGGCAGGCCGGCGCGGTGGCGCCAGTAGGCGTCGGCGGGTTCGGCCAGCGCGTCCAGGCTGTCCAGGTGCGCGGCGGCCAGCGGCAGCGCGGCGGCGGCCAGGTTGCTGCGCAGCTGGTCGACGGTGGCCGCGCCGGACAGGACGATGTCGGCCCAGGGCTGGGCGAGCGCGGCGGCCAGCGCCACCGCGTCGGGGGTGGTGCCCAGCTCGCGGGCCAGTTCGGTGACCGGTCCGGGGGCGGCGGTCCCGGCCAGGCGGCCGTTGGCCATGCCCTCCTTGACGATGATGCGGCAGCCGCGGTCGCGGGCGCGGGCCAGCGCGGGCCCGGCCGAGGGTTCGAGCAGGTTCCAGGTGGCCTGGACGCTGCCGAACAGCGGTGCGCCGCCGGCCTCGACGGCCAGCGCGGCGTCGACGGTGGCGGCCTGGTGCGGCCCGCTGGTGGAGAACCCGACGGTGACGCCGCTGTCGCGCAGCTCGGCCAGGGCGCGGTGCAGGGCGGTGTCGGCCAGTGCCGGGCTGTCGGGGGTCATCGAGTGGATCTGGTACAGGTCGAGCCGCCCGTCCAGCACCGCCCGCGTCTCGCCCAGCTGCCGCGCGTACGTCGCGAGGCTGTGGTCCTTGGTCTCGTGCACGTCGGCGTCGACCCGCCATCTGGCGGTGTAGGTGTAGCCCCACTTGCTCCCGACCACCACATCGGACCCACCGCGCTCGCGCAGCCAGGTGGCCAGGAACTCCTCGGCGCGGCCGTAGGAGCGGGCGGTGTCGACGTAGCGGACCCCGGCGGCGTACGCGGCGTCGAGCAGCTCGTGCGTGCGGGCGGCCAGCGCGCCGACGCTGCGGTACGGCGGCAGGTCCGCGCCGCGGCCCAGGTTGATGTAGCCGGGGCGGCCGACGGCGGCCAGCCCGAGCCCGAGTGCGGGGCGGTCGGCGGGCATCCGCTGTAGTGCCATGTTGCGTCCAATCCGGGCGGTACGGGCGTACATCGGTGCTCCTACATCATCTCCCGCCGCAGGTCAGGAAGTCAGCCGAACCTGTACGCGCTTTCTACCAGCGGTTACACAGATCCGGTTTAGTTTTTGCATTGATCTGTGGACTTCTAGCCGCACCCGCCTTAAGGTTTTGCTACCACAGCCAGAAACACCGATGACTCGGGCCGGTAACACGGCTCCTGTCCTGGTGCCTCCTCGACCGCCGCGTCCCCCGCGCGAAAGCGCAGGTGACGCGACCCCGCTCCGGTCGAGTCGCCGCCTGGGCTCCGGTGTGCACCGTCGCGTCCCGACGGTGCCCCGCACGGCCTTGGCGGTTGCACCCCATAGGAACGGAATGTGCAGGGAGGAGTGCAATGCAAACCACGAAGAACCGCAGCCTGCGGCTGCTCGCCGGCCTGGTGGCGACCAGCCTCATGGTCTTCGGCGCCCCGGCGCTGACAGCGCATGCGGCAGGCGGTCCGAATCTGTCGCTCGGTAAGACCGCGAGCGCGAGCAGCACCAACAACGGCTTCGTCACCGGCAACCTCAACGACGGCAACCAGGGCAGCTACTGGGAGGGCACGAACAACACGTTCCCCCAGTGGGCCCAGATCGACCTGGGGGCCGCCACCAGCATCGACCAGGTGGTGCTGAAGCTGCCGGCGAGCTGGGAGCAGCGCACCCAGACGCTGTCGGTGCAGGGCTCGACCAACGGCTCGACCTGGTCGACGCTGATCAACTCCGCCGGGTACACGTTCAGCCCCGGTAGCGCCAACACGGTGACGCTCAACTTCACCGCCTCCAGCCAGCGGTACGTGCGGGTCAACATCACCGCCAACACCACCTGGGCGGCGGCGCAGCTGTCCGAACTCGAGGTCTACGGCGCCGGCACCGGCAACGGCTCGGGCAACCTGGCCCAGGGCAAGGCGACGACCGAGAGCGGCCACGCCGACGTCTACGGCTCGGGCAACACGGTCGACGGCAACCAGGGCACCTACTGGGAGAGCACGAACAACGCGTTCCCGCAGTGGGTGCGCGTCGACCTCGGCTCGGCTGTCAGCGTGAACAAGGTCGTGGCGAAGGTGCCGACCGGCTGGGGCGCTCGTACCCAGACGATCACGGTGCAGGGCTCCACGGACGGGTCGAGCTTCGCCGACCTGGTCGCCTCGACGGTGTACAGCTTCGCTCCGTCGGCGAACACGGTGACGATCAACTTCTCGGCCGCGACCGTCCGCTACGTGCGGCTGTGGGTCACCTCGAACTCGGCGTGGCCCGCCGCGCAGATCTCCGAGTTCGAGGTCTACGGACCGACGACCGGTGACACGGTGGCCCCGTCCACCCCGGGCAGCCTGGCCTACACCCAGCCGGCCCAGGGCCAGATCAAGCTGACGTGGAACGCCTCCACCGACAACGTGGGCGTCACCGCGTACGACGTCTTCGCCAACAACGCGCTGCTGACCAGCGTCAGCGGCACGACGCTGACCTACACCGACGCGCGTTCCGACAGCGAGACCGTCAGCTACTACGTGCGGGCCCGCGACGCCGCCGGCAACCAGTCGGGCAACAGCAACACGGTGACCCGCACCGGCCAGACCGGTGACCAGGTCGCGCCGACCGCGCCGGGCAGCCTCGCCTACACCTCGCCCGCCTCGGGTCAGATCAAGCTGACCTGGACCGCGTCGGTCGACAACGTGGGCGTGACGAACTACGACATCTACGCCAACAGCTCGCTGCGGGCCACCGTGGCCGGCAACGTGCTGACCTACACCGACAGCCAGCCCGACACCGCCACGGTCAGCTACTTCGTGCGGGCCCGGGACGCTGCCGGCAACATCTCGCCGATGAGCAACACGGTGACCCGCACCGGCACCGGCACCGGCGGCACCAACCAGGCGCTGGGCAAGCCGGTCACCGACAACGGCCACACCTGGGTGTATGCCCCGGAGCTGGCCGTCGACGGCGACCTGACCACGTACTGGGAGGGGAGCACCTCCCCGAACCAGCTCACCGTGCAGCTGGGTTCGAACGTGACCCTCAGCTCGGTCGTGGTGAAGCTCAACCCCGACGCCGCGTGGGGTGCGCGTACCCAGACCATCCAGGTCCTGGGCCGTGACCAGAACTCCAGCTCGTTCGTCAACGTCGTGTCGGCGCAGACGTACAGCTTCAACCCGGCGTCCGGCAACACGGTCACCATCCCGGCGTCCGGTAACTACGCCGACGTCCGGCTCCAGTTCACCGGCAACTCCGGCGCCCCCGGCGGCCAGGTGGCCGAGTTCCAGGTCATCGGCACCCCGGCGCCGAACCCGGACCTCACCGTCACCGCGGCGACCTGGAGCCCGGCCTCGCCGATCGAGACCGACACCATCACCGCCACGGCGACCGTGAAGAACAACGGCACCGCCACCGCGGGCGCGACCGACGTCAACTTCTACCTCGGCACGACCAAGGTGGGCACGGCGAGCGTCGCTTCGCTGGCCGCGGGCGCGCAGTCCAACGTCTCGGTGAGCATCGGCACGCAGAACGCGGGCACGTACGCGCTGACCGCCAAGGTCGACGAGTCGAACGCGGTCATCGAGCAGAGCGAGACCAACAACAGCTTCACCAACCCCACCAACCTGGTGGTGGCGCCGGTGCAGACCTCGGACCTGGTCGCCGCCGCGGTGGCGTTCAGCCCGAGCAACCCGTCGGCGGGCAACACCGTCACCTTCTCGGTGTCGATCAAGAACCAGGGCGTCATGGCCTCGGCCTCCGGCGCGCACGGCATCACCCTGACGGTGAAGGACGCCGCCACCGGCGCGACCATCACCACCAAGACTGGGTCGTACACCGGGGTCATCAACGCCGGGGCGACCACGTCCCCGGTGAGCCTGGGCACCTGGACGGCCGTCAACGGCAAGTACAACGTCACCACGGTCATCGCGGTCGACGGTAACGAGCTGCCGGTCAAGCAGGGCAACAACACCAGCACGCAGGGCTTCTTCGTGGGCCGCGGCGCCAACCTGGGCTACGACATGTACGAGGCCGAGGACGGCACCACCGGCGGCGGCGCGGGCGTGGTAGGCCCGAACCGCACGATCGGCGACCTCGGCGGTGAGGCGTCCGGCCGCAAGGCCGTCACGCTGAACACCAACGGCTCCTACGTGCAGTGGACCACCAAGGCCGACGCCAACGCGCTGGTCACCCGGTTCTCCATCCCGGACAACGCGGGCGGCACGGGCACCACGTCGACGCTGAACATCTACGTCAACGGCGTCTTCCACAAGGCGATCACGCTGACCTCCAAGCACTCGTGGCTGTACGGCGCCGAGGCCGCACCGAGCAACTCGCCCGGCGCGGGTCCGGCCCGCCACCTGTACGACGAGGCCAACATCCTGCTGGACAGCACCATCCCGGCCGGTAGCACGATCAAGCTCCAGAAGGACGCGGCGAACTCCGGTACGTTCGCGATCGACTTCATCAACCTGGAGAAGGTGTCGCCGAAGGCGAACCCGGACCCGGCCCACTTCAAGGTGCCGACCGGTTTCACCCACCAGAACGTGCAGGACGCGCTCGACGCGGTCCGCATGGACACCACGGGCACCTGGACGGGTGTGTACCTGCCGGCCGGCACGTACACCACCGCCCAGAAGCTCTCGGTCTACGGCAAGCCGGTCCGGATCACCGGTGCGGGCATGTGGTACACCCGCTTCGAGACCCCGACCACGCAGGAGAACACCGACGCGGGCTTCCGGGTCGAGAGCAGCGCGAACGGTTCCACGTTCGACAACCTCGCGTTCTTCGGCAACTACACCATCCGCCAGGACGGTCCGGGCAAGGTGTGGGGCGAGCTGAAGTCGGTCAACAACCTGACCTTCGACAGCGTCTGGGTCGAGCACACCGTCTGCGGTTTCTGGGGCGTCAACATCAGCGGCTGGACCGTGAAGAACAGCCGCATCCGCGACACCTTCGCCGACGGCATCAACCTGACCAACGACTCCACCAACAACCTCGTCACCAACGTCGAGGGCCGGGGCAACGGCGACGACGCGTTCGCGCTGTTCTCCGCCACCGACAGCGGCGGCTCGGTCGGTGACCACGGCAACGTCTTCGAGAACCTCTCGGCGACGCTGACCTGGCGCGCGGCGGGTCTGGCGGTCTACGGCGGCTACGACAACACGTTCCGCAACCTGTACATCGCGGACATGCTGACGTACGCGGGTATCACGATCTCCTCGCTGGACTTCGGCTACCCGTTCGTCGGGTTCGGCAACCCGCCGACGAAGTTCGAGAACATCTCGCTGGTCCGGGCAGGTGGCCACTTCTGGGGCAACCAGACGTTCCCCGCCATCTGGGTCTTCGCGGCCACCCACACCTTCCAGGGCATCCGGGTGACCGATGTGGACATCATCGACCCGACGTACTCGGGCATCATGTTCCAGAGCAAGTACCCGGAGCAGAAGCCGGTGACCGACACCATCTTCACCAACGTCCGCATCAGCGGCGCGGTGAAGAGCGGTGACGCGTACGACGCGAAGTCCGGCGTCGGCATCTGGGCCAACGAACTGCCGGAAACGGGTCAGGGGCCGGCCATCGGCTCCGCGACGTTCAACAACCTGACCTTCAGCAACAACTTCCAGAACATCAAGAACACGACCACCACGTTCACCATCACCGTGAACTAGTCCCACCGCACCACCGGTCGGCGCCGCCGGCGGGCCTCACGGCCTGCCGGCGGCGCTGCCGCTTTTCCGGGGGTCGGCCCGGACATAAGGCGATCATGGGAGAGCGCTATCCCAGAGTGCAGGACCATGTACCCGCATGGATGGATCTCTGCGTACGGTGGCGTCGCCGCGATCGGCGCGGCGTCCGCACCGGCGGGCGGGCATGCCTTCAAGCAGGAGGAAGTTCATGCGCAGATTCAAGACACTGGTGCAGCTGTCCGCGATGGTCGCCGTGGCCGCGCTGCCGGTCCTCGCGATGCAGGCCCCCGCGCACGCGGCGGGCTGCTCCGGCTCGTACGGCGACTCGGGCCGCTCGTACACCGCCTACGGCTGCACCGGGTACCCGTCGAGCTTCAGCATGCAGGCCCGCACCAAGTGCACCCCGACCGGCGGCGGCGGATCGGTGTACTACGCGTACGGCCCGAAGGTCGGCATCCTCGGCAGCTCGCGGGCCCTGTGCCAGTCCGGCTACGTGGCCCTGGCGGGCACCGCGCTGATCTTCTCCGTCTGATGCGGACGGGCACGGTGGGCGGCCGCAGCGGCCCACCGTGCCGTCACGTCCGCCCTGGACGGTGCGCAGCTCGCGCCGACCGGTCGATGGCACGGCGCTGACGGTCTGGCTACGCTGCGCCGATGTTGATCGTGGATGGGCAGTCCAATGAGCGCCTGGTGCTCGACGGCGAGTGGTTCGAGAAGCTGCACGGCGGGCAGTCCAAGACCCGGGTCCCGGCGTCGTCGTTCCGCGGCGCGACCTGGCAGGACATCGACCGGCGGGTGAAGATGTTCAGCAAGGAGCGCGAGCAGCTGGTCTCGGTGACCCTGGCCTTCGACGGCGGCCCGTTCGTCGGCTTCGTCGCCCCGGCCGAGAAGCGCCCCCAGCTGGAGGCGATCGTCGCCGGCCTGGAAGCCGCCCGCCCCGCCTCCTGACCCCTCCGCGCCGTCGTTCGGTGCAGTTTCGGGGAAAGTGCTGGAATCGTGTCCAAGATTCGTGCACTTTCCCCGAAACTGCACGCACCGCACGCACCGCACGCACGCACCGCGCGAGGCTCGCGGTGGCGGCGGGGTGCGGGGTCACTCCGCCGTGAGGGCGTCGAGGACCGCCGTCAGGGCGGCGGGGGCGTCGTCGCCGGTGGCGCGGACGGTGACGGTCTGGCCGGCGGTGGCGCCCAGGGCCATGAGGGCGAGCACGCCGCGGGCGGGGGCCGTACGCCCGGCGAAGATGATCTCGACGTCGGCGCCGAAGCGGGCCGCCGCCGCGACCACCCGCCCGGCGGGCCGGGCGTGCAGGTGGGCGGGCAGCACGAGCTCGGCCTCACAGCTTTCGGGCATCCCAGGCCTCCCGTGCCGCGGCGACCACGGTGTCCAGATCGGCGCCGGTGGCGGCGATGACCGCGGCGGCCAGGGCGCCCTCCACGAACGGCGCGTCGACCAGCACCACCTTGTCGCGCGGCTCGTCGTCGAGCACCGCGCGGGCGGTCAGCACCGAGCTGCCCAGATCCGGGATGATCACCACCCCGAGCGCGTCGTCGGCGTCGTCGATCGCGGTGCGCACCAGGTTGTAGCCGGTGCCCAGGCCGCCGTCCTCGGTGCCCCCGGCGGTGTAGACGCCCACGCCGTCCCCGGCGACCTGGCGCAGCAGTTCCCGTACGCCCGCCACCAGCAGCGCGCTGTGGGAGATGAGCACGATGCTCACAGTGCTGGTCATGATGCGCATGCTACGCCGCGCAGACCGGGCGGAACCGGGGCAAGATTGACATGGTGTCCCGTGGCGCGTACGGGCCGACCGGGAAGGGAGCTCCGTCGTGAAGAAGTTCATCAACCATCCCGACGCGGTCGTCCGGGAGGCGCTGGTCGGCCTGGCCGCCGCCCACCCCGACCTGCGGGTCGACCTCGACGGGCAGTACGTGGTCCGCGCCGGGGCCCCGCTCGCGGGCAAGGTCGGGCTGGTCTCCGGCGGCGGGTCCGGGCACGAACCGATGCACGCCGGGTTCGTCGGCCTGGGCATGCTCGACGCGGCCTGCCCGGGGGAGGTGTTCACCTCGCCGGTGCCCGACCAGATCCTCGCGGCGAGCAAGGCCGTCGACGGCGGTGCGGGCGTGGTCCACATCGTGAAGAACTACACCGGCGACGTGATGAACTTCCAGCTCGCGGCCGAGATGGCCGGCGACGAGGGCATCGACGTGCAGACGATCCTGGTCAACGACGACGTGGCGGTGGAGGACTCCACCTGGACCGCCGGGCGGCGCGGCACCGGCGCCACGATGCTGGTCGAGAAGATCGCCGGGGCGCTGGCCGAGACCGGTGCGAGCGCGGTGGCGGTGGCCGAGGTCGGCACGCGGGTCAACGAGGCCAGCGGGTCGTTCGCGATCGCGCTGACGGCCTGCACGACCCCGTCGGCGGGGCGGCCGGGGTTCGACCTGCCCGAGGACGAGATGGAGGTCGGGGTCGGCATCCACGGCGAGCCGGGGCGGCGGCGCGAGAAGCTGCGCCCGGCGCGCGACATCGCGGCCATGTCGCTGGAGGCGATCATGGCGGCCAAGCCGGTGTCGGCGGGCGAGGACGTGATCGTGCTGATGAACGGCCTGGGCGGCACCCCGCTGATCGAGCTGTACCTGCTCTACGGCGAGGTCGCCGGGATGCTGGAGTCGGCCGGGGTGCGCATCGCGCGCAACCTGGTCGGCAACTACGTGACCAGCCTCGACATGGCGGGCATGTCGCTGACGGTGTGCCGGGCCGACCCGCAGCTGCTCCAGCTGTGGGACGCGCCGGTGCGCACCCCGGCGCTGCGCTGGGGGGTATGAGTGGACGCCTCCCAGGCGCGGGCCTGGCTGTACGCGGTCGCCGACGTGATCGCGGCCCAGGCGGAGCAGCTGACCCGGCTCGACGCCGCGATCGGGGACTCCGACCACGGCGTCAACATGAACCGGGGCTTCACCGCGGTGCGCCAGGCGCTGGCCGCGGCGCCGGCCGACGGGGTGCGCGGGGTGTTCACGCTGGCCGGGTCGACCCTGGTGTCGCGGGTCGGCGGGGCGTCCGGGCCGCTGTTCGGCAGCGCGCTGCGGGCGCTGGGCAAGGCCCTGCCGGAGGAGGGCGACGCCGACACCGCCGAGCTGGCCCAGGGCCTGCGGGCCGGACTGGACGCGGTGTGCAAGCTGGGCGGGGCGGCGCCGGGCGACAAGACCATCGTGGATGCGTACGCCCCGGCGGTGGACGCGTTCGAGCTGGCCGCGCAGGCGCACTCCGGCGACCGCGACGGCGGCCTGGCCGCGGCCGCGCGGGCGGCCGCCGACGCGGCCCAGCAGGGCATGCGTGACACCATCCCGTTGCAGGCGCGGCGCGGCCGTGCCTCCTACCTGGGCGAGCGCAGCGTGGGGCACCAGGACCCGGGGGCGACCTCGACCTGGTTGATCTTCCAGGCGCTGGCCGAGACCGTCTCCGCCCGGCCATGACCGGCGACGGCACCGTCTACACCGGCACTCCCGGCGCGGCCGGGGTGGCGGTCGGGCGGCTGCACCTGCTGGCGCCCGCCGCGCCGGGCGTGGACGCGCCGGACGTGGCCGGGCCGGACAAGCTGCGGGCGGCGTTCGACGCTGTCGCGGCCGGGCTGCGTGACCGCGCGGCGGCCATCCGCGCCGCCGCCGAGGGCGACGGGGCGGCGCGGCCGGGGGTCGGTGAGGCCGGGCAGGCCGCCGACATCCTGGAGGCGGTCGCGCTGATCGCCGACGACCCGGACCTGCGGGCGGCCGCGGCGGCCGAGTGTGCGGCGGGCGAGCGTGCCGACCGGGCCGTGGTGGAGGCTGCCGCCCAGTACGCGGAGCTGCTGGCGCGGCTGGACGACCCGACCCTGGCCGCGCGCGCCGCCGACGTCCGGCTGGTCGGGCAGCGGGTGGTGCAGGAGCTGCGCGGCGGGGCGCGGGCGCTGCCGGACGGGCCGGTGCTGCTGGCCGCCGCCGAGCTGGGCGCCGACGACCTGCTCGACCCGCAGGCCGACGTGCTGGGCGGGGTGTCGTCGCGGGGCGGCCCGAACGCGCACGTCGCGATCGTGGCGCGGGCGCTGGGCGTGCCGCTGCTGTTCGGGGTGGACCTGCCCGCCGCCGACGAGGGTGCTGAGGCGGTGCTCGACGGCGGCGCGGGCGTCCTGACCGTACGGCCCGGGGCGGCGGTGCTGGCGGCGGCGCTGGCGGCGGCCGAGTCGGCGCGGCAGCGGCGCCGGCGGCTGGCGGGGCAGCGGGACCGGCCCGCCGTCACCGCCGACGGGCAGCCGGTGACGCTGCTGGTCAACGTGTCGACGGCCGCCGACGCCGAGGCGGGGCTCGCGGCGGGCGCGGCCGGGGCGGGACTGATCCGCACCGAGCTGCCGTTCCTCCAGGCGGCCCGGTGGCCCACCCGGGCCGAGCACGTGGCGGCGCTGCGGCCGGTGCTGGCGGCGCTGGCGGGACGGACGGCGACCGTACGGGTGCTGGACTTCGCGCCGGACAAGCTGCCGCCGTTCTTGGCGGCGGCGGCGCTGGCGCACCGGGGCCTGCAACTGCTGCTGGCGCACCCGGTCGCGTTCGCCGACCAGCTGGCGGCGATCCTGGACACCGGTGCCGACACCCGGCTGAAGATCATGGTGCCGATGGTGGCGTCCGCCGACGAGCTGGTCCGGTGCCGCGAGCTGCTGGTCGAGGTCGCGGGTGAGCACGGGGCCGGGGTGCCGCCGCTGGGGGCGATGATCGAGCTGCCGCAGGCCGTACGCGACATCGACGCCATCGCCGCGGCGGCCGACTTCCTGTCCATCGGCAGCAACGACCTCACCGCCGCGCTGCTGGGCCTGGACCGGCGCGACCCGGCGCTGACCCCGGCCCGTGCCGCCGAGCCGCCGGTGCTGGACGCGATCGCGCGGGTGGTCGCGGCGGGGGCGCGGCACGGCCGGGACGTGTCGGTGTGCGGGGACGCCGCCGGGGACCCGGCGGTGGTCCCGGCGCTGCTGGCGGCCGGGTGCCGGATCCTGTCGGCGGCGCCGACGGCGCTGGACGAGGTGCGGGCGGCGGTTCGTGACACGACGCTGACGCCGTCCGGCCACGGCTGACGCCGCCCGGCCACGCCCCGGGCGGATAAATGCCGCATTAGGTCCTGATCAGCATGCGGCCCGTCATATCCGGCAGCGACCGAATCAGACCGCTCTACGCTGGAACGTGGTTACGCCGATCGGGTAACACCGGAACGAGATCGCCATAGACGCGGTGGTCGGCGGCGACCCGATGCCGACCCGGCGGACGTCCCGCCCGGCCTCGCTTCGCTCGCAGGCACCCGCAGAGGGGGCCGAAACAGCCATGGCGGAATCGAAGACCAGTTGCATCTGGCGCGAGATGAGCGCCGAGTTCGCCGGCACCATGATCCTGATCCTGTTCGGCGTCGGTGTGGTGGCCCAGGTCGTCGCCGGTGGACTCGGCGACCACGACAGCATCGCCTGGGCGTGGGGTCTGGGCGTGACGCTCGGCGTCTACACCGCGGCGCGCATCAGCGGCGCGCACCTCAACCCGGCGGTCACCCTGGCGCTGGCGGCATTCAAAGGATTCCCCTGGCGCAAGGTCGTGCCGTACTGGGTGGCGCAACTGCTCGGGGCGTTCGTCGCGGCGCTGATCGTACGGTGGAACTACAGCGAGGTGCTGAACAAGGTCGACCCCGACCACACCATCAAGACGCAGGGGGTCTTCTCCACCCTGCCCGGCAACGGCTCGCTGCCGATCGGCACCTGGGGCGCCTTCCGCGACCAGATCATCGGCACGGCCATCCTGCTGTTCCTGATCCTGGCGCTGACCGACGTGCTCAACCTGCCGCCGCTGGCCAACCTCGCCCCGTTCGTCATCGGCCTGCTGGTGGTCGCGATCGGCATGGCCTGGGGCACCGCCGCCGGATACGCGATCAACCCGGCCCGCGACCTCGGGCCCCGGGTCGCCTCCTACCTGACGGGTTACGACACCGCCTTCAGAGACCAGTACGGGCACCTCTACTTCTGGGTGCCCATCCTCGGCCCGTTCATCGGCGGACTGCTGGGCGCGTGGCTGTACCACCTGCTGATCGGACGGCACCTGACGCCGGAGGCCGCGGTCGAGGGCACCCCGACCGGAACCGTGGCGCTGGACGCCACGAGCTCCCCGCCGGTTACCTCGGAAGGCGAAAGCGAGGGCAAAAACGAGCCGGATAAGTGAAATGATCGACCCGGACCGTTGTGGAGAGGACGCGCGAGATGGCTGACTTCGTCGGTGCGGTGGACCAGGGCACGACCAGCACCCGCTTCATGATCTTCGACCACGGTGGCAACGAGGTCGGCAAGCACCAGCTCGAACACAAGCAGTACCTGCCGCAGGCCGGCTGGGTCGAGCACAACCCGGTCGAGATCTGGGAGCGCACCAGCGCGGTGATCAAGACGGCCATGGCGCAGCAGAAGATCCAGGCCTCCGACCTCGCCGCGCTGGGCATCACCAACCAGCGCGAGACCACGGTGGTGTGGAACCGCAAGACCGGGCGCCCGTTCTACAACGCGATCGTCTGGCAGGACACCCGCACCGACCGCATCGCCTCCGCGCTCGACCGCGACGGCCGCGGCGACGTCATCCGGGCCAAGGCCGGGCTGCCGCCCGCGACCTACTTCTCCGGCGGCAAGATCCAGTGGATCCTGGAGAACGTCGGCGGCGTACGCGAAGCCGCCGAGAACGGCGACGCCCTGTTCGGCAACACCGACACCTGGGTGCTGTGGAACCTCACCGGCGGCGTCGACGGCGGCGTGCACATCACCGACGTCACCAACGCCAGCCGCACCATGCTGATGAACCTGGAGACCCTCGACTGGGACGACGAGCTGCTCGGCTTCTTCGGCGTACCGCGCCAGATGCTGCCGCAGATCCGCCCGTCGTCCGACCCGAGCCTCTACGGCAGGACCAGGATGAACGGCCCGTTGGCGGGCGAGGTGGCGCTGCCTGCCTCCCTCGGCGACCAGCAGGCCGCCACCGTCGGGCAGGTGTGCTTCAGCCCCGGCGAGGCCAAGAACACCTACGGCACCGGCAACTTCATGCTGCTCAACACCGGCACCGAACTCGTCCGGTCCAGGAGCGGCCTGCTGACGACCGTCTGCTACCAGTTCGGCGACCAGCCCGCCGTGTACGCCCTCGAAGGGTCCATCGCCGTCACCGGCTCGGCCATCCAGTGGCTGCGCGACCAGCTCGGCATCATCAGCGGCGCCGGGCAGAGCGAAGCCCTGGCCCGCCAGGTCGACGACAACGGCGGCATCTACTTCGTGCCCGCGTTCTCCGGCCTGTTCGCACCGTACTGGCGCTCCGACGCCCGCGGCGCGATCGTCGGGCTGTCCCGCTTCAACACCAACGCCCACCTGGCCCGCGCCGCCCTGGAAGCCATCTGCTACCAGTCGCGCGACGTCGTCGAGGCGATGGAGAAGGACTCCGGCGTCAAGCTCGACTTCCTCAAGGTCGACGGCGGCATCACGGCGAACAAGCTGTGCATGCAGCTACAGGCTGACATCCTGGGAGTGCCGGTCAGCAAGCCGGTGGTCGCCGAGACGACCGCGCTCGGCGCGGCGTACGCGGCCGGGCTCGCCGTCGGGTTCTGGAAGAACACCGACGAGCTGCGCCAGCACTGGCACGAGGACCAGCGCTGGGACCCGACCTGGACCGAGCAGCAGCGCACCGACGGCTACAAGGGCTGGAAGAAGGCGGTGGAGCGGACGCTGAACTGGGTCGACGTCGAGTGACAGCCCGATAGGGGAGACACAGCACAGCGGGGGAGGCTGCCGTGGAGGCTTCAGCCATGTCCGCCCAGGCGCGCCGGCAGGCGCTGGCCGACATGTCGGCCCGGGAATTGGACATCCTGGTCATCGGCGGCGGCGTCGTCGGCGCCGGGGCCGCACTGGACGCCGTCACCCGCGGCCTGTCGGTCGGGCTCGTCGAAGCCCGCGACTGGGCCTCGGGCACGTCCAGCCGGTCCAGCAAACTCATCCACGGTGGTCTGCGCTACCTGGAGATGCTCGACTTCCGGCTGGTCGCCGAGGCGTTGAAAGAGCGGGCGCTGCTGCTCACGCGGATCTGCCCGCACCTGGTCAAGCCGGTCAAGTTCCTGTACCCGCTGACGCACCGGGTGTGGGAGCGGCCGTATGTGGGCGCGGGCGTCACGCTGTACGACACCATGGGTCTGACCACCGGGACCGGGCGCGGCGTGCCGCACCACAAGCACCTGTCGCACCGGCGGGCGCTGCGCGAGGCACCGTGTCTGAAGAAGGCTTCGCTGGTCGGGGCGGTGCAGTACTGGGACGGGCAGGTCGACGACGCCCGGCACACCATGATGGTCGTGCGGACCGCGGCCTCCTATGGGGCGCATGTCGCCAACCGGGCGAAGGTCATCGAGTTCCTGCGCGAGGGCGAGCGCGTGGTGGGGGCGCGGGTGCGCGACCAGCTCACCGATGAGGTTTACGACGTCCGGGCGCAGCAGGTCATCAATGCCACGGGGGTATGGACCGACGAGACGCAGAAGATGGCCGACACCCGGGGGCAGTTCCATGTGCGGGCGTCGAAGGGGATTCATCTGCTCGTGCCGCGGGACCGGATCCAGTCGCGGACGGGGTTGATCCTGCGGACGGAGAAGAGCGTCCTGTTCGTCATACCGTGGGGGAGGCACTGGATCATCGGGACCACCGACACGGACTGGCATCTCGACCTCGCGCACCCGGCGGCCACGGCCGGCGACATCCGGTATCTCCTTGCGCACGTGAACTCCGTGCTGGTCACGAAGCTGACGCAGGAGGACGTGGAGGGGGTGTACGCGGGGCTGCGGCCGCTGCTGGCGGGGGAGTCGGAGGAGACGAGCAAGCTGTCGCGGGAGCATCTGGTGGGGCATCCGGTGCCTGGGCTGGTCGTGGTCGCCGGTGGGAAGTACACGACGTATCGGGTGATGGGGAAGGACGCGGTCGACGAGGCGGTGCGGGGGCTGGATCTGAAGGTGCCGGAGTCGATCACGCATGAGGTGCCGCTGGTGGGGGCGGACGGGTATCGCGGTCTGTGGAACCGGCGGCATCTGCTGGCGCAGGAGTCGGGGCTGCATGTGGTGCGGATCCAGCATCTGCTGAACCGGTACGGGTCGATGATCCATGAGCTGCTGGCGTTGATCGCCGCTGACCCTGAGCTGGCGGAGCCGTTGCCGGGGGCGGATGACTATCTGGGCGCTGAGGCGGTGTATGCGGCGTCGCATGAGGGGGCGCTGCATGTGGACGACGTGCTGGCTCGGCGTACGCGGGCGTCTATCGAGACGTGGTCGCGGGGGGTGCAGGCGTCGGAGACGGTGGCCCGGCTGATGGGCGGGGTGCTGGGGTGGTCGCCGGACGAGATCGCCGAGGAGATCGAGGTGTACGGGCGGCGGGTCCAGGCGGAACGGCAGTCGCAGCAGGAGCCGGATGACGAGTCGGCGGACAAGGTACGGCTCGCGGCGCCAGACCTAGGGTAGGTCGACCGACCTCTTCGTGGGTCGCAGGTGGTGAAACCGCAGGTCGGGAAGGGATAGGCTCCTAACTGCGGCTGGCCCGGCCACCACAGGCCGACCGGCAGCGGAGCTGGACGTGAGTCGTATTCCCGATCTCGATTCGCCCCAACGGCGTACTTCCGGAGACGGGCACGACAGTGCAGAACGCTGCTGTAGTACTAGTGCGGCCAAGGGCGCCGCTTATGATCTATGTGGCATCTTACCGTCAAGTTTCATTGATGGAGTGCGCCTAGGGTCACCCATGCCTGTCTATTTCAAGCGTTGGGGCGCCGTAGTTCTGATTCGCCTCATCGCTCGGCGGCTGACCGAGGGCGTGGAAGGCATGGTCGGCGACACGTGAGTCATGCTGACCAATACTGCCAAGCGAAGTCCTGGTAAAGGGGGAAGTTGCGGTCCCGAGGTTCGGGTGTGATATGGGCGGAGAAATCCGAGCTATTGAAATTATAAACTGTGACTGATGGAAATATTGCCAGTTCGTATTCTCGAATTTGTGTGCAGTCGGACGAGGGCGGCCGTGACTCTACGTGCCTTTACTGCTCCGCGACTGCACGGGTAGCTTGCCGCGTTGGTTCCGCGTTCCGCGGAGTCAATGTCGTGGCACCACCATTATTCGGGGATTTTTGTGAGATCTATGTTGCGGGCCCGGTTGGCCGCTCTGGTGGCGGCGGCGCTAGTCACGCCTGCCGCGTTGCTTACTTCTACGACGGCGGCAGCAGCCGCAGGCGCCTGTGTGTCATCAGCCCTTTCCCAAGCGGAGGCGATGGTAGCTGCCGCCGCCTGTGGGAAGCCCGTTCCGATCGACTCGTCCAGGACGGAGTTCTCACAGGTTTCAGCCACGCCCGAGGGCCTGCTTCGATTCGAGTCGTCCCCAGTGCCGCAGCGGGCGCGTCGTGGCGCCGGCTGGGCTGATGTCAACCTCGACCTGATCGAATCGGCCGACGGCATGGTCCGTCCAACGGTGTCCGTCACTGACGTCGCGTTTTCAGGCGGTGGAACGGGGCCGCTCACAGTCCTCAAGCGCGCGGGCAAGACCATGACAATGTCATGGCCAGGCGGTGTGCTGCCTGCCCCGTCGCTGTCGGGTGACGCGGCGACCTACACCGAAGTGCTACCGGACGTGGACCTGGTAGTCCGGGCCACGCCCGCGGGCTTCTCGCATGTGCTGGTGGTGAAGTCGGCGGCTGCCGCGGCGAACCCGGCGGTGCGTGAGGTCCGGTTCAAGCTTGGCGGGGACGCGCAGGTCGCGGCTGGTCCGGATGGTTCACTGGCTGCGGTCGCGGGTGGCATGCTGCTGGCGCGTGCGGAACCGGCGAGCATGTGGGATTCGGGCTCGGCGGCCAGCGGCGACCTGCTGTCGGGCCGGGGCGTCGTCGCGGTCGAGGGCGATGTGATGGTCAGGCAGACCGACCTCGACTCCAGTGCCGTCGGACCGGGTGGGTATGCATCGGTGGCCGACGTTGCTGCCGAGGTCACCGCTCAGCGGGAGCTGGTGCTGCGCCCCGACTCGGCGATGCTGGACAACCCGGCTGTGTCATTCCCGATTTTTGTGGATCCGGCGTGGTCGGTCTCCAAGCAGAAGTGGGCCTACGCGACCAACAACAACACCAGCAACACCGACTACACGTCGGCGCGGGTGGGCATCAACCCCGACACCGGCACGATCTTCCGATCGTTCTTCGAGTTCTCGACCACCGCGAACAGCGTGTCGCTGAAGGGCAAGTACATCTACTCGGCCCGGGTGGAGATGCTGCTGGACCACTCGTACTCGTGCGGCCCGACCGGCGCGTGGATGTACGCGACTCCGGCCATCGACGCGACGATGAAGGCGACCTGGTCGAAGATGACGCTGCAGACGTCGTTGGACTACGCGGCGGGCAACGCCAACGAGGACGGCGGCTGCGGTGCGCTCGATCCGGACATGGTCATGAACTTCCAGGGCGCGTCGGTCAAGACGCAGGTGCAGACGGCCGCCAACAGCAACTGGAATACGATCACGTTTGGGTTCAGTGCCCGTGCCAGTGACGGTACGGGGGAGTCGGACCAGCAGCGGTGGAAGCGGTTCGACCCGACCAAGGCAAAGCTGTACGTGGACTATGACAGCAAGCCCGGTGTGCCGGCGAACGTGCAGGTGGCCGGGGTGGCGTGCCCGGCGACGGGCGTGCTGACGATCGCGAAGCTGAACCCGGCGTTCACGGCCACCTTCCCCGACGCCGACACCTCCGACAGCCTGACCGGCACGTTCGAGTGGATCGAGGTCCCGGTCGGCGGCATCGGCACTGTCACCGACACCACGCCGACGCGATTGACCGCACCGCCCGCGCTGACTGGGGTGACGCCTAACAGCGCCGCGACGACCGCGGCGGTGACGGTGGTGACGGGCAAGACGTATGCGCTGCGGGCCAAGACGACCGACAAGGCTCCGTACTCGCAGGGGAGCGCGTGGTCGCCGTGGTGCCAGTTCACCGCCGACGTCACCAAACCGACGATCACCGTGACCCGCACGTCGACCAATGACAGCCCGGGCAAACCGGCGACGTTCCTACTGACGTCCAACCGCAACGCCTCGACGTTCAAGTGGGGCTGGGGCACCGCCTCCACCGCCCTGGCGCCGAGCCCGACCGACCCGAAGTCGGCGACCCTGACCGTGACCGTGCCGAGTTTTGGCCGCAACAAGCTGTACGTCGCGGTCCTGGACACCAACCTCGTGCAGGGCGACAACGCGATCGAGTTCATGGTCGACCGGGCCTCCACGCCGCCGGTCGCCCGCTGGAGCCTGGAGACCTACCCCGACCACACCACCGACGCGCTGGCAGACCAGCAGCCGGGCATCGGCGGGAACACGGCGCTGACGGCGACGAGCGTGACCTGGCCCAGCGACCTGCGGATGGTCGGCGGCCAGACCGCTACGTTCAATGGTTCCTCGTCGCAGGCGGTCACGACCGGGCCGGTCATCGACACCACGAACTCGTTCAGTGTCGCTGCCTGGGTGCGGCTGGCGGTCCTGCCCTCGGGCTCGGCTGACCTGAAGGTCGCCGGGCAGGATGGCACGGACGCGGGCGGGTTCGTCCTGGGGGTGCGTAACTCGGGCAGTCCGCTGGTGCCGTACTGGTCATTCAACATGAAGGACACCTCGGCGCAGTCGAGCAACACGGCGGTGGCGATCTCGCCGGTGCAGATCACCTCATCGGATGTGGGCAAGTGGGTCCACCTGGCCGGTGTCTACGACAAGAACTCGGCCAAGATCCGCCTGTACGTCAACGGGCAGAAGGTGGCCGAAGCCGACCGCACGGCTACCCCTTGGGCTGCGACGGGCAGGTTCACCGTCGGCCAGGCCATGTCCTCCGGCGCCGCCCACAACTTCTGGAACGGATCCATCGCCGACGTGCAGGTCTTCGACCGGGTCCTGGTCGACGACGACTTCACCGGCCAGACCAAGGCCGATCCCGACTCGGCGGGCTTCGCCGAGCCGGGCTTCCTGAGCCCGATCGAGGTCGGTAACTGGGACCTCGAGGCCGCCGTGGGCTGTTTCATGACCGACGCCGTCGACACTTGCGAAGCCCCGGACACCGTCACCGGTTGGGACAGGCGGCTTGCCCTGTCGTACGGGACCATGACCGGACCCGGCCACTCGGAGACGTCCGCTTACGGTCTGACCTTGGATTCCGAGTTTTTCGACGAGTCCACCGGCACGACGTACCAGACGACCGAGTACGGCCGCTCGGCGTACAAGACCGGCACGACCAGCGTCAACGGCTACGACCAGACGACCTGGCAGAACACCCCGGTCCTGCGCACCGACCAGTCGTACACGGTGGCCGGCTGGGTCACCCTCAGCGACACCAAACTCGACCAGTACCAGGTCCTCGCCTCCCAGGACGGCACGACCAACGGGGCGTTCGCCCTCTACTACGCCCCGGAGAACGGCGGCGTGTGGAAGATGAAGATGCGCCCCAGCGCCACCTCGACCGACGACACCAACGTGACCTGGATGAGCGTGCCCGCCGACAACCCGGACAAGTCGTGGCACCACCTGGCGCTCACCGTGGACGTGGCCAACCGCAAGGCGGCGCTCTACGTCGACGGCACCCAGGTCGCCACGACCGCGATGAATGCTGCCTGGCAGCCTTGGCAGGCCAACAGCTCGTTCGTGCTGGGTCGGCAGCTTCAAGCCGGCGTGACCGGTAGCTGGCTGACCGGCGGCATCGACGACATCCACACCTACCAGGGTGTGCTCAGCCCGGCCGCTGTCGAGCAGCTGTACCTCAACGAATCCTGATCCGCACTGACTGGTGGTGGCGAGCATGGCTCGCCACCACCAGCCTTCGTGCCCTCGATCGTGCCACGAAATGCGGCACTGGTTTCACCATAAGATCCACTCGTATGGGGAGGAATCCTTCATGTCATCAAGGTCGATCATCGGCCTTCGGCGACGGCGGCCACGAACCGGCCGTACAACGCTGGTCATGTCACTGACGGCCGTACTGGCCGGATCCCTGCTGCAGGGCATGCCGGCCGTGGCCGCGCCAAGCCCCCGCCTGCAGCCCAAGGCTGAAAAGCTCGACAACGTCGGTGGCCCGGTCGCGGGCAAGGGCTGGACGCAGAAACGCGTCAAGGACGCTCCGACGGCCCTGCCGGTATGGCCCAAGGCGGGCTCGACTCGCCTGGACCTGCACACTGCGGGAGGTGGCATCGGTGTTCGCGCTGGTGCGGCGCCGGTTTTCGTACAGCGTGCCACGAGCCCGGCCGGAGCACGGCTGGCCGAGGTCACCGTCGAGGTCATCGACCAGACCACGTTGCCCAAGGGCTGGCGCGACCGGGTCGCCCTGCGGGTCAGCGCCCCGACCGGGCAGCCTACGGGCACTGCGAAGGTGTCGATCGACTACAACTCGTTCAAGGCCGCGGCAGGCGGCGACTGGGCCACCCGGCTACGGCTGTGGCAGAGCCCCGCGTGCGCACTGACCACCCCGGATAAGCCTGCGTGCAAGTCGGTGCCACTGCGTACCGACAACGACCTCGGCACCGGCGTCGTTTCCGCCGACGTGCCAGTCGACGCCGCTCAGGCGCTGTCTGCGCCGCAGACCAAGGCGCAACTCGCCGGTGATGCACCTGTAGCCTCGGCACAGGGCGCGATTGTCATGCTCGCGGCTGCGGCCAGTGGCAGCGATGGGGATTTCGGGGCGACCAGCCTGGCCGCATCCTCGACTTGGAGCGCGGGCGGCTCGTCCGGCAACTTCTCCTGGAACTACCCGCTGCGTATGCCGCCAGCCACAGGGCCGACACCTACCATCGCGCTGTCCTACTCTTCGGCGAGCGTGGACGGTCGGTCGGAGGTGACCAACAACCAGCCGTCCTGGATCGGCGAGGGCTTCGAGTACGCCCCCGGTTACATCGAGCGCCGCTACGTGCCGTGTTTGGAGGACATGAAGAACGGTGCCAACAACACCGTCGCCAGCGGGGACGAATGCTGGCGTTCTGACAATGCAACGATGAGCCTCAACGGCGCCGGCGGCGAGCTGATCTACGAGACGGGCAAGGGCTGGCACTCCCGGTCTGAGGGCGGTTCGAAGATCGAGAAGTTGACCGGGGCGGGTAACGGCGACAATGACGGTGAGTACTGGAAGGTCACCACGACCGACGGTACGCAGTACTTCTTCGGCCTGCACAGCCTGCCCGGGCAGACGGCGAAGACGAACTCGACGCTGACGGTGCCGGTGTTCGGCAACCACACTGGTGAGCCCTGCCACCAGTCCACGTTCGCGGGTTCGGACTGTGTGCAGGCGTGGCGGTGGAACCTGGACTATGTCGTGGACGTGCGCGGCAACACCATGTCGTACTGGTACGGCAAGGAGACCAACAAGTACGCGCGCAACAACACCGACTCCGACGACGTCACCTACGACCGGGCCGGCTACCTGACCCGGATCGACTACGGCACCTACGACCGCAACACCACCGACCACGGCGTCACCGAGCGGTCGGTCACCCCGTACGCGCAGGTGCTGTTCGACACCGACATGCGGTGCTTCTCCAACTGCGGCACCGAGACCGCCCCGGTCACCGCGTCGTGGAAGGACACCCCCTGGGACCAGGAGTGCAAGGCCTCGGCCACGTCCTGCCCGCAGCAGTACGCGCCGACGTTCTGGACCGCCAAGCGGCTCAAGACGATCACCACGCAGGTGTGGGACACCACGAAGACCACCCCGGCCTGGCAGCCGGTCGAGTCGTGGACGCTGAACCAGACGTTCAACGCCACGGCCGACAGCACCCATACCGGCCTGTGGCTCGACAAGATCGACCACCAGGGCCTGGTCAGGCCGGCGTCGGTGCCGCCGGCGGAGTTCGTGCCGATCTCAATGCCGCCCGTCACCTTCGAGGCGATCTCGCTGCCCAACCGGGTTCTCGAAGAGCACGGCACCAGTGACAACTGGCTGCGGATCAACAGCATCATCACCGAGACCGGTGCCCGCATCAAGGTCGACTACTCCGAGCCGGAGTGCACCTCGAGCAACCTGCCGGCCGCGGCGCACACCAACACCATGCGCTGCTACCCGGTCCTGGTCGAGGACCCCATGGACTCGACGAAGCTGGTCGAGCAGTGGTGGCACAAGCACGTCGTCACCCACGTCGTCGAGGACGACGTGCAGCTGGCCGACAGCCACCAGTCGCCCTCCAAGCACACCTGGTACGAGTACGTCGGCACCCCGGCGTGGCACTACGCCGACGACGACGGCCTGAGCAAGCCGGATCACAAGACATGGTCGCAATGGCGCGGCTACGGCCAGGTCAAGACCCGCATCGGCAATACGACCGGTGCGCAGACCCTCACGGTGACCACGTTCATGCGGGGCATGAACGGCGACCGGGCCACGCCGACCGGCGGAACCCGGACCGTGCAGGTCAACGCGTCCCTGGGCGCCGAGACGGTCTACGACGAGGACCAGTTCGCCGACCAGGTGCGCGAGCAGGCCGTCTTCAACGGCGACGAATCAAAGCCCGTCTCGAAGACGGTGAACGTGCCGTGGCGGTCCAACCCGACCGCGTCGCGCACCATCAACGGCGACGTCGCCGAGGCCCGGTTCACGAACACATCCACGGCGTACACGGCCGCCGCGCTCGGCATCGACGGCAACCGGGGCTGGCGGGTATCGCGTGGTATGCGGACCTTCGACCAGACCTACGGCACCACCAACTGGTCACAGGACGACGGCGACATCGCAGTCACCGGTGACGAGAAGTGCACCACCAACACCTACAACCGCAGGGTCGACAAGAACATCGTCACCATGCTGCGGGAGGTGTTCGTCACCGCGCTGGCCTGCGGCCAGGCCCCGCAGAGCACCGACGATGTGATCTCCGACGTCCGCAACACCTACGACGGCGCCGCCAGCTACACCACCGCCCCCGTTTACGGCACGGTCACCAAGGCCGAGCGGCTCAAGGACTGGACGCTGGCCGGTGGCACGGTGTGGCAGACGGTGTCGCAGGCTACGGTCGACTCCATCGGGCGGCCGCTGACGCAGACCGACGTCAAGGGCAACGTCACGACCGTGACCTACACCCCGGCGGTGGGCGGACCAGTCACCAGCGTCAGCTCCAAGATCACTGCGGCGGGGGCGACCCCATACAACTGGGTCACCAGCACCGACACCAACCCGTTCTGGGGCTCGACCACCAAGACCGTCGACGCGAACAGCAAGGTCACGGCTGAGGTGGAATACGACGCGCTCGGCCGCACCACCAACGTGTGGAAGCTCGGCTGGGACAGAGCAGGTCACCTGACCACTCCTGGGGCCAGGTATTCCTACACCTTCGCGCCCAATCGGGACAGCTACCCATCGGTCAAGACCGAAACACTGAACCCGGACGGCAACTACATCACCTCCTACCAGATCCTCGACGGGATGCTTCGGCCACGGCAGACGCAGTCGATTGCGATGAACGGCAGCGGTGACCGAGTCGTATCAGACACGATCTATGACGAATACGGCAACGCGGCCATCTCATACCCGGCCCATGCCGAGCCGGGCGCGCCCGCCGGAACCTTCTGGTGGGAGCCGGAGTGGTCGGTGCCCACGATCAACAAGACTGAATACGACCTCGCTTCTCGGCCCACGGCGACTGTGTTCCTGGCGGGCGACGACATCTCCGTAGTGTCGGAGAAGTGGAGGACGGTCACGACCCATGAGGGCGATCTGACCATGACCACCCCGCCTGCCGGGGGCATCGCCACCACCACCGTCACCGACATCAAGGGCCGGACCGTGGCGCTGCGACAGCACACGACGGCTTCCGGCGTCGCGGGCGCCTACCAGGAGACCAAGTACGAGTTCAACAAGAAGGGCGAACCTGTCAAGACGACAGACCCCGCCGGCAACCAGTGGACGGCCAAGTTCGACGTCAAGGGCCGCCAGATTGAGTCCGTAGACCCGGACAAGGGCAAGACGCTCAGCGAGTACGACGACTACGACCAGCTGATCAAGGCGACCGACGCTCGTAACGAAGTGCTGTACTACGTCTACGACGGTCTCGGCCGCAAGACCCAGCTGCGTGACGACTCGGCCACCGGGCCACTGCGGGCGGAGTGGAAGTACGACTCGCTGTACTCCGGGCAGACCGGCTTCCGCGGTCAGCTGACCCAGTCGATCCGCTACGAGCCCGCTGGTGTGACCGCCAACGCCTACAAGTGGCAGGTCCGCGGGTTCACCACCCGCTATCAGCCCACCGGCGTGAACTATGTCATTCCCACGGTAGAGACCGGGCTGAACAACACCTACATCTACGGCTACACGTACGCCGGAGAGAACGGTGCGCCGCTCTCCATTTCCTACCCGGCCGGAGGATCGCTGGTCACTGAGCAGCTGACCACCGACTACGACGCTACGACAGGCATGGCGACCAGCATGGACACCAGCCTGACCGGATCAGTGGGCACGATGGCCACGGCCAGCTACACCGCCTACGGCCAACTGTCTAAGACGATCTACATGACACCAGGTGGCGGCCTGTACGTCGACAACCTGTTCGACTACTACACCGACACCCACCGGCTCAAGACCGACAGCGTCAAGCCACAGAACGCTGCTGGAACCGTGTCCAACCGTGCCTATACCTACGACAACACCGGCAACGTCACCAGTATCACCGACGCACCAGGCGTGGGCAGCGCCGACACACAGTGCTTCCGGTACGACAACCTCGCACGGCTCACCACCGCCTGGACTCCCACGTCCACCGTGCCGTGCAGCACGGACCCGACCGTCGCCAACCTCGGCGGGCCGGCACCCTACTGGCAGGACTGGACCTTCGACAGCACCACCTCGCTGAAGACCGAAACCAGCCACACCACTGGCGGCAACACCACACGCAGCTACACCGTACCCACGGGGGGCCAGAATGTCGTGCGCCCGCACGCGGTCACCCAGATGGCCGTCGGCGGCGTCACCACCAACTACACCTACGACAACACCGGCAACACGGTCTGCCGACCCACCGGCACCGCGGCCAACAACTGCGGCACCGGAACCAACAGCCAGACCCTCAACTGGGACGCCGAAGGGAAACTCGCCACCGTCTCTAGTGGCGGGTCCACCGTGGAGACCAACATCTACGACGCCAACGGCGTCCGGCTCATCCGCCGTGACTCCACCGGCACCACCCTCTACCTACCGAGCCAGGAGATCCGCCGCGAAGGAACCGTCAACACCGGCACTCGCTACTACAGCTTCGCCGGCCGTGTCTGCGCCAGCCGCAGGGCCGACACATCTGGAAACACCGATCTCACCTGGGTGTACGGCGATCAGCAGGGCACCCAACAGGTCAGCGTCAACGCCGGCACCCAGGCCACTTCTGTGCGTCGGCAGACCCCGTACGGGGCGCCCCGTGGCACCAACCCGGCCTGGATCAACAACAAGGGATTCGTTGGCGGCGACAACGACCCCACCGGCCTGACCAACATCGGCGCTCGCCAATATGACCTGGCTTTGAGCCGGTTCATCAGCGTAGACCCCAAGCTGGTCGTATCAGACCCATCTCAGTACAACGCCTATCAGTACGCCTCGCTCAACCCGATCACCATGAGCGACCCCAGCGGCACGGTCGTGACGGCGACGTCCGAGGGTGCTGGTGGTGGCGATGGCCCCAAATGCGACGCTGCCTGCCAGGACCGTCGTGCGCAGATACATCTCAAGGAGGTTATGGCCCGGCAGGCTGCCAGAGCCTATGATGCGCGCCTGCAGGCGCTGAAGGCCGCCATCCTGGCGGTATATTCGAATGGCGAACTGTCGAGAAATCGCTACCTCGCTGAGATGAAGTCTGCAGATGCCGAGTATCTAGAGGCTGCGAACGCTGAGCGGGATGCGATGATCTCCTACCTAACCGGCGAAGTCAAGGCTGGCCGAATTAGTATGACCTCGCTGAAGAGCGTGACCACCGTGACGGCGGCATGGAATCCAAAGACTGGAAGTGTCTATGTCGGCTGGCGGCTGAGTGGCTATCATCCAGCTGGTTTCTGCGCGGAAGACGATTGTGCTCAGCAGGCGGCCGCAGTGGGTGAAGACGTTGCTGACCTACAATTCACGGTAACGCTGCGCCCGCGAGACAGCAATCCAATCAACGTATGCGTATCTTGCCAAAAGGATTATCCGGAAAGCCAGTTCGCGGTGTCTGGCGCGAAGGGTGATGCGGGAGGTGCCTGGGGAGTGGTCGAGACGGAAGCCGAAGAGGCGGCAGAGGCTGAGATTGCGCTTCAGGCGGAGATGCAGGCTGTGGCGATTGCGGAGGAGCAGGCTGTGCTGAGAGCTGAAGAGATGGCAGCGGAAATGGTCGCCGAGGAGTGAACGGGCGTACGTCCGCCGGGATAGTGGAAGTAGGTGAGCCCGATGACAGATGCCGGTGTACAGAGCTGGCAGGTCATGCTCGATGCTATTGACTGGGACGACTGGTTCATCCCGGCCGAGTCCAGCCCGACAAAGCTTCGAAATAGTGTGTTGCTGCTAGCTAAGGCTAAATCCAAGGCGGAGGCGTCAGAGGCGGCGCACAGGGTGCGGCGCGATGCCGGGAACGACCACGGCGGCGTGATGTACAGCGTGGCAGTGCCACTAGTCGATGTTCTGTCGAACCTGGCACAACAGACTGAGGGTGAGCCTCGGCGCGCAGCACTGAATGTACTTGCGGATTGGATGGGTTTCACGGCTTACCCTTCCATCCAAGTACATCCCGGGTCTGATGCGTCGATTGCCATTGCCGAAGAGGTTTGGCATCGAATCTCGCTGGCTGAACCGTTCCTAAGGTCGGTGGCCGCCGATCAGTCGGACGTGGCATCGGAGGAGGCCGACGACATCATCGTGTGCCTGGGTGAGGGAGAGGGGCCGGCCAATGCCGGGTTCGATCCTATAGAAGTGATTCGACGTTTGGCCGAGGAAGGCGTAGCCCAATTCCTGCAGCAGTGGCCCGGCAGCTCGATGGCGCCTAGCCCGAACGGTAAGATTGTAGGAGTCCATATAGAGCGGTGTTAACGGCGCCGAGCCAAGGCCGAACGCGACGTTCGGCGTGGACGTATGACCGAGAGTGCCTTCCGGGCTGTAACGGATCAGATTTATCGAGGACCTGATCTGACCGGCTCGGAACGGCACTCTCGGTGCGAGGACGGCCTGTGGAGATCCGGCCGTGCACCCGACGCCGACGTACTCTGGCACCCGGCCGACGACCCGGCCAGCGCCTCCATCGCCTCGAAGATGACGGTCCCCGTCCAGCTGGCAGGCAGCGGCCTCGGAGTCGAACTGCTCGACAAGGCAGCCGGGCGCGTCTATTACACCGGGGTCCCCCGGTTGCGCCCGGACCACCACACAGACCCGCACGCCCACTACACCGCGCTCGGGTTCGAGCACGTCCGCACCGTCACCATCCGAGCCTCGGGCGTCTGCTTCCCGATGCTCAGCCCAGCCCTACCAGGGCACCTGGCTCAAAGAAGTGCGATAACAGACGTATGAGATCCCCACTCATCCTCGTTGCCTGCGCGGCACCGCCGACCATCCAGGCCGCAGAGCTTGTCGAGCACCTCGTACGCGACGGCTGGGACGTGTACGTGGTGCTCACCGAAGGCGCCGCCGCGTGGGCGGACGAGAAGTCCCTCGAAGCCGCGAGCGGCCATCCCGTCAAGACCAGGCTCCGGCGGCCCGACGAGGTCAAGACCGTGCCGGTACCGGCAGCCGTCGTCGTCGCCCCGGCGACGTTCAACACGATCAACCAGTGGGCGGCGGGCATCAACGACACCGCGGCGCTCGGCGTACTCAACGAGGCGCTCGGCGCCGGAGTGCCGATCGTCGTCGCGCCGCACACGAAGGACGAACTGGCCGCCCACCCTGCCTTCAGGCGCAATGTCGAGGTCCTGAGCACCGCTGGAGTGCGCTTCACGGCACTCGGCGCTCTGGACCCCGTCACCGCCGAGGGCCAGTACCAATGGCAGAGCGTTCTCGATCTTCTGCGTGACCACGCTCGATAGTCGGGGTCGGATGACCAGCAGGTGCGGCGCAAACGTATGACCTGCTCAGCTCCATTTGAGTATCTGCACTCAGGTGAAGCTCGACGAAGGCGACAACTATCGAGGCATGTCGCTGAATCGACCATCACGGACCCTCAGGCTGTCGAGTGTGCCTGCGACCTGTGGCAGCACCACGGCGAGCCTGCCCGCGAGGACACGGGCCTCACGGTGACCCGTGACGGGCACCGAGTCTGGCTCGACCAGCCGTCGAACGTGGTGTTCGCGCTGTAACCAAGCGGGAAGGCGATGCTGGTCTCAGTAGTGGGTGTGGACCTGCGTCACCGCATGCCCGAGGATCGCACCTGCCGTGGCGAGTTCCTCGTCGCTGAGATCCCAGGCGTGCCGGGTCCAGTTCATGGCCCTCACCTCGAACCGGGCGAATCCGATCGGCGCCTCGAAACGCAGCTCGGGCAGCATCAGCGGCGAGCCGCAGCACGGGACCGTCACATCCAGGTCGCCGATGGTCAGGCCGGTCAGCCACCTGCTGCTGTCCTCTCCGCCCAGCTTCCAGAACCAGTCCAGTCCGATCGCGGCGTCGCATCGGGGACAGAAAAGGTCCTCCATGTACTCGCCGCCGTCGATGAGCATGATGTGCTCGTAGAACACCGGCTTGACCGATTCGACGTCGTCGCCCGGCCCGGAGAAGAGCCCGGCGACGTACTCCGTCGCCCGGTCGGCGGCCTCGGCCGTGGGCTGCCACTGGGGATCGGTGGGGATCACCCGGATGTAGAGGTCGCTCATCCCGCTCCCTGCGTGACGCGTCGGCGGCACGGTGTGCCGGCGACCCAGCGTAGGTGACACCGCCCCGTACCGTCGGGCAGCCGTGGAACGTGGTCCGCGCGCTATAGCGCGCGCCCGAGATAGGCGAGCAGCTGTAGGTGCGCCGGGGCGTCAGGTGCGACCGCGACCTCCGCTCCGAAGACGCCTGGCACGCGGTATGCGTCGATCCCCGCGGACCGCATGAGGCGCAGCTGCTCGGCGCAGAGCTCCTCGGAGACAAGGGTTTCCTGCTCGGTGGCGACAGCCAGGTCGACCGCGTGGACCACGAGCTCCGTCAGGTGGACGCTGGCGGCGACGTGGCCGGGGAGCGCGCCGAGCGAGATGTGCACGGTGGCTGCCAGTGCGTCCGGCCGCTGCCAGGCCTGCCGGTCGAGCCGGGCGGCGGTCTCGAACGCGGCCTGCGGGTCGGCGCCGAGCCAGTCGGACTCGTGCTCGCCGACCGGGCCGGTGCCGGTGAGCTCGGCGGCGAAGATGCGCATGCCGCCGACGAGGTGGTTGAGCAGCGCCCGTACGTCCCATGCGGAGCAGGGAGTCGCTGCGTCGAGGTCTTCGGGCGTGACACCGGCGACGATGCGGTCGGCATGCGTGATGGCAGTGTCGATCTGGCTGATCATGATGGCTCACCTTCGATCGGTTTACAGCTGTTAAGTTACGGCCATAAGTTAACGGCTGTATAGTGAGATCGTGGCCACACAGCGCACCCCCAATCGCCGGGGCGAGGGCAGCAAGCTGCGCGACGATCTGATCGCCGCGGCGACGGCCCTGCTTGAAGAGGCGGGCAGCGAAGACGCGATCAGTCTGCGCGGCGTCGCCAGGCGGGCCGGGGTGACCGCGCCGTCGATCTACGCGCACTTCGCCAGTCGGGAGGAGATCCTGGTGGCGGTCATCGCCGAGGTGTACGAGGACATGACGGCCGCGATGACGGCGGCCTACGAGGAGCCCGATCCGCACGCCCGGCTGCGGGGGCTGTGCTGCGCCTACCTGGACTTCGCCCACGCGCACCCGCACCGGTACCGCGTCGTGTTCGGGAGATCGCGCACCGGCGAAGTGGGGCGGCTGGAGCTGGAGGAGCTGACCGGGGGCAAAGCCTTCGCCCAGTTCAGGGCGGCGGTGGCCGAGGTCGCCGGGCCGGCGGACGCGAACATGGCCGCGATCACGCTGTGGGTGGCCTTGCACGGGTACGCGACCCTGGCCGCCAGTGTCCCGGCATTCCCGTGGCCGCAGCGGGACGCCATGGTGGATTGGCTGATCCGAACTGCTTCTGAACCGTCGAGCGTTGAGCATCGATGACGATCGACATGGCCGCCCGCGCGGTAGCCGGCTCCTGAAGTCGGTGTGCCGACCGCAGGCAGGGCCGGTGGGCACCATCGGGCGAGGCCTGCGGAATCCCACGCATGCGGGACCCGCAGGCCTCGTCGGTCTAGCGGCCGCGGTCCAGGGGAACCGGCGGTCGGCTCAGGACAGCTTGCACGCGTCCTTCTCCGCGGAGCTCCAGGCGTGGTTGAGGGGTTCGGGTGCCCCGGCCGCACCGGGGAAGTTCACCTTGTCGGCACTCAGCACCACCTTGCCCGTACTGTCGACGACGACCGCGCCGGTGAGGTCGACTCCCGAGCCGCTGGCGCAGTTGAAGTTCGAGCCGGTGAGCTGGGCTCGGGTGAGCTTCGCCCGCTCCCATGAGGTGTATTCCAGGCGCGTGTAGCGGATGTCGGCACCGGTGAGGTCGGCGTCGTCGAACCTGGCGCTGCGCATGTCGGCGCTGTTCAGGACGGCATCCTCCAGATGCATGCCGTGCAGGTCCGCCCAGAGCAGGCAGGTGAAGGACAGGTTCACCCTGTCACCGGGCTTGGCCAGGGTCCGGATCGCCTCGATCGCGGCCCGGAAGTCGGCGAACTCGGGCTTGTCGACGAGCGGGACCGGGCTCTTGCACAGCCCGGTCTTCTCGTCGAGCTGGCTGAGGCTGCGCGAGCGAACGTGGGCGGCGAGCAGGCTAACGACCGCCGAATGGTACGAGGCGGCCGGGTCGCGGTCGACTCCCGCGCTTTCGTGTTCCACGCGGATGAGGGAGTAGACCGCGCCGACCTGCACGCTGGTCTGGTCGGAGGCGAGCTGTCCGACCGCCTCGGAGTAGATCTGCGCCAACTTCACCTGGTCGCTCTGGTCGAGCTGTTTGCGGTTGAGGTCGGCTGACTGGTCGAGCTGCCACCATGCCAGCAGCACGGTGGCAATGAGGCCGAAAATCGTCACGATCGAGGTGATCCAGGCGGGCCAGTCCCGCGCACGAGGCTCATTTGCCATGGCCTATATATATCCATGGAAGTGACGGTGTCCGCCAGCGCTTGCCACTTCGGGCTTTAGACTCCTGCAAGCGATGAGCCTCTGCGGCGCCCCATCGGCTTCGCCGTCGATCGGGGCGGCGGGTTCAGGCGATGAGTAGTCGCAGGCCGAGTTCGGCCGCGTCGAGGTCGAGCAGGTCGCGGTTGCGTTCGGCCCAGCGGCCCGAGTCGAGGTCGGCGCGCAGGCTGTCCACGGCCCGCCGCTCGGCGTCCGCCCCGACCCTGGCCCAGACCGACGTCCCGCGCCGGACCTCGTCGTCCAGGTATGCCTCCGGCCTGCGCCAGTACGCCTCGAAGAACCCGTCGACGCAGTCCCACGGCACGGGCACCGGCTCCGTACGGGCTCCGATCGCGTCGGCCAGCTCGTCCAGCGTCGGCCGCCCGGACACGAGACCGCCGACCTCCGGCAGGTAGTCGCGGGTGAGCCAGAACCGGTGCAGCCAAGCGGCATCGCTGGTGTCGCACGTGAACACCACCACCCGGCGGGCCACGCGCCGCAGCTCGCGCAGCCCCGCGACCGGGTCCTGCCAGTGGTGGATGGTCGCGAACGCCATCGCCGCGTCGAACGACCGGTCCTGAAACGGCAGGCTCTCCGCCGTCGCGGCGATGCACGGCGCCGCATCCGCCGGGCGCTGCGCCCGCATGGTCGCCGACGGTTCGACCGCGGTCACGTCCCGGTCGACCGGCTCGTACGAGCCGGTGCCCGCCCCGACGTTCAGCACCGTCCGGGCGTCGCCGAGCGCGGCCCAGAGCTGGGCGGCGATCCGCGGCTCCGTGCGCCTCGTCACCGTGTACGAGGCTCCGATGGTGTCGTACAGCTGCGGGTTCGCCATGCCGCCGAGCCTAGGCGACCGGCGCACCAGAGTGCAGTTTCGGGGAAACTGCACGAATCCGGGCCAAGATTCCTGCACTTTCCCCGAAACTGCACGCACCCACGGCCGACGGCGGCCGAAACGGCGTCCGGGCCGGCCCCGCGTGGGGTCGGCCCGGACGTCAGTGCTGGTCAGGGATTACGGGGCGACGAAGACGACCTTCGCACGCCAGTCGGTGCCGTCCAGCGACGGACCGCTGACCACCGTGTACGCCCCGGTCGGCGCGCCGCCCGCCCAGGCGGTCGACGACAGGGCGCCGGTGGTCCGGTTGACCTTGTAGAGGGTGCTGCCGGACAGGAACAGCCCGCCGGTGTCGCCCATGCCGCCGACCCCGGCGACGGTGAACCTGTCCGCGCCGACGATCCCGCTGTCCGGGGTGAACCAGCGCCAGTAGAGCTCGTTCGACCCGGACAGCGTGTAGTACACCCGCCCGGCCGTGTAGAACATGGCGGTCGTGTTCGGGATCTCGGCGTAGAAGTTCACGGTCGAGCCCGCGTACGTCTGGCCGGAGTCGGTGTCCACGGTGTCCCAGTAGGCGTCGTGGTACGGGTCGACCAGCGTCGGCGTGCCGAACGTGGTGCCGTTGAAGGTGCGCCGCCACAGCGCGCCGTTCATGCCGTAGAACAGGGTGCCGCCGACCCAGAAGCCGCCCTTGGCGGTCGACCAGGTGGTGCTGTCCGGGTTGGCGACCAGGCTCGTCGCGCCGACCGTGGTCGCGCCGTCGTACGAGCGGACCTGGACGTCGTCGGGGTTGCCCGACGGCGGCGGGCCGGTCTTGACGATCTCGATGCCGTTGATCAGCGGGTTCTCGACCACGTGCCCGAAGTCGATGTCGATCGAGCCGTCGCTGGTCACCGTGAACGAGCGCATGGTGGCGACGTTGTGCCCGACCGAGCCGGACAGGTCCAGGTTGGCGAGCACGGTCGTGCCCTCCAGCGCCACGTTGAAGACGCGGGAGCCGGTGGAGGCGGTGCCGTCGTACCGGTTGGCCAGGTACAGCCGGACCTCGACCTCGGTGCCGGACGTGACCGGGAAGTGCCAGCCCATCTCCGGGTCGCCGCCGGAGTCCCACCGCTCGGACGAGAAGATCGCGACGGGCGTGGTGGCCGGGACGGTGGCGTCCACGGTGCCGACGGTGCCGAACCCGGCGGTGTTGTTCTCGGGGTTGTGGTAGGGGCTCGGGCTGCCGCCGTCGTCACCGGCCCAGTCCGGGCCGTTGTCGGTCGCGGCGACCGCCGAGCCGCCCGCGTTGACGCGGTAGAGCACGTTGGTCGGCACCGGGACACCGGCGCGGTACACCTTGCCGGGCAGCGTGGCCGTGTTGGTCGGGTGCGGCGCGTTGCCGCCGGTCAGCGGGAAGAACGCGATCCGCTCGCGACGGTACTGGTAGTTGCCGATGAAGGCGGTGTCCGAGCCGACCCACAGGCCGGACGGGGTGACCAGCATCTCGGAGGCGCCGATGCCGCGCGGGTGGCGGCCCGGGTTCCAGGCCAGCGGCAGGCCGTTGACCGGGTCGAGGGCGGCGATGCTGGGCCGGCCGACCGCACCGACGTTCGCGCTGTCGCCGCCGAAGCTGTTGTTGAGCCAGCGGAAGTGGCCGCCGACGTAGACGGCCTGCTCGCTGATGTCGACCGACAGGTACGTGTCGCCGCCGGTGTAGTCGACCCAGGTCGGCTGGACGTCGGTGCCGGTGGCGGAGGCCTCCCAGCGGGCTGCGGCGTCGCACAGGGTGCCGCCGTTCGGGGCACCGGTGGAGACCACGACGAAGTAGCTGCTGTCCGGCGCGAAGGCCAGGTCGCGCATGTACGAGTCGAACGCCCACCAGGCGCAGCGCGGGGTGTAGCGGCTGGTGTTCCAGTCGGCGATGACCGCCGAGGTGCCCAGGTCCAGCTTCACGATCTGGTCGTGCAGCACCCCGTCGGCCTTCTTGAAGTTGCCGATGACCACGAGCTGCTGGCCGTTGGGGGCCAGGGCGAGCTTGCTGGCGCCCACTCCGGCGCTGGCACCGCTGACGCCGTCGTAGTTGTGGTTCTCGGTCAGCGTAGTGGTCAGGTAGCTGTCCAGGGCACCGGTGGTGGCGTTCACCGAGGCGAGGCCGCCGCGCGGGCTGGTGTTGCCCGCGGTGGTGAAGATGCCGCCGACCAGCAGCCTGCTCCCGGCCAGGGCGATGTCCTTGACCGCGCCGTTGAAGGCGGGCCCGGCGAAGCTGGTGACCACGGTGCCGTTGCTGACGTTGAGCAGGGCCACCTTGCGCCGGGTCGTCCCGTTGACGGTGTTGAACTTGCCGGCGATGAAGACCGTGCCCGCGGTGGGTCCGGCGATCACCGCGGCGACCTCGCTGTCGACGGTCGGCGCGAAGGCCGTGTCCACCGTGCCGGTGGCCTTGTCGAAGGCGAGGACGTAGTTGCGGGTGATGTCCACTTCGGTGCCGCGGTTGCGTACGGTGGTGAAGTCACCGGCCGCGATGATCTTCGACCCGGCGTCGTAGATGGCGTTGACGGTGCCGTTCTTGATGTCCGGCGTGGCGGAGGACGGCACCGCCTTCACCACTGTGGTGTGGTTGGGCGCGGCGGCCGCGGGCGCGGCACCGAAGCCGGCTGCGGTCAGGGCCACTGCGGCCAGTGCCGCGACGGCGCGGCGGGACAGGGTCGAACGGGGCATGGGCAGACTCCGAAGGGGCGCGGACGATCCGGCGGGTATAGCGCAATCCACACCCTGCGGCACCTGCGACCGGCCGTCCAGGGCCAGCCCCGCTTTCTGCCCGTCTACCCGCAGTGACCGCCCGACCACACCGGACCGGTCGGCGGGAAGGCCGACCGGTCCGTACGAAAGGGTGCCCGCGAAGGTGGTTCGGCTACCAGGGCACGCCCTTACCGTGGGTGCCCTTGGCCGAGCCGGTCATCTTCTTCGGCCACAGGTAGATGAAGCAGCGCACGTCGCGCCGCTTCGCCCAGTCGTCCCTGGTGCGCAGCGGCTCGCTATAGATGTCCATGTCGGGGTAGGACTTCGACACCCCGACGTACGCGGCGACCACGGCCCGGCAGCGGGTGTGGATGGACTTCCAGCTGGCGGCGTCGGTCGGGTACTTGGTGCCGACCGGCATGACGATCGCACCGGTGTACTCAGCCTGGTGCGGGGTGGAGCAGGCGACGTCGTGGATGTCGGCGAGCTTGCCGTTGACCTCGTTCAAGGTCTGGCAGCCGTACCGCAGCTTCGCCGGGATGCCGCCGGACAGGTCCTGGTCGGTGGAGTTCGGAGAGTCGTACGCGTAGTACGGGATCAGGGCGCATTCCCACCAGCGGACGCCGTCGGACCTGCTCGCGGACTTCGTGTGGAAGACGCCAATCTCCAGCTTTCCGTTGCGCCAGTCCTCGTGGAGGAACCTGCGCGCCATCCCGTCGCAGTCCTGGTATGCCTTGTCCATCGCGTCGGTGGTCGGGCCCTGGTCAAGGGTACCGGCGCCGACGATCTGCAGGTCGTGGGACTCGGTGCAGGAGACGACCTTGTCGGCCTGCCGGTCCTGGGCGGGCTTGTCGAGGTCGCCGAGCACCTTCAGGCAGCTGCCCGCCTTCGGCTCGTAGGTCTCGGCGGCTGCCGAGGCGGACGGCGTGGCCGGTCCTGCGTCGCTCGACGGGGCCGACGAGCAGCCGGCCGCAAGCAGGATGGTGGCGCTGGCGAGCAGCGCGAGACGTCTGGCTGACATGGTTCTCCCCGTTTCGGACCTGGCGACCCTATGGGGAAAGCCGCAGATGAAGATCGTCCAACCGGGCACATCTCAGCTGGCCGACAGGCCCGCTGCTCAGCCCGATCGCTCGCGGCGGGCGAGCACGCCCAGCGGGTTGGCCAGCAGGTCAGCGAAGGTCAGCTCGGCCGCGCCGAGCAGGGGCGTGTCGTCGCCGAGCCCCGCGACCGACAACCGCACCCGCTCCCGCGACACCGGCAGCACGTGCCGGGCGATCCGGGCGCGCACCTGCGCCTGCGACCCGAGGAACACCTTGCGCATCATCCCGCCGAAGACCAGCAGCGCCGGGTTGAACAGGTTGATCAGGTTCGCCACGCCGATGCCGAGCCAGTCGCCGATCCGCGCCAGCGCCTGCTGCGCGGCCAGGTCGCCGCGCCCGGCGGCCGCGACGACCTCACGCACCGCGTCGCGGCCGATGGCGTCGGCCGGGCGGCCCGCGGCGTCCAGCAGGGCCCGCTCGCCGACCTCGGCCTCCAGGCAGCCGTGGCCGCCGCAGGAGCACAGGCGGCCGCCGGTCGGGTTGACCAGCATGTGGCCGAGTTCGCAGCCGTAGCCCGCGTCGCCGTCGAGGACCTCGCCGCCGACGATGACGGCGCCGCCCACGCCGACGTCGCCGTGCAGGTAGATGAGGTTCTGCACGCCGGTGCCCGCGCCGCGCTGGTGCTCGGCCAGGGCGCCCAGGTGCGCCTCGTTGCCGACTGCGACGGCCATGCCCAGGCCGAGGCGTTCGCCCAGCTCGGCGCCGAACGCCTGGTCGACCCAGCCTAGGTACGGTCCATACCGGACCATGCCGTCGCCGGGTCGGATCATGCCGCAGTACGACGCGCCGACGCCCACGCAGACGGCGCCGGGCGGGGCGCCCCGGTACAGATCGCGGCCGTCAGCCGGTCGACGGCCACGTCGAAGGCGAGCACCCAGGCCCGGTCGGCGGCGGGGCTGACCAGCAGGGACGGGCGTCCGGAGCGGCCTTCGCCGGGCTGCTGCCGCTCGCGTACGAGGTTGGCGGTCTGCAGCAGCCGGGTCAGCGTCAGGATGGTGCTGCGGTTGACGTTCATGCGGTCGGCCAGTGCGGCCCGCGACAGGGGCCGGACAGGTGCACCTGCCGCAGCAGGGCGCCGAGGCTGGCGCGGGCGGGTTCGTCGGGCACGCCGGTGACGGCGGCCGTCGGCGCCATTGCGCGTGTCGGCATCTGCCCAGACCTCGATGACCGGGAATATGTTGGGATCAACCATACTGGGCGGTGGCCGAACGGGCCAGCGGTAGCGGCGTCCGTACCGCTTCCTGGTGGGCGTCTTGACCGGGTAATGTCAGCCTCGTCGACGCCCAGCGGATGAACGGCGGCAGGCAGTGCACCCTGTGGGTCTACCGGTTCTGGATCAGCCGTCGTCGCGGCACAGGCAGAACGGGTGCCCGGCCGGGTCGAACAGGACGCGGACGTTCTCGCGCGGCTGGGCTGCGGCCACGGTCGCGCCCAGCGCCACCGCCTCGGCCACCGCGTCGTCGAGGTCGCCGACCTGGAAGTCCAGGTGCATCATCGGCCGCTGGTCGCCTGGACCGGGCGGCCACGTCGGCGCCTGGTAGCCGTCGGCCTGCTGGAACACCAGGAAACTCACCCCGCCCGGCGTGCCGAGCACGGCGGTGCCGGGCTCGGTGTGCACGATCGGCCAGCCGAGCAGGTCGGCGTAGAACTGGGCCAGCGCGGCCGGGTCGGGCGCCTCGATGGCCGCACCCCACCACATCCCGGACATCCGTGATCGCATGCCGGGATCGTGGCGCACCGGACTCAGTGCTGTCCAGCCGGGCCGTCCAGTGCGGCGGTGAACCGGGCGGCGAGCTCGGCGACCGCGGCGCGCAGCTGCGGGCCGCCCTCGACGCGGAACGGCAGCGGGATGACCGACAGCCACTCCTGGGCGTACATGGCGGGGTTGCGGGTGCTGCCGACCAGCACGCACCCGTCGCCGAGCGGCTCCAGCCGACCCATCGGCGGCCGGATCCACGGGGCGACCCGCTCCGGCGGGGCGTCGAACACGACGCGGGTGGGGAACTGCCAGCCGACGCCCAGGTGCTGCTCCAACGTGGCGACCGGGTCCAGGCCCTCGGGCGGGGTGAAGCCGTACGGCGTCGGCTCCACCGCCCGGATCCGGTCGATCCGGTACGTGCGCACCGCGTCGGCCCGGTACGAGTGGCACAGCAGGTACCAGCGCGCGTGCCGCACCACCACCGCCCACGGGTCGACCTCGGCCTCCCACTGGCTGCCCGACTCGCCGCGGTAGGCCACCAGCACCCGGCGCCGGGCCGCCACGGCGGTGACCAGCGCGCTGGCCGTGGCCGGGTCGGGGCGCGCGGAATACCGGTCGGGCACCGCGGCGGCGTGCTCGCGCAGCGCGGCGGCCTGCCGCCCGACGCCGTCGGGCAGTGCCTGGATGACCTTGGTCAGGGCGGTGCCGACCAGGTCGTCGGAGTCGGCGGCGGCAGGGTGGCCGTCCAGCACCGCCATGACCAGTGAGAGCGCCTCGGCCTGGGTGAACACGACCGGTGGCAGCCGGGTGCCGCGCCGCAGCCGGTAGCCGCCGTGCGGGCCCCGGGCCGAGTCGACGGGGATGCCCGCCTCCCGCAGGATCGCGATGTAGCGGCGGGCGGCGCGCTCGGTGACCCCGAGCCGCTCGGCGAGCTGGTCGGCGGTGGTGCCGGGGCGGGTCTGCAGGATCTCCAGGGTGCGCAGCGCCCGCGCGGTGGGACTGGTCTCAGCCTGCATCCGAGCAGAGTACGCGTTTCGGGCTGGCGATCCGGAAGCCGATCGTCCGGAACTGCCTCTAGCGTGGGGCGGGTGAGGAGTTCCGGCCCGCCGGACCCGACTTCGACCGTACGACCGGGAGATAAAAGATCATGGATATCCTGCTCATCGCCGGCCTGTGGCTCGACGGCTCCGCCTGGGACGACGTCGTGCCCGCCCTGACCGGCCTCGGCCACCGGCCCGTGCCGGTCACGCTGCCCGGCCAGGGCGACGGCACCAGCTCGGCGACGCTCGGCGACCAGGTCGCGGCGGTGGTGGCCGCCGTGGACGCCGCGTCGGGCCCGTGCCTGGTCGTCGGGCACTCGGCCGCCTGCTCCCTGGCGTGGCTGGCCGCCGACGCCCGGCCGGAGCGGGTCGCGAAGGCGGCGCTCATCGGCGGCTTCCCGAACGGCGACGGGCAGCCGTACGCCCCGTTCTTCGAGGTGGTCGACGGGGTGATGCCGTTCCCGGGCTGGGAGCCGTTCGAGGGGCCCGACGCCGTCGACCTCGACGCGCAGACCCGTGCCGCGATCGCCGCCGCCGCGGTCCCGGTGCCCGAGGGCGTGGCCAAGGGCCTGGTGCGGCTGGCCGACCCGCGCCGGTTCGACGTGCCCGTCGTGGTGATCTGCCCGGAGTTCACCCCCGCGCAGGCGCAGGAGTGGATCGCCGCCGGGGACGTGCCCGAGCTGGCGCAGGCCAAGCACGTCGAGTTCGTCGACATCGACTCCGGGCACTGGCCCATGTTCACCCGCCCGGCGGAGCTGGCCGCGATGCTGGCCGCGGCCGCCGAGGGCTGAACCGGCGATGGCGTACACGATCCGGACCCTGGACGCCGAGACCTGGGACGCGTTCGCCGAGCTGGTCGAGCGCAACAACGGGATCTTCGGCGGCTGCTGGTGCATGGGCTTCCATCCCGAGTACGGCCAGCGCCTGATCGGCAACCGCGAGGCCAAGCAGGACCTGGTCCGGGCCGGTCGCGCCCACGCGGCGCTGGTGCTCGACGAGTCCGGCGCCGCCCAGGGCTGGTGCCAGTGGGGCAGCCCGGAGGAGCTGACCAACATCAAGCACAAGCGGGCGTACGTCAGCGGCCACCCGCCGCGCCCGGACTGGCGGATCACCTGCGTCTACGTCGACAAGCGGCATCGCGGCCAGGGCGTCGCGCGGGCGGCGGTGGCCGGCGCCCTGGACCAGATCGCGCGGGCGGGCGGGGGCATGGTCGAGGCGATCTCGGAGGCGACCGCCGGACGTGAGGCGCAGTCGCGGTTCCTGTTCAGCGCGACCGTCGAGTTGTTCGAGGACTTCGCGTTCACCCGGGCCCGGCAGCTGGGCAAGCACGCCTGGCTGCTGCGGCGCACCGTCGATCCGGCGTGAGCCGCTGTGGCGGACCTGTAGTCCCGGTGTAGGCCGCATATAGATGATGTTCCGTACATCCGTCGCGGAAGGATCATCATGCTGGTCAGGGCCAAGCGCCTTCGTAACCTGGCGGTCGCGGCCGCCGTCGCCGCCTCGGTGGCGGCGGTGCCGCCCGCCGTGGCGCACTCGGCGCCGCCCGCGGCCCAGGCGGCCGCCGCCGCGGACCGGGTGCTGCGCGTCTACGACAACAACATCGAGAATCTGGTCGTCAACAACTCCGACGGGTCCTGCACCCGCGTCTCGGGCCCCGACCACCTGACCTCGATGCTCGTCGACGACGCCGGGCACACCGGCACCAGCGGGGTCAAGGCGCCCGACGTCCTGATCGTGCAGCAGGTGCGCGGCACCGGGCAGGCCTCCGCCTACGCCGACCAGCTGTCGGCGAAGTTCGGGCTGGCGGCGGGGACGTACAAGGCGATCGTGGTGTGGGACGACCCGGAGCCGTGGGGCAGCACCCACCGCTGCGACGACCAGTCGCTGGGCGACCTGAAGAAGAAGCAGACCAACGCGATCGTCTACCACTCCGGGCGGCTGGCCCTGACCGACGTGTCGAAGTACTGGAGCGCGGGCTGGCTCAAGCCGGGCACGTCCTACGCCGACGGGGCCGGGTGCACGCTGTACAAGCCGCCGAACGCCGACCCGGACAGCACCGACCAGTACAAGTGGAAGCGCACCAGCGCGATCGCGGCCCGGTTCACCCTCAAGGACACCGGCACCAGCGTGTTCGTCGCGACCATGCACCTGCCGCAGGAGAACCGCGACAACGCGTGCGCCGGGGACGGCGACAAGGGCATCGGCGGCACCGGCATCCACCTGGGCGCCGATGCGACGGCCCTGCTGAACGCGTCCACGATCCGCATCGTCGGCATCGACGCCAACCGCACCGGCATCCCCGCGAGCACGCTGGGCGGCTACGGGATGACCGGCTACGGCACCGCGGCGACCAGCGGCTCCAGCAAGATCGACTACCTGTTCGTGCGGGGCGCGGTGCAGGCGTCGCCGGTCGGGTACACCGTCGCCTCGACGAAGTCCAACCACCGGGCGCTGTACGGCTTCATCACGTACTGACCCGGTGGTCTACTTCGGGCGGCGGGCTCCGATCAGCAGGCCGAGCACGCCGCCCACCACGAGCACGATCACGGTGTACCGGATCTTCGTGGCGTCGGTGAGCAGGGCCTGCCCGGCGGCGCCGTCGGGCGTGGCCGCCAGCGCCCGGCCCGCGACGTGCCCGAGGCCCTCGGTGGCCAGCAGGTAGACGCCGGGCAGTGCGGCGGTCAGCGGGTACCAGGCCAGCGCCGGGTCGGCCGAGCGGAGCCAGCGGACGGCGTGCATGGCGGCCAGCAGCCCGGCGACGGCGGGTTGCAGGTACATGAACCGGGTCTCGGCGGTGGCCTGGGCCATCGCGTCGGCGGCGGGTCCGCCGCCGAGGACGGTCAGCAGGCTCGGCTTGAGCACGTTGAGGATCAGCCCGGCGAACAGCACCCAGGTCATGGCCCAGAGGCTGGAGTCGACCACCTCGCCCGGCAGCATGGCGACGGCGCCGCCGAGCACGCACGCCGCCGCGACGGCGACGCACAGCGTGGTCACCGAGGTGCCGGACCCGTACGCCAGCCGCACGCCGAACGCGGTGACCAGGCCGAACCCGGCCCCGGCGAGCAGGCCGACGAGCAGGCGGCCCAGCGCGGTGGCGCGGCGGGAGGCGGCTGCCGCGGCGATCGCGGCCGCGGTGATCAGCGAGGTGCTGACGACGTCAGGCATGGCCTGGATCGCGGCGTCCAGCGGTCCCGTCGCGCCCGGCGTCCCGTGCAGCGAGGAGTACGCCGTGAAGACGGTGATGGCCAGCCAGAGCAGCCCGAGGTAGACCTCCTGCTTGGTGCCCGTGCTCTCCGCCGGTTCCGCCGGTTCGGCGATGGCGTCGTCTACGGCGAGGGTGTCGTCGGCCACGGTGTACGTCCAATGAGGTCGGGGCTCGGGGCGAGCGCGATCCTACGCCGCGCCCGGTGCCCGCCCGTACGGCCCCGGCGCCTGCGGCCGTCCGGCCCGTGACCTCGGAAAATCTACAAAAAATCCGTTTCATCCTGTTTATCGGTGATTTGTCCTGGGTAGTGCTGTGCTGCGTCGAACTCGATGGAGGTACGCATGCAACGTCTCACGCAGAGACCCGCCCGGTCGCAGCCGCGACCGTTCACCGCCTACGGGGTGGCGGTGCTGACCTTCGGAGCCGCCCTGGTGGCGGCCACTGCCGGACTCGGGCAGCAGCCTGCCCGGGCGGAGGCCAAAGCGACGATCAGCGTCGACCCGACCAGCCTCGGCTTCACCGCCGAGGCGTTCCCGCGCCACGACTGCCACCTGGACTTCGGCGGCGGGCCGTTCGCCGACCAGGACGTGTGGGTCTTCAAGCTGCCCGGCGACGAGACCGAGACGGGCACGTTCGTCAACGTCACCGCGGAGTTCGCCGACCCGGACGGCGACACGACCACCGTGGTCATCCCCGGTGAGGGTGGCGGCACCATGGTCAAGGCCCACACCGACAAGGCGTGGGTGGCGCTGCCGCAGGGCCTGACCCTGGTCGGTGCCACGGCCGAGGTCACCGGCACGGCGACGAGCTTCATCCTGGGCCGGACCTGCCCCGCCGGCACGGAGGAGCCGCCGCCCGCCGGTTCGCCCGCGCCGCTGCCGTCGCCGTCGCTGTCGGCACCGCCCGTCGGCGCGGCCCTGCCGTCGCCGAGCGCCTCGGCTTCGCCCAGCGGCTCCGCTTCGCCCAGCGCGTCGGCTTCGCCCAGTGGATCGGCCTCGCCGCGGCCGCGGCCGAGCCGTTCGGCGTCGCCGCAGCCCAGCGCGCCGGTGCTGCCGTCGGTGGCGCCCAGCGTGTCGCCGTCGACTGCCCCGATCGTGCTGCCGCCGGTCGAGCCGGTCCCGTCGGCCTCGCCGCCGCCCCCGCCGCCGCCCGGCGGCCACGCCCACACCGCGTCGGCCGGGACGCAGCAGGCGCCTGAGCTCGCCGGGCTGTGGGAGCGGATCCTGGAGATCTTCCACTGAGATGAGCCGGGCCGTGGCGGCGTATCCACCAGAGCCGCCGCCACGGCCCGGTGCCGCGCCCGCGGACCGCTCAGAAGTTGAAGATCGAGTTGCGGTCGTAGAAGTGCAGGATGTACCGGCAGTTCACGCAGACCATCAGGGTCAGCACGTGCGAGGTGAATCCCCACTCGCTGCCGAGGCGGCCCACTTCCTCCTGGAAGTCGGTGCAGGCGCACAGCGGGCAGGTGAGCTGGGGAGCATCGGAGGTCGTCATACCTGCGCACGGTAGAAGGCCGCCGCCACCACGGGCGGCGGCCGCGCGCGTCTACTTGTCGGTACGGGCCAGTGCCCGGGTGAGCGCCGGCAGCACCGCGATGGACAGCGCGAACCCGAAGCCCTGCAACGCCATCGCGACGACGTACAGGACCCCGGTCAGGTGGGCCTCGTCGCGCAGTCCGAACGGCGACGTCGGGATGATCGAGTCGAGCGCCAGCAGCACCGCGTTCGTGCCGTTGTCGGCGGTCGGGGTGCCCGGCTTCGCCGCCGACAGCGCCCAGGCGCCGGCGGTGATCGCCGCCAGCAGCCAGGCGAAGGCGCGGCCGGGCAGGTAGCCGTACCCGGCGAGCGCGTCGATGATCAGGCCGGGAATGGGGCGCAGCACCGAGACGAGCCGCCGCGCGGGCGCGATCAGGTCGGGGCGGCGGCTGGCGTGGGCGCGCTGGGCACGGCGCTTGGCCAGCAGCACCAGCCGAGCCTCGCGGTCGTTGCCGTTGGCGCGGTAGTAGGCGGCCAGCTGCTCGTACGGCTGCGGGTGGTAGCCGCCCGGATCGCGCCGCAGCCAGGCCAGCCGCCGCTTGACCGGCGGATCGGGATCAGGGTCGAGATCGGTGTAGGTCAGGCCGGTCAGCCGCATCGTGGCGCCCAGCACCTCGGGCGGGACGGCGAGCGTGCCGACGGTGGCCTGGCGCAGGTCGGCCACGCCGGGCAGCGCCGCGGGCAGCGTCATCCTGCCCGTCGTCAGGGACTCGCAGTTCAGCGTGGTGTGGCTGGTGCCGTCGGCCCCGGCGGGCAGCCGCAGCTCGGCCCGCTCGAAGCTGATGCTGCTGAGTCTCGCGTCCTTCAGGGTGATCAGGCCCTCGGCGGTGAACCCGAAGTCGCAGTACATCCCCTGCTCGACGATCAGGCTGGGCGCGTGCAACGCCCGGCCCTGCGGACTGGTCAGGGTGGCGCTGGTCAGCTCCAGCGTGCTGTTGATCCGTGCGCCGTGCAGATCGACGGTCCCGGTGACGGTGAACCCCTTGGTGCAGAACATGTCCCCGTCGACGACGACGTTCACGGCGCAGAGGGCGTCGCCGCCGGGATTGGCCAGCGTGGCGCCGGTCAGGACCAGGCCACCGCCGATCTTCGCCCCGTATATGTTGACCTCGCCCTTGGCGGTGAAGCCGTCGGCGCAGGTCATGCCCTGGCCGACGGTCATGCTCGCCGCCATGAGCGCCTTCTCGCCCGCGCCGTCCAGGGCGGCGCCGTCCAGGTCCAGCACCCCGCCGATCTTCGCCCCGTACAGCGACACGGTGCCGATGGCGGTGAACCCCTGGCGGCAGAACACGTCGTGCTCGACCGTCAGGTTGACGGCGTTCAGCGACGTGCCGCCCTGGTTGAAGAGCTTGACGCCGGGCATGCTCAGCACGCCGCCGATCCTCGCGCCGTACAGCGAGATGCCGCCGTCGAACCTGCTGCCGGCGAAGCGGACCGTGCCGCTCGGCTGCCACCCGTACGCCATCAGGCCGGGAAGCCGGCAGTCGGCGAGGGTGAAGCCGCGGGTGACGGCGTTGCCGATGTCGGGCTCGCCGTCCAGCCAGCATCGGTCGAGGCGCAGCTCATGCTGCACGGTGCCGCCGTTGAGCAGCAGCTCGCCGGAGATCCGGGCGCCGGCCAGCACGAGCTTGCCGATGCTGCCGGGCTCCTCCTGCCGCACACCCAGCAGGAGCTTGGCGATCACCTGCGCGCGAACGGTCCGGTCCGGACCCCACGTCTGCGGGTCGAACCCGTCCTCGGCGGGGTCACCGGGCCCCAGGTCCACCCGGGCGCCGCGCCCGAAGGCGTCCCATACGCGGCGCTCGGCGTCGTTGACCAGGTCTTTTCTGTCCACAACGGCCTCCCGGACCTAAGTGGACACAGCCTCGCATCCGCGGCCGGGCCCGGCCATTGCCTGATCCGGCCCATCCGGGCGCCGTTCGACCGGCCCCGCACCTGGCCGGGCCGTCAGCCCGCCCCTGGCAGCGGGAGGTCGGACTCGTCGAAGTCGGCGGTCAGCTCCGCCGGAGCGCGCATGCGCCAGGCGTCGACCACCAGTTCGGTCAGGCGGGCCGCGTCGACCCGGGCCAGCCGCAGCATGACCAGCGGCAGCCCGTCGTATCCGGGCGTGGTGAAGAACCGGTCGGGCTCGCCGAGCAGCAGCGCCTGCTTCTCCGCCTCGTCGCCGACGTACAGCACGGCGACGTCGGTGCGGATGACACGCGGCAGGCCGGGCGTCCGCTCCGGATACGACCAGACGAAACCCTTGCCGCCGACCCGGAAGTCGAAGCCCTCGCTGTCGATCTCGACCACGTCCGGCAGTGACAGCGCCAGGCGGCGCACGTCGTCGGCGTCAGCCATCGATCCACCGCCCGCATCCCCGCTCCCGCATGCGCCCCAGCCTAGCGGCGGGGACCGACGGTTCCGGGATCAGAGCGCGATGGCGGCGCGCAGCCCCAGGCGCGGCGAGGCCAGCACCGGGATCGCCGTGGCGCCGCGCTTGGCCAGCGGCGCCATCGAGGCCTGCGCCAGCACGATCACGTCGGCGTCGGTGATCTCGGCCAGGGCCTCGGCGACCAGGTCGAGGTAGCCGTCGAAATCGTCGGCCTCGAACAGTTCCCAGGCCCCGACCGCGATCCGCGTCGACACCGACACGGTACGGCCCGCCCGCGCGGCCTCCTGCTCGATCAGCTCCGTGGTCGGGGCGAGCGTGGCGGCCAGCGCCGCCAGCACCGTGATCCGCGTGCCTGCGGCCACCGCCGCGGCGGCCATGGGCCGGTCGACCCGCAGCACCGGGATGCCGGCCTGCGCGGCGGCCGCCTCGGCGACCTCGCCGATGGTGGAGCAGGTGCACAGCACGGCCCGCGCGCCCGCCTCGGCGGCGCGCTCGACCTCGCGCGCGACCTGGTCGGCGACCGAGGGCGCACCGTGGCGCCGGGCCTCGTCGAGCAGGTGCCCGGCGACGATGTGGTAGAGCGTGACCGTCGGCGCCTCTTCGTTGCGGAGCCGGTCGAAGGTCGGCACATGAACCTGTGAGGTGTGCAGCAGAGCCAGCATCGTCGATCGTTCCCGGTACGGGCGGAATGTCAGGGCCCGTCACCGTAGCACCGCCGCCCGCACCCCCGCCGCCCCGCGAGATCGCAGTCACACCCACCCGCCCTCCCCGATCTTGAGGGCGGGTTCCGTCGAGTTTGGGGGGTTTTAGGGTAGGCTGTCGGCTCGTGACAGCCGTCCGGGGGAACCATGTGTCCAGGACCGGAGGCTCGGCGGCGGGCGGGCACCGCCGCCGGTGGGACCTGGCGGCGGCGGTGCTCATGGTGGCCGGTGCGCTGGCCGTCACCTGGAACCTGGTACGCGACGTGCCCGGCACCATGAACGTCAACTTCGGTGACCAGAACCAGTTCGAGTTCTTCCTCGCCCACGGCGCCGCCGTCCTCCGCGACGGCCGGAACCCGCTGTTCACCACCGCGATGAACTTCCCCGACGGCGTCAACGCGATGGGCAACACCTCCGTGCTCGGCCTGTCGCTGCCGCTGTCCCCGCTGACGATCGCGATCGGTCCGCACGCGACGTTCCTGGTCCTGCTCGGGCTCATGTTCGCCCTCACCGGACTCGCCTGGTACGCCCTGCTGTCGCGCGCCGTCGTCGCCTCCCCGGCCGCGGCGCTGACCGGCGCCGCCTGGTGCGCGTTCGCCCCCGGCATGGTGTCGCACGGCAACGCCCACCCGAACATCGTCGGCCAGTTCCTCGTACCCCTGATCGTGTGGCAGGTGCTGCGTGCCGCCGCGCGCCGGCGGCCGTGGCGCGACGGTGCCGTCCTGGCCGCGCTGGTGGTCTGGCAGGCGTTCATCAACGAGGAGATCCTGCTGTTCACAGCGGTGGCGCTCGGCCTGTTCACCGGGACGGCGGCGCTGGTGCGGCCCGACCTGCGCCGAAGGGTGCGGCCGCTGCTGGCCGCGCTCGCGGTGGCCGCGCCGCTGGCCGCCGCCGTGCTGGCGTACCCGCTGTGGTGGCAGTTCACCGGGCCGCAGTCCTACCACGGGCTCGGCGAGCACATCCCGACCTACGGCAACGACCTCGGGTCGCTGCTCACGTACTCGACGCAGTCGCTGGCCAGCGCGGTGCTGCCGGACGCGCTGGCCGGTCCGGCGCCCGCGCCTAACCAGACCGAGGAGACGGTGTACTTCGGGCTGCCGCTGATGCTGCTGCTGGTCTGGCTCGGGTGGCGGCTGCGCCGCGACCGCACGGTCGTGGTGCTGGCCGCCGTCGGGACCGTGTTCGCGGTGCTGTCGCTGGGCACCGCGGTCAGCTGGTGGGACCGGCCGCTGCTGGCCGGGCCGTGGCAGACCCTGGCCCGGCTGCCGATCCTGGATTCGGTGGTGCCCGCCCGCCTGGCGCTGGTGACGGTCGCGGTGGTGGGCGTGCTGCTGGCGCTCGGCGCGGACCGGGCGGCCCGCGGCGGGCTGCGGCGTCCGGCGGCGGTCGCGCTGGTCATGGCGTACGCGGCCGCGCTGCTGCCCGCCCTGCCGACCCCGCTGGAGGTCGCGCCCCGGGTGCCGGCGCCCGCGGTGCTGACCAACGGCGTGCTCGGCGCGTACGTCGGGCCGGGACACGGGATCATGTTCATCCCGCCGACCCGGGTGACCGTGCCCGAGCCGATGGGCTGGCTGGCCGAGAGCGGCCTGCGCTACCACATGACCAGCGGATACTTCCTGGGTCCAGGCGGCACCGACGGCCGGGGCGCCTCGACCCCGCCCGCCCGGTTCTTCGACACCTGGCTGTACGAGATCCGCCGCACCGGCTACGTGCCGCCGATCACCGCGCAGCAGCGGGCGCAGGCAGTGGCCGACCTGCGGTACTGGCAGGTCGACGCGCTGGTGCTGGGGCAGACGAAGCGGCCGGGACGGCTGCGCTGGGCGGTGACCAGGCTGCTGGGCGTCACGCCGCAGTACAGCGGGGGAGCGGACTGGGTCTGGGACGTCCGCGAGCTGGTCTGGGGTCGCGTGCCCGATCTAGGCTGACCGCGGTTCGGTCAGTCGATCGACGGGCACCGCCTGACCACCCGCGGTCGATACCGGAAAGCGGGCGGGCAGCGGTACCTCATCGACCGCCCCCGTTACTGCATGGTGTTTCCAGAGGTCGAGTCTGCCAGCCTCCCCTTGCCCCAACCTTGCCCCTCACTCAGAGCGTCACTACTATCGCGAACTGTTATAAATCCCTGCGGAGGTCGCGTGCTGGAAATCCGGCTTCTCGGAACGGTGGCGATCGCGCACGACGGCGTGGACGTCGTGCTGGGCAAGCGGCACGAGCGGTGCCTGTTCGGGATCCTGGCGCTGGAGGCGGGCCGCTCGATCGGCACCGAGAGGCTGCTGCGCCTGCTGTGGCCCGACGAGGCGCCCGCCTCGGCCCGCGCGACGCTGCACACGTACGTCGCGCGGCTGCGCGGCCGCCTGGCCGGGTGCGGGGTGTCCATCGTGACCCGGGACTCCGGCTACCTGATGCAGGTCGCGCCGTCGGATGTCGACGTGCACCGCTTCACCGACCTGCTGGGCCAGGCCATCGACGAGCCCGCCCCGGACAGGCGGTTCGCGCTGCTGACCGACGCCCTACGGGTGTGGGGCGGCGACCTGATGGAGGGCACCGCCGACGACCGGCTGCGCGACAGCCTCGACGCCAGCCTGGACCAGCGGTTCCTGCTGGCGCACGAACTGCTGGCCGAGACCGGGCTCGAACTCGGCCACGTCGAGCACACGCTGTCCTACCTGCCGGAACTCGTCCGCCGCCATCCGGCCCGGGAACGGCTGGCGGCGGCGTTGATCCGCGCGTACCACCAGTGCGGCGACGTGGCGAGTGCGCTGTCGGCGTACGAGACCGTCCGGCGGCACCTGGCCGACGAGCTCGGACTCGACCCCGGCGCGAACCTGTCCAACCTGTACCTGTCCCTGCTGCACCGGCGCGGCCCCGGCGACCCGCCCGCGCTGCCCGCGCCGCTGGTCGTGCCCGCGCAGCTGCCGCCCGCGACCAGGGTCTTCGCCGCCCGCGACGCCGAACTGGCCGAACTCGACCTGCTGGTGGTCGAGCACGCCAGCGCCGTGGTGATCTCCGCGATCGCGGGCAGCCCCGGCATCGGCAAGACCACGCTGGCGGTGCACTGGGCCCACACGCTGTCCGACCAGTACCCCGACGGCTCCCTGTACGTGAACCTGCGCGGCTTCGACCCCAACGGGCGGGCCGTCAACCCCGACGAGGCGGTGCGCGGGTTCCTGGAGGCGCTCAACGTCGCGCCGGGGCAGATGCCCACGACGCTGGAGGCCAAGACCGGGCTGTACCGCAGCCTGCTGGCCAACCGGCGGATGCTGATCCTGCTGGACAACGCGCGCGACGCCGCGCAGGTGCGGCCGCTGCTGCCGGGCACCCGGGGCTGCCTGGTGATCATCACCAGCCGCAGCCAGCTGGGCAGCCTCGTCACCGCCGAGGGGGCCGTGCCGCTGACGCTGGGCCTGCTCACGGCCACGGACGCGATCAAGCTGCTCAGCCGCCGGATCGGCGGCGAGCGTATCGCGGCCGAGCCCGAGGCCGCGATGGAGATCGTGCACCGCTGCGCCGGGCTGCCGCTGGCCCTGGCGCTGGTCGCGGCGCGCGCGGTGGCCCGGCCGCAGGCCGGCCTGAGCAGGCTCGCCGAGGAGCTGGCCGCCTCGCCGAGTCCGCTGGACGTGCTGTCCAGCGACGACCGCGCCACCGACATGCGGGCGGTGTTCTCCTGGTCCTACCAGGCCCTGTCGGCCCCGGCGGCCGAGCTGTTCCGGCTGCTCGGGCTGCATCCCGGCCCGGTGCGGACGACCCAGGCCGCGGCGGCGCTGGCGGCCGTCAGCCCGGCGGCGGCCCGCGTGCTGCTCGGCGAGCTGGAACGCGCCCACCTGGTCACCGAGGACGCCGAGGACCAGTTCTCCCTGCACGACCTGCTCCAGGCGTACGCCGCGGACCTGGCCGCCGGTTCCGCCGCGACGCCGTCCGGGGCGGCCGCCAACGCGCGGGCCGTCGAGCGGCTGCTCGACCACTTCCTGATCTCGGCGTACGAGGGCGACCTGCTGCTCGACCCGCACCGCGACCGGGTGGCGCCGCCCGACGGCTCGCCGCACGCGCACCCGTTCCTGCCGCGCGACCACGAGGAGGCGCTGGCCTGGTTCACCGCCAACCACGCCACCGCGCTGGCCGTGACCAGGCTCTGCGACACCGGCGGCTACGACCGGCACCTGTGGGAGCTGGCCTGGTGCCTGGGCAACTACTTCGAGCGGCAGGGGCACTGGCACCAGTGGATCGAGAGCCAGGCGCTGGCCCTGGCCGCGGCGGTCCGGCTCGGCGACGCGCACGCGCAGGCCCGCTGCCACCGCGCGCTGTCGCGGGCCCACCAGCGGCTCGACGACCGCCCGGCGGCGTTCAGCCACCTCACCGAGGCGCTGCGGATCTACCAGGAGCACCAGGACCCGATCGGGCAGGCGTACACGCACCTCAACCTGAACGTGTGGCACGAGAGCGAGGGCCGCTACGAGCTGGCGCTGGGCCATGCGCAGACCGCGTTCGACCTGTTCGAGCAGGCCGGTAACGTCGCGGGGCAGGCGCTGTCGCGCAACGCGATCGGCTGGGGCCACGCCAAGCTCGGCGCCCACGAGACGGCGCTGCGCTACTGCCAGCAGGCGCTGACCCAGTTGCGTGAGATCGGCCACCAGGCCGGGGCCGCCGACACCCTCGACAGCATCGGCTTCGTCTACCTGGGACTGGACGACCCGGTCCGGGCCGCCGAGGCGTACGAGGCGGCACGGGACCTGTTCGAGCAGCTCGGCGACCGGTACAACCAGGCGACGTCGCACCTGCGGATCGGCGACATCCTCGCCGGGCAGGACCAGCCCGGCCCGGCCCGGCAGCAGTGGGAGACGGCCTGGCGGATCCTGCGGGACCTGGGCCACCCCGACGCCGTGGCGGTGGGCCGCCGCCTGCACGACCCGTCCGCCGCTCCGCACGGCTGACAGAACCTGCCCGGCCCGCGGCGGGCGGCCGTCTACCATCGGACATGTGCCACGATCGTTCGACCGGCCGGTGCTGCGGCTGCGTGCGGGCATCGGGCTGGTGATCGTGTCCTGGCTGCCGATCGCCCAGGTCGTCATCTGGGCCGCCGGTCTGAGCGGCGACACGGCCGAGCAGACCCGCCTGGGGATCTGGGCCGCCCAGTTCCTGATCGGCTTCGTCGGGCTGGCCCTGGCCGGGGTCGCCGCGAAGGCGGCCGTGAAGGCTGCCGGATGGCGCGGGCTGCCCCGCACCCTGTGGCACATGTTCTGGACCGGCCGTACACCCTGACCTGCCAAGACGGCCCGCCGGCGCCTGGCGGGACGTCTCGCGACCGCGCCCTGGGGCGCGGCAGCCCTTACCGCGCGGCGAGGTCCGGCTGGTCGGACGGCGCCGGACCGGCCGGGGCCACCGGCGGCGAGCCCAGCGCGACCCACGCCGCGCACAGCGCGTCGGCGACCTTCGCGGCGTCGGCCGTCTCCAGCGCGGCCGCGCTCGCCGTGCACGTGCCGCCCGCGACGGCGACGGTCAGCTCGCCGCCCGCGGCCAGCGGCAGCCGCACCGAGCCGTCGGCCTGCCAGCTCAGATCCATCGGCAGCTCGGCCAGCGCGACGCCCGCGGGCAGCGCGCCGGCGACGGCGTCGACCGCGCTGCCCAGCGGGAATCCGGTGGCCAGCTGCGTGCCGGCGTTCGGGTCCACGAACTGGGTGGGCGAGGCCGCCGGGGGCTGGGCCAGCGGCTGCGGCTGCGGGGTCGGCCACGCCGCCACCGCGACCACGCCGACCAGCAGCGGGGTCGCGACCAGCGCACCGATCGCGGCGAAGCGGCGGTTGCGGCGGCGCACGCCGCGCCGCTCGATGTCGGCGGTGCCGCCGGGCAGGTCGGGTTCGTCGGCGACGAGCGCGGCCAGCGCGGCGCGCACCTCGTCCTCGTTCTCGGTCATACGGTTTCTCCCTCCAGGGCGCCGGTGCGTGCCAGCGCCGTACGCAGGTGCGCCAGGCCGCGGGCGGCCTGGCTCTTGACGTTGCCGGTGCTGCATCCCAGCACCGCGGCGGTCTGCTCGACCGACAGGTCGTCCCAGTAGCGCAGCACGACGACCGCGCGCTGGGACGGGTGCAGTTCGGACAGCGCCCGCAGCAGGACGTCGCGGGTGCCGTCGTCGGCGGGCCCGGCCACGGCGGTCTCCGGCAGCTCGGCGACGGCGACCTCGCGCCGCCAGCCGCGCCGGTGCGTGGCCAGGTACCCGTTGACGAGCATGCGCCGCACGTACGGGTCGACCTCGCCGCCGGCGCGAACCTTGCGCCAGCGGACGAACAGCCCCGCCAGCGCGTCCTGCACCAGGTCGTCAGCCAGGTGCCAGTCGCCGCACAGCAGGTACGCGGTGCGCCGCAGCGCGGCCCGCCGGGCGGCGGCGTACTCGCGGAATCCGGTGTCGGTCATGCGGGCTCCCGCCGGGACGGCCGGACCTGCTCGCTGCACATGCTCATGCCTGTTCCATGCAACCGACCCCCGCGCGGGTTGCACGGCCCGCCAGGCTCATTCCGGCCGGGGCCCGGACCCGGCCCAGTGCACCCACATCCGCAGGAACAACCGGTACGACGCGTCGGTGGCGGCCTGGTCGGCTCCGGCCAGCAGCTCCAGCAGCAGGCCCCGGCTGGTGGCGATCCCGAGCAGCAGCGCGTCGCGGTCCAGCGGCAGGCCGAGCTGCCGCACCGTGGCCTCGGCCTGCTCCAGCCACGGCCGGGTGAGCCCGTCGAGGAAGGACCCGGTGCCGGGTGCGCCGTGCACGGCCACGCCGACGACCTCGAAGAACAGGCGCACGAACGGGCGCAGGGCCGGGTCGGACACCTGCTGCCACAGGGCGAGCATGAGCGCGGCGGCCGCCTCGGGCCCGGTGTCGCGTCCGGGCGGCAGCCGGTCGGGCAGCCGGGCGAGCAGATCGCGCTGCTGCTGCTCGATGCGGGCGACGATCGCGGCCAGCAGGCCCTCGCGCGAGCCGAAGTGGTAGATGAGCATCCGGTGGCTGGTGCCGACCCCGGCGGCGATCTCGCGCAGGCTCCGGCCGGTCACGCCTTCTGCCGCGGCGTACGCGATGACGCGGTCGAGCATGTCACGGGTGCTGGGGTTGTCCGCTGGCATGTACCGGATGGTACCTGGCGTGTACCAGATGGTACATTGACTGGCATGCGATGGGAGAACGCGATCGTCATCGACGCCCCGGTCGACGTCGTCTGGGCAATGACCCTCGACGTCGAGCGCTGGCCCGACACCACCCCCACCATGACCAGCGTCGTCCGGCTCGACGACGGCCCGCTGCGCGTCGGCGGCCAGGCCCGCGTCAAGCAGCCCGGCCAGTCCGAGGCCGTCTGGACCGTCACCCGGCTGGCCGAGGGCCGCGAGTTCACCTGGCAGACCGTCCGGATGGGCCTGGTCATGACCGGCTCGCACCTGCTCGAACCCGTCGGCGGCGGCTGCCGCAACACCCTGGCGATCGAGGTCGCCGGGCGCGGCGCGCTGCTGTTCGGGCTGCTGTTCGGCGGCCTCATCCGCCGCGCGATCACCACCGAGAACCTGGGCTTCCAGGCTGCCGCCGTAGGTGGATGATCCGAAATCGTGGACGCCTGGTGCTGCCCTGGCAGCTCCCATCGTCCACGATTTCAGATCTTGGCAGAGGCCGCCGCGGTGGCGGGGTGCGGCGGTAAAGCGGCGGAGGCAGGTTTGCCGCCGGTGCTACGGTGCGGGTTCCCTTTCGACGTCGAGGAAGCAGCCCATGACCTACGACCGCAACCGCGAGGTCCTGACCATCGTCGCCGAGCGGCTGAGCCGGTTCGGCCCCGCCTGGTCGGCCGACGACATCGACGGCCCGCTGCTGCGGGGCCCGGGCACCGTCGGCGTGCTGCTGCAGGACAACCACACCGACCACGACAACCACCTCGACCTGGTGCTGCTGCTCAACGTCGACCGGCCCGCCGACACCTCGATCGTCGACTGCACCTCGGGGTTGGGTGCCGACCTGCGCGACCAGTGGCGCCAGGCCGTCGACAGCTGGGCCGAGCTGACCGCGGCCACCGCGATCGAGCTCATGCAGCCGGCGAACAAGTGGGCCGACCACCTGCACGGCGACAACCCCAACGGCGTGCTCGGCTGGCATGCGATCCTGCCCGGCTACTACGGCTTCGGCGTCGGTCCGGTCGGCGAGCTGCCCCAGTGGGCCGCCGACACGCCGCTGCTGCCACTGCTGGCCCCGCACCTCGAAGCCGAGGCCGACCGCGAGTTCCTCAACGGCGTGAAGATCCTGTTCGGCGGCCCGGCGGGCCGGGAGACCGCCGAGGTGCGGGTCAACGGCCGCGTGGCGGAAGCCGCGAGCGAGGCGCTGCTCGCCCTGCCCTGGCCGCGCCCGCAGCGGCCCGCGTACACCAAGACGTTCGTCCTGATGGTGCACCGCGAGACCACCGCCTGCGGCGGCTGATCTCCGATGGAGCGGGCGCAGCGGCCGGGTCAGCGGCCGCCGCCTGACCGCAGGACGAGGCCGGCCTGCTCCCAGCGGCCGTCGGCCTGGGCGCTGTGCACCTCGGCCCAGCCCGGCGGACGCATCCGGCCCTCGGCGGCGAGCTTCGCGACCAGGTCGACGTTGACCCTCGACCATGGGCTGCGCGGGCGGCGCCGGGTGTAGCGCTGGAGGAAGAAGTCCCGGTCCAGCGGCCGGCGCAGGCTGCTGATCCAGCCGTAGCACAGGCCGACCTCGACCGCTTCGAACCCGGTCACGGTCGTGTGCGCCGCACCCGCCTTGGCGATCTTCAGCCAGATCCCGCCGTCCTGGGCGTGGTGCTCCTCCAGCCAGGCGGCGAAGTCGTCCGGGCGGGTGAAGACGTACGCCTGGCCGTCGAGGACGGCGTGACCGTGGTTGTTCATACCGCCACGCTACGACCCCATGCGGAACGTTTCGTTCCTCATTGATCCCGGAATTCGGGGCGGGCAGGCAGTGGTATCGGCGGTTTCGTGCTCGACTGACCGATCGTTCGGGCCCCTTTCTTGACTCATTCCAGAAAAGGGGTAAGACTGCGAGGCGTGGCCACGACCCTGGACTTCGAGCAGATGCTCCGCGGGGCCGCGCTACGGGTGACCCGGCCGAGGCTGGCGGTGCTGAGCGCGGTGCACGCGCATCCGCACGCCGACACCGACGCGATCATCACCGCGGCCCGCACGGGCCTGCCCGAGGTGTCCCACCAGGCCGTGTACGACTCGCTGCACGCGCTGACGGCCGCGGGCCTGGTGCGGCGCATCCAGCCGTCCGGTTCCCCGGCCCGCTACGAGTCGCGGGTCGGGGACAACCACCACCACATGGTGTGCCGGTCCTGCGGGCTCATCGCCGACGTCGACTGCGCCGTCGGTGGTGCGCCCTGCCTGACCGCGTCCGATGACCACGGCTTCTCGATCGACGAGGCCGAGGTCGTCTACTGGGGCCTGTGCCCCGGCTGCTCCACCGCCGGCGATTCCTGATCGCCCGATCCGTTAAGTCACGGAAGGAATTCGATGTCCGAGAACCACGATGCCGTCGTCCACGACGCGACCGCCGGGGCCGAATCCAAGTGCCCCGTCGCGCACGGGCGCGCCCCGCACCCGACCCAGGGCGGAGGCAACCGCGGCTGGTGGCCGAACCAGCTCAATCTGAAGATCCTCGCCAAGAATCCCGCCGTGGCCAACCCCCTCGGCGAGCAGTTCGATTACGCCGAGGCGTTCCAGGGCCTCGACCTTCCGGCGGTCAAGCGCGACATCGCCGAGGTGCTCACGTCCTCGCAGGACTGGTGGCCCGCCGACTACGGCCACTACGGCCCGTTCATGGTCCGGATGGCGTGGCACAGCGCGGGCACGTACCGCATCAGCGACGGCCGCGGTGGCGGCGGTGCCGGGCAGCAGCGCTTCGCGCCGCTGAACAGCTGGCCGGACAACGGCAACCTGGACAAGGCCCGCCGCCTGCTGTGGCCGGTCAAGAAGAAGTACGGCCAGAGCCTGTCCTGGGCCGACCTCATGATCCTCGCGGGCAACGTGGCGCTGGAGTCGATGGGCTTCCAGACCTTCGGCTTCGCCGGCGGCCGCCCCGACGTGTGGGAGCCGGACCAGGACGTGTACTGGGGCCCGGAGACCACCTGGCTCGGCGACTCGCGCTACACCGGCGACCGCGACCTGGAGAACCCGCTGGCCGCGGTCCAGATGGGCCTGATCTACGTCAACCCGGAGGGCCCCAACGGCAACCCGGACCCGCTGGCGGCCGCGCGTGACATCCGCGAGACCTTCGGCCGCATGGCCATGAACGACGAGGAGACCGTCGCGCTGATCGCGGGCGGCCACACCTTCGGCAAGACCCACGGCGCGGGCACGACCGACCACGTCGGCCCCGAGCCCGAGGGCGCGCCGCTGGAGGCGCAGGGCCTGGGCTGGACCAGCACCTTCGGCACCGGCAAGGGCGGCGACGCGATCACCAGCGGCCTGGAGGGCGCCTGGACGAACACCCCGATCGCGTGGGACAACAGCTTCTTCCAGATCCTTTTCGGGTACGAGTGGGAGCTCAGCAAGAGCCCCGCCGGTGCGCACCAGTGGAAGCCGAAGGACGGCGCGGGCGCCGGCACCGTCCCCGACGCGCACGACGCGTCGAAGAGCCACGCCCCGACGATGCTGACCACCGACCTGTCGCTGCGCTTCGACCCGGTGTACGAGCAGATCTCGCGCCGGTTCCTGGCGGACCAGGACGCGTTCGCCGACGCGTTCGCCCGCGCCTGGTTCAAGCTGACCCACCGCGACATGGGCCCGATCGCCCGCTACCTGGGCCCCGAGGTCCCGGCCGAGGTGCTGATCTGGCAGGACCCGGTGCCCGCCGTCGACCACGCGCTCATCGACGCCGCCGACGCGGCCGCGCTCAAGGCGCAGCTGCTGGCCACCGGCCTGTCCGTGTCCGAGCTGGTCTCGGTCGCGTGGGCGTCGGCCTCGACGTTCCGCGGCAGCGACAAGCGCGGCGGCGCCAACGGCGCCCGCATCCGGCTGGAGCCGCAGAGCGGCTGGGAGGTCAACAGCCCCGACGAGCTGCCCCGGGTGCTGCACGCCCTGGAGGGTGTCCAGCAGGCGTTCAACGCCGCCCAGACCGGCGGCAAGAAGGTGTCGCTGGCCGACGTCATCGTGCTCGCCGGTGCCGCCGGGGTCGAGCAGGCCGCCGAGGCCGCCGGGCACGCCGTCGAGGTGCCGTTCACGCCGGGCCGCACCGACGCGTCGCAGGCGCAGACCGACGTCGAGTCGTTCGCGCCGCTGGAGCCGACCGCTGACGGCTTCCGCAACCATCTGGGCAAGGGCCACCGCCTGCCGGCCGAGTTCCTGCTGGTGGACAAGGCGAACCTGCTCAACCTGAGCGCGCCGGAGATGACCGTGCTCGTCGGCGGTCTGCGGGTGCTGGGCGCCAACGCCAAGCAGTCCACGGTCGGTGTGCTCACCGACCGGCCGGGCACGCTGAGCAACGACTTCTTCGTCAACCTGCTCGACCTCGGCACCACCTGGCGGTCGGCCACGGCCGACGGCGAGTCGTTCGAGGGCGTCGACGCCGGTGGCGCGGTCAAGTGGACCGGCAGCCGGGTCGACCTGCTGTTCGGCTCCAACTCGGAGCTGCGGGCGCTGGCCGAGGTCTACGCCAGCGACGACGCGACCGGGAAGTTCGTGAGCGACTTCGTGGCCGCCTGGGCGAAGGTCATGGACCTCGACCGGTACGACGTCAAGAAGTGATCCTCGACCGGCCCTGCCGGTGACGGTGGCCGCCGCCGACCTCAGGTCGGTGGCGGCCACCGCCGTCACAGCCTGCGCGGTCCCAGCCGCGCCGCACGTGCGGCCATAGTGGACGGACACGAATCCGGCCGCCTCGGCGTAGGGTCCATCGCATGATCGAGAAGGCGGTGGCCGGGGCGAACACGCTGACGGCGCGATGGGCGGAGACGTTTTCGGCAGACGCGTCGGCGGCGGTTTCCGGGGCGGGTGTCTGGCCGCTGCTGGCATACCTCGCGTCGGCTGCCGACGGCGACGGCCGGGCCGAGCTCGCGGCAGCGGTGGGGCTGCCCGCCGAAGACGCGCCGGAGGCGGCGACCGCGCTGCTCGGCCTGCTGCGGGCAGCACCCGCGCTCCGGGCCGCGCTGGGCGTGTGGTTCCACCCTGACGTGCCCGTTCGCGAGCAGTGGCTGCGTACGGTCCCGGCGGGGTCGATCGGGGTGCTGACCGACGGCGCCCTCGCCGCATGGACCCGGGAACAGGTCGGTGACCTGCTGGAATGCCCTCCCGCCCCGGACGGACCGGAGGAGCTGCTGGTCCTGGCGACCGTGCTGACGGTGCGAACCACCTGGAAGGAACCGTTCGAACACGATGTGATCTCCGGTCAGCAAGGACCCTGGGCACGACGCCGGCTGGCGGGTTTGAAGCGCGCCTCAGCCGATCGGGACCAGCTCGCCGTCTACGACACCGCGGCAGGCCGGATCTCGGTGCTGTCGGTGGAGGGCTCGGACGACATCACCGTCGACATCCTGCTCGGCGCCGAGGACGCCCCCGCCGGGGCGGTGCTGGCGGCCGGGATCAGCGCACCGGCGACGCTCACCCCGGTCCGGCTCGGTTCCCAGCTCACCGCCCAGGACCAGGCGCCGGGCGTGAGCATCGGGCACTACCACCGCACCGCCGAACCGCAGCTGTTCTCCTACCTGCCCCGCTTCGACGTCGACAGCGCACCTGACCTGCTGGCGTTCGCGGATCTGTTCGGGCTGCGTACGGTGTCCGACCGGTCCCGGCAACGGTTCCCCGGCATGAGCGAGTCGCCCCTGGCGGTCGGCGCGGCCAAGCAGAGTCTGACCGCGTCCTTCACCGCGCTCGGGTTCGAAGCCGCGGTGGCGACCCGGGTGTCCCTGGCAGGCGGCAGCTTTTCGCCGACGGTGCCGCCGAACGTCTGCTTCACGGTCGAGCGCCCGTTCGGGTTCGCCGCCAGGCACCGCCCGACCGGCCTGGTGCTCGTCGCGGGCTGGGTGGCCGACGGGGTGGACTACGTGACCCCGCCCGAGGACCTGGTCGACATGTCCTTCCTGGAGCTCCGCACCTAGTTGATCGGTCCCGCTAACCTCCAGGCATGGAGATAGACGGCGGCCTGTTCGCGCTGGGCGGCGTCGCGCTGGCCGCGGCGTTCACCGAGATCCGGGCCTGGCGCGAGGACCGGTCGCGGCGGGCGCACGACCTCCACGTGCAGCGCCGTGAGGTGTATGCGGCCGCGCTGCGTGAGGTCGAGTCGGTCACCAGCGAGCTCGCCAAGCTGATCAACTATGGTGCGGGGGACCGCGAGGAGCAGCGGCGCGCGGTGTGGAGCGCCCTCGTCCGGGCGTACGAGGTCCTGAACCAGGTGCGGCTGCTCGCCGAGAACATGAACACCGCCGGTGCCATGAGCGCCGTCCTGCGGGTCTACCGGGACGCGCTGGAACAGGGCGCGACGGAGCTGCCGGACCCGCGGGAACTGCGCCGCGCCATGGTGGGCGGGTTCCGCGAGGACCTGGGCATCGACGGCCTGCGGCGGCGCTGGCGCAAGACCGGACCATAGCCGGGCACGGGCGGAGCCCGGGTCGTCGTGGACCCGGGCTCCGCCCGTCGCCGTCATCGCAGACGGCGGCCGGTCACCGCAGGACGGTGCGAAGGATCTGTCGGACCTGCTTCTGCTTTCCGGCGCGGTGGGCCGCCACCAGCTGCGCGAACTGCTCGCCCGCGAGCACCGGCACCCTCAGCTGCGCCGCGCGGTCGGCTTTGGACCCGGCGCCCTCACCCACGACGACGAGGTCGGTCTTCGCCGACACCGACCCGGACGACCTGCCGCCCAGGACCTCGACGGCCTCGTTGCCCTCGGTACGGCTGAAGCCCGGCACCGAACCCGTCACCACCACCGTCAGCGGCGACCCGTCGCGGCGCTGCAACGGCAGCACCGCCGTGCCCGGCTCGGCCGCGTCGGGCTCCAGCGCCGGGCTGCCCGGCTCGACCATCGTCACCCCGTACGCGGTGAGGCGGTCGATGACCGGGGCCAGTTCGGCGAGCTCGGCGACGATGACCTGGGCCCGGCCGGAGCCGATCCCGTCGACGAGTTCCCAGTCGGCGGCCGTCGCGGCCTGGATCGCGGCCATGGTGCCGAAATGGCGGGCGATGCGCCGCGACAGCGACCGGCCGGTCATCCGGACGCCGAGCGCGGTGAACACCCGCGACAGCGGCTTGAGCTTGGACGCCTCGATGTTGGCGACCAGGTTGGCGGCCGACAGCGTCCCCATCCGGTCCAGGCGGGCCAGGGTCGCGACGTCCAGTCCGTACAGGTCGGCGGGGTCGGTGACCAGGCCCGCCGCGAGGAGGCTGTCGACGACCTTGTCGCCGAGTCCCTCGATGTCCATCGCGTCGCGGCCGGCGTAGTACAGCAGCGCCTCCCGGGCGCCGCAGGCCCGCCCGCGCAGGCAGCGCCACCGCTTCTGGGACTGGTCGATCTCCCCCTGGCAGCGCGGGCACACGGCGGGGGGCTCGAACGGCAGCGCCGTCTCGGGCCGCTCGTCGAGCTTGGCGCCCGTGATCTCCGGGATCACCTCGCCCGCGCGGCGCACGAACACCGTGTCGCCGACCCGGACGTCGCGCAGCACCAGGTCGGCGAAGTTGTGCAGGGTCGCCGTCGTCACGATCACACCGCCGACCTGGACGGGCTCCAGCACCGCGACCGGCGTGATCAGCCCGGTCCGCCCGACCTGCACCTCGATGCGCAGCAGCGTGGTGGTGCGGGTGTCGGCCGGGAACTTGTAGGCCACGCTCCAGCGCGGCGCCCGGCTCGAATATCCGGCCGCCTCCTGGTCGGCGGTGAAGTTCGCCTTGACGACCACGCCGTCCACGGCGAAACCGAGCTCCCCGCGCCGGGCGCCGAGCGCGACGACATTGTCGACCACCTCGTCGATGCTGGTCCCGACGACCATCCCGGCCGACGACTGCGCGGTGGTGGCCACCCCGAGCCCGGCCAGGTATTCGATCGCCGCCGAGTGGGTCGACGCGTGCTCGTCCGGGACGCCGATCGCCGCGTACGCCAGGAACGACAGCGGGACGTCGTAGCCGCGGTCGATCGCCCGCACCGTCCCGGCCGCAGCCGACCTCGGGTGGGCGAACCTCGGCTCGCCGTGGGCGACCCGGATCTCGTTCGCGGCCGCGAAGTCGGCGTCGGTCATGAAGACCTCGCCGCGCACCTCGACGTCGACCGGCGCCGACAGCCGCTGCGGCAGGCCCGCGACCAGCCGGGCCTGCGCGGTGACGTCCTCGCCGGTGCGCCCGTCGCCGCGCGTGGCGACCAGCACCAGCCGCCCGCCGCGGTAGCGGGCGGCCACGGCCAGGCCGTCGACCTTGGGCTCGACGGTGTACTGCGCGACCCGCTGCCCCACCGCCTTGTGCAGCCGGGCGGCCCAGCCGCGCAGCCCGTCCTCGTCGAAGACGTTGTCGAGGCTGAGCATCGGGGCGCTGTGCTCGACGTCGCCGCCGGTCCCGGCGACGGTCCTGGTGGGGGAGGCGGTGCTCTGCCACGCGGGGTGGTGGTCCTCGGTCGCGGCGATGCGTGCCACGAGCGCGTCGTAGGTGGCGTCGTCGACGGTGACGTCTCCGGCGTGGTACGCCGTGGCGCAGCGCAGGGCGCGCTCGACGCCGTCGAGGTATTCGTCGTGGGTGTAGAACGGCTGGGCGTGGGTCGGGTCGACTACCGGTGCGGTGGCGATGGCTGGCAAGAGGGTTCCCCTTCGTCCGTACCCGCTGGCGGATCCAGTCCGCTACAACATATCCGCAGGGTGTGACAGGAATCGGGCTCCGAAAACCGCCTCCGAGAAAACATGCGGGTGTACCGCGCACCTTCTGGAGAGCGCTCCCTGGCGGCCGCCTCCGCGGGAGGCTCGCGACCAGGTCTGCCTTACTTCTGATGTCCAATTTATGCAGAAGGTGATTCTTGGCAGGCACATTGTCATCGATTCCTACCTATTGACACCGGTCGGCGATGAGTTCACCATGCAGGTATAGAGAGCGCTCTCTGGCAAGATCCCTCCTCGTGCCCCCGAGGAGGACCTGTGCACCAGTGGAACCCCGTCGCGACCGTCCCCGCAGAACCGGAGGATCCGTCATGCTCAACCGTGCCCTCACGGGCAGAAACCGGCCGCGCACATTAGTGCTCGGTGTCACCGTCACCGCGATGATCGCCGCGTTGCTCACCAACCAGGCCATGCGCGCCTCCGCCGCCGAGACCCCGCTGTCGCAGGGGCGCCCGGCGACGGCGTCGTCCACCGAGAACGCCGGCACGCCCGCGTCCGCCGCGGTCGACGGCAACCCGGCCACCCGCTGGTCGAGCGCGTTCAGCGACCCGCAATGGCTCCAGGTCGACCTGGGCGCCACCGCCACCATCAACCGCGTGGTCATCACCTGGGAGACCGCCTACGCGCGCGACTTCACCATCCAGACGTCCCCCAACGGCACCACCTGGACGACGATCAACACCACCGTCGACGGCACCGGCGGAGTCCAGACGCTCAACGTCACCGGCTCCGGCCAGTACGTGCGGCTGAACACCACCCGCCGCGCCACGCAGTACGGCGCGTCGCTGTGGGAGTTCCAGGTCTTCGGCACGGGCGGCGCCCAGCCCAGCCCCAGCACGTCGTCCGGCAGCGGCTGGGTCAACATGGACCAGGCCGCGTGGAACGCCCAGCTCGCCGAGTTCAACGCGATGGTCATGAACCCGGCGCCCCCCAACGCGGTGCGGGTCTCGGAGTTCAACGCCGCGTGCGTCTACAGCCACTCCCTGAAGGACGACCCGATCGTCTTCCCGGGGCTGCCCGGCGCGTCGCACATGCACAGCTTCTTCGGCAACCGTGCCGCGAACGCGGCGACCACCACCGCGTCACTTCGCAACAACACCGCGTCGAGCTGCGGCCCGGTGGGCGACCCCTCCGCGTACTGGATCCCCACCCTGTACGAGCGGGGCGTGGCGGTCGAGCCGCGCGGCATGACCGTGTACTACAGCTCGCGGCTGCCCGACCCGACCAAGACGCTGCCCTTCCCGCAGGGCTTCCGGATGATCGCCGGCGACGCCAAGAAGCAGTCGCCGACCCCGGCCGGTGTGCCCAACCAGTTCTGGTGCGCGGGCCCCGGCGGCGAGATCGGCCGCAGCGCCGACGGCAACTGGCCGATCTGCGCCCCGACCGCCAACCTCACCTTCCAGCTGGTGTTCCAGGACTGCTGGGACGGTGTCCACCTGGACAGCCCCGACCACAAGTCGCACGTCTCCTACAACACCGTCGACGGCAAGTGCGTCGCGCCGTTCCCGATCGCCATCCCGAACGTCTCGTTCGTGATCGACTACCCCACCCACGGCAGCGCCGACGGCTTCACGCTGTCCTCGGGCATGGCCTCGTCGATCCACGGCGACTCGTTCCTCGTCTGGGACAACGCGGCCCTGGGCCACCGGGTGAAGGACTGCATCGTCCAGAAGGCCAAGTGCAACACCGCCGGTACGTTCTGACCGGCGTTCCGGCCACCGCCTGAGGACGTGGCCCGGCCCAGCGCCGGGCCACGTCCTCAGGAGCACGGCCACGTCCCTCCGAGCACGGCCACGTCCCGCCGCGACCGCGGCCGGGACGGCGGGATCAGGGGCCGGGACGGGGGATCAGGGCTCGGCGGACGGCAGGGCGCGAGACTGCGACGACCGCCCGTCGGCGGTGAGCACCGCCCACTCGTGACCGTCGAGCCGTTCGAGCCAGGCGGTCGCGCGGTGGCCCATGGCCATCGCGGCGGTCGCGTAGGCGTCGGCGGTGCGCAGATCGGGGCCGACGACCGTGACGGAGGCCAGGTCCCGGGCCGGGCGGCCGGTGCGCGGGTCGGTGATGTGCGCGCCGCGCTCGTAGCCGCCCGAGGTCGCGACCGCGGCGTCGGTCAGTTCCAGGACCCAGGACAGGCTGTCGCGGTGCCACGGGTCGAGCACGCCGATGCGCCACAGCCGGTCCGGGGCCGGGCGGCCGCGTACGCAGATGTCGCCGCCCGCGTTGAGGCAGTGGTCGGCGGCCCCGGCCGCGGCCAGCCGGTCGGAGGCGACCTGGACCGACCAGCCCTTGACGTATCCCGAGGGGTCGAAGCGGCCGTCGGCGAACGCGTCGAAGTACCCGTCGGTCGCCTCCCACAGCCTGGCGCACTCGTCCAGCACGTGACGCAGGTCCGGCGAGCAGTCCTCGCGCCGCAGCGCCCCGGCCCGCAGCGCGCTGACCTCGCTGTCGGACCGGTACGTGCTGAACCTGAGGTCGACCTCGCGCAGCCACGCGAACGCCTCGTCGGCGAGCCGGTCGGCGTGCGGCAGGTCGCCGGCGATGTCGAGGCTGATCGCCGTACCCATGATCTGCTCGACGCGGCGCAGCCCGGGGCGGGTCACGCGCTGAAGTGGGCGGCGTCGAGGGCGGCCTGGAGCGACTCGACGTAGCCGTCGGTGGTGACGGTGGCGCCGCTGACCCCGTCGATGCGGGCGCTCTGGGCCGCGATGACCTGGGCGCGCAGCTGCGGCAGCGCGCGGTCGTTGATCTCCTCGTCGCGGTGGTTGCCGTCCGGCTTGGCCAGTACCACGACGTCGGTGATCCGCCCGGACGCGATCTTCACCTGGACCTGCACGGGCCCCCAGCGGGTCTGCGCGACCGACCCGTTGACGGTCACCGCGCCGTCGCCCTGGCCCTGGCCGGTGGCCGTACCGGTGCCGGGGTCGCCGACGACCCCGGGTGCCGCGCCCGTGACCGCCGACGTCGTCGTGCGGGGCCCGGACAGGCTGGTGCGGTAGCTCAGCATGAGTACGACGGCCGCGATCGTGCCCATGACCGCCATCGTGATTCTGCGCATCGCTGTCTTTCCGTTCGGAGGGGTCGTCACCAGGCGAACTGCTCGGCGTGGATGCGATCGGCGGGGGTGCCCGCGGCGGCCAGGGCCCGGCGGGCGGCGTGCATCCACTGCTGCGGCCCGCACAGGTAGACGTCGCAGTCGCGCACGTGCGGGACCATCCGGCGCAGCACGTCGGCGTCGGCGTCGGCGCCGGTGGCCAGGTGGGCGGGCAGGAACGAGGGGTGCCGCGGCCGTGGTCCCGGCAGCGTGGCGACGTACAGCGGCCGCCGTGCCGCCAGGTCGGCCAGTTCGGCGGCGAACACGGCCTCGCCGGGGGTGCGGACGCGGTGCAGCAGGGTGACGTGGCGGCCCGCGAGGTCGGGGTCGTCGAGCAGCGCCCGCATGACGGTGACGCCGATCCCGGCGGCCAGCATCAGCACCGGCCGGGCCGGGTCGGCGGTGCCGGTCATGACACCGTACGGCCCCTCGACGGCCACGCGGGTGCCCGGTCGCAGCCGGGCCAGGCGGGCGCTGCCGTCGCCGAGGTCCTTGACGGTGATCCGCAGCCGGTCAGGCAGCGGACCGGCCGACAGCGAGTATGGATTCGCCCTGGTCCAGCCGGGGCCGTCGAGGAACCGCCACAGGAGGAACTGTCCGGGGCGGGCCGGGAGCCGGTGCAGGTCGCGCCCGCGCAGGTGCACCGACACGACGCCGGGGGACTCGGGCACGACCGCGTCCACGACGAGCCGGTGCCGCATGGTGCGCCACAGCGGCAGCCCGACCCGGAACAGCAGCACCGCTGCGGCGGCGACCAGGTAGAGGGTCCACCAGTACGCGCGGGCCCACGGGGTGGCCACGAAGTCGGCGCCGGTCCACAGCTGGTGCGGCAGCGCGAGGGCCAGGCCGAGGTAGGCGTACAGGTGGAGCAGGTGCCACGACTCGTACCGCATCGCCCGCCGCGCGGCCCGCACCGACGTGACCACCACCAGCACGATCGCCGCGGTGCCGCCCGCCGCCAGCAGCATGCCGGGGTAGTCGGCGACCAGGTCCCAGAGCTGACCGACGATGCCCAGGCCGCCGGTGGCCGCGTACCCGGCGGTGGTCGCGACCAGGTGGAACACGAGCAGCCAGAACGACGCGAAGCCGAACCAGCGGTGGCGGCGGGCCAGCGCGTCCTGGCCGTAGCTGCGCTCGACCCAGGGGATGCGCGCCATCATCAGCACCTGGAGCAGCATCAGGTCGGCCGACAGCAGCCCGGCCAGGCGGCCCAGCGAGGTCAGCCCGCCGTCGGTGGCGTCGAGCTGCTGGATCCCGCCGTGCGCGGTCCACAGCGCGGTGACGACGAGCACCGACGCGATCGCGGCCGAGCCGGCCGCGTCGGCCCACCAGCGCCGCGCCCGCCACGGCGCGGCCGGCGCCAGGGCAGCCCGCGGTATCGCGGTGACGGGAGCGCCCACGGCGTCCTCCTCCGGCTCGGGATCGGTCGCCGCCCAGCGTGCAACGTGAATCTCGGAGCCTCCTGGGAGGTCCGTGGGAGTATCGACCGGGCTCCCACCGGCCCGCCCGCGTGGGCGGGAGCGGCCGCTCAGGGTTCGAGCAGCGGGCGCAGCGCGTCCAGTACCGCCGGGTCCTCGATGGTGGAGGGCGGCGCCTCGTCGCGCCCGGCGGCCAGGCCCCGCATCGTCTTGCGCAGGATCTTGCCGGAGCGGGTCTTGGGCAGCGCGGCCACCACGTCGACGGCCGACAGCGTCGCGATCGGGCCGATCTGGTCCCGGACCAGCTGGACCACGTCGCGGGCCAGCGCCTCCGCGGTGACCTCGGCACCGGATTTGAGCACGACGAACGCCCTCGGCACCTGGCCTTTGAGCTGGTCGTCCACCCCGATGACCGCGCACTCGGCCACGGCCGGGTGGCTCGCGACGACCTGTTCCATGGCGCCGGTCGACAGCCGGTGCCCGGCGACGTTGATGACGTCGTCGATCCGGCCCATGACGTAGAGGTAGCCGTCGGCGTCGAAGTGCCCGCCGTCGCCGGTCAGGTAGCAGCCGATGTGCGCGGACAGGTACGAGTCGACGAACCGGGCGTCGTCGCGCCACAGCGTCGGCAGCGTCCCGGGCGGCAGCGGCAGCCGGATGACGATCTCTCCTTCGTCACCCGCGGGCACAGGCTGCCCGAGGGAGTCGACGACGCGCACGTCGAAGCCCGGCACCGGCACGGTCGCCGAGCCGGGCCGGGGTTCGCGCGGTTGCAGGCCCATCAGGTTCGCGGCCACGGGCCAGCCCGTCTCGGTCTGCCACCAGTGGTCGACGACGGGTATGCCCAGCAGGTGCCGCGCCCACTCGTAGGTCTCCGGGTCCAGGCGTTCCCCGGCGAGGAACAGGTATCGCAGGCCGGACAGGTCCGCCGCCTTCAGCCGCAGGCCGTCGGGGTCGTCGCGGCGGATCGCCCGCAGCGCCGTCGGTGCCGTGAACATGGCCTTGACCCCGTGCTCGGCCACGACCCGCCAGAACGCGCCGGAATCGGGGGTGCCGACCGGTTTGCCCTCGTAGAGGACCGTGGTGCAGCCGGTGATCAGCGGGCCGTACACGATGTAGGAGTGGCCGACCACCCAGCCGATGTCGGAGGCGGCCCAGAACACCTCGCCCGGATGGGTGTCGTAGACGTACTCCATGCTCCACCGCAGCGCCACCGCGTGCCCGCCGTTGTCGCGGACCACGCCCTTCGGCCGGGCGGTGGTGCCCGAGGTGTACAGGATGTAGAGCGGATCGGTCGACGCGACCGGCACGCAGCCGACGGGCTCGGCCTCGGCCATGGCGGCCGACCACTCGATGTCACGGCCCGGGGTCAACTCGGCGGGGGCCTGCGGCCGCTGCACGATCACGCAGGCGCGAGGGGTGTGCGCGGATGTCGCGAGCGCCCTGTCCAGGATCGGCTTGTATTCGATCACCCGGTCGACCTCGATGCCGCAGGACGCCGACACGATCACCGCGGGCTGGGCGTCGTCGATCCGCAGCGCGAGCTCGTTGGCGGCGAACCCGCCGAACACCACGGAGTGCACGGCGCCGATCCGGGCGCAGGCGAGCATCGCGACCACCGCCTGCGGCACCATCGGCATGTAGATCACCACGCGGACGCCGGGCCCGACGCCCAGGCCGCGCAGGACGCCGGCGAACCGGGCGACCTGGTCGAGCAGCTCGGCGTAGGTCAGGGTCTGGCCGGTGCCGGTGACCGGGCTGTCGTACACCAGTGCCGCCTGGTCGCCCCGGCCGTCACGTACGTGCCGGTCGAGGGCGTTGAAGCACGTGTTCATCGTGCCGTCGGGGAACCACCGGTAGAACGGCGGCCGGGTGTCGTCCAGCACGATCGTGGGGGCGCGATACCACTCGATCGCGGTCGCGGCGTCGCCCCAGAACCCGGTCGGATGCTCGATGCTGCGGCGGTATTCCTCCTGGTAGCCCATGCCCACCACCTCCCGGACTGCTCATCCCCATTGTGCCTTTTCAGGGCCTCGGGCAGGACGCTGACCGCCGGTGCCGGACCCGGCACCGGCGTCTGGCGGCCGGTCGGCAGGTCACGGCGATGGTCCCGCCGTCGGTGCGGGGAGCAACTCCTTGACATGATGTTCATCGATGTATTACATGGGTTCATGAGGCGATTGTCACTCGTGCTAGCTGTCCCCGCCGCGTTCGTGCTGCTTTCGGTCACCGGTGCGGCGGGCGCCCCGATCGCCTTCCAGGCCGAGAACGCCACCATCCACCGGGGGATCGTGGCGTCGGACCACAGCGGATACACCGGGACGGGATTCGTCGACTACGACGCGATCTCCGGCTCATACGTGCAGTTCACGACGAGCACGTCGCTGCCCGGCTCGATGTACCTCGGCTTCCGCTACGCCAACGGCGCCGCGGCGAACCGGCCGATGGACATCACCGTCAACGGGGTGCTGGTCGCGCACAACGTCCCCTTCGCCAGCACCGGCAGCTGGGACGTCTGGCAGGTCACGGCGTTCACGGTCCCGGTCTCCGCCGGTCCGATCGCCGTCCGGGCCACCGCCACCACAGCCGCGGGCGGCCCGAACCTGGATTCGCTGACCTTCGAGGTTCGGCCGGTCGCGCCCTGATCGCACCAGCCACGTCGCGCCGACGGCCCTGATGTACGCCGCGTGAGACCTGGCCACTGCGTTGACGCGGGACCAAAGTCCCTGCCGGTCGGCACCTGGGGCGCGGGAGGACGGGACCGCCGACCCTGCCGCGCGGACCACCGCCGGGCGGACAGTCGGAGTATGGCCGCCAGGGCACAAGGCCCGAGACGGCACCGACCCGACCTGAACAGGAGCACGCCGTGACCACCGCCAGGCCGGTCATCGCCGGAGTGGACGGCTCGCCGTCCAGCATCGCCGCCGCCTCGTTCGCCGCCGACCTCGCCGTACGGCGCGGCGCCGCGCTACACCTCGTCTACGGCCATCTGAGCCCCCTGTTCGGCTACGGCACCGCCGGGCTGGCCGTGCCGTACTACGACGACGCCGACACCCGGGACGCGATCGACCGCAGCCTCGCCGACGTCGCCGAGACGCTGCGCAAGGAGCACCCCGACCTCGTCGAGGTGACCACCCGGCAGATCGGCGGCGGCCCGACCAGCGTGCTGATCGAGCAGTCCCGTACCGCGTCGGTGACCGTGGTCGGCTGCCGGGGTGCGGGCGGCTTCGCCGAGCTGCTGCTCGGCTCGGTGGCGGCGCAGGTCGCCATGCACGCCCACAGCCCGGTGGTCGTGGTCCGCCCGCCCGTGCCCGACCACGGCGGGGAGCCGTGCCCCGAGCAGCCGCCTGCCGCCCTGGACCGGCCGGTGCTGGTGGGGATCGATGGTTCTGCCGCCGCGCGGGCCGCGCTCGTGTTCGCCGCCGACGAGGCGCTCGGCCGTGCGGTGCCGCTGGTTATCGTGCACGTCTACTGGCCCGAGCCGTGGTTCATGGCCGACGCCGGCACCACGAGCGACCAGATGCAGGCCGCGGCCGAGCACACGGCCGCCGAGCTGGCGCAGCGGCTGCTCGGCGACGCGCTGTGCGACCTGGCCGCCACGCATCCGGACCTGGAGGTGCGGACCCGTGCGGTGCGCGGGCTGAACACCGAGCACGAGCTGGTCGAGGCGTCGCGCGACGCGGTGCTGTCCGTGGTGGGCTGCCGCGGCCGGGGCGGTTTCGCCGGGCTGCTGCTCGGCTCGGTCAGCGGCGCGCTGGTCCACCACGGCCACAGCCCGGTCGCCGTGATGCACCCGACGGAGCAGTGAACGAGGGCTGAGACCAGGCCGCTCCAGGCGTGGCTCCGCAGGGCTCCTGCGGAGCCACCCGATTGCGTAGCATCCGGCCATGGACGTCATCGGCCGTACGCTGGAGCCCGCCGTCTTGAATGCCTTGAACTACTGGCCGCAATACCTGGACGTCGAGCGTCGGCAGGAGGTCGATCTCACGGTCCTGCCGCCCTTCTTCGACGGCCTGCTGCGCGAACTGCCCTGGTGGAACCCGGCCTGGCGGGTCACCCAGGTAGAACCTGCCGTTCCGCGCGAGTTCCCCAGTGAACACGTTCGGCAGCGGAACAGGTTCACCGAGGTTTCGGTGCCCGGCACGGTCGGCACCGACGACGGCACGGCTACGGCGTTCGTCGGCCAGGTGCGCTTCGAAGGTGATCGGCTGCTGCGCTTCCAGGCCAAGGTCGGAGGCGTCGTGATCGGACCGGCACTGGCCGAGGCGGGCAGCCCGGAGCGGCACCCCTTCGGGGCACTGCTCCACCGATTCATGGACAACCGGGGCCTGTCCGTCAAGGACCTGGCTCATGCGACCGGCCGTGCGATGTCCACCATCGCCGGGCTCCGCAGCGGATGGCGCAACCCGCACCCGGTCATCGTCCAGGAGGTAGCCGAAGCGCTGGACCTGCCTGCCGCGGACCTGGCCGCGATAGCCGGAGTCGAGGGCGTCGAGGACCTGAGCGCGTCTTGATCGCCCGTGCGGTCACTCCGGCAGAGTGCGTACGGTGGCGAAGACCTTCGTCAGCAGGGCGTGGAACCGGGTCCGCTCGGCGGTGGTCAGCCCGGCCAGCAGCTGCCGGTCGACCTCGGCGGCTTCGCTGGCCAGCTCGGCGAGCAGGTCACGGCCGGTGCCGGACAGGTCGATGAGGACGCGGCGGCGGTCGGCGCTGTCGCGGGTGCGCTCGATGTGGCCGCCGTCGGCGAGCTGCTCGATGACCTTCGCCATGTCGCTGGGGTCGACGTCGAGCCGGACGCACAGGTCCCGCTGGGCGTGGGGGCCGAAGTCGGCGAGCGCGGCGAGCACCGCCATGTGCCACAGCCGCAGTCCGCGCGTGCCGAGCCGGTCGGCGATGCGGCCGCGTCCGGCCTTGCCGGTCAGTGACAGCAGGTAGCTGTCGATCGACGTGAGTGTGGGCGGCGGGTCCCGGGGGTCCATGGCGCCTATTGTAGGCCAGTCCCTATAGTGGGTCCGCACCCACTATTCATGGAGCGGAGTCATGGACGCACTGCACCCCCGCCTGCTGGTCACGGACTTTCCCCGGTCGTTCGCCTTCTACGAGGCGGTGCTGCCCCGGCTCGCCGGAGCGAACCTGGCCCGGGGCGGTGCGGGCGGCCCGTACGCCAGCTGGGACGTCGACGGCCAGGGCCTGCTGTCGCTGTTCGACCGCCGGGGGATGGCGGCGATCGCGGGCGATATCGGCGGCGGTGGCGCCGCCATGCTGGTGTGCCGGGTGGATGATGTCGACGAGGGCGCGCGGCTGTGCGCCGAGCACGGGGCGGTGCTGGTCGCGGCGCCGACCGACCGGCCGCAGTGGGGTCCGGGGCTGCGTACGGCGCACCTGCGCGACCCCGACGGCGTGCTGATCGAGCTCCAGTCGTACTGACCGGACAGCCGGGTTCAGCGCTCGGCGCCGGTCCCGGCCGGTCCCAGGTCCAGGACCCAGGTCTGGCCGACGAGGTCGTGGCCGAAGCTGCGGTGCGGCCGCTCGTCGGCGAGCGTGAACCCGAACGCCTGGTAGATCCGGCGCGCCGAGGTCAGCACGTCGTTGGTCCACAGGGTGACCTGCCGATAGCCGGCGTCGCGGGCGAAGTCCAGGCAGGTCTGGACCAGCCGGGTGCCGACGCCGAGGCCGCGGGCGGCCGGGTCGACCAGCAGGATCCGCAGCTTGGCGACCCCGGGCTCGTCCCCGGCGACGAGGAACACGCATCCCGCGCGTACGCCGTCGACCTCGGCGATCCGGGCCGCCTCCCGGACCGGGTCGTGCGCACCGGCGTAGTCGGCCACGATCCGGGCGACCAGCGCCTCGAAGCCGGTGTCCCAGCCGAACTGCCGGTCGTAGAGCTCGCCGTGGGCCATGACCACCCAGCCCAGATCGCCGGGCCGGTCCGCCGCCCGGATCGCGACGCGCGAACGGCGATCCTGCGGGCTCATGGGCGCCTCCTGGTGGCACGACACTCTCCGCCACGGTACGCCGAGCCGGTCCGGGCGCCCGGCTGGAAACTGTCGGGGCGCGACGGTAGTTTCACCCGCGCCGCCGCAGCCGATCACGGCCGGTGGAACACCGACGAGGAGGTGGATGCGGGTGAATGCTGCCCTGACACCGTTCGAGCAGCGCAGCGCCGCGCGGGTCGTCGCCCCGGCCCGGCCGCGCAAGCTCGCCAAGGTGCCGTTCGTGGAACTGGCCGACGGACGCCTGCAGGGAGTCGTGTCGAGCGGTTCGGACATCGAGCGGGTGTACGTGTCGTCGGTCTCGGCCGACCACACGTTCCACTGCAGCACCAACAACAACCGCCCGTGCGGGGGCATCCGCCTCAGCGGCTGCAACCACCTGCGCGCCCTGGCCGACGAGGCGGTGCTGCAGTACGGCATCGACCGTGTCGCCCGCTACCTGCGCGCCGACCTGCCCGACGGGGCGTCGACCGGCTGGGACGTGCTCGTGGCGATCAAGGCCAGGCACGAGGCCACGGCGGGCGCGCCGGTGTTCGCCCGGTTCCTGCGGCACCTGTCGTACCTGGAGCTGGCCGCGTCGACCGAGCCGGTGACCGAGATGCACTGGTTCCCGGCGGGCGGGGCGGTGCGCTGATGCGGTTCGACCTACTGACCGCGCCGGGCGACGGCGTCGCCGAGGCGTACGAGGTGGTGGACGGGTTCGACGGCGCGCTGGTCCCCGGCCTGCTGCGTCCCGGCGCCGAGCAGATCACGGCGCTGCACGCCCTGGCCGCGGCCCTGTCGGGCACGCCGCTGGCGGGCCGGGTCGCCGAGGCGGTCGAGAAGACGGTCGCGGGCTCGGTCTCCGACGAGCACCTGGCGGCGCTGGCCGCGGCCCGGTCGGCGCTGCTGGGCGCCTGCCACGACGAGCTGCTGTCGCGACTGGACGAGGCCTGCGGACGTACCCGCGCGTCGTGGCCGGGCGCCGCGGGCGCCTCGGCCGGGGGAGCGAACCTGCTCGCCGCGGCCCGGTCCTGGCTGTCCGAACTGGCCGTCGCCGGGTGGCGCGGCATCGACCACGACCTGGTGTCCCAGGCCGACCAGCTGGTGCAGGCCCTGCTGGCCGACCCGCCCCTGCGCCGCCTCGGCGTGCTGCTGGACGGATTCGCGGGGGAACTGCGTGCGTGCGCGCCCGGCGCCACGATGCCGCGTGTACCGGTGCGCCGCTGGGCCGACCTGTGGTCGCGGGCCGTGCTGCTCGCGCAGCCGGGCGCGCTCGCGCCGACGCCGGGCGGCACCGTGTCCGGGCGGCTGCTGCCGCTCGGCGTCGACCTGCAGGAGCACCCGACAGCCGTGCAGGCACAGGTCCACGCGGTGCTGGAGACCGCCGACGGCCCGCGCCTGGTGCGGGCCAGCGTGTCCGCGCCGAAGGTCGACACGCTCGCCGGTCCGGGCACGTGGCAGCTGCTGCGCGGGCACTGCTCGCTGCTGGCGGCAGTCACCGGGCAGCGGTCCGTGGACCTGGCCGACATGCCGGTCACGGCAGGCGGCGACCTGCTCTGGTCCGACGCGTACGCCGTACCCGGTGCCCCCGCCGACGCCTTCGCCACCGCCCGGATCCAGCTCGCCGCCGCGACCGCGCCCCCGGCCCCGCCGCTGGAGCGCCACCCGGTCCGCATCGCCGAACCGGTGCTCGTCGAGGGGTACGCCGCCGCCGTCACCGACGACGGCATCACCCTGACCCTGCCCGGCCTGGAGCTGGCCGTCGACACCGACCGGATGCACAACGCCGGGCCGCTCACCCCCGAGCTGGTCGCCACGTCGACCGCCTGCCTGGGCCTGCTGCGCTGGGACGGCCGCTGGACGATCCAGCCCCTCGCCGTCGAGGCGCCGGTCAAGCGCAAGACCACCGCCGTGCACGCCGGCGCCTGGGCGGGCGGGGCCACCGACGCCGCCGGGGCCAAGGTCGAGGCGGCCGCCGCCGACGCGGTCAAGGTGCTGCGCGAACGCGCGGGAAGGCTGCTGCGCCGATGAGCCTGGACGCCGACCTCAACCGCCGCCAGGTCCTCTACTGGCGGCTCATCGCCCGGCTGTTCAGCCGCGAGGAGCAGGCGAGTCTCGAACAGGCCGGCCTGGCCGTCGTCGAGGACATCGGCCTGCCCGCCGCCCTGCTCGACCCGCAGGTGTCGGTCGACACCATCGTGCAGCGCTTCCCGGACCTGGCCGCCGAGTTCGACGGTCTGATGAAGCCGGAGACCACCGACGGCGAACGCGACAGCGCCGCCGAGGTGCGCCGGGCCGCGCTGGCGGCCAAGCTGCTGCTCAACGTGTTCGACACCGGCTCGGGCTCGGTGTCGGCCACGCAGCTGTCCCGCTGGCAGTCCGACGCGGGCTGGCTGGAGCGGGCGCTGGGCCAGGAGCCGGGCAGCCTGCGCCGCGGCGGCCGCGGCGCCGGCAGCGGCCCGGACGGCGCCGGTATGGGCGCGACCCTGGGCGAACTCGAAGGAGATCTGGTCGGCCGGATGCAGCTGCGCGAGGTGCTGGCCGATCCGAAGCTCGCCGCGCAGCTCACGCCGAGCATGTCGCTGATCGAGCAGCTGCTGCGGGACAAGTCGAACCTGTCCGGGGTGGCGCTGGCCAACGCCAAGTCGCTGATCCGGCGGTTCGTCGACGAGGTCGCGGCGGTGCTGCGTACGCAGGTGGAGCGGACGGCGGTGGGGACGGTCGACCGCAGCGTGCCGCCCAAGCGGGTGTACCGCAACCTGGACCTCGACCGCACCATCTGGAAGAACCTGACCAACTGGAGCCCCGAGGACCAGAAGCTCTACGTCGACAAGCTGTTCTACCGGCACACCGCCAGCAGGACGACGCCGTCGCGGCTGATCGTGGTGGTGGACCAGTCCGGGTCGATGCTCGACTCGATGGTCAACTGCACCATCCTGGCCTCTATCTTCGCGGGGCTGCCGAAGGTCGACGTGCACCTGATCGCGTACGACACCAGGGCCATCGACCTGACCCCGTGGGTGCACGACCCGTTCGAGGTGCTGCTGCGCACCAAGCTCGGCGGCGGCAACGACGGCCCGGTCGCGATGGCCATGGCCCGCCCGAAGATCTCCGAACCGCGCAACACCGCCATGGTCTGGATCTCGGACTTCTACGAGTTCGACCGCTCCCAGCCGCTGTTCGACGGCATCACGGCCGTGCACGGCTCCGGCGTGAAGTTCATCCCCGTCGGGTCGGTGACCAGCTCCGGCCAGGGCATCGTCAACCCCTGGTTCCGGCAGCGGTTCAAGGACCTCGGCACGCCGGTGATCTCCGGCCACATCAGCAAGCTCGTGTTCGAACTCAAAAAGTTCCTCGCCTAGGAGAACCCTCCATGTCTGACATGCTGCGCGCCCCCGCCGAGACGAAGTACGCCGAGGAGCTCGACTGGCTGGAGTCGGTCGACACCGGCCCGAAGCCGTTCTCGTGGCGGCTGTCCCCGCGCATGGTGCGCCTGTTCATCCTCGGCTCCGAGCGTGCCGACGGCCTCGACCGCGAGATCGCCCAGAAGTGGTTCGGCGACCGCAGCTTCGTCGAGCGCGCCATCGTCACCCTCGCCTCCGACCGCGGCCTGCTGCTCATCGGCGACCCGGGCACCGGCAAGAGCTGGCTGGCCGAGCTGCTCGCCGCCGCGATCTGCCGCAACTCGACCCTGGTCGTGCAGGGCACCGCCGGCACCACCGAGGACCACATCAAGTACTCCTGGAACGTGTCGGCGGTCATCGCCAACGGCCAGTCCCGCGCCTCGATGATCCCGTCGCCGATCATGACCGCGATGGAGAACGGCGTCATCGGCCGGTTCGAGGAGCTGACCCGCTCCACCAGCGACGTCCAGGACGCCCTGATCTCGATCCTGTCCGAGAAGTACGTCTCCATCCCCGAGCTCGACGACGACAACATCGTCTTCGCCAAGCCCGGTTTCTCGATCATCGCCACCGCCAACAGCCGCGACCGGGGCGTCAACGACCTGAGCTCGGCGCTCAAGCGCCGCTTCAACTTCGTGCGCATCCCGGTGGTGACCAACAAGAAGAGCGAGGCCGAGATCGTCCGGTTCCGCACGGTCGAGTTGCTGCGCCGCCACCAGATCGAGCTGGACGTCCCGCCGACGCTGCTGGACATCCTGCTCCAGAGCTTCGCCGACCTGCGCGCCGCCGCCGCGTCGGCGGGCAGCGACGACGAGAAGCTGGAGTCGGCCCTGTCGACCGCCGAGCAGATCGGCGTCCTGGAGGACGCGATCCTGCACAGCAACTTCTTCGGCGACCGGTCCCTGCAACCGCAGACCCTGGCCGGGTCGCTGGTCGGCTCGCTGGCCCGCCGCACCCCGGAGGACCTGGCCATCCTCAACAAGTACTGGCACGGCGTGGTCGAGCCGCGCAGCAAGGCCGAAGGCGGCCTGTGGCCGCAGTTCCTCGAAGGCGGCCGCGAAGCGATCAAGACCCTCTCATGACGCACACCTTCGACGCGCTGCGCTCGCAGCTGCTCGACGCCGCCGCGGCGATGTCGGACACCCCGGACGCGCTGTCCGGGATCCTGTCCGGCATCGTCGACGACGTCGGCCGGGCCCTGGCCGAGCCGCTGGAGATCTTCCCGGTCTGCCACCACTCGCCCGCCTCCGCGATCGCGATGGCCCGGCGACTGCGCGAGAAGCAGCCCAAGGTCATCTACCTGGAGCTGTGCGAGGACATGACGCCGCTGCTCACCGAGCTGCGTAACTGCAAGCTGCCGGTGGCGGTGCAGGCGTTCGCGTCCGAACTCGACGGTTTCCCGCAGGAGTGGTCGCCGCTGTCGGTGGTCGCGCCGATCACCGAGGCGTCGGCCGAATACCAGGCCATCGCGTACGCGCTGGACACGCCCGGGGTCGAGCTGGTGCTCGTCGACCGGTCCACCGACCACGTGTTCCAGTGGCAGCCGCGCAAGGACAAGGCCGCTGGCGAACCGGCCGCCGAACCTGCCGAGGGCGAACCGGTCGAAGGCGCCGAGCTGCACGGCGACGCCGTCGGCGTCGAGATCGGCGACCTGCGGCCGCGCTTTGCCGAACTGGAGCAGCACCTGCTGCACCACGGCAAGGTCCGGCACTGGTCGGAGTGGTGGGACCAGTTCGTCGAGCAGCCCCTCGGCGACGCCGACTACGACACGTACCGGCAGGTCATGGTCCTTATCGGCAGCCTGTTCCGGCGGCTGGCGCCCGGCGCGCACGACCGGGTCGCCTCCGACGAGGAGCGCGAGCGCTACATGTGGACCCGGATGCGCCAGCACCTGGCCGCCTCCGGCGCCGACAGCGCCGACTGCCTGTACGTGTGCGGCGCGTTCCACGCCGCCAGCCATGTCGCCGAGTTCGGCCTGCACGGCGACGACTCGTACGAGATCAGTCCCCGCACCGCCACCAAGTGGCACCACGGCCTGATCCCGTCCAGCCACTCCGCGATCGAGGCCCAGTTCGGGCTGGCCTCGGGCTCGGTGTCGATCGCGGCGGCGGTCTTCGCCAAGTCCGTGACCCGCACCGGCGTCGTGCCGTACCGGCTGGAGGGCCAGCAGGGCAGCAGCGCGGCCGGGAAGAAGAAGGCCAAGGCGGCGGCGGTCGTGTCGCCGGTGTCGCAGCAGGTCGCCGACCGGCTGTCGGGGTTCCTGGCCCGCCCGCCCGTGCTCGACGCCCTCGACGAGGACGAGCTGCTCGGCTGGTCGGTCGAGATCGTGCGGCTGGCCCGGCGCAACGGCTACCTGTCCAGCACCGCCGACGCGATCGCCGTGTTCGAGACGTCGATCCTGCTCGCGGGCATGCGGGGGCGAGCCCGGCCCACGCCGTACGACTTCCAGGACGCCGCCGTCACCTGCATCGAGAAGGAGAGCGTCCCCGGGCGGCGCGACGTGCGGCGGCTGTGCGAGATCATGCTCGGCGGCGACCGGGTCGGCCAGGTCGGCTACGACTCGCTGCCGCCGCTGGCCCGCGACGTGCACGACCGGCTCGCCCCGCTGAACCTCAAGCTGGAGCAGCGCGGCGTGCAGCGGGCGCTGCTCGACATCGCCGGTGACCCGGCCCTGGCCCGGTGCTCGGATCTGCTGTGGATCCTGCGCCACCTGCTGCCGCACGGCGCCGCCCGCCCGATCATGGGGCAGCGGCGGCTGGGCGAGAAGCCGATCCAGGAGTCGTGGGACCTCGCGCTCGGCACCCACCAGCGCGAACTCATCGAACTCGGCTACGAGGGCATCACCGTCGAGCAGGTGCTCGAACAGCGGCTGCGCCGCGCCGTGTGGGGACCGCAGGCCACCGCCGCGGTCGCGCTCGGCGCGGTCGAGGACGCCACGCTGTACCTGCGCAGCCGCCGCTTCGCCGACGAACTCGGCGCCCGCGCCGTCGACCTGCTCGCCGCCGAGCGCACCGTCGACGACGCCCCGGAGGTGCTGCGGCGGGCCCGGCGGCTGCTGGCCCACTATCGCGCCACCGAGCCGGTGCTGCCCGCCTGGCTGGAGTCGTTCGTCAAAGCCGGGTACGCCCACTACTGCACCCTGCTGCCCAACGCCTTCGTCGACGCCGAGTCCGGCACCCGGCAGGTCGCCGCGATGCTCGGCTTCCTGTTCAGCATGGAGAGCCTGGCCCTGTCGCTGGGCTGCGACCGGGCCCAGCTGGAACTGGCCGTGGCGCAGTCGCACCCGACCACGCCCGCCAAGACCGCGCTGCTGTGGGCGGCGCAGCAGCAGCTCGGCATCCTGACCCGTGCCGAGCTGCGGGAACGTACCGAGCAGCTGCTCGACAACCCGCTGGTGCTGCCCGCGTATCCGCACTATCTCAGCGGGTTCGTGCAAGCTCTGGAGCCGGTCCCGGCGCTGACCGGGTTCGTGGTCGAGGCGATCTCGAAGGCGTTCGCGCGGCTGCCCGACCCGATCCTGCTGCCCTGGCTGCCCACGCTGATCACCACGCTGCGCAAGGAGGGCGGCGACCACGTCGCGCTGCTCGCGCGCGAGGCAGGCCGCATGTTCCCCGGCAGCCTGCCCGCCCTCGACACCTGGACACCACCGTGGTCCGCCCCTGCCGCCGCGCCGACCGGCACGCCGCCGACGGGCCCGGCGGTCGCGGGCCCGCTCGCCACCCTCCTCACGACCCGTCCCGACGCGACGGACGCCCTCGCGGTCCTGCTCGGCTGCCAGGGCGACTGGACCGCGACCACCCCCACCCCACCCGACAACCCCCTCCACCACCTCCTCACCCGCCACCCCGACCCCGCCACCGCCCTAGCCCACACCATCGCCTCCTAACCCACCCGGCCCGGCACCCGCCCGGCGCCTGCCCCGCCCGGCACTCGGCTCGGCCCGGCACCCGGCTCGGCCCGGCACCCGGCTCGGCCCGGCCCGGCACCCGGCTCGGTTGATCATGAACTTATGTCAGGGTTCGACGGCGTGTCGCCGCCCTGGCGCCGTGATCACCGTCGGCGGTGCCGATTCGCCGGCCGAGGAGTCGACCGCAGACGGCGATCTTGAATAGAGATCGCCGTCTGCGGTCAAAACCCCCTGATTAAGTGCATGTTCTGACCGCTGGCGGCGATCTTGCCGGGTCTCGTCGCGCTACCGGCGGACGGACGGCGTAGCGGCGGCACGGTGGCCGCCCGGTGGCGATGCGCACCGTGCCGGTGGCGATGCGCACCGTGCCGGTGGCGATGCGCACCGTGCCGGTGGCGGTGTACACCGTGCCGGTGGCGGTCCGCGCCGTGCCGGTGGCGATCTGCGCCGTACCGGTGGCGGTCTGCGCCGTGCCGGTGGCGATCTGTGTCGCGTCCGGCCCGTCGTGGCGGCTGGATGCTGGTCGCTTTGTCGGCTTCGGCGCCATCCCGCCTGATCCAACCAATTGACAGACGTCTGTGCGTGCCCCTAGGGTCCGGACACAGTACGCATTCACGGCGACCTTCCGGGTGGGCGCCCCGTTCACCATCCCCCGGAAGGGAACAGCCATGCATCGTCGTCCGTTATGGACGCTGGTCATCGTCGGCGCCCTCGTCCTGACCACCTCACCCGCCTCGCCCGCCGCGGCGGCCGCCCCGCCGACCGGCGCCGCCGCTGCCGCCGGGCTGGCCCGGCCCGCAGCCGATTCTCCCGCCCTGCTCGGGGCCGTCGCCCCGATCGGCGGCGTCGTGCCCGGCCTGACCGGTGCAGCCGCCCAGCAGGCGGCGGGCGCCGCAGCCGAGCACTTCCGGTCCACCCGGACGTCCGCAGTGGCCGCGGCTCAGCTGCACACCTCGTGGGGCATCCAGTTCCCGATCAACGCCAGCCAGGGCCTGCGCGCCACTCAGAGCGTCGTCACCGGCGCCGGCACCACCACCACGGGCGGCGACTACGTGTACGCCCCGACCGCCATCCCGGCCGGCAGCGCCTGCATCGAGATGACAACCGCGTATACGCCGACGGGGCCGAACCTGTGGGCCTGGGACTGGTGCGGCGGACGCGACGGCGTCGGGAAGCTCACGCCCATGAACGCGTCGTTCCTGGCCACCTACACGACCATGGTCAACGGGCGGCCCGCGTACAGCCTCGACGAGCACAAGACGTCGACCACGGCCAACACCTGGACGGCGTACCTGTACAACTTCCAGACCCATGCCTGGGACGTGTACTTCACCAGCTCCGGCGTCTACGACCTGCCGCAGTTCCCGTTCGGCTGGGACATGTTCGAGGTGTACACGTCGGTGAACCCGGCCACCGGCGCCGGGTACTACTGCCGCGACCTGGCCGGCCGGGCCTTCGAGAGCAGCAGCATCCAGCTGTCGGTGAACGGGGCCTGGACCCCGGCCACCGCCGCGACCGCGCCCACCGACAGCACCCGGCCGCCCTCGGGCAGCAGCTTCGACTGCCCGGCGCTCACCTTCTCGATGGTGCACGCCAACGACGACTGGCTCGACCAGATCGGCACGGCACCGGCCACGGCCTCGTACGAGGCCGAGGCGAGCGGCAACACCCGGGGCGGCCAGGCCGCCGTACGCAGCCTGTCGACCGCCTCGGGCGGTGCCGTCGTCGGCTACGTCGGCAACGGCACCGCCAATTACCTGCAATTCAACAACGTCAACGCCGCCACCGCGGGCAGCCGTACGGTGACGGTCTACTACGCGTCCGGGGAGAACCGGTCGGTGACCCTCAGCGTCAACGGCGGCAGCCCGGTCTCGGTCAGCACGCCGAGCACCGGCGGCTGGAACACGGTCGGCTCGGTGAGCGTCACGCTGAACCTCGCGGCCGGGGCCAACACGATCCGCTTCGCCAACCCGACCGGCTGGGCGCCGGACCTGGACCGCATCACTGTGTCCTGACCTGACCTGACCTGACCTGACCCGGCCTGACCGGACCGGGTGCGGGGGCCGTCGCCGGCTCCCGCACCCGCGGTTCAGACCGCTGTGGGCCGCGCGGCATACCCAGGCAACGTGCTGTCCTTGGCCTGCGCGAACCGTTCCACCGCCCCGAGCGCCCCCAGCAGCGGCAGCCGGGCGACCGCGTCGCGGACCCGCCTGCCGCCCGCGGTCCTGGGCACCATGAGCCGGACGTTCATCCCGATCTGCTGCTTCCTGCGGACCAGCTCACGGTGGCTCTCCTGGTATGCGGGGAACGCGGCGCGATGATCGCCGCCCGCCGCGGCCAGCACCCCGGCCAGCCGGTACGCGCCGACCAGGGCCAGTTCGGCACCGGCGCCCGAGGCGGGTGAGGCGCACCAGGCGGCGTCACCCACCAGCGCCACCCGGTCCGAGAACCAGGAGTCCATCCGCACCTGGCTCAACGCGTCGAAGTAGAAGTCAGGATCGGCCTGGGCCGCCGCGAGCAGCTCGGTGATCCGCCAGGACGGCTCACCGGCGAACGCGTCGCGCACCAGGCGCTTGTGCTGCGCCACGTCGCGCTGGTCGTAGGACAGGACGCCGGATCGGAACATGAAGTACGCCTTGGCCTGGGCGTGGTTGCCGGAGCGGTAGATCCCGGCCATCTTGCCCGGCAGGTTGTACATCGTCACCCACCGGTCCTCGCCCAGTGCCGCGTCGGTGTTCGCGAACGCGAAGTAGTGGTCCTTGTGCCGGACGTGGCGTTCCTCCGGCCCGAAGGCCAGCCTGCGCACCGTGGAGTGCAGGCCGTCCGCCCCGATCACCAGGTCGAAGCGGCGTGGTTCCGCGCGGTCGAACGCGACCGTCACCCCGTGGCCGTCCTGCTCCAGCGATCGGATCGAGTCGCCGAAGTGGAACTCGACCCCGGCGCCGGCCGCCTCGTGCAGCAGCGCGACCAGGTCGCCGCGCATGATCTCGACCGAGCCCGGTTCGCCGGTGTGGATGCGGGCGATGCTCCGGTCGTCGGCGTCGACGAACTTCATCCCCCGTACGTCGGTGGCGGCCGCGCGGACCTGCGGCATGATTCCCATGCGCGCGCCGACGAGCACAGCCTGGCCGCGCACGTCGACCCCGTTGCCGCTCTCGCGCGGCCCCGGCGCGCGCTCCACGACGGTGGGCTGGAAACCGTAGCGGGCCAGCCAGTGTGCGGTGGCCAGCCCGGCGATGCCCGCGCCCGATATCAAGATCCGCTTATTCATTCAGGGTCCCCCGGCGGTATAGTAACTGGAACGAGTGTTCCAGTTGAGTATGTGGAAGGGACGTTCCAGATGTCAACACCGGGGGCGGGCGGGCGCAGGGCTGACGCCGTCCGCAACAGACAGCTGGCGCTGGAGGCCGCGACGGCGCTGCTGGCCGACCGGGGCACCCCGCTGACCGTCGAGGCCATCGCGAAACGGGCAGGCCTGGGCATGGGCACCGTCGTGCGGGCCTTCGGCGGCAAGGACGCCCTGCTCGACGCCGCAGTCTCCGGCCTGCTGGCACCGGTGGTGCACCGGGGTCGCGACCTGCTGGCCGCATCCAGCCCCGAACAGGCGCTGCGCGCCTTCCTCGCCGAGCTGATCGCCTTCCAGTCCGCGCACCACGCCATCGCCGACCAGGTCGACGGCCTGGACCTGCCGGCCACCTCCGCCCTGCGGACCGAGCTGGAGCGGCTGGTGGAAGACATGGTCATCGGGGCGCGGGCTGACGGCGCGATCCGCACCGACCTCGAACCCGCCCTGCTCACCACCCTGATCGGCCAGACCGCCTACGCCATCGCGCGGGCGCAACCCGTGTCCCCGCACCTGCGCGAGTCCTTCATCACCGTCTTCATGGACGGCCTGCGCCCGCAGCCGGCCGTCCAGGCCGGGCGCCCGACGCGCGAGGGGAACCGGGGCGGTGGGCTCCGCCGCTGACCGGACCGGCGTCGATCGGCGCCGGCTCCCAGAGCGAGCAGCCGGTCGCCAAGCACCTGGCGGTGGTCGTCCGGCCGGGCCGACCGGCTCAGCGCCAGGATTCCGAGCCGCGACGGCGGGCCCGGACCAGCGCGGACGCGGCGGTCGCCAGGAGCACCAGCGCGGCCAGCCACAGCGGCGCCGACTGCCCGGCCCAGCGCAGCAGCAGACCGCCCGCCCAGGCGCCGAGCACCATGGCGACGACCGAGGCCAGCCGGCGCGCCTGCACCACCGCCGGTGAACTGCCCGCTGCCAGGCCGGTGACGGTCCTGGTCAGCACGGTGGTGGTCAGCTCGGGGATGCCGAGCCTGCCCACGACCGCGTTCTGCCCGCCCATCGCGACGGCCAGCAGCGCGATCAGGACCGGCGTGACGCCCTCGGGCCGCATCCCGGTGCGGGCGACGGCGATCGCCGAGACGGCCAGGACGGCGGCCTGGACCGCGCACGTCCCGGCCAGCAGCAGCCCCCGGTGTGGCCGCAGGTCGAGGGCGGCGCGGCCGCCGATCGCCGCGCCGACGACGAACGCCACGATCGCGACCAGGCTCGACACGACGGAGATCCCGCCGACCCCGGCCAGGGCGAACCCGAAGAAGACCACGTTGCCGGTCATGTTGGCGACGAACACGTGGCCCAGGGTCAGGTAGCTGAACGCGTCGACCAGGCCGCTGACCACGGTCAGCGCGATCAGCAGCCGGGGCAGCGGCCCGTGCTCGGGTGCGTTCGCCACCACTTCATTCTGGCCAAGCCGCGGTCGCCGGGATGGAGATCGCCGTTTCGGGCGGTGCGGCGGCCCGAAACGGCGGTCGGCGTGCCGCGGCTCAGTCCAGCACGCGGTGGTCGGCGTGCAGGGAGCGGTCGAGGCGGATGGTGATGAACTCGTCGTCGTCGGGCTGGCCGGGGGTGCGACCGGACGAGAACGGGAAGTTGTTGTCGTTCAGCACGGCCAGGGTCCGGTTGTCGAGGATCAGCACGTCCTCGATGGTCTGGAACGGGAACCGGAACACGTCGGCCGTCCCGCCCAGGTGCTGCGGGTCGGCGATGGCGAGCAGGTCGGCCACCAGCGACTTGTCGGCCAGGCCGTCGCGGTCGCGGTCGGCCAGGTCCACCAGGAAGATCTTCTTGAACGCGGCCGCGTCGCCCTGGGCGTTGTCGCGCTCGATGACCAGGAACCGCTGCTTGTCCACGGCGATGAAGTCGCCGATCGCGTTGCCGGTCGCGGCCAGCGGGTACGCCCAGCGCCTGCCCGTGTAGGCGTTCGCGGCCCGGTCGAACTGGCTGATCCGCAGCGTGCCCGGGACGTCCCCGGCGACGGTGCCCTCCAGCAGCGGGTACAGGTAGCGCCCGTCGGGCGAGGCGGCCATACCCTCGAAGCCCTTGCTGCTGGGCAGGTTCGCGGTGACGCCGTCACGCGCGGCGCTCTCGGGCGCGTGCACGCCCTCCAGCGGGATCGGCGCGGCCAGCAGCCGCCCGGCCCGGTCGAAGTGCAGCAGGTACGGCCCGAACTCGTCGCCGATCCAGTAACCGCCGTCGGCGTCCTTGACGATCGACTCGACGTCGAAGTCCGACCCGGTCAGCACCCGGTCGGCGCGGGTCAGCGGCCACGGCACCAGCCCGTTCGGGTCGGTGAGGTTGATCCCGCCGACCACGTCGACGGTGTGACTGCCGAACGCCGGGATGATCCGGTGGATGCGCAGCACGAAGTCGGCGCTGTTGGCGATGTTGCCGTACCCGTTGTCGGACAGCACGTCGTAGCTGCCGTCGCGGTTGCGCGCGATACCGCTGAAGCCTTGCACCGGCTGGTCGGCGAAGGGCGGCGTGATCCCGTTGACCGGCGCGGCGCCGAGCAGCGACCCGGACGGGTCGCTGGCCGGTACGAACGTCGCGGCGGGCAGCTTGGCGAAGCCGGTCAGCGTCGCCGGGCCGAAGTCGGCGGTACGGCCGCTGTCGGCGGGGGCGGCCGAACCGCTGGCGGGCAGGGCGACCGCCAGGGTCAGGACCGCCAGGCCGGTGACGGCCAGGCGAGGAAGGCGGGTCATGGAACCTCCTTGATCAGGTCAGCTCCCCGGGACGCTAGACAGCCCGGTTGAACCCGCCGCGAACACGCGTGCAACTGGCAGTGGAGACCCGCCGCCGCGCCCGGTTCACGCCGCCGGACGCTCCATGTGTCGTGATGTTTCACGAAAGGCTTTTCAGGGCATGCCGTCTGCCGCATAAGTCCAGTTCGGACACTCTGCCGGATTCATTGAACATCTGCATTGCGGAGAAAGCCGAGATCGATCCAGCGGCGGAACGAAACTAGTTGCCGCTGTGCCTTTCATCGCGTTTTCGAGCTTAGCTGAATCATCTTTTCCGCGCGGGCGCGGCGATCTCGCCGGCGGACTCGAGACGATCCGGCCGACGCCCTTCCGTGCGTGATCAGCCAGGGTGCCGAGCCGGGCATCCGCCTGCGGCTGCACGTCGGGCCACAATGGATTGACGCCGATCGGGGTTGCGTGGGTTGCCATCTCTACGGCTCTTTTTTGTGGCATAGATCAGTTTGCAGATATGTGTTGTGCCGGGTGTTGCGGCTGCCATACCTTGGATGGGTCGCAGGGGCCTCTCCGACCATCCGGAAATACCCGCCCGACGAAACGGGGATCCAAAATGAATCGTGCCATCTGGCGCGCGGTAAGCGCGCTGGCGCTGATCGGGGCGACGGTGCTGAGCACCGCTCCCGCCGCGAGCGCCGTCCCGAACCAGAGCGCGGCGGCACGGCCCGCCGCCATCGCCGCCGCCAAGCTCACCCCGGCCTCGAACATCGGCGTCCTGGCCCTGTCGTGCCCCTCCGGCATGCTCTGCATCTGGCCGAACACCGACGGCAGCAGCGGCCGGTGCACCTGGGTGAACGCCGACAACGACTGGCGGAGCACCCCGGTCGTCTGCTCCTGGACGTCCTCGCAGCCGGTCAAGGCGGTCTACAACAACGGGACGAGCGCGTCCTACGACGGCGTGTGCCTGTTCCAGGGCGCGAACTACGTGACCGCGAAGGTCTGGGTGGAGCAGGGCGCCTGGGGGAGCGATCCCACCGGGTGGAGCCTGCGGTCCCACAAGTGGACCCGCCCGACCGACCCCTGCTGATCAGCTGACCCCTACGCCGAGGGCCGCCACGCCGCGTCCGGACCGGACGACTCGTGACGGCCCTCGGGCCTGTTCGCCGACTACGGGTTCTGGGTCAGCAGGTGGGCCTTGAAGCCCTCGCCGAACGTGGCGGTCGGGCTGCCCGTGTAATCGTTGATGAGCACGTTGCCCTGGCTGCAACCCCACGGGTTCCACGTCCACGCCAGGTAGCTGACGCCGTGGCTGTCGGCCCACGCCATGACCTGGTCGATGTAGTCATGGGCGCAGGTGTTCTGGCCGATCTCACCGGCCACCACCGGCACCTGGGCGGCGACGCTGCCGATCTGGCTGTCCCAGCACGACGTGGTGACGCAGGCGTTGAAGTTGTACGAGTGCCACGACGCGACGATGTTGCCGGCCGGGTCGACCGGCTTGTACGCCAGCCACTGGGTCAGGTCGTTGGTCCAGGTCAGCCCGGCGACCATGATCACATTGGTGGCGCCGGTGGCGCGTACCGCGTTGACGAGGCTCTGCATGCCGGCCACCTGGTAGCCGATGCCGGTGCAGGTGCCGCCGTCGCGCAGGCAGGTCCACGCCGCGGTGGCGTTGGACCAGTTGTTGGCCGCGTCCGGGTAGGGCTCGTTGAACAGGTCGAACACGACCGCGTTGTTGCCCTTGAACATCGTCGCGAGCTGGGTCCAGAACGTCGGGGCGTACTGCGCGTCCGGCATCGGCTTCTGGCAGGTGGCGGTGGCGTCCGCGCAGGCCGAGGACGTGCCCGTGTACGAGCCGTGGTTCCAGTGCATCTCCACGATCGGAGTGATCCCGTTGGCGACGAGCAGGTCCGCGTACGCCTTGACGGCCTGCTGGTAGGTGCTGCCGCTGGGGGTGCCGAAGGTGCCGAGCCAGCAGTCCTCGTTGAGCGGGATGCGTACCGCGTGGATGTTCCACGCCTTCATCGCGTCGACGCTGGCCTGGTCCGGGGTCGGGCTGTCCCACATGCCCTTGCCCTGTACGCAGGCGAACTCGGCGCTGGACCGGTTGACGCCCAGCAGCCGGTAGGTGACCCCGGCGGTGGTCTGGATCTTGTTGCCGGACACGCGCAGTGCCGGCGCCGGACCACCGGTGCCGCCGGGGCTGACCGTGATCGAGGCCGGGGTGCCGGTCGTGGCCGCGCCGAGGTTGTCGACCGCGCGGGCGCTCACCGAGTAGGACCCGGCGGCCACGTTCGTCCAGGCGAACGTGTACGGCGAGCTGGTGTCCGTGCCCACCACGGTCGTGCCGTTGAGGAACTCGACCCGGGCCACGGTGCCGTCCGGGTCGCTCGCGGTGGCGGCGAAGTTCACGGTCGCCGGTGCGGTGAAGGTCTGCCCGGCCGTGGGGCTGGTCAGGCTCACCACCGGGGCCCGGTTGCCCGGCGAGCTGCTGGGCGACGGACTCGGGCTCGCACTCCGGCTCGGGCTGGCGCTCGGGCTGGTGGTGGAGCCGTTGCAGGCCACGCCGTTGAGGGCGAAGTTGGCCGGCTGCGGGAACGGGCTCGGCGGGGCCGAACCCGCGGTCGAGCGGGTCCAGTCGCCCTGCAGGCCGACGCTGGCGTTGGTCTGGCCGGTGCCGATGGTGCCGTTCCAGCCGATGTCGGTGGCGGTGACGGCGGTGGTGCCGCTGAACGTCGCGTTCCAGCCGCCGGTGCGGGTGTGGCCTGCGGGCAGCGTGAACGTCAGCGTCCAGTGGCTGATCGGATCGCCGAGGTTGGTGATGGCCAGGGTCGTGTTGAACCCGCCGGACGTCGGCGTCGACTGCCAGGCGCTGGTGTTCTGGTAGGTCACCGAGCAGCCAGCGGCCGCGCTGGCCACTGACGGCACGACGACCACGGCCAGGGCGATGCACGCCGCCGCAGCGACGCTGGAGATGAGGGCAGAGCGGTGTCTCATGTGGCGCCTCCATGACGCATCGAGATGCATGGGAAACGCGTGCCCTGGCTCACCGCTCACGACATTGAACCAGCTCGACCTGTTCGGCGCAACCGGTCAAGCTGTGCCGGATGTATGGCACGAAATCAGGAGCTCGGTGAATGGTGAACCGGTAAACCCACCGGGCCGGGCGTAACGGGTCGGGCTGCTGGATCGGTGAGCGGGAGAGACGGGAGATGACCATGAACCTGAAGACCACCACCTACTGGGCCACCACCGCCGTGCTGGCGTTCGTGATGCTGTCCGGCGGCGCCGCCGACCTGGTCCGGCTGCCTGCCGCCGCCCAGGGCGTGTACGACCTCGGCTATCCGCCGATGTTCCTCACCATCCTCGGCTTCTGGAAGGTGCTCGGCGGCGTCACCGTCCTGGCCCCGCGCCTGCCGCGCCTGAAGGAGTGGGCGTACGCCGGAGCGTTCTTCGACCTGTCCGGGGCGACCGTGTCGCACCTGGTCGCGGGCTCGTCGACGACGCAGGTCGCCACGACGGCGGCCCTGTCGGTGCTGACGCTGGTGTCCTGGGCGACCCGCCCGAGCGGCCGCATGCTGGGCGCGCTCACCGTTCCCGCCGTGCTGCGCCGCGACGAGGCGCGACCGCAGGTCGGCGAGGCCTGATCCGGGCCGGGACACAGGAAAAGGGAGGCTGCTCGCCTCCCTTGCCGTATTCAGTATACCGGCCCGGCAACCCTGGATTTATCCACCCGAATGACGATTTTCAGGCGCTGGACTGCGCATAGCCTCGGCAGGCCACCCAAGCCCACCTTCCCGGGGAGCACTGTGCCTGACGTCAGAACGTTGGAGATCGCCACCGAGCAGCAGGTCGTCGACCGCGTCTACGAGCGCGTCGAGGTGATGCGGGAACGGGCCCGGTCCCTGGCCCGCGAGGGCCACGAGCGCGCCAACGCCGGCCCGACCACCGGGCTGGTCGAACGCGACGCCATGGTCCTGCGCGCCGCCGACCAGCTACGCACCCTCGACGCCGAGGAGGAGGGCCTCGTCTTCGGGCGGCTGGACTACGACGACGGTGAGGCCTACCGCATCGGGCGGCTGGGGCTGCGCGAGGACGACATGGAACCGCTGCTGGTGGACTGGCGCGCCCCCGCGGCGGCCGCGTTCTACCGGGCCACGTCCGGCGCGCCGCTCGGCGTCGTACGCCGTCGAGTGATCATCTGCCGTGGCCCGCGGGTCGTCGACCTCGACGACGACGTCCTGGACCCGGACGCCGCGGGCGACCTGCGGGTGCTCGGTGAGGGCGCGCTGCTCGCGGCACTGCGGCGCTCGCGCGGGCCGCAGATGCGCGACATCGTCACCACGATCCAGCGCGAGCAGGACGAGGCGATCCGGGCACCCGCGCGCGGCGTCACCCTGATCACCGGCGGCCCCGGCACGGGAAAGACGCAGGTCGCGCTGCACCGCGCGGCGTACCTGCTCTACACCGACCGGGGCCGGTTCGCCGACGGCCGCGTCCTGGTGGTGGGCCCGTCGACGGTGTTCACCAACTACATCAGCCGGGTGCTGCCCGCGCTCGGCGAGGACAGCGTGCACCTGCGCGCCATCGGCGAGCTGTTCGAGGGCGTCACCGCCGTCCGGCGCGATCCCGCGCCGGTCGCCGCGGTCAAGGGCGGCGAGATCATGCGGCAGGTGCTGGTCGAGCTCATGTGGCAGGTGCCGCCGGCCGCACCGGACCGGCTCCGCCTCGTGTACGCGGGACAGGTGCTGACCCTCGACGCCGCCGCCCTGACCAGAGCCCGTGTCCGCGCCCGCACCCTGGCCGAGCAGGACGCGACCCCGCCCAACGCGGCCCGGCGGTTCGCGGCCGCCGCGCTGGTGGAGGCGCTGTGGGAGCGGGCCGACACCGCCCACCTCGACCGCGAGCTGTTCATCGACGAGGTCGGCGACCGCAGCGAGGTCCGGCGGTTCCTGCACGCCTGGTGGCCGCCGCTGACCCCGGCGGCGGTGCTGTCGTGGCTGGCCGAGGCCGACCGGGCCCGGCCGGTCCTGGACGCGGCGCAGGCCGAGACACTTGCCGCGTCGTACCGGCCGGGGGCGGACTGGTCCGTCGACGACGTGCCGCTGCTCGACGAGCTGGCCCAGCTGCTCGGCCGGGTGCCGCAGCCGAAGGCCGCGGTCGACACCGGGGTGCGGCTGCGTGAGCTCACCTCCGGGCCCCGGCTCGCCGAGACGTTCATGATCAGTTGCAGTCTGCACGACGGCTGGACCCTGTGGGCGCCCGGCGTCGCCACGCCCATCGCGCTGGCCGGGCCGCAGATCGACAACGACGCGGCCGTGGCCGCGCAGCGCTGGGCCGAGGCGGTGATCCTGCGCGAGGGGCACACCGTCGTCGGCTGGACCGACGGCTTCGACCCGTACGGCGAGGACGCCTACGTGCCCGTGCTGGCCGAGCCGCTGCCGCAGGCCGAGCCCGAGGACGAGCCCGTCGCCGAGGCCGACTACGCGCACGTGGTGCTCGACGAGGCGCAGGACCTGTCGCCGATGGAGTCCCGGATGATCGCGCGCCGCGCGGCGTACGCGTCGATGACGATCGTGGGCGACCTCGGCCAGGCCACGCACCCGCTCGCGGCCGCGACCTGGCCGGAGCTGCTGACGCGACTGTCGCGGCGGGACAGCCGGACGCTGGAGCTGCGGACCGGGTACCGGGTGCCGCAGCTGATCGCGGACTACGGGGCGCGGCTGCTGCCGCCGGAGATCGCGCCGACGGAGTCGTACCGGCCGGGCGGGGTGCTGACCGTGCGGCAGGTGGACGACCTGCACGCGGCGGTGCGCGAGGCGGTCGCCGAGGCGCCGCGCGACGCCTCGGTCGCGGTCATCGCCGCCGACCAGACGGCCGAGGTGCTGGGGGCGGCGGTGGACGGTGCGCTCGTGCTGCCCGCGAGCCTGGTCAAGGGCCTGGAGTACGACCACGTGATCGTGGTGGAACCGGCCGAGATCGTCGCCGCCGAACCGCGCGGCCGCAGCCGCCTGTACGTCGTCCTCACCCGGGCGGTGGCCGGCCTGGTAGTCCTCCACCGCGACCCGCTGCCCGCGAGCTTGACCTGAACTCAACTTGAGGTTCTAGGTTCGATGGCGGCCGTCCCAGCAGCGCGGCGGCCGCGATCACCCTGGAGGTGCACGTGAGCGAGCACGCCGACCCCGCCGTTCCGGACCGCTACCGGTACGCGGTGATTCCGCACATCATGGTCGCCGACGCCGTCGCGGCGATCGACTTCTACCGGCGGGCGTTCGGGGCACGCCTGGACTCCAGGGTGGACGCGCCCGGTGGGGGCGTCCTGCACGCGGAGATCAGCATCGGTCGGTCGGTGCTGATGCTGGGCGACGTCAGCGTGGAGGAGGCGGAGTCCGCCGTGTTCGCGGCGCCGACGGCGCTCGGCGGCGGCACCACCGTCACGCTGCACGTGTTCGTGCCCGACGTGGACAGCCTGACCGACCGGGCGTGGGCAGCCGGAGCCGAGATCCTTCAGCCGCCTGCCGACATGTTCCACGGTGACCGCACGGCCATCCTGCGGGACCCGTCGGGGCACCTGTGGGTGTTCCTGACCCATCTGGAGGACGTCCCCGCCGACGAACTGCGCCGCCGCCTCGCCGCCACTGCGTGAGTCGTCACGGCCCACACCACCTACGGTGTCGCTACACCATGGGTGGTGTGGGCGGTGGAGGGCAGGTGCCGAGCTGGCCGGGACGGGTCAGGGTTTGGGGTGGGCGAGGAAGAAGTCCCAGCTGAGGTTGCTGGCGTCGGGGCCGGACGGGTCGCCGTACAGGCTGCACGCGCAGCCGCCCGGGTAGGCGTGCCCGGCGCCGTCGATCATGTACTGCTCGATCAGCGCCGTGCCCGCCGTGTCGCGGTAGGTCAGGTGGGTGTAGCTGCGCCCGCCGGGCACCTGCCCGGTCTGGACGGTGTCGGCCGTGGCGTCGATGCCGTCGACGACGGCCCACTGCCCGGCGATGCGGTACGCCGTGGACGGCGGCACCACCAGGTCGGCGGTGCCCTGGAAGACGATCGCGGGCACCGGCCGGGCCCGGCTGCCCATCTCGGCCAGCGCCTTGCGCCCCGACTCCTGCGCCGACTGGAGTTGCAGCACGTCGCAGTCGTACTCGCAGCCGGCCATGACCGAGGTCGCGGCGAAGATGTCGGGGTAGGCGACGGCCATGATGTTGGTCATGACGCCGCCCGCGGACACGCCGGTGGTGTAGACCCGCCGGGAGTCCACGGTGTACTGCGAGCGGATCCGGTTGGTGATCCCGGCGATGATGGCCGGTTCGCCCCAGCCGCGGTGCTGGTTGGTCTCCAGGTACCAGTTCCAGCAGGTGGCGGGGTTGACCAGGTTGCTCTGGTCGGGGAAGACGACGATGAAGCCGCGCTGCTCGGCGACGCGGCTCCAGCCGGACAGCAGGTCGAAGCCGATGTCGTTCTCGGTGCAGCCGTGCAGGGCCACCAGCAGCGGCATCGGCGTGCCGGGCCGGTACGACGACGGCACGTACCCGTGGTAGTCGCGGGTGCCGTAGACGCTGGCGTACACGCCGTAGAAGGCGCCGCCCGCGGCGTGGGCCGGGGCGGGGACGGCCAGGGTGGCGGCGAGTGCGGCCAGGGCGGTCGCGGCGGCGGTGACGAGCCTGCGCAGCAGGCTTGGAGCGGTTCGGTCTGGGGACGGTGCAGACATCCCTCTCCTCTCGGACTCAAGATGCCAACCAATCGATTGGTTGGCTAATGGTTGGCACTATCCGCTCCGTCGACTACGGTGTCAACCAATCGATCGCTTGCCGTGGAAGGGCGACACCGTGACCGGTACGAGGTGGGAGCCGCGACGGCTCAGCGCGGTCGCCGTCGAGCTGCCCGCCGGGGTGACGCCCGCCGGGACCCGGGGCCGCATCCTGCTGGCGGCGCTGCGGCTGTTCGCCGAGTACGGCTTCCACGGCACCTCCATCCGCGACCTGGCCGGGGCCGTCGGCATCAACTCCGCCACCCTGTACGCGCACTACCCGTCCAAGGAGCACGTCCTGGCCGAGCTCGTGCTGCTCGGGCACGAGGAACTGCACCGGCGCCTCCAGCAGGCGCTGGTCGCGGCGCCGCCGGGCCCGGCCGAGCAGCTGTCGGCCCTGGTCCGGGCCCAGGTCGGCGCCCACGCCGATTTCCCGCTGCTGGCCCTGGTCGCCAACGCCGAACTGCACGCCCTGTCGCCCGAACGGGCCGCCCCCGCGCTGGCCCTGCGCGAGCAGTCGCGGCAGCTCGGGCTCCAGGTGCTGCGCCTGGGTATCGACCGGGGCGCGTTCCGGGTCGCCGACGCCGTCCTGGCCGCCACCGCGATCGGCTCGATGGGCATGCAGGTGGCGCACTGGTTCGGCCCCGACCAGCCGTACACCCGCGACCAGGTCGCCGACACCTTCGCCGGCTTCGCCCTCCAGATCGCGGGCGCCGTTCCCACCCCGAAAGGCTGATCATGCGTTCCCTCCAGCTCCCGGTGCCCGGTGGCACGCTGCACGCGCTGCGCTTCGGCGACGGCGACCGGATCGCCGTGGCCGCGCACGGCATCACCGCCTCGGCGATGTCGTTTCGCGCCGTCGCCCGGCATCTGCCCGGCGGCTGGAGCCTGATCGCGCTGGACCTGCGCGGGCGCGGCGGCAGCGCGGACGTCCCCGGGCCGTACGGGATGGACGCCCACGCCGCCGACCTGGCCGCCGTCGCCGAGCACCTGGGCGCGCCGGTGGCGCTGGTCGGCCAGTCGATGGGCGCCTACGCCGCCGTGCGCGCCGCCGCCCGCACCCCGCAGCTGTTCGACCGGCTGGTGCTGGTCGACGGCGGACTGCCGCTGCCAGTACCGGCCCAGTTCGACGCCGACCGGCTGCTCGAACTGACGATCGGCCCGGCGGTCGCGCGCCTGCGCGAGACGTACGCGTCGGTCGAGGCGTACGTCGACTTCTTCCGGGCGCACCCGGCGCTGGCCGGGGAGTGGAACGACGACATGGAGGCGTACGTGCGCTACGACGCCGTCGGCGAGCCCGGCGCCGTCCGCTCCCGCACCAGCACCGAGGCCGTGTACGCCGACGGCCGCGACCTGCTGGTCGGCGCCGCCTCCTTCGGCGACGACCTGCGTGCCCTGGCCGTCCCGGCCACGCTGCTGCACGCCCCGCGCGGCATGCTCGGGCAGGAGCCCGGGATGCTGCCGCAGCCGATCGTGGACCACTGGGCCGTGCAGGCGCCGCTGCTGGCCCCGGAGCTGGTCGCCGACACCAACCACTACACGATCCTGATGACCGACGGCCCGGCCGAGCGCATCGCGAGGCGGCTGACCGCGCCCGCGTGACCGCCCGGCGGTTGCGCCCCTGATCGGCGCGTTTGGCCGCCGGAGTCGCATTGGCAAGCCGCTGACCTCGGCCGACTTGTCCCAAACGGAACCCTCCCACCGGCGCCCCTTGCGAGCATGCAGGGGAGCCGATGGGAAGGGGAACCGATCATGGGATCCGTACGGCGTGCGCACGCCCTGGCCGCAGTGCTCACCGTCGCGGCGGTGCTGGGCGCCTTGACGTCGCCCGCCGCGGCCGGTCAGGCGCGCGCGGCCGACAAGCCGACGGTGGTGCTGGTGCACGGGGCGTTCGCCGACTCCTCCAGCTGGAACGGCGTGGTGTCGCAACTGCTCGCCCAGGGCTATCCGGTCCTGGCGGTGGCCAACCCGCTGCGCGGCGTCAAGAGCGACGCCGACCAGGTCGCCGCCGTGCTCAAGTCGATCGACGGTCCGATCGTGCTGGTCGGCCACTCCTACGGCGGCGAGGTGATCAGCGCCGCAGCCGACGGCAACCCGAACGTCAAGGCCCTGGTGTACGTCGCGGCGTTCGCGCCCGACACCGGCGAGAGCGCGGCCGACCTGTCCGCGAAGTTCCCCGGCGGCACACTCGGGCAGGCGCTCGCCCCGCCCGTGGCGGTGCCCGGCGGCGACGACCTGTACATCCAGCAGGACAAGTTCCGCGAGCAGTTCGCCGCCGACGTGCCCGTCGAGCAGGCCACGCAGATGGCCGTGACGCAGCGGCCCATCGCGCAGGCGGCGCTGGCGGAGAAGGCCGAAGCGGCCGCGTGGAAGACGATCCCGTCCTACTTCGTGTACGGCTCCGCCGACAAGAACATCCCGGCGGCGGTGCAGGACTTCATGGCCAAGCGGGCCGGTGCCAAGGAGACCGTGGTCGTCGGCGACGCCTCGCACGTGATCATGGTGTCGCATCCCGACGTCGTGGCCAAGATGATCCAGGACGCCGCGACCGCCTCCTGACAGGTCAGGTCTGCTTGCAGGTGCCCAGCGGTTTGCCGACCACCACGTCGACGGTCGAGCCGACGTCGAGGACCGTGCCGCCCGTCGGGCTCTGCCGGATGACGCCGCAGCTGGCCAGCGTCGCCTCGTAGTCGACCTGGGCCACGAACCCGAGCCGGTCCAGCTCCGACCGGGCCTCGCTCTCGGTCCAGCTGTACATGTTCGGCACGGCGCGGGCAGTGGGACTGGGGCTCGGCAGCGCGGACGGGCTGCCGCCGGCCGGATCGCCCGTCCCGCCGGACGGCCCCGGGCTCCGGCCGGGCGCTCGCCTGGTGACGGTGGGCGTCGGACCGGTCTTCGGGGCCGCCGTCGCCGCGGCCAGGGTCACGGCCGCGGACGGGGGCGCGGACGGCACCTGCCCCTGCGCATCGTCGGAGGAGCCGGGGGACAGCACGAAGGCGAGGGCCGCCACCAGGATCAGCGCCACACCCGCACCGACCAGCACGTCACGGCGCAGCCGGGTCGGGGCGGGGTCGGGCGCGGTCGCGGCGGCGGACTCGGCCGCGTCGGCGAAGGCGGCGGCGGTCGGCCAGCGGTCGGCGGGTTCCTTGGCCAGCGCCCTTTCCACCAGCGTCCGCGCGAGCGCCGGGATGCCCGGCGGCAGCGGCGGGGGATCGTCGTGCACGTGCTGGAGGGCCACGGACAGCGGGCTGTCGCCGGTGAAGGGCCGTTTGCCGGTCAGCAGTTCGTAGGCGACCACGCCCAGGGCGTACACGTCGGTGGCCGGTCCGACGTCCTCGCCGGTCACCTGCTCCGGGGCCAGGTAGGACGCGGTGCCCTGGATCTCGTCCGTCGCGGTGAGCCGGTCGCCCGCGACGATCCGGGCGATCCCGAAATCGGTCAGCGCGAGCCGTCCGTCGGCGCGCAGCAGCAGGTTGGCGGGCTTGACGTCGCGGTGCACGATGCCCTGCCGGTGGGCGGCGTGGATGGCCCGCGCGGCCTGCGCCATCAGGCGCAGCGCGTATCCCCGCTCCAGCGCGCCGCCCCGGCGCACCAGCGCCGACAGCGACTCGCCCTCGACGAACTGCATCACCAGGTACGCGATGCCGTCAGCCTGGCCGTAGTCGTAGATCTCGACGATGCCCGGGTGGCTCAGCGCCGCCATGGCGCGCGCCTCGGCCCGGAACCGGGCGGAGAACCCGGGATCGGCGGCGAGGTTGGGCAGCAGCACCTTCACCGCCACCCGGCGGCCCAGGACGGTGTCGTCGGCGGCCCAGACCTCGCCCATCCCGCCACGGGCGATCAGTGCCGCCAGCTCGTAGCGGCCGCCGAGCGTCATCCCCGGGTCAAGCATGCGCGCAAGCATTGGCCATCGATCGGCGGCCAGTCAAACCGGCGCGCTATCGGATCGTCGACTGTGGACGGCTGGTGACGTCGAGAAGGGCACCTTCCACCTCGTATCGCGATGAGAAGGTGCTCTTCCTCGGTGAACGGGTGGCGCGCGGTCGACTGAAACGGCACTTCGTGCCGGTGGGAGCGGCGATGATGAGCGGGAGGGGGTGGGCTCGTGTCGATCGGCCAGGGCTCGTTGCAGGTGACGTTCGCGTATCCGGCGTTCACCCGGCTCTACCGGACCAGCTCGCCGCGCCTGCTCGTCGACGGCGTGGATCAGCTCGTCCGCACCTGGGGCACCCACACGGTGGCCGTCGGCGCCGGACCGCACCAGGTCGCGGTACGGGTGGTGCCGACCTCGGGCCAGGAGTTCGGGCTCGCCGAGGCGGAGGTCACCGTCGAGTTCGCCGCGCGCACGAGCCTGTCGTACCGGGCACCGCACTTCCACGGCTCCCACGGCAGGCTGAAGGTGCTAGCGGCCGGTTAACCCGTACGCCGTCGCGACCCGTTCCAGCAGGTCGTCCTCGGCCGTCGGCGTGTCCACCGCGAACGCCGTCAGGCCGAGCGGGCGCACCTGCGCCGCGAGCCGCTCGGTGAACATCCCGTCGCGGTCGACCAGGTTCCGCAGCGCTCGTCCGGGGTCGCCGGTCCGGGCGATGAACCCCCAGCCGGTGCCGCCCCGGGACGCGAACACGGCTCGGCGGAACCGGGTCGTCGGCAGCAGCCACACCGCGTGCGCGCGGTCGGCCAGCAGCGGCGCGACCAGGTCGGGTAGCAGCCGGAAGCCTTCGGCCAGGACCGGCCGGTCGGTGGGCAGGCGCAGCAGGTCTGCGACGATCTGGTCGAAGCCCTCGCCGTGGTACCAGTGGAACGTGTCCAGCATCTGGCGGGGGCTGCGGTGCACCCAGCGCTCGTCCATGTCCATGGCGGCGAACGCGCTCAGGTGCGGGGCGTCGGCGGGGGACAGGCGGGCGGCGTGGTCGGCCATGACGTCGTCGGTGGCGTAACAGCGCATCCCGTAGCGGTCGGCCAGGCGCCGGGAGATCGTCGACTTGCCCGCGCCGCTGCCGCCGCCCAGCCAGTACACGTGGCGCAGCCGCGCCGCCGCAGGATGCATGTGCGTGTCCCTCCCCGGCCAGCGTATGCGCGACGCCTTCTGACGGCGTGACGGAAGGGCCGCGGCCCCGCGTGGGGACCACGGCCCTTCCGGTATCCGACCGTCAGCTGACCGGGGCGTGGTCGGCCTGGCGGTGGGAGTGGGGGATCAGCTCGACCGGCTCGACCGGCAGGTCGCCGACGCCCGACGCGACGGCCTCCGAGCGACGGCGCCGGGCCGACGGCACGATCAGCGCCGCCACGACCGCCAGCGCGGCCACCCCCGCGCACACCCAGAACCCGGACGTGAACGCCTCCTCCATGGGCAGGCCCTGCGGCGTGCTGTGGCCGGTGATCACCGCGGCGACCACGGCGGTGCCGATGCTGCCGCCGATGGTGCGCACGATGCTGTTGACGCTGGTCGCCTCACCGGTGTGCGTGGCGGGCACCGACTCGATGATGGCGTTGGACATGGCCGCGAAGGCCAGGCCCATGCCGGCGCCGGTGAGCACGCCGGAGGTGACCAGCTGCCACAGCTCGTCGTGGAAGGCGCCGGGCAGCGCGTACGCGGCGGTGACCAGGACGGCGCCCAGGAACATCGGCAGCTTGGGGCCGAAGCGGCGGTCCAGCAGGCCGGACAGCGGGCCGAAGAACAGCATCATCACGGTGGTGGGCATGAGGAACAGGCCCGCCTGCGAGACGGTCTTGCCGAAGCCGTAGCCGGTGGCGGCCGGCAGCTCCAGCAGCGTCGGGATGAGCAGGAACGTGCCGAACATCGCGAAGCCGAACGCCAGGCCGACCAGGTTCGTGGCCCATACGCCCCGGATGGCCAGCAGGCGCATGTTGATGAGCGGCTCGCGTACCCGCAGCTCGACCAGGACGAACGCGATCAGCGCGACCACGCCCACGGCCAGCAGCGTGATGGTCTTGGTCTCGTCCCAGCCCCACTCGCGGCCCTTGCTGATGGCCAGCAGCAGCGACACCAGCGACACCGACAGGATTCCCGCGCCGAGCACGTCGAGGCGGCCCGGGGTGCGCACCGGGGACTCCGGCACGCCGAAGAACACGCCCAGCAGCGCGACGCCGATGAGCATCAGCGGGAACCAGAACAGCCACTCCCAGGACAGGTGCTCCACGATCGGTCCGGCGAGCACGATGCCCAGGCCGGCGCCGACGCCGAAGATGGCCGACAGCAGGCCGACGGTGACACTGACCTTCTCCCGGGGCAGCTCGTCGCGGACGATGCCGATGGACAGCGGCATGATCGCGCCCGCCGCGCCCTGGAGCGCCCGCGCCGCGATCAGCACCGGCAGCGTGGTGGACAGCGCGGCCAGTAGCGTGCCCGCCGCGAGCAGGACCAGCACGACCAGCATCATCTTGCGCTTGCCGACCATGTCGCCGAGGCGGCCGAGGATCGGCGTCAGCACCGACGCCGACAGCAGGTAGGCCGTGATGATCCAGCTGATGTCGCCGGTGGTCGTGTGCAGGTCCCGCGCGATGGTCGGCAGGGCCGGGGCGACCAGTGACTGGAGCACCGCGAAGGCGAGGCCGCCGAGCGACAGGAACAGCACCACCAGGGTGCTGTTGGCGTGGCGTCCGCTGCGGACCGCGGGCGCGGGGGTGGCCGGCGCGGCCGGCGCGGTGTTCGCGCCGGTGGGCGCGCCCACCGTCTTGACTACGTGTTCCATTGATTCCCGCCGAAGTAAACAATTGATTACTTGGACGCTATCGCCGCTGCTCCAACTAAGTCAACGGTCGTTTACATCACATGGCGCGCCGGTTAAGGTTCGAACTGCTGTCGGTTGTTGCTAAGCGATCTCGATCTTCGAGGTATTCGGGTTTTGTGTCGTGTGCTGGCCACGCAATGGCGCCACTGGTTCTTGTCGGAGGGGCTGGCTAGGCTGCCGACGTCCTATGTGGTCATCATTTGGCAGGAGGTGCACGGTCGATGTCGGTGGGTGAACTCACCGCGACGGCGTCGTGTGCCGCCCTGTCGGCGGTGGTGGAGTCCGGCGGGCAGCGTGTGGGTGAGCGTGTGCTGGCGGTGCGGGTGGGTTGGCTGACCGGGCTGGTCGCCGGTATGGCCGCCCGAGTCGTGGCCGAGCACTGGACCGGCCCCGACCTGGACACCCTCGCTGCCGGTGTCGGTCCCGACGGGCGGCCGCTGCCGGCCAAGGGCTGGACGGCGCTGCGACGCCTCGGCTGGACCGCCCACCCGCCGCAGGGTGTGTACGTCAGTGACCGAGTATGTCGGTGTGCCGAGGAGGGGGCCGCCCGCGCGTTGCGTCTGGCCGTGCACCGCCGCCGGATCGTTCAGGCGATCATCGCGACATGGCCGCCTGGCGGCAGACGTGCCGACGGTGACTGGCGGGCGTTGCGTGACCTGCTACCGGCCGGGGTGTCGACAGCGGTGATCCGCAACCGGACGCGGCAGGTCGACGCCCACCTGGACCGTCACGGCGGCCTGCTGCCCGGCGACCTGCCGGACCTGGAGGCGGCCCCGCCGGCGGCCCGGCAGGTGTTGCTGGCCGCCACCGACCGGCAGCTGGTGACCCTGGCTCGCGACGGGGACCGGCGGGTGGTGGTGCGGGTGCAGCTGCCGCTGGTCGAACAACCTGCCTCACGCGCCGACTGGGCGTGGCATGTGATGACGGTGGCTCTGCCGCCGACCGTGCCCGTCGACGCTGCGATCTGTGTGCCGACGTTGCGGGTGGTCGGGCATCGGGTCCGGGTCGATCTGCCGTACCGGATCCCGGTCGTGCGCGCGGCCACGTCCGGGCACACGCTTGCCCTGGGGGTGGACTGGGGTGTCAACACACTGCTGACCGCCGCCCTCGGGCGGCTGACCGTGCAGGGCCGGACCGTCACCGACGGGCGGATGCTTCGTTACGACGCCACGGCCGTATCGGCAAAACTCCACCGCCTGCGCGGCCAGCGCGAGCATCTGGCGGCCAAACGCGACCACCACACCGTCCTGGCAGCCGGGCTGGCTCCGGCCGATCCGCGTACCGGGCGGCTGTCCGCGCTTGCCGAACGCGCCCGCGCCGAGCATGAACGGGTGTGCGCGCGCATCCGTAACCTGAACAAGGCCCTGGCCTGGTCGGCGGCGCGGTGGGCCGTGGACCAGGCCGTGGCCCTGCACGCCACCGTCGTCTACGTCGAGGACCTGTCCACGCTGCAGGCCCGTGGTACTTGTAGGGGCAATGCCCGGCTGTCCGGGCAGGTACGCGGGATCGTTCAGGACGCGATCGTGCACCTGGCCGCCAAAGCCGGTCTTGCGGTCGTCACGGTCCCCGCCCGCGGGACCAGCCGGTACTGCCCCCGCTGCGGCCACGGACACACCGAACTGAGGCACGTGCCCGCCCCGGACCGGCCGGGCGAACGGGGCTGGAAGTGGGCGGTCTGCCTCGGGTGCGGGCTGTCGACCGACCGCGACCACGCCGCCGCCACCCGCCCGGCTCGGCAGACCAGCACCCGCGGACCGAAGAACCGGCCCACCCCGAAGCAGCCGTCGGGGTCCAAACTTGCCCGCCGTGTGCCCGACCGGCGCACGGTCCCCGCCCCATCGGAAGGTGGCCAGCGTCCGGCGGGGCAGGAACCCAAGAAGCGACACCACCAACTGGTGACGCCGTCAGGCCCTGCACACGATCTCCTGAACCCCCGGCACCACCGGACCGGCTTCCACCACGTCCATGCCACCCCCGCCATCTGCCTACCCGCAGACTTCGGACCAGGCACGACACGGCCACGCCCCACCCGGAACATCCGAATCACTCGGACAAACTCAGGAAATCAGAGACGCTGGTCGCGAGGAGGCGGATGACAGTGAGCACCGACACCGGCCAGCGGCGCCGCGACGCGGCCAAGACCCGCCAGCTGCTGCTGGAGGTGGCACGCGGCCGCTTCGCGCGCGACGGGTACGCGGCCACCACCGTGCGCGACATCGCCGACGAGGCGGGCGTCAACGTCGCCCTGATCAACCGCTACTTCGACTCCAAGGAGGGCCTGTTCGAGGCCTGCCTCGGCTACGCCGTCGACGAGCTTTCCCGCGCCGCGGGCGACGTGCCGCGCACCGACATCCCCACCGCGATCGCCGCGCAGGCCGCGGGCACCACCCCCGAGGGCGGCCCCAACCAGGTCCTGCTCCTGCTGCTGCGCTCCTCGGGTGACGAGCGCACCGAGGCGATGCGCCTCGGCGTGCTGCGCCGCTTCGCCGAGCGGCTGGCCGCCACGGCAGGCTGGCAGCCCGACGCCCCCGACGACGGCCAGCTCATGCTCCGCGCCCAGCTCGTGCTGTCGGCCGCCATCGGCGTCACGCTGCTGCGCGTCTCCGGCCTGCAACCGCTCACCGCCGCCACCGAGCAGGAACTCGTGGCGCCGCTACGTGACCTGGTCGACGGCCTGCTGCACCCCGGCCCGCCGCGCTGACCGGCGCCGGTACCATCGCCGATCATGGCGGACTGGGCGATGCGGCAGGCGACTGCCGCCGATCTTGAGAGCGCGGTCGAGCTGCGGGCCGTGGTCCTGCGCGCGGACCTGGAGCGGCTGGGCCGCTACGACGACCACCGGGTGCGCCAGCGGCTGCGCGACACCTACGTGCCCGCCAACACGCGGGTGATCGAGGTCGACGGCGCGTTCGCCGGATGCGTGGCGCTGCGCCCCGCCGACGGCGGCCACTGGCTGGAGCACTTCTACCTCGACCCGCAGGTGCAGGGCCGGGGGGTCGGCTCGGCGGTCCTGCGCGAACTGCTGGAGCAGTGCGACCGCGACGGGGTACGGGTGCGGCTGATCGTCCTGCGCGGCAGCGAGGCCGGGCGGCTGTACGCGCGCCACGGCTTCACCGTGGCGTCCGAGGAGCCGGTGGACGTGCTGATGGTCCGCGAGCCGGCCGGCGTGCTCGGGGGCGGCGGCGGGCGATCCTGATCCGCATCGGTTCGGCGCGGCCCGGGACGGGGCCCTGCCGAACCTCGTCCACGCGGACGGTTCCGGCGCCATGGTGCCGGGCGCAGGTCGCGGGACGACCACCTTCCCCAGGTCATCTAACGGGTGCCGACTCCGGCGTGGCGTGCCCACTGGTCAGTACACGGCCCTGACCGTGTCCACGGTCATCAGCAGCAGACAGCCGGCGATCACCGCCAGCGGCGCGAGCCGCAGCACCCGGGCCACGACGCCTGGCACCCCGGTCAGGGCGGCGGGTGGACCGCTGAGCCAGGTCCGCCTCGGCGTGGACGCCGCGGCGAACCCCATCACAAGCACCCCGACGAACATCACCCCCGCCCCCATCGACACGTGCAGCGACAGCTGCCCCAGCGCGGCCTTCGGTCCGTGGGCGAAAGAGTCCAGGAAGACCTGCCGCACCGCGATCCCCGCGGGGGTGGTCTGCGACATCATCGCGATCGTGGAAGAGGAGTCGGCGCCAGCAGCCATGTTGTGGACCGCCAGGGCGAGGAAGACGGCCTGCGGAGCCAGGAGATAGGCGGGCGCGGCGTCTACCAGGCCGGCCGCGGCCCGCGCGAGCGTGCTCCTGCCCATGCCGCGGAAGCTCCGGGTCAGGAAGGCGAACACGACGACGGCCAGCGCCGGATACAGCATCAGGTTCGGGGTGCCGATCACCGCCGCGGTCGCCTCGTGCCCGGCCAGGTTGTGGCCGTTGTAGGAGGCGAGGTAGAAGGACCAGCCGATGTTCATGAAATGGTGGAACGGGTGACCGCCCAGGTCGACGGCGTCAGCCCGCTGGATGGCGGCGAGCTCCTTGGCCGAGGCGGCCTCGTAGGTGACGAAATACCACGGCAAGAACCAGCCGAGCGCGGCCAGCAGGCCGCCGAAGATCAGCAGCCGGGCCCGGTTCGGCTGGTGGAGGCGCAGTCTGCGGCGTTCGATTCTGGGGACCGGCTCCGGCTCCGGCTCCGGCTCCGGCTGCGGCTGCGGCTGCGGCTCGGGCTGCGGCTCGGGCTGCGGCTCGGGCTGCGTCTGCGTCTGCTGGTCGATCCGGTCGTTCCGCGCCAGGTCGCGGTCGCGGCCGCTGTCGTCCCTGGTGCTCGGGGTCTGGCTGCCGGGCGAGTCCTGCCGGTCCTGGCTGTCCTGCCCATCCTGGCCGTCGTGCCGCCTGCGGCGCTTGCGGCGGTCCGCGACCCGCTCGCGCAGCCACTTTTCGAAATGGGCCTTGGCCGCCTTCGTGCCCTCCTTGCGGAGGATCTTCAGTACGGCCCGGATCGTCTCCTTGCCCTCGGGCGTTTGCGCCATTTCGACCATCGACCGCCAGGCGGCGCGCAGACGGGCGCGCCATCGGCGGCCCGGTCTCGGCTCGTCCTTCCGTACGTGCTCGTCCGCGCCGGGCGTCTGCTGCGGCACGGTTGCCGTACCGGAACCGTCGCGCGGCGCGGAGCCGTCGGTCGCCGGTTCGGCCCGAGTCGGCGTCGGGGCCGGCAGATCCGGGATGTCGACCACTTCCGCCCGACGGTCGGACAAGCGCCTGCCAGGCTCCTCGTCGGGTTCGGAGCCGGGTGCCTGCGCCATGTGACCACCTCTGCGAGAGCCGTGGCGGCGCCCGCACCCAGTTGCGACGTGCACAGGCGGCCGTACCAGCGGACGGGCGACCCGCGGTGGAACCCGCCAGGTCACTTCACGAAGCCGTACGACTCCACAGGGTAGGGATTGTTTCGCCGTTCCCGGGAGGCCCGAACGCAGCGTCTTGAATGGACGGTCGGCGTGCCGGGCCCCCGGGGGGATGAGGCGTCAGGCGAGGTCGAGGTCGCGCAGCTCGTCGCGCAGGCGGGACACCTGCGCCATGTAGTCGTTCTCGGACACGTCGCCGCGCACGCGCGCCACGTCCAGCTCCGTCAGGGCCAGCTCGATCTCCTCGACGGTCCGCTGCCGGGGCGGCTCGGGCGCCGGTGCGGGGGCGGGCGGGGGAGTCTGCGCCTGCGGGGGCACATACGCCTGCGGCGCCGGGGCGACCGGGGCCGGGTGGTAGGCCGGGTAGCCGGGGTGCGTGGCCGCCGGGACGGGCTTGCGGAACCAGTCGCCGGACTCGCGCCGCGCCAGCAGGATGGTCACCGCGATCAGCGCGAGCAGGCTGAACGCGCCGAGGACCGTCGCCGCGACCTTGTAGTACGGCGGGTAGCCGTCGGGCAGCCGCTGGGCGAAGCGGTGCACCCCGGAGGCGGTGTTGCTCCAGGCGTTGACGTACGCGATGCCGCTGAAGGCGGGGGTGCCGGACGAGCCGCCCGCGCAGACTCCGCACAGCAGGGCCAGGCCGCCCGCGATCCAGGTCAGCACCCGGCCGGTACGGCTGCGGCCGCGCACCGCCGCCGCCAGCGCGAACATCACCACCGCCGCGATCAGCGTGACCGCGATGACCATGACGGCCATACCCGTGGCCAGGCTCCGCATCGCCGCCGTGACCTGGGCGTCCACCCCGGCCCGGCGGACCGCCTCGGCCACCCGGTCCGGGTAGCTCCCGGCACCCGCGATCAGCAGCACCACGTCGCTCAGGTACGCCGCCCCGACCCCCGCCAGCAGCCACGCGGCCGCGCTCACCGACCGCGGCCGCGCATCGGGATCGGCGGGAACCCTGTAGTCCGGCGTCAGCTCGCTCATGTACTTCCTCCCCGTGGCGGCCCACCGCCATCGGCGAGCGCGCGGCCGACACGCTAGCAACCCCCGCCAACCCCCACCCTGACCAGGCCGCCCCGCCCCGTCCCGGCCGCCCCGGCCGATGATCGTTGTTCTCGGTCAGAACATCGCCCTCCAGGCCACCAACCGACCGAAAACAACGATCACCCCACGCGCCAACCCCAAGACCAGCCAAGTTGCCGGGCAATCGGGCACGCAGAGGCGGCCCATTCCCACGATTGCCCGGCAACTTGGCCGCCGCCTGGACCCCCGCACGGCCGGTCAGTTGCCGCCGTTCCATTTGCCGCGCCGGGAGGCGGCGACCCATACGCTCAGGCGAAACGGCCGCAGCCGCCAAAGGTACGGGCGACCGTGGCCGCCGGGTGCAATCGGGCCCCGCCTCGGCCGGCGGGGTCAGCGCTCGCCGGGGCCGCCCGGCCAGACGACGGCCTGCGCGGCGATGACCTTCTCGCCGTCGTAGGTGACCGAGGCGCTGCCGTGCAGGCGGTAGCCGAGGTCGAGCGCCTCGCTGACCCGGTGGCAGAACTTGTCGTCGTCGGGGCCGGTCAGCAGCCGGTATCGGGGCATGCCCTGCGGAGGCTGGTTGGTCATGCCGCCAGGATGCCACGTACCGGTCGGGCGCAGGCCCGGTTCAGGCGGTCGCGACGTACGGGAAGGCGGTCCCGGGCCTGGCGGTGACCGCGTCGGCGGTCAGCCCGATGCTGAACGCCGTGTTCGTGGCCAGGGAGAACATCACGTCCGGGGTGTTGTCGAGCAGGGACCGGCCGTTCCACTCGCCGAAGCCGTACACCCCGGGGCTGCCGATCGTGTACGGCATGACGTCGGGCAGCAGCCGCGCCACCACGGCCTCGGCGTACGCGCGGGGGTCGGCCGCGGTGCCGTACGCGCCGACGACCGCCGCGACCATGCCGGTCAGCCGCTCGGCGTGGGCCGCCACGTCGTCGGCCGGGTCGGTGCTGTTGAGCCGGTCGCCGAGGTCGCCGTCCTGCTGTGTGAACAGCGGCTGCATCATCGGGTGCCCGAACCGGTTGATCGGCCGCCAGCCGCCGTCGTCGGTGGCGAGGCTGGTCAGTCCCCATATGCCGACCCGGTCGCCGGAGCGGGCCGGGGCCAGCAGCGCGTCGTCGACTTCGAGCACGATCGAGTACACGGTCTGGCCCGCGAACGCGTTCTTGGCCTCGGCCGGGGTCCAGCGGCCCAGGTCGGCCCGGGTCCCGGTGGCGAACGCGGCGCCGATCGCGCCCAGCACGGTTCCGTCGATCCAGAACGGGTCGCCCGCGCGCCCGGCCCAGGCCCGCAGCCCGGTCGCGGTCACCTCGGCGCCGGTGGCGCCGGTGGCCAGCGGCTCGGCGGCCCCGCCGATGACCTTGTCGAGCTGGAGGGTCTGCCCGCCGCCGGTGCCGGGGTCGCCGAAGGTGACCCGGAAGGTCAGGTCCGGGCGGGCGTCGCCGTCGAGGTCGAGGTGGAACTCGTAGCGGGCCTCGGGGTGGAAGCCGGGCTGGGCGGGCTTGCCGGTGATCTCGGGTGCCAGCGAGTGGTTGACGTTCATGACCAGCGCGGTGCCGGTGGCGCCGCGGAAGACGTACACGTCGGTGAGGTCGAGCCGGACGTCCTCGCGCGCCTGCGGCGAATCGAGATGATGCGACATGGTGTGCCCCCTCGCAGGGCGCCCGCGGCGGATCGTCGCCGCAGCTCAGGGCCCCGACCTAGCCGACGTTACCGGGCTCGGCCGGGCCGTGGCGGCGAGTCGGGTCAGCCGAGCAGGCGGCGTTCCCAGGCCCAGGCGGCGATCTCGACCCGGTTGCGGGCCCCGAGCTTGGTCTGCACGCTGCCCAGGTGCGTCTTGACTGTGCCCAGCGAGATGAACAGCTGGGCGGCGATCTCGGCGTTGGTCAGGCCGCGCGCGGTCAGCCGGACCACGTCCAGCTCGCGCGGGGACAGGCCGTGGTCGCCGCCGCCGCGGCCGGGCAGCAGCGGGGTGAGGTGCTCCAGCAGCCGTACCGTGATCGACGGGCTGATCAGCGAGTCGCCGGAGGCGGCCGCGCGCACCGCCTCGACCAGCAGTGCCGGGCCGGAGTCCTTGAGCAGGAACCCGCAGGCGCCGTTGCGCAGCGCGGCGTGCACGTACTCGTCGAGGTCGAACGTGGTCACCACGACCACCTTCGGCGGGTCGGCGACCCCGGGCCCGGCGAGCTGGCGCAGCGCCTCCAGGCCGTCCAGGCGCGGCATCCGGATGTCCATCAGCGCCACGTCGGGCCGCACCCGGCGGGCCAGCTCCACCGCCTCGACGCCGTCGGCGGCCTCGCCGACGACCTCCATGTCCGGCTGCGCCCCGAGGATCATCCCGAAGCCGGTACGGACCATCGCCTGGTCGTCGGCGATCATCACACGGATCACGGGATCACCCTCTCAGCGGCATGGCGACGTCGACGAGCCAGCCTCGCTCGATACCCGGTCCGGCGTTGATCCGGCCCCCGACCGCCCGCACCCGCTCGGCGAGGCCGACCAGGCCGTAGCCGGTGCGGTCGCGCCCGGCGGCCGGGCGCGGCGGGGCGCCGTCGTCGGCCACCCGCACGAACAGCCACCCGGGCGCGCGGCGCACCGACACGTCGACCGTCCGCGCGTCGACGGCGTGGCGGCGCACGTTGGTCAGCGCCTCCATCACCACCCGGTACGCGCTGGTGGACACCTCGACCGGCAGCCCGTCCAGCGTCCCGTCCACGTGCAGGCGGGCCACCGCCGGGCTGGTCTGGTTGAACCCGGCCAGCAGCGGCGGCAGGTCGGCCGCCCCGGCCAGCGGCGCCAGCGGCGCGTCCGGTTCGCGCAGCACGCTGACCATGCGCCGCATCGACGCCATCGTCTCCAGCCCCGCGTGCTCGATCTGCTCCAGCGCGACCAGCGCCCGCTGCGGATCCTGCTCGGCGACGTAGCGGGCGCCCTGCGCCTGCACGATGATGCCGGTCACGTGGTGGGCGATGAAGTCGTGCAGGTCCCGGGCGAACTCGGCGCGCTGCGCGGCCCGGACCTCGTCCAGGGCCCGCTGCCGCCCGCTGTCGAGGATCCGCAGGTAGACACCGCCCGCCACGACGACCGCCGCGGCCAGGCCCTGCAGCAGCCCGAAGATCACCATCAGGTAGCCGGTGCCGCCGCGCAGCGGCATCGCGGTCACCGCCGCGCCGATCGCGAGCACCGCGAACGGGGCGGCGCGGGCCGGGGCCCACCGCGACACCACGTACAGCAGGCCCAGCATGCTCGCGCTCTCGGCCAGGCCCCAGGAGCCGATGGGGTGGTCGTAGGTGCCCAGCAGGTACACCGCGCCGGTCGCCGTCAGCGACGCGGCCGCCAGCAGCAGCGCGAGCGGGGTCAGCGCCTTCGAACCGGCCCGGTACGGCAGCAGCCACACCGCGCCGGCCACCATCGCCAGCAGCACGCGGCCCATCGTCATCGTGGAGCCGACGTAGATCAGGCCGAAGCGCAGGTCGGTGATGCCGAGCACGGCCAGGCCGACCAGGGCGGCCAGCCGGCCGAACACCAGCAACCAGGGGCGCAGGGGGGACGTCATCATGGCCGGTCAACAGTAACCAGTGCCGCGGCGGGGCCGGATCGGCCGAAAGTCATAGCGGCCGCGCCGACAACCTTTCCGGCGGCCGATGTGCCGCCGGTGCCCGCTGCGGCAGGCTCCTCAGCGCAGACATACCCCTGGAGGAGATGTGACTACGCAGCAACCCGGCGCCGACCCGCTCTACGCGGTGGCCGCGGTCGACCTGGTCAAGGTGTACGGCAGCGGCGACGCCGCGGTGCGCGCCCTGGACGGCGTCACGGTCGGGTTCACCCGCGCCGAGTTCACCGCGATCATGGGCCCGTCCGGGTCGGGCAAGTCGACCCTGATGCACTGCCTGGCGGGCCTGGACACCGCGACGTCGGGCCGGGCGCTGCTCGGCGGGACGGACCTGACCCGGTTGAGCGACCGGGTGCTGACCAAGGTGCGGCGCGAGCGGATCGGGTTCGTGTTCCAGTCGTTCAACCTGCTGCCGCAGCTGAGCGCGGTGCGCAACATCACCCTGCCGCTGGACCTGGCGGGGCGGCGGCCGGAGCCGGACCTGTTCGACCACCTGGTCACCACGCTGGGCCTGGCCGATCGGCTGAACCACCGGCCCAGCGAGCTGTCCGGCGGCCAGCAGCAGCGCGTGGCGCTGGCGCGGGCGCTGGTGTCGCGGCCCGAGGTGGTCTTCGCCGACGAGCCGACCGGCAACCTGGACTCGGCCGCCGGGGCGCAGGTGCTGACCCTGCTGCGCGACGCGGCCCGTGACCTGGGCCAGACCGTGGTCATGGTGACCCACGACCCGAACGCCGCCGCGTACGCCGACCGCGTCGTGCTGCTGGCCGACGGCCGCGTCGCCGGTGACCTGCACCAGCCTGACCGGGCGACGATCGCCGACGCGCTGGCGCAGCAGGCGGTGGCCCGATGAGCGCGGTGGTGCTGCGCACCCAGCTGTCCGGGGTGGCCCGCCGCCCCGCCCGGCTGCTGCTCACCGGCCTGGCCGTGCTGGTCGCCTCGTTCGTGGTGGGCGCGGCGATGCTGTCCCAGCAGATCACCGAGCGGACCATGCTGGACCGGCTCAGCGGCACCCCCGAGCAGGTCGCCTTCGTCGTCGGCGACGACTCGGTCCCGGCGACCGGCACCGACCTGGCGCGCATCCGGGCGCTGCCCGGGGTGGCCGAGGCGGTGGGCCGGTTCGACACCGGGGTGCAGCTCGGGACGGGCACGGGCGGGGAATACCTCCAGCTCAGCGCCGACCCGGGCACGGGCGTGCTGGCGCTGGCCCACGCCGTGTCGGGCCGCTACCCGCAGGCCCGCAACGAGATCGCGATCACGCGGCGCACCGCCGACCGGATGGGCCTGGCCGTCGGCACGGTGCTGCACGGCCGCATCGCCCAGGACACCCCGCCGGTCGACCTGACCATCACCGGCGTCGTCGAGGCCCAGTACGACTTCGGCAGCCAGGCCTACACGCTGGAGGACACCGTCGTGGCGCTGAGCCCCGGCGGCCCGACCGGGCGGATCGAGGTGCGCTCGGCCGACGGCACGGCGGCACCCGAGCTGCGCGACCGGATCCAGCAGACCGTCGACGCCGCGCCCCGGACCGCGCCGGACGGCGAGCAGCCGCAGGTCCCCGGCGTACGCACCGGGGCCGAGGTGCGCACCGCCGAGGCGCAGCGGGCGCTGGAGCAGGTGCAGGCCGTCTTCGTGGTCGTCGGGGTGTTCATCGCGGTCGCCGCGGCCGCCGCGCTGCTGGTCGTCGCGTCGACCTTCCGGATCGTGTTCGCCCAGCGCACCCGGCAGCTGGCCCTGCTGCGCGCGGTCGGCGCGGGCCGGGGCGGCATCGCCCGCGCGCTGGCCGTGGAGGGGGCGCTGACGGGGCTGGTCGCGGGCGTGACCGGGCTGCTGGCCGCGTTCGCGGTCGGCTACGGCCTGCCGCCGCTGCTGGACCTGCTCGGGGTCCACATCCTCGGGCCGGGCACCCCGCCGTTGGCGGCGCTCGCCGCCGTCCTCGTCGGCGCGGTCATGCTGACCGTCGGGGCGGTGCTCGCTCCGGCGTACACCGCCGCCCGGGTCGCGCCGCTGGCCGCGCTGCGTACCGCCCAGACCGAGACCGCGCGCCGCGACATCGGTGTGGTCCGCCTGGTCGCGGGCGGCCTGCTCGCGGTCGCGGCGCTGGGAGCGGCGCTGCTGGTCGCCAGCCGCCTGCCCGGCCGCGACCCGGAGAACTACGACCCGAGGCCGATGCTGCTGGGCATCGTCGGCTCCGGCGTGCTCGCGTTCGGCGCCCTGATGCTGCTGGGCCCGCTGGTGGTCCGGCCGCTGCTGTGGGTGGTCGGCTGGCCGCTGCGGCGCCTCGGGCCGGTCGGGCGGCTGGCCGTCGGCGGCATCGGCGGGGCGCCGCGCCGCGCCGCCGCGATCTCGGCCGTCGTCGCCCTCGGCGTCACCCTCATCACGGGGGTCCTCGTCGGCGGTGCGTCGGTGCAGGTCCTGGCCGACCGGGAGCTGGCCATCTCGGCCCCGGCCGACTTCGAGATGACCGCCGACAGCGACCCGATCCCGGCCGCCGTCGCCGATCAGCTGCGGTCCCGGCCCGAACTCGCCCACACCGCCGGCTACCGGCGGCTGGACGAGCTGCACATCGGCACCGAGAGCAACTGGGACGCCAACGACCTGGACCTGTCGGCCCTGCCCGCGCTGGGCAAGATCGACGTCGAGGCCGGGTCGCTGGCCGACGCCGGACCCGGGCAGGCCGTGCTCGCCGGGTACGTCGCCGACGTCCTCGGCCGCCACGTCGGCGACCAGCTCACCGTGACCCGGGGCGACAAGACCGTGCAGGTGCGGGTGGCCGCGATCGTGCCGGGTGCCGCTCCGCTGCACTCGTCGCTGATCCTCGACCGCACCGACCTCGACCGGCTCGGCGCGCCCGCCGGGCTGACCGGCCTGCTCGCCGACGCCGCCGCGCCCGGCGAGGACGGCCGCACCGCCGGGCAGCAGGCCATGCAGGCCGTCGCCGAAGCCGGCCGGTACCACGTCGTCGTGCTCGCCGACATGCGCGACGAGAACGAGCAGGTGCTCGTCGCGCTGCTCTGGACCGCGATCGGCCTGATCGGCATCACCGTCCTGATCGCCGTCGTGGGGGTCGGCTCGACCACCGCCCTGTCGGTGGTCGAGCGGATCCGCGAGTCCGGGCTGCTGCGCGCGGTCGGGCTGTCCCGGGCCGCGCTCGCGGCGATGCTCACGACCGAGTCCGGCCTGTACGGCGTCCTCGGCGCCACCCTCGGGCTGCTGCTCGGCATCCCGTACGCGTGGTTGTCGGTGCGGGCACTGGGCGTCGACGCCCCGCCGACGGTGCCGGTGCCCGCGCTGGCCGGACTGTTCGCGGCGCTGGTCGTGCTGACTGCGCTGGCCGGGGTGCTGCCCGCCCGCCGTGCCTCGAAGGTCAGCCCGGTGGCGGCGCTCGGCTCCGACGAATGACCGGCGGCGCCCGGGTCCGGTTCGCACCGGACCCGGGCGCCTTCGCTCAGGCACGCCGGGACACGTGCAGCAGGTACTCCTTACGGTCCAGCGGGTTGAAGTCGGTCCGGGCCCGCCCCGGCGCCGCCCCGCGTACCGGCCGGTAGTGGTCGAACACGCTGACCAGCACTCCCTCACCCTGGGTCAGCGACGGCAGCTCCCGGCGCAGCTCGTGCACCCGTACGGCGGGCAGGTCGGCCTCCAACTCGCAGGCCGCCCCGCCGACCGTGGTGGCCTGCGTGACCCCGCCCAGCCGACCCACCACCGGCACGACCGCGGCCAGCGCGTCGGCGGGCACCTCCAGGTGCACCCGGTGCACCGGCTCGTGCACCCCGGTGCCCGCCTGCCGCAGCGCGGCCATCAGCACCAGCGGCGTCAGGTCGCGGAAGTCGCCCGCCGAACTGGACCACCTGCTCCACCCGTACGGCGGCGGCGGGGTGTAGGACGAGTACGTCAGCGTCACCACGCAGTCGGTCACCTGCCAGCCGTGCAGCCCCTGCCGCAGGGTCCGCCGCGCGGTCTCCTCGACCGCCCTGATGAAAGCCGCCGGCAGCGAACCCGGCTCGATGCCCAGGCCGAACCGCACCCCGGTGCCCGGCGCGGCCGGTTCCAGCCGCAGCCCGACCCCGGCCCGGAACGGGTTCGCCCCGCCCATCGGCTCGGCGGCCGCCCCGATCCCGACCGGCCGTTCGATGTACACCGTCGTGGTCTGCTCGAACGCCACCTCGATGCCGTAATCGCGGGCCAGGGTCGCCTCGATGACCTCCTTCTGCACCTCGCCGTAGAGCGACACGGCCAGGTCGCCGCCCGGCCCGTCGTGGCGCAGGCCGATCAGCGGATCCTGCTCGGCGAGCTGCGCCAGCGCCGCGTGCAGCGCGCCGCGCTCACCCGGGCGGCGGGGCAGCACCACCGTCTCCAGCGTCGGCGGGGCGAACTGCCCGCGGTCGGCGGCGTGCGGCGGCGGCGCGCCCACCGTGTCGCCGATGCGCACCTCGGCCAGGCCGGTGACCTTGGCGATGCGGCCCGCGTCGACGGACGGGGCCCGCTCGGCGCCGCCCCGGTCGAAGACGCTGATGCCGGTGACCTTGCCGGTCCGGCCCTCGCCGAACGCCAGCCGGTCGCGCAGGCGGACGGTCCCGGCGTACAGGCGCAGGTAGGCGACCAGATCGCCGGCGCCGCCGCGCTCCACCTTGAACACCGTGCCCGACACCGGCGCCGCCGGGTCGCCGCCGGTCGCGGGCAGCAGGCCGGTGATGCCGCCGATCAGCTCGTCGACGCCCGCGCCGGTCATCGCGGACCCGAAGTACACCGGGTGCACCAGCGCCCGCCCGGTCTGCCCGGCCAGCGCGTCGCGCAGCCGCGGCCCCGGCACCGGGCGGTCGTCGAGATAGGCCCCGAGCAGGTCGTCGTCCTGCTCGGCCAGCAGCTCGACCAAACCTGCGACACCATGGGGGTACGGGTGGAACGCCGCGTCCTTCCCGCCGAGCCCCGACACGGTCCCCATCGGGGCGAGCGCCGGGGTCAGCCGGGAACGCAGCTCGTCGAGCAGGCTGCCGTAGCGCGCCCCGCCCCGGTCGATCTTGTTGACGAACAGCAGGGTCGGGATGCGCAGCCGCCGCAGCACCCGCATCAGCACGCGGGTCTGCGCCTGCACCCCCTCCACGGCCGACACCACCAGTACGGCGCCGTCGAGCACGCCCAGCACCCGCTCCACCTCGGCGATGAAGTCCGGATGGCCCGGGGTGTCGATCAGGTTGACGGTGGTCCCGCCCACGGCGAACGACACGACAGCCGACTTGATGGTGATGCCGCGCTCGCGTTCCAGCGCCAGCGTGTCGGTCTGCGTGCTGCCCTCGTCGACACTGCCGAGGTCGTCGATGACACCGGCGGCGTGCAGCAGCCGCTCGGTCAGGCTTGTCTTACCGGCGTCGACGTGCGCCAGGATTCCCAGATTCAGCGAAGGCAAGATGCGTCATGTCCTTTTGGAGAGTGATGGCGAGCAGGCGGGTGGACATGTACGCAGCTCGCATCGGACTCTCCTCGGTTCACGGACAGAACTTTCGGCAGTACATCAGCGGCCGCGCCGGGCCGCAACCGGGTTTGTCCGGTTCTGCGGCGTGAGCGGCGGCCCTGGCGGCGTGGGGCTGGCGCGGTGATCGCTGCTTGCGGTCAGAAGGTGGGCCTGGGGCGCGCCGAGTGACCGCAGACAGCGATCACCGCGGCCGCTGCCTCGAAGATCGCCGCTTCCGGTCAAGACCAGCGTGCGGAACCGGGTCGCTGGGCGGGCACGCGGCTCGGTAGGGTCCGCGGCGTGGTGTTCGATCGGCAAGGGGCGAGGGCGGTCGCGGATCGGTTCGCCCGCGAGCTGACCGCGAACGGGGCACGGGCGGTGGTGCTGGTCGGCAGCGTGGCGCGGGGCGACGCCCGGCCCACGTCCGACATCGACCTGGTGGCGCTCGGCGACGGGCCCGAATACCGGTTGGCGGTCTGCGACGGGTGGCAGGTGTCGCAGTCGTGGCGTACGGTCGAGCAGGTCCGGGCCGGGTTCGCGCATCCGGCCGGCGCGGGCGGCGCGGTCCCGGCCTGGCGCGGCGCGCTGATCCTGGCCGACCCGACCGGCGAGGCGGCCCGGTTGCAGGCCGAAGCCCGCGCCTGGGACTGGCCGCTGCTGGGCGGCGCCCCCGACGAGTGGGTGGCCGAGCAGATCACCGGGTACGCCGAGGAGGTGCACCGCCTCGTCGGCCAGTCCACCGGCGGCAGCCCCCGCGCCGCCGCCGTGATGCGCAGCCTGCTCGCGGTCCGCCTGGCCACGGTCCTGGCCGTGCACCACCGGATCCTCCACGACACCGAGAACCGCCTGTGGGACCTGGTCGCCGCGGCCGAAGGCCCCCGCTGGTCGGAGGCTCAGGACACGGCGCTGGGGATCACTCCCGGCGGCGGCGCCGAGATGCTGAGGGCGGCGATCGAGCTCTACGCGGTCGCGGCCCAACGCGTGGCGCACCTGCTCGACGCCGACCAGGCGGCGGTCGTACGTCTGGCGCTGGAGACCGCCCTTGGCGCCGCCTGAGCCGAGGCTCCCGCGCACGGGCCGCGATCAGCTGGCTCCGAGCTTTCGTCGAGGTGTGATCTATGCATAGACTGCAATCTATGCGTAAGATTAGCCTCGTGTTCGCGGCCGTCGCCGCGATGTTGCTGCTCGGTGCCGCTCCTGCCGCCGCCGCGACCGGTTGGACGTTCCACAGTGGTGGATACGACGACGACATCTTCTTCCACAACCCGTGCCAGGACAAGGGCGCCCAGCTGCTGGCGGCGCACACCATCGCCGACTACCGCTGCAACCTCAACTCCGGCACCGGCTACTGGGACCTTTACACGGTGAGCGGCACCTGGACCTACCACAGCCAGTACTACAACAACGACGTCTACGGCACCGCCTGTGGCAACGCGGGCAACGCGCTGGTCGCCAACGGCACCATCACCACCTACCAGTGCCGGTTCGACAACACGGCGTACGTCAAGCTCTGGGTCATCGTCTGATGCGCGCGGATGCTTCCGGCGCCCGCCGGGAGCATCCGCCGTCACGTCAGCGCGTCCAGGGCCGCGACCGCGTCGGCGGGCAGCGCCAGGTCGGCGGCGGCGAGGTTCTCGCGCAGGTGCTTCAGCGAGGACGTGCCCGGGATCAGCAGCATCGTCGGTGACCGCTGGAGCAGCCAGGCCAGCGCGACCTGGCGTGCCGTGGCGCCCAGCCCGGCGGCGATCTCGTCGAGCTCCTGCGACTGCAACGGGCTGAACCCGCCCAGCGGGAAGAACGGCGTGTAGGCCAAGCCCTCCCGCGCGCACCGGTCGACCAGCGCGTCGTCATCGCGGCGCACGATGTTGTACAGGTTCTGCACGCACACCACCGGCGCGATCGACTGCGCCTCGGTGAGCTGCTCGTCCGATACCCCGCTCACGCCCAGGTGCCGGATCAGCCCCTGCTCGCGCAGCTCGGCCAGCACCGAGAACGGCTCGGCGATCGAGCCGGGCGTGGGCCGCTCCACCCCGCCGACGCGCAGGTTCACCACGTCCAGGGCGTCCACGCCCAGGCGGCGCAGGTTGTCGTGCACCGCGCCGACCAGGTCGTCGCGCGACAGCGCGGGCGGCCACGACTTGTCCGGGCCGCGCCGCGCCCCGACCTTGGTCACGATCCGCAGCTGCGGCGGATACGGGTGCAGCACCTTGTGGATCAGCTCGTTCACCGTGTACGGCCCGTAGTAGTCGCTGGTGTCGAGGTGGGTGACGCCCTGCGCGACCACTTCGCGCAGCACCGCCGCGGCCTCGGCGCGATCGCGCGGCGGCCCCCATACCCCCGGGCCCGCGAGCTGCATGGCGCCGTATCCCATCCGGCTGAGGACGAGGTCGTCGGCGAGGGCGAGGCTACCTCCGGCAACGGTCATTACCTCACTCTATGCAGCAGCACCGGCCCTGGTCCCGGCGATCGCGGTGTCCAGTGCCGCTGCCGTGATCAGGTCCTCGTGGGTTCCGGCCGCCCCGCACGCGTACGCGCCCGACACCGCCCCGGCCCGCATGCACTCCTCGACCGGGTCCCCGGCCAGCCAGCGGCTCATGAACGCGGTGCTGAACGCGTCGCCCGCGCCGTTGCTGTCGACGACCGGCCGCTGGGGCGCCGCCACTGGGAAGCGCCTCACCTGCGGCTGCTCGCGGGTCAGCACGCGGGAGCCGGCGGCGCCCTCGGTGGCCACGACCACCCGGGCCCGGCCCAGTTCCAGGACGCGCCGCATGATCTCGTCGACCCGGTCCGGGGCGGCCTGGGCGCTGAAGAACACCAGGTCGGCGTCGCGCAGGAAGGGCAGCGCCCACGGGTTCTCGCCGTCCCACGCGTGGATGTCGGCCGAGGCCGTCACGCCCAGGCGCCGGGCCTCGGCGAACGCGCCGACCGCGTGCGTGGCGGCGATGTGGACGTGCCGGGTCCGTTCCAGCAGCGGCAGGTAGAACTCCGGCGGCAGGGCCAGGCCGTGCGGGTGGCGGCCGTCGAAGAAGGAGAAGCGGCGGCCCTGCGCGTCGACCAGGTTGACCGCGCGCGGGGTGCCGCCGGGTGCGGGCAGATGGGTGAAGTCGAGGCCGACCGCGGCGTACCGGCGCAGCACGAGCTCGCCCATCGGGTCGTCGCCGAGGAAGTCGGCGAGCAGGGTGCGCAGCCCCAGCGCGTGGAACCCGAGCGCGACGCCGTTGCCGGAGTGGGCGACGTAGTCGTGGATCGGCGCCACCGGCAGGAAGTCGCCCGGCGGCACGGACAGGGTCGGCACCCGCACGATCGTGTCGATGCCGACACCGCCGAGGACCAGGACGTCGAGATCGCGCATGGGTCGCCTTCCGGGCAGGGATCGAGTCAGCCCTGAGCGGTGGGCGGCCCCAGGCTACCGTCGCGGCCGCGACGCTGCTGTCCCCGCGCGGGCGTCGACGGAGTGCGACTCCACTCAACACGCCGCCAGCCCCGAGACATATGCACAGGTAGAGAGGGGTTTGACAACTAAGGTGACGGCATACCTGCTTCCACCGTCCGAAAGGGGATCAGCGTGCCTGGCGAACCCGGAGCATATGCGACCTGCAACAACATTCAGATCTGGTTCCGGGACGAGGGTCCCGAGACCGGTGAACCGATCCTGCTGATCATGGGCCTGGGCTCGCAGCTCATCGCCTGGCCGCAGGACTTCGTGGACGACCTCACCGGACGGGGCTACCGCGTCATCCGCTTCGACAACCGCGACAGCGGCCTGTCGGAGAAGATCGAATCGGCGGACGCCGCCGGGACCGACGCGACGCTCAACGCCGTGTACCAGCTCACCGACATGGCCGCTGACACGGTCGGCCTGCTGGACCACCTCGGCATCGACCGCGCGCACATCGTGGGCGCCTCGATGGGCGGGATGATCGCGCAGACCATCGCCATCCACCACCCCGAGCGGGTGCGCACCCTGTGCTCGATCATGAGCACCACCGGGGCGCCGTTCATCGGGCTGCCGACGCTGGAGGCGGCCGCGGCCGTGCTCGCCGAGACGCCCGCCGAGCGCGAGGCGGCGATCGCGCACATCGCCAACGTCATGCGGATCATCGGCTCCCGCACGCTGGAGTCCGAGGAGCGCGAGGCCCGGCTCGCCGGGGCGACCGCCGCCTACGACCGGATGTTCTACCCGGCGGGCACCAAGCGCCAGTTCGGCGCCATCGCCGCGGCGCCCAACCGCACCGCCGCCCTCGGCGAGTTCGCCGAGCGCGAGATCCCCGTCCTGGTGGTGCACGGCGGCGAGGACTCGCTGATCAACATCAGCGGCGGCCGGGCGACGCACAACGCCATCCCGGGCTCGGAACTGCTCGTGCTCGACACGATGGGGCACGACCTGCCGCAGAGCCTGCGCCCGCGGGTCCTCGACGCGATCGACGCGAACGCCCGCAAGGCGCTCGCCGTCGCCTGATCAGGGCCCTGATCGGCAACGGGTGGCCGGAGCACGACTCCGGCCACCCGTTTCGCGCGCTCAGGCCCTACGCGTGCACCGGGACCGCGACGGCGGCGGGCACGGCCGGTTCGGGCGCCTCGGGATCGAGGTGGGGCAGGACACGGTCCAGCCAGCGGGGCAGCCACCAGTTGGCGCGGCCGAAGACGTACATCGAGGCGGGGACGAGGATCAGGCGGACCACGGTGGCGTCGACGATCACGCTGGCGGTCAGGCCGAGCGCGATCATCTTGACCACCACGTTGGTCGACAGCAGGAACGCGGCGAAGACGCTGGTCATGATCAGTGCGGCGCAGGTGATGACCCGGCCGGTGGCGGACAGTCCGGCCGCGACGCTGTGCCGGTTGTCGCCGGTGGCCAGCCACGCCTCGCGGATGCGCGACAGCAGGAAGATCTCGTAGTCCATGGACAGTCCGAAGACGATCGCGAACATCATCGTCGGCACGTAGGACTGGATCGGGACCGCGTCGGCGAGCCCGAGCGCGGCCGACCCCCAGCCCCACTGGAACACCGCGACCAGCACCCCGTACGACGCGGCGATGGACAGCAGGTTCAGCACCGCCGCCTTGGCCGCCACGAGCAGCCCGCGGAACACGGCCAGCAGCAGCAGGAACGCCGCCGCCACGACGGCGGCCACGATGAGCGGCAGCCGCTCGGCGAGCAGGTCGCGGAACTGCAACTGCGACGCGGTCACCCCGGTCACGTAGCCGTGCGCGCCGGACCCGGCCAGCATGCCGGGCAGCGTGCGGTCGATGAGACGGTCCATCAGCTCGCCGGTGGCCTCGTCCTGCGGCCCGGTCCGCGGGGTGAGCTGCGCGACCAGCAGCGCGCCGTCGGGGCTGGGCGCGAACGGGCCGACGGCCCGCACCTCGGGCAGTTCGGCCAGGGCGGTGCGCAGCCGGGCGGCCAGCAGGTCGCGGTCCGTGGCGGTCGCGGGAAGTTCGACCACGACGGTGAGCGGCGCGTTGGCCCCGGCCCCGAACGCGTCGGTGACCGCGTCGAAGGCGCGGCGGTCGGTGTAGCTGGTCGGGTAGGCACGGGAGTCGACCTGGCCCAGGCGCAGCGACAGGGCGGGCAGGGCCAGCACGCCGAGCACGAGCAGGCCGCCGAGCAGGAACAGCCACGGGCGGCGGCCGACCAGGGTGGCGTAGCGCTGCCACGAGTCGGCGGTGCCGGTGGGCTCGCTGACCGGCGGGCGCACCCGCCAGCGGTCGATGCGCCGCCCGGCCAGGCCCAGCAGCGCGGGGGTGAGGGTCAGGGCGGCGACTGCGGCGACGGCCACGGCGATGCCGCCGGCCAGGCCGAGGCGGCCGACGAACTGAAGGCCCGAGCCGTACAGGCCGAGCAGGGCGACCACGACCGTGACCGCCGCGACCACCACCGCCCGGCCGCTGCGCGCGACAGCCGCCGCGGCCGCGTCGACCGGCGCCATGCCGTCGGCGACGAACCGGCGGTATCGGGTGGCCAGCAGCAGGGCGTAGTCGATGCCGACGCCGAGGCCCATCATCACCCCGAGGGTCGGCGACACCGAGCCGAGCGTGACCGCCGCGGCGGCCAGGCCGAGCACCCCGGTCCCGGCGGCGACGCCGAGCAGCGCCGACAGCAGCGGGATGCCCGCGGCCAGGACGCTGCCGAAGCCGAGCAGCAGCACCACGAGCGCGACGGCCACGCCGATGAGTTCGGAGCGCAGGTCGTTGGCCTTGGGCCGGGCGGCGGTGCCCAGCTGCCCGCCGTATTCGACGGTGAGCCCGGCGGCGCGGGCCGGGGCTACGGCGGCGTCGACCTGGTCCAGGTACGGGCGGCCGTAGCCCGCGGGGTTGCCGGCGAAGGTGACGGCGGCCAGGGCGGTCCGCCCGTCGGGGGAGACGGTGCCGGGCCGCAGCGGATCGGCGACGGCGCGCACGTTCGGCAGCGCGCCGAGGCGGGAGACCGTCGCGGCCAGCGCGTCCCCGGCGGCGGCCACGGTGGACCCGGCTGCGGCGGTGAACACGATCCGGCTGGTGAAGCCGCCGGTGGCGGGCTGGTGGGCCGCGAGCAGGTCGGCGCCCTGCTGGGCGGAGGTGCCGGGCAGGTTGTAGTCGTCGGCGAACTCGCCGCCCGCGGCGCGGTCGGCTGCCATCAGGGCCACGACGGCGACGATCCATGCGACGACGACCAGACCGGCGTGCCTGGCGCAGAACCGCCCGATCCGCAGCAGCGACCCTGGGCGGGCCTTCGATTCGGACACGGGTGACAGTATCGCCGTTCTCGCCGCCGCGCGTAGCCCCGGTATCGTCGCAGCTCGATGCAGTTCTGAGCAGCCGCGAGCTTGACCGTTACCATCGGTGAGGTGGCAGATGCAGTGCTCCTCGACCAGCTGCCGGAATGCGGTGACGGTACGTGCGCGACTGGCTGATCTGGCTCGGCACCGGGTTCGCACTGCTGGTGCTGTCGTGGGCGCTGCTCATCGCCGCGGCCCGCCTGCTGCCGCCCGGCATCCTGCGCGACCTCGCGGCGTTCGTGCCCGACTGCGTCACCACCGTGCGCCGCCTGCGCAAGGACCCGCGCGTGCCCCGCCGCGCCAAGATCGCGATCATCGCCGCCGGGATCTGGGTCGCCAGCCCGATCGACCTGATCCCGGAGTTCCTGCCGGTCATCGGCCCGCTCGACGACATCATCGTGGTCGCCCTGGCGCTGCGCTACGCCGGCCGCCAGGTGCCCCGCGACGTGCTGCTGGCCGCCTGGCCCGGCGACCCGCACCTGATGGAGCGCCTGCTCGGCCGCCCCCGCACCCTCCCCACCACCCCGCCACCCACCCCCTGACGCCGCTGACGCGGCGAAGATCGGCGTTTGCGGTCAGATCATTGGTGCTGAGTGAGCGGCACGACCGGAAACAGCGATCTTGCCGCCGCCGCCGCCGCGGCCCGCCCGCCCGTCCTCGCCCGGCCGGGTGAGGTGCGCGCCGTGGTGGCGGCGCCGCCGTTAGTCCCCGGGTGAGGGCGAGCGGGCGAGGAAGCGGCAGGGTGGCGGTACGGCGGCGGCTGGCGTACCTTGCCGCCGTGCTGACGCTGCTCGCGGGCAGCGGGTTCGCGGTCGACCGGTGGGTGTGGGCCCCAGCGATGATCTCGACGGCGGGAGCCGGCTTCGACCGGCCGCTGCCGATCCCGCCGCTGGCACCGTCGCACCGCGACCGCCACGGCCGCCGCGTGTACGACCTGCGCGCCCAGGCCGGCGAGCACGACTTCGGCGCGGGTCCGGTGCGCACCGAGGGCTTCGACGGCAGCTACCTCGGCCCGACCCTGCGGATGGCCCGGGGCGAGCAGGTGCTCGTCGACGTACACGATGATCTGCCCGAACCGACCAGCGTGCACTGGCACGGCATGCGCGTGCCCGCCGCCGCAGACGGCGGCCCGCACCAGCTCATCGCCCCGGGCAGCTCGTGGTCGGCGTCCTGGCGGGTTGACCAGCCCGCCGCGACCCTCTGGTACCATCCGCATCCGCACGGCGCGACCGCGCAGCAGGTCTACCGAGGCCTCGCCGGGATGATCATCGTCGACGACCCGGCGACCGGCTCGCCCGCGCTGCCGCACGAGTACGGCGTCGACGACATCCCCGTGATCGTGCAGGACAAGCGGTTCACCGCCGACGGGCGGCTCGACGCCGCCAACGCGCCCCTGGCGGGGATCGGCCTGCTCGGCGACACCGTCGCGGTCAACGGGGTGACCGGCCCGTTCCTGCCGGTGGTGACCCGGCGGGTGCGGCTGCGGCTGCTGAACGCGTCGAACGCGCGCACCTACGACTTCGGGCTCACCGACGGGCGCCGGTTCGCGCTGGTCGGCACCGACGGCGGTCTGCTGGAGGCCCCGGTGCGGCTGCGCCGGATCATGCTGTCGCCGGGGGAGCGGGCCGAGATCGTGGTGGACCTCGACCCCGGCCGGACCGAGGTGCTGCGCAGCTTCCCGCACCCGCTGGGCGCGGGCCGGCTCGGCGATCGGTTCGTCGGCGGCGACGACACCCTCGACATCCTGCAACTGCGGCCCGCGCCGGTGCTGCGGCCCGGCCCGGACCTGCCCGCGGTGCTCGCGCCGCTGCCTCTGCTGACCCGGGACCGGGCCGCCCGGACCCGCGAGTTCCACCTGGACGACGACGCGATCAACGGGCTGCCGATGGACATGGACCGCGTCGACGCGCGCCCGATCGCGGGCAGCACCGAGATCTGGCGGGTCGTCAACGACGACGGCATCCCGCACAACTTCCACGTGCACGGTGTGCAGTTCCAGGTGCTGACCGTCGCCGGGGCGGCCCCACCGCCGCAGCTGCGCGGCTGGAAGGACACGGTGTTCCTGCCGCCCGGCCGGCCGGTGGAGCTGATCATGCAGTTCCCGCGCCATCCCGGGCCCGGCGTCTACATGTTCCACTGCCACCTGCTGTATCACGAGGACTCCGGCATGATGGGCCAGTACGCCGTCATCGATCCGGGGAGCTGACGTGGACACGCGGGTGGAGCAGCAGTGGGTCCGATAACCGCGATCTACCGGTACCCGGTGAAGAGCGCCGCCGGTGAGGCGCTGCCCGAGGTGGACGTGGAGCCGGGCGGCCTGCGCGGGGACCGGCGCTGGGCCTGCCTGGACCAGACCGACGGCACGATCGCCAGCCTCAAGCACCCGCACCGCTGGGCGGGCCTGCACGCCGTCCGCGCGTCCATCCCGTCCGGGCAGGACACCGTCGTCCACGTCGGCGGCCGCGAGCTGCTCGCCGGGACCGCCGAGGCAGACCATGCGTTGAGTACTGTGCTCGGCCGCCCGGTACGGCTGAGCCGGGACGTGCCCGCCGACGCGCGGCTGCACCGGCTGCTGCCCGACGACGCGGGCATGGTGCCCGACTGGCTGGCCGCCGACCCCGGGCAGGCCCTGGTCACCGGCGTGGCCGGGGGCGGCGACGGCCGCTTCGTCGACTTCGGCGCGATCCATGTGGTCACCACGGGCGCGCTGGCCCGCCTGGCCGCCGAGACCGGCCGTGACACCGTTGCCGCAGCACCGTTTCGCCCCAACCACGTCGTCGACGCGCCCGCCGACCCGGAACCCGGCGCCGAGCTGCGCGCGGGCGAGGTGCTGCTGCGGGTCCAGCTGCCCACGCCGCGCTGCATCGTGCCCGCACTCGACGCCGCCGGGCAGCCGACCGACCGGGGGCTGCTGGCCGCGCTGGCCCGCCACCACCGCCAGGACCTGCCCAGACTCGGCCGCGCCGCCTGCTTCGGGGTGTACGCGCAAGTGCTGTCTCCAGGACACGTGAAGGTGGGTCAGCGGCTGCTGGCGGTTTCATGAACTGCACCGGATCTGTCCTTTGCCCATGCCTGTGGCAGAGCATCAGGCAACGGCAAAATTTCCAACATGATCGATATGAAGATGCTAGTTTCGCCGGATGGATCGTAAGAGCGACATAGATAAGCCGATTCGGGGCTTTCAGCAGATACTGCCCGCGCGGAATGGCCGCGACCCGGCCCCATGCGGACTATGTGGGCAGACGGTCCGTCTGACCAAGACCCATGTGCCGCCGCAGTGCGCTGGCAACACACACAAGGTCGGCCGTTCGGCTCTGGTTGTCCACACACCCGAGCAGGACCGGATTCCGAAGATGGTCCATGGAAGACCTCGGGACGGCGGCCTCTACGTATTCGGGCTGTGCCCTGGCTGTAATGGTCTTCAATCGACCTACGACGGGGCCTATGGTGATCTCGTCCGGTCGCTGAAGAGCCTATGGGTGCAGGACTGGGGCATGCGTCTCAAATGGCGTTGTCCAATGCCGTCCGCCGAGTTCAGGCCCGGCTCTGTGGCCCGATCGATCTTGATCGGGATGATGGGCATCAACCCGACGATCAGGGATGCCCATCCAGTTCTGGCGAAGGCGCTGATCGACAAGTCCCCCGTGGTGGGACTGCCTGAGGACGTTCGACTCAGAGTCGCTCTGGCTCGCGGACTCACCGCGCGCATCGCGGGTCCCAACGGCGGCTCTTTCGGGTTCGGAAACCTGGGCGTAGACCGGCCGTTGCCGCTGACCTCGCTCGCACACGTGTACTTTCCGCCGCTGGCCTGGCAGCTCAGTTCTCGCGATTCCTCCTTGCTGGATCGTGAGCGCTGGGCCGACGTGTCGGACTGGCTGGCATACGATCCGGCCGAGACGGCCGACCTGGCAACCCTCTGCCCCCCTCTTCCGCCTGTCGCCTATCCCTCTCATGTCCCTTGGGGACCGACCACCTGGGTTCAGCTGTGGTTCCAGGCGGCAGAGGTTGTGGAGGTCAAGGAGCTTCCGAAGGACCTTCTGAAGTTCTGACACTTCCGGCGGCGTGGCGAAGCCGAACTCCCTGCGGCAGCTGAAAGCGACATTTATGCCCGAAAGGGTTTGTAGCAGTCGGCTGACGTCGTCTTGGGCGATCCAGTTGATCGAAAGACTTGCGTTCTTGGCTCGTAGGTGAAATTTTCCTTTGCACTGGACCACTCATGTGGAGGAAATCTCATGCGGAGGAGAATCACCGCGGCAGCGGTGACCACGGCGCTGCTCGGCGCCCTGCTGCTGCCTGGTGGCGCGCAGGCCGTCCCGGCTGCTGGCGGTGCCCCGGCAGCCCAGGACACCGCCGACTGCGTGCTCAACCCGGCGCTGCCCAAGCGCCAGTTCCGGGCGATGTGGATCGCCAGCGTCGTCAACATCGACTGGCCGGGCGCGCCGGGCCGCGACGAGGAGACGCTCAAGGCCGAGTACCGGGCGTGGCTGGACCTGGCCCAGCGGCTCAACAACAACGCGGTGATCGTGCAGGTCCGCCCCACTGCGGACGCGTTCTGGCCGTCGCCGTACGAGCCGTGGTCGGAGTGGCTGACCGGCGCCCGTGACGGCAACGGCCCCGGCTGGGACCCGCTGGCGTTCCTGGTCTCCGAGGCCCACGCGCGCAACCTGGAGTTCCACGCCTGGTTCAACCCGTACCGCATCTCGATGCCGCAGGGCGCCGGGGCCGACATCAGCAAGCTCGCACCCAACCACCCGGTGCGCGAGCACCCGGAGTGGGCGCTGGCCTACCCGGTCAACGCCGCGGGCAGCCGCCTGTACTACAACCCGGGCGTCCCGGACGTGCGCGCGTTCGTGCAGAACGCGATCATGGACGCGGTCGACAAGTACGACATCGACGGCGTGCACTTCGACGACTACTTCTACCCGTACCCGGCGGCCGGTCAGGACTTCCCCGACGAGGCCACCTTCGCCCAGTACGGCGCGGGCTTCGCGACCAAGGCCGACTGGCGCCGCCACAACATCGACCTGCTCGTCCAGGAGGTCAGCGGCCGGATCAAGGCCAGCAAGCCGTGGGTGAAGTTCGGCGTGAGCCCGTTCGGGATCTGGCGCAACAAGGCCAGCGACCCGCTGGGCTCGGAGACCAACGGCACCCAGTCCTATGACGCCAACTTCGCGGACACCCGCAAGTGGGTCAAGGAGGGCTGGCTGGACTACATCGTGCCGCAGGTGTACTGGAGCATCGGCTTCGCCGTGGCCGACTACGCCAAGCTCGTGCCGTGGTGGTCCGACGTGGTCTCGGGCACGAACACGCAGCTCTACGTCGGTCAGGCCGACTACAAGATCAACCTGGCGGGGCAGCCCGCGGCGTGGTTCGACCCGTACGAGATGAGCAGGCACATCACGTTCAACCGGGACTACAACGTCTCCGGCAACGTCCACTTCTCGGCCAAGGACGTCAAGGCCAACCGGCTCGGCGCCACCGACATCGTCGCCTCCGAGCAGTACTCCAAGCCCGCCCTCGTGCCCACGATGGCGCAACTGCCCGCCAAGCCGCTGATGTTCCCGGTCGTCACCGGCGCCCACCGCGGCGACACCGGCGTCGAGCTGTCGTGGCGGCCCATCGCCGACGGCGTCGGGCCGTTCGGCCAGGCCGCCTCGTACGCGGTCTACCGCTTCGACGGGTTCACCCCGCGCCTGGGCGCCTGCGACCTCGCCGACGCCACCCACCTGATCACCACCACCCGCGGCACGTCGTTCACCGACGCCACCGCGGTGGCCGGCCAGCGCTACACGTACTACGTGACGTCGGTCGACCGGCTCTGGAACGAGAGTGCGGCCAGCCCGCCGCGACTGGTGCCCTGACACCCGGACCCGGACCCGTCCGCACCTGCGGGCGGGCCCGGCCCGCAATGAACGCGACATATCGGGTGGACGCGGGTAGCTTCGGGAGATGAACAGCGCAGCCGCCACCGTCGAACGGGCCGTCACCGAACGCGGTGAGCTCGTGCTCCGCGAACTCGACGGGCACTACGAGGTGATCAGCAACGGGGTGTTCCTCATGGACACCCGCGCCGGGCAGTCCGAGCGCCTGCTCGTACGCGCCGCCCTCGACGCCGTGCCGGACGGCGCCCGGCTGCTGATCGGCGGCCTCGGCGTCGGCTTCTCTCTGGCCGAGGCGGCCGCCAGCGCCAGGCCTGCCCGGATCACCGTGGCCGAGATCGAACCGGTGCTCGTCGGCTGGCACCGCGGGCCGCTGGGCCGGTTCAGCGCCGGAGCCGTGGACGACCCCCGGGTGCGGGTGGTCACCGCCGACCTCACGACGTGGCTGCGTACCACCGATGAGGTCTTCGACGCGATCTGCCTCGACATCGACAACGGTCCCGACTGGACCGTCTTCGACACCAACGCCGCCCTCTACCAGCACGACGGTCTCGACCTGCTGCGCGCGCACCTGGCCCCGGGCGGGGTCCTGGCGGTGTGGAGCGCGGCCGAGTCCCCCGCGTACGCCGAGCGGCTCGCCGCCTCGATCGGCCCGGTCGAGACGCTGCGCGTGCCCGTGCCCCGGGGCGAACCCGACGTCGTCTACCTGGCCCGCCTACGCTGATCACCGGGCGAGGCAGGGCCGTGCGGGTCGAGGCCCGTCATCCCGCGCCGTTCCTCGGACCGGAGCGGTCGATCCCCGCAGCGAGGACCGACCGTTCCGGGGCGGTATGCCGGTCAGGGCTTCCAATAAGGGTCGCGGCCGCTGAGGCCGAGCAGCCGGTCCAGCGCGCCTGCGGTGGCGGGCACCGGTACTTCCGGCCCGAACCCGTCCGGCATACCGCGCAGCCCGGGGGCAAGCTGCTCGACCTGCGTGAGCGCCGCCTCCAGCACCGCGTCGTCGTACGTGACGTCCTGCCCGCTGGCACGGGCCAGCTCCCAGCCGTGGACGACCAGTTCCATCAGCGTGATCCCGGCGCCCAGCGCTGCGGGGAGCATCCGCCCGTGGATCTCCACCGCACCCTCGGTCGCGCCGGGCGCAGCCCAGGCCTGGCTCAACGTCAGCAGTTCCGGCGGAAACGTCACCCATGGCGGCTGGTCCATCGTCACCACCCGGTCGGCGGGCCAGGTCTCCTTCCGGGCCGCAGTCCGGCAGATGTGGATCGAGTTCAACAGGTGATGGCACAGGCCGTGCACGTCGCAGTCCGCGCTCGGCGTCGGCGACTCCATCCTCACCGCCGACATCTGCGGCGCCGTCACCACCGCGGTGACGGTCTCTGCGGCGCTGGCGATCAGCTTGCTGGTGGACATGCGGGACTGCCTCCGGGGGTCGTATGGTCGTCCGGCCGAATCTATGGGAACCCCGGCACCCCAGACTTCCGCGATCGTGCTCAGTTCGCGGTATTCACCCGCGCGGGGCACCGGTATCCCGCTGTCCTCAAGCAGGCACGACGCGTCTTCGAGCGCCCGGCGGCGCGCACGCGCGGCAGGGCGGCGGTCCGGGAGTTGCGGCGCCCCGACATCCCTGCTACGAACAGCTGTCACCGGTTCGTAGCGCCGATCAGGATCGAGGCCGCATGAGCAGTGGCGACTGGGCGGCGTGGACCGGTGCCGCCGGTACGGTCATCGCCGTCGTCGCGGCCGTGGTCGTCGGGCTCGTCCAACTACGCGTCCAGCGACGGCTGACGGCTGTGGAACGCACCATCCAGATGCAGCGGGACTTCACCACCGGTGAGACCGGTGACGCGCGCGGCCGGCTGTCGCGCCACATGGCGCGCACGGGCCGGGCGCTGGGCGGTGAGGAGCGCTACCACCAGCCCCGCTGGGAGGAACTCGTCGGGCGCCAGTACATGTCCATGGCGGACGGGCAGGCCGATCTGTCGCTGTACCCGCCGGACATGCAGGCGTCGGGCGACCAGACGCCGCTGCGCGACATCTACAAGGTCCTGTGGGCCCTGGAGCGGATCGCGGCTTCCTACCGCGGCGGCCTGCTGGATCGCGACCTCGCGTTCAAGCTGCTGGCCAGGCACGTCGTCTGGTGGCACCTGATGTGCGAGCACCTCACCGCCGACCAGGTGGAGTACGTGACCCCGCTCAAGGAACTCGCCGCCGAGCTCGCCGACGAACGCCTGCTCACCTGGGCCCGCACCAGCTTTCTGCCGTCGGCGCCCGCAGCATCCGAACCCGACTGATCAGGCCCCGTCCGGCCGCGTCAGGCACGCCGCGAGCTCGGTCCGGTTGCGGACCGCCAGCTTGCGGAAGATGTTGGCCAGGTGGAACTCCACGGTCTTCGGGGTGACGCCGAGCTGCTCGGCGGTCTCCCGGTTGCTGCGGCCCAGCGCCACCGCCCGCGCCACCCGCAGCTCGGTCGGCGTGAGGGGCAGGTCGTGGCGCGGCGCGGCCGGGGTCAGGCCGGTGACGGCGTCGAGCAGGGCGCTGACCCGGGCCAGCGGTCCGCCCGCGCCCATCGCGGCGTACCCGCTGGCCGCGGTCTCCAGCAGCCGGATCGCGTCGACGCGCCGCCCGAGCCGGGCGTGCCGCTCGCCGAGCAGCCACGCCATCCGGGCCCGCGACAGCCGCTCGGCGGGCCGGTTCAGGCCGGTCAGCGACCGCTCGAACCGGGCCATGACCTCGGGGTCGTCCGGCGCCGAGATCCACTCCCGCCACGCGGGCAGGGCCGGGGCGCCCGGCCACCCCAGCGGCGGGTCGGGGATGGCCGTCAGCAGCCGCAGCGCCGTGGCCCGGTCCCCGGTCAGGGCGTGGTGGGTGGCCAGCTCCCAGCGGTGCTCGTAGAACAGGCCCGAGTTCGCGCCGACGGCCGTGCCGACCAGGAACTCCAGCACCCCGACCCAGGCCTGGACGTCGCCGTTGACCAGGTGCAGCGGGGCGGCGCACTCGGCGATGTGCGCGGCCACCCAGCTCGACGCGGCCCGCGCGGCCAGGTCGCGGGCCTCGCTCAGGTAGGCGCCCGCCGCGGCCGTGTCGCCGCGCAGCGCCTCCACCTTGGCCAGGAACGACGTCGCCTCGGCCTGGATGTCGACCCGGCCCGCCTCGATCGCCAGCAGCCGCGCCTGCGCCAGCGCGGCCTGGCCCCGCACCAGGCCGCCGGACCAGGCGTCACCCAGCCCGATCATCGTGAGCAGCCGGGCCCGGCGCGCGGGCGGCGCGGCCAGCCGTTCCACCAGGTGCGCGAACCGGGGGCGCGCCTCGTGCGGCCGGATGGCGCTGAGCGCGCACAGCAGCGCGCACTCCAGGTAGAGCTCGTCGGCGCCGAACCGGTCCGGGTCGAACAGGTCGAGGGCGAGGTCGAGGTGCCTGCTCGCGTACGGCTGCCGGGTCCGCACGCCGACCACCCCGGCCGCGGTGTGGAACAGCAGCTCCACCTCGTCCACCGGTGTGCCGCCGCGCAGCTCGTCCAGCTGGCGCACCGATGCCCGCAGCGTCACCGGGTCGGCCGTGCGGGCATCATCCAAAAAGGACTCAGTGAGGATCCGTGCCGCCGCGATCCGTTCGCCCGTCCCGGAATCCGTCGGCACGGTCGCCGATTCTATGGCCCGCTGCCACACCCCGGGAAATCCCCAGCACGCCCAGGCGGACCTGCCGGAACGACGGCTGCCACGGCCTCTGCCGACCGCCGGTGCCCGGCCCCGGAACCGTCCGGGAGCCGGACACCGCCCCAGGTCAGGCTTCGGGCAGCGGGTTCTGCCCCACGAGCAGCTGCCCCCGCTGGGCCGACGCGCGTACGGCGTCGAAGCCGTACCCGATCATCTCGGCCTCGTAGGCCCGCAGCGCGTCGTCGACCGCGGCGCCGGACGACAGCCGGGCGGCCAGCACGCGCGCGTCGCGCAGCGCGGTGTTGGCGCCGACGCCGATCGCCGGGCTCATCACGTGGACCGCGTCGCCCAGCAGCGTCACCGGCTCGGCTGTCTCCCAGCCCGCCAGCGGGACGCTGGTGCGCACTGACACCGGGAACACCGTCGCCGGGTCCTGCCGCGCGAGCAGTTGGCGCACGGCCGGATGCCAGCCCTCGGTCAGCTCGGTGGCCAGCTCGCGCAGTTCGGCGCCGGTCATGGCGAACAGCTGCCGGTCGGTCCGGCCGAACTGCTCCGCCCGCGCGCCGAAGACGCAGGTCAGGTAGTCGGTGTCGGGGTCAAGGGCGATGCCGGGGGCGATGCGCGCCGCCGCCCCGGGCAGCGGCTCGGCGTAGCGCACGGGCGCCAGGCCGACGAAGCGCCTGCCCGGCCCCGTGACGGTCGTCCACAGCCCGAGCAGCTCCGGCGACACCACGTCCTGCACCTGGGCGAGCGGGATCCTCCCGTACAGCAGCCGCAGCCCCGCGTCCACCACCCGCGCCTGCGGCAGGTACTGGGCCCGGGTGGGCGAACCGACCCCGTCGGCGCCGACGAGGACGTCGCCGGTCGCCTGGGCGCCGTCGGCGAAATGGGCGGTGACCCCGCCCGGCCCCAGCGAATAGTGCGTCAACCGGGCCCCGAACCGCACCTCGGCGCCCGACAGCAGAATCTGGCGCAGCGTCGCGCGGTTGACCGCCAGGTTCCCGCCCGCGGGCAGGCCCTCGACCGCCGGGAGCCGCTGGGCGTGGCGCAGGTTCAGCTGCTCGTCGTAGGTGTCCAGGTCCGCGCCGGGTGTCCCGGCGGTGGCGACGAACAGCTCGTACGCCTGCGGGGTGAGCAACGCCCGCAGCGCGGTGATCCCGTCGGCGTCGATGCGCACCCGATATCCCTGGTGACGCAGCTCGGCGGTGGTGTCGCGCTCGAACACGACGGCGTCGACGCCCGCCCGCCGCAGCCCCTGGGCCAGCGCGAGGCCGCCGATGCCGGCTCCGACGACGATGACGCGTAGACCGGTCATGATGACCGTCCCTTCTTCAGCGTGAACTGGAAAAGGGACGCACTGGATGCACCCCGACAGGGCACCGTACGAGCGCGCCGATCGTCCCGCTGGCGAAAGCGCGGCTACGTGCCGCGGTGAAGTCCTTCCTGGATTACCACCTGGCCTGCCTCACCGACGCGGCCAAGGGCAAGATCACGCATTTGGCGGTCGTTCCCAGCACTCGACGTCTCGGGCAGCATCCCCTGGCCGAGACCCTGGGAATCGGTGACCGGATCATCCCTGCTGCCGGGAACAACCCGGGCCACATTCGCAGGTTCAGCACCGGGACGTTCACGACCGACTGGCGGGCCGATGGCGCCCGGTCCTCACCGCGATCAGGGACGTCCCCTTCGAGGTGCGGCGCTGCGCTTCGGCCGGGTGCCGCGCAGCCACGGCCGACGGGTGAGCGGCGAACTGGCGACGGTCACGGCGCAGGACCGCTGGGGCGGTCCTGCGCCGTCGGCCGGTCAGGCCGTCACGTGGCCGGCGGTCCAGCAGGCGTTCTGGTTGTGGCAGTTCACCAGCGCGTCCAGGGCCGTGTGCAGGGCCGCGAGGCGCGCCGCGGTGAGCGTGCCCGCGATGTTGCTCAGCTGGTACGGGTCAGCCACCCGGTCGTAGTACTCCCGCTCCCCGTTGGAGTACTCCACATAGGTGTAGGTCGCCGTCCGCAGCGCCGAGTAGGTGACCGGATTGCCGTTGCGGACGGTCTGCGCGTCGGGGTCGTCGGCGGCCTGGTTCGGGCCGTGGTGCTCGATCAGTGACGCGGTGCGCCAGTTGGGGGCGGCATCGCCGTTGAGTAGCGGCAGCAGGCTGCGGCCGTTGATGTTCGGGTCGACGTCCGCGCCGCCGATCCGCTGGAACGTCGGGGCCAGGTCGATGTTCTGCACGACCTCAGGTCGGGTGCTGCCCGGGGTGATCCCGGGCCCGGAGACGATCAGCGGCACCCGGATGTCGGTGTCGAAGGCGGTCATCTTGCCCTGGAGGAGCCGGTACTCGCCCATGTGGAAGCCGTTGTCGGAGCTGAACACGATGTAGGTGTTGTCGGCGACGCCGCTGGCCGCGAGCGTGCTGCGCAGGTCCCGGATGAGCCGGTCGACGGCCTGCACGGCCTGGGCGCGCTTGCGGAAGTTGGTGTCGATGGTGGTCTTCTCCGCGGCGGTCAGCGGCGTGTTGGCGGCCAGCCACGACGGCGCGTTGGCGGGCAGCTTGTTGAAGGCCGGGGTGCGCGGGGCGGTCAGGCCCGGGAAGTCGTTGAGATCCTCGTCGGCCGGGGTGAACGGCCCGTGCGGGGCGAACGTGGCGATCTCCAGCAGGAACGGCTTGCCGGCCGCGACCGAGTTCTGGACGAAGGCCCGGCCCTTGCCGGACACGACGTCGGTGAGGTAGTCGGCCGGGGAGCCGCCGTAGTGCACGACGGTGTGGTTCTCGTTGAGGTCGTAGTTGTACTCCGGGTAGCCGTTGCCGGCCACGCGCCAGTCCGACCAGCCCGGCGGCACGTACGGCTGGCTGCCGCCCTGGGTGTCGGCGGGCAGGTAGCCGTTGAGGTACTTGCCCATCATCGCCGTGGCGTAGCCCTGGCCCTGCAGTGCGGTGGCGAAGGTGCGCGACTCGTTGCCCCGGCCCTTGAACACCGCGAACCCGCCGTCGGTGCCGCCGTTGGTGAACACGCCGGTGTCGTGCGGGAACTCGCCGGTGAAGATCGACGACCGGGACGGGCAGCACAGCGAGTCGGTGACGGTGTAGTTGGTGAACGTGACGCCGTCCTGCTGGAGGCGCTGGACCTGCGGCATGTACTGGACCAGGTTCCACGCCAGGTCGTCGGTGAGGATGAGGATGATGTTGGGCGGCGTGGCCGCCGCGAGTTCGCCACCGGAGCCGGCCAGGTCGGTGCCCGAGGCGGGGGCCGGGATCCAGGCTGCCAGCGCAGTTGCGGCTGCGACGGCGAGACCTGCCGCCAGCCGACGATTGAATCGAAGCATGTGGAAATATTTGCCAGCGGATGTCAACCGGTCGCGAAGATCCTTCGTCGCGAAATGTTAATTACATTCCTCTGACATTCGCCGATCCCCGCCGCCCGCACCACCCGGCTGGAAGCGCTCTCTGCGGTACCGTCGAGCCACCCCTCACAGTGGACGGTGACCATGCCTCCGGCACCCTCCGAGCGCGGTCCGCTGCCGCGCGCCCGGCTCGCGGTGAGCCTGCTGTTCGCCCTGTACGGCACCATCCTCGGCACCTGGACCGCCCGCATCCCGGCCGTCAAACAGCACCTGGCGCTCACCGACGGGCAGCTCAGCCTCGGCCTGCTCGCCTTCGCCGCCGGGGCCATCCTCGGCATGCAGACCGCGGGCCGCCTGGTCGACCGCGTCGGCGCCGCGCGCCTGCTGGTGCCGGTCCTGCTCGCCGACGGCGTGCTGCTGGTCGCGCCCGCGCTCGCGGGGAACCTGGCCCTGCTGGTCGGCGCGCTGCTGGTGTTCGGCACGGCGCACGGGCTGCTCAACATCACCATGAACGCGGCGGCGGTCGAGGTGCAGCGGGCCTGGCAGGCACCGATCATGTCGTCGTTCCACGCCGTGTACAGCGTCGGCGGGTTCCTGGGCGCCGCGGTCGGCGGGCTGTGCGCGTACGCCGGAATGAGCGCCACCACCACGTTCCTGGCCGTCACCGGCCTGGTCCTGGTCACCGCCGTGCCGGTCGGCCGCTGGCGGCTCGCCGCCGACCCCGCCGCGGCCGATGCGCAGCCGCAGCCGGGCCGCCCGGCGCCCCTGCCCGGGGTGACGCTGCTCGGGGTGCTGGTCTTCTGCTGCCTGGTGGGGGAGGGTGCGGCCGCCGACTGGAGCACCGTCTACCTGCGCGACAGCCTCGGCAGCACGCCCGGCTTCGCCGCGACCGCGTACGCCGCCTTCTCGATCATGATGATGGCCGGGCGGCTCGTCGGCGACCGCCTCACCCGGACCCTCGGCCCGGTGCGCCTCGTGCGCGCCAGCGGGCTGCTGGCCGCGTTCGGGCTCGGCACCGCGCTGCTGGTCGGGCACCCGGTGGCAGCCGTCGCCGGGTTCGGCTGCCTCGGCGCGGGGCTGGCCTGCATCGCGCCGCAGGTGTTCTCGGCGGCGGGCAGCCAGGACCCGGCCCGTGCCGGGCAGGCGATCGCCCGCGTGGCCAGCCTCGGCTTCCTCGGCTTCGTCGTCGGCCCGATCGTCATCGGGGCCGCCGCCGAGGTCACCGGGCTGCCCGCCGCGCTGTCCGTGCCCGCGGTGCTCGCCCTGCTGGTGGCCGCGTCCGCGGCGGTGCTCCAGCCGCGCCCCGCGCCGCCGCAGCCGTCACCGGCCGCAGGCTGACCCCAGTGCTGGCGGCGGAGGCCGGGCAGGCGGCGCGGGTTCGGGCCGCCGGTCTTCGCGTTCAGAGGGGGCTGCGGCGGGCCATCACGGCGAGGCCGATGGCGGCGAGGAGCGCGGCGGCGGCGGGGATCAGGAAGACGTGGGGAAGGCCGATGGACGCGGCCCCGAGTCCGCCGGCCGCGCCGCCCAGCGCGGAGGCCAGGGCGGAGGAGCTGATGAACACGGCCGAGGCGGTCGCGACGGCCGCCGGGAGCAGCTTCTGCGCGACCAGGATGCCCAGGGCGGCGAACACGCCCCATACCGCGCCCATGAGGATCTGGCCGGTGAACAGCCCGGCGGCGGTGCCGGTGGTGGCGAAGCAGATGTTCGCGGCGACGCCGAGACCGGCGCCGATCACCATGAGCCGCATCATGCCGATGCGGCGGGCGGCGACGATGGCCAGCGGCATCAGGATGATCTCGACCAGCGGCTGGATGCCGATGATCGCTCCGCTGAGCCCGGCCGGGAGGTTCAGCTGCTTCGTCATGTAGATCGGCAGGAAGGCGTATTTGATGGGCTCACCGACGTAGATCAGGATGAACAGCGCGGTGAACGCGAGCAGCGGCAGCATCTCCGCCGTGGTGGGAGCGCCTGGTCGCGGTTCGGACGGCTGCGCCGCGCCGGGGTCGGCAGGTGCCAGGCGCAGCGTTCCCAGCGGGATGATCTGGGCGAGGGTGCAGAACGCCGCGGCGACCAGCAGGGTGCGCAGCGAGCTGTGGGCGGCCACGAACGCCCCGGTGACGGGGCCGATCACCCAGCCCGCGGTCAGGGCCATCCGCACCACGGCGACGACGCCGTCGCCGTTCGGGTGGGGGTGCGTCTTGAGCTGGTCGTGTATCGCGGCGAACAGCTGCGAGACGGCGGAGCCGGCGAACGCGCCGATGACGGCGCTGATGAGGAACGGCATCCACAGCTGCGTCGAGTAGGCGATGCCGAGCCAGCCGACGAAGCCCAGCACGGCGCACAGCCGGAACAGGCCGAGCCGGCGGCCGGTGCGGTCGGACCTGCGGCCGACGAGGTAGCCGGCCACGGGCGCGGTCAGGTTCGTGAGGTAGAACAGGCCGGCGGTGCGCAGCGAGGCACCCAGGTCGTTGACCAGGAATGACGCGAGCTGTGGTGCGGCGGCGGCGTATCCGGCGGATCCGAGCAGCACCGCGGCGGACGCGCCCCGGTAGAGCGGCGAGGTGAGCGTCTGGCGTAGCGCCGACGGGTGCGCGGCGGGTCCGTCCAGCGCCGGGTCGGTGGTCTCGACCTGGCCGGTCAGCGTCATCGGTCGCGCCTTTCATGGGCGGGTGCGGGGGTGCTGTCCCGGGTGACGAGCTCGACGGGGAACCGCTGGCGGTGGCCGGTGGCCGGGATGCCGTCGAGGAGCAGCCGGACGGCGTCGGCGGCCATCTCCTCGACGGGCAGCCGCATCGTGGTCAGCGGCGGGTTGCTGCATACGGCGGCGATGCTGTCGTCGAAGCCGATGATGGCGACGTCGTCGGGCACGCGCCGGCCGGTGGCGGTGATGGCCTGTACGGCTCCGGCGGCCATCAGGTCGCAGGCGACGAACATCGCGTCGATGTCCGGATATTGCCGTAGGAGCTCCCGTGCGGCGTGGTGGCCGCCGTCGCGGTAGAAGTCGCCGTCGGCGCTGAGCTGCGGCAGCCCGAGGTCTTCGACGGCTCGCCGGTAGCCGGTGCGCCGGTCGATGGCGCAGGGGTTGAGCGCGGGACCGTGGACGGCGGCGATCCGGCGTCGGCCGAGCCGGTGGAGTTCCCGGACCGCCTCGTACGCCCCGCCGACGTTGTCGGCCTGCATCGCGGGCACCGAGGGTGCGGTCGGGACCATCGACACCACCCGGCGGCACCTGCGGTGGAACCGGGCGGCGAGATCCGGCGTGACGTAGGCCAGGACCGCGCCGACGGTGGCGTCGGCGGCGATCTGGTCGATGGCGTCCCCGGCCGCTCCGCTGATCGCGTGCAGCCGCAGCTGCGCGCCGGCGTCTTTCAGGACCGGCATCATGCCTGCCAGGACCCGGCTGAAGTACGGATGGGCGCCGAGCCATTCGATACCGGGGCCGTCGGTCACCGCGATGACGTCCACCGCTCGCGGCCGACCGGAGGCCAGCGCTCTGGCGGCCTCGTTCGGCTGGTAGCCCAGGTCGGTCACGGCCGCTCGGACCCGCGCCCGCAGGGGGCTCGACGCGCCCGGGGCGTCGTTGATCACGCGGGACGCGGTCGCACGGGACACGCCTGCCACCCGCGCGACGTCCTCGATCGTCGGCCTGGCCTTGCTCATCGGGCGCCTGCACTCTCCACGGCGATCACCCGCCGCCGCGTTCGCGCAACGATAGACCCGAGAGCGCTCTCACCGAGCGAGCAGGAGATTCGAGGCCGGAATGGCAGGCGAGCCGACCCGTGCCGGGGCGCCCGCACCACGCGGGCGCCCCGGCACGTTCGTCACTTGGGCTGCTCGCCCGCCGCCGGCAGCACGGCGGCACCGTCACGGCGTGATGAACCCCGGTCGGCCGCGCACTCGTCGACGATGCTGAGGAAAGCGGCGACGACCGCGGGGTCGAACCGCGTATCCCGGCTCAGCTCCGCCCTGGCCTGGTCCTCGCCGGCCCCCGCCGACCCGCCGGCGCGCATCGTGGCCCAGGTGTCGCACACCGCGATGATCCGTGCGCCGACGGGTATGTCGTCGGCACTGAGGCCGAGCGGATAGCCGGAGCCGTCGGCACGCTCATGATAGGCCGCGACCAGGTCGCCCAGGTCAGCCCGGCCGGCCAGCTCCACCAGCAGCCGGGCGCCCTCGGCCGGGTGTCGGCGGATCTGCTCCGCCGAGGGCGAGTCCAGCGCCGCGGTGATCCGGCCGATGTCCGCCACCCGGGCGGCAGCGGCGATCCGGGCCTGCGTGGCGGGATCGAGACCCAGCCGCGCAGCAGTATGCGCCGACCAGCGCGACACCAGCGCCGCCCGGTCGCGCCGGCCGAGTGCCTCGTCGACCCGGTCCGCCAGCCAGATCAGCCCCGGCGGCAGCTCGCCTGCCGGGTCGGCGGCAGCCGGCACGACCCCCGAACCGACGACCCGGTCGCGGCCGAGCGCCTTGGCCCGGTACAGCGCCTCGTCGGCGACCTCGACCAGCTTGCCGGTGTCGACCTGCCCAGGCTCGGCCGTGGCGACCCCGAACGAGGCCGTGAGCAGCACATGGTCAGAACTGCCCGGCACCGGCACCGGTGTCCGGCACACGCTCTGGCGGATCCGCTCCGCCAGGTCGACCGCCGCCTGCGCGTCGGTGCCCGGCAGCAGGCACGCGAACTCCTCACCGCCGTACCGGCAGATCAGATCGGTGCTGCGCACCGACTGCCGCAGCAGCCGCGCCACCTCTACCAGCACCGCGTCCCCCGCCGCGTGCCCGTACGTGTCGTTGACGTCCTTGAAGTGGTCCAGATCCACCAGGACCACGCTCAGCGGCGCCTCGTGCCGGGCCGCGGACACCGCCTCGAACCGCAGCGACTCCTCGAAGTGGCGCCGGTTGTACAGGCCGGTCAGCGGATCGGTGAGCGCATCCGTACGCAGCCGCTGCGTCACCCGCCAGCGCCCGCGTGCCAGGCTGATCTGCCGCACCAGCAGACCCACGAGCAGCAGCAGCGTCAACGCCACCGTGACGCGCGACAGCTGGCCGACCACGATCAGGTCGGCCAGCGCCACTCCGCACACCGCGACCACCGCGACCACCGCCGGCAGCGACGACAGGTCCGGTTCCAGGGTCGTCGGCTCGTCGGACTCCCGCGAGCGCGCGGCGATCAGCGCGGCGATGCACAGCAGCACCGCCTCCGCCTGCCAGCCGACGTTGAGCCAGCTCGCGTTGGTGTACTCGTGTTCGAGGGTGAGGTAGGCGTACGCGGCGTCGGTCACCGCCGCCAGCCCGAACGCCGCCCCGACGATCATCATCGACCGGGGAACCCGCTGCCCGCCGCTGAACACCACCGCCGCCAGGACGCTGACCAGCGCGACCGACAGCACCGGGTAGATGAACGCGGTGATCGTCGCGGCGTCCCAGCTGCTCGGCATCAGCGGGCCGATGAGCAGCTGCCAGCCCAGCGCCACCCCGCCCGCGGCGACGAGCAGGGCGTCGAGCAGTCTGCGGGTACGTCCCAGCAGGCCCATCCCGAGACCGACGATGATCGCCGGAACGGCCAGCAGGTAGGACAGGAAGTAGCCGATGTCGGACACCGACGGGACCGGAACGTCGTCCGGCGACCGGTAGGCGGACACGGCCCACAGTGTCTCTCCGGCGAGCCACAGCACGTTCGACGCGGCCAGCAGCCGCCACGCGATACGGACCCGGCCGCTGGTGCGAACCGCGGCGAAGACGCTCAGCCCCGCCGCCGCGGCGATCGGGAACAGATACAGGACGTTGCCGACGAAAATAGCAGCAGGACGCGATGTATGGGTCAAATAGACCAGGACGGCATAAAAGACCAGCCACAGGCCCCCGACCAGCACGGCTGTCATCACGACCCGGTCGGGTTCACCGCCCGGCCGGGTCGGCCACAGCGCTCGGCTGATCCCCGTGGCGCCTCCCAAGGTGCGCGCCTGCTCCCGCCACAAGTCTTGCGCGGCAGCATCGCCGACGGGCACGGCTTGCGGGATTGCGCCCGGGGATCCACCCGGCTCACAGCCGCAACGTGCTCACCTGCTGCTGGAGCAGGAGCGCCCCGGCCAGTTCGAGGGAGTCGGCGCCGACGAGGGCATGCTGGGTCGCCGTGTGGACGTCGCGGAAGTGCCGCTGCAGCGGGCTGGACAGAAAGACCGAGGAGCCCCCGGCGGTACGGTAGAGCAGGTCGACCGCCTGCGCGGCCATCGCGGTGGCCTGGGTGATCGCGAGCCGCAGCCGCGCCTGGTCCTCGACGGTCGCCTGCTGCCCGGCGGCGGCCAGGTCCCAGCAGCGGCCGATCTCGTCGAGCAGGTAGGCCCGTCCCGCGTGGCGCAGCCCGGTCGCCTGCGCGAACGCCGCCTGCGCGGCCGGCTTCGCGGCGAGCACCTGGCCGGTCATCGGGTTGGCCTTGGCGGCGGCGAGCCGGCTGAACTCGGCGAGCGCGGCGTCGGCGATCCCGAGCGCCACCGCGGCGATGCCGAAGGCGAGCAGGCTGCGGAACGGGAACGCGTACAGCGGGGAGTCGTGGACCGGCGGGTCGGCCAGGGAGAAGGTGTGGTCGGCCGGTACGAGGACGTCCTCGGCGGTGAAGTCGTGGCTGCCCGTGCCGCACAGGCCGACCGCGTGCCAGGTGTCGTGGACGGTCACCTGCCCGGCGGGCAGCACGGCGAGCACCATCTCCGGCAGGCCCTGCGGCCCGACCACCACACCGCCCGCGTCGACGACGACGCAGCCGCCCACCAGCCAGGTCGCGTGCCGGGAGGCGCTGGCGAACGTCCATCTCCCGCTGACGCGGTAGCCGCCGTCGGTCCGGACGGCGCGTCCCGACGGGGCGGCCACCCCGGCGATGAGGAACCCCGGATCGGCGAGCAGGCCCTTGGCGACGGCCGGGTCGAGGCGCCCGAGGACGGCGCTGGTGGCCGCGGCGATCATCGCGCACCATCCGGTCGATCCGTCGGCACGGCCCAGCTGCTCGAACACCTCGTACATGGCGGCGGGGGAGGCCTCGGCGCCCCCGGCCGACGCCGGTGCCGCGATCCGGAACACTCCGGCCTCGGCCAGGCCGGAGACGAGGTGCCGGGGCACTGCGCGGTCGTGTTCGGTCTGGGCGGCGGCCGCCGCGATCTGCTCGGTCAGCGCCGAGACATCGGACAGGATCGAAAGGGGTGACGTCACGGCCATCACCGTAACGGTCGGCCGGCTCCGCGCCCGCAGCCGTCTGTCACCCGGCGTGACTGCCGTGGTTGTCCTCGAAGACGAGGAGCGGTTTGGTGCCGTGGGCGGGCGCTTCGGCCAGGGCGATGGCTTCGGCGAAGCGTTCGAGCGGGAACGGCTGGCCTTCGGGGATGGTCAGCACGCCGTCGGTGGCGAGGCTGCGTACCTGGGACAGCGCGCGCAGCGCCTCTTCGGGCGGGGTGGTGCCGAACCAGCGGTTCAGCCAGAAGCCGCGGACCGCCTTGGTCTCGTAGATGAGCGAGCGTGCCTGCACGGGGATCGTCAGCGCTGCCGGATCGGTCTGCCGGTGGGTGGACAGCGCTCCATAGACGACGACCTGCCCTCCCGGGGCCAGTGCCTGGGACACCTGGGCGCCGACCGGCCCGGCGACACAGTCGACGGCTTTGCGTACGCCGTCGTCTCCTGCGATCTCGGCCACCCGTCGCAGCAGGTCTTCGTCCTCGGTGCAGACGACCTCGTCACCGCCGAGCGCCCTGATCTCCGCGACGGCGGCGCGCCGCCGCACGATGTTGATCGTGCGGACGCCCAGGTGCCGGCACAGCTGGATGACGAGCCGGCCGACGGTGGAGCCCGCGGCCGTCTGTAGCAGCCATTCACCTGGCTGCACGTCGAGTTCGCGGGTCACGAGCAGCAGCGCGGTCAGCGGGTTGACGGCGAGTTGGCCGGCGCTGGAATCGCTCAGGCCGTCGGGGACCGGCAGGAGCCGTCGGACATCGGCGACGAGGTATTCCTGCCAGGTGCCGGACACGGGAGGGCCGGGCACCGCGGGGACGGCTGCGACCACCACGCGCTGGCCGATCTCCAGCCCCTCGGCGTCCGGGCCCAGGGCCTCTACCCGGCCCACGCATTCCATGTGGCCCCCGACGGTGGGGAACTCCGGGGAGAAGCCGTATCGGCCGCGGAGAACGTGCAGGTCGCTGGCGTGGATCGGGGTCGCCTTCACCCGGATCAGCGCCTGGCCGGCTGTCGGCGTGGGAACGGGTCGCGACTCCAGCCGCAGGACATCGGCAGGCTCGCCGACCTCTCCGGCGACGAGCGCGCTCATGGTGTGAGGCATGGCTGACCTGTCTCTAACCGCCTGACGAACTCGGCGGGCGTCCTGGCGACCTCGATGCCGCTGCCGTCAGCGCCCGGTTCCGCGCTCCGCGGCCATGTCTCCACTCTACGCAGGAGCAGTGGCCCCGACCTGGGCATCGCGGTGTTCGGCCGCCCGCAGACGCCAACGGGCCCACGTGTCGATGTTCGCCGACTCGCGCGTCGTCCGGTGTCTACATCGACTCAGGCTGCACCGGCTCGGCACCACGAATACGGGGTCGGGCACGATGATCGCGTCAAGGAGGTCTGCATGGTGCGTCGCAGGCAGGTGAACGGACCGGAACCGGTGGAACCGCCGGCAGGCGAGCGGGAGCATGCGCTTATGCAACGGCTGCTGGACACCTGGGGGGTATTTCTGCCCGGGCTGTGCTCGGCGCCGGTCGGCGACCTGCACCTGTTCGGTGCGCCCGCGCCCCGGGACTGGCACACCGTCTGGGAGCAGCTGCGTGACGTGCACGGCGAGACGGGGCTGTGGCCGTTCGTGTCGCCGCTGCGCCCGGCCGAGTTCGCGTTGCACGCCGGAGAACGGGCGGTGGCCAGCCCGCTCGCACCGGCGCAGATGATCGCGCAGCTACGTGCGGCCACGCGGGAGGACTGGCTGCGTGAGGCCAAGTGGGGGAATTGGTCGGCCGTGGTGCCCCGGCTGGAGCCGGCCCCGTTCACCGGCTCGAAGTTCCTGGAGAGCGAGCTCAACCCGACTGCCTGGCTGCTGTTGCTGCCGGCTGCGGCGGGCGGCACCGACCTGCCGCTGCCGCTGCGGGCGCCGTACGCGAACAACTGGTGCGGTGACGCGTCGCACCCGTGGCTGACCTCCGCCGATCATGCCGCGGTCTGGACGTCGTGGCGGGACCGCTTCGGCGCCGAGGTGCTGCACCTGGACCATTCGTCGGTGGAGTTCGTCGTGCACCGGCCGCCCATCACACCGGCGGAGATCAGCGAGGTGACCGAGGAGCAGTGGGCGTACTGCCCGGACCTCGGGCAGGTCTTCGGCGATCCGGAGTGGGTGGCGAGGAAACAGGTCCCGGCCCGGCGCTGGTACTTCTGGTGGGACTGAACGGATCCGTCGACCGGAGCTGATCCTCCGGCCCGGCCTCTCACCGAGGTGCGGCTGCGGGCACAATCTACGCCGTGCTCCCAGCCACCCGCACCCTGCTGACCTCGCTCGACCCGCTGCCGTACCGCCAGCGGATGATCCACCTGGCGCAATGGGCGCGCCTGGCGCCCGACCGTGCCCAGGTCTGCGCCGACCTGCGCGAGCACGGCCCGTACGAGCGGCAGCTGGCCCTGGTCGCCGCGCTGGTGGTCCGGGATGCCGACGGCATCGCCGCCGCGACGAACGACCCGCAGCCGTCGGTCAGGGGCCTGGCCCTGACGGCGGCGGTGCGCACCGGCATCACGGTCGGCGATCTCGCCGACCGGCCGGTCATGGAGCGGCGGCGCGTGTACCAGGCCCTGCGCCGTACGCATGCCCCTGCCGTCGCCGACGCGCTGATCATCGAGGTCCGGGCCCGGTTCGGTGACGAGGAGGCGGCCGCGCTGCTGCCCGCCTGCGGCGCCGATACGGTACGGGCGCTGCTGCCCGACCTGGAGCACGCGTTCAACCTCGAACGGCTGGTCCGGTGGCATCCCGGCCCGCTGCTGGACCGGATCCGCGAGCGGCTGGCCGCGGCCCTGCCCGAGACGCGGCCGAGGATCTGGGCCGGCGCTGCCGACGCGCTGCTGCGATGCGACCCGGCTCAGGCCCTCGACCTGCTCGAACGGTACGCACCCGAGGAATCGCTGCCCGGCCGGCTCAGCGCGTACGGGAAACTCGCCGCACACGACGCGAGTCGCGTCGCCCGCCTGCTCATCGCCCCGGGCCGCGCGTCCTGGCTGAAGCGGACCGTGCTGCCGCCGGCCCTGCTGCGCCGTCTCGCGGCACTGCCCGACGACGAACTGGCACCGCTCGCCGCCCGGTTCCGGGAGCACGGCCGGGCGCTGGCAGCGCTGCTCGACGCCGTCGTCCCGGCCCGGCGCGGACAGCTGTACGACCATGCCGTGGCCGAGGCGGACACGGCGACGCTGATCCCGGCTGCCGAGCTCATGGAGGTGCTGCCGGCCGCGGTCCGGATCCGCGAGGCGACCCGGGTCCTGGGCCTGGCGAAGGTTCAGGAGCGGGAAGCCGACGTGCGCACCTGGAGTGCCTACCTGGCCTGGCCGGACGCGTCCCTGGCGCTGGGCTCAGCACTGCGCTCCGGCGACGCCGACGAGCGGGCGCAGGGCTACGCGCTGCTGGTGGAAGCGGCCCGCCGCTCCCGCGACCCGCAGGTGGTGGCCGAGGTGGTCGCGCGGCTCGGCCGGCTGCGCAACGAGCAGGATCCGGTACGCGCGGCGGGGCTCACCGCGCTCGCGAAGGTGGCCCCGCTGCTCACGGCGGATACGGCCGCCGGGCTCACGCAGCTGACCACCGACGCGGTCGACGCGCGTGACGCGTCCGCCGCCACCTCGGCGGCGCTGAGCCGGCTCGCCGTCGACGTCCTGCAGCACCACGTCGCCGTGCCTGAGCTTCGCGAGTGGGCGCTGCTGACGATCGACCTGGTCAGCGGCAGTGCGCACGTGCCGGTGCTGCGCCGGTTCGACACGGTGCTGCGCCGGGGCCAGGAGGCGATGGTCTTCGAACGGCTGCGCGGCTGGGCCGAGGCGGGCATCGCCCGCAGCCGCTACGGTCCGCTGTTCGCGCTCACCCGCGCGCTCGGCAGGCGGGCCTGGCAGCTCCCGCAGTTGCAGGACCTGCTGCGCCGGGCGATCGACCCGCACACGCTGCCCTCGGTGGCCCGTACGGCGATCGAGTTCTGGCTCGACGACCCGCGGACCCGCACGGACCGGGTCGCCGAGGTGCTGGCGGTCGACGCGACCGCGGTGGCGATCCACCAGGTGTGGGAGACCGTCTGCGTCCGCCGTACCGATCTGCTCGACCAGGTGCTGGACAACCGCAGCCCGCGCGGCCGGTTCGTGGAGTCGGGGACGGCATGGGTGCCCGCCTGGGCGCTTCGCGCCGAGCACTGGCTGCCCCGCCACCAGGCCCGCTTCGTGGACCTGCAGGAGCTGGTCATCACCGACGCCGGGCAGGGCGTGCAGCAGCGCGCGGCGGCGGTCCGGGCCGCCGCCGGCGTCGGCGTTACGGGGCGTGAACTGGTGCTGCGCCACCTCGACGCCCCCGAGGTGGTGCTCGCCGAGGCGGCGCTGGGTGCGCTGGTCTGGACCGACCGGCCGGACGAGGCATTGCCGGTGCTGCTCCGATACGCCGACGGCGACCGGGCGCGGGTCGCGGTGTACGCCGCGAGCCGGGCTGCCCGGCACGTCCGGCCGTCCCGGCTGCTCGAGGTGCTGGGCGAGGTGCTGACCGGCCCCGTCAAGATCACGAGCCGGAAGGAGGCGGCCCGGCTGCTGGCCCGCTACGGACCACCGCAGGCGATGGCGGTGCTGCTCGACGCGTACGCGAACCCGGATGCGCACCGCGACGTGCGCGCGGCGATCGTCTCCGCCGCCCGCCAGCGGTTGCAGACCGAGGCGAGCTGGACCATCCTGCGGACCGCGGTCGACGGCAGCCGGGAGGAGCAGCGCGCGGTCCTGAACGCATACCCGTACCTGATCCCGGAACGGCACCGCACCCGCTACGCGGCGTTCGTGGTCGAGGCGTGCGGATCCGCCGACCGGGAGGTCCGGCGCGCGGCGTTCGGGCAGCTCGGTCAGTGGTCGCCGTGGCTGACCGGCGCTGCCGGGCTGGTCGTGGACCGTCTCACCGACCTCGGTGAGACGGTCGTGCAGATGGAGGTCGCGAACCTGCTGCGGGCAGGCGGCGACGCGGCGCTCGGCGACGCGCTGGCCCGGCTCGTGGACCGCGACGCGGGCGACGACCTGCCGGACGGCCCTGAGTCGGACCGCCCGGCCCGCCGCCGCATCGAACTGCTCACCCGGGGCGCGGTCGTCCTCTCCGGGACGCGGCAGGCTGATGCGGACCGGACTGCGCTGGTCGCGGCGGCACGGTGGCTGGCGGGCCGTCCCGCGTACGCCGCCACGGCCATCGGCCTGTTGGTGGATCTCGGCAGACTGGACAATCTGGATGAGATCGCCGGTCTGTGCGCGGGTCGGCCCGTCCTCGCTTTCCGCACCGCCGAACGGGTCGGGGCGCGCCTGCGGGGCCTGCGCGAGTCGCCCGACCCCGCCGACCTCGCCCGTACCATCGCCGGGCTGGCCCGGCGCGGCGATCTCACCGGCGGGCTGTTCGCGGTGACGATGGTCCGCTACGGGGCCGGCTACGGCTGGAAGACGCCGTGGCGGGAGCTGCTGGTCGAGCTGCGGCAGCACCCTGACCCGGACGTGCGCGAGGAGGCGTACGCCGTCGACATGAGCTGACGCCGGGCATGACCCTGCCGGTGCGGCGGTCGTCGGCGAGTGCCTGCGCCGCGACCACCGGTGGGAACTGGACGGTCGACGACCGGCACGTCTACCGCCAGCCTCGCCGGGGTGTCCGGCGTCCGGCCGCCCCGTGGCCGTAGGGTTCAGGGATGGACTCACGCGAGCTCGCCCAGCTCATGCTCGGCTATTCCACCGGCCCGCAGATCCAGGAGACCCAGACGGCGTTCCGCTGCGAACTCGTCAGCCGGTGGGGCATCAAGCCGGGCATGCGGGTGCTGGAGATCGGCTGCGGGCAGGGTGAGACGACGGTCGCGCTCGCCCACGCGGTCGGGCCGGACGGCCACGTCACCGCGGTCGACCCGGCGCCGTCCGATTACGGCGCGCCCGTCACGGTGTGGGACTCGGCCGATCATCTGCGCCAGGGGCCGCTCGGGTCGAGGATCGAGTTCCGGTTCGAGTGGGACGGCGCCACGGTGGACGACGGGCCCTACGACTGCGTCGTGCTCGCGCACTGCTCCTGGTACTTCGACTCGGCCGGGCAGCTGCGCGAGCAGCTCGCCGCCGCGAAGGGTTGGGCTGCGACGCTGTGCTTCTCCGAGTGGGACCTGACGCCGCGCACTCTCGCGCAGGTTCCGCACCACCTGGCGGTGCTGGCACAGGCCCAGCTGGGGATCGACGCGGGCAACATCCGCACGCCGCTCTCGCGGGCGCGGGCTGCCGCGCTGACCGAGGCGGGGTGGCGGATCGTCGCCGACGAGTCGGTGGACTCGCGTGGTCTACAGGACGGCGGCTGGGAGGTCGACGTGTGCCGGGCGGAGGAGTCAGCAGGCCGGTCCTCCTTCGTGGCCAGCCAGCTTGACGTGATCCGGTCGATGGCGGAGAGCGGCGACGTGATGTCGTTGGACTCGTACACGGTCGTGGCGGTCTGAGCGCCAGCCGGGGAACCGAGGCGGAGGGGCCTCAGGGAGCATTCCTGGACCGTTTCCGGGGCGGGGTGTTCGCGCTCTCGGCGGGCAGTGATGGCTGAAGGGACGACTGCACCGCCTGCTGCCGTCTGCGAGACTCCGCCGGTGAGCATCGAAGACTCTCTTTCGGCTGGGGCAGGAGTCATCAGTGCGCTGGCCGCCGCCGCTGGTGCCGTGGTCGGCGTGGTCGAGCTGGCCCGACGGCGCACTCCGGCACAGCAGCCGTCCACCACCACACCCGACCTGGCCGTGTCGCCGCCTGCCGCCGGAAGCCGGCGCGGGCCCATGGCCAGCCTGGCCGTACTGCTCGGTGCCCTCGGCTGCGCCATCTACGCTTTCGGCAGCCTGTTGCCTGCCGTCGGACCTGACGATCCGGACGACGTCGGGCAGGTGCTCGGCCTCGCGATGCTCGCCGTGGCCGTGCCCGGCGCGATCCTCGGGCTCGTCGGCGCTGTCGTCTACACGGCCAAGGGCCGGATCCGGGTGGCGATGATCGCGCTGCTCGGGCTGCTTCTCTCGGTCGGCCCGTACGCCTGGGCCGTGGCGAGCGGCAACTACTGATCGCCGACTCTGGCACGCTGCCGCGGGTCCAGGACGAAGGCTTTACCTGCTGCTGGCGTGATGCTTTCCAGGAGGCCCTCAGTTGATCGATCCTGAGCGGTGCGGCCCGGATGCTGTGCCCACCGCGAGGTGCTGTCAAAGGTCGAGTTCCGCCAGGATGCGGTACATCAGGTCCGGCGGCAGTATCGAGTTGGCGGCCGCCGTTTCCACCACCGCTGGGTCGGTGTCTGCCAGAAGGCGGCTGAACAGCGCCTCGTCCAGCATGGGGTGGGCGGCTACCGCCTGCCGCATTCCCGGTTCGGCTGCCAACCTCTCCAACGCATCCACCGGCAGCGTCGGGTCCTGCAACGCGGCACGGCGGGCCGCCGGATTCGGATCTTCGACGAAGGTGCGCAGCTGCTCGCGCGGAAAGTTGGGATGCTCCACGTGCGTCGGCCGGATGCGCCGCGCCTCGCCGTGCCCACGGACCAGCCGCTCCAGCACCTCCGCGGGAGTGTCCGGCCGCCGCGCGGCGGCACGCCGCACTCTCAGGTCCGGGTCGTTGTCGAGTCGCTGCCATGCGTGTTCCGGCAGATCGCGGCAGTCGGCCAGTACGCGGCGAAACTCCGCTCGCGGTGCGTCGAGGAACGACAACCTCCGCTCCAGCGGTTCGTCCAGCAGCCACCAGGGTTCGGTGACATTCCAGGCCAGCGCGATCCTGGCGTCGCTGTCGCCTGCGGCAGCGGCGGCCTCCGCCTGGGAGAACAGCCGGTCGCGGGTATCGGCGTCGACGTGCCTGCTCCACGCGACAGCCAGCCGCACCACCAGGTGCGGCACGTCCGCCATCGCCTCGATCGCCGCTGCGGGCAGCTGAGGATTGCCGGCCACAGCCTCGACCAGGTCGTCGTCCCCGTCACGGATCAGCTGGAGAACCTGCTCCGAAGTGAGCTCGGCATAGCGGGCCACGTTGGCGCACGTCGCGGGATCTGCCAGGCAGGCGGCTATGACCTCCGCCGGTAGGCCGGGCTGCCGGTGCCTGGTGGCCGCCTCGCGCACGGCCGGTTCGGTATCGGCGAGCATGCGTGTCAGCGCTTCGAGCGGCCGGTCCCGCCAGGCCTCGGCCACTGCCGCGCGTAGTCTCGGATCAGGATGGGCGAGCAGGTCGGCACGGGGCTGGCCGTACACCTGCTCGAGGTCCTCGATGTTCACCCTCACCCGCCGCTCCACCATGGTGCGGACGAACGCCGGGAAGGCGTCACGGATCGCCGGATCGGGATGCGCGGCGATTCTGCGCTGCATCACTGCGGAGATCCGACGTCCGTGCAGGTGGACCGTGTCCCCGGGGTCGCTGTGTGCCAGCAGCGCCTCGACCGCGATGTCCGGAAGCTGCCCTTGCCGCATCGACATGCCGTGCCGGCCCGCCGGGTGCCGAGCCAGGCGCACCAGTACGTCCTCCGGAGCCGACAGGTTTCGCCCCAGACCGGACAGTTGCGGGTGGCGGAGGTGCATGACGCCACCGTAGCCGCCACCGACCAACGCCGATGTTCCGAGCGGTGCGGTCGGCGGGTCCACGGCTGCTAACGTTCGGCGCCATGTGGACTGAGGAGGTCGTGGCCGGGTGTCCGTCCCGTCGGCGCACACCGTCCGCCGCGATCTCGGCAGCGCGGACGGCGGGGAGCCGATGTGGATGAGGGATCGAGCGTCAACGGTCTGCCGCTGCCCGGGTCGCTGATCGGTCTCATGGACGACGGCCGCTGGCGGAACCCCGGCGATGACGTCATGCGCGAGCTCATGCCGTGGTTCGAAGACCCGCTGGACTTCCTCACCGGCATCGACTGGATGCGGCGGGAGAACGCGGGGCTCCTCCGGCTCACCGCGGACCCGCGTTCTGCGTACCTCTTCAGGCAGGCCCGTGGCAGCACCGCCGTCGGTCCGGTGAAGCTGCCCTGGCTCGACGTCGAGCAGGCGGTCCTCATCGCCGTCAACCGCCGGCCCGGAGACGACGTCGCGATGGCCCTGGACTACCGTACCGGTTCCGACGATCCCCGGGTGGTCGCCAGCGACTTCTGGACCGATCCGCGGCAGTGCTCATGGCGGATCGTCGTACCGGCCTTCTCGCGACTTCTCGACGTCCTGAACCTCGGCTGAGCCACCACTGGCGGGCCACCACCCGTGGTGGCCCGGCGGAAGGCCGGGCCACCACAGCTCACGGTGTCAGTTCAGCAGAGGCCGCCCGAGCAGCCGCCGGTCGGCGCCGGCTCGCCGGTCATCGGGTTGGGCAGGTCGGGGCGCGACTCCGGGTGCGCCCGCGCCGCGTTGGTCGGTTCGACCAGCACGAACAGGTCGTCTGCGTTCGGGTCGACGAGGATCAGCGCTCCCAGGTTGGGCAGGTCCGGCTCCTCCGAACCCGGCCGCTCCCAGCCCTCGACCACGGTGATCGCCGCGCCGCGTAGCCGAAGCGTGCCCTTGACCACCTCTTCGGTGACGACCGGCGGGCCGTAGTCGGGGTCGAACATGCCGCCGGTGGCCGTGCCGGTGCCGGTCTGGGTGCAGTTCTCGGCGTTGGCGTCGCAGCGGTAGGTGACCGTGCTGCTGGTGGTCTTGCCGTCAGCGGTGGAAGTCGTCTCGGTGTGGCTCACCGACGTGTCGATGACCTCGTTCTTCGCATTGCGGTTGTACCTGATCGTGTCGGTCTGGCTCTCGGTGTGCCCGTCCTTGAAGTTGAGCGTGACGGTCGTGGAGTCCTTGATGATGTTGCCGTCAGGGTCTTTCGTGGTCTCGTGCTCCTCGTCGACCCGGACGTCGCCCTCCCAGTGGCTGTCGAGGGTGGTCGTCACGGTCGGCCCCGCCGAGCCGCCGGGGTTGGTGTACTCGACGTTGGTTCCGCCCTCCTTGTTGCTCGTGGTGTGCGTCTCCGAGCCGTCGCCGTACGTGGTGATGTCGCCGCTGCCGAGGCCGCCCCAGTCCTTGGTGCTGTCCACGACCCCGCCGCGATCGGCCCCGTAGGTGGCGCTGCCGTCGATGCCGAGCAGCGAGGTCTGGACGCGGCCCGGCTTGACCCCGGCCAGCTTCAGGCCGCCGCTGCTGGTGCCGCCGTTGGTGCCGGGCAGGTCGATGCCGAGGCTGAACGGGTCCTTCGTCGGGTCGAGACCGAACTTCTTCATCAGGTCGCCGGTGACGCCGAACTTGCCCACGGCGTCGGCGCGGCCGGCGATCGGGAACGCGCCCAGCCAGTCGTGCGCATACTCCTGCCGCTGCCGGACCAGCTCGACGGGCAGCAGGAAGAAGGCGCCCGCGCCCGCCTCGAACGACGGCAGCGTGCGGTCGATGGCCAGGTCGACGAGCTTCAGCAGCAGCGGGTGGCTGGCCTTGTCGTCGGGGTCGGTGCCAGCGGCCAGCTCGTCGGCGTCGCAGTAGCCGTCGCCGTCGGAGTCGACCACGTACCAGGCCGCGTAGCAGGCGGTCGGGTCGCAGGCCACCAGCTCATGCTTCGGACGGCGGGGCGGGTCCTCGCCGGCGGCGGCGGGCGCGGCCACGCCGACCAGCGTCAGCGCGGCCACGACGGCCAGCACTCTGCGGGCGGGCGCCAACGCGCCGCCACGATCAACGGAGGGGTTTCTCATGCGGCGAATGCTGGCACCGCCGACGGGCCGACGCCCTGCTCTGCCGCCTCAGCGACACCGCGGGACGGCCGCCCCAGGGATTTCCCCAGCCGCCGCCCGGGATCGGAGCTTGACCGCACGGTGTACGAGAACAGCGGCGCCACGATCACCGCGGCGCCGCTGCTGTCCCGTACCGGTCAGGCCTTGTCCTTGTCCTTGTCCTTCAGGACGATGACCGTGACGGCGGTGTTGTTGCTCGGGTCCGGGTCGGGCGTGGAGCTGGAGACGGTCGCGACGTTCACGAGCCTCTCCTTGTCCTTGTCCTTCTTGCCCTCGGTCCGGGCGTCGTCATCGTCGTCCTTGTCGACGAGCTTCGCCTTGATGACGAACTGCGCCGTGGCTCCCGCCGGGACCGTGTCGACATGGCAGGTCACGACGTGCCGCTGCTCGTCGTACTCGCAGTCGCGCGAGACGTACTGCACCTCCAGCTGGTCCGGGCTGAGCGGCAGCCGGTCCACGACGGTCACGTTCTGCGCGTCGGACGGGCCGCCCTCACCGCAGGTGCCGGACGGCTTGGCCGACTCCTCGGTCCGGCACCCCTTGTCGTTGTGCACCGTCACCAGCAGTACGAGCTGGTCCTTGTCCTTGTCCTTGTCCGGCTTGACCTGGGCGGCCTCCGTGCCCGGGGTGAGCCCGACCGCGTCGATCCACAGGTCCGCCGAGGTCTCGACGGTGGTCTCGGCGGTGGCGGTGTTGTTGTTCGGGTCGGAGTCGGGCGTCGACGACGACACCGTCACCTCGTTGCGCAGCGTGGTGCCGTCCTCGACCGACGAGTCCACCGCGACCGTGATGCGTACGGTCTCGGAGGCGCCGGAGGCGAGGTCGCCGAGCTGGCACACGACCTGGTCGGGCTGCTGGAAGGCGCAGACCGGCTGGTTGCCGCCGTTGACGCCCGACACGAACGTGGTGCCGTCGGGCAGCGTGTCCTGGAGTGTGACCGCCTGCGCGGTCGACGGTCCGGCGTTGCTGGCGGTGACGGTGTAGACGAGCTCCTCGCCGGCGAGCACCGGGTCGGGGTCGTCGTCCTTGGTCACCGACAGGTTCGCGTCGGCGGTGACGGTGGTCTTGACGCTCTTGCGCACGTCGTCGTTGTCCGGGTCGGCGGTGTCGCTGGAGACCACGGCCTCGTTGAACAGGATCGTCCCGGCGACGGCGTCGTCGGCGAGCTTGCCGACCACGGTGATGGTGACGCTGTCGCCGTTGGCGAGGTTGCCCAGGCCGCAGACCAGGTCGCGGCCGGGCGGCTGGCCGTTGGTGCAGGTGCCCTTGGTGGAGCTGACCGAGACGAAGCTGACGCCGCCGGGCAGGGTGTCGCGTACGGTGACGTTCTGGGCCGTGGACGGCCCGTTGTTCTTCACCGTGATCTCGTACGTCAGCTCGGTGGAGGCCAGTGCGGTCTCCGGTCCGGTCTTGTCGAGCGTCAGGTCGGCCGATCCGACGAACTCGACGCGGCCGGTGGCCTCGTTGTTGCTCTGGTCGGGGTCGGCGGTGGTGGCGCTGACCCGGGCGACGTCGTTGATCTGGGTGACGTCGGGCGCGTCGACGGAGACGCGCAGGGTGGCGCGCCGTCCTGCGGGGATGGTGCCGAAGCTGCACGGGATGCTGATCTCGGTCGCCGGTCCCCTGGTGCTGGGCATGCAGCCCGCCTCAGGCTGGCTCACCAGGCCGGTCAGGCTGAACGGCGTGGCCGAGGTGAGGTTGTCGCGCAGCAGCACCCCGTCGGCGTCGGACGGGCCGAGGTTGTCGACGTAGATGGTGCAGTAGCCGCCCGTTCCGGCCGGTGCGGGCCGGTCGGGCTTGCACACCTTGGTCACCGACAGGTCGGCGGCGCGTTCCACGGTGGTGGTCTGCGTGACCGCGTTGTTGCCGGGGATCAGGTCGGTGGCGGTCGCCGTGGTCACGGTGGCGGTGTTGCTGAGGATGCCGGGCGGCCGGCTCGACGGGATCGCGAGCTGGAGTGCGATCGGGACGGTCTGCAGTGGCAGCAGGTTGGTGAGGTTGCAGGTGACCGTGAACAGCATGGGGTCGAAGGTGCAGCCGGTCGGGACGCTCACGGGTGTGAAGCCGGTCGGCAGCTGGTCGACGAGGGTCGCGGTCGGGGCGATGCCCGGCCCGTTGTTGCCGACCTCGATGGTGTAGGTCAGCACCCGTCCGGCGAGGACCGGGTCGGGGGCGTCGGCCTTGGTGACGAACAGGTCGACGAGCGGCAGGGCCGCAGTGGTGGCTGGTGCGGCGCGGGCCGGTTCCGGTGTGGTGCCCGCCGCGAGGACGCCGGCGAGCATGAGCGCTCCCTGCGCGGCGAGTAGGCGTCTGGGTGACAACGTGCCTCCTAGCTGGTTGATCTGGGTCCAATCACCCTCATCTCCAACGGCCTGGAGTCACGTTAGGTAATCGCAGAGCTACTTTTAGTAGCTGCTGGCGCGGGAATCGGGGTATGGGCGGTCGGCGATACTCGGCGGGTGACGAATTCGCCGCTCAGCCCCACCGACCCGATCGCCTCCCGCAACGAGGTGCTCGCCGCCTACCTCGACGACTTCCGCGCCATCGTGATCGGCAAGGTGACCCACCTGGCACCCGAGGAGCAGCGGCGCAGCCGCCTGGCCTCCGGCTGGACCCCGGTCGAGATGCTCAAGCACCTGCGCTTCGTCGAGTTGCGCTGGATCGAGTGGGGCTTCCAGGGGCGTACGTTCGACGAGCCGTGGGGCGACTGGCGCGACGAGCGCTGGCACGTCGACCCGGACGAGTCGCTGGAGGACCTCGTCGCCGCGCTGCGCGCCCAGGGCGAGCACACCCGCGAGGTCGTGCTCGCCGCCGACCTGGCCGAGGTGGGGCAGCCGGGCCCGCGCTGGGACGGCGCCGAGCCCGCGACGCTGGAGCGGATCATGCTGCACCTGGTGCAGGAGTACGCCCGCCACGCGGGCCACCTCGACATCGTCGCCGAGCTCGCGCAGACCGGCTCCGCCGACGCCGAACGCCCCGCCTGACGCGGACCCGAATGTCCGGTGTGGCGGAAGACCGCCAACCTTGGCGATCGCCTGCCTTCAGTATTGGCAAGCTTCTTTACTGTTAACTGTCTTTCTTGTATGTTCACGGAAACGCTTCTGTCCCGTTAGTCGATGTTTCATTCCCCCCAAAGGAAGGTCGACATGCGTTTCCGGCACAAGCTCGCCGCAGTGGCTTCCGCCGCGGTGACCGTCGCCGCCGCGGTCGTCATGACCGCCAGCCCCGCCTCGGCGGCGAACCTGCTCAGCAACCCGGGCTTCGAGTCCGGCTCCCTGTCGCCGTGGACCTGTAGCGCGGGCCTCGGCTCCGTCGTGTCCACCCCGGTCCACGCCGGCACCAAGGCGTTGCAGGGCGCGCCCAGCGCGTCCGACTACGCCCAGTGCAAGCAGACCGTGTCGGTGCAGCCCAGCACCACCTACACCGCGACCGCGTGGGTCCGCGGCGGTGGCGGCTACGTCTACCTGGGCATCACCGGCGGCACCTCGACCTGGAACCCGAACGCGGCGTCCAACTGGGTGCAGCTGTCGACCAGCTACACCACCGGCGCCTCGCAGACCTCGCTCGAGGTGTACGTCAACGGCTGGTACGGCCAGCCGGTGTACAACGTCGACGACGTCTCGGTCGACGGCCCCGGCGGCACGGGCGTGCCCGGCGTCCCCGGCACCCCGGCGGTCGGCACGATCACCAACACCTCGATCGCCCTGTCCTGGGCCGCCGCGAGCGGCACGGTCACGGGCTACCGGGTGTACGAGGGCAGCACCGTCGTCGCGACCGTGACCGGCACCTCGGCCACGATCAGCAGCCTGGGCACGTGCACCAGCCACAGCTACACCGTGGCGGCGTACAACGGCTCGGGTGAGTCGGCGAAGTCCGGCGCCGCCTCGGCGACCACCACCGGCTGCACCAGCGGTGTGCCGAGCGTGCCCGGCAACTTCCACGTCACCGGCTCGACCGCGTCCAGCATCTCGGTGGCCTGGAACGCCTCCACCGGCACCGTGACCGGCTACCGCGTGTACGAGGGCACCACGGTCAAGGCGACCGTCACCGGCACCTCGGCGACGATCAGCGGCCTGGCCGCCTGTGGCAGCCACACCTACACCGTGGCCGCCTACAACGGCACGGGCGAGTCGGCGAAGTCGGCCTCGGCCGGCGGCACCACCACCGGCTGCCCGACCGGCACCGCCATGGCCGCGCCGTACTACTACAACGGCTGGGGCAGCCCGCCCAACATCGCCACCGTCATGAGCGCGACCGGCGTCAAGCAGTTCACGATGGCGTTCATGCTCTCCGGCGGCGGCTGCGTGCCGATGTGGGACAGCACCCGTCCGCTGACCGGCGGCGTGGACCAGTCCACCATCAACACCATCCGCGCCAACGGCGGTGACGTCGAGATCTCCTTCGGCGGCTGGCAGGGCAACAAGCTCGGCCCGAACTGCTCCTCGGCCTCGGCCCTGGCCGGTGCCTACCAGCAGGTCATCAACGCCTACAACCTCAAGTACATCGACGTCGACATCGAGAACACGGACGAGTTCGAGAACGAGGCCGTGCAGGACCGGATCCTCGGCGCCCTGAAGATCGTCAAGCAGAACAACCCCGGCATCAAGACGATCCTCACCTTCGGCACCGCGACCACCGGCCCGACGTACTACGGCACCCGCCTGATCACCCAGGCGGCCGCCACCGGCGCCAACATCGACGTGTTCACGATCATGCCGTTCGACTTCGGCGGTGGCGCGGACATGTCCGCCAGCACCATCAGCGCCGCGACCGGCCTGAAGAACGCGCTGAAGACCGCCTTCGGCTGGACCGACGCCCAGGCGTACGCCCACGTCGGCATCTCCGGCATGAACGGCTACTCCGACCAGTCGGAGATCACCACCACCGCCCACTGGACCAGCATCCGCAACTGGGCCAACACCAACCACATCGCGCGCCTGGCCTTCTGGTCGGTCAACCGCGACCGTGGCTGCGCGGGCGGCGGCCTGCAGGAGTCGTGCTCGGGCATCGCCCAGTCCGACTGGGCCTTCACCGCCATCACGGCGGGCTTCACCGGCTGACCTCAGCCGCGCAACACCCGAGGGGCCGCCACCGGACGCCGGTGGCGGCCCCTCGCCGTCCCGCCCGGCCCAGGCCCGCCCCGTCCCACCTCGCCCCAACTCGCCCCGGGCCTGGTGCTCGGGCAGCGGCAGGCCCATCCCCGACAGTCGCAAGGCCGACGTGGCGTGGCGTGCCGCCGCCGGATCCGCGCATCGTGAGGGCACTTCGCCCACCGATACGAGGAGATCACGATGGCTCGATGGAAGCGGCTGGCGGTCGGCGCCGGTGCGCTGGTCCTGGCCATTGCCGTGCTGCCGCCCGGCGCCGCGACGGCCGCCCGCCAGCCCGCGGCCGCGACCGCGGCCACCACCGGGGAGGACCCGTTCGCCGAGGAGGCGGCCGGGTTCGCCAAGGAGCGCGGCATCAGCGAGGCCGAGGCCCGCAGGCGCATGTCGTGGCAGCTCGTCGCGCCGGACCTGGACGAGCGGCTGCAACGCGAGCTGGGCGAGCGCTACGGCAACGTGTGGATCGACGTACGCGACGGCGACCGGGTCAAGGCCGGGGTCACCGGCTCCGTCGACGACCAGGTCCGCGGCGTGGTGAAGGCGGCCGCCGCCGCGGTCGGCCTCACCGACGGGTACGACGTCGTCGCGGTCAAGCGGTCGGCGGCCAGGCTCTCGGCCGACAACGACTGGCTGGCCGAGCAGATCATCCGCACCAACGCCGGGGTGGAGGCGCCGCTGAGCGCGGGCATCCGCACCGACCTCAACGCGCTGATGCTGCACGTGCCGGTGCGCGGCACCCTCACCGCCGCGCAGAAGGACCTGATCACCACCGCGCAGGCGCGGCTCGGCGACGGCCTGGTCATGGGCACCTCGTCGGGGGCGTTCAAGACGTTCGCGTGCGACGTGCCGTACTGCGACAAGCCCCTGCGTGGCGGCGTGAAGATCAACCACCCGTCGACGTGGTGCACCGCCGGCTTCATCGCCCAGAGCAAGGTCGACAGCGTCAAGTACGTCGTCACGGCCGGGCACTGCGCCTACCAGCACCTCGGCACCTGGAGCAGCAAGGACACCGCGCTCACCGCGACCGACATCGGACCGGTGCACCACTGGATCTTCGACACGTACATCGGGGACATGGCGATCATCCGGATCAACGACTCGTCGGCCACCGGCTGGAACCCGCAGCCGTGGGTGCTGGTCACCCTCAGCCCGTGGACCACGGAGAACACGACGTACCACATCGCCTCCGACAAGATGAGCGTCGTCGGGATGCGTATCTGCACCACGGGCGCCGCCACCCGGGTCAGCAACTGCAGCCACGTCGAGGAACTCGGGCTGACCGCGAACCTGGGCGGGCTGACCATGCGCAACCTCGGCCTCACCGAGAACTGCGGCAAACCCGGTGACAGCGGCGCACCCATGTACGCCAGCCACGTCGGCTACGGCATCCTGGTCGGCGGCGACGAGGACGACTGCGAGATCGTGTACCAGGGCATCCGCACCGCCGAACGCGAACTGAACGTCAACATCCTGCACTGACCGGGTCCGCTCGCCGGGCCCGCCGCGACGGGCCCGGCGAGCGCCGCGCGGCCCGGCGCGGCGGGTGCTTCAGCAAGATCGCTGTTTGCGGTCGCTTTCAGGTCCTCAGGCCGACTTCTCGACCGCAACCAGCGATCTACAAGATGTCGTCGACGATCAGCCGACGCATCGAGGGGTTCGGCCACGGAACGCATCACGCCGGACCGTCATCTCTCGGTGAGCCGCCCGTTCAGGCTCTGCGCGAGGGAGGGCCAGAATCGCTGAGCCCAGTCGAACCAGCTCTCATCCCTGGGCGGCGGGGAGGGCAGAAACGAACCGGAGAGCTCGTCTGCGTCGGGGACCTCGAACTGCTCTCGCCACGGGTCGAGCTCCGCCTCGGCCATGGGGAACGTCTGCTCTGGCGTGTGTTTCCAGCGGTGCTGAATCCGGTTCCACTGCACCTCGCGTTCCACCGCCAGGTACACGATCTCACACGATGCCCCCACCGAAGCGGCCATCCAACGCAGGGCGGAGCGCTCATCGCGCGACCAGAGTCCGAAGTCGAGAACGACGCTGAGCCGCAGCCGCAGCGCATCGACGGCCAGTGCGATGAGTCGGCCCTCCAGCAGCCACCGCTTGCCGTCGGGCCGGGCTTGGTGACGGTCTTCCTGGCCGAGGAGGGAGAGCGCCCAGTCGTCAGCGGTGAGCCGCAGGGCTCCGCGCTCCGCGGCCAGTTTCCGTGCTCGCACGGTCTTCCCGGACGCGGGAAGGCCTACCATCAGGAACAGGGTGGGTGCCTGACCTGCCTGTGTATCTGTCACCGTCTCATTCACGCGGTCCATGGTGCCTGGCATTCGCCGACGGGCATTCGCGGCCGACCGTAACGTGGGCCAGTCGGCCGATCGGGGCCCCGACCTCGCACGATGCCGAACGCCGCGAGCACGGCGCCTCGGCCTGCGCGGCCGCGCTGGGCAAGATCGCTGGTTGCGGTCACCTTCCGACCTCCAGGTCGACTTCTAGACCGCAACCGGCGATCTTTCAGCGGCGTCGGCCGGGTTCACGCCTGGCGGATCAAGGACAGGGGTGGGCGCCACCTCCCGTGCGCGGCATACGATCCCCTCGGCAGAGGAGTCAATGTTGTCGATATACGGGAGACACGCAGTGCACCCGATCAGACGCAGAATCCTGGCATTCCTCGCGGTCGCCGCCCTCGCGGTGGTGGGTCTGCCCGCCCCCGCCCACGCCGACCTCAACAACACGTGGGGCTGCTACGTCCCGGCCGGCTACACCTACGACCGGGTCAGCCGGGACTACACCTGCAACCCGCCCTACCTGTCGGCGAACTACCACATCGTGACGCCGGTGGCGGGCATCTACGCCTGTAGCCCCGTCGGGAGCTTCAGCTACGACGCCGTGGCCCGCGACTCCGTCTGCGACCCGCAGGCCACCTCGCAGCCCCGCTACCACCTCGTGACGCCGGTTGCGGGCATCTATGTCTGCAACCCCGCCAGCGGCTTCAACTACGACGCCGTGGCGCGCGACTCCGTCTGCGACCCGCGGGCCACGTCGCAGCCCCGCTACCACCTCGTGGTCTCCGCGGCGGGAATCTACGCGTGCAACACCGACGCCGGGTTCACCTACGACGCCATGGCCCGCGACTCCGTCTGCGAGCCGCAGGCCACGTCGCAGCCGCGCTACCACCTCGCCACCCCGGCCGCCGGAATCTGGGCCTGCAGTGTGCCCGCCGGGTACACCTACGACAGCACCAGCCGCGACTACACCTGCGACCCGAGGAACCTCACGACCCGCTACCACCTGAAGAAGAGCTGACAGGTCTTTCTGGCCGAGGAGCCGTCCGGGGTTCGGATCATGTGGTTGTGGCGAGATGTCCCAGCCACATGACCGAACCTCGGAGGCGTAGCCTGGCGGCCGTCCTCGACCCTCCCGCGACGTGCTCGGTTCAGGTGGTCACCGGCGCGGTTTCCTCGAAGCCGCATTCTGGGATGACCCCGCAGACAGACCGGCCAGCATGGTGCGGATCGCCGGTACGGGGTCGAAGTCGGCGTCGGGGCAGGCGAGCTGGATCGCGACCAGGCCGTCCACCAGGGCGAGCATGCTCAGGTAGTCGGTGCGCGGGTCGGGTGAGCTGAGGGCGGCGATCCACGGCGTACCCCACGCGGCCAGGCGGTCCCGGGCGGTGCGGATCCTGTCCTGGAGTTCCGGCTGGAACGCGGCCTCGTGGAAGGCCGCGTGCCGGGCCAGGGTCAGGTGCCGGGCGGGGCCGGTGAGCTGGAGGACCATCGCGCCGACGAGTTGGGCCAGCTCGTCGGGGGAGGCCGGTGGCCCGGTGCGCTCGGCGACCAGGCGCTGCCATACCTGCGTCTCGATCTCGACGAGGCGGTCCAGCACCGCGCCGACCAGGGCGTCACGGGTGCGATACCCGTTGGAGGTCGATCCCTCGGGCAGCCCGGCCTGCGCATCGACGGCGCGGTGGGTGAGTGCTCGCAGCCCGCGCGTGCCGAGCACCGCGATGGCGGCGTCGAGGATCTGCTGCCTGCGATCGGACATGAGAGTCACACTACACCTGTAGTCAGGGCGACTACAGGTGTAGTACGGTCGCGGCATGACGAGAACAGCGGCCGTAGTGGGCGGCGGCATCGGCGGCCTCACCGCCGCCATCGGACTCCTGGCGGCGGGCTGGCAGGTCACCGTGTACGAACGCGGCCAGACCCTGCCCACCACCGGCACCGGCCTGGGCATCTGGCCCTCCGCCCTGCACGCGCTCGACAGCCTCGGCATCGGCGCCGCCGTCCGGGCCGCCGGCCTGCCGCAGGGCAACGGCGCGATCCGGCGCCCCGACGGGCGGCCGATCGTCGCGCTCGACATGGACCGGATCCGCGCCCGCCACGGCGAACCCGTGCACCTGGTGCCGCGTCCCGCGCTGCTGCGCGTACTGCATGGGGCCCTGCCTGCCGGAACCGTCCACTTCGGTGTCCCGGTCGACGACGTCACCGCGCTGCGGGCCGGGCACGACGTCGTGATCGGCGCCGACGGCATCGGCAGCCGCGTCCGCACCACGCTGTTCGGGCAGCGGTACGGCCTGCGGTACACCGGTGCCACCGCGTGGCGCGGCACCGCCGACATCGACATCGACAGCGGCGGCGAGACGTGGGGCACCGGGGCCCGCTTCGGCGTCACCCCGCAGGGCCCCGGACAGACCAACTGGTACGCGGTGCTGACCGTGCCCGAGAATCACCGCCTGACCCGGCCCGACGCCGACGAACTGCGCCACCGTTTCGGGCACTGGCACGACCCGATCCCCGCCGTGCTCGACCGGTACGCCACCTCCGACGTCATCCGGCACGACCTCTACCACCTCGCGCCCGCCCTGCCGACCTACGTGCGGGGCAACGTCGCGCTGCTCGGGGACGCCGCGCACGCGATGACTCCCGACCTGGGGCAGGGCGCCTGCCAGGCGATCATCGACGGGGCAGCCCTGGCCAGGTGCCTGGCGGGTGGGGGAGTGGAGGCCGGGCTGCGGGCGTACGACCGCGAGCGCCGCAGGCCCACCCGGCGCATGGCCGCGGCCTCGCTCATCGTCAACCGCCTGGCCCAGGTCAGACGCTGGCACTCGGCCCGCGACCTCACCATGCGCCTGGCCCTGACGTTCGGACCGCCAGCCTGAGGTCGAAGTCTGCGATGCGGCGTTCCCGATGTTTCCCGCTTTGTTCCTACGCTCCGAGAGGGACATCGGGAACGTCGGTTGACGACTACAGTGGACAGTCGTGCCAGCTGAGCAGCCATATGACAGTGACATCCTGGGATCCGAGGACCGCCCCGTCGGGGGATCGGGGGCGCCGTGGTGGCGCCGTAAGCCACTGCTGATCGGTATCGCGGTCGTCGTGCTCCTTGCCGTCGGGGTCACATACTTCGCCGGTGGTTTCGGCGGACACCGGTTCGACGCGGAGCCACCGGCCTGCACTGCCGTCGAGCCGAGCCTGCACCTGCTCGGTGTCGACTACATCGCGCAGCAGACCGCCAACAACAGCTGTGACCTCAGGTTGTCGCCGGATGATCCCCGGTATGTCGACGCGCCGAAGATCACGGTGGCCTTCGCCGTCGACGACTCCGGGGAGGGTATGGGCACCGTACGGCAGATGGGCGACCAGGTGCGGCCGCTGTCCGGTGTGGGCGACGAGGCATACCTCCGCGACCGCGACGTCTTCCTCCAGGTGGACAACCTGTTCGTCGGCATCATGGTGTTCCCCAACGAGGTGAGCTCGCCGGACCAGGTGCTGGCCTTCGCCACGGACTTGGCCGACCAGCTGCGGCGCGCCTGAGGATGGAGCTTCGGGCAGCCGGCTGACGTCGTGCCAGGTGACGGCGAAGATCGGCGACGAGCTCGCCGAGAAGTCACCCGGGTGTGGAGGAGGTGACTCCCGGTCAGCGCCAAGAGGGCAGCGCGGAGAGCAGGCAATTGGCCGTACGGTGACGTCGCGAGACTTCGGATTGCTCCGCATGCGGGAGAGTGGCGAAGTCCGCCTTACATCGGGTTTTGGCGCCGAGCCACCCGCGACGCGTGGAAATCCGGACCAGATGACCGACACACCGCGAGCGTCACGGTGGGTCCACCCAGGCGTGCACGAAGAGCAGGACGCGCGCCCCTGATCGTCGACGAGGTGATCACAGGGCCACCACTCGTCTTTGTAGCGAACTGACCGTGACATCGGAATCGCGTTTGTCTACTGGCGGATTACCTCCACATATGAGGGAGAACAGCCGGGACACTGGGCTTAGACGACCCGGATGACGGGATCACCTTGCGTGCGCGAGGAGCGGCAGACCATGGCGGCGCGTAGTCGTACTTGGCATCACCCCGCGTGCGCGGGGAGCAAGTGCTTGGCCTTGCGGGAGCGGGCGGCAGCGTCCTGATCACCCCCGCGTGCGCAGGGAGTAGTTGATGGCGGCGCGGACAGCGGCGATAAACTCGGGATCACCCCGTGTGTGCGGGGAGTAGATCACGCCGACTGACGTCCTGCTCGCCGACCTCGGATCACCCCCGCGTGCGCGGCGAGCAGCCGACCACGGCGGCGACGAATGCGGGCATGGAGGGATCACTCCCGCATGCGCGGGGAGCAGATCGAGTTCGTGTCCAGGTGGCAGCCTGACGGGGGATCACCCCCGCGCGTGGGGCCTTCTTCAGATCCGGCAGCTCATAGGGACGTTGACAGCGGCAGCCACACTCTTGCCATGGCCATGACCTTCGAGCGACTTCGTGCAATGTCCGACGACGAGATCCGGGCGGAGTACGACAAGACTGCCGCGAATACCTCGGTCGGTCTGAACTTCTGGACTGACGAACTCAGTCGGCGGACGTACGAGCGGTCCAGTGCCGCCGCGTTGGAAGAGGCTCGCGCGGCACGCTCGCTAGCGAAGTGGAACATGGTGCTCGCTGGCGCGGCCATCCTCGTCTCGGTCATTGCCATCGTCGTACAGGCAGTCACGGCGGGATAGGCTCAGGGATGCCGGTCGGGCGCACAGGTAGTTGAGAAACGGCGTTTCGTTACACCGCCATCGACGTACCCGACCGCTTCGCGTAGGTGTCCAACGCAAGGCGCGTCGTCGAGATCGCGAGTAGGCCACCGGTGGTCAGCAGTTCTACGCTCGCGGTTACCTGGCTGAGCGCCATGCCGCTCTTCGCCGCTCCTTGGGAGAGGTGGCTCAGGTACGCGATCGTTCCTCGCAACTCGCCGTGAGCGAGTGCACTGCATGCCTTCCAGATCACCAGAGCTGTCTTTGCGCCAACAGGAGTCAGCGCGCCAGCCTCCTTGACGATGTCTCCGTAGCTCGGAGATCTCCTCAGCTTCGACAAGCTCACGCCCGCCTTGATGAGCACTGGCTTCATGCGATCTTCGTAGCTCTTCATGTCGCCGCCCTTGAGCGATGACCCAAGCTCATGTGCAACGGCGACGAGCTGTCGGCGCTCCTCGTAGTCGGCCCTGAGCCGACGCAGGATGCGTTCTTCCCGCTGCTCGGGCTGGAGTAGCCACAAGGCCCGAGATGCATTTTCGATCGCGCATCGGATGAGGGCCGGCTGCCCGTAGATGTGCACCCATGCCTTGACCTCATCTTGCCCAACATGATGGAACAGGCTGTCGCGCAGGGTCCCGAGGTGGCTCACCGCGGCGGTAACTGCGGTCCAGGCTGCCGAGCTGACCTGGATGGGATCGCTGAGTCCATCATCGCCTTCGAGGTCACTTCCTGGCGCGGCCTCCCATGCGCCAGAATCCGTACCCATGATCTGCTCCCACTGCCGAACGATGCCGAGTGCGCCCCCCAGCTTCTGGAGCATCTGCTCTTCTTCGGGTGTCACTTCGCCCCTTGTTGCTCGGCCATCGTCTTCACTGCCGCTTGTACAAGCTCCCGCGTCGACCACACCGGCCGGCGTGTCGCGATCTTGAGGGCCAACGCAGGACCCATGCCTGCATGAAGAAGCAGGCAGACGCGGGTGACGGTGTACACGCTCTCCGCCAACCACAGGAGGTCCGCCCCGCTGTACTCCGGTCGTCCGTTGTCAAGGTGGGTCAGCTCGTTGCGTGCCTTCTTGACGACCTTGACCCAGGAATCGATATCGCCGACCAGCGCCGTACTCACGTTTCCAACAGCCGTAGCCATGGCAGTCAGACGCGCCGCCAGGTTCGGCGCGTTGGAGTGGTCGTTGAACGCTTCGGCGAACCAGCGGCGGTGTTCGCCCGGTACTAGGGCTTTCAGAGACTTCTTCAGGAGGTTGAACTCGGGGCGGCCCATGTAGTTCTGGTCAGGGTTAGCAATCCGGTGGAAACCCTCCGCCGCCGAGCAGACATTCAGGAACCGGTTTTCCGGGTACATCTCCGTCGTGTACCTCATCGAGTTGAGGAACCCCACGACCGGATGAAGGTCGGCGGCCTGGTCCAGCCACCTCGCGATCATGTCGATCCCACCGACGTCACCGTAGGAAGCCAGCATGTCGATCGCATCCATCTTCTGGCGCTCGGGTACGGCGATGTGATGACGGTTCGCCACGTAGATCTCAACCGCTCGCATGGTGTCCGGGAAGGGTGTCGCGGCGAGGGAGAACTCGGGCAGGTCTTCACGGAACACATGAACCTGGTCCGTGAAGCACGTGCGGTCGACGCACAGCGACACTAGGTCTTGGAGGTTCCGGACGTCGTTGAGGATCGCGGAGTAGTTCGTCGGCTCGGCGTACTCGATCTCGAACTGTGGACACTGGACGACCTTTACGCTCTCGTTGTCGATCCGCTCATAGTCGGCCGCGAACCGCAACGTCACGGTGCCGCGCCCAAACGACGCGGTCTGAGGTTCCGGTCGAGTGAGGTTCAGCTTCAGGCTCCACTGCGACTCGCCCTCCGCCGGCTCGTGCCAGTCGATGTCGATGGTGTCGTTGTCGACCCAGTCCGGCAGGTCGCTGATGCGCACTACCGCCTTGGTGAACACCTCCTCGTGGCGGAAGTGCCCGGCATCCATGGCCTGGTTCACGATGTAACTTCCGCCCCCGAGGTGGAAGCAGTGGAGGAGGGTCACTCGGCGGCCGATGCGGTCGACCGACCCCCAGATCAGCATCGGCCTCCGGCCGGAAGGACCGGCAGTCGTCAGCGGCTCACCTGTATGGAGCCTTCCACCTGCTGTCGGGTCGAATGTCAGCTGCCCATGCTGCTCTTCACCCAGGGCGTTGCCGTCTTCGTCAACGGCCCAGAACCTTCCGACCTTCTCGTACTTCTCCAATTCCGGGTGCCTCCAGACGAGTTTCAGGGGATGAAGTCGGACGGAACTTCCAGCACGGTCAGCGACGCCACCTCGATCCACTCTCAACGGTGACCCCCGCCCGACAACTTCGCATCCGAGTTTCAGCGGGAAGCTGTGCCGCTGAAGACCGCGACTTCCGCCCGCCCGGTCACCCGGAAACATCCTCCAAGCACTGGCGCCCGTGTTCTACCGTTCGGACGTGAGCGAGGCCCCGAACTGGATCTCAGCAGTAGCCACCGTTATCGGTTCGATCGGAACAGTGGGAGCGCTGATCGCGACTTACCGGCTGTTACGTCGAGAGGCGGACAGGGACGCTATCACCGCCCAAGATCGCCAAGGCAGGCAGGCCGAGGAGTCGGCCCGTCAGGCGCGGCTTATCTCTGGTTGGCACAGCACTCGATACGACGTCACCGAGGAGGTCTATGAGCACGGAGCGTTCATCCGGAACGCATCGGAACTCCCGATCTATGACGTTCAGGTGTTCTGGCGTCGCGTCATGACGGATGACCAAACCTTCGAGGCTGCGTGGGCAAATGTCTGGATCTACCACATCGAGATCCCGGTATTGCCTCCTGCTAAAGAGCCTCTTTATCAGGAGATGTGGGCGCCGAACTACAGCTTCTTCAACCTGCTTGAGCGAGAGGGTTACCCCAAGCTCGCTGTTGAGATTGAGTTCAGGGATGCAGCGGGCAGGTGCTGGCGGCGCGACCACGGCGGCGATCTATCCGCGGTCACCGAGACGAAACGCCCCGATCGTCGCCGCTGGGCCCCGGTTCAAGCTCGAAGGCCCCGACCCGTAGGCGTTCTAGGCGGTTAGTCCCGCGGGGCGTCGACCGGCAAAGACAGAGCCACTCTTCGCCAGTTCGCTCTCGTTGAACGGCCATGATCACTCTTATGATTGGGTGTACATAATTCAGTTGCCCACAATCGGATGGCCATCATGCAGACGATGAACCTGGACCCGGGCATCCTCATCGCGCATTACGAACGCACCGTCGCGCAGCTTACGACTGAGAACGTGAAGCTAAGTGTGGGCGTGGAGCAACTTCAGCATGAGGTGTTGTTCCTCCAAGCGGAGCTGCGGAGCGCCCAAATCCGAGTAGACGGAGCTGCGGTGAGAGAGTCAGCGCCAGCAGAGTGAGGTGGGGGGCCTGCTTACGATGCGGGCCTGACGCGCTATCAGTCCTCCCGCAGGTAGAACGGGTCACGGTCATCGCCGCGGTCGGCGTATCGCTGAGGCCTGTGTTTGCGAATCAGGGATATAAAGCGGCCCAACCGTCCCTTGGCCGGTTTATGGGGTTTAAGCCAGCCGCTACCGTCTGGATGTGGTGTCAGTGAGAGGGGCATCTCGCGGCCGGAGCGGCGCCACCAGCGGCCAGCGGAGTCCACGAACATCAGTTCGACGGCAAACTGTGATTGATCAGGATCTTCGTTCGGAAAAAGTGGAATAACGCTTGTGCCGGCGGCTTCGCCGTTTGGGCTGAGCACGTCCCACATTCTGTCGTATGGGTAGTCTTGGCCGTTAACCTCATCATAAATTGACACGTGCAATTCCGCGATGTGGTGTTCGCTGTAGTTTCGAACTTTCCAAGACAGGTTGTATAAGGACGCTGCGTCACCGTAAGGCGGGTTTGGCAGTGATAAGGACGTAGTCTTCCCGATCACCAAACGTGCTTGTGCAGCTAACTTTTCGCGCTCGTCTTCCCTGCGAGCCCGTTGTTCCTGCGCTAGCTGATATCCGGCAAGCGCCACGGCAGGCAGCGCCAGGAAGCTCCCAACCAGACCGCTGACGGCCTGGATCCAGTCAGTGACGTTCGGGGCATCGTCAAGGGGCACCGGGTGGATGTTAGAGGAGGCGCGGCCAGCGGGGAAGAGGTGCCGTGGGGGATGGGAAGGCAAGACCGTCATCGACGCAGCATCATCCGTGCCGTTAATTTAACGCCGTCGAGTGAGCTGCAAATATAACCGCTTCTGGAGTACTCGCTCGTACCGTTCGTCGCGCTTGACCTCGGCAAATATCCACGGGTGAGGCAAGGTGCACGTCCAGATCGTGTAACGCCGCAGCAATACATGTAACAATCACAGCCGTGGTTGGACATTTTCTCGCTGTGAATCAAATGCGAAAGTGACTAGCTGCTCCGTAAGGTATACCCCCATCGTGCATTCAGTGCCTGAGCTGTCCGTATAGGGCGTCATAAAGGCGTTCGCTGTTGCGCAAGCAGCTACAAGGCCAAGGAGAGCGTCTCCAGTCGCGGCAACCACGTCCTGGCACGCGGCGGTCATTGCGTCCACCGCGCCTCTGAGCGGTGTAACTGGTCCGTCAGCGTGTACATCGAGGGTGTCACCGATACTCCGAAACTTCACCATGGTGGCCTCGGGATCGATCAACGCCATGTTGTCCAGGATCTCTTGGACCGCAGATGCGATCGGCGAGACCGCTAGCCCTGGAATGGTGACCGCATCACGCAGTTTCACCTCTTGGCCGGTAGGGGACTCCTGCTCATCTTCATCGAGACCTGTGTCGAGAGGATCCGGCAAGTCGGCGATCGGCTCAGGGAGGGTGTCAGCGATGGCAGGAAGCCGGGCGTGCATGGGCTGAACGTTGAGGAGCCCGTAGAAGACGAGCTTCGTCAGCGCAGAGAGCGGGAGTCGGTTGTCCTCACGCCAAGGCTTCAGTTCTTGGCCCGGATTTGCAACGGCATCCTGAGCGCGCTGTTCAAACTGGTTCACCGCGTGGGTTGTCATGTTCTCCCGAGGCGCGCGGGGGTTGGTCTGTGCTGCTGCCGCTGCTGCACGTGCACACTGCCATGCGATGTGGTACGTCTCTCCGAGAGAACGCTGCTTCGACAGGCGCTCGACCAGTTGCTCTAGGCGTGGACGATGGTTGTCAGCCACGGGAGGCAGGTTGAGCGTGTCGAGCTGAAATTCCAGGTATCGGATCGTCTCGGCAGCGATCAGCCTGGCGGCGAGGTCAAGTAGCGCCTGCTGCCGACCAACGTCCATCGAGGCTGGGTTCAGGCGCTCAGCAAGATGATTGTCGAGCCACGAGGCCGCGGTTTGCATGGTGGGACCGTGAGGGCTGTACCAACTTGTCTCAAGCGGGTAGATCCCGGTGATGATGGGGTCCGGTAGCGTTGCTGCCATCTGTTCCCAAGTTGAGCGGTCTGCCGCCTCCGATGCTTCCTTCAGTGAGAACTTCAGCCCGAATGACGAAGCATCGCTCTTGGGGTCGACTGCCAGCAGACCAGCGCGCCAGAACGAAGCGGCTGCGCTGTTGGACCAGTCATTATTCGGGGTCAGCGGTGAGATCGCCCAACTCCCGATGGGCGGAATCGGATCTGTGGCTGGCGCGTGCCGGATGCACGCCAGCGCTACCGCCTCCGTTTCGACGTTGGCGGTGACCTCGGACCACTCGGGGGCGCCAGACAGCTTGAGCGGAGCAAAATTCTCGATCGCCTCTCGGCGTAGCTCAGCCCAGCGTTGATTAACCCTTGCGTTTCCCGCCTGATCCAGCCGTTGCTGCTGGCGCTCCTGCTCCCTTTGCGCGCGCTGGGTGGCCTCGAATTTCCGCTGACCAGCCCACGACGGATCGAGGATGTACGCGACGGCGCGTTGCACTGTGGCGTCGCACGCGGCGCAGGTGCGCCCTGGAGCACCACCACGAATCAGCGACTCGAAGGCTGCACGAGAAGCGGGCTGCCACGGCGTTGTCGCGCACGTACGGCATACGACATTAGGAACCTCAGCGATGACGCCAGCCAATGCGGTCATGTGGGGCTGCGTGCCTGGGTCTGGACCGATCTGGCGTGTGGTTACAGCCCAAACCGGTCGCCCGTCCTCCGCAACCCCCAGTAGATCCCAGTAGCGAAGGCCCATCTCGACAAGTTCTTCGTGTGAGCCGTTGCGCGGACGGACCGTTACCGGGAAATCGGGCTCGCTCAGTTTGTGCTCGGGGCCAGCTTGGTTCACCGTCTCACCGGAGCTCGTCACGGCGAGAATCATCGCAACTGATGCCGGAGGCAGCCAAGTGTCATTCGTCCGACCACGTATCGGCTTTTGATTGAGGGGTTGAAGAGATGCCCTGTCTCCGCTGAAGGAGACGGGGCGTTCCCATGGCTCGCACCCGTCGATGACGGTTACGACTTAGTCACTTAGGTGTCGAGCGCGAGTCTTCGTGACTGTCGTCGGGCTTGGGAAGCTGTGGTTCCTCGCCGAAGTTCTCCAGCATGTCGACCTGGAAGTCCTCGCACATCTCCAGCTCAGAAAGATCAGCCCAAGGGACAGACGCCCACGACGTGACTGGGTTGCCGGCAAGTTGACCTGAGACTCCTGCTCGTCAGTGGGCGGCCCTCCTGGTCTCGGGCTGACATGTTGCCGACAGACGGTATGCCCAAGGCGGTCGTAAGCTCTCAAGCTCTGCTTGCTCCCGCGCCATCGCTGCCTTGCGACGAGCTGACACTCGCCGAGAACTAATGAGTACGTTGCAGCCCGCAGCTAGGCTTCTCTGCGATCCAGGGGGAACGCAGGAGGGGAATTGCATGGGCAATACGGTGTGGGGCGCTGGGTACAACACGGGCTTGGAGGAGGGCCTAGCCCTCGGCGAAGAAATCGGCCGAGCTATCGGTGAAGCTATCGGCGAGGCGAGCGGCCTAATACGGCAGTGCCGGTTCGTGCTCTGAGCTGCCCGGATGCGTGAGGGCGGCCACCGTCTGATCATCGAATGTTGTGGACAAGTCAATAAGCAAGACGGTGGCCGCTGCGCATAGCGTAGGGCCTGCCGCGTCGCGGGTGTTCGACGAGGTGATGGGCCGGATCGCGGTCCGGTTCACGCGGGTCGAGCCGCGGCTGGTGGCCAGGGACTTCGTGCGGGCGCTGATGGCAGGAGTCGACAGGAAGAACTGCTGGCAGTTGGCCGAGGCGGCCGGGCACGAACGGCCCTCGCGGATGCAGCGGCTGCTGCGGGAGGCGGTGTGGGACGCCGAGGCGGTGGCCGCTGATCTGCGCAGCGTCGTGGTCGGCGGGTTGGCGCACCCGGACGCGGTCCTGGTGGTCGACGAGACCGGGTTCTTGAAGAAAGGCTTGCGCTCGGTCGGGGTGCAGCGCCAGTACTGCGGAACCGCCGGGCGGATCGAGAACAGCCAGGTCGCGGTGTTCCTGGCCTACGCCTCGCCGCACGGTCGGGCGCTGGTCGACCGCAGGTTGTACGTGCCCAAGTCGTGGACCGCCGACCCCGACCGCTGCCGGCAGGCGGGCATCCCGGTCGACCTGGAGTTCGCGACCAAGCCTGCCCTTGCCGTGCAGATGATCGACGCGGCGGTCGCCGCCGGAGTCCAGGTTGGCTTCGTCACGGCTGATGAGGCATACGGCCGTGACCCGGCCCTACGGCAACGGCTGCGTGAGCTGGGCATCGGCTACGTCCTGGCCGTGGCCCGCAACCACTACGCCCAGGTCACCACCGTGGTCAGAGAACGCGTCGACGTGACCGAGTCCTGGCTGTCGGAGCTGGCCTGGCAGCGGCGCAGCTGCGGACCCGGGTCCAAAGGTGAGCGGTTCTACGACTGGGCTTGGGTCGGTGTCCACGACGACGGGCCTGGCCTGCACAGCCTGCTCATCCGCCGCAACAGCGACGGCGACCTCGCGTTCTACCGCTGCTGGACCCCGCGACCGGCACCGCTGAGAACCCTGGTCCGGGTCGCCGGCAGCAGGTGGACGGTCGAGGAGACGTTCCAGATCGCCAAGGGGCAGGTCGGCCTGGACCAGTACCAGTGCCGGAACTGGACTTCCTGGCACCGTTTCACCATCTTGGCGATGCTGGCCCTGGCCGTCCTGACCCTCACCACCCTGGCCGTGGCCAGCACCACCACGAGCGAGATGGTCGCCCTGACCGTCGCCGAGACCCGGCGCCTGATCAACGCGCTGTACCACCGACCACCCGACATCGCCCATCTGCTGCGCTGGTCCTACTGGCGACGCCGACACCAAGCCCTCGCCCGAACCAGTCATTACCGCAGACGCGAGTTACAGCAGCCCAGCAGCCAAACGTGACTGCCGTACTAAAGAAGGGCGTGGCGATCAGCGTTGCTGTGGGTGCCGTCGGCGTGGCGGCTGGCGTCGCGGTCTGGAAGCTCGACCCGTGGGGGCTTGTTTCGAAGCGCGTCTCGGGCCGCAAGCAGAACTCTGCCTCCATGGGCTTGAACCCGGTCGCCGAGAAAGTCGTGGACGACAAGCAGGAAGCCCGCGAAGGTGCGCCAAGTGAGTAAGTTGGCGCACCTCTGCCACTTCGGGGCGGCCTGCCCGGGAGTCTGAGGCGTGGGACTTCGTCGACGACGGATGTGGGGACCCTGGCCGAGCCGCTTCGCGGATCACCCCCGCATGCGCGGGGGAGCAGAGCCACGCGACCCCGGACGCGAGCCACTGAGCGGGATCACCCCCGCATGCGCGGGGAGCAGGGTTTCGGGCTAGGATTCTCCACCCATAGGCCAGGATCACCCCCGCATGCGCGGGGAGCAGACGAACCAGGCCACGGATGATGTTGTGCCGGGGATCACCCCCGCATGCGCGGGGAGCAGAACGACTGGATCCAGCTCCAGGGCGCGTCCTCCGGATCACCCCCGCATGCGCGGGGAGCAGCCGCCGTCATAGCTGTATCGATAGCGTCGTGACGGATCACCCCCGCATGCGCGGGGAGCAGGTCTTTCCGCCTTGCTTGTCATCTGTGCCACCGGGATCACCCCCGCATGCGCGGGGAGCAGCGCGGCCCAGCTCCGCAAGACGGAGGAGAAGGGGGATCACCCCCGCATGCGCGGGGAGCAGCTCCAGCTCCAGCGCAGCCATGAGCCCGGCCGAGGATCACCCCCGCATGCGCGGGGAGCAGACCGCGGCCGGCGGCACGTCCGGCACGGCGCAGGGATCACCCCCGCATGCGCGGGGAGCAGTCTGGTGCTGCTCGGGGGCTTACGCGGCCCGACGGATCACCCCCGCATGCGCGGGGAGCAGGTCGATCTGGGTCGGACGGGGGCGTCTCGTCACGGATCACCCCCGCATGCGCGGGGAGCAGGCGTTCACGTGCAGCTGGTCGACGGGCATCCACGGATCACCCCCGCATGCGCGGGGAGCAGTGAACCGCGACCGCCTGCGTCTCGGCCTGGCCCGGATCACCCCCGCATGCGCGGGGAGCAGAACGGGGTGCGTGACGCGCACCATCGCCGACGGATCACCCCCGCATGCGCGGGGAGCAGTTGACGGATGGGTGACGGATGGTTCGGGTGGCGGGATCACCCCCGCATGCGCGGGGAGCAGATGATGCCGCGCGCGCTGAACCCGTCGCGCTCGGGATCACCCCCGCATGCGCGGGGAGCAGCGGTCGCGGTTGAAGCGCGTCTGCTTCGCGGCGGGATCACCCCCGCATGCGCGGGGAGCAGGTGACCCGAAGGAACTGTTTACAGCCCGGACGGGGATCACCCCCGCATGCGCGGGGAGCAGATCTTCAACAGATGACCGGGGGACATCCGCGGCGGATCACCCCCGCATGCGCGGGGAGCAGTTCTCCGTCACGAACTTCCGGATGTACTCCGAAGGATCACCCCCGCATGCGCGGGGAGCAGCAGTCGGTGCCGCCGTACTGGGAGTGGTAGCGCGGATCACCCCCGCATGCGCGGGGAGCAGTCTGGAAGACCATCAGCGGCCAGTACCCGCGGAGGATCACCCCCGCATGCGCGGGGAGCAGAACCTGACCGTCGAAGACGTGAACCTTCAGACCGGATCACCCCCGCATGCGCGGGGAGCAGCCCCAGCTCGGCCGCCCCTCGCAGGCATGCGAGGGATCACCCCCGCATGCGCGGGGAGCAGGCCAGCTCCAGCCGACCGACCATCATGAGGTGGGGATCACCCCCGCATGCGCGGGGAGCAGGGCCTACTCGAAGGCCTCCGCAAGCAGGTCGAGGGATCACCCCGCATGCGCGGGGAGCAGCAGACGGGCAGTTTCATCAGGTCGAACGGGGTCGGATCACCCCCGCATGCGCGGGGAGCAGGGGACTCCCAGCCGTTCAGCTCCATCAGGTCGCGGATCACCCCCGCATGCGCGGGGAGCAGTCGGCGCACCAGTTCAAAACCTCGACGGCGGCGGGATCACCCCCGCATGCGCGGGGAGCAGGCCAGCATGCGCGCCCGGTCGCGCCCGAAGCGCGGATCACCCCCGCATGCGCGGGGAGCAGTCGGCGCACCAGTTCAAAACCTCGACGGCGGCGGGATCACCCCCGCATGCGCGGGGAGCAGAGCATCCCGGCGATCGCCAACCCATCGCCCGACGGATCACCCCCGCATGCGCGGGGAGCAGGACCGGCGCGACGACGTCGGCGGCCGGTACAACGGATCACCCCCGCATGCGCGGGGAGCAGAGCGGCGCCTTGTGCGGCTGGACGGTCCAGCCGGGATCACCCCCGCATGCGCGGGGAGCAGGCCGGTCACCTGCGCTGGTACCCGCAGGGCGGAGGATCACCCCCGCATGCGCGGGGAGCAGTCGACCGTCACGGGGGTGCCGACCGCGGATTCGGGATCACCCCCGCATGCGCGGGGAGCAGCTGCGCACCGACCTCGCCGCACTCCACGAGTCGGGATCACCCCCGCATGCGCGGGGAGCAGCTGCGCTGCTGCAACTCCTACGAGCGCCCCGGGGGATCACCCCCGCATGCGCGGGGAGCAGGGATCCAAGACGGTGTTCGACGAGGCGGCCTGGGGATCACCCCCGCATGCGCGGGGAGCAGACCTGTTCCGGCGTGGCCCCGGCGCCGAGGTCGGGATCACCCCCGCATGCGCGGGGAGCAGCGGTCCGCGACCCCGGCCACCTGGGCGGCAAGCGGATCACCCCCGCATGCGCGGGGAGCAGCGTGCTCGACAGCGCGGCCCCCATCAGTCGATGGGATCACCCCCGCATGCGCGGGGAGCAGGGCTTAGCAGGGTCTACCGGCGGGGGTGCGCTGGGATCACCCCCGCATGCGCGGGGAGCAGGGCCACGTGCGCGCGGCCTGGGCTGGGCATACCGGATCACCCCCGCATGCGCGGGGAGCAGCAGCCCTGGGTGATGCGCTCAGTCGGATCGAACGGATCACCCCCGCATGCGCGGGGAGCAGCGGGTCGTAGATCAGCCAGCCGTCCCCGATGACGGATCACCCCCGCATGCGCGGGGAGCAGCACCGCATAGAGTCCGGCATGGTGACCTGTGCGGGATCACCCCCGCATGCGCGGGGAGCAGCGCCGCGGCCCGGCCCTGGGCATCATGATGGCGGGATCACCCCCGCATGCGCGGGGAGCAGCCCCACTTGTTCATCAGGTAAAGCTGGTAACCGGGATCACCCCCGCATGCGCGGGGAGCAGAGCGTCTTTACGTCAACATCTCGCAGCATCATAGGATCACCCCCGCATGCGCGGGGAGCAGACGGGCGTATCGGCGGTACAGCGTTCCGGCGCTGGATCACCCCCGCATGCGCGGGGAGCAGTGGTCGGCGGGCACGCCATCGCGCTGTGGTGGCGGATCACCCCCGCATGCGCGGGGAGCAGGGAGCAAGTCTAGGTACGCGGGAATGCCTAGACGGATCACCCCCGCATGCGCGGGGAGCAGACCCAGAAGGAGGTGCGCGACGAGCTGGCCCAGGATCACCCCCGCATGCGCGGGGAGCAGACCGTCTCCGGCGTCGCCACGCGGCAGATCACGGGATCACCCCCGCATGCGCGGGGAGCAGTGGCCGCTTCTCCGCTTTCCATTGCGCTCTCCGGGATCACCCCCGCATGCGCGGGGAGCAGTGCGCCTGTTCCGCAGTGGTAGCACGGATAGTCGGATCACCCCCGCATGCGCGGGGAGCAGGCGTCGGTTTCCACGGCAATGACTGCCTGAGGGGGATCACCCCCGCATGCGCGGGGAGCAGGCCGCCCGTTCCTCGGCCGAGTTGACCGTCATGGGATCACCCCCGCATGCGCGGGGAGCAGGAGTGGCTGGGTGAGGGTGCCGTGGAGGACCTGGGATCACCCCCGCATGCGCGGGGAGCAGGACTCCTCCCAGTCGCTGGGGTCCTCCGGGGCGGGATCACCCCCGCATGCGCGGGGAGCAGCGCCAGTTGTCCCGGCGGCGGTTCGCGATCACGGGATCACCCCCGCATGCGCGGGGAGCAGTCATCAGGTGTCGTCGGCTGACGCGCGAGGTACGGATCACCCCCGCATGCGCGGGGAGCAGTGAGAGATAACGGGCGTTGAATGGTGCCTCACGGGATCACCCCCGCATGCGCGGGGAGCAGCGGCACTCCGGTGACAGCATCAACACGAGCCCGGGATCACCCCCGCATGCGCGGGGAGCAGACATACCCCGGATAGGCATTGGGGTACGTGTCGGGATCACCCCCGCATGCGCGGGGAGCAGCGTGTCGCCCGTGACGGGTTCGGCGGGCTGGTGGGATCACCCCCGCATGCGCGGGGAGCAGGCGTAATGTTCGCCCGGGTTGAATGGCCACAACGGATCACCCCCGCATGCGCGGGGAGCAGGGCGGGCCCTGCGGCGACGGGGGACGCCGCGTCGGATCACCCCCGCATGCGCGGGGAGCAGACTTCTTGAGCAGGTGCTTTAGAGATCAAGAAGGAGGATTTCGTTCACTTGCATTCTCGTCGACCGCGCCCTGGCAACGCGAGTCGCCGAAAGGTCTCGCTTACACCGTCGGACTGCACGCTCACCCACGTACGAAGCATAGGCAGTGGCAGCCCCGTGCACCACCACGCTGCTCGAAGGAGACCGGGCTCAGTCAGTTCGGGAGTCGTACGCCTCGTGGTGGCGTTCGATGTCCGGGTTGTGCTCGACCGCCCACTCCGCGAGCATCACCGCCGGTTCGACCAGGGTGCGCCCCATCGGGGTGAGCTCGTACTCGACCCGAGGCGGGACCTCGGCGAAGACCGTACGCCCGACCAGCCCGTCCCGTTCCAGATGCCGCAGCGTCAAGGTCAGCATGCGCTGCGATACCCCCGGAATGCGCTGTAGCAGTTCGGTGAACCGCATCCGCTCCCCGTGCAGCGTCGCCACCACGAGCACGGACCACTTGTCGCCGATCCGGTCGAGGATCCCGCGGATGGCGCGACCGCCGTCACCGCGGATCAAGCAGACCTTCTCGTCCTCCGACATAGCGCTCCTGATCAGGGCCAGGCACACGGCTGTGCCTTTTGTACGGCCTCCGATGGTGACCCATCATGGCCCTCCTAACAAGTCGTAACCAACGGAGGTCGCCATGGTCGTCGCGTACTGGATCACCGCCGGGCTGCTCGCCCTCTTCTACCTCTACGCGGGCGGTAAGAAGATCGCCCAGAGCAAGGAGCAGCTCGCCCCCATGATGGGCTGGGTCGACACGGTCCCCATGCCGGCGGTCCGGGCCATCGGCGCCGTCGAGGTCCTCGGCGCGGCCGGCCTGATCCTGCCCCCGCTGACGGGCATCGCCCCGGCGCTCGCGCTCGCCGCCGCCCTCGGCTTCGTCGTCCTCCAGCTGCTCGCGGGCGGCCTGCACCTGTCGCGCGGCGAGGTCAAGGAGACCGGCCTCAACGCGGCCCTGATCATCCTCGCCGCGGCCGCGGCCTGGCTAGCTACCGCGCTCTGACCGGCCCTGGCGTGCCGAGCAGCCGCTCGACGGTGTCGGCCAGTTCCGCCACCGGCCGCCGTCCGTCCAGCTCTAGGGTGGCGCCGCGACGTAGCAGCGGCACCACCTCGTGGAAGTACCGTTCGATCTCGGCGCGCTGCTCGGGCGTCGAGCCGTAGGGATTGGCGGCCCGGGTCGCGACCCGGTGCAGCAGCACGTCCAGGGGTGCGCTCAGCAGGACGACGTGGTCGAAGCGGCCGTAGAAGCGGCCCTGGTTGGCGACGGTCCCGGACACCACGATCCGGTTCCGGGCCGCGAGCAGGGCCGCGATCCTCGGCTCGTCCCAGTCGCCGTCCGGCAGCGTCCACCCGTCGTAGTCGGTGTCGACGGTCTCGTGCCCGCGCCGCGCGAGCTCGGCCAGCAGCGTGGACTTGCCCGTCCCGGACATTCCGGTCACCAGCACCCGCGCCATCCGGCGACTCTACCGGGGCTGTCGGTCCTGTCCCGTACGGTGTCGCCGTGGCTGTCATCGAGACGTCGGCGCAGGCGCGCGCCGCTGCCGGAACCCCGATCGAGCGGCTCGTCAGCCACCCTCGGCTACCGCTGGTGGCAGGTCTGGACGACACCCGCCCCGCGGTCCACGTCTGGGAGCGCACCGAGACCGGGCTCCGCGAGCGGGGGGACTGTCGGCGCCGACGCGCCCGCCTACCCGCAGCACTCGTGGGAGCGGTTCGGCCTGGTGCCGGCTGTGGCGTGGCACCCTTACGAGCCGCTGCTGCTCGTCACCGGTCAGCAGGGCGTGACGTCGTGGACCCCGGACGGCGTGCACCCGCTCGCGGGCGTCCCGGCTGGGGCCGCATACCGGGATCTCGCGTTCAGCCCGGACGGCCGCACCCTGTGGGCGTCGCCCTCGTCGATCGGCGGCGAGGACGCGTGGGAGTTCTCCGACAGCGTCGATCTACGCACCGGGACGGTCCGGGTCGGCCCGCGCTGGGACACCGGCGTCGTCGAGCATCCCGGCGGCGGGCTGGTGCTGACATACCGCAGCGACCAGGCCGCGACGCTGGGGGTCTTCGCGAGCGTCGACGAGCAGGTCGCGCCGGGTGCGATGCGGGCGCTGCGCAGGGCGCTGATCCTCGACGTCGACGGGTACGAGGCACCGGTGTTCAGCGCCGACGGCCGCCACTTCGCGATCCGGGGCAACGCCTACGCGCACACCCTCCAGGTGTTCGAGTTCCCGTCACTGACCTGTGTGGTCTCGGAGCTGCTCGCCAGGCCGGACGTCGGCGACGCCGAGGTCGACGCCTGGTCGCGGCACAACATCGCGTTCGGGGCGGGGCCCGGTGTGCTGTGGGTCGCCACGCCGTCCGGGACGCTCGTCCGGATCGACGTGGACGCCGACGACGTGACGGCGCACGAGGTGTCGCCAGGTGTCGGCCTGACGGCCCTGGCGACCATGGCGGCCGGAGAGCTGGTGGCCGCGACCGGCGACGGTGGGCTGCTGCTTCTGGCTGTACGCGATGACGCCGTCGTGCCGGATCTCGACGCCGCACGCGCCGCGGTCGCGGGTTTCGTCGCGGCCACGGTCGAGCTGCCCGACGGCGAGGACCCCGACGAGGACGAGGACTTCGCGCTGACCGACGGCGACCGCGAATGGGAGCAGAGCGACCTGGACGCGGTGGCCGCCGCCGAACCGTCCGATCCGACGTGGTTACAGCTGAGGGCGGCGATCAACGCGGTACGTGACCGGTCAAGATGACTCGGATCGAGGACGGGGAGCGTGGTGCGGCTCGCGGAGCAGGAGTGGCCGGTGCTCGGCCCGTCGCCGACCACCACCGGATCTGGCAGCAGGGCTTCCGGGACCATGTGCGGTGGGACGTCGCGGCCGACACGCTGGTGCTGACCGGCAGCCGGGAGGCGTTCGAGCTCCCGGCCGAGCAGGTGCGGCAGCTGGCGGAGGACAGCCCCGCCTACCGGGCCGTGACGCCGGACGCGCACTGCTGCGCCGAGATCAGCATCGGCCGGACGCACCGCCACCACGACCGGCGCCGCCCGTACAGCGGACTGCACGCCGAGATCTGCCGCTGACGTTCACACGTGGAGAGGGCCCGACATGTCGATGCATGACATCGAGGATCTGGTGTTCGAGTCGGTGCTGCTGCTGGACGCGCGGCATCCTGGTGAGGACGACCGGCTGCGGGACTGGGTCACGGCGCTGTACGCGTTCCAGGACCGGTTCGACTGCTCGCACACCAAGGGGCGGGTGCTGGACATCCTGCTGCGCCGCCGGCACACGTACCGGTTCGCGCTCCAGGACCATCCCGACTACGCCGAGCGCCGGGAGTTCCTCGACGGGCTGGCCGACTTCGAGGCGCTGCGCGAGGTCGACGAGGACTCCGACGACTTCGAGGGGTTCGGCGGCTGGCTGGAGGACGGCTATGTCGATCCGCCGTGGCTGTACTGCGAGGCGGGCACCGACCTGTGGCAGCGCATGGTCGACGCGGGCCGCCTGACCGGCGCCGACGCGGTCGCGCCCGGCCGTACTGCCCTGATCGAGCTGGTGGCCGAGATAGCGGCGGCCGCCGAGCAGGCCGGCGACGTGGACCTGGTCGCGCAGTGGTGGGCGCTGGGCCCCGGCACGCTGGTCGACGGCACGCCGCTGTGGGCCGATGACCTGGCGGCGATCCCAGCGGTAGTGCGGCTGCGCGAGATCGTGCGCCGGACCGGGGCCTGGTCGGTGTCGCTGCCCGACGGCTACCGCCCCGACGACGACGAGCTGGAGCTGCTGGACGACGAGCGCGAGACCTGGTGGTTCCGCGTCGCGGACTGACCGCTCACAGCCGCGGCGGCGCCCACCGGGGATCGCGGCCCGCGTAGCCGAGGGCGCGGTCGAGCGCGGGCGCATCGGCCGGCACGGCCACGACCGGCCCGAACGGCCCTTCGCGCATTCCCGCCTGCTCGGGCCGGGCCGCCGTCTCGGTGAACGACAGGACGGCGCCGGTGCTGACCGGGTCGCAGGTGAACCGCTGCCCGGTCGCGCGGGCGAGGTCCCAGCCGTGCAGGACGAGTTCGTCGAGCGCGACCACGCCCATGACCTCGGCGGGCATCGTGACGCCGCCCGCCTCGGTGCTGCCCTGCCAGGCGGCGGGGTCGCGCCACGCGGCGACGAGCTCGTGCAGCCGCCGGGGCAGGGCTTCGCGCCAGGTCGGGTCGAGGTGGTGGGCGCTGCCGTGACCCGGCTTGGGCTCGTAGCCCGCCGGCGGCGGGGTCTTGTCGGCGGCGAGCCGGAACGCGACCGACAGCCCCATCAGGTGGTCGAGCAGGGCCGCGACGTCCAGGTCGGTGCAGGGCGTGGGGCGGTCCAGGTCGTCGGCGGACACGGCGGCGAGCAGCCGCGCCACCTCGTCGGCGGCGGGTTCGAGATCGATCATGTTTCCTCTGGCGGTACGGGACCCGTCACCGCGACGTTTCGTCCGGGATCAGGCCGAGCTGGCGGTACAGGGTCATGTTGTCCCAGTTCCACCATGCTTCGCTGACTTTTCCGTCCTCGAACCGGAAGACGGCCATCCCGGTCATGGTGCATTCGCGGCCGGTGGCGGCCACGCCCCGGAACTCGCCGTGGTGGATGCCCGCCCAGCGCCACCGCGTGGCGACCTCGTCGCCCTCGGCGATCTGGTTCTCGACGGTGAACCGGCAGTCGAATCCGCGCCGGTAGCCCTCGACCTGTGCGCGCAGGGCGTCGAGGCCGACGGTCTCGCCCCCGCCGCCGGAACTGCCCTCGTCGGCCGGGTCGTGGCCGGTGTAGCCGGGTGCGAACAGCTGCGGGATGAGGTCGAGCCTGCCCTCGGAGACGATCTGGTCGAAGAAGACGCGGGCGTTCATCTTGTTCAGCTGCTCGTCGCGGATGACGTCGAGGTTGGTGAAGGTCGGCGGCTGCCCGCACAGCGCGGTGATCTCGTTGAAGATCCGCTCGGTCTCGGGCAGTGCCGAGTTGCGCATCGCCTCCTCGTACGAGGGGAACTCGACTATCTCCAGGTAGTGGTCCGCGTTGTCGCGGTCCCGCCCGATCAGGGTGTGGGTGGCCGTCCGCCTGCCGACGGTCTGCTCGACCCAGGTGTCCATGAGCCGGTTGAGGTCGTCGGGGCGCTCGGTCCGGCAATCGATGATCTGCACGAACGGCATGGCGTGCCTCCTACGGAAAAGGGCCGCGCCCAAGGCCGACACGCGACCTCCCTCCAGCGTAGGCCGCCCCCGGCCCCTGCCGACGTACCAAGTGCACCGCAAGTCGGTATTAAGCGCGAGGCGTGAACCTGGAGCCGGATCCACCGTCCGGCTGGTCCGTCGACTCGACGCTTGAACGGAGCACCACTCACCATGTCCTCCACACGGCTGCGCCGCATCGCCGCCGGCGCGCTGCTGGCCTGCGCGGCGCTGGTCATCGCAGCAATGCCCACCCACGTCGCCACCGGCGGCAGCACGCTCGCGGTGCGCTGCGACCCCGGCGACTGCCCCGGCGGGCCGACCAACAGCTTCACCGCCGACACGCTGGTGCTGATGGCCGACGGGTCGACCAGGCGCATCGCCGACGTCCGGCCCGGTGACCAGGTCGCGGCCACCGACCCGGCCACCGGCGCGACGACCGCCCAGACGGTCGTGGCGACCATCGTCGGCACCGGCAGCAAGAACCTCATCGAGATCACCTTCGCTGCCGGATCGCTGACCGCGACCGCGAACCACCGGTTCTGGGTCGCCGGCCACGGCGGCTGGTACACCGCCGCCGAACTGGCCGTCGGCGACCTGCTCGGCGGCGACGGCCGACTGCGCGTCGCGGGTCTGCGGGCCACCACCCGGTTCACCACCGTCTACAACCTGGACGTCACCGGCCCGCAGACCTTCACCGTCCAGGTCGCCGGACGGCAGGTGACGGTCCACGAATAGGCGCCCGGCCCCGCGCCCTAGCACGGTCGGCTCGGGCGCGGGCCGCTTCGCCCGGAAGGCGTGTCCGGACGGTCGGCGGGAGTACTGTGGTGTCGTGCCTGGAAACCGTTCACCGGCACACGATGTGGCCCGTGCCGAGGCTGCCCGCGCCGAGCTCGACGAGCTCGGGCTCAAATACTTCGTGGACGTGCGCGCCACCGCCCGGCGCATGCTGGAGCATCTGGACCGGCCGTGCCGCACGTCCTTCGCCGCCGCCGTGGCCCGGCGCCTGTTCGCCGACGCGGCCCAGCCCGAGCAGGACCATCCGGACGTGCTCTTCTGGCGGCCCGTGCTCGACGCGGTGGAGCAGGGCCTGGCCGGGAAAGCCGACGCCACCGCCCGGGTGGCCCAGGGCCTGGGCCGGTTCTACCTGAGCCCGGACTTCACCGACCGGCCGTACGACGACCCCACCGACCGCGACGCCAACCGGGTGATGGCCGCCTGCTACACCGCCGAGTGCTACCTGCACGGCTCGCAGGAGTTCGCGGCTTGGGCGGGCTGGCGCGGTTTCGACACCGCCGCCTTGCACGCCGCCAGCGACCTGATGTGGCCGCGCCGCCGCCCGCCCGAGGTCACGCCCTACGCGTGGGAGCTGGCCCACCCCAGCGTGCAGGCGGAACTGGATCAGCAGCTCGCCGACCTGGAGCAGCTCGCCGACGGCGATGTCCGCCTGCCCTGACGGGTGATGCCCGGCCGACGGCCTTGGGCGGGCGCCTCGACTGGGCCAGAATTCGGACATGAGTCGTGAAACCGGGCAGGCTGATGAAGTGGCGGGCCGCGCCAGTGTGCTGGTGATCGGGGCCGGGATCGCGGGGCTGGCCGCCGCGCGGGCGCTGCGCGAACGCGGCCACCACGTCACCGTCCTGGAGGCCCGCGACCGGATCGGCGGCCGCATCTGGACCGACGCGCACGGCGTCGACCTCGGCGCCCACTGGATCCACGGCACCGACGGCAACCCCATCACCGAACTAGTCGAGCGCCTGGAGATCCCGCACAGTTACGTCGGCGGCGACAGCTCGTACACCGGCGGCTTCGACAACCTCGACCTGTTCGGCGCCGACGGCCGACCCGTCGGTCAGGCGGAGAAGAACCGCACCCTCGAACTGGCCGACAGCGTCCTGCACGAGCTCGAACAGCGCGCCGAGACCGCGCGGCGGCTCGGCCACCCCGACAGCGCGCTCGCCGACGCCCTCACCCAGATCCTGGCCGCCCGCCGCTTCAGCACCGAGGACGAGCAGGCCGTCCGCTACCACCTCAACGTCATCCTGCGCGAGGACGCGGCCGAGGACGCCGAGCGGCTGTCGCTCAAGCACTGGGAGGACGGCTACGTCGTGTACGGCCACGGCGACAGCGTCCTGCACCACGGCTACCAGTCCGTGGTGGACGCCCTGGCCGACGGCCTGGACATCCGGCTGGACCACGTCGTGACCCAGGTCGTGGCCCAGGTGGGCGGCCCGGTGCGGGTGGTCACCGGCAGCGGGGTGTACGAAGCCGACAAAGCCCTGATCACCCTGCCCCTCGGCGTACTCAAACACGGCAGCGTGACCTTCGACCCGCCGCTGCCCGAGGCGAAGCGGTCCGCGGTCACCCGGCTGGGCTTCGGCGCCCTCAACAAGATCGCCCTGCACTACGACGAGCCGTTCTGGCCCACCGAGCAGTACGTCTTCGGCTACCTGTGCCGCCCCACCGACCGCCACCCCACCGTCGTCATCAGCATGTGGCGCTCGCACGGCAAACCGATCCTGGTCATGCTGCTGGGCGCCGCACTGGGCCGCGACCTGGAGACCTGGACCGACGCCGAGGCCGCCGCCTACGCCACCACCGTCGTGCGCGACATCTTCGGCCCGCAGGCGCCCGCGCCCGCACACGTGTCGCGTACGGCCTGGTCCGGCGACCCGTACGCGCGCGGCTCCTACAGCTGCATCGGGGTCGACGCCACCCCGGCCGACCTCGACGTGCTCGCCGAACCGGTCGGCGGCCGGCTGTACTTCGCGGGCGAGGCCACCAACAGCCACCACTGGGGGTGCGTGCACAGCGCGTACGAGTCCGGGCTGCGCGAAGCCGCGCGGATCAGCGGCGACACCACGCTCTACACCGCCCCGAACGCCGGGGACACCCGCCGCCGCCGTCGCGACGTCGACCGGATGAAGCGGTTCGCGCGGATGCGCCTGCGCCACCTGCCCGAACCCGACCTGGCCGTCCGGGGCGCCTGCCTGCGCGAGGGCGCCGACCCGTACGGCGTGCGCCTGTTCGCACCGCTGGCCGACGGCGAACTCGACACCCTGGCCTCGATGTTCGACGAGCTCGCCTACGTTCCGGGTGAGGCGGTGTGCCGGGAGGACGACACCGCCAACGGCCTGTTCCTGATCGCGGACGGGCAGGTCGAGGTCGACTTCGGCGGCGTCTACGAGCGGGCGGTGCTGGGCCGGGGCGCGGTGCTCGGCGCGCACGACCTGTTCTTCGGCGCCCGCACCACCAGCGTCACCGCCGTCACCGGGGTCCGGCTCTACCACCTGGACCAATACCGCTACCAGACGTTCCTCTACGCCTTCCCCGACGTGCTGATGCTGATGCTGGGCGACCTGGTCACCCGATGGGAGCGGCTGGAGACCGCCCTGGCGGCCGCCCCGGTCCCCGGCGCCGTCCTCCCGCGACCGGTTCGTCCTGCCAGGGACGGCGGACTCACGCGCTCGCCTTAGGGCCGAGCAGGTCGCCGAGGAGGGCCTGGACGCGGTCGCGGATCTCGTCGCGAATGGGGCGTACGGCCTCGATGCCCTGCCCGGCGGGGTCGTCGAGTTTCCAGTCCTCGTGGCGCTGGCCGGGGAAGTGGGGGCAGACGTCGCCGCAGCCCATGGTGATCACGGCGGTGGAGGCTTCGGCGTCCTCGTAGGTGAGGATCTTCGGGGTCTGGCCGGTGATGTCGATGCCGACCTCGGCCATGGCGGCCACCGCGACGGGGTTGATCCGATCGGCGGGGGCGGAGCCGGCGGAGCGGACTTCGACGGTGTCGCCGGCGAGGTGGCGCAGCCAGCCCGCGGCCATCTGGGAGCGGCCCGCGTTGTGCACGCACACGAACAGCACGCTGGGTCTGGTGTCGGGCATCGTCTGTCTCCTGATCGGGCGCTCGGTCGAGGTGTGGACGTCGGTGCTGTCGTCGCCGTGCCGGTGCCGGGTCAGGCGCCGACCGACGCAGGATCGGCCCGGGTGTCGGCAGGCTGGGCTGCGGGGGCCGAGGCCGCGCGCGGATACAGCGCCGCGAGCAGCCCGATCCCGATCAGCGCTCCGGCCAGCTGCGCGGCGACGAAGCCGGGTATCGAGGAGGGGGCGATGCCGGCGAAGGTGTCGGTGAAGGCGCGGCCGATGGTGACGGCGGGGTTGGCGAAGCTGGTGGAGCTGGTGAACCAGTAAGCCGCACCGATGTAGGCGCCGACCGCCGGAGCGGCCAGTGCGCTGCGGCCGGTGCGGACCAGCGCGAAGATCAGCAGCAGCAACCCGGCGGTGGCGACGGTCTCGCCGAGCCACAGGTGCGCCTCGCCCCGGTCCCTGCCCGACAGACCCTGGGCGATACCGAACATGGCGTTGGCCAGCACCGACCCGGTGATCGCGCCGACGGTCTGGGCCGCGACGTAGGCGGCGGCGTCGGCGCCGCTCAGCGCACCGGGTTCGCGGCGCCCGGTCCACCAGGCGGCGACGGTCACCACGGGGTTGAAGTGCGCGCCGGAGACCGGCCCGAGGATGAGGATCAGGACCGCCAGGGCGAAGACGGTGGCGGTCGAGTTCTCCAGCAGCTGGAGGCCGACGTCGTCGGGTGACAGGTCGGTGGCCGTGATCCCGGAGCCGACGACGGCGGTCACCAGGAGCATGGTGCCGAGGAGTTCGGCGAGCAGGCGGCGCGGCAGGGCGGGGGTCATCAGCATTCCCGGCGGTTGTCGGCGGTGGCGCGGGCGCGGGCTGCGAGTCCGGCGAGGTGGGCCGCTGCGGCGTCGAGGGCGTCGGCGTTGAGGTGGTAGTAGGTGTAGCGGCCGTGGGGTTCGGCCTTGACCACGCCCGCGTGGCGCAGGGCGCGCAGGTGGTTGGACACGTTCGGCTGCGTCAGGCCGAGGTCTTCGACGAGGTGGCAGGTGCAGGCGGGGCCTGCGGCCAGGGCTTCGACGATCGCGGCGCGGGCCGGGTCGGCCAGCAGCCGCAGCACCTCCGCCAAAGTATCACCAGAAACTGATATCACCACAGGGTTATGAAACGGCGCGCCAGGCCGGCCTGTCAATTCGTCGATCATGAACTTTCGGTGACCTGCGGCGGGTTCGCCGATCAGGCGACGGGTGCCGGGGTGCCGAGCAGTGCCGAGAGGGCGGCCAGCTTGGGCCGGTTGGCGCGATACCACACCCACGTGCCTCGGCGGTCGGACTCGACCAGACCGGCTTCGCGCAGCACCTTCAGGTGATGGGAGATGGTCGGGCCGGTCAGGTCGAAGGCGGGGGTCAGGTCGCAGACGCATGCTTCTCCGCCGTCGGCGGAGGCGATCATCGACAGCAGTTGCAGGCGGACCGGGTCGCCGAGGGCCTTGAACGCCGTGGCGAGGTCGGCGGCGGCCTCGGCGGCCACCGTCGCGGTGGCGATCGGGGCGCAGCAGGTCTCGGTGTCCAGCACGGTCAGCTGCTTCGACATGGACCTAGGTTGACAGATTTCGAAGCAGGCGGCAACGCCGGTAGGCGGGTGTCACCACCACGACCCAGCTGCTTGAGTTGACAGACTTCTAAGTAGGTAGCACTCTAAGCAAGTCACTTAGAGAAACGTCTAAACAAGGAGCCTGAGACGCGATGAGCATCGACAACCTGCCGATCGCGGTGATCGGCGCAGGTCCGGTCGGCCTGGCCGCCGCAGCGCACCTGGCCGAACGCGGACTGGACTTCGTCGTCCTGGAAGCCGGCGACGGCCCCGCCGCGGCCGTGGCCGACTGGGGACACGTGCGGGTGTTCAGCCCGTGGCGCTTCGACATCGACTCCGCCGCCCGCCGCCTGCTCGAAGCCGACGGCTGGACCGCCCCGGACGAGGCCGGCCTGCCCACCGGCGCGCAGCTGGTTGCCGACTACCTGGCCCCGCTGGCCAAGCTGCCCGCCCTGGCCGACCGCGTCCGCTACCAGGCGAAGGTCACGGCGGTCAGCCGCGACGGCCTCGACCGCATCCGCTCCACCGGCCGCGACCAGGCCCCGTTCCTGATCCGCCTCGCCACGGGCGAGGAGCTGACCGCCCGCGCGGTGATCGACGCGTCCGGGACCTGGCCGACCCCCAACGTCCTGGGCGGCTCCGGGCTGCCCGCCCACGGCGAGACCGACGCCGCGGCGCTCATCGACACCGCACTGCCCGACGTCCTCGGCCGCCACCGCGACCGCTTCGCCGGCAGGCACACCCTGGTCGTCGGCGCCGGGCATTCCGCCGCCAACACCCTGCTCGCCCTGGCCCAGCTCGCCGCCGAGGCACCCGGCACGCAGATCAGCTGGGCGATCCGCACCGGCGACGCCGCCCGCACCTACGGCGGCGGCGAGGCCGACGCCCTGCCCGCCCGCGGCGCCCTCGGCACCCGCGTGCGCGACCTGGTCGACGCGGGCACCATCACCCTGCACCCCGGGTTCACGGTCCGTTCGATCACCACCGACAGCGGCCAGGTCACCGTCACGGCACGCAGCGGTGCCGTGGTCACCGCGGACCGGATCGTGTCGGCCACCGGTTTCCGGCCCGACCACACCATCACCGCCGAACTGCGCCTGGACCTCGACCCGATCCTCGGCTCCACCCGCACCCTGGCGCCGCTCATCGACCCGAACCAGCACTCCTGCGGCACCGTCCCGCCCCACGGCGTCGACGAGCTCACCCACCCCGAACCCGGCTACTACGCCATCGGCGCCAAGTCGTACGGCCGCGCCCCCACGTTCCTCATGGCCACCGGCTACGAACAGGCCCGCTCCGTCGTCGCCGCCCTCGCCGGGGACTGGGCGGCGGCCCGCGACGTCCAGCTCGAACTGCCCGAGACCGGGGTCTGCTCGTCCTCGGCGGCACTGGGCGCCGACGACGCGGCCGCCTGCTGCGGCACCCCGGCCCCGCAGTCCGAACCCGCGCGCGGACTCGCCACCGGCATCGCCGGCGGACTGCTGACGCTGCCCGTGCTCCAGCCGACCGCCCCGGCCGCATCCGGCAGCTGCTGCGGCAGCTGATGACCACCACCACCGGCCGTGCCGCCGCCCCCACCCGGGACGGCGGCACCGCCGCATCCGGCCGCCGTCTGATCGCGGCCCTCGCCGTCACCGCGACCGTCGGCTACGGGGTGCTGTTCTACACGTTCTCCGTGGTCGTGCACCCGATCGCGGCCGACCTGCACACCAGCACCGCTGTCATCACCGGCGCCTACACCGTCTGCGTCCTGGTCGCCGCCGCCGCCGCGATACCCGTCGGCCGCTACCTCGACCAGCGCCCGGCCCGCGGCATCATGACCGCCAGCGCCGCCGTCGGCGCGCTCGCCGTCGTCGTGCTGTCGCAGGCGACCGCCGTCTGGCACGTGTACACCGCCTACGTCCTCATCGGCCTGGCCGCCGCGGCCAGCCTCTACGAAGCGGCGTTCACCGTCGTCGTCCACCAGCTCGGCCCCGTACGGCGCTCCAGCGCGGTGCTCACCATCACGGTCGTCGGCGGGTTCGCCTCGACCATCTTCATCCCCACCACCGGCTGGCTCACCCACACCCTCGGCTGGCGCACCGCCCTGCTCATCCTCGCCGGACTCCACGCCGCCACCACCATCACCGGCCATGCCCTGGCCGTGCCGAAAACCGGGCCACCGGCCCGCCGAGCCGCGACCGAACAGACCCCCGCCGCGCCGCACCACCCGTCGGTGCTGCGCGACACCGGATTCTGGCTGCTGGCCGTCGCGTTCGTCGCCCACGGCACCGCCACCTCGGCCGTCAGCGTCCACCTCGTCGGATACCTCATCGACGCGGGCCACCCGGCCACGACCGCCGCCACCATCGCCGGCATGCTCGGCGCCCTGTCGGTCACCGGCCGCATCGCCACCACCGCCATCACCCGCCGCCGGCACATCACCACGACCACCGCCGCCGTGTTCGGCCTGCAAGCAGCCGCAGCTGCGGCGTTGCCCCTGGTCAGTGGCAGTATCGCCGGTGCGGTGGTGTGTGTGGCCCTGTTCGGGCTCGGGTTCGGCGTCGGCACCATCGCCCGGCCCGCGATCCTCGTCGACCGCTACGGCACCACCGCGTACGGCGCCATCTCCGGCACCCTCACCGTCCCCACCACCATCGCCAAAGCCGCCGCTCCGCTGGCCGCCGCAGCCGTCGCGAACACGCTCATGCCCGCCGTCGCGGTGCTGTGCCTGATCGCGGCGGCCGCCATCGCGTGGGCCCGCCGCTCGTTCCGGCACGGCGTAGGTCCGGTCGCGCCAGGCGGTGATCGACTCGCAGGTGGTGGCGCTATCCTCCCCCGATGACGCGTGAGCCCGAGCTGACCAGCCCCGTCGACCTGTGCCTGCCCGACGGGCGGCTCAACCCGGCGGCTGTCGGCTGGACCCGCCGCCCGCTGCACACCGCGAACCTGCGCGGCTGGGGCCGGGCCAAGCGCTGGGAGTACTGGGGCATCGTCACGCCCGCGCACATCGTCGGCCTGGTCGCGTCGTCGCTGGATTACGCCGGGGTGCACGGCGTCTACGTGCTGGACCGCGCCAGCGGTACGGAGACCAGGGTGGACGCGGTCGTGCCGCTGGCCCGGGGTGCGGTGCTGCCGCCGCGCAGCGGCGAGGGCGAGGTGTCGGTGCGCGGCGGCGGCCTGGAGATCGCCATCTCGCAGCGCCCCGACGGCACCGCGATCCGGGCGACCGGCCCCGGGGTGCGGCTGGCGGTCGAGGTGCCGCTGCCCGAGGGGCACGAGTCGCTCGGCGTCGTGGTGCCGTGGAGCGGCAATCGGTTCCAGTACACGGTCAAGGACGTCGGCCGCCCGGTCCACGGGACGCTGGAGCTGCACGGGCGGACGCACGAGATCGGCGGGCCGGACGCGTTCGCGGTGCTCGACCACGGCCGCGGCAAGTGGCCGTACGCGATGACCTGGAACTGGGCGGCCGGGGCGGCGCCGGGCCGGGCGATCCAGCTCGGCGGCAAGTGGACCGACGGCACCGGGGTCACCGAGAACGCGCTGTTCGTCGACGGCCGCCTGCACAAGATCGGCGATGAGCTGCGCTGGACCTACGACCGCTCGGACTGGCTGCGCCCCTGGCAGATCACCGGGGAACGGGTCGGGGCGTCGTTCCACCCGTTCCACGACCGGGTCGCCCGGACCAACCTCGGCGTCGTGGCCGGTGAGACCCACCAGTGCTTCGGTGGTTTCACCGGCTGGGCCACGACCGACGACGGTGTCCGGGTCAGCCTGGACGGGCTGGTCGGCTGGGCCGAGGAGGCCCGCAACCGCTGGTAGCCGCTACGAGGCCAGCGCCGCGTAACGGCCGCCGACCTCCAGCAGGCGGTCGTGCGAGCCGGTTTCGAGAATCCGGCCGTGGTCGACCACGGCGATCTGGTCGGCGTCGCGGACCGTGGACATGCGGTGCGCGATCGTGATCGTCGTACGCCCGCGGGACAGCTCGTCCAGGGCCCGCTGCACGGCGCGCTCGGTCTCGGTGTCCAGCGCGCTGGTCGCCTCGTCCAGCACCAGGATGCGCGGGTCGCGCAGCAGGGTGCGGGCGATCGCGATGCGCTGCTTCTCGCCGCCGGAGAACCGGTGCCCGCGCGAGCCGACGACGGTGTCGTACCCGTCGGGCAGCGCGGCGATCAGGTCGTGGATCTGCGCGGCGCGGGCGGCCTGCTCCAGCTCGGCGTCGGTGGCCGACGGCCGGGCGTAGCGCAGGTTCTCCCGGATCGTGGTGTGCAGCAGGTACGTCTCCTGGCTGACCACGCCGACGATCGCGGCCAGGTCGGCCAGGCGCATGTCGCGCAGGTCGACGCCGTCGACGGTGATCCGGCCCGCGTCCGGGTCGTGCAGGCGGGCGATCAGCGCCGCGAGGGTGCTCTTGCCCGAACCGGTCTCGCCGACCAGGGCCAGCGAGGTGCCTGCCGGGACGTTGAGGCTGACGCCCGCGACCGCGGCGGTGCCGCTGCCGGCGTACGCGTAGGTCACGTCCTCCAGGCGCAGGTGGCCCTGGATCTCGGCCGGGTCCACCCGGACCGGGTGCGGCGGGTCGGCGACCTCCACCGGCAGGTCGAGGTACTCGAAGATCCGTGCGAACAGGGCCAGCGAGCTGGTCAGCGACACGCCGACGTTGAGCAGGCCCATCAGCGGCCGGAACAGGTTGGCCTGCAACGCGGTGAACGCGACCAGCGTGCCGATGCTCAGCGTGCCCGCGGTGCCGGGCAGCCCGGCGCCGAGGTAGATCAGGGCCGGGATGGCGGCGAAGATGATGCTCATCGAGGCCATCCGCCAGCGTCCGGCCAGCTCCGAGCGCAGCTCCAGGTCGATCAGGCGCTCCGACGAGGCGGTGAACCGGTCGACCAGCGCGGCGCCGGTGCCCATCGTCTTGCTCAGCTGTACGCCGCTGATGGACAGGCCCTCGTCGATGGTGACGTTGAGGTCGGCCAGCTCGCGCTGGCGCTGGGCGGTGATGGCCTGGCGCATACGGGCCACCCGGCGGGTCAGGTAGATCGCCGGGGGCAGCACCAGCAGCGACACCAGCGACAGCCGCCAGGACAGGGCGACCATGGCCAGGGCGGTGGCGACGGTGGTGGTGAGGTTCGAGGCGATCGAGGTCGCGGTGGAGGTCACCACCGCCTGCATGCCGCCGATGTCGTTGGTGATGCGCGACTGCACCTCACCGGTGCGGGTGCGGGTGAAGAAGGCGATCGACTGCCGGTGCAGGTGGGCGAAGACGTCGGTGCGCAGCCGGTGCATGATCTGCTGTCCGACGGCGGTCGAGATCCACGTCTGCACGACGCCGAGCGCCGACGTCAGCGCGGCCACGGCGACCATGCCGAGCACGAGCCATGCCAGCAGGGTGAGGTCGTTGTGGGGGAGCGCGGTGTCGATGGTCTCGCGCAGCAGGAACGGCGAGGCCATGGCGATCACGGACGAGGCCACGATGATCGCGGTGACGACGGCGAGCTGCCCGCGGTGGGCGGTGAACAGGCCGCCGATACGGCGCAGGGACACCGCGCGGGCCTGGGCCTTCTCCTCGGCGGTGACGGTGGGCGGTCCGCCGCGGCGGCCGCGTTCGAAAGACGGGCGTTCCAAAGGGCTTCTCCTTGACTCGGACATGCTGAGGTTACCTCAACATGAGGTTCCAACAGCAAGCCCTGGTACGGTATTCCCGTGCAGGATCACGACGAGCCCGGCCTGTCTGAGGCGTTCTGGGGCGTTGCGCGCCAATTGCGCCACCTGACCAAGGACGCCCTCGCGCCCTGGCAGGTCACCCCGTCCCAGGCGCGGGCGCTGGGCGTGCTCGGCAAGGAGCCGGTGCTGCGCCTCAACGAGCTGGCCGAGCAGCTGCGCATCGCACCCCGGTCCGTGACGGAGGTCGTCGACGACCTGGAATCACGGGGCCTGGTCGAGCGGCGGCCCGATCCCGCCGACCGCCGCGCCACCCTCGCGGCGCTGACCGAGACCGGACGCGAGGTCGTCGCCGCCATCGGAGCCGCCCGCCGGGCCGAAGCCGACCGGTTCTTCAGCACCCTCAGCCCCGCCGACCGCGACCACCTGACCCGCATCCTCCAACAGCTCTCCGCCTGACCCCCTGCCGCGGGCGTCCTTGCCCGACAATGTGCCCGTGGAGCGGATAGAGCAGCGACGGGTTCCTGTTCCTCTGCGACCTCGACCCGGTCTTCGAGTTGCGCTTCGAGGACGAGAGCACGTTCACCGTCGTCGTCGACCGGCACGGCGACGGCACCCGGTTCACCCTCACCGAGTACACGGGCCAGGCCGTGCGGAAGGTCTCGCATGTCATCGACCTGACGGCCTACGGCACCCGGGACTTCGGACCCTGAGCCGTCAGTGAGTGAGCCAGGCGTCGATCCCGTCGAGCAGCTGCCGCCTGCGCTGCGGCGCGGCGGCGGAGGCGAGCACCGAATGCCGGGCCAGTGCCGCCATCTCGTCGTCATCGAGCGCGAGGTGGTCGCGGGCCAGGGCGTACTGCCCGGCCAGGTCGGCGCCGAACAGCAGCGGATCGTCGGTGCCCAGCGCCACCGGCACCCCCGCCGCCAGCAGCGCCCGCACCGGCAGCCCGGCGACCTCCGCGACCCCCAGCGGCGGGTACGACGTCGGGCAGATCTCCAGCGCGACACCCCGTTCGGCCAGCAGTTCCACCGTGGCCGGGTCGGCGTGCGCGGTCAGCCCGTGCCCGACCCGGGCCGCGCCCAGCAGCTCGACGCACGCGCGCACGTGCCATGCTCCCTCGTAGAACCCGCCGTGGGGCACCGCGATCAGCCCCGCCCCGGCCGCCACCCGGAACGCGGGCACGAAGTCCTCGACCCGGCCGCGCCGCTCATCGTTGGACAGCCCGAACCCGACGACCCCGTGCCCGGCGTACCGCGCCGCCAGCCCGGCCGTCCGCAGCGCCTGCTCCGGTGCGGCAGCCCAGCTCGACGCCAGGATGATGCCGACCCGGTCACCGGCCGCCGCCAGCACCGTCTCCACGACCGCCTCGTAGCCGCCCAGCCGCTCGGCGTAGGACGACGGGTCGACCTGGAGCTCGGTCCACCCGGCTCCGCAGGCCGCGTCGTCCTCGGCCGCCTCGGCGACCACCCGGGCGATGTCATCGGCGGTACGCAGCACGGCCCGCGCCAGGTCGTACCGCGACTGGAACGCGTCCCACCCCTGCGCCCCGGCGGGGATCGCGTCCGGCACCGGCAGCCCGGCCCGCGCCGCGAGCTCCGCCAGCGTCGCCGGCCGCATCGACCCGGTCAGATGCAGATGCAGATTCGCCTTCGGCAACGTCCTCAGCTCACGCACACCCGCCACGCTACCGGCCGCGCCCCCGCCGAATCGCGCCCCGCCGCCGGGTGTACCGGCCGGCCGCCACGCAAGTTGCCGGGCAATCGGGGGTATGGGCGCGCAAGATACGCCCGATTGCCCGGCAACATGGCCAGGGCCGGGCGGGCGGGCCGGGTCAGGACAGGGCGGGGAGGAGGAGGTTCAGGGCGGCTACGGCGATGCGCCTGGCGTCGGCCTCGTTCGCCGCGACCGCGTTGGTGCCGACGGTATAGCTGCCCTTGGCGACCTCGACCCGGGCCATCACCTTGGACCCGAGGTCGAACGTGAACGCGACCGAGTCGTCGCCCCCGTCGACCGCGAACGGCTTCGGCCCCGGCCGCCCGGCCATCGCGGCCTTCGCCTGCTGGATGAACGTGGCAGCACCGCCGGGCACGCCGCTGATGTCGTTGATGTCGTAACCGACGTTGCCCGCGGGCGAGATGTACGTACACCCGTCGATGTGCTTGATCTGCCCGTCGCTGGTGTGGCTGGCCGAGCTGCCCTTCGCCGTCGCCTTCAGCAGCGCGTTGGCCTCATCGTTGGTGATGAGCACGCACTTGCCGTCGACAGGAAGATCCTTCTTGGACGGTGCCGGCGCGGACGCGGCGGAGGTGGCGCTGAGACTGGGCCCAGGGGCGGCCGTGCCGCCCGTCTTGTCGTCGCAGCCGGCGAGCGCGACGGCGCAGACGGCCGCGAGCAGCAGCCCGGCCCGGGTACGGAGCAACATGATGCGACCTTTCCGGCTCGGTATGAACGCAGTATCGCGATGTGCACACTCGGGTGGACCCGGGAAATCCCTAGCTCTACGCTCGCCTCGTGTTCCCGGAGGTGGCGGCCGAGCAGCTGCTGGTCCTGGCCGAGGCGGCGGCGGACCCGGACGAGGCCGCCCGCCTGGTGTTCGAGGCGTTCCTGGCCCTTTCGCGTACCGTCGCGGGCCAGGCGCTGCTGCCGCTGCTCGATGCGATGACCCAGGTGGCGCGCTCCTCGGATTCGCCCCGGGTGGAGTTCCTGGCCCGGACCCTGTCCGGTGTGGTCGCCGTGCGCACGGGGCAGCCTGAGGGCGTCGAGCTGCTGGAATCGGCACTGGACCGGTTCGGCGCGCACGGTCTCGACGGCGACGCGCTGTATCTGGAGTGCGCGCTGCTGGCGACCCTGACGCTGATCCGGCCGCACGAGGCCCGGCCCCGGTTCGCCGCGCACGTCGACCGGCTCGACCTGGAGCCCGCGCGCCGGGCCCGGCTCGTCGCGATGATCGGGCTGGGCGACGCGTGGGCGGGCAACCTGATCCGGGGCCAGGCCGAGATGCTGGAGGCGCGGCAGCTCGCGCTCGCGGCGGGGCGCGTCGACATCGAGGCCGAGGTCACCTCGTGGCTGATCAAATGCGAGGCGCTGCGGGGCGACCTGGCGGCCTCGGCGGAGCATCTGGCGCGGGCGCGGGAGCTGTCGGCCCGCAACGGTGCGCCGTGGGTCGCCGCGCAGGTGACCGAGGGTGCGGCGGCGCTGCATTTCGCGCGCGGCGACACCGAGGCGTGGGCGGCGCTGCTGGAGTACATGGTGGACAGCGGCATCGGCACCGATTCGGGGCTGCTGTTCGAATACCGGTGGGAGCTGGCGACGTACCGGCTGGAGCGCGGTGATCCGGGTGGGGCCCGCGCGCTGCTGGCCGGGGTGCCGCAGCCGCCGCCGGGCTGGCCGGGCAGCCCGGCGATGGCCGCGTGGCGCCGGTGGATCGAGGACCCGGACGACCCGGCGACCGCTGACGCGTTCGAGGAGGCGCTGACTTTCCTGGTACGGCCCGCCGAGCGGCTGCCCCGGGCGCGGATGGCGTGGCTGCTGGCCCGGCGCCGGGCCGCCACCGGCCGCCGGGCGGACGCGATCCGGCTGCTGGAGGCGGCGTGCACCGGGTACGCCGCGATCGGGGCGGGCGGCATGCTGCACCTGGTCGCCGCAGATCTGGCGGCGGTGACCGGCGGCGGATCGCAGCCGGCGCCCCGGGCCGCGCTGGCCCCGGCCGGGGGCGAGCCCAACCTCACCGGTGCCGAGGTGCGGGTGGCGGTCGCCGTCGCCGACGGGCTGAGCAACCGCGAGACGGCGCAGCGGCTGTACGTGTCGGTGAAGACGATCGAGTTCCACCTCGGCAACATCTACCGCAAGCTGGGCGTACGCAACCGCACCGAACTGGCCAAACAGCTCCATCCGCTGGGCTGACCTCCGCGGGCGGCTACGTGGTGACGTGCGTCGCGTGCCCTTCGACGATCAGGGGGCCGTCGAAGACGAGCACCTCGTTGGCCCGCACGCCGGTCTGGCGGCGGAAGTTGATCACGAGCGCGGTGGTGCCGACGTAGACGCCGAGAAGGTCGAAGTGCAGCTCGGGGTTGTGGCTCAGCGCGTCGGACCAGTAGGCGCGCAGGGCTTCCTTGCCCCGCACGACGCCGCCGGCGCCGTGGCCCAGCCGCGCGGCGGTCGGCGAGCTGAAGACAGCGTCGTCGGCGAAGAGTTCGAGCACACCTTCGAGATCACGTGAGTTCCACAGGGCGATCCACCGCTCGGCGAACGCCGAGGCCGTCTGCTGGTCCATGGCCGGATCATGCCAGCCGGCTCGGCGTGCCCGAGTCGCCCGTGCCGCGTACATCAAACGTGCTATATCAACAGCGGAGGTGTGCAACCGTCTTGATACCGGTGAAACTGCGCGCGGCTCTGCTGGTCGCGGCCTGCGGGGCGCTGTTCGCGCTCGCGGCCTGCGGCGACCACGGCAGCGGCCCCGTCGCGCAGCAGTCCGGCCCGGCGCGGCTGCGGATCCTCATCGGCTCGTCCGGCTCGGCCGAGACGAAGGCGGTCACCGACGCCGCGGCGGCCTGGGCCGCGGCCACCGGCAACACGGCCACCGTGATTCCCGCGCAGGACCTGCAGCAGCAGCTCGGCCAGGCGTTCGCGGGGGGCTCGCCGCCGGACGTGTTCTACGTCGACGCCGCCCGCTTCGCCGATTACGCCAGCATCGGCGCGCTGGAGCCGTACGCCGAGCACCTGCCGCAGGCGGCCGACTTCTACGACAGCCTGCGCGCCGCCTTCACCCGCGACGGCAGGTTCTACTGCGCGCCGAAGGACTTCGCGACCCTGGCTCTGGAGATCAACGACGGGCTGTGGCGGCAGGCCGGGCTGACCGCCGCCGACGTGCCGCGGGACTGGGACGGCCTGCGCGCGGCCGCCGTCCGGCTGCGCGCGGCGGGGCTCGCTCCGCTGGTGCTCGGCGACACCTTCGACCGCATCGGCGCGTTCATGGTGCAGTCCGGCGGCTGGCTGGTCAGCCCCGACGGCAGGCAGGCCATCGCGGACAGCCCGCAGAACCTGCGGGCGCTGCGGTACGTGCAGGACCTGCTGCGGTCCGGGCTGGCCGCCTACCCCAAGCAGGTCGACGCGGGCTGGGCGGGCGAGGCCTTCGGCCGCGGCACCGCCGTGATGACCGTCGAGGGCAACTGGATCAAGGGCGCCCTGGCCAAGGACTATCCCGGCGTCGCGTACTCCGTGCACGAGCTGCCCGCCGGGCCCGCCGGTCCGGGCACCCTGCTGTCGACCACGTGCTGGGGTGTCGCCGCCCGCAGCCCGTTCCAGGCCCAGGCGGTCTCGTTCGTCGAGGCGATGACCGCCGCCGACCAGCAGCTCGCCTTCGCCGACGCGTACGGCGTGATGCCCTCGCTGCGCAGCGCCCGCGACCGCTACCTGCGGCGGTTCCCGGCCGACGCCGCGTTCCTGGCCGGGGCCGACCACGCCCGCGGCCCGGTCAACGCGCCCAGGCTCAGCCGCGTGCTGGCCGACTTCGACAGTCGGCTCCAGGATCTCGCCGCGGCCGACCCCGCCGTGATCCTGGCCCGCCTCCAGCGCAACCTCACCGCCGTACTCCCGGGCTGACATGCGCGCCGCACGCCGCCGCAGCGGCACCAGGGGCAACGAGGCCGCGGCGGGCTGGCTGTTCACCGCGCCGGTCCTGGCCATCCTGGGCCTGTTCCTGGTGCTTCCCATCGGCATGGCGCTGTGGGTGAGCCTGACCGGCTGGAACGGGCAGGGCAGCCCGTTCGCGTCCGGGGTGCCGTTCGTCGGCCTGTCCAACTACACCGACCTGTTCACGCAGGAAGGGCTGGCCCGCGAGACCTTCATGGTCAGCATCCGCAACAACCTGTACTACGTGGCCTTCGCGGTGCCGGCCCAGACCGCCCTGGCCCTGGCCCTGGCGCTGGTGGTCAACCGGCGCGGGCTGCGCGGCAGGTCGTTCTTCCGGACCGCCTTCTACTTCCCGTCGGTCACCAGCTCCGTGGCGATCAGCGTGGTGTTCCTGTTCCTGTTCGCCAACTCCGGCGCGGTGAACGCGCTGCTGGCGTACCTCGGGATCAACGGCCCGGCCTGGTTCACCGACCCGCGCGGGCTGCTGCACCTGGCCCTGGGCGGCCTCGGCCTGGTCGACCCGGCGCACCCGCCGCAGGCGCTCACCTCGTCGGGCCCGTTCGGGCTGTCCTGGTGGGAGTGGCTGTCCGGGCCCAGCGTCGCGATGGCCACCATCATCGCGCTCGCCGTCTGGACCACCAGCGGCACCTTCATGCTGATCTACATCGCCGCGCTGCAGGACATCCCGGTCCAGGTCGAGGAGGCGAGCCTGGTCGACGGCGCGAACGCCTGGCAGCGGCTGGTGCACGTGACCCTGCCGATGCTGAGACCGGCCACGTTCCTGGTGGTCACGCTGGGACTGATCGGCACCTGGCAGGTCTTCGACCAGATCTACGTGATGAGCCAGGGCAACCCGGCGGGCACCACGCTGACCCCGGCGTTCCTGTCCTACCGCACCGCCTTCCGCGACTTCGAGTACGGCTCAGGCGCCGCCATCTCGTTCGTCCTCTTCCTGATCATCGTGGTGATGACGCTGGTCCAGCACTGGATCATGCGCGACCGGGACGAGCCGTGAGCCGCGCCCGCAGCCCGCGCGCGATCGCCGGCACCGTGCTCAGCTACCTCGTGCTGGGCTTCTTCTCGCTGGTCTTCGTGTATCCGTTCGTCATCCAGGCGGCCAACTCGTTCAAGACCGAACCGGACGCCGCCGCCCACCCGCTGTCGCCGATCCCGCACCCGTTCACCACCGCGGCGTTCGCCCAGATCTTCGACAGCACCGAATTCCCGCTCTGGCTGGCCAACTCGGTGCTGGTCACCCTGCTGGTCACCGCGGGCCGGGTGTTCCTGGACTCCCTGGCCGGGTATGCCCTGGCCCGGCTGGACTTCCGCGGCCGCGGCGCGGTCGGCGCGCTGATCGTCGCGGTGATGGCGGTGCCCGGCGTCGTGTTGCTGATCCCGAAGTTCCTGGTGCTCACCGGGCTCGGCATCTACGACACGTACGCCGCGCTGGTGCTGCCGGTGCTCGCCGACGCGGCCGGGGTGTTCATCATGCGGCAGTTCTTCCGGTCCGTGCCGGCGAGCATCGAGGAGGCCGCCCGCATCGACGGGGCGGGCACGTTCCGCGTCTTCTGGTCGGTCGTGCTGCCGATGGCCCGGCCCGCCCTGATCACGCTGACGATCCTGTCGTTCCAGAGTTCCTGGAACGAGTTCCCGCACACCCTGGTGGCGGTGCAGGAGCCCCGGCTGTACACGCTGCCCCGGGGCGTGGCGAACCTGGTCACCGGCTCGCTCGGCGCGGGCACGCAGTATCCGCTCAAGCTCGGTGCCGCCCTGCTGGCCACCATCCCGGTGGCGGTCATCTTCTTCGCGTTGCAGCGCTACTTCGTCCGCGGCGCGGCCGAGGGCGCCAGCAAGGAGTGAATCCTCAGCCCGCCTGGTTCTCGTGCTGGCGCTGGTAGTGGCGGGCGACCCGGGCCCGGTTGCTGCATGACGGCTTGCAGAACTCCTGCCGCCCGTGGCCTTTGACGAAGTAGCGCACGCAGCGCGGGGCGGTGCACGAACGCAGGTCGGCCCGGTCGGGGCCGGTCAGGAAGTCGATCGTGGCACGGGCCAGCGCGGCGGTCAGCAGGGTCGCGGGCGCGGCCGTGCCGTGTTCGGGCCGCGCGGCCGGTTCGCCCTGCTCGGCCCAGGTCAGCCGGGGCGTGGTCGGCACCTGTGCGGCCGCGTCGTTGACCCGGGTCAGGGCCTCGGGCAGCGGCAGCAGCCGGTCGGCGTCGGCGCGGCTGGGCGGCGCGGGCCGTACCGCGCGGGCGAACAGCGCCCGCACCCCGGCCCGCAGGGAGGTGACGTCGGCGAGGGCGCGGGAGTCGGCGGTGAACGCGGCCGCCCAGGGGCCGAGCGCGTCGGCGCGGTCGCGTACCCAGGTGGTCAGCCCGGCCGGGGCGGCGAGGTCGTCGGCCACACCGCCGTTGCCGTCGTGGCGGATCGTGCTCGCCAGGTCGAGAGCCAGGTTGATCACCGGTCCAGGATACGTTACCGTGCCTAACGGCTGGATGAACTTTTAGCGTTAGTCGGCTCACCTCCGAGGGAGAACCATGCTGCTGCTCGCCCACATCAGCGACCTGCATCTGGACGGCACCCAGCGCGCCACCGAACGCGCCCTGCGCGTCATGGACCACCTGCGCAACCTGCCCCGGCCCGTCGACGCCGTCGTCGTCACCGGGGACATCGCCGACCACGGCGAGATCAGCGAGTACGAGGAGGCCGCCCGCATCCTGGCCGCGCCGTTCCCGGTGCTGCTCGCCCCCGGCAACCACGACGCGCGCGGGCCGCTGCGCAAAGGCCTGCTCGGCCTGCCCGAAGACGGCAGCCCGGTCAACTCCGTCCACCGCGTCGGCGGCGCCGCCGTGCTCATGTGCGACTCCAGCATCCCCGGCCGCGATGAGGGACTGCTCGACCCGGACACCGTGGCCTGGATCGACCGCACCCTGAGCGAGCTGCACGACGTCCCGGCCTTCCTCGCCTTCCACCACCCGCCGGTCCGCATGCACCACCCGCTGCCCGACAGCATCGGCCTGCAACGGCAGCAGGACCTCGCCGACCTGCTCGACGCCCACCCGCACGTGGTGGCCGTGCTCACCGGTCACTCCCACACCGCCGCCGCCTCCACCTTCGCCCGGCGGCCGCTGCTGGTCGCCCCCGCGATCACCTGGACCCTGCGCCTGCCCTGGGAGGGCGAGGGCCTCGCCGACCTGGACGCCCCGCCCGCGCTGGCCTACCACGTGCTCGACGACGACGGCAGCCTGATCACCCACTTCCGGGTCGTGCGCTGAACATGGCGCCGCAGGCCGTGGCCGGGTTCCTGCTGGCCGTGCTGCCGCTGGTCGCCACCCCGGGCGCCAGCCTGGCCCTGCTCACCCAGCGGGTCACCGCCGGCGGGGCCAGGCACGCCGCCCCCGTGGTGCTGGGCACCCTCACCGGGCTGTACGTGCACGCGGCACTCGCCGTCGCGGGCCTGTCCGCGCTGGTCATGCACTCCAGCAGGCTGTTCACCGCGGTACGGCTCGCCGGTGCGGCGTACCTGGTGGTGCTCGGGGTCCTGACCTGGCGCGGCCCGCGCCCCGGCACCGGTGCCCGGATCGACCGGCAGCGTTCCGCCTACTGGCAGGCGCTGCTGGGCAACGTGCTCAACCCGAAGGCCGCCTCGATCTACCTCACCCTGGTGCCGCAGTTCGTCGACCCGCGCCGGTCCCTGGCCGCGCAGGTGTTCACCCTGGCCACGGCGCACGCACTGCTCATGGTGGCGTGGCTGGGCGGCTGGACCGCGCTGCTGCGCCGGGCCCGGCGGGCCCTGGCCGTCAGCGGCCTGGCCGCCGTGACCCGCCGCCTGGCCGCGGTCGTCCTGATCGGTCTGGGGGTACGCGCCGCGGTGTGAAGCGGCGGGCGATACCCGCCCGCTGTTCTGCGCACCACCGCACGCGTGTATCGCCCACCGCGCTACTGTGGCCTTGACCTGCCGGTTTCGCGGTTTGCCACCCTCGGGACAGGGGTACGCGACACAGGAGGGAGGTGGCCGTGGCCGACGATCGGGTTACCCATACGACCGTGGTCCACGGTGACGTGTGCCGGGTCGAGCTGGTCGGCGACATCGACATGGCCGTGACCGAGGACCTCGCCGGCTGGCTGACCACCGCGATCGACACCACCGGCTGCCGCCTGCTCGAACTCGACCTGTCGCAGACGCTGTTCCTCGACTCGACCGGCATCACCGCGCTGCTGCGGGTGCGCCAGTACGCCGACGGGCGCGGCGTCGGCTTCAAATGCGTCGACCCGGCACCGTTCGTGCGCCGGATCTTCGACGTGACCGGGGTGACCCCGTATCTCACCTGAGGCATCGGGGCGGCCCCGTCCGGCTGAGCTGGGCCGGGGCTGCGGCACAATGCGCGCATGATCGAGTATCGGGTGAGCTTCGACGCCGACGTGACCTTCGCCAACGGGGGCGGGTTGCAGGCGCAGGGGTTCCGGCTGGACATCCCGTCCGGCACCATCACCGACGCCGAAATCGCCGCCCTGTTCACGCGGCACCTGGGCCTGCTCATGGTGGAGCGGGTCGACCTGCGCGACGTCGAGATCCTCACCGAGCCGCACAAGGGCTCGCGCGGCGGCCCGTCGGACACCGCCGCCGCGCCGAGCGCCCCGACGCGGCTGGTCGAACTCAACCACGTGCTCAGCGACGGCGTCGTCACCTATCCCGGACTGCCCGGCCCGCGCCTGTCCGACCACCTGAGCCGGGCCGACTCCCGGTCGCACTACGCGCCCGGCACCGAGTTCGTCATCGGCCACGTCGACATGGTGACCAACACCGGCACCTACGTCGACAGCCCCTTCCACCGGTACGCCGACGGCCCCGACCTGGCCGACCTGCCCCTGTCGGCCTTCGTCGACCTGCCGGTCGCCGTCGCCCGGGTCACCGGGTCCACCGAGCGCGGCGTCGGCCCGCTGGCGTTCGCGCCGCTGGACGTCGCGGGCCGGGCGGTGCTGGTCCACACAGGCTGGGACCGCCACTTCGGCACCGACGCGTACGGCACCGACGCCCCGTACCTGACCCGTGAAGCCGCCGAATACCTGGTCCAGGCGGGTGCGGCCCTGGTCGGCATCGACTCGGTCAACATCGACGAGATCGTCCCGGCGGGGGAGCGCCCGGTCCACTCGCTCCTGCTCGAAGCCGGCATCCCGATCGTCGAGCACCTCACCGGGCTGGACCAGCTCCCGCTGACCGGCGCCCGCCTGCACGCGGCCCCGCTGCGCATCAGCGGCCTGGGCACCTTCTCCGTCCGCGCCTACGCCCTGGTCCCGTGACCTGAAAGTCGGGGCCCCGGAGCGCGTTCCGGGGCCCCGCTCGCGCTACTCCATGCTGAACATGCCCTCGGGGACCCCGGCGCTCTCGATCTGAAGCCAGATCGAGCGCCACTGCGGGAGCTCGTGGTAGCGGCGCAGCGCGGCCAGGCCGCCCAGCCAGCCGGCCCAGCCCGGGTACGGCGGGTTGGCGGGGTCGAACCCGCTCTGCACCACGGTGAGCCGGGTCTTGCCGTCCGAGTCCGCCAGCTCCCAGCTGTCGATCATGCCGTCGGCGAACCGCAGCGTCGCCTTGCGGCCCGGCTCGAACTCGACGAACCGCGCCCCGCTGGGGTCCAGGTCGAACCCGCCCATCGCGAACCGGCCGCCCACGTGGGGCTCGATGTCGACGTGCACGCCCGACCAGCGGCTGAAAAGCTCCGATGTGGTCATCGAGGCGAAGACCTCGTCCGGCGACGCGTCGATCACCATGGACGCCCGCAGCTCGCTGGACGTGAAGTCGCACTGGGGCGTCAGCTCCCGGCCGTCCAGGTAGTCGGCCAGGTTGGCGATCGACAGCGTCCAGAACGTCTGGAGCGCGCCGCGGGCACCGGCCGTGTCGGCGATCACCTCCGCGAAACTCGGCAGGTCGCTCTGGCTCAGCGTCAACAGCGTGCCGTCCTCGTCCTCGGCCAGCTCGATCTGCACCGTGGACTCGACCCCGTCGACGGTCCAGGCGAACCGGAGGGTGCGCTCGTCCACATGCAGCACGCGCTGGTGCGGCTCGGCGCCGTCGGGCGTGAACCGGCCCCAGAACTCGTACCGGCCGGGCAGGTCGACCTCGGCGTGCTCGGCCAGCCACACGCGCAGCGCGGCCGGGTCGGTCAGTGCCTCGTACACGACCTTGGGCTGGGCCGGCATGACCGCGCGCAGGCGCAGGTCAGACTCGGTCATCGGGATCTCCCTTCGGATAGCAGGCGACGGCCAGGCGGAACGCGTCGCCCTCGGCGCCGCCGTAGCGGGTGAACAGGTCCTGCAGCGTCTGCTGCAACTCGTCGAGGAACGCCTTGCGCTGCTCCGGGCGCACCCGGATGTCTCCGGACACGCCGATCGAGGGCAGGTCCGGCCGGGTGAGGTCGAGCGCGGCGACGTCCGCCTGGACGCCCTCCATCAGGTCGACCAGGTAGCCCAGACTGAGCCGGTCGCGGGTCGGGCGCAGCCCGATCCGGCCCACCAGGCTGGGGGACAGCCAGTACGACCGGCCGGCCGCCTGGTAGATCCCCTCGTTGATCCCGCGCACCCGGCGCTCGGCCACCTGGCGCACCAGGTCGGCGTCCAGCAGGCGCTTGACGTGGTAGTAGACCCGCTGCGGGGTCTGGTCGAGCTCGACCGCCACCTCGGTGCACGACCGGGGCTCGGCGAGCTGCCGCAGCACTTCGATCCGCTGCGGCTTGAGCAGGGCCTCAGCCTGCTCGATCTGGTCGAGGTAGACGACATTTCTCATGGCGAAAATCAGTCTTTACGTAAAAGAATTTTTTGTCAATGGCCCGTAGGCCTGCCGGGACGATGATCCGAAACCGTGGACGCCAGGTGTTGCTCTGGCCGCACCCAGCGACCACGATTTCGGATCACCCCTGTCGGTCGGGGTGGTGCCGCGTCAGCAGGTCACGGTTCGCGCAGGACCGCGGCGATCGCGGAGTACGGCCGGTGCGTGCCGTCGCCGGGCCGGTGCATGCGCTCGACCTCGACGAACCCGGCCTGTGCCAACCGTGCGCAGACCTCGTCGGCGGGCCAGCGATACGCCGTCACGACCTTGTGGTCGAAGGGCTCGACCTCGTCACCCTCGAAGAAGCCGAACACCAGCGTGCCGCCCGGTGCCGTCACCCGCCGGAGCTCGGCGAGCACCCCGTCGAGCTCCCGAGGCGGGGTATGGATCACCGAGAACCAGGCCAGGACACCGGCGACGGAGCGGTCCCCGGCGTCGAGGCTCGCCATCGACCCGAGCCGGTACTCGCCGTCCGGGTGAGCCGCCCTCGCATGGGAGATGAACTCGGGGACGAGGTCGATGCCCACCGCGTCGACGCCGAGCGACCGGAGGTGACCGGTGAGGTGGCCGGGCCCGCAGCCCACGTCGAGCACCCTGCCGGGCCGGAGCAGCAGATGCCGCTCGATGAAGGCCACGTCGTCGGGATGTGTCTGCTGGATCGTGCCGAACAGCCCGATGTAGAGGTCTGTGACGGCGGAGTACGCGGTCTGCACCTGGTCCGAGTTCACCGGGTGACTATGCCGGAGAACGCGAGCGGCGGTGTCACGGGTGGACCTCGTACGCGGTCGCGGTGAAGTCGGCGGGGTGGCCGCGGCCGTTGAGGTCCCAGACCCAGAGCCCGACGAAGGCGCCGGTGAAGCCCAGCGTGCCGATCGCGTCGCCGTCGAACTCGACCGCATGCTCGTCGGACAGGACGGTGGCGTCCAGCCGCGCGCCGAAGGGCCGCCACCGGTCGCCGTCGCGGAACCGGAACGACAGCTCGCCGTCGCGCAGGTCCAGCCCCAGCCGCACCGGCTCCGCGCCGGGCAGCGCGGCCGTCGGTGGGTGCACGGTCAGCACGCCCCGGTCCCGTGTGGCCGTACGCAGCACCCGGGCCCCCTCGTCGTCAGCCGTCAGATACAGCAGGTGCCAGTTGCGGCTGTTGTAGTACGCCGTGATCCCCGCGACGTGCTGGTGCCCCGCTGGCCGGAAGTCGACCTCGGCCTCGAACGAGCAGCGCGCCCCGGTGACCCGCCGCGCCACCAGGCTCTGCCCGGTGAAGCTCTGCGGCGACCGCCCGCCCCGGATCCGCAGGTGAGAGGGACGTTCGCCCAGCGACACCCAACTCGGATCGGCCGGGCGCCGCAGCGTCGACCACTGCGGACCCAGCCGCAACCCGTCGAACCCGTCGACCTCCAGCGGTCCGGCGATCTCAGCGGGCGCCGCGGCCAGGACCGGCGCCTCCAGGGACGGCAGCCCGTCGGCGACCGTCGGCCAGCCGTCGTCGGACCAGCTCACCCGGGTGAGGGCGGTCTCGCGGCCCAGGACGCACGGGCCCCGCGAACCCTGCGGCCGCGCGACCAGGTACGCGAGGTGCCAGTCCCCGGCCGCGTCCTGCACCAGGCTGCCGTGCCCGGCCTTCTGGAGCGGCCAGTCGGGCCGGTGCCGGGCGGTCAGCAGCGGACCGTCCGGGTCGCGTTCGTACGGCCCGGCCAGCGCCCGCGACCGACACACGCTCACCTGGTGGTCGTACCCGGTGCCGCCGTCGGCGGTGAGCAGGTAGTACCAACCGTCGTGCCGGTACAGGTTCGGCCCCTCGATCCACCCCGCGCCCGGCGGCAGCTCCAGCCGCACCGGCTCGCCCACCAGGCGGCGGCTCGCCCGGTCATACCGGATCGCCTCCAGCCCGGCCGAGCCTCCGTGCCGGGGCCGCCAGTCGTGCACCAGGTTGAGCAGCCAGCTCGCCTCGCCGTCATGGAACAGCGAGGCGTCGAACCCGCGGGCGTGCAGCAGCACCGGATCGGACCACGGCCCATCGATCGACGGCGCGGTGACCAGGTGGTTGACGCAGTCGGTGAACCCGCCCGAGTACGTCGAGACATTGCCGTAGACCAGGTGGAACAGCCCGTCGGCGTACGTGAGGTTGGGCGCCCACACCCCGCCCGAGTCCGGGCAGCCGGTCAGGTCGAGCAGCCGCGGGCTGTCGAGGATCCCGCCCAGCGGCGTCCAGTGCGCCAGGTCGCGGGAGTGGTGCACGCGTACGCCCGGATACCACTCGAAGGTGGAGGTGGCGAGGTAGAAGTCGGCGCCGACACGGACGATCGACGGGTCGGGGTGCGAGCCCGGCAGCACCGGATTGGGCGGCATCGTCCGACCGTAGCCCCCGGTCGCGGCCGGGCCGGCCGGGGCAGGAGGCCGTCCACATCGCGGCACCGGCGAGCCGATCCGATATAGGCTTGAACTGCCTGTATGCGCACCGTTGGAGGAGATCATGGATGTCCTCTTGCTGATCGGCCGGATCCTGCTCGCGCTGATCTTCCTGGGCTCCGGCATCAACCACCTCGCCAAGCCCCACGACGTCGTCGGCTACTCCGAGTACCGCAACGCGCCCGTGGCGGCGGGCATGGTGCGCGCGACCGGCGCCTGGATCCTGCTCGGCGGACTGTCGGTCGCGCTCGGAATCCTCGGCGACCTCGGCGTGCTGATGCTCATCCTGTTCCTGCTGGCCACCGCGTTCCGGGTGCACCACTTCTGGACCGACACCGATCCGGCGGTCAAGGCGACCGAGCTGGCGATGTTCATGAAGAACATCGCGATCGTCGGCGGCCTGCTGCTCGCGTTCGTGCTGTTCCGCACCGAGACGGCCGGCTGGACGCTGACCGGGCCGATGTTCTGACCGAACAGAGATCGCCGGAGAGGTTTGGGCCAGGTCGGCGCCGGGTACTAGGCGTCCGGCAGCCGACCTCTCCCCGAGCAGCGTGGGAGCCCGCCGTTAGCCGCGTTCCGACCGGGCATCCGGGCGCGGCCACCCTGCGGAGTAACCGGTTGCCCGGGTGGTTCGGTCACCCGCCTGCGTGGCGGGAGGCGTCGAGCGACAGCCCAGCCGCCGCGCCCCCGGCGGCTGGGCTTGATCCCGTTCCGGCGCAGGACGGGCCACCAGGCAGGAGGCGCAGGACGCCACCAGGCAGGACGTGCCGGGGTTAGCCTGAAGGCGCGAGCTGCGCGGTCGGCCGGCTAGGGCGGTCGTGCACGGTATGCCGCCGCAGGCGAAGGCCGTAAGGAGGCCGCCAGATGCAGACCCTGGAGCGCCCGATCACCGTCGGGATCGACGGGACCACCACCTCCCAGCCCGCGATCGCGTGGGCGGCCGACGCCGCGCAACGCCACGCCGTGCCGTTGCGGCTCGTCTACGTGATCGACTCGCCCGGCCCGCGCGTCGGGTACGACTACATCTCGCACGAGCTCGACGACGCGGGCGCCGAGGCCGCCGCCCGTGCCCGCGACCAGGCCCTAGCGGGTCACCCCGGCCTGACCGTGCAGACGGCCACCGTCAACGACGACAGCACGCACGCGCTCATCAACGAGTCCGACCACGCCAGCATGATCGTGGTCGGCAGCCGCGGCCACAGCGGCTTCTACGACATGGTCGTCGGCTCCACCAGCCTGCACACCGCGATGCACGCGCACTGCCCGGTCGCGGTGATCCGCCCGCGCACCGTCGACGCGGACAACCCGGCGCACGGCCGCGTCGTCGTCGGGGTCGGTGACTCGCCGCACGCGGCGCAGGCGCTGGGTGCGGCGTTCGAGGAGGCCGCGCTGCGCGGGGTCGGGCTCACCGCCGTACACGTGCGGCACGGCCGGGACGACCGGTCGGACCTGGACGCGATGCTGGCTCCGTGGAGCAGCCGCCATCCCGCGGTGGACGTGGTGGAGGTGACGCCGTCCGGTGACGCGGCCAAGACCCTGATCCAGCTGTCGCAGGGCGCCGAGCTGTTCGTGTGCGGCTGCCGGGGCCACGGCGGCATCACCGGGCTGCTGCGCGGCTCGACCAGCCAGGCGATGCTGCACCACGCGGGCTGCCCGGTGCTGGTCGTGCACGACCACGACCAGGTCGCCTGAGCCGGATAACGGCTCGAACCGTCCGGCGGTGCCGGGGGACGATGGCGCGATGCGCATCCGAGCGGTTCGCGAGGCCGAGCTACCCGTACTGCAAGACATCGAGCGGGCCGCCGGGGAATGGTTCCGCGGCATCGGCATGCCGGAGATCGCGGAGGACGAACCCCTGCCCCTCGACGTGCTCGCAGGCTACCGGCAGGCAGGCCGCGCCTGGGTCGCCGCTGACGCCGCCGCCGATGCGGCCGTCGGCTACCTCATCGCCGACGTGGTCGACGGCAATCTCCACGTCGAGCAGGTGTCGGTCCATCCCGGCTGCGCCCGCCGGGGGGTGGGCCGACGGCTGCTCGACCACCTCGCGGAACACGCGGCGGCCGACGGCGTGCCGGCGCTCACCCTCACCACTTTCGCCGACGTTCCGTGGAACGGCCCGTACTACCGCCGGTGCGGGTTCGTCGTCCTCGACGACGGCGAGATCACACCGGGACTACGGGCCGTCCGCGAACGCGAGGCCGCACACGGCCTGGACCGGTGGCCCCGCGTGTGCATGCGCAGGATGCTGCCGCGCACGTCCCGGCAGTTTCTGCGGTCAGGTCACACGACCCAGAGCTCCCAGATGTAGTTGCTCTCCTGGCAGTAGTAGCCGGAGTTCCAGTGGGAGAGCAGGTAGTCCTGACCGGCGGTCTCGCAGGAGTTGGCGTCGACGTAGTAGCCCTGGAAGGTGTACCTGGGCGGGCGGGCGAAGGCTGGTGTGGCGGGCAGCGCTGCCGCGAGTCCGATGGTGAGGCCGAGCAGGCCGGCGACCGTCGTCCGGCGCGCGGCTTTGGTGAGCGTCATGACGCCTCCGTCGAAATAAATAGATATACATAACTGTATCAATCTTCGTGTCGGGTTCTCAACGTGCAGAGGTATGGCTGGGTATACCCGGGAACTCCGCCCAGACGGCTGGGGCCGCGCCGCCGCCGCCGATAACGTGGTCACGTGCCTGTTGATCAATATCTGTTCCCGGCGCTGCGGCGCCGCCGGTTCCTCCTGTCCGCCTGGCCGTGGCGCGCCCTGGCCTACCTGGCCACCACCGTCCCGGTCGCGGCCGTCGTCGCGCCCGGTGTGGCCCTGGTCGCGCTGCTCTGGTGGAACATCGGCCACCGGCTGGTGCAGAGCCAGCCGCTGCGGGGCATCGACCTCGTCGCGCCGGTCGTGTGCACCGTGCTGGCCCTGCTCGCCGCACCCCTGCTGTCGGTCCCGCTGGCCGCGCTCGAACGGTGGCGGCTCGGCCTGGTCGACTCCCGTCCGGTCACGTCCGCGCACCGGCCCGCCCGCGACGCGCTGACCTGGCTCAGCACTCGCTACACCGAGGCCGCGACCTGGCGCGAGGTGCTGTACGCCACCGTCCTCGGCGGCCTCGTCCCCCTCGCGTACGGCCTGGTCGGGCTGCTGCTCTTCGTCGAGCTGGCCTTCCTGACCGGCCCGTTCCTGATCCCGGCCGGCGAGGGCCCGATCGCGCTGGGCGCCACGACCGTCGACACGCCGCAGGCGGCCATCCCGTACGCCCTGGTCGCCCTGGCCCTGCTGCCCGCCGTGCCGTACCTGCTGAGCCTGGTCGCGGCCGGGCAGGCCGCGCTGGCCAGAGCGCTGCTCGGCACCGCACCCGGCGGCGAGGCGACCGCGCTGCGCGAGGTCGCCCGCTCCCGCGCCCGGCTGATGACCGCGTACGAGGCCGAGCGCAGCCGCATCGAACGCGACCTGCACGACGGCGTCCAGCACCGCCTCACCAGCCTCACCCTCCAGCTGTCGCTGGCCCGCCTGGACACCGCCGCCGACTCGCCCGCCGCCGCGCCGCTGGCCCGCGCCCACGAGCAGGCCAAGGAGCTGATGACCGTGCTGCGCGACCTGATCCACGGCATCGCCCCGCAGACCCTGCGCGACCTCGGACTGCCTGCCGCCCTGCGCGAACTGGCCGACCGCTCGCCGATCCCGGTCACCGTGACCGTCGCCGAGCGGGCCACCGGCCGCCTGCCGGAGCTGGTCGAGAACACCGCCTACTTCGCCGTCTCCGAGGCGCTGGCCAACACCGCCAAGCACGCCGGGGCCACCCGTGCCGAGGTGAGCGCGGACCGCGACGGCGACCTGCTGGTGCTCCAGGTGCGCGACGACGGCCGCGGCGGCGCCGACCCCGCCCGCGGCACCGGCCTGTCGGGGCTGGCCGACCGGGTCGCCACGGTACGCGGGCGGCTGCTGCTGGCCAGCCCGGTGGGCGGGCCTACCCTGGTCCGGGTGGAGCTGCCGTGCACGCTGTGACCAGGGTGGTCCTTGCCGAGGACGGCGTCCTGCTGCGCGAGGGGCTGACCGGGGTGCTGGCCCGGTTCGGGTTCGAGGTCGTGGCCGCCGTCGGCGACGCCGACAGCCTGCTGCGGGCCGCGGCCGAGCACCGGCCGGACCTGGTGGTGACCGACATCCGGATGCCGCCCGGGCAGTCCGACGAGGGCCTGCGCGCGGCCGCGGCCCTGCGCCGCGACCGCCCCGACCTGGCCGTGGTGGTGCTCAGCCAGTACGTCCAGCCCGAGTACGCCGCGACGCTGCTCGACACCGGCGACGGGCATCGCCTCGGCTACCTGCTCAAGGACCGGGTCGCCGACCTGGAGGACTTCGTCGCCGCGCTGCGGACCGTGGTCGGCGGCGGCACCGTGATCGACCCCGAGGTGGTCCGGCGGCTGATGCTGCGTCCGCGCGACCCGCTGGCGGCCCTGTCCGCCCGGGAGCGCGAGGTGCTGGCGCTGGTCGCCGAGGGCCACTCGAACGCGGCCATCGCCCGGCGGCTGTTCGTGACCGAGGCCGCGGTGGGCAAGCACATCGGCAGCATCCTGGCCAAACTCGACCTGCCGCCCACCGACGACAGCAACCGCCGGGTGCTGGCGGTGCTGACGTACCTGCGGGCGGCCGCCTAGGCCCGTTCGAGGGCGGTGCGGTCCCAAGCGGCGAGGTCGGCGGCGTACTCGTAGGTGTGCTGGAGGAACTCCAGCAGCACGGCGTCGGGGTCGTCGGCCCGCGCCACGGTCTCGTACGGCAGCAGGAACTCGCCCAACTGCGCGTCGTAGCGCCCGGCCGGCGGCACCCGGTCACCGAACCCGGGCGGCTCCGGGTAGGCGTACGCGTAGAAGCTGCCCTGCCCGCCGCCGCCCGGCCAGTATCCGCAGCTGCTCACCTCGTGGCTGTAGGCCTCGTGGCTGACCCGGTCGGGGCAGTTGGGCACCCCGCCCGGGTGCAGCGGCGCGGGCCGCCCCGAGAACCGGGTCACCGCCAGGTCGAACGCGCCCCAGAAGAAGTGCACCGGGCTGACCTTGCCGACGAACCGCGACCGGAACCGCGTGAACACGCGGTGCGCCTGCACCAGCGAGATCCAGAACGCGTGCGCGAACTCCGGGTCGTAGGCGCAGTGCTGCCGGTCGTCGGCGAACGGCACCACCTCCGGCAGCTCGACGGGCCGTCCCATCAGGTCGATCTGGATGTCGAGATCGGCCAGCCGCGCCAGCACGTCGGCGTAGAAGTCGGCCACGGACCGCCCCCGCAGGTCGACCTCGGCGGTGCGGCCGTCGGTGGTGCGCAGTTCGAGCACGTGCCGCCGGAAGTCGAAGACCATCTCCAGACCGATGGCGCCGTACGGCATCAGCGAGGTCGTCAGGCCGCGGGCGTCGACGTACAGCGGCACCTGCCACCAGTGGTTGACCATCGGCTCCAGGGCGAGCCGCACCTTGCCCACGACCTGCGTCCACAGCTGCATCGTGTCGCGGGTGTCCGACCACCGGGCCAGCGGCAGCTCGGGCCACGCACCCCGCGACGTCGCCGCCGGCCCCGGTGTCACCGCAGGTCCCGGCCTTGCGAACCCGGATCGGGCTCCAGCCGGTACACGCAGATCTGCTCCAGTTCGGCGTCGACGAACGCCTGCGCGTCCGGGGCCGGGTAGGCCGCCAGCAGGGTCAGCCCGTGGGTGGGCAGATGCCCCCGGTCGGGGTCGCCGAGCAGCACCTGCGCGCCGTCGGCCGCGGCGCGGCGCAGGAAGGCGAGCATCCGCTCGGCGACCTGCGACTGGTAGAGCACATCGCCGGCCAGCACGATGTCGGCGTCGGCGGGCCCGTCGAGCAGATCGCCCAGGCGGGCGGTGACGGACGCGCCGTTGGCGCGGGCGTTGTGCGCGATGGCGGTGATCGCGTACGGGTCGATGTCGTTGGCCTCGGCCAGCATCGCCCCCGCCTGCGCCGCCGCGATCGCGGCCAGCCCCGAACCCGACGCCAGGTCCAGCACCCGGCGCCCGGCCACCGTCTGCGGATGGTCGAGCAGGTAGCGGGCCAGCGCCTGGCCGCCCGCCCACGCCGACGCCCAGTACGGCGCCGCGAGGCTGCTCCCGACCTCCGCCTCCATCCGGGCCCACCACACGATCGAGTCGACGGCGGTGTACAGCTGTATCTCGGGTACCAGCGGCACCGGGGTCAACCGCAGCCCGTCCAGGCCGTCGGCTCCGGACATGCGCAGTTCACGTTCTAGGTTGACGACTCCCGCTCGGCTCATCACCCCCACAGCATGCCCGCTCCGACCCCGGATTCACGGCAGATCATGACTTCCGCGACACAAAACGCCGCCGAATCGTGCCCCGGGGCGCTAGGGTCAGTTGCACGTGGGGCGGGGGTCGCGCCGCGACAAGAGGCACACCGCCACACCGTTGAAGGAGAAGAACGGCATGCCAACAGGCACTGTGAAGTGGTTCAACTCGGAAAAGGGCTTCGGCTTCATCGAGCAGGACGGTGGCGGACCTGACGTGTTCGTCCACTACTCGGCGATCACCGGCGGCGGCTACCGCGAGCTCCAGGAGGGCCAAAAGGTGGACTTCGAGGTGACGCAGGGTCAGAAGGGACCGCAGGCGGCCAACGTACGTCCGCTCTGAAGGCCGTGGGCGGCCGCCGCACGGCGGCCGTCCACAACTGATCGAACTCGAACGGGAACGGGTCTGGACCGCGAGGTCCGGCCCGTTCTCCTCGTCCCGTCCGGCGAACAGGGCCTGCCGACAGCCTCCATCGGCTGCTCAGACGCGGATTCGGACCGCCGACACCGACCCCTTGCCCAGGACCAGGATCCGGTCGGCGTCCAGGTTCCGTACCGCCAAGATCTTTCGGTCGATCCTGACGCGACCCAGTCGGCCCCCCTCGGGGGTGAGCAGGGTCAGGTGCCCCTCGGAGTCGGCCACGACGTGCCCGGCCCGGACAGCGGCGGCACCGGCGAACCGGCCCGCCGGCGTTACCCGCGCGCACGGTCGCCCATCGCCGTCGAGCAGGAGCGCGTCACGGCCGTCCGGGAGCCAGATCTGCCCGCCGACGACCACGGGCGGCCTGCCGTAGAAAGCCTGACTGAGCTGCCGAAACCGGCCATCGGCAGGTCGCAGCTCCCACAGCGCGGTCTGGCCGGACAGCAGCACCCGTTCATCGTCGAACCGCACGAACACCGGTTCCGCGTCGTACTCGCGTACCGGCTCCGGCAGCTCGCCCACCAGCTCCGCCTCGCCGGTACGCGGATCGACCGCCTGGACCCGACCGGTGCCGGCCTCGGCGACCAGCACGGAGCCGCCGGAGGCGAACGGCTCCTGGACCGCCACCGGGGCCGGGGTCCGCCACAGTCGTTCCCCTGTGACCGGCTCGAACGCCGTCATCGGGGTGTAGCCGCGCCAGCCGCCCACCAGGACGGCCGATGTGGTCACGGTCAGGTGGCCGGTGTACCGGGCGAGCCCGGCCCGCCAGCGGACCGCGCCATGGACGGCGTCGAGGCAGATCAGGTCCGACGGCGTCTGCGGCAGGACCAGGCAGCTTCCCGGCCCGTGCGCGAGCCCGTAGGGCCAGGTGCCGGCGGGGACGTCCCAGTTGACGGTGCCGTCGTGTGGATCGAGGCACACCAGGCGGCTGATCCGCGCCGTGACCACCAGCCGGCCGTCGCCCAGCGTCCACCGGCTGCCGCGCTGGTGCAGGTCGTGCCGCCACTCCACCTCACTGATCACCTCGGCATCGAACCAGCTCCGCCGAGCCGCGGCCAAGCCGTTTGTGGTCCGCCGAGTTGCCGGGCAATCGGGCGTATCTTGGCGGCTCTTTCGCCCGATTGCCCGGCAACTTGCGTGATCTTGGGGGCTGGGGATGCGTCGGCGCGGGTAGAATCGATCTTCAGGACTACGCGAAGGCGGTCGAGAGATGCAGCCGATGACGCCGATGTACCGCGACGAGCAGGACCTGAACCAGGACGTGCGGGCCGCCTGCGTGCGCGCCTGCAACACCTGCGCCGAGGCGTGCAACGCCTGCGCGGACGCCTGCCTGGGCGAACCCGAGGTCGCCGACCTGGTCCGGTGCATCCGTACGAACCTCGACTGCGCCGACATGTGCGCCACCGCGGCCGAGGTGCTGGACCGGTTCCGGGGCGACCACCCCGAACTGGTGCGGGCCGTGCTGGACGCGTGCGCGGTCGTGTCGGCGGTCTGCGCCGACGAGACCCGCCTCAACGCCGACCGGTACGCCCACTGCAAGGCCGCCGTCGACGCCTGCGAGCGGTGCGCCGCCGCCTGCGCCGCGATGCTGCGCGAGCCGGTCCTGCTCTGACCTGCCCGTTCCTGCCCGCGCCACCGGGCGCGCCCGCGAGACTGGGCACCGGAGGTGGTGGCGATGAGCGAGCGGATGAACCTGGGCAAGGTCGCACCGGACGGCTACCGGATCCTGTTCGAGCTGGAGCGGTACCTGCACGCGAACCTGGACTCCCGGCTGCTGAACCTGGTCAAGCTGCGCGCGTCGATGGTCAACGGCTGCGGCTACTGCGTCGACCAGCACGGCACGGACCTGCTCAAGGCGGGTGAGGACGTGCGCCGGGTGCTCGGGGTGTCGGCGTGGCGGGAGTTCCCGTTCGACGAGCGCGACCGGGTGGTGCTGGCGCTGACCGACGAGGTGACCCGCATCGCCGAGCACGGCGTGTCCGACGAGGTGTGGAACGGCGCCCGCGCCCACTTCAGCGAGAAGGAGCTGGCCGACCTGATCCTGGCCATCGGCGCGATCAACCTGTGGAACCGCATCGGCGTCAGCACCGACCTGCAACCGGCCCTCTGACCCGCGTACGCGAACAGGGGCGCCCCGCCGCAGCGGAACGCCCCCTCCGGTATCGCCGGTCAGACCGTCGCGAGGCGCGGACCGGCCGGGACCTCGCCGCTGTCCTGCACCGGGCGCAGCGCCACGGCGAGCACATCGGCCACGTCGGACAGCACGTGGATCTTCAGCTCCCGGCGGACGTCCTCGGGCAGGTCGTCCAGGTCGGGCTCGTTGCGCGCCGGGATGACGATCTCGGTCAGCCCGGCCCGGTGCGCGGCCAGCAGCTTCTGCTTGACCCCGCCGATCGGCAGCACCCGGCCGTTGAGGGTCACCTCGCCGGTCATGCCGACCTCCGGCCGCACCGGCCGGCCCGAGGCCAGCGACGCCAGCGCGGTCACCATGGTGATACCGGCGCTGGGGCCGTCCTTGGGCACCGCGCCCGCGGGCACGTGCAGGTGGATGCGGCGCCCGGCCAGCGAGTTGGGGTCCAGGCCGAACCGGCGCCCGTTGGCGCGCAGGTACGACAGCGCGATGTGCGCCGACTCCTTCATCACGTCGCCGAGCTGCCCGGTCAGGGTCAGCCCCGGCTCGCCCTCCATCGAGGTGGCCTCGATGAACAGCACGTCGCCGCCGGTGCCGGTGACCGCCAGGCCGGTGGCCGTGCCGGGTGTCGCGGTCCGCTCCGCGGACTCGGGCGTGAACCGGGGACGGCCCAGGTATTCCTTCAGGTCCGCCTCGGACACGTGCACCGGTTCGTCGGTGCCGGACAGCTTGACCGCGACCTTGCGCAGGATGCGCCCGATCGAGCGCTCCAGCTGCCGTACGCCCGCCTCGCGGGTGTATTCGGCCGCGACCGACCGCAGCGCGTCCTCGCCGACCGTGACCTCCTCGGCGGTCAGGCCCGCGCGCTCCAGCTGCCGCGGCAGCAGGTGGTCGCGGGCGATGGCGACCTTCTCCCGCTCGGTGTAGCCGTCCAGGGTGACCAGCTCCATCCGGTCCAGCAGCGGGCCGGGGATGGTCTCCACCACGTTCGCGGTGGCCAGGAACAGCACGTCGGACAGGTCGAGGTCGACCTCCAGGTAGTGGTCGCGGAACGTGTGGTTCTGCGCCGGGTCCAGCACCTCCAGCAGGGCGGCGGCCGGGTCGCCGGCGAAGCCGACGGCCAGCTTGTCCACCTCGTCGAGCAGCACGACCGGGTTCATCGAACCGGCCTCGCGCAGCGCCCGCACGATCCGGCCGGGCAGCGCCCCGACGTACGTGCGCCGGTGGCCGCGGATCTCGGCCTCGTCGCGTACGCCGCCCAGCGACACCCGGACGAACTTGCGGCCCAGCGCCCGCGCGACCGACTCGCCCAGGCTGGTCTTGCCCACCCCGGGCGGCCCGGCCAGGGCCAGCACCGCGCCCGAGCCGCGCCCGCCGACGACCTCCAGGTGCCTGGCGGCACGCCGGTTGCGCACGGCCAGGTACTCCAGGATCCGGTCCTTCACGTCGTCCAGTCCGGTGTGGTCGGCGTCGAGCACCGCCCGCGCCTGCGCCAGATCGGTGTCGTCCTGGGTGGTCACGCCCCACGGCATCTCCAGCACCGTGTCCAGCCAGGTGCGGATCCAGCCCGTCTCCGGGGAGGCGTCGCTGGCCCGTTCCAGCTTGCCGACCTCGCGCAGCGCCGCCTCGCGGACCTTCTCCGGCAGATCGGCGGCCTCGACCCGGGCCCGGTAGTCGGCCGAGCCCTCGGGCTCGTCCTCGCCGAGCTCCTTGCGGATCGCGACCAGCTGCTGGCGCAGCAGGAACTCGCGCTGGGACTTCTCCAGCCCCTCGCGCACGTCGTTACTGATCTTGTTGGCGACCTCCTGCTCGGTCAGGTGCTCGCGCGCCCAGCCGACCAGCAGTTCGAGCCGGGAGGTGACGTCGGGGGAGCCGAGCAGCTCGACCTTCTGCGCCAGGGTCAGCCAGGGGGCGTAGCCGGCCGAGTCGGCCAGCTCCGACAGGTCGGTCATCCGCTCGACGGCGTCGACGACCTGCCAGGCGCCGCGCTCGGACAGCATCGACGTGACCAGCGCCTTGTACTCGCGGGCCAGCTCGCGGGCCTTGCCCGCCGGTTCGGGGTCGGCGACCACCGTGGCCTCGACCCACAGCGCCGCGCCGGGGCCGGGCACGCCGGAGCCGATCCGCGCGCGGGTCACGCCGCGGATCACCGCGACGAGTTCGCCGCTGGGCAGCCGGCCGACCTTCTCGATGATCGCGGTGACGCCGTACGAGCCGTAGTCGCCGTCGAGGCGGGGGACGGCCAGCACGGTCTTGTCGCCCGCAGCCCGCGCGGCGTCGACGGCGGCCTGGACGTCGGGGTCGAGCGCGACCTGCGCGACCATCCTGGGCAGCAGAACGGCGTCGTCGAGCGGGAGGACGGGGAGTGTGGTCATTATCAGACACCTGCCATTCGCTACTTGAGTCTGCTCGGCTCAAGTTCGCCACCACCCCCGTTGTTCCCCCCGTCCTCCCCCCTGTGACCCAGGTCACTCCCACCCCTCCACCACCCCCGGCCCCGCCCCCTCCCGAGGCGTCGATCATGAACCTATGGCCGTGTTCGACGGCGTGTCGTGTGCACAACTCCCTGATCGACTGCGGCTGACCCGAGGTTCGCGCCGCCCCGCCCCAGACTCTGGCCGCAGCTGACGATCTTGGTGGGGTGATCGCTGTCCGCGGTCATAAGGCGCTGCCCGAGGACACCCTCTGACCGCAAACAGCGATCTTCGGACGACCCGCCAGCGTCGGGCTCGGCTGCGGGGGGCGGGTCGTCAGGGGGGCCGGTCGTCAGGGGGGTGGGTCGCCAGGGGTGGGTCAGCAGTGCCCGACCGGGATGTAGTGATTCGGCTCCTCCGGACCCGGCCCGCCGCCGACGGGGGCAGGTGCCGACACGACAGCGGGCTCCAGTGCGACGGCGGGCTCGGATTCGGGCGCGGCGGGTGCTGCCGCACGGAACTCCAGCCAGGTCATGGCCAGCGTGGTGATCACCGGCATCACCAGGTATGACGAGGCCACGTCGGTGAAGTAGACGTCGAGCCCGACGGTGAACGCTCCGGCGAGGTAGAGCACCAGGTCCAGCGCGACGCATACCGCCGCCCAGGCGGCGCCCACCAGCGCGGCCGCGACGGGCGTCATCGCCGGACGGTGGGACAGGTGCCGGATGGTGGCGCCCAGCACCGCCGCCACCAGCACGGTCAGCTTGATCGACTCGTACAGCGCCTCGTGCTTGCCCTCGGCGGGCAGCAGGATCAGCGAGATGGCCACCAGGGCGGCCCACACCGCGCACCCGTAGACGACGACACGCTTCATGTGAGGCACCTTTCGAGTGTTACGTCCGGTTCATTCAGTACAACTAGCAACGTTCCGGGCGGGCACGGTCGCGAGCCAGACTCTGCGCATACCCCAAAATGGTCTCTTGCGCCGACTGGTCTGTAATGCAAAGCTAACTGCATGGCAAACGAATCCGTCCCCCAGGCGGACAACCCGCGAGAGTTGCTCGCGTCAGTGCGCGACCTGACCCGTCAGGTCCGGGCCGCCCAGCGGGGCACCTGGTTCCCGCTGCTGGTCTTCGCCGTGGTCACCCTGGCCGCGATCCCCGTCTACCGGTTCGTCCCGTACCTCGACGTGTTCGGCCGCTGCCAGTCCCGGCCCGACCACACGGTCTGCCCCGCGCCCAACCCGGCCGTGCTCGCCTACTGGACTGTCGCGCTGGTGCTCGCCTACGCGGCGATCGCGGCCTTCTACGTACGGCAGTCGCGGCGGCGCGGCGTGGGCACCGCGATCCGTCCGTACATCACCGCCGGTGTCGTGCTCGCCGTCCTGATGGCAGGCGTGTCGGTCTGGCTGATGTTCCACCCGGTGCTGCCCGTTCCCGCCGACGTGTTCGCCGTCGACCGCGGCGAGGTCGAGATCGGACCGGCGGGCTGGCTCGTCAACGCGCTGACCAGCCCCATGGCGGTGATCGGGCTGGCGCTGCTGGTGCTCGCGTGGGTCGAGCGCCACCGGTTGCTGCTGGCGTACAGCCTGGGCTTCCTGGCCGTCGGTGTGATCATCGGCAGCCGGTTCATCCACGCCACCTCGCGGTGGTTCTTCCTGCCGCAGCTGCTCGTCCCGGCAGCGCTGCTGCTGGCGGGCGCCGCCGCCTTCGCCCTGTTCCGGCCGAACGCCGAGGCCCGGGCGTGATGACCGACCACCCCACCAACGGCCTGGACGACGTGGTCCACCAGCGCGTCCGGCTGGGCATCCTGGCCATCACCCACCAGGCCCGGCAGGTGGAGTTCGGGTTCCTGCGCGACACGCTGAAGCTGACCGCCGGCAACCTGGGCCAGCACCTGACGGTGCTGGAGAAGGCCGAGCTGATCGAGATCGAGAAGGGGTACGAGGGCAAGCGCCCCCGCACCTGGGTCACCCTCACCGCGGCCGGCCAGACCGCCCTGCGCGACGAGATCGCCCACCTCAAACAGCTCATCCACCAGGTCGAACTGTCCGACCCCCCGCCCGCCGCCGCCTGAGACCTCTCCCTCCTCCCCCCTCGCAAGTTGCCGGGCAATCGGGCGTATACGGGCCGCGTATACGCCCGATTGCCCGGCAACTTGGCCAAGGGCCGAGGGCCGAGGCCCGAAGGCCGAAGGCCCGGGGCGGGGCGGGGGCGATCCGGCGGGGTCAGGCGGGGAGGAGGGCGGGGGAGTGGGCGGCGACGACCGCGTTGATCAGGGACAGGGCCTCGGCGACCGGGCGGGCGGGGAGCTCGCGGCCGTCGCGCAGGCGCAGGGACACCTCACCCGCCGCGACCTCCCGCGCTCCCAGCACCGCCAGGTACGGCACCTTGCGCTGTGCGGCCAGCCGGATCCGGTTGCCCAGCGACCCGTCCAGCAGCAGCTCCACCCGCAGCCCCGCCCGCATCGCCGCTTCGCGCAGCCCGTGCGCCGCCGCGTCCTGGGCCGGGCCGACCGGCGCCACCGCGAGCTGCACCGGGGCATACCAGGCCGGGAACGCGCCCTGGTGCACCTCGATCAGATGCGCCATCAGCCGCTCCAGGCTGCCCACCACGCTGCGGTGCACCATCACCGGCCGGGCCCGCTCGCCGGCGCGGTCCACGTACGACAGGTCGAAGCGCTCCGGCTGGGCGAAGTCCACCTGGATGGTCGACAGCGACCACTCCCGCCCGGCGAGGTCCCGTACCTGGATATCGATCTTCGGGCCGTAGAACGCCGCCTCGCCCGGCACCTCCGCGAACGCGATCCCCGCCTTGAGCAGCGCCTGCCGCAGCAGGTCCTCGGCCAGGTCCCAGTCGGCCGGCGAACCCAGGTAGGCCGGGCCCTGCCCGCGCAGCGACAGCCGGAACGAGTCGGCGGCGAACCCCAGCGCCCGGTGCGCGTCGAGGATCATCGCCAGGATCGCGGCGACCTCGTCGCCGACCTGGTCCAGGGCGCAGAACACGTGCGCGTCGTTCAGCGAGATCGCCCGTACCCGGCCCAGGCCGCCGACCACGCCGGACCGCTCGGCCCGGTACATCCCGCCCAGCTCGGCCACGCGCAGCGGCAGCTCACGGTAGGACCGTCCGCGCGCGCCGAACACCATCGCGTGGTGCGGGCACAGGCTCGGCCGCAGCATCAGCGCCTCGGACTCGGGCTGCCCCTCCTCGGCCATGGCCGGGAACATGTCGTCGCCGAACTTCGCCAGGTGCCCCGACCTTCGGTACATCTCCCGTTTGGCCATGGGCGGGGAGTACACGTGCTGGTATCCGGCCAGGCGCTCGGCCTCGCGGATGTAGGACTCGATGGCGTGGCGGGCGGCCGCGCCATTCGGCAGCCAGATCGGCAGCCCGGCGCCGACCAGCGGATCGGAGTGGTAGAGCTCCAGCTCGCGGCCGAGTTTGCGGTGGTCGGCAGGTGCCTGGGACATGAGATCTCTCCTCGGGTACGCGTCGGCGGGCACACGTCCGGGGAAAACGCGTCGGCCCCGGGGCGGGTGCCCCGGGGCCGACGGATGACTTGGGTCAGCAGGTCAACACGCGGTCACGCCGGGGTGTCCCGGCGTCGTCGTGCTGAATCGGATCTGCATGCGAGGGACACTACACGGCCCGGTGGCCGTCGGCGCAAGCCGCTTTCCGGGGCAGTCACGGGGCGGCCCGCCGCCGGTGCCGGGCGGAACGGCCGGTGACCTCGTTGATTCGGCGAACTCTCCATGCGTACCAACGTATGGTGGTTTCGTGGGTGGTCGTGCGTGTCATGTCGAGACTTCGGCCGATCCGGCGATACACCAGGCGGACCACCGGGTCCGACCCGCTACCGACCAGGATCGGCTGCTCATGCTCCAGCGCGCGGTGGGCAACAGGGCCGTCGCGGCGATGGTGGGCGGTGCGTGGACACCCGGCAGGTGCGTTGATCTCGCTGTGGCGGCCGGCACACGCGACAGCGCGGCGGTGCAGCGGCAGGAAGACGGCGAGTCGGCCGACCTCGTGCCCGAGACGCCCGAAGAAGACGGTGCCAGCAGCCTGGGCGGACCGCGCAGTCCGTGGAAGCCGATCGGCGGCGGGTATGTCGAACGGTACTGGCCGGTGCTGGCGCTCCGGCCGGCCGGGGGCTTCCGCTCGTGCAACATGATGGTGTCGCGACCCGACAACATCCCAGAGGCTCGCGCGGACGCCTACCTCGACGGCGCCAGCCAGACGGCCCTGAAGATCGCCAAGGCGGAGGCGGACGCCAATCCGTGGCAGGACGTGTGCTTCTTCGTCATCACGGCCTTGCGCGAGGTGTTCGCGACCGACCAGCTCGGCTTCCGGGTCAGACCCGGCGCGAAGTGAGCTCGGCGGCAGAGTTCAGGACAGCACGTCGACGTCGTCGGCGTGGATGACGACGCCGATGCCGAGGTCGGCCGGGGCGGTCGTGGCCAGCAGCACCTCGTGCCGGTTGGCTGCGACCACCGCCTGGGCGGCGCCCCACCCGCCCGCGATCAGCGAGGCGACCCGGTGCACCTCCAGCACGTCGGCCGAGGTGAGCGGCAGCACCACGACGGTGTGGCTGTCCCCGTCGACCAGCCGCTCCAGCCGTGCCCGGTCGTCCTGCTTGAGCTGCGCCAGCGCGTCGAGCACGGCGAGGGCGGGCACCCCGACCAGGTCGCCGTTGTCGGCCACCTCGCCCACCAGCTCTCCGGCCGACAGGCGCTCCAGCCGTACGTGGGCGAGCAGGGCGCTGGTGTCGAAGACGACGCCGATGCTCACGCGGCCTCCCCGACCGAGCGCGCGGCGCGGCTGGCGGCGTGGCGGTCGAGGCGGCGCCGGGCCTTGGCCCGTCCCTCGGCGGTGATCGCGAGCTCGCCGGTGTACCCGAAGTCTTCGAGCTCCCGGCGGACCAGGTCGCGGTGCCGGTCGGCCGCGATCAGGCTGCTGATGTACGCCGACGCGCCCCGGCGTCCGGCCTTGCGCTCGACGTACTCGGCCAGGTCGGTCGGCAGGCTGTAGGACTTGACCCGCCGCTCCGACGGCTCGGTGGCACCGATGGGCTCGTCATTCATAATTCCACGGTATATCTCTCATAAACGGTTGGGGAAGCGCCCGCGCCGGGTTCACCCCGAACGGGTACTTTGGGCGCAGGGAAGGCGCAGGAGATCGGGGGTACGGCATGGGGCCCGCCTGGGAGTCGGCGATCGACCGGCAGATCCGCGAGGCGCAGGAGCGCGGCGACTTCGACGACCTGCCCGGCACCGGCAAGCCGCTGCCCGGCGCGGGTGAGGTGCTGCCCGAGGACTGGTGGCTGCGCGACCTGGCCCGCCGCGAGAACCTGGCCGGGGCGCTGCCCGCCACGCTGCTGCTGCGCCGCGACATCGAGGACCTGCCGGACAAGGTGGCCAGGAAGCTGAGCGAGGCGGCCGTACGCGCGATGGTCGCCGAGATCAACACCCGCGTCGTCCGCGCCAACCGCGGCCTGCTGAACGGCCCCGCCGTCGTGCTCGGCCTGGTCGACGCCGACCAGGTGGTCCGCGACTGGAAGGCGCGCCGCAGAGCCCGCTAGGGATCGCGCAGCAGGGGGCAGGTCATGCAGTGGCCGCCGCCGCGCCCCTTGCCGACCTCGAACCCGTCGATCTCGACGACCTCGATCCCGGCCTCGCGGTACTTGCGGTTGCTGTTGATGTTCTTCGAGTACGCGATGACGACGCCGGGCGACACCGCCACCACGTTGTTGGCGCAGTCCCACTGCTCGCGCTCCTGCTGCGGCTCGTCCCCGCCGGTGGTGACGACCTTGAGGTCGCGCTCGCGGGACAGGCCGATCGCGTCGGCGACCGCGCCGAGGAAGCTCTTCTCCGGCGTCACCTCCAGCACCCCGGCCCGGTCCCCGGGCCGCAGGCTGTACGCCGTGGTGCTGTCGATGACCTTCGGGTAGACCGTGACGGTGTCGCGGTCCATGAACGTGAACACCACGTCCAGGTGCATGAACTGCCGCTGCCGGGCCAGCTGCACCGCGATCACCCGGTCGGCGGCCTCCTTCTCGAACAGCCGCCGCGCCAGGATCTCGGCCATCTGCGCGGTGGTCCGCTCGCTGATGCCGATCAGCACCGTCCGGTTGCCCACCGGCATCACGTCGCCGCCCTCCAGCGAGGCCCGGCCGAAGGACTGTATGTCGAACTGGTCGTGCTCCTCGGCGTTGGCCGCGTCCGGGTACCAGAAGGTGATCCCGGCCTGCCGGAACATCGGGTGGAACCGGTACACGGTGCCGAGGTTGACCGTCTCGGCCTGCCGCGAGGGCCAGGACATCGGGTTCAGCGACACCCCGTCGTAGATCCAGCAGGAGGTGTCGCGGGTGAACAGGTGGTTGGGCAGCGGCGGCAGGATGAACGACGAGTCGATCGTGGTGGAGACCGTCAGCGACGACCCGGCCAGGTCCGTGTCGGCGAACTCGATCAGTTCGGCCCGGGTGATCCCGCCGGTGAGGTGCGTGGCCAGGGTGCGGTCGTCCATGTTCGCCAGCGCGCCCCGCACCGCCTCGACCATCGAAGGCCCCACCGTGTACGGGCTGACGACGTGCTCCATCACCCACTGCCGCGCCCCCGGCTGCCCCAGCGCCTCCGACAGCAGGTCGTGCAGCAGGAACACCTCCACGCCCCGCCCGCGCAGCTCGGCCACGAACTGGTCGTGCTCGGCCTGCGCCTGCTCCACCCACAGCACGTCGTCGAAGAGCAGCTCGCTCCGGTTGGACGGGGTGAGCCGACGCAGCGCCAGGTCAGGGCGGTGCACCAGCACTTTCCGCAGGGTGCCGACCTCTGAGTGAACCCCGAATCCGCTCATCGTGCCTCGCTCCCGAGGGCAGGCCGGGCCCTCCTCACCGCTGACCCGAATGTATCGTGCGTTTCCGATCGATTTCGGGGTTTGGTTCACATTTTCGGCACCACGGGCCGCTGGTTGAGCACCGGCTTGGCACTCGGCGACGTGCTCGGCGACGGCGACCCCGGCCCGGCCGACGGGATCGGCTTGGAGGCCGACGCCGGGCTGGGCGAGGCGCTCGGCGTGCCGCTGGGGGAGGCACTGGGGGACGGGCTGGGCGAGGGCTGCGGGTCGGGCAGGATGCCGGTCTCGCCGTACCGGAAGGCCAGGTCGGGCAGGTCGCCGCCGAGCAGGTTGTTCGACAGCAGCCAGCGCATGGCGGTGCCGGAGGCGTCGACCGCGCCCACGGAGAACTTCCCGTCGCCGTCCCAGTCGCCGACCAGCGGCACCGTGTACACGTCGCCGAAGCCGAGGTGGATCTCGGCCGTCGTTGCGGTCAGCGAGTTGACCAGGTAATAGTCGTGCCGTTCGCCGTCGTTGTCGACGGTGCCCGGCGTCCAGGTCCCGTTGCCGTCCCAGTCGCCCACGACCGGCGTCTTCTCCGCGTCGCCGACCGACAGCTTGACCTCGGTCTTCGGGTCGACCAGCGAGTTGGTGAACTTCCAGTCGTGCCGCTTGCCGTCGGCGTCGGCCGTGCCGGGCGTGAACGTGCCGTTGCCGTCCCAGTCGCCGACCAGCGGCACGTCCTCGATGTCGCCGAACCCGACGTGGACGTCGGACGGGCCCGGACGGAAGCCGTTGGCCAGGTAGTAGTCGTGCCGCTTGCCCTCGCTGTCGACCGTGCCCGGGGTCCAGGTGCCGTCGCCGTCCCAGTCGCCCACGATCGGGGCCTTCTCGACGTCGCCGTACTCGAAGTCCAGGTCCGGGGTGAGCAGCGGGTCGGCGCCGCCCGCCGCGACCGGCGCGGTGCCCCTCTGGTTGGTCAGCCGCCAGCGCCAGTGCTCGCCGGACGGGGTGACCAGGCCCGCGGTCATCGTGCCGTCGCCGTCCCAGTCGCCGACCACCAGCTTCGGCATCGGGCCCATCGGGTTGCTGGCCAGCGCCGCGAGCTCCGACAGCGAGCCGTTGAACACGTTCTGGTCACCGGGCAGCTTGCCGTGGTTGGCGTACTGCCACAGCGTCCAGTGGTCCCAGCCCGCCGGCAGCCCGCTGACCTTGTCGGTGTAGCTGGAGACGAACAGGTAGTGCCGCCCGAACGCGGTGCTCTTGCCCGTGCACGGGTTCCACCAGTTCGGGTTGGTGTAGATCATCGTCGCGCTGCCGGTGCGCTCGCGGACCCGCTCGGTGAAGTCGCGGATCCACTTGACCAGGTCGCTCTTGCTCTTGCCCCAGCACGGCGAGTCGGCGACGTACTTGCCCTTCCACTTGTACGGCCACTCGATGTCCAGCATCGGCGGCAGCGTGTGCCCGTCGTTGGTGTACTGCGCCCGGTCCAGGAAGTAGTCGGCCTGGGACCGGCCGCCGCCCTCGTCGGGGCGGGCGAAGTGGTACGCCCCGAAGTACACCCCGTTGCGCTTGGCCCCGCTGAGGTTGTCGCGGTACTCGGCGTCGTCGAAGTGGGTGCCCTCGGTCGCCTTCGCGTACGCGAACTTCGCGCCCTTGTCGGCGACCTTCTTCCAGTCGATGTCCTGCTGGTGGTTGGACACGTCGATGCCGGTGACGGGATAGCCACCCGGCGCCCCCAGCAGCATCCGGCCCGCGGGCGCCTCCGGCATCCCGGCGCCGGCCCAGCCCTCGCCGCCCGCGTCCGGGCCGGGCCCGCCCGCTGCCCGCGTACTCAAAGTCAGGCCCAGGACCGCGGTGGCCACGGCCGTCACGGCGGCCAGGGTCGGCGCCACCCGGTGCAGGCGGAACTGGTGCGGCACGGCTGCTCCTCGGACGAGTACGGGTGCCCGCATGATCGCCGGGCGCTGCCCTGCTCAACGCCGCCCGAACCGAAGCGTTGCGCCTGCTCGCGGCCGGTGCGCGTTTGATCCGGGCACGTCGCGGGCAACCTCACGGCGAGAGGTGCGAGGAGAGGAGGCGGCCATGCCGCAGCGCGCCTGGAGCAACAAACGCGAACGCCAGTACGAGCACATCAAGGCCAGCGCCGAGGAGCGCGGCAAGTCCGAGAAGGTGGCCGAGGAGATCGCCGCCCAGACCGTCAACAAGGAACGGGCCCGCGCGGGCGAGGCAAGGGAGTCCAGCGCCCTGTCGCGCAACGACATCTCGTCCGGCCGCTGACCCGCACCGGGTGCTAGAGCTGCTCGGCGAGGCGGCGCAGGAGGTCGCCCGGGACGGTACGCCGCAGCCGGGCGAACTCCTCGCGCTCGACGTACGCCGTGTGCTCGGCGAACGTGCCGCACAGCGCCTCCAGCCGGGGCCGGAACCCCGGGTCGGCGATCCCGCCGCGCGCCAGCTCGGCCAGCATCGGGCGCCAGCCCGGCACCAGCGGCACCTGCCAGTCCAGGTACGGCGCCACGACCTGCCGCTCGGCCTGCTCGTGCACCGCCAGGAAGCTCACCAGCTGCTCGAACAGCTCGCCCCGGGCGATGCTGGGCGCCGACCGGAGCTGGGCGAGCACCTCGCTGATCTGGTGGTGCTGCGCGCGCAGGTGGTCGACCACGTCGTGGGAGGGGTTCGCGTCGGACATGGCGGACGTCCCTTCGGTGGGTGGCTCTCCGTGCTGGATTACCCGTCCCGGCACCGCCTGACACGTGCGGTTTCGTCGATCTGGCCCCGTTCCGTCCGCTGTGGAAGGCACGCTGTACGGGTGGAGAAGATCGCCGCGAAGTTCGTACACGGTGCCGCCGAGGTGACCCGGGAGATCGAGGTCGACTCGGCCGCCGACCCGCCCGCGACCTTCTCGATCCTGCTGCCCAGCGGCTACGAGCCCGGCGACCCGATGCGCGCCGAGGTCCCGTGGGAAGCCGTCTACCTGCTTGAGGCCAACCCCCTGGGCGATCCGCCGTGGATCTACCGCTTCCGGTCGATCGTCGACCCCGACGAGTAGGCCGGGTGGTTTAACCCGCTCTACGCCGGGGGAATCTGATCTGCAAGAGGTCCATGTGTGTGAACGTGGACCCACCGCCGCCCTGGTGCGCGGCGATGAGGGACCCGGGCGGCGGACCTGGCAGACGGACGCGGGGCGGGCGTTATGCGAAAGCGGACAGGCCTTGGCGAGAGCCGATTGCGCTGCGCGGTCGAGCGTGGCGGTCCGGCGGCCACGGCCAGGCTGGACGGCGAGCTCCACCCCGGCGGGACGGCCGACGCCCTGGCCTTCCTGAGCGGCGAGCTCGCCGCGCGGCCGCAGGCGCTGCTGGTGGACCTGTCCGGGCTCGAACTGACCGCCGGGCCGGTCGCACTCTTCACCGACATCACCCGGCAGGCCGCCGCCTGGCCCGGCTGCTCGGTCACGCTGTACGGCCAGCGCGGTCCGCTGTCCGACGCGCTGCACGCCCTGCCTGAGGCCGACCGTCCGGCGCTGTGCGCCGACCGCGCCGACGCCCTGCTGCGGGCCCAGCGGACCGAACCGGCCCGGCTGCGGGTGCAGGGGCTCAGTCCCGACCCGCAGGCACCCGCCGAAGCCCGCGACATGCTGGCCGACAGCTGCGTGCTGTGGGACGTGCCCGCCCCGGCGCACCAGCTGCTGCGCCAGATCTGTAGCGAGCTGGTCTCCAACGCGGTGCGCCACGCCCGCACCGAGTTCACCTTCGAACTGCGCGGCGACCACCGCGACGTGCACGTGGCGGTGCACGACCACGACCCGCGGCTGCCGCCCCCGCCGCAGGGGCGCTCCCGCGACAGCCACGGGCTGCTGCTGGTGGCGGCGCTGGCGTCGTGCTGGGGGATCATCGCGGTGCCCGGCGGCAAGGTGGTCTGGGCGACGGTGGGCCGCGACGCCAGCTGATCGGCGCGACGCCGGCTGATCAGACCGCGTCGTTGCGGATCGCCATGATGGCCATGTCGTCGCGGGCCGGTTCGCCGGAGAACTCCAGCGCCGCCATCCGCAGCCGCGTCGCGATCACGTCGGCCGGGTGCCCGGCCAGGTACGTCAGCCGCTGCGCCAGCCGCCGCGTCCCGAAGAACTCGGTGCCGCTGCGGCGCTCGGTCACCCCGTCGGTGAAGAACACCAGCGTCTCGCCGGGCCGCAGCACCAGCAGGGTGGGCTGGCAGATCACCGGGCTGATCAGCCCCAGCGCGGTGCCCCAGTCGCCGACCTGCTCCACCTGCCCGTCGGCGTGCAGCAGCAGCGGCCTGTCGTGCCCGGCCAGGTACAGCGTCACCGGCACCCCGCCGTCGCGCTCCGGCAGGTCGACCTCGGCCAGCGCCAGGGTGCAGTAGCGTTCGGAGCGGTCGCTCAGTGTCGTGTTCAGGGTCGCCAGCACGGACTCCAGCGGCCGCCCCTCGCCGACCAGCAGCCGCAGCACCTCGCGGACCAGGCCGGTCGCGGCGGCGGCGGGCACGCCCTTGCCGGACACGTCGCCCATCACCGCCAGCCAGCGGCCGTCGGGCATCGGCATGATGTCGTACAGGTCGCCGCCGACCTCCGCGCCGCGCCCGGCGGGCACGTACTCCGCGCCCAGGCCCAGCCCCGGGATCACCGGCAGCCGCGTCGGCAGCAGCGCCTGCTGGAGCGTGTGCGCCACGCCCTGCCGCTCGGCGTGGATCGCGGCGTTGTCCAGCGCCAGCGCGCACCGGCGCGCCAGCTCCTCGGCGACGGTGATCTCGTCCGGATCGCGCGCCGTGTCCGGTTCCCGCCCGATGCCCAGCACGCCCAGCCACTGGCCCCGCGAGAACATGGGGATCGCCAGCCCGGTCACCGGAGACGGCAGCGGCACGTGCTGCCCGGCGCGCATGGCGGCGTTGACGTTCGGCGCCTGCATCAGCTGCGTCAGCTCCTCGCCGGCTTCCTCCAGCCAGCCGCTGCGCTCCTCGTCGGCGTGCGCGGACGCCGACAGCTCCAGCCGCTTGCCCGACACCCGGTGCAGCGTGCACCAGGTGCCCAGGCGCGGCACCACCAGGCGCGGGATCAGGGCGAGGGTCAGCGACAGGTCCAGCGACTGCGCCAGCAGCTCGCTCACCTCGGCCAGGAAGTTCAGCCAGGTGCGGTGGCGCACGTCGGTGTCGCGCAGCCGCTGGTGCTCCAGCGCCATCCCGAGCCGCTGGGCCGCCAGCAGCGTCAGCGTCCGGACGTCGGGCTCGTCCGGTGCGCTGAGCAGCAGCTCCGCGGTCCACGGGCGGCTGACCGGCACCCGCTGGAACAGCGACAGCCCGGTGCCGGGACGTCCGGTGCCGACCAGGCGGCGCGGGCCGCGGCCGTCGCCGTGGTCGACCGTCACCCGGGCGCCGTCGGCGCCGGTGAGCCGGGTCAGCGTCTGGACCAGTGCGCCGGCGAAGCCGCCGAGCCCGCCCGCCTCGTCCAGCTCGATCTCGACCCGCAGCAGCTCGTCTACGGCGGATATGCCGGTCGATGCGACTGGCACGGCTGGCTGTGGCGCGGCGGGCACGCGCGGGTTCGGCACGCTAGTAGTCTCCGCCGATCGGCCCTGTCCTGCCAGCCCGCGGCTCGCGCCGCGCTGACGTTCGGACGATGATAGGGCGAGCGACACGGCGGCGGGTGCGCTGCCGCCGGTGACGGAGGAGGTCCGCAGGTGCCTGGAGCGACCGCGCAGCGGGAACGGGTGGACGAGGCCCAGTGGCACGAGGTGGCCGCGGCCCTGCACGCGATGCGTACGGGTGACTTCAAGACGCGCCTGCCGCGCCGCTCCGGCGTGGTCGGCGAGGTCGCCGACGCGTTCAACGAGGTCATCGCGTTGCAGGAGCAGCGCAACCGGGAGCTGCTGCGCATCTCGCGGGTCGTCGGCCGCGAGGGCCGGGTCACCGAGCGCCTGGACGAGGAGGCGTACGAGGGAGCCTGGGCCGAGGGCATCAAGGCCGTCAACAACCTCATCGACGACCTGGGGCGCCCGACCGCCGAGATCGCCCGCGTGATCGTGGCGGTGGCCGAGGGCGACCTGTCGCAGCACATGCGCCTGGACATCGACGGGCGGCCGCTGCGCGGCGAGTTCCTCACCATCGGCCGCACCGTCAACCGGATGGTCGACCAGCTGTCCTCGTTCGCCGACGAGGTGACCCGCGTCGCCCGGGAGGTCGGCACCGAGGGCAAGCTCGGCGGCCAGGCCGACGTGCGCGGCGTCTCCGGCACCTGGCGCGACCTCACCGACAACGTGAACTTCATGGCGTCGAACCTGACCGCCCAGGTGCGCTCGATCTCGCAGGTGACCACCGCGATCGCGCAGGGCGACCTGTCCCAGAAGATCGCCATCTCCGCCCGCGGCGAGGTCGCCGACCTGGCCGACACGATCAACTCGCTCACCGACACGCTGCGGGTCTTCGCCGAGCAGGTGACCCGGGTGGCGCGCGAGGTCGGCACCGAGGGCAAGCTCGGCGGCCAGGCCGAGGTGCCCGGCGTGGCCGGGACCTGGAAGGACCTCACCGACGCCGTGAACTACATGGCGTCGAACCTGACCGCGCAGGTCCGCAACATCTCCCAGGTCGCCACCGCGGTGGCGCGGGGCGACCTGTCGCAGAAGATCGCCGTCGCCGCCCAGGGCGAGATCCTGGAGCTCAAGGACGTCGTCAACACGATGGTGGACCAGCTGTCGTCGTTCGCCGACGAGGTGACGCGTGTCGCGCGCGAGGTCGGTTCGGAGGGCAAGCTGGGCGGTCAGGCCCAGGTGGCCGGGGTGTCGGGCACCTGGCGCGACCTCACCGAGAACGTCAACCAGCTCGCGTCCAACCTGACCGGCCAGGTCCGCAACATCGCGCAGGTCACCACGGCCGTGGCGCGGGGCGACCTGTCGCAGAAGATCACGGTCGACGCGCGGGGCGAGATCCTGGAGCTGAAGTCGACGGTCAACACGATGGTGGACCAGCTGTCGTCGTTCGCCGACGAGGTGACGCGCGTCGCCCGTGAGGTCGGTTCGGAGGGCAAGCTCGGCGGTCAGGCCCAGGTGGCCGGGGTGTCGGGCACCTGGCGCGACCTCACCGAGAACGTGAACCAGCTCGCGGGCAACCTCACCGCCCAGGTCCGCAACATCGCGCAGGTCACCACGGCCGTGGCCCAGGGCGACCTGTCGCAGAAGATCACGGTCGACGCGCGGGGCGAGATCCTGGAGCTGAAGTCGACGGTCAACACGATGGTCGACCAGCTCTCCTCGTTCGCCGACGAGGTCACCCGCGTGGCCCGCGAGGTCGGTTCGGAGGGCAAGCTCGGCGGCCAGGCCCAGGTGCGCGGCGTGTCCGGCACCTGGCGCGACCTCACCGACAACGTCAACGTGATGGCGGGCAACCTGACCGCGCAGGTCCGCAACATCTCCCAGGTCGCCACGGCCGTGGCGCGGGGCGACCTGTCGCAGAAGATCACGGTCGACGCCCAGGGCGAGATCCTGGAGCTGAAGTCGACGGTCAACACGATGGTCGACCAGCTCTCCTCGTTCGCCGACGAGGTCACCCGCGTGGCCCGCGAGGTCGGCACCGAGGGCAAGCTGGGCGGCCAGGCCCAGGTGCGCGGCGTCGCCGGCACCTGGCGCGACCTGACCGACAACGTGAACTTCATGGCCTCGAACCTGACCGGCCAGGTCCGCAACATCGCGCAGGTCACCACGGCCGTGGCGCGGGGCGACCTGTCGCAGAAGATCACCGTCGACGCGCACGGCGAGATCCTGGAGCTCAAGAACACCGTCAACACGATGGTGGACCAGCTCTCGTCGTTCGCCGACGAGGTCACCCGTGTCGCGCGTGAGGTCGGTTCGGAGGGCAAGCTGGGCGGCCAGGCGCAGGTGCGCGGCGTGTCCGGCACCTGGCGCCACCTCACCGAGAACGTCAACCAGCTCGCCTCGACGCTGACCAACCAGCTGCGCGCCATCGCGACGGTGTCCACGGCGGTGACCCGCGGCGACATGACCCAGCGCATCACCGTCGAGGCGCAGGGCGAGGTCGCCGAGCTCAAGGACAACATCAACCAGATGATCGTCACCCTGCGCGACACCACCACGAAGAACGCCGAGCAGGGCTGGCTGGACTCCAACCTGGCCCGCGCGGGCGAGCTGCTGCAGGGCCAGCGCGACCTGGAGCAGGTCTGCCGGATGGTCATGTCCGAGGTCACCCCGCTGATCGACGCGCAGCTGGGCGCGTTCTTCCTGTCCGTGCTGGACGGCGACGTCTCCCAGTTGCAGCTGGCCGCCGCCTACGGCTACTCCGCCGACAAGTCCGCCAGCGGGTACGCCCCGGGCGAGGGCCTGGTCGGGCAGGCCGCGCTGGACCGCCGGGCCATCCGCGCCGGGGCGGGCAAGACCACCCTCACGGTCCGCTCCGGTATCGCCGAGACCCACGTCGCCGACCTGATCGTGCTGCCGATCGCGTTCGAGGGCGAGTCGCTGGGCGTGATCGAGTTCGGCAGCGTCACCGCCTTCTCCGAGCTGCACCTGGACTTCCTGGACCGGCTGGCCGGCACGCTCGGCATCGCGCTCAACACGATCCTGGCCAACCGGCGCACCGAGGAGCTGCTGGCCCAGTCGCAGCGGCTGGCCCAGGAGCTGCGCGACCGGTCGGTCGAACTCCAGCGCACCAACAACGAGCTGGAGGAGAAGGCGGCCCAGCTGTCGGAGCAGAACCGCAACATCGAGATCAAGAACCGCGAGATCGAGCTCGCGCGGCTCGGGCTGGAGGACAAGGCCCGCCAGCTGTCGGCGGCCTCGCAGTACAAGTCCGAGTTCCTGGCGAACATGTCGCACGAGCTGCGTACGCCGCTGAACTCGCTGCTGCTGCTGTCGCGCCTGCTGGCGGACAACACCGAGAGCAACCTGACCGGCAAGCAGATCGAGTTCGCCCGCACCATCCACAGCGCCGGGTCGGACCTGCTCGCCCTCATCGACGACATCCTGGACCTGTCCAAGATCGAGGCGGGCCGGATGGACGTGCAGCCCGGCGAGGTCCGCTTCCGCGAGGTCTGCGAATACGTGGAGCAGGCATTCAAGCCGCAGGCCGAGGACAAGGGCCTGACCCTGGAGGTACGCCTGTCCGACGTGCTGCCCACCGGCATGATCACCGACGCCCAGCGCCTCCAGCAGATCCTGCGCAACCTGCTGTCCAACGCGGTCAAGTTCACCGAGAGCGGCCTGGTCACCCTGGAGATCGGACCGGCACCGGCCGACCTGACCTTCGAGGAGGCGTCGCTGCGGCAGGCCGGGGAGGTGGTGATGTTCGCGGTGCACGACACCGGCATCGGCATCTCCGCCAGCAAACTCGCGCTGATCTTCGACGAGTTCCAGCAGGCCGACGGCACCACCAGCCGCAAGTACGGCGGCACCGGCCTCGGCCTGTCGATCAGCCGCGAACTGTCGCGCCTGCTCGGCGGCACCATCACCGTGACGTCGGTGCCGGGGGAGGGGTCGACGTTCACCCTGTACCTGCCGGGCATGCTCACCGGCGGGCCGGTCGTCACCGCCCCGCCCGCCGCGGCGCTGCCGCTGGTGTCCCCGGTCGGGCGCCCCATCATCGGCCGCCCCGCCAGCGAGCTGGTCGCCGACGAGGTGGCCCTGCCGCTGGGCGGCGCCACCGTGCTCATCGTCGACGACGACGTGCGCAACGTGTTCGCGCTGGCCAGCGCACTGGAACAGCACGGCATGCGCGTCCTGTACGCCGACAACGGCAACGACGGCGTCCGGCTGCTGGCCGAGCACCCGGACATCGACATCGTGCTGATGGACGCGATGATGCCCGAGCAGGACGGCTACGAGACCACGCGGATCATCCGCCGCAACCCGCACCTGGCCGACCTGCCGGTGGTGTTCCTGACCGCCAAGGCGATGCCGGGCGACCGGGAGTTCGCGCTGGCCGCCGGGGCCAGCGACTACATCACCAAACCGGTCGACCTCGACGAGCTGCTCCGGCTGATGTCGGCGTGGATCACCCGTGAGGAGAAGCCATGACCCAGCCGACCGCATCCGGTCTCGCCAAGGTGCTGCTGGTCGACGACCGGGCGGACAACCTGGTGGCGCTGGAGGCGATGCTGCAGGGCCTGCCGGTGGAACCGGTGGCCGTCAGCAGCGGCGAGGCGGCGCTCAAACGGCTGCTCATCGACGACTTCGCCGTGATCCTGATGGACGCGTACATGCCGGGCATGGACGGATTCGAGACCGCCGGGCACGTCAAGCGGCGCGAGCGCACCCGGCACATCCCGATCATCTTCCTCACCGCCGCCGACGGCGACGCCCGCCTGGCGCTGCGCGGCTACGCCGCCGGTGCGGTGGACTACCTGACCAAGCCGTTCGACCCGTGGGTGCTGCGGGCGAAGGTCGCCATCTTCGCCGAACTGTGGGGCAAGAACCAGCAGCTGCGCCAGCAGGCCGCCCAGTGGACCCGGCTGTCGCTGGCCGCCCAGGAGGCGGTGCGGCTGCTGGGCGAGCCCGGCCAGTCCGAGCAGGCCCGCACGGCGCTGCTGGCGGCCCTGCCGGCCGCCCAGCGGGAGGCGACCGCGGCCTAGCGCGCCGCCTCCACGTCGAGGACGAGCATGCAGGCCTCGTCGTCGCGCTCGGTGGGGGTGATCTCCCAGAGCGCGGTGCTGCCGCCCGTACGGTGGGCGGCCTCGACCCGGTCGCGGAAGTCGGCCAGCGGGTCGCGCTTGCGCCGGTGCAGCACCCCGTCGGTGAACGCGACCAGGCTGTCGCCCGGGGCCAGCGCCATCGTGGCGGTGGCGAACCGCTGCCCCTCGACCATGCCCAGCATCGGTCCGGTCGGCTCCTCCACCATGTGGGCCTCGCCGCCGCGCACCAGGATCGGCTGGAGGTGCCCGGCCGAAGCCCAGGTGACCGTTCCGTTCTGCGGCGTGTACCGGGCGATCAGCAGGCTGGCCAGGGGCGCGTCCGGCGCCCGCATGATCATGTCGTTGATGCTGCGCAGGATGTCGGCCGGAGCCGCCCCGGCCATGCCCAGCGCCATCACCGGGAAGCGCAGCCGCACCACGGCCGCCGCCGCGACCAGGCCGGTGCCGCACGCGTCGCCGATGACGCAGAGCAGGCTGCCGTCCTCCAGCCGGTCGGCGTCGCAGAAGTCGCCCCGCAGCGGCGTACGCGGCGAGGTAGCGGCGTAGTGCCGCCCGGTCACCCGGACCCCGGGCCCGGTCAGCGCCAGGTCCCGGTTCGGGTATAGCAGCCGGGTCAGGTTGCTGGTCAGCGCCTGCTCGGCGGCCAGCTGCAACTGGCGGGCGGCCGCCGCGTTCTCGCTGCGCGTCGACCGGTCCTGCGCCGCCCGCTTCTCCGAGACGTCCTGGAGCACCAACCGGATCAGCCGCACCTCGCCGTCGCGCACGTCGGCCTCGCCGAACACGCGCACCGGCACCAGCCCGCGGGTCGTGTTCAGCCGCAGCTCGGCCAGCTCCGCGTCGCCCTGCGCCAGGTCGGCCAGCAGCTCCTTGAGCGCGCCCCGGTCGGCGGCGGCGAAGAACCCGGCGAACTTGTCCAGCGTCGTCGGGCCGTGCGCGGGATCGCGGTCGACCAGGCCGTACAGGCCGGCCGACCACACCGCGTCCTTGGCGCGCAGGTCCCACTCGGCCCAGCCGGAGCGGCCCAGCGTCTCCAGGCGCGTCATCCGCTCGTCGTTGCTGAGCGCGTCGTCGATGCGGGCCCAGGTCGCCAGCAGCGCGTCGCCGATGCGCACCGCCCGTCGGTTGAGCACCACGCGGCGCGGACGGCCCTCGATCAGGGCCTCCTCGGTGCTGGCGGCCATGCTGAACGGCGCGTCGTCGCGCAGCAGCCTGACGTATCCGTCGAACACGCCGTTGGCCAGCAGCTGCGGGTACACGTCGAGCAGGCGTCGCCCGACGGTCTCGCCGTCGCTGCGGCGCGCCGCCGGGCTGACGGCCGCGATAGTGAAGTCGACGACCGTGTCGCCGTCGCCGTGGATCGGCGCGAGCAGGTGACCGGGGCCGTCCATCACGTCGAGCATCGAGGCGAGCCACAGCGGCAGCTGCGTCGGAGCGTGCCCGCTGGTGGCCCACAGCCGGCGCAGCGCCCGCCCGGCTCCGGCGGCGAGCTGGTCCAGGTAGGCCCGGTCGGCCACGCTGAACTCGCGGGGCTCGTGCCACACCAGCACCAGCACGCCGACCACCTGCTCACCCGCGACCAGCGGGAACGCGACCCGGGCGGCGCCGGGCCCGATGAGCACGTAGTCGTGGTCGGTCAGGCCGTCGACCAGCACGGGCCGGCCGGTCCGCGCGGCGGCGCCGACCGTCGTCGGCATCGAGGACGGCGACCGCCGCCACTCGCTGGCCACCTGCGCGGGCCAGCCGTGGCTGGTCACGAGCCGGATCGCCTCGTCGGGTTCGACGGCGAACACCGCCGCCACCCCACCGGGCGGGTCGCCCATCCCGACGGTCACCAGGGTCCGGGTGAGCGCGTCGAGGTCGTCGGCGGCGTCCAGCGCCGACAGGCACTTGCGCAGCTGGCGGGTCTGCGCCACGGGCAGCGACTGGTCGGCGTCGGCCAGGCCGGTCCGCGTGCGCGGCGCGGCGCCCCGCACCGCGGCGGCGGCCGCCGCCGCCTGGTCGGCCGGCTCGGGAGCCGCTTCGGGTTCGGGTTCGGGCCCGGGGTCCTGCGCGGCGGCGGTGGCGGGCACGCGCGCGCCCACGATGTCGGCGGCCAGGTCGACCACGCTGACGTTGCGCTGCTGGGACATGGCCGACAGCTGCCCGAACGCGGTCTCCGGGTCGCAGCCCAGCCGCTCGGCGAGCACGCCCTTGGCCTGTTCGATCAGCCCCCGCGTCCGCATGGCCCGGCGCAGGCCGGACAGCTCTGACTCCAGGCGCTGGACCCGCGCGACCCAGTCGTCGTCGGTTGCCTGCTGCCGTGCCTGCCGCACCATGGAAACCTTTCCTGCCCAGCTGTCCTGTACGCGAAACCGCGCCTGTTCGACTTCTCTCTACCAGACCGTCCCGGGCCGTGACCAGGCGGTGCGACCTCTGCCAGCCGCACCGCTGCCGTGCGTTAATGGAATGGGGAGAAAGAGGTCCGATGGGTCGCGAGTTCGGCGTGGAGCGCACCAGCGAGAACGGCCTCGCCGTGGTGCGCGTGCGCGGCGAGATCGACCTGCTGACCGCCGATGCGCTGCGCGACGAGCTGTGCAACGCGCTGCGCACGGCCCCCACCGTCATGGTCGACCTCGCCGAGGTCGGCTTCCTCGACTCGACCGGCGTGCGGTCGCTGTTCGACGCGTACCGCTGCGCCGCCGACCTGGGCCACCGGCTGTACGTCCGCGATGCCCAGCAATGGGTCGCCAAGGTGCTGGCCGTCACCGGTGTCGGGAAGCTGCTCACCCCGCCCGACTTGTGAAAAAGGGGCGGTGTGGCACATCGCGCCGGGACCCGTTGGGAGAGTAGGCTTACCCACGCCGCGAATGCGGCAAACCGGCGCGGAAGAACCATGAGGCCGCGTCAGGTGCTCCAGCAGCAGGGCACCGCCTCCCAGCTCTTCCTGCCGTCACACCGCGCGGGGCGCGGCCACGGCAGGGGAGACCCAGGTCACCGCCATGGAAACCACCCTGACCGCCGCCAGCGGCACGGGCTCGCTGACCGACACTTTCGCACAGTTCCATGACCACCTGCGCCTGCTGCACCACCTGCCGGACTCCGACACCGGCCGGGAGCGCCTGCGCGATGAGATCATCTGCGGGTGCGCTCCGGCGGCGCGTCGGGTAGCACTGCGCTTCCGCAACCGCGGCGAGGAGCTCGACGACCTGACCCAGGTCGCCACCATCGGTCTCATCAAGGCCGTCGACCGGTACGAGCCCGACCGCGGCGTGCCGTTCGCCAGCTACGTGCTGCCCACCATGCTCGGCGAGATCAAGCGCTACTTCCGCGACCGCACGTGGACCGTCCACGTGCAACGGTCGCTTCAGGAGCTGCACCTGGCGGTGTGCCGGGCGGTGCCGGAGCTCAGCCAGCGGCTGCAGCGCACACCCGGGGTCGAGGACCTCGCCGAATACCTGCACGTGCCCGCCGAGCAGGTGCGCCGGGCGCTCGACTGCGCCACGGCGTACACGGCGGGCTCGCTCAACGCGCCGGTCGGCGAGGACGGCGCCGAGGGGCAGTTGCAGGACCTGCTCGGCGATTACGACGGCGAGGTCGAGGGCCTGCCCGACCGCGACGCGCTGTTCCAGGCCATCGACAGCCTGCCCGAACGGGAGCGGCGCATCCTGCACCTGCGCTTCGTCGACTGCCGCACCCAGACCGAGATCGCCGAGCAGGTGGGCGTCTCGCAGATGCACGTCTCCCGCCTGCTCACCCGCGCCCTGATCGTCCTGCGCGACCGCCTCACCACCGACGAGGACTGACCACGAAGCCGTGCAGTTTCGGGGAAAGTGCTGGAATCCGGGCCGAGATTCCTGCACTTTCCCCGAAACCGCCCATCCGCGCTCAGGTCACATGCGGGCCGGGGCGGCGATGCCGAGCAGGTCCAGGCCCCGGGCGATGGTGCGGCCGGTCAGGTCGCACAGGGCCAGGCGGCTCGCCCGTACCTCGCCCTCGGACTTCAGCACCGGGCAGGTGTCGTAGAACGACGTGTACGCCCCGGCCAGCGCCTGGAGGTACACCGTGATCCGGTGGAACTGGAGCGTCTGGCCCGCCAGCGCCACCACGGCCGGGAACAGCAGCAGCTGGAGTGCCAGCGCCCGCTCGGCCGGGTGCGTGACCAGCACCGGCGCCGACCGGTCCGGCACGACCCCGCCCCTGCGGAAGATCGACTGAATCCGCGCGTACGCATACTGCAGGTATGCCCCGGTGTCGCCCGTGAACGACAGCATCCGGTCCCAGTCGAACGTGTAGTCCTTGCCGCGCTCGCTGGACAGGTCGACGTACTTGATCGCGCCGATGCCGACCGCGTGCGCGACCGACGCCTTCGTCTCCTCGTCCAGGTCGGTGTTGTCGACCAGGGCCAGCGCCCGCGCCACCGCCTCATCGAGCAGGTCGGCGAGCTTGACCGTGCCACCGGCCCGCGAGGCCAGCTTGCGCCCGTCGGCGCCCAGCACCAGCCCGTAGCCCACGTGCAGCGCCTCGGCGGGTTCGGCCAGCCAGCCCGCGTCCCGAGCGGTCTGGTACACCATCTCCAGGTGCTGGCGCTGCTCGTTGCCGACGACGTACAGCATCCGGTCGGCGTGCAGCTCCTGCGTCCGGTACCGGATGGCGGCCAGGTCGGTGGCGCCGTAGCCGTAGCCGCCGTCGCTCTTGCGCACGATGAGCGGCAGCGGCTCGCCGTCGCGGCCGGTGAACCCGGCCGGGAAGGCGCACTGCGCCCCGTTGCTGTCGCGCAGCAGCCCGAGCGACTTCAGCTCGTCGACCACGGGGGCCAGCCGGTCGTTGTAGAACGACTCGCCGCAGAAGTCGCCGCTGGTGAGGGTGACGCCGAGGGTGGCGTACACGTTGAGGAAGTATCTCTCGCTCTCGGCCACCAGCAGCCGCCACAGCCGCAGCGTCGCCTCGTCCCCGGCCTGCAACGCGACCACCCGGGCCCGCGACCGGTCGGCGAAACCCGGCTCGCTGTCGAACTTGGCCCGCGCGGCCTGGTAGAAGCCGCTCAGGTCGCCCACCGACAGCTCGTGCACCGCCTCGGCCTCGCCGACGTCGAGCAGGTGCTCGATCAGCATGCCGAACGGGGTGCCCCAGTCGCCCAGGTGATTGGCCCGCACCACGTCGTGGCCCAGCCACTCCAGCACCCGTGCGGCGGCGTCGCCGATGACGGTCGAGCGCAGGTGGCCGACGTGCATCTCCTTGGCCACGTTCGGCGCCGAGTAGTCGATCACCACGGTGCGCGGCGCCTCGGCCAGCGGCACCCCGAGCCGCTCGTCGGCGTTGACCTGCGTGACCATCCGCGCGATCGCGTCGTCGTGCAGGCTGACGTTGATGAATCCGGGCCCGGCCAGGGTCGCGTCGGCCAGGTCGGCCAGGTCGGCGGCGGCCAGCACCTCGGCGCCGACCTCCCGCGGGTTGCGGCCGAGCCTGCGGGCCAGGGCCAGGGCGCCGTCGGCCTGGAAGTCGGCGTGCTGCGAGCGGCGCAGCGCCGGGTCGGCGGGGCCGCCGGCGACCGCCGCGAAGGCGGCCGCGAACCGGTCGTGCAGCAATGATTCCAAGTCGATCATGAGGGCAGCGCTTTCTGCGAGAAGGCAGGGCATGGCGAAGGCAGATCAGCCGGGGGTATGGCGGCAGCGACGCTGGCGGGCGCGGAAAGCGCTCAGCGGGCTGCCGGAACGCGTCGTCGCGCGACGCGGGACCCGAACGCGGGCAGGGACCGGCCAGGACGGCGGTCGCGGAGCCACTGCGGGGTCATGCGCCAGACCATACCCGATCGGGTGCGAAACCGGGTCGTGTGATCCGCGCGACGGCGCCAGGATGGACCCATGACCCAGGCACCCGACTACCGCTTCTACGGCGATCTCGCCCCCTGGTGGCCGCTGATCTCCCCACCCGAGGAGTACGCCGAGGAGGCCGCGTTCGGCGCCCGCGTGCTGGACACCGCCACGATCGGAGTCCGCGAGGTGCTGGAACTCGGCAGCGGCGGCGGCCACAACGCCGTCCACCTGCGCGAGCGGTACGCGATGACGCTGGTCGACCTGTCCGAGCCGATGCTGGCGATGTCGCGGCTGCTCAACCCCGACAGCCCGCACCACGCCGGCGACATGCGCACCGTTCGCCTCGACCGCACCTTCGACGCCGTCTACGTCCACGACGCCGTCGACTACATGCTCACCGAGGACGACCTGCGCGCCGCCGTCGCGACCGCGTACGCCCACACGCGACCCGGCGGCCTCGCCGTGTTCGTGCCCGACGAGACCGCCGAGAGCTGGCAGCCCGGCAGCGACCACGGCGGCGCCGACGCCCCCGACGGCCGCGCCGCCCGCTACCTGTCCTGGTCCTGGGACCCCGACCCCACCGACACCTGGACCGCCACCGAGTACGCGTTCCTGCTGCGGGAGGCCGACGGCACCGTGCACAGCGTCCACGAGACCCACCGCACCGGCCTGTTCGGACGCGGGGTCTGGCTGCGCCTGCTCGCCGAGGCCGGGTTCGACGTCCGCGTCGTCGAGGAGGAGACCAGCGAGGACCGGCCGCCCCGCGAGTTCTTCACCGGCCACCGCCCCGCGATGGACTAGCGTGGTCCGGGTACGCCGGAACCGCCGGTGAACGGCACCGGAAGGCTCCTGCTCATGCCCGGCATCCACGCGCCCCGTCCCGCCGTGCGCCGCACCGTGCTCGCCGCCGGGACGCTGGCCGCCGCGCTGCTCGGCGGCTGCGGTGCCGACCACGCCGGCATGGGCCACGGGATGTCGGCCCCCGCCGCCGGATCGTCGTCGGTGACCTCGTTCAACGACACCGACGTCATGTTCATCCAGATGATGATCCCGCACCACCAGCAGGCGGTCCGGATGTCCGACCTGGCCGTGACCAGGGCCGGCGACGCCCGGGTCAAGGAGCTCGCCGCGCAGATCAAGGCGGAGCAGCGGCCGGAGATCGCCACCATGCTGGACTGGCTGGACGCGTTCAAGCAGCCGACGCTCGCGCCCACGGGCATGGACATGGGCCACGGCCCCGACCACGGCGCCATGGCCGGCATGGCGACCGAAGCGCAGCTCAAGGCGCTGTCGCAGGCGTCCGGCACCCCGTTCGACAAGATGTTCCTGACCCTGATGATCGCCCACCACCAGGGCGCGCTGACCATGGCCGACCAGGAGCTGGTCGACGGCACCAACCCGCTGGCCCGGCAGCTGGCCCAGCAGGTCGTCAACAGCCAGTCCACCGAGATCGCCACCATGCGCTCGGTGCTCGACCGCCTGTAGCCGCCGCCTCCGCCTCTGCACGTGCGGCCGAGCACACCCCCGTCCCACACCGCGTCCGGCGCCCCCTCCACCAGCCCCAGCGGGCGACTTCGCGCCGCTCCCACCGGCTTGCGCCGCTCCCACCGGCTTGCGCCGCTCCCACCGGCTTGCGCCGCTCCCACCGGCTTGCGCCGCTCCCACCGGCTTGCGCCGCTCCCACCGGCTTGCGCCGCCCCACCGGCTTGCGCTGCACCCTGCGCTTGCTCTGCACCTACGCGCTTGCTCGGCACCCTCGGGCGCATCACGGTTGGGCTGCTCGGGTGATCGCTGTCTGCGGTCGAAACATCGCGTCCTGCCGCAGAAATTGACCGCGAATGCCGATCACCGGGCTCCGGATCGGCTTGATCGCGGTCTGCGGTCACCTTGGCCCGGTTGGGGGCGGCTGGGGAGTGGGGGGGGGGCGGCGAGCTAGGGGTGTGCCAAGGGGTTGGGGGGCGACCGCTGGCCGTCCGAAGGATTGAATCACTCTCGTCGATCTGACAATATCGACAACCATCGTGCTATTCCGGCATTCGGCGACTATCCACACCCCCTGGAAGGAAGCCACATGCGGTTCACCCACCGCGTAGCGATCGCATTCACGCTGCTCGCAGCCGCCCTCCCGATCCCGGCCACCGCCGCGGGCGCGGCGGCGCCACCCCAGGCGGCGTCACCCCGGGCGGCGCTCGCCCAGATCGAGGAGCGGGTCTACGTCGAGTCGACCGTGGACTCCAACGGCGACGGGCGGCTCGACCGGATCGCCATCGACATCGCCCGGCCGTCGACGGGCGGGCCGTACCCGGTCGTGTTCGAGCAGAGCCCGTACCGCAACGGGCTGGCCAGTGCCGCGAACCACGGCGTGAACGTCAGCGCCCTGCCGCAGGAGGGCCTGTTCCCGCTCGCCCCGGGCGCCCCGCCGACGGCCGGGCCCGGCGTCAGCGTGGCCAGGCCGGTGCCGGACCTGCCCGACTGGTACGACGACTACTTCGTACCCAAGGGGTACGCGGTCGTGCTCGGCCACAGTATCGGCACCGGCGACTCGGACGGCTGCCCGACCAGCGGGGACATGCAGGAGACGCTGGCCACGACCGCGGTGATCGACTGGCTCAACGGCCGGGCCCGCGGGTTCAGCGCGTCGGGTGCGCAGGTGACGGCGTCCTGGAGCACCGGCAACGTGGGCATGATCGGTGTGTCGTACAACGGCACGCTGCCGAACATGGCGGCCGCCACGGGCGTCGCCGGGCTCAAGGCGATCGTGCCGATCTCGGCGATCTCCAGCTGGTACGACTACTACCGGGCCAACGGGCTCGTCGTCGCCCCGGGCGGATACCAGGGCGAGGACACCGACGTGCTGGCCAGGGCCGTGCTCGACCGGACCGACTGCACGAGCCGGATCAACCAGATCGAGACCGACCAGGACCGGGTCACCGGCGACTGGAAGCAGTTCTGGGCCGACCGGGACTACGTCGGCAAGGCGAACAAGGTCGCGGCGGGCGTGTTCGTCATCCACGGCCAGGCCGACTGGAACGTCAAGGGCCAGCAGTACGCGCAGTGGTGGGACGCGCTGCGGGCGAACAACGTGCCGCGCAAGATCTGGCTGCACAACGGCGGCCACGGCACGACCTCGCGCGCGGACTACAAGGCGACGGTCGAGCGCTGGTTCGAGTACTTCCTCAAGGGCATCGACAACGGCATCCTCACCGAGCCCCGGGCCGAGGTGCAGTTCAAGGACGGCACCTGGCGCCAGTACGCCGACTGGCCCAACCCCGGCGCCGCCCAGGCCGTGTTCAAACTCGACGCGGCGTCGGCCACCGCACCCGGCGGGCTGACCCTCGGCACGCCGACGGGCACCACGGCGCAGTCGTTCACCGACAACGGCCGCACCAGTACGGCGACGACACTGGTCGCCAGCCCGGACAGCGCCAACGGCAACCGGCTCGTCTACCGGACCGGCAACCTGGCGAGCGCGGTGACGCTGACCGGCTCGCCCAAGGTCTCGCTGCGCCTGGCCGTGACCAACCGCAACGACGCCAACGTGACCGCGCTGCTGGTCGACTACGGCGGCACCGGGACCAGCACCACCCCCGTGATCGTGACCCGCGGCTGGATCGACCCGCAGAACCGTAACAGCCGCGCCACCAGCGAGAAGGTCGTGCAGGGCACGGAGTACGCGCTGAACTTCAGCATGCAGCCCAAGGACTATGTGTTCGCGGCCGGTCACCGGATCGGCCTCGTGGTGATCTCCACCGACTACGACTACACGCTGCGGCCGCCGGCCGGGGCCGCGCTGCGGCTCAACCCCGTCGGCAGCACCCTGACGATCGCGCAGACGGGTCTGGCCACCGGCGACGACTACTCGATCTCGGTGTCCCCGTCCGGTGGCGCGACCAATCCCGGCGGCACGCTGAGCGCGACGGTCGCCACGGCGGTGACCAGCGGGTCCAGCCAGAACGTGGCGCTGTCGGCGGCCGGGCTGCCGACGGGGGTGACCGCCTCCTTCAGCCCGTCGACCGTGGTGGCGGGCGGCAGCGCCACGCTGACGCTCAGCACCACGGCGTCGGTCGCGCCGGGGACATATCAGGTCACCGTCACCGGTACGGGCACCGGCGCCACGCGTACCGCGAGCTATGCGCTCACCGTCAACGGGCCCGGCGGCTGCAACGGCACCAACCCGGCCGATGTGGGGATCCCGGACGCGGGGGCTGCGGTGGAGAGCACGGTCACGATCAGCGGCTGCCCGGGGGCGGCCTCGGCGTCGTCGACGGCGGAGGTCCACATCGTCCACCCGTACCGCGGCGATCTCGTGGTCAGCCTGGTCGCGCCGGACGGGTCGAGCTACTCGCTGAGCAACCGCTCCGGCGGCAGCGCCGACGACATCCACCAGACCTTCACGGTGAACCTGTCCGGTGAGACCGCCAACGGCACGTGGCGGCTGCGCGTACAGGACGCGGCGGCTGCGGACGTCGGCCGGATCGACACCTGGACGCTGACCCTCGGCCCGTAGGCGCCACCGTGCCACGGCCCCGCGACGACCGCCCGACAGCGGTCGCCGCGGGGCCGCGGCACAGGCGAGGTGCGGTCCTCACACCCGCCCGATGATCTCGCCGTGCAGGACGGTGAACCAGCCGTCGGGATCGGCGGCCCACTTCTGCCACCCGGCGGAGATCTTCCCCAGCTCGTCCTCGGTGGACAGGCCCTCGCGCAGCAGCTGGTCGGCCAGGGCCGACTTCAGGATGCGGTCGGCCCACATCCCGCCCCACCACTGCCGGTCGGTCTCGTCGGCGAAGCACCACAGGCTGGCCGACGCGGTGACCTCGCCGAACCCGGCCGCCCGCGCCCAGGACAGCAGGCGCCGCCCGGCGTTGGGCTCCCCCTGGTTGTGGTGGCATGCCTGGAAGTACAGGTCCAGCCAGCGGTCCAGGGCGGGCGACTGCGGATACCAGGTGAACCCGGCGTAGTCGCTGTCCCGGGCGGCCACGATCCCGCCGGGCCGGCACACCCGGCGCATCTCGCGCAGCGCCCCGACCGGGTCGGCGACGTGCTGGAGCACCTGGTGCGCATGTACGACGTCGAAGCTCGCTTCCGCGAACTGCAACCCGTGCACGTCGGCCACGACGAAGTCGATGTTGTCGACGCCGCGCGCGGCGGCCTCGGCGCGGGCCAGTTCCAGCGCCTCGGCGGAGACCTCTACGGCGGTGACCCGGCCCGGGGCGACGATCTCCGCCAGGTCGCAGGTGATGGTGCCGGGGCCGCAGCCGACGTCGAGCAGCGACATGCCTGGGGCCAGGTGGGGCAGCAGGTAGGCGGCGGAGTTCTCGGCGGTGCGCCAGCGGTGCGAGCGCAGCACGCTTTCGTGGTGGCCATGGGTGTAGACCTGTTTCGGCATACCGCCCACGCTAGTCTGCGTCCTGTATTCCGAGACAATTTTCCCATGATATGAACACGCGTCGTGAAACGGCATGTCGGGAAGCCTTATGGATGCGCGATACTCGCCGGATGCATGTGGACTATCAGTGGCGCGACGGGTTCGACAACGGTGAGGTGGAGCGGCTGCACGCCGAGGGCTTCGGCTATGAGCCGACCGGCCACGACTGGCTCGCCCAGGTGGAACGGCACAGCCTGGGCTGGGTGTGCGCCCGTGCGGACGGCCGCCTGGTCGGCTTCGTCAACGTGGCCTGGGACGGCTCCGCGCACGCGTTCCTGCTCGACACCGTGGTCGCCGCCGACCTGCGCCGCCACGGTGCCGGCGCCCGGCTGGTCGCGGTCGCGGCCGAGCACGCCCGCGCCGCCGGATGCGAGTGGCTGCACGTCGACTTCGAGGACCGCCTGCGCGACTTCTATTTCGAGGCGTGCGGCTTCACCCCCACCCCGGCGGGCCTGATCCGCCTGGGGTAGTGGGCGGCGCGGCTGCGCTCGGCCGCTGACCTGGGCGAGCGCCCTGGCCGCGGTGGCAGCGATCATCGCCGCCCGCCGCCCGCCGCGTGCGCTGAGTGGGGCAGGGGTGCGTGCAGTTTCGGGGAAACTGCACGAATCCGGCCCATGATTCCCGCACTTTCCCCGAAACTGCACGCCGACCGGGGGACGGGCGCGGGGAGGGGGAGGGACGGGCGGGAGGGCGGTCAGAGGACGTGTTTGCGGGCGCGGTCGCGGGAGCGCTGCGTACGCGGCATCCGGGAGCGCGACGTCCACGATTCGGCCTCGCAGCGTACGCAGCTGCGTACGCCGCCGACCGCGATCCGGTCGCCGTCCTCGCCGACGTACTCGAACCCGTCCTGACGCAGTTGCTGCCCGCAGTTCGGACACTCCTCCAGGGACGTGCTGGTCGCGATGTACGCGACGCTGTGCTCGGCTTCCCGGATGGTGGAGTATGCCTTGTCGTCGCCGACCCGCAGCCGCGGGTTGCGCGGCGCCCCGGCGAACGGCCCGGTCTCGGCTTCGGACACCGCCCCGCCGATGGCGCCGAGCGTCTTGAACCGCTGCCGCAGCCGCGCGAACATCGTCGAGCTGTGCTCGGCGAGCCACTGGTCGTCGGACTCGGCGCGCCACGCCTCGTCGTAGGCCATGTGCCACATCCCATCGCGCCAGGAACCGTGGTCGACCGTCGCCACCGCCATGGCCCCCGCCACCGACCACTCCGCTTCGTCATAGACGTTGGCCTATCACGTCGACTGTACGTCGATCGAATTCGATGTCATAGGCCAACGTCTATGGAAAACGGGGCGCTCGGCGGGGCGCTCGGCGGGGCGCTCAGCGGGGCGCTCGGCGGGGCGCTCAGCGGGGCGCTCGGCGGGGGTCTGCTTGGCGGGGGTGCCGCGCCCGGCCTGGATGCGTCAGGTCCGGGCCGGGCGCGGCGGTAGGGCTCAGGACGGGACCGGTACCCGAGCCCGGCTGGTCGCCTCCACCAGTGCCAGAGCAGCGGAGGCGACCGCGCATGCGGTCATGGTGTAGTAGATCCCCGGATAGTTCCACCCCGTCGCGATCAGCCCGGCCAGCGGACCGCCCGCGGCCAGGCCGATGTCCCAGAAAGAGGTGAACGCGCCCAGGGCCGCACCCTGCTGCGACTGCTCGGTCCGGTTGATGACGACCAGGGCCAGCGCCGGGAACAGCAGCGACAGCCCGGCCCCGACGATCAGGCCGCCCGCGACCGCCACGATCAGGTTGGGCGCGACCGCGATCGTGAGCAGGCCCACGGCCTCGACCAGCGCCGACCACAGCGCGACCCGGCTGGGGCCGAGCTTGTCGGGCAGCGCGCCGAGGAACAGCCGCACCCCGACGTAGGTGAAGCCGTACGCGTTGAACGCGGCGATGCCGCCGCCGATGCCGCGTGCCTCCAGGTGCAGCACCACGAACGCGGCCAGCGCCGCGTAGCCGAACGCGGCCAGGGACAGGGCGATGCCGGGCAGCACCGCCGACGGAGCCACCAGCGGCGGCCGGGCCGTCGGCGCGGCCTGCTCGGGTCGGGGCTTGAGCGTGATCAGCAGCGCGCCGACCGCCGCCGCCGCGACGCAGAACAGCCATACTGCGGTGTAGCCGCCGGTCCACTTGAGGATCAGCGTGCCGATCAGGGCGCCGAGCGTGATGCCGGTCCACATGCAGATGCCGTACAGGCCGACGACCCGCCCGCGCCGCGCGGTGGGCGACAGCAGCACCAGCCACGCTGCTCCCGCCGTGTAGATCATGCCCTCGCCGGCGCCGTGCAGGATCCGCACCGCCACCAGCACGACCTCGTTCGCGGCGAGCAGGTAGGCCAGGCTCGCCGCCGCGCAGACGGCCGCTCCGGCGAGCATGACGCCCTTGTAGCCGCGCCGGTCGGCGTACCGGCCCGCGATCGGGCGGGTCACCACGGCCGACACCGCGATGGCGGCGATGACCACGCCGACCATCACGTCGCCGCCGTGCAGTTCGCCCTTCACGTACAGCGGCAGCACCGCCAGCGATGCCCCGACGCTGAGCAGGCAGCAGAAGATGGCTCCGAACAGGGGCTGGAACGGCGCGTAGAAGCGCAGTGCCTCGAACCGTCCCGTCATCGACCGCTCCGCTGGTGCGGGATGCCCGCCGGGCGTACGTGGAAGAAGTGCGTGGGCAGGTGCACGGCCACGCCCGCCCAGATCTCGGCGCACACCGCCAGGCCGGGCTGGGCGAACGTGCCCGGCGGCGGCTCGGCGATGCGGATGCTGGACCGGCCGCCGTCGAGCAGCCGGGCCGCCATCGCGAAGTCGCCGACCAGCGCGCAGCCGGGGTCGACCATCCGGGTGCGGCTGATGATCGTGCCGTTGCGGGCCAGGTCATCCAGCAGGGTGCCCTTGCCGACCAGGTTGAAGTAGTAGTCGTGCGGGTTGATGATCATCGCGTGGGCGGTGGCGCCGGTCTGCTCGATCTCGTTGCAGGCCGCCATCAGCCCGGCCACGTAGTCGCCGTGGTACGGCAGCTCGGCGATGCCCGGGTGGCTCAGCAGCCCCTGCTCGCCGATGGTCAGCGCCTGGTTCTCCGCCGTGGCCAGCCGCACCAGCAGCCGGAAGTCCACGAACACGGCCAGCGCCTCCTGATCGTCGACCAGCTCCGGCGGGATCTGCACCCACGCCCGCACCGGCGCCGTCTTCGCGCTGGACATGCCGAACTTGAACGCCGCCTCGCGGCGCAGCCCCGACTCGTGCACCGTGGCCGCCTCGTCGACGGTGGGGCGGCTCTCACTCCAGAACCGGGTCTCCTCCCCGTCCACCGGCCGCTTCTTGAACAGGTTGCGGACGGTCACCCGGGGCCGGTCCTTGGTCGGCTGGAACGCGTCGGTGATGGTGAAGTCGAAGACGACCTCGGCCTTCTCCCGGTCGGCGGCGTACGCGCGGGCGAACGCCTCCCCGGGGGACAGGCTGCGGTCCACGGGCGTCACAACGGCGGTGCTCACAACGGTTCTCCTGTCATAGCGCGTGCTCAACAAGGCGTTCGTAGAAGGGAAGGTGGTGGTCGTAGTACGACCGGAGCAGGTCGTGGTTGGCGACCGTGGCCCGGTACTGCTTGGCCGGGACGGTGAACCCGCTGCTGTTGCTGGCGTCGACGTGCCACTGCCTGGTGCGCTGCCACTCGGCCCGGTCCTGCGGCTCCCAGGTCAGCGCCTCGGGCCGGAACGGCAGCCCGACCGCCGCGCAGTACGCCGCCACCACCGCGGCGGGCTCTTGCAGCAGCCGGTCGGCGTCGACCACCACCGGCTCGCGGCCCATCACGGTGCGGGCCAGCTCGAACAGGTGCCACTGGTGCTCGTAGCCGACGTCCGAGCACGACATGGTCGGCTTCATCGCGAAGTGCGAGCTGATCGCCTTGGCCGGGTCGCGCACGATGAACGTGTGCTCGATGCCCGCGATCTCGTCCGGGTGGTCGTGCAGGTACTGGTAGCGGTACTCCATCGTGTCCTTGAAGAACACGGTCCGGTCCCGGCCCAGGTCGACCAGGTGCGCCATGATCTGCCCGGGGGTGCGGCAGACCGCCGTGCCGCCGTCGCGGTCCGGCAGCGCGGTCTCCTGCCAGTCGGTGAGCGTGACCAGCGGTTCGTGTACGACCGTGACGTCCCCGCGGGCGATCATCATGCGCAGGAACGCCGTCGAGGCGGCCCGCGGATGCGCCCACATGGCGATCACGGTCACATCGACCACCAGGTCGGCGACCGGTCCCAGCGGTGCTCGCGCAGCTCGGCCAGCAGGTCGGGGCTCAGTGCCGTGCCGTCGCTGACGCCCAGGTTGGCGCGTACGTGGGCGCTGCGGCGCATGCCCGGGATGACCGTGCTGACCGCCGGGTGGTGCAGGATGAACCGCAGTGCCAGCTCCGGCAGGCCCACGCCGTCGGGCAGGATCTCCTTGAGCCGGTCGGCCCGCGCCACGCTCGGCCCCAGGTTCTCCTCCCCGAAGTACGTGGACCGCCAGTCACCCTCGGGGAAGACCGTGTCGGCGTTCAGCGTGCCGGTCAGGGCCCCCTCGTCGAACGGCACCCGCGCGATGATCGCGACGTCGTCGCGCTGGGCCCGCTCGAACAGCTCGTCCTCGGGCGCCTGGTCGAAGATGTTGTAGATGACCTGGATCGCGTCGATCAGCCCGGTGTCGAGCGCCTTCAGGCAGTTGGCCGGCTCCCACCGGTTGACGCTGATGCCGATCCCGTCGATCAGGCCCTCGCGCTTGAGGTCGCTCAGCGCCTCCTGCCAGCGCCCGTCGTCGGCCCAGCGGTCCTCCCACACGTGCAGCTGCATCAGGTCGATGCGGTCCACGCCCAGGTTCTCCAGGCTGCGCTCGGTGAACTCGCGGATGTGGTCGGCCGGGAAGACGTCGTCGAGGGTGTCGGCCGGGCGCGGCGGCCACTCCCGGTTCTTCGGCGGGATCTTCGTCGCGACGTACAGGCGGCGGTCGGGGTGGCGCTTGAGCAGGGCGCCGAGCAGCTGCTCGCTGACGCCCCGGCCGTACACCCAGGCGGTGTCGAAGAAGTTGCAGCCGAGCTCGACCGCCTCGTCCAGGGCGCCGGGCGCGGTGTCGTAGTCCCAGCCGGTGAACCCGCCCGGGCCGCCGCCGATGCCCCACATGCCGTAACCGACCTCGCTGACCTCCCAGCCGAGCCGGCCCATCTTGCGGTGCTGCATGTATTTCCTCTCGTTGTTGCTTCAGTGCGCCGGTGTGAGCGCCGGCAGGTCCAGGCGGCCCAGCGGGGCCAGATGGCGGTCCAGGTGCTCGCGGTAGGCCTCGATCGGGGCGTACAGCCACTCGTCGGTCAGGCCCCAGCGCTGCTCCAGGTGGCGGCACTCGTCCTTGGCGAACAGACGCGGGTTGTCGGTCAGCAGCCCGCCGAAGCGGCGCCCGACCGCGTGCTCGGTCGCGCCCGGCGGCACCTTCAGCAGCGTGAGCAGCGTGTTCAGCTCCGCGTCGCCGGTGTCCAGGGCGGCTTCGCGCAGCCGGGCCAGGAAGTCGGTGTTCGGGATGCGCTCGATCGGGCGGCCGACCCGCGACAGCACATCGCCGAAGCAGACGCTCTCCGGGTGGAAGACGTGCAGCGTGCGGCCCCACGCCGCCGGGTCGGTCACCCCGGCCACGACGCGGCGGGCCACGTACCCGACCGGGGTGTAGTCGGAGCGGCTTGCCGCACCCGGGCACACCCCGAGCCGGTGGTAGGCCGACAGCAGCAGGTGGGTCAGCGCGCGCCGGTTCGGGAAGCCGTTGTCGGCGTCGGGCATCACCTCGCCCAGCCGGTAGACCGTGATCGGCGCGCCCTGGGCGGCCGCCTGCGCCAGCAGCCGCTCGGCGACCCATTTGGACCGGCCGTAGCCGCTGTGCGGGGTGGTCGCGGCGGCCACGTCGAAGCGCTCGCCCAGCGGGCGGCCGTGCCGCACCGCCTCGGTGTCGAGCACGCCGAGGGTGGACACGTGGTGCAGCTGCTTGGTCCGGTGCGCCAGGGCCAGGCGCAGCACCTCGTACGTGCCGGTCACGTTGGCGGCCCGGTGGGCGCGGTAGTCGAACAGGAAGTTGACCAGCGCGCCGTTGTGCAGCACCGCGTCCACGGTGCGGGCCAGGTGCTCCCAGGCGGCCGGGTCCAGGCCGAGCAGGGGCCGGCCCAGGTCGCCCGCGTACGCCCGCAGCCGCTGCCCGAACCGCGGCTGCCACAGCCCCTGCTCCGACAGCGTCGCCACCACCCGGGACATGGCCCCGGCGTCGTCGTCGGCCCGGCACAGGCACACCACCTGTATCGACGTGCGCGACAGCAGCTCGTAGACCAGCCTGCTGCCCACGAACCCGCTGGCGCCGGTGACCAGCACCGTGCGCGGCTCGCGGCCGCCGCCGACCAGGGCCGGGACGGCCAGCCCGGCCGTGGCGCGGGCGTCGTGGTCCATCAGCGCCGACTCGTCCACCTCGGTCTCGGCCGGGTCGGCCACCCGGCTGGCGACCAGCCCCGACAGCAGCTCGGCGGTCGGGTGCGCGAACAGGTCCTGCACCCCGACCTTGACGCCGCAGTCGCGGGTCAGCACCGAGGTCAGCGTCAGCGCCTGGAGCGAGTCGCCGCCCGCCCGCACGAAGCTCTCGTCGGCGCGCAGCTCCGGGCGGCCGAGCGTACGCCGGAACAGGGCCAGCATCCGCGCGGTGGGCTCGTCGGCACCCGGGCCGTCGTCGGTGAGGGCGGCGGCGTTGCCCGCCAGCCACGCGTCCAGCCGCTGGCGCAGCGCGGCCCGGTCGACCTTGCCGTTGGCGTTGCGCGGCAGCTCGGCCAGCACGAAGTGGTGGCGGGGCAGGCTGTTGCGCGGCAGCGCCCCGCGCAGGTGCTCGCGCAGGGCGGCCTCGGTCACCACGCCGTCGACGAACAGGGCCAGCGACTTGGCGCCGTCGTGCTCGGCCACGAGCACCCGCGCCTGCCGTACGCCGGGGCAGGTCTCGGCCACCGTCTCGATCTCGCCCAGCTCGATGCGTACGCCGCCGATCTTGACCTGGAAGTCGCGCCGCCCGTGGAAGTGCAGCAGCCCGCGCTCGTCGTAGCGGCCCAGGTCGCCGGTGCGGTAGAGCCGCTCGCCCGGCAGCTGCGGGAACGGGTTGGGCACGAACACCTGGCCGGTCCGTTCCGGATCGCCCAGGTAGCCGCTGCCCAGGCAGGCGCCGCCGATGGCGATCTCGCCGACCGCGCCACGCGGCAGCGGCCGCAGCGCCTCGTCGACGACCACCGCGTAGCAGTTGTCGATCGGGCGGCCCAGCGGGACCGCGCCGGACTCCTCCGGGTTGACCCGGTGGAAGACCATGCCGATCGACGCCTCGGTCGGGCCGTACCCGTTGGTGAGGCTCACCGCGGGCAGCAGCGCCATCAGCCGGTGCGCGAGCTGCCGGTTCATCTCCTCGCCGCCGACGATGAGCCGCCGCAGCGTGCTGATGCGCGCCAGCGCCCGCTCGTCGTGGTCGACCAGCGTGACCAGCGCGTTGAAGATGCTCGGCACGAAGTCGGTCATGGTGACGCCGTACTCGGCGACGGTGTCGACGGTGCGGCCCAGGTCCAGGAAGTCGCCCTGGGCCGGCACGACGGTGCGCCCGCCGGTGGTCAGCGGCCAGAACAGCTGCCACACCGAGGAGTCGAACGTGTGCCGGCTGTTCTGGAGCACCACCTGCTCGCCCGCGCCGAAGTAGCGGGTCATGAACCGGAACCGGTTGGTCAGGCCGCCGTGCAGGTTCATCGCGCACTTGGGCGTGCCGGTGGTGCCGGAGGTGAAGATGCCGTAGATGACGTCGTCGGGGCCGAGCGCCACCCCGGGCCTGCGGGCGGGCGCGGCGTGGGCGCCGACGGCGAACGGCAGCGCCCGCTCGCGCCAGGCGGGCGGCAGCGCGGCCGCGTCCGCGCACAGCACCACCGGGGCGGCCAGCACCGACAGCGTCGCCGCGAGCCGGTCGGCGGGCCAGGACGGGTCCAGCGGCACGAAGGCCGCCCCGAGCTTCATCAGCGCCAGGTACGCCACCGGCAGCTCCAGGCTGTTGCCCAGCAGCACCGGCACCGCCGTGCCCAGGGCCACGCCGCGGCCGGGCAGCGCCGCGGCCAGCGCGTTGGCGTGGTCGTCGAGCTCGCGGTAGGTGAGGGTGCGCCCGCCGTAGCTCACCGCGGGCGCGTCGGGCCGCTCGTCGACCCGGTCCTCGATCATCGCCGGGATGGCCCGGAACGGGCCGTGGTCGACCTCGCGCCCGGCCAGCCGCCCCAGCAGCAGGTCGCGCGAGGCGGCGCCGAGGCCGTCGGCGGCGGCGGGGGACAGGCCCGGATCGGCCAGCAACGCGCGTACGACCTCGGCGAACAGCTCCGCCACCGCGTGCGCCGCGCCGGTCCACGGGTCGCCCGGCGCGACCGCCACGTCGGCGGTCAGCCGGTGCTCGACGATCCGCAGGCTGATCCGCACGCCGGTCTGCGGCCGGCCGGTGCCCTGCCCGAGCAGGACCTCCAGCGCGGGCTCCGGATCGGCGGGGAAGGTGTCGAGCAGCTCCCGCACCTGCTCGCGAGCTTCGGCGCCGTCGTGCTCGCGCAGGCTGTCGGGCCAGTCCCGCAGGCAGTGCCAGCTGTCCGCCTCGCGGACCCGGACCGGCATCGTGCGGGCCAGCCGGGTGGCCGTCTCGACGGCGGCCAGGGCCGCGGCGCAGACGAGCTCACCGGGCCGACCGCTGCCGCCCGATTCCGGGTACGCGGGGATGGTGCACGAGTAGCGACCGTTTCCCGGGGTGCTGCCGGAGCCCATCCGTCCTCCATCGTCGGTGGACGTCCGGGCGCGGGGTGGGCGCACACGGTCCATCCATCCATACGTGCACATGCCTGATGGAGGGGAAGACTAAGGCATCCAACGGAGTTTGCGAATATCTCCGGCGATCGTTTACGAGACTTTAAATAGTTGTCCGCAAGATTCACATGCGGCTGCATCAGGAGAGAAGTCGCCCGGCCGCCATCATTTCATTCATTCCCGTGATCGCGGTACGCTCCCCGGCGACGGCCTCGGCCAGTGCCCGTCCCACCGCCGGGGCGATCTGCACGCCGTACCCGCCGAGCCCGGCGAGCCAGTGGAACCCGTCGGCGGCCGGGTCGGGGCCCACCACCGGGACGTCGTCGGGCGTGCTGGTGCGCAGGCCCGCCCAGGCGTGCCGGACCCGCCGCGCGGGCAGCGTCGTGGCCTCCCGCAGCCGCTCCAGCCCGATGGCCACGTCGAGGTCGTCGGGGCGGGCGTCGCCGGGCACGGCCGGTGTGGCGTCCACCGGCGACACCAGCAGCGCACCGGACTCCGGTTTGCAGTAGAACGTCTCGGTCACGTCGCAGACCATCGGCCAGGCGCCCGCGTCCTCGGGCGCGTCCACCAGGAACGCCGTACGCCGCCGGGGCACCAGCCCCACCGGGCGCACCCCGGCCAGCGCCGCCACCTCGTCGGCCCAGGCCCCGGCCGCGTTGACCACCACCGCCGCGCGCACGTCGCCCGCGCTGGTGCGCGCCCGCCAGCCGCCGCCGTCGCGGGCCAGCTCGTGCACCCGGGCCCGGGTCAGCACCAGCCCGCCGGTGGCGGTCACGGCGCGCAGGAAGCCGCGGTGCAGCGCGTCCACGTCGATGTCGGCGGCGGCCGGGCGCAGCAGTGCGCGGGTGAACCAGTCGCGGCGCACCACCGGGCAGTGCCGGGCCACCTCGTCCGGCCCGATCTCGTACGCGGGCACCGGCGCCGTGGCACCCCGTGCGAGCGCCTGCTCGAACAGCTCCTCGGCCCCCGGCGGGCACAGTGCGACCACCCCGCGCGGGGTCAGCAGCGGGTGCTCGGTGAACCCGTCCGGCGGCTCGGTGAAGAACGCCCGGCTGGCGGCGGTGAGCGCGCGCACGGGCGGATTGCCGTAGTACTCCGAGAACAGTGCCGCCGAGCGGCCGGTGGCGTGGTAGCCGGGTGCGGCCTCCATCTCCACCAGCGTGACCGTGCCGTGGCGGGACAGGAAGTAGCCCGCCGCCGCTCCGGCGATCCCGCCGCCCACGACGAGGAAGTCTGTCATGCCTGCGAGACAGTACCGGCAATGATGGACGTATGTAAATGCCTGATCGTCAGGCGGGTGCGGGGACGGCCGCGTCCGCCCGGCGCAGCCGCCGGATCGGCGGGACGACCAGCAGCAGCACGCAGCCGGTCACGCCGACGGCGCACCCGGTGAGCAGCAGCTGGCCCGGCCCCAGCAGCCCCGCCAGCGGCGCGGCGAGCACCTGCCCGACCGGCACCCCCAGCACCGACCCGGCCACCTCGTACGCCGACACCCGGTTGAGCACGTCGCGCGGGATGTGCGTCTGGATGCTGGTGGCCCACATGACCGACCAGAACGCCCAGGACAGCCCGCCCACGGCATGCCCGGCCAGCAGTACCGGCAGCGGCGTGTCCAGCGCGGTGGTCAGCGGCACCAGCACGAACCCGACCAGCACCACGGCACCGGCGGCCAGCGGCCGCACCGGCTTGAGCCGCATCGCGGCCAGCCCGCCGAGCACCGTCCCGGCCCCCATCGCCGACATCGCCCACCCGTACGCCGCGTCGCCCAGCCGGTCGGTGATCAGCGCCGAACCGATCGGGATCAGGGGTCCGAACAGGACGACGCCGTACCCGAACCAGATCAGGATCACGCTCCACATCCAGCTGCGCGACCGGAACTCGGTCCAGCCCTCGCGCAGGTCCCGCCGCAGCGTGGCGGTGGTGGCGGCGGCCGCCGGCGGGTGGGCGGGCAGGCGCAGCGCGAGCAGGCAGACCGCGCTGACCGCGAACGTGGCCGCGTTCAGGGCGTACACCGTGCCCGCGCCCGTCGCCACGACCAGCACCGCCGACAGCGCCGGGCCGAGCAGTTGCGCACCCGCGTCGGCCACCCGCAGCACCCCGTTGGCCCGCTGCACGTCCGCCGCCAGCAGCGGCACCATGCTGGCCACGCCCGGCTGGAACATCGCCGCCGCCGAGCCCGCCAGCACCGACATGCCCGCCAGCAGCCACAGCGGGGAGTGGCCGGTGAACAGCGCCACCGCCGTCACCGACTGCGTCGCCACCCGGACCAGGTCCGCGCCGACCATCAGCCGCCGCGCCCCGGCCCGGTCGGCCAGCACGCCGCCGAACAGGATCAGCCCCACGAACGGCACCATCCACGAGGCCAGCACCAGGCCCACCCCGGACGCGCCGTGCCCGGCGCCGCGCACCGCCAGCGCCACCGCGACGGGCAGCATCCCGTCGCCGAGCAGCGCCACCGCGCGCGCCACGAAGTACAGCACGAAGTCACGCGTCCACAGCCGGGCCATCCGTCCGCCTCCCCAGGTTCGTACCGATCATGAACCGAGAACTGTAAACACCCCTTCCCATTAAGGGGTGTGGCGCTGGTCACGGCGAGCCGCGGTGTTACATGGATCCGATACCAAAAGGGAAGGTGGCCGACATGAACCACGAAACGCCCACACCGCTGCTCGACGCGCAGTGCGAACCGAACGGGCGGCGCTGGACCCTCGCGCTCGTCCGCGAGCTGCCGCACCCGCCGCGCACCGTGTGGGCCGCCCTCACCGATCCGGAGCAGATCAACCGCTGGGCGCCCTACGACGCCGACCGCGACCTCGGCACCACCGGCGGCGCCGTGCTGACCATGGTCGACGGCGACCAGCGCCATGACCTGCCCGCCGAGGTGCGCCGCGCCGAACCGCCGGTGCTGCTCGCGCACACCTGGGGCGAGGACGGCCTGCGCTGGGAGCTGGCCGCCGCGGCGGCGGGCACCCGGCTCACCCTGCGCCACACCACGGCCGACCGCGACTGGCTGCCCCAGGTCGCCGCAGGCTGGCACCTCTGCCTCGACGTCCTCGCCCGCCTGCTCGACGGCGAACCCGTCCAGCCGATCCGCGGCCAGTCCGCCATGGACCACGGCTGGCCCGCCCTGCGCGACGCCTACGCCGCCACCCTCGGCCCGCGCTGACCGGTGCGGGGGATGATCGCTGTCTGCGGTCGATAGCGCACGTGAGCGTCGTGTCCTGACCGCAGAAGGTGATCACCTGCCCGATCGCCGGACGAAACCTGGAGGCGATGTGTAGTCCGCGTCGCTAAGGTCGCCGCGTGGCATCGAACTTCGAATGCGTCGGCCTCGCCGTGGGCGATCGCGCCGAACTCGCGGAACTGGTGAGCCGCGCCCTGGCCGGCGCCGAACCGGTCGGCCACGTCGGCGGCATCGACGTGTGCGTGTGGCAGGACCCCAGCGGCGTCCGCCTGGTCTTCTCCCTGAAGAACGGCAAGATCCTCGACTTCGTGCCGTCGTTCGCGGGCACCGAGGGCGCCCGCCTGTCCGCCGTACGGCCCGCCAACGACGAGGTCGCCATCGCCAACGTGGTCGACGGCGACGGCGAGATGATGACCATGCTCGCCGTCGAGCTGGAGCAGCGGCGCCTGCTGACCGGTGCGGGGCGCTCCGTGTCGGGCCCCGCCAGCGTGATCGCCTTCGGGCAGGACGTCAGCGTCCACGCCGATGAGGACGCGTTCGCGGCCTCCGACGCCAGCCTGCTCGATCCGGACGACGCGGGCACCGAGCCCCCCGCCGACCACTCCGAGCAGGGCCTGCCGTGGCCGCCCCGGATGGGGCCGGAGTCGTTCATCTCGTACGGCGTGTTCGGCCCCGCCGAGCAGGCGCAGGCCCTCGCCCGGCTGCACGGCACCGTGCTGGACGCGCAGCGGCGCACCGTCGCCGCCACCGGCCAGTCGTTCGTGGTCGCCCGGGTGCGGACGGTCGGTTTCGAGACCGACCTGTGCCTGCCCGACCTGCCGGACGCCGAGCTGCCCCAGCCGGGCAACGTGATCGGCGGCCACGTGTTCCTGGTGGCGTCCCTGCCGAGCCTCACCAGCCCCGACTCGGCCCGCCGCTCCTGGCTCCCCTGGCGCCGCTGACCCACCACCTGGGCGAGACAGTCAAGATCGTGCGAGTTGCCGGGCAATCGGGCGTATGCAGAGCACTCTTTCGCCCGATTGCCCGGCAACTCGCACGATCATGGACAGGCTCGTGGGCGGGGCGGGGCGGGGCGGGCTGGGTGGGTCAGGTGTGGGTGACGGTGAGGCTGGAGACTCCGGCTACGGCGTCGACGACGTAGCGGTCGGTGGCGGTGGCCCAGCCGGGCGGGGAGAACACCGAGCCGCCCGCCACGCCGAGGTGGCGGGTGCCGTCGACGGTGACGTCCGCCGCGCCGCCACCGGCGCTGACGCGGACCGGGACGCCGTCGGGCAGCCGTACCAGGAAGTCGCTCGCGCCGCCCGCCATCCGGACCGTCAGCGTCCCCTGCGGCCGCGGCAGCACGGTCTCGATCCGGGTCGACCCGGCCGCGAAGTCGACCGTTCCGAGCCGGCCCGCGCCCATGTCCACCACGGTCTCGGCGGCGCCGCCGGAGAACCGCAGGTCCCAGCGCACCTCGCGGTTGAGCAGCACCTCCACGGCGGCGGCCCCGTGCTCCCCGGTCGAGGCCAGGTGCAGCTGGTGGCGGCCGCCCGACTCGACGACCTCGGGCGAGAGCGCGGAGTCGCTCGGCGTGCTGACCCGGTACAGGTCGTCGCCGAGGTCGGCCGCCCGCACCGTGACCGTCGTCGCGCCGCTGACCACCGTCAGGGCGGCGGTGTCGCGGCCGCCCCGGGCCGCGGAGACCGTGTGCGCCGCGCCGAAGCCGTCCCGGCCGCGCCCTGGTTCGTCGCGCCCGGGTTCGCCGCGCCCGGGTTCGCCGCGCCACGGGCCGCACCCCGCCGCGAGCAGCGTCACCAGCAACGATCCAGTCAGGACGGCACGTCGGTTCATGACCCGTCGTTACCCGCCACCGCGAGCCCTTACACCGCGACGGCTTGCGGTCTAGAGTCACCGCGTGGCTACGGTCGACGCGGCGGTGGACGCCGAGCGGGTGCGGCGCTACTACGACAGCAACGCCGCCGCCTTCGAGCGGCTCGGACAGGGCGGCGCCTCCATCCACCGCGCGGTCTGGGGGCCGGGCGCCACCACCCGCGCCGACGCGTTCCACTACGTCGACGAGCTGATCCTGGCCGCGCTGCCGCCCGACGTCGCCGTGCCGTCCGTCGTGGACCTCGGCTGCGGCCTCGGCGCGAGCCTGCTCCACCTGGCCGCCCGCACCGAGCTGACCGGCGAGGGCGTCACCATCAGCGCGGCGCAGGCCAGGCGGGCCGCCGAGCTGATCGAGCAGGCCGGCGCGGGCGCGCGGGTACGCTGCCGCCAGGGCGACTACCTGGCCCTGCCCGACGACCTGGCCGGCTCGGCCGACCTGGCGTTCTCGATCGAGGCGTTCATCCACAGCCCGGACGCCGACGGCTACTTCCGCGAGGCCGCGCGCTGCCTGCGCCCCGGCGGCCGCCTCATCGTCTGCGACGACTTCCTCACCTCGGCCGCCCCGCCGGACTCGCCGCGCACCGCCCGCCGGATGGCCGAGTTCCGCACCGGCTGGCACGTCGGCTCGCTGCTCACCGTCGACGAGGTCCGCGCGGCGGCGGCCCCGCACGGGCTGAGCCTGGTCCGCGACGTCGACCTCACGGCATACCTGGAGCTGCGGCGCCCGCGTGACCGGTTCATCAGCACGCTGCTGGCCGCGGGCCGGGTGTTCCGGCCGTCCGGGCCGTACTGGCAGTCGCTGGTCGGTGGTGACGCGTTGCAGTGGGCGCTGCTGCGCGGCCTGCTCGGCTACCGCTTCCTGGAACTGCGCCGCACCGCCTGACTTCTCAGCCGGCCGCCTGCTCGACCAGCGCGGCGATGCGGGCCGCGTCGTCGGCGGTCAGCTTCGTGATCGCGTACGCGTTGGGCCACATGTTGCCGTCGTCCAGGTTCGCCACGTCGCTGAAGCCGAGCGTCGCGTACCGCGTCTTGAACTTCTGCGCGGGCTGGAAGTGGCAGACGATCTTGCCGTCGCGGGCGTACGCGGGCATGCCGTACCACAGCTTCGGCGCCAGGTCGGGGGCGCTGGCGGTGACGATCGCGTGGACCTGCTCGGCGAGCGCCCGGTCGGTCTCGGACATCTCGGCGATCTTCGCGAGCACCGCGGCCGCGTCCGCCTCCCTGGCCGCCTCGGCGCCGCGCCCGCCGCGGCGGGCGGCCGCCTTCAGCTCCTGGGCGTGGTCCTTCATCGCGGCGCGCTCATCCTCGGTGAACCCCTCGAACGCGCCCTCCTTGGCGGCGGCGCTCCTGGCGGTCTTCTTCACGGCCATCGTCGGCTCCCTTTTTCGCGATCGTCCTGGGCTGATCTTCATGCTAGGCAGCCGCCCAGGTCGGGCGCTTCTCCGAACCTGACCGATCGCACCCCGCCCGCGCCGCCGTGCCCCACCCGCCCGGCCGCGACCGCCGTCCGCCCGCGTCCGCCCGCGCCCGGGTTCGTGCAGTTTCGGGGAAACTGCGCGAAAGCACGCCAAGATTCCTGCACTTTCCCCGAAACTGCACGAAACGCACGCTGATCATGGCGGGTCTGGTGGTCGAGGTGGGGGCGGTTTAGGGTGGGGGCGTGGCCAAGGCGGTGCTGGAGCATGAATGGCGGGTGGACGCGGGGCTGGACGAGGTGTTCCGGCACCTGGCCGACCCCAACAGCTACATCGGCCTGTCCCCGCTGGTCGTGACCGTCCGGGACGTGCGCATGGCGGTGGACGAGCGCGACCGGCCCGTCCTCGACTACATCGCGGTCGAGCGCTTCAAGTTCCTCCGGAAGCTGCGCTGGGACAACCCCATCAAGGTGCGCATGCGTACGCTGCCCGACCAGGGGAAGCTGGCCCAGAGCGTGAAGAGCCCCGGCGGCGTGCGGTTGGAGTCCACGGTCGAGCTGATCGCCGACGGCGACGGCACCCGCATCCTGGAGCGGCTGGACCTGTCGATGCCCGCCCCGCTGAAGGGCTTCGTCACCGGCCAGGCCCGCTCGGTGCAGCTGTTCCGGGCGGCCGAACTGGCCCGCCGGATGGCGCGGTCCTGAGTCAGCGCCCGGCCGCGAGCTCCCGCAGCGCCGCCACGTGCGGGTCGGTGCCGGTCGCGGCCAGGTCCTCGACGTACACCGCCACGACCCGGTCGCCGTCCCCGAGCCGGGCCCGCAGCGCACGCCAGCCCCACAGGTTCGGGTGCGGCAGGTCGGTGCACGCCTCGGCGGGAGCGAGTTCGGCCAGGACGGTGTCGAGCTCGGCGGGGGTCAGCTCGTACGACGCGTCGCCGCTCACGTGCCCGCAGGTGCCCGCGACGATCACGGCGGGCAGCAGTCCCGCGCCCACGTTCACGTGCGCGAACTCGATCCCGTCACCGAGCGGGAGGCCGAGCCCGAACGCCGACGGCGGCCGGTAGCCGGGGATCGCCTGCTCCCGCTGCGCGCGGGCCGCGTTGATCTCCTCGACGGTGTGCCACTGCTCGCTCATCCGCCGATGATCGCACGCTCCGGTGCGCGCAGCGGTATGCGGTCGATCACCGTCCAGCTGTAGTAGGTCACCGGATCGCGGTGCTGGACCACGTCCACGACGTGCACCTCGCCGACGGTCATCGGCGCGTGGCTGGGCCGCACCCGGGTGCGCAGCGCGCTCTGCACGTCGCCGGAGTCGCCCGCGCCGGACGCGTAGGCCAGGGTCAGGTGGCCGGGCATGGCCTCGTACTCCAGCGCACCCGGCCCGAACAGCTCCCCGATCACCTTGCGGGTCAGCGTGTACACCGTGTGCAGGGGCTGGCCGGGCAGGTCGCCGTCGAGGTCGAGCGCGACGGTGCTCGCCCCGGCCAGCGGCGATCCGGCGGTGAGGGTGAACGCGGGCACCCCGCTGAGCGCGGCGCGCAGCCGGGAGGCGAACTCCGCCCGGACAGCCGCGTCGACGGTCGCGGACGGGACGCCCATCACCGGCGCGACGGTGGCGTGGATCCAGTGCGGCGCCATGGGCGGGATGAAGTCGTACCCGGACATTATCCGGCCGCAGTCGTCGACCAGCCGGGCCAGATCGCGGTCGCGGTCCAGGTCGGGCACCAGGTAGACGTGCAGCAGGCCGAAGCCGTCGGGCCAGGTGCGCCTGCGGCCGAGGAACCGCCTCATCGCCGCGATCACTGCCCGCGCGGGGGCTGCCACAGCTCGACGCGGTTGTCCTCGGCGTCGTACACCCAGCCGAACCTGCCGAACTCGCCGTCCTCGACCTCGTCGACCACCTTGACCCCGGCCGCCCGCAGCTGCGCCAGCATCGCGTCCAGGTCGTCGACGCGGAAGTTGAGCATGAACGGCTGCCGGGCGTCGCCGAAGTAGTCGCTGTCGGCCTCGAAGACCGACCAGGTGGTGGAGCCGCCGGCCTGCCAGAAGAACCGGTGCCCGCCCCAGGCGGAGACCTCGATCCCCAGATGGTCGCGGTACCAGGCCTTGAGGGCGTCGGCGTCGCGGGCGCGCAGGAACACCCCGCCGATCCCGGTCACTCTCTGCATTCGGACAGTGTGCCAGAAGTCCGGCGAAAGTCCAGGCATTCTGGATCTTCCAGAGCGCTCGACGCGGCGGCGCGGCGGGCGGATGATGCTGGCATGCTTCGTTCGATGATCGGCGGTGTCCCGGCCGACGCCACCGCGCGTGTCGTGGACAGCCGCAACCCGGCGGACCTGTCCGATGTCGTCGCGCAGATCGGGCTCGGCGAGCCCGCCGAACTGGTCGCGGCCGCCCGGTCGGCCCACGCCGCGCAGCGGGCCTGGGCCGACGTGCCCGCTCCGGTGCGCGGTCAGGTCGTCGCCAGTGTCGGCGCCCTGGTCGAGGCGAACGCCGAGGCACTGGCGCGGCTGGTCACCCGCGAGATCGGCAAGCCGCTGGCCGAGGCGCGCGGCGAGGTCCAGGAGATCGTGGACACCTGCCGCTTCTTCCTCGGCGAGGGCCGCCGCCTCTACGGCCAGACCGTGCCGTCGGAGATGCCGGACAAGCAGCTGTTCACGTTCCGCGAGCCGGTCGGCACCGCGATGATCATCACGGCGGGCAACTTCCCGGTCGCCGTGCCGTCCTGGTACCTGGTGCCCGCGCTGCTGTGCGGCAACACGGCCGTCTGGAAGCCCGCCGTGTACGCCGCCGCCAGCGCCGACGCCCTCTACCGGCTGTTCGTGCGCGCCGGGCTGCCCGAAGGCGTGCTCAACCTGGTGCACGCCGACGGCCCGCAGACCTTCGCCGGGCTGCGCGCGTCACTGGAGCAGGGCCTGGTGCAGAAGGTCGGCTTCACCGGTTCCACCGAGGTCGGCCGGGCCGTCGGCGAGCTGTGCGGCCGCCACCTCCAGACGCCCTGCCTGGAGCTGGGCGGCAAGAACCCGATGGTCGTCACCGAGGACGCCGAGCTGGACCTGGCCGTCGAGGGCGCGCTGTTCGCCGGGTTCGGCACCGCCGGGCAGCGCTGCACCTCGCTGGGCACCGCGATCGTGCACGAGTCGGTGCACGCCGAGTTCCTGCGCCGCCTGTCCGCCGCCGTCGCCGCGGCCGCCATCGGCGACCCGACGCAGGACGTGCTGTACGGCCCGCTGCTGGACGAGCGCTTCGCCACCTCGTACGAGGGCCATCTGAAGTCCATCACCGACAGCCAGCGGGTGCTCGGCCCGACCGGCCGGATCACCGCGGCCAACCCGCGCCCCGGGTTCGTCGGCGACCCCGAGCGCGGCCTGTTCTACCACCCCGCCGTCGTCGACGGCGTACGCCCCGGCGACGCCCTCTTCGACGAGGAGACGTTCGGGCCGATCATCGGCGTCACCACGTACCGCAGCCTCGGCGAGGCGATCGAGCTGGCCAACGCGCCCGGCTACGGCCTGTCCAGCGCGATCTACACCACGGACCCGGCCAAGGCGTTCGCGTTCCGGCGCGGCATCGGCGCGGGCATGGTCAGCGTCAACAACTCCACCTCCGGTGCCGAGGCGCACCTGCCCTTCGGCGGCAACGGCCGCTCCGGCAACGGCAGCCGCCAGTCGGGCATGTGGGTGCTGGACCAGTTCACCCGCTGGCAGGCGATGAACTGGGACTACTCCGGCCGCCTCCAGAAGGCGCAGCTGGACGTCGCCGTCATCACCCCCGACCTCGACTACCGCCTCTGACCGTCCTCTCGCCCGAGTTGCCGGGCAATCGGGCGCATCGGAGCCCCGCATCGCCCCGACTGCCCGGCAACTCGGACAGAGGTGGCGTCGTCAGGGGGTGACGGTGTCCAGGTCGTGCAGGCCCTTGAAGGTGTCGGTCTGGATGGCGTCGTCGGGCACCGCGGCGATGCGCAGCTGCTCGACCGCGGCGGCCACGAAACCGTCCGAACCGGCCACCAGGTAGGTGGCGGGCGGCTCGACCAGGGCGACCTCGGCCAGCTTCGCGGCCAGCTCCGCCCGGCCGACGCGGTGGTACGCGATCGGCATCTGCGCGAACTCTCCCGCGTACAGGTGCTGCTCGCGGGCGGCGTGGACCAGGGCCACCGGGGTGCTCGGCTGGTGGGCGCGCAGATGGCGCAGGATCGACCGGAACGGGGTCACGCCGATGCCGCCGCCGATCATGACCAGCGGCCGGTGCGCGTCGTCGGTCAGGCGCAGGTGGCCGCCGATGCCGAACACCTGCATCGCCGCACCCGGCTGCAACGCCCGGAAGTGCTGCTGGAACGGCGAGTTCGACGAGTGGTCCAGCGTGAACCACACCTCGTCGTCGCCCGGCGCCGAGGCGAACGAGATCTCGCGCACCGGCTTGGTGAACCGGCGCAGCAGCTGCGGGAAGAACAGGTGACCGTACTCGCCGGGGCGGAAGTCGAGCCGCCCGTCCGGACGGAACCGATAGGTGTGCACGTCACCGTACTCGTGGGTGCTGCCGATCAGGTGCAGCCGGGGCATGCGGACCTCATCTCTGGACGGGATGTCGCGCACATCCTCGCAGAAACCACTGGGCCGCCCGACGCCCGGCCGCGACGATGGGCGGATGGCGCCCACCTCACCCCAGCACCCCGGACCGGGTGCGCCGACCCTGGCCTGGCTGGCTCGCGTGCTGCCGCACCCGGTCACGGCCGTGGCCGCGCTTCGGGGCGGCATCGCCAGCAGCGTGAGCGCGGTGCACACCACCGACGCGGTCTACGTGCTGCGGCTGTGGTCGCGGCCCGGCTGGGAGGACGACCCGCCGGTCTTCACCGCGTACGACGAGATGCGCGCCCTGGCCATGCTGGAGCGCAGCGGCCTGCCCGTGCCCCGGCTGGTCGACGCCGACCCCGGCGGTGCCTGGTGCGAGTTCCCCGCGCTGCTGATGACCTGGCTGCCCGGCACCATGCTGCACGGCGCCACCCACCGGGCCGACGGGGCCGAGGAGCTGACGCCGGACATGCTGCGCCAGCTCGTCGAAGCGGGCCACGTCCTGCACTCGCTGGACGGGGCCGGGCTGCCGGACTGGCTGCCGTACACCGATCTGGGGCGGGTCGGGCCGCCGCCCACCAGCACCCGGCCGCAGCTGTGGCGCGACGCCGTCGCGGCCGCCCGGCCCGCACCGCCCGCGCCCGGCGTCTTCCTGCACCGCGACTTCCACCCGGGCAACACGCTGTGGCGCGACGGCCGGCTCACCGGCATCGTCGACTGGACCAACTCCTCGCGCGGTAGCGCCGGCTACGACTTCGGCTACCTGCGGGTCAACCTGCTGCTCGCGTACGGCCAGGCCACGGCGGACGCGCTGCTGCCGCTGCTGGGCGGGCGCGACCGCCACGGCGATCTGCTCGCCTTCTTCGACATGTACTGCGACGACGAGCTGCCCGGCCCGCTGGAGCTGGTCGAGCCGTACCTGGCGAGCCTGCTCGCCTGACCCCGCGCCCACGCCCGCCGGCCCCTTGACCCTGCGCACCGGGGGACGCCCTCCAGCCCGTGAGTTCCATAGACGTTGGCCTATCTCATCGAAGACGATCTCGTGTCAGTCGATGTGATAGGCCGACGTCTATGAAAGGTGGGCTGCGCGGCCGGCGTTCCAGCGTGGGTGTTCCAAGCCGCGAACCAGCCCGCACCCGGCTGCCGTTGATCTCATCATCAGCGTTTTCACAGCTTGGTGCCGTTAGGACGGCGACAAGGTGTCGACGGAGGGAAGTGATGGGTAGATGAACGGGTTCTGGCGGGAACGGTTGCGGGCTGATCTGCCCGCTTCCCTGGTGGTGGTCCTGGTCGCGCTGCCGCTGTCGCTGGGCATCGCGGTCGCGTCCGGGGCGCCGGTGATCGCGGGCCTGATCAGCGCGGTCGTCGGCGGCATCGTCGCCGGCGTGCTCGGCGGCTCGGTGGTGCAGGTCAGCGGCCCGGCGGCCGGGCTGACCCTGATCGTGGCGCAGACCGTCGCCACGTTCGGCTGGCGCGGCGCCTGCGCGATCACGGTCGCGGCGGGGCTGCTGCAACTGCTGCTCGGCGCCTCGCGGGTCGCCCGCGCGGCGCTGGCGGTGTCCCCGGCGGTGGTGCACGGCATGCTCGCCGGGGTCGGCGTCGTGATCGTCCTGTCGCAGATCCACGTGCTGCTCGGCGACGCGCCGCAGGCCTCGCCGCTGGCCAACCTCAGGGCGCTGCCGCGCGAACTGATGCACAACCACACCACGGCGGTGCTGATCGGGGTGCTCACCCTGGCCGTCCTGGCGCTGTGGCGGTATGTGCCGGCGCTGCCCAGGTGGATCCCGGCGCCGCTGGCCGCCGTCGTGATCGGCACCGTGACCGCGGCGGCCACCGGCTGGCCGGTGCAGCGGGTGGAGATCCCCGACGACGTGCTGTCGTTCGAGGCCGGGCCGCAGTGGCCGACCGGACCGCTGCACCTGGCGCTGGCGGCGGTCGGCGCCGTGGCGATGGTGGCCAGCGTGGAGTCGCTGCTGTGCGCGGTGGCCGTCGACCGGATGCACGCCGGGCCGCGGGTCAACCTGGACCGGGAGCTGTGCGGGCAGGGCGCCGCCAACCTGGTCGCCGGGGCACTGGGCGGCCTGCCGGTGGCGGGGGTGATCGTGCGGTCGTCGACGAACGTACGCGCCGGAGCCCGCTCGCGGCTGTCCACGGTGCTGCACGGCGTCTGGATCCTGGCGCTGGTCGTCGCCGCCGTGCCGGTGATCGAACTGATTCCGCTGCCCGCGCTGGCGGCGCTGCTGGTCTATACCGGCGTCCAGATGGTCAACCTGACCCACGCCCAGCAGGTGCACCAGCACCGGGAGACCCCGGTCTACCTGCTGACGCTGCTGTCGGTGGTGGTGCTGGGCCTGTTCGAGGGCGTCCTGGTCGGGATGGGCTGCGCGCTGCTGCTGTCGGTGTGGCGGCTCACCCACGCCACGGTCCGCGCCTACCTGGACGGCCAGGGCTGGCACGTCGTGGTCGAGGGCTCGGTGACGTTCCTGGCGGTGCCGCGACTGAGCCGGGAGCTGGCCCAGGTGCCCGCCGGGACCGCGGTCTCGGTCGAGCTGAACGCCGACTTCATGGACCACGCCGCGGTGACCGCGCTGCACGACTGGCTCGTCGGGCACGAGCGCGGCGGCGGCACCGTCGAGGTGCACGAACTGCACCACGACTGGTACGCCGGTGCGATCACCGGCCAGCGGCCGCCGGCCCGCAAGCCGCACCCGGCCGCGTGGTGGCTGCCCCGCATCCACCGCCCAGCCGGGGCCGCCCCCGCCGCGCCGGACGCGTCCATGCCGGACGGCGTATCGCACGGCGGCGGGGCGCGCGAGCGGCTGGCCCGCGGGGCGCGGATGTTCCACCGCCACGCCGCCCGGCGGATCGCGCCGCTGCTGGCAGACCTCGCCCGCACCGGCCAGCAGCCGACGCAGCTGTTCATCACCTGCTCGGACTCGCGGCTGGTGCCCAGTCTGATCACTGCCACCGGCCCGGGGGACCTGTTCGTGGTGCGCAACGTCGGCAACCTGGTGCCCGACTCCGGCGACGGCGACGCCGCCGGGGTCGGCGCGGCGGTCGACTTCGCGCTCAACGTGCTCGAGGTGCGCACCATCACCGTGTGCGGCCATTCCGGCTGCGGCGCGCTGGCCGCGCTGCTGCGGCCGGTGACGCACCCGGCGCCGATGCCGCACCTGGGCCGCTGGCTGCGCCACGCCGAACCGAGCCTGGCGAGGGTCGAGGCGGCCGCGCCGTCCGATGTCGACCACCTGACCCGGCTGTGCCAGACCAACGTGGTCCAGCAGCTGGAGCACCTGATGTCGTATCCGGCGGTGCGCGAGCGGGTCGCCGCCGGGCGGCTGGAACTGGTCGGCATGTACTTCGACCTGGCTACCAGCCGGGTCCACCTGCTCGGCGCGGACCAGGCGTTCGTGCCGGTCGAGGCCCTGAGCCGGAGCTGACCGCGCGCCGGGGCGGCCCTCAGGCCGCCCCGGCCGCCGCCTCGACCAGCGCGTCGGCGAAGCGGGCGGCCGGTCCGGTGCGCGCGTCGCGGGTGCGCAGCGCGGCGTACACGGCGCGCCTGGGCGGGTCGCTCAGCTCGCGGATCGCCACATCGGCGCGTACGGCCGGCGCCAGCAGCCCCGGGACCAGGCACACCCCGAACCCGGCCGCCACGAACGCGAGCTTGCCCATCCAGCCGCCGGTCTCGATCTCGACGCGCGGGGTGAACCCGGCCCGCCCGCACGCGCTGGTCAGCACTGCCGCCGCGCCCGCGTAGTCCTCGACCCACGCCTCTTCGGCCAGGTCGGCCAGGTCGACGCGCTCGGCTGCGGCCAGCCGGTGGCCGCGCGGCAGGGCCAGCAGCAGCGGATCGTCGAGCAGGTGCACCACGCGTACGCCGTCGAGCACGGGCAGGCCGGGCGGGTAGTCGGTGACCACGACCAGGTCGAGCTTGCCGTCGCGCAGCCGGGGGAGCAGCCGTGGGGTGACGCCTTCGGCGAAGCTGACCCGTACGCCGGGTTCGTCGGCGGCGAACCGGATCAGCGCCCGGGGCAGCAGGTGCCCGACGGCGGTGGGCACCGCGCCGACGCGCAGCCGGGCGGGTTGGCGGGTGCGGGCCGCCGCTACCTCCTCAGCGGCCCGCTCGACCCGGGCCAGGATCGCCGCCGTGTGCGCGAGCAGCGCCTCGCCCGCCGGGGTGGGCCGCACCCCTCGGGCATGCCGGTGCAGCAGCGGGCCCCGCAGCGCCGCCTCCAGGGTCGCGAGCTGCCGCGACACCGCGGACTGGGTGTAGCCCAGCGCGGTGGCGGCGGCGCTGATCGAGCCCTGCTGGCACACCTCGTGGAACGAGCGCAGCGCGGTGAGGTCCATCGGGGCAGCGTAGTCAGCCATGCGGAACACGCATGGCTCAGATGACATACGTGCGCTACTGCACCGGGCCGCGACCGCCCACAATGATCGAGTCGATCTGGAAAGGACAACGTGATGTCGCACGTCGTACGCATACCGGCGCCCGAGGGCCTGGCCGGGTCCCCCAATTACAGCCACGTCGTCCACGGCACCGGCCGCCTGGTCGCCGTCGCCGGGCAGGTCGCCTTCGACGCGGACGGCAGGCTCGTCGGGGCGGGTGACCCGCTCGCCCAGGCCCGCCAGGTCTTCGCCAACCTCGGCACCGCCCTGGCGGCGGCCGGGGCGACCTTCGCCGACGTGGTGAAGCTGGGCTGCTTCGTCACCGATGTGGCATACCTGCCCGCGATCCGCGACGCGCGGGCCGAGGCGATGGGGGAGGTGCTGCCCGCGAGCACGGCGGTGCAGGTCGTGGCGCTGTTCCGGCCCGAGCTGCTGCTGGAGGTCGAGGCGTGGGCGATCGTGCGGGAGGACCGGGCGTGAGGGTCGCCGTCTGCGGGCTGGGCCGCATGGGCGCGGCGTTCGCCGGGGTGCTGCTGGCCGCCGGGCACGAGGTCGCGGTGTGGAACCGTACCGCCGGCCGCGCGGGCGACCTGGTCGGGCGGGGCGCGGTCGAGGCGCCGACCGCCGCCGCGGCCGCGTCCGGCGCGGACCTGGTCGTGCTGATGGTCTTCGACGGTACGGCCAGTGAGCAGGCGCTGTTCGCGGCCGACGGCATCGCCGCCGGTGCCGCCGCGGGCACGCTCATCGTGAACGCGAGCACGGTCGGGCCGGACGAGTCGGCGGCGCTGGCCGCCCGCGCCGCCGACGCGGGCCTGCGCTACCTGGAGGCGCCGGTGCTCGGCTCGGTGCCCGCGGTGCTGTCGGGCACGCTGACCGTGCTGACCGGCGGCGACCCGGCCGACGCGGCCGAGGCGGAGCCGGTGCTGACCGCCTGGTCGCACGCGGGCCGCCGCCGCCACGCCGGGCCCGTCGGCGCGGCGACCGCGCTGAAGCTGGTCGCGAATCTGGCCCTGGGCGTGGTGGCGGCGGGCCTGCACGACGCCGTCACCCTGGGCGAGGACCTCGGCCTGCCCCGGGACCTGGTGCTGGACACCCTGGCCCTGGGCGCGTTCGAGCGGATCGCGGGGCGCAGCCGGGAGCGGCTCGGCGCGCAGGACTACACCGGGGCGCCGTTCACGCTGGGTGCGCTGGACAAGGATCTGCGGCTGGCGGCGGCGTACGCGCGGCGCCCGGTGCCGGTGCTGGCGGCGGCCGTGTCGCTGACCTGCGCCGCGGTGGCCGACGGCGAGGGGGACCGCGACATCTCGGTGCTCGGGCGGGGGACGGGGGCCTGAGGACCGCGCCGCAGGTCAGGGGCGGCGGCCGGGGACGTATCCTTCGGTGCGATGAACACCGGCACCGCTCCCGCCCTGGCCGCCTTCCTCGCCGCGTACCTGGGGGACTGGCCCGACCGTGACGGGCTGACCGTGGTCGGCTCCGACCTGCGCACCCGGCCCGGCTGGGACGGCCAGGTCCGCGAGGTGGTCGGGATCTCCCGGCCCGGCGGCGGGGTGCTGTCCGTGCCGCCCGAGATCGCCGACGCGGTACGCGCTGCCGTGCCCGGCTGGGCGGACGTCCCGGCGCGCCTGCCCGCCGCCGTCGGCCGCCCCGAGGCCCGCACCTTCGCCGGGGTGTTCCGCTGGACCACCGCGCCCACCGGCCTGCCCGACGCCGGGGTCTGGGTGCCCGCCACCGACCCCCGGCTGCCCGAGTGGCTGCGCCCGTTCGGCGGCGACGCCCTGGTCGCCTTCGACGAGCAGGGCCGGTACGCCGCCGGGGTCGGCGTCAAACGCCACAACCCCGCCGGCATGGAGATCTCCGTCGGCACCGACGAGGCCCACCGCGGCCGCGGCCTGGCCTCCCGCCTGACCGCCCAGGCCGCCCGCTGGATCCTGTCCACCGGCGCCGTCCCCATCTACCTGCACGACCCGGTCAACACCGCCTCCGACCGCACCGCCCTCGCCGCCGGCTTCCCCAACCCCGGCTGGCACATCCACGGCCTCCACTAACCCCATCCCCCACCCCCACCCCACCCTGCCCCCGCACCACTGGCCCGGGACCACCAGGTTGGCCCGGCACCGCCACGATTCCGGCGCAAGTTGTGTCGTGATCGCTAACTGCGGTCACGATGTGCGCTACAACCGCGCGCTCTGACCGCAACTGGCGATCATCCGCCCCCGCCCCCGCCCCCTCCCGTTGATCATGAACTTATGGCCGGGTTCGACGGTGTGTCGCCACCCTGGCACCGTGATCACCGGCCGTCGTGGTCGGGCGCGATGCAGATCCCGTCCGCAAACGCCGATCTTCGGCCAGCTGGCCGTGCCGACCACGGCGGCGCCGACGCGAGCGGCAGGGAGGCGGATGATCGCCAATTGCGGTCCGATCGCGCGGTTGTAGCGCACATCGTGACCGCAGTTAGCGATCACAACGCAACTAGCGCCGAAATCGTGGCGCTGCCGGGCCAACCTGGCGCTGCCGGGCCAACCTGGCGCTGCCGGGCCAACCTGGCGCTGCCGGGCCAACCTGGCGCTGCCGGGCCAACCTGGCGCTGCCGGGCCAACCTGGCGCTGCCGGGCCAACCTGGCGCTGCCGGGCCAACCTGGCGCTGCCGGGCCAACCTGGCGCTGCCGGGCCAACCTGGCGCTGCCGGGCCAACCTGGTGGTGCCGGGCCAGCGGCGCGTGGTGGGCTCGGGCCGAACTGGCGTTGGTGATCACGGTGCCAGGGTGGCGACACACCGTCGAACCCGGCCATAAGTTCATGATCAACTGGGTGGGTCGGGGTGGGGAGGGCCGGGTGGGGCTGGGCGGGTAGGTGGGGTGGGGGTCGGCTGAATCGGAGGTGCGGTCGAGGCGGGCGGGGGATCATGGCGGTGTGCCGACCGATCCGGACCAGGTCGCCGACGCGCTGTACGCCGCCTCACCGGACGGTTTCGTCGCCGCCCGTGACGCCGCCGTGGCCGAGGCGAGAGCTGCGGGCAGGGCCAAGGATGCCGCCGCGATCGGCAGGCTGCGCCGGCCGACGATCGGTGCCTGGCTGGTCAACCGGCTCGCACTGACCCGCCCCGACCTGACCGCGCAGCTCGCCGACCTGGCCGACCAGCTCCGGCGGGCACAGCGCGACCTGGCGGGCGACCGCGTACGTGCCCTGTCGACCCGCCGCAAGAACCTCCTCGCCGACCTGACCGCCCAGGCGGCCGACCTGGCCGTGCAGGCCCAGCCAGACGTGTCCGCCGCCCGCCTGCCGCTGACGGAAGCGGAAGAGTCGCTGGCGGCCGCCCTGGCCGATCCGGACATCGCCGAGCAGGTGCGCACCGGCCGCCTGCTGCGAGCGGTGTCCTACACCGGCTTCGGCTTCGCGACCGCCGAAGCCGACCAGCGCGACGAGGCCGACCAGCACGACGAGGCCGACCAGCACGACGAAGGCAAGCAACACGATGAGGCCGGCCAGCAGGACGGGGACGACCGGCGCGATTCGGCGGGGCGGCTGGACGAGGCCGGAGCGGCGTCCGGTGGACCTGTCGCGCCTGAGGAGCCGGGCGCGGCACCGGGGCGAGCTGCGCGGCGGCGGGGTGGCCGCACCGCGCCGTCCTCCCCGGTCGCGCCGGAGCCGGTCGCGTCCACCCCGGTCGTGCCAGCGCCGGTCGGCAGGGATCGGGTGGACAACGTCATCGACATCGGCCGCCACGACCGTGCCGCATCCCGCCGTCGCGGCGCGGCCGCCGCACCCGGGCATCCCACACCCGGGCATCCCGCGCCCGAGCGCCCCGTGCCGCCCCGGGCCGGTGCCGCTGCTTCAGCCGACGAGACCGTGTCCACGCAGGTCGAGGCGGCCGTCGACAGAGCGCCGGAGCGGTCCGAACAGGAGCGGGCGCGGCGGGAGCTCGCGGCCGCGCAGGCGGAGCTGGCCGAGGCGGCTGAGCGGCTGGGCGCGGCCGACCGGGCCCAGCAGACGGCGGCAACGGAGCTGGCCGAGGTCGAGCAGGCGCTGCTGGCGCTGGCAGCGCGCCGCGAACAGGCCCGAACCGATTCGGTACGCGCCAAAGCCGAGCACAGCGCCGCGCGCCGTGCCCTGGTCGCCGCCGAACGCAGGCTCACCAGGGCCGAGTCGGCCTGAACCGCAACGGTCCGGGCGTCGCGTCGCACGCCGCCCGGACCGCTCCTCCGCGCACTGCCCCGGGCCCCCAGGCCGGACAGGCATACGATTCTTACATGATTTGCTTCAAAAATTGCAACTTCAGATGTGCTCTTGTCTTAACAGAGTCAACGTTTTAACCTAACAACACCGTCGGCGCGACTCAGGCGCCGGCTCCGCGATCCAGGCGGGCGTTGGCGACTCCCCGAAGTCCCGGCGCCCGCTTTTGCCTGTCCGGCCGTACGCCCGAGCTGTCGACGGCGCACGAAAGAGTGTCCGGTTTGGTGGCTGTCGCATCACCGTCGCAGCTCTGGCCGATGTGGACGGCACCGGGCACACTCGGTCGGAAATACGCTCAGTAGTTTCGTCGTCTACTGGTTGACACCGGTGGGGTTGGTCTATATATGCTGCTCGCGCGCGGATAACCAGCAGTTTGGTACGGCAGCACCACAGCAAACCGCTGGTTGTGTCGGTGTGCTTCCACGTCCTGTCCGGGGCGTTGCGGGCCCGGGCCGGTAGGCACCGTCCCGCGTGGCCGACTCATCGAGCTGGAGGCGACGATGACCCAGACCCCGACGGCACCACCGACCGACGCGAGCCTGTACGACCTCATCGGCGGCGCCCCCGCCGTACGCGAGGCCGTGTCCCGGCTCTACACCTACCTGCTCGCCGACGAGCAGCTGCGCGGCTACTTCGACGGCGTGGACCTGGCGGCGCTCAGGGGCCACATGGCCCAGCTGCTCACCTACGTCCTGGGCGGGCCGGGGACGTACCCGGTGGAGCGGTTGCAGGCCGCGCACGCCCGCCTGGAGATCAGCGGCGCGGACTTCGACCGCACGGCGCAGTACGTCGCGGGCGTGCTGTTCGAGCTGCACGTGCCGATGGACATCATCCTGGAGATCGGGCAGATCCTGGCCGGGGTCCGCCCGATGATCGCGGCGGCAGCCTGACCATGGACGCCGCCCGGTTGCAGCGCAGTTTCGCCGTGGTCCTCCATCAGGGGGACCGGGCGGCGCAGCACTTCTACGCCTACCTGTTCGTGGCGTACCCGGAGCTGCGCGACATGTTCCCGATCTCCATGGCCGCGCAGCGCGACAAGCTGCTGCAGGCGCTGGGCCACATCGTGTCGCATGTCGACCGCCTCGACCGGGCGGCGCCCTACCTGGAGAGCCTGGGCCGCGACCACCGCAAGTTCTCGGTGGTCGGCTCGCACTACGCCCAGATCGGCCAGGCGCTGCTGGCGACGCTGGAGCACTTCCTCGGCGACGCGTGGACCCCGGAGCTGGCCGGCGACTGGGCCTACGCGTACGACCAGGTGTCGGCGGCGATGATGCGGGCGGCCGAGCACGCCGCGCGCAGCCAGCCCGCCTGGTGGACCGCGGACGTGCTGGAGCACGAACTGCGCGGGCCGGACCTGGCCGTGTTCACGGTCCGGCCGACCATGCCGCTGCCGTACTGGCCGGGGCAGTCGCTGTCGCTGGAGTGCCCGCTGCGGCCCCGGGTGTGGCGCTACTTCTCGCCCGCCAACACCCCGCGCGCCGACGGGACGATCGAGTTCCACGTCCGGGCGTACCGGGGCGGCCAGCTCAGCCCGGCGCTGGTCTACCAGCTGCGCGAGGGGGACCAGATCCGGCTCGGCGCCGCGGTCGGCGACCGGCTCACGCTGCTGCCCGGCGGCGGCCGGGACCTGCTGCTCATCGCGGGCGGCACGGGACTGGCCCCGCTTCGGGCGCTGGTGGAGCAGGTCGAGGTGGAGACCGGCTCGGGGGTGCCGGTGCGCGGGGTCGAGCTGTACGTCGGCGCCCGCACCGACACCGACCTGTACGACCTGGAGACGCTGCGCGGCCTTCAGGCGGCGCACCGCTGGCTGTCGGTGGTGACGGTCACGGGCGACCGCGGTCGCGACGACGTGGTGGCCGCGGCGCTGAGCGCGGGCAAGCTCGGCGATCTGGAGATCTACGCGTGCGGTCCGCCGGCGATGGTGGCCGCCGCTCGGGAGGACCTGGCGGCGGCGGGGGTGCCGGCCGACCGGGTGCATGTGGAGGAGTACGACGGCACGCGATACCGACCATCCACCACCGGCGCGGGATACTCCGCGGCGGCCCGCTAGAAAGCAGGCAGGGTGACCCCGATCAGCTCCGCTAGCGCCCACGAGCAGCCGGACCTGCGCAGGCGGGTGCCGCACACGCCAGAGTCGATCATGCGCTACCACCTGCCGGATGCGGCCGGCCGCAAGCGCGGCTACGACAAGGAGGCGGTCGACCGGCTGCGGCGCGGCCTGGCCGAGGACGTGGACGCCCTCAACGCGTACATCCTGGCGCAGCAGGCCGAGCTCGACCGGGTCAAGCGGCTGGGCGACCGGTTCCAGCCGGTGGACGCGGCGGCGCGGGCCCGGCAGGTCGCCGCCGAGGCGGTCACGCTGACGGCGCGGGCGCAGGCGCAGGCCGACACGGTGATCGCGGCGGCGCAGGAGCAGAGCCGCCTCATCGTGGAGTCGGCCGAGAAGCAGGCCGCGCTGATCATCGATACCGCCCGCCGCGACGCCGACCGGGCGGCGGCCAGCTACCGGGCCACGGCCGGGGGCGCCTACAGCCCCGACCGGGAGCGGCTGGCCCGCGACGTGGCGATGCTGGCGACCTGCCTGCGCGCGCTGGAGACGGCCCGGTCCAACCTGCCCGCGATCCAGGCCCAGTTCGACGCGGTGATCATGGCGTTCGGGCACCAGCTCGACGAGTTGCAGGACTCCGCCGGCAACTGACCGGCTAGCGGGGCACGGGGCACGGGGACAGGCTTGCCGAAGGCATCGGGCTTGTTCGATGATTATGCGCAGTGGAGGATCCACGATGCGGTATCCCCGTCCGCTCGATGAGACGCGGCACGACCCCGGAAGGGCCGAACGCATGCCTCTTCCCAGCGCACCGCCGGCGCTCCCGCCCTTCGCCGAGCGGTACAACCGACTGCTGGAGACGATCCAACCGGGCGGCGTGCGCCAGACCGACGAGATGGTGGCCCAGGCGACCGAGGTGTCCGCGCAGTACATCGGGATGCTGCGCACCGGCAAGCGCACCAATCCCGGCCACGAGCTGGTCGGCCGCATCGCGGCCCACTTCGGCGTCGACGTCGGCTACTTCCTCGACCCGGACCGGGCCGCCGCCGTCGACAAGGAGCTGCGCCTGCTCGGCGCGCTGCGCGACTCCCGCGTACGCCGTCTGGCCCACCGCATGTCCGGGCTGTCGGCGGCCAGCCTCGACCTCACCGCCGAGATCATCGAGCGTCTCCGCCGCCTGGAGGGTCTGCCCGACACCGACTGACGGCCGGGCCCGATCACAGGTGAGGCGGCTTGCGAGGGCGTGCTCCAATGTCCGGCATGTCGGATGATATTGAAGCGAGGCTGGCCGTGGCCGCCGAGGCCGTGCGCGAGCATCAGATGGTCACCGTGCGCTGCGCCGAACTGCGTGGTCGCGTCAACGATGTTCAGGAGCATGTGCGGTTCGCCACCGGCCGGCACGCTATCGAAGCCGACGATGTCGCGAAGTTGGAAGGCCTGTCGCTGACCCGCATCCTGGCGGCGCTGCGCGGCTCGCGCGACGACGCGCTGGCGCGCGAGCGTGCCGAGGAGCAGGCCGCCGCCTACCGGGTGGCCGAGGCGAGGGAGCGGCTGCGGGTGGTCGCCGACGAGCTCGCCGCCGCCAAGGCCAAGCTGGCGTCGCTGCGCACCGCCGAGGCCGACCACGCCGCCGTGCTCGCCGAGAAGGAGCAGCACCTCGCCGCGGTCGGCGACCCGCGCGCCGCGCGCCTGCTGGAGCTGGCCGAACGGCGCGGCTGCCTGACGGCCGAGGCCAAGGAGCTGCGGGAGGCCGTCGCCGCGGCCGTCCGGGCCGCCGACAGCCTCGACCAGGTCGCGCTGCTGCTGAGCAAGGCCGACGACTGGTCCCGCTACGACACCTTCTTCGGCGGCGGTGCCTTCAGCAGCTCGATGAAGCACGAGCGGATGGACGAGGCGGCGGCGGCCGCGGCGCTCGCCGACCGGCACATCGCGGTGCTGCGTAACGAGCTCGCCGACGTGCGCGGCATGGACCTGACCCTGCCGGAGCTGGCACTGGCGGACTTCACCCGGTTCGCCGACGTGTGGTTCGACAACATCTTCACGGACCTGGCCGTCCGCGACCGGATCAAGACGGCCATCGCCAACGTCGAGCGCTCGACCCAGCGGGTCTCGGGTCTGCGCCGTACGCTCAACCAGCGCCTGGCCGACGCGACCGCCGCCCTCGACGGCGCCGAGCGGGAGCGCCGCCTCCTGCTGGCAGGCTGAGCCTGGTCGAACCCGGCCCGCGTCCTGGCCGAGGTTTAGCGGCGGCCGCGCCGGGCAATGGCCACAGCGCCGACGATCGGAGGGCGCGATGGGACACCTCGTCCAGCACGAACCGACCGCAGTGCTCGACCCGCGCTACAGCGGGGGCGGGGCCGAACCGGTGCCGTGGGCGCAGGCCCGGGTGCGCCTGGTGGACGCGCCGGTGTTCTGGCTGTCGACCGTACGCCCCGACGGCCGCCCCCACGTCACCCCGCTGCTGGCGGTCTGGTCGGAGGAGGCGCTCTACTTCTGCACCGGCGCGACCGAGCGCAAGGCCCGCAACCTGGCCGACAACCCGCACTGCGTGCTCACCACCGGCACCAACGCCCTCGACGAGGGCGTGGACCTGGTCGTCGAGGGCGAGGCCCGGCGGGTGCGCGACACCGCCGAGCTGTGCCGGGTGGCGCTGGTGTACGAGTTCAAATACGGCCCCGACTGGCGCTACGAGGTGCGCGACGAGGCGTTCCACCACGTCGGCGGCCGAGCCCTGGTGTTCCGGGTGGACCCGGTGCGCGCCCTCGGTTTCGCCAAGGGCGCCCGGTTCGGCCAGACCATCTGGACCTTCCCGCAGGCCGGCGACGCGACCTGACGCGACCTGATCAGCGCACCAGGTCGGCGTAGACGACCGACTCGGTGTATCCGTCCTCCTGCGCAGTGCCCGAGCCCGGCGCGAGCCGGGCGGCGGCGGCCGCGAGCGCGTCGCGGGCGGCGTCCGGTGCCGACCACGGCGACATGGCCAGGAACTCCGGCTTGTCCCCGGCGTACACCTGGTAGTCGGCCGGGTCCGTCGCGGCGCGCTCGCCCGTGCCGACGTAGCGGCGGCCGGGTCCGGCCGCGCCCCGGCCGGTGATCGCGCTCTGGCCGTCGAAGACCAGGTCGAACAGGTTGCCGGTCATCATGGGGGTGACGTTGTAGCGGAATCCGACCGTCGGGTCGGCCACCGCCCGCCAGGTGGAGCCCATCCACTCCAGGGGCTGCCAGCCGCCGCTCTGCGCCGCCGTGGCCCAGCGGCCCGGGTTGGCGTCGGCCTGCACCATCAGGTCCACGCCCTGCGCGTCCAGGCAGGCCGCGTACGACACGAGCAGATCCGCACACGGGTCGAACCCGGCCGGGCGCTGCCCGAACGGGTAGCCATAGGCGAACGCGGGCAGCGAGGTGGCGAACCCGACCCGGAACCCGGCGACGTCGACGCCGCTCGCGTTGGCCCGCCCGGCCGCACCCGCCGAAGGGCCCTCATCGAGGCCGAGCAGGTCCAGCTCCAGCGGGGTCAGCGGCACCTTCTCGTTGCGGAACAGCAGGTTGCGCTCGAAGTCGGGCGCGTCGGGCCGCACCTCGTCGGGACCCCACAGGAACGTCGCGTTGGGCACGCGTGCCTCGGTGGCCACGTACGCCGTCCCGGTCGTGCGGTAGGCCGGGTCGGCGAACAGGGCGACCTCGGCGGGGTCGTGGCTGACCCGGTAGCGCGCCTGGTTGTTGCTGGCCACGACGTACACGCCGTAGTCGCGGGCGATCTCGGAGAAGGTGCGGCTGAAGGCGCGTACGAAAGTGTCGGTCGCGGCGAGCAGCACCTGCTTGCGCGGATCCACCCCGCCGAAGCGCGCCTGGTAAGCCGCGATCTGCGGTGCGTACGCGACGTTGAGCTGCGCCAGCGCCCCGGCCATGCCCAGGGGCACCGCATCGGAGGCGGCCCGCGCCGGGCCGCGCGACTGCGCCCGCACCCCGGCACCGCGCGGGCCGATGCCGACCGTGGGCAGCCCGATGTCCTCCGGGAACACCACCAGGGTGGGTACACCGGGCCTGAGGTGCGGCACCACCGACTCCTCCATCAGGCACCGCATCGCGGTCCGCCACGACGCATAGCTCTCCGCGTGCCCGAGGTCGAGGTGGTAGCCGATCGCGAAGGCGCGCAGCCGGGCGTTCGGGTCGTCGTGGCCGGTCACCGGCGCCCGGTTGGCGGCACGGTAGCCGGCGCAGGCGGCGGCGTCCGGATGGTCCGGGCCGCCGTCGGAACCGGCCGCCGCGGACAAGGCCCCGGGGAGCTGGCTGCTCAGCGCGACCAGGGTCCACGGCACCACGACCAGCAGCGCGAGCAGCCGCGCCAGCCGGGCGCCCCGGCCCAGCGGCGCGCTCAGCCGGGCGGTCACCGCGACCGGACCACGGTGGTGAAGGCGAGCCGGTCCCACATCGCCTGCCGGGTGGGCGAGAACGCGAACAGCGCCGCGAGGATCCAGCCCAGGCCCAGGGTGGCCGCGCCGAACAGGCCGACCACGCCGATCGCGTACACGCCCTGGCGCAGCGCCATCGTGCGCAGTCCCGCGGGCTCGGCCGACACCGCGTCGACGACGCGCAGGCCGAGCAGCCGCTTGGCGGGGGTGCGGCCGTGGCGCCACTCGTACACCGACCAGGCCAGCCAGCCGACGACCAGGGTCGCCGCGCACAGCAGCAGCTCCAGCCCGAACCCGGCCAGCCGTCGGCCGAGCCCGGCGAGCTGTGGTTCGGCGAGCAGCGGTCCGGCGGCCGCGGGGTCGGCCGGGTGGCCAGCGGTATCGATCATGCGGGGGACCCTATAGCGAGAATCACTCGCATACCATCCCCCACCATGGACGCAGATGTGATCGTGGTCGGGGCCGGGGTCGCCGGGTTGACCGCCGCCGACCGGCTCGTGGCCCAGGGCCGCAGCGTGCTCGTGCTGGAGGCGCGCGACCGCGTCGGCGGCCGCACCCTGACCGCCGACGTCCCGGGCTTCCCGCCGTACGTGGTGGACCAGGGCGGGCAGTGGGTGGGGCCGGGCCAGGACCTGCTGTACAAGGAGCTGTCCCGGTTCGGGCTGGCCACCCAACCGCAGTCGACCGGCGGCAGCGCACTGGTCGTGTTCCGGGGCAAGGCGCGCCGCTACACCGGCCGCATCCCGAAGCTCGACCCGCTGACGCTGCTCGACGTCGGGCAGACCCAGTTCCGGTTCGACCGCCTGGCCAGGACCGTGGACCTGGCGCAGCCGTGGCGCACCCCGCGCGCGGCCGACCTGGACAGCCAGACGTTCGAGACCTGGCTGCGGCGCACCTGCTTCACCGAGCGCGGCCGCGACTTCTTCCGCACCGCGTGCGAGGCCGTGTTCGCCACCGTCCCGGCGAACCTGTCGCTGCTGCACGCGCTCTTCTACTGCGCCAGCGGCACCAGCCTGGAGACCCTGATCAGCACCGTCGGCGGCGCGCAGCAGGACCGGGTGGTCGAGGGCCTGGGCACCCTGGCCGTGCGCCTGACGGCGCACCTGGGCGACCGGGTCCGGCTGGGCACGCCGGTGCGCGCGATCAGCCAGGACGAGACGGGGGTACGGGTCCAGACCCCCACCGGTGAGCTGAGCGCCCGGCGGGTGATCGTGGCGGTGCCGCCGACGCTGGCGGGGCGGATCGCGTACACCCCGGCCCTGCCCGCGCGCCGCGACCAGCTCACCCAGCGTGCCCCGCACGGCGGCATCATCAAGTGCCACGCCGTCTACGACAGCCCGTTCTGGCGTGCCGACGGCCTGTCCGCCGAGGCCGCCAGCGACCGGGGGCCGGTGAAGGTCGCGTTCGACGCCAGCCCGGCCGGTGCCGGCGGACCCGGCATCCTGCTGGCCTTCCTGGACGGCCCCGAGTCGCTGCGGCTGGGTGAGGTCAGCGCTGAGCAGCGGCGGGCGGAGGTGCTCCAGTCGCTGACCCGTTTCGTCGGGCCGCGAGCGCTGGAGCCGGTGGCGTTCCTGGAACGCGACTGGAACGCCGAGGAGTGGACCCGCGGCTGCTACGGGGCGCACCTGCCACCGGGAGCGTGGACGCAGGTGGGGGCGGCGCTGCGGGAGCCGGTCGGGCGGGTGCACTGGGCGGGGACCGAGACCGCCGAGCGGTGGTGCGGCTACGTCGACGGGGCGATCGCCTCCGGCGAGCGCGCCGCGGCCGAGGCGCACACCGCCCTCAGCTGAAAGACGAAGGAAGGGCACCTTCTCCATCGGAATCCGATGGAGAAGGTGCCCTTCCTGACTTCAGGCCGCGAGGGTCACGCGTCGGCGGAGGTGCTCTCGGCGGTGACGGCCGGGACGGTCTCGGCGGCGGGGGCCTCGGCCTGGGCCGGGGCGGCGTTGACCGGGTTGCGGCGCGAGCGGCTCGGCTTCTTGGCCGGCTCCTCGACGGGGACCGGCACGCCCTCGATGAGCTCCGGCGCGGTCAGCTCCTGGATCTCGGCGGCGATCTCCTCCTCGGTGCGGCCCGCCATCCGGCGCTGGGAGGCGCGGTCACGCAGGAAGGCCGCGTACAGCTCCTTGTCCTGGGAGTCCTGCTCGTCGACGAAGATGGCCTCCTGGCCGTCGCGCCTGGCGCGGATCTTCTCGGCCATGTCGGTCAGGCCCAGGCGGCCCGCCAGCGACGACACGAAGCTGGAACCGCGGGTGATGCCGGTCGCGATGAGGAACGCGCGGCGCTTGAGCCACACGCCCAGCAGCTTGGCGAGCTCGACCAGGATCTCGATGACCGCCGCGAGCAGGGCCAGCACGCCCAGGTAGACCAGGGTGTAGACGACGGCGACGATGACCGAGCCGGTCCAGCCCCAGTGGAACGTCGACACCAGCACGCCGCCGACCAGCGCGGCGAGCACGGTGCTGGAGAAGAACGTCGCAATCGGGTCCTGCAGGCGCTCCAGCCGGCGGCCGGCGGCGACACGCTGCAGCACCACCAGGTGGGTCAGCAGGACGGCGCCGATGATGAAGGCGGGCGCCACCGACGAGCCGAAGTTCGGGTCGGCGTTGTCGAAGTTGTCCAGCCACTGCACGGCCTTGCGCATCGGCAGCTCGCCCCAGGGCCAGCGGTCCGAGAAGTAGACCAGGTAGAGCGGGATGGACAGGATCGAGAGCGCGAACGCGAACTTCTGCGGTCGCTTGTCGAAGAAGACGGCCTTGACGAAGAACGCCACGGCCGCGAGCAGCACTACGGCCACTGTCCAGACGAGAATGTCGCCTACTGACACGATGATCCTTTGGATTGGTGGGCCACTGGTTCATTGACCTATGGCAGTCGCCCGCCGACCGTCAGCCCGGCAGTGCCGTGTTGAAGTCGCCCCGCCGGGACTCCTGACCATTCACAGACCCGTGCCCGAGCCGCCAGGCCCGACCGTGGCCGATGTCGGTGTCACCCAACCACCGCCGCCAGCAGCACACAATCAGATGATCAGACCGATGGGCATCGGACGTCCATACCGGTCGGAACGGTGAGGAGAATGATGCGCCCCGGCACATCCGGAAAGCCGCTTTTGGGCGGTGTCCTCCGGCGCTCTAATGCGGTCGTGCAGTAACCGATCCGACACATTGTCATGTGTGCTTTTAGCGGCTTTTACAGGTGCATTGTCCGGTTACCACGGCAGGGGCCGGCCGTGCCGGAAGAAGCCTCCGGTCGGCCCGCGGTCGGGCAGATCCACCGCCCACAGCACGCTCGCGGCGCCGTCGGCCACTGGGCCGCCGCCGGGGCCGCCCATGTCGGTGGCGATCCACCCCGGACAGACGGCGTTGACCAGGATGCCGCCGCCGGCCAGGTCGTCGGCGAGCTTGCGGGTCAGCGCGTTCAGCGCGGCCTTGGACACGCCGTACGCCGGGGTCTCGCCGCCCATCCCCGTCAGCGACCCGCTCTCGCTGGACACGTTGACCATGCGCGGATGGCGGCCGGCGCGCAGCAGCGGCAGCAGCGCCTGCGTGGTGCGCCACGCGCCGAGCAGGTTGGTCTCCAGCGCCTCGCGCACCGTGTCCAGGTCGGCGTTCTCGGTGCGCTGCCAGGTGTCGTACAGGACGGCGGCGTTGTTGACCAGCACGTCGAGCCGCCCGTACCGCTCGCCGACCGCGGCGGCGACCGACCGCAGGTTCACCGGGTCGGTGACGTCGAGCCGCAGTGCGACGATCTCACCGCCGCCGGACAGCTCGGCACGCAGCTCGGCCGCCGCCTGCTCGCCGCGGGCCTGGTCGCGCGAGCCGAGCACCACGCTCGCCCCGCCCTGCGCGAGCTGCCGCACCACTTCGCGCCCGATGCCCCGGTTGGCGCCGGTGACCACGGCGACGCGTCCGGCAAACCTGTCCTGATCCACACCGCCATTGTCCCCGGCCGCCGTGATGGGGCGTGTCGCGGCACGCGCGGACAAGTGAGTGAAAGATCGTCAATTTCCCCGGATAAGGGATAAGCTGTCTGCCCGCCTCGTGCACGTGAGGAGACGCGGATGCGCCAAGTGCTGCGCCGTGCCGACTTCCGACTGCTGTTCTGCGGCCTGATCGCGAGTATGGCCGCCGAGTCGATCCTGGTCCTGGCCCTGGCGATCTGGGTCAAGGACATCACCGGCTCCAGCGGCCAGGCTGGAATGATCATATTCGCGGTGGTGGCGCCGATCCTGCTCGCGCCGCTGGTCGGCTGGTTCGTCGACCGGTTCCGGCGGCGGCCGTTCCTGGTCGGGGCCAATCTCACCGTCGCCGCCGCGCTCACCCCGCTGTTCGCCGTACGCGACCGCGCCGACGTCTGGATCATCTACCTCGTGGCCGTCCTGTACGGCCTGTCCTACCTGGCCGTCAGCGCCGCCCTCACCGGTCTGATCAAGGTCGTCGTCCCGGACGAGCTGCTGGCCGAGGCCAACGGCGCCCTGCAGACGGTCCGCCAGGCGCTGCGCCTGGGCGGGCCCGTCGCCGGGGCCGCCCTCTACACCGCCGTCGGCGGCTGGACCGTCGCCGCGGTCACCGTCGCCGGGTTCGTGATCTCCGCCCTGGCCGTGGCCGTGATCCGGGTCCGCGAGGCCGCCCCCGAACCCTCCGCGCCGCACTGGCTGACCGAGGCCGGTGCCGGGCTGCGGCACGTGGCCGCGCACCCGGTGCTGCGCCGGATCACCACGGGCATGGCGTTCAGCATCTTCATGCTCGGCTTCAACGAGACCCTCGTGTTCGCCTACGTCGACCAGGGCCTGCACCGGCCGCCCGGGTTCGTCGGGGTGCTGTCGGCGGTGCAGGGCATCGGCGGCCTGCTCGGCGGCGCGCTGGCCATCGGCCTGATCCGCCGCCTCGGCGAGGTGAGGGCCGTCGCGCTGGGCATGCTCGCGCTCACCCCGGCGTCGCTGTCGTTCGTGATACCGCAGCTGTGGCTGTCCATACCCGGCATGGTCTTCTTCGGATGCGGGCTGGCCGTGACGGTGGTGAGCTTCCACACGCTGCTGCAACGGTCCACCCCCGCGGCGATGATGGGCCGCGTCGCGGCCGGGGTCGACGCGCTGATCAGCGGGCCGTCGGCGGCGGCGATCGCGGCCGGGGCCGGGCTCGTCTCCATCGTCGACTACCGGCTGCTGTTCGTGTTCACGGGCCTGTCGCTGCTGGCCTCCGGCTGGTCGGTGTGGCGGTCGCGCCGGCTCCTGCCCGCGCCGCCGCCCGTCGAGGCGGGCCGCCCCGCGGTGGCCGGTCCGGCCGCGGTGGCAGATTGAGCACCCATGGAGACACCCGGCCGAGTTACCGTTAGGTCACCCTCACCGGGAGGCACCCCCATGACCATCGCCGTACCGTCGGACCAGTCGACCGCCGTCGCGGGCATCGAAGTCGGCCGCTACCTCGGTCTGCTGCGCCAGTACGCCACGACCGTCACCGTGGTCACCACCTCCGGCCACGGCGACGCCGGACCGGCGGGCTTCACCGCCACCTCGTTCACCTCGGTGTCGTTGCGGCCGCAGCTCGTGTCCTTCTGCCTGGACCGCGACTCCTCCAGCTGGCCCGCCGTCGCCGGGGCCCGCCACGTCGCGATCCACCTGCTCGCGGCCGGCCAGCAGGAGGTGGCGCGGACGTTCGCCACCCGCGGCATCGACCGCTTCGCCGACACCGGCCTGTGGGCCCCCGGGCCGTACGGCGTGCCGATCCTCAACGGGGTGCTGGCCACGCTGGTCTGCGAGGTCGTCGAGCGCATCCCGGCCGGTGACCACGCGATCGTGCTCGGGCGGCCGGTCGACGCCCAGCAGCGCGACGGCGAACCGCTGCTCTACCACATGGGCGGATACTCGCAGCTGGCCCGCTGAGCCGCCTACCGCGCCACGAGGGGCAGGACGTGGGTGCCGATGCGGGTGGCCTCCTCGCGGTGCGGCCAGGCGGACAGGATGAACTCGTCGAGCCCGAGCGCGGCGTACTCGCTGATCCGCTGCGCGACCTCGGCGTAGCTGCCCACCAGCGCCGTGCCCGCGCCCTCGCGGACCAGGCCCACGCCCGCCCACAGGTTCGGCGACACGACCAGGCTCTCGGCGGTGCCGCCGTGCAGGGCCGCCATCCGCGCCTGCCCGACCGACTCCATCCGGGCGAACCGCTGCTGCGTCGCCGCGACGCGCTCCGGTGACATGCCCGCCAGCAGCCGGTCGGCCTCGCCCCACGCCTCGTCGGCGCTGGGCCGCGCGATCACGTGCAGGCGGATGCCCAGCCGCAGGGTGCGGCCCTGCGCGGCGGCCAGCGCCCGCATCCGGGCGGCCCGCTCGGCGACCGCGGCCGGCGGCTCGCCCCACATCAGATAGACGTCGGCGTGCCGCGCCGCGACCTGCTCGGCGGCCGGGGACGCGCCGCCGAAGTAGATCGGCGGCGCCGGGTCCAGCGGCTGGTTCAATCCGCCGTTCTCGACCTGGTAGTGGCGGCCCCGGTAGTCGAACTTCTCCCCGGCCCAGGCGCGGCGGAGCACGTCGAGGCATTCCGCGGTGCGCTCGTAGCGGTCGCCGTGGTCGAGGTGGTCGCCGTACGCCCGCTGCTCGGCCCGGTCGCCGCCGGTGACCGCGTTGAGCGCCAGCCGCCCGCCGGTCACCGACTGGAACGCCTCGGCCTGCTGCGCCAGCAGCGTGGGCAGCGCGAACCCGGTCCGGAACGCCACCAGCAGCTTGAGCCGCTCGGTGTGCTGGGCGACTGCCGCGCAGACGATCCACGGGTCCGGGCAGCCCGCGCCCACCGGCGTGAGCGCGGCGGTGAATCCGGCCTGCTCGGCGGCCTGGGCGACCTCGGACAGGTAGCCGATGGTGGCGGCGCGGGAGTGCCGGGCCGCCCCGGCGGCCACGGTGGCCGCGCCGATCTCGTGCCCGTCGCCGGACGTGGGCAGGAACCAGTGGAACGCGGTCATGGTGGAGCTCCTCGACGTCGGGCGGGCGCGCCGCAGACGATAGCCTACTAGTCCGGTAGGAAAAATGGGATAGCAGGTCCGTGCTGACCTGCGGCTGGACATCGAGGCATTGACGTACACCGTAACGCGTGGTCTGATCCCCGAGCAAATCTCACGTTCCTATGAGGAGAAAGGGGCACCGGTGATCAGACTCCGTCGCATCACGCTCCTGGCGGCGGTCGTCACGGCGCTCGGCTCTGGCGCCGTGGCCGTCGCCACCCCCGCCACCGCAGCCCTGCCCACGGCGGCCGTGGCCATCGGCGACAGCTTCATCAGCGGCGAGGGCGCGGGCTCCTACCAGCCCGTCGTCGACGTCAACGGCGTCAACCAGGGCTTCCCCGGCTGGTCGGCCGCGAACAACAACGCGTTCTTCTGCCACCGCTCGGCCAACGCCTCGCTGCTCCAGGCCAACCTGCCCGGCATCGCCGACCGGTACAACCTGGCCTGCTCCGGCGGCCAGCCGCGCGACATCGCCAGCGCGTCCAACGCCCGCACCAACGGCCGCCTGGTCGCCGCGCAGCTGGACCAGCTGCGGGCGGTCGCGCAGACCCACGACATCGACCTGGTGCTGGTCGGGCTCGGTTCCAACAACAGCTCGTTCACCTTCGGCGACGTCGCGTCGCTGTGCGCCAACCGGTTCATCGCCGACGCGTGGACCGGCTGGTGGGAGTTCTGGGCGTACATCAACGGCCCGGTCCCGCAGGAGCCGTGCTCCGACGCCGACCTGGCCACCTCGGCCGAGGTCGCCGCCGCCACTGCCGAGACGACCAACGCGCTGCGCCAGCTGCTGACCACGCTCAACGAGATCGACCCCGACGGCCAGCACCGCATCGTGCTGCAGGACTACACCAACCCGCTGCCGCCGGAGCTGTACTCGTCGTTCTGGACCGAGGACGACCGCGACGACACCCGCGACAAGTTCCGGGCGCTGGGCGCGGAGCGGTACGCCGCGGGCTGCCCGATCCACCGGGCCAGCCTCACCCCCGGCCGGAACTTCTCGGCCGCGCTCGGCACCATCGTCAGCAACGCGCACGCGACCCTGTCGGCCGAGTTCCCCGGCGCGGACCTGGTCTACCTGAACGTGCAGCGGGCCTTCGACGGCGCCCGGCTCTGCGAGAACGCCAACAGCCCGACCGGCGCGCTGGCGACCCCGGTGCGCATCCAGGACGGCCCGACCGGCGTGCCGATCACCAACCTGTCCGGATACGACAAGATCGCGATCCAGCGGTTCGCGAACGCCTGTGTCACGTACTTCCAGACGTGCCAGGAGTCGTGGCACCCGAACGCGGCCGGTCACGCCGTGCTCGGCCAGTGCCTGGCGGCCGCGGCGGCCACCGCCAACCGCACCCTCGCCTGCGTACGCAACACCAACGGAACCCTGACCTTCCAGTGACCCCGGTCGCCTGACCGGGCCGCACCGGCCGCACCTCCCGGGCGGCGTGCCCGCGCACCGACGTGCGCGGGCACGCCGCCCGGACCCGTCGGGGCCCGCGACACGGGCGCAGCCGGTCCGTCAGTCGTGAATGGACGTTCCCTCATCCGGCCGCGAGGGCAGCATCTTCGCTGATCAGCGCGATCGGCCCGAGGGAGTCGCCGCGTCCGCGGCCGAAGCGGTCCGGATCAGGGGTTCCCCGGCGGCGGCCGGGATGGTCTGCTTAGCGCGGGACGTGCCGGTCGGCGCCCCATGCGACGGAGGAACTGACGACGATGGTTTCCGACGAGGAAGTCGCCGAACTGGGCGAGCTGCTGCGGGAGGCGGCCGAGTGGGAGCTCGCCGAGGCGCGGTGGGAGCAGGTGCTCGCCCTCGTCGAGGTGATCGAGTCGGCCCTGGCCGCCCGCGACGCCGACACCGTGCGCCAGGCCTGGAGCGACCTCGAACTGTCCGGGCCGGTCCGGCTCACCAGGGTCGGCACCACCGCGACGGTCCCGCCGCCGAAGAAGGTGCGCGACACGCTCAACCGGCTCGTGCACACCCTCGGGAACGGAGGCGCCCCGGATGGCGGCACGTCACATCGTTGACCAGCAGCTGGTCGTCCACCTGTACGCGCCGACGGACGGCCCGGCCGCCGAGGCCGCCTACCGCCGGCTGCACGAGGTGTGGGCGGGCTGCCGCCACGCGTTCGCGATGACCGAGGCCATCCCCGGCACGGGGCTGCCGTCGCACCTGCCGGAGACGCTCGGCGAGCTGATCGGCGCCGGCTCCGGCCAGGAGCGGGCGGTCGCCGGGCAGGAGCACCGCGGCGCGGTCGACCAGGCCGTGCTGCGGCTGCACCACGACGTGCTCTGCCTGTCGGTCGGCCTGGCCCCGGCCCGGCCCGAGACCGGGACCTGGTGGGCGCGCACCGACCTGCGCTGGCGGGAGCTGGTCGGCTCGGCCGGCCCGTCGCTGCTCGGACAGGCGATGGTCTACGGGGCCCGGCTGGACGGGCCGGTGTCCGCCTCGGCGGAGGAGGGGCAGCAGGCGCGGCTGCTGCTGCCCGCCCGCGCGGAGGCGGCCGACTGGTGGCAGCGGGGCTGCCTGCTGCCCGACGGGGTGGCCATGTGGGAGATCACGCCCCAGGAGGACTCCCGCGACCTGCGCCGCCTGCTGTGCGCCGTGCCGGAGCCCGACGACGCGCAGCTGAGCGCCTGGATCTGGTCCGACGGCGGCACCGCGATCCCCCCGCTGGCCCGGTATCTGCTGCACGCGGCGAAGCTGCGCTACCTGCTGCGGGTGTGGGAACGCGACCGGCACGCCGGCCGCGGCCGGGTCGACCTGGGCGCGCTGGCCGACCGGCTGCGCTCGCTGGCGAAGGAGCCCGGCCCGGCCGACGCCGAGCTGCTGAAGTCCGTGCTGGGACAGCTGGACCGGCTGCACCAGGACGGGCTGGAGTCGGCGATGTTCGGGGCGTCGCTGAAGGAGCTGCGGCTCACCGCCGAGATCGCGCTGTCGAACATGGCCAAGGTGGTGGCCGCCGAGTCGGTCCCGGACCACTGCGACCTGGTCGCCGACGACCGGGCGGTGGGCGGCTGGCTCCTCGACCAGATCGGCACTGACCTGAGGTATCTCGACCTCGACAGCGGCCGGGCCCGGCAGGTCGCCGACCTGGGCGCCGCGGTCGCGCCGCCGGCGCGGGTCCAGGCGCGGCCCGCGCCGACGGCCAAGGACGACGACCCCGACGCCCGGCGGCGCGTGTTCGTGGTGCACGGCCGGGACGAGGCCGTGCTGGAGCAGATGTTCGAGTTCCTGACGGCGATCGGCCTGCTGCCGATGCCGTGGGAGGCGCTGGTCGCGAAGACGGGCAAGCCGATGCCGCACCTGTCGGAGGTGATCTCGCGGGCGGTGGCCGTCTGCCAGGCGACCGTGGTGCTGCTGACCCCGGACGACCAGGTCAGCCTGCACTCCAGCCTGCACCGTACGACCGACGACCCGGCGCACCGGGAACCGGGCATGCAGGCCCGGCCGAACGTGCTGATCGAGCTGGGGCTGGCCCTCGGCGCGCTGCCCGACCGGACGCTGATCGTGAAGGCGGGGCGGATGCGGGAGATCGCCGACCTGGCCGGGCTGAACTTCGTCCAGCTCGACGCGGGCCCGGACTGCCGCCGCAAGCTCGCCAACCGGCTCAAGCTGGCCGGCTGCGCCGTCGACACCAGCGGTGAGCGGTGGCTGGCCGAGAAGTGGTTCACCGGCCTCGACGCGTACCGCCGAGGCCAGTGAACCGGCCGCCGCCGCTCAGCGGCGCCGCAGCCACCAGTGGGCGACCAGCAGGTTGGGCACCCAGGCCAGGAACGGCACGACCAGGTACGCCCGGTCGAACGCCGTCTGCCCGTCCACCCCGGCGGCCGCGACCTGCGCCACGATCAGCACCGGCAGCCACAGCCGCAGCGTGACGGCGGCGTACGTCAGCGCGAACGTGCGCACCATCCACTGCCGGTGCGCCTCGACGTCGCCGCCCCGGATCGCCCGCAGCGCCGTCACCGCCGACCCGACCCACAGCACCGCCAGCGCGCCGAACCCGAGCGTGCCGGCGATCCCGGCGCTGCTGAACGGCGCCAGCACCAGCCCCGCCGCGCCGCCGACCATGATCGCGCCGAACACGGTCCGCCCGACCACCCGGTGCAGGCGCGGAGCGCGTTCGCGCAGCCGCGCCGCGAACTGCAGCGGCGACAGCAGCAGCGCCAGCGCGGCGCCGACGATGTGGGCGTACAGCGCGAACTGGACGGTCGCCGGGCGGTGCGCGTAGTTGGCGGCCAGCCCGTTGTCCGCCTCGGCCAGGCTCGGCAGTGAGCTGGTCAGGTACGGCAGCGCGGCGAACACCGCGATCGCCGCCGCGCTCAGCGCGAACCACCAGAAGCCCACCTTCCGCCGCACCCGGACCGGTGCCGCCGTGGCCGTCATGTCATCTCCTCCGCCCGATCGCCGCGACCCTCGCGGCGTCCCGGGGCCATCATCGGCGGCCGGTGCCCGCCGTCGGCAGGGTGGTTTCCCTGAGCCTGCGGCGTGGTCGACCCTGATCTCCGCACCGCTCGCCCGCGGCGCCCAGGTGCAGGCCGGAGGGCTGTGATCCGGCCAAGCGCCTGCTCGGCGGCCCCCGTCCGGGGATCATCAGGGTTATGTCGGCCCGCACCGCGGCGCTGCCGCCGCGCCCCGGACCAGCGCCCCGGGTGTCCATCCCGGTGCCGCACGTGTCGTACCCGCTCCAGCGGTTCCTGGCCACCGAGGCGGGCAGCGGCCTGCTGCTGCTGGTGGCCACGGTGGTCGCGCTGGTCTGGGCGAACATCCCGGGCGGCGGGTACGAGCAGTTCTGGCACACCGAGGCGTCGGTGCGCGTCGGCGACGCCGGGATAACGCTGGACCTGCGGCACTGGGTCAACGACCTGGCGATGGCGCTGTTCTTCCTCACCGTCGGCCTGGAGATCAGCCGCGAGACCACCGTGGGGGAGCTGCGGCGGCCCCGAGCCGTGCTGGTGCCGGTGCTCGGGGCGCTCGGCGGCCTCATCCTGCCCGCCCTGATCTACCTGGCGTTCAATCCGACCGGCCCCCCGGCGATGGGCTGGGGCATCCCGGTCTCGACCGACACGGCGTTCCTGGTCGGGATCCTGGCGCTGTTCGGGCCGCGCTGCCCGGACCAGCTGCGCCTGTTCCTGCTCACCCTGGCCATCGCCGACGACATCGGGGCGATCACCGTGATGGCCGTGTTCTACACCGCGCACGTGTCCGTGCCCGCGCTGCTGGCCGCGCTGGCCCTGGTGCTGGTGCTGGCCGGGCTGCGCTGGGCCCGGGTATGGCAGTTGCAGCCGTACGTGCTGGTCGGGCTGCTGCTGTGGGCGGCCGTGTACGCCTCGGGCGTGCACCCGACGCTGGCCGGGGTCCTGGTCGGGCTGCTCGTGCCCGCCACGCCGGTCGAGCCGGAGCAGGCCGAGCGGCTGCGCTTCTACGGCCGGGCCGTGCTGGAACGCGCCGACGCCGCCCGCGCCCGGCTGGCCGCCTCGGCGGCACGGGCCACGGTGCCGCCCAACGACCGGCTCCAGGACGCGCTGCACCCGGTCAGCGCGTACCTGGTGATCCCGGTGTTCGGCCTGGCCAACGCCGGGGTGCGGCTGGACGGCGAGACGCTGCGCCGGGCGGCGACCTCGCCGGTGACCATCGGTATCGTGGCGGCTCTGGTGATCGGCAAGACCGTCGGCATCAGCGCCGGAGCGGCCGTGGCGCTGCGGACCGGGCTGGGCGAGCTGCCGGGCCGGGTCCGGTACGGGCACCTGATCGGCGGGGCGCTGCTGGCCGGGATCGGGTTCACCATCGCGCTGTTCATCACCGATCTGGCCTTCACCGACCCCGAGCTGCGCGAGCAGGCCAAGATCGGGGTGCTGGCCGGGTCGCTGCTGGCCGCGGTGCTGGGTTCGCTGGCGCTGCGCTGCCTCGGCGAGCGCCTGCCCCTGTGCACCTCGGACGACTCCGGCGCCATGCCCGCCCTCCCTACCGGCCCCTGGCGCGACCCCACCCTCCCCTGACCCGCGCCGCCGCGCCGTCCCGCTGGCGGTGGCAGCGTGCACTTTCGGGGAAAGCGCACGAATTCGAGCCAAGATTCCAGCACTTTCCCCGAAACTGCACCCGCGCCGCGCGGGCGGGCGGGTCGGTGGGCGGGTGTCAGGGGAGGCCGAGTGCGCGGTGCAGGGCGTTGAGCTCGACTTTTCCGCTGTACAGGCGTCCGTCGGCGAACAGTGTCGGGGTGCCGCGTACCCCCGCGTCGACGCCGCTGGTGTAGTCGGCCTCCACCTCGGGCCGGTGGGCCTGCGCGGCCGCACCGGTGACCTCGCCGGCACCGATCTGCCGCGCGTAGCCGGCCAGGTCGGCGTCGGTGAGCCGGTGTTGGTGGGCGAAGAGCAGGTCGTGCATCTGCCAGAACTTGTCCCCCGACGCCTCGGCGGCCAGGGCGGCGGTCAGCGCGAACGCGTGCGTGGTGAACAGCGGGAAGTGCCGGAACACCAGCCGCACCGCCCCGCCGGAGGTGTCGACGAGCCGCCGCAGCACCGGCGCGGCCGCCCCGCAGTACGGGCACTCGAAGTCGCCGTACTCCACCAGCGTGACCGGCGCGTCGTCGGCTCCGTACCAGTGCCGGTCGAGATCGACCTCAGCCACGCCCCCACTGTAGGCGTCCGGTCCCGCCGCGGGCTGTCGATCAGGAGGTTGTGCCCATGACACGCCGTCGAACCGTGCCACAAGTTCATGATCAACTGGGGAGGGAGCCGGCGGTGGGGGATGGGGGGACGGCGCGGCGGGGCGGGGTGGGGGTCCAGTCGAGGAGCAGGAGGGTGGCGTCGTCGCGGGTGGGGGCGGACTGGAAGGCCAGGAGGTGGCGGGACAGGACGCGGAGGGTCTCCGGGGCGGGGAGCTGGGCCTGGGCGGCCTGCTCGGCGTGGTCGATGAGGCGGGCGGTGCCGAACAGGTCGCCGTCGGGGTCGCGGGCCTCCACGACGCCGTCGGTGTACAGCAGCAGCCGGTCGCCGGGTTCGAGCTGCTCCCGGCCGAGCGCCGGGATGCCCTCGTCGAGCCCGAGCGGCAGCCGCCGCCCGTCGCCGAGTTCGCGGACCGCCTTGCCCGCGCGCAGCAGCAGCGGCGGCGGATGCCCCGCGTTGAGGTAGCGCAGCTGCCCCGTGTCGACGTCCAGGTCGGCCAGCACGGCGGTGGCGAACCCGGCCCGGCCGAACTGCTCGCGCAGCGCCTCGTCGGCGGCGCGGGCCATCGCGACCAGCCCGTGCCCGTCGCGGCGGGCCGACCGGATCGCGGCCAGCGCGGTCACCGCCATCACGGCGGCGCTCAGCCCCCGGCCCATCGCGTCGAGCACGTGGAATCGGGCGTACGGCCCGTCCAGCGCGTAGTCGAACCCGTCGCCGCCGACGTCGTAGCTGGGTTGCAGCAGGCAGCTGAGCACCAACCGGTCGTCGGTGAAGGTCAGCGGCGGCAGCATCCCCAGCAGCAGCTCCGCCGCGACGGTCATGGGCCGGGTGCGCCGGGTCTGGTGCAGCGTGTCGCCGTACGGCAGCTTGACCGCGACCAGGTGGCCGACCAGGTTGGTGAACGTCTGCGCCCAGTCGTCGAGGCCGTCGAGGTCGGCGGCGGGGCCGGGCACCAGCTCGACCACGCCGAGCCGCTCGGTGCCGTCCACCAGTGGCAGCCACCGGCGGTGCCCCTCGCCGGGCTGCGCCCGGACCAGCGCGTAGGCCCGTCCGGCGACCGTGCCGTCGACCGCCAGCGGCCGGGCGGCCACGGTGGTGCCGGGCACCGGCAGCGGGTGCAGCTGCTGCTGCTCCTGGTCGACCAGGTAGCAGGTGGCGGCCAGGTCCAGCGGTGCGAGCGCGGTGCTGACACACCCGGCCACGTCGTCGCCGCGGGCCAGGTGGGTCAGCTCCAGCAGCCGCAGCAGCGCGCGGTGGCGCGGGTCGTGCTCCACCTGCTCTGTCTACCGCCGCGCCGCCCCGGCCGTGCCCCGAATCGGCAGGTCAGCGCCGTGATGCTCCCCTGCGGACCTGTTTGATCACCTCGCGGGCCAGGTGGTCGGTGGGCAGGCTGTGGTAGTCGACGCGTACGCACAGTGCCCCGTCGCCGCGGCCGTTGACCAGCCACGGCTCCACGACCAGGTACTTCACCAGGTGGCCGAGGCGGTCGGCGGCGACGGCGTCGGGTGCCTCGTAGACCAGGACGGCGTGGGGATGCCGGTCGCCGGAGGCGGTGGTGCCCAGTGGCACGTACCCGTAGGCGCGCACCCCGGCCATGCGGCCGCCGGTGTGCTCGACCGCGAACGCGAACGGCTCGACCGGGCAGTCCAGCACGGCGGCGGCGTGCTCGGGCGAGACGGCCAGGTCGGCCAGGCCGTGCGGGAACTGCGCCGCGTGCCCGCCGGGGAAGGCGTTGACCGGCTCGGGCAGCCGCAGCGGCCGCACCTTGGCGACGTACCGGACGACCGGCGCGACCTTGAGCCGCACCTGCGCGCCCTCCATCACGGACCGGAACTGGCCGCGGTCGACCCGGTAACCGGAGATCTTCGTGGACCGGCCGTCGTGGTCGACGGCGATCCAGTACCGGTCGGGCCCGCCGTCGTCGCCGTTCCAGATCCGCCGGTGGACGACCTGCCCGACGACGGTGCGCTGCGCCGCGTACAGCGCCGCCACCCCGGCCGCCGCGCCGAGCCCTAGCAGCGCCACCAGGGCCAGCAGCACCGTGCCGGTGCTCTGGAGCGCGCCGGGCTCGGTCAGGTTGACCACCAGCAGCGCCAGGGCCGCCCCGCCCGCCCCGAGGTAGGCCGCGAGCGGGCCCGCCCGCCAGGGTGCCCGGCCGCTGCCGCCGCGGCGGTAGTGGATGCGGACCGTGCGGGGCACCCCGTACCCGGAGCGGACCTCGGCCCGGGCTGAGGGCGCGCTGCTCGCGGATGCTCAGGACCAGTCCTGCCGCGACGACCGCCACGAGGGCCGCGAGGCCGGCGGTCTCGACCAGAGTCATGGTTCGAAATGTGTCACGAGCTGCGGCCCGACCGCATCGGACGGTCGGCGTAGGGGGCGCCGAACATCTCGTGAACATCAGCGGTGCGCCCCGGTGCGCGCCGCCCAACGGCGGGTCATCCGTCGAGGCGGCGCACCATGTTCATGATCGTTTCCAGTTGCGGGCCGCCGTGGATCGGGTAGCTGGTGTAGCCGAGGTAGCCCCACCAGTCCCAGCAGCCGTACGGGTTCACCCCGGAGGCGGTGGCCTGCGGGTAGAGCACCACGAGGCGGTTGGTGTCGGCGTACTGGTTCAGGTTGGCGCGGTCGACGAAGGCGGTGCCGACGGCGTCGTACCCCTGGGCGCAGCCGTGCAGGGCGACCAGCAGCTTGCACGCCTGCCCGGCCGCGCACGCGCTCGGCACGTACGCGAAGCCGCTGTTGCCCATGCTCAGGCCCGGCGCCCACCCGTTGGTCGCGAACGTGCTCTGGTCGAACTTGATCAGGCTGCCGGTGAGCGGGCCGGTGTTGCGGGCGCCGACCGAGCCGAGCAGCTTGCCCAGCATCGCCTGCTGCGGGTCGATGCCGCAGTCGTTCAGGAACGGGCTCGCCGTGACCGTGCACGCGCCCGTGCCGTACGGCGTGACCCAGGCGTGCCCGGCCGAGGTGGCCGAGTCGTACTGCACGCTGGCGCCGAAGTGCTGGTAGAACTTGACCAGGTCGTCGTTGACCGACTTCTTCACGGTCGTGTCGCTGTTGCCGTGGAACACGTAGACCGGATCGCCGGACAGGTTGCCGATCGGGTCGACCCAGCCGTAGCCCGACCACAGTGACGCGTCGGCCTCCAGGGTGGGCAGCTGGTCGGACCAGATGTCGTCGCCGCAGGCGTTGAGGGCCTGGCTGGCGTTGTTCTGCGCGCAGTAGTAGGGCCCGGCGGCGAAGATCCCCGCACCCTTGATCCGTCCGGAGTAGGCGACGTGCAGCTGGGTGGCCAGGTAGCCGCCGGAGGAGACCCCGGCCACGTAGACGGCCGAGATGTTGTACGCCTTCAGCGTCCCGTTGACCGGCGTCACCGTGTACGGCGTTGCCGCGCTTGCAGCGCTCGGCAGTCCGAAAACGACGAAAAGCATGCTGATGAGGCAGATCGTCGCACGGGCACGTTGTAACATGACCGACTCCTTTCCGTAATGGGTGCGGTCACCGTACGCGTCCGGCTGTTCAGGTCACAGGCTGGCGCGACACACCGTGGGTGCCGCGAAAATGGGGCCCGCCACCATGGCATTTCATCGACATGTGCGAAACAACTGTTGAAAGAAACCGACCCATGGTGATGGAATGTCGGCAAGAATTTTCACCAACGCCCCCGTCGTTCCGCCTGCGGCCCGGACCCCCCGCCGGGCCGCCGCCCCCCGAAAGGCAACCCATGCGCAGACTGCTCAAGGCCGGGGCAGCGTGCCTGCTCGCGGTCGGGCTGGTCACCGCCTCCAGTGCCGCCGCACAGGCGGTCGTGGTGCCCACCCACGCGATCAACATCTGCCAGAGCGCCAGCTTCTACGACAACTACGACTCCGCCCACGGGCCGTACGGCCTCAAGCGGGTCCTCGGTTACGGCGACAAGATCGGGCACACGCCCGGTGCGCACCCGGTCTACAACGGCTGGGCCGCCACGTTCGACTTCGGCCCCAACGACTGGGGATACATGCGCATCGAGTGCATCGGAGGCTACAACTCATGGTGAGTCTGCGTCGCGCGGCCGTGGCCGCCGCACTCGCCGCGGCCGTGCTGACCTCGGTGCCCGCCCCCGCCCTGGCCGCCAACGGCCGCGTCGGCGTGCGCGAGACCGTCTGCGCCCAGTCGCTGTTCGTGCGCACCGAACCGCTCGGCGCCTGGATGGGCACCCTCTACCAGGGGGAGACCTTCACGGTGCAGGGGCCGCGCAGCGGCGGCTTCATCTACGGCTTCGCCTACGGCCACGTCAACCGCCACGGCTGGGTGCAGGACGGCTGGTTCTGCTGAGCCGCGTCCGCTGATCACCGGTCAGCACGCCCGGCGCCCGCAGGGCGCCGGGCCATTCGGCGTTTCCCAAATAAGACAGCAGGTCACGGTTCATATTTAATCGAGAAATTTCTTGGTATGGATTGACGACGTTCTCGCGCAGCCCGCAGGATGTCACCCATCGTCGATGGGCCCATCGCCGACCCGAAGAGGTAACCCACACCTTGAAGGAGGCGTTCAATGGCAGCTCTCACTGGGGAGATGTCCTGGTTCTGCTGCGGCAGTTCATGGGGGCCGTGCGGCACCGCCGGACACGGCGCCTGCGGCACCTGCAACTCCGGCAACCGCCAGCACGCGTGGCCGAACACCTCGGACGCGTGCTACGCCATCACCCGCCCCGACAGCTGCGGCATCAGCGGCATGGCCCGGCGCGGCTGCGGCTTCCAGCACACCACCACCAACCGGTGCAACGGCAAGTCCGTCACCACCTCGATCGCCGACTGCGGCCCGCAGACCGACCTGTTCTGCGGCGAGCGCGCCTGCTGCGGCGGCGTCTGCGGCACCAACCGGGTCATCGACCTGACCCCGGCCGCGTACAGCCTCATCGCGAGCCTCTCGGCCGGCCTGCAGCCCTGCACGATCACGGCCTGACGGGAGCCACTGACATGACCGACAACACCCTGGCCCGCCGCCGCCTGCTCACCTCCGCGGTCGTCGGCGGAGCCAGCCTCGTCGCCGCGACCGCGCTCGGCTCGCTCGCCCCCGAAGCGGCGTTCGCCGCCCCGCAGACCATCGACGCGGGCGCCCCCGACCCGAACTTCGCCGAGGGCCGCATCACCGGCATCGCCGCCGGGATGCTGTACGTCACCGGCTCCGACACGGCGCTGTACCGCATCCGGATCACCAACGCCACCAGCGTCTGGAAGCTGCACCCCACCGGCATCGACGCCGCCGCCGTCGGCGACGGCCTCTACGCCCGGGGCCTGCGCCTGGAGGACGGCACCCTGGCCGCCGACGCGGTCTGGATCAACATCGTCAACCTCCAGGCCCACATCGCGGCCATCGGCAAGAACCAGGTCCACCTGGACCACAAGGGCAAGCGCATCGTCGGGCACGTGGTGCCCGGCCGCTCCGCCGTCAGCTACAACGCCACCCCCGCCGTGGCCGACATGTCGATGCTCAAGGTGGGCCGGCACGTCCAGGTCATCGGCGCCTGGATCCCCGACACCAACGAGATCCACATCGCCACCGTGTACGCGAGCACGCACGGCCACTGACCGCCCGGGGCGGGTGCCCGTACGGCGCCCGCCCCCACCCCCCCGAGGAGGAGTCATGCTCTCGTGGATCTCCGCGGTGCAGCCGCTGCTGCTCGCGGCCGTGCTGCTGTGGTCGGCCCGGCTCAAGCTGGCCCACCCGCAGGCCGAGGCCACCGCCCGCCGCACCGCCCTGGCCAAGCTGCTCGGCGAGACCCGGGTCGTGCCCGCGTTCCGGGCCCTGGGCGCCGTCGAGGCCGCCGTCGCGGTGGCGCTGCTGGTCCCGGCCGCCCGCCCGCTGTCCGGGTACGCCGCCGTCGCCCTGACCGCCGGGTTCGCCGGCTACCTCGGCTACGCCAAGGTGGCCGCGCCGGAGTCGTCGTGCGGGTGCCTGTCGGCGGCCCGTACGCCCGTCAGGTGGCGCGCCTTCGCCCGCGCCGGGCTGCTCATCGCGGCCGGCGTGCTGGCGGCGACCGCCACCACCGGCTGGATCGGGGCACTCGCGGACAACCCGGGCCCGGCCGCCGCCGTCCTGGTCGCCGAGGCCGCCGCGGTGCTCGCGCTGTCGGCCGAACTCGACCGGCACTGGCTCGACCACCTGCGCCAGCTGCGGGTACGCCTCACCCACCCGCTGCCCACCGGCGGCTTCGACATCCCGCTCGCCTCGACCGTCGAGCAGCTGCACCGCAGCCCGGTATGGCGCGACACCGCCGCGCTGCTCACCTCGGACCTGCGCGAGCACTGGGACGAGGGGGACTGGCGGTTGCTGCTGTTCACCGGCCGGCACGGTGAGCGCGGCGTCTCGGCGGTGTTCGCGGTGCCCCGCCTGCGCTACGAACCCGCGTCGGTGCGCCTGGCCCTGGTCGACGAGGCCACCGGCGAGACCGTCGCCACCCACACCGCCGCCCCCGACACCCCGCTACCCGACTGGGTACACGGCCGCGAACCCGTCCCCGCCTGACCGGCGAAGGGGGCTTGTGATCGACGCTGGCCTATCTAGAGGACGGTTTTTCCCGATTCGTCCTCTAGATAGGCCAGCGTCGATGAAAAACGGGTGCTCCCGGGCCGCTGTCAGTCGGCGAAGACGCGGCTCTCGGCGTCGGCGATGATCTCGTCCGGGGTCGGGGGAGTGAGCAGGTGGGCGACGATCGTGTCGCCGCTCGGGTCGCCGGTCATCCGGCACCGGTCGACCGCCTCCTGCACGTCGTAGCGGGTCTCGCGCAGCTGCACGTCCGGCCCGAGCAGCGCCCAGTAGGCCGTGCCCGGCATGCCCAGGTGGTACGGCAGGCCGACGCTGCCGGGGTTCACGCTGCGGCGCCCGGCCACCTGCCGGTCGAACTGGAGGTGGGTGTGGCCGGTGACGATGACCTGCTCGTCCACGCCCGCCGACAGCTCGGTGAACCGCTCCTCGCTGGTCTGCGGGGTGACGCACTCGGTGTCGTCGCGCGGCGAGCCGTGGCAGAAGCGGACCGCGCCCAGGCCCTCGATCTCCACCACCACGTTCAGCGGCAGCGCGGCCAGGAACTCGACCGCCTCGGCGGAGTGCTGGGCGGGCATCCACGGGTCGCGCGGCTTCGTGTGCTCACGCTCGCCCCGGGCCAGCTCCACCACGGCGCGGTCGGCGTTGCCGCGTACGCACACCGCCCGGCGCCCCAGGTCCTGGATCAGGTCGAACGTGGTCTGCGGCTCCGGACCCCAGGTGAGGTCGCCGGGGAACACGATCAGGTCGGCGCCGGTGGCCCGCACGTCGTCGAGCACCGCCATCAGCGCGGGGACGTTTCCGTGTACGTCGGCCAGTACGGCGACGCGGCGGACCGGACCGAGGCGCGGTGTCGTCACGCGCTCGATGCTCTCACACCCGGCGGCCCTGCCGAGCCGGGTCCCGCGGGCTGACACCGAGCGGCGCGACACGCGTAGCCGCAGGTGGGAGTGGGTTGGGACGGTAGGTGGTGCGGGTGAAGATCGCTGTTTGCGGTCATCTTGCGCACTATCTGGCGACTATCTGACCGAAGACAGCGATCTTCACGAGAGATCGCGCCCTGCGGTCCGAAAGCGTGGGCCGGGGCGGCCCGGAAGGCGCGGGGAGGGTGGGGTCAGGGGAGGAGGCCCTGGGTGCGGGCGGTGGCGAGGACGGCGTCGAGGTGGGCGCGGGACTGGGTGCTGGACTCGTCGGCGATGCGCAGCGTCTCGGTGAGCGTCTGCTCGGGGACGCGGACGGCGTCGGCGTACTGGCGGAAGGTCTGGTAGCTGAGCAGCGCGTGGGCGGACTGGGCGGCGTCGGCGGCGCCCGCGATCGTGGACACCACCTGTCCCCCCGCCGTCGACGGCCGGCGCAGCTGGTCGGAGGCGACGCCCAGCCGCTGGGCGATGAGCTGGACCGCCGAGACCGGATGCCCGGCGGTCTGACGGTCGTAGGCCGCGGTGAACTGCTCAAGGTCGCGCACCTCGTTGAGGTGGTCGTGCACGGCGGCCTCCACCACGGCGGTCAGCACGCCGAGCAGGGCCGGGACGTCGCCGTCCGAGGGCTGTCCGGCCACCGGCACGCCGAGCGCCGCCAGGGCCTGTGCCAGCGTGTCGGCGGTGCGGGTGGTGCGGGCGGTGCCGTCCCCGGCGTCCGAGCTGTCCATGGAGATCACCATAGTCGCGCGCCACGGCCGGGCGTCTGGCGAGCTCAGGGCTGAGGCGGCGGGTCGGTCCGGATCACGGCGTACGCCAGGCCGCACAGCCCGAACCCGCCGAGCATCGCGAACAGGCCCATGACCCAGCTGATGGGCGCGTGGCCCGCCACGCAGTCCACGTCGCCGAGCAGCTGCGCCGCGGCGACCGCCTCGACCGCCACGGCCAGCAGCGCCAGCGGCGCGAACAGCCAGCGTGCGTGGCGTTGGGCCACCATCAGCACGATGCCGACCGGCAACGCCGCCACCGCGGCGGCGAATCCGGCGAACATCACCGCCATGGCCCAGGTGGGGCCGATCGCGGCGCACACGGCGTCGGGCGAGTCCAGCCACAGGAACGCCGGACAGGCCAGCAGCACCCCGGCGACCGTGCCGGAGTAGATCGGCAGATCGCGCCGCGCCGCCTCAGCGGATCTCGCCACCGCTCCTCCATGCCGCCGAAGTCCAGCAGGGACAGGAAGTCCAGCGACAATCTACTGACGTTGGTCACTTCGCACCACGGGCCGTCCGGGCGGGACGGGCCGGTCCACGTCCGGAATTAGAATCAAGGGGTGCCGGAGATCGTCGAACTGCTGGCCTCGCCGGTACGCCGCTACCAGGGCCGCCCGGCCGACGGGCCCGAACCGGCCCCGCCGGGCGAGCTGGTCCGCCAGATCCGGATCCGGGCGGGCCTCGGCATCGTCGGCGACCGCTATTTCGGCAGGCAGGCGCACCGCGACGCGAGCATCACCGTGATCGCGCAGGAGTCGTTGCCGCCCGGTGCAGGGCTGGCGCAGGTGCGCCGCAACATCCTGGTCGCGGGCATCGACGTGGACAGCCTGGTCGGTTCGGTGCTGTCGCTGGACTCCGGCGACGGCCCGGTGCGGCTGCGGGTGAACCGCGCCGCCAAGCCGTGCGCCTGGATGGACGCGGTCATCGGCCCCGGCGCCTGGCGGGCACTGCGCGGCCGCGGCGGCGTCCGCTGCACCCCCCTCGACGACGGCGTACTCCGCCTGGGCCCGGTCGTCGCCACGACCACCTCCTGACCCCTGCGGTCATCGTGCAGTTTCGGGGAAAGTGCACGAAAGCGCGTCAAGATTCCAGCACTTTCCCCGAAACTGCTGCGCTCACCCGAAAGCGCGGAACTCGTAGATGCGGGTGGCGGTGTCGGTGGTCTGGGTGGCGGTGCCGACGGTCAGGCGGAGGTAGCGGGCTGCGACGCCGGTGACGGGGTGGACCGTGGTCGCGGCGGTGTTGGCGGTGACGTTCACGACCTGGGTCCAGGTGGTGCCGTCGGTGGAGACCGAGATGGTGTACGCCTTCGTGTTCAGTGACGCCGACTCCCCGCCCGCCTGCGCGTGCGCGACCTCGAACCGGCTGATCGTCTGGTTGCTGCCCAGGTCGACGCGCAGCCACGCCCCGGCCGCGCTCGAGCAGAACTTGTCGGAGTTGCCGCCGTTCACGGTGCCGTTGACGGCCTTCTCCGGCCCCTCCGACGCCGCGCACGCGGCGGTGCCGGTGGCGGGGCGGTTGAGCGCGAGGTTGACCCCGGCGCCGACGGCCGGGCCGACCGAGACGTTGTCGAACGCGGCGGCGGCGTTGAAGACGCGTACGCCGTCACCGCCGGAGGCGTAGGTCGCGTCGGTGGTGCTGATCTTCGGGGTGGCCATGTCGTCGACGTACACCTTGATGGAGGTGCCCACGGCCGTGACCCGCAGGTGGTAGCTGGTGCCGACGGCGACGGTCAGCGCGGTGGTCGCGAGCTGGGTCCAGTTGTTGGCGGCGCGTCCGAGCACGACCCGGCCCGCCGGGCTGATGCCCGCGTAGTAGCCGTTGTAGCTGTCGGTGCCGACCGCCGCCCCGCTGGTCCGGAACAGCAGGCCCGCGTCGCCGCTGCCCGAGGTCACCGTCACGTCGGCGTCGTAGGTGAAATCGCCGAAGTTGGTGTCCAGCAGCGCCTTTCCGCCCAGCGAGCTGCCCGCGGCGTAGCGGCCGCCGCTGACCGACCAGGTGCCGCCGTAGGTCTTCCAGCCCAGGGCGTTGCCGTCGGCGAAGTTGTCCTTCACGCCCATCCTGATGCGCGGGATGGTGCCGTCGGCGTTGAAGTACATGCGGTCGTAGGCGAGCTGCCGGTGGTTGCCGTCGGTCTCGGCCAGCGGGCGGCGGTGGTAGAAGATGTACCAGATGTCGGTGCCGGGCACGTTGGCCACGGAGTTGTGCCCGGAGCCCTTGGCCACGGCCGCGTCCTGCGCCAGCACCTTGTCCAGTTTGGTGAACGGGCCGGTCGGCGAGGTCGACATGGCGTACGACACGGAGTAGTCCGGGCCGGTCCAGCCGCCCTCGGACCACATCAGGTAGTACTTGCCGTTGCGCTTGAACATCTGGGAGCCCTCGACGTAGCCCGACGGCGTGATCTCCTTGAACGTGCTGCCGTCGCTGAACGTGCCGAGGCTGGTCATGTCGGCGTTGAGCTTGGCCACGTTGGCGTGGCCCCAGCCGCCGTAGTAGATGTAGGCCTGGCCGTCGTCGTCGATGAAGACGTCCTGGTCGATGGGCTGCGCGCCGTTGTAGAACTGCCCGATCAGCGGCCGGCCGAGCGCGTCGCTGTACGGGCCCTGCGGCTGGCTGGCCACGGCCACGCCGATGCCGCCGAGGCTGGAGTTGTTCTGGATGTCGTTGGCGGCGAAGTACAGGTAGTACTTGCCGTTGCGGGCGACGGGCGCGGGCGCCCACATCGCGTACGACGCCCAGGACACGTTCGCCTTGGTCAGCACGTTCGGGTACTTCGTCCACGTGACCAGGTCGGTGGAGGCGAACGCGTCGAGGTAGGTCTGCTCGCTGTAGCCCTTCGACGTGGTCGGGAAGACCCAGTAGGTGTTGTTGTAGACGGCGATGTCCGGGTCGGCGTACCAGCCGTCGGCGAAGGGATTGCCGGCCTCGTTGGTGCTGAAGTCCGGCGCGGCCTGGGCCGCGGTGGCGGGGATCAGTGCGGTGGCGAGCAGGCAGGCGGCCAGGGCGGCGACGGCTCTGGCGGCGAGTGCTCTCGGGCGGGCGGTCATGTGGACTCCGGGTTCGGGGGACGGGCACGTAACACGCTGGTCATCGGCCCGTCACCCGATCTGATCGAGATCGGATCGAACGCCGGTCCGTTTTGGAGTTATTTCAGATGTTGACATCGATGTCAATAACGTTCAATCTCGATGCAGCATCACGCGGGTGCAAGATCACTCGCGTTCACGGACTTCTTCATGATCGGGCAGGTGAACCATGTCCGGATTCCGGCGCAAACAGGTGTGGCTCGGGATCGTCGCGCTGGCAGTGGGATTCGCGGTCGGCGTCCCCACCTCGGCCTCGGCCGCGGCGAGCGACTTCAGCTCCGGCTTCGAGGCCGGTGACGTCCAGCCGACCTGGACGAACACCAGCGAGGCCAGCGCGAACGTCGGCGGCTACTGCTGCGCGCTCACCGCGATGGAGAGCGGCACCCGCAGCGAACGGGGGCACACGGGCACGGCGTCGCTCATGTACTCGGGCAACGACCTGAGCACCACGTCGTCGTACTCGTACCAGCGGATCTTCGACGTCGACGTCGCGGTCTCGCCGACCACCACGCTGTCGTACTGGGTGTTCCCGCAGTCCGGCGGGCATCTGGACGTCGCGGTCGACCTGCTGTTCACCGACGGCACCCACCTGCGCGACTCCGGCGCCGTCGACCAGCACGGCGTGCGGGTGCACCCGACGTTCCAGGGCAGCGGCTCGGTGCTGAGCTTCGACGTCTGGAACTTCGTCACGTCCAACATCGGCGCCAACGTCGCGGGCAAGACCGTCGACCAGATCCTGATCGGCTACGACCAGCCGCTCAACACCGGCACCTTCCGGGGCTACTTCGACGACATCCAGATCGCGGCCAACGCCGCCGGCCGGCTGTCGGACTACGTCGAGACCCGGCGCGGCACCAACAACCAGGGCGCCTCGTACTCGCGCGGCAACACCTTCCCCGGCGCGACCGTGCCGCACGGGTTCAACTTCTGGACCCCGTTCACCAAGGGCAACAGCGACAACTGGCTGTACGAGTGGGCCGACAACACGGTGCAGGGCTTCGGCGTCAGCCACGAGCCCAGCCCCTGGATCGGCGACTACGCGCAGCTCCAGGTCATGCCGATGACCGGTGCGGTCAAGTCGACGCCCGCCGCGCGCCAGTCGACCTACAGCCACGCCAACGAGGTCGCGAAGGCGCACTACTACAAGACGCAGCTGGACACGTACGGCATCACCGCCGAGCTGGCGCCCACCGACCACGCGGGCGTCATGCGGTTCACGTTCCCGTCGGCCGCCGAGTCGATGATCCTGTTCGACACCATCGACAGCGGCACCGGCGCCCTGAACGTCGACACCGCCAACCGCGTGATCTCCGGTGACATCACCCACCGCGGCCAGAAGATGTACGTCTACGCCACGGTCGACAAGGCGATCGCGTCCTCCGGCGTCATCACCGGCCAGGGGGTGACGAGCTGGATCCGGTTCGCCACCGGCGCGGGCGAGAAGGTCACGCTGCGCATGGCGACCTCGTTCATGAGCGTCGCGCAGGCGCAGAGCAACCTGTCGCAGGAGGTCGGGACCAAGAGCTTCGACACGGTACGCGACGAGGCCGCCGCCCTGTGGGACAGCGCCCTCGGTGCCGTGAAGCTGGAGGGCGCCACCAACGACCAGCTGATCACGTTCTACTCGAACCTGTACCGGTCGTACATGTACCCGAACAACCGCTCGGAGCTGGTCGGCGGCGTACGGCGGCACTTCAGCCCGTACGACAACGTCGTCCACGACGGGCAGATGTACGTCAACAACGGCTTCTGGGACACCTCCCGGGCCGCGTGGCCGCTGTACACGCTGCTCACCCCGACGAAGTCGGGCGAGATGCTGGACGGGTTCGTCAACGCGTACAAGCAGAGCGGCTGGACGCCGCGCTGGTCCGGGCCGTGGAACGTCGGCGCGATGGTCGGCAGCAACCAGGACCTGGCCTTCGCCGACGCCTACATCAAGGGCATCCGCAACTTCGACTACAACGCCGCGTACGCCTCGGCGGTGAAGAACGCGACCGTCTACACCGACTACAACCCCAACGGCCGCAACGGCATCGAGGTCAGCACCTTCAAGGGGTACGTCCCGACCGACGTGCGCAGCGAAGCGGCCTCGTGGACCCTTGAGGACGCCGTCAACGACTTCGGCATCTCGCAGCTCGGCCAGGCCCTGGGCAAGACCGAGGACGCGGCCTACTTCCGCAACCGGGCGCTGGACTACGCCAACCTGTGGTCCCCGTCGGTCGGCTTCTTCCGGGGCAGGCAGACCAGTGGCGCGTGGCGCACCACCGACGCCAACTTCAAGCCCAACGAGTGGGGCTGCGACTTCACCGAGGGCGCACCCTGGCACTACGCCACCCCGGCCCCGCAGGACCCGCAGGGCATGGCCAACCTGTACGGCGGCCGCGCCCAGCTCTCCGCCAAGATCGACGCGGTCTTCGCGGCACCCCGCGACTACCTGGTCGGCTGCTACGGCGGCGTCATCCACGAGATGCGCGAGGCCTACGACGCCAACCTCGGCCAGTACGCCCACGCCAACGAGCCGATCCATCACATGATCTACATGTACAACTACGCCGGTACGCCGTCGAAGACCCAGAACCGGGTGCGCCAGGTGCTCACCCAGCTCTACGGCCCCGGCACCGCCACCGGCAACGGCTACCTCGGCGACGAGGACAACGGCCAGATGTCGGCCTGGTACGTCTTCAGCGCGCTGGGCTTCTACCCGGCCCGCATGGCCAGCACCGACTACACCATCGGCGCGCCGCTGCACCCCAAGGCCACCATCACGCTGGAGAACGGCAGCACCTTCACCGTGAACGCCCCCGGCGTCAGCGACACCAACCGCTACATCCAGAGCGCCACGCTCAACGGCGTCGCGTACACCAAGAACTACATCACCCACGCCGACCTGCTCGCGGGCGGCACGCTGTCCTTCGTGATGGGCCCGAACCCGTCGAGCTGGGGCACCGGCGCCGGCGACATCCCGGCCTCCATCACCACCGGTACCGGCGCGCCGGTCCGGATGCCCGACCGGGCCACCGGCGGCACCATCACCGTCAGCGGCGAGAACGGCACCGGCGAGGGCCGCAACCAGCTGGTCGACGACACGTCGCTGACCAAGTGGCTCACCTTCGCCAACACGGCCACCCTGACCTACCAGTTCTCCGGCTCGTCGTCGGTGGCCGTCAAGCAGTACACGCTGACCTCGGCCAACGACCTCCCCGGCCGGGACCCGAAGAACTGGACGCTGCAGGGCTCCAACGACGGCGTCACCTGGACCACCGTGGACACCCGCACGAACATCGACTTCGCGGACCGGCGCCAGACCCGGGCCTTCGTCGTCGCTAGCCCCACGGCGTACCAGCGCTACCGCATCCAGATCACCGCCAACCACGGCGCCGCCGAGACCCAGCTCGCCGAATGGGAGCTCATCGGCTGACAGACCGGGGCCGGTGGGAGAACGCCGACCTCCCACCGGCCCCTCTTCCCTCACCCAAGTTGCCGGGCAATCGGGCACTCGCGCACCTGCCGAGTGCCCGATTGCCCGGCAACTTCAGTGGTCTTGCGTGGGTTCAGCGGTCTGGGTCGGGGCGGGTGGGGTGGCCGCCGGTGGCGCCGCGGCCGTGGTCCAGCCGCCGTCGTGGGCGGTGACCGGGATCAGTGCCTCCGGGGCCAGGCCGACGTGGTCGTCGGCCATCATGTTGTAGATCCCCGTCACGCCGATGCAGCAGGTGGATTCGAGCTGCTCGCGAGCGGTCCGGCGGTCGCGGTGGCCGAGGAACGCCTGGTTGAGCAGCGTGACGGCGTCGGCGGCGTACCCGGCGAGCGGGTCGGCCGGACCCCCTGCTCCCGCCAGCCGCTCGGCGAACCGGCGTACCGCCGTCAGCTGGGGCAGCGCCTCGGGCGCCTCGGCGGCGACGGGCAGCCACGGGCTGACCGCGCGTACCCCCTCGGCTGCCGGGCCCGCGAGCTGCCCGAACGCGGGCTGCACCGCGTCGGGGGTGGTGAAGACCGGCCCGGTCCACGACGCCGCGCGGGCCGCGGTGACGGCCTGGGCCGCCAGCGCGGCGGGCAGGTCCAGCAGCAGCGCGTCGGGGGTCGCGGCCAGCAGCGCCGCGATCCGGTCGGCCAGCCCGGCCGCGTCGGCGGGCAGCAGCTCGGTGGCGGCCACCCAGGCTCCGCGCGCGGCGGCCTCGGCGGCGACGGTGTCGCGCAGCGCCGGGGTGTCGCGCGGGGCCAGGCGCAGCACGCCTGCCGCCCGCTGGCCCGCGCCGGTCATCGCGGTGAACAGGGCGCGGTGGATCTGCGCGTCGGTGGGCGCGCTGCGGAAGGCGTACGCCAGTTCGGGGGCCGCACCCGGCGCGGGCAGCACGATCGGGGTGCACGCGCGGTCGGCCTCGGCCGCCGCCGCCTCGCCGAGCCAGCCCGCCGCCGGGCCGACGATGCCGTGCACCCCCCGGTCGAGCAGCAGGGACACCGCCTCACGGGCCGAGGTCGCGGTCTGGCCGACGTCCTGGGTCAGCAACTCGATCGGGGTGGCCATGCCGTGCGCGCCGCCGCCGCCCAGTGCGGCGGCGCGCTGCTGCACCCCGAACAGCAGCTGGTTGTCGGCCGGGCTGGTGAGCAGGCCCAGGCGCAGCGGTGCGAGCGCGGCGGCGGCCCGGCCGGGCAGCAGCGGTGCGGCGGCCAGGCCCAGGGCGCTGATCAGGGCGGTCCGGCGGGTGAGTCGACGGGACATGGTGTACCTCCGCGCAACTCGGTCGTTGCCGCAGATGATCGACCTATGCAGACCCCCGGTACACCCCATTTGTCCGTATTGCGACATATGGCTATCGTCCGAGCTGGTCCTCGCAAGCGGGGCGGTGCCCGTGCTCGGTGCTGACTAGTGTTCGGCCCATGGCTTTGCGACCTGACGAGTTCCACGCGCACGCGCTCGCCGCCGCCGACGGCGACCGGCGGCTTCCCCTGGCCCGGATGACCGGATGGGACATCAGCCCGTTCGAGCAGGAGGGGCTGCGGGTCACGCCGCTGCGGCCGCCGGTCCTGCCCGAGCAGCCCCGCCACGGCGAGGACCCCGCCGACTGCAACTCGTGCCGCCGCCAGGACCAGGGGATCTGGTTCGACGACCACTGGCGGCTGACCCGGATTCCGGGCGTGGCCGTGCCGCTGGTCCTCATGCTGCACCCGCGGGCGCACCACGACCTGGAGGACCTGCCCGACGACCTGGCGGCCGAGCTGGGCCGGCTGAGCGCCCACGTCGCCCGCCACATGGGCGCCCTGCCCGGCGTGACGCGGGCCCACGTCCACCGCTTCGGCGACGGCGCCGCGCACCTGCACACCTGGTTCTTCGCCCGCCCGGAGGGGCAGGCCCAGTTCTTCGGGTCGTGGCTGATCGTCTGGGACGACCTGCTGCCCGAGTATCCGGCCGACGTCGCCGAAGCCGACGCGGAGACCGTCGTCGACGCCCTGATCGCCTCGTACGGGGGACGCCGCACGCCGTGATCCGCTCCATCGGCCGTGGCGGTGATGCGGATGTCGCAGCCGTATGGTGAAGTGAGGCAATGCTGTTCGACTATTTTCGCGCGGCCGACGACGCCGCCGCCGTCCGGCTCGTCGAGGATCTGGACGGCGGCCCCGTCGTCGTTCCGGACTCGCCCGCTGACGCCGTCGACTTGCAGATGATCGACCCGGTGCTGATCCTCGGCTACCTGGTGGGCTTCGCGCGGGGCGACAACGGCACCGTCGATTTCGAGCTCCTGTGGCGCGGCTCCGGCAGCCGCGGCCTGTCGGTGGTCGCGCTCGACGACGCCACCCGGGACACCCTCGCCGGGATCGCCCCGGACCAGATGACCGCGCTGTCGGCGCGGTGGGGGCAGGTCGAGGAACTGAACTGGGACGAGCCGCCCCGCGACGACGAGATGGTGACGACGATCGAGGCGCTGTCCGGGCTGGCCCGGCGCGCCCGCGCCGCCGACGAGCACCTCTACTGCTGGTCCAGCGCCGGTTCCGGCTGCTAGAGCCGGTTCCGGCCGGCACCCGACCCGGAGCGGACCTAGTCTGAGCCGACCGGGTCGGGGGCGCCGGTGCACCGGTCGACCGGGTTCACCGGCCGCAGCGTGCCGGGGTCGAACCGGACGTCCCAGACCGCGCCGTCCTGCGCCACGACCCGTACGGTGTCGGGCCCGGTCAGGCTCGCGTCCTGGAACAGCCACTCCGGATCGGCCCCGGACGACGGGGAGATGAAGCACGCGAGTTCGTAGCCGCTCTCGTAGCTGAGCAGGCCGTCGCGGCTGCGCAACCTGAAGACCAGGTCGTCGGAGTAGATGAACTTCGCCCGGTTGTACCGGACCAGTGCGAAATCGTCGGACTTGGCGACCGTCGTCGCGCCGGACTCGCCCGTCATGCCGCGCGCCGCCGCGAACATCATGCACAGGCTCAGGCTGGCCAGCAGCGCGAGGGCGGCGATGATGGACACGGTGACCCGCACCCAGTGGGTCCGGATGCCGACGGCGGCGGCCGCCGTCAGCAGCACCAGCACCAGGAACAGCATCCACTCCGGATACTCGCTGAACAGCAGCAGGTACACGTGACGGCCGTGGTTCACCACGGCACCGCCCAGCACGCCCGTGTCGGCGACGCCGAGGACGCCCAACGCGAACAGCGTCGTGGCGAGCGCGAGCGGGATGGCGACCGGTCTGCGGTGGGATTGCGGCACGCGGCGGATTCTCGCAGCCGATTCCGCCGCGCGCTGCCCCGTACTACGGCCGGATGTTCTGGTTGAGGTGGAACAGGTTGGCGGGGTCGTAGGCGCGCTTCACCTCCACCAGCCGCGCGTAGTTGCCCCCGTAGTTCGCCTTCACCCGGTCCTGGTCGTCGCCGGCCATGAAGTTGACGTAGCCGCCCTCCTCCGACAGCGGCGCCGTGGCGGCGTAGTAGTCGCGTACCCAGGCGGTGTTGGCGTCGTTGTCGGCCGGGTCGGGCCACATGCCCGCGATGACCGTGGCGAAGTTGGCCTGCCGGTAGGCGAACGCGGTCGCGTCCGGGGAGATCCGGTGGCAGGCCCCGTTGATCGGGTAGATGTGCACGGTCGAGTTGACCACCGGCACCTTCGGGCCGAAGCGCAGGTGCGCGTCGATGATGTCGTCGGTCAGCTCGTCGACGAAGTTGGCCTTCCAGTAGTGCTGGAGGCCGGGCGGCACCAGCGCGTCGAACGCGGAGTTCAGCGCCGCGTACGGCATCGGGCCGACCATTTGCGCCACCGGTTGCGCCACCGCCCGGATCCGGTCGACGACCCGCTCACCCTCGGCGTGGTCGCCGGTCCAGCAGCTGACCACGGCCAGGAACGGCTCCCCGTGCCGGTCCTCGGGGATGAACGGCAGCGGCGGCGCGATCTGGAACGCGGGGAAGCCGCCGTACTGCTCGGGTGCGTCGGCGATGAAGTCGCGGAAGAAGCGCAGCAGCTCGCGCGCGTCCGCCAGCTCGAAGAACATCGGCCCGCCGTAGATCTCGGCGACCGGGCCGAGCCGGAACTCGAACGCGGTCACCGCGCCGAAGTTGCCGCCGCCGCCGCGCAGCGCCCAGAACAGGTCCTCGTGCTGCTTCTCGTCGGCGGTGACGATCCTGCCGTCGGCCAGCACCACCTCGGCCGACACCAGGTTGTCGCAGGACAGGCCCATGCCCCGGGCCAGGTAGCCGATGCCGCCGCCCAGCGTCAGCCCGCCCACGCCCGTGGTCGAGATGATGCCGCCGGTCGTGGCCAGCCCGTGGGCGCCGGTTGCGGCGTTGAAGTCGCCCCAGGTGGCGCCGCCTTCGGCCCGCGCGGTGCCGCGGCCGGGATCGACGGTGACGGCCCGCATGCCGGACAGGTCGGCCACCACGCCGCCGTCCACCGTGCCGAACCCGGGCACGCTGTGGCTGCCGCCGCGTACGGCCAGGTCGAGCCCGTTCTCGCGGGCGTAGTCCACGGCTGCCCGCACGTCGTCCACCCCGGTGCAGCGCACCACGACGGCGGGGCGCCGGTCGATCATCGCGTTGTACACGGCGCGCGCCTGGTCGTACCCAGCGTCGTCTGGCGTGACGACCTGGCCCTTGACCTGGTCGCGCAGCGTCTGCACACTCGGCCCGCCCATGATCGGTCCCCCGTCCGTCGCAGAGTTAGGGCACCAGTCCACGCTAGCCGCGCGGATGCTCCCTGCGGCGCCGTTCGGCCAGGGCGGCGGCCACCCGCGCGATCAGCTCGTACGGGACCGGTCCGGCGAGCGGGAACTTCAGCGTCCCCTTGCCCGCCCGGTATGCCGCGACGTCCCGATCGAGGGCCTCGTCCCCGTTCGGGACCGGGTAGACGCTGACGTGGTTCTTCCAGCCCGAGTAGTGCAGGACGTTCCCGCCGTCCAGGGTGACGGTCGGGATGTTGTAACTGATCCGCTCCGCGCTGCCGGGTATCGCCGACAGGGCGGTCTGGCGGATGCGGAGCAGGACGTCGCGGACGTCGTCCGGCTGTGCGGCCAGGTAGTCGTCGACTGTCGCGTACTGGGTCGCCATGGGTTCATTGTCGGTCGTGGCGTGGCGTGGCGTGGCGTGGCGTGGCGTGGCGTGGCGTGGCGTGGCGTGGCGTGGCGTGGCGTGGCGTGGCGTGGCGTGGCGTGGCGTGGCAGGGCTGTCGGGCGGTCGGGCCGGGTGCGGTCGGGGTCGCCCGCTCCGCCCAGCATTGACGCTGGCCTATCTAGAGCACGGATCTTGGAAGATTGTCCTCTGGATAGGCCAGCGTCGATAAAAAACGGGGTGTGGCGCGGCGCCCCTTCGCGGCCGGCGCCCCCTGGTGGGGAGCGTTGCGGGGTCAGCCGCAGGCGGCGGTGACGCTGCGGTCCTTGACGGTGCCGCCGGTGCGGTAGGTCTTGGTCGCGGTGCCGACGCAGGAGTACGACGCCGAGCCGGTGCCGCTGGCCAGCGTGACCCAGTTGCCGGCGGCGTCCTGCCGCTGGATGGCGACCGGCCACGGGGTGCTCTGGCCGGTGGAGTAGCAGAACCAGTCGGCCTCGGCCAGGATCTGGCCGCTGTAGTACGAGATGTCCTTGATCACGATGCAGTCGGGGGCGGCGGCGGCCGGGGCGGCGGCCACCCCGACGATCGTGCCCGCGATGAGTGCGGCCAGGCCCAGGCCGCGGGCGACAGCGTGGCGTACGTGCATGGAATACCTCCGGGAAAGGTTGATCGGTGGTCGTGCCGCCACATCGGACCATCGGTGTCCATCGCGAGTCGACAGTCTCAGCCCAGTCTCAAACCGCAGGTCGGCGCCGGTTGACACCATCGATTGGCGTGGCGATAAAAGCGCGATGGAATTGAGGGACGGCCAGGTGGCCGCACGCGCGGCGGTGCTCGCCGCCCTGCGCGGGACCGACCGCCCATTGATCAACGTTTTCGGCCCGCTCGGCGTCGGCAAGACCCTGATGCTGACCGGCCTCGACACCGGCGACGCCGTGGTCGTCGACGGCGTGGACGACGCCGACGCCGTCATGCGCCTGGCGCGGACCGTGTCGGCCGCCCCGGCCGCGGACCGCTGGATCGCGTTGAGCCGCCGCCCGCTGCCGGCCTGGCCGGACTGGCCCGACGGCGAGCCGCCGGTCACCGTCCGGCTGGACCCGTGGCGCTCGGCGTCGATCGAGTCGCTGGCCCGGGAGGCCGGGCTGCGGCAGCCGGCCGAACTGCGGGCGGTGGCGTCCCTGTCCGGCGGGCTGCCGCTGGTCGCCGGGCAGCTGTCCCGGGCGCTGCTCAGCGGGGTCCCCGCCGACGCCCGGGGCGCGCTGGCCGCACCCGCGGCCCGCGAGGTGCTGCGCCGGCTGGCGACCGAGGGACCGGCCGCGGCGGACGAGGCGCTGACCGCTCTGGCCACGCTGGGCTGCGCCGACGAGGAGATGCTGGCCCGGCTCGTCGGCGCCACGGCCGCCGAGTTCGACCGGCTGGCCGAGCTCAGCGTCGTACGCCGCGACGAGATCGGGCTGGCGTTGCGGGAGCCGTACCGGACGCTGCTGGACCTCGGGGCGCGCTGGCGGCGCCCGCTGGCCCGGCAGTCGCTGCTGGCCGGTGGCGTGCAGCACCGGATGCGGCAGGCCGCCACCCGCCGCGACCGCCGCGAGCAGGTCGGCATCGTCGGCCCGTCGCTCGCGCTGGTCGACGACCCGGTGATCCGCGAGACGCTCTTCCCTGCCGCCGAACCCAGGGTCCGGATCCGGCCCGCCGAACCCGGCGACGAGGCCGACATCGTCCGGCTGACCCGGCACTGGGCGCGGCGCGGCCACCTGGACGCCAAGGCATGCGGCCGGATGCTGGAGACCTGGTGGGCCTGCCAGCCGACCGGGTTCTACCTCGCGGTCGGGCCCGAGGGCGAGGCACTGGGGCTGTCCAACGTGCTTCCCCTGCGGGAGTCCGCCACGCCCGCGCTGGAACTGCTGCTCCAGCAGCACACCGGCGCCCTGCGCGCCGACCCGGACGGCACCGGCGGGGTGCTGGTGGGGCTCGCGGTGAGCGGGGACGACGACCCGGCCGTGCACGCGGCGATCCTGCGGCACACCCTGGCCGTCGGGATGGCGGCCGAGCGGGTGCTGGTGTCCACGCCGTGGCTGCCGTACCAGCGGCTGTGCGAGCAGCTGGGCATGGTCCACCAGGGAGACACCCGGCACGACGTCTACCGGTGCGGCCGGATGAACCGGATCTACCTGCAGGACTTCGCGGTCGAGGCGCTGCCGTCGTGGCTGGGCCGGCTCGGCGCGGGCGGCCCGGGGACCAGCTTCGACTGGGAGCGGTACGTCCGCCAGGCGCTGGCCGACCTGCACCGGCCCGGCCGGCTGGCGACCAGCCCGCTGTCGGCGCTGCCGGTGACCGGGTCCGGCACGGCGCTGGCCGGGCTGCTGCGCGCGGCCGTGGAGCTGCTCGGCGGCTCCGGCGCGGCCCAGGACGTCGAGGCAGCACAGGCGCTGACCTGGCGGTACCTGCACAGCGGAGTCGGTGAGCCGGTACGGCTGGGGCGCAGCCGGGCCACATACTTCCGGCGGCTGCGGCACGGCGTGCGGCGGGTCACCGAGATCGTCCAGGCGCTGGCGGGCGAGGGCGTCGGCCCGCAGCCCAGGTGACGGCTATCCTCCCTGGTCATGAAGGTGCTTCGCGGGCTCGGCCACCTCGGGCGGTACACGGCGGGGGCGCTCGCGAGCTGGGCGGTCTTCGTCGCCGAGGGCCTGCTCGGCTACGCGGCCCTGCTGCTCGTGGCGCTGGTGCGCGGCGGCGACCTCGGCGGACCGCTCGCCGGGCCGCTGCTGGTGCTGCTGGCGGCCGTGCTGGGCGGCGTGGTGACGGCCATGGTGGCGCTGCCCGCGGTGCTCGTCGGCGAGTTCGTGGCGCGCCGGACCGGCTGGCTGGCGGCCCCGGTGCTCGCGGCGGCCGCCGCGTTCGCGCTGCTCGGCGCCGGAACGTGGACGGTCGGCCTGGCGGCGGACGTGCCCGCGCCGACGGTGGCCACGGCGTGGCTGATCGTCGGCCTGTTCACGGCGGCGCCGTTCGCGCTGCTCGTCGCAGTCGTGCACGGCTCGGGCGCGCTGCTGTCCAGGCTCACGCGGCGTCCGGCCCGGACGGCTGGGGTCGTCCGGGCGTGAGCGGTTGTACGCACAACCCCACACGTGTACCCCGCAGGAGCAAGCAGGCCGCTCAGGTGAGCTGTTCGCCGACGGGGGTGCGGCGGTAGGACAGCCGGCGGCCGGTGCGTTCGGCGGTGACCAGGCCCGCGTCGCGCAGCGTGGTCAGGTGGTGCGAGGCGGTCGCCGGGGCCAGGCCCAGCGTGGTGGCGATCTCGCCGGTGCTCGCGGGCACGGCCAGCGCGGACAGCACGGCGGCCCGGGTCGGCCCGAGCAGCGCGGCCAGTGCCTGCGACGGACCGGGCACCTCGGCGTCCCAGATGCTGCCGTAGCCGCGCGGGGCGTACCAGAGGGCGCGGCCGTGCACCGCCTCGGTCATGGTGTGCAGCGTCGGCCCGGCGAACCCGGTGGGCAGCAGTGCCAGCCGGTGCCCGTCCAGGGTCCACTGGCGTGACTTGGCGCTGGCCAGCAGCAGCGCCGAGCCGTCCCAGTCCAGCTGCGGGTGCAGCCCGGCGACCAGCGCGCGGGGGCCGTGGTCGGCGGCGAGCCGGGCCCGGTGGGCGAGCTCGGCCTCGACGGCGGCGCGCAGCCTCGGCCATACCGGTGCGATGGCCCGGTCGAAGTAGTGCCGCACCTGCGCGACGAGCGTGACCAGCGCGGCGGCCGGGTCGGTCAGGAACCGCGCGGCCTCCGGCGGCGGGGCGTGTCCCGCCCAGGCCGCCGCGACCTCGGCCGCGACCCGGTCCGGCGGGGTGGCGGCGACGGCGGCCAGCTCGTCGTCGAGGCCCGGCCGGGCGGCCGGCAGCACCGGGGTGAGGAAGTCGGGGATGTAGCAGGGCCCGGACACGACCGCGCGCAGGACGGCCAGCTCGGGACCGGTGAACAGCGGCAGCGTCCGCTCCCGCCAGGCCGCGTGCAGCCAGTGGCCGGTGCGCCGGGTCAGCGCCATCGTGCTGGTGACCACCTCGGCCATCGGCGAGTGCGCGAACCGCACGTCGACCAGGTCGGCGGCCCCGAACTCGATCTCGATCACGCTGGTATTCGAGCACAGTCGAACGGCTGCGGGCCAGCCGCGACCGGCTCCTACGGTCGCGGCATGGAATACACCCACCTGGGCCGCACCGGCCTGCGCGTCAGCCGCCTGTGCCTGGGCACCATGAACTTCGCCTGGCAGATCGACGAGGCGGCCAGCCACGCGATCCTCGACCGGGCGCTGGCCGACGGCGTGAACTTCGTCGACACCGCCAACATGTACGGCAGCGAGCGCGGCGACGGCATGAGCGAGCGCTTCATCGGCAATTGGTTCGCCCGCACCGGCCAGCGGGACAGGGTCGTGCTGGCCACGAAGGTGTACGCGCCGATGAGCGACTGGCCCAACGACGGCGGCCTGTCGGCCCGGCACATCATCGCCTCCTGCGAGGCGTCGCTGCGGCGGCTGCGCACCGACTGGATCGACCTGTTCCAGCTGCACCACGTGCAGCGCGACACGCCCTGGGAGGAGATCTGGCAGGCGATGCAGACCCTGGTCACCCAGGGCAAGGTCCGCTACGCCGGATCGTCGAACTTCGCCGGGTGGCACCTGGCGGCGGCACAGGCCGCGGCCGCGAAGTGGCACCTGCTCGGGCTGGTGTCGGAGCAGGCCAAGTACAACCTGCTCACGCGCCACGTGGAGCTGGAGGTGCTGCCGTCGGCGATCGCGCACGGCATCGGGGTGCTGCCGTACTCGCCGCTGCACTTCGGGGCGCTGTCGGGGGCGCTGCGCAAGCAGCGCGACGGCGAGAGCGGGCGCAGCGTCCTGCACGCGCCCGAACGGGTCGAGCCGCACCGGGCCGCGATCGAGCGGTACGAGCGCCTGTGCGCCGACCTCGGCCTGGCCCCGACCACGGTGGCGCTGGCCTGGCTGCTGTCCCGCCCCGGGGTGACCGCGCCCGTGGTCGGCCCGCGTACGCCCGAGCAGCTGGACCTGCCGCTGGCCGCGTTGACGACCGAGCTGGGCGCCGACGTGCTGGCCCGCCTGGACGAGATCTTCCCGCCGGTCGGCAACGGCGGCCCCGGACCGGAGGCCTGGGCCTGGTGACAGTCGGCTAGCGGACAGTCCGGCGGGACGATCAGCCGACCGTCCCGGCCGGACGGGGCCATTACCCTTCGGCGGGTGACGACACCCTCGCTGCCGGTCGACCCCTCCGAGGTCCCGCCGCCGCCCCGGCCGGTGCCGCCCCAGCCCGCGCCGGTCGCCGCACCGCGTCCGGCTCCGCCGGTGCCGGTGCCCCCGGTGCCGCCGCAGGCCCCGCCGCCGACCGGGCCGCGCAAATGGGTGCTGCGCGGGCTCGCGGTGCTCACCGCGTTCGGGGTGTTCGGCGCCGTCGGCTCGTACTACGTGCCGAAGCTGCTGGACCAGCTCGGCGAGGCGATCGACCCGCCGCCCGCCCCGGTCGCGGCGACCGTGGTGCACCAGTACGCGGAGTCGCCGAACTTCGTCCTTCCCGCGACCGCCGACCAGGGGTCGGTGCCCGACCGGGCGCTGGCCGCGATCGACAAGTCGGCGTTCGCCGACTGGGCCATCGCCCAGGGCGGCGTCATCGCCGACGAGGACCAGGTGCGCTTCGTGCTGCGCGGCCGCGACGCGACGCTGGTGCACCTGGAGTCGATCCGGGTCAAGGTGCTCAAGCGCTCGCGGCCGCAGCCCGGTTGGTTCAACGCCTGGGACGGCTGCGGCGCCGCGGTCGTGCCGGAGCACCTGCGGGTCAGCGCCGACGGCGGGGCGGTGCACGGCCAGTGGGTCAACGACGCAGGCCCGGCCGAGGCGCCCGCGTTCACGGTCAGCGCCTCCGACGAGGAGGTCATCGACGTGACGGTGGTCTCCACCGAGGACGCGATCGAATGGGTGCTGGAGGTGGACTACTCCTCGGCGGCGGGCGACGGGGTGCTCACCGTCGACGACGGCGGCAAACCGTTCGTGCTGACCACGGTCGGGTCGGCGCAGGCGTGGCTGTATCCCGAACCCGACGGCGGCAGCCTGGTGCGGCAGCCCGACCGCGATCCGGGCGCGGCCACCGCCGCGCGGCCGCCCTGCTGACCGTCAACCGGGCAGCGGCGCGGCGAACACTTCGGTGTAGTCGTTGCTGACCGGGTGGTCGCTGCGCATGAGCACGATGCGGTCGGCTGGCCAGGACGGTCCGGCGTACGCGTCGAGCCGGTCGAGCACCTCGCGCAGCTCGTCGGGTTCGAGCCGCTCGCCGGGCCGGGCCAGCGTCAGGTGCGGCTGGTAGGGCCGGGGGTCGAACGGGACGGCGGCGGCCGACAGCTCCCGGCGCAGCCGCTCGGTGAGCTCGTGCAGCGCGGCCAGGTCGCCGCGCACCCCGGCCCAGACCGCGCTGGCGCGGCCGTTGTCGAAGCGGCCCCCGCCGCCGAGCCGGAGCACCGGCGCGGGGCGGTCGGCGACCGCCGTCATCGCGGTGCACGCCGATCCAGCCTGCTCAGGCGTGATCTCGCCGAGGAAGGCCAGGGTGATGTGCCACTGCCAGGGCGGCACCGGGCGCAGGGACAGCCCGTCGGCGTGCGGCCGGTTGAACGCCAGTCGGGACGCCACGGCGGCCAGGTCGGCGACGGCGTCCGGCGGCGGGTATACCGCGATGAACAGGCGCTGCTTGAGCATGGGTGTGCACGCTACCGAGCGGCCGCGGCGCCCGGCGCCGGGGTGGGCCGGTGGGCGTCGAGCGTCGCCCGCAGGTGGGCCAGGACCTGGGCGGCGACGTCGTCGAGCGGCTTGGTGTCGCGCTGGGCGCGGGCCAGCAGCAGCCCGCCCTCGGCCCCGGCGACCACGAGGCTGGCCAGGGCGCGGGCCGTCGGCGCCGGGCAGCCCTCGGCGGTGAAGGCGTGCTCCAGCACCCGGCACCAGTCGGCGAAGGTCTCGGCGACCAGGGTGTACAGCGGCTCGCCGGGGGAGACGTCGAGGGCCACCCCGGCGAACGGACAGCCGCCCCGGAACTCGGTCTTGCGCAGCCAGGCGGCGGTGGCGGCGAAGTAGCCGGCGACGGCGGTCAGGGCCGGGTCGGCGCCGTCGGGGATCTGGAAGCGGGTGCGTTCGGCGTACCAGCGCAGGGCCTCGGCGGCCAGCTGCTCCTTGCCGCCGGGGAAGTGGTGGTAGATCGAGCCGCGCGGGGCGCCGGAGCGGGCGATCACGTCCTGGAACGACGTGGCGGCATAGCCGCGCTCGGACAGCAGGCGGGCCGCGGTCTTGACCATCTTCTCGCGGCTGCTGTCCATGTCCACTCCACGGGTACGCGCTTGACTATGACGGCCATCATAGCGCAGGATCCGATTATGATGCTCGACATAGGAGGCTGGGCGCCGCCCGCGGCACCGCTGCTGCGCACCGCCACCGAGCACGACCTCGACGGGATCGTCGACATGCACGGGCGCTGCTCGCCCGACAGCCTCTACCGCCGCTACCTCAGCGGTGCCGGGGCGCCGCCCCGCGCCCAGCTCGCCAAGCTGCTGGCCGCAGGCCACACCTCCGTCGCGATCGCCAGCGGCGGCGCCGCCGACGGGCAGCTCGTCGCCGCGGCCCAGCTCGTCGCGTACGGAGCGGACACCGCCGAGGTGGCGATCCTGGTCGAGGACGCCTGGCAGCGCCGCGGCCTGGGCACCGCGCTGGCCCGTCGCCTGGTCACCCGGGCGATCGGCGCGGGCCTGCCGACCGTCCTGCTGCACGTGCTGGCCGCCAACCAGCCCGCCCTGCGCACCTTCCGCCGCCTGCTCGCCGACGGCCTGCTCGCCGAGGCGAGGCTCGTCGACCGCGACGGCCCCCTGCTCACCTTCGCGCTGAGCGGCAGGGCACCTGCGTGACCAGGTGCCCTGCCTCTCGGCGCGGTCAGTGGGCGGTGCGCCGGGCGGCGAGCGCGTACGCGGCGCCCGCGAACGCGCCCAGCACCGCCAGGCCCGCCCAGCCCGGCAGCGGGAAGTAGCCCGCGTACGGCGCGTAGTGGGCGGTCACCTGCGGGAACTCGTCCACGGTCTGGAGCACCGCGAACCCGGCCGCGGGCGTGACCCGCAGCAGCCACGCCGACACCCCGTCCGGCAGGTACGGCACCACCCCGAACAGGTACGGCAGCACCACGATCCCCAGCCCGGCGGTGACCGCCTGCCACCGCCGCCGCAGCAGCACGCCCAGCGCGAGCGCGAACACCGCCACCAGCGCCGCGACCGCGGCCGCCCCGACGACCACCCGCGCCTGGGTGAACAGCCCCACCGGCAGCACGTTCACCCCGGCCCGGCGCAGCAGCCACACCCCCAGCGGCAGTGCGACCGCCGCGGTGGCCAGGCTGCCCGCGAACACGGCGCCGCCGAGCACCGCCGACCGGGCGGCCAGCTCGCGCCGCGTCCCCGCCGCGCCGAACCGCACCGCCACCACGATGACCACGATCAGCCCCGCGAACAGGCCGATCAGGGTGCCCTCGACGCGCTGGCCGCCCTCGGCGCCGACCGGCCCGATGTCGCCGGTGCCGCTGACCGTCAGCGTGCCGCCTGCCTCCACCAGCCCGGACGCCCGGTGGTACTTCTCCCAGTCGGTGTGGTTCATCTCGCCGACGCTGTCGCTGCCCCACGGGCCCGGCGCGGCGCGGCCGTCCACGGCGACGCTGTCGAACACGCCCACGGCCTGCGTGAAGCGGCTCTCGCCGACGTGCCCGCCGAGGCCGATCTCGCGCAGGGTCAGGTCGCCGGGCGAGGCGGCGAACAGGCCCACCTGGACCGTGGCGGGCAGGCCGGGCAGCCGCGCCGTGCCGACCTGCGTCCAGCGCTGCCCGTCGGCCGACTCGTACCCGGTGATGACGTCGCCCGACCGGGTCAGGCGCAGCCAGCGCGGCTGCGCCGCCGACACCCCGCCGGGCTGCCCGGCGACGTCCTCGACATAGCTGTGCTGCATCCGCACGCCGTGGGCGCCGGTCATCATGATCGCCGCGTACGCCGAGCCCCGCCGCAGCCCGTCCTTGATGATGAGCCCGGTCTTGGCCCACGGCACCAGGCCGGACACGATCTGGTCGTGGTGGGGCGGCGGGTACGTGATGGTGCCGGTCAGCTCGGTCAGCCGGGCGGTGATGGTGCCGTCGCCGTCCAGGCCGCGGTGCGCGAACCAGAACTCGTCGGCCACCGCCCGCCCGGCTTCGTCGCGCGGATCGACCGGGCACGGCACCTCCACCGGCCCCTGGCTGCACGAGGAGTGGACGGCCAGGCCGGGCAGCAGCGCGAACGCCAGCACCAGCAGCGCGGCGCCGGCCAGCGCCAGCACGCGGCCGCGCCGGGCCAGCTCGGCCCAGGCAGCACGCAGCGAGGCAGGAAAGGACTCTTCGGGGGTATGCATGACGACGGTTCTACGGACCGGCCCCTAACACGGCCCGAACCGCCGCTGTCATGCCCCTGTTATGCCGCACCGGGCATGCTGGAGGCGGCACCGACCGGGAAGAGGGCGCATGGGCAGGTCAAGGCTGGCACGCGGCACCGTCGGCCGGCGGTTCACGCTGCTGTACGCGGCGATCTTCCTGGCCAGCGGCGCTGCGCTGCTGCTGCTGGTCAACGTCTTCGCCGCCGTCAAGAACACCGAACCCGTCCCCGGGCAGGTGCCGTCCGCGCAGACCGACCTGGCCGCGGCCCAGCAGCAGATCCACCGGCTCCAGGAGCAGCTGGCCCAGGCAGAGTCCGCCCAGGCCCGGCGCCTGCTGGTGGGCTCGCTCGTCGCGCTGGCGGTGCTGGCGGCGGCGTCGCTGCTGGCCGGACGCCTGCTCGCGGTACGGGTGCTGCGCCCGCTGCGCACCATCACCGCCGCGACCAGGAACATCACCGCCGACGACCTCGACCGGCGGCTGGCCGTGACCGGCCCCGAGGACGAGGTGAAAGACCTCGCCGACACCATCGACGACCTGCTGGCCCGGCTGGAGGCGTCGTTCGCGGCGCAGCGGCGGTTCGCCGCCGACGCCTCGCACGAGCTGCGTACGCCCCTGGCGACCATGCGCGCCCGGCTCGACGTGGCACTGGCCAAGCCGCAGCCGCCGCCCCCGCAGACCGTCGCGCTGGCGCAGCGCCTGCGCACCGACCTCGACACCGTCGACCACCTGCTCGACGGGCTGCTGATCCTCGCCCGCGTGCAGCACGGCGCGTTCGGCGACGGCGCCACCGTCCGCCTCGACCAGGTCGCCGAGCAGGCCCTGGCGGCGCGGGGCCCGGACATCGCCGCCCGGGAGCTGGCCGTCGACACCACCGGCCTGCGCCCGGCCCCGGTCGAGGGCAGCCAGGCGCTGCTGTCGCGCCTGGTCGGCAACCTCGTCGACAACGCCGTGGCGCACAACCGCGACGGCGGCCGCATCCGCGTCGCCACGAGCGGCGGCGACCCGGCCGGACTGGTCGTCGAGTCCGACGGGCCGGTGCTGGAACAGGCGCAGGTGGAGCAGCTCGGCCGCCCCTTCCGGCGGCTCGGGGCCGCCCGGACCGGCTCGGGCGGCGGCTCCGGGCTGGGCCTGGCCATCGTCGCGGCCGTCGCGCAGGCGCACGGCGGCAGCCTGGAGCTGCGCGCCCGGCCCGAGGGCGGCCTGCTCGCCACCGTCACCTTCGCCGCCGACCGGGGCGGGGCGGCATGAGGGTGCTGGTGGTCGAGGACGCGCGGGAACTGGCCGAGGTCGTCGCCGAAGGGCTGCGCGACCAGGGCATGGCCGTCGACGTGGCGTACGACGGACTGGCGGCCGCAGCAAAACTCGACGTCAACACGTACGACGTGGTCGTGCTCGACCGCGACCTGCCCGGTCTGCACGGCGACACGCTCTGCCAGATGGTAGTCGACCGGCAGCCGCGCCCCATGGTGCTGATGCTGACCGCCGCCGGGGCGCCCGGCGACCGGGTCGGCGGCCTCACCCTCGGCGCCGACGACTACCTGGCCAAGCCGTTCCACTTCCCCGAACTGGTGCTGCGGGTGCGCTCGCTGGCCCGGCGCCGCCCGACCGCCCATCCGCGCACCCTGCGCGCCGCCGGGATCGAGCTGGACCCGATCCGGCGCACCGCCACCCGCGACGGCCGCCGCCTCGACCTGTCGGTCAAGGAGTTCTCGCTGCTGGAGGCGCTGCTGCGGGCGAGTCCGGCGTACCTGAGCACCGAGGCGCTGCTGGAGCAGGTGTGGGACGAGCACGCCGACCCGTTCACCAACACGGTCACCGTCACGGTGGGGCGGCTGCGCCGCAAGCTCGGCGATCCGCCGGTCATCCGCACCACCCCCGGCGTCGGCTACCGCATCGCCGATCCCGACGAATGATCACCGTTCACTGCGCCGATCGACGTCGGGATGCTCAGCCCGCGGTCTCCGCCTCACGTCGAGCCTGGTCGCGGAGCACGGCGGCGACGTCCGGCGGCCCGCCGGGGTTGCACTGGCGCCATGATCGGTGTCCGCGGTCGGAAACGCCGCTCCTACATCAGGTTTCGACCGCGGACAGCGATCACCCACCCCCGCGAGCGGGCCGCGAGCGGGCCGGGAGGTGGGGGAGCGGGCCGGGGTCAGGAGCGGAGGAAGGCCAGGACGGCCAGGACGCGGCGGTGGTCGTTGTCGTCGGGTGGCAGGCCCAGCTTGGTGAAGATGCTGGTCACGTGCTTCTCGACGGCGCCCTCGGTGACGACCAGGCGCCGGGCCACCGAGGTGTTGGAGCGACCCTCGGCCATCAGGCCCAGCACCTCCCGCTCGCGCGGGCTGAGCGAACCGAGCGGGTCGGCCGGGCGGCGGCGTACCAGCAGCTGCGCCACCACCTGCGGGTCGAGCACGGTGCCGCCCGCCGCGACCCGGCGCACCGCGTCGACGAAGTCGGCCACGTCGGCGACCCTGTCCTTGAGCAGGTAGCCGACGCCGCCCGGCCGCGGCCCGCTCATCAGCGCCAGCAGGTCGTCGGCGTAGGACACCTCGACATACTGTGACAGCACCAGGATCGGCGCCTGCGGGTACGTCCGCCGCACCGCCACCGCCGCGCGCAGCCCCTCGTCGGTGTGCGACGGCGGCATCCGTACGTCGACGACGCTGACGTCGGGCCGCAGCCGGTTCACCGCCTCGACGAGGGCCGGACCGTCGCCGACGGCGGCCGCGACGGTGCAGCCGTTCTCCTCCAGCAGCCGGATCAGGCCCTCGCGCAGCAGCACCGCGTCCTCGGCGAGGACTACGCGCACGGCAGCTCCCAGCGCAGCGCGGTCGGCCCGCCCGCCGGGCTCTCGACGGTCATGTGCCCGCCCAGCGCCTCGATGCGGTCGGCCAGCCCGGCCAGCCCGTGTCCCTTCGCCATGTGCGCGCCTCCCCGTCCGTCGTCGGTCACCGACGCGATCACGGTAGCGCCGTCGACGGCGACGGTGACGCTCGCGATGCCCGCGCCGCTGTGCTTGGCCACGTTGGTCAGCGCTTCGGCGACGGCGAAGTACACGCCCGCCTCGACGGCGTCGGGCAGCCGCCCGCCCGCGGCCAGGTCCTCGTCCAGGCGCAGCGCGACCGGGACCGGGCAGCGGCTGGCCACGGCGGTGAGCGCGCTGGCCAGGCCGCGGTCGGCCAGGATCGGCGGGGCGATGCCGCGCGAGAGCGTACGCAGCTCGTCGAGGGTCTCGCGGGTGAAGTCGATCGCCTCGTCGAGGGTCTCGCGGACCCGCTCCGGGTCGGTCTCCAGCTGCTGGCGGGCCCGGCCGAGGTCGAGCGCGAGCCGGACCAGGCGCTGCTGCGGCCCGTCGTGGATGTCGCGTTCGAGCCGCCGCAGCGCGGTCGCCTCGGCGGAGACCGCGGCCCGGGTCTGGGCGCGGGAGCGCAGCAGCTGGGCGCGGGTGTCGCCCAGGTCGCTGAGCAGGGTCGCGGCGGGGCGGGCGGTGAGCAGGGCGCAGCCGCGTACGACCCAGGGCAGGCTCAGCGCGAACACGGCCCCGATGGCGAACTGGAGCCAGCGCTCGGTGGCCGGGCTGTCGCTCAGCCCGATCAGCTCGGCCAGCCCGTGCTGGTCGGGGCTGTCGGGCAGCCAGCGGGACCAGAACCAGTAGGTCAGCCCACCCAGGGAGACGGCCCACCAGGTGACGGTCAGCACGAACCCGACGATCGCCAGCGGGTACTGCAGGACGGCCCAGAGCAGGTCCAGCCACGACTGGCCGTCGCGCAGGGGCGTCAGCAGCCGCCGGACGACCGAACCGCCGGGCTCGGCGGTGCGGTAGAGCGGGCGGGGCAGCGGCCGGTCCAGCACCCTGGCCGCGCGCAGCCGCTCCAGGTCGGCCAGCCCTCGGGCGATCATCAGGGTGGCGGACAGGATGAACAGGCCCGCGCCGAGCAGGATCGCGGTCCCGACGCCGGCGGCGAACCCGGCGATGGCCAGGACCAGGGTCGGCACGGCCAGCAGCATGCTGACGACGACGTACACGGTGTCGGCGCCCAGGCGGCGCACGGTGGGGGTCATGCCGTCACCGTATTGGCCGCGCTGCTCGCAGCCCATGCGGCCAGCAGGCGAACCGGGGTGGGGTTAACCCGAACCCGGACCCCCGGACTCGGACCCGCGTCACGGAACGTGCCAAATTGAATCGGCATGGTAAGGAGTATTTACTGTTAGGAATCTTGTCTTTACATTTCTATGAACCAGCGTCGATGGCTTCCCACCCCGGCGACCGGCGCGTCCCTCTCCAACCAAGCGAGGAGGAGCCATGCGGAAACGAATCGCCGTACCGGTGCTCTCGATCATCGCGGTAGCGGCGTCCCTGCTGGTCGGCGTACCGGCCAGTGCCCACGGGTACATCTCGTCGCCGGCCAGCCGGCAGGCGAACTGCGCCCAGCACAAGACGTCGTTCGACTGCGGCGACATCGTCTGGGAGCCGCAGAGCGTCGAGGCCCCCAAGGGCTCGATGCAGTGCAACGGCGGCGGCAGCCGGTTCGCGATCCTGAACGACAACTCCCGGCCGTGGCCGACCACGTCGGTGGGCAACAACGTCACCTTCAACTGGGTGCTCACCGCCCGCCACCGCACCAGCACGTGGGAGTACTTCGTCGGCAGCACCCGGATCGCCGTCGTCAACGACAACGGCGCCACCCCGGGCGCGACCGTCAGCCACGCCGTCAGCCTCGGCGGGCGCACCGGCCGGATCACCGTGCTGGCGCGCTGGAACGTCTACGACACCGCCAACGCCTTCTACTCCTGCGTGGACCTGCAGGTAGGCGGCGGTGGCGGCAACCCGACGCCCAGCCCGACCCCGTCCACCAACCCGCCGTCGCCGTCCCCGCAGCCGACGTCCAGCCCGACCCCGCCCGCGGGGACGACCTGGACCGCCGGCACGTACTACCCGGCCGGCTCGACGGTCACCTACGCCGGTGTGAGCTACCGGTGCCTGCAGTCGCACACGGCGCTCGCCGGCTGGGAGCCGCCGAACACCCCCGCGCTCTGGCAGCGCATCTAGCCACATCCGACAGACCGGGTCCGCCACCCCGCCCCCCGAGGTGGCGGACCCGCCCCGTACCCCCGAGGAGAACGATGAAGCGCATCGTGGCGCTGGCCGCCGCCGTACTCGTGCTGGCCGGATGCGGCAGCCCCGAAGGGGCGGCGCCCGCGCCGCAGCCGCTCGGGACGCAGGCCGGTGCGTCCCCGCTCGGCTCGCCGCCGCCGCCGGTCTCGCCCTCGGGGGCGTTCAACGACACCGACGTGATGTTCCTGCAGATGATGGCCGCCCAGTACGGCCCCGCCGCCGAGCTGCTCGAACTGGCCAGGAATCGCGGCACCACCCAGCAGGTGCGCGAGCTCGCCGCCGCGATCGCCGTGACCCAGGCCGACGAGGCCAGGACCATGCGGGACTGGCTCGCGGCCTGGAAGCAGCCGGCGTCGCCCGCCGCCGACCCGAACCTGCACGCCGGGCACGGCGGCATGAACGCCACCGGCCCGAAGGAGATCGCGGCCCTGCGCGACACGCCGGCGGCCGACTTCGACAAGACGTTCCTCAACCTGCTCATCGGCCACCAGCACCAGGCCGTCGAGTACGCCCGGATGGAACTGGGCGGCGGCATCCACTCCGGTGCCCTGGAACTGGCCACCCGGGTCGACCAGACCCGCACCTCCGAGATCACCATGATGCTCGGCATGGTCGCCTGAGCAGCTGTGAAGATCTGCGAATTTCTCGATTCCTTCAGCGCCACCATCCGGTTTCCAGCGCGTTGACCAGGGTGGTCCACTCGCGACCTCGATCAAATACGAGCGGTCACACCAAGGTCGCTGAAAGTTCTTGCACGCCTTGCGTTACAAGGTATTCACACGCGGCATAGAAGCTGGTATCTATACGTGATCGATCGACCCCCTAGCCCGGAGGACGACTTTGCGCCGATCGCGTCTCACGACCATCGCGGTGGGATTCGCCACCGCATTCGCTGCGATGGTCACCCTGGCAGCCACACCCGCACAGGCTGCCTCATCCGTCCGCTACGTCGCCCTCGGCGACTCCTACTCCTCGGGAGTGGGAGCCGGTTCCGAGAGCGGCACCTGCCAGCGCAGCCCCAACGCGTACTCCGCGCTGTGGGCCGCCGCCAACGCCCCCGCCTCGTACGTGTCGGTCGCCTGTTCCGGGGCGACGACCACGACCGTCATCAGCTCCCAGCTGTCGGCGCTCAGCAGCACCACGACGCTGGTCAGCGTCAGCGCCGGCGGCAACGACATGGGGTTCAGCAACATCATGTCGACCTGCGCGCTCAAGGGCACCACCGAGTGCGTCGCCGCGGTCCAGGCGGCCGAGGACAAGGCCCGCTCCAGCCTCACCGGTCTGCTGAACACGCTGTACAGCAACATCCGGTCCAAGGCCCCGAACGCCCGCGTCGTCGTCCTCGACTACCCGGTCTTCTACCAGCTCGGCACCACCTGCATCGGGCTGAGCGCCACCTCCCACGCGAAGATCGATGAGGGCATCAACCTCATCGACGACATGACCCGCTCCGCCGCCCAGGCGCACGGGTTCGTGTTCGCCGACGTCCGCTCGATCTTCGTCGGGCACCAGCTGTGCAGCGGCGACAAGTGGCTGCACGCGCTGAACTTCGCCAGCCTCAGCATCTCGTACCACCCGACCAGCAACGGCCAGTCCAAGGGCTACCTCCCGGTGTTCCGGGCCAACGCGGGCTGATCGCGGTTCCGGCGGCGGCGGGCATCCTCCCAGCCCGCCGCCCAGGCCATCGAAGGTCGCACATTGCCGCCCGGCCGGGGCTCTGGTGGTGGTATGGGATAAGTGCGGCATTGACGGCGGCGGCATCGACGGGAGAAGGTGATCAGGTGGCGACTGCGGGTGAGACACGCGACGGGGTGTCGCTGACCAACCTCGACCAGCTCCTGTTCGACGGTGCTGAGGCGACCAAGCGGGACCTGGTCGACTACCTGGACGCCGTACACCCGATGATGCTGGCGGCGGTGCGCGACCGGCCGCTGTCGGTGGTGCGGATGCTGCGCGACCAGCCGCCGTTCATGCAGAAGAACCTGCCCAAGTACACCCCGGACTGGGTGGAGTCGGTGTCGCTGTGGGCCGAGACGTCGCACCGCGAGGTGACGTACGCCCTCTGCAACGACCGCCGCACCCTGCTGTGGTTCGCCAACCAGCGGGCGATCGAGTATCACCCGACCCTGGTGCTCGCCGCGGACTTCGCCCACCCGACGCACCTGGTGCTGGACCTCGACCCGCCGGAGGCGCAGGACGCCGGACCCGGCGGATTCGCCGCCGCCGCGCAGGCGGCGCTGCTGGTGCGGCAGGTGCTGGTCGACATGGGCCTGGACGGGGCGGTCAAGACCAGCGGTGCCAAGGGCGTGCACGTGTTCGTGCCGCTCGACGGCGCGCTCGGCACCGAGGACGTCGCCGCCGCGACCCGGGCCGTGGCGGCCCGTGCCGAACGCCTCGACCCGCAGCTGGCCACGACCGCGTTCATCAAGGCCGACCGCGGCGACCGGGTCTTCCTCGACTCCACCCGCGCGGGCGGCGGCACGGTCGTGGCGGCGTACAGCCCCCGCCTGCGTCCGGGCGCCCCGGTGTCGTACCCGGTGGGCTGGGCCGACCTGACCTCGGTCGTGCCCGCCGACTTCACGATCCGCAACGTGCCGGGGCTGCTCGGCGGCGTCGACCGGTGGGCCGAGGCCATGCCCGCGCCGCAGGCGCTGCCCGCGGACCTGGTCGCGGAGGGCCACACCATCCCGATCGCCCGGGTGCAGGCGATGCACGAGGGCAAGCGCCGCGCCAAGGCCCGCCGGGAGCAGAGCGGCCAGCAGGATTGAGCATCTCCGCACCGGGTATGTGATCTTCATGGTGACGAACATGACGGCCCCGCCCGGCGGGGTCATGACCGACGAGGTCGGGACCATCACCGGGGACCTGTCCATGGAGCCGCGGGTAGGCCCGGACGGGCAGGTCACGCTGCGGGTGCAGTATCGCGGCGCCGACGAGTGGTACACGGTGACCGGGGCCGGGGTGAAGGTGCCCGACCCCGCCGACGACGAGGCGGTGGAGCGGGCGGAAAGGCAGCTTCTCGACCGTTTCGCCGGATAGGCACCGTCTAATCGGGATGATCGCGATGGCGTGAAGTCGGTATGGTGCAACGCATGTCACCGACGATCCAGGTCACCGACCTGCGCAAGGCCTACGGGGAACTCGTGGCCGTGGACGGGGTGTCGTTCGAGGTGCAGGCGGGGGAGTTCTTCGGCATCCTCGGCCCGAACGGCGCCGGCAAGACCACCACCCTGGAGATGATCGAAGGGCTGCGCCAGCCCGACGGCGGCCAGGTAACCCTGTTCGGCGAGAAGCCCTGGCCGCGCAACCCCAGGCTGCTGCCCCGCATCGGCGTGCAGTTGCAGGCCAGCGCGTTCTTCGAGCGGCTGACCGCCCGCGAGCAGATCCGCACCTTCGCCTCGCTGTACGGCGTCTCCGCCAAGAAGGCCGACGAGTGGCTCGACCGCGTCGGGCTGGCCGACATGGCCGGCAAGCGCAACGAGCAGCTGTCCGGCGGCCAGCAGCAGCGCCTGTCCATCGCGTGCGCGCTGGCGCACGAGCCCGACCTGGTCTTCCTCGACGAGCCGACCTCGGGCCTGGACCCGCAGGCGCGCCGCAACCTGTGGGACGTGCTGCGCGACATCAACTCCCAGGGCCGCACCGTGGTGCTGACCACGCACTACCTGGACGAGGCCGAGTCACTCTGCGACCGGGTCGCCATCATGGACCACGGCAAGATCCTGGAGTCGGGTCCGCCCGCCACGCTCGTACGCGACCTCGACGCGCCGACGCGCATCTCGGTGGAGAGCGGCGTACTGACGCTCGACGCGGCCCGGTCGCTGGTCGACGGCGTGGAGGTGGACGACGACGGGGTGTCGCTGACATTCGCCACGCGTACGCCCGCGCCCGTGCTGTCGGCCCTGGCCGAGCGGGACGCGCTGCGCGGCCTGTCGGTGCGCGGCGCCACGCTCGAGGACGTCTTCCTGCACCTGACCGGACGGGAGTACCGCGCATGAAAAGCCTGATCAGCCTCTCCGCGGCCATGGCGCGCGGCTTCTTCCGCGACCGCACCGCGCTGTTCTTCACCGTCCTGTTCCCGCTGATGTTCCTGATCATCTTCGGGGCGCTGTTCAAGTCGCCGGGCGCCTCCCGCACCGACGTCGTGCAGATCGGGTCGATCACGGCCCTGGACAACCTGCCCGCCGACGCCAAGCAGCAGCTGGCCGACGTGCTCTCGGTGACCCGCGAGGACGACCGCGCCGCGGCGCTGGAGAAGGTGCGCAAGGGCGACGTCGCCGCGGCGCTGGAGCAGCAGGGTGACCAGATCATCGTGCACTTCTCCGCCGCCGACCAGGTCAAGGCGGCCACGGTGCAGGGCATCATGCAGGCGTTCGTGCAGCAGTCCAATCTGGCGGCCGCGGGTGTGACCAAACCCGCGCTGACCCTCACCAGCAAGCCGGTCGAGGACGAGTCGCTCAAGGCGATCCAGTACATGACCCCGGGCCTGCTGGGCTGGGCGATCGCCAGCGGCGCGACGTTCGGCGCCGCGCTGACCCTGGTGTCGTGGCGGCAGAAGAAGATCCTGCGGCGGCTGCGGCTGTCCCCGGTGCCGCTGGCCTCGGTGATCGGCGCCCGGGTGTCGGTCAGCGTCCTGCTCGCGCTGGTGCAGTCGGCCGTGTTCATCGGGGTCGCGCTCTTGCCCACGTTCGGCCTGCAACTGTCGGATCAGTGGTACGCCTTCATCCCGCTCATGGTCGTCGGGACGCTGGCGTTCCTGTCGATCGGCCTGCTCGCCGGGGCGGCGGCCAAGACGTCCGAGGCCGCCAGCGCGATCGCGAACCTGATCGTGCTGCCGATGGCGTTCCTGTCGGGCGCGTTCTTCCCGCTCGACGGGGCGCCCGAGTGGCTGCAGCAGGTCTCCAACCTGCTGCCGCTCAAGCACCTGGTCAGCTCGATGCAGGACGTGATGGTGCGCGGCGAGGGCTTCTCCGCCACGCTGCCCACCGTCGGCATCCTGGCCGCGTTCTCGGTGGTGGTGTCGGCCATCGCCGCGCTGCTGTTCAAGTGGGACGACGCCTGATCGGCTAGCGCCGTACGCTGCCGCGCTCGCCGTCTGACTGGTGCGAGCGCGGCAGCGGCAGTTTCACCCCGCGCTTGCGCAGCAGGCTGGTGAGGTAGACCAGGGCGGCGGCGAGCACGCCCATGTCGTCGAGGTAGATGGGGTCGGGCAGCAGGTCGATCGGCAGGAACGTGTAGATCAGCGCGCCGTAGAAGGCCCACTTGCCGCCGGCGCCGACCTGGTCCAGCAGCCGCTTGGTCAGGAAGAGCCGCTTGCCCAGCTTGATCGCACCCCAGAGGGTGAGCAGGCAGAGGATACCGCCGATGACGGCGATGATGATCCAGGTCTGTCGGGACACGAACGCTTTCTACCCCACTCGGTGGCACTTAACCGCCACTGTGTCGCACGTCCGTCCCCACGCGACGCGACCGACCCGCGCGTGCCCCGCGCCCCGCGCCCCGCGTGGGTTCGGGCAGTTTCGGGGAAACTGCACGAATCTTGGCGCGTTTTCCAGCACTTTCCCCGAAACTGCACGAACCCGCCGGGCGCCCCGGAACGCGCGCACCGGACAGGCGCGTGCCCCGGACGCCTTCGGCGTCCGGGGCACGCGGGGTGGTCCGTCAGGCGACCGTGACCGGCTCGGCCGGGGCGGGTTCCGGCTTGTTCAGGCGCTGGCCCTCGACGTCCATGTCGGGCAGGATCCGGCCCAGCCAGCGCGGCAGCCACCAGGCGGCCTTGCCCAGCAGCGACATCACCGCGGGCACGATCGTCATGCGTACGACGAACGCGTCCACCAGCACGCCGAACGCCAGCGCGAAGCCGATCGACTGGATCAGCGTCTCGCCCGAGAACACGAACCCGCCGAACACGCTGATCATGATGATCGCCGCGGCCGTGACGACCCGTGCGCCGTGGCGGAACCCGGTGACGACCGCCTCGCGGGCCGGGGCGCCGTGCACGAAGTCCTCGCGCATCCGGGTCACCAGGAACACCTGGTAGTCCATGGCCAGGCCGAACAGGATGCCGATGAGCAGCACCGGCAGCATGCTCATGATCGGCCCGGTCACCTCGACGCCGAACACGTCGCCCAGCCAGCCCCACTGGAACACGGCCACCACCGCGCCGAACGTGGCGGCGACGCTGAGCAGGAACCCGAGCGTGGCCTTGAGCGGCACCAGCAGCGACCGGAACACGAGCAGCAGCAGCAGGAACGCCAGCCCGACCACGACGGCCAGGTACGGCACGAGCGCGTCGTCCAGGCGGGTGGAGACGTCGATGGCCAGCGCGGTGACGCCGGTGACCGCGAGCGTGGCGCCGGTTCCGGCGGCGATCTCGGCGCGGTGGTCGCGGATGCGGTGCACCAGCTCGGCGGTGGCCGGGTCGTTGGGGCCGGTCTTCGGGATGACGGCCACCAGCGCGGTGCGGGCGTCGGGGCTCAGGCCCTGCGGCGCGGCGTACGCCACGTTGGGCAGGGTCATCAGCTTTCCGGCGAGCGTCATGGTCGCCGCCTGCGGGTCTGTGCCCGCGGGCAGCTCGGCGACGATCACCAGCGAGCCGTTGAAGCCCGGCCCGAAACCGTTGCTGAGCAGGTCGTACGCCTTGCGCTGGGTGGTGGTCGAGGGCTGCATGCCGTCGTCGGGCAGGCCGAGGCGCAGGTCCTTGGCCGGGATCGCGATCACGGCGAGCGCGGCGATGGCCAGGATCAGCACCGGGATCCGGAAGCGGACCACGAACCGGGCCCAGCGCTCGCCCATCGGCACCGGCCCGCCGTCGGCCTCGGGATCGGGGGTGGCGTGGCCGAACAGGCGGCCCTTGACCAGGCGCTCGCCGGTGAAGCCGAGCAGCGCGGGCAGCAGGGTGATGGCGACCAGCACCGCGATGGCGACGACGCCGGCGGCGGTCAGGCCCATACCGCGCAGCAGGGGGATGCCGACCACCGACAGCGCCGCCAGCGCGATGATCACGGTGAGGCCGGCGAAGACGACCGCCGAACCGGCCGTGCCCACCGCGCGCCCGGCCGCCTCCGCGCCGTCCTTGCGCACCAGCAGTTCGTGCCGGAACCGGGACACGATGAACAGGGCGTAGTCGATGCCGACGGCCAGGCCCAGCATCAGCGCCAGGATCAGGCTGTTGGAGTTGATGTCGGCGACGCGGGTGGCGATGAGGATGCCCGCCATGCCGACGGCCACGCCCGCGAACGCGGTCAGCAGCGGCAGCCCGGCCGCGACCAGCGAGCCGAGCGTGATGATCAGCACGAGCGCGGCGATGGCCAGGCCGATGACCTCGACGATGCCGGTCTCCGGGTTGGCCCGCAGCGCGTCACCGCCGACCTCCACGGTCAGCCCGGCGTCGCGGCCGGTCTGCGCCGCGTCCATCAGCGCCTCGCGGTCGCCGTCGGTCAGCGCCATCCCCTGCACCGCGTAGGAGACCTGGGCGAAGGCGTAGCGGCCGTCCATGGAGATGGACTTCGCCGTGTACGGGTCGACGACCCGCGCCACCTGCGGCGCGTGCTGCAACTGCGCCACGACCTGGCCGATCGCGGCCTGCACGGCGGGGTCGGCGACGGTCTTGCCCTCGGGCATGGCGAACACGACGCGGGCGCTGGCACCGCCGGCGTGCGCCTCGGGGAAGCGCTCGCTCAGCTGGTCGATCGCCCGCTGCGCCTCGGTGCCCGGAATCTTGAAGTCGTTGGACATCGTGCCCGAAAGGGTGGCGGCACCGGCACCCGCGAGGGCGAGCAGCAGCACCCAGACGCCGAGCACCAGCCAGCGGCGACGGTACGAGAACCGGCCGAGACGGTAGAGGAACGTTGCCACGGTGGAGGACTCCGAACGGTGGAAGGGTGGCGGTAATCACGGCGAAACACGCTGTTCACACTGCGTGGAGGGGTACGCCGCATCCGGCCCGACACTAGCCGTTCGGCAAGGTGGGAGCAAGCCGATCGGCAAGGCGTGAACTTGACGTTCGGCAAGTTTTCAGCTTGCCGTTCGGTAAGTTCCCAGCTAGCCGAACGGCTGGGCGAGGGATTGCCGAACGGCTAGCCTTTACGAGCAGGGACTTTCCCTGAAGTGAGTGATCTGGTAAGGAGTACGCCGTGACAGCTGTGGCCCAGGCCGACTCGCGCGGCCCGGAACGCACCCGGCAGCGCCTGATCCACGAGGCCTGCCGGCTGTTCGCCATGCACAGCTTCGCGGGCACCTCGCTTCAGATGATCGCCGACAACCTCGGTGTGACGAAGGCCGCGATCTACCACCACTTCAAGACCCGCGACGACATCCTCACCGCGGTGATCGCCCCCGCCATCGAGGAGCTGCGCGGCATCATCACCACCGCCCAGGCCCAGCGCACCCCGGCCGCGCGGGCCGACGCGATGCTGTCGGGCCTGGTCGACCTGACCGTCAAGCACCGGGCTCTGATCGCCATGATCGGCACCGACCCGGGCGTGACCAGCGCGCTGGAGAGCCACCCGGACATCGTCGAGATGTTCCGGCGCCCGGCCGAGCTGATGACCCTCGACGACACCCCGGCCGCGGAGATCAACGCCGTCGCGGCGCTGGCGGGCATCGCGACCACCGCCTCCTCGCCGATCCTGGCGCACCACCCGGCCGACGTGCTGCGCGAGCAGCTGATCACCGTCGGCCGCCGCATCCTCGGCATCCGCGGCCGCCGCGCCTGAAGGCCGCCCACCACCACCCCCGCCCTCGCCCCGCCCCGCGCCGCGCGGTGCCCCTTCCCGTTGATCATGAACTTATGGCAGTGCTCGACGGCGTGTCGCGGGCACAGCTTCCTGATCGCCTGTCGCGCCGGGCGGTGGGGGCGATGATCGCAGTTTCCGGTCGAGAAATCGCCTGGTAGCTGACGTCGTGACCGGAGACAGCGATCATCGCGGGCTGCCGGGCTGCCGGGCTGCCGGGCTGCCGGGCTGCCGGGCTGCCGGGCTGCCGGGCTGTCGGGCCGCTGGTGGGTGGGGTGGGCCCGCCGTGCGGAGCGCGGCGGGCCCGGTCGGCGTGCGGGTTACCCCTTGCGCCACTTCTGGTTGCTGCCGCCGCCGCAGGTCCACAGCTGGAGCTTGGCGCCGTTGCCGGTGGCCGCGCCGGTGACGTCGACGCACTTGTTGGCCTGCGGGTTCACCAGGTCGCCCGCGGCGTTGAGGGTGAACTTCTGTGCTCCGGTGCCGTTGCAGGTGTAGAGCTGGACCGCCGCGCCGTCGGCCGTGGAGCCCGCCGCGACGTCCATGCACTTGCCCAGCGCCTGCACGCTGCCGTCGGCCGCGAAGGTCCACTTCTGGGCGTCCGTGCCGTTGCAGTCCCAGATCTGCAGACGCGCTCCGTCGACCGCGTTCGAGCTGGGGATGTCGATGCAGCGGTTGCTGCCGGTGCCGATGATCGACGACGCGCCGGGGGTGGTGCCGCCGTCGTTGGCGTACACGCGGACGTAGTCGACGACCATCGTCTGCGGGAACGACGTGCCGGCGTTGGGGGAGCCGGGCCAGTTGCCGCCCACGGCCACGTTCATGATCATGAAGAACGGGTGGTCGAAGACCCAGCGGTTGCCGCCCGCGTCGGCGCTGGTCTTGCGGGAGTACTGGACGCCGTCGAGGTACCAGGTCACCGACCCCGGCGCCCAGTCGACGGCGTACGTGTGGAAATCGTTGGACAGCGCGGCGCCGCCCGGCAGGGTGTACTGCCCGGTGAGCGGGTTGCCGCCGGAGTAGCCCGGACCGTGCAGGCTGCCGTGGACGGTGCCCGGCTCGGAGCCGATGTTCTCCATGATGTCGATCTCGCCGTTGTTGGGCCACGGGTTGGTGGCGATGTCGTTGCCCAGCATCCAGAACGCGGGCCACATGCCCTGCCCGCGCGGGATCTTGATGCGCGCCTCGAACCGCCCGTACGTCTGGGTGAACTTGCCCTGGGTGAGCAGGCGCGCGGAGGTGTACTGGCAGCTGCCGTACCAGCAGCTGTAGCCCGCCGGGTTCTCCTTGCGCGCGGTGATGACCAGGTGGCCCTGGCCGTCGTGCGCGACGTTGCTGGTGCTGTTGGTGTAGTACTGCAGCTCGTTGTTGCCGTAGCCGCCGCCGCCGATGTCGAACTTCCACTTGCTGCCGTCGACCGGCGTGCCCGCGGCGGCGTTGAACTCGTCGGCCCAGGTCTGCGGGCCGACCGCGGCGGCGGGTGCGGCGGTGACGAGGTTGACCGGCACGGCCAGGCCCATCGCGGCGAGCGCGGCGATCGACAGCCGCGCGACCAGCTGTGTTGCTCTGCGCATGTGACTACCTCCCCTGTTCGGGATCGGATGCCACCAAGCGGTGCCGAGCGGGACACATTGGAAGCAAACTTTATAGATGTGTGTCGCTGACGTTACAAATCCGACTCATTCCCGTCAAGAGAGCGCTCCCCGCCCGGCGTCTCCGGCCTTCCGAGTGCGGCCGCCGCGCCCCTGCGCCGTTTTCGCGCCCGGTGATCGCGACCTGCGGTCAAAAAGTGCCGCTACACGGCACGAACCGACCGCAAACTCCGATCAGGACCCGGCCCCAGCCCGCCCTCAGCCCAGCGCAAGTCGATCAGGAAGCTGTGCCCGCGACACGCCGTCGAGCACTGCCATAAGTTCATGATCAACGGGCCAGAGGGGGCCGCCCGCCGGGCGGTGGGGCGCGGCGGGCGGCGGTGGGAGGGGGTGGGGCAGGGGTTAGGGGGATAGGGGGAGGCGGTGGACGCCGCCGGTGCCGGTGCCGGCGAACAGCCAGCGGCCGTCGGGGCTGACGGCAAGGGTGGTGACGTCGGTGTTCTGGAGGCCCGTCGAGATGTTGTGCCAGGTCAGGCCGCCGTCGGTGCTGCGTAGGACGCCGCGCCCGCCCTTGGCCAGGCCGTCGGCGTTGAACGCCTGGGTGCCCGCGTACAGGGTGGCGCCGCCGGCGGCGAAGTCGGAGACCCACAGCAGCAGCGGCCCGGTGTCACCGGGGCGGAACGTGCGCCCGCCGTCGGTGCTGACCCGGATGGCCTGCCCGCCGACGACCAGGCGCCGGCCCGTCAGCAGGATCGCGGTGACCCGGCCGTCGTCGACCTTGACCGTGGTCACGCCGCCGTCGTCGGAGCGGTACAGCCCGCTGTCGGTGCCGATCCACAGCCGCTTCGGGTCGGCCGGGTCCCCGGCCAGGGCCCGCACCGGCTCGTCGAGGTACAGGTTCTTCCAGGTCTGGCCGCCGTCGGTGGTGGCGGTCAGACCGTGGCCGCCGAGGGAGTCGAAACCCGCGTACACCCGGCGCGGATCGGCGGGGTGGACCGCCAGCACGGTCGGGATCTCGCTGGAGGTGCCCTTGGCGGTCCAGGTGCGGCCGCTGTCGGTGCTGGTCGAGATCTCGAACCCGCCGAAGGCGAACTTGCGGGTCTTCCACAGGACGGCCGGGTCCGCCGGGGACGCGGCGATGTACTCCGCGCCCTCGCCGATCCAGCCCTCACCCGCGGCCGCGCCCCACTCGGGGCCGCTGCCGGGCGCCGCCGTGCGGTAGATGCCGTTCGGGGTGCCCGCCAGCAGGTCGCCTCCGGTCACGGTCAGGTCGGTGACCTTCACGCCCGGCACGCCGAGTCGTTGGAAGCCGCTGCCGGTCGCCGCGTACACGCCCGCGGTGGTCGTGGTGGTGGCGGTGCCGTCGGCCCAGCGGTCGTAGTCGTACACCGCCGCGTCCTGCGAGGGCAGGGCCGTGGCGGTCCAGGTGCGGCCGTGGTCGGCGCCGATCAGCGCCTCCCCGCCGAACGAGGCCGTGAACAGCTCGCCGCCGGAGGCGCGCAGGCCGGTCAGGCCGAACGAGCGGCTGTACAGGGTGGACCAGGACGTGCCGCCGTCGTACGAGCCGACGACGCCGACACCCCAGACCAGCGCCGCGACCACGTCGCCGTCGGCGGCCAGGCCGCCGACGAAGTTGCCGCTGTCGTAGACGCGCACCCCGGCGGCGGGCGACGCCGAGGTGATCCCGGCGACCTTCCACACCCCGTCATACGTGGCCAGGTACAGGTCGTCGCCGCCGATCGCCGCGTACGCCGGGGCGTCGGTGACACCCGTGGCCAGCGCGGTCCAGGTGTTCCCGCCGTCGGAGCTGGCGTAGGCGCCGTCGTTGACGACCGCGACCAGCACCCGGGTACGGGCGTCGGCGACCAGCGCCGACACGTAGCCGGGCGGGGTGGGCAGGGTGGTGAAGGTGCGGCCGCCGTCGGTGGTGCGCAGCACGTGCCCGCCGGTGCCGGGATCGTTGACGGCGTACCACCAGCGGTCGGCGTTCGCGACGTCGATCACGACCTTGCCCAGCCCGATGGCGCCAGCCACCGGCAGGCGGTTGAGCTGGGTCCAGCTCTTGCCGTGGTCCTTGGTCAGCCAGGGACCGGCGGTGTAGTCGGTGGTCATCACGCCGCGGCCGCCGTCGGCCGGGGTCAGCGCCAGGTCGCCGCCCGCGCCGTTGGGGCCGATCGGCTCCCAGCGGCTGCGGCGCGCGTCCTCGGGCGTCACCTCGAACCCGGAGTCGCCGACCAGGCGCTGCCCGGTGGCGGCGGTGGCGCCCACGGCCACCCGGTAGCCGCCCGCGCGGTCACCGGTCACCTCGGCGGTGTACACGTCGCCCCACTGGTGCACGGCCGTGACCTCGTACGGCCTGCCGCGCTGCGGCTCCACCCGGACGACCGGCGCGCCCGCCAGTGCAGTCGGCGCGCCGACCCAGACGGTGCTGTGCCCGTCGCTGGGGTCCGGGCTGGCCTGCACCAGCAGCGGCCGCACCACCAGCAGGTACGGCACCCGCACGGCCCGGCCGCGCCCCGCGTCGGCGGTGATCGCGCCGGACAGCTCGGTGTCGCCCTGCGGGCGCCTGGCCTTCAGCGTGACCGTCACGGTCGCCGTGGCTCCGGCCCGGACGGTCACCCGGTCCGGCTTGAGCCGCACCGTGTTCGAGCCGGCGCGCAGGTTCACGGTCAGCGTCGAGGTGCCGGAGTTGCGCAGCGTCACCGTGGCACGGCCGCCGACCGTCGGGCCGGACAGGTCGGCCAGTCCGAACGAGACGGTGGCCGGGCTCGCGGTCAGCACCGCGCTCGCGGCGGCCGCCACGTCCAGGCGGCCCGAACCGGCCGAGGTGGCCCCGTCCGGCAGCGGCTTGGCGGTGCCGACCAGCGCCGACATGACCTCGGCGGGGGACTGGCCGGGGTGCAGCTGGCGCAGCAGCGCCGCCGCGCCCGCCACGTGCGGGGCCGCCATCGACGTGCCGGACATGCGGTACTGGCCCGGCCCGAACAGGGCGGTCGGCACCGTCGAGCGGATCTCGACACCCGGCGCGACCAGGTCCGGCTTGAGGGTGAAGCGCGGCGACGGGCCGCGCGAGGAGAACGAGGCGATCTGGTCGGTGACGTCGGCGCCCTTGAGGGTCACCTGCACCGGCCCGGCCTCCATCGCCCGCGACAGCTCGTCGTACTGGGTGCTGTCCATGCCGAACACGACCAGGTGGTCCATCCGGAACAGGTCGCCGGAGGCGTGCAGCTTCGTCCGGGACAGGCCTGACGGCACGGCCGGGACGGTGCCGTCCTGCGCGGCCACGACCGGGCCGCCCGCGGCGGGTGAACCGGCGATCATCGCCAGGGCGCCGCGCCGCTCGACCTCCTTGGCCAGGTCCAGTTCGGACTGGAACAGGTAGTCCAGCGTCGGCGCGGTGAACCCGTTCACGCGGACGACCTTGCCGTGCAGGTCACCAGCCTGGTCGAGCTCCTCGGCGCTGCCGTAGCCGACGTCGGCCAGCGGCGCGGTCACCGGTGCCGCCGCCGGGTTGGCCGACAGCACGCCGCGGTACGTCTGGAGCTTCTCGCCCTTGACGTACGCGGTGGGCTCGACGCGGCCGCTGGTCGAGGCGCCGACCGCGATCACGCCGTCGGCGGCGGCGGGGCTGCCCACCGTGTCGCGCCCGGGGCCGCTGTTGCCCGCTGAGGCGACGACGACGACCCCGGCGCGAGTGGCGGCGGTGGCGGCCAGGCCCAGCGGGTCCAGGCCGTCACCGGGGCCGCCGAGGCTCATGTTGATGACGTCGGCGCGGTGCGGGTTGGCCGGGTCGATCGCGGCCTCGATCCCGGCGATGATGTCGGAGGTCTCACCCTCGCCCCACTCGTTCATCACCTTGTACGCCAGCAGGTCCGCCGCGGGCGCCACGCCCGTGATCCCGCCCGGCGCGGCCGCCCGGCCCGCGATGATGCCCGCGACGTGGGTGCCGTGGCCGTTGTCGTCCATCGGGTCGGCGTCGTCGTTGACGAAGTCGTACCCGCCGACGACCTTGAAGCCTTCGCCGAAGCCGCCGCCCAGGTCGGGGTGGGTGTAGTCGACGCCGCTGTCGATGACGGCGACAGTCACGCCGCTGCCCTCGGCGGCGGTGCCGGTGGCGTCCTGGCGCTGCCACACCTGGGGCGCGCCGATCAGCGGCACGCTGACCTCGGTGTGGGCCCGCACGGTGCGGTCCGGCACGACCGCGGTGACGCCCGGCAGCGCCGCCAGCGCGGCGACCTCGCTGTCCGGGAGCGTGGCGGCGACGGCGTTGACGAGCAGGTTCAGCGGGCGCTCCTGCGACAGGTGCAGGCCCCGGTGGCGCGCCCCGTCGACGAAGCCCTGCTGGCGGCCCCGCAGCGCCTTGCGCGCGTCGGTGACCTTGGCGGCGTCGGCGCCACGGGCGTCGCGCAGCCGGCCGCCCGGCGCGGACGTCGCGGCGGCGTCGCCGTCGAGCAGCACGATGACCCGGCGCTGCGCGGCCGGTTGCTGGGCCACACCGGCCGGGGACCAGGCCGAGAGCAGACCGGCGGCTACCGCCAGTGACAGCCCGGCTGTGAGGAACCGTGGAGGGGGGATCTTCATGTCTATGGGTGTCTAGTGGCACGAAAGCGTCACGGCAATGAGTCGCGCTGGCCCCTTGCTGCCGTTGGCACTCTTGGGCCAAGATCTCCCGCATGCCCTCGGAGCTCACCGCGGCCGGCGTCGACCCCTTCGACGAGGCCGTATACCGCGCCGTGCTGAGCCGCCGCTCGGCCGCACCCGCCGAACTCGTCGACGAGTTCGGCTGCTCGGTGGAGCGCATCGCCCGCGCGCTCGATCGGCTGCGCGAACACGGCCTGGTAGGACGGTTGGCGGGCAGCCGGCGCCGCTACGCCGCGATCGAGCCGCAGGCCGCCGTCGCCAACCTGGTGCGCTCGCGCGCGGCCGAGCTGGACCGGGTGCAGGCCGCCGCCGGGCAGCTCGCGCTGCTGTTCGCGGCCACCCACTCCGGCAGCAGCGAGGAGATCGAGATCGTCAGCGGCAGCGAGGCGCTGGGCCGCTGGTTCGTACGCCTCCAGCAGGAGGCCCAGTCCGAGGTCATCACCCTGGACCGGCCGCCGTACGCGCTGACCACGTCCAATCCGGTCGAGCAGACCGGCATCGCCCGGGGCGTGCGCTACCGCGCCGTCTACGCCCCCGAGGCCCTGGAGTGGCCCGGCGTCTTCGACGACATCCGCGAGCTGATCCGCCACGGTGAGCAGGCGCGGGTGCTGCCCGGCCTGCGCATCAAGCTCGCGATAGCCGACCGCCGCCTGGCCCTGATGCCGCTGTCACTGGACCTCACCGACGTGCGCGCCGCCGTCATCCGGCCGTCCACCCTGCTCGACGGCCTGATCGACTACTGGGAGATGTGCTGGCGGGCGGCGGTGCCCCTGGAGGCCCCGGCCGAGGACCCGCTCGGCGAGGAGGACCGGGCCCTGCTCGCGCTGCTGGTCAGCGGGCTGAAGGACGAGGCGGTGGCGCGCCAGCTCGACTGGTCGGTGCGCACCATGCGCCGCCGCATCAGCCGCCTCTACGAGCTGCTCGGCGCGGCCAACCGGTTCCAGGCCGGGGCGATCGCGGTGCGCAAGGGCTGGATCTGAGTCACATCCAGGAATACTGAATTGGCCGTCGTGCCGCATCCGCCCCACGGCTACGGTCGGGGCGTGGAGATCTTGCGATACACGGCGTTCAGTGCGGACCCGAGCGGCGGCAACCCGGCCGGGGTGGTGCTCGACGCGACCGGCGCCGACGACGCCTCGATGCAGCGCGTCGCGGCCGAGGTCGGCTACTCGGAGACCGCGTTCCTGCTGCCGCGCGGCGGCGGCGACTTCGACGTGCGGTACTTCAGCCCGCAGGCGGAGGTGGCGTTCTGCGGCCACGCCACCATCGCCACGGCGGTGGCGTACGCGCGGCGCCACGGCGCCGGACGGCTGCGCCTGCACACGAAGGCGGGCCTGGTGGAAGTCGGCACCGCCGTGGACGGGGACACGGTCACCGCGACCCTGACCAGCGTCGCGCCCCGGACCGCGCCGCTGGCCGACGCCGACCTAGCCGAGCTGCTGGCCGTGCTGGGCTGGTCGGCCGCCGACCTGGACCCGGCGCTGCCGCCCCGGGTCGCCTACGCCGGGGTGTGGCACCCGGTCGTCGCCGCCGCGAGCCGCGAGCGGCTGGCCGACCTGTCGTACGACCTGGACGCCCTGGCCGCGCTGATGGCCCGGCACGGCTGGACCACCGTCGACCTGGTGTGGCGCGAGTCGGCGACCGTTTTCCACGCCCGCAACCCGTTCCCGCCCGGCGGCGTCTACGACGATCCGGCCACCGGTGCGGCCGCCGCCGCGTTCGGCGGCTACCTGCGCGAGCTCGGCCTGGTCGCGGCACCGGCGACGGTCACCGTGCACCAGGGCCACGACATGGGCCGCCCCAGCCTGCTCACCGTCGCCATCCCGGCCGGGACCGGCGGCATCGACGTCACCGGCACCGGGGTGTCGCTGGCGTGACGAGTTGAGCGCGGGTCCGCTGGCACACGGACCCGCGCTCGGTACCGGCGGGAGGACTGCCGGCGGTCAGCGGGTGTAGGAGTTCCAGCCGGCCAGCTCGGCCGGGCGGTTGGTGATGATGCCGTCGACGCCGAGGGTGTCCAGCTGGTTCCACGTCGCGGCCGCGTCGACCGTCCACGCCATCACCGCGACCCCGGCCGCGTGCAGCGCCGCCACCACCGCCGGGCGGCCCAGCAGCGCAGAGGCGTCCGGGTTGTACGCGGTCAGGTGCAGCTGCGCCGCGATCGCGACCGGGTCGGCGTCCAGCGTGCTGCGCAGCAGCCCGAGCGGGATCTCGGGGGCCAGCTCGTAGGCGTACTGAAGGGCGGTGGTCTCGAAGCTCTGGATGAACACGCGGCCGGTCATCTGCTGGTCGCGGATGACCTGGACGATCGTGGCGACCTCGGCCCGGGTGTGCGATCCCTTGATCTCCAGCAGCAGGTTCCCGCCCCGGGTGCGCAGGTCCGCCAGCTGCTCGGCCAGCGTCGGCAGCCGCACGCCGGTGTAGACGGGGGCGAACCACGAGCCCGCGTCCAGCGCCTTGAGCTGCGCCGCCGTCAGGCTCCGGATCGCGCCGACGCCGTTGGTGGTCCGGTCCACGGTGCTGTCGTGCAGGATGAACGGCACCCCGTCGGACGAGGGCTGCACGTCGTCCTCGATCCAGTCCGCGCCCGCGCGGCGCGCGATCTCCTGCGACACCAGCGTGTTCTCCGGCGCCGCCGCCGAGGCGCCGCGGTGCGCGATCACGGCCACCCGGCTGCCCGGCGCCCGCAGGTACGGGTTGACCGGCGCCAGCTCCGTGACGCGTACGTCGTCGAAGGAGACCGTGGCACCGTTGACCAGCAGCGCCTGCCCGCTCGTGGTCGAGCGCTGGAGGCTCGTTGTGCGCAGCACCTCGGTGCCGTCGAACAGCCAGCGGGCCTGCGTCCCGTGCACCTCGACGGCGATCCGGACGTCGCGGCCGGTGCCCGCCGCGTACGGCGCGGCCGCCGTGCCGGTGACGTTCCACGCGTTGGCGGTGGTGCGCTGGGCGAACTCGACGCCGTTGCTCGCGGTGGTGCCGCTGCGCATGGTCGCGATCCACCACGGGACGGCGCCGTCGGCGGGGACGTCCAGGCCGAGCGCGGTCCAGCGGGTCGACGCGGTCACCGACTCGAACCGGGCCGTCGCCTCGAACCTGAAGTCGCGCAGGTTCCGCCCGAACGTGATCTTGTTGTTCGCCGCCGAGCCGGCCGAGGTGCCGTAGAGGCGTCCGTTCTGGACGGTCCAGGTGCCGTCGACCGCGCGCCAGCCCGACGGCAGCGTGCCTGCGGTGAAGTCCTCGGACACGACGACCGAGCCGGGCGCCGCGGCGGCGGGCGCGGCGGCGAGGCTGCCGCCGCACAGGGCGAGCGAGAGCAGGGCGGCTGCGGTGCGGGCCGGTCGGGACCGCCACCAGCTGAGGGTACGCATGCCGCGAACGGTAGGAACCGGACGGGAACACCCGCCCAATCCCGGGTAGCGGGCCCGCCTACACCGCCCCAACTCCGCGCCGGGGCGGCAGGCGTTCGTGCAGTTTCGGGGAAAGTGCACGAACGCGGGTCAAGATTCCTGCACCTTCCCCGAAACCGCACCCACAGGCCGCGCGGGCGCGGGCGCGGGTGCGGGGGCGGGGGCGGGGGCGGGGGCGGGGGTGGTCATCGCGTCCAGGTCGGTGAAGAGGGCGGTGGGGATCGGGCGGCCGGTGCGGGCGGCGAGCTGCTGCCAGCACCGGCGGCCGAGGGTCCAGGCGGCGGCGACGGCGCGGTCGATCGACTCGGGTGCGGCCGTGGCCGTCGCGGCGTGCAGGGCGGCGACCATACCGGCGTCGAGGTCGGACTCGGCCCGGCGCGACGGCGTCAGCCAGTGGGCGGTGCGGTCGTCGGCGAGCCGGGCCAGCCACAGCAGGTGCCGCTGGGCGTGCGCCAGCGCGTCGACGGCGCGCAGCAGCTCGCCGCGCTGCCGGACGTGGTGCGCCAGCACGAGCCAGTTGGCGAACCGGCCGCACAGCTGCTCGATTTCGTCGGCACCGTACGGGATGCGGGGCTCGGCGGGCAGCGCGGCCAGGGCGCGACGCAGCGCGCCGGTGCGGTCCACGACGACCATCCGGTCGACCGGGGCGCTGCGGGCGGGCCAGGTCGCCACGGCCTCGATCTCATCGGCGGCGGCGAAGTGGAACTCGCCCCGGATCAGGCCGGGCAGGAACGCCACGTGCGAGCCGAACTCGTTGCACACCACGTGGCGTACGCCGCCGACCTGCTCGATCCAGGTGCGGGGGTCGACGGCCGCCGGGTCGGGGAAGAACAGCCAGTATTCGATGTCGCTGTAGGCGTCCCCGGTGCCCTGGGCGAACGACCCGTACGTCAGGGCGGCCACGAGGCGGTCGTCGGACTGGCACAGCTCCCGTACCCGGGCCATCATGTGATCTTGCGGTAGCACCAGGCGACTGTAGCGCGGCGCTTTCGGGCTTGAGTCTCCAGCAGGGGGAGACGGCAGGGTGGTGGCATGAACGACGACACGCTCCTCACGATCGGGGCGCTGGCCCGGCGGACCGGGCTGACGGTCAAGACCATCCGGTTCTACTCCGACACCGGGATCGTGCCGTCGACCGACCGCAGCCCTGCGGGCTACCGGCTCTACGACATCGGCGCCCTCGCGCGGCTGGACCTGGTGCGGACACTGCGCGAACTGGGTCTGGACCTGGCCGCCATCCGGCAGGTCATGGCGCGCGAGGTCACGGTGGCGCAGCTCGCGGCAGCGCACGCCGACGCCCTGGAGGTGCAGATCCGCACCCTGCGGCTGCGGCGCGCGGTGCTGCGGGCGGTGGCGAAGCGGGGCTCCACCACCGAGGAGACGACCCTCATGCACAGACTCGCGAAACTCTCCGACGAGCAGCGCCGCCGGCTCATCGCGGACTTCATCGACGACACCTTCGGCGGCGTGGACGCCAACCCGGAGTTCGTGGAGCTGCTGCGTTCGGCGATGCCGGAGCTGCCCGACGACCCCGAGCCCGAGCAGGTGGAAGCCTGGGTGGAGTTGGCCGAACTCGTCCAGGACCCGGACTTCCGCGCCGCGGTGCGCCGGATGGCCCGCCACCAGGCCGACGACCGGGCGCAGGGCGACACCACCGGGCTGCACCACGAGCTGACCCAGCAGGTCTGCGACACGGTCGGACGGGCCGCCGAAGCCGGGATCGCCCCGGACTCCGCGACGGCGGTGCCGATCGTCGATGAGCTGGCCGCCCGCTACGCGCGGGCGTTCGGGCGGGCCGACGACGCGGCGCTGCGCGACTGGATGCTCGACCGGGTGGAGGCCGGGGCCGATCCCCGGGCCGAGCGCTACTGGCGGCTGCTGGCGGTCGTCAACGGATGGCCCGTGCAGCCGAGCATGGCGCCGGTGTTCGCCTGGTTCGTCGCGGCGCTGCGCGCGGTCACCCGGCGGTAGGCACCGCGTCCTGCGGCCAGGTGCCGGTCAGGTGCGCGGCGATCAGCGCGGCGTGCGACAGCGGCACCGACAGGTCGGTGACGTCGCCGTTGACGGTGTAGTCGAGCAGGACCACCGGGCCGGCCAGGGCGAGGTCGCGCAACCGCGCGACCTCGTCGGCGGCCCGGTGTTCGAGCTGGAACAGGTAGGTCGGCAGGTAGATCTCCCGGCGGGCCTGCTCGTACGCCAGCAGCTCGGTGCCGTGCAGGCCGCGCCGGTGCCCGCGGACCGTGCCGCCCCGGTGCGGGGCTCGCTTGATGCCCCGCATCGCGGCCACGGCGAGCTTCGCCGGGTCGACGTCGGCGTCGTCGAGGACCTTGAGCGCCTGCCAGACCCCCTCCACGGACATGCTGGTCACGCCCGGCGTGAACGGGACCGGGATGCCGCCGTGCGGGTAGAACGGGCTCAGCCGAACCCACGGCTGCTCCCCGCGCGAGGTGACGTTCACGATGGTCGCGTCGGGAAACCGGCGGGCCAGCGTCGCCGCCGCCAGGCGCGCGCTCGCGACGTGCACATTGCCCGGTGGTACGGCCTGCGATGCGGTCACGGGCCGATCCTGCCGTCCGGGTGTGACAACCGGGCTGGACAGTGCGCGGGGTGATCGTTACGTTCTCCGACTGTGCTGTCGCCGCTGAAATCCCGGATCGACGAGATCGAACGGGTCATGCGCGCCCACGACCTGGATGCTTTCGCCGACGGGTTGAGCGAGCTCGTTCGGCAGGCCCGTGAGCTGTCTCCGGGCGAGCTCACCCGCGTGATCGGCGAGCTCGCGGTGCTGCTGCCGGACATCGGCGGCGCCTACGCCAGGCTGGCGGTGCTGGCCGGGGCGTGCGTGGAGTGGGGTGGCTCGCCCCTGCCGCTGGTGGAGGCGCTGCCGCGCCGGGCGGCCGAGGCGCTGGAGACGGCCGAGGTGTTCCGCGGGGCGTGGGAGTCGGCCACGCGCGGCCGGGCGCTGCCCGATCGCGACAAAGACGATCAGGACAAGGTGCTGCGCCGTCTGGTACGCAAGTCGCGGCGGACGAACCTGTCCGACGAGGACGCCGTGATGGCGGTGTCGGCCTGGTTCGACGTGGTCGACTGGCTCAAATGCGCGATCACGGTGCTGGGCCGGGCCGACTTCCGCCGGGGGATGGCCGCGTCGGACCGGCGGCGGCTGAGCGCGGCCGCCGAGCCGCTGGCCGAGCACCTGTCGCGGGCGCACTGGGTGCACGGGCTCTGCCGGGTGCTCGACGACGAGCCGCTGATCGTGCTCGACCGGCTCACCGGGCGCGGGTTCCGGTTGACCATGAGCGGGGTCGGCGACAACTTCCAGCTGCACACGCTGCTGGCCGACCGGCTCGGCGGCCCGGACGGGCCCGCGCTGCCGCACGTCGGGCCGGTCGAGCCCGCCTGGCTGGCCGCGGCCACCACCGGCGAGCAGAAGGTGCCGTCCGCCGACGCCGTCGTGCGGCGCTTCCGCCTGTTCGACGGGACCGGGGAGTACGTCTACCCGGAGGGCGTTCCCGCCGACATCGAGCCGACCGAGGGCGTGCGGGTGCTCGTGCTGCATCCGCCCCGCGGGCGGTACCTCTGGCTGGCGGGCCGGGTGTACCGGCACATGGTCCCGGTGCTGACGCTCGACGGGGAGCTGTCGCCGGAGCAGGCGGCCGCCTGGTTCGGCCGCATCGGCGTGGCCCGCGAGACCGACCTGATGGCGGCGCAGCCGGCCTGACGGGAGCGGACGTGGCCCGCGCGCGAGCGTGACAGCAGGGTGTGATAACCCGAAAACAGGCGAAAGTGGCTGATTGAGGCGGTAAGCTGCCGACTCCGCAGAACCGGTAAGTGCGATATGCCCCTGATGCTAGCTTCGGGAAGGCGGCCCGATGCCGTGCCGCGACACCCCCGACGCCACCCCGCCCGCGCGCGGGCGTCGACAGCATGGGAGTCGCACATGAGCACCGGCATGGTCAGCACCAAGGACGGGACCCAGATCTTCTACAAGGACTGGGGCACCGGGCAGCCCGTCGTGTTCAGCCACGGCTGGCCGCTCACCGCCGACGCCTGGGACGACCAGATGTGGTACGTCGTCTCCAACGGCTTCCGCGCCATCGCCCACGACCGGCGCGGCCACGGCCGCTCCAGCCAGCCGTGGGAGGGCAACGACCTGAACACGTACGCCGACGACCTGGCCGCCGTCATCGAGAAGCTGGACCTGCGCGACATCGTCCTGGTCGGACATTCCACCGGCGGCGGCGAGATCACCCGCTACATGGGCCGCCACGGCACCGACCGGGTGGCCAAGGCCGTGCTGGTGGGCGCGATCCCGCCGCTGATGCTCCAGACCGACGCCAACCCCGAGGGCCTGCCCCGCAGCGTCTTCGACGGCCTGCGCGAGAGCGTCGAGCGGGACCGGTCGCAGTTCTGGCAGGACCTCAGCGCCCCGTTCTACGGTGCGAACCGCGACGGCGCGAAGGTCAGCAAGGGGGTACGGGACGCGTTCTGGCTGATGGGCATGACGGTCGGGTTCAAGGGCGCCTACGACTGCATCAAGGCGTTCTCCGAGACCGACCTCACCGAGGACTGCAAGAAGATCGACGTGCCGACGTTGATCATCCACGGCGACGACGACCAGATCGTCCCGATCGTGGCCTCGGCGAACAAGTCGTCGAAGCTCATCAAGGACTGCACCCTGCACGTGTACAAGGGCGCCCCGCACGGTCTGACGGCCACGCACCAGGACGAGTTCAACGCCGACCTGCTCGCCTTCCTGAAGGGCTGACCGAGGCCGCCCGAGGGCGATCCCGGTGTTCCGTTCAAGGGAACACTGTTTCTCGTAAGGAAATTTTGGCGGGCCGACCCCTGGTCACGGGGTCGGCCCGCCGCTTGCTGTTTGACAACCCCCGGTTCGACCGGTTGACAACCCCGGCTCCGCCCTGCCTTCATTGTCGTATCGCAGATGAGAACGACGTTTCATCTAGCGAAACACTCGAAGGAGGGAGGTTCCATGCGAAGGAAACCGGCGATCCTCACCAGCACTCTCGTGGTCGTCGCCGCGCTCGGCCTGGGCAGCACACCCGCACAGGCGTACGGCCCGACGGCGGCCTCGCTGGGCTGCCGCCTGTACTTCGGCGACACGGGCACGGGCAGCTCGCCCAGCACGTGGAGTGACACGTACGGGCTGACCCTGTCGCCGGCCACGCCGGCCCCGGGCCAGACCGTCACGGTCACCTTCACCGCTGCGGCAGGTGTCACCAACGGGCCCGCCCCGCTGAACCCGGGCGACGTGCCGGTGATCGTGAAGATCACGCTCGGCGGGTCGCAGTCGGGTTCGGTGAACCTGAACCTGGCCGGCTACCCGGCGGCGGCGAAGGACCCCTACGTCCCGCTCGGTCCGATCACGGCGACGGGCACCTTCGTCGCCGGAGCGGCCGGCGCCGCCACCGCCACGGTCAGCCAGATCAAGTTCGCCAACAGCACCGCGGCCACGTACTGCTCGGCCGCGGGCGACCGCGACCAGAAGGCCGCGCCGCTGGCGACCAGCATCGCCGAGCCGTTCACCGTCTTCGACGGGGCGGTGCACACCACGGCGGTGTCCGGGCAGACGGTCACCACCCACGCCCGGGCCGGCAACACCGTCAGCTACACGGTCTCGGGCCTCGCGCCCGGTGCCACGCTGTCCGCGTCGCTCAAGGACGCGGCCGGGGCGGGCACCGGCGAGGGCTCGGGCACGGGCAGCACGGACGCGACGGGAGCCGGCACCGGCACCCTGACCGTCCCGGCCGGTGCCACCACCGGTGCCCGCACCCTCGCGGTCACCGACGGTGTCAACACCGTGGTCACGCCGATCACCGTCCTGGGCACCCCGACCATCGCCATCACTCCCGGTGGCGGCGGCGCGGGCACCTCGGTCGCGGTGACCGGCACGAACTGGAACCCCGGCAGCGCCGTCGCGATCCGCGGCTACCAGGCGCTGACCGGACCGCCGCCGCCCAACCCGACCGCTGACGCCCCCGTGGGCGTGACCGCGTCGGCGACCGGCGGCATCAGCGCCACGTACACCGTCAACGCCGCCGCCACCGCGTACCTCGGGGCGTCGTCGGGGGTCGGTCCGGGCACCCTGTTCGCGGTCGCGTCGTGGGCGGCCTCGGCCGACTCCTGCGTCGCCAAGACCGGGAACGCGGCGACCGGGTCGTGCGCGCTGACCTACAACCTGTCGCAGACCGTCACCGCGGGCAACCTCGCGATGGCCCGCGCGGCGGGCAGCGGCAACATCGCGCTGTCGGGCGTCACGCTCGACGGCACCGTCCACACCGGCACCGGCGCCCTGGCGCCGATCACGGTGACGGACTACCGCGGCAGCACCTTCGGCTGGAGCCTGGTCGGTACGGTCACCGACTTCACCGGCACCCCCGGCGGCACCATCCCGAAGGCGAACCTGACCTGGACGCCTGCCTGCACCGGCACCGCCGGCGCGACCAACGCCGTGACCGCGGTCGCGGGTTCGGCAGGCCCCGTCGACGGCGCCACGCTGTGCTCGGCCCCGGCCGACGCGGCAGGCACCGGCGGCAGTTTCACCGCCTCCGCGGCGCTCGCTCTGACCGTGCCCGCCAACCAGCTGGCCGGTTCGTACTCCGCGACGCTCACGCTCACGCTGAGCTGACCGGGACCGGTGGGGGCGGGCGCTATCCGTCCCCACCGGCCGATCGCGGACGCGGGCGGGCCGCATCGGCCCCGGACCGCGTGTTGATTCCTGATCCATTCAAACATCGGGGAGCCGCTCGATGACCACGCTGGCCCGTACCACCGCCGTGCTGGCGGCTCTGCTGCTGGCCGCGGCCCTGACGGCCGTCGCCGCTGCGCCCGCCGCCGCCGCGGGCAACGGCCGCTGGGCGGTGGTGCCCACCCCGCCGAAGAATCCGGGGCCGGTCGCGCGGCAGTACTTCTTCCTGGAGTCGCCGCCCGGCCAGACCGTGCTGGACTCGGTGCGGGTCACCAACCTCACCGACGCCGCGCTCACCCTGCGCGTGTACGGCGCCGACGCGTACAACACCGCCGCCGACGGCGGCTTCGGCCTGCGCGAGCCCACCCAGCCGCAGCACGGCATCGGCGCCTGGACCAGCACCGGCGTCACCGACCTCGTCGTGCCCGCCCGGCGCCAGGCCGACATCCCGTTCACCGTCGCGGTGCCCGCCAACGCGGGCCCCGGCGACCACGTGGGCGGCATCGTCGTGGCCGAGGCCGCCCCGAGCGGGCAGCTCGGCAGCGGCGGAACGGCCGTCGCCGTACGGCAGGCCGTCGCCGCGCGCCTCTACCTGCGCGTCAGCGGCCCCGCCACCCCGGGGCTGACCGTCGGCGCCGCCGCCGCCGACCGGCACGAGATCTCCTACACCGTCACCAACAGCGGCAACCTGCACCTGGCCCCGACGATCACCGTCACCTCGTCCGGCCTGTTCGGACACGCCGTCACCGCAGGTGCCGTGCCCCGGCTGGACCTGGTCCCCGGCGCGCAGACCTCGCTGCGCACGGCGCTGCGCGGCGCCTGGCTCGTGGACGTGGTGTCCACCACCGTCACGGTCACCGCCGACGGCGGCGTACGCGCCACCACCGCCACCACCACCGTCACCGGCGTATGGCAGCTGCTCGCCGCCGCCGCGCTGCTCATCGCGGCCGCGACCGTCCTGGTCCGCCGCCGACGCCGGGCCCGCCAGCACCGCCCGCGGAGCCTGTCGTGACCCGCCCGCACCGCCGTGCCGCCGCCGCGACCGCCGCGCTGTGCTGCGTGTTCGCCGTCGCGGCCCCCGCCGCCGCCGAACCGGGCCGGGACGTGAGCCTGGCCGCCGCGCGAGCGCAGGCGGGCGACCGCGTCCGCGTCACCGGGACCGGCTGGCCGCAGGGCGCGCTCCTCCAGCTGGTGACCTGCGGCGAGCTGGCCCTGCCCGGCTCGTCGTCATGCGACATGCGCGCCGCGCTGGCGACCGTGGCCCGCGCCGACGGCACGTTCACGGTCGAGCTGACCATCGGCGACCCGCCCCGGCCGTGCCCGTGCGTCGTGCACGTGGCCGAGGTCGGGCCCGGCAGCGGCGGCGGCCACGTCGACGCGCCGATCGAGCTCACCGGGCACGCCAGCGGCCCGGCGCCGGTGCCCGGCCGGGTCCAGGCCCGGCTGGAGGTGGTCGAGGCGCGGCTGACCGGCGGCGGCACCGCCGCCGCGTGGTTCGGCGGCCCGCAGCGCCGCACGCTCGTCTACACCGTGCGCAACGCGGGCAGCCAGCCGCTGGACGGGGCGCCGCTGGTCGTCCGGGTCGGCCGCAGCGCCGAGGGGGTGCCCACCCCGCCGACCGGGCAGCTGCGCCCGGGGGAGACCCGTACCTTCGAGATCCCGGTGACCATCCCGTTCGCCGCGTTCGGGGCATACCCGGTCACCGCCGAGCTGGGGGGCCTCGGCCAGGCGCGCGCGGTGCACCAGGCGTACCCGTGGGGGCTGGTCGCGCTGAACGTCGCCGGCCTGGCGATGATCGCGTACGGCGTGCTCCGGCTGGTGCGCCGCCGCCGCTCCCGCGTGCTGCCCGCCCTGGCCGCCACCGGCGAGGTGCTGCTGCCCGCCGTGGTCCGGCTGCCCGCGCTGCGGGCGTACCTCGTCTTCGACGACGCTCCCGGCGCCGGGCGCCTGCGCCGCCTGGCCGCCGGGCAGCTCGACCCCGCCGACCTCGACCGCCTGCTGCACGCCGCCCCGGCGCAGCCGGACGCCGTCGTCGACCTCGCCGCGCTCGACGCGCACCTGGCCCGACCACGAAACGGGTGATCCGTGGACCGACCCCTGCTCCTGCGGCTCGGCGCGCTCGCCGCGGCCGCCGTCCTGGCCTTCACCGGCTGCTCGGCGGTCATGCCGGGCGCGCTCGACCAACCCGGCACCGCCACCGCCGACGGCACCGGCCCCGGCGTCACCGACGACACCGTCAAGGTCGTCTTCGTCGGCGTGGACCTGGGCAAGACCAGCGCCTTCACCGGCTTCCGCACCGCCGACGCCGGGAACCTGCCCGAGCAGGTCAAGGCGTTGCAGACCTGGATCAACGCCCACGGCGGCATCGCCGGGCGGCGGCTGGAGGCCGTCTACCGCAGCTACGAGGCCAGCGACGACTCCCCGGCGGCCGAGGAGAAGCTGTGCAACCAGATCACCCAGGACGACCGGGCGTTCGCCGTCGTCCTGACCGGACAGTTCCAGGCCAACGCCCGCCCCTGCTACGCCCAGCGGCGCACCCTGGTGCTCGACGCGACCCTGGTCGCCACCGACGACGCCACCTACGCCCGGCTCGCGCCGTACCTGTGGTCGGCCAGCTACCCCGGCTATGACGCGTTCGTGCGGGCGCTGCTGAAGACCCTGTCCGAACAGGGGTTCCTCACCGGCGGGAGCGCGGTCGGGGTGGTCGCCGCCGACACCCCCGCCAACCGGGCCGTCTACACCGCGCTGGCCGCCCCGGAACTGGCCCGGCTGGGCACCACGGCCACCGTGGCCTGGATCGACACCACCGACCTCGGCACCCTCAACGCCGGGCTCAACCAGGCCGCCGTCGACTTCCGCAGCAAGGGCGTGACCCGGGTGGTGTTCCTCGGCGGCGCCCGGCTGGCCTCGTTCTTCCTGACCACGGCCGCGGCGCAGGACTTCACCGCCCGCTACGCCGTGTCCAGCTTCGACAATCCGGCGTTCCTGGTGAACAACCCGGCGACGATCCCGCCCGCCGCGCTGCGGGACATGGTCGGCATCGGCTTCAACCCCAGCCAGGACGTGCCCGACAGCCAGGCCGCGTTCCCCGGCGGCGACGCCGAGAAGCAGTGCCTGGACCTGTTCGCCGCGGCCGGGCAGACCTTCAAGACCAGGGAGAACGCGCGCATCGCGCTGACCTACTGCGACGCAGCGCTGCTGCTGCACGCCGCCGCGAAGGACCTCGGGCCGAACCTGAACGCGACCGCGTTCGCCCAGGCGGCCGCGGCGCTGGGCGACGGGTTCACCCCGGCCGCCGGGATCAGCGGCGGACTGGGTGAGAGCCGCCGCGCCGCCGGGGGCGCCTACCGGGTGCTGGCCTACGACACCGGCTGCGGCTGCTTCACCTACCGGGGCGGGGAGGTGCGCTTTGACTGACGCGCTCACCGCCACCGGCATCTGCTGCGCGTACGGCCCGGTGCAGGCGCTGTTCGGCGTCGACCTGCGGGTCGGCCCCGGCGAACTGGTCGGCCTGTGCGGGCCCAACGGGGTCGGCAAGTCCACTCTGCTGCGGGTCCTGTCCGGCCTGCACCGGCCCAGCTCGGGCACGGTCGGGCTGCTCGGCGCCGACGTCACCGCCGTGCCCGCCGCGCGCCGGGTGCGGCTGGGGCTGAGCACGGTCGTCGGGCAGGCCGCGTACGGCTCGCTCACGGTGCTGGAGAACCTGCGCCTACAGGGATACGGCATGCCGGGGCGCGACGCCCGCGCCGGACTCGACGCGGCCCTGGCGGTCTTCCCGCGCCTGGCCCGCCGCGCCCACCAGCCCGCCGCGACCCTGTCCGGCGGCGAACGCCAGATGCTGGTGCTGGCCAAGGCCCTGGTGCAGCGGCCCCGGGTGCTGCTGGTCGACGAGCTCTCCCTCGGCCTGGCCCCGATCGTCGTCGGCGGCCTGCTGGAGATGCTGCGCCGCATCAACGCCACCGGCGTGGCGATGCTGATCGTCGAGCAGTCGGTCAACGTCGCCCTGTCGCTGGCCGACCGGCTGTACTTCCTGGAGAAGGGCGCGGTCGCCGCCGAGCACGGCGCCGCCGCGCTGGCCGGGCGGCCGGACCTGGTCCGCTCCCTGATGCTGGGCGGCCACTCGTGATCGACGCGGTGGTGCTGGGACTGTTCACCGGGCTGACCTACGGGCTGCTCGCGATCGGACTGGTGCTGGTGTACCGGTCGAGCCGGTTCGTCAACTTCGCGCACGGCTCGGTCGGCGTGTTCGGCGCGGCGGTGCTCGCCAAGGCGGTCAGCGCCGGGGCGGTGCCGTACTGGGTGGCGTTCGGGCTGGCCATGGCGGCCGCCGGGGCGGTCTCGGCCGCGATCGAGCTCGTCGTCGTACGCCGCCTGCGCGGCCGCCCCGCCGTCACCGGCATGATCGCGACGCTGGGCCTGTCGCAGTTCGTGCTGATCGCCGCGCTGCTGCTGGACAGCCAGGGGCTGAGCGGCCTGACCTTCCCGCGCCCGCCGGGCCTGCCGACGTTCACCGTCGGCCGCACCCCGGTCGGCCCGGCCTTCACCGCGATGGCGCTGCTGGCGCCGGTGCTGCTCGGGATGCTGGCGCTGCTGCTGCGGCGCAGCCGGGTCGGGCTGGCCCTGCGCGGCGCCGCCGACGACCCCGACGCCGCCCGGCTCGACGGCGTCCCGGCGGCCAGGATGACGACGCTGGCGTGGGCGGTGGCCGGGGCGGTGGCGGCGTTCTCGGCCGTGCTCGTGACACCGACGCAGGGGGCGCAGTCGATCGACACGCTCGGCCCGGAACTGCTGCTTCGGGGCCTGGCCGGTGCGGTGGCGGCGCGGATGTCCTCGCTGCCCCGGGCGTTCGCCGCCTGCCTGGGCATCGGCGTCGGCGAGCAGCTGCTGCTGTCGTGGGGCGCGGGCCGGGGCGGGGTCAGCCTGGCACTGGCGCTGCTGATCCTGGTGCTGCTGCTGGCGCAGCCCCGGCTGGGCCGCCGCGACGGCGTCGGGGCGGGCTGGCCCCGGGCCGTGCCGCTGCCGGGCACCCTCGCCGGGCGGGTCGCGGCCGGGCTCGGGCTGCTGGCGGCGGCCGCGCTGGCCTACCTGGTGAGCAACGAGACCGCCTCGGTGCTGACCACGGTGGCCGGGTTCGCGCTGGTCGGTCTGTCGGTGCTGGTGGTCACCGGCCTGGCGGGGGAGCTGTCGCTGGGCCAGTTCGCCTTCGCCGGTATCGGCGCGGCCGTGTCGCTGCACGTCGCCGCAGCCAGCGGCAACTTCTTCACCGCGGCGCTGGCCGGGTGCGCGGCCGCGGCCGCCGCGGCGGCCCTGGTCGGGCTGCCCGCGCTGCGGCTGCGCGGGCTGGCGCTGGCGGCGGTGAGCCTGGCGTTCGCGCTGGCCGCCGAGGGCTGGCTGCTGCGGCTGCCGGTGCTGCTCGGCGACGGGGTCGAGGCGGCCAAGCCGACCTGGCACGGGTATCCGCTGCTGCTGGCCAAGGACTACTACCTGTTCGCGCTGCTGATGCTCGGGCTCGGGCTGTGGCTGGCGCACCGGCTGCGCACCGGCGGGTTCGGGCTGGTGACGCTGGCCCTGCGCGACAACGAGGACGCGGCCAAGGCCCTGGCGGTGCCCGCCACGCTGCGCAGGCTCCAGGTGTACGCCGCCGCCGGTGTGCTGGCCGGCCTCGGTGGCGTCGTCATCGCCCACGGCCAGACCCAGGTCACCGTCAACAGCTTCCCCGCCTCGGCCGGGATCGACGCCGTGGCGCTGGCCGTCGTCGGCGGCCTCGGCGTGCTCGGCGGCCCGGTCCTGGGCGCGCTGCTGCTGGTCGGCCTGCCCGCCCTGGTCGGCCTCGGTATCGGCGGCCAGGCCGCGCTCACCGTCGGCTGGCTGCTCGTGGTCGTGCTGCTGCCCGGCGGCCTCGGCGAACCGCTGTCCCGGCTGCTGGGGCGCCTGCCGTCGTGGCGGCTGCTCCGGGCCCGTCCCGGGGCCGACGGCGTCCGCGCCCCGGCCGACGGTTCCGCCGGTCGTGATCCGGTGGCGGGCCCGCAGGCCGGGGCGCCCGACGGCGCGGTCGCCGCTGCCGGCGGGGTGCGGTTGCCGAGCTTCGCGGTGCCGGTGCCCGAGCAGGGGGCCGCGCTGCTGAGTGCGCGGGCCGTGGCGCGGGCCTTCGGCGGGGTGCGGGCGGTCGCCGGGGTGGACCTCGACGTCGCGGCCGGGGAGGTCGTCGGGATCATCGGCCCGAACGGCGCGGGCAAGACCACGCTGTTCGAGATCCTGGCCGGGTTCACCCGCCCCGACTCCGGCCGGGTGCTGCTGGCCGGGCAGGACGTGACCGACCTGGCCCCGCAGCGGCGGGCGCGGCGCGGCCTGGGGCGCTCGTTCCAGGACGCGCGGCTGTTCCCGACGCTGACCGTACGCGAATCGCTGCTGGTCGCGACCGAGCGCCGCCACCCGACCGGCCTGGCCGCGGCGGTGCTCGGCGGCACCGGGGCGCAGCGGCACCGCGCCGCGCGCACCGCCGAGCTGCTGGACCTGTTCGGGCTGGCCGAGGTCGCCGACCGGCCGGTCACCGCGCTGTCCACCGGCACCCGGCGGCTGGTGGAGCTGGCCTGCCTGCTCGCGCTGGAACCGGCGGTGCTGCTGCTGGACGAGCCGTCGTCGGGGGTCTCGCAGGCCGACGGGGTGGCGCTCGGCGAGTTGCTGCTGCGCGTCAACCGCGAACTGGGCGTGGCCCTGGTCGTGATCGAGCACGACCTGCCGTTGCTGGCCAGGCTGGCACCCCGCCTGGTCGCGATGGAGTCCGGCCGGGTGATCGCCGACGGGCCGACCGCGTACGTGCGGGCGCATCCGGCGGTGGTCGCGTCGTACCTCGGCACCGATCCGGTGGCCGAGAACCGCTCCGGGATACCTGTCTAGGAGGAACCTATGTGGAGAGCGCGAGTGCTGGCCGTGCTGGCCGCGGTCGCGGTGGCGGTCCCGCTGTACGCCGAGCCGGCCGCGGCCGCGCCCCGGCTGACGCTCAGCAAGTCCAGCGGGCTGTCCAACGGCAGCCAGATCACCGTCAACGGATCGGGGTTCACCGCGAACCTGAAGCAGATCGCGATCGGGCAGTGCATCGCCGATCCGGTCGGGCCGACCGACTGCAACCTGGCCGGGGGTGCCCAGTTCGTCAACGCCGACGGCAGCGGGAAGATCCCGGCGGTCACGCTGAAGCTGGCGGTGAAGTTCGGCTCGTACGACTGCACCAAGCGGCAGTGCGTGATCGCCGCGCAGATCCTGCCGTCGTCGGCCTCCGACGACGTCGTCAAGGCGAACAGGGCCAGCGTGAAGATCTCCTTCGGGGCGGCGGGCTCGCCCCGGCCGGGCACCAGCACCAGCCCGGACAGCCTGGCCAAGACCGGCCCCGGTGACGAGCACTGGGTGCTGGTGCTGGGCGGGTCCGCGCTGCTGCTGCCCGGGATCGGCCTGCTGCTGCTCCTGCCGCGCCGCCGCCGCGCCGCGGCCTGAGCCCGGTACACGCCGGACCGGTCCGCGCGGGTGAGCCCCCGCGCGGGCCGGTCCGGTGCCGTTTCGACGTGCCGGTGGCGGCGCCGCGCCCGGCACCGGACCCGGGCAGGCGGTGGCGCGCGGGCACTACGCTGCGGCCATGGCGGCCGGAGCAGGTGGCGCGTGATCCTCGACTGGCCCGACTGCGTCAACGCCCGCGACGTCGGCGGGCTGCCCACTGTGGACGGCGGCCGGGTGCGGGACGGGGCGCTGCTGCGCTCGGACCGGCACGACCGGATGACCGAGGCGACGGTCCGGGCCGTACGCGCGGCCGGGGTCAACCGGATCCTGGACCTGCGCTGGTCCTGGGAGTGCGCCGAGTTCCCGAGCCCGTTCGCGGGCGACGACCGCTACCGGCACACCCCGCTGCTCAACGACGTGCTGGACTACGTGCCCCCGCCGGACGGCTACGTGCCGATGCTCGACCACAACCAGGCCCGCATCGGGGCGGCGTTCCGCGCCGTAGCCGAGGCGCCGCCGGGCGCGGTCCTGATCCACTGCCACTCCGGGCGTGACCGCACCGGAGTGCTGGTGGCGTTGCTGCTGCGGGTCGCGGGGGTGGGCGAGGAGGACGTCGCCGCCGACTACGCGCTCACCGACCGGTGCGCGCCCGCGCCGATGCTGAAGACCCTGGCCCACCTCGAACAGCGCCATGGCGGCGCCGAGGCGTACCTGGCGGGGGCCGGGGTCACCGCGGCCGAGCTGGACGCGGTGCGCGCCCGCCTGCTCGCCTGACCGGCCGTCAGCTGTCGCGCTTGCGCAGCCCGACCCCGACCAGGACCAGCCCGACGACGGCGGTGATCGGCCCGATGACCGCCCACGTCCTGTCGCCGCTCATCACGCTGCCGCCCAGGACGTCCAGCCCTTGCAGGGTCCAGACCAGGCCGGACAGCACCAACAGGATCCCGATTCCCGCCCATACCCAACGCATGCCGTCACGGTACGCCGCCGCGCCCCGTCGGGGCCTCAGCCGATCGGTGCCGAGTTGATCGTGCCCGGGACCGTGGCATACGGTATGGCCACGCCACGCGAGCCGAAGGGAGGTCAGAACACCATGTCCACTGTTCTGCGCCCCTTCCGCGCTCCGGCGTATCCGCGGATCTGACCGGGGCGAGTGCCACCCGGAAGGACCACCCATGACTGATCTGGTCATCCGCCCGCTGGTCGCGGGCGAGGAACACGTCTTCGACGCGATGCCCGACCCGCTGCCCGGCCTGCCGCAGGTCGGCTACGCCGACGGCCTGGCCGGCGGCGGCTACCGCCCCGAGCACACCTGGGTCGCGCTGCGCGGCGGACGTACCGTCGCCCGCGCGGCCTGGCTGCTGCCGCCCGGCGCGGTCGGCCGGCCCTGGCTGGAGCGCTTCGACCTCGTCGCCGAGCCGCAGGTCGGCGCCGAACTGCTGCACGCCGCGCACGCGGCCCTCGGCGGCCCGGGGCAGTACTACGCCACCGGCCCGGCCCACTGGCGCGACGACCCGCAGGCGTACGCGGCGGTCGCGGCGGCCATGGCCGCAGCGCGCCTGGCGGGCCTGGCCGAACGCGGCGAGCGCCTGCGCTACGCCTGGACCGCCGACCCGGCCCAGGTGTCCGCAGGGGGGCTCCGCCCGGCCGGCACCGATGAGCCGGTGCCGGAACCCACGGGCCGCTTCCGGTTCCGCCCGGCCGCCGACGCGGCCGAGATCGGTGCCCTGGTCGCCCGGATCTCCGATCCCGACGTGCTGACCGGCGCCGAGGTCGCCCGACTGGTCTGCGGCGTGGACCTGGCGCGGGACCCGTTGGCCTGGCTGTCCGGGCCGCCGGAGAGCTGGCGCGTCGCCGAGGCCGACGGGGAACCGGTCGGCCTGGCCGGACCGGCGGGCGACGCCTGCTACCCGATGATCGCCTACCTGGGCGTGCTGGACGGGGCGGTGCGCGCGGAGCTGCTGGCCGACGCGGTCGCGGTGCTGGCCGCCGGGGGTGCGCTGTCGGTGGTCGCCGACGTCGACGCCGACCGGTCGGCCGCCCGCGCGGACCTCCTCCGGACCGCCTTCACCCCAGTCCGCTCCCGCACCCTGTTCACTCCCGCCTGACGTACCCCCTGAATTCCTGCATTTTGGGGGAAAGTGCACGAATCGTGCCCAAGATTCCAGCACTTTCCCCGAAAGTGCACCCGCCCCGCCGGGCGCACGGACGGCGGGGCGGGGCGTTATGTCCTTTTTGTGGGGTAGGACGGTCGTCTGGAGGTGTCGAAACGATCACATTCGTGCGTGCTGATTTTCGGCGCTCGCGGGCGCCGCACCAGGCTTGATGGTGCTCAGCCGGGAAGTCTGCGCAATCGCCGGGGTTGTCCCCTCGGTGACGGGCCGTTACGTTGGTGCAGGTCTTGAAAGAGCACGCAAAGGTGAACCTGCACATAGGATCACCGCGACGCTACGGAGAGTGTGTGTTGCAGTACCGGCCTGCGCTGTCGAAAGAGAGCGACCGATACCGGGGGCGCCGACGTGTCGACACCCCGCCCCGGACCCGGTACGTCGCCGTGCTGGCCACCGCCGTAGCCGGAGCGGGCGTCGTCGCCCTCGGCGCCGGAGCGACCGTCGACGACGGCAAGACCGACCCCTACGGCATCGAGGTCTCGGCGTACTCGACCGGGGCCGCGTCCGACCGTGCCGCCGTCGCCGACCGGGCCAGCCGGTCCGACACCCGCGAGGCGGTCACCACCGACGACCGCGACCCCGACGCGTGGGTGCTGCCGCTGCACGACTTCAAGCTGACCTCGCGGTTCAAGTCCGACTGGAACAAGTCCCACCAGGGCCTCGACCTGGTCGGCCCCGCCGAGGGCAGCGCGATCGGCGCGGTGCACCGCGGCACCGTCGTGCAGGCGGGCTGGAACGGCGCCTACGGCTACTCGGTCATCGTCGACCACGGCGAGGGCATCCGCGTCCTGTACGCCCACGCCAGCCACGTGCTCGTGCACGTCGGCCAGCGGGTGGAGGCGGGCCAGACCGTGGCGCTGGTCGGCAACACCGGCCTGTCCTACGGCACTCACCTGCGCCTGGAGGTCTACTCCAACGGCGTCGTGCAGAAGCCGCTGGAGTGGTTCAAGGAGCACCGCGTCGACTTCGAGCTGGAGATCGAAGCGGTCCTCGGCAACTGAGGACCGCCCCGCACAGCTCCGCCCGGCTCGGCGGTCGCGTCAGTCGCCGAGCCAGTCGGCCAGCACCTGCGCCGAGTGCTCACCCGGCTCCGCCGGGGGCAGGCCCAGCGCCGCCGGCGTACGCGAGAACCGCGGCGCGGGCGCGGGCTGCACCACCCCGTCGTGCTCCACGTACGTCGCCCGCGCGTGCAGCTGCGGATCGGCGGGCGCCTCGGTCCACGACAGCACCGGCGCCACGCACCCGTCGCCGTCGTCGAAGATCTCGGCCCACTCCGCGCGGGTGCGCCGGGCGAACCGCTCGGCGATCGCGGCCCGCAGCCGCGGCCACTCCCTCGGGTCGAACCGGGCCGCCGCCTCCGCCTCGTCCAAGCCCAGGCGCTGCGCGAACACCGCGAAGAACTGCGGCTCCAGCGCGGCCACGGCCATGTGGCCGCCGTCGGCGGTGGCGTACACGTCGTAGAACGGGGCGCCCGAGTCGAGCAGGTTGCCGCCGCGCCGGTCGCGCCAGGCACCGCCCGCGCGCAGCCCCGCCACGAGGGTGGCCAGGTGCGCCGTACCGTCGACGATGGCCGCGTCCACGACCTGGCCCCGACCGCCGGCCTGGACCTCCCACAGCGCCGCGAGAATGCCCGTCACCAGGTAGAGCGCGCCGCCGCCGAAGTCGCCGAGCAGGTTCAGCGGGATCTGCGGCGGCCCGTCCGCCCGGCCGATGGCGTCGAGCACCCCGGTCACGGCCAGGTAGGTGAGGTCGTGCCCGGCGGTGTGGGCGCGCGGGCCGTCCTGGCCCCAGCCGGTCATCCGGCCGTACACCAGGCGGGGCTGGCGGGCCAGGCACGCGTCCGGGCCGAGGCCGAGCCGCTCGGCGACCCCGGGCCGGTAGCCCTCGACGAGCACGTCGGCCCGCTCCACCAGCCGCAGCGCCGTCTCCAGCCCGGCCGGGTCCTTCAGGTCCAGCGCGATCGACCGCTTGCCCCGGTTGAGCAGGTCGAACCGGGGCGCCACGGGCACGATGCTGCCCTCGGGCCGGTCGACGCGCACCACGTCGGCGCCCAGGTCGGCCAGGTGCATGGCGCTGAACGGGGCGGGCCCGAGCCCGGCCAGTTCCAGCACCCGCAGCCCGCGCAGCGGTCCGGTCGGCTGGTGGGCGGTGCCGTCGGTCATGATGCTCCTGAGCTCGGGTACAGCTGCTCGATCTCGGCGGTGTACTTGGCGGACACGGCCGAGCGGCGCAGTTTCAGGGTCGGGGTGAGCTCGTCGCCGCCGGGCTCCCACGGTCCGGGCAGGATCACGAACTTCTTGATCTGCTCGACGCGGGACAGCGTACTGTTGGCCGCCGCCACGCCGTCGGCGACGAGCGCCCGCGGGTCGGCGGCCGGATCGCGGCGGCGCAGCGCGGCCAGGGCGTCGGCGTCGAGCACGACCAGCGCCACGTTGTACGGCCGCCCGTCGCCGACCACCGCCACCGTCCCGACCAGCGGGCACGCCGACAGCAGCGCGCTCTCGATCGCAACCGGCGACATGTTCTTGCCCGCCGCGTTGATGATCAGTTCCTTCTTGCGCCCGACGATGCTGACGTACCCGTCCGCGTCGACGGTGGCGACGTCACCGGTGCGCAGCCAGCCGTCCTCGAACAGCTCCGCCGTGCGCGCCGGGTCGCCCCGGTAGCCCCGGGTCGTGATCGCACCCCGCACCAGCAGCTCGCCGTCCTCGGCCAGCCGCAGCTCGACCCCTGGCAGGGCGCGCCCGACGGTCCGGGGCCGGATCGCCGACGGCGGGTTCAGCGTCGCCACCCCGCAGGTCTCGGTCATGCCCCACACGTCGCAGACCAGCACTCCCAGCTCCAGGAAGTACGCCAGCACCGCCGGGGGCAGCGGCGCCGCCCCGGACATCACCCAGCGGGCGCGGTCCAGACCGAGCTGCGCCCGCACCTTGGCCAGCACGGCCCGGTCCGCCAGCCGGTGCGCGAACCCGCGCCGCGGGCTCCTGGCCAGGCGCATCGCGGCGCGCAGCGCCCACCGGCGTGGCGCCGGGGCGGTGGCCAGCGCGTCCTCGACCCGGGCGCGCATCTTCTCCAGCACCCGGGGCACCGCGGCCCAGAACGTGGGCCGCACCTGCTGCAACGCCTCGCCGAGGCGGGCCAGGTCGGACAGGCACACGATCTGGAGGCCGTACACGATGGGGATGTAATGGCTGGCCAGCCGGTCGGCGATGTGCGCGGCGGGCAGGTAGGACAGGCCGACGTCGTCGGCGCGCAGGTCCACCACCCGCGTCAGCCCGTCGATCTCGGCCAGCAGGTTCGCGTGCGTCAGCTCGACGCCCTTGGGCAGCCCGGTCGTGCCCGAGGTGTAGATGACGGTCAGCAGGTCGTCGGGCCCGACGGCGGCCCACGCGGCGGCGAAGTCGAAACCGGCCGGGGCCATGGCCTTCAGCTCCGGCAGCCCGACCGCGCCCGGCGCGGCGCCGTCCACGCAGACCACCAGGTCCAGGGGCACGCCGCAGGCCAGGACGCGGGGCAGGTACTGCTGCTCGGTGACGGCCACGCGGGCGCCGCTGTCGCGCAGCACGTGGGCGAGCTGCTCGGGCGAGGAGGTGTTGTACACCGACACCGGTGTCGCGCCCAGGTGCACGGCGGCCAGGTCGGCCAGGTGGAACTCGGGGCGGTTGCCGAGCATCAGCGCGATCGTGCCGCCCCGGCGCAGCCCGGCCCCGGCCAGGCCCGCGGCCAGGGCGGCGACCTCGGCGGCATACTGCGACCAGGTCAGGACGGTGCCGCGGACGTGGTCGCGCAGGGCGACGGCGTCGGGCGTACGGGCCGCGGTCTGCTGGAACACGGCGCACAGGCTCGCCGGGTTGGTCATGGGTGTCTCCAGGGGACGGCCCGGCCGGGGGAGCCGGTGCGGCACCCCCGGCCGGGGCGGGTCACGAACCGCTGAGCGTCTGGGTGACGCCCGCGGCGACGAGCGAGTCGTAGTAGGCGCCGCCGGGGTAGTAGCCGCCGGTCACCGTGCCGGTGGCCGCGTCGGTGGCCCAGGCCACGGCCAGGGTCTGCAACGCCGCGATGTTCTGCTGCTGCGGCGTGCCGGCGGTCAGCGTGCACGCCCCGTCCGTGCTGGCGCCCTCGGCGTCGCAGTGGCAGCCCGTGCTCAGCCGTACGCCGAGGAACGGCCGGTGCAGGTCGCCGGTGAGCTCGACGGTGCCGTTGGCGTTGCTGTTCGCGGTGTACGGCGGGGACGAGATCGCGTAGACCGGGACGCCGGTCGGGGCGATCCCCTTGAGGCCGGTGGGCATGTTGGACCCGATGAACGACTTCACCGGGTCGAGCAGCTGCACGAGCGCGACCCGGGCGTACTGGCTCGGATACGTGCTGCGCAGCCGGTTGGCGACGTACGCGGCGACCTCGCCGCCGGCCGAGTGGCCCGCGATGACGTACGTGGTCGGCAGGCTGGTGCCCGACCGCCCGGCCTTCGCGGCGGCGTTGGCATAGCTGCGCGCCAGCGCGCCCGAGGCGTTGTTCGCGGTGCCCAGCAGCGCGGCGACGTTGTTCAGGAACGGCGCGTTGTTGCCGAGGTTGCTGACCGTGCAGCCGAAGATGTCGGCCGACGGCAGCGTCGGGGCGAACACGACGAACCCGGCCGCCGCGTAGTGCTCGGCGAGGTCGGCCATGTTGCCGTTGGACCGCGAGAAGCCGTGCTGGAGGTAGACCAGGCCCTTCGGGCTGGTCGTGGCGGGGAGGAACCAGTCCGCCGCCGGGTGGTAGGTGAACGCCGCGCAGGAGACGTCGACGGTGTTACTGACTTGCGTCCAGGTCGCCGCCGCGCCCGCCGACTGGGCGGGGACGGTGATGGCGACCGCTGCGAGCAGGGCGGACAGGCTGATCAGGCGTCGTAGGGACATCGTGCACGTACCGCCTTTCGTGTATCGCTGGATGGAACGCTGTTTCCTGTGCAGCCATTTACCGCTTCTTGTTGGCAGCCTGTCAAGAGGCGTAGAGTGCCGACGTCGGGTAGGTGCGAGCGGGGAGGTGCGATGGCGTATCCGCCGCAACCGTGGTCGCTGCACGGGCAGCTGCACGTGTCGGTGTGGCTGCTTCCCGCCGACCGGCTGCCGCCGATACCGGCCGAGGTCGCCGCCGCCGTCCGTCCCGTCCGCATCGGACGGTATGCCGTGGTCGGCACCGCGTGGGTCGACTACCAGCAGGGTGGGGACATGTCCTACCGCGAGCTGCTGAGCGCGGTCCTGATGCGGGCCGGGCTGCGGTCCCGCGTCACGATCACCCACATCTGGGTCGACAGCGCCGACTCGCGCGACGGAGGCCGGGAGCTGTGGGGGATTCCCAAGGACCTGGCCGAGTTCGAGCTGACCGGTACGGACGCCGCCGCGGTCACGGGCGGGCAGCCGATCGCGACGGCGGTGATCCGCCGGTCCCGGCTGGGCCTGCGGCTGCCCATCGGATTCCGGGTGGTCCAGGCGCTGCGCGGGCGCGCGCTGACGACGCCGGTACGCGCTGTCGCCCGCTGCGGCCCGAGCCGCCTGACCTGGCAGATCGCCCCCGACGGCCCGCTCGGCTTCCTCGCCGGCCGCCGCCCGCTGCTCTCCCTCACCGCCGCCGACTTCCGCATGCGCTTCGGCACCACCCCACCACCCCAGTAACCACAACCCATCACCCTCACTCGCGGCCCATCACCTGCGGCCCCTCACCCGTCACCCGCAGCCCCTCACCCGTGGCCCATTTACCCGCGGTTCAGGCCCTCACCCGTGGCTCAGGTCCTCACCCGCGGCCCCGTCACGCCCCGACCCGCTTTTCATAGACGATGGCCTATTACGTTGAAGATGATCAAGTTTCAGTCGATGTAATAGGCCGGCGTCTATGAAAAACGGGTCGGGGGCGCCCGATCTGTCGATCGGCATGCGCGTTCCTCTGCCGCAAACAGCGATCAAGGGCTCTGCTCGGTGCCGGTATCGCGATCGCGGCCGCTCGCGTCTCATCTGTTGGACCCCAGCGTGCGCATTCTGTCCAAAATCGGCGATCAAGGTCGCCCACATCCATCATGATCGCTGTTGGCGGTCTAAATGTGCTCTGAACAAGCACCTTCTGACCGACGACAGCGATCATGGAGCCGGAGCCGGAGCCGGAGCCGGAGCCGGAGCCGGAGCCGGAGCCGGAGCCGGGCTGGGCCGGGCCGGGAGAAGGGGCCGGGCTCGAGCAGGGAATGGGGCCAGGCCAGGACCGGGGCCAAGCCGGGACCAGGGCCGGGACCAGGACCGGGACCAGGACCAGGGCCGGGGTCGGGGTCGGGGTCGGGGTCGGGACCAGGGCTAGGACCAGGGCTGGGGCTGGGGTCAGGGCTGGGACCAGGACCGTGGGCGGGAGTGGGAGTGGGTGGGGTCAGGTGGGGGTGGGGGTGGTGTAGTCGGTGGGGTGGAAGTGGCGGGTGCGGGCGGCGTACTCGCTCGCCATGCCGGGCCAGTTGGTGACGATCCGGCCGGTGCCGCTGCGGTACCAGCTGTCGCAGCCGGTCCACACGCTGTCCGTCAGCCGCCGCTGCATCTCGGCGTCGAATTCCGCCGCTACCTCCCCCCGCACCTCCAGCGGCCCGTTCGCCGCCACTGCCGCCACCGCCTGGACGATGTACCGCGCCTGCGCCTCGTGGAAGTACACGACCGACGTGTTGCCCGTGTTCGTGTTGGGCCCGTACATCAGGAACATGTTGGGGAAGCCCGGCACGGCGATGCCCAGGTGCGCGTACGCCCCGTCGCGCCACTGCTCGGCCAGCACCCGCCCGTCGCGCCCCAGCACCCGCAGCGACGCCAGGAACTCCGCCGCGGCGAACCCGGTCCCGTAGACCAGCAGGTCGAGCGGGTGCTCGACGCCGTCGTCGGTGCGTACGCCGGCCGGGGTGAGCCGCTCGACGCCGGCGGTGACCAGGTGCACGTCGGGGCGGCGCAGCGTACGGAACCAGTCGCCGGTGAACAGCACCCGCTTGCAGCCCATCGCGTAGTCCGGGGTGACCCGCGCCCGCAGCCCGCGCGCCTGCACCAGCCGCTGCGCCCGTGACAGCGTGCCGACGGCGAACCGCGCGAGCGGGTTGCCGGTGACGGCCTTGCCGGTGACCACGGTCAGCAGCCAGGTGCCCGCCCGCGAGGCGCGCATCAGCACCGGCAGGCGCCGGTTCAGCGCCCGGCGGACGCGGCCGTAGCGGCGGTTGGGTTTGGGCAGCGTCCAGGGCGCCGTGCGCTGGAAGACGGTCACGCTCGCGGCGGCGTCGGCGATCGCCGGCACGAGCTGGATCGCGCTGGCGCCCGTGCCGACCACGCCGACCCGCCGCCCGGCGACGGTCACGGTCTCGTCCCAGCGGGCCGTGTGCACGGCCCGGCCGGTGAAGTCGGCCGCCCCGTCGAGTCTGGGCACGACCGGTTGCGACAGCTGGCCCAGGGCGGGGACGAGGACGTCGTACTCCTCGGTGGTGCCGTCGGCGGCGGTGAGGCGCCAGCGGGTGCCGGTCCAGCCTGCCTCGGCGATGCCGTGGCCGAGCCGCAGGTGCGGGGTCAGGCCGAGGTCGGCGACGCAGCGGCGCAGGTAGGCGAGGATCTCGGTGTGCGGCGGGAAGCGCTGCGTCCAGTCCGGATTGAGCGCGAACGAGTACGAGTACAGCGGCGCCGGGATGTCGCAGGCGCAGCCGGGGTAGGTGTTGTCGCGCCACACTCCGCCGACGTCGCCGGCCTGCTCGAAGACGGTCAGGTCGGTGAATCCGGCCTGGCGCAGCAGGTGCGCCGCGGCGATGCCGCCGAACCCGGCGCCGATGATGGCAACGCGTGTCACGGCCGGAACGTAGCAGCTTGTTGGCCGACTGCCAATAGGCCCGGAGGTCGGCGCTACCGCGGACCCAGGGTCGGGAACACCTGCTCCACCATCGTGATCAGGGTCGTGGCCAGCAGCCGGTGCGCCTGCTCGCGGTCGAGCGCGTCGCGTTCCAGCCACTCGCGCGCGGTCGCCTTGGCCAGCCCGCAGTACGCCCGGATCATCGCCCGCAGCTCGCCGCGGTGCTCCGGAGCCTGCGCCAGCCCGACCGCGACCAGGATGCTGTCGACGGCGATCTCGTCGGCCTCGGCGAGCACCCGCTCGACGTCGGGGTCGCGCCCCACGCCGCCCCCGTCGACCGCGGCCAGCCACGACCGGCTGTGCCGCGACACCACGTCCAGGAACCAGGAGACGCTGGCGTCGACCCGGGTGGCCAGGTCGCCCTGCGGGAGCTGCTCGACGGCGACCGCCGGGATCGTCACCAGCACCCGCACCGACTCCAGGAACAGGCCCTTCTTGGTGCCGAAGTAGTGGTTGATCAGCCCTCGGGCCACGCCCGCGGCGTTGGCGATGTCGGTGGTGCTGACCTCGGCGTACGGTCGCTCGCCGAACAGGCGCACCGCGCAGGCCAGGATCTGCTCGCGCCGCTCGTCGGGCTCCAGCCGCCGGCCGCGCGGCATCGCGTCACTGGTCATCGGGGGCGTTCCGGCGGGCACAGTGAGCCATTATCACCTGTCGGCGGCGTCGCCGGGCAGCCGCAGCCGACCGGGGGCGCCCTCGGGCACCACGGGCGCGACCGGCGCCACCGCCCGCACCGGCCGGTACGCCGTACCGAGTCCGGGCCGGGGGTCGGGTTCGCCCTGGTTGGGCCACATGGCCAGGGCCCGTTCGGCCAGGGCGCAGATGGTCAGCGACGGGTTCACCCCGAGGTTGGCCGCGACCACGGCGCCGTCGACGACGTGCAGGCCCGGGTGGCCGAAGACGCGGTGGTACGCGTCGACGACGCCCTGCCCGGCGTCCGCGCCGATCGGCGCCCCGCCGAGGAAGTGGCCGGTGACCGGCCGTCCCGCCAGCTCGGTGACGGAGCCGATCGGCACGCCGTCGATCTTCTCGGCGACGCGCCTGGTCACCTCGTGCGCGACGGGGATGTACAGCGGCGCGGGCTCGCCGATCCCCGGGCGGCTGGTCAGGCGCTGGCCACCGAGGGGACCGCGCCGCGCGCGTACCGTGATGGAATTGTCCTTGGGCTGCATCGCCAGCAGCACGATCGTCTGCTGCGACCAGCGTCGCGGCCACAGCAGCCGCGGCCAGTCCCGCCAGCTCGCCAAGGTCTTGCCCAGCCCGGCCAGCCAGCGCGGCACCCGGCCGGTGTCGTCGACCAGGACGGCGGCCATCAGGCCGAGCAGGTTGCTGCCGGGGCCGTAGCGGACCGGTTCGATGTGGGTGTCGGCGTCCGGGTGGAACGATGACGTGATCGCCACGCCCTGGCTGAAGTCGGCGTCGTCGCGGCGGGTGCGCGGGCCGAGGATCGACTCGGAGTTGGTGCGGCTCAGCTCGCCGAGCCGGTCGGACAGGTGCGGCAGCGTGCCGTCGCGCTTCATGTGGTGCAGCAGCCGCTGCGTGCCCAGCGCCCCGGCCGCCATGACGACCTGGTGGGCGGTGAACGTCCGCGACCGTCTGCGCAGCTTGCCGCCGGTCCGTGCGGTCCGCACCGTGTAGCCGCCGCCGGGCCGGGGCGCGACCGACACCGCCGTGGTCAGCGGGTGGACCACGGCTCCGGCGCGTTCGGCCAGGTACAGGTAGTTCTTGACGGTGGTGTTCTTGGCGCCGACCCGGCACCCGGTCATGCACGAGCCGCAGAACGTGCAGGTGGTCCGCTGCGGCCCGGCCCCGCCGAAGTACGGGTCGGGCACCGGCTGCCCCGGCTGCGCTCCGAACAGGACCCCGACCGGGGTCGGCCGGAACGTGTGCCCCACGCCCATGTCCTGCGCGACCGAGCGCAGCACCTCGTCCGACGGGGTGGTCCGCGGGTTGACCGCGACGCCGAGCATGCGGGTGGCCTGGTCGTAGTACGGCGCGAGTTCGCTCTTCCAGTCGGTGATGCCCGCCCACTGCGGGTCGGCGAAGAAGACGTCCGGCGGCTGGTAGAGCGTGTTGGCGTAGCCGAGCGAGCCGCCGCCCACGCCCGCGCCGGTCATCACCAGCACGTCGGGCAGCACCGTCATGCGCAGGATGCCGTAGCAGCCCAGGGCCGGGGCGAACAGGTAGTCGCGCAGCCGCCACGACGTCCTGGCGAAGTCGGCGTCGGCGAACCGGCGCCCGGTCTCCAGCACGCCGACGCGGTAGCCCTTCTCGGTCAGCCGCAGCGCGCTGACGCTGCCGCCGAAACCGGAGCCGATGACGAGCACGTCGTAGTCGAGGTCGGCGGCGTCGCCGTGAGGGGACATGCCGAAACCGTGCCCTGTCGTTGACGGCCTGTCAACAACTACGGTGGGCTGATGCTCTCGCATCATCGCGGCGGCTCGGGCGAGCTGCTGGTCCTGGTACACGGCCTCGGTGGCACCTGGCGCCTGTGGCGGCCCGTCCTGCCCGCACTGGAGTCGCGGTACGAGGTGCTCGCCGTCGACCTGCCCGGCTTCGGGGACTCGCCGGTCGCGCCGCGCGCCGACGTGGCCGCGTTCGCCGACGCGGTCGCCGCGCTGGCCGGGCGGCCGTTCCATGCGGTCGGCAGCTCGCTGGGCGGCGGGGTCGCCCTGGAGCTGGGACGGCGCGGCCTCGCCCGGTCGGTGACCGCGTTCGCCCCCATCGGATTCTGGGGGCCGCTGGGCCGCCGCTGGTGCCAGGCCTCGGTCACCGCCGGCCGGGTCGCGGCCCGCGGGCTCGGGCCGTCGCTGCCGCGCCTGGCGGCCACGGGTCTGGGCCGGTCCGTCCTGTTCGGCCTGTTCTACGGCCGTCCCGGGCAGGTCGATCCCGGCGAGGGGCTGGCCGACGCCCGCGCGCTGGCGGCCGCGCCCGGCTTCGCCGCCGCGCGGGCGGCGTTCGCCGGGCACCGGTTCGGCGATCCCGGTGCGCTGGACCGGATCCCGGTGACGGTGGCGTGGGGCGGCCGCGACCTGGTCCTGCCGGTACGCCAGGCCCGCCGCGCCGCCGCGGCGCTGCCGTCGGCACGCCACGTGCGCCTGCCCGGCTGCGGTCACCTGCCGTTCGGCGACGATCCCGGCACGTGCGCGCGGCTGATCGCGGAGACCGCTATTGACAGCCTGCCAACAACTCGTGAAGCTAGCTGAGACGTCAGGAGGTCCCATGCCCGCAATCCCTGGGCTCGACGGTTACCGGTCCGGCTGGCGTGGCGCCGACCACGACGCGCTCGCCGAGACGGTCGCCACGTTCTTCAGCCGGGAGGTGACGCCCCGGGCGGAGGAGTTCGCCGCGCAGGGGCACACCGACCGCGAGCTCTACCGCCGCGCCGGTGCCCTCGGCCTGCTCGGCCTGTCCGTGCCCGAGCAGTACGGCGGGGGCGGCGGCGACTTCAGCCACGAGACCGTCCTGTTCGAACAGCAGACGTACTCCGGGGACGTCAGCCTCGGGCTGGCCGTGCACAGCGGCATCGTCACCGGCTACCTGGCCGCGTACGGCACCGAGGAGCAGAAACGCGCCTACCTGCCCGGCCTGTGCGGCGGCGAGCTGGTCGGCGCGATCGCGATGACCGAGCCGTCCGGCGGGTCGGACCTCCAGTCGATGCGCACCTGGGCGCAGGCCGACGGCGACGACCTGGTCATCCACGGCGCCAAGACGTTCATCACCAACGGAGAGCTCGCCGACCTGCTGCTGCTGGCCGTCAAGACCGACCGCGAGCAGGGCGCCTCCGGCATCTCGCTGCTCGTCTGCGACCTGCGCGACGATCCGCCCGGCTTCCGGCGCGGCCGCACCCTGCACAAGATCGGGTTGCAGGCCAACGACACCGCTGAGCTGTTCTTCGACGGCATGCGCGTGCCGGGCAGCGCCGTCCTGGGCGGGCAGCCGGGGCTGGGCTTCGTCCAGATGATGCAGCAGCTCCCGCAGGAGCGGCTGGTCATCGCGGTGGGCGCGGTCGCGGCGATGGAGCGGGCGCTGGAGCTGACCGTGGCGTACACCAAGGAGCGCACCGCGTTCGGCAAGCCGCTGCTCGCCCAGCAGAACACCCGGTTCACGCTGGCCGAGTGCGCCGCCCTGGTCCGCACCGGGCGGACGTTCCTGGACGACTGCGTGCGGCGCCACCTCGACGGCAGCCTCGACCTGCCCACCGCGGCGATGGCCAAGTTCCACCTGACCGAGTCGCAGTGCACCGTCATCGACCGCTGCCTCCAGCTGTTCGGCGGATACGGCTACATGACCGAGTACCCGATCGCCCGCATGTACGCCGACGCCCGCGCGCAGAAGATCTACGGCGGCACGAACGAGATCATGAAGGAGCTGCTGGCCCGTGCCCTCTGAAGCTTTCGTCTACGACGCCGTACGCACCCCGCGCGGCCGCGGCCGCGCCACCGGCTCGCTGCACGGCGTCAAGCCGATCACCCTGGTCACCGGCCTGATCGACGCCCTGCGCGAGCGCAACCCCGCCCTCGACCCCGAGCGCATCGAGGACCTGCTGCTCGGCATCGTCACCCCGGTCGGCGAGCAGGGCGGGGTGCTGCCCAAGGCCGCCGCGCTCGCCGCCGGGCTGCCCGACCACGTCGGCGGCGTGCAGCTCGACCGGTTCTGCGCCTCGGGGCTGGAGGCGGTCAACATCGCCGCGCAGCGCGTCCGCTCCGGCTGGGAGCACCTGATCATCGCGGGCGGCGTCGAGTCGATGTCGCGGGTGCCGATGGGCTCCGACGGCGGCGCCTGGGCGATGGACCCCGAGACCGCGCTGACCACCTCGTTCATCCCGCAGGGCATCAGCGCCGACCTGATCGCGACCATCGAGGGCTTCAGCCGCGACGACGTCGACTCGTACGCCCTGAGCTCCCAGCAGCGGGCCGCGCACGCCCAGGCGGCAGGCTGGTTCGACCGGTCGGTCGTGCCGGTGCGCGACCGCAACGGCGTCCTGATCCTCGACCACGACGAGCACCTGCGCCCCGGCAGCACCATGGCGGGGCTGGGCGCCCTCCCGGCCTCGTTCGCGGCGGTCGGCGACGCGGGCGGCTTCGACGCCGTCGCGCTGCGGCAGTACCACTGGCTGGAGTCGATCGAGCACGTGCACACCGCCGGGAACTCCTCCGGCATCGTCGACGGCGCCGCGCTGGTGCTCGTCGGCTCCGAGCAGGTCGGCCGCGAACTGGGCCTGACCCCGCGCGCCCGGATCGCCTCGGTCGGCGTCAGCGGCGCCGACCCGACGCTGATGCTCACCGGCCCCGCCCCGGCCAGCCGCAAGGCCCTGGCCACCGCGGGCCTGACCGCCGACGACATCGACCTGTGGGAGATGAACGAGGCGTTCGCCGCCGCCGTGCTGCGCTACCGCAAGGACCTCGACCTCGACCCCGAGCGGGTCAACGTCAACGGCGGCGCCATCGCGCTGGGCCATCCACTGGGTGCCACCGGGGCCATGCTGGTCGGCACGGTGCTGGACGAGCTGGAGCGGCGCGACGCGCGCCGCGGACTGATCACCCTGTGCATCGGCGACGGCATGGGCGTCGCCACCATCATCGAGCGCTGCTGAGAGGCGGACCCGTGATCTCGTACGACCTGGACGCCGACGGCGTCGTCACGCTGACGATGGACGACCCGGCACAGTCCGCCAACACCATGAACGACCGGTACGTCACCGCGATGGGCGCCGCCGTCGACCGCCTCGAAGCCGAGCGCGACCGCATCACCGGCGTGATCGTGACCAGCGCCAAGTCCACCTTCTTCGCGGGCGGCGACCTGGACCTGATGGTCCGGGCCCGACCCGAGGACGCGCCCGCGCTGACCGAGATGGTCAACCGGATCAAGCACGACCTGCGCCGCCTGGAGAAGCTGGGCCGACCCGTCGTCGCCGCCGTCAACGGGTCGGCGCTCGGCGGCGGCCTGGAGATCGCCCTGGCCTGCCACCACCGCGTCGTCCTCGACGCCAAAGGCTGCCGCCTGGGCCTGCCCGAGGTCACCCTCGGGCTGCTGCCCAGCGCGGGCGGCGTCACCCGCACCGTACGCATGCTCGGCCTGGCCCCGGCCCTGCTGAACGTGCTGCTCAGCGGCCGCCAGTTCCGCCCCGCCGACGCCAAGGACGCCGGGCTCGCCGACGAGGTCGTGGCCACCGCCGACGAGATGCTCGCCGCGGCCCGCGCCTGGATCGCGGCCAACCCCGACGCCGTCCAGCCCTGGGACCGCAAGGGGTTCCGCATCCCCGGCGGCGGCCCGGCCGACCCCAAGGTCGCCGCGCAGCTCCCGGCGTACGCGGCGAACCTGCGCAAGCAGCTCAAGGGGGCGAGCCTGCCCGCGCCCGAGGCCATCCTCGCCGCCGCGGTGGAGGGCGCGCTCGTCGACGTCGACACCGCCACCGCCGTCGAGACCCGGTACCTGGTGAGCCTGCTGACCGGGCAGATCGCCAAGAACATGATCGGCGCGCTGTTCTTCGACCTGAAAACGGTCAACTCCGGTGCCAACCGGCCGCCGCTGCCGCCGACCGCCGCCGCGCGGGTGGCGGTGCTCGGCGCGGGCATGATGGGCGCCGCCATCGCGTACGTCTGCGCCAAGGCCGGGCTCGACGTGCTGCTCAAGGACATGACCCCGGAGGCGGCGGCCAAGGGGCGCGGCTACAGCGAGAAGCTCGTCGCCGGGCAGGTCGCGAAGGGACGGCTGAGCCCGGACCGGGCCGCCGCGCTGCTGGACCGGATCACGCCCACCGCCGATGTCGCCGACCTGGCCGGCTGCGACGTCGTCATCGAGGCCGTCTTCGAGGACCTAGCCCTCAAGCACCGGGTGCTGGCCGAGGTGAGCGCGGTCGTGGGGGAGGGGGCGCTGCTCGCCTCGAACACGTCCACCCTGCCCATCACCCAGATCGCGGCGCCGCTGGACCGGCCGGGCGACGTCGTCGGCATGCACTTCTTCTCGCCCGTCGACAAGATGCCGCTGCTGGAGATCGTGGTCGGGCAGCAGACGAGCGACGCGGCGATCGCGCGCGCGTTCGACCTCGGCCGCCTGATCGGCAAGACGCCGATCGTGGTCAACGACAGCCGCGGCTTCTTCACCAGCCGGGTCATCGGCACGTTCATCGAGGAGGCGATCACCATGGTCGCCGAGGGCGTGCCGCCCGCCTCGATCGAGCACGCGGCGCTCCAGGCGGGCTACCCGACCGGGCCGCTGGCTCTGGCCGACGAGGTGACCCTGACCCTGATGCAGCGCATCCGCCGCCAGGCCCAGGCGGCGGGGCAGGCGCGCACCGACGTGCCCGCGCACGCGCTGATCGACGCCCTCGTCGACGAGCACCAGCGCCCCGGCCGCGTCGGCGGCGCGGGCTTCTACGAGTACGCCGACGGGCGCCGGGCGCGGCTGTGGCCGGGGCTGGCCGCGTATGCGACCGACGCCGGGCGGGCCGCGCCGCTGGCCGACATCAAGGACCGGATGCTGTTCGTGGAGGCGATCGAGTCGCGCCGCTGCCTCGACGAGGGGGTGCTGCGGTCCGAGGCGGACGGCAACATCGGCTCCATCCTCGGTATCGGCTATCCGGCCTGGACCGGCGGCGTACTGCGCTTCGCCGCCCAGCACGCCGACTTCGCCGCCCGCGCGGCCGAACTGGCCGACCGCTACGGCACCCGCTTCCGCCCCTGACAAACCCCGCGTCGCCCTCGGGCCGCCTCGCGTCGCCCCAGGTCGCTCGGGTCGCCCCGGGTCGTGATTGCTGCACTTTCCCGGAAAGTGCAGCAATCACGACCCGGATTCGTGCAGTTTCCCCGAAAGTGCACGATGAGCCCCGCCCTGACCCGAGGGCGGGAGGAAAGTGCAGGGTGTGCCGCGCCCTGACCCGAGGGCGGGAGGAAAGTGCAGGGTGTGCCGCGCCCTGACCCGAGGACGGGAGAAAAATGGGGGTGCGCCCCGCTCTGCCCCGTGGGCGGGACCGGGTCAGCGGGGCTGGGACATCGCGGCGGACAGCAGGGCGCGGGCGGTCTGGTGGACGGTCCGGGTGGCCTGCGCGCGGTCGTATCCGGCGATGTCGGTCAGCCAGATCAGCGTCTCGATGCCGGTCGCGGACCGGATCGCCACCGCCAGCTCGTGGATGTCCACCTGCGGGTGGGTCCTGGCCAGCGGTTGCAGGGCGTCCTCGACCCAGGCGACGGCGCGGCCCTGGCGCAGGGTCGGCCGGGCCGCGCCGGGTTCCAGCGCCAGCCGCAGCGCCGCGCGCAGCTGGTGCTGCCAGGTGAAGTTGTAGTCGCAGAACGCCTCGACGAACGCGTCCAGCCGGGCGGGCAGCGCGGCCGGTGCGTCCGGGCCGAGCAGGGTCATCGGCGAGATGTCGGGGTGGGCGGCCTGCAACAGCGTGCGCTGGTTGGCGAAGTAGCGGTAGGCGGTGGTGCGGGAGATCCCCGCCGCCTCGGCCGCGTCCTCCACCTGCGGCGTATGCCCTTCGGCGAGCAGCCGCCGGGCCGCCTCCACCAGCGCCTGCCGGGTGCGGGCCTTCTGGTTGGCCCGCCCGGTCGCCTCATATGGAATCGACATCATCATCATGGTACCTTAGTTCCATCTACAGGCTTCGCAGAGCGGAAGCGCCCATGAGCGAGCACGACCCGGCCGTCACCGACCCGGAGTTCTACACCGTCATCTTCGAGAACGACCGGGTACGGGTGCTGGAGTACCGCGACCGACCCGGCGACCGGACCCATCCGCACCGTCACCCCGACAGCGTGATGTACACGCTCAGCGCGTTCCGACGCAGGGTCGCCTCCGGCGGCCGCGAGGTCGAGGTGGACCTGCCCGCGGGGCAGGCGCGCTGGGTGTCCGCCCAGGAGCACGTGGGCGAGAACATCGGCGCCACCGACACCCACACGATCTTCGTCGAGCTCAAGGAACCCGCCCCCGCCCCGGCCCTCACCGGCGCCCTCGGCCCCACCGCGTAACCCGCCCCCGCACCCACCCACCCACACCACCGCGCTCCACCCACCACCGCGCTCCACCCACCGCCGCGTCCCGCGCTCCGGCCGCGCGGCATGATCGCCGCCTGCGGTCATCCCGCGCGGTTCAGCGCAACCTGGTGACCGCAGGCGGCGATCATTTGCCCGCATGCCGGAGGGTGTGGTCGCGGCGCCTTCGCGCCTTCTGGCCGGGGGATGTGTTGCGTGGCTACACCTTCCACGATGTGGCCACACCGTATGTGGTGTGACGCCCGGCGCGAGGTCGTCGCGTGCGCCGGGATCAGGTCGGGGTACAGGCGAAGGACTGCTCGCCTGACGGCCTCGGGGTGGGGAGTGAGCCTTCGACGGTGCGGCGGGTGTTCTGGGAGGTCGAGTTCGCGAGGGCGCTGTCGGCGTCGAGCTGGATGGCGACGCTGATGAAGTCGCCTGTGTCCGGGGGCGGCAGGGAGACGTGTACCGAGCCGCGCCACTCGGGCGGCTGGACCGTCGCGGTCGCGGTGTCGCGGTAGGAGGAGCCGTTGAGCTCGGCGCGGATCGCCAGGCTCACGTCCGAGGTCAGCCGGGTGGCCCACAGCGGGATCCGGACGTCGACGCCGGGCCGGGCGTGCCCGGACAGGTCCACGAACAACCGCGGCACCCAGGTGCACCGTACGACGTCGAACGGGTCGAACACCAGGCCGCCGTCCGCCCTGCCGGACCGGTGCGTCGGCGACGCGCTGGTCCGGGCCTTCGGCGACGGCTTGGGGTGAGCGGCCGGCGAGGCCGGAGCGGACGGCGAACCTGCGGACGGCGGGGTCGAGCCGAAGGCTCCGGTCGTCGCGGCGATCTTCGCGAGCAGGACCAGGACGGCGCCCTGGGCCGCGCTCGGGTCGGACAGGCCCATGCCGTCGATGGTGACCCCGATGAGCCGGTCGCCCACCACCGTGGCGGCGGCCGTGCGCTGGGCGGACTCGTACGCCAGCCCGTGTCCGACCGGGACGGCGGTCGCGGTGGTGCCGGCTCGCCCGGCCTCGGCGGTGAGGTCGGCCAGCGCCCGCTCGGCGAACCGGGCGGGGGCGACCAGGAGGCTGACGTTGGCGCCCGGCCTGGCTCCCTGATCGTCGGCGAGGAACGTGCAGTTCACGGCGTCGGCGGTCTGTTTGACCGTGGCGGGTTCGACATGCACCGCGAACCCGACCGCGTCCCCGACGGTCCGCGCGTCCAGGCAGGACGCCGGCAGCCCGGTGGCGGGCGTGCCGGTGGCGGGCGGCTGAGGTGAGCCCGCTGCGGAGCACCCGCCCGCCAGCAGCAGCGCGGTCGCCACCAGGGGCAGCAGACGATGACGAGGCTTCATGGCACCACGGTACCATGAAGGAATTTCCATGCCATATAGAGACCCGTAATGGTCCAAGCGCGACGGTGCGGCCGCAGATTCCTTGCGGTTGAATATGTTTGGAAGACGTATATGCTTCGCGCATGGCTGACCTACCTCTGGGCGAGCCCGCGTTTCTGATCCTCACGGCCCTGGCGGCCGAGCCGAAACACGGGTACGCGGTGATCGAAGACGTACGCGAAATCTCCGGCGGGCAGGTGCGCCTGCACGCCGGCACGCTCTACTCGGTGCTGGACCGGCTGCGCTCCGGCGGCCTCATCGAGGTCGACCGGGAGGAGATCGTGCAGTCCCGGCTGCGCCGCTACTACCGGCTCACGGGGGCCGGGCAGCAGCGGCTCACCGGGGAGGCGCAGCGCCTGCGCCGCAACGCCGACGCGGCGGCCGGACGGCTGGCCGCGCTCTCGCTGCGCCCGCAGGCGGGTGCGGCATGAGCACCTCGCTGGAACGGCAGTACGAACGGCTGCTGGCCCTGTTCCCGGCCGCCCACCGGCACGAATACCAGGACGAGATGCTGGGCGTGCTGCTGGCCGGGGCCCGGCCGGGGCAGCGCCTCCCGCGGCTGAGCGAGGCGGCGAATCTCGTGCTGTGCGCCCTCTGGCTGCGGCTGGGCGGTCGCGGTGGCCCGGCCCCCGACCAGCGCTGGCACGCGGCCGCCGCGGCGTACGGTCTGCTGGCGTCGATGGTGCTGCTGACCGTGCAGCTGCGCGCCCTGGGCGACGGCCCGTTCCTCTGGTGGCACATCATCGACCAGCCGCTGAGGCTCACCCTGGGTCAGTGGGTGCTGACGGCGGGCTGGGCGCTGGTGGTCGCCGCCGCGTTCACCCGCGTCCGCCTGCTGGCACCCGTGCTCGCGCTCGGGGTCGCGGGCTGCCAGGCGGCCGCGGTGTTCGGGCGGTACCTCAGCGAGCCGGAGACGCTCGTCGAGCGGTGGCCGTCGCTGGTGTTCGCGGGCAGCGCGGCCCTGGCACTGGTGCTGGCCGCCCGGGGCGGCGTCCGCGGGCAGGACGTGCTCGGCCGGTCGCGCACCACGGCGGCCGTGCTGGCGCTGCTGGTGCTGGCTGTCCTGCCCGCCGTCGAGGTGCTCCTCGCCGAGGTGCACCGGCTGCCCGAGGGGGTCGTCGGCTACGGCGCCTGGGGCGGCCGCAACGTGTCCGGCATGTACGGCGACTTCGGCGTACGCGGCGTGATCTCGATGGTGTTCGAGCCGCTCGGCGGGCTCGCGCTGCTGCTGGTGACCCTGGTGGGCATCCCCGCGCCGCTGCGCCGCCGCCTGCTGGTGCTGGCGGCTCCGCTGCTGCTCATCCTGATCGCGGTGCCGCCCGTGTTCAACGGGTTCCTGGTCTCCACGGTGCGCTTCCACCCGCCCGTGCTGCTTGAGGCGGGCCAGTGGGTGTTCCTGCTCGGCGCCCCGCTGCTGGTGTTCATCGCCGGAGTGCTGCTGGTGGAGCGGGGCGAGCGGCGGGCATACCTGGTCGGGCTCGGCCTGGCCGCCGAGCGGGCGGCCCGCGTCGCCCACCCGGCGACAGCGGCCTGAGCGGCGGCGCTACGGCCGCAGCTCGCGTACGACCCGGGCCGGGTTGCCGACCGCGACCACGTTCGGCGGCACGTCCCGGGTCACCACCGCACCGGCGCCCACCACGCTGTTCTCGCCCACGGTCACGCCGGGCAGGATGATCGCGCCCCCGCCGAGCCAGACGTTGTCGCCGATGGTGATCGGCAGTGCCGCCTCCCACTTGTCGCGGCGCGGCCCCGGCTCCAGCGGGTGGGTCGGCGTCAGCAGCTGCACGTTCGGTCCGATCTGGACGTCGTCGCCGATGGTGATGGCGGCGACGTCCAGCGCGACCAGCCCGAAGTTGGCGAAGCAGCGGGCCCCGATCCGGATCTGCCAGCCGTAGTCGCAGTAGAACGGCGCCCGGATCTCCGACCCGTCGCCGTACGCGCCCAGCAGCTCGGACATGATCTCGTTGCGGTGCGGGTCGGCCGGGTCGCAGGCGTTGAACGCGGCGCACAGCCGCCGCGCCCGCTCGCTCTCGGCGGCCAGCACGGGATCGCTGCCCTGGTACAGCTCGCCGGCGAGCATGCGTTCGCGCTGGCTGCGGGCGTCGGCCGGGTCGTCGTGGCTCACTCCCGGCACCCTGCCACATCGGCGCCGCCGGGTGCGGCAACGCGGCGGCAGCGGCGTGGCCGGACGCAGGATTCGATCTTCTGTCCAGACCCCCAACCTGGTGGGCGGTGGCCGCGTGTCAGCTGGTGGAGGTGGCGGGTGGACAGGTTCGACGGGTTCCAGGAATTCGTGGTGGCCCGGGGCGGGGCGCTGTCGCGGACGGCGTTCCTGCTCACGGGGGAGCATCACGCGGCCGAGGATCTGGTGCAGGCGGCGCTGGCGAAGGCGGCGGCGCGGTGGCGGCGGATCTGCGAGGGCGGCGAGCCGGAGGCGTACGTACGCCGGATCATGGTCAACGAGCGGATCTCGTGGTGGCGCCGCCGCCCCGCGACCCCGGTCGCGCAGGTGCCCGACGCCGCGACCTCGGGCCACGAGCAGCGGATCGTCGACCGGATCGCGCTCGGGCACGCCCTCGGCCGGTTGTCGCCGCGCCAGCGGGCCGCCGTGGTGCTGCGGTTCTACGAGGACCTGTCCGAGGCCGAGACCGCGGCGGCGATCGGCTGCTCGGTCGGCGCGGTCAAACGCAACACCCACGACGCCCTGGTACGCCTGCGCGAGGCGCTGCCGCTCTACGCCGAGCAGGCCGGCCAGTACGCCGACGCGCCCACGGCCGTCGCCGCGGCCCGTCGCCGCAGGGTGGGCCGGATCGCGGGTGTGGCCGCGCTCATCCTGATCCCGCTGCTGGTCGCGGTGACCCTGCTATGGCCGGGGCTGGCCGGCAGGCACCCGCTGCCACCGGCGGAGTCGCCGTCGCCGTCACCCGCGCCCATCCTGCCGCCGCTACCCGCCGACGTCGGCGACCACCGGGCGGGTGCGCCGCTGCTGCCCCGCGATCGCGGCATCGGCCTGGTGACCATGCGGGTCCGGGATATGCCGGGCGCCGACTACCTCGTGGCGGTCGACGGCACGTGGTGGCGGCTGCCGGACCCGGCCTGGTCGCTGGCGCCGAACGGGCGCTGGCTGGCTGAAGCACAGTGGTCGCTCGGTCAGCTCGTGATCCGTGACCTGACCGGGACCCAGGAGCATGCCCTGTCGCTGCCGACGGGTGAGATCGAATGGTCGCCGTCCGGGGAGTGGCTGTTCCTGCGTACGGCACCGGAGCTGCACGGTCCCAGCTACCTGGTGTCGACCCGCGACTGGACCGTCGACGAGGTCGACCAGGAGCTGGCCGGGTCGGTCATGACCGTGCTGGACAGCGGCGAGCTGGTGCTCCCGCGTGACCATCCGCAGGTCCGGGCCACCCGAACCCAGGTGGGGCTGCGGATCGTCGACCATGTGACCCGCGCGTCGCGCGAACTGCTGATCGACGCCTCGGCGTACCTCGGGCCGACCGAGGATCTGATCCTCGTCCAGGCCGACGACGACACGCCGTTCATGAACATGCTGACCTGGCCGAGCCGAGGTGTGCTCCTCGGCGCGGGCGGCGTCGGCGCGGTGGCCTTCTTCCGGCGTGTCCCCGGGCAGTACCCGGAGACGTACAACGGCACCGTGCAGAGCGGGTTGCTGGAGTTCTCGCTGGCCGACGGGCACATCCTGCGCCGCGTCGACCTGGCCGGCACCAAGGGCCTGGTCGCCGACCCCGTGTGCTATCGCGGCGACGAGCTGTTCTGGAACGACGGCACCGTGCTGCGGCGGACCCCGGCCGGTGCGACCTACAGCACGGTGGCCGCACCGGCCGGATCGGATCTCGTCTACTACCCGGCGGGCTGCACCACCAGGTTGCGCGTCATCGGTTCGGTCAATCCCGCACGGCACTGAGCAGGTTGCGGGCGCGGACCGCCTTCAGGGCCAGGGTGCGGTAGCCGACCTCGTCGAACAGCACCGTGATCCGGTCGGACTCGGTGCGCATGACGAGGCCGGGGCCCCACTGGGCGTGCCGCACCCGCGACTGCACCGCGAACTCGCCGTCGCCGACCGCGTCCTGCTGGGCGGTCCCGGCGGCGCAGGTGTCGCAGTTGCCGCAGACACCGGGCAGCTGCTCGCCGAAGTAGCCGAGCAGGAACTGGCGGCGGCAGTCGCCGGTCTCGGCGTACCCCCGCATCATCTCGACGCGGGTCAGCTCGATGGTCCGCTGCTGCTCGGCCTCCCCGGCGGCGGCCGCGACCGCCTGGGCGGGCGTGCCGCCCGACCAGCGCAGGCCCTCGGGGCCGGAGGTGAGCGCCTCGGCCTGCTGGAGCAGGTTGGCGGCGCGGGTGATCCGGGCCCGGGTGACGTCCAGGTCGGCGACGAGGTCGTCGATGTCCACCGGGCCGTCCGCCGCCGACAGCGCGGTGGCGACCGAGGTGAGCAGCTGCTCGTCGACGGTGCCGGAGGAGAAGAAGCGGGGCAGGCGCAGGTCCTCGGGCCGGAAGTAGAGCACGGCCACGGCCGGGTCGCCGTCGCGGCCCGCGCGGCCGATCTGCTGGTAGTACGAGTCCAGCGACTCGGCGGGCGCGGCGTGGATGACGAACCGCACCCCGGGCTTGTCGATGCCCATGCCGAACGCGGAGGTCGCGACCACCACGACGCGGTCGGAGGCCAGGAAGGCGTCGTGCACCCGCGCGCGCTCGGCGGCCGACAGCCCGGCGTGGTACGCGTACGCCTCCTCGCCCGCCTCGACCAGCGCCTGCGCGTACTCCTCGGTCTCGGCACGGGTCTGCACGTACAGCAGGCCGGGCGGGTCGAGCGCGATCACCCGGTCGGTGATCTCGCGGCGCTTCTCCCGCTCGGTGATCTCGCGGGACACCTCCAGCCGGATGTTGGGCCGGTCGAACCCCTTCACCACCTCCGTCGCGTAGCGCATGCCGAGCCGCTCGACGATGTCGGCGCGCACCGGCGGCGACGCGGTGGCGGTCAGCGCCAGCACGACCGGGTGCCCCAGCCGGGCCACGACCTCGCCCAGCCGCAGGTAGTCGGGCCGGAAGTCGTGGCCCCACGACGAGACGCAGTGCGCCTCGTCCACCACGAACAGCGACGGCTTGGCCTCGGCCAGCTCGGCCACCACCTCGTCCTTGGCCAGCTGCTCCGGCGCCAGGAACAGGAACTCGGCCGTGCCGGCGCGCAGCGCCTCGAAGGCGGCCGCGTTGGCGCTGTCCGACCGGGCCGAGTTGACCACGTGGGCGTCGGCGGCGCCGCGCTCCAGCAGGCTCTGCACCTGGTCGCGCTGGAGGGCGATCAGCGGCGACACCACGATGGTCGGGCCGCCGACCAGCATCGCGGGCACCTGGTAGATCGCGGACTTGCCCGAGCCGGTGGGGGAGACCACGAGCGTGTCGCGACCGGCCATGACCTGCGCCATCGCCTCCTCCTGCGCGGGCCGCAGCGACGGCCAGCCGAACACGCGCCGGGCGGTCTCCCGCAGCCGGTCGAGGTCGTGAGTGGACGCGGTGCCGGTGTCGCTGCGCATGGCCAGCAGTCTCGCACGGGTCCGGGCGCGGGCCGGGCGGCGGGCTTGACGGCAAGATAATAAGCGCGCATACTAAATTTATGATCGCACTTGCTGATGCCGCCGTGACCTCGACCGCGACCCCCGCCGCCTTCTTCGCCCGCTGGGCCGACATGGCCACCTGGCCGCAGTGGAACGCCGACACCGAGTGGGTCCGGCTCGACGGCCCGTTCGTCCAGGGCGCGACCGGGGTGCTCAAGCCCAAGGGCGGCCCCAAGACCCCGTTCACCGTCACGGTCCTGATCCCGGGCCGCGAGTTCACCGACGTGTCGAAGCTGCTCGGCGCCCGGCTCACCTTCCGCCACCTGGTCACCGCCCAGGCCGGCGGCGCCCGGGTCGAGGTCGCGGTGACCCTGGCCGGCCCGCTGGCCCGGTTCTGGAACCTGATGCTGGGCAGGGGCATCGCCGCCACCCTGCAGCGCGACCTCGACCTGCTCGCCGCCACCGCCGAGGCCGACGAGAAGATTGCGGTGTGAGCGGAGACGACCGGCTGGCGACCGGGTTCGACAGTGGTGACGACAGTCCCGGCCTGCTGCTGTGGCAGGTCACCAACCGGTGGCAGGCCGCGCAGCGGGCCGCGCTCAAGCCGTACGGGCTGACGCATGTGCAGTTCGTGCTGCTGGCCTCGCTGACCTGGCTGGGCGCCGACGGGCCGGTCACCCAGCGGGCGCTGGCCGACCACGCCGAGACCGATCCGATGATGACCTCGCAGGTGCTGCGGGTGCTGGAGGGGCTCGGCCTGGTCGAGCGGCTGCCGCACCCGACCGACGGCCGCGCCCGCGCGCTGTCGGTCACGGCGGCCGGGCGCGAGCTGGCCAACCGGGCCGTCGTCGCGGTCGAGGCGTGCGACGCGGTGTTCTTCGCCGCGCTGGGCGACCAGGCCGCCGGGTTCTCGGCCGGGCTGCGGCTGCTGCGTACGGCCGGCCGCCCGGCCTGACGGCGCCGCCCCGGCCGCGGCCGCGCTGCGCACCGGTGCGGGCGGGAAACCGGGCCCGGACATGGCAGCATGGTCGTGACAGACCGATGCCGATGTGGACGGACGGGTGAGGCGGCCGATGGCGGGGCTCTACGCGATCAGCGACCTGCACGTGGGATACGCGCAGAACCGGGAGCACGCCCTCTCGCTGCGCCCGCGCGACGAGGGCGACTGGCTCATCGTCGCCGGGGACGTGGCCGAGAACGTCGCCGACATCGTCACCGTGCTGGAGACGCTGGCAACCCGCTTCGCCAAGGTGATCTGGTCACCGGGCAACCACGAGCTGTGGACCTCCCCGCACGACCCGGTGCAGGTACGCGGGGTGGACCGCTACGACCTGCTGGTCAAGGTCTGCCGCGAGCTCGACGTGGTCACGCCGGAGGACCCGTTCCCGGTGTGGTCCGGGCCCGGCGGCCCGGTCACGGTCGCCCCCCTGTTCCTGCTGTACGACTACACGTTCCGCCCCGCCGGTGCCACCACCAAGGAGGAGAGCCTGGCGATGGCGTACGCGGAGGGCATCGTGTGCACCGATGAGCACATGCTGCACCCGGACCCGTACCCGAGCCGGGAGGCGTGGTGCCGGGCCCGGGTCGAGCACACCGAGCGGCTGCTGGCCGAACGGGACGAGAGCCTGCCCACGGTGCTGATCAACCACTGGCCGCTGACCCGCACGCCCACGCTGGTGCTGCGCTACCCCGTGTTCGCGCAGTGGTGCGGCACCGAGCTGACCGCGGACTGGCACGTGCGCTACCGGGCCGCCGCCGTCGTCTACGGCCACCTGCACATCCCGCGCACCCATACCGAGGACGGGGTGCGGTTCGAGGAGGTGTCGGTCGGCTACCCGCGCGAGTGGGGGCACCGCTCGGCCACCCCGCCCCAGCCGCGGCTGATCCTGCCGGCGGCGCCGTGATCGAGCGGGTGCTGCCGCCCGGCGTGCGGATCGCCGAGGCGTTCGCCGACCCCGAGCACGGCCCGGACGCGCTGTTCGCGCAGGAGGCGGCGCACGTGGCCAAGGCGGTCGACAAGCGCCGCCGCGAGTTCACCACCGTGCGCGTGTGCGCCCGTACGGCCCTGGGGCAGCTCGGGGTGGACCCGGCGCCGCTGCTGCCCGGCGTACGCGGTGCCCCGGTCTGGCCCGCCGGGGTCGTCGGCAGCATGACCCACTGCGACGGCTACCGGGCAGCCGCCGTCTCCCGCATCACCGACCACGCCTCGGTCGGCATCGACGCCGAACCGCACGCGGTCCTGCCCGACGGCGTCCTCGGCCTGATCGCCTCGGAGTCCGAGCGGCGCCACCTCGACGAGCTGGCCCGCGCCGCGCCGCACGTGCACTGGGACCGGCTGATGTTCTGCGCCAAGGAGGCCGTCTACAAGGCGTGGTCGCCGCTGACCGGCCGCTGGCTGGACTTCCTCGAAGCCGACGTGGCCGTCGACCCCGGCGCGGGCACGTTCCGGGCCCGGCTGCTGGTGCCCGGCGACTGCGCCGGCGGCCGGGTGCTGACCGGCTTCGACGGCCGCTGGCACGTCGCGGACGGACTCGTGGTGGCGGGTATCACCGTGACCGCCTGACCACCGGGCGCGCGGCGCGTGACTGGCACGCCTATGGTGTTCCAGCACTGTCACGAGTCCGGTTCAGGTTGGGTAGCGGAAGGTCATGAGCGGCGAAACCAAGGAATACGCCATCCCTGCGGTGGTGGACAGCCCCGATCGGGCCACGGGTCCGGTCGGGAAGGTGAGCCGCTGGCTCCTCCAGCACCGGGTGCAGCCGGTCGGCCCCGAGGCCGACGAGAGCCACGCCCCGCCGCAGGCCTGGTGGAAGGTGATGTGCCTCACCGGCGTGGACTACTTCTCCACCCTGGCCTACCTGCCTGCCATCGCCGCCACCGCCGCCGGCGCCCTGTCACCGCTGGCCACCCTGCTGATCATCGCGTTGACGCTGCTCGGCATGCTGCCGATGTACCGCCGCGTGGCCAAGGAGAGCCCGCACGGGCAGGGCTCGGTGGCGATGCTGGAGGACCTGCTGCCGTTCTGGCGCGGCAAGCTGTTCGTGCTGGTGTTGCTGGGCTTCGTCGCCACCTCGTGGATCATCACGATCACGCTGTCGGCCGCCGACGCCTCGGTCCACCTGCTGGAGAACCCGCTCGCGCCGCACTTCCTGGAGGGCCACGCGGTCCTCATCACGGTGCTGCTGCTGGTCATCCTGGGCGGGGTGTTCATGCTCGGCTTCAGTGAGGCCGTCGGCGTGGCGATCCCGCTGGTCGCGGTGTTCCTCGGCCTCAACGCGGTGATCGTCGTCGCGGGCCTGGCCGAGGTGTTCACCACCCCCGGCGCCTGGTCGTCCTGGACCAGCCAGCTCACCTCCGGTGGCGGCGGCTGGACCGGGGTGGTCGGCCCGGCCGTGCTCGCGTTCCCGCTGCTGGTGCTGGGCCTGTCCGGGTTCGAGACCGGCGTCAGCATGATGCCGCTGATCGCCGCCGACGGCGAGAACGCGAAGCAGCGGATGGCCTCGCGCGTGCGCAACACCCGCAAGCTGCTCACCGTCGCGGCGCTGATCATGTCGGTGTACCTGCTGGCGACGAGCTTCGTCACCACCGTGCTGATCCCCGCCAAGGAGTTCCGGCAGGGCGGCGCCGCCCAGGGCCGCGCGCTGGCGTTCCTGGCACACGAGCACCTGGGTGGGGCGTTCGGCACGGTCTACGACGTCAGCACGATCCTGATCCTGTGGTTCGCCGGGGCCTCGGCCATGGCCGGCCTGATCAACATCGTGCCGCGCTACCTGCCGTCCTACGGCATGGCGCCGGAGTGGGGGCGCGCGGTGCGCCCGGTGGTGCTGGTCTACACCGCGGTCTGCATCGGCGTGACGCTGGCGTTCGGCGCCGACGTCGAGGCGCAGGCCGGGGCGTACGCCACCGGCATCCTGGCCATGATGGTCTCCGGCAGCGTCGCGGTCACCATCTCCGCCTGGCGCTACCGCCGCAAGGCCGCCGCGACCGGCTTCGGCGTGCTCACCCTCATCCTGGTGTACGCCCTGATCGAGAACATCCGGGAGAAGCCCGACGGCATCGCCATCTCGGCGGCGTTCATCGGCGCCATCGTGATCATCTCGCTGATCTCGCGGGCCAGCCGCACCACCGAGCTGCGCGTCGACCGGATCGAGTTCGACACCGCCGCCCGGGTCTTCGTCACCGACTCGCTGGCCCACGACGGCGCGCTCAACCTGATCGCCAACCGGCGCCAGGAGGGCGACCCCGCCGAGTACGCCGCCAAGGAGCGCGAGCAGCGCGGCATGAACCCGGTCCCGGGGCGCGCCGACGTGATCTTCCTGGAGATCGACGTGGTCGACCCGTCGGCGTTCAGCGACGTGCTGCGCGTCGAGGGCGTCCAGGTCGGCGGGCACCGGATCCTGCGCGCCAGCGCGCCCGCCGCGCCGAACGCGATCGCCGCGATCCTGCTCGCCCTGCGCGACACCACCGGCGTACGCCCGCACTGCTACTTCGAGTGGTCCGAGGGCGCCCCGGTGACGCACCTGCTGCGCTACCTGATCCTCGGCCGCGGCGACACCCCGCCGGTCGTCCGCGAGATCCTCCGCCAGGCCGAGCCCGACCCCACCCGCCGCCCCGGCATCCACGTCGGCGGCTGACCCGGCCGTACCCGCAGGGGCCGCACCGGTGATCCGGTGCGGCCCCTCCGTGCGTACGGCGCGGTCAGGCCGCGATGAAGGAGCGGATCTGCGTCAGCACGCTGGTGTCGGTGAGGAACCCGATGTGCGTCTGGCAGGCCACGTTGTGGTTCGACGCACCCGACAGCGGGGTGCTGGTGTACGGGATGATGATGCCGTCGCAGGCCGAGTACCAGGTGGCGTACTGCGCGCCGCCGGGCGTCTCGTCGCCGTCGGCGAGGTCGAGCAGGAACAGCGAGCCCGGGTACATCTCGACGCACGACACGTTGACCAGGCACGCTCCGGCGTAGGTCGTGCCGTGGTTGGCCCCGGCGATCGAGGCGACGTGGCTGACGTACGCCGAGCCGCCCAGCTCCTCCAGGTACCAGCGGGTGACCAGGCCGCCCATCGAGTGGTTGACGATCGCGACCTTCGCCGCACCCGTCTGGGCCCGCACCGAGTTCACGTAGTCGCGCAGCCCGGCCGCGCTGACCTGGTTCGACCCGGCCCAGTTGTAGTTGTACGTGTAGAGCTTGGTGAACCCGCCCGCGCGGAACACCGACTGCGCGGTGGTCCAGTTGGAGCCGTTGCCGGTGTAGCCGTGCACGAAGATCACGGGAGTGCTCGTCGCGGCGCTGGCCGCGGTCGCCGGTGCCAGGAACGTGGCGGTGGCGGCGACCAGGGTTGCGGCGAGTGCGGCGAGACGGTGACGCATACGCATGGGACCCCTCCGGGGACTGTCGGGTTGGGACGTGCTGGAAGCGTCCCAACCCGGCACATCCCGGGGCATCGGCAGAACCACCGGTCGCTTGCCAGTCGGTCCGGACCCCGGCGGCGGCGCTAGCCGGGCACCTCCAGTAGCGACCGGCCCAGGTCGGTCAGCTCGTGCAGCACGCGGTTGCCGAAGCGGTGACTGTCGATCAGGCGCGCGCCCCGCAGGATCGCGGCATGCTCGCTCACGGTCGGTGCGGAGATGCCCAGCCTGCCCGCCAGTTCGAGGGTCGTCCGCCCGGCGGCCAGCTCGTGCAGGATCTCGGTCCGGGTCCGGCCGATCAGCGGGTGGAGCGCCTGCCGGGCGCACGGGACGGCGGCGATGGAGTGCACGTCGCGGGGCACCGGGTAGTAGAGCACCGGGGGCAGCTCCGGGTCGAACAGGGTCAGCGGCTTGCGGAGGAGGAAGTAGCTGGGGATGAGCGTCAGCCCGCGGCCGCCGAGGTGGATCTCCTGGTCCCGGTGGCTCGGCACGCTGAGTTCACCGGACCGCCAGTACGCCATCGGCGCGAGGCTGCGCAGCAGGCCCTCCACCCCGCCGTCCAGCAGCGCCCGGACCCGCATGCTGCGGTCCCGCCGGATGGCCGCGCCGACGACGGCGCTGTGCGGGGCGACGGTCAGCTCGTGGAAGCCGCTGATGGTGTCCGCGAGCTCGCCCAGCGAGGCTGGTTCGGCCAGCGCCAATCCCTTGACCTGGCGCGGCAGCCGCTGCTCCCGGGCCAGCAGGCCCAACTGCCGGTGCAGATCGCCGATCGGGGTGCAGCGGACGGCCTCCAGCCCGTGCTCCATGCCGCGCAGGGAGGCGGCCGGGGTGAGGAAATCGGGAAAGTAGCCCTCGGCGGGCGACAGGGCGGCGAGCCGCCGGAACCGGTCGGGATCGGGCTGGGCGCGCAGCTCGCGCAGCGTCACGGCGCGCCATCTGCCGAACAGCAGGTCGCCGGGCTGGCGGCGCAGCATCTGCAGCGCCATCATCACTTCCCACAGCGGATCGGCGTCATCGGCGATCCTGGTGCGGGCAACGTCGTCGGAGGTGAAGTAGATGCGTAGCAACCGCGTTCCCCCATGTTCGTCGCGGCGTTGCGCAGGACTATTAGGCACCGGCCGAACGAACTGGGTCGGGTGCGGACGGTCGGCCAGGATCCACGGTATGACCCGTATCAAAGCCGTCCTCGCGGCGCTGGCGACCATCGCCGCCGTCCTCGTCGTCGCCCCCGCGTCCGCGCAGGCCAGCGGCGAGACCTGCTACTGGATCACGGCCAAGTCGAACTCCAACTGCGACAACATGACCTCCACGGACACCATGCTGCCCGAGTGCTGGCAGGGCCCGTACACGCAGCCCCGGTCCGCCACGGTCTACTCCGGCAGCGCCGGCACCATCACCGTGTACCTCGGCTACTTCCAGGGCCTGACCGGACAGTGCCGTTCGGTGATGGCCCGGATGCTGATCAGCGTGAACAACGGGACGACCCTCACCAACTGCTACGCCCGGCTCCAGCGGGCCTCCGACGGCAAGACGCTCTACTCGTGGGGCACCACGTCGATCCGGCAGACCGACCTGCTCTACGACGCCGGCACCACCTCGGCCGCGTGGGCGACCTGCACGGTCAACGGCACGTCGTACAGCAACGGCACCACCGGCTACTGAACCCCGCCGGGTGATCGCCGTCTGCGGTTAGAACCTGCTGCCAGGCGGGGGCGAGGCGGGGGTGCGGGCGGCGGTGGCGAGGGTGGCCACGACGGTGGCCTGGAGGGCGAGTTCGCCGAGGTTGCCGAGCCAGAAGTGCCGGAACCCGGCCGCGGCCGCCACGAACATCGCCACGGCGCCCAGCAGCAGCCACGCCGTTGCGGCCCGCCGCCACAGCAGCACTCCGACCGCGATCAGCGCCACGATCGTCGCGATCGCGGGCACCGGCGGCCCGGCCGTGGCGGTGTTGGTGTAGCGCAGCGTGTCGGCGTATGTCGCCGGTGCGAGGGCCAGCCGCACGATGTCGGTGGCGGCCCCGAGCGCGATCAGCGCCAGCGCGAGCACGACCGCGCCGATCCGGACCGCCTTGCGGGCGAGCACGGCCACGCCCAGCCGCGCGCCGATCAGCACTGCCGCCACCAGCAGCAGCGGCGTGAGCAGGGCGTGGATCCAGAACCGGCCCGCGTTGACGCCTTCCAGCGCCTGGCCGAACCCGAGCAGGCGGCCGATCGCGACCGCGGTGTTGTCGTACGCGAGACCGGCGCACAGCAGGGCCACGAGCGCGGCCGCCGGACCGGCGGCGCGCAGGCGCACCGCGTACGCCCCCAGCCCCAGCATGCACACCGCGACGGCAGCCAGCAGTAACGAGATCATCATCCCGCCTTCCGGAGAGGGGCCCTCCGGACCGGCGTGCAGCTTCGGGGAAAGTGCACGAATATGCGCCGAGACTCCGGCACTTTCCCCGAAACTGCACGACAGAACGAGGGGTGAGGGGGGTGGGGTGGAGCGGGTCAGTGGTCGCGGAGCAGGGAGCCCGCGCCGTACACCTTGTCGGTGATGCCGTTGTCGCGCAGTGCCATCCACCAGGTGGCGGCGTTGATGGCGATGACCGGCTTGCCCAGCCACCGCTCGGCCTCGTCGGCCAGGCGGACCATGGACAGGTTGGTGCCGCACTGGACGATCGCGTCCACGTCCGGGCCGTTGACGGACAGGATCGCCTCGCGCAGCCGGTCCTCGGTGACGTGCGCGATCGACACGGCCGTCGGGCACTTCAGCCCCTCGATCGCGGCGACCTCGAAGCCGATCTCGGAGAAGAACTTCACCACGTTCTGGTCGCCGACCGGCTGGTACGGCGTGACCACGCCGATGCGGCGCGCGCCGTACAGCTTCAGCGCCCGCTCGCACGCCTCGGCGCCGGTGGCCACCTCCAGCCCCGTGATCGACTTGATCTGCCGGACGAACTCCCGGTTGCCCTCGACGCCGCCCCAGAACGTCTCGGCCGACATGCCCATGACCATGTAGTCCGGTTCGCAGGTCAGCACCCGCTCGCAGGCGGCGCCGATCTCGTCGCGGATCTGGACCAGCAGGTTCTCGAAGTTCGCGTCGTCGGACAGGTCCTGGTTGCGGATGTGGATGCGGGAGAAGTGCGCGGTCACCCCGGGCACCGTCATGCCGTAGAAGTCGGGTTCGACGATCGTGTTGGTCGACGGGGCGATGACGCCGAACTTGCGCCGCCAGCCCAGCGCGTCGGTCATGCGGCCACCTCCGCCGGGACGGTGGCGCGGCGGGCCGCCCGCAGGGTGAGCAGCGCGGCGGTCAGGAAGAGCGCTTGCGAGAGCGTGTTGACGCTCTGCTCCAGCCACTGGAATCCCAGCGTGGGGTGCAGCGGGTGCGAGCGCAGCGGCACCATCGCGGTCACGCCGACCAGGCCCAGGACGAACAGGGCCAGGGCCAGGAAGGCCCGGCGGCGGCCGGCGAGCACCGCGCCCAGGATGCTGATCGTGGTGACGCCGACGGTGGCGGCGATGAAGGGGGGCTGGAGGCTGCGGGTGCCGATGGCGGCGCCGAGGATCGCGGCCCCGACCAGCGCGTACGGCCACCACGGCGCGGTCCGGCCGCGCAGGCTGGTGTGCAGCGACCACAGCACCAGCAGCGCCCCGGTCGCCATCAGCGGGAACAGCGCCTGCTGGAGCCAGGGGTAGTCCTGGTCGGCGGCGGACAGGATCAGTTTCCAGGTCGACTTGGCGACCCCGCCCAGTCCGATCAGGACGGCGCCGATGCGCCCGGCCGTCGCGACCCTGCGGTCGATCTCGCGGGAAGCCCCGCCGAGCAGCCAGAACCCGAGCATGGCCAGCAGTGTGGGGACGTAGTCCTCCAGTGCCATGATCACCGGGTAGTCGTGTTCGTTCATGCTTCTTCCTTGAAGACGTCGCGCTTGCGGAACGCGGTCAGGAACCTGAAGAACGCCTTGCGCTGGGTCAGCCAGGCCACCCGGGCGCCGTTCGGTGCTCCGGCCAGCACCTTGGCGGCCAGCCAGGGGGTGACCGTCTCGACCCGGTCGGCCAGGATGTTGAAGATCTTCTTGGCCTGGGCCAGTTCCTCGGGGGTGTAGTCGTGGGTGAGCAGGTCGGTGACGACCATGCCGGGGGACAGGTGGTGCACGGTCACGCCGGTGCCCGCGACCTCCTTGGCGAGGCTGTCGGTGCTGTACGTGACCGCGCGCTTGGTCGCGCCGTACACGGTGAGGCCGGGGCGGCGCATGCCGTTCGATCCAAAGCCTTCCATGTTCCACACCGCCCCGCCGCCCTGGGCGGTCATGGCGCCGAGCACGACGGCGTTGGCGTGCAGCAGGCCGCGCAGGTTCAGGTCCACCGTGGCGTCGAGCTCGGCCTCGGGCAGCTCCCACAGCCGCTTGCGGGCCGGGGACATGCCCGCGTTGTTGATCCAGATGTCGACCCGGCCGTGGCGTTCGACCGCGGCGTCCCACAGCCGCCGGACGGCCGCGCGGTCGGTGACGTCGGCGACCACGCCGTACGCCTGCGGCACCTGGTCCTGGGCCCGGGTGACGGAGTCGTGCGACCGGCCGCAGTAGACGACGCTCGCGCCCCGGGCGGTCAGCTCGCGGACCAGGCCGAGGCCGATGCCGCGGGTGCCGCCGGTGACGACCACGACCTTGGTCACGACGCCTCCCAGTGCAGCACTCCGTGCAGGACCGCGTCGAGGACGTTGCCCTGGAAGATCTCGTACACGACGGCCAGGCGCCCGTCGGCGCTCATGCCGGGCTCGGCGTCGATCGCGAACTCCCGGAACTTGACCTTCGTGACGTCGGTGAAGTGCAGCGACCCGAACAGGGCCCGGCCGAAGCCGATGGCGTTGCCCCAGGCCTGCGGGCCCTCGTAGAAGTGCCGGTTGCCGTCGCGGCGGGCACTGAACGAAGCGGTGCGCGACAGCGGCCCGGACCAGGTGAGGGTGCGGGTGGTGTGCAGCAGGTCGACCGGGTCGAGGGCCAGCCGCATGCCGACCGTGCCGCGCGGCTTCTGGTCGGCGCCGTACAGTTCCAGGTCGCCGGTGTACGCCCCGGCCTGCTTGGTCGGGGTGATGTAGGGGACGGGGCCGCGGCGGGTCTCCTCGGCCAGGAACCGCTCGACGCGGCCGGCCGACTCGGGGGAGTCGTCGAGGGTGCGGGTGTAGACGCCGTTGAAGCAGCCCACCACGGACCAGCCCTGGTACAGCACCGACGAGTAGACCTGCGTCTCGCCGTCGGGCAGCACCTGGTTCCAGGTGTTCAGGTCGACCTGCCAGCCGGGGCCGTAGTAGTGCGAGTCGACGAACCCGCCGTAGGGCTGGCCGGTGCCGTAGAAGTCCGGCCCGGTGTAGACGCGGTTGTCGTCGGCGTCCACCACCCCGAACGCGAACGGCGCCCCGAGCCGGAACTGCCCGGCCAGGGGCCCGCCGCCGATCAGGCCGCCGTCCATGTAGTACGTGGTCACGCCGTCCGCGAAGACCGACGAGCGGCGGATCTCCTCGAACCCGCACCAGGTGCCGGTGGCGTCGAACAGCGAGGGCCGGCCGTGCCACTGCCCGGCGATGCGCTGCTGCCAGACACTGGGCTGCTCAGCCATTGGCCACCAGCTCGGCCCGGATCGCGTCGGTGGTCTCGTCGCCGAGCAGGCGCGACACCTGCGCCCATACCGGGTCGACGTCGCGGCTGAAGATGTTGCCGCGCACCGCCGCGTCGCGGGCGGCCAGGTCCACCCCGGCCAGGCTCGCGGCCGCCTCGGCGGGCAGGCCGTCGGTGACCAGGCCCGACCAGTGGTCGGCGTAGGCGTCGACGTAGCCGTTGATGCCGGCGAACGCCTCCTCGGTGGCCCGGTTGACCAGCATCCACGGCGACATGATCGCCCGCTGGCGCGGCCCGATCGCGGCCGGGGACAGGCCCTCGGCCGCCGAGGCGGCGTCGAACGTCTCCGTCAGCGGCCGGAAGGCCGCGTCCAGGTACGGCAGGTGCGCGGCCAGGTCGGCGCGGGGGATGAGGTCCAGGTGGAAGGCGTGGTACGAGCCGCCGTACACCGAGTCGAGGGTGAAGTGCGGGACGGCCGAGTCCTCCGGCGTGAACGCGAAGATCATGTGGCTGTCCAGGTGGATCATCGGGACGACCAGGCCGACGTAGACGAGCTTGGCCACCGCCGTACCGCGGAAGATCCGCACGCTGCCCACCGGCGCGGGCGACATGGGGCTGCGCAGCTCGGCCAGCGGCGTCTCGACCGGTTTGAGGTCGGGGTGGCGGGCCAGGATGCGCTGCAGGGTGGCCTCGCACAGGTCGGCGGGCAGGCTCACGACGGCTCCTCGGGGGTGTGGGCGTCCGCGTCGGCGGCGTCCCAGGCGGCCTGGACGGTGGGGTGCTCACCGCGGGCCTTGTGCACCCAGGCACGGGCCAGCTCGGGGTTCTCGCGGCGGGCGGGGGAGGCGATGACGGTGGCGGTGCGCCGGGGCACGTCACCGGTGATGGTGTCCTCGTCGGACAGCAGCCAGCCCTTCTCGGCCAGCTCCTGGCGGCGGCGGCGGTAGTGCACCGCGATCAGGTCGCTCTTGATGTGCAGCTCTGCGCCCAGGTCGAACGGGAGCAGCTCGGGCCGCACCTTGTCGACGACCTCGGCGTCCTGGTAGAAGATCTTGAGAGTGCGCTGCACGGCGTTCTTGTCGGCCCACTTGCCCGTGAAGAAGGTGCGCAGCGCCACCCACTTGACCAGGGTCGTCGTCTCGTCGATCGGGATGTTCGTGTCGTAGATGATCAGTTCGCCGATCGGCAGCCGCACGTGCAGCTTGATCATGTTCGGCAGCATCCAGCCCGCCGAGGTGCGCACCGGCGGCCGGTTGCCCAGGTCGCCCTTGTTCCGGTTGAGCACCGACCAGATGCCCGTCGGGCGCGGCGGGTACAGGTCGACGGTGGCGAACGCCGACCACTCGTCGGGCACCTCCAGCTCGTACTCCTGCACCTCCGGGCGCTCCGGGTTGCCGAACGAGCCCGCGTGCACGAACGGGGCGTGCGCGATGTCGCAGCCGTTCTCCAGGATCCGCTCGTAGTTGGAGTGCCAGAGGAACTCGCCGGTCACCGCCCGGAAGCGGCCGCCGTTCTCCTTCAGGTCGTCGAACTCCGGCCACACCGGCAGCGGCGGGCGCTCGGACTCGGGCAGGTCGCCGAGGAACACCCAGACGAAGCCGTACTTCTCCTGCACCGGGTACGAGTCGACGCGCGCCTTCTTCGGGATGGCCCGCCCGGGCAGGTTCGCCGGGATCTTCGTGCACTGCCCGTCGGCGTCGTACTCCCAGCCGTGGTACGGGCAGACGATGCAGCCGTCCTTGGTCCAGCCGCCCGACAGCGCCGCACCCCGGTGCACGCACAGGTCGCTCAGCGCCACCGGCCGCCCCTTGGGCGTACGGTAGAGCGCCAGGTGCTGGCCGAGCGCCGTCACCCGCATCGGCTTGGTGGTCACCCGGTCGGCGAACTCGACCGCGTACCAGAAGTTCTTCAGCATTCCTACCTCCGCTGGATCGATGCGACGCCGTGGTGGGCGGCGAGCCTGTCCCACTCGGTGAACGACGCCGGGTCACCGGTCAGGTGCATCCGGCAGAAGGTGGCCAGCAGGTCGGCCAGCAGTGCGCGGTGCTCGGCCGGATCGCCGTCGGCGGCCTGGTCGAGGAAGGCGCGCGCGGCGGTGTGGTCGACCGGGTCCACGATCGCGAAGTGGTTCGCCCCGGCCAGCCGGATCAGCACGTTGGCGCCGTCGCGGTCGGGCAGCGCCTCGTCGAACGTGCGCGTGATCGGGTCGCGCCGGGCGGCCGCGTCCTCGCCGTAGCGGTCGGCGGAGCCGTTGATGACCCCGTCGTTGGTGCCGCCGACCAGCAGCACCGGGCAGTCGGCCTGCGCGGGCAGCACCGTCCCGGCGGGCCAGCCGAGCATCGTGGCGACCATGTTGTGCGCGCCGTAGGTCGCGACCGCCTTGACCTCCGGCACGAAGCCCGCCGACTGGAGCGCGACCGTGCCTCCCGCCGAGTGCCCGATCAGGGCCACCCGGTCCAGGTCCAGCAGCCCGGCGACCGGACCGGTCATGCTCGCCAGCGCGTCGAGCACCGGCCGCAGCGAGGGACAGGTCGGGCGCTTGCCGTAGCCGTCGGGCCGGGCCGCGTCCAGGTCCACGCCCGGCGTGATGCCGTGCAGTCCCCCGAACAGCGTGCCGACCCAGTCGTAGGTCACCGTGACGATGCCGCGTTCGGCCAGCCTCGTCGCCAGCCAGCGGTACGCCTCCTGGCCGACGTTCACCCCGGACACGATGACCGCCACCGGGAACGGCGCCCCGGTGGTGTCGGCGGCCATCACGCCCGACAGGCGCTCGCGGTCGCTGCCGTCCGGCGCGGCCGGGTAGTAGACGCGCAGATGCGCGGTGTCGAACGGGGCCTCGTGGCCGGGGATCGTCGCGGCCCACCACACCGAGCGGATCATCGCGGCCGCTCCAGTTCCCGGTCGCCGCCCCACAGGCCGCGCACCAGGCGGTCGGTGGTCTCCTGGCCGAAGAAGCGGACACCCATCACGTTGGCGGGGTCGCGGTCGGCGATGTTGCGCCGCATCCGCAGGTCCGTCTCGGCCAGCGCGGCCCGCTCGGACTCCGGCACCGGCGGTGCGCTGTCGACCCAGCCCAGCCAGCGGTCCACGTGCTCGTGCGTGAGCTTGCGGACGATGTCGATGTTGCGCTCGCTGCGCCCGAAGGAGTAGCAGTACGCCGTGGGGCTGAGGCTGGCGCGGATGAAGCCCGACCGCGAGACGAAGTACTCGAACTCGGGGTCGGCGCGGTGGGCCAGCCAGTCGGCGTCCAGCGGCGCGTAGTAGCGGTCGTAGTAGTCGCCGTCCTCGATCAGGTTCACCCGGGGGACGGAGTCGAGGTAGAACCAGCCTTCCGGCCATACCAGCAGGGCGATGCCCAGGTGCGGCACCTTGACCTGCGGGCCGAGCCATACGGTCAGGTGCAGGTTGGCGAAGCTCGCGCCGGGGTTGCCCAGCCAGGAGTGCACCATCCAGTCGACCTCGGGCCCGCTGTAGGCGGCCAGCGACCCGCCGGGACCGTCGGGATAGGTGCCGTACGACTCCAGGGCCAGCGTCGACGGGTCCCGCTTCAGCTCGAACCGGGCGTCGATCTTCGCTTTGAGTTCGGCGAGCAGCTGCTGCCACTGGTGGAACGTCTCGTGGACGTCGACGACGGGGGAGTTGTCGACCATGTCCTCGACGTGGCGGAGGGTCTCGGCCACCGTGGCCTACCTTTCTGTGAGGGCTTGGAGCAGCCGCCAGGGGCGGCCGTCGACGAGATCGGTGCCCCGCGAGACGAGCCGGTTGGCCGCCTGCGCGGGAGCCACCTCGGCCCGGACGGACGGCTGCCCGGCCGGGACCACGGTGACGACGGGGTGGCTGATGCGGCCGGTGAACGGCCCCTGCCAGGTGGTCCAGAGGGTGAAGTCGGGTGACATCGCGAAGACCGCGCCGTCCTGGTCCAGCGGTGCGGCGGCGATGAGGTTGAGCCGGTTCTCGGCGGCCCGCTCGGGCAGCCCGAGGCTGAGTTCCCAGCTCTCGGCGGCCGTGAACGGCAGCGCGACCACGTCGGCGTCGGCGAGCGCGGCCAGCCGGAACACCTCCGGGTAGATCGCGTCGGCGCCCGCGACCAGGGCCAGGCGGCCCCAGGGCAGGTCCACCAGGACCGGGGCGTCCCCGGTGGCGTCCTTGCCGTGCAGCGGCGGCGCGGTGGCGAGCGGGCCGGTGGCGTCGACCAGCACGGTCGAGCCGTCGGCGGTGCGGGCCACGGCGTGGGCGGACGTGCCGTCCAGCGCGGCGGCCAGCGACTGCGGGTCGGCGTCGGCGGCGACGATCAGCTGGGTGCCGGCGCCCGCGGCCAGGGCGGTCTCGCGGGCGACGGTGGCGGCGTCGCCGCGCACCACCGCGACCGACAGGGTGGCCGCGCCCGCGGGGCGGCGGCGGCCGTGCGGGGGCTCGGCGATGCGGGCGTACAACTCGGGGCGGCGGCTGGCCAGCAGGTCCGTCCCGTCCGGACGGCGCTTGTCGTCGGCCAGCTCCGGGTCGATGTCGGCGATCACGGCGGCCTCGCCGGTGCGGGGGCCGCGGGCCACGACGGTGCCGTCCGGGGCCACGATCTGGCTCTCCCCGGCGCCGTGCAGCCACTGCGCGGGCACGCCGAGCGCGGCCGACAGTCGGGGCAGGTGCTCCTCGGGCAGCAGCGGGCCGACCTTGTTCGCGGCGACGACCCACACCTTGTTCTCGGCGGCGCGCACCGGGATGTGCAGGCCGGCCTCGTCGGTGGCGAACGAGTTGAGGCTGTTGAGCAGCACCTGCGCCCCGCGCAGGGCCAGCCCGCGGGCCACCTCGTTGAGCACGCCCTCCATGCAGGCGTACATGCCCAGGCGTCCCAGCGGCGTGTCGATGATCGGCCCGACCTCGGTGGCCGGGTCGAGGTGGTCGTTCTCGGCGCCCATCAGGGTCTGCTTGTCGCACTGGCCGAGCACGGCGCCGTCCGGGCCGAACAGGAAGTTGGTGCCGCCGGTGCGGCCGTCCGGGTGGGCGTGCGTGACGTTGATCTTCACGTGTACGCCGTGGCGGCGGGCGCGGTCGGCGACCGCGGTCAGGAACTCGTCGCCGGGCCGGGTCGCGAGGCGGTGCGCCTGCGCCCGGTCGGCGTAGTAGGACAGGTGGTTGCAGAACTCGGGCAGGACGATCAGCTGGGCACCCTGTGCGGCCGCGTCGTCGATCAGGCGCAGGCAGGCGGCCAGGTTGGCGGCCACGTCCTGCGACGCCGCGAGTTGCACCGCGGCGACCCGTATTGGAGCCATGTGGTGCCTCCGGTTCCCCTAGCGAAACGCTGTTTCCCGAAACTACACTCGCGACGGCGTTTGCAACAGGGGTGAACCGGAGGTCGTGATGCTGACCCACGTGGTGCTGATGACGTTCACCGACGCAGCCGATGCTGCCAAGGCGAAGGATCTTTTGGAAGGGCTGGTCGGCGCGGTACCCGAGATTTCTTCACTGGTGGTGCACCTGGACGAGCTGCACACGCCCGTCTCGGCGCACCTGTGTCTGACCACGACGCACGCCGACGCCGCCGGTCTGGCCGGATACCAGGCGCACCCGGTGCACCTGGAGCTGGCGCAGTGGCTGCGGCCCCGCCTGGCCGCCCGCACGGTGGTCGACTACACGTCCTGACCTGGAAACCGCAGCCCGGCACGTGGCCGGGCTGCGGTCTCCCAGTTGCTCAGATCAGGGACGCGGCGGGTGCGGCGGCCGCGGGCGGCCGTACGGAGACTGCGTCGGACGCGCGGTCGGCGACGCCGACGGGCTGCGCGTGGGGGAAGCGCTCGGCGACGCCGACGGGCTGGTCGACGGCGAGACGCTCGGCGACGGGCTGGTGCTCGGCGAGGTCGACGGGCTGGCCGACGCGCTGGTCGACGGGCTCGGGGTCGGCGAGGTCGGCGCGCAGGTCAGGGATGCGGTGAACGGGGCGTAGTGGATCTCGCCGCCGTTGGCGATCGCGCTGCCGTGAGTGATGCTCTCGGTGATGACCTGGCCCTCGATGTTGCTCGCGGCGAAGTCGAACAGGTCGGCGTTGGGGGCGTAGAGCGTGCCCTCCAGGGTCGCCGCGGTCGACGGCAGCGTGATCGAGGAGGCGGTGGGGAAGTTCCACAGGATGAACGGCGCCTGCCCGATGCCGATGCCGGCCTGGTTGGGCACGTCGAAGATGTACGTGTTGTCCAGCACGGTGTTCACGTTGATCAGCAGGGGCCCGTTCGCCGTCGGGCTGTTGTTGTAGGTCAGCGAGTTGAGGTTGTCCAGCTCGGCGCCGGTCAGGTTGAGCACGTTGGTGACGCCTCCGGCCAGCGTCACGTGGGCGTCGGTGTTGGGCGGGATCGGCCGGGGGATCGTGTCGCCGTTGGCGTTGGTCAGCGTGATGTTGTTGACGCAGGCCGCCAGCGCGGTCGAGCTGTTGCGGAAGTCGGTGAACGCGGCGGGGAAGTCGATGACCGACTGGAGCACCGAGGCGACCGGCTGGATCAGCCGCAGCTCCACCCGGGGGGCGTCCTCGTAGGCGGCGGTGTCGGCCACGATGTGGGTGTTGGCGGGGTTGTTGCCGGAGTCGAAGTTGAGCACCTGCGCGCCGGTGACGTCACCGAGCTTGGCGTAGGAGTTGTTGCCGTTCACGGCCAGCACGCCGTTGGCGGCGCTGGTGCCGAACAGGATCCGCCCGCCGATGACCAGCGAGGTCGGATGGTTGTTGTCCCCGGACACGATGAAGGTGCCCGGATTGTTCCCGGCGACCTGGTACGGGCCGCCGATGCGCAGGTCGCCGCCCAGCGCCACCGGGCCGTCGGTCTCGTTGCTGGTCAGGTCGGCGTTCTCGTCGACGAACACGTTGAAGCCGAGGGCCGAGGCGGTCGGGTTGGTGGGGCTGGCCAGGGCCGCCCCACTGGGGCCCAGCACGACGGCCGCCGCCGCCATGGTGCTGACCCCGATCGAGACTGATGCGGCAATCATGCCGCGAAGTACGGATTTCTGCATGTAGCCGACCGTATAGCCATTTGACTGGCTGTTCGGGCGATTTGGAAATCATCCTATTGGACACATAAGGGCAGTTCAGGGCACGTATGCTGGCTCGGATACCGCGCGCTCACGCGGTCGGGTATGCCGTCGCGCTCGCGCCCGTCCCGCCGGGGCGGAACGCCGCCGGGGCGTGCACCGAGCACAGCTGGGCGTACTCGGCGATGCCCGCGTCGCCGTACTCGCGGCCGTGGCCGGAGCGCTTCACGCCGCCGAAGGGCGCGCGCAGGGCCATACCCGTGCGGTTGTGCGTGTTCACGAAGACGAACCCCGCCTCCAGCCGTTTCGCCACGCGGAACGCCCGCTGCTCGTCGACCGACCACACGGAGGCGCCCAGCCCCAGCTCGTCGGCGTTCGCACGGGCGACGACCTCGTCCTCGTCGTCGTAGACCAGCAGCGGAACGGTCGGCCCGAACTGCTCGTACGCCACGACCGGATCGTCGTCGGCCAGGCCGACCAGCAGCGTCGGCGCCACGAAGTGCCCGCCGGACAGGTCGGTCCCCGCGTCGGCGCGGCCCAGCGCCAGCGCCGAGCCGCCGCGCGCCACGGCCGCCGCGACCAGCGCGTGCACCCGCGCCGCCGCCTCGGCGGTGATCACCGGGCCCATGGTGACGCCGTCGGCCAGCGGATCGCCCAGGCAGAGCACCTCCTCGGCCGCACGCAGGTAGGCATCGGTGAACTCGTCGCGGCGCGCGCGCGGCACGTACAGCCGCTTGGCGGCCATGCAGACCTGGCCGCTGGTGGCGAACGAGGCCATCACCAGCCGCCGCATCGGCTCCGGCGACAGGTCCGCGTCGTCGAGCAGCAGCACCGGATCGTTGCCGCCCAGCTCCAGCACGGTCGGCGTGGTGCCCGCCGCCGCGGCGACGGCGCGGGCGGCCTGCTCGCCGCCGGTGAACGCCACCTTGCGGATCAGCGGATGCCCGACCAGGGCCGCACCGGTCGCCGCGTCGCCGTGCACCACGTGCAGCACGTCGGCGGGCAGGGCGCCGGCCAGCAGCCGGACGACCCGGTCGATCGCCAGCGGGGCCAGCGGCGACGGCTTCACCACGATCGTGTTGCCCGCCGCCAGCGCCGGGCCGATCTTGAGCAGCGACAGGATGACCGGGGCGTTCCAGGGGGTGATCGCGGCGACCACGCCGTACGGGCGGCGGGTCAGCAGCAGGCGGCCCGCGCCGTCGTCGGTCTCGGCGTCGGCGAGCACCACCGGCGCCCGGTCGGCGACCCAGCGCAGGAACGTCAGCGCGAACCCCAGCTCGCCCCGGCAGTCCGCCCGCGGCTTGCCCGACTCCCGCGCCAGCAGCTCCGCGAGCGTCTCCACCTGTGCCTCGACCGCGTCGGCCGCGGCCCGCAGCAGCGCGCCCCGCGCCACCGCCTCGATGCCCGCCCAGCCGCGCTGGGCCGCCGCAGCGGCGTGCACCACGGCGTCGACCTGCTCCGCCCCGGTCACCGGGACCGTCCCGACCAGCTCGCGCACCCGCGCCGGGTTGTACCGGCTGATCCGCTCACTCACCGCGCCCCCACCCGCCCCCGCCATCGTGCCCGCCGAACACCCCGGGACACCCCCCAAGATCAGCCGAGTTGCCGGGCAATCGGTCGAAAAAGGAGCCGCTGTACGCCCGATTGCCCGGCAACTTGCCCGATCTTGGGGCCGTCCCGGGGGTCATGGGGTCACCGGGCGGAGGGAGTCGATCATGCAGGCGCGCAGGAGGTGGGTGCGGGACAGGGCCGGGTCGGCGGCGGTGCGGCGGAGTTGGTCCAGGTGGGCGGCGCGGGCGGCCGGGTCGGCGGCGCTCATACGCTCGTAGTTGCGGTGGGACACGGCCTGGGTGAAGTCGAGCGCGATGCGTCGGCGCTGCTCGGCGGCGTGCGCCGTGGCCGCGTCGGGATCGGCGGCGGACAGCGCGGCGGCGTACGCGATCGCGTCGTGGATGCCGGAGTTCATGCCCAGCCCGCCGAGCGGGTTGTTGACGTGCGCGGCGTCCCCGGCCAGCAGCACCCGCCCGTGCCGGAACGTCGCCGCCACCCGCTGGTGCACCCGGTAGATGCTGGCGTGCGCCACCAGCCACGGGCGGCCCGGGTCGTGGATCTGCCGCAGCCGGTCGCCCAGCCGGGCGAGCTCGGTCTCGTCGGATGATCCGTCCGGCGTCGGCAGCAGCACCCGCCAGTGGTCCGGCGTACGCAGCAGCACCGACCAGTCCACCGGGTCGAACACGTAGTTGACCGCCGCCAGCCCGTCCAGCCACCCGGTCAGCTCCTCCGAGGTGGACGCGACCAGGAACCGCTCGGGGTAGGTGATGCCGTCGAACGCGACCCCGAGCGCCCGCCGCACCGCCGAGTGCGCGCCGTCGGCGGCGACCAGCCAGTCCCCGCGCACCGTCGACCCGTCGGCGACGTGCACGTCCACCCCGGTGGTGTCGCTGCTCGCACCCGTGACCGGGCTGCCGAACCGGATGGATACGCCGTGCCGGTCCAGGTGGTCGCGCAGGATCGGGGTCAGTTTCGACTGCTCCAGCTGCACCCGGTACGGGTACGGCGTGTCACCGGCCAGCACCGACAGGTCCAGGGTGGCCACGTGCCCGGCGGCGCGGTCGCGGTAGGCGAACGTCGGGGCGACCAGGCCACGCGACAGCACCTCGTCGACCACGCCCAGGTCGGCCAGCATCTCCAGGGTCGGCGGGTGGAACGTGGACGCCCGCGACTCGGCGGCCAGGTCCGGCCCGGCCTCCAGCACGGTCACGGACAGGCCGTGCCGCGCCAGCGCCAGCGCGGCGCTCAGCCCGACCGGCCCGGCCCCGGCGACGATCACCCGGCTCATGCGTACCTCGCGTCCAGTTCGAGGGCCTCGTCCTGCCCGACCAGGCCGGTGAAGTCGGCCCAGGGCAGGCGGGACACCGTTTCGGCACTGCCGCCCGCGGCGATCGCCGCGTACGCCCGCGCGGCCGCGTCCAGTGCTGCCAGCAGCGGCGCGACCGGGTGCAGCACCAGCCGCACGCCCAGCGCCGCGAGCTCGTCGTCGCCCGGCCAGTCCGTGGTGGACCCGGCCTCGGAGCGGTTGACCACCAGCGGCACGCCCGGCAGCGCGGCGTGGGCCCGCGCGAGCTCGCCCGGATCGGTGACGCCTTCGAGGAACACGGCGTCGGCCCCGGCGGCGGCGTAGCGGGCCGCGCGGTCGACCGCGTCGTCCAGGCCGGTCACCGTGTACGCGTCGGTCCGCGCCACCACCACGATGCCGCCGCCCTCGGCGGCCACGGCGCGCACCTTGCGGGCGGCGGTGCCGGGCGCGACCAGTTCCTTGCCCGCGAGGTGGCCGCAGCGCTTGGGCTGCACCTGGTCCTCCAGATGCAGGCCGCTGACCCCGGCGGCGGTGTAGGCGCGGGCGGTCCACACCGCCTGGAGCGCGTCGCCGTAGCCGGTGTCGGCGTCGGCGAGCAGCGGCGCCCCGGCCAGCGCCGGGACGAGGCGGGAGGCCCGTGCGGCCAGGTGGGTGCCGTGGACGTAGCCGAGGTCGGGCAGGCCCAGGTCCAGGGCGGCGCAGGCGGCCCCGGACAGGTGCGCCGCCCGGTGCCCGGCCCGCACCGCCAGGGCGGCGGTGGGGGCGTCGTACACGCCGGGCAGGTGGGTGACCCGGTCGGCGGCGAGCAGGGCGCGCAGCGCGGCGGCGGTCACGGGCGCCCGTGCAGCGCGAAGCCGCCCTCGACGCCGACGACGCGCGGGTTGGTGAAGAACCGCAGCGTCTCGGCGGTGCCCTCCTCGGAGTAGCCGGACAGGCCCCAGGCCGGGCGCGGGGTGAACAGGTGCAGGCTCATGATGCTGGAGCCGTTGACCTTCACCTCGCCCGCGCGCAGCCGCCGGGCCACGGCCAGGGCCGCGTCCTCGTCGGTGCCGCAGACGTACGCCTCCAGCCCGTACGGCGTGCCGTTGGCCAGTGCCACGGCCTCGTCCAGGGTGCGGTAGGTGTGCACCGCCGCGACGGGGCCGAAGATCTCGTGCACGGTGTGCTCCGGGTGGACCCCGGTGACCAGGGTCGGGCTGAGGAAGTTGCCCTCGTCCGGGACCGGCAGCGCGGTGTGCGCCCGGCCGCCGTGGGCGACGAGCACGTCGCGGGCGGCGGTGACCCGGGACCGGTGCCCGGAGTGGACCAGCGGGCCGTAGTCCGTGGCAGGGTCGAGCGGGTCGCCGACGCGCAGGTCACCGAGGCGGGCCAGGACCGCCGCGACGATCTCGTCGGCGCGGTCGGCGGGCACGATCAGGCGCCCCAGCGCCCGGCACCACTGGCCGTTGAGCGTGGTCAGCAGGTCGGCGGCGGCGCGGGCGGCGGACGCGGTGTCGGCATCGGGCAGCACGACGAGCGGGTTGTTGCCGCCCAGTTCGAGTTGCACCGGCTTGACGTCGTACGCGCAGGCCGCCGCGACGGCCCGGCCCCCGGCCAGCCCGCCGGTGAACGACACCGCCCGGATGCGCGGGTCGCCGACCAGCCGCGCCCCGGCGGCCGCGTCGCCGTGTACGAGCTGGAGCACCCCGCCCGGCACGTCGGCGGCGGCCAGCGCCCGCTCCACCGCGGCCACCAGCAGCTGCGTGCCGTAGGGGGCGTACTCGCTGGGCTTGACGATCACCGGGCAGCCCGCGGCCAGGGCGTTGGCGAGCTTGTGCGCCGCCATCGGGGCGGGCGCGTTCCACGGCACCAGGCACGCGGCCGGGCCCCAGGGCAGCCGCTCCACGTGCGCGGTCCGGCCGTCCTCGCGCGGCACGGCCCCGGTCAGCCAGCCCTCGCGCAGCTGCGCGGCGGCCAGCCGGAACGCCCCGGCCAGGATCACGGCCAGCATCGCGGTCTGCCGGATCGGCACGCCGGTGGCGTACGACTCGACCGCCGTGATCGCGTCGGCGTCGTGCTGCACCTGGTCGGCGGCCGACTCCAGCAGCACCGCCCGCGCCTGCGGCGACAGGCCCGACCACGCCCCGGACTCGTGCACCGCCGCGGCCGCCGCGATCGCCGCGTCGATGCGGTCGGCCGCGGTGCCGGTCGCGGTGCCCAGCACCCGCCCGGTCGCCGGCTCCTCCAGGGCGAAGCCGAGCGGCTCGGCGCAGGCCTGCCACGCGCCGTCGACCAGGTCGGACACCGGCTGCGGCGTCACCGCGCTCACTTGGCCACGCTCGCGAACAGCTCGTTGGACCGGTCGGCGGTGACCATCGAGGCCGCCTCCAGCCGCCCGCGCTCCGGCGGGAACGTCATGACCAGGCCCATCGCCAGGTCGCGCAGGGCCCGGCCCATGGTGCCGTGCAGGGTCGCCCCGGAGGTGCCGGACGCCTTGAACGCGCCGACCGCCACCGCGAACGCGGCCTCGCAGATCGACCCCTTGGCCAGCCGCCACTGCTGGTAGACCTTGTTCTTCGGCGCCAGCGGCGGCTCTGAGGTCTCCAGCAGCAGCTGGCGGCGCAGCCACAGGTACGCCGTCTCCAGGTTCTCGGTCATGTCACCGATGATCACCTGGTGCATCGGGGACTCGGCGATCGGGCGGCCGGTGTCGGCGAACGTCTTGGCGGTCAGCCGGGACAGGGTCTCGTCGTAGACGCCCTGGGCGCAGCCGACGTACACGGCGGTGATCGCGAGCTGGTTGCCGACGAAGCTGCCCCGGCTGCACTGGAGCATCTTCACGAACGCGCCCGGCACGGTCAGCGCCTCGGTCGCGGGCACCCACACGTCGGACAGCACGATGCCGTGGTTGGCCGAGCCGCGCATGCCCAGGCCGTCCCAGGCCGGGCGGGAGGACACGCCCTCGGCGGTGCGCGGCACCAGGAACAGGGCCAGCCCGGCGGCGGTGTCGGTGCCCTCCAGGCGCGCGGTGACCAGGTACGTGTCGGCGACGCCGGTGGCGCAGCCGAACGACTTCTCGCCGGTGACCAGCCAGCCGTCGACGCCGTCGCGCTGGGCGGGGCGGGCGGTGGTGGCGATGGCGATGTTGGCCCCGGCGCTCTTGACCGACTCGCTGGCGAAGTTGGCCAGCCAGGTGCCGCCGGCCATACGGCGCAGCACCAGCTCGGCGAAGGCGCGCACGGCCGGGACGTCGGCCTCGTCGAACAGCCCCGCCTCGACCGCCTCCAGCGGCAGCAGCCCGCGCGAGGCGCTGGTGTTGTGGAAGAAGAACGCCAGCGCCGTCGACGGGCAGGCGGTGCCCATCGCGAACGTGGCCGCGGCCAGGTCCCGCAGGCCGCCGCCCAGGCCGCCGTACTCCGTCGGCACGACCAGGCCCAGCAGCCCAGCCTCCCGCAGCAGGTCCACGTGCCCGGCCGGGAACACGCCGTCGGCGTCGGCCTGCGCGGCCGCGGCGCGCAGCGCGGGCAGCACGGCCTCCACCCGCTGGGCGCGGTCGCGTTCGGCCTCGGTCATGTCGTCGACGAGGCGCTCGCCGGTGAGCGGGTCAGCCATGCTCTTTCTCCCTTGTGGATTCAGGCCGGTTCGGCGCAGGCCACGCCGAGCTGGCGGGCCAGCAGCAGCAGGTCGTCGGCGGGCAGGCCGCCGGAAGCCGGATCGCGTACGGCGTCGAAGCGGCGCACGCCGCTCTTCATCGCCACCAGCGCGTTGACCAGTCCCAGGCCGTGGTGGGCGCGCAGCCGCACGTGCAGCGCGGCCGGGCGCACCCGCACCACCGCGTCCTGCAGCACCCGGCGCACCTGTAGCGGCGACGCGGCCGTGTCCTCGGCGCAGCCGAGCGCGACGTCGGGCAGCCCGGCCAGCGCGTCGAGGGTGGCCAGCACCAGGGCCTCGCGGTCGGGGGCGAACGCGTCGGCGACGTAGGCGCGCACGGGCAGCGCGGTGGCGAGGTCGCGCACGGCGGGCAGGTCGCCGGGGTCGCGTACGCTCACCTCGGCGCCGACCCGGGCGGCGCCGTCCACGACGGTGATGGTGATCTCGTCGGGCAGCGGGTCGGCGAGCTGGCCCCAGCTGCGCGAGTGGAACAGCAGCGGGGCGGTGACCCGGTCGACGGCGGCCTCGCGCACGCGGCCCACGAAGATGGTGTGGTCGCCGCCGGGGTAGGCGTGCTCGACGGTGCAGTCCAGGCGCCCGGTCGCGTCGGCGAGCATCGGGCAGCCGGTCGGGCCGGTGACCCAGTCGGCTCCGGCGAACCGGTCGGTGAGGCCGGGGACCTGGCCGGCGAAGCGGCGGCCGATCTCGGCCTGGTCCTTGCCGAGGAAGCTGAGCGCGAACACGCCCGAGGCGGCGACCATGGCCCGGGTGGGCAGGTGGTTGCCGAGGCAGACGGAGACCAGTGGCGGATCGAGGCTGACCGAGGAGAATGAGCTCGCGGTCATGCCGTGCGGACGGTGCGAGCCGTCGTCGGCCAGGGTGGTGACGATGGCGACGCCGCTGGGCCACTGGCTGAGCACCTGACGCAGCTGCGCGCTGTCCACCTCTGCACCTGCCCTTGTTTCGCATCAGGAAACGCCGTTGCCGTGAAGGTAACGAGTGGGCGGGTGTCGTGTCAACGGCCGAGGCGGTGTCTGTGTGGCGGCGGTGATCGGCTCTAGACTGGCGCACGTCCACGCCGAACAGGAGGGCCCGTGCCGATCAGTGCCGCAGCGAAGGCGAACCCCGCCACCGACGACGACAGCCAGTCACGCTCCATCGCCGCCGTCGAGCGCGCCATGGACGTGCTGCTGTACTTCGGGCGCAGCGGGCAGCCCGACCTCGGCGTCACCGAGATCGCGACCGCGCTCAACCTGACCAAGGCCGCGGTGCACCGCATCCTGACCGCGCTGCGCAGCCGCGATCTCATCACCGTCGACCCGGTCACCCGCCGCTATGCCCTCGGCCACGCCGCCGTCGCGCTGGGCCGGGCCTACCTGGCCCGCACAGACCTGCGCGCGATGGCCGCGCCGGAGCTGCGGCAGCTGGCCGAGCAGACCGGCGAGACGGCGACGCTGTCGCTGCGCCGCGGCGACACCCGCCTCTACGTCGACCAGGTCGTGCCGGACCAAGAGCTGCGGATGGAGGTCACCCTCGGCATCCCGTACCCGCTGCACGCGGGCGGGTCGTCCAAGGCGTTCCTGGCCTTCCTGCCGGAGACCGAGATCGACTCCTACCTGGACCGGCACCCGCTGAAGCCGCTGACGGACAAGACGCTCACCGACCCGGCGAAGCTGCGCAAGGAGCTGGCCGCGATCCGCAAGCGCGGCTACGCGACCTCGCTCGGGGAGCGCCAGGCCGGGGCGGCCTCGATCGCGGCGCCGATCTTCGACCACGACGGGCACGTGGTGGCGGTGCTGAGCGTCGCGGGCCCGTCGGCGCGGTTCAAGCCCGAGCACGGCGAGACCGCGCAGTCGCTGACCGAGGCCGCCGCGCGGATCTCGGCCCAGCTCGGCTACCCGGGCTGACCTGCCCGCATCGGGTCAGAGGCGGGAGCGGTGGCGGGCGGTGCGCTCCTCGGGCATGCCCCACGACGGCACGTCGCCGCGCTCGGCGGCCGGGAAGTCGCCGCCGCCGCGGCGCACCGCCCGGAACGTCAGTGCGCCGGCCACGCAGAAGATGAGCTGGGCCATCGTGTTGACGCCCTGCTGCACCCACTGGAACGCCAGCGCGTCGCTGGCCGGGTGGTTGCGCAGCGGCACCAGCGCGAGCACGGCCAGCACGCTGATCGGGAACAGGGCGGCGGCCAGCGCCTCCCCGTTGCGCCAGGCCCACACCGCCCCGACGATGCTGATCCAGATCACGAACGCGGTGGCCGCGATGAACGCGGGCTGCACCGACATCTGCTTCACGGCCAGCCCGGCGGCGACCAGGCCCGCGGCGGCCAGCGGCCACCACGACCAGCGCAGCCTGCGGTGCAGCGCGATGGCCAGCAGCACGCCGCCCGCTGCCAGCAAGGGGAACAGCAGGTCGTCCAGCCATGGCACGTCGATCGACCAGCCTGCGTGCAGCAGCTTCCAGGTGGACTTGGCCAGCCCGCCCAGGCCCATCAGCAGCGCGCCGACGCGCCCCAGCGCCGAGGGTGCCAGCAGCAGGTAACCGAGGAAGGCCAGCAGTGCGGGAGCGAAGTCCTGCACGGCCAGGCTCATGCTCAGGTCAGGCGTCTCCGCCGTCGGCAGGCTCGACCAGACATCCACGAACATGGACGGGAGCCTAGCCCGATCGGTCGACGGGGTTCCAGCCGGGGAAACGGACAACTACCTGCCGATCATCCACATAGGTTCGACCGGATGGTGGAGTGCCGATGAATTCCCGGCCCGATAGCGCCGGGCCGGGAACCGGCGCGTCAGTGCACGGACTCGGCCGTGGCGTTGGCGTCGAAGAAGTCGCCCACGCTGTAGACCCAGGCCTGACCGACAGGGTCGCCGAGCTGGGCGCGCAGCCACAGTGCGCTCCAGCGGGCGGCGGTCTCGACACTCAGGGCCTGGTCCAGCGTCTGCGCCGAGGTCTCGGGGCGGGCTCCGGCCGGGTTCTGGGTGTCGGTGATGCCGTAGTGGTTGGCGCCGAGCAGGCTCACGTACAGCTTCGGCGGGGTGGTGACGGCCTGGTAGGTGGCGTACCCGTTGACGGGGCTGCCGATGCCGTCGAGGCTGCCCTGCACCAGGGCGACCGGCACCGTGTTGGCGACCGGCGGGGTCTGCCCGGTCTGCGGCACGGTGCCGTTGGTGCCGTAGAACGCCGCCGCCTTGAGCTGCGGCGGCGCCGGGGCGGGCACGGTGCAGAACGGGGGCGTGCACAGCCCCGTGGTCAGGTTGAGCCCGGCCGCGCCGCCGAACGAGTGCCCGAGCAGCACCAGCGTCTGCGGGTCGATCGCGCCGTACAGCGGCGAGGCGGTGTTCGCGTTCTCGGCCTGGGCCCAGGCGACCGTCCAGCCCGCCTGCGCGCCGGTGGCGTACAGGCCGGGCTGGCCGAACAGGACCTGGAAGTGGTTCGGGACCACGACCGTGAACCCGTACGAGGCGACCTTGGCGGCGAAGCCGCGGTAGGCGGACTTGTCCACGTTGGCGCCCTGGAGCAGCAGCGCCACCGGCCACGGGCTGTGGGCGGACCCGGTGACGGGGTGGTACACGTCGGCGGCGTCGCCGTTGACGCTGGTGGTGTAGCTGCTCACGGTCGAGTACGCGGCCTGGGCCGGGGCGGGAGCCGCCGCGACCGCGATCGTCGCGACGGCCGCTGCCGCCACGACCCGCAGCAGCCCGCGGCGATGGAGACGAGGTGTCACAGAACCTCCTGTTTCTCAGAGCGAAACATCGTTTCGCATAGTGAAATAGTGAAGTCCCTCGACCGCTCCCGTCAATCACCGGCGTCAATCACAGCTGTGCGAACGGCTTGAGCACCCCCAGCGCGGCCGCCAGCAGCACGCTGCCCCAGATGCCCCACACGTACGGCAGGCAGCCGTCGATGCTGCGCTTGAGCGTCCGCTCCACCTCGGGCGTCGACCCGGTGGTCATCAGCGCCCCGAACGCGGGGCCGAACGGGCGCAGCGTCAGCCGGATGCCCAGCCCGCACGCGATCGAGGTGGTGTAGAGCAGCAGCTTGGCGCCCAGCCAGCGCGGGTTGGTGTCCACGCCGAACGGCCGGTCGGCGATCAGCGTGTAGAGCGCGATCACGGCCAGGGCGGCGATCAGCGTCAGCCGGATGGTCCAGTCGGCCCGGCGCACCCACGGGCGGCGCCCCGGGTGGTGGTGGTCGCTGATCGTGGCGGCCAGCCAGCCCGCCGCCAGCAGCCACACCGCCACGACGGCGGGCCAGGGGAACGGGTTCACCCCGAACGCGGTGGCGCCGTGCGGTTCCAATGCCATCAGCGTGACGCCGCTGGGCAGGAACAGCACCAGGCAGATCTTCGGGCCGAGGTCCAGTCCGCCCATGATCTTCAGGGCGGTGGCGCGGGCGGCCGGGGGCAGGTCGGGGCGGAGCACGAACCGGCTCGACCAGAAGACGCCCAGGTCTCCGCCGAGCCAGAAGACGAAAAGGACGAGGTGGAGCAGAATCCACCAGCCATGCGTATGCGGTCCCATCGCGATATGGAAACACTGGTTCGCTGTGAGAAACAAGCTCTTGACGGGCTGGTCGGCCCCTGGCTAGCGTCGCCCCATGGCCGGCCGCTCCCACGACGTCAGCCGGACCCGCCTGCCCGGCCTCCCGGGCCCGGCCGGGGCGGCGATGGCGCGATGACCGTCGCCGTCGTCGGCGCCGCCGAATGCGACCTCGGGCACACGGGCCGGTCCGCACAGCACCTGCTGGCCCAGGCCGTGCGGCGTGCCCTGGACGACGCGGGACTGCGGCTGCACGACGTGGACGGGCTGGCGGCCACCGGCCGGTCCCCGGCCGTCCAGCTGGCCGACCAGCTCGGGCTCTGCCCGTCGTGGACCGACTCCACCGCGGCCGCCGGCGCGGTGTTCGAGACGCACGTCGCCCGGGCGGTCCAGGCGATCGAGGCAGGCCTGTGCCAGGTGGCCGTCATAGCGTACGCCTGCGACCAGCGCAGCGCCCGCTCCCGCCGCCTCGGCGGCGTCTACGACCCCGGCACGCCGGAGGCGCAGTTCGAGCAGCCCTACCAGCCGCTGTCGCCGCTGTCCTACTACGCCATGACCGCCCAGCGCTACCTGCACACCTACCACCTGACCCGGGCCGACCTGGCCCGGGTCGCCGTCGCCGCCCGGCAGTACGCGCTGGCCAACCCGGCCGCGTTCCGCCGGGCGGCCGGGCCGCTGACCGTCGACGACGTGCTCGCCGCCCCGATGGTGTCCAGTCCGCTGGGCACGCTGGACTGCTGCCTGGTGACCGACGGAGGCGGCGCGGTCGTGCTCACCTCGCTGGACCGGGCCCGGCACCTGCGCCGCCCGCCGGTCACCGTGCTCGGCTGCGGCGAGGCGGTCACCCACGCGGCCATGGCCACCCCCGACGACCTGCTCAGCACCGGCGCCGCCGCGTCCGGGGCGCGCGCGTTCGCCCAGGCCGGGCGCCGCCCGGCCGACGTCGACGTGATCCAGCTCAACGACTCCTTCACCATCAGCGTGCCGCTGGGGCTGGAGCAGCTCGGCTTCTGCCCGCCGGGCACCGGCACCCACTGGGACGGCGTCCCGGTCAACACCACCGGCGGCGGGCTGTCCTACTGCCACCCCGGGCAGCTCGGCGTGCTGCTGCTGGTCGAGGCGGTGCGGCAGCTGCGCGGCGAGTGCGGGGCGCGGCAGGTCCCCGGGGCGCGTACCGCGCTGGTGCACGGGACCGGCGGCATCGCCTCCAGCCACGCGACCGTGCTGCTGGAGACGGCGTGAACGACGGCGACATCCCCACCGACGAGGTCACCGGGCCGTGGTGGGAGCAGACCCGGCAGCGGCGGCTCACCGTGCAGCACTGCGCGGTCTGCGGGCTGGCCCAGCTCCCGCCCCGGCTGCTGTGCACCGGTTGCGGCGGTGAGCGGTTGGCGCTGGTCGCGGCGGGCCGGCGCGGGATCGTCGACGCGTACACCGTGGTCCACCGCGCGCCGACGCCGGGCACGGCCGTGCCGTACACGATCGCCCGGGTGCGCCTGGTGGACGGGCCGATCCTGCTCACCCGCCTCGTTGGAGACTTCGAACCGCACTGCGACCAGCCGGTCGTGCTGACCTGGCTGCCACTGCCGGACGGGCGCGCGCTGCCCGCCTTCACCAGGGAGCTGTGACCCGTGCACCTCGACGCCGACCAGGAACCGTCCGGCAGGGAGCACCTGCGATGAGGTCCTACCTGTACGTCCCCGGCGACAACCCCGGCAAGCTGGCCAAGGCGCTCAGCACCGGCGCGGATGCGCTGATCGTGGACCTGGAGGACGCCGTACCCCCGGCGGGCAAGGACGCCGCCCGCGTCGCCGTCGCCGGCTTCCTCGCCGAACGCACCGGCGTCGGCGAACCCCGCCTCTGGGTACGGGTCAACCCCGGCGCCGCCGGGCACACCGACGCCGCCGCCGTGGTCGGGCCGCACCTGGCCGGGGTGTGCGTGGCCAAGGCCGCATCCGCCGACGAGCTGGCCGCCCTCGACCGGCTGCTCACGGCCCTGGAGGCTGAGCGGGGCCTGGCCCCGGGCGGGGTCCGGGTCGTACCGCTGCTGGAGTCGGCCGCCGCGGTGCTGGACGCACCCGCGCTCGCCCGCGCCCCACGGGTGGCCCGGCTCCAGCTCGGCGAGGCCGACCTCGCCGCCGACCTCGGCGTCACCCCGGGCCCGGACGGGCGCGAGCTGCTGTGGGTCCGCTCGCAGGCGGTGCTGGCCAGCGCCGCCGCAGGGATCGCCCCACCGGTGGCCCCGGTCAGCACCGACTTCCGCGACCTCGACGCGCTGCGCGAGTCCACCCTCGCCCTCAAGCGGCTCGGCTTCCGGGGCAGGGCCTGCATCCACCCGGCGCAGCTGCCGGTGGTGCACGAGGTGTTCACCCCGACCGAGGCGGAGCTCGACGCCGCCCGCGACGTGGTGGCCCGCCACGACCAGGCGCTGCGCGACGGCACCGGGGTGTGCCTGGACGCGCGCGGACGGCTGGTCGACGAGGCCGTGGTGCGGTCCGCGCGGCGCCTGCTCGACCCCGAGTCCTGACCACCCTCGGTATTTCGAGTATCGAAAACTGTCGACTGTGTCGGAAGTGGATGGATAGCTTGCGGGTTCCATCCACTCCCGAGAGGAGCCACGCCCATGGCTCTGCCGACACCCCTACGCGCCCGGTGGCTGCTGCCCGCTGCCGCCGCGGCGCTGCTGCTGTCCACCGCCCTGTCCGGTTCGGCCACGGCCCGTCCCGCCGCGCCCGAACCCGAGTTCCACGCCTTCGGCGCCGACGCCCGCCCGATCGCGATGCCGGTCGACGACGCCGCCCGCGGCCTCGTGCACAAGGGACTGGCCGCTGACACCAATGGCGTCTGCGTCGGCGGCTTCCGGGTCGTCTCGGTGCAGCCCGTCATGTGCAGCCACGGCCCCGACGCCCCGCCCGCCGAGCTGTCGGTCAAGCGCGGCATCGCCCCGATGAAGGCGCTGGCGGCGCCCCTGGCCGCGCTCGCCGTCTGCGAAGGCGACGGGGTCTCCGGCCGCCGGGTCGAGGTGCTGTACGTGCACGGCGACACCAACCGCTACAGCCAGTACCTGGAGACGTTCCGGACCCTGGCCGAGGGCATGGACGTCATCTACAACGAGAGCGCCCGGGAGACCGGCGGCGAGCGGCACATCCGCTTCGTCACCGAGAACGTCAACGGCGCCTGCCGTCCCGTCGTGCGCGACGTGCGGGTCGCGCAGTCGTCGCTGTCGGAGTTCGGCGCCAGCGTCAACGCCGTCAAGGCGCTGGGCTACAACCGCACCGACCGCAAGTACGTGATGCTGACCGAGGCCAACGTGTACTGCGGCATCGGCGGGTTCGCCGGGGACACCCGCAAGACCGACGACAACCGCTCCAACTTCGGCCCCGAGTTCGGCCGCTCCGACAACGGCTGCTGGACCTCGGCCGTGGCCAGCCACGAGCTCGGCCACAACCTGGGCGCGGTCAACAACAACGCGCCCAACGCCTCCGGCGGCGCGCACTGCACCGACGAGTACGACGTCATGTGCTACTCCGACGAGCCCAACCACCCGCAGATGCGCTACCTGTGCACCGCCCAGTCGCACGACCAGCGGCTGGACTGCAACCACGACGACTACTACAGCACCAACCCGCCCTCGGGGTCGTACCTGGCGAACAACTTCAACGTCGCCGACAACCTGTTCCTCATCCGCGGCGGCGGCAGCGGCGCGCGGTCGATCATCAACCCGGTCTCCGGCCGGTGCCTGGACGTCTCCGGCGGGCGTACCGCCGACGGCACCAAGACCCAGCTGTGGGACTGCCTGAACAACCCGGCGCAGCTGTGGCAGCGGGTCGGCAACACGCTGGTCAACCCGAACTCCGGCAAGTGCCTGGACGTCGCCGGGGCCAGCACCGCCGACGGGGCCGAGGTCCGGCTGTGGACCTGCCTGAACAACTCGGCCCAGCAGTGGATCTTCCAGGCCAACGGCAACCTGCTCAACCCGGCCTCGGGCAAGTGCCTCGACGCCGACGCGTGGGGTACGGCCAACGGCACCCCGACCATCCTGTGGGCCTGCGGCGGCGGCCCGCAGGCCAACCAGGTGTGGGTCTGGCGCTGACGCGCCATGCCACGGGGCGGGCCCTCGGGCCCGCCCCGTCCTCGGTCACAGACTGGGCCACACCAGGCCGAAGAACAGGATCAGCGCCATCGCCCAGATCAGCGAGCCGACCAGCGCCGTCACCCACGGCTGGCGGCTCTTGACCAGCAGGAACGGCGCGTGCACCAGGAACGCGAACACCTGCCCCACCAGGCCGGTCTCTTTGATGACGCTCAGCAGCTGGTCGGAGACGGTGTCCAGGTGGGTGTCCTGCAGCCGGGCCTCCATCCGCTGCGCGACCAGCCCGTAGTACCCGAACACCACCGGAAAGATCCAGTACGGTGAGATGTGTACGAGCTCGGTCTCGGACAGCCTGCCGAACAGCACCGTGTGGATCACCACGGCCGAGCCGAGGCCCAGCGTGATCAGCGCCGCGTAGAACATCCGCTGCGCCCGGCCGGCGGGCACCGGCGGTGCCCCTGCCACCACCCCTGCCGCCACCCCGGGCACCGGGGCCGTCACCGGTACGTTCGGGTGGCCGCACTGCGGGCAGGCGGTCGCCGCGACGGAGATCTTCCACTGGCAGGCCGCGCACGCGGTGAACGCCGGTGGCGGCGGCGCGCCCGCGCCCGCGGTCTCGGCGGCCGCGGCCCGGACCAGCTCGGCATCGCGCCGCCGACCGCCGGTGACCAGCACCACGATGCCGCCGAGCAGGCCCGCCCCAGCCCCGGCCAGCATCATGTCGCGGTTGTATTCGGCGTCCTCCAGCCGCCACAGCGTGTACTCGGCATAGCTGGCCCACCGGTCCCGCTCGGCGGGGTCGGTGGCGGCGGCGGTCTCCCGCAGCTGCCCGGCCCGCACCTCCGCCTCGCGGTCGGCTTCCTTCCAGGCCGAGATGCCCAGCATCAGCAGCGGAAAGCTCAGAACGAGCAGCACGAATCCCGGAGCACGGCGCGACATGTGTCTCCCCACATTGGACAACCTCCCCGAAATTGCACCACGCCCCCGCCACCCACCCCACCCCACCCAACCCCCTGACAGCGCGAAGCTCCGCACCGTGTGGGCGCGAGACTCCGCACCGCGTGGGCGTGGGGATCCGCACCGCGTGGGCGTGGGGATTCGTGCTGCGTGGGCGTGGGGACTCGCGCCGCATGATCGCTGTCTCCGGTCAGAACCCGCAGTTGGCGCCGACTTTCTGACCGATGACGGCGATCATCGAGTGGCCACCGGGCAAGATCGTTGTTTCCGGTCGGTTCTGGGGGTTCTGGACGCCGAAAGTGAGGTCTTGGCCGAGAGCGCGGATCCAGCGGATGCCGGGATTGCGAAGATCGGCGTCCCCGGCCGCTTCGTCGTCGGCCTGAGCGTTGTTCCATTGGGAGCGGCGCAGGTAGCGATCAAGCAGTGGGAGGGGCCTGGTTCACGGCCGATCGGAAGTGGGGCGCGGTGCGATACTGCGCGGCGTGACGATGGCACAAGGAGAGAACCCGGCCGAGGCGCTGTTCCTGGTCGCGGTGGTGGAGATGGCCCCGGGGCACGTCGACGCGGGCCGGGAGTACGAGGACGCGGTGCTGGCCGTACTGCACAGCTACGGCGGCACGGTCGAACGCCGCCTGTACAGCACCGACGGCGGCGCCACCGAGGTGCAGCTGATCCGCTTCACGTCCCGCGCTGGTTACGAGGCCGCCCTCGCCGACCCGGACCGCCTCGCCCTACGTGCCCAGCTAGGCGCCGCCGCCCCCACCACCCGCGTCATCGAGGTACACGACCCCCGCCCTTGACCCCACCCTCGCCGCTCGCCCGCCCGCTCGCCCGCCCGCCCGGCCGCGCGAAGTTGCCGGGCAATCGGGCGAAAGAGAGCCCAAGATACGCCCGATTGCCCGGCAACTTCGAACGTCTCTGAGCCGCGCCCACACCAGGTCCGTGCCCGGCCGCGCCCGCACCACGCCCCGCGCCGCACCACGCCCCGCGCCGCGCCCGCCCCGCGCCGCGCCCGCCCCGCGCCGCGCCCGCCCCGCGCCGTGCCCGCACCGCGGCCCCGTGCCCGTGCCCGCACCGCGGCCCCGTGCCCGTGCCCGCACCACGCCCCGCGCCTGTGCCGCACCGCGCCTGGGCCGCGCTCCGTGCCGCACCGGGCCGCTGCCTACACCGGGCCCGAGCCCAGTCTGCCGGGCTTGGCGCAGGTCCATGATTTGTGCAGTTTCGGGGAAAGTGTGCGAAACGCGGGACACATTCGTGCACTTTCCCCGAAACTGCACGGACGTTGCCGGAGCGAGCGCGAGCGCCGGAGCGAGCACGGGTACGAGCGCGAGCGAGCGTGGGTGTGGGCGCGAGGGATGGCGGAGGCCGGGTGGTGCGCCGTAGGTGGTGCGGGGCGGGTGGGGTCAGGGGGTGAGGAGGAGGGCGCCGGTGGTGGTGGCGAGGGTGAGGATCGCGGCGACCGTGCTGGCCAGGATGAACGGGCGCCACTGGATGCGCAGCCCGTTGGCGCGGCAGCGTTCGGCCCAGATCATGGTGGCCAGCGACGCCCACGGCACGATCAGCGGGCCGACGTTGGTGCCGATGAGCAGGCCGATGAGCTGGTCGTGGTTGGCGACCGGGATCACCGACTCGCCCGCGACGTAGCTGGGCAGGTTGTTCAGCAGGTTCGCCGAGCCCGCGCCGACCGACGCGGCCCGGATCACGCCCTCGGTGCCGGGGTCGGTCCCGATCAGCGCCGACATGACCGTGGACAGCCCGTGCCGGCTGATCGTGTCGACGACCAGGAACAGGCCGGTGACGAAGACCAGCAGCCGCCACGGCAGCATGCTCCAGGACAGTTCGGTGCGGCGCCAGATCAGGAACGCCACCAGCAGCAGCACCGCGCCCGCGATCGAGGCGATCTCGATGGTGACGCCGGTCAGGATGCAGACGATGAACCCGGCCACGCAGACCGCCGCGACCCGGAACAGGCGCGGGTCGGCGGGCCGGTGCGGCGGGGGGATCTCGTACCGGGGCGGGTTGGTGCGCCAGTAGAACAGCCAGAGGCACAGGCCGATCGGGATCAGGGCGGCCAGCTGCGGCAGCGCCATCTTGGCGGCGAAGTCCAGCGGCTCCAGGTCGATGCGGTCGGCGGCGAGCAGGTTGGTGAGGTTCGACACGGGCAGCAGCAGGCTGGCGGTGTTGGCCAGCCAGACCGTGGTCATGGCCAGGGGCAGCGCGGCCGTGTTCGCGCGCCGCGCGGTGGCCAGCAGCACCGGGGTGAGCAGGACCGCGGTGGTGTCGAGGTTGAGGAAGATCGTGTTGAGCGCGGCGAACGCGAAGCAGAGCAGGAACAGCGCGACGTTGCGGCCGCGGCCCAGAGCGGTGACCTTGACCGCGATCACGTCGAACAGCTCGGCGCGGGCGGCCAGCTCCGCGAGCACGATCACCGAGCCGAGGAAGACCAGCAGCGGCAGGATCCGCGAGACGGTGGCCTTCGCGTCGGCGTACGGCAGCAGCCCGGTCGCCACGGCGGCGCCGCCGCCGAGCAGCAGCCCGATCGCGATCCAGTCCATCGCCTCCAGGCGCGGGCGTGGCCGCGCGGTGACGAGTTCTGGCTGCTCCTGCTGCTGCCGAGTGGTCGTCACCGGGCCGGCTCCTGTCGCGTCCGTGATCTTCACTTTCATCCGCACCCGGTCGTCGTCGTTCGCTGGTGATCAGGGCCTACTGTACGTGTGGTCATCCACCTATGCTGATGTCGCCACGGTGATGGGGGACTAAACGTGACGCAGGCGATGGGTCATACGCTCAGTGGCCAGATCGACCATATGGTCTTCGTACGCGTGGATCAAGATCTGATCCTGGCGGCGGGGCGCAGCCAGGGTGTAGACCTGATCGAGGCGAAGTCGAAGCAGCTCATCCGCATCGTGGCGGCGGGCATGCCGGTGACGGCGCTGGCCGCGCTGCCGTCCGGGCAGCACGGCGACCACCTGCTGGTGGGCGGGCCCAACGGCGAGATCCGCGAGATCAACCCGGGCAACGGCCACGAGGTGCGCCAGCTGGTGCACGGGCGGGGCGAGATCCGGGACTTCGCGGTGGGCCGGGGCGTCGGCGGCACGGACGTCGTCGTGGTGGCGCGGGAGAGCGGCGTGTCGCTGTGGGACCCGCGCGCCGCCCGGGACCCGTTCACCGAGCTGGTCGCCGACGCCTCGAAGCTGAGCGCCCGGCCGTTCAAGGTGTGCCTGTACCAGCACGAGGGCCGGCCGTACGCGGCCTGCGCCCTGACCGACGGCACGATCCTGACCTGGGACCTGACCGAGCGCGGGGCGGAGCCGGTGACGACGCCGGGCCACAGCGGCCCGATCTGGACCGTGATCGCGCTGCCGCCCGGCCCCGACGGCGCCCAGCTCGTCGCCTCCGGCAGCTCGGACCAGGTGATGAAGGTCTGGCTGCCGACCGGCGGGGGCCTGCGCCTGCTGCGCGAGTACCACACGGGCGGCACCATCCGGCGCCTCGGCCACGTGGTCGACGCCGGGGTGGCGATGCTGGTCACGGCGTCGGCGCGGGGCCAGGTGTCGCTCTGGCGCTACGACGGCCCGACCGAGCGGCCCGCGGCGGAGGTGGCGCTGCACAGCGGCGAGGTGTACGCCGTGGCCTGCGAGACCCTGCCCGACGGCATCCTCGTCGCGTCCGGCGACTTCAACGGCGACATCAAGATCAATCGTCTGACCTCCAGCGTACTGCTGGACCAGCAGAAGAACGACGTCACCCGCATCCCGAACACGATCTGGGCCGTCACCGGCGGCACCGGCGAGTCGGGCGACTTCTACGCCTGCGCCGGGGTGAACCGGATCATCTACGTCGTCGACCCGGCCACCCGCCAGCACCGCCATACGCTGGAGGGGCACGACAGCACCGTACGCGCGCTGGCCTTCGGCGGGACCGCCGAGCGCCCGCACCTGATCAGCGGCGGCGCCGACCACCGCGTCTACGACTGGCATCCGGAGACGGGCTGGCGCGAAGAGCTGCGCATGGGCCACGAGGCCGAGGTGTGGGCGCTGGCCACCGCCGAGCTCGACGGCCGGTGGTATGCCGTCAGCGGCGGCCCCGACGGCACCGTCCGCACCTGCCCGCTCGACGACCCGAACGACATGAGGATCCTCGCCGACGAGGTGGGCGAGGTGTCCTCGCTGGCGGTCGGCTACGCCGCCGACGAGGTGCGCGTGATCATCGGCTCGACCCAGGGCCTGTTCCGCATCCCGCTGCTCGGCGGCGAGCTGCGCACCGTCGAGACGGACTCGATCGCCGACGTCGCCACCGTGCGCGGCGGGCCCCGCGCCGCCGGGCGCCCCGACACCACCAACCTGGTCGTCGTGGCCCGCACCGACGGCAACGTCGAGTTGTACGACGTCAAGCTCGGCGTCCTGGTCAAGCGGTTCGCCATGCCGGTGACGCCCGAGACCAGGGCCAACCGGCAGGTGCGCGCCGTGGCGATGCACCGCACCGCCCAGGACGACGTGCTGGTCTTCGGCGGCTGCGACAACGGCGAGATCCTCAAGTGGGACCTGGACGGCCAGCTCATCGGGCAGGCGTCCAAGCCCGCGGGCAGCGACATCTCGATCCGCGACCTGCACGTCATGCACCAGACCGCCACCGCCGGGGTGACCTCGGGCCTGCTCAGCGGCGGTCACGACGGCGTGTTGCGGCACTGGCCGATCTCCAGGGACAAGCCGCTGTCCTCCGGCGGCGTGCTGGAGTCCCCGGTCGAGGCCACGTCGATCCTGCTACAGGACCAGCCGGCCGACTCGGACCTGCTCGCCCGCGCCGCCCTGACCAAGACGCTGGTCAGCGCGCTGCGCTCGGCCGAGCCGATCGCGCCGGTGGTGGTGGGCGTGCACGCGCCCTGGGGCCAGGGCAAGTCCAGCATCCTGCGGCAGATCCGCGCGGCCGTCGACGAGCCCGGCAGCCGGGACAAGCCGTCCGCGCCGGAGTTGCAGACGCACCGCCTGGTCATGAACGACACCGGCAGACCGGTGACCACGAAGGTGACCCCGACCTGGGCCTGGCAGCGGCTTCAGGAGCGGGCGGCCGAGAACGAGCTGCCGTACCGGATGCGCCCGGTCGGCGGCACGCCCACCCCGATCACGGCCTGGTTCAACCCGTGGATGTACGAGGAGCGCAACCAGATCTGGGCCGGGCTGACCAACGAGATCCTGACCGCGATCACCCGGCGGCTGCCCCCGGAGCAGCGGCGGCGGCTGTTCATCGACCTCAACCTCAAGCGCACCAGCTCCGCGCAGGTGCGCAGGCAGATCCTGGAGAGCTACCGGCCGCACACCCTGCGCGGCGTCATCGGCCTGGCCGCTGCCGCGCTGGCGCTGGTCGCCGCCGTCGTCGCCACGATGGTGGCGGTCGTCAACACCGGCGAGCTCGACAAGATCCTCGGTAGCGCCGTCGTGATCTTCCTGGCCGCGCTCGGCATCGTGATCCGGCTGGTCGCCACCAGTGCCAAGGGCTTCAACGTCTGGTACGACCCACTGGCCGACAGCGGCCCGCGCATGGGCGGCGTCAGCGCCCCGGACTCGGTGTCCGACCCGCTGGAGACGCCCGACCGGGGCTACCTGTACCTGCTGCGCCACGACGTACGCGAGGTCATCGACCTGGTGGCCGACTCGCCGCTGTACATCTTCATCGACGACATGGACCGGTGCAGCCCCGGCATCGTGGCCGACACGATCGAGGCCATCAACCTGTTCCTCACCAAGGCGTTCGGCCCGTGCATCTTCGTGATGGGCCTGGACCCGGCCACGGTCGCCGCGCACCTGGAGTCGCATCTGCCCGCGATCGACAAGCGGGCCAAGGAGGACCCGGTCACCTACCGGCACCTGCGTCACACCGGCTGGCGGTTCATGGAGAAGATCGTCGACCTGCCGGTGCGGCTGCCCCGGGTCACCGACATCGCCATGCGCAGCTACCTCGACCAGCTCCTGCTGTCCAACCGGGTCCGCCCCCGGGTCGTGGTGCCGCAGGAGCAGGCCCCGCCCGGCGACCGCCGCCGCGGCTTCCGGCGGTCCAAGCCGTCCGTCACGGCCGCCGCACCGGAACCCGCGGCCGCGCCGGCGATCCCCACCCAGCGCACCGGCCCGCAGGCGACGGCCACCGCGGCCGCGGGCACCGACAGCGTGCTGGACCGGCTGGAGGACATCCCCGTCGTCCGCGACGCCCTGCACGAGGCCGTGCAGAACCTGCCCGGCCGCAACCCGCGCCAGATCAAGGCGTTCGTCAACCTGTGGCGCTTCTACATGGCGCTGGAGCACGAGCTCGGCGCCACCACGAGCAGCCTCAGCGGCACCCAGGTGCACAGCGCCGAGATGGCCCGCCTGGTCGAGGTCATGGTCCGCTGGCCGTGGCTGCTCGACCCGCTGGGCGTCCGCCGTACGGTGCGGGGCAAGTCGGTGATCCTGCTGGAGCTGCTGCTGCGGGTCGCCCCGGACGACGCCGGGTGGGACCGGGTGGTCAAGGAGGAGGGCATGGACGCCGACGACGAGGACATGCGCGGCCTGCGCGAGCTGCTGACCCGGCGCGGCGCCGACGGCCCGGAGCTGGTGGCCATCGCGCGCCGATACCTCTGATCCGGACTGTCTGCTCGGTCTCCTCGGAGAGCGGCGGTCGTGGCGCGACGATAACCGGTTGCGCGCGGCCGCTGCCGTGCCATTAGCATCGGGCATGATCACCCCTTACCGGGATCGGCCCGAGCCGCCCTACTACGCCGTCATCATCACCAGCACGCCCAGCGGAACCGACCCGGAGGGCTACGCCGCGATGGGCCGCCGGATGGGAGAGCTCGGCGCGGCGCAGCCCGGCTACCTGGGCCGCGAGTCGATGTACGCCCCGGACGGCAGCGACCTGACCGTCATCTACTACCGCGACCCCGAGTCGATCCGCGCCTGGCAGCAGCATCCCGAGCACCTGGAGGCGCAGCGCCTGGGCCGCGACCGCTGGTACGCCCGCTACCGGGTCGAGGTGGCCCGGGTGGAGCGCACCTACGACTTCACCGCGCCGCCGATGTGATCCGACGATGTGACCGGCGTCACCGATGAGTTCCGGCGGTGGCGCCGGTATACCTCGGCATGACTGACGAAACCGCTGTTCTGGCCGTATTCGACCGCCTCTACCAGGCCTGGCGCGACAACGACGCCGACGCGTTCGTCGAGGACTACCTCGACGACGCGACGGTGACCATGCCCGGCGTGTTCCACCAGGGCCGCAGGGCCGTGCGCGACTCCATGAAGGCCGCGTTCGCCGGGCCGCTGAAGGGCTCGCGGGCCGTCGACGAGCCGCAGGACATCCGCATCATCGACGGGTCGACCGCGATCGTGGTGAGCCGGGCCGGGGTCGTGCCCGCCGGACAGGCCGAGGTCGCCGCGGGCCAGGCCAAGCACGCGACCTGGGTACTGTGCAAGCGCGGCGGCGCCTGGCGGATCGCCGCCTACAGCAACACCCCCGCCCAGCTCTGACGCACTGAGGAAAGACGACGGTGAGCGACGCTTTCGCCCGACGCCTGGACCCGTACCGGCGCGAGATCCTGGTCCACTGCTACCGGATGGCGGGGTCGGCCGACGACGCCGAGGACCTGGTGCAGGAGACCATGCTGCGTGCCTGGCGGGCCCGGGACCGGTACGACGAGAGCGTCGCCTCACTGCGCACCTGGCTGTACAAGATCGCCACCAATGTGTGCCTCACCTGGGTGCAGGGCCGCCCCCGGCGTGAACTGCCGACGAGCCTCGTCGCCGCCGGCCACGACCCGCACGCCCCGCTGACCCCGGCGCTGGACGTCGCCTGGCTGCAACCGCTGCCCGACGAGACTGCCGACCCGGCCGACCACGCGGTGCGGCGCAGCAGCGTACGGCTGGCGCTGATCGCCGCCATGCAGCTGCTCCCACCCCGGCAGCGGGCCGTGTTCCTGCTGCGCGACGTCCTCGGCTACCCGGCCGCCGAGACCGCCGAGCTGCTCGGCACGTCGGTGGCCTCGGCCAACAGCGCCCTCCAGCGCGCCAGGGCGATCGTGGCGGCGGCCTGCCCGCAGGAGTCCGCCGTCGGCGAACCCGCCGACGCAGAGGTCGCGGCCGCGGTGCGGCGCTACGTCGACGCCTTCGAGGCGGCCGACGTCACCGCGCTGGTCGGGCTGCTGACCGGTGACATCGTGCTGGAGATGCCGCCGGTCGCGCTGTGGTACCGGGGCGCCGGCCTGTACGCCCGCTTCATGGAACGGGTCTTCGCGATGCGCGGCCGCAGCTGGCGGATGCTGCCGTCGTCGGCGAACGGCCAGCCCGCGCTGGCCGCGTACGTCGGCGACGGCACCACGTTCCGGCTGCACACGGTGCACGTGCTGACCGTCTCGGCGCAGGGGATCTCGCGCATCACCGTCTTCCAGGACCCGCAGGTGCTGCGCCGCTTCCCGGCCGCGCCCGCCTAGCCTGCTCAGCCGTCCCCGTCCGGTTCGGCTACGGCAGCTGGCCGAGCCGGTTGGCGATCCAGGTCCAGGTGTTCAGCTCGGTCGGGTCGTAGATCTGCGTGAACGGCGGGCACCAGAACAGGTTCGCCGTGTCGTCCTGGCACTGGGCCGCCGACTTGGGTAACGAGTCGGCGTTCTCAGCCCGCCCGCCGCCCGCCGCCCGCGGGCAGCACCCCTGGCCGAGTTGCCCGGCAATCGGGCGAAAGCGGGGCCTCGATACGCCCGATTGCCCGGCGACTTGGCTGATCAAGGGGTCGCCGAGGGGACTGGCCCATCCTCCTAGGATGGTGTAGGCGGTGTGGGGTTCGGGACGGGGTAGGGTCGGGGCGTGAGCGGGCGGTCGTACATGCTGGCGGCGCGGATTCCGATGCCGCGGTCCGGGTTCGAGGGCTGGCTGGACGCGCCGCTGCCGGCGGTGGAGGTCATCGCGAATCCCGATGCGATGTGGACCGGGTGGGCCGCCGACGGTGCGGCCGCCGACTGGGATCTCGCCGAGCTGGCGGAGTATCCGGGCGCCGTGCAGACCCTGCTGGAGGAGCGGCGCAGGACGGCGCGGGAGCTGCTGGCCCAGCGGGTGCCGAACGGCTGCGTGGCCCGCCACCGCGACGGGGCGCTGGAGATCTACCTGTACGACTACCACGCCGACAGCTACCGCACCCGCACCGAGCTGCTGATGCTGGCCGGGGCGGGCCGCTTCGCCGACGAGGGCCGGCACCCGGTGCTGCACTGGGGCGGCAACGTCTACCCCGACCTGCCGCTCGCCGGCGACCCGCCCCTGTCCGTGCTCATCGTCTCGCGTGACGGCGCCGCCTTCACCGACCGGTACCCGATCGAGGCGCTGATCGAGACCCTGCGCCCGGCCGAGGCGGCGTTCCTGGCCACGTTCGAAGGTGACGGCGATGCCGCGCCGGACCTGACAGGTGCCGTCGACCCGCTGCTACTGCCCTGATTCAGCTCTGGACGGTGCAGGTCTCCAGCAGGCGGGCCGCGGGCGACTGCCGGTAGGCGCGGTCGGTCAGCAGCGCCGCCTGCACCGGCGTCAGCACCCCGGCCGTGTTCACGGTGAACTTCAGGGCAAGCTCGGCTTCGGTCAGCGGGTGCTCGGCGCTGCCCCGCGACGAGTCGACGCGGTGCTCCAGCAGTTCGCCGGTGCGCGTGCGGACCCGCAGCACCGCCGCGAACGCCTCCGGGAACAGCCCGGTGGCCCGTTCGTCGGCCACGCAGGTGATCCGGGCGGCCAGCGCCAGGCAGTCCTCGCGCAGGTCGGTGAAGTCGCCCAGGCTCAGGCCGAGCCCGCCGCCGCCGAGCAGCGCCGCCGCCACCGTGTACGGCCCGGAGAACTTCCCGTGGTACGCGGTCTGCGGCCGGGCCTTCTCCGCGACCGGTTCGGCGATGGTCCGCAGCACCGGCGCGGCGACGCCCAGCTCGGCCGACACGACGTCGGCGGGGTCGAGCCCGGCGGCCCGCAGCGCCAGCGCGCAGTCGATGCCCGGGTGGGTGAAGTGGTTGGTGGGGTAGGGCTTGTACACGGTCCGCGACAGCTCCCATCGGGTGCCCAGGTCCCCGAGCAGCGCGTCGGCGTCGAATCGGCCCGAGGTGTACGCGGCGAAGAACCCGAACCGCCCCTCCAGCACCGTCGGCGGCCCGGTCAGCCCGTCGGCGGCGAACACCGCCGCGCCGACCCCGGCGTGCGCGGCCCAGCCGCAGTGGGTCTTCTTGACCGTGCCGCCGGTGCGGTTGGCCTCGATGAGCCCGGCGCCCATGCTGGCGGCGATGCCCATGGCGTGGGCGGTCCCGGCGGCGTCCAGGCCGTGCAGCAGCGCGGCGGCGGCCGCGGCGCCGATCGTGCCGCAGATCGAGGTGGCGTGCAGGCCGCGGTCGAAGAAGACCGAGTTGCGCAGCTCGCGGTCGTACGCGGCCATGCCGAGCCGGTTGCAGATCTCGATGCCGGCGGCGACGGCGCGGACCAGCGCGGGCCCGTCGGCGCCGGTCGCCTCGGCGGCGGCCAGGGCCGCGGGCACCACACCCGCGCTGGGGTGCAGCACGGACGGCAGGTGGGTGTCGTCGAAGTCGAGCGCGTGCGCCATCACACCGTTGACCAGGGCGGCGGCGGGCGCGGGCAGGCGGTCGCCGGTGCCGATGACGGTGGCTTCGGGCGTGCCGCCCCAGCGGCGTACGGAGGTGAGCACGGCGCGGACCGCGGGGTCGTCCTGCGCGGCCAGGGCCAGGCCGAGGATGTCGAGGACGCGGCCGGGCACGCCGTCGGGGACGGCGCCGTCGCGGCAGGACACGGCGAACTCGGCCAGGGTGTGTACGGCGCGGTCGGCGTTCACGCGAGCACCGCCAGCGGCCGGACCGGGGCGCCGGTGGCCCCGACGATGGGCAGCGGGTTGAGCACGAGCAGCAGCTCGCGGGCGCCGGTGCGCAGCAGCGGGTCGAGGTTCATGGTCTCGACGATGTGTACGCCGTGCTCGACGAGCAGCACCCGGTGGGCGGGCAGCACGGCGTGGCCGCGACCGGCGGGGATGTGCTCGAACGCGATGGTCTCGCCGCCGACGGCGACGGGCTGGTGCGCGGCGAGCCACCGGGCGGCGGCCTCGCCGGGGCCGGGGGTGCCGTCGCGGCCGCCGATGAACGCGTCGTGCTCGTGCCAGCGCCGGGACCAGCCGGTGCCGACGAGGATCGTCTCGCCGGGGGCGAGTTCGATCCCGTCGGCGGCGGCGGCCAGGTCGTCGGGGGTGATCTCGTAGCCGGCGGGCAGCACGTCGACGCCGTGGACCTGGGCCACGTCCAGCACCACCGCGCGCCCGAGGTAGGGCGGGAAGGTGTCGATGCCGAGGTCGCTGAAGCCCTGGTGGGACTGGAGTCCGGCGGCCTGGCGGCCGCCGTGCAGCCGCCCGTCCTGGGATACGTGGGCCAGGGCGTCGACGTGGGTGCCGACGTGGCCGCCGGTGACGATGAGCTCGTTGGCGGCCGAGCCGCCGTCGGGGCGCATCATGTCGCCGTGGCGGCGTTCCAGGGCCATCCGGAACGGCGGGTGGTTGGGCGACTGGGGCATGCCGCGGCGCATCGGCTGGGCAAGGTCGAGGACCTGGCGGCCGCGTACGGCGGCCCAGGGAGTGGCCGTGGGGCGGCCGCTGTGGGCGGGTTGCAGCGTGTGCGGGTCGAGGTCCTGCATCAGATCACTCCGCTCTCGCGCAGGGCGGCCAGCTCGGCGGGGTCGAGGCCGAGGCGGTCGCGGTAGACGGCGTCGTTGTCGGCGCCGCGCGGGCGGCCGGTCCAGCCGATGCGGCCGGGGGTCTGTGACATGCGGTAGAGCACGTTGGGCATGCGTACCGGTCCGAGCGCCGGGTCCTCGACGGTGGTGATGGAGTCGAGCGCCGCGTACTGCGGGTCGGCGAAGATGTCGGCGATGTCGTAGATCGGGGCGACGGCGGCCTGGGCCTGGTCGAACGCCTCGGTGACCTCGGCCAGGTCGCGGTCGGCGATCCAGGCGGCGACGTGGGCGTCGAGCAGGTCGGCGTGGGCGGCGCGCCCGGCGCCGCTGGCGAACCAGGGTTCGGCGATGACCTCGGGGTGGCCGACCAGGTGCATGACGCGTTCGGCGACGGCCTGGGCGCTGGTGGAGACGGCGACCCAGCGGCCGTCGCGGGTGGCGTACGTGTTGCGCGGGGCGTTGTTGACCGAGCGGTTGCCGGTGCGGGGCTGGACGAGCCCGAGCTGGTCGTACGCCATGGCCTGCATGCCGAGCACGGTCAGCATGGGTTCGATGATGGCCAGGTCGACGACCTGCCCCCGGCCGTCGCCGCCGTGGTCGCGGTGGTAGAGCGCGGTGAGCACGGCCTGCGCGCAGACCAGCGCGGACACGCCGTCGGCGAGCCCGAACGGGGGCAGCGTCGGCGGGCCGTCGGGCTGGCCGGTGATCGCGGCGAAGCCGCTCATCGCCTCGGCGAGGGTGCCGAACCCGGGCCGGTGGGCGTAGGGGCCGGACTGGCCGAACGCGGTGACGCGGGCGATGACCAGGCGGGGGTTGAGCTCGTGCAGGACGTCGGGGCCCAGGCCCCAGCGTTCGAGGGTGCCGGGCCGGAAGTTCTCGATGAGCACGTCCGCGTCGGACAGCAGCCGCTTGGCGAGCTCGGCGCCTTCGGCGCGGCCGAGGTCGAGGGTGACGGTGTGCTTGTTGCGGCCGAGCATGGTCCACCACAGCGGGACGCCGTCGCGGGACGGGCCGTGGCCGCGCGAGGGGTCGCCCTTGGCCGGGTGCTCGATCTTGATGACGTCCGCGCCGTAGTCGCCGAGGATCGTCGCGGCCAGGGGGCCGGCGAAGAGGGTCGCGGCGTCGACGACGGTGATCCCGGTCAGGGCTGCGGGCGGCATGGCGCAACGGTAACGGCTCTACCCGGAAAATGGAAACCTCGTTACAGTGTGCGAAACGCAGCTCTCCGGGAGGTACCCGCCGTGGTCCGTTACGACCTGCTGGTCAAGAACGCGACGCTGGTCATGCCGTATGTCGGCACCGTACGCGCCGACCTGGCCACCCGCGACGGCCGCATCGCGGCGATCGCCGACGAGATCCCGGCCGCGCAGGCCGACCAGGTCATCGACGCCACCGGGCGGCTGGTCTTCCCCGCCGCCGTCGACGCCCACTACCACCTCGGCATCTACCGCGACCTCGCGCTCGACGCCGCCGAGGAGACCCGCTCCTCGCTGGTCGGCGGCGTGGGCACGGTCCTGTCCTACTTCCGCACCGGCCAGCACTACCTCAACCGCACCGGGCCGTACGCGGAGATCTTCCCGCAGGTGCTCGACGCCGTCGCCGGGCACGCCTGGACCGACTACGGCTTCCACCTCGCGCCCATGGACACCGCGCAGGTCGGCGAGGTCCCGTCGCTGGTCGACGACCACGGCGTCAGCTCGTTCAAGTACTACATGTTCTACAAGGGCTTCAACCTGTCGGCCGACTCCCGCGACGCCAAGTCCTTCACCATGAGCGACGAATACGACCTCGGCCACCTGTACCAGCTGATGGAAGCCGTCGCCGCCACCCGGCGCGAGGGCCGCCGGGTCTCGCTGTCGCTGCACTGCGAGCAGGCCGAGCTCATGCGGCTGTTCATCGACCGGGTACGCGCCGCGGGCGACCCGCAGACGCTGAAGGCCTACTCCGACGCCCGCCCGCCGCTGACCGAGCAGGTCGCCATCGGCGAGGCGACCACCCTGGCCCGCGCCACCGGCTGCCCGGTCAACCTGCTGCACCTGTCCAGCGCCGCCGCGATCGCCGCGGCCGCCGCCGCCAAGGCCGACAAGTCGCTGGACCTGCGCTGCGAGGTCACCCTGCACCACCTGTGCCTGGACCACGAGAGCCTGGACCGCAAGGGCGGCCTGGGCGCGAAGGTGAACCCGCCGATCCGGGCCGTGTCCGACACCGAGGCACTGTGGGCGGGGGTGCTCGACGGCACCGTCGACTGGGTCGCCTCCGACCACGCCTGCTGCATGGAGGAGCACAAGGGCGACGCGCTGTGGCCCGCGCTGCCCGGCTTCGGCGGCACCGCGCTGCTGTACCCGATCCTGCTCAGCGAGGGCATGCACAAGCGCGGCCTGTCGCCGCAGCGCGTCGCCGAGCTCGCCTCGGCCAACCCCGCGCGGGCGTACGGGCTGGCCGGGCGCAAGGGCAGCCTGATGGTCGGCGCCGACGCCGACCTGGCGATCGTCGACCCGGAGCTGGAGCAGGAGGTGACCTCCGACCTGCTGCTGTCCGGCCAGGACCACTGCCCGTTCGAGGGGCACAAGGTCAAGGGCTGGCCGGTGGCCACCGTCGTACGCGGCCACGTCGCCTACGCCGACGGCGCGGTCCTCGGCGGCCCGACCGGCCGGTTCGTGTCCCGCTGACGAGGTCGCTTGCCGGTGCGCGCTACTCTGCCGGACCGTGAGTGATCATCGGGTTCGGCCGTCGCGCGTCGTCATCTCCACCGTGGCCATCGTGGCCAGCCTCGTCGCCACGGTGTGGCTGAGCAGCGAGGCGTACACGATCGGCTGGCTCGACGACGCCCAGCAGGGGCTGCGCGACGACGGCTTCGCGATCATCGCGTGCTACGCGGTGGGCCTGGTCCTCGGCACCGTGCTGCACAGCGTCCCGGCGCTGCTGCGCGGGCGCCCGCTGGCCCCGGCCTGGGGCGCGGCGGGGCTGCTGGCGGTGTACGGCGCGGCCGTGACCGGGTTCGCGTGGCTGCTGGCCGGGGTCGCCCCGGCGATGTCCAGCAGCCGCCACCGGCACGACCCGGGCGCCCTCTACACGACCTGGCTGGTCTGCGTACTGCTGCCGCTGGCGGCGGTAGTGTGCGCCGGCGGACTGTTCCCGCGTCGGACCGCGCCGGACCCCGTCGCCGTGCAGCCCGTGCGGCCGGACCGGTCCGAGCCGGGGCCGGTCGCCCTGCTGCGTCGCGGCCCGCTGCTCGTCACGGGCGTGTTCGGCTGGCTCATCGGCGGAGTCGTCCTGATCCTGCTGCTCATCGCCATCGTGATCAAGATCCTCGCCTAGCGCACGGACGGGTGGTCGCGGCTGCGCCGACCGGGCACCATGGACCGATGCCCGACCAGGAGAGCCCCTACCGCCTCGACGCCGCGCTGTACCCGGAGATCGCCGCGGTCGGCGGGCTCCTGCGCGCGCTGGACGCCGAGTTCGAACGGTTGGGCGTCGCGCCGCGGGCCCGGCCGAACCTGGAGCCAGCCCAGGCCGCGGAGCGGTCGGTCACCGTCGGGGACGGCGAGCGCCACACCAAAGTGCTGCTCGGGTGGCGCGAGCCCAGGATCTGGGTGAGCATCCGAACAGGACGGCTGGTGTGGGCGCAGGGGTTCGCGCCGGACCTGGCGGTCGCGGCCGACACGGCGGCGCGGTGGCTGGGCGGCGCGCGGGCCGTCGAGGTCGCGGCGGTGTGGCCGTACCTCGGGTCGGTCCGACTGGTCGAGGCCCGGGAACGCGGCGACGTCGTCGAGGCTGCGTGGCTGTCGCTGCACGACAACCACATGGACGACGTCGTACGCGCCCGCCTGCACCCTTTCCTCGCTCTGGCTTTCCAAGAGCCGCGGCTGCGGCGCCTGCGGCCGTTCACCAGCCACTGGACGCTGTGCTTCAGCCGGACCGTGACCTATCCGTGGTCGCGGGACTGTCCCTCGGTGGACCCGTTGCTCGAACCCGGCACCTACCGGGTCCTTGCCGCCGACGGCCGGGAACTCGGCGTCGCCGACGCCGCCGGATGCCTCGCCCTCGTCCTCGCGGAACTGGACGCGACCGCCGCCGGACCACCGGACGCCTAGCCTTGCCTCAGTCGGCTGCTGCGGGCGGGGTGGGGCGGCGCAGGGCGAGGGCGGTCGCCAGCGCGGCGACGAGGGCGGTGGCGACGAAGTGGGGCAGGACGGAAGTCCACTCGGTGCTGTGGCCGATGCTCCAGCCGAGGACGGACAGGGCGCTGACCCCCACGAGGACGCCCGCGGTGATCGCCGCGTCGCGGCGCAGCCAGCCTGTCGCGGCAACGGCGATGCCCCACGGCAGGCCGAAGATCAGCCCGTACGTACCGAGCATGGTGATCGGGGTCAGGCCGCGGAGCATGGTGACCGGCAGCAGGACCGCGACCGCCGCGCCGACCGCGAAAGCCGACTTGCGCTGGACGTCGGTGGTCTGCCCGGCCCAGGCGCCGCTGCGGCGCATCGCGAGCAGGCAGGCCGCCGTGGCTGCCGCGCCCGCGACGGCGAGGACGACTGCCAGCGACCTGAGCAGGGGCAGCATGTCCCAGCCGGTGCCGACCATGCCGGAGAACGGCTCCCAGTGCTTGATGGCCCAGATACCGGTGGCGCAGAGCTGACCGGCGGCGAACAGGCCCGCCGTCGCGGACACCCCGGCGGCGGCCGGCCGGCCGACCGCCAGCACGAGTCCGGCTGCGGCCAGGACCGCCAGCAGGGCCCAGCGGCCCGCGCCGTAGAGGGACGCGGTGCGGTCGAAGATGTGCGAGCCGGCGGGTATGGCCAGCGCCACCGCGCTCGGGACGATGGTGGCCAGCACAACCGCTCCCGTCCACCGGTTCGCCGATCGCCCGGTGTCCGCAGTTGATGACATGCTGATCGCCCCCGTCGACGGCCTGTGATGGACCGCCTCATGCTGTCCGGTCAGGACAGTGCACGCAAGGTAAGCCGATCGGTCAGGGGTCGGCGGTCATGAGGACACCTGCGGTGGTCCTGGAACTGTGCCTGCCTCGGTCCTGCCTCCTGCGGCACTCGAATGACCCGCTGAGCTCGAATCGAAATCCGGGCTCAGCGGGGCTCCTCTGGTGTGCGGAGGCTCAGCGTCCGGTCAGCAGAACGGGAGCGGGAACAGGTGTACGCAGGCCCGCTGGATGTCGGCGGTCAGCGCGGGCGCGCCGTCCACGGGGGCCGGGTCTTCGGGGGTCGGCTGGATCCCGCCCGCGGCGATGGCGTCCAGGGCGGCCATCCCGGCTTCGTCGATGGTGCCGAAGACGGTGTAGTTGGGCCGCAGGATCGAGTCGGCGTAGACCAGGAAGAACTGGCTGCCGTTGGTGTCCGGTCCGGCGTTGGCCATGGCCAGGGTGCCGCGCGGGTAGTAGACGCGGCCGGGCCGGTCGGGCACGGGCGGCAGGTCGGTGGGCAGTTCGTCCTTGTACTGGTAGCCGGGGCCGCCGCTGCCGGTGCCGGACGGGTCGCCGCACTGGAGCACCTTCAGCGTCGGGTACGCCGTCAGCCGGTGGCAGCTGGTGTCGTTGTAGAACCGGTGCAGGATCAGGTGCTCGAAGCTCTGCACGGTGCAGGGCGCCTTGGCGGCGTCCAGCGTGATCGTGATCTTGCCGTGGCTGGTGTTGAGCACGACGTGGGTGTTCCAGGTCTGCTGGTGCCGCGGATCGAAGGGCAGCCCGACCGGCCGGACCGGCGGGTCGTCGGGGGTCTCGGCATACTGGCAGGGGCCGTTGGTGGTCCGAGGAGCCGGGGCGGCCGCGGCGGGGGTGGTGGCGGCGGCGGCGGTCAGCAGCCCGGCGACGAGTCCGGCGACGGTGAGCCGGATCAGGTTGATTCGCATATGGAAAGATATACATCAAGGCACGGCTGTGGGTGAGAAACGGCTGGCCCGTGCCGATAGGGTTTAGGCGTGACAATAGAGCTCGCCTGGCAGATCTCGTACGAGGGCGAGCTCGACGAGCGTCCCACCCCGGACGACGGCTTCCCCTACGACGTGGACGAGCTCGCCGCCGGTATCGGGCCGCTGTCGCCGTACACCTGGTATCAGGTGCCGGTCGCGGCCGTGCGCCTGGCGGTCGGCTGGGAGCCCGGCATGGTCGGCTGTGCTGACGGCGAGCTGTTCGCCGAGCTGACCCAGCTGAGCCGGGCATATTGACATGTTTCGCGGTAAGGTGTCGGGTGTGCAGCATGACTCGCGCACCATCGCCCGTACGGCCCGCTGGCAGTGGATCATCGGATGCGCGGTCGGAGTCGCGCTCGACATCGCGCTGTGGATCTGGATGAGCGGAAGCCCGTTCATCACCCATACCAGGGCTGAGCGCCATTACGACGACAACATCCATGTCGGCGACATCGACCCGCACATCTACCGTGGCCTGGGCGCGGTCCTCGCTGTGGCGCTGGTCGGCGGCCTCCTCGGGAGAGCGGGCCGGACGCGAGCCGTGGGCGAGCCGATATTCGTCTTCGGTCTGCTCGGCAGCTTCGTCTTGGGCGGCCTCATCCTGCTCGCCGCTGGACTGGACATCCCCCTTTCCGAGATGTGAGGGCCGAACCAGGACGCCGCTTCGATCTCCTCCAGCCGGGCCAGGCCGGGCCGGCCGTCACAACTGCCGCGCCCGCGAGACCCCGGTCAGTGCGGCTCGACGGCGTGCTCGGCGTAGACGCAGCGATCCTCCTGCCTGGCGGCCAGCGCGAGCCGCAGCCGGTCGGCCAGGCGCTTGGGCACGTACTCTTCGAGGTCGGCGGCTTCGACGAACCGGGTTTCCTCGATCTCGCCGTCGGCGAAGACGAACGATCGGACGTCCTCGTCGCTCAGGGTCCCGCCGTCGAAGATGAACAGCAGTTTGTCGCCTTCGGGGGCGAGCGGCGCCCAGTCCACGACCAGTGGCTGCCCGTTCACCGGCAGGTCACGCCCCAGCTCCTCGACGAGCTCGCGGCGGCACGCGGCCAGCGGCGATTCGCCCGCGTCGACGTAGCCGCCGGGAATCTCCCAGCCGTGCTTGTAGCCGGGCTTCACCAGCAGTGGGCGACCGGCGGGATCGGTGAACAGCGCGCCCGCCGTCAGCCGCGCGGAGGCGTGCTGCTCATGTTCGTGTACGGCCATCGGCTCAGCCTAATGGCGCGGCCGCCGCCGTCAGTCCCACCAGAACGCCCAGACCGGCTGGTCGACCAGCATCCGGGCGTACTCGGCGAGGTCGGTGGCCGTGCCCTGCCAGACGTTGTCGGGGCAGAAGGCGAAGTGCTCGGCGGCGACGCCCAGCGCCTCGTCGGCGGTGGCGGGCGGGGCGGCGACGCTGACGTACAGCTCGGCGAAGCCGACGCCGATCACGTACGCGCCGAACCGGTCCTGCCAGGAGCGCAGCACGGCGGACAGCTCGGCGGTGTCGTTGGCGTAGTTGGCCGCGCCCTGCCAGCCGATGGCCGTGATCGCGTCGGCGGGGTGGTCGGCGGCGGCCAGGCCCAGGCGCAGGTGCCGCCGGGCCGACAGCAGCTCGGCGGCGCACAGGGCGGCGTGGCGGCGCGGATCGTGGCGCTGGGGCAGGGCGGGGGACAGGCCGGGCCAGCTCTGCCCGTACGGCGCGGTCACCGCGAGCCGCTCCCGCGGCGGCAGGTTGTCGTCCTCGTCGATCTCGGTGTGGTCGGTCCACCACCGGGCCAGCAGCGCTCCGGCGTCGAGGTCGGCGGGGTCGGACATGTCGGCCGGCCAGAGCTCGCCGTCGTCCCACGGCCGCCGGGCGTCTGCGCTCAGGTGGTCCAGCAGCAGCGGCCACAGGCCGGAGCGCTCGTGCTCGGCGAGCAGCGCCGTCCACAGCCCGGCCGGTGCGGGGCCGTCGCCGACCCAGAGCGCGGGCTGGTCGTCGCCGCCTTCGCCGCCGTACACCAGGCGGCCCTCGGGCAGCATCGCGGCCAGACCGTCGCCCGGTGCCTCGACCAGTGCCGCCAACCGCCGCGCAGATGATCTCGCCACGCGATGCAGCATAGAACGCCTGCGGCCAGGTCCGGCCGCTGGTGGCCTACGGCTGGCCGACGGTGGTATCGGGAGCCGCAGTCGGGGCCGGGCGGGCGTCGCGCCAGCGGATCGCCTGGTATCGCAGGGCCGCCGCCGCGCCGGCCTGCGGAATGATCGTGCAGTTTCGGGGAAAGTGCGCGAATACCGCCCAAGATTCCTGCACTTTCCCCGAAACTGCCGCCACTCCGCCCCGCCCCGCGGGTGCGGGTCAGTGGGCGGGGAACAGGCCGGCTCGGCCGAGCATCGCGGGCGCGGTGATGCCCAGCCGGTCGGCGATCCAGGTGCCGGTATCGGCCAGCGCGGCCGGGTCGGTGCCGGTGGCCACCCCGGAGCGCGCCAGCAGCCAGGCCAGGTCCTCGGTGGCGATGTTGCCGGTGGCGGCCGGGGCGAACGGGCAGCCGCCGATGCCGCCGGTGCTGGCGTCCAGCGCCCCGAACCCGTGCTCCAGCGCCGCCATCGCGTTGGCGTAGCCGGTGTTGCGGGTGTTGTGGAAGTGCGCCCGCAGCGCGACCTGCGGCGCGACCGACCGCACCGCCTCGGCCAGCGCCGCGACCTGCCGGGGCACCCCGGCGCCGATGGTGTCGGCCAGGCAGATCTCGTCGGGCTGCCCGTCCAGGCCCAGCTCGGCGATCTCCCGTACGCGCGCGGCGGCGACCTCGCCGGTGAACGGGCACCCGAACGCGGCCGCGATGGTCAGCGTGGTGCGCAGCCCGGCCTGCCGGGCGGCGGTGCCGACCTGCGCCCACTGGGCCAGGCTGGCGCGGGTGTCCATGCCCTGGTTGCGCTGGGAGAATTCGTCGGTGGCCACCACCACGTAGTTGACCTCGTCGACGCCCGCGCTGGCCAGGGCACGGTCCAGGCCCCGCCGGTTGAGGACCAGGCCGATGTAGGAGACCCCGGCCGGGCGGGGCAGCGCCGCCAGCACGGCTTCGGCGTCGGCCAGCTGCGGCACGCGGGCCGGGTGGGCGAACGCGACCGCCTCGATCCGGCGTACGCCCGCCGCGAGCGCACGGGTGACGTACTCGACCTTCACCTCCGTGGGCAGCAGCGTCTTCTCGTTCTGCAGCCCGTCGCGGGGCCCGACCTCGACGATCTCCGACACGGTGCTCCTTCCTGCATGGTTCCACTGGCGAAACGGTGTTTCCAAAGCATAGGATGCGGCCGTGACTGGGGCACTATCCGATATCAGGGTCATCGAGACCGGCACGCTACTGGCGGGCCCGTTCTGCGGCCAGCTGCTCGGCGACTTCGGCGCCGAAGTGATCAAACTGGAGGACCCGGGCAAGGGCGATCCGATGCGCCAGTGGGGCCGGGAGAAGCCGCACGGGCAGTCGCTGTGGTGGCCGGTGGTCGCCCGCAACAAGAAGTCGGTCACCTGCAACCTGCGTACGCAGGACGGGCAGGACCTGCTGCGCCGCCTGGTCGCGCAGTCCGACGTGCTGCTGGAGAACTTCCGCCCCGGCACCCTGGAACGCTGGGGCCTGGGCTACGAGCAGCTGGCGGAGATCAACCCGAGGCTGATCCTGGTGCGCGTCACCGGCTACGGGCAGACCGGGCCGTATTCGCCCCGGGCCGGGTTCGGCTCGATCGGCGAGGCCATGGGCGGCATCCGGTACGTCACCGGCGAGGCCGACCGGCCGCCGTCGCGGTCGGGGATCTCGCTGGGCGACTCGCTGGCGGCGACGTACGCCGCGTACGGCACGCTCGCCGCGCTGCACGCCCGCACCCGCACCGGCCGGGGCCAGGTCGTCGACTCGGCCATCTACGAAGCCGTGCTGGCGATGATGGAGTCGCTGGTCACCGAGTGGGCGGTGGCGGGCTACCAGCGTGAGCGCACCGGCGCGATCCTGCCCAACGTCGCCCCCAGCAACGCCTACCCGACCGCCGACGGCAGCGAGGTGCTGATCGCGGCCAACCAGGACACCGTGTTCGGGCGGCTGTGCGAGGTCATGGGCACGCCCGAGCTGGCGGCCGATCCGCGCTACGCCACCCACGGGTCGCGCGGGGCGCACCAGGCCGAGCTCGACGACCTGATCAGCGCGTGGACGCGGGCCCAGCAGTCGGACAAGCTGCTGGCCGCGCTGCACGAGGCGGGCGTGCCGGCCGGCGGGGTCTACACGGCCAAGGACATGCTGGCCGATCCGCACTTCGCCGCCCGCGAGGCGATCGTGCGCGTGCCGCACCCCGACTTCGGCGAGCTGCCGATGCAGAACGTCGCGCCCCGGCTGTCGGCCGACCCGGGCGCGGTCCGCTGGGCCGGACCGGCCCTGGGCAGCCACAACGACGAGGTCTACGGGCAGCTGCTGGGACTGTCTGAGGACGAGCGGGCGCGGCTGCGCGAGCAGGGGGTCATCTGATGGCCCTGGACGCCGACTACGCCGCCGCCGGGTTCGCGCGGCGGCTGGGCTGGGGGCGGCGGCCCGCGCTGCTGCTGGTCGACCCGGTGGTGGCGTACACGGCGGACGGGTCGCCGCTGCGCCTGGACACCGGGGACGCCGCGGTGGCCGCGATGGCGGGCCTGCTCGCGGCCGCGCGGGCGGCCGGGGCGCCGGTGGTGCTGACCGGCGTCCGGTACGCCGACGCCAGCTGTGCCGAGGCGCCGCTGTTCGCCGCGAAGGTGCCGGTGCTGTCGGTGTTCGCGGCGGGCGGGCCGCTGGGGGAGTTCCCGGCCGCGCTGGCCCCCGCCCCGGGCGAGCATGTGGTGCTCAAGCACTACGCCAGCGCGTTCGCGGGCACCGCGCTGGCGGCGTGGCTGACCGCCAACGGGGTGGACACCGTGGTGATCGGCGGGTTCTCGACCAGCGGGTGCGTCCGGGCGACCGCGGTGGACGCGCTCCAGCACGGGTTCCGGCCGATGGTGGTGCGCCAGGCGTGCGCCGACCGCGACCCCGGGCCGCACGAGGCGAACCTGTTCGACCTGGACGCCAAGTACGCCGACGTGGTGGACCAGGCCGAGGCCCTGGACCGGCTGGCGGCGGCGGGAGGTCCCGTCTGACGTTGGCACATCGACAGTCTTGTTTCTCTTGAGGAAACGATGTTCCACTGTGGGAACCAGTTCCCTAATAGAGGAGCATCTATGTTCAGGCGAGCGATCCTCGTCCTCACGCTGCTCACCGGCGCCCTGATCGGCACCGCCGCCCCGGCGGCCGCCGCCGACACGTCCGTGCCCGGCTCGTATGCCGTCGGCTACGTCGACGCCTCGGTCAGCGCGTCCGGCCGGTCCTTCAGCGCCCGCATCTACTACCCGGCCGCGGCCGCCGGGCAGAACGCCGCCGTCGCCGCGGGCCGGTTCCCGGCCATCGCGTTCGGCCACGGCTTCCTCCAGGCGGTCAGCAAGTACTACGGCACCATGTCCCACCTGGCCTCCTGGGGCTTCGTGGTGGCCGCGCCGACCTCGCAGGGCGGGCTGTTCCCCAGCCACGGCGCCTTCGCCGACGACCTCAACGCCCAGCTGACCTGGCTGGTCGCGCAGGACACCACCGCCGGCTCGCGGTTCAACGCCCACATCGTCACCAACCGGCTCGGGCTGTCCGGGCACTCGATGGGCGCCGGAGCCAGCGTGCTGGCCGCCTCGCGCAACCCGGCCGTCACCACCGTGGCCAACCTGGCCGCCGCCGAGACCAACCCGTCGGCCGCGACCGCCGCCGCGTCGGTGGCCGCGCCGATGCTGCTGGTCGCCGGCTCGTCGGACACCATCGCGCCGCCCGCCGACAACCAGCGCAAGATCTACAACGGCAAGGCCGCGCCCAAGCAGCTGCGCACCATCACCGGCGGGTTCCACTGCGGCTTCATGGACTCGACGTCGAGCTTCTGCGACAGCGGCTCGATCACCCGCGCCGTGCAGCTGTCGCTGACCCGGCGCCTGCTCACCGACTGGTTCCGCTACTACCTGGCCGGCGACACCGGCTCGTACGACGCCGTCTGGGGCACCGCGGCCCACAACGACCCGCAGGTGCAGTTCGAGGGCGCGGCCTGACCGGCCGCCCGTCCGGAGCCGCCGTCCCACCCGGGCGGCGGCTCCGCCGTGCCCGGCGGGGCTGCGCGGATTCGGCTGTTCGGGTACGGTCGGGCGGACGTGAACAGCCCCCGCACCGGATCGCTCACGCGGCTGTCCCGGACGCGGATCGGCACCCGCTGATGCATGTAGACGATCTACCCGACACCGGCGCCGACCTGTGACCGAGCCGTGTCCATACGGCGCCATCTGGCTCTTGTAAAGAATCTCCGCCTGTGCCAGGCTTCCTGACCATATTCCTTCATCAACCTGTCGGGGATGGAGCCGGGAGTATGGACCGACGCACCGTACTGCGCACCGCGGTCGCCGCGGGTGCCGCCGCGGGGCTGGCATTGGGGGAGGAAGCCATGGCCGCGGGCAAACCGCAGCCGGTCGTGCGCGACATCAGACTGCACCGCTGGTCCGGCACCGCCGGATTCGCGGCGGGCACCGGCACGGGCACCACCGTGTCCGGCGGTGCCCTCGTCGTCGACACGCCGGCCGGACAGCTGTCCTACCTGGACCCGCACACCGGCGTCAGCGCCGACTACGACTACGCGGCCTGGACCTCGCCGTGGGCCGCGCCCGGGTTCGCCGCGACCGAGGCGATCCCGTCCTGGAACGCGACCACCCCGGCCGGGACCTGGGTGCAGGTCGACCTGCGCGGCACCACCGAGGCGGGCACCACCACCAGGTGGTACGTGCTGGGCCGCTGGGCCGACGGCGACACCGGCGTCCGCCGCACCTCCGTGGGCGGGCAGGCCGACGCCGACGGCGCCGTCACCACCGACACGTTCACCGCGGCCGCGGGCCGGGGCTGGACCTCCTGGCAGCTGCGGATCACCCTGCTGCGCCCGATCGGCAGCACCCTCAGCCCCGCGGTGCGCTCGGTCGCGGCCGTGGCCTCCCGGCTCCCCGCACCCGGCAAGCTCACCGCCAGCACGCCCACCCAGGCGCAGGGCACCGTGCTCGCCGTCCCGCAGTACTCGCAGAACGTCCACGACGGGCACTACCCCGAGTACAACGGGGGCGGCGAGGCGTGGTGCAGCCCCACCTCCACCTCGATGGTCCTGGCCTGCTGGGGCGTGCTGCCCCCGGCGGCCGACTACGCGTGGGTCGACGGCGCCGACCCGGCCCCGTGGGTCGACCACGCCGCCCGGCAGACGTTCGACCAGGCCTACGACGGCACCGGCAACTGGCCCTTCAACACCGCGTACGCCGCGACCCGGGGGCTGGACGGGTTCGTGACCAGGCTGCGCGGCCTCACCGAGGCCGAGGCGTTCATCGCGGCGGGCATCCCGCTGGTGCTGTCGGTGTCGTACAAGAAGGGCGAGGTCCCGGGCCTGGACTACGCCACCAGCGGCCACCTGCTGGTGCTGGCCGGGTTCAGCGCCACCGGCGACCCGGTGCTCAACGACCCGCACGCCCCGACCGACGCCGGGGTCCGCAAGACCGCCGGGCGGGCCGCGTTCGAGGCGGCCTGGCTCAACAGCAGCCGGGGCGTCGTCTACGTGATGCGCCCGGCGACCGTCGCGCTCCCGCCGGCCCCGGTCCAGGCGAACTGGTGAGCACGCCGTACCTGCAGGTCGAGAACCTGACCGTGCGCCTGCGCAGCTCCGACGGAGTGGTGCGCGCGGTCAACGACCTGTCGTTCTCCGTGGCGCGCGGCCGGACCCTGGGCATCGTCGGCGAGTCCGGCTCCGGCAAGACCGTGACCGGGCTGGCCGTGCTCGGCCTGCACGACGCCCGCAAGGCCGAGATCGGCGGCCGCATCCTGGTCGACGGCACCGACCTCCAGGCGCTGCCCGAACGCGAGCGGCGCAGGCTGCGCGGCGGCGACCTGGCCATGATCTTCCAGGACCCGCTGTCGGCGCTGCACCCGTACTACACGGTGGGCCGCCAGATCATCGAGGCGCACCGCACGCACGACGCGGGCGTCGGCCGCGCCGCCGCACGACGGCACGCGATCGACCTGCTCGGCCGGGTCGGCATCCCGCAGCCGCAGCGGCGCATCGACCAGTACCCGCACGAGTTCTCGGGCGGCATGCGCCAGCGCGCGATGATCGCGATGGCGCTGGTCAACAACCCGAAGGTGCTCATCGCCGACGAGCCGACCACCGCCCTGGACGTGACCGTGCAGGCGCAGATCCTGGACCTGCTGGCCGATCTGCAGCGGGAGTTCCAGTCCGCGATCATCATGATCACCCATGACCTGGGCGTGGTGCGGCAGGTCGCCCACGACGTCCTCGTCATGTACGGCGGCCGCGCCGTCGAGCACGGCAGCGCCGCGCAGGTGCTCGGCGACCCGCAGCACCCGTACACGTGGGGGCTGCTGGCCAGCGTGCCGAGCCTGACCGGCCCGGTCACCGACGATCTGGTGCCGATCCCGGGCAACCCGCCCAGCCTGGTGCACCTGCCCGCGGGCTGCGCGTTCCACCCGCGCTGCCGGTTCGCCGGCCGCACCGGCGGTGCCAGCCGCGAGCGGGTGCCCGAGCTGCTGGTCTCCGGCGAGCCCGGTCACCTGGCCGCCTGCCACCTGCCCGCCGCCGACCGGCGCGCGGCCCGGACCGAGACGGGGGTGTCGGCATGAGCGAGCGAAGCGAGCGAATCATGGGGCACAGTGTCGAAGAGCCTCATGCCGAAAGCCCGCGAAGCGGGGTTTCGGCATGAGTACGCCTTTGTTGCAGGTCGAGGGGCTGACCAAGGAGTTCGCCGTGCGCGGCGGGGCGCCGGTGCAGGCCGTGTCGGGAGTGGACCTGGCCGTGGCGCCCGGCGAGGCGCTGGGCCTGGTGGGGGAGTCCGGCTGCGGCAAGACCACCACCGGCCGGATGCTGGTGCGGCTGCTGGAGCCGACCGCCGGGAAGATCACCTTCGACGGCCGGGACATCACCCATCTGCGTGGCCGGGCGCTGCGCCCGCTGCGCCGCGACATCCAGATCGTCTTCCAGGACCCGTACGGCTCGCTCAACCCCCGGCACACCGTGGGCCAGATCGTGGCGATGCCGCTGGAGGTCAACGGGATCAGGCCGCCCGGCGGCATCCGGCGTCAGGTGCAGGAGCTGCTGGAACTGGTCGGGCTCAACCCCGAGCACTACAACCGCTACCCGCACGAGTTCTCCGGCGGCCAGCGCCAGCGCATCGGCATCGCCCGCGCGCTGGCCCTCAAGCCGCGCCTGATCGTGGCAGACGAGCCGGTCAGCGCCCTGGACGTGTCGGTGCAGGCGCAGGTGGTCAACCTGCTGCGCGGCCTGCAGCGCGACCTGGGGCTGACGTTCGTGCTGATCGCGCACGACCTGGCCGTGGTGCGGCACTTCTGCCAGCGGGTCGCGGTGATGTACCTGGGCAAGGTCGTCGAGTCCGGCGACCGCGAGGACATCTACACCGCGCCGCGGCACCCGTACACCCGGGCGCTGCTGTCGGCCGTGCCGGAGCTGGGCGAGTCCGGCCAGGGCCGGATCCGGCTCACCGGCGAGGTGCCCGCGCCCAGTGACCCGCCGTCCGGGTGCCGGTTCCGGACCCGGTGCTGGAAGGCGCAGGACCTGTGCGCCACCGCGGAACCGGAGCTGATCCCGCGCGACGGCAGCCGCCAGGCGGTGGCCTGCCACTTTCCGGAGCCCGGTCCGGAGCCCGGTCCGGAGTCCGCGACTGCTGAAGGCGAGGCCGCCCATGGCGATGCCGACTGAGCTCGACCTGAACCCCGCCCCGGCGCCGGTCGAACCCGTCGCGGCCGCCGCGCCGGAGGTGGCCGGGCGTTCGCCGGGCCAGCTCGCCTGGGCGCGGCTGAAGAAGGACAAGGTCGCGGTGACCGGCGCGGTCGTGATCGTGCTGATGCTGGTCATCGCGCTGGCGGCGCCGCTGATCGAGTGGGCGTACGGCATCGGCCCCTACGACAGCTTCCAGGGCCGGCTCGACCGGTTCGGCATGCCCCTGGGCTACGCGGGCGGCGTCGACGGCGACCACTGGTTCGGCCTGGAGCCGGGCCTGGGCCGCGACATCTTCATCCGCATGGTCTACGGCATGCGCACGTCGCTGCTGATCGCGACCGCCGCCTCGGTGCTGACCAGCGCCATCGGTGTGCTCGTCGGCCTGGCCGCGGGCTTCCTGGGCCGGTGGGTCGACGCGGTGCTGGGCTGGGTGATGGACTTCGCGCTGGCGATGCCGTTCATGGTGTTCGCGCTGGCGGTGGTGCCGACGGTCGCGCTGCGCTTCTACGGGCCGCGCGACGAGATCCCGCCGCTGTTCCGGGGCGTGGTGCTGGTCGGGATCTTCGCCGTGTTCGGCTGGACGGGCACCGCCCGGCTGGTGCGCGGCCAGGTCATCTCCCTGCGGGAGCGGGAGTTCGTCGAGGCGGCCCGCGCCGCCGGGGCGGGCCTGGGGCACATGCTGTTCAAGCAGCTGCTGCCCAACCTGTGGGCGCCGATCCTGATCTCGTTCTCGCTGGCGCTGCCCAGCTACGTGACCGCCGAGGCGGCGCTGTCGTTCCTGGACGTCGGCATGGTCGAACCCATCCCCGACTTCGGCCGGATGATCAACCGCAGCATCAACTACCTGCAGACCGACCCGGCGTACGTCTTCTTCCCCGGCATCACCATCTTCGTGATGGTGCTGGCCTTCAACCTGTTCGGTGACGCGCTGCGCGATGCGCTCGACCCCCGATCGTCGAGGTAGGCATCATGTTCCGTTTCGTGGTCAAGCGGTTGCTGTCGGCGGTGCTGGTCCTGTTCGCGGTCAGCATGCTGAGCTTCCTGATGTTCTTCGCGCTGCCCGGCGACCCCGTCAGCGGCATGTGCCCGAAGAACTGCAACGCCGAGCGCCTGGAGCGGGTGCGGGTCGAGCTGGGCCTGCGCGATCCGAAGCCGGTGCAGTACTTCGGCTACGTGAAGGGCATCTTCGTCGGCCGGGACCTGGGCACCGCCCAGGGCGGCCACTGCGACGCGCCGTGCCTGGGCTTCTCCTACATCCGCAGCGAGGCGGTCACCGACACGTTCAAGCGGGTGCTGCCGGTGACGCTGAGCATCGTGATCCCGGCCGCGGTGCTGTGGCTGGTGCTCGGCGTCGGCCTGGGCATGGTCTCGGCTCTGCGCCGGGGGACGCTGCTGGACCGGCTGGCGGTCGGCTTCACGCTGACCGGGGCGTCGATGCAACTGTACTTCGTCGGCGCGGTGCTGCTGCTGCTGTTCACGTACACCCTGCACTGGGTGCCGGTGCCGCACTACACGCCGCTGCTGGAGGACCCGCTGGACTGGGCGTCCGGGCTGGTGCTGGCCTGGGTGGCTCTGGCCTTCCTGTTCTCGGCGATCTACGCCCGGCTGTCGCGGGCGCAGATGCTGGAGACGCTGTCGGAGGACTTCGTGCGCACGGCCCGCGCCAAGGGCCTGTCGTCCTGGCAGGTCAACGGCAGGCACGCGCTGCGGGCCGCGATCACCCCGCTGGTCACCATCGCGGGCCTGGACGTCGGCTCGGCGCTGGGCGGCACCTTCATCACCGAGACCACCTTCGGCCTGCAGGGCCTGGGCCGCACCACGGTCGACGCCGTGCACACCGGCGACCTGGCGACCGTGATGGGCACCGTGATCCTGGCCGCCGTGTTCGTGGTGGTCGCCAACATCGTCGTCGACCTGCTGTACGCGGTCATCGATCCGCGCGTACGGCTGCGTTGACGATCCGGGCGGCCCGGTCCGCTACACCGGGCCGCCCGTCACCTCTCATGCACACCGAAGGGAACTTAGATGAGGACACGAGCGGCAACCGCCGCGGGCGCAGCGCTGGCGCTGCTCCTGCTCGCGGCGTGCACTGAGAATAAGGGCGAGGGCCCGGCAGTCGACGTCAACCGGCAGAGCACCGGCGTCATCGCCACCGACCCGGCCCAGTCCAAGGGCCCGGCGGCCGAGGTGGCCGGCGCCGTCAAGGGCGGCACCTTCCACGTGCTGCGCCAGACGGCGATCTCGCACCTGGACCCGCAGCGCATCTACTCGTTCGTCGGCCTGATGACCTCGCCGCTGTACGCGCGCTTCCTGACCACCTGGAAGGACGACGGCAAGGGCCACCTGACCCTGGTCGGCGACCTGGCCGAGACGCCCGGCACGGACGTCAACAAGGACTGCAAGACCTGGGAATTCAAGATCAAGGACGGGGTGAAGTACGAGGACGGCAGCGCGATCAGCGCCAAGGACATCGCGTACGGCATCTCCCGCGCCTTCAGCCCCGACTACAGCGGCGGCCCGACCTACATCCAGGAGTGGCTGGCCGACTCGGCCCAGTTCGACAAGGTGTGGGACTTCAAGGCCAACAAGGGCTCGTTCCCGCCCGGCCTGACCGCCCCCGACGACAAGACGCTGCGGTTCAGCTTCGCCAAGGGCCACTGCGACCTGCCGTTCGCGGTGTCGCTGCCCTACACCGCGCCGGTGCCGCAGGCCAAGGACACCGGGCTCGGGCTGGACACGCAGCCGTTCTCGTCCGGGCCGTACAAGGTCACCAAGAATACGGTCGGTACCGAGATCGTGCTGGAGCGCAACACGAACTGGGACGCGGCCACCGACCCGGTGCGCCACCAGTACCCCGAGAAGTTCGTGTGGAGCTTCGGCGCCGACGGCGACGCGCAGGCCAACCGGATCATCGCCGACAGCGGCGACGACCAGGCCGCGCTGGGCTGGAACGGCGTGCCGGCGTCGCTGGTCGGCAAGACCATCTCCGACGCGTCGCTGAAGTCGCGCTCGATCCTGTCGCCGACCCCGTCGGCCAACCGCCTCACCATCAACACGCTGCGGGTCACCGACGTCAACGTCCGCCGCGCGCTGAACTACGCCATCGACCGCGAGGGCCTGATCAAGTCGCTGGGCGGTGACACCGTCGCCTCCCCGATGACCACGCTGATGCCTTCCTCGACGCTCGGTTTCGTCAACTACGACGCCTACCCGGCGGGCCCGAACGGCAACATCGAGAAGGCCAAGGAGCTGCTGGCGGGCAAGACGCCGGAGCTGGTGCTGGGTGTCCTGGACACCGATGCCGAGACCGGCGCGCAGCTGGAGGCCAACCTGGAGAAGGCGGGCTTCAAGGTCACGGTCAAGCTGATCCCGGCCGACGCCAAGCTCGACGAGACCAGCAAGAAGAACAACCCGTGGGACCTGTACATCGACGCCTGGGCCGCCGACTGGCCCAGCGGCGCCTCGATCCTGCCGGTGCTCTTCGACGGCCGTACGGTCAAGGACGAGGGCAACAACAACCGGTCGTTCCTCAACGACGACAAGATCAACGCTGAGTTCGACCGCGTGCTGGCGATGGACCCGGCCTCGCAGGCCCCCGAGTGGGCCAAGCTGGACAAGAAGCTGATGGAGGACGACGCCCCGGCGGTGCCGCTGTACGTCGACGTGGCGTACTACCTGCACGGCTCCAAGGCGGGCGGCATCTTCGTCTCCAGCATCTTCGGGTACCCGGCCTTCGTGGACGCGTACGTGAAGTCCTGACAGACGCAGGAGCGGGGGTGGCCGGCGGCGTCCCGCCGGCCACCCCCGCTCCTTTTCCACCCCGCCCCGTGGGGTGGTCCGGCCCCGCATGGCTCTGGCAACGCGGGGCCGGACGGCAATAAGCCTTCTCCGTGCCTCAGGCGGCCGTGCGCAGCGCGTCGCGCAGGCTGCCCCCGGCGGCCGCCAGGCGGGTGCGCGCGGTCGCCGCGTCGACGCCCAGCTGCAGCACCAGCACGGCCACCGGCACCGAGCCCTGGGCCGCCCGCAGCGCCGTGTCGACCTCCAGCTCGCCCCGGCCGGTGATCAGCTCCACCAGCCGGTGCGCCCGCGCGTAGAGCTTCTTGTTGGTCGCGTTCATGTGGACCATCAGGTTGCCGTACGTGCGGCCCAGCCGGATCATCACCAGCGTCGACAGCGTGTTGCAGACGAGCTTCTGCGCCGTGCCGGCCTTCAGCCGGGTCGACCCGGCCAGCAGCTCCGGCCCCACCACGACCTCGATGCCGATCTCGGCCGCGGCCGCCAGCGGGGTGCCGGAGTTGCAGGCCACTCCCACCGTCAGGGCCCCGAGCCCGCGCGCGTGCCGCACCCCGCCCACCGTGTACGGCGTGGTGCCGCTGGCCGAGAGCCCGACGACGCTGTCGAGCTCGGTGAGCGCGATCGCGGTCAGGTCGGCCACCGCCATCTCGGCGGAGTCCTCGGCCGCCTCCACCGCCGAGATCAGCGCCCCGGGCCCGCCCGCGATGAGCGCCCGGACCAGGTCCGGGCCCACGCCGAAGGTGGGCGGGATCTCGCTGGCGTCCAGGGTGCCGATCCGGCCGGCGCTGCCCGCGCCGAGGTAGATGAGCCGCCCCCCGCGGCGCATCCGGTCGGAGATGGCGTCCACGGCCGCGGCGATCTCGATGGCGACCTCCGCCATGGCGTCCGGCACGGTCCGGTCCTGAGCCGTCATCAGCCGGACCAGGTCGGGCGTGGACAGCAGGTCGAGCTCTTCCGTACCGGCGAGGCGTCGCTCGGTGACCGGCATCGTCATCGCTTGACCGTCGGTCATCAGTCCCCCCAAGTTCACATGCTGGTGGGCGCCGCTTCGCGGCGCCCGGGTTCCGACACGCATCGTCCCCCGAGGTGCTGGAGAAAAGCAATACAGATGTTTGTATGCATGAAGAATTCTTTCATTGCAAGGACATGGCAGACCGATGACGTGGAGGTTTCGTTTGTGAGCGCTCAGCTCCGCGGGCGGGGACGGTGTTCGGCCATGTAGTCGCTCACGGCCTCGCGGGTCAGCTTCAGCGCCTGCTCGGAGGTGGCGAACGTGCGCTGGGTGATCCCGACGAACACGCAGTCGACCAGCAGCAGCTGGCTGATGCGCGAGGCCATCGCCCCGGGCCGGAAGGACGTCTCCCGGCCCGCCGACACCAGGGTGTGGTCGGCGGTGCGGGCCAGGTTGGACCACGGGTTGTTGGTGATCGCGACCGTGGTCGCCCCGGCCCGCCCCGCCTGGCGCAGCGGCTCGATGATGTCGGGCGTCTCCCCCGAGGTGGAGACGCCGATCGCCAGGTCGCCCTTGCGCAGCAGGGCCGCGCTGGTCAGTGCGGAGTGCACGTCGGTGAAGGCGTGCCCGGACATGCCGATGCGCAGCAGCTTCTGCGCCATGTCCGCGGCGACCAGGCCGGAGGCGCTCACGCCGTAGATGTCGATGCGGCGGGCGGCGATCGCCGCGGTGATGACCGTGTCGAGCTGGTCGGGGTTGAGCTGCGCGGCGGTGTCGGACAGCGCCTCGATCTCGGAGCGGGTCACCTTGGCGATGACGTCCGACAGCGGGTCGCTCAGCCCGAGGTCACCGGGGACCAGGCGGTCCGGCTCGGCCCGCGCGGCGGCGGCGGCCAGGGCCAGGCGCAGCGGGGCGTACCCGGAGAAACCGAGCATGCGGGCGGTTCGTACGATCGTCGCCTCACTGACCCCGGAGTTGGCGCTCAGCTCGGTGATGGTGCTGCGTGCCACGGTTGCGGGGTCGTCGAGGATCAGCCGCGCGATGACCTGCGCCGACGGCGTCAGCGAGGGCAGCACCGCGCGGACGCTGGCGACGAGGTGGTCGGGCTGGGTCTCGGTCATACGGTCATCTCCTCGGCGAACTGCGGCCAGGCGCCCATCTTCGCTGACCGGAGCCCTCGCCACAATCAGGCGCCGAATAATTCCTTCATGGAGATTGACGGATAAGGAGATTCCTGCCATCGTGGCGCTGTCCGCATGCCGGATCCTACGCCTGTGGACTCGATTCTCTTTCGTCTATACACGCTGTTAGGAGTTGATGGAATGAAGGTACGTCTCCTCGCCGCCGCCGCGGCAGCCGCCCTGCTCCTGGGCGTAGCGGCCTGCGGCGACGACGCCGGATCCACAGACGACCCCAACGCCGCCGGCGAGCTGAACGTCTGGCTCCAGGTCGAGGCGCAGAACCTGTGGCCCAAGACCGTCGAGGCCGCCAACGCGAAGCTCAAGGAGAAGTACCCCAGCGTCAAGGTGAACGTGGCGTACCAGACGTGGCCGGAGCACCTGGCCAAGTTCGACGCCGCGGCGCAGGCCGGCTCGGCCCCCGACGTGATCGAGCTCGGCTCCACCGAGATGGGCCTGTACATGGCCGCGGGCGCGTTCAGCGACCTCACCTCGCACCGCGCCGAGTTCGACAACAACACCACCTGGGTCAAGGCGCTGGAGGACTCGGCGACCTACCAGGGCAAGCTGTACGGCGTCCCGTACTACGGCGGTGACCGCGCCGTCATCTACCGCAAGGACCTGCTGGCCGAGGTCGGCGTCACCACGCCGCCGACGACCTGGGCCGCGCTGATGGACCTGGTCAACAAGCTCAACGCCAAGCACGCCAAGGACCCGACGTTCAGCTCGTTCTTCCTGCCCGGCCAGCACCAGTACGCGGCGATGCCGTTCGTCTACGACGCGGGCGGCCAGGCCGCCAAGCTCGGCGCCGACGGCAAGTGGGACGCCACGTTCAGCAGCCCCGAGGGCATCGCGGGCCTGAAGAACTGGAAGTCGCTGATGGACGCCGGCTACAAGGGCGACCGCACCATCAACGACCTCACCGCGTTCAGCACCATGGTCGCGGGCAAGGCCGCCATGTTCTACGACTCGGCCGGCCAGATGAAGAAGGTCTTCGGCGCCGACGGCGACCCGAAGCTCAAGGAGCAGATCGGCACGTTCCGGCTGCCCAGCCCGACCAAGGCCGACGGCTTCACGCCGGCGTTCATGGGCGGCTCCGACGTCGCCGTGACGGCCAGGAGCAAGCACCAGGACTGGGCGCGGGCGTGGATCGCGGCGTTCCTGAGCAACTCCTCGCAGCAGGCGTTCGTCGACGGCGGCTTCCTCGCCAACACCAAGGGCATCGTCCCCACCGACCCGCAGCTCAAGGGTTACGCCGACAGCCTCGCCGACACGTGGACGCTGCCGCCGGCCAAGAACTGGGCCCAGGTGGAGAAGAACAAGATCGTGCTTAACATGCTGGTGGACATCGCCACGGGCAAGGCCACGGTCGAAGCCGCCACCGAGGCGGGCGACAAGGCCATCGAGGCGTTGCTGAACGCCGGCTGATCCCCGGTGCGGCGGGCGCGGACCTCTCGCGCCCGCCGCATCCCCCTACGAAAGGAAGCCGTGGCCGTCACCGTCGCCACCCACGCCGCCGCCGGTCCGGCGCCCGCGCCGAGCCGGCCGGGCCGGTCGAGCCGGCCGCGCCGTCCGAGGCTGCCGCTGCTGCTGATCGCCCCGGCCGCCCTGATCCTGCTGCTGGTGCAGGCATACCCGCTGGGCCGTGTGGCGGCCCTGTCGTTCCAGGGCTGGGGCCTGGCCCAGATCTTCTCCGACCAGCCTGCCCCGTTCGTGGGCCTGGACAACTTCGAGCGGATCCTCAGCGACCCGGTCTTCTGGGCCGCGCTGCGCCGCACGCTGGTGCTCGCCGCCGCCATGGTCACCCTGACCATGCTGTTCGGCGTCGGCATCGCGCTGCTGATGGAGCGGCTGCCCGCGTGGCTGCGGCGGGTCGTGATGTCGGTGCTGGTGCTCGCGTGGGCGGTGCCGACCTTCGTGTCGACGCAGGTGTTCGCCTGGATGACCCAGCAGAACTTCGGCGTCTTCAACTACCTGTTCGGCCTCGGCCAGCACAACTGGTACATCAACCCGGTCGAGGGCCTGGCCGTGGCCACCGCCGTGGTGGTGTGGGGCGCCGTGCCGTTCATCGCCGTCACCACGTACGCCGGGCTCACGCAGGTGCCCGCGGAGCTGGTCGAGTCGGCGCGGATGGACGGGGCGTCGGGGCTTCAGGTGCTGCGCCGGGTCACCCTGCCGCTGCTGCGCCCGGTGCTCGGCATCCAGATCGTGCTGTCGGTCATCTGGGACTTCCAGGTCTTCAACCAGATCTGGCTGCTGCGCAACGCCTCCCCCGAACCCGAGTACCAGACCCTGGGCATCTACGCCTACATGCAGGCCTACCAGGGCCACGACTACGGCTACGCGGGGGCGGTGGCGCTGGTGACGGTGCTGCTGCTGGCCGTGCTGCTGGTCGTCTACGTCCGCCAGCTCATCCGGATGGGAGACCTCACGTGAGGCGGGTGCTGCGGGGCGTGTACGCCCTCCTCGGGATCATGGTCGCCGTCGTGTGGGTGTTCCCGGTCTACTGGATGGCCACCACCGCCATCAAGCCCGGCCGCGACATGTACGCCGCCGAGCCCCAGCTCGTGCCGCTGCACCCCACCATGCAGCACATCAACCGGGTGCTCCACGATGCCGCGTTCTGGCAGGCGCTGCGCAACAGCGCCGGGGTCACCGCGGTCACGGTGGTGCTGGCGATGGCGGTGGCGTTCCTGTCCGCCGTCGCGGTGGCCCGGTTCGACTTCGGCGGCCGCCGGGCCTTCCTGGCCTCGGTGCTGGTCGTGCAGCTGGTGCCGCACGTGGCGCTGATCATCCCGCTGTTCCTGACGCTGAGCGACCTCGGCCTGGCCGACACGCTGACCGGCCTGGTCGTGGCGTATCTGGCGTTCGCGCTGCCGTTCGCGGTGTGGACCATGCGCGGCTTCGTCGCGGGCGTGCCCCGCGAGCTGGAGGAGGCCGCGATGATCGACGGCTGCACCCCGCTCCAGGCGTTCCGGCGGGTGACGTTGCCGCTGGTGCTGCCGGGCCTCATCGCCACCTCGATCTTCACGATGATCCTGTCGTGGAACGAGTACCTGGTCGCCTACTTCCTGACCAGCACCCCCGACCGGTACACCCTGCCGCTGTGGCTGACGCACTTCATCACCTCGGAGGGCGCCGAGTTCGGCCCGCTCATGGCCGGGTCGACCCTCATCGCGCTCCCGGTGGCGATCTGCTTCGCCCTAGCCCAGCGCAACCTCGCCCACGGCCTAACCGCCGGCGCGGTAAAGGGCTGACCGCGCCCCACCCTCCACCCCCCGACCGCAGGCGGCGCTTGATTGCTGTCTGCGGTCGGTTTGTGCGTTCAGGGAGCACCTGATGACCGTAGGCGGCGATCAAGCCCCAGATCGCCGGGAACCAGCGGTATCGATGGGGCGACTACCCGTGACAGGACGCCGACCAGCCGGTGACGATGTCACTGCGGACGGGGGTGTTATGAGCGTGTGGCAGTACGTCCTCCTTGCTGGGCTGGGCGCGTTTCACGGTCTCAACCCCGGTATGGGGTGGTTGCTGGCGGTCGCGGCCGGGCTGCGCGAACGCAGCCGGGGCGCGGCGCTGCGGGTGCTGCTGCCGGTCGCGGGCGGGCACGCGCTGTCGGTGTTCGCGGTGGCGACGCTGGTGGGCCTGGCGGTGTCGGTCGGCGGGGCGCAGCGGGTGGCGGTCGTCGGCGGGGCGCTGCTGGTCGGGTTCGGCCTGTGGCAGCTGCGGGCCGGGGGACACCTGCACTGGCGCGGGTTGCAGCCGTCCGGGCGGCAGCTGATGGGCTGGTCGTTCCTGATGTCGTCGCTGCACGGCGCCGGGCTGGCGCTGCTGCCGGTGCTGGTCGCGGTGCCGGTGGCGGCGGGCGGGGGACACCATCACGAGATGGCGGCCGGCGGCCAGGTGTCGGCGCTGACCGGGCTGGCCGCGACCGCGGTGCACACCGCCGCGATGACGGCGGTGGCGGCGGTGATCGCCCTGGTGGTGCTCCAGCTGCTGGCGGTGCGGGCGCTGCGGGTGTCGGCCTGGCTGGACCTGGACCGGGTATGGGCCGTGGCGCTGATCGCCTCGGGCGCGATCACGGTCGCGCTGGCCCTGCTGGGGCACTGACACCAGAATGCCATGATTTACAACCATTAGAAGGATTCCATGACCGTCTATGGCGGGTACGGTGGGGGACATGTGTGATCTGACCGAGCAGGAGACCGCCACCGTCGTCGACGCGCTCACCGGCATCCGCGCCCTGGCCGACCGGCTGGGCGAGCACGTCAACTCGATCACCGAGACCAACTACATGCAGCACGAGGAGCTGGCGGCGCTGCTGGCCGAGCTGCGCGACGCGGCCGAGTCCGCCCGGGTCTGGGTGGCCGCCAAGCCCCTCGCCCACGCCGGCCACGACCACGGCGCCCACGATCACGACCACCACGACCACCACCACTGACGAGATCGCGATCGTTCGGCGTCTGTCTAAACCGGATCGTGCCCGCTATCGTCGCGGGCATGCCCGAAGCGACAGAGGTCGATCCGAACCCGGTGCCGGCGGCCGAGCCGCAGGCCGGCCAGGACGGCACCGCGCCCGAGCGCGCGGTGCCGGACGGCTGGCGGGAGTCGGTCCGCGCCGGGCTCGTCACCTGGGTCGCCGGGCTGCTGATGTACGCCGCGGCCACCTACTTCGCGTGGCTGCCGGTGCAGGACCTCCCGGCCAAGGCGGGTGACGCGCCGACCGGGTTCGAGGGTGCGCTCGACGCCTGGAACCGGTGGGACGTCGCCTGGTACCTGCCCATCGCCGACACCGGCTACGCGCCCGATCCGCTGCGGGCGGCCTTCTTCCCGCTCTATCCGATGCTGGTGCGCGCCGTGCAGACCGTCACGACGCTGTCGACGTTCCACGCCGCCATGCTGGTGTCGGTGCTCGCCTGCCTGGCCGCGCTGATCCTGGTCCACCGGCTCGCCACCGAGCTGCTCGACGCCGAGCACGGCCGCCGGGCCGCGTTCTACCTGCTCGCGTTCCCGACCGGGCTGTACCTCGTCGCGGCGTACAACGAATCGCTGTTCGTCGCGCTGGCGGTGGGTGCGCTGTACTGCATGCGGTGCGGCCGGTGGTGGTGGGCGGGCCTGCTGTGCGGCCTGGCCGGGGCGACCCGGCTGACCGGCGTCCTGCTGGGGCTGGCGTTCGTCTACGAATACCTGCGCCAGCGCGACTGGTCGGTCCGGCGCGTGCGGTGGGACGCGCTGGCGGCCCTGCTGGTGCCCTTGGGCGTCGTCCTGTACGCGCTGCACCTCCAGCGGACCCTCGGCAGCGCGACGGCCTTCCTGGACGTGCAGTCGCACTGGTTCCGCAGCGGCTACCAGCCGCCGTGGACCACCTGGCGCGAGGTGATCCGGCTGATCTCCGAGGGCACGACGTACCAGCCGGACACCGTGCGCAACACCGTGAACCTGGTGACCTCGGTCGGCTCGCTGGCGCTGCTCGGCCTGGCCGTCGCCGGGCCGTGGCGGCTCGGCCGGGGCGCGCACTACCTGATCGCGTTCGCGCTGCCCGCGATGCTGCTGCCGGTGGTCAACCCGGTGCACAACTACTACCCGCTGGCGTCGGTCTGGCGATACTTCCTCGAATGCCTGCCGGCGTTCCTGGTGCTGGCGCGGATGGGCGCCGACCGCACCTTCGACCGGATCTACCCGGTCGTCGCGGTCGGCGTGCAGGGCGTCATGGTGGTGACGTTCGTGCAGAACAACTTCGTCGGCTGAGGGCGCCCGGTCAGGTCACGGCGCGGACAGGTGCCGCGCCATCTCGCCGACGAGGTCCGGCCACAGCGGTGCGGGCAGGTCGTGGCCCATCCCCGGGTATGCGATCAGCCGCGACCCGGGGATGGCTTGGGCCAGGGCCTTCGGCCCGCTCGGCCGTACGAGGGGATCGTCCTCGCCGTAGACGATGAGCGTCGGGGCCGTGAGCCGGCTCAGGTCGAGCGTCCCCTTGGTGCCCCGACCCGCCGCCAGTTGGCGCCGTTCGGCTCGCGGGTCGAACGGCCGCCGGTCGTAGCCGCGGCGGGCCACGTCCCGCGCCCACGCCTCGTCGAACGCGCCCCGGGGTGAGGCCAGCATCCGCAGCAGGTCGACGATCCGCTGCTCCTGGCCCGCCCGGTCGGCGCCGTGGCGCATGCGGCCCATCTTCAGCACCGAGCCGAGCCGGATGTGCCGCAGGGCGAGCAGGCTGCTGGAGGCGGGCATGCTCATCAGGGCCGTCAGGCTGCGCACGCGTCCGGGGTGGCGGACCGCGAGCATCTGGCCGATCGCGGAACCCATCGAGGCCCCCGCGACGTGGGCCGACTGCCAGCCCAGCGCGTCCATCACGGCGAGCGCGTCGTCGACGAAGGCGACCGAGGTGTACGGCGGCCGGCCCCCGCCGAGCAGCGCCTGCCACCACCGCTGGTCGGGGCTGTCGAAGTAGGTCGACAGCCCCGAGTCGCGGTTGTCGAAGCGTGCGACGTGGAAACCGGCCTCGGCCAGGGCCCGGCAGAAGCCGTCCGGCCAGAGCAGCATCTGGTGCCCGAGCCCGGTGATCAGCAGCAGCGGCTGCCCGGACGCGTCGCCGAACGTCTCGTAGGCGAGTTCGACCTCGCCGTTTCGCGCCGTCATGACCGTCACGCCGCACCTCCATTTTTTCGATACGACCGTATCATATAAGCATGCCGAAGATCGTGGACCAGCAAGCCCGCCGTGCGCTCATCGCGGACACCGCCGTACGGATCATCGGCACGCGCGGCATCGAGGCGGCGTCCGTGCGCACCATCGCCGCAGAGGCCGGGGTGTCCGCCGGGGCCGTGCAGCGGTGCTTCGCGACCAAGGAGGAGCTGCTGCGGTTCGTGCTCGGCCACCTGAACACGGCCTTCACCGCCCGGGTGCTCGCCCGCATGGCCCGCACCTCCGACCCGGCCGACGACGCGGTGGGGCTTCGCGTGATCATCGATGAGATGCTGCCGCTCGACGACGAGCGGCGGCTGACCTCGGCGGCCACAGCGGCCCTGCTCGCCTACAGCGCCACCGAACCGCACGCCGGCCAGATCATGCGCTCGGCGTACGAGGGGGCGTACGCGTTCCTCGCGCGGGCCTTCGACCGGGATACCGCGATCGGGCTGTACGCCGTCGTCAGCGGACTGCAGGGCCCGCTGCTGGTCGGCGCGATCACCCCGGACCAGGCCCAGACTGTCGTGACGGCGGCGCTCACCGCCGCCGGATTCCGCGGCTGAGGCGCCGCCGGTCAGGCGCCGACCGCGTGGAAGCCGCCGTCGACGTGGACCACCTCGCCGGTGGTGGCCGGGAACCAGTCGGACAGCAGCGCGCAGCACGCCCTGGCGGTCGATGCGGCGTCGTAGTGGTCCCAGCCCAGCGGCGCCCGCTGCGGCCATGCCTCCTCGAACCCCTCGGCGCCGGGGATGGACTTCGCGGCCAGGGTGCGCGTCGGTCCGGCGGAGACGAGGTTGCACCGGATCCCGTGCGGACCCAGATAGCGGGCGAGGTAGCGGTTGGCGGACTCCAGCCCGGCTTTGGCCACGCCCATCCAGTCGTACACCGGCCAGGCGCGGGTGGCGTCGAAGGTGAGGCCGACGATGGACCCGCCCGCACCCATCAGCGGCAGTGCCGCCGTGGCCAGGGCCTGGTAGGAGTAGGTCGAGACGTGGACCGCCCGGGACACGTCCTCCCAAGCCGTGTCGAGGAAGTTCCCGCCCAGCGCGGCGGCGGGCGCGTTCGCGACGGCGTGCAGCACGCCGTCGATGCCGTCGGCGTGCTCGCGCACGCGGTCGGCGAGGCTGGCCAGGTGGGCGCGGTCGGTCACGTCGAGTTCGAGGACGGGCGCGGGCTCGGGCAGGCGCCTGGCGATGCGCTCGACCAGCGACATGCGCCCGAATCCGGTGAGCACCAGGCGGGCGCCCTGCTCCTGGGCGATCCGGGCGACCGAGAACGCCAGCGACTGCTCGGTGATGATGCCGGTGATGAGTAGACGCTTGCCCGCCAGCAGCCCAGCCATGCCGAGATTCCTCTCCAGACGCCTTCGCCGGCGCGGACTCGCGTCGACACTGGCTATAGCCTCACCCCTACCGAGCGGTCACGAAGATGTCTCGATGCATGAATGTCCACTAGATTTGTTGTATGGAAGCTACAAGGGCGTCGTCCTGGCTGGGGCGGGTGGTGTCTCCGGGAGGATGATCCGGATCGGGTTGCGGCGCGATGGTTGTGGTGATGGCGGAGGGGCGGGGTGATCGTCGTTTCAGGTCGGAATGTGGTGCTGGGATGCACTGAATGACCGCCAATGCCGATCTTCGGAGCGGGGGGCGGGTCTTGGTCAGTGGTCGCGGAGTAGGCGTCCCATCTGGGGGAGGCGGTCGTCGAGGCCGTGTTCGCGCAGGGCGTGCCAGAGGGTGGCGGCGTTGATCGCGATCACCGGCTTGCCCAGTTCCTGTTCGAGCTGGTCGGCGAGGCGTACGAAGGACAGGTTGGTGCCGACCTGGACCACGGCGTCGACGTCGGGTCCGTCGAGGGCGGCGACGGTGTCGCGCAGCCGGTCGTCGGGCACGCGGGCGATGTCCATGGCGGTCGGGCAGCGCAGGCCGGTGATCGCCGCGACGTCGAACCCCGCCTCGGTGAAGAACCGGCCGACCTCGCGATCGGCGATCGGCTGGTACGGCGAGAAGACGGAGATGCGGTGGCAGCCCAGTTCCCGCAGCGCCGCCCGGCAGGAGCTCGCGCCCGTGGTGACCGGCAGCCCGGTGCGGTCGCGCAGCCGCTGCTCGAAGGCGGCGTTGCCCTCGACGCCGCCCCAGAACGTCTCGGCGGACATACCCATGACCATGCGGTCGGGTTCGGCGGTGAGCACGTCGCGCACGGCGGTGTCGATCGAGGCGCGGATCTGGCCGAGCAGCGCCTGGAAATCCTCGTCGTCGCCCATCACCGGGTTCGGGATGTGCATCGAGCCGGCCCGGTAGGCGACACCCGGCACCCGGGCGGTCCAGTAGTCGTGCTCGACGACGGTGTTGGTGCTGGGCACGATGACGCCGAAGACGGCGCGCGGCCCGACGGCGTTGGTCATGCGCGGGCCAGCCGCTGCACGACGTCGTCGACGATGCGGTGGGCGCGGGTACGGGCGGTGGGCCGGTCCAGCAGCAGCGCGTCCAGCAGCAGGGGTGAGGCGATCATCGCGACGGCGTCCTCGCGCTGGGTCGCGGGCACGCCCGCCGCGCGCAGCACGGCGTGGAACGGTTCGAGCAGGTCGCTCACGTACCGGTGGCGCAGTTCGGCGGCGCCGGGGTCGGCCGCCGCGGCGACGACGAGCGCCTGCAGGAAGGCGCCGACGGGCCGGTCGCGCAGCCGGTTGCACAGCAGGTCGACCTCGGCGTGCAGGTCGCGGGCCAGGTCGCCGGAGGGCTCGACGGGCGGCAGCGGGGCGACCTCGATCAGGGCCGCCAGCACCGCGGCCGGGGTGGGCCAGTGGCGGTAGATCGTGGAGCGGGACACGCCGGTGGACTGGTGCAGGCGCTGGGCGGTGAGCGCGGCGGCCCCCTCGGACAGCAGCAGTTCCAGCGCCGAGGTGAGCACCACGGTCGCGGTGTCGGAGGTGGGCCCGGTGGGGCGGCCAGGTCGGTTCACGGGGTTAACGCTACATCTTGTACTTGAAAAAGTTAACCGATACATTCCGCACTGGAAATTGTCACCGCTCGGAGGAGGCAGCCATGCGCCCGCACGTGGAGATCATCGATGAACGCGACCTCATCTGGCACGTCGCGGAGTTCCAGCACGCCAGCGGCAGCGCCGAACAGCGCAACCTCAGCTACGACGAGGAGGACGGCTCCGCCTCGCTGAAGGTCCGGTTCACCAGCGACTGGTCGCGGCCCGCCGGGGTGCACCACGCCGACACCGAGTGGTACGTCCTGTCCGGACAGATCACCATCGGCGACACCACCCTGGGCGAACACGGCTACTGGACCGCCCCGAAGGGTGTGTGGACCCCGGCGGTCACCGTCACCGCGGGCACCGAGATCCTGCTGTACCGCGAGTACGGCGACTGGCACTTCGACCTGGCCGACGCCGACCGCGAGTTCGTCCGCCCCGACCAGGTCCTGGTCGTGCTCGACAGCGCGCAGATGCCGTGGATCGACGTCAAGGACGGCAGTCCGATGCGCTTCGACCTCGGCGGCACGCCGGTGCCCGGCCTGTACATCAAGCTGCTGCACCGCGATGAGAAGACCGGCTTCTACACCCGGCTGATCAAGGCCAAGCCGGGCTGGCGCGAGGTGCCGCTGGCTCACCATCCCTGCTCGGAGGAGGCGTACTGCCTCGAGGGCGCGTTCGACTACAACTTCGGCAAGATGTGGCCGGGCACGTACTTCTGGCGGCCGCCGCTGGTGCGCCACGGCGACTTCACCGCCGGGGACGAGGTGGGCTGCACCTGGCTGGTGCGCTCCGACAGCGACCTGGTCGACTGGTACACCGACAACGCACGGGTGGTGGTGCAGGGCGACGCCACCAACTGGGGCCCCGCCAACCCGCACAGCGCCGCGCCCAGGCTGGTCGAGCCGGTCCGCTCCCGCAGCATCGGCCGCTGGAGCGACCCGACCTACCAGTGACAGAGCCCCCCGCCGGTTGGCGCGGGGCGGGGTGGGGCGGGTGATCGTCGTTTCCGGTCACGATGTCGCGCTGAAGCGCAGAAGATGACCGGAAACGCCGATCTTCGCGGGAGAGGCGGTCGCTGCCGGAGGTAGGGGACCGCTGGCGGTCACGCCGGGAGCAGGGCGGTGTGGACGCGGGTGAGGTCGGGTGCGGGCAGGCCGGTGCGGCGTAGCGCGAGCAGCGCGGCGCCGAGCTCGCCGGGCCCGGCCGTTGATACCGCTCGGGGCGGGTGCGATCCGGCGAACCGGGCCGTGACCAGCTCGGCGACCAGGGTGGGGCCGGTCAGGATGCCCCCGGCGAAGACGAGCGGTTCAGCGGGCTGGGGTGCCAGGGCCTCCACCGAGGCGACGAGATGGTCGGCGGCTTCGGCGGCGATCAGGCGGGCGGTGGCGTCACCGGCGCGGGCGGCGGCGTCGACGACCGGGCTCAGCCTGGCCAGGGTCGCGGGTGGGGCGCCGTAGACGGCCCGGATCAGCCGCTGGGCGAGGGCGTGGGCGTCGGCGCCGCCCGGCTCGAAAGCGGCCGGGAAGGGGCCGTCCAGCAACGCGGCGGGGACGGTGTGCGTGAGGACCGTGTCCGGGCCGCGGCCGTCGAGGGCGTCCAGCGCGGCGGTGACCGCCATCCGGCCCAGCCAGGTGCCCGAGCCGCGGTCGCCGACCAGCCAGCCGTACCCGTCGCAGCGGCGTACGACCGCGCCGTCGGCGATGCGCCCGGCGATCGCGCCGGTGCCGGCGACCAGGACCAGCCCTTCGGGTTCGGGCGTACCGGCGGCGAAGTTGACCACCAGGTCGCCGACCACCTCCGGGGTCCCGGCCAGCCCGGCCGCGTGCCAGGCGGCGGCGGCCCGCCGCAGCGCGTCGGCGTGCCCGGCGCCACCGGCTCCGGCCAGCCCGAACACCCCGGTCGCCACCCGCGCGGCGACTCCGGGCGTGGTCCCGGCGGCCTGGGCCACGGCGGTGCGGACCGCGTCGGTGAGGGCGCCGACCGGATCGGGGGAGCTGTGCGGGTTGGCACCGCCGGCCTCGGCCCGGCCCAGCACCCGGCCGTCCCCGTCGACCACCACGCACCTGGTGCGGGTGCCGCCGCCGTCGACCCCGACCACGACCGTGTCCATGGCTGGCTCCTCAACTCTGGTCGTACCGCCGCCGAATGCATGATGCCGCAGGCGGGCCTCGTCGCCGGCCTGCGGTCCTCGACCACCGGTCAGCAGGCTCGCGTCTTCCGTCCGCGAGCCCCGGGCCAGGGCCGTCTGAGTTGCCGGGCAATCGGGCGAATGCGGGTGCCGCAGGCGCCCGATTGCCCGGCAAGTTGGCTGGTCTTCACGTCGGCTGGTCTTCGCGTCGGCGGGGTGTCAGAACTCGCGCTCGCCGGTCAGGCCGAAGAAATCGTTCCATTTCACGCCTGCGGCGAACGAGGTGCCGTTGGACAGGCCGACGTAGACGTCGTTGGTGGCGGCCTGGGTGAACACCAGGATGTCGTCCTTGCCGTCGCCGTTGGCGTCGGCCAGGTACGGGAACTCTCCGGCGGTGCAGAAGAAGTCGTTCCACCTGGCCGTGGTGCCGGTGAAGCCGGTGCCGGTGGACAGGGCCACGAAGACGTCGGCGTTGGTGTCGCAGGTGAAGACCACGATGTCGTCCCGGCCGTCGCCGTTGACGTCGCCGACGCGCGGGGACTCGCCGGTCAGGCCGAAGAAGTCGTGCCACTTCTGGCCCGCGCCGAACGAGGTCCCGGTGGACAGGGCCACGAAGACGTCGTCGGTCGACCCCTGGGTGAACGTGATCAGGTCGTCCCTGCCGTCGCCGTTGACGTCGCCGAGGGCCGGGAACTCGCCCCACGGGGCGAAGAACTCGTGCCACTTGGCCGCGGTGCCCACGAACGAGGTGCCGTTGGACAGGGCCACGTACACGTCGCCCTCGCCGTCGTGGGTGAAGGTGACGATGTCGTCCCTGCCGTCGCCGTTCACGTCGCCGACCGCCGGGATCTCGTTGCCGCCCGCGAACCAGTCGTGCCATTTCGCCCCGGCGCCGAAGCCGGAGCCGGTGGACAGGGCCACGTAGACGTCGTTGAGCGGGGCGTGGGTGAAGGTCGCGATGTCGTCGCGGCCGTCGCCGTTAAAGTCGCCGGTCAGCGCGGTCTCGTTGAACGGGGCGAACCAGTCGTGCCACTTGCCGCCCCCGGCGAACGCGCCGCCGGTGGACGGGGCGACGTACACGTCACCGAGGTCGTTCTGGGTGAACGTGATGACGTCGGAGCGGTGGTCGCCGGTGAAGTCGGTCGACGAGCGGGCGAACATGCCGCCGCCGGTGAGCTTCGTCCGCATCAGCCACACGTTGTACGGATCCCACTGCGCCATCGTGAAATACAGGTACGGGCTGTCGGAGTCGGCCGACCAGGGATGGATGAACGCCCCGTACAGCCCCGGGTACTGGGCCGTGGTGGCCAGCACCTCCTCGGCGCTCCACGGGCCGGTCGGCGTCGGCGCCGTACGCAGCACCAGCGCCCCCCGGCTCTCGTTGAGGTACGTCATCACGAACCGGCCGAGGTAGCGGCTGTAGATCACCGACAGCTCGCCGACCGGCCCGGTGGCGACGGGGACGGTGGCCCACTGGTCGGTGACCCAGGCCGAACCGTTCCAGTACCGGTAGGCCGTCGGCTCCAGGACCGAGCCCTCGGGCACCCGGGCCAGCCAGGTGTTGCCGAAGCGGCCGTTCATGGTGCCGTACAGGTAGACGAAGCCGCCCTGGCGCAGCATGGCGCCCAGCTGGAACCGGTTGTCCCAGGCGGGGGTGTTCTGCCAGCGGGCGTCGGCGTCCTTGATCCAGGTCTGCCCGTTGTCGTCGGAGTACGCGATGCCGCTGTAGTTGGTGTACCAGCGGCCCGCGTCGCCCCAGTGGTTGACCGACATGTAGTGGATGAACTGTCGGCTGCCCACCGAGATCGCAGCGGTCGGGATGACTGTCATCTCGTTGTTGTCGATCTGCTTGCAGGGCAGGATCGTGCCGGCGTGCCCGGCCCGGTCCAGCACCGCGCTGTCGAAGGTCATGCCGTCGGCGAGGTTGCGGTCGGCGCTGCGGACCAGCGTGTTGCAGCGCCAGTCGATGGTGGCGCCGTTGCCGACGCCACCGCCGGGGCCGGTCCAGCCGTTGCCGAACGTGTCGCCGAAGACGGTGAGCACCTGGCCGTTGCCGTTGTCCCACATGATGCCCAGGTCGGTGGCCTTGAGCTGCCACCTGGTGTCGGTGGCGTTGATCGAGCCGGGGCCGGTGAGCTTGGCGACCTTCTCGGCCGGGCCGGTGACCGTCAGCGCGGCCGGGCTCGGGCCGGAAACCCCGGACGGGGCGGCCGAAGCCGCCCCGCCCAGCCCGGCCAGTACGAGCGCCGCGATGGTCGCGGCGATCGGGAGCCGGGTCGTTCTCACAGCGTGGTCTCCCCGTTCAGGCCGAAGAAGTCGTGCCACTTCGCGCCGCCGAGGAACCCGGTGCCGGTGGACAGGCCCACGAACACGTCGTTGGTCGACCCCTTCGTGAAGACGACGATGTCGTCCTTGCCGTCGCCGTTGTAGTCGCCCACGTACGGGAACTCCCCGGCGATGCAGAAGAAGTCGTTCCACTTCACCGTGGTGCCGACGAAGCTGCTGCCGTTGGACAGGGCCACGTACACGTCGGCGTCGGCGTTGCAGGTGAAGGTGGCGATGTCGGCCTTGCCGTCGCCGTTGAAGTCGCCGACGCGGGGCTTCTCCGCCCCGACGGCGAACAGGTCGTGCCACTTGACGCCCGCGCCGAACGACGAGCCGGTGGACAGCGCCACGTACACGTCGGCCGCGGTCGCCGGGCCCTGCGTGAACGTGATGATGTCGGCCTTGCCGTCGCCGTTGGCGTCGGCCACGGCGGGGAACTCCCCGGCGGGGGCGAAGAACTCGTGCCACTTGACGCCCGCGCCGAACGAGCTGCCGTTCGACAGGGCCACGAACACGTCGCCCTGGGCGTCGTGGGTGAACGTGATGATGTCGTCCTTGCCGTCGCCGTTCACGTCGCCGACCGCCGGGATCTCGGCCCCCGGCGAGAACCAGTCGTGCCACTTGGCGCCGCCCAGGAACCCGGTGCCGGTGGACAGGCCGACGTAGACGTCGCCGAGGGTGCCGCCGGTGAACGTGACGACGTCGTCCTTGCCGTCGCCGTTGAAGTCGCCGGTGAGCAGCTTCTCGCCGTTGAGGCCGAAGAAGTCGTTCCACTTCACCGAGGTGCCCGCGAAGGCGGCTCCGGTCGAGGTCGCCACGTAGACGTCGTTGAGGTTGCCCAGGTTGAACGTGACGATGTCGTCCTTGCCGTCACCGTTGAAGTCGGTCGGCGAGCCGCCCGGCGTCACGCCGCTGCCACCGGCGGTGACCAGCGACATGTAGTAGTTCCAGTTCCAGTTCGGGCCCGGGTCGGTGTGGTCGTTGCCCGGCATCTCGTTGTGGCCCTTGATATTGGTACGGGACTTCGGCAGCCCCCACTTCTCGCAGAGGTAGCGGGTCAGGTTCGCCGACGAGCGGTACATGGCGTCGGTGAACCACGACGGGTTGTCGATGAAGCCCTCGTGCTCGATGCCGACGGCGTACGAGTTGGCGGACCGCACGTGGTAGGCGGTGTCCTCCTCGCGCACCATCTGGGTGATGTCGCCGTCGCTGGAGCGCACCAGGTAATGTGCGCTGACCTGCGCCGACGGGTTCTGGAACCAGTTGATCGAGCTGCTGTACGACCCCTGCATCACGTGGATGACGACCGTGGTGATCGCCGCGGAGCGGCCGGCGGCGTAGTTGTTGCCGTTGGCGGCGATCCAGTGCGCCGCCGGGTACTGCGGGACGGCCGCGGCCAGCGCCGCCGCGCCCTGCGGGGCGCTCCTGGCGGCGCTCTGCGGGCGGGCGGTCGACTGCTCGCCCGCCATCGCGATCGCGGCGTAGCGGCCCTGCTCCGGGCGGACCTTGTTCGGCGCCGTGGTGACGGTGCCGCCGACGGTCTGCGCGCTCATGCCCTTCTGTACGAGCTGGTAGACGTAGTCGGCGTACAGCTTGGCGGTGGCGTCGTTCGTGGCGCCCGCGTAGGCGGCCACGGCCGGGAACCAGGCGCCGGTGCGGGCCCGGTCGGCGGCGGTCAGGCCCGCCCTGTCCGCGTACGAGCGCAGCACCGCGGCCGCGCCCTTGACGTTGGCCCTGGCGTCGCTCTTCAGCACGGCCTGGTCCAGCCCGGTGAGCTGCGAGGCCAGCTCCAGGCTGTGGTTGTACGGGTTGGTGGCCAGGTGCATGATGCCGAAGCCGTTGTCCTGGCTGGGCAGCCCGTCGTGGTCGATCAGGCGGGTCTCGCCGTAGCCGACGGCGACGAGCACGTCCCGGGGCACGCCGTAGGACGTGGCGGCCGCGGTGAACACGGCGCCGAGCCCGGTGGCCGGGGCCGGCTTGGCGACGGCGGGTGCCGCGGACAGCAGCAGCGCGCCGGCGAGGGCGGCACCGAGCAGCGACGCTGCGCGGGCCCGCCGGAAGGGCAGGGGTGTCACGGATTCCTCCAGTACGCGAGGGGTGGTCGCGGATCGGGTGGAGCGGTTCACAGCGTGGTCTCGCCGTTGAGGCCGAAGAAGTCGTGCCACTTGGCGCCGCCGAGGAACCCGGTGCCGGTGGACAGTCCGACGTAGACGTCGTTGGTGCCGCCCTTGGTGAAGACCACGGCGTCGTCCTTGCCGTCGCCGTTGACGTCGGCCAGGTACGGGAACTCGCCCGCGACGCAGAAGAAGTCGTTCCACTTGGCGGTGGTGCCCACGAAGGCGCTGCCGTTGGAGACGGCGGCGTAGACGTCGGCGTTGGCGTCGCAGGTGAAGGTGACGATGTCGGCCTTGCCGTCGCCGTTGACGTCGCCCACGCGCGGCAGCTCGCTGCCGACCGCGAACAGGTCGTGCCACTTCACGCCCGCGCCGAAGGACGAGCCGTTGGACAGCGCCACGTACACGTCGGCGGCGCTGGCCGGGCCCTGGGTGAAGGTGATCAGGTCGGCCTTGCCGTCGCCGTTGACGTCGGCCACGGCCGGGTACTCCCCGGCGGGGGCGAAGAACTCGTGCCACTTGGCCCCGGCGGTGAAGCTGCTGCCGGTGGACAGGCTCACGTACACGTCGCCGCGGGCGTCGTGGGTGAAGGTGACGATGTCGTCCTTGCCGTCGCCGTTGACGTCGCCGACGGCGGGGATCTCGGCGCCGGGGGCGAACCAGTCGTTCCACTTGGCGCCGCCGAGGAAGCCGGCGCCGTTGGAAAGGCCGACGTACACGTCTCCGGCGGTGCCGCTGCCGTGCGTGAACGTGACGACGTCGTCCTTGCCGTCGCCGTTGAAGTCACCGGTGAGCGGGGTCTCGCCGCCGACCGAGAAGAAGTCGTTCCACTTCACCGAGGTCCCGGTGAAACCGGTGCCCGTCGAGGTGGAGACGTACACGTCGGCCAGCGTGCCCTGGTTGAACGTGACGATGTCGTCCTTGCCGTCGCCGTTGAAGTCCGTGGGCGAGCCAGCGTGGATCTCGGCGGCCCGGCGGGCCGTGGCCAGCAGGCCGCCGGCGGTGCCCTGGACCTGGTCGTAGCGGTCGGGGAAGCCCGAGCGCTGCACGCACTGGGCGACCTGCCCGGTGGTGTGGCCCGGGTGGTCCCGGTCGCACACGATGGCGCGGACGAAGTACTGCGTGGCCGAGTAGACCGGGTCCATGATCTGCTCGGGGGTGCCCCAGCCGTAGTCGTAGCGCTGCTGGAACACGCCCAGCGAGGTCTTGTCGCCGCACGGCAGGTTGTTCATGTGCGACTCGACCCAGCCGGTCTCGAAGCCCGAGAGCATGACCTTGTCGTTGACGTTGTTGACCTTGCCGACGCGGTAGACGATCACCAGCACCGACGGGTCGGCGGTGGCCGGGATGGAGGTGCAGGCGGCCGACGCCGGGGAGGCGAGGCCGATCGCTGCGAGGATGGGGGCGATCAGTAGGGGGGTGAGGAGGATCGCGAGCTTTCGTCGCATGGCCGCTCCTGGTTGGGGGAAGCCCGCCACGGTGCGGGCAGGTTCGGCTGACCGTCCGCTCAGAACGGCCTGTGACCAGGTGATACGGGATGTGCCGTGCGCGCATACCGACGCGTTCGGTGCGGCGCGTGATGGATGGCGGTGAATTTCGTGCTCGCGAAATTATCAACCGCTCAGAAGCGCCGTCAAGTAAATCTTTTTCATTCAGGTGGTGATTGGATCACCCTATGTTTGGTTCCGGCAGCTCGGGGCCGGTACAGCCGTCCTCAAGAGATGGACGGCCGGGTGGAGCTGTTGCGAACCTTCAGTTCCGTACGCAGCGTGACCGTCGACGGTGGGCGCGACGGTTCGGCGATCCGCTCGGCCAGCAGCAGCGCGGCGGTGCGGCCCAGCTCGTAGGTCGGCTGCGCCACCGTGGTCAGCGACGGCCGCACCAGGTGCGCCCACGGGATGTCGTCGAAGCCCACCACGCCCATCTGCTCCGGCACGCTGATGCCGCGGTCGGCCAGGCACTCCAGCGCGCCGATCGTCATCAGGTTGTTCGCCGCGAAGATCGCGTCCGGCCGGGCGACCTCCTCCAGCAGCGCGGCCATCGCCTGGTAGCCGCCCTCCTGCCGGTAGTCGCCGTGGCGGACCAGGTCGTCCTCGGCCGGGCGCCGGTGCGCCCGCAGCGCGCGCTGGTAGCCGCGCAGGCGCTGCTGGGCGGTGGGCAGCTTGCGGGGGCCGCCGATGCAGGCGATGCGCTGGTATCCGGCGTCGATCAGGTGCTCTACGGCCAGCTCGGCGCCGTGCTCGTTGTCGACCAGAACCGTGTCGACGGCGGCGCCGCGCACCTCGCGGTCGATCGCGACCACCGGCGTCCCGGCCTCGATCAGCCGGTTGACGTTGGCCGCCTTGCCCGCCGACGAGATGATCACGCCGGCCATCTGCTCCTCCAGGGCCGCGTTGACGTAGCGGGCCTCCTTGGCCGGGTCCTCGTCGCTGTTGCAGAGCACCACCGAGTAGCCGGCCCCCTGGGCGACGTCCTCGATGCCGCGGACCATGGCGGTGAAGAACGGGTTGCCGATGTCGGAGATGATCACGGCCCAGATGCTGGTCTGGCGGCGGCGCAGGTTGCGGGCCAGGGCGTTGGGGCGGTAGTCCAGCTCGCGCATGGCCTGCTGCACCCGGGCGGCCAGTCCCGCGTCGACGCTGGCCCGGCCGTTGACGACCCGGGACACGGTCGCGGCCGAGACTCCGGCCTGCCTGGCCACGTCGTAGATGGTCGCCATCGTTCCTCGCTCTCGGCCGCGGACGCCCTGCACCGGTCGACATCATCCTCGGTGACGGTGTCGCTACGGCTGTCGGGCTGTGCGCAGCCTAGCAGGAGAAATCGATTCCCAGGTTTGCGAAGATTTCCACCGCGCTGAAGCGGTGTCTTGACGATGATATTTGGTCGATGTACGTTCCCGACAAGAAATCGATTGCTCATACCGCGTTTCCTGAACCGTCCTGAGCAGATCTTCGCCTCCGGACGCCGAACAACCGTCCCCGGGAGGGTGCGATGCGACTGAAACCCCAGCTCCTGCCGACCGTGCTCACGGTCGCCCTGGTGGCCGCGAGCGTCGCGGCCGCCTCCTTCTCCGCCACCCCGGCGCCGCTGCTGCGGCCCGTCGCCTACACCCCGCCGGCCAGCACGTTCTTCGCCACCACCAGCATCGCCAGCCATGCCACCACCCAGGCCAACGGCGACGGCGACCTGTGGGCGAACTGCTGGTCCGACGACGACAACGTCTACGCCGCCCACGGCGACGGCAAGGGCTTCGGCCCGAACTTCTCCGACATCGGCGTGAACCGGATCACCGGCATGCCCGGCTCCCTGGCCGGCACCACGCTGGCCATGGGCGACCAGGTCGGGCAGGTCTGGACCGCCAACCACACCCGCAAGCCCACCGGCATGGCCTGCGCCGACGGCTCGCTCTACCTGGCCGTGCAGGACCTGGCGCTGGACTTCGACGACGCGCCCGCGGCGACCGTCGCCCGCTCGACCGACCACGGCCGCACCTGGTCCTGGAACCGGTCGGCGCCGATGTTCGGCAACGGCGTGTTCACCACGATCATGTTCCTGGACTACGGCAAGAACTACGCCAACGCCGTCGACGGCTACGTGTACGCCTACGGCCTGGACGGCAACTGGCGCGACTCGTTCGCCGACCGGGTGCCCGACCCGGTCGACGTCTACCTGGCCCGGGTGCCCCGCGCGTCGGTGCAGACCCGGTCGGCCTGGCAGTTCGTCTCCGGCTTCGACGCCGGCGGCGCGCCGCAGTGGAACTCCGACATCAGCCGCCGCGTCGCGGTGCTGCACGACGACCGGCGCATCTACCCCGACGTGTACACGGCGGGCAAGGCGCGCAACCTCAGCGTGATCAGCCAGGGCGGCGTGGTCTACGACAAGCCGCTCAACCGCTACCTCTACACGTCGTGGACCGAGTACACGTTCGAGTTCTACGAGTCGCCCACGCCCTGGGGGCCGTGGAAACCGTTCGCGACCAAGGACTTCGGCGGCTATCCGTGGACCACGTCCAAGCACGGCGGCTACGCCACCACGATCCCGTCGAAGTACATCAGCGCCGACGGCCGGTCGGTGTGGCTCCAGTCCAACGTCTGCCCGTGCGGCGGCGGCGGGACGGCGGTCTACACGTACTCGCTGCGGCCGATGTCGCTGGTGCCGTACACGGCGACCGGCGCGGCCAACGCCTACGACCCGGCGCGCAACCTGGCCCGCGAGCCCGGCACGGTGCCGGTCGAGCGGGTCGCGCACTACGGCAACTACGGTTTCTACAACGACGGGAACCGCGGCGTCAGCGAGGACGACTGGAACGACGAGCGCAAGGGCGCGAGCTGGTGGGGCTACACGTGGCCGCGCCGGTACGCGATCAACAAGGTCGTCTTCACCAGCGGCGCGACGTTCGCCGACGGCGGCTGGTTCGGTGCCGACCTGCGGGTGCAGGTGCGCCGTGACCACGTGTGGAGCGACGTACGCGGGCTGAAGACCTCGCCGCTGTACCCGTACAACAACACCGCGGGCCCGTACAAGACGTACACCCTGGGCTTCGACCCGGTCGACGCCGACGGCGTACGGATCATCGGAGCGCCGGGCGGGACCCGGACGTTCACCTCGATCGCCGAGCTGGAGGTGTACTTCGGCACCTACGCCGGGATGCCGCTGGGCGGGTCGTCGACCGACCTGACCGGTGACGGCAGGGACGACGCCGTCGTGTTCACCCAGAACGCGCTGGCCGACCTGTACGTCGGCGCCTCCACCGGCAGCTCCTTCGCCGGCGGGGTGAAGTGGCACGACATGTTCTCGCTGCCGGGGGAGACGCCGCTGACCGGCGACTTCAACGGCGACGGCAAGGACGACGTCGTCACGTTCACCCGGGGCACCCTGGGCGACGTGTACGTGGCCCTGTCCAACGGGGGCGGCCTGGGTGCAAGCACCAAGTGGCACGACTGGTTCGCCCCGGCGGTCGAGACCCCGGCGGTCGGCGACTTCAACGGCGACGGCAAGGACGACATCATGACGTTCGTCCAGGACGGCAACGGTGACGTGTTCGTCGCGCTGTCCAACGGCTCCTCGTTCGGCGCCGGGGTCAAGTGGCACGAGTTCTTCGCCCCGCCCGGCGAGTTCCCGGCGGTGGCCGACTTCAACGGCGACGGCAAGGACGACATCGTCACCTTCACCCAGGGCACCAGCGGCGACGTGTACGTGGCGCTGTCGAACGGCACCTCGTTCGGGCCGGGCGTGCTGTGGCACGACACCTACGCCTGGGGTGGGCAGACCCCCCGCGTCGGCGACGTGAACGGCGACGGCAAGGCCGACGCGGTCGCGTTCGTGCAGGGCGGCGACGACGTGTACGTCGCGCTGTCGAACGGGTCGTCGTTCGGGGCGGCGCAGCTGTGGCACAGCGCGTTCGCGCCGCTGGGGCAGTTCCCGTACCTGAGCGACGTCAACGGCGACGGGAAGGCCGACGCCGTCTCGTTCTCCAGCGACGGCGACGCCGACGTGTGGGTGGCGCTGTCCACCGGCTCGGGCTTCGGCGCCGCGACCAAGTGGAACGACTTCTTCGGCCTGGCCGGGGAGACCGCGTTCTGAGCTGAACCGCCGTCGGTCCGGTCGCGACCGGACCGATGTGGCAAGGCAGCACCGTACGTACAGCACGCCGGCAGGGCGGATCCGCAGCAGCGGCCGCCCTGTCCGGCGTGCCGTGTTTCCGCAGATCACGGCGTGATTTCGATTTCTCGGAAGTCCGATCTGTCCCATTGACAGAGAGGTCCTCAGAGGCCTAACTTTCCGGAAATCGATTTCTCAGCTCCAGGGCAACTCAGCTCCAGGGCAACTCAGCTCCAGGGCAACTCAGCCGCACGACGACGGAAGGACCATCGTGACGACGCACTCCGCTGGTGAACATGGCCAGCACGCGCCGGAACCGGCGGAGATCCCGCCCCCGCGGCAGCACGACCCGGGCCTGGACGCCGCCCGCGAGACGCTCATCCGGGAGGCGGAGGCCATCTCCGCGCTGGTCGAGCGGCTCGGCGAGGAGTTCGGCGCGGTCGTGGACCTGATCCTGGCCTGCCAGGGTCGCGTGATCGTGTCCGGTCTCGGCAAGTCCGGCCTGATCGGACGCAAGATCGCCGCCACGCTGGCCAGCACCGGCACCCCCACCCACTTCGTGCACGCCGCCGAGGCGCTGCACGGCGACTCCGGCATGGTCGCCCCCGCCGACGTGCTCATCGCGCTGTCGGCCTCGGGCGAGACCGCCGAGGTCTGCGCCTTCGCCCGCATGGTCGCCGTACGGGGCTGCCAGGTGGTCGCGCTGACCGGCAGGCCCAAGTCCACCCTCGGCGCGATCGCCGGGTTCACCCTCGACGTCACCGTCGACCGCGAGGCCGACCCGCTCAACGTCGCCCCGACCGCGTCCACCACGGCCACCCTGGCCATGGGCGACGCGCTCGCCTCGGCGCTGATGGTGCGCCGGGGCTTCACCTCGGAGGAGTTCGCCGGATTCCACCCGGGCGGAACGCTCGGCCGGCTGCTGCTCGGCCCCACGGAGGAGAACCGATGACCGCGGCCGAAGACCGGGCGTACGACGTGTGCGTGCTCGGCAGCTTCATGAAGGACCTGATCGCCCAGGCTCCGCGCCGACCGGAGACCGGCGAGACCCTGCGCGGGCATGGTTTCTACGAGGCACTCGGCGGCAAGGGGCTGAACCAGGCCGTGGCCGCGGCCCGCGCCGGAGCGCGCGTCGCCATGGTCGGGCGCGTCGGCGCCGACCGCTACGGCGAGGAGTTCCTGCACCTGCTCGCCCAGGAGGGCATCGACGCCAGCCGGGTGCACCGCGACGAGAACCGGGGCACCGGCGTCGGCCTGCCCGTCGTCGAGCCGACCGGCGCGAACTCGATCATCATCGTGCCCCGTGCCAACGAGGCCGTCACCGCCGCCGATGTGGAGGCCGCCGCCGGGGTCATCCGCGGCAGCCGGATCCTGCTGGTCCAGCTGGAGCTGCCCGTCGAGGCGGTCGTGGCCGCGCTGCGGCTGGCCCGCTCGGCCGGGGTGTTCACCGTGCTCAACCCGGCGCCCTACGCCGACCTGCCCGGCGAGATCGCCGAGCTGGTCGACGTGATCGTGCCCAACGAGGTCGAGGCCGAGCAGCTCACCGGCCTGTCCTGCCGCGGCGACGCGGCACTGGGCGTCGCGCTGAAGCTGCGCCGCGACTTCGCCGGCACCGGCGCGGTGGTCACCCTGGGCGGTCGCGGAGTGGTCGTGGTCGACCGCGACAGCGACGAACCCGGTCCGGCCTGGCGTATCAACGCCCTCAACGCCTACGACGTCGACGTGGTCGACACGGTGGGTGCCGGCGACGCCTTCTGCGGCGCGCTGACCGCACGGCTGGCCGCGGGGGACAGCCTGCTCGCGGCAGCCGAGTTCGCCGCGGCGGCGGGCGCCCTGGCCGTCACCCGCCACGGCTCGGCCCCGGCGATGCCGGGGCTGTCCGAGATCACCGCCCTGCTCCACGGGCCGGGCGGCGCCTGGTCATCGCGGCAGCCCGCCGCGGTGGCGTCCGCATCCGATACCGCGGCGAGTGGTGCCTGACCACTCGTTCAGTTCCGGAGCGAACCAGCACAGCCAAGAACACTCGCGGCGAGGTACCGTCCCCTTCCCCCGCCGCGGGCTCACCCCTCATCCAGGAGGAACAGGAATATGGCATACGACAACCAGCCGAGCGCGCTCAGCCGGCGGTCCCTGCTGCGGGCGGGTCTGCTCGGTGCGACGATGCTGGGCTCCGGGGTGCCGCTGCTGTCGGCCTGCGGCAACGACGACAAGGGCAGCGGCGACGCCAAGGAGCTGGTGTTCTGGAACTTCTACGGCCCGAACCCGGACGGCAACGCCCAGAGCAAGTGGTTCGAGGACCTCGCCGCGAAGTGGAACGCCAACAACGACGTCAAGATCAAGCTGCACTACCTGCCGGTCTCGGAGTACCTCGGCGGCACCGCGCTCCAGACGGCGTTCTCCTCCGGCGCCGGGCCGGACATCTTCATCATCAGCCCCGGTGACTTCCTGCGCTACTACAACGGCGGCGTGCTGACCGACATCACCCCGCACCTGGGGTCGGGCGCGAAGGAGGACTTCGTCGACGGGGTGCTCAACACCCGTACCGTCGACGGCAAGGTCTTCGGCCTGCCGATGGAGATCGAGCCGCTGGCGATGTACTACAGCGTCGACGCCTTCGAGAAGGCTGGCCTGTCCGAGGGCGACATCCCGAAGACCTGGGACCAGCTGCTCGACGTGGGCCGGAAGCTGACCAACGACAAGCGGTTCGGCCTGCTGTTCGAGACCGCGCCCGGCTACTACCAGAACTTCACCTGGTACCCGTTCATGTGGCAGGGCGGGGCGGCCGCGGTCGGCCCCGACGGCAGGAGCGGCTTCAACACCGACGCCGTGCACAAGGCGCTGGGCCTGTGGGGCGACGCGGTGAAGAACGGCATCGCCCCGAAGAAGACCCAGGGCGACGGCGGCGGCAACGCCGTGGCCAACCTGGCCTCGGGCTTCTGCGCCATGCAGCAGACCGGCATCTGGTCGGTCTCGCAGCTGGAGACCGACGCCAAGGACTTCAAGTACGGAGTCTTCCCGCTGCCGACCCCGACCGGTGGCACCTACACCACCGACATGGGCGGCTGGGCGTTCTGCGCCAACGCCAAGGGTGGCAACCCGCAGGCTGCGGCGAAGTTCATCGCCTGGGCGCTGGGCTCCACCGACGCCGAGGGCGTCGAGCGGATGCGCCAGTGGAACACCGTCGTCAAGACCAACATGCCCTCGCGCAAGTCGGTCAAGGAGGCGGCGACCAAGGCCGGGGCGTTCGAGAAGCCGGCCCTGAAGACCTTCATGGAGCAGGTCGTGCCCGGTGGGCGCGCCGAGCCCCGGTACACCCCCGAGGTGTACAAGGCGATCTCCGACGCGATCCAGGCGGCCATGCTCGGCGGGGCGGTCCCCGCTCAGGCCGCGGCGGACGCCGCCGGGAAGATCGACGCCTTCCTGTCCGGGTACAAGGGTGCCGCACTCCTCTGACCTGGGCACGAACTCGCTACTGAAAGAAGCGGAGTCACGGTGACAGTCGTACAACGACCGCAACCGGGCCGCACGAGCCGGCCGGGGCGACCGCCCCGGCCGGCCTCGGCGCCTCGGGGGCGGATCAGCACGGGCCCGGCCGGTGTCCGCAGGCGCAAGGAGGCCCTGGCGGCGTACGCCTTCCTCGCGCCGGACCTGCTCGGCCTGCTCGTCTTCGTCGTCCTGCCGATGGTGCTCGCGCTGGGCGTCTCCCTGTTCGAGGTGGACGGCTTCGGCGGCTACACCTTCGTCGGCCTGGACAACTTCCGCCAGCTGGGCAGCGACGACCAGTTCTGGCAGAGCCTGAAGGTGACCGGCACCTACACGGTGGCGTTCGTGCCGCTGTGCTTCCTGGCCGGGCTCGGCCTGGCGCTGCTGGTGCGCGACCACTTCCCGGGCATCGGCGCGGTACGCACCGCACTGTTCGCCCCGCACGTCATCAGCCTCATCGTCGTCGGCGTGGTCTGGCAGTTCCTGCTGGTCGACAAGCAGGGCGCGGTGCCGGGCCTGCTGCGCCCGTTCGGCGGCGGCGACGTGTCGCTGCTCGGCGACCCGGAACCGGCCCGGTGGACCCTGGTCGGGGTCAGCGTCTGGTTCCTCATGGGCTACCAGATGCTGATCTTCCTGGGCGGGCTCAAGGACATCCCGTCGGAGTTCTCCGATGCGGCCATGATCGACGGGGCCGGGTCGTGGCAGCGGTTCCGCCACATCACCTGGCCGCTGCTCAAGCCGACCAGCTTCTTCGTGGCGGTCAACTCGACCATCGGCGCGGTGACCGGTCTCCAGGCCTACGACCTCGTGTTCGCCCTGACCAAGGGCGGCCCGGCCGGCCACACCACCACGGTCGTCTACTACATCTACCAGCAGGCGTTCACCTTCAACCACTACGGCTACGCCGCCGCGCTGACCACCGCCGTGGTCGCGTTCCTGGTGCTGGCCACGGGCTTGATGTTCGCCGCGACCCGGGGAGGCCGGTTCCATGTCGACTGAGGCGCTCGCGCGCACCGGCCCGCGCCGCCGCATCGGGCTGCGGGCGGTGGTGGCGTACCTGATCGCCGCACTGACCGTGGCGCCGCTGCTGTGGCTGGTCATCACGGTGTTCAAGCCGTCCGGCGAGGTGTTCGCCGGCGGCCTGCCGACGAGGTTCACGCTGGACAACATCTGGTACGTGCTGACCGAGGTGCCGTTCGGCCGCTACCTGTTCAACAGCGCGCTGGTGTCGCTGGTCGTCACCGGGGCCGCCCTGATGCTGCACTCGATGGCCGCTTACGCCCTGGCCCGGCTGCGCTTCCCCGGCCGGGGCATCATCTTCTACGGCATCGTGTCCACGCTGCTGGTGTCGCTGCCGGTGATCCTGGTGCCGCTGTTCCTGGTCGTACGCGAGCTCGGCCTGCTCGACACGTACGCCGGCCTGATCCTGCCCGCGATCTTCCACGCCTTCGGCATCTTCCTGCTCCGGCAGTACTACCTCAACCTGCCGCGCGAGCTGGAGGAGGCTGCCGACCTGGACGGCTGCGGCTACTTCCACCGCTGGTGGCGGATCGTGCTGCCGCTGAGCCGCCCGGCTCTGGCGTCGCTGAGCGTGCTGTTCTTCCTGGCCAACTGGAACGCGTTCCTGTGGCCGGTCACCGCCACCCGCGACCCGGACCTGCGCATGGTGCAGGTCGGCATCTCGACCCTGCAGGGCCAGTACGGCTCGGCGTGGAACTACCTGCTCGCCGCGACGGTCATCGCCGCGGTCCCCACCGTCGTGGCGTTCCTGGCGGGCCAGCGCTGGCTGGTCGAGGCCATCAAGACGTCCGGCCTGAAGTAGTAGAGACATGAGGAGAGACCACATGAGTTACGGCCGATTCGGCTCCAGCCTGCGTGACCTGCCGCGGCTGCGGCACAGCAAGCGGCGGCGGGAGTCGAGCTGGGACCGCACCGGCGGCAACGACGACCGGCTGACCATCGCGCCCGGCGCCACGGCGGTGCTCGCCGACATCGAGGGCCCGGGGTCGATCAACCACATCTGGTGTACGGTCGCCCTGCCCGGCCGGGACGTGCCCGACCAGACCGAGACCGACTACCTGCGGCGGCTGGTGCTGCGCATCACCTGGGACGACTCGGACGCCCCGAGCGTGCTGGTGCCGCTGGGCGACTTCTTCGGCATCGGCCACGGCAAGACCCGCAACTTCGTGTCGGCGCCGCTGCAGATGAGCCCGCAGGACGGCAAGTCGTTCAACAGCTGGTTCCACATGCCGTTCGCGAGCCGGGCCAAGGTGGAGCTGGTCAGCGACATGGCCGACCAGCCGGTCTTCTTCTACTACTACGTGGACTACGAGCTCTACGAGCCGGGCGCGGCCGACGACATCGTCGCCGAGCTGGGCTACTTCCACGCGCAGTGGCGCTGCGAGCGGCCGACCGACGGCATCCCGCAGGGCACGGCCGGCCACCGCGAGCACCAGGTCGAGGGCGCCAACCTGACCGGGGACGGCAACTACGTCATCCTCGACGCGGTGGGCCGGGGCCACTACGTGGGCTGCGTGCTCAACATCCGTAACCTGCGCCAGACCAGCGACTGGAACTGGTACGGCGAGGGCGACGACATGATCTTCATCGACGGGGAGCAGTGGCCGCCGAGCCTGCACGGGACCGGCACCGAGGACTACTTCGGCACCGCGTGGTGCCCCACCCAGGAGCACCACGCGCCCTACCACGGCATCACCCTGCCGGGCGGGGAGAACTGGAGCGGCGACATCTCGCTGTACCGCTTCCACATCGAGGACCCCGTGACGTTCACCGAGTCGATCCGGGTGACCATCGAGCACGGGCACGCCAACAAGCGCTCCGACGACTTCTCGTCCACGGCGTACTGGTACCAGACCCTGCCGCACCGCCCGTTCGACCTGCCGCCGGTCGCCCAGCGGGCCGCCGTCCTCGGCTGACGCACCACGCGGCGACCGTCGTGCCCGACCGGCGCGACGGTCGCCGCACCGTCTCCGGGGGCCGTTAGGATCTTGCCGAGTCGGGATCCGCATCGGCGCGATGCGTCCGGACCGCGGGGAGGGCCGAGACGGTGAAGAAGTACATACTCTTCGATCACGACGGTGTGCTGGTGGACACCGAGTTCTGGTACTACAGGGCCGGAGAGCGGGCCCTGGCGGACATCGGCGTGACCCTGGACAAGGAGCGATACCTCCGGGACATGGGCCAGGGTCTGGGCAGTTGGGCCCAGGCCAGGGCGGCGGGTGTCGATGAGCAGGCCATCGGCAGGCAGCGTGCGGTCCGTGATGACTACTACCAGGAGTATCTTCGGACGGAAGCCATCGAGATCGAAGGCGTCGTCGAAACTCTCGCCGAGCTGGCGAGGCACGTCCGCATGGCCATCGTGACGACTTCGAAGCGGGTGGACTTCGAGATCATCCATGAGAAGCGCCAGGTCAGGCAGTTCATGGATTTCGTTCTCGTCCGCGAGGACTACACGCTGGCCAAGCCGCACCCGGAGCCGTACCTGACCGGCTTGACGCGGTTCGGGGCCGCCAGGGAAGAGGCGCTGGTCGTGGAGGATTCGTCCAGAGGGCTGAACTCGGCCGTGGCGGCCGGCATCGACTGCGTCATCGTCCACAACGAGTTCGTGAAAGCGCAAGACTTCTCGCAGGCCAGCCATCGCATTGAGACTCTGGCCGAACTGAAGGACATCATCCTCAAGGTGACCTGAGGGAGCGCTGCACCGCCCCGCCTTTCGCGCCCTGGCCGGGGCAGGTGCGGCCGAGGTCCCGGCGGCCTTTCCTGACGGCTGTTTCCCGGCGACCGTTTCCCGAACCGCTGGCGGCGTTGCGCCGCAGGTCGGCGAGCAGCGCACCGGGTCTTCGCGCGGAGATAGCCGTTTCCGGTCATTTTCTGCGGTCAAGGCCCAGGTTCTGACCGATAACGGCGATCACGCCATTGTGATCGCCGTTTCGGGAACGCCTTCGCAGCCGACATCCGCTCTTCCGTCGCGAGCCTGTCGCGCCGGGCTCGTTTCCTGTCCCGTGGCTTGCCATCCGCCCAGGCCCAGCCGAGTCGATCACGGTGCCGGGGTGGCGACACACCGTCGAACCCTGCCATAAGTTCATGATCAACATGGCGGGGCGGGGCCGGTGGGTGAGTGGGTGGGGTTAGTCGTCGGTGCGGGTGGCTTGGGACCAGACGCAGCGCCAGCGGCCGGTGGGCTCGTCGTGCCGGTAGCAGTCGAGGTGCCAGGCGGTCAGGGAGACGTAGGGGCCGCCGTCGACGGCGATCTCGATCGCGGAGCGGTACCGGACGACCGCGACGCCGCCGTCGGCGAGCACCTGGATCGGTGTCACCGGCTCGAATCTCCGGTAGTCGATCGATCCGTCGGTGATGCCGCCGAGGTAGAACGCCTTGTCCCATACGCCGCCGCCTGGATTGACCAGGACGAAGTCATCGGCATGCAGCTCATCCAGCAGCGCCGCGTCCGCTGCCACCAGTGCGGCCAGCCGCCGCCGTTCCTGCGCCGCAAGCCGGCTGGCATCGATCGTGCTCCCCGTGGTGTCAACCATCCGGCCACCCTAGGGCATGAGCGTCCGGCACCGCGTCCATTGCCCACGCCGTTGCCCTCGCCCGTCGTCGGCCCGGGATGGACTGTCGGTGCCACGGTCGCCGGGCGTGGGTCGCCGCGTTTCGCGAGCGCCGCTAACATCTTGCCGAATTCGCGGATCTGGATCGGTTCGGACGCACCGGATAGGAAGAGGACATGGAACTCGGAGAGAGCGTCTCGGTCATCGCGGGCGCGGTCAGCGCCGTCGCCGGGGCGATCGGTGCCGTGATCGGCCTGGTCGAGATCTCCCGCAAGAACCGGGCCGCGGCGGCTGCCGGGGCCGGAGTGACGTTCGGCGGCGGCGCGGGTGCCTCGGCCGCCGTGACGCGGCCCGGTCTGTCGGCGGTGTCGCTGCTGCTGTCCGCGCTGGCCTGCGTCGTGTTCGCGCTGGGAGTGTTCTTCGCCCACGGGCTGGAGATCGACAGCGAATCGGCGGTGCTGGTGGTGTTGACGTACACCTACCTGGCACTCGGCGGTGTGGCCGTGCTGCTGGGCCTGATCGGTGCGATCACGCACATCGCGCACGGGCGCATCGGCTACTGCCTGCTCGGAGTGCTCGGCGTGGTGCTCGCACCGTTGCCGATGGTCCTCATGGTCGTGATCACCAACCTGTCCTGAACCGGCGCGGCGGGCGATGGCAGCTTGGCGCGGGAGCTGGAACGGGCGCCTTCCCTGCGTGGTCGCCGGCTTCCGGGGGTGTTTCTCAGGTGGTCCGGCGTTGATCGCCGTTTCGGGTCAGAGTGCAGCCTGAACCAGGCCGTTTTGACCGGAGATGGCGATCGACGTCGGCCGGGTCTTCGAAGATCGCGGCTGGCGGTCGTGCTCCGAGTGCCGTCCGAGGTCGATGCCAGGATTCGGACCGCCAGCGGCGATCATGCCGAGGGCTGGGTGCACAAGATCGCTGCCAGCGGTCATCCGCCGGGCGAGAGTGCGGACCAAGGATGCAGTTTCGGGGAAAGTGCAGGAATCCGGCCCGGCGGTTTCTGTTGGCTGTTGCAACGAGGTATGGATCTTGGAGGATCGGATTCATGCCCGGTAGACGTTTGACTTCGCAGGAGCGCGCCCAGATCGAGGTGTTGTTCGGTCAGGGGCTGCGTTATGCCCAGATCGCGGCGGTGATCGGCCGTGACCGTACGACGGTGTGGCGGGAGGTGACCCGTAACAACGCCTACCAGGGTGCGCACGCGCCTGGTGGTGCCTGGCATCCGCGCGGCCGGGCCGCCGGATGTCCGGCGACCGGGCGGTGGGGTGGGGGCTATCGATGGAAGTACTGCCACGAGTTCGCCCAGCGTCGGGCCGACAAGCGGGCCCGGCGCCCGCGTGATGGCAGGCTGCGCGCCCGGCGCAGCCGTACGATGGCACCGCTGTGGCACCTGGTGAAGCAGCGGCTGGCCCAGCGGTGGTCGCCGGTGCAGGTCGCCCGGTCGCTGCGCATCGACTACGCCGATCAGCCGGAGTGTTGGGTGTCGCACGAGACGATCTACCAGGCGATCTACTACCAGGCCCGGGGCGGGATGCGTGAGGAACTGGCCCGGCAGGTCGCGCTGCGTTCCGGCCGGGCGGCCCGCAAGCCGCAGTCGAGGGCGGCCACGGCCACACGCGCGGCCAGGCCGTGGGTCGCCGATCTGCACATCTCGGCCCGCCCGGCCGAGGCCGCCGACCGGGCCGTGCCCGGCCACTGGGAAGGCGACCTGATCATCGGCGCCCGCGGCACCAGCGCGATCATCACCCTGGTCGAACGCGCCACCCGCTACGTCATGCTCGGCGCCCTGCCCGAATCACGCATCAGCGACAACGTCACCGACGTCCTCATCACCCTGATGAACCGCCTACCCGACGAACTACGCAAGACCCTGACCTGGGACCAGGGCGCCGAGATGGCCCGCCACGCCCGGTTCACCCTGGCCACCGACTGCAAGGTCTACTTCTGCGACCCCCACTCGCCCTGGCAACGCGGCAGCAACGAGAACACCAACGGCCTGCTACGCCAGTACTTCCCCCGCTCCAGCACCGACTTCCGCAAATACAGCCAGGACGAACTCGACGCGGTCGCCCGAGAACTCAACGGACGACCGCGCCAAACCCTCGACTGGCAAAACCCCGCCGAACGACTCAACCAGTACCTCGTTGCAACAACCGCTTGAGCCGGCCCCCAAGATTCGTGCACTTTCCCCGAAACTGCACCATCGCCCGTCGCCCGTCGCCCGTCGCCCGTCGCCCGTCGCCCATCGCCTGGCGCCCGGCGCTCGGCGCCCGAACGGCATAGGGGGCGGCTCCCGCACGGGAGCCGCCCCCTATGCCGTATGCCCTGGGTCAGGGCAGGTAGAGGCTCGGGCGGGGTAGGTCGGTGTCGGGGGCGAACTGGTCGGCCCACTTCCAGCCCGACTGCACGTACTTCGTGCCGTCCGACAGGGACACGAACACGTCGGCCGCGGTGCCGCCGGTGTACGTGGCCACGTCCGACCGCCCGTCGCCGTTGAAGTCGGCCACCCCCGGCGTCTCGGTGCCGATCGCGAACCCGTCGTGCCACTTCACCGCGTTGGCGAAGGTGCCGCCGCCGGAGCGGTAGACGTACACGTCGGCGGTGCTGCCGCGGGTGAAGGTGATGACGTCGTCGCGGCCGTCACCGTCGGCGTCGCCGATGCCGGGCAGGTCGGTGCCGGGCGCGATGTTGTCGTGCCACTTCCACGCGTCCTGCACGAACCGCGACCCGTCCGACAGTGACACGTACACGTCCGCGCCGGTGCCCCGGGTGAACGTGAGGATGTCGTCGCGCCCGTCGCCGTCGACGTCGCCCACGGCGGGCAGCTCGGTGCCGTAGCCGAAGTTGTCGTGCCACTTCACGCCCGGCCCGAACGAGGTGCCGGTGGACAGGGCCACGTAGACGTCGCCGGTGGAGCCCAGGGTGAAGGTGATGATGTCGTCGCGGCCGTCGCCGTCGACGTCGCCGACGGCCGGGGTCTCCGTGCCCGCGGCGAACCAGTCGTGCCACTTCACGCCGCCGCCGAACGAGGTGCCCGTGGACAGGGCCACGTACACGTCGGCGGTGCTGCCGCGGGTGAAGGTGGCGATGTCGTCCTTGCCGTCGCCGTTGAAGTCGCCGGTCAGTGGGAGTTCGGCGTCGAGGGCGAAGAAGTCGTGCCACTTGTTCGGGTCGGCCGTGAACGCGCTGCCGGTGGACAGGCCCGTGTACACGTCGGCCAGGGTGCCCCGGGTGAAGTCGACGGCGTCGTCGCGGCCGTCGCCGTTGACGTCGCTGACGGTGCGGGCCCGGGTGGTGCCGCCCGCGACCGCCGAGGCCGGGCCGGCGTTGCCCGCCGCGTCCACGGCCACGACGCGGTAGTACCAGGTCTGCCCGGCCCGCAGCGGGCCGTGCCGCCACGAGGTGGCGGTGACCGTGGCGCGCAGGTTGCCCGAGGTCAGCGGGACGTCGGAGGTCTGCGCGGCGTACACCCGGTAGCCGGCGATGCCGGTGTTGTCGGCCGGCTCGTTCCAGCTCAGCGCGAGCGCGTGCACCCGCGAGCCGCCTACGGCCAGGCCGGTCACCGTGCCCGGGGTGCTGGTGTCGGTGAAGCCGGGCAGCAGGCTGAACGCGGTGTAGCGGCTCGCGGTCCAGGCCGGTGCCCCGGCGGCCGGGGTGAGCGTGACCGTGATGCTGCTCTTGCCCGCGGTCAGCGCCGGGGGCAGGGCGTACTCGTCGTCGAGCCAGCGCTGCCGGTCGTTGGCCAGCGGCTGCTGCCAGGTGCCCGCTGCGGCGCCGTCGACGCTGACGGCGGCCTGCTGGTAGCCCTGGAGCTGGTCGCCGCTGCGCCGCAGCCGTACGCCCTGGTTGTTCGGGTCGACGGCGACCCGGAACGAGATCGCGCCGCTGCCGGCGCGGACCGTGCCGGTGACCGAGGTGACGTCGTCGTCGCCCTCGTAGACCGAGGTCAGCGTGGACTGGGTGCCGCTGTCGGTGTAGGAGTGCGCCGAGCGGCTGGCCGCGTCGCCGGTGACCACGGTGTCGCTGCGGGCGCTGCCGTAGGTCGGCTGGGTGTAGAGGAACGCGGTCGAGCTGTACTCGGCGGGCATGTCGGCGAACGGGCCGTGCTCGATGCCGAAACGCAGCGCCGTGCTGTACGGCATCGCGTCGCCGATCATCAGCCGGTACGTCGCGTCGCACTCGTCGGCGCAGGTGCCGCTGTGCAGCAGGTGGCCCGGGTTGCCGGTGAACACGCCGCTGTAGGTGCCGCGGTTGAAGTACCAGCCGGACTCGTAGAAGTCCTCGGTGCCGGTGCCGTACCAGGCGGGACTGGCGGCGCCGTCGACGTGGGCCCGCTCGTCGCCCTCCAGGTAGTTGCGGGTGTTGCCGCTGGTGATGTGGCCGCGCATGGTGTGCGACAGGCCCACGAACCGGCCCCGGCCTGCCGCGTCGGCGAAGATCCAGTCCTTGCCGTTGACGGTCTCGGCGCGCCGCGACTGGGTGGTGAAGTAGCCCGCGGTGCCGGTCGAGGTGAGCAGGTCGGTCCAGGCGGCGTCGGGCGCCGAGACGACCTCGGCCTGCACGCCGGAGACCGCGCCGCCGGTGCTGGCCAGGCTGACCGTGGCCGAGCTGCGGAACGGCATCGGCCACCAGGCGCTGTACCAGCCGCCCGCCGCGGTGTCCATCGCCGACATCAGCGAGCGGACCTGCCGCTCGCCCAGGCCCGAGCCGAAGAACTCGCCGACCGGCGCGTCCACGGTCTGCCGCCCGTCGAAGGTGATCCGCACCCGCAGCGAGTTGAGGATCGCCTCGGTGGCGACCCCGTCGGGCACGCGCAGGCGCAGCGCGCTGACGGCGCGCGGCCCGGACAGCGTGGCCAGGGTGGCCGAGCCCAGCGCGGGGACGTTCACCGTGGTCGAGGCGGTGGTGGCGCCCGCCGCGGCGGGCTTGGGGTCGCGGGTGCCCGCCGCGCGCAGGATGGTCAGCACGTCCTGGGCCTGGTCGGCCGGGTTGAAGGTGCTGATGCCGCCCGCGTCGGCGAACGTGCGGTAGCCGACGTGGTAGAACAGCGGATTGTTCTGGGTGGTGATGCGCATCGACTGCCGGTAGGGCATCGGCACCTTGACGGTGACGCCGCCGGAGGTCTGGGCGGCGTTGGTGACCAGCGGGAACGTGAACGGTGCGCCGAGGCCGCCGTTGACGAGGTTCTGCAGGCCCGTGTCGACGACGGTGACGCCGTCGAGTTCGATGCGGATCCAGCCGGTGTTGGTGACGTCGCCGCTGTCGCGGGTGAACCAGATCGACTGGACCTCGCCGGGGCCGGTGTCCTCGGCGATGACGCAGCCGCCGGACTGGCGCAGGCAGGACCAGTTGCCGCCGAAGCCGTCGTTGTTGGAGCCGCCGCGGTCGAAGCTGGAGAACTGCCGGGTCTGGCTGCCGGCGGCCAGGTAGGGCAGCCGGTCGAGTCGGCGGTAGATCTCCCAGCCGACCGGACCCTTGTCGGCGGGTGCCGCGGCCGCGTCGGCCCGGCCGGGGGCCAACGGGCTCACGGTGATCGAGGCGGCGGCGACCAGGGTCGCGGCCAGTAGTAAGCGCAGGGTGGTGGCGCGCATGGCGTCCCCTCGGGGGGTATGGGTGGACCTTGCGCGCGACCGTACTGTGCGATCCCCATGAATGTCAATAAATTTCGATCATCAGATCTCCAATGGAGATTGTCTTCACGAGATCCACTTCGCGTCGCCTCACCGTCACCTAGCGTGTTTGACGGATCTCCGTCCCTCCCCCGTCCGCGCAGGTGAGCACGCCGCTGTCAGTTTGCCGACGTTGCCGCTGATCAGCGCCCGTGCTTCTAATGCAAGCGCTGGTCCGCAGGGGTGTCGGAGAGGGTCGCATGGAGTCGAAGCAGGTGGCCGCGAGCCAGGCCGCCCCCGCGCCGCGTGAGCATGCCGCCCCGGCCGGGCCGTCGCTGCCACCGCTGCCGACCGCGCCCGCGATCACCATGCCCAAGGGCGGCGGCGCCATCCGGGGCATGGGCGAGAAGTTCGCGGCCAACCCGGCCACCGGCACCGGCACGTTCACCGTCCCGCTGCCGCTCAGCCCCGGCCGCGACGGCTTCGGCCCCAGCCTGGCGCTGGCCTACGACAGCGGTCGCGGCAACGGCCCGTTCGGGTTCGGCTGGGGCGTGTCCGTCCCGTCGATCACCCGCAAGACGGACAAGGGCCTGCCGACCTATACCGACGCCGACGTGTTCCTCCTCTCCGACGCCGAGGACCTGGTTCCGGTGCACGACCCCGACGACGCCTGGGCCCGCGAGACGCGGACCCAGACGGGCTGGACGATCGACCGGTTCCGGCCCCGGATCGAGGGCCTGTTCGCCCGGATCGAGCGCTGGACCGCCGACTCCGGCGACGTGCACTGGCGCAGCACCACCCGCGACAACACCACCACCGTGTACGGCCTGGACAGCACCTCCCGCGTGCACGACCCCGCCGACCCGTCCCGCGTGTACTCCTGGCTGATCTGCCAGACCTGGGACGCCAAGGGCAACGCGGCGGTGTGGACGTACCTGCCGGAGGACGGCACCGGTGCGCCCCTCGGGCAGGTGCACGAGCGGCACCGCAGCGAGGGCGGGCGCGGCGCGCATCGCCACCTCAAGAGCGTCCGCTACGGCAACCGGGTGTCCACGCTGGTCCAGCCCGACCTGTCCACGCAGGACTGGCTGTTCGAGGTGGTGTTCGACTACGGCGAGCACGACCGCGACCGGCCCACCCCGGCCGCCACCGGCGACTGGACCTGCCGCCACGACCCGTTCTCCAGCTACCGGCCCGGCTTCGAGGTGCGCCAGTACCGGCTGTGCCGCCGGGTGCTGATGTTCCACCACTTCCCGGACGAGCCCGGCGTCGGCCGCGACTGCCTGGTCCGCTCGGTGGAGCTGACCTACCAGGGACCGGCCGGGACCGCCGCGCCCGCCGACGCGGCCACCCGGGGCGCCCCGCTGGGCACCTTCCTGGCGCGGGCCGTGCAGCACGGGCACCGCCGCGACGGCGCCGGGTACCTCACCCGGTCGCTGCCGCCGGTGACCTTCGGCTACAGCCAGGCCGTGCTCGACGGCACCATCCGCGAAGCCGACCCCGACAGCCTCGCCGGGGTTCCGGCCGCGCCGGACAAGGCCGGGCTGCGCTGGACCGACCTGGACGGCGAGGGCCTGTCCGGGCTGCTGGCCGAGACGCCGGGCGGCTGGTGGTACAAGCACAACCTCGGCGGCGGCCGCTTCGACCGGCCCGTACCCGTCGCGACCCTGCCCAGCCCGGCGGGGCTGCGCGGCCGGCGGCTGCTCGACCTGGCCGGGGACGGCACCCAGGACGTGGTCGAGTTCGGCGGCCCGACGCCCGGGTTCTTCGAGCGCGACGGGGACGGGTGGGCGGCCTGGCGGCCGTTCGCGCACCTGCCGCGGCTGGACTGGGACGACCCCGACCTGCGCTTCGTCGACCTCGACGGCGACGGCCGCGCCGACGTGCTGATCACCGATGCCGACGTGTACACCTGGCACCTGGCCGAGGGGGAGGACGGGTTCGGCCCGGCGCGGCGGGTGCACACGGCGATGGACGAGGACCGGGGCCCGCGGGTGGTGTTCGCCGACCGCACCCAGCAGGTGCTGCTGGCCGACATGTCCGGCGACGGCCTGACCGACCTGGTCCGGGTGCGCAACGGCGAGGTCAGCTACTGGCCCAACCTCGGCTACGGCCGCTTCGGCGCCCGCGTGGTCATGGACGGCTCGCCGCTGCTGGACCACCCCGAACTGTTCGACCACCGCCGGGTGCGCCTGGCCGACGTCGACGGCTCCGGCCTCACCGACCTGCTCTACCTGGGCCGCGACGGCGTGACCGTGCACCTCAACGAGTCCGGCAACGGCTTCGCCGCGGCCCGTACCCTCACCGCGCTGCCCGTCGCCGACGGCGCGCTCGCCGACGTCGCCGCGATGGACCTGCTCGGCACCGGCACCACCTGCCTGGTGTGGACCTCGGCGCTGCCCGCCGACGCGCGCCGCCCGCTGCGCTTCCTCGACCTGACCGGCGGCGTCAAGCCGCACCTGCTGGTCGAGATGGCCAACAGCACCGGCGCGGTCACCCGCGTGCACTACACCGCGTCGACCGCGTTCCACCTCGCCGACCGGCTCGCCGGGCGGCCGTGGGTCACCCGGCTGCCCTTCCCGGTTCAGGTCGTCGACCGGGTCGAGGTGCACGACCTCATCGGCAGGCAGGTCTTCGCCCACCGGTACGCCTACCACCACGGCCACTTCGACGGCGCCGAGCGCGAGTTCCGGGGCTTCGGGATGGTCGAGCAGTGGGACAGCGAGCAGTCGACCGCGACCGTGGTCGCCGCCGACGGGCTGCCGCTGGTGGCACCGCCGCCGGTGTACACGAAGACCTGGTACCACACCGGCGGCTGGGCTGAGGGCGACGCGGTGTCCGCCCAGTTCGCGCACGAGTACTGGCGCGAGGGCGACCCCGGCGAGCCGAACGCGCCCGGCCAGCCCGACGACCGGTTCGCCGCGCTGCTGCTGCCCGACACCGTGCTCGCGGGCGGGGTGCTGCACCCCGGCGGCGCCCGCACCGCCCGCACCTGGACCACCGACGAGACCCGGGAGGCGTGCCGGGCGCTGAAGGGCTCGCTGCTGCGGCAGGAGGTGTACGCCCTCGACGGCACCGCCGCGCAGGACCGGCCGTACACGGTGTCCGAGCGGGACTACGCCGTCGAGCTGCTGCAACCGCTGCTGCCCGGCACCCGGCACGCGGTGCTGCTGGCCCATGCGCGCGAGGCGGTCACCTTCCACTACGAGCGCGTGCTGTACCCGGTGGCGCAGGGCGCCGGGACCGTGCTGCGCGCCGATCCGCGCGTGGCGCACGAGCTGACGCTGGCCGTCGACGGGTGGGGCAACGTGCTGCGCAGCGCGGCCGTGGCCTACCCGCGCCGCTACCGCGCGCCGGAGTCCCTGGCGGGCGGCGTGGCGCTGCCCGAGCACGCCCGCACCGCGCTGCGCGACGAGCAGGCCCGGGTCCATGTGCACGCGGTCGAGCAGCAGCTCACCGACCCGGTGGACACCCCGGCCGCGTGGCGCGGCCCGGTCGGCTACCAGGTGCGCAGCTACGAGCTCGGCAACGCCGTTCCGGCCGCCGCGCTGCCGCACACGACGAACCTGTTCCGCTTCGACGAGCTGGCCGCGCTGCTGGGCACCGTCGCCGACGGCGCGCACGACCTGCCGCCGACCGACGTGGACGGCTCCGGGGCGGCCCCGGGCGTGCCGTGGCGGCGCCTGGTGGAGCACAGCCGCGTCCTGTACCGCACCGACGACCTGACCGCGCCCCTGCCGCTCGGCCGGGCGGGGGTGCTGGCGCTGCCGTACGAGGCGTACAAGCTCGCCCTCACCGACACCCTGATCGACGACGTGTACCGGCGCGAGCGCCCCGGCGGCGCCGTCGAACAGCTCGTCCCGACCGACCCGGCCGCGCGGGCCGCGCTGCTGTCGGCCGAGGCCGGCTACGTGCGCGGCGCCGACCGGGTCGCCGCCGGCCTGTTCCCGGCCACCGACCCGGCCGGGCGCTGGTGGTCGCCGTCGGGGCACATCGGCTACAGCCCCGCCGCCGCCGACACCCCGGCGCAGGAGCTGGCGTACGCGAAGGCGCACTTCTTCCGGCCGCCCCGGTTCACCGACCCGTTCGGCAACCCGCACCACGTCTCCTACGACGGCTACAGCCTGCTGCTGCGCCAGACCGAGGACGCGCTCGGCAACAAGGTCACCGCGGGCGTACGCGCCCCCGACGACACCCTGACCAGCTCCGGCCTGGACTACCGCACGCTGCTGCCGGTGCTGCTGATGGACGCCAACCGCAACCGCAGCGCCGCCCTGTACGACGCGCTCGGCCTGGTCACCGCCGTCGCCGCCATGGGCAAGCCGGAGGCGGCCGAGGGCGACAGCCTCACCGGGCTGGTCGCCGACCCGCCGCCCGCGCAGATCCTGGCGCACCTGACCGACCCGTTCGCCGACCCGCACGCGCTGCTCGGGTCCGCCACCAGCCGCTTCCTGTACGACACCGGCGCCTTCGCCCGCACCGCCGCCGACCCGCAGCCGCAGCCCTCGGTCTCCTGCGCGATCGTCCGCGAGACGCACACCGCCGAGCTGGCCCCGGGCGAGCAGAGCCCGGTGCGGCAGTCCATGGCCTACACCGACGGGATGGGCCGCGAGATCCAGTCCAAGGGCCAGGCCGAGGCCGGTCCGGTCGGCCCGGACGCGGTCTACTCGACCCGGCGCTGGACCGGCACCGGCTGGGCGATCCTGAACCAGAAGGGCCTGGCGGTCCGCGAGTACGAGCCGTTCTTCAGCACCCACCACCGGTTCGAGTTCGCCCCGGTCACCGGCGTCAGCCACGTGGTGTGCCACGACCCGCTCGGCCGGGTCACCGCGCGGCTGCACCCGCACGCGGCGTACGAGAAGGTGGTCTTCGACCCGTGGCGCAGCGCCACCTGGGACGGCAACGACACGGTGCTGCTCGACCCGCGCACCGATCCTGACACCGCCGGGGTGCTGGGGCCGTACCTGGCCGCCGTGCCCGGCTGGCAGACCTGGCACGCCCGCCGCGCCGCCGGTGCCCTGGGCACCCGCGCCCAGGCCGCCGCGACGCAGACCGAGCCGCACGCGGCCACCCCGGCCGTGGCGCACCTGGACCCGCTGGGCCGCACCTTCCTGTCGGTCACGCACAACCGGTACACCCGGCTGGACGCGTCCACCGCCGAGGAGCTGTACCCGGTGCGGACCGTCTTCGACGGCGACGGCAACCAGCGTGCCGTGATCGACCCGCTCGGCCGCACGGTCGTGCGCCGCCGGTTCGACCTGCACGCCAGCGTGCTGCGGGTGTCCAGCGCCGAGGCGGGCGAGACGCTGAGCGTGCTGGCCTGCGACGGCAAGGCGCTGCGCGGCTGGGACGACCGGGACCAGGCCGTCACCAAGACCTACGACGCGCTGCGCCGCCCGCTCGCGGTGTACACGGCCACCGGCGGCGGTCCGCGCACCCTGGCCGAGCTGACCGTCTACGGCGAGAGCCACCCGCAGGCCCGTGAGCGCAACCTGCGCACCCGCTGGCACCTGCACCTGGACCAGGCCGGGATGGTGGTGGGGGAGCGCAACGACTTCAGCGGCTCCGCGCTGCGGGCGACCCGGCGGCTGGTCGCCGACCACCGCGCCGAACCCGACTGGACGCCCGCGCTGGGGCTGGTCACGGCCGAGCAGGTCGAGGCGGTCGCCGCGCTGACCGCCGACCGGTTCACCACCGTCACCGCGTACGACGCGCTGACCCGGCCCACCGTGATCGCGTCGTTCACCGCGACCAGCACCGTGGACGTGCCCGCCACCGCCGACACGGTGCGGCTGCGCTACAACGAGGCGAACCTGCTGGACCGGGTCGACCTGCGGCTGCGCGGCGAGTCCGACGGCGGCGGCCCGGTGTGGACCCCGTTCGTCACCGACGTCGAGTACGACGCCAAGGGCCACCGCACCCGCATCGCCTACGGCAACGGCGTCCGCACCGACTACCGGTACGACCCCGACACGTTCCTGCTGTCCGAGCTGGTCACCACCCGCCCGGCGGGTGCCTACCCCGGGGACTGGCCGGCGCCGCCGACCCCGCCGGGCGGGGTGCAGAACCTCAGCTACACCCACGACCCGTCCGGCAACATCACCGACGTGCGCGACGACGCCCAGCAGCGCGTCTTCTTCAACAACACGGTCAGCGACCCGCACACCGCCTACGTCTTCGACGCGGCGTACCGGCTGGTCCGGGCGTCCGGCCGCGAGCACGTCGGCCAGGCGGCCCAGCCGTGGACGAGCCGCACCGACACCCCGCGCACCGGGCTGCCGCACCCGCACGACGGCCAGGCGATGCGGCCCTACACCGAGACCTACACCTACGACGAGGTCGGGAACCTGACCTCGCTGACGCACCGGGCCGCCGGCGGGGACTGGACCCGCACGTTCGAGCACGGCGCGGCGAGCCTGCTCGACCCGGCCGTCACCGGCAACCGGCTGTCGGCCACGGTGACCGGCGGGCAGCCGCCCGAGACGTACGCCTACGACCCGCACGGCAACCTGCTGGCGCTGCTCGGCCTGCCGACCCTGGGCTGGGACCACGCCGACCGGCTGCGCAAGGTGGTCCGCGACGGCGGCGACACCATCTGGTACGGCTACGACGCCAACGGCCAGCGCGTGCGCAAGGTCGTCGAGCGGCCCGACGGCAGCCGCGCCTCGGAACGGGTGTACGCGGGCGTGCTCGACGTCTACCGCGAGTACGCCGCCGCGACCGGCGCGGTCACCCTGGAACGGCAGACGTTGCAGGTCATGGACGACCGGCGCCGCATCGCGCTGGTCGAGACCCGCACCGCCGGCGCGGGCGCGGGCGAGCCGGAGCGGCTGCTGCGCTACCAGTTCGACAACCACCTCGGCAGCGGCTGCCTGGAGCTCGACGACCGCGCCCGCGTCATCTCGTACGAGGAGTTCCACCCGTACGGGTCGACGTCGTACCAGGGGGTGCGCAGCGGGCTGGAGGCGCCCAAGCGGTACCGCTACACGGGCAAGGAGCGCGACGAGGAGACCGGGTTCGCCTACCACGGCGCCCGCTACTACGCGCCCTGGCTGGGCCGGTGGCTGTCGGCGGACCCGGCCGGGCTGGCCGACGGCGTGAACGTCTACGCGTACGGCCGCGGCAACCCGATCGTGAACTCCGATCCGACCGGTCATCTGAGCTGGGGGCAGTGGGCGGGCATCGCCGCCGCCGTGGTGGTCGGCACGGTCGTCACCGTCGCCACCGCGGGCCTGGCCGGTCCGGTCGTCGGCACGGTCGCGGCGGGCATCATCGGCGGCATCGTCGGCGGTGCCGCGGGCGGCGCGGTCGGTGAGATCGTCGAGGCCAAGGTGGACAACCGGCCCGTCACGGCGGGCAACGTGCTCAAGGCCGCCGCGATCGGCGCGGTCGTCGGCGGCGTGTTCGCCGGCGCGGGCGCCGCCGCCGGGGCGATCGCCAAGACGGCCGTGGGCAAGGCCGTCGGCGGCGCCATCGCCAGCAAGGTCGGCTCCACCGCGGTCGGGCAGACCGTGGCCGCGATCGGCAAGCGCATCGCCTCGTCCGGGGCCGCCAAGGTGGCGCAGAAGGCGCACCAGGCGATCCGGGAACCGGCCGAGCGCCTCGGCCAGAAGATCTCCGAGAAGCTGGGCGTCGGCCCCGGCGTGAAGATGGCCCTGGAGGCGCAGGAGCGCGCCGCCGCGACCCAGCTGAACGTGCAGGCTGTCGAGGGCGTGACGCGGGAGAGCTCGTCGGCCGCGGCGGGCGACACGTTCAACCACGCCGTCAAGTGGCGCCCCGGCGGCGGCCACCCGCTGGGGCCGAACATCACCGGTGCCCAGGTGGAGGCGGGGGCGAACCTGCGCGTCACGCCGGGCGGCTTCAGCGGCCAGTGGGGCGAGGGCGCGTACGCGTTCGGCGGCGAGCTGCCCGCCGGGTCGACGGGCACGCAGTTCCAGTTCAAGGTGCCGCCGCAGACGGCCGTGGAGGTCATCACCGTGCCCGGCAGCACGAAGCCCATCATCCGGCTGGTGCCGCCGCCGGGGCAGTCGTCGGTGCCGATCAGCATCACCGGCAACAACTTCGCCGCGGGCGAGCTCCAGGCGGGCGGGAAGATCCTGCCGCCCAGCGCGTACGACCCGCGCAGCTTCTTCGGCTACCCCGGCGTCTCCGCCGACGTCACCGGCCTGGTCGGCGGCGTCTCGGGCTCGCTGGGCGTGGTCGCGCCCGACAGCGACGACAAGATCACCCCCACGCCGATGGTCACCGTCGGCACCTTCTGACCGAAACCGAGCACGGGAGCTTCGATGGACCACCAGCCGGGCAGCGGCCCCGACGACGCCGTGCGGGCGCGCGCCCACCGGATCCCCGAGCACGAACCGACCGTCGTGCTCGGGGAGGAGCCGACCCTGATGCTGCCCCTCCAGCCGGGACTGGTCCGCACCACGACGGTGCCGCCGGTGGGTGAGGTGCGGGTCCCGCCCGTGCGGGAGGGCGCGCAGATCCCGCCCAAGGTGCCCGCGCAGCCGGCCGGCCGCGGCGAGGAGTCCGGGTCGTTCCGGGTGTACGGCACGGTCACCACCGACGAGCAGCGCGGGCTGCCGGGCGTACGGGTCGTCGTGTACGGCGTCGCCGTGGGCCGCGACACCGTCCTGGCCGAGGCGGCCACCGACCGCCGCGGCGACTACACCGCCGGGTTCGAGCTGCCGCTGCGCTCCGGTGACGCCCCGGACGTGCTGGTCCGAGTGCTGCCCGCCAAGGGCGAGACGGTGCTGGGCGCCTCCGAGGTCCGCTACAACATCGCCGCGGAGTTGCGCGTCGACGTCACCGTCGCGGCCGCGGCCCTCGGCCGGGCCGACGAGCACGCCCGCCTCACCGGCGTCCTGCGGACGCACCTGGACGGGCTGGACCTGTCCGAGCTGCGCGAGGACGACGAGCGCACCGACCTGACCTACCTGGCGAACAAGACCGGGTGGGACGCGCGCCTGGTCGCGATGGCCTCGACGGCGCAGCGGCTCAGCCGCAGCACCGAGGTGCCCGCCCCGCTGTACTACGCGCTGTTCCGCGCCGGGGTGCCCACCACCGGATCGGCGGTCGGCCGCCTCTCGGAGCGGCAGCTGACCGGCGTATGGGAGCAGGCCGCCAAGACCGGCGTGATCGAACCGGAACTGGCCCGGATGATCCCCGACGCGGTCGGCCGGATCCGCGACCTGGGCGCCCGCGAACTGCTCGACGACACCTCGTATCCCGGCCCGTCCACGCTGGCCGAGCTGCTGCGCGTGTCCGGGCTGGAGGGTGAGGCGCAGCTGCGCTACGCCCGGTTGCTCCAGGAGCACCAGTCGTCGCCGAAGGCGTTCTGGAAGCAGACCGCCGAGCTGTTCGGCGAGGACACCGCCGCCCGGCTGCGGGTGGACAGCCAGCTCGCCGACCTGACCGTCAACAACGCCGCCCTGGTCGCGCGGGTCCGCGAGACGGTCGACCCGTCGTCCACCGCCGACCTGGTCCGCGCGGGCCTCTACCGGCGCGAGGGCTGGGCGAAGGTCGCCGGGAAAGAGCTGGTCGTGCCCGAGGGCATCCCGGGCGACGGTGCCGCCGCCAAGCGCGCCAACTACCTGGACCTGCTCGCCGACCAGGTGCGGCTGAGCCACCCCACCGCCGTCGTGGCCGACCTGGTCCGGCGCGAGGAGATCCCGGTCGCGGCCGAGGCGCGCGGGGGCGTGCAGGAGTTCCTGGCCGCCAACGCGGGCGCCTTCGAGATCGGCGTGCACCCGGTCGACGGCTGGCTGGCCCGCACCGGCACCCGGGTCGAGGAGCCGGTGCTGCACGGGCTGCGCACGCTCCAGCGCGTCTACCAGATCAGCCCGTCCGACACGGCCATGGCGCACCTGCTGCGCCACGACATCGACGCCGCCTACACGGTCACCCAGTACGACGAGGACGAGTTCGTCGACGCGTTCGCCGAGGGCGTCGGCGGCCCCGACGCGGCGAAGCTCGTCTACGCCAAGGCGCAGCAGGTCCGCCACGCGGTCCTGAACGTGACCACGCAGTACCTGTCCTGGCAGAGCAGTCCCGCGCTGACCGTCCTGCCGACCTCGTCCGAGCCGGACACCGCCGTCACCACGTTCGCGGCCGTGGCCGCCGCCGCGCCCGACCCGAACGCCGGGGACCTGATCGTGCACCCGACGCTGGAGCAGCTGTTCGGGGAGATGGACTTCTGCTCCTGCGACCACTGCCGCTCGGTGCTCAGCCCGGCGGCATACCTGGTGGACCTGCTGCAGTTCCTCGACCTGCGCCGCTACAACGCGGCCGGGACGGAGCTGCCGAAGAGCTACACCAAGGAGAACCCGCTCGACGTGCTGCTCTCGCGCCGCCCGGACCTGGCCGAGATCGACCTGACCTGCGAGAACACCAACACGGCGCTGCCGTACATCGATCTGGTGAACGAGGTGCTGGAGCACTACGCGGTCGCCGGTTCGCTGACCGGGTTCGCCGGGTTCAACATCGACGCCGACACCACCACCCCGCAGCTGCTGGCAGCCCCGCAGCACCTGAACGAGGCGGCCTACGCCCCGCTCAAGGACGCGGTGTTCCCGGTGACGATGCCGTTCCACCGGCCCCTGGCCGCGCTGCGGCGGCACCTGACCGCGTTCGGGACGCCGCTGCACCAGGCCATGGCGTCGCTGCGCCGCTCCGAGGCGCTGACCCCGCCCGGCGGCAGCCCCGCGGGCGCCTACGGGTGGCGCGACATCCTGATCGAGCGGCTGGGGCTGACCCGCAAGGCGTACCAGGTGCTCACCGACGGATCGCTGAGCCTGTCCGACCTGTACGGCTCGACCGCCACCGGCGCCGCGCTGATCGCCGAGCTCAGCAACGCCAAGGCGCTGTCGCGCCGCCTCGGCCTGACCTACCAGGAGCTCATCGACCTGCTGCGCACCGACGCGGTCAACCCGGCCGCCCGGCTGCTGCCGTACGTGGAGGCGCTGCACGTCGGATTCGGGGCGATCGAGGCCCTGCACGGCGGCACGCTCACCCCGGCGGCGTTCACGGCGCTGCTGCCCGAGGGCCTGGACACCGCGAGCTACGGCGGTGACGTGCCCGGCTGGGTGCAGGCCCACCACGGCGAGATCATGTCGCTGCTGGTGCTGGTCGACCCGGACGGCGGCACCGACTCGTGCGCGTTCGACGAGCTGGAGGTGCGTCACGCGCCCGCCGACATGACCGCCAACCGGATGACCGAGCTGGACCTGCACCGCCTGCACCGGTTCGTACGGTTGCAGCGGGCACTGGGCTGGACCATCGGGCAGACCGACAAGGCGTACGCGGCGCTGTACCCGGCCGCGCAGCTGCCGCTGCCCGCCGACACCGCCGCCGCCGCGCTGGCCAAGCTGGACCAGGGCTGGGTGACACTGCTCGAACGGCTCGCCCACGTGGTGGCGCTGTCGGCCGAGCTGCCCGCCGTGCCGAAGAAGGAGCTGACCAAGCTGCTGGCCTGCGTCGCGCCGATCGGCACCCGCGGCGCCGACTCGCTGTACCGGCAGCTGTTCCTCAGTCCCGGCATCCTCAACCTCGACCCGGCGTTCAAGCCCGGCCCGACCGGCGCGGTGCTCACCGACGCGACCGCGAAGCTGGCCGACCACGCCGTCGGCGTCACCGCCGCCGTCGGGGTCACCCCGGGGGAGTACGCCGCGATCACCGCCGCGCTCGGCTACGCCGCCGCGACCCCGCTGACCCTGGACACGGTGTCGGCCGTCTACCGGTACGCCTACCTGGCCCGCAAGCTCAAGCTCAGCATCGCCGAGCTGGTCACCCTGCGCGACCTGTCCGGCATCGACCCGTTCGGGCCGCTGACCGCCGTCGACCCGCCGCTGCCCCGCTTCGTCGCCCTGGCCCGGCAGGTCGCCGAGGCGGGCGTGAAGCTGCCCCGCCTGGCGTACTTCCTGCGCCACGAGGACCCGACGGGCAAGTCGTCGCCGACTCCCGCCGACGTGCTGGCCTTCGCCCGGCAGCTGCGGGCCGACCTGGGCCAGATCGAGCGGGACAACGCCGTCGGCGAGGACCCGGTGGGCGAGGTCGCCAAGTCCAGGTTCGCCCTGGTGTACGGCGCCCCGACCGCCGACACGTTCTTCGGGCTGCTCACCGGCGCGGCGGCCGTGTCGGTGAGCTACGACAACGGCGGCGACCTGCCCGCCGCCACGGCGGCCCTGGCGCCCGCGCTGTCCTACGACGACTTCGCCAAGACGCTGACCTACCGCGGCCTGATGACCGACGCGGCCCATACCGCGCTCCAGGCCGCGCCCGGCATGCCCGCCGGGTTCGACCCGGCCGTCACCGCCCTGCGCGACGCCACCCGGGCCGGCTATGCGGCGTTCTTCGCCCGCTACCCGGACCTGCGGCCGCTGTACGACACGTTCGCCGACGCCGCCGACCCGCTGCCCGACCGGTTCGCGGCCCTGACCGCGTCGTTCCTGCCGACGCTGCGCCGCGAGCTGAAGCTGCGCCTGGTCCGGCAGACGGTCGCCACGCTGGCCGAGACCACTCCGGTGGCCGCCCGTGCGCTGATCGAGGACCAGGTGCTGCTGCACGGCGCCACCGGCACCGGCCCGGCCGTCGACGACCTGCTCGGCATCGAGCAGCCCGGCACGGCCGCCGCGCTGCCGCCGGGCACCCACCGCTGGCACCTCGACCCGCCCGCGTCCGGCTTCTACCACCTGCTGGTGCAGACCGCGGCCACGGTCACGCTGACCGTCGGCGGGGCACCGGTCGCGGTCACCCAGACCGCCGGGGTGTGGCGCAACACCCAGCCGGTCGAGCTGACCGCGGGCCTGCTCACCGAGGTCGCGGTCACCGTCGCCTCGGCCGACCCGACGGCACGGGCCACCGTCCGCTGGGAGAGCCCCGGCCTGGCCCGCGACGTCATCCCCGGCGCGAACCTGTTCCCGGCGGCGCAGCTCGACCGGTTCTCCCGCACCTACCTGCGCCTGCTGAAGGTGTTCGGCCTGGCCGAGCAGCTGACGCTCAGCCCCGCCGAGCTGCGCCACTTCGCCCTGGCCGGCGGTGTGAGCTGGCTGCCCGACATCCCGGTGGCCGCCCAGCCGGGGCCGGCCGGGCTGACCGCCGCCCAGGCCCTGTTCACCGCCGTGCGGCGGGTGCTGGTGTTCGGGCGGCTGCGCACCGCGCTCAAGGTGCGCGACGACTCGCTGGCCGCCGTGCTCGCCGACCCGGGCGTGACCGCGGCGGACGGCACGCTGCTGCGCGGCCGGGTCACCCGCTGGGACGAGACGGCGCTGTCGGCGGTGCTCACGCACCTGGGCCTGACCACCGCGTCGCTGTCGGACGTGGCCGCGTTCGCGCGGGTGCAGGAGGTGTTCGCGACCGCCGCGGCGCTGCGGCTGCCGCCCCAGCCGCTGCTGGCGGCGATCACCAACGAGCCCACCGGCCAGAACGTACGCGACCTGCAGGGCGCGCTGCGCGCCCAGTACGACGACGCCGCCTGGTACGAGGTGCTGCGCCCCGTCAACGACGACCTGCGCGACCAGCAGCGCGACGCGCTCGTGGCGCTGATCCTGGACCGGATGCGCAGGTCGCCGCTGACCGCGCACATCGACACCCCGGACCGGCTGTTCGAGTTCTTCCTGCTCGACGTCGAGATGGAACCGTGCATGCAGACCTCGCGCATCCGGCTGGCGCTGTCGGCGGTGCAGCTGTTCGTGCAGCGCTGCCTGCTGAACCTGGAGGACCGGGTCGCCGTCTCCTCGGTCAAGGCCAAGCGCTGGGACTGGATGAAGCGCTACCGGGTCTGGGAGGCCAACCGCAAGGTCTACCTGTGGCCGGAGAACTGGCTCGACCCGGTGCTGCGCGACGACAAGTCGCCGTTCTTCAAGGAGCTGGAGAGCGAACTGCTCCAGTCGGACCTGACCGAGGAGACCGCCGCCGAGTCGCTGCACCACTACCTGGAGAAGCTCGGCGAGGTCGCCCGCCTGGAGATCGTCGGCATGTACGTCGAGGAGGCCGAGTCCGGCACCCGCGCCGACGACGTCGTGCACGTCATCGGCCGTACCGCCGGGACCCGGCGCAAGTACTTCTACCGCCGCCAGGCCAACCTCGCCTGGTCGGCGTGGGAGCGCATCAACCTCGACATCGAGGACGCCCCGGTGCTGCCGGTGATCTGGCGGGGACGCCTGCTGCTGTTCTGGACCGCGGTCGCCCAGCAGCAGGCGGCACAGCCGAAGCTGGCCTCCGCCGAGGGCACCACCACCCTGGCCAACCTGCCGATCAGCACGCTGGCCTCGGCTCCGGCCACGACCCCGGTCGGCGCGCAGCTCTACTGGAGCGAGTACTGGGGCGGCAAGTGGCAGGCGCCGCGCACCTCCAACCCGGAGGAGCCGCTGTCGCTGGGCACCCACACGGTCGGCACGTTCGACCGGGCCAAGCTGATCCTCAGCTCGTGGGAGAAGGGCGGCTCGCTGCTGGTGCGGGTGCACTACGCGGGCAACTGGGGCGGCTACTTCAAGCTCTACCAGCCGCGCAGCATGCCGGTCCGCAGCGACGAGGACCCCGAGCCGCTGACGACCACGGACTACCTGATGGAGTTCGTGCTGCGCCAGCGCGACATCCAGGTCGTGTCCGGCAAGCTCAAGGCGAGCTACTGGGACCCGACGCAGTTCTACAAGGGCGGCGGCACCGACGAGCACACCGTGCTGGACCGCTCGCCGCTGGCCGGGGTGGTGCAGCCGATGCAGCACGGCCTGGCCGAGCCGTTCCAGGCGCCGTTCTTCGTGCAGGACCGCCGCCACGTCTTCTACGTGACGCCGGACGAGTCGTGGGTGCCGATCGAGCAGAAGCCCCCGCACGGCCGGTTCGAGCGGCCCGACCGGGTCTACGAGATCCCGCACCTGAAGCTCAAGCCCGACCTGCGCTACGAGGTGATCCCCGAGTTCACCCTGCCCCGGCCGCCCGAGCCGCTGGAGGGGCCGCTGAAGTTGAAGACCGACGTGCTCCAGGAGCACACCATCCGCACCGGCCTGCTGGACAAGTCGACCGTCATGTTCAACGGCCGCGCCGTCGGCGCCGCCAACTCGATCGGCGCCGTGCAGGCGCCCGGACTGCGCTGAGGAGCGGGCGATGGCCAAGTACACCGATGTCGGCTTCCACGACCAGCAGGCGACCAAGCACGTCAAGGCGATCGAGGCGGTGCTGACGCAGGAGATGCGGATCTCCTACGACTTCGACAACCACTTCCACCCGTACGTCGACAAGCTGGTGGAGCTGCTGAACCAGGGCTCCACCGCCGGGATGCTGGACGTGAAGGCGCACGAGGCGATGCACGAGGCGTTCTTCGCCATGTACTCGCCGGTCGTGGCCGACAACACGGTGCGGGTGTCATACCACGACAAGAACCTCGACGTGGCCGAGAGCGGGTCCTACGCCAACTACAACTGGGAGCTGTTCTTCCACGTACCGACGCTGATCGCCTCGCACCTGTCCTCGGTCGGCCGCTACCCGGAGGCGCAGCGCTGGTTCCACTTCGTGTTCGACCCGACCACCGACGACGTGTCCAAGCCCGAGCCGGAGCGCTACTGGCGGTTCCTGCGGTTCCGGCAGGGCGTGGGCGGCAAGCAGATCGAGGAGCTGCTGAAGCTGCTCGGCAAGCCCGCCGACCAGTGCACGGCCGCGGAGAAGGCCGAGAAGGAGCTGATCCTCGCCGGGTACGAGGCCGTGCGCAAGAACCCGTTCCAGCCGCACGCGGTGGCCCGCACCCGCCCGATGGCCTACGAGTACTGGGTCGTCATGCGCTACCTGGACAACCTGATCGCCTGGGGCGACAGCCTGTTCCAGCAGGACACCATCGAGACGATCAACGAGGCGACGCAGCTCTACGTGCTGGCCGCCAACATCCTCGGCCCCCGGCCGCAGCGGGTGCCGCCGCGCGGGGTGGTCCGGCCGCGCAACTACCGGCAGCTCAAGGCCGCCAAGCTGGACCCGTTCAGCAACGCGCAGGTGACCCTGGAGGGCACCTTCCCGTTCAACCTGGTGCTGCCGTCGGGCACCGGCGGCGGCGAGTCGTCCGGGCCGCTGTTCGGGCTGGGCACCACGCCGTACTTCTGCGTGCCGCACAACGACAAGCTGATGACGTACTGGGACACCGTCGCCGACCGGCTGTTCAAGATCCGAAACTGCATGAACATCGCCGGGGTGGTCCGCCAGCTCGCCCTGTTCGACCCGCCGCTGGACCCGGGCATGCTGGTCAAGGCCGCCGCCGCGGGCATCGACATCGGCTCGCTGGTCGCCGGGCTGCACCAGCCGCTGTCGCCGGTGCGCGCATCGCTGCTGCTCCAGAAGTCGCTGGAGCTGGCGGGCGAGGTGCGGTCGCTGGGCGGCACGCTGCTGTCGGCGCTGGAGAAGAAGGACGCCGAGGCGCTGGCCCGGCTGCGCCAGACCCAGGACATCGCGGTGCAGGAGCGGCTGCGCGACGTCAAGTTCCTCCAGTGGAAGGACGCCGAGGAGCCCGCCGCCGGGCTGCTGCGCACCCGCGCGGCGGTCTTCGACCGGTACCGGCACTTCCAGCTGCTGCTCGGCGGCGACGCCCAGGCGCTGGAGCAGCTGCGCACCGTGACGCTGACCCGCGCCGAGCTGACCGAGGAGAACTTCGACGAGGTGTACGGCAACCTGGTCGAGACCTACGGCAGGGACGTGGCGCTGGAGGACGACAACCCGCCGCCGCTGTTCGGCAACGCCGACCCGAAGTCCGACACCGGCGCGACCGGGGCGGGGCGGCTGCGGCTGATCGCCAACGAGCACACCGAGCTCAACGTGCACCAGCCCGCGGCGCGGGCCAAGCAGAAGTCGGCCACCGACAAGGACGAGCTGTTCGGCGTCCTCGGCATGCTGCCCAACCTCGGCGTCGACTTCGCCTTCTGGGGCATGGGCGGGCACCTGGAGTTCGGCGGCCCGGCCCTGTCCGCGGTCGGCCGCATCCTCGCGGGCAAGGACCGCGCCGAGGGCGACGCCGAGACCTACCAGGGCACCCGGGTCGCCCGCATCGCCGGGTACGAGCGGCGCGTGGGCGACTGGATCCAGCAGAGCAACGCCGCCGCGCACGAGCTGATGCAGAACGGCCGCCAGATCGTCGGCGCGCTGCTACGCGAGCAGATCACCCGCCACGAGTACGAGACCCACAAGGCGCAGATCGACAACGCCAAGGCCGTCGACGCGTTCCTGGCCGACAAGTTCACCGGCACCGATCTGTACCACTGGATGCAGGGCGAGCTGTCGCGCCGCTACTTCGACGCGTACCGGATGGCCTCCGACCTGGCCCGCAAGGCCGAGCAGACGATGAAGCGCGAGCTGATGCGCCCCGAACTCGACGGGCAGTCGTTCGTGCGGTTCGACTACTGGGACGGCGGCCGCAAGGGCCTGCTCGCCGGCGAGGCGCTGTATCTCGACGTCAAGCGGATGGAGCTGGCGTTCCACGAGCACAACAAGCGCGAGTACGAGCTGACCAGGCACGTCTCGCTGGCACAGCTCGACCCGATCGCGCTGCTGCGCCTGCGCGCCACCGGCACCTGCGAGTTCTCCATCCCCGAGTGGCTGTACGACCTGGACACCCCGGGCCACTACCTGCGCCGGATCAAGAGCGTCGGCGTGACGATCCCGGCGGTGACCGGGCCGTACACCAGCGTGCACTGCACCGCGTCGCTGCTGCGCAGCTCGGTGCGCACCTCGGCGCTGCTCACCGACGGCGAGTACACCCGCCAGTCGGGCGAGGACGGCCGGTTCCTCGACTTCGAGGGCACCGTGCAGTCGGTGGTGACCAGCGGCGCGAGCTCTGACAGCGGCCTGTTCGAGACCAACCTGCGCGACGAGCGGTTCCTGCCGTTCGAGGGCTGCGGCGCGGTCGGCACCTGGCGCCTGGAGCTGCCCGGCTCGTACCGGCAGTTCGACTACGGCACCATCTCCGACGTGGTGCTGACGGTGCGCTACACCGCCCGCGAGGGCGGGGGGCAGCTGCGCGGCAAGGCCGTCGACCGGGTCGAGGAGCTGGTCACCGAGGCGTCGACGTCGGGCCTGGTGCGGCTGCTGAGCCTGCGGCAGGACTTCCCGGCGCAGTGGCACGCCTTCACCACCGGCGAGGCCGACTTCACCGCCGACCTGACCGGCGTGCACCTGCCGTACTTCGCCAAGGACGAGACCGTGCAGATCGACAAGGTCGAGCTGTACGCCGTCGACGGCACCGACCTGCTGGCCGCCCAAGGCCCCGCCGGTCTGGCCGCGACGCTCACCGCCGGTCTGGGCACCACGGCCGCCACCGCCACCATCACCCTGCCCGCCGACGACGACGTGGTCCGCCGCGACCCCACCGCCGACGTCTACGTCCTGCTCCGCTACTCCTTCGCCTGACCGGCGTGGCCGGGTGCGGGCTGCGGCCCGCACCCGGCCACGTGCGTCATCCACAAGCGACAAACGGCTCCTGCCTGGCCTTGCTACCCTCCGGCCATGGTGAGGGCTAGGAATCCGTCGCTGAACGGTGGCTGCTTCGGCGGCGTGAGTGTCACGGTCGACGCCGAGCCTGCGGCCGAGAGCAGCCTCGTGGTCGCCGACGGCTTCATCGACGCCAGCCCTGGCCGCCGAGCTGTCGCGGTGCGCCGCGACGCTCGACGGCCTCGGGCCGCACACCGACCGCCTCCAGCCGGTATACGACCTGGCCAAGGCGGCCTGTGCTCCGTACAAGAAGGCGGCCGACTGCTTCACGACCGCCGCGGGCTACGGCATCACCGTTTCCGGCTCGGCCGAAGACCGCAAGCAGCAGGCCGCGATCACGTGCGGCTTCACCGCGCCCGCCGACGGAAGCAGGGGCTTCGCCGAGGCCGAGGCGAAGGGCATAGAGATCAAGGCATCGGTCCGGTAGGGCTACGGGTTGCGGCGGTACTGGGCGGCGGAGCCCTTCGTGGCGGGGTCCTCGTAGGCTCCGGCCCGGCCGCGGTCGACGTACCAGCTGGTCAGGGTGCTGACGGCGGCGCTGGCGTCGGCGCGGTCGGCGACCACGCGCAGGCGGGTGGTCCACCGCTGCGGGGTGACCTCGTACAGGTCGTAGCCGTAGCGGTTGCCCTCGAAGTACTGCAGGTGCGGGTTGACCTGGCCCAGGCGCGGCCCGTTGGCCGTGTTCCAGCTCGACGAGTAGCCGCTGGACGTGGTCGAGTGCGCCACGAACTCGGTGCCGATCACGGGCGCGGACAGGTTGTCGAAGTCGGGCCGCACGTCCTGGATGAAGGCGCTGTGCCAGTCGCCGGTGATGGTGACGAAGTCGGCGATACCGGCCTGCTGGGCGTAGGTCAGCACCTCTTTGCGCTCGGCGAGGAAGCCGTCCCACTGGTCGGTGAACATGTATCCGCCGTCGGGGTTCTTCTGCTGGCTCAGGAAGATCGAGTTGACCCAGCAGTGCCAGCCGCCGCTGCGGCCGCTGACCCGGCTCTTGAGCCACTGCTTCTGCGCCGCGCCGAGGATGGTGCCCCCGGTGACGTTCTGCTCCGACCGGTACTGCCGCAGGTCCAGGATGACAAGCTCCAGCAGGTCGCCCCACTGGCGGTAGCGGTAGAGCTGCGGGTCGGGCAGGGCCGAGTCGGCGCCCTCGATGCGCAGCGGCAGGTGCTCGTACCAGCCCTGGTAGGCGGCGGCGCGGCGGGCGACGAAGGTGGCCGCCCCGCGCGAACCCGAGTAGTCGTTGACGACCTCGTGGTCGTCCCAGGTCAGGTAGAACGGGTGCGCGGCGTGCAGGTCGCGCAGCAGCGGGTCGCCCTTGTAGAGGGCGTGCAGCTTGCGGTAGTCGGCCAGGGTGTAGGCGGTGCCGAGTTCGGAGCCCTCGTACACGTAGTCGCCGAGGTGCACCACGAAGTCGAGATTGGCGTCGGCGGCCAGGTCGCGCATGCCCGGGTACTCGCCAGACTGGTAGTTCTGGCAGTTCAGCGATGCGAACCGCACGGAGGCGACCGAGCCGGTCGGGGCGGTCTTGGTCCGCCCGGTCCGGCTGTACTGCCCCAGCGCCCGGAACCGGTACCAGTAGCGCCGTCCCGGGGTGAGCCCGTCGACGACCACGTGCACGCTGTGGCCGAGCGTCGCCGACGCCGGGACCGAACCGGACGCGACTACCGCCGTCATCGCCGAGTCCGTGGCCACCTGCCAGTCCACCTGCACGATGTCGGGCAGCGGCTGCACGTCGGCCAGCGGGTCGGGTGCCAGCCGGGTCCACAGCACGACGCTGGTCGGCAGCGGGTCGCCGGACGCGACGCCGACGGTGAACGGGGCGGCGTCCCAGCTCGCCCCGAGCGCGGCCGCGGCGGCGTACGCGGCGGTCGGTCCGAGCTCGCGGAACAGGGGCCAGGCGGTGCCGAGCGCGCCCGCGCCGAGGGCGGCCCGCAGCAGGGTGCGGCGGTCGAGGGCGGGCATCAGGCACCTCCGGGGGTGACGGTAAGGGTCAGGGAGTCGGCGTAGCCGTCGTTGGAGGTGCCGCCGGAGCGGACGAACAGCAGCTCGACCTGCGCGGTGCGGCTGCCCGCCGGCACGGTGCCGGTGGCGGTGCGCTGGAGCAGCGCGGTGGCGTTGCCGCGCTGGGCGGCGGTGACCGGGCCGAGCACGACGGTCGACAGCGTGGTCCCGGCGGCGTTGCGGAACGCGACGGACAGCTGCGCGGTGTCGGCCTGGTCGGCGTACCCGCCGAGCCAGGCGCCGGCGTCGTAGCGGGCGGTGCCCGCGTCGATCGAGGCGGTGTCGGTCAGGGTCACGGTCTGGCCGATGCGGCTGCGGGCGGCGCTGCCGCCGCCGAAGAAGTTCGCGCCCCGGTCGCCCGGACCCGGGGTGCCGCTGGTCGGATAGCCGCCGCCGGTGCTGTACGCGATGACCGCCGTGCCGCCTTCGAGGTGGGTCCAGCCCGGGATGGTGGCGGTGGTCGAGCCGGTGCCGCCGGGACCGGCGTCGCCGCCCGGGTTGGCGAGCAGGTTCGGGCCGGGCTGTGCCACGGTGGCCAGGGTCAGCCAGAGGCTGTCGGCGTAGCCGTCGTTGGCGGTGCCGCCGTCGCGGGTGAACAGCAGCAGCATGCGGGCGGTGCGGCTGCCCGGCGGCACGGTGCCGGTCTGGCGGCGCTGGAGCAGGCCCGTGGCGCTGCCGCGCTCGGTCGCGGTGACCGGCCCGAGCACGGCCAGCGCGAGGGGCTGCCCGGCGGCGGACAGGAACTCCACCGACAGGCGTACGCCGTCGTCCTGCGCGGCGTAGCCGCCCAGCCAGCCGCCGGTGTCGAACTGCACGGTGCCCGCGTCGATCTGCGCCGTCAGCGGCAGCGTGATCGTCTGGCTGAGCCGGGTGCGGGCGGAGTTGCCGCCGGTGAGGAAGTTCGCGCCGCGGTCGGCCGGACCGGGGCTGGTCGAGGTCGGATACCCGCTGGTGCCGTACGCGACGACCGCCGCGGCACCCTCCACGGTGGTCCACCCGGTGACCGGGCCGGGTGTTCCGGTGCCGCCGCCCGTGGCGTCGGCACCGGCGTTGACGATGAGATTCGCTGTCTGCATCACGCCTCCTGGCAGGATCGACAGCAGCGTGGAGGCACTCGCTGTCCGGGTGGGGACAGCGGCATGACGCCGTGGTGAAGCATGGCGGATCAGTCGGCGTGGAACGCTGCTCGGTGCAGGCTATCGGCCGAAGATGCTGACGTCCATCGATGTCCTTTTCGAAACTCGCCGATGTCAGCCCGCCAGGTGGCCCCAGCGGTCCTCCAGTTCGGACCAGGTGCCCTGCGCCGCCGGGTGCCCGCCGATCAGCACCAGCACCCGGTCGGCCTGCGCCAGTGCGGCGCGTTTGGACGTCGAACCGACCACCGTCACGCCCGACCCGCGCAGCGCGTCCCACAGGGCCAGCTCGGTCGTCACGTCCAGCGCCGACGACACGTCGTCGGCCAGCAGCAGCTCGGTGCCGGGCGCCAGCGCGCGGGCCAGCGCGAGCCGCTGCAACTGGCCGCCGGACAGCCGGGTGCCCTTGTGCCCGATCAGCAGCTCCAGGCCGCTGCCCGCCGCCGCCAGGTCGTGTTCGAGCTGCGCGGTGGCCACCGCGGCGGCCGCGTCGACGTCGTGGCCAAGCTGGATGTTCTCGCTGACCGTGCCGGACAGCACCCGGGGCAGCTGCGCCACGTAGCCGACCTGGTTGGGGCGCAGGAACAGCTCCGGTTCGGTGACCCGGTCGCTGTTCCACGACAGCGAGCCCCGGTGGTGCACGATCCCGGCCAGCGCCCGCAGCAGCGACGACTTGCCCGACCCGACCGGGCCGACGACCAGCACCAGCTCGCCGCGGCGCACGGTCAGGTCGACGTCGCCGACCCCGACGGTGCCGTCCTCGTGTACGGCGGTGAAGCCGGCCAGGTCCAGGCGCCGCAGCGGGTTGCGCGGGGCGGCCTCGGGACCGGGGGCGGTGCCCGCCGAGATGTCCACGCCGGGCACCGAGGCCGAGTACGCGCCGGTCCCGGCCATCGCGACGGTCCGCCCGGTCCATACCCGGGCCGAGGGCAGCTGCGACAGCAGCGAAGCGGTGGTCCACGCGAACCAGCGGGCCGCGCCGAGCGTCGACACCACGATCAGGGTGGTGGCCGCCGGGAGCTGCCCGGCCATGAACAGCGCCCAGGCCCCGATCGGCAGCAGGCCGCTCAGGACGGCCGGGGTGGACCGCGACCACACCTGCGCGGCGATCTCGCGGCGCTGCATGTCGTTGCGCACCGCGTCGAGGTCGGCCAGGCGCGACAGCACCGGCCGGGTCGCCCCGGCGAGCTTGACCGTACGCGCCGACGACAGCGACGACACCAGGAACGTCGCGAACGCGGCCCGCGCCGCGACGGTGCGCGCCGCCGAGCGCTTGAGCAGCGGCCCGAACAGCGCCGCCGCCAGCCCCGAGACCAGCATGGTGCCCGCGAAGAACAGGCCGGGCACCACCGAGCCCGACACCAGCGTCATCGCGGTGATCGCGATGACGCAGATGAACTGGTCGATGAGGTTGTCGGCCAGGATCACCACGCGCTCGTTGTCGCCGCCCTGGGCCACGACCTCGGCCGGGGTGTGCCCGCTGACCCGGCGCGGCCCGGTCTGCCCGTGCACCAGCCGCAGGTTGATCCGCAGCATCTGGCGCACCCACCACTCGGGGAACCAGTTCGCGGTGAAGTACGTCGAGGGGACGGTGAGCACCAGTGCCGTGCCGATGCCCAGCGCGGGCAACCACGGGCTGCCGGTGCCGTCGACCAGGTCGGCCCACAGCCACGGCAGCACCGCGCCGTCGAGGCCGAGCAGCACCATGACCAGGAACAGCGCCACCGACCCGAGGCCGAAGCGCGGATCGTTGACCATCAGCCGGTAGATCTCGCGCAGCGTGCGCACGCGCGGGGCGGGCGGCAGCGGCGGCGGATCGGCCTTCGTCGGCGGCGCGAGGACGGCCTCGTCGGCCAGGGCGGCAGGGGAGTCGGGCACCGTCGCGTCGTCCAGCACCGCCGTCGCGGCGCGCGACCCGTCCAGGCCGTACTCGGCGGTCAGGACGACCCCGCCGCCGGCCTGCGCGGACACGGCGGCGGGCTCGGCTAGCCCGACGCGGCTGCTGGCCAGCAGCTGGGCGAAGCGGCGCGACTCGCGCAGCGGGCCGGACTCGACGACCTCGCCGTCGGCCAGCACCACGACCTCGTCGCAGGCGCGCACCGACGACAGCCGGTGCGCGATGACGATGCCGATGCGCCCGCGCATCACCCGCTCGGCGGCGCGCTGCACCTGGCCCTCGGTGACCGGGTCCAGCCGGGCCGTGGCCTCGTCGAGGATCAGCACGCGCGGGTCGCGGACCAGCACCCGGGCGAACGCGACGAGCTGCTCCTGCCCGGCCGACAGCACGTGGCCGCCCTCGCCGAGGCGGGTCTTCAGGCCGTCGGGCAGCGTCGCGACCCAGGCGGTCAGGCCCAGCTCCGCGACGGCGTGCTCGGCGGCGCCGGTCAGCGCCGGGTCGAACAGGGCGATGTTCTCGGCCAGGGTCCCGGCCAGGATCTCGGTGCGCTGCGGCACGACCGCGATCCAGCGGCGCAGCGCCTCCAGGTCCAGGTCGAGCAGGTCGACGCCGCCGAGGGCGACGGTGCCGCGCGGCACGTCCACGGCGCGGGTGAGCACCTTGGCCAGCGTGGACTTGCCCGATCCGGTCCGGCCCACCAGCGCGTACGACCGGCCCGGCGCGAAGGTCAGGTCGACGTCGCGCAGCGCGGGCCGGTGCGCGTCGGCGGCGTAGCGGAAGGTGAGCCCGCGTACGGTGATCTCACCGGCGCTGGGCGGGGCACCGCCCGCCGGTTCCTGGGGCACGTCGCGCAGCAGCTGCACCCGCGCCCAGGCGCCCAGCGCGTATTGCAGTTCCGGCAGCATGCGGCTGACCTGCTCGACGGTGCCGCCGAACGCCAGCGCGAGCAGCCAGACGCCGGTCAGCTGGGCGGTGTCGATCCGCCCGGTGGTCAGCGCCCAGACCCCGGCGAGCACCACGGCGGCGATGCCGAGCCGGGTGGTGCCGGAGGCGATGGTGGTGACCCGCGCCGACAGCCGCCACACCCGGCGGCCGCGCGTGAGCACCTCGGCGGCGCGCCTGGCGTACAGGCGCAGCACGTAGGGGCGGCCCAGGCTGGTGCGCACGTCGTCCTGCCCGTGGACGGACTCCTCCATCACGGCGGCCAGGTCCGACCACGCCTCCTCCTCGTCCATGCGGGCGGGGGCGATGCGCCGGGCCGGTTCGCGCAGCCCGTAGCCGAGGACGGCGGTCAGCACCAGCATCGCGACCCCGGCGGGCCACCACACGAACAGCGCGGTGACCATGGACAGCAGCCCGACCGAGGCGGCCTGCACGATGCGTACGCCGCTGCTGCGCAGCTGGGAGGCGACCTGGTACACATCGCCGTCGATCCGGTCGAGCAGCTCGCCGACGGGGGTGACCTCCAGCGTCGGCAGGCTCTGCCCGAAGGCGACGCGGCACAGGCGGCGGCGCACGTCGGCGGCCCAGTCGGCGGTGAGCCGGGCCATCAGCAGGCCGATCACCAGGTCGCCGAGCACCACCACGGTCAGGGAGACGGCCAGGGCGCCGAACGCCAGCGGGGAACGGTGCACCAGCACCGGCCCGGCCAGCGCCGACGCGACGGCCGCGCACGCGGCGCCGGCCGCGATCAGCAGCGCCACCAGGAGGGTGCGCCGGGGCGAGGTGGCCCAGAGGTCACGAAGAAGTCGCATGTAAAAGGGCCCCCAGCCGAGTCTGTGCTGGCCCCAGCATGCGGTGGCCCCCGCGTAGGTTTCAAATCAATTAACGCCGCTGGTACGGCCGCCCGGCCCGCTGGACGGCGGCGGCTACCGTGTGGGCCTGGTCGACCACCGGGGGAGCGGCGTGGAATCGGGGCACGGGCGGTACAGCTGGCGAGTGACACGGCTGCTGATCTGGGGCAGCGCCGCCGCCGTCGTCCTGACCTGCGTCCTGTGCGCCTGGGCCCGCTACGGCCCGTCGCTGCCCCTGGCCGGACCCGCCGAGCCGGCCGCAAGCTCCAGCCCCTGCCCGGAGCGGACGCCCGCACCCCGGCCGCAGGCGCCCACCGCACCCGACGGCGGTCGGGTCACCGTGCTGGAGAGCGGGTTCGCCACCGTCGGCGGCAACCGGGTCAGCATCGGCGCGGTGCTGGACAACAGCAGCGCCCAGGTCGCCTACCGCACCCGGGTCACCATCCGCGCCCTGGACGCCCGCGGCGGCTCCGCGGTGCACCCCCGCTCGGGCGAGCTGCTGGTGCAGGAGATCCCGATCATCCTGCCGGGCCAGCGGATCGGCGTCGGCGCCTGGGCCTACCTCGGCGACGGCCCGAGGTTCACCAAGCTCACGCCGGTGTCGGTCCGGATCGAGCTCGGCCCGTCGCAGTGGTGGCCCGTCGCCGACAGCCCGCAGGGCCTGCCGGTCGTGTCGGCGGCCTTCCGCGGGATCAGGCACTACGGCGGCTCGCCCCACGACGGTGTGGCGCAGTACACCGCGACGGTCGACTATTGCCGCCCGCTCGCCCCGCGCCTGGTGGCGGCCCTGTACCGGGACCGCGACGGGCGGCTGGCCGGCGGCAGCCTCAACGCCGCGGGCGCGCTCGGGCACACCGCGTGCGAGCCGGGCGCGGGCGGCGAAACGCTCAGCCTGTACGACAGCATGCCCGCCGGCACCGACGAGGCCCGCACCGAGATCTACCCGTACTGCGACTTCGCCCCGCGCGACCCGGCGGGGCTCCCGCCGCCGGTCAACTGAGGTCCGCGTCAACCGCCAGGTTGCGCAACGGGACCCCTTGCGTCCCAACGCCATCGGGGGCGTATAGTGAAAGCACGCTCGTCGGACAACTTCCCCCGTGGTTGCCCGACGAGCTCTTATTTTTTCCCCGTCATCATCCCGGCCCAGGTGGGGCCCACCGTCGCGTCTGGACAAGACAACCGGTCGGCTAAGTTGCCACCGGATGATCGGATGGTTGACCATTCTGTAACGCTCTACGGTGTTGGCACCGGTGCCTGGCTGCCCATAGCCTCGCCCGCATGGACCAGCCTCGCCGCATGGATCGCGACCTGCCCGACGCCGAGCTGGCACGCTTCGTGCTCGACCGCTACGCCCGCCGCCTCGGCGACGCGGGCCGGGCCGCCGCCGCCCGCGACGCCGGACTGCGCGCCCTGCTCGACCAGCTCACCGCCCGCGTGGGCGACCTGCTCGCCCCCGACGACCGCCAGCCGACCCTGGACGAACTCGCCAGCTACGCGGACGGGCTCGTCGACGCCGCCAGCGGGCTCGGCTGGACGATGCCCGACTGCGAGGACGTCCTCTGGCGCTACGCCGATGAGATCACCTGGCGCCTGGTCGCCGTGTGCGAGCTCGCCGCCTCCCGCGTCGAGGGCGCCGACGTCTAATCCCAGCAGAGGCAGAACGGCTTGCCAGCCGGGTCGGCGTAGACCCGCCAGTTCTCGCCGCGCGCGCCCAGCGAGACGGCGCCCAGCTTGAGCACGGCCGCCTCGGCCGCGTCGACGTCGCCGACCGTGACGTCGAGGTGGAACTGCTGCGGGTGCGCCGGGTCGGGCCAGCGCGGCGGGCGGTACGCGTCGACCTGCTGGAACAGCAGCGGCTGCGTCCCGTCCTCGCCGATCATCGCCGCGCCCTCACCCTCATACGTGACGGGCTTGCCGAGCAGTTCGGCGTAGAACCTGCTCAGCAGCCCGGCGTCGGGGCAGTCGAGCATCACGCCCATCAGCGTGGTCTCCTGCCTCGCCGGGAACAGGCACAGGTCGAACGGGTGCCCGGCCGGGTCGGCCAGCGTGTACCAGGTCTCGTTGCGGCGCAGCAGCTCCGCGCCCAGCTCGACCGCCCTGGCCGCGCCGGCGTCGAGGTCGGGCACGCGCAGGTCGAGGTGCGCCTGCTGCGGGTACGCCGGATCGGGCCAGCGCGGCGCGACGTGGTCGGGGCTGAGCTGGAACGCGACGCGCCACCCGTCGCCGGTCGTCATCGCGATCCAGTCGTCCTCGGTGTACAGCTCGCTCCACCCGCCGAGCGCGCCGTAGAACCCGGCGAGCCGCCGCACGTCAGGCGTGTCGAGCACCACCGCACGCAAGGTGCCGATCATCGCGTACCCCCTCTTGGGCCTTTGCTCATCATGCCTGCGACGCAGCCGTGCCGTGGCACTGCGGGTAGGTCCGGAACCCGGTCGGCTCAGCCGGCGCCGACGATCGCCGCCGCTGCCCGCAGTTGCTCGTCCTCGGCGAAGATGCGCCAGTCGCCGAAGTAGCCCAGCCGGTGCGGGCTGCTCAGGATCTCCCGGGCGATCGCGAGAGCGTGTTCGTCGGCTGCTCCGATCTCGGCGAGCTTGACCAGGGCGTCGGCCGTGACGGGCAGCCGCTCGCGGGTGTCGTACTTCCGCGCGAGGCGGTTGAGGATCGGCGCCGCCAGGTCGGACTCGCCATGGCGGCGCCACAGCGCGTACGCCGCCGCAGCGCGCACCGGCTCGTCCCCGGCTGTCGCGAACCGCCGCAGGGCCAGGTCGGCTTCGTCGCCGAGCTCGGCCAGGTCGCCGATGAGCCTGACCAGCTCCGGCCGTGGCGTCGCGGTCCCGGCGTGCCGCAGCAGGGCCTGGCGGGCCGGTTCGGGATCGACGCCGGTACGCCACCAAGCCCACGCAGCGACAGCGGCGTCCTCGCCAGAGCCTTGCGCGCGGCGGCGCAGCGCGTCCGCCGCCGGGGCGGCCGCCGCACCGATGCCGCCCAGCGCCTGTGCGGCGCGACCCCGGACATCCTCCTGCTCCAGCAGGTCAAGCAGCACAGGTACGGCAGCGTGGGCGGCCGGACCCCAGCCCGCGATCACTTCGCACAGATTCCCGCGCACCCACCGGTCGGCAGGGGGAAGCCGCAACCGCGCCGCGGTCGGCACCGCCAGCTCGGCCGCGTACGCCCCGAGCGTCGACAGCACCTCGTGGATCCCCGGCAGCCAGAACGTGAACCCGGAATCGGTGCCGATGTGCCCGGCATGGGTGGGAAAGCCCAGCCGGTCGCCGGTCAGCCGCTCGGCCAGGCCCGGCACGCAGCGCGGATCGCCCATCCGGGCCAGCGCCCACACGGCGGCGTCGCCCACGGTGCACCCGGCCCGGGAGTCCCGCATCGCCGGGTCCGCCGTCAGCGCCGCGAGCCGGTCCGCCGCCGCGGCGGCCTCCGTGCCGAGGCAGCCGAGCAGGTACGCCGCCCGGTACCGGATCTCCGGCTCGGGGTCGTCGAGCTGATCGGTGAAGAACGGCAGCAGCGCCGGGCCCACGCTCCGCCACTTGGCGGCGAGGTCGGCGGCCTGCCCCAGGTTCACGACCCGGTGCTCGGTGTCGGTGGCCCCGCCCATGGCCAGGGTGTACGCCGTCGCGGCCGCCGGGTCGTCCCGCAGCAGCCCCGCAGTGAGGTTCACGAGGCGTTTCCGGGAGCCGCCCAGCCAGGCCGACTCCAGCCAGTCGGCTGCGTCGGCGCGTTGCACCGTCTCGATCAGCGAAACCAGCCGCGCCACGGCGTACGACGGGTCCGCGTCGGCCAGTGCGTGCACGCAGGCCAGCCGCGTCTGCGGATCGGGGTCGTCGTCGACGTGCCGCACCAGCACCGCGTGCAGGGCGGCGGTGTCCGGGTGGCCGGGGTGCCCTGCGCACAGCACGCCGAACGCCTGGAGCAGGTCCCACCGGGTGACCCGGTCGGTCTCGTGCCGCCAGCGCCGCGCCAGGGCCCGTGCGGCGGGGACCAGGGGCAGACCGCCGCAGCTCACCAGCAGCGTCGCCTGGCGCCGTACCTCCGGGTCGGCGTCGTCGAGCAGGTCCAGCAGCTCGGGCTGCACCGCCGCGAAGGCGGCAGGCCAGCCCGGGTCGACATGCCGCGGTTCGGCTTCGACCGCGGTCTGGCCCAGCTGACGGATCAGGTCCACGGCGAACGCGCGGTCGTGCATACCCGGCATTTCGAGCAGCCGCAACAGGAATGGCAGCGCCGCAACCGCCGCCGAGCAGATCCATCCGCCCTGGTGATGGAGGTGGTTGAACAGGTCGAACTGCGCCTTGCCAGCCCGCTCGCGATCGGGATCCGTGCACTCGCGCATCAGCCGCGGCACGTCGGCGGCTGATCCGTAATTGTGTTCCAGTTCGGCCCAGGCGATCGCGTTCAACTCGTCCCACACGGGCGCCGACGATAGCCGGGGCTGCCGGGGCGCAGCACCGTGTTTTCCGGGGCTGCACCCGGTCGCTGGATCGGCCGGAAAATCGGGCCCGCCGCGTGGAATGTCCGGTGCGCCGGACGGGTTGACTGCGACCGTAGGCCTGACCCTATCGAGGAGAACCCTGATGACCAGCAACGCCGACGCGGCCATCGCCGCGCTGCGCGCCGGATACGACCACCTCGCGCCCATCGTGCGCGGGCTGAGCGAGGAGGACCTGGCCGGACCGTCCGGTGCCGCCGAGTGGGACGTGTCGCAGGTGCTCAGCCACCTCGGCAGCGGCGCCGAGATCCACCTCGCCACCCTGGAGGCGGCGCTGGCGGGCGAGCCCAACAAGGGGCTGGAGTTCAACAAGACCGTGTGGGCGCGGTGGGACGGCAGCACCCGCGCCGAGCGCGCCGCCGGGTTCCTGGAGATCAACGAGACGCTGCTGCGCCGGTACGAGGATCTCGACCCCGCCACCCGCAAGGAGCTGCGCGTCGACATGGGCTTCCTGCCCGCGCCGGTCGACGTCGCCACCGCCGCCAGCCTCCGGTTGAGCGAGTTCGCGTTCCACTCCTGGGACGTGCGGGTCGCCGCCGACCCGGCGGCCGAGCTGCACCCGGACGCGGTGCCGCTGCTGCTGGGCCTGACCGGCGGGATGTTCGCCTGGCTGACCAACCCCGCCGTGCTGGAGGGCCGCGAGGCCGGGCTGCGCGTGGAGCTCACCGGTCCCGACCGGGTCCTCGGGCTGAACCTGGCCGAGCCGGTGAAGCTCGGCGACGTGCCCGGCGAGCCGGACGGCGTGCTGCGCCTGCCGGCCGAGGCGTGGCTGCGCCTGGTCGTGGGACGCCTGGCTCCGCAGTACACCCCGGCCGAGGCGAGCACCGACGGCGCCGCCGACCTGGACCTGCTGCGCCGCGTCTTCAAGGGCTTCTGACCTCCGCCGGCCCCGGGGTCCGGGGCCACGATCGCGCAAGCGCCGGCCCGGGGTCCGGGGCCAAGATCGCGCAAGTTGCCGGGCAATCGGGCGTATCTTGACGCCACATACGGCCGATTGCCCGGCAACTTGGATGATCGAGGTGGTCGGTCGGCGGGCCGGGCGGATCAGCGCCGGGTGTGGGGGCCGGTGCGGGCGATGAACCGCAGCATGTCCGCGCGGGGCACGCCGATCATCGGTTCGGCCCGGTCGATCGCTTCGGCTATCGCACCGAGGGCCGTCTCGGTCGGCTGCCGCAGCCGCCCGTAATGCGGCCATTGCTGCACCTTCTGCCGGGCCAGTTCCCGGATCTCCTGGTCGGGGTCGTCCAGCCAGGCCAGCGCGGTGGTCAAATCCCACCACTGGTCGTGTCCGTCGAGCAGCCGGAAGGCGATGACCCTGCGCTGCGCGGGGTGGCCGGAGCCGGTCAGGTCCCGCAGCGGTCCGAGATCGGCGGCCGGTTGCTCCGCCAGGGTCCGCGCGGTCAGGCGCAGTACGGCCACCGACGGATCGTCGAGCAGGGGCAGCAGCGGCTCGACCGGCACGGCGCCGAGGCGGCGCAGCGCGCGCAGCGCCGTCAGGCGGCCCTTCACGGCCGGGTGCCGGAGGCCGGGCACGAGCAGGGCCGCGTCGGCCGCCGTGCCGGTCTCGCCGAGCCCGGCCAGGACGGGCAGGGACAGCGGCTGCGCGGCGGCCAGGCGGCGGTAGTGCTCGGCGGGGTCGCCGCCGCGGCGGCGTACGGCGGCCTGCGCCACCTCGCGGACCAGCGGGAACCGGTCGGCCAGCGCGGTGTCGGCGTCGAACTCGCCCGCCCTGGCCAGCAGCCGGACCGCCTCGGCGCGGACCAGGGCGCTGCGGCTGTCCCGCAGGGCGCGCAGGATCGGCAGGTTCGTCGCGGCCTGCGCCAGCACCGCCTGGGCGCAGATGCGGCGCACCACGGTGTCGGGGTCGCGCTGGGCCGCGGCGAGCAGCCAGCGCAGGTCGAGCCGGTCGTGGGCGATGGCGGTCTCGTACGCCAGGCGCCGCACCCGGTCGAGGCGGGCGGCCAGCAGCGGCGCCAGCCCGGGCTCGGTGTCGAACAGCTGCGGCAGCAGCGCCGTGACGTGCTGCCACAGCCAGCCGCCGTGCTGGCGGTCGCGCAGGGCGATCGCGTGGTCGGTGGCCGTCACCAGCACGGATCCGTCGTCGCGGGAGTCGGCGAGCACGTCGGCGAAGGACCGCCGGGCCGCCGTACGCACCTGGTGCGCCCAGTCGCAGGTGCGCAGGGCGAGGACGGCCGCGGTGGCCGGGCGGCGGTGCCCGGCCAGCAGGATCGTCGCCGCTTCGCGCAGTCGGCCGTCGCTGTGGCAGGCGCCCACGATGAGGTCGATCTCGTCGGCGGTGCCGTCGAGCAGGACCTGGCGCAGCCGCTGGCCCACCCCGAATCTGCGGCTGGCGTAGGTGGCGCGGCGCAGCGCCTCGTCGAGGCGTACCCAGCTCGCGGCGGTCCAGGTGTCCAGGTCGGCGAGGGCGGCGTCCCGAGGCTGGCCGGTACGGGGCAGGTCCAGCAGCGTGTCGGCGACCTCGTCCGGGCCCGGCGTCGGCCCAGGGTCGGCGGCGTGGTTGCCGGGTGCGGGCTCGCCGGGCAGCAGCGGGCTGAAGCCCCAGTCCTGTCCCAGCCGGCGTCTCAGCCGCTCGCCCAGTTCCATGCCGACCCCCGTGCCGCCTGCGCCCGCGCCGCCCGTCGGCGCGGTAGGCGGACCATTCTGCGGGCGGCGCGAGTGGGGCGCCAGCCGGTATCGGCGCCGAGACCACGCGGGACCCGGCGCCGGCAGGGCAGGCCGGTGCACCAGCGCCGGGCCGGTACGGCGGGTTCAGCCCCGCGCGGCCCGTGCCGTCAGCTCGGTCAGCCCGTCGCGGGAGGCGACCACGGTCAGCTTGTCGCGCTCCCGGACGCGCCGCAGCGGGCTGGGCTTCCACAGCGGCCGGGGCTCGCCGAACTCGGTCACCGCGATGACCCGCACCCGGCCGGGCTGGTCGATCCCCGCGGTGGTCTCGGCGGCCAGCGGCGAACCGGGTGACACGTACACGTCGGCGATGAGCAGCACCCGCCGGTCCACCGAGATGGTGCCGATGACCTCGCGGTCCATCAGCGCCTCGGCGAAGGCCGGCACGGCCAGGTTGGAGACGCTGCGCGACAGCGGCAGGTCGAACGTGGTGCGCACCCGCTCGGCCAGGTCGGGGTTGAACACGCGCAGCACGACGCGCAGGTTGGGCTGGAGCTTGCGGCCGTAGAGCGCCGTCTGGAGGTTGGCCACGTCGGAGCGGTCGACCGCCAGCAGCGCCTTGCACCGCTCGACCCCGGCCTGGCGCATGGTGGTCTCCCGCGCCGGGTCGCCGATGATCAGCGGGATGTTCAGTTCCCGGGCCAGGGCGACGCCGCGGTCGTCCTCGTTCTGGGCGATGGCGAGCATGGCGATGTTCCGGTCGTGCAGCAGCCGCAGCACCCGGGTGCCGACGCCGCCGAGCCCGACCACGACCACGTGCCCGGCGCGCGGCTGGCTGAGCCGCAGCTGCGCCACGGCCAGCCGGGCGCGTACGGTGCCCTCGACCACCAGCGCGGTCACCAGCGGGATGAACGCCAGCCCGGCCAGCCCGAGCAGCAGTTGCAGGGCCTGCTGGGAGTGGCGGTACTCGGGGGTGGGCTGGGGGCCGCCGAGCACGGCGGTCGCGGCGGCGTAGAAGCCGTCCCAGGCGGGCTGGCCGAGGCTGCGCCCGAGCGCGAACCCGGCGGCCAGGATGAGCCCGAGCACCAGCGTGACCGCGATCCGGGTCTTGCGTGAGACGAGCGCGCCCAGGAAGGCGGCGAGCTGGCCCAGTCGCGACGGCCGCTTCGGGGCCACCTTGCTCAGGCCCAGCGTGGTCTCCCACAGCGAGGCGGGGCCGCGCTGCTCGGCCAGCACCAGGTCGGCGGTGCGGTCGTCGGCGGGCAGCACGTCCGGGCCGTCGGCGGGGGCGAGATCGGCCAGCCCGCAGACGACGTCCTGCGGCGGGACGGCGTCGCGTGGCGCGACGACCAGGGTGCGCCGCCCGACCTGCACCGGCGTGGCCGCGACCTCGCCGAGCGCGGTGGCGACCAGTTCCGGTGCGGCGATCTCGGCGTCGGACAGCACCCGGGTGTTGCCGAGCAGCGCTTCGATGCCGTGGCCGAGCGAGGTGTGGTACATCCGCACCACCAGCCGCACCGACGGGGCCAGCTCCCGCGCCAGCAGGGCCAGGGAGAGGTTGCCGACGTCGTCCTGCACGGTCAGGGCCAGCCCGGACGCGGCGGCGAGCCCTGCCTGCTGGAGGGCGCGTTCGTCGACGACGTCGGTGACGATCAGGCGCACCCGGGGCAGGTCGCTGAAGTCGCGGCCCGGGGCCTGCTGCGCCGGGGTCATCAGCACGACGACCTCGGTGCGGTACCGGTCGGACAGCTGCTGGGCCAGGCGGTACGTCAGATCGTCGGATCCGTTGAGGACGAAGTGGTGCGACGGGGCGGACGGCATCCGCGGATGGTATCGACGTTCGTTGAACGCCAGGTTGACGCCGACTACCGGCTGGGCCACAGCCCCAGTTGCGCCCCGGCCGCGTCCACGGCGACATACTGGTCGCGGACGACGTCCAGGGCCTGGTCGGCGTGGGCCTTCACGGCCCGGTCGGTGCCGTAGTTGCGTTCCTGCTGGATGTCCTTCATGGTGTCGCCCGTCGCGGCACGCTGCGTGCGCAGCCACAACGCGTCGAACGGCGCCCCGGCGGTGGCCTGCTTCAGCTGGTCGGCGACCGCCTGCTGGTTCTGGCTCATCTCGCCGGGAAGCTTGACCCCCGACCGCTGCGCCACCGCCGTCAGGTCGGCGTCGAGCTTCGCGTACTCGTCGTGGAACCGGTTGCCCAGGTCCTTGACCTGCGACGCGGTGCCGCGCTGCGCGGCCAGGCCGGCCGCGGCCATCCCCGCCAGGTACGCCTGGTGCGCCGAGACCAGGAACGTCTTGTCGTTCGGGGAAGGCTGGGCGGCGGCAGGCGTGGCGACGGCCACCGCGACCGTCGCCACGACAACGATGAACAGCCATCTGATCGGCTTCATGGCGGTGCCCTTCGTCGGGGCCGGCAGGTGAACCGGCCACCTGGGGACGTACCCCCGACGGGCCCGCGCCATGCGCCCGTCAGCTCGCGATGCCCACGGTCTGCCCGACGGTCTCCGGCTGCCCGAGCGCGGCCAGCATGGCGTGGGCGACGTCGGCCCGGCTGGCGAAGGCGCCGGGCGCGTTGCGGCCGAGGGCGAGCCGGTACCGGCCGGACAGCGGTTTGTCGGTGAGCCGGGGCGGCCGGAACGAGGTCCAGTCCAGGCCGCCGGCGCGCAGCGCGTCCTCCATCAGGGCCAGGTCGGCGTAGTGCTCGCGCAGGATGGCCTTGATCAGCGGGCCGCCGACGTACTTGACGAAGAAGGCGTCGCCGGGGTCGTGGCGGGGCGGGTGCGGGTTGCCGGGGGAGGCGACCGTGCCCACGGGCGCGGCGCTGACCACGACGATCCGGCGTACGCCGGTGTCCTGCATCGCCGCGATGATGGCGCGCGTGCCCGGGGCGGTGACGCCGGAGTCGGCGCGGCGGCGCGGGCCGAGCCCGGACAGCACCGCGTCGGCACCGGCCACCGCCTCGCGCAGCGCCTGCGGGTCGGGTGCGGTGAGGTCGGCGCGCACCGCGCGCACGCCCGCGGGCAGCTTGCCCGGGTCGCGGACGACCGTGGTGACCTCGTGGCCCGCGGCGGTGGCCTGGTCGAGGATGTGGCGGCCGATGCCGCCGGTGGCGGCGAATAGGGTGAGGCGCATTCGGGCTTCCTCTCCGGCGCGGAGTACCGCGCCGTGACGATGTGGTCCGTACAATATGAGAATCGTATTATCTGAGTTCGAGGTTCATACAATATGACTTCCGTAACAGCTGGCGACAGCCGCGACCGCCGCCGGTTGACCGCGGGCATCAAGCAGACGCTGCGGGATCTGCGCAACCAGCTCTCCATCCTGAACCGGCAGGTCAGCGGGCGGCTGGAGCTGCGCGACATCGACCTGGACTGCCTCGACGTGATCAGCCGGCACGGCCCGATGAGCCCGAGCGCCCTGGCCCGCCAGGTGGGGCTGCACCCGGCCACGCTGACCGGCATCCTCGACCGGCTGGAGCGCGCGGGCTGGATCGCCCGCGACCGGCACCCGACCGACCGGCGGGCGGTCACGCTGCGGGCCGTGACCGCGCGCGGCACGGAGATCTTCGGCCTGTACGCGGGGATGAACGCCTCGCTCGACGAGATCTGCGCCGGTTACGACGAGGCGCAGCTGCGCACCATCGCCGACTTCCTCGACCGGGCCAACGCCGCCGGTCGCGACGCGACGGAGGAACTGTCCGAAGCCGATCAGTAGGGACGTCTTAGTAGGGACGTCATCGTTTCGAAACAGTGGTTGACAGGTCGATGTCTTCATATCACGCTTGGGAGCGCTTCCATTCATCGCTCCCGATAAGGACGCACCTGATGAATCCACGGACCCCGCTGCTGGCGTTCGCGCTGGTGGCCGCCACACTGGCCGTGCCGCCCGCCCAGGCGCAGGCCGACACCACCGTCACCGTCTCCGTCAACGCCCGCGCCGGGCTGGAGCGCGTCAGCGACGCCGCGATCGGCGTCAACCACGCCGTCTGGGACACCGAGCTCGGCACCAACGCCGTCGCGGACCTGATGAAGGACGCCGGGGTGCAGGCGATGCGCTACCCCGGCGGCTCCTACTCCGACATCTACCACTGGCGCGACAACACCGCCCCCGGCGGCTACGTCGCGCCCAACACCGACTTCGACCACTTCATGGCCGGGGTCCAGCGGGCCGGGGCGCAGCCGGTGGTGATCGCCAACTACGGCACCGGCACGCCGCAGGAGGCCGCCGACTGGGTGCGCTACGCCAACGTCGAGAAGCACTACGGCGTGAAGTACTGGGAGATCGGCAACGAGCTCTACGGCAACGGCCACTACGGCTCCGCCTGGGAGGCCGACGACCACGCCGACAAGAGCCCCGCGGCGTACGCGGAGAACGTCAAGCTGTTCGCCCAGGCCATGAAGGCCGTCGACCCGACGGTCAAGATCGGCGTGGTGCTGACCACACCCGGCAACTGGCCCGACGGCATCGTCGCGGGCGGGGACGCGGGCACCTGGAACCAGGTCGTGCTGTCGATCGCCGGCCCCGCCGTCGACTTCGCGATCCTGCACTGGTACCCGGGCGGCTCCGGCGCCGCCGACGCGCTGTCCAAGACCGCGCAGGTCACCGACGCGGTATGGCTGGTGCGCAACCAGATCGCGAAGTACGCGCACAAGGACCTCGGCATCGCCCTCACCGAGATCAACGCCGGCTACGGCCAGAACACCCAGCCCGGGGCCCTGTTCGCCGCCGACGCGTACGCCGCGCTGACCGCCGCGGGCGTGTTCAACGTCGACTGGTGGAACGTCCACAACGGCATCGGCACCGTCTCCACCGTCGAGGGCCGGACCGACTACGGCGACTTCGGCCTGCTGTCCAGCGCGAGCTGCAACGCCGACGGCACCGTCTGCGAGCCCGCGCTGAACACGCCGTTCGCGCCGTACTTCGGCCTGGCGATGGCGTCGCGGTTCGCCCGGCCCGGCGACCAGCTCATCAAGGCCGCCGCCTCCGACCCGCTGGTCAAGGTGCACGCCGCCCGGCGGGCCAACGGCGACCTGGCCGTGCTGCTGGTCAACGAGGACCCGGCCAACGCCAAGCCGGTGACCCTGGGCTACTCCGGCTACTCCCCGGCCGCGAGCGCGCAGGTGCTCACCTTCGGCAACGGCGCCACCGCCATCGCGACCGCGTCCGGCAGCGCCACCTCGGTCACGCTCGCGCCGTACTCGCTGACCACGCTGATCCTGCACCCGGTCGGCGCGACCGCCGGGCCGGCCCAGCCCGGCCGCCCCGCCGCGAGCGGCGTCACCGCCACCGACGCGACGCTCACCTGGCCCGCCTCGGCCGGCACCGGCCTGAAGTACGAGCTGCACCGGCAGAACGGCACCGTCACCGAGCAGTGGGGCGAGACCACCGGCACCACGTTCACGGTGCACAACCTCACCCCGGGCACCCGGTACACCGCGAACGTGATCGTGCGCGACAGCGCGGGCCGGGTCTCCTGGGCCTCGCCGCCGGTCACCTTCCAGACCGGCACCCCGGCCGCCTCGTCCTGCGCGGTGACGTTCGCCGACGTCAACGACTGGGGCAACGGGTACGTCGGCAGCGTCGACATCACCAACACCGGCACCAGCCCGATCGACTCGTGGAACCTGGCCTTCAGCTGGCCGACCGCCTGGCAGCAGTTCTCCGGCGGCTGGAACGGCACGTGGACCGCGACCGGCAGCTCGGTCCGCGCGTCCAACGCCGACTTCAACCGCACCATCGCCCCCGGCGCCACGGTGAACATCGGCTTCGTCGGCGCCTACTCGGGCCCGAACGTCCCGCCCGCCCTCTTCACCCTCAACGGCACCCTCTGCACCACCCGCTGAGGTGAGCAAGGGCGCCTTCTCATCGGAATCCGATGTGGAAGGCGCCCTTCCCCACCCGCCGGAGGCGGCCGCGACGGGGCGGTGCGGCGGAGGCCGGGGGCCTTGCCGGGGCCGCTGCCTGCTCATAGAGTGGCGGAGCAGCCGGATCTTGGAGGAGTGGCGATGGAACCCGTACGCCTGGTGCTGATCGGCGCCGGAGACCGCGGCACCGGCTACTCCCGCTGGGCGCTGGCTCACCCGGACCGGGCCCGGATCGTGGCCGTCGCCGAACCCGACCCCGCCCGCCGCGAGCGCCTCGCCGCCGCCCACGGCATCGCCGCGGCCGACACGTACGCCGACTGGCCCGAGCTGCTGGCCGCCGGGATCGCCGCCGACGCGGTCATCATCGCCACCCAGGACTCCGGCCACGTCGCCCCGGCCCTGGCCGCCGCCCGCGCCGGGCTGCACATCATGCTGGAGAAGCCGATCGCGCCGACGCCGGAGGACTGCGTGCGCGTCGTGGACGCGGTGCGCGAGGCGGGCGTCATGCTCGCCGTCTGCCACGTGCTGCGGTACGCGCCGTACACCCGGATGGTCAAGCAGCTGGTCGACTCCGGGGCGATCGGCGAGATCGTGTCCGTGCAGCACCACGAGCCGGTCGGCTTCTGGCACCAGGCCCACTCGTTCGTGCGGGGCCACTGGCGCCGCCAGGACCTCGCCAGCTTCATGCTGCTGGCCAAGTCCTGCCACGACATCGACTGGCTCCAGCACGTCGTCGGCCGCGACATCGCCCGCGTGTCCAGCTTCGGCGGCCTGCGCCACTTCCGGCCCGAGAACCGGCCCGAGGGCGCCGCCGACCGGTGCCTGGACTGCGCGGTCGAGCCGGACTGCCCGTACTCGGCGACCCGGCTCTACGGCGGGCAGCTCGCGCAGGGGCGCCACTCGTGGCCGCTGAGCGTGGTCACGCAGGTGTTCACCGAGGAGTCGCTGCTATCCGCGCTGCGCGAGGGCCCGTACGGCCGCTGCGTCTACGCCTGCGACAACGACGTGGTCGACCACCAGGTCGTGGCGATGGAGTTCGACGGCGGCGTCAGCGCCGTGTTCACCATGAACGCCTTCAACACCGGCGGCCACCGCCGCACCCGCCTGTTCGGCACCCGCGGCGAGCTGGTCTGCGAGGGCGACAGCATCACCGTGTACGACTTCGTCACCGGCGCCTGGACCCAGCACGACCCCAGCACCGTCGGCGGGGCCGACTCGGCGGGCGGTCACGGCGGCGGCGACGAGGGTCTGATGGAGGCCTTCGTCACCGCGGTGGCCACCGGCGACCCCGCCCCGATCCTGTCCGGACCGGCCCAGACGCTGAACTCGCACCTGGCGACGTTCGCGGCCGAGCAGGCCCGCCTCGACGGCACCGTCGTCACCGTCGCCAGATGAAACGAAGGGCACCTTCTCATCGCTTTGCGTAGCAGAAGGTGCCCTTTCCCACCAGCGCGGTGTGGTCGCTGTCAGCGGTGGTGGTCGAGGGGCTGGTGGGCGTCGGGGCTGCCGGGGTCGGCGTGCACGGTCGCCGCGGACAGGCGCGGGATCGCGTGGATGAGCCGGTGCTCGGCGTCGACGGCGATCGCGTGGCCGGTGCGTACCGGGGCGTCCGGGTCCACCACGATCTCGCACTCGGCCCGCAGCGTGTGGCCGATCCAGCGCATCCGCACCGCGCCGACGTCCAGCACCCCGGGGGTGTCGCGCAGCGCCTGCTCGGCGGTGCCGATGAGCGCGGGGTCGACGGCGTCCATCAGCCGCCGGTAGACCTCGCGGACGGCGTCCTTGAGCACCAGCACGATCGCCGCGGTGATCAGCAGGCCCACGATCGGGTCGGCCCGGGGCCAGCCCAGGGCCACCCCGCCCGCTCCCAGCAGCACGGCCAGCGAGGTGAACCCGTCGGTGCGCGCGTGCAGCCCGTCGGCGACCAGCGCCGCCGACCCGATCCGCCGCCCGACCGTGATCCGGTATCGCGCCACGAGCTCGTTGCCGAGGAACCCGATCACCGCGGCGGCGGCGACGTACGCCAGGTGCCGGACCTCCTGCGGGTGCAGCAGCCGCGACACCGCCTCCCAGCCGGCCCACACCGCCGACACGGCGATGGTCAGCACGATCGCGATGCCAGCCAGGTCCTCGGCCCGCCCGTAGCCGTACGTGTAGCGCCGGTTCGCCGGGCGCCGGCCGACCACGAACGCGATGCCCAGCGGCACCGCCGTCAGCGCGTCGGCCACGTTGTGCAGCGTGTCGCCGAGCAGCGCCACCGAGCCCGAGAACAGCACCACGACCGCCTGTAGCGCTGCGGTGACCCCCAGCACCAGCAGCGACACCCACAGCGCGCGGATGCCCTGCCGTGAGGTCTCCATCGCACTGTCGACCTTGTCGAGACTGTCGTGCGAATGCGGCGTCACCAGGTGCGTGATCCGGTGCCACCACCCGCCCGAACCGTGCCCGTGCTCGTGGTCATGCTCGTGGTCCGGGCCGTGGTCGTCGTCGTGATGGTGCGGCGCGTGACCGCTGTCGCCGCGATCGTGGTGCGCAGACTCCGCCCGGTGGGGGTGGTCGTGATCGTGGGGATGCGGATCGATGCGGCCGGTGCTCGTGCCGTCTGCGTCGTCGGGCTGCTCGGAGGGGGTCTGCGATGGCTGACGGCGCATATCCGGATCATAAGCCCGCAGGGAGCCGCCCCCGATGCTCTGCGCCGCGTGCTCGACCCGTCGCGGCTCACACCTGTGGGGTTGTGCGCACAACCCCACACGTGTGAGCGCTGCGGGCATGTTGTCGCCAACCCGACACCGCCGCCGTGCCGCCGTTCGTCACGATGACACCACGGAAGTGATGCACGTCTATCAATGTCAGGAGGATGCGCGATGACCTCACGAAGGCTCCGCGCGCTCTGCGGTGTCACGGCGGTGCTGCTCGCATTGGGGTTCGCGGTGGCGGCGACGACGCCCGCCGCGAACGCCGCGCCCGGCCCGCTCAAGGACCTCAACCTGCCCGGCGTCTGCAACGCCGCCTCGTTCGCGATGGCCGAGGCGATCGACGCCAAGCTGAAGGCGGACGGCAAGGCCGACCGCATGATCCGGGTCGACGAGCCGAAGAAGGGGGAGACCGGCTACAACGACGCCGCCGTCGCGTACGCCATGGTCGAGCTCGCGAAGCTGCTCAAGAAGAACGTCTCCGACCTCGTCCCGAAGGACCTCACCGACAACGCCAAGGCGGTCGCCGACGCGATCGACGCGGCGCTGAAGTGGCGGTCCGACAAGGGCGACACGATCCTGCACACGGCGGACCTCACCGGCAACGAGGTGTTCCTGTGGTGCCTCAAGAAGGGCAACGGCCACGGCGGCCCGGACCTCGCCCTGCTGTACGTGCCCAAGGGCAAGGCGGCCAAGGACGGTCTCTGGATCGCGGGCTGCGTGCTGGCCGGGGGCCTGAACCGCTACCTGGTCAGCTATGACGACCGGACGTTCGATTTCGCCAAGTTCGTCTGGTACAACGAGGGCCCCAATCCGGACAAGGAGAAGGAGGTCATCCGCTACACCTACGAGTACGACGTGGCCAAGAACGTCCTGACCATCACCAAGGAGGTCGGGCCGTACAAGGAGGGCAAGCTCGCCCCGCACACCACGGAGGTGGAGAAGAAGCCCGGCCCGCCGCCCGCCGAGTTCAAGGACCTCAAGCTCAACGGCACCCAGATCAGCCTGCTGGACGGCGGCTGCGGCTGCCCGGCGCAGTCCGTGGCGCTGGCCGCCGCGAACCCGGCGCTGCCCTGGCAGCTCGACCTGGTCAACGCGCCGATGACCGGCTCCGGGACCGAGACCGACCCTTACCTGGGCGTGTCGGTCCGCATCGTCCCCAACGAGCTGTTCCAGCTGGCGCTGCCGGCCGGGACCCGGTTCGCCGGTCCCGGCGCCGATCCGCGCTGGGAGGTGGTGATCGTGCAGGACACCCTGATCGGGCTGCGCTACCGCGGCTACGAGCCGCTGGACCTGGTCGTGGGTGCCAGGATTCCGGCGATCGCATGGCTCGCGCCAGCCCCGTCGCCGACCGCCGCGCCGCCCTCGGGCCCGCCGTCACCGTCGACAGCCCCGTCGGCCAGCCCGGCCCCGCCCAGCATCCCGCCCTCGCCCACCGCCGGTCCGTCGCTGCCGCCCAGCCCGCCCGCACCGCCGAGCCTGTCCGCGATGCCGAGCCCGCCCGCGATGCCCAGCCCGCCCGTGATGCCCACGGCCACGGCCGCGGTGCGCTGACCCGGCCTCGTCCGCACGGGACGCCCGGCAGGCCGCAGGGCCTGCCGGGCGGTTCCACGGGTGGGGAGAAGGGCCTTACGGGTTGGTGAAGCCGAGGGTGTAGCTGCCGGAGCCGCTGTAGGCGTGCACCCGGTAGCGGTAGGAGCCGGCGGTGCCGGAGTAGGTCAGCGACTCCGAGCTGGACGACGTCGCGCCTTGGGCCACGTTCACCCACGCCGAGCCGTTCCACTTCTGCAGGTACAGGTCGAAGTCGGTGGCCGCCGGGCCGACCAGGCAGCCGCGGTGGGTGCCGGAGGCGGTCGAGGTGTAGTAGCTGTTGTCGGGCTGGTACGCGCTGGCGCCGCTGGACAGCGAGCCGGTGCGGGTGAACTCGTACCCGGTGCAGCCGCCGCCGGGCGGCGGGGAGCTGGGCGGGGTGGTGCCGCTGGTCGTCAGCGTCAGGCTGTACGCCTGGAGGATCTCGTTGACCGGCTGGAAGTAGGTCGTGCCGCCGGAGGTGCAGTCGCCCGACCCGCCGGAGGTGACGCCCTGGGCCTGGCTGCCCGCGATGAGCGAGCCGCCGGAGTCGCCCGGCTCGGCGCAGACGTTGGTGCGGATCAGGCCGGTCACGGTGCCCTGCGAGTAGGTCACCGACGCGCCGCGGGCCTGGATGGTGCCGCAGTGCCAGCCGGTGGTCGAGCCGGAGCGGCACACCGACGCACCGACGGCGGCCTCGGTGGAGCCCGCGACGGTCACGTTGCCGCCCGCGTAGTTGTTGACGTACGGGCGCGGGGTGTTGCCCGAGGCCACCTGCACCCAGGCGTAGTCGTTGCCGGGGAAGCTGGAGCCGCGGAAGGTGCCGCTGGGCTGCGTGGTGGTCGAGCCGGTGGTGCCGCAGTGGCCCGCGGTGACGAACCCGCCGGTCACGGGGAAGCCGACCGAGCAGCGCGAGCCGCCGATGTAGTACGCGTTGCCGCCGATGACGTCGATGTAGGGCACCGGGTGCTCGGTGGACGTCTCGACCCGCACGGAGGCGGCGTCCACGGCGGCGGCCTTGAGGAATCCGGCGGCGTCGGCAGCGGCGTGGGCGAGCACGACGACGCTGTTGGTGGTGACGTCGACGTACCAGCCGGGCACCGACGCGGGCGCCTTGCCCGCGGCGGCGTCGAGCCGGTCCTTGACCGCGTCGAGCTGGGCCAGGCTGCGGGTGACCAGCTGCGGGGTGGCGCCCGCGGCCTTGACCTGCTCGGCCTGGGCGCTGCTGGTGACCGCGACGGTGAAGGTCTTGGCGTCGGCCGACAGCCAGGCCCCGGCGTAGCCGCCGCCGAGGGCCTTGCGCAGCTTGAGGTCGGCGCCGGCGGCCCTGGCCTCGTTGGCCAGGCGCAGCTGGACGCCCTTGGTGTCGAGCTTGAGGTCGCGCGACAGCGCCTGGAAGACCTGCGTCGACACCCCGGACGCGATGGCGGCCTCGGTGACGGCGTCGGGCCGCTGGCCCGCGGCTGCCGGGTAGGTCAGTGCCGCGGTGATGCCCAGGGTGAGGGCGGCCACCGCGGAGGTGTAGAGGATTCTCCGGTTCATGCCGGGTAGTCAACCGGTCAGGCATTCACCGGAGTAGATATTGGTTCGGTCATAGCGTCATGCGATGGAAGCCCGCGGCGCGAACCGCGGGTTGGCCTCGCGCCACTTCAGGTAGTGCGGGTTGCGGGCGGCCGACTCCTCGTACGCGGCGGCGGCGTGGGCGAGCATGGCGTCGGCGAACCCGGCGGCGGCGCCGCGCGGATGCCAGCCCAGCAGGTGCCGCCAGCGCAGCGGCCCACCGGCGATCGGCACGGTGGCGATCCCGTCGACGCGCCGGAACGTGGCCTTGCACAGCCCGACCGCGTGCCCGGCGTGCACCGCGTCCAGAGCGTTGCCGATGTCCATCTCGTACATGGTGCGCGGGGTGAACCCGGCCCGCGCGCAGGCGGCGTTGAAGCAGGCGCCGAAGCAGCCGTCGCCGGGCATGCTGGCCCACTGCGCCTCGGCCAGCTGCGCCAGGTCGATCTCCCAGCTGCCGGCCAGGGCGTGGTTCTCCGGCAGCATCACGAAGACGGCGTCGGTGGCGATCTCGCGCCAGACCAGGCCGTCGTCGGGCGTGCCGGGGACGGTGTCGCCGCAGACGCCCACGACGCAGAAGTCCAGTTTGCCCGCGGCCGCCATCTCCGCCAGGGTGTCGGCCCAGTGCGACGGATGTGTCAGCACCTGGAGGCTGTCGTTCTCGGCGGCCAGGCGCGACATCAGGCCGCCCAGGATGGGGCCGTTGACGGCGCCGATGCGCCACTGGTTCTGCGGCAGCCGGTGCCCGGCCAGCTGGGTCGCGTCCTCCCGCAGGCCCTTCATCGCCGGCAGCACCACCCGGGCGCGGGCCAGCACCAGCTCCCCGAGCGCCGTCGGGGTCGCGCCGTGGCGGCCGCGTTCGAACAGGGGGCCGCCCAGCGCCCGCTCGATGCGCTGCAACTGGGCGGTGACCGCGGGCTGGGCCAGCCCGAGCACGGACGACGCCTTCGTCACGCTGCCGGTGTCCGCGATGGCGCAGACCACCTTGAGGTGACGGATCTCCAGCTCCATGGCCCTCCCGCGGGGACGGTCGACCAGAAGGTGCGGACCGCCGAACGGCGATCGTCCGAACAATGTACGTATCGAAGACGGGCGCTGAGTATATGTCAGCGTTGCGTCGAAACCGACATTTAACAGAGCGCCGCCGTCCGCTGCCCGCCCGCGCTCCGGCGCGCGGCGGTCACGCGTAGGCGCGCGCCTGCATCGTGTACAGCTCGCGGTACAGCCCCGGTCGCGACATCAGCTCGTCGTGGCTGCCCTGGTCGGCCACGGTCCCGTCGCGCAGCACGATGATCAGGTCCGCCGACCGTACGGTCGAGAAGCGGTGCGAGGTGAACAGGGTGACCGCGCCCGCGCCCCGCGCCGCCCGCCGCGCCGACGCGGCGAACCGTCCGAACAGGGCGTCCTCGGCGTGCGCGTCCAGCGCGGCGGCGGGCTCGTCCAGGGCCAGCAGCAGCGGTGCCGGGCGCAGCAGCGAGCGGGCCAGCCCGACCGACTGCCACTGGCCGCCGGACAGCTCGGCGCCGTCGGCGTAGCCGCGCCCGAGCATGCCGGACAGGCCGCCCGCCTGGGCGACCACCGCGTCGGCGCGGGCGAGCCGGGCCGCGGCGTGCAGCGCGGTGTCGTCGGACGCCAGCGCCAGCTGTCCGATCCCGATGTTGGTACGCACCGACAGGTGCAGCTTCGCGAAGTCCTGGAACAGCATCGCGATCCGGCTGTGCCACTTGGCGGCCGGGATGTCGCGCAGGTCGACGCCGTCGACGGTGATCTTTCCGCTGGTCGGCTCGTACAGCCCGCACAGCAGTTTGACCAGGGTGCTCTTGCCCGCGCCGTTCTCGCCGACCAGCGCCACCGTCGCCCCGGCCGGGATGACCAGGTCGACGCCGTGCAGCACCGGCGCGGCCGCGCCGGGGTAGGCGAAGCCGACGCCGTGCAGCCGGATGCCGCGCCGCAGCCGCCGGGGCGCCTTCGACCGGGCCGGGCCGGGCGCGGGCACGGCCGCGGCCAGCTCGTCGTAGCGCTGCGCGGTGCGCGCCGCCGAGGCCATGGTCGCGTGCAGCCCGATCGCCCCGGCGACCTGGACGCTGATCTGCACCGCCAGCGTCACCACGAGGATCACCTCGCCGACGGTCGCGGTGCCGGTGACGGCCTGGTGCAGCACCGCCAGGATCGCCCCGCCGTACGCGGCGGCGAACAGCAGCTGCCCGGCGCCGCGCAGCGCCGCCGCCCGCCACTGCGCCGCCCACAGCGCGTCGGTGGTCTGCCGCCACGCCCGCCCGTGCCGGTCGATCAGGTGCGTGTCCGCACCGGACAGCCGGATCTCCTTGACGGCGTCGGCGTCGGCGGCCAGCGACAGCAGGTGGGAGGCCAGCCGCCCCGCCTCGGCGGTGCGCTCGCGGGCCTTGTTCGACAGCTCGGCCGCGCGCCGGGCGATCAGCACCGGCGGCACGGCGGCCAGCGGCAGCAGCGCCAGCCACGGGTTGACCGTGGCCAGCAGCACGACGGTCACCGCGGCCCGCAGCCCGAGCCCGGCCAGGTGCAGCACGCCCTCCAGCGCGGGCCGGGCCTGGGCGGCGTCCTGCGCGGCCAGCGCGAGCGCGTCGGCGAACTTCGGGTCGTCCAGGTGGGCGATGCCGCTGCCGCCGCCCGCGAGCCCGACCAGGCGCCGGTCGAGTTCGGTGCCCGCCTGCTCGCCGACCTCGAAGTAGTACAGGTGGGCGAAGTGGCCCATCATCAGCTCGAACACCAGCAGCGCGGCCACGCCCACGGCCATGGCGGTGGCGGCCGCGGTCTGCCCGCGCAGGGCGGCGTCGGTGAAGTCGCGCAGCAGGAACCCGACGAACGGGGTGCTCAGGTACCCGGTCAGCAGCAGCGCGGCCCCGATGAGCAGCTTGCGCCGGTCGGCGCGCCAGGCCAGCCCGAGCACGAACCGCACGGCCGTACGCAGCGAGGTGTCGGACGTCTTCACGCGGCCACCGCCTCGCGGTCGCGGAACCGGGACGCCTGGGCCTCGAACAGCTGCGCGTAGCGCCCGCCCGCCGCGACCAGCTCGTCGTGGCCGCCCTGCTCGGCGACCACGCCGTCGGCCAGCACCACGATCCGGTCGGCGTGGCGCACGGTGGAGAACCGGTGCGAGATGATGACGCTGGTGGTGCCCCGGGTCTGCGCCAGGAACCGGTCGAAGAACTCGACCTCGGCGCGGACGTCGAGGGCGGCCGTCGGCTCGTCGAGCACCAGCAGCGCGGCACCGCGCGACATGGCGTGCAGGGCGCGGGCCAGCGCGATCCGCTGCCACTGGCCGCCGGACAGGTCCTGGCCGCCGGTGTAGCGGGTGCTCAGCGGGGTGTCCAGGCCGTCGGCCAAAGCAGCGACGAGGTCGTCGGCCCCGGCGCGGACGGCCGCGTGGTGCCAGTCGGCGGGGGTGCCGGTGCCCAGGCCGATGTTCTCGCCGGCGGTCAGCTCGTACCGGTTGAAGTCCTGGAACACCACGGCCAGCCGCTGCTGCCAGTCGGCCGGGTCTATGCCGCGCAGGTCGTTCCCGTCGATGGTGATCGCCCCCGTATCGGGGTCGTAGCAACGCGTCAGCAGCTTCACCAGCGTCGTCTTGCCCGCCCCGTTGAGCCCGACGATCGCGGTGCACCGCCCGGCCGGGATGGTCAGGTCCAGGGCCGAGAAGACCCGGTGGCCGCCGGGGTAGGCGAAGCCGACGCCTTCGAAGCGGATCGCCTCGCGCGGCTGCGGCGCCGGCTCGGTGCCCGGCGGCGGGGCGGTGTCGGCGCAGGCCTGCTCGAAGCGGACCAGCGCGGCGTACGCGCGTCCGCCGAACTGCGTCTGCACGTCGGCCTCCGGGAAGTACACGCCGAACCGGACCGGGATCAGCACCGCCTGCACGGCCAGGCCGTAGCCGAGCAGCGAGAGCCGCCCGTGCGCGGTCGCCTGCGCGATCGCGGCCAGGCCCAGCGCCCCGCCCGTGAGCCCGACCGCCGCGAACCCGACGAACGGCCACAGCAGCAGGCGGCGGCGCATCGCCCACAGCGGGTCGAGGTAGCCGCGGTGCTCGCGGTGCAGCCGCCGGGTGACCCAGTCCAGCAGCCCGAGCACGCGCACCTCCTTGGCCGCCTCGGTGCCGGTGGCCAGGCCGCGGACGTAGGCCAGCCGCCGCCGCTGCGGCGACAGGGCGTCCCAGTGCGCGCCGAAGCGGCCCAGCGAGCCGCGCTGCCCGAACCGGATCACCAGCGCGGTGACCCCGACGATCACGGCGGTGACCGGCGACAGCACCACCGCGATCAGCACCACGGCCCCGGTGAGCTGCGTGTACCTGGCCAGCAGCGCGGGCAGCGCGGCGGCGGCGTCGCCGGGCGACGGGGTGGTCCGGTCCATCGCGGCGCGTACGTCGGCGAGCAGGTCGAGGGTGCCGGGCCGCTCCAGCGTCGCCACCGGCGCGCGCCGGTACGCCGCCTCCAGCGCCCGCCGGACGCAGTGGGCGTCGACGCGGCGGGAGATGAGCTCGGCCAGCGCGCTCTGGAACGGCCCGACGAGCTGCTGCACCGCGAGCGCGACCAGGGTGAGCGCGGCGGCGGTGCCCAGCGCTCCCTCACCCCGGGCCACGGCGGGCACCCGGGCCAGCAGCACGCTCATCGCCACCATGAAAGCGATGGGGGCCAGTCCGAATACGACGCTCACCGCCAGGGCCGCGGCGACAGGTGCCGCACCCGCCCGGGGCAGCAGTTTCGCGAGTTCGATCCACCGACGCACGACGCCTCCCACGGCACGGCCCGGCTCGGCCCAGGCGGCCGATTCCATCAGGGAACTTAACAGTTAAGATACTTAAATGCACGTCTCCCTGTCGGCGGCGGTGACCGCGCACCCGCGCCGCCGCGAGGCCGCCCGCGCGCTGGCCGCGAGCGTGCCGGGGCTCGCCTTCGACGTGGTCGAGGACCCCGATCCGGACGGTCCGCCCAGCGCCCTGCGCGCCGCGCGGCTGGCCTGGCGGCTGGCCGACCCCGGCGCCACGCACCGGGTCCTGGTGCAGGACGACATGCGCCTGGCCGACGGGTTCGCCGCGCTGGTGCGCCGGGCCGCCGCCGCCCAGCCGGAGAGCATCCTGTGCCTGTTCACCGAGTGGGGTTCGCGCACCTCACCGGCGGTGCGGCTGGCCGCGCTGGCCGGGGCGGGCTGGGCGCCGCTGCTGGATCCGTACGTGCCGACCACCGCTGTCGTGCTGCCCACCGCGGTCGCGCACGCCCTGGCCGAGTTCCCGGCCGAGCCGGGCGAGCCCGACGACGTGCTGCTGCTGCGCTTCACCCGCGTGCACGGCCTGACCCCGCTGGTGAGCTGCCCGAACCTGGTCGAGCACGAGGTGGGGGAGTCGCTGGTCGGCAACGACATCCTGCACGGCCCGCGTCACGCCGCGCTGCTCGCCGGACCGGGTGTCCCGTTCCCGGCGGACGTCGTGCTCGCCGTGCGGATGGTGCCGCACCTGCTGCTGTTCGAGGGGGTGGCCATGTGCCAGGTGCGCGAGGAGGCGGGCTGGCGCCTGGTGCGGGCGCACGACTTCCTCGCCCCGTCCGGCGTGACCGTGCCGGACCTGCTGGACCGGTATGCCGAGCAGGCCCGCCGCCACGACCCGGCCGGGCGGGCGCGCCGGGTGGTCGCCGACTCGCTGCTGTTCCAGCTCTGGCTGACCGCGTTCTGCTACGGTGTGGCCGCCTCCGATGTGGTCGGTGGAACGGCGGAGCTCACGCGGGCGCTCCGGTCTCCACTCGCGACGGTCGCTTTGCGCACGTTCGCGCCCGGCGCATTGCGGCGTTTCGTGCCGATGCATCGATTGCGCGATTTGCACCGCCTGCTCGCCCCGCTCCTAATAGAGACCATTAGCGATGGATTTACCCATGCTGAGCAGCACGGACATCTATTCTGGAAAGAACCTTTTCAGTAGCGGTAAAGCATGCTAATAGTTGTACAGGTACAGATGCCGCGCAGCCGTTGAGACGGGTGGTCGTCGATGGAGTTGCAAGCACTGCTCAGCCCGGAAGGCCGGTTGGATCCATTCCGGATATATGCACGATTGCACGACGCGGGTGACGCCAGTCCCATGAACCCGCGCCGTGACGGCTACGCGCTGGCCGTGCACGGCCACGACGCGGTGGCCCACGTGCTGCGCGACGGCGGCTTCCGGCAGATCGACATCGACTACCTCGACCGCAACCGGCCCCGCTGGCGCGAGCACGCGTGCCTGCGTACGCTGCGCGACTCCCTGTTCTTCAGCGACGGCCCCGAGCACACCCGGATGCGGCGCGTCATCGCCTCGTTCTTCACCGCCCGCCGCATCGCCACGCTCGAACCCGAGATGACCAAGCTCATCCACGACCGCGTCGAGCACCTGGCCCTGGCCGGGGCCGACGGCGCCGTGCTCGACTTCATGGCCGAGTTCGCCTACGACGTGCCCAGCCGCATCGTCGGCGACCTGCTCGGGGTGCCGGAGGCCGACCGCGACTGGTGCCGCCCCCGGGTGACCGCCATCGGTGCGATCTTCGAGCTCGACGGCAACACGTGGTCGAACCTGGCCCGTGCCGACGTCGCCGCCGCCGAGCTGACCGAGTACTTCACCGACCTGGTGCGCCGCCGCCGCGACGACCCGCGCGACGACCTGGCCAGCGAGCTGGTCCGGGTCCAGACCGAGTCGCCGGGGCGGCTGAGCTTCGACGAGCTGGTCGCGAACCTGATCACGACGTACAACGCCGGGTTCGTCACCACCACGCACATGTTCGGCAACGGGCTGCGGCTGCTGCTGGAGCACCCGCACCTGCGCGAGCGCGTCACCACCCGCCCCGAGCAGGTCCCGGCGATCGTGGAGGAGATCCTGCGCCTGGAGCCGCCGGTGCAGTTCACCATCCGCTACGCCGTGGCCGACACCGAGGTCGGCGGCCACCCGGTGCGCGCCGGGGACACGCTGCTGGTGCTGCTCGGCGCCGCCAACCGCGACCCGCGCCACTTCGCGAACCCGGACGCCTTCGACCCCGACCGCGTGGCGGGCGGGTCGAGCCTCAGCTTCAGCCTCGGCGGGCACTACTGCCTGGGCGCGACCATGACCCGGATGGAGGGCGCCATCGCCTTCCCGGCCCTGTTCGAGCGGCTGCCGGGGCTGCGCCTGGCCGGGCAGCCCGCGCCGCAGACGCAGTACATGTTCCGGGGCCACGACCACCTGCCGATCCGGGTGGACTGATGCAGGTCATCCCACGTCGCGCCGACGCCGTCACCACCGCGCCCCTGTCGCTGCTCCAGCGCCGGATGTGGCACCTGTGCACCGCGTACCCGGGCACGGCCTCGCCCATCGTGGCCGTCGCCAACCGCATCTCCGGGCCGCTGGACGTGCCCGCGTTCACCGCCGCGGTCGCGGCCGTGTGCGACCGCCATGACGCGCTGCGCACCACCTTCGCCCTCGGCGCCGACGGCCCGACGCAGGTCATCGCCCCGCCCGGCGGCACCGGGACGGAACTGGCCGACCTGTCCGGCGCGCCCGACGGGCAGGCGCGCGCCCAGGAACTGGTCGGGCAGCTCACCGGCGCGCTGCTCGACCTCGACGGCGGGCGGCTGGTCCGCTCCGTGCTGATCCGGCTGGCCGACGACGACCACGTGTGGTGCCTGGCCGTGCACCACCTGCTCGCCGACGGCGAGTCCGCGATGGTGATCGCCCGTGAGGTCGCCGCGCTCTACCGGGGCGCCGCCCTGCCCGACCCGCCCATCGGCTACGCCGACTTCGCCGCCTGGCAGTTGTCCGAGGCCGCCGGCGGCGACCTGGCGTACTGGGTGGAGCAGCTGTCCGGGGTGCCCGTGCTGGAGCTGCCGTGCGACTTCCCGCGGCCGCCGGTCAAGAGCACCCGCGCCGACCAGGTCGACCTGCGGTTGGACCCCGTGCACGCCGACGCCGTCGACCGCCTGGCCCGCGCGCAGCGCGCCACGCCGTACATGGTGCTGCTGACGGCGCTGCTGGTGGTGCTGGCCCGGCGGTCCGGGCAGGACGACCTCTGCGTCGGCACGCCCGTGTCCGGGCGGCTGCTGGTGGAGACCGAGGACGCGGTCGGCCTGTTCGGCAACATGATCGCGCTGCGCGCCGACCTGTCCGGCGCGCCGACCTTCGCGCAGCTGCTGGCCCGGGTCCGCGCGGTGACCATCGCCGGGCTGGGGCGCCAGTCGGTGCCGTTCGGGCAGGTCGTGGCCGCGGTGGACCCGCCCCGCGATCCGTCGCGCACCCAGGTCTTCCAGGTCATCTTCGCGCTGCACACCCAGACCGCGGGCCCGGCCGAGCCCGGCCTGGACTGGCGGCCGTTCGGCGCCGGGGCCCCGCAGATCCTGCACGACCTGGTGCTGGACACCTGGCGCGGTCCGTCCGGACTGGACATCACGCTGCGCTACGACACCGGACTGTTCCGGCCCGAGACGGCGGCGGCCATGGCGGAGCAGTTCGCCACGGTGCTGCGGGCGATGGCCGCCGACGCCGACCAACCCGTGTTCGGCGGGGGTGGCCGGTGACCGGACGGCGGCACATCGCCTTCTTCAACGTGCCCGCGCTGGGCCATCTGTTCCCGACGCTTGGGGTGGTCAGGGAACTGGTCCGGCGCGGGCACCTGGTCAGCTACACCGCGACCCCCGACCGCGAGGCGTACGTGCGCGCGGCGGGGGCGCGGGTGGTGCCGTACCGGTCGACCCGGCCCGGCGACACCGACCCGGACCTGCGCGCTCCGGCCCGCGAGGAGCACGTCGGGCGCAGCATGCTCAACTTCCTCACCGAGGCCGAGGCGACGCTGCCGCAACTGGAGCCCGCCTTCGCCGCCGACCCGCCGGACCTGGTGCTGTTCGACCGGATCGCGTTCGCGGGCCACCTGCTGGCGCTGGCGCACGGCGTCCCGTCGATCCAGCTGTGGCCGATGATGGTGTCGGCGCCGCAGTGGTCCATCGGCGAGGTCGTCCACATCGACGGCACCCATCCGACGCTGGCCGAGTTCGCCGTACGCGCCGACAAGTTCCTGGCCGAGCGGGGCCTGGGCGGGCACGGCCCGCAGCTGTTCCTCAGCCCTCAGGTCGCCCACCACCTGGCCTTCTTCCCCCGCGAGTTCCAGTTCGCCGGGGACAGTTTCGGCGACGCGTACAGCTTCGTCGGCCCGTGCACCGTCCCGCGCGCCGGGGACGGGCTGTGGCAGCCGCCCGCCGACGGATCGCCGGTGGCGCTGGTGTCGCTGGGCACCCTCAACAACCGCTGGCCCGACTTCTACCGGCTGGTGTTCGAGGCGTTCGCGGGCACGGACTGGCACGTGGTGCTGCCGATCGGAAAGCGGCTCGACCCGGCCGACCTCGGCCCCGCCCCGGCCAACGTGTCCGTGGTCGCCTCGGTGCCGCAGCTGGCGGTGCTGGAGCACGCCAAGGTGTTCGTCTCCCACGCGGGTATGGGAGGGCTGATGGAGGGCGTGCAGGCGGGCGTGCCACAGGTGGCCATCGCCCGCACCCTCGAACAGGACGTCAACGCCGCCCGCGTCGCCGACACCGGCATCGGGGCTGTGCTCGACGTGCACGCCCTGACCCCTGAGCTGCTGCGCGCCACCGTCGCCCGGGTCGCGGTGGATCCGCAGGTGGCGGCCGGGATCGCCGCGATGCGCGCACACCTGCTGACGGCCGGGGGCGCCGTGCGCGCCGCCGACGTCATCGAAGCCTGCCTACCGGTCGAAGGGGCCGGAGGCGGATAGGCCGGCGGGCCGCCCGGATGCCCCCCGGGCGGCCCGTTCGCCTGATTGATCGATGGGCCAATTTATATCCACCGAACCGGCATATTTCACCACAGATTTGTATGTAAGGAACTTTACTCATTGCTGGCATCGTGAGCGCGTCACGGCGGCAGATCGCCACCCCCTCATGGAATCTCTGGAGGTTCCACACGTGATCACTGTTTTCCGGCGGCGCGCCCTCATCGGCGCCGCCACCCTGGGTCTGCTGGCGTCCACTGTGGTGGGCGGGGCCGGACCAGCGTCGGGCGGCCTGCCCGCGCGCTGGGTGGGCACCTGGGGCACCGCGTTGACCGCTGCCAGCCTCGGCAACACCGGCAGCTCCCTGGCCGGTTTCAACGACCAGTCGATCCGCCAGGTCGTGCGGATCTCGCTGGGCGGCGAGAAGGTCCGGCTGCGTTTCACCAACGCGTACGGCACCCAGCCGCTGTCCATCGGCCACGTCACCGTCGGCCTGCCCGCCACCGCCGGGTCCGCCCAGCTGAAGCCGGGCAGCCTGCGTGAGGTCACCTTCGGCGGCAGCGCCTCGACGACCGTCTACAAGGGTGCCGACGTCCTCAGCGACCCGGTCGACCTGACCGTCGACGCGGTCTCCGAGCTCGCCGTCACCATGTACCTGCCCACCGCCACCGGCCCCGCCTCCTGGCACTGGACCGCCCGGCAGGCCTCGTACGTCTACGCCGGCGACCACGCCGCCGACGAGACCGGCGCCGCTCCCGCGGCGACGTACAACGACTTCTTCTACCTGGCCGGGGTCGAGGTGCAGACCAAGACCGGCCTGGGAACCGTGGTCGTGCTCGGCGACTCCGTCAGCGACGGCTCCGGCGCCACCTTCGGCGCCAACAGCCGCTGGACCGACCAGCTCGCCAACCGCATCACCAGCACGTTCCCCGCGCTGGGCGACCCCGGCGTGATCAACGTGAGCCTGGCGGGCAACGAGGTCACCCGGGACGGCATCACCCTCAACTCGCCCGCCCTGGGCGAGAGCGCACTGGCCCGTCTCGACTACGACGTGCTCGCCCAGCCGGGCGTGCGCACCGTCGTCGTGCAGCTCGGCGTCAACGACATCAGCTTCTTCAACGACCCGGCCGCCCGGATCACCGACGGCCTGCGTCAGCTCGCCGTGCAGGCCAAGGCGCGTGGCGTACGGGTGGTCGTGGCCACCGTCGGGCCGTTCGAGGGCTACTCGTCGTGGACCGCCGACAAGGAGGCCACCCGGCAGGCCGTCAACACGTGGCTGCGCGGCAGCGACGCCTTCGACGGGCTGATCGACTTCGACCAGCTCGTGCGCGACCCAGCCGCGCCGACCAAGCTGCTGCCCGCGTACGACAGCGGCGACCACATCCACCCGAACGACGCGGGCGCCGCCGCCATCGCCGCGGCCGTCCCGCTCTGGCTGCTGTAGGTGACCATGCTCCGCACCCTGCCCGGACTCCTGGCCGCCCGCGCGGCGGCCCGCCCCGACCACGCCGCCCTGCGGCTGGTGGACGGCACCGGGCAGGGGGCGGAGCTCACCGCGTCCCGGTGGCTGGCCCGGTCGCACTCGGTCGCGCACGGGCTGCTCGACCGGGGCGTACGGCCCGGCGACCGGGTCGCCCTGGTCTTCGACGGCTCCGGCTGGCTCGACTACGCGGTCGCGTACGCGGCCGTGACCGGCATCGGCGCGGTCGCCGTGCCCCTGTCGGCGACGCTGCCCGAGTCCCGCCTTCGTGAACTGCACGAGCACGCGGGCGTCACCGCGACCGTCGGCTCCGGCGGCTGGCCGCTGTCCGACCTGGACACCGGCCGCACCGATCCACCACCGGTGACCGTCGACGCCGGACACGTCGCGCAGATCATCTACACCTCCGGCACCACCGGCACGCCCAAGGGCGTCGCCGCGAGCCACGGCAACCTCACCTTCGGGCTCGACCCGGCCCGGCCGCCGCTGCGGCACTCCCGCCACGCCGTGCACGCGTTCCCGCTGGGCACCAACGCCGCGCAGACGATGCTGGTCATGGCACTGGTCGCGCATCCGACCATGGTCGTGCTGCCCGCCTTCGACGCCGGCGACTACGCCCGCGCCGCCACCGAACACCGCGCCGGTTCGCTGTTCCTGGTGCCCGCGATGGCCACCGGGCTGCTCGAAGCCGGGGTGTTGGACCGCGACGGCCTGGGCTTCGTGGAACTGGTCTCGTGCACTGCCGCCGCGCTGCCGCCCGCGATCGCCAAGGCGCTGGCCGCGGCGCTGCCCGAGGCCGTGATCGTGAACAACTACACCTCCACCGAGGCCGCGCCCGCGCACACCAGCATGGTGTTCGACGCCGACCGCCCCGCCTCCGTGGGCCGCCCGGCCGGCGGCGCCGACCTGCGCATCCTCACCGCCGAAGGGACTGCGGCCGCCCCGGGCGAGACCGGTGAGGTGTGGCTGCGCGCCGGGGACACCGCCCGCGCGTACCACGGTGACGCCGCCGCGACCGCCGCCACCTTCCGCGACGGCTGGGTGCGCATGGGCGACCTCGGCTACCTCGACCCCGACGGCTACCTGTACCTGGTCGACCGCGAATCCGACCTGATCAACGCCGGGGCGTGGCGGGTGTCCACGCTGCGCGTCGAGGCGGCGCTGCACGAGCACCCGCAGGTCGTCACCGCCGCCGCCCTCGGCCTGCCGCACCCGGTCCTGGGCGCCACCGTGGCCGCCGCCGTCGTCCTGCGCGACCCCGGCGCCACCGGTGACCTGCGCACCTTCCTCGCCGAGCGGCTGGCCGCGTACGAGCTGCCGACCCGCATCCTGACCGTGCCCGAGCTGCCCCGCAACGCCACCGGCAAGGTGCTCAAGGGCGCGCTGCGGGAACTGTTCGCCCAGCGCCCGGCCCGGGTCGCCCCGCGCACCGAAGCCGAGTCGGCGCTGGCCGGGCTGTGGCGCGACGTGCTCGGCGGCGGCGAGATCGGCGTCGGCGACGACTTCTTCGCCCTCGGCGGCGACTCGATGCGGGCCACCCGGCTGGCCGCCGCCGCCACCGCCCGCCTGGGCGTCGACGTGCCGGTCTCGCTGGTCTTCGACAGCCCGGTGCTCGCGGCGCAGGCGGCCCGGCTGGCCGAGCTGGCACCGTCGCGGCGCGACGCCGCGGCGCCGGGCGACGGCGTGCCGCTCAGCTCCACCCAGGAGAGCATGCTGGCCTGGATGTGGGCCACCGGCGAGCCCCGCGACGTCGGCCCGATCAGCATCGGCATCCGCGTACGCGACCAGCTCGACCCCGACCTGCTCGAACGCGCCCTGACCGAGGTGATCGGACGGCACGAGTCGCTGCGTACGGTGTTCGACCGGGACGTGGCGCGGGTGCTGGCGCACTGCCCGCCCGTGGTGACCCGGGCGCGGGCCCGCGACGTCGAGCACGCCGGGCAGCTGTGCCGCGAGGACCGGGAGGGCCGCTTCGACACCGGGCACGGGCCGCTGGTCCGGGCCATGGTCGCCAGCGTCGCCGACGACGACCACGTGCTCGGGCTCGCCGTGCACCACCTGGTCTTCGACGGGGCGTCGATGGGGGTGCTGCTGCACGAGCTCGGGCTGGCGTACTCCGCGCTGCGGACCGGGGCGGGGCTGCCGCCGGCGCCCGCGCTGACGGTGCGGGACTTCGTCGCGTACACCCGGGACCGCTGGCAGACCACGCTGCCGCACTGGCACCGGGTCCTCGACGGCGCGCCCGCCAACCTGGTGCCGTTCGCCGGGCGCCGGACCGCGACCCGGCTGCGCAGCGCCCAGCTCGAATGGACCCTCGACCCCGCCCTGGTCGACGGCCTGCACCGGGCCGCCGCCGCGCACGGCGCCACCCCGTTCATGCTGATCGCCTCGTGCTGGGCGGCGGCGCTGGCCGAACGCACCGGCACCGACGACATCGTGATGATGTCGCCCGTGCCCGGCCGCACCCTGCCCGGCAGCGAGGCGCTGATCGGCTGCCTGAGCCAGTCCCTGCTGCTGCGCGTGGACACCTCCGGCACACCCGGCCCCCGCGAGCTGCTGCGCCGCACCCGGGCCACGGCGCTGGCGGCCCTGGACCACCAGCACTACCCGTTCGTCGAGTTCTACCTCAGGCACCCCGGCGCGGCCTGGCTGCGGGTGGAGAGCTGGGCCGGGCAGGCGCACTTCCCCGGCCTGGAGTCGGAGGCGTTCGACCTGCCCCGGGCGCTGGACGCCGACTGGCCCACCCCCGGCGGCGAACCCGACCTCCAGGCACCCGAACTCGCGGTGGTGCAGCACCCGGACGGCAGGGTCGCGGCACACCTGCTGTGGAATCATCACACGTTCGAGCGATCCAATATGGACGAACTCGCCGACAGCGTGACCGCCCTGCTGGCGGCGGCGGTCGGCGAGCTCGATCCGCAGTCACCAACGCACGAGGAGCAGCGATGAGCACCCCCGCACAGCACGGTATGTGGCTGACCGAACGCCTGGGACTGGCCGGCACGGCCTACCACATGCCACTGCCGGTGCGGCTGGACGGCCCGCTCGACCCCGACCGGCTCGCGGCCGCCGTCGCCGCCGTGGTCGCCCGGCAGCCGGTGCTGGGCAGCGCGTTCGCCGAGGACGGCGGCCAGGTGCGGCTGGTGCCCGCCGCCTGCCCGCCGGAGCTGGCCGTCGTGCCGCGCCCGGCCGACGAGGCGGCGTTCGTGCGCGACGCCGTGCTCGCCCCGTTCGACCTGGCGGCCGGGCCGCTGGTGCGGTTCACCCTCGTCCCGCTCGCGCCCGAACGGCACCTGCTGCTGATCGTGGCGCACCACCTCGTCTTCGACGGGGAGTCCAAGGAGATCCTGCTCGCCGACCTGGCCGACGCGTACTCCGGCCGCGCGGCGGCACCGGTCGCGGCGTTCACCGAGTTCACCGCGGCCGCGCAGGTCGAGCAGCTCGTCGAGGCGGCGGCCGGGCACTGGGCGTCGGCGTACGCGCCGCCCGGCGAGCCGAGCCTGCCGGGCCTGCGCGGCCGCGGCGGCGCGGCGGCCACCCCCGGCACCACCGTGCAGTCCGAACTGGACGCCGTGGCGCTGCGCGCGCTGGCGCAGCGGCTCGGCGCGACCGTGTTCGAGGTGGTGCTGTCGGGCCTGCTCACCCTGCTCGACCGGTACGGCGACCCCGCCCCGGCGGTCAGCGTCGACCTCGGCACCCGCCCCCGCGACGCGCACGGCACCGTGGGCCTGTTCGTCAACGAGCTGCCGGTGGCCGTCCCCGCGACCGGCGCCGACGACCACGGCACCCCCGCCGACCAGGTCACCCGGGTGCGCGGGCTGCTGCGCGAGGCGTACCCCCTGCGCATCGTGCCCCTGTCCCGGGCCGTGCCCGGCCTCAGCCCCCGGGCCGCGCTGACCCCGGTCTCGATCAGCTACCGCCGCCGTACCCGGCCGGAACCCGACTTCGCCGGGCTCACCGCCCACGTCGACTGGACCGCACACCACCACGCCTCCCGCAACGCCCTGCACCTGCAACTGCTCGACGACCCGGCCGCGACCGCGCTGCCGCTGCGCCTGCACTACGACCCGGCCCGGCTGGACCGCCGCGACGCCGAGCGCGTCGCCGGGCACCTGCGCGCGCTGCTCGACGGCTTCGCCCGCACCCCCGGCGCGCCACGGCACGACCTCGACCTGCTCGCCCCCGACGAGCGCGCCCGGCTGCTGCACGACTGGAACGACACCGCCCGCGAGCTGGACCTGGCCGCGACCCTGACCGGCCTCGTCGCCGCGCAGGTCGCCGCCGCGCCGGACACCGTCGCCGTGGTGGCCGCCGACCGCACCCTCACCTACGCCCAGCTCGACACCGAGGCGGCGGCGGTCGCGGCGGAGCTGGCGTCGCGCGGCGTCGGCCCCGGCGACCTGGTCGCGGTCTGCCTGCCGCGCGCCTCGCACCTGCTGCCCGCACTGCTCGGGGTGCTGCGTACGGGCGCGGCGTACCTGCCGCTGGACCCCGAGCACCCGGCCGCGCGCCGCGCCGACCTGCTCGCCGACGCCCGCCCGGCCGCCCTGGTGTCCGCCCCGGACGGTCCGGTCGTGATCACCGGCCCGCAGGCGGAGCCCCGGCGGATCGACCCCGACCTGTGCTATGTCATCTACACCTCCGGCTCGACCGGGCGGCCCAAGGGCGTGCAGGTCACCCACGCCAACGTGGTGAACCTGATGCACGCCCTGCCCGAGGTCGCCCCGACCGGGCCTGGCGACGTGTGGCTGGCCGTGGCCCCGGCGGCGTTCGACATGTCGGTGCCGGAGCTGTGGCTGCCGCTGGTCACCGGCGGCACCACCGTGCTGGCCACCGCCGAGCAGTCCCGCGACGGCCAGCGCCTGCTGGCGCTGCTGCGCGAGCAGCGGGTCACCCACGCGCACCTGACGCCGTCGACGTGGCGGCGGCTGGTCGACGCGGGCTACGACGAGCCGCACGTCACCGCGTTCTCCGGCGCGGAGGCGCTGCCCGAGCCCGTCGCGGTCGAGGTGCGCAAACGATCGCTGCGGCTGGTCAACCTGTACGGCCCCACCGAGACCACGGTCTGGTCCACCGCCGCCGAGATCGTCGAGGGCGCCCCGGTCACCATCGGCCGCCCCCTGGCCAACACCACCGTGTACGTCCTGGACGCCGGGCTGCGCCCGGTGCCCGAGGGCGTCGTCGGCGAGCTGTGCCTCGGCGGCGCCGGAGTGGCCCGCGGGTATCTGGACCGGCCCGAGCTGACCGCGGCCCGGTTCGCCGAGACCGCCTGGGGCCGGCTCTACCGCACCGGCGACCGGGTCCGGCACCTGCCCGACGGCAGCCTGGAGTTCCACGGGCGGCTGGACGAGCAGGTGAAGGTGCGCGGCTACCGGATCGAGCCGGGCGAGGTCGAGGCGCACCTGCGGGCGCTGCCGTCGGTGGCCGACGCGGCCGTGGCCGTGGACGGCGACGGGCTGGTGGCGTACCTGGTGGGCGATCCGGCGCCGGGGCGGCTGCGGGAGCAGCTGGCCGAGCAGCTGCCCGCGCACCTGGTGCCCGCGTCGTTCGTCCGCGTCGACGAGCTGCCGCGCAACGCCAACGGCAAGCTGGACCGGGCCGCGCTGGCCGGCCTGGCCGGGACCGTGCTCACCCCGCAGGCCAGCCCGCGCGCCTTCACCGGCCTGTCCCTCCAGGTGTACGAGATCTGGCGCGAGGTGCTGGGCCACGGCGAGTTCGGCCCCGACGACGACCTGTTCGACCTCGGCGGCCACTCGCTGACCGTCACGAAGATCGCCGCCCGGCTACGCCAGCGCCTCGGCGTGGACCTGCCGCTGCACGTCTTCTTCGACACCCCGACCATCAACGGCGTCGTGGCGGCCGCTGGAGCGGACGCGGCGACCGGGACAGACAGAGGGTGACGTAAGTCGATACCCTGTGGGACCCGTCGCCGAACCCGGAGGCTGTGCCATGCAGGTCGAGGCCGACCCAGATCCCGCGTACCGCCAGGTCACGTTCAGCTGGGCCGGTGACGGCGCGGCGGACGTGTTCCTGCGCCTGAACACCGTCTCCTACCAGCACTACGTCAGCGGCGACCTGAGCCCGCTGCTGATGTCGCGGCACGACGACGGCGTGTGGCGGCTGACGCTGCGGCTGCGCTCGGACTACCGGAGCACGTACGTGTTCTGCCCGTCGCCGGTGCCGCTGGGCGGGCGCCGGCTGACCGCGCAGGAGTGGGCGGACCTCAACGCGGCGGCGCAGGGCGATCCGTCCCATCCGGACACGGTCGGCCCGGTGGCCTACGACCAGACGCTGCGCCCCGTCATCGCCCTGCCCGACGCCCCGCCCGAACCGTGGCTGGCACCCCGCGACGGCGTCGCGGCCGGGACGCTCACCGAGCAGCCGCACACCAGCGAGCTGCTCGGCACGACCCGCCGGATCTGGACCTACACCCCACCCGGCTACGCCGACCTGGACGACCTGCCCGTCGTGGTGCTGTTCGACGGCGACGACTGGTCGCACTGCGGGCTGCCGGCGATGCTGGACAACCTGCTCGCCGAGGGCGCGATCCCGCCCGTGGTGGCGGTGATGGTAGACGCGCTGGACACCGACACCCGCACCGCCGAGCTGACCGACCATCCGCGCTACCTGCGGTTCCTGCTCGACGAGCTGCTGCCCTGGGTGGGGGAGCGCTGGCGGGTCACCGCCGACCCGGCCCGCACGGTCGTGGCCGGGCAGAGCTTCGGCGGCCTGCTGGCCGCGTACGCGGGGCTGCACGCCCCGCACCGCTTCGGCCTGGTGCTGTCGCAGTCGGGCTCGTTCTGGTGGCCGGACGCCGGAGCCGACGGCATCCCCGGCTCCGGCGCCGGCGACTTCGCCGAGCGGCCCCTGATCACGCGGTTCGGCGCCGACGACCCGGTGCCGGTGCGGATCTACCAGGAGGTGGGCCTGACCGAGCAGCCCCGCATCCTCGGCTCCAACCGCGTGCTGCGCGACGTCCTGCGCGCCCGGGGCTACCGGCTGGAATACACCGAGTACCACGGCGGCCACGACCTGGCCTGCTGGCGCGCGGGCCTGCCCACCGGCCTGATCGCGCTGCTCAACCCCTGACCGGTGCCGGTTCGGCGGCGGGCACGAGCGGGCGCCGGGTCCGCCGCCGGTGCACGTACCACTCGACCACGGCCATGTTGACCAGCCACCCGGCGGCCATCAGCATGGCCCGGGTCCAGCCGGACGGCACGCCCACCAGCAGCAGCCACGGCACGTGGGTGAACACCTGCGTGCCCGCGCCCTGCCCGATCGCGTAGCCGCGCATCATCCACACGCCGTGGGCCCGGAAGTCGCGCCGCCGGGCGGCGGCGAACCCGAGCACGATCGCGGCGGCCATCAGCGTGCCGACCACCAGCCGCATCACGCGCAGCGGCAGGCCGTCGCCGGGGGCGTCGGGATACCACACCGTCATCCAGAGCCCGGACAGCGCCACGAGCAGCCCCAGCGGCGCCGCGATCCGCCCGGCGGCCCGGTGCCAGCCGGTGCGGCGCTGTCGCAGCCGGGGCACGAACTGGAACGCACCCAGCAGGCAGAACGCGGTCGCGGTGACGATGTGGACCAGCACGGGCACGGGCGCGTCGAAGAAGCGCGCGTTCTCCTGGGTCACCTCGGCGCCGCCGAGCAGTTGGGCGATCCGGGACGCGCCCCCGGCCGCCGGGACCAGGGTGAGCAGGACCAGCCCGGTCGGGACGGGCCACTGGCGCTTGCGGGGGCGGGGAGGGGAAGTCGTCATGCGACGATCGTGGCGATCCGGGCGGCGCGGTTCATCGTCCCGCGGGCCCGGACCGCGCGCCGCCGGTACGGCGCAATCGGGCGTACTTTCGGCCGGTCAGTCTCCCGGCCGCCCGTGCCTGATCCGGCCGGTCTCGTACGCCCAGATCGCGATCTCGACCCGGTTGCGGGACCCGAGCTTGGCCATCAGGCTGGCGATGTGGGTCTTGACGGTGCTCAGGCTGATGTACAGGTCCGCACCGATCTCCTGATTGGTCCGCCCCCGCGCCACCGCCGCGAGGACCTGCTCCTCGCGGTCGGTGAGCGGCTCGATCGGCTGCTGGGCCGGGGCCCCCGGCGCGGACTCGGCGAAGGCGCGCAGCAGCCGCACGGTGACGCTGGGGGCGATCAGCGCGTCGCCGCTCGCCGCCGCCCGGACCGCCTGCGCCAGCAGCGCGGGCCCGGCGTCCTTGAGCAGGAAACCACGCGCCCCCGCGCGCAGGGCCGCATAGACGTACTCGTCGAGGTCGAAGGTGGTGATGACCACGACGGCCGGTGGCGGGTGCAGCAGGGCGCCCATGCGGCGGGTGGCCTCGATGCCGTCCAGGCGCGGCATGCGGATGTCCAGCAGGCACACGTCGGGGCGCAGCCGCGCGGCCAGTTCCACCGCCGCCTGGCCGTCGGCGGCCTCGCCGACGACCTCGATGCCGGGCTGCGTGCCGAGGATCATGACCAGGCCGGTGCGGACGATCTCCTGGTCGTCGGCGACCAGGACGCGGATAGTCGGCTCGGTCATGCGGCCGGGGCGTTCCGGGGCAGGCTCGCCGTCACCAGCCAGCCCTGCACCGGGCCGGGACCGGCCGTGCAGGTGCCGCCCAGCAGGCGCGCGCGCTCGTACATACCCCGCAGGCCGTAGCCCGACCCGGCCGGGTCCGCCGCGGCCCGGCCGTCGTCGCTGACCGACAGCTGCACGGTGCTCCCGTCGGCGGTCACACTGACGGTCACCTGGGTCGCGTGCCGGGCGTGGCGCAGCGCGTTGGTCAGCGACTCCTGCGCCAGCCGGTAGACGGCGGTGTCCACCGCCGACGGCAGTCCGCCCAGCTCACCGGCCAGCCGCACGTCCACGACCGGTCCGGTGCCGGACCGCCCGGCGAGCCGGGCCAGGTCGCGGATCTGCGGCTGCGGGTCGAACCCGGCCGGCTCGTCGCGTCGCAGCACCCGCACCATCGAGCGCAGTTCCGTCAGCGCCCGGCCCGCCTCGGCCTCGATCACCCGCAGCGCGTCGACGGCCGCCTCCGGCCGCGTGCCCGCCATCGCCAGGCCCGCCTGAGCCCGGATCGCCATCGCCGAGACGTGATGCGCCACGGTGTCGTGCAGGTCGCGGGCCAGCTCCTCACGCTGCTTCAGCGCCACCTGCTCCAGCTCCCGCTGCCGGACCCGAGCCCGGAACCGCAGCGCCGTGCCGAGCGCGAACGCCGCCATCGCCACGGCCACGCAGCCGATCGTGTCGCCCAGGCTCATCTCACCCAGCGCGTACGAGATCCCGACCGCGGCCCCGATGACCGGTGTGCCCAGGACCACGTCGCGACCCGACCCCCACCGGAACAGGCAGTACGGCAGCGCCAGCAGGTAGACCGTGGTGACCAGTTCGGCCTTGGTCCCGTCGCCGAACAGCGGCGCGACCGTGGTCACCGTGAACGCGATCGCGACCATCAGCAGCGGGCGGCGGCGCCGCCACAGCAGCGTCGGCAGCAGCCCGATCGTCAGCAGCAGCGCGGGCAGCCGGTCCGGCAGGGTGGCGTGCAGCGCCGCCTCCAGCGCGATCGCGGCCAGCAGCGCGCCGATCAGGGCCCGGTCGCGTCCGGGACGGGGTGGGGGCAGGTCGGGGCTCGGCTCGTGCCACAGCGAGCGGATCAGATGGCGCACGGCCCCATGGTACGAACGGCGCCGTCCGACCAGATCGGCCCAAAGTACGACCGGATTCCCCGCACTGACAGATCAGGCTCCGGCGAGCGCCAGCCGTTCAGCGGCCTCGGCCGGGTCGAGCCAGGAGTGGCCGTCCAGGCTGGCCTTCTTGGTGTTGAACGCGTACACCCACAGCCCGGCGGCCCAGCTCACCTCGACCTCGGCCGCGCTGAACAGCCGCCCGGCCGCGTCCTGGTACGCGGTCAGGAACGCCCACGACTCGGCGACCGTCGCCGCCCGGGGCACCGCCCCGCACGGCCACACCGAGGCGGCCATGCCGACGAGCACCGCCTCGGGCGCGGCGGCGGCGCTGTCCCAGTCGTGCACCACCGGCTGCCCGTCGTGCCAGCGCAGGTTCTGCGCCTCCCAGTCGGCGTGCCCGACCACCACCGGGCCGGGCGCGTCGGCCAGGCGCCGCACGACCCGGGCGCCGACCTCGTCGAGCCAGGCCGGGCCGGGGTGGGCGTTCAGGTCGGCGTCGCGGTCGTCCGGGGTCGGCCACAGCCCTGCGCCGGGCTCGCGGTCCCACGCCGTCCACGGCGGGTTGGGCGACAGCGGGCGCACCGCGTCCGGGGCCGGGGCCAGGGCGATGAACCGGGCCAGCAGGCCCGCGTAGCGCTCGGCCGCGCCGTCGACCGGGCCGAGCAGGTCGCCGCCGGGCAGGTGCGCCTCGGCGCTGGCGGTGTACGCGCCGAGCGGGGCGGGGCCGACGAGCGGGCGCGGGCACGGCAGCCCGGCCGACCACAGTGCGGCCTGCACGTCGGCGCACCCGGCCAGGCGGGGCTGGTCGGCCCGGACCTTCACCACGACCTCCCGGCCGTCGGTCAGGCGCAGTCCGTACACGCGGGACAGGTGGCCGGAGGCGAACAGGGGTTCGGCCACGCCCGCCGACAGCCACCGGCGGCACCAGCGGTCGAGCTCGTCGGGGGCGACGTCGGGCACGGAGATCACCGGTTCATGATGCCCGAACCGGGCGGCCAGGTGTGCCCCGGCGGTCGCGGGGGTACTGACCAGGCCATGGCCAACATCGGATACACGCTCATGTGCGAGCAGCGCGGTCCGCGCGACCTCGTCGACGACGCGGTACGCGCCGAAGCGGCCGGTTTCGACTTCGCCGTCTGCTCCGACCACTACTATCCCTGGCTGCCCGAACAGGGCCACGCCCCGTACGCGTGGGCGGTGCTGGGCGCGGCCGCGTACGCCACCGACCGGATCGGGCTGATGTCGTTCGTGACCTGCCCGATCCAGCGGTACCACCCGGCCGTGGTGGCGCAGAAGGCGGCGACGGTCGGGGTCATGTCCGGTGGCCGGTTCTCGCTCGGGCTCGGGGCGGGGGAGAACCTCAACGAGCACGTCGTCGGCGGCTGGCCGCACACCACGCAGCGCCACCACATGCTCGACGAGGCGCTGGAGATCATCCGGCCGCTGCTGGAGGGCAAGACGGTCCACCACAGCGGCGAGTACTTCGACGTGCCCGAGGCCCGGCTGTGGGACCTGCCGGAGCAGCCGGTGCCGATCGGGGTCGCGGTGTCGGGCCGCTCGTCCTGCGAGCTGGCCGCGAGGCACGCCGACGCGCTGGTCGCGGTACAGCCCGACCCGAGACTGATCGAGCTGTACCGTGCCGCGGGCGGCCGCGGCCCCTGCTACGGGCAGGTGGCGCTGTGCTACGGACCCGACGAGCGCGAGTGCGCCCGGATCGCGCACGAGCAGTTCCGCTGGTTCAACCTGGGCTGGCACGTGATGGCCGAACTGCCGCACCCGCGCTCGTTCCACGCCGCCGCCCGGTCGACCAGTCCCGAAGACGTCGCCGCGCAGATCCCGTGCGGCCCGGACCTCGACCGGCACGTCGCGGCGGTGCGCAGGTTCGTCGACGCGGGCTTCACCGACGTGGCCGTCGTACAGATCGGCGGCGATACGCAGGCGGATTTCCTCCATGTTGCGGAGAAGGAACTGCTGCCCGAACTTAGGCGGCTGTGACCGGTCGTCCGCCCCTAGGCTGGAGGCATGTTTCCCAGGGTTGGTGAGCTGCGCGGCATGGAGCTGGGCACGCCGGGTGAGCTGCGCGAACGGCTCAGCGGCCTGGTGCTGGCCGGGACGAAGACCGCGACCGCGGGCCTGCTCGCGGAGTATCGCGCCGAGCAGGAGCAGCTGGACCACGTCGGCGAGCGCGAGGCGCTGCTCGGCGACGGCGGCCGGGTGCTGGCGATCGTCGAGATCACGCGGGTGGAGCTGGTCCCGTTCGCGGAGGTGACCTGGGAGTTCGCGCAGGCCGAGGGTGAGGGCTTCACCAGTGTGGAGCACTGGGCGCGGGCACATCGCGCGTACTGGGAGCGCGAGGGGTACCAGGTGGACGACGACACCGAGGTGGTGTGCCTGTGGCTGCGCGTCATCGGGAACGACGGCAGCAGGTAGCCGCAGACCGCAAACTTGCATGCCCGTTGCACGGAACTGGCGGGGTTACAAGTTGATTTAGGAAATGTTTCTGTCGATATCTTGCTGTGCCTCGTTCGTGGACATAGGGTCTAGCCAATCCCCGCCCGGGGACCGCGGTCCCGCTCGCCGCCCGTTCGGTGCCGGACACCCGTCCGGCGACGGAGGGTGACCCCTGGGCATCGAGGCGACCGCCCTGTCGCCCGTGCGCCTCCGTCCCGGTGCCACGGTCGACTCCGCCTCCATGCCCGCACCGCCCGCCCTCCGTCACACCGGCATGTGTGATGGAAGGGAATGGCATGGCAATCTCACGCCGGAGGCTGATCGCCTCCACGGCGGCAGGCTCCGCCCTCGCGGCCGCCGCGACGGGGGAGCTGCTCGCGGCCACCGCCGCCCCGGCCGCCGCCGCGAGCCCGGTCGGCGACGTCGTCGGCAAGATCACCGTCGGGTATCAGGGCTGGTTCGCCGCCATCGGCGACGGCTCGCCCCTCAACGGCTGGTGGCACTGGGCCAACAACTGGGGCCAGCCGCCGTCGCCGGGCAACAACTCGATCGTGTCCTGGCCGGACATGCGCGACTACCCGACGTCGTACCAGACGGCGTTCAACAACCTGAACAGCGGCCAGCCCGCCAAGCTGTTCTCGCACTTCGACCAGTCGACCGTCAACATCCACTTCCAGTGGATGCAGCAGTACGGCTGCGACACCGCCGCGCTCCAGCGGTTCAACCCGACCGGCGGCGAGGGCCCGATCCGCGACGCGATGACGGCCAAGGTCCGCACCGCCGCCGAGGCCTCCGGCCGCAAGTTCTACATCATGTACGACGTCACCAACTGGACCAACATGCAGTCGGAGATCAAGGCCGACTGGACGAACAAGATGTCGGCGTACACGTCGTCGACGGCGTACGCCCGCCAGAACGGCAAGCCTGTCGTCTGCATCTGGGGCTTCGGCTTCAACGACGCCGGCCGCCCGTTCGCCCCCGCACCCTGCCTGGACGTCATCAACTGGTTCAAGGCCCAGGGCTGCTACGTCATCGGCGGCGTGCCGACCTACTGGCGGCAGGGCATCAACGACTCCCGGGCCGGGTACTTCGACGTGTACACGGCGTTCCACATGATCTCGCCGTGGATGGTCGGCCGCACCGGCGACGTCGCGGGCCTGGACTGGTTCTACAACAACGTCAACCTCGCCGACCAGGCCGAGTGCAACAGCCGCGGCATCGACTACCAGCCGTGCGTCATGCCCGGCGACCTGTCGTCGCACGCCCGCGCGCACGGCGACTTCTACTGGCGGCACTTCTACAACATGATCCGCCTGGGCTGCCAGGGCATCTACATCTCGATGTTCGACGAGTACAACGAGGGCAACCAGATCGCCAAGACGGCCGAGAACGCCTCCATGATCCCGGCCGGGACCAGCTTCGTCACCCTCGACGAGGACGGCACGGTCTGCTCGTCGGACTACTACCTGCGCATCACCGCCGACGGCGGCAAGATGCTCAAGGGCCAGCTCGCGCTGACCGCGACCCGGCCGACGCAGCCGGTCGTGGGCGGGCAGCCGCCCGTCGACTCCGACCTCGCCCGGGGCAAGACCACCTCGGCCAGCAGCAGCAACGGCGGCTTCGGCACCGGCAACGCCGTCGACGGCAACCAGGCCACCTACTGGGAGAGCGCCAACGGCACGTTCCCGCAGTGGCTCCAGGTCGACCTGGGCGCGGCCTCGACCGTCAGCCGGGTCGTGCTCAAGCTCCCGACGGGCTGGGGCCAGCGCTACCAGACCCTGTCCGTGCAGGGCAGCACCGACGGCGGCACGTTCACCACCCTGGTGAACTCGGCGCAGTACTCGTTCGACCCCGGCCAGGCCAACACGGTGACCGTCGCCGTCCCGACGACCACCACCCGGTACGTGCGGATCAACATCACCGCCAACACCGGCTGGACGGCCGCGCAGGTGTCCACGCTGGAGGTGTACGGCACCGCCCCGCAGGGCGACACCCAGGCGCCCAGCGCCCCGGCCAACCTCCGCGTCACCGGCCAGACGTCCAACAGCGTCTCGCTGGCCTGGAACGCGGCCACCGACAACGTCGGCGTCACCGGATACCAGATCCGCCAGAACGGGGCCGTGGTCGCCTCGACGGCCGCGACGTCGTTAACGGTCACCGGCCTCAACCCGTCGACCACCTACAGCTACACCGTCGCCGCGCAGGACGCCGCGGGCAACGTGTCGGGGCAGTCCAACACGGTCAGCGCGACGACCAGCGCCGCGCCCAACACCAACCTGGCCAAGAGCAAGCCCACCACGGCCAGCAGCTACGTGCAGAACTACGTGCCGCAGAACGCCACCGACGGCGACCCCAACACGTACTGGGAGAGCGTCAACAACGCGTTCCCGCAGTGGATCCAGGTCGACCTGCAGGCGGCGACGTCGATCAGCCGGATCGTGCTGAAGGTGCCGCCGCCCGCGGCGTGGGGGCAGCGCACTCAGACGATCGCGATCCAGGCCAGCAACGACGGTACGACCTGGACGACGCTCGTGGCGCAGGCCGGGTTCGTGTTCAACCCGGCCACGGGCAACCAGGTGACCATGACGTTCACGGCCGGCGCCCGCCGGTACGTGCGCGCCTACTTCTACGGCAACACGGGCTGGCCCGCGGCCCAGCTGTCGGAGTACGAGATCTACGCCTCCTGACCCGCCCGTCCCCGCTCCATTTCGCCTAGCATTGACGCTGGCCTATCCAGAGGACGCCCTGGACGAATCCGTCCTCTGGATAGGCCAGCGTCAGTGGAAACACGGGGAGCGAGCCGCCGCTGTCAGCCGGTCGACAGCGCGGCTCGCGCACCCGTGCGACCCTGAGCGCGATGCGCACCCACGCCCTCCCCCGAGCTGCCGCGGCCCTGCTCGCGGCGCTGCTGACCGCGCTCGGCGGCGCAGCCCCGGCAGCCGCCGCGACCGCTGCCGCCCGCCTCGGCACCACGGTGCTGCACCAGCTGAACACCGAGTTCGGCCCCACCCGCGCACCTCGCCTGTTCACGGCGGCCTGCGGTCCGGGCGAGGAGCTCGTCAGCGGTGGCTGGGCCGGGTTCAGCCCGTTCGTCGAAGTGCTGGGCAGCTACCCCTCCGACGAGCAGGGCCAGCCGGTGCCCGCGGGCGCCCGGCCGACCGCCTGGACCGTCGCGGTGGCCAACCTCGGCAAAGAGGTGCAACGCCTCCAGGTCACCGCCGCGTGCCTGACCGGCGGCGAGGGGCGCGGCTCGGCCGCCGCCGCCACCGAGACCCGCGCCGACCAGGTGTTCGCGCTGGCAGTGGCCTGTCCGGACGGCACGGTACGCACCGGCGGCGGCTTCCGGTCGGAGTGGACGCCGCAGCTCGGCGGCGCGGCCGTACACGGCAGCTTCCCCTCCGGCGACACGGACTGGACCCTGGACGTGCGCCTCACCCCGGGCGACCCCGACGTGAAGGCGCGCGCCACCGTCACCGCGTACGCGGTGTGCCTGGCCGGTCCGAAGGCCAGAGCCGAGACGGTCCTCGTCGACCTGGGCCTGGACAAGGCCGCGCAGGTGTGCACCGGCGGCGACCTCATCTTCGCCCCGACCTGCGTGGTGCCCCGCTCCGGCACCGCCGGCGCGACGTGCCCCGCCGACCTGACCCTGACCGGCGGCGGTTACCAGCTGCTCGAAGGCGACCTGCCCGGCGACACGGCGGTGCAGGTCGCCACGCTGCTGGACCCGGTCGCCCGGCGCGGCTGGACCGTGGCCGTACGCGGCGACGCGCCGACCGACGCCCCGATCACGGTCCGGATCAGCGCCGTGTGCGTGTCCGCCGCCCCGGAACCGGTCCCGGCCACCGGCGACCCGGCCATCACCCTGCCGAACCGCACCGGCCTGGACCTGCCGCCGCTGATCGGGCTGGGCGTGCTGCTGCTGCTCCTGCTGGCGGCGCTGGCGCTGTGGCGGCTGCTGCGCCGCGACCGGACCAGACCGGCGGCGGGCGTCAGCGTCGAGGTCGTGGTGCGCTCGGGGCGTAGTGGATACCGCCTCGACGGATTTCGGGAGAGCCTGTGACGACCGTTCGGGAACTGCTGTTCGGCGACGTCGTCGGCGGTCGGGCGGGCGAGGCGGCCGGCAAGGTCGAGCAGGCCGCCGAGCAGCTCGTCGGCGTCGGCGCGCTGCCCGCCGCCGGGGAGCTCCCGGCGCTGACCGTGGCCCGCGCCGTGATGACCCGGGTGGCCGAGCTGCTCGACGTCGAGCTCAGCGACGTGCTGGTCGGCGCGTGGCGCACCCGCTCGGCGCTGCTCGCCGCCGCGCACCGCACCCACGCCGCCCCGGGCACCAGCGAGCAGGTCGTCGTCAAGACCTACGCGCTGCCGTGGGAGTACGAGACCGAGCTCGACGTCGTCGTCGACGGCAGGACGCTGACCACGCTGACCGTGGTGGCCGACGCGGAACTGGAGGTCACCGCGCTCACGGCGACCGTCGCGGCCGGACGGCTGACGCACCTGGGCGGCGGCGAGGGCAGGATCAGCGCCCGGCTCCGCGTCCGCAGCACCCGTCCGCAGGCAGACGTCCAGGTGGCCCACAGCGAGCGGCACTTCGCGCTGCCGTACGAGGTGAAGACCGGTGAGCGCGGCATCCCGCTGATCGAGCAGGCCCGCGACGTGCCCGCGCAGGCGCCGGCCGCACCGTCCGGGGTCGAGAGCGCCCCGGCCTGAGCGGCGAACCCGGCGGTCCGCCATCATGATCGGGTGGCGCCGCGATCCCGGTGCCCCGGGACGCGAGGAGGTCGCCGTGACCGCGCTGGGTGCCGTGTTCGTGCCGATGCTGCCGCCGGAACGGCTGCGCCCCATCGTCGCCGCCGCCGACGAGGCCGGTCTGGACGAGCTGTGGCTGTGGGAGGACTGCTTCTTCGAGAGCGGCATAGCCACTGCCGCGGCGGCGCTGGCCTACAGCGAGCGGCTGGTGGTCGGTGTCGGGCTGCTGCCGGTGCCGCTGCGCAACGTCGCCATCACCGCGATGGAGCTGGCCACGCTGCACCGGCTGTTCCCGGGGCGGGTGCGGGTCGGGGTGGGCCACGGCGTACAGGACTGGATGGGCCAGGTCGGGGCGCGGGTCTCCTCGCCGCTGACGCTGCTGCGCGAGCAGCTCGACGCGCTGCGGGCGCTGCTGCGCGGCGAGGAGGTCACCTGCCGGGGCCGCTACGTCCAGCTGGACCGGGTGAAGCTGCGCTGGGCGCCGGAGCAGCCGGTGCCGGTGCTGGCCGGGGCGACCGGGCCGCGCACGCTGCGCCTGTCCGGTGCGGCCGCCGACGGCACGATCCTCACCGGCGGCACCACGCCCGAGCAGGTGCGGGCCGCCCGTGAGCTGATCGACGCGGGCCGGGCCGAGGCCGGCCGCACCGACCCGCACCCGGTCACGGTGTACGTCCACAGCGCGACCGGCCCCACCGCGGCGGCGCGGATGGAGACCGAGCGGGTCGAGTGGCGCTACGACGCGTGGGACGGGCGCTGCGCCGTCGGCGACGCCGCCGAGGTCGCGGCCGCGGCCGGGCAGTGGGCGCGGGCGGGGGCCGACGCGGTGATCCTCCAGCCCACCCCCGACGACCCGGACCCGGAAGGCTTCATGCGCTTCACCGCCCAGCAGGTCAAACCGCTGCTGTAGCGGCAAGATCCGAAATCGTGGACGCCCGGTGTCGCCATAGCGGCACCCAGCGTCCACGATTTCGGATCAAGCCCCGGCACCCGGCCAGCGGAAGCGGTCAAAGCGGGCATATCATTCGAGGTGTCTTCACTGTGGTCCGTGCCCGCGGCCGTGCGCGCCATCCGCGCCGCCGTGCTGGTCCCCATCGTCTTCGCCGTGCCGCTGCTACTGCTGCACTCGACCCCGATGGCCACCTACGCGGCGTTCGGCGGCTTCGCCAGCCTGGTGCTGGCCCAGTTCGGCGGCACCCGCCGCGACCGGCTCGTCGCGCACCTGATGCTGACCGCGGCCGGGGCGGCACTGGTCGTGGTGGGCACCCTGGCCGGCACCTCCGTCGCGCTGGCGGCGCTCGCGACCCTGGTCGTGGCGTTCACGTCGTACTTCGCCGCCGTGATCGGGCCCAACGACGCCTCCGGCGCGGCCGCGGCGATGCTGCCGTTCATGCTCGCCGCCTCGGCGGCCGCCCCGCCGTCGGTGCTCGGCCCGCGCGTGTTCGGCTGGGTCGCCGCGACGCTGGCCGGCGGTCTCGCCGTGGTGCTCACCTCGCCGCGTACGGCCGGGGCGCCGCTGCGCGACTGCGCCGCCGAGCTGTCCGAGACGCTGGCCGACCAGCTCGACGCGGGCCTGCGCGGATCACTGCCGACGGAGCTGCGCGAGCGCGCTGTCACCGCCCTGCACCGGCTGATCGCCCTGTTCGTGTCCACGCCGTACCGGCCGAACGGCCTGGTCATCGCCGATCAGGCCATGGCGGGCGTGGTCGGGCAGCTCGAATGGGCCAAGGGGCTGGTCAGCGACGGGCTGGCCCGGTCCGGTGACCTGAGCGGCGCCGGCGCCCACGAGCGGGCCCTGCTCGGCAGCTGCGCCGCGGTGCTGCGCCAGGTCGCCGGCCTGCTGCGCGGCGGCCGTGCCGAACCCGACCTGGACCGGCTGGAACGCGACCGGACCGCGTGCCTGGCCCGGCTCGACGAGGCGTGCAGCGACACCGGCAGCGCCACGAACGCCGAGGTGGTGGTGCAGTTCTACGCGCTGACCACCGCGACGGCGGTGCGGGCCGTCGCCGTCGACGCGCTGATCGCCCAGCGCGGCGCCGACCCGCTGACCATCGGCGAGAGCCGCCGCGGCTGGGCCGTGCTGCCGCAGGCAGACGTGCCGCCGTCCTGGCGGCTGGTCACCCCGGCGGGCATCGCCGGGGTCGTGCTGCGCAACGCGAGCCTGCGCTCGGTGTGGTTCGTCAACGCGCTGCGCGGGGCGATCGCGCTGGCGGCGGCGGTGATCCTGGTGCAGGTCAGCGACGTGCGCAGCGGGTTCTGGGTGTTGCTGGGGGCGCTGTCGGTGCTGCGCACCAGCGCGGCGTCGACCGGCACGCAGGCGGTCAAGGCCATCGCCGGGACGGCGGCGGGGGTGGCCGTCGGCGCGGCGCTGCTGCTGGTGGTGGGCCGGTCGACGCCCGCGCTGTGGGTGGCGCTGCCGCTGGCGATCCTCGTCGTCGCGTACGCCCCCGGGATCCTGCCCGACGTCGTCGGCCAGGCCGGATTCACCGTCGTGATCCTGGTGCTCTACAACATCCTCGCCCCGACCGGCTGGACGCTGGGCCTGGTGCGCCTCCAGGACGTCGCGATCGGCTGCCTGGTCAGCCTGGTCGCGGGCGTGCTGGTGTGGCCGCGCGGGGCCGGGGACGTGGTGCGCGACAACCTCGCCGACGTGTACCGGCGCGGCGGCCAGCGGCTGACCGGCATGGTGGGCCGGGCCCTGGGCCTGCCCGCCGACGCGCCCCCGCCGGCCTGGCGGCCGGGCGCGTCGATGGTACGGCTGGAGGACGCGCTGCGCGGCTACCTGGCCGAGCCGGGCTCCAAGCGGATGTCCCGGCGCGACCTGTGGCAGCTGATCATGGCCGGGGTACGGCTGCGCCTGACCGCCGACTCGCTGTCCGGCCTCACCCCGCGCGCCGCCGTGCTCGACGCGCACGGCGACGCGCTGGTCGACCACGCCCACGCGCTGGCCTACTTCTACGACCAGATCGCCGCGCAGCTGGGCCGCCCCGACGGCCGCCCACCCACCCCGCAGGTGCCGCCCGCGCTGGCCGAAGCCGAGATCACGGGTGCCCGGCCGGGCACGCCGCAGCAGCGCCTGCGCCGCCGCTGGGTCGCCGAGCACCTGCGCCACCTGGAACTGCACCTGGCCGACCTGGTCGGCCCGGCCGAGGCGATGGCCGAGCGGCGCCGCCGGGGCTGGTGGCACTGACCTGGGCCGGTGGCACCGGCTACAGTGCGGCCGGCGACTCCGCGTCGGCCACCAGCAGCGACGGCTCGCCGGTGCCGTCGGCGGCGACGGTCCAGATCGACGGGGTGCCGTCGGCGGCGCGCAGCGTGTACGCCACCGTCCGGTCGTCGAGCCAGGCGGCCTGGTCGTCGACGCTGCGGGTCTCGGCCAGGTTGGTCACCCGCATCGTGTCCAGGTCCAGCCGCGACAGCCGCCAGCCGTTCGTCGGCTGGTCGTCGATCGCCTGCTTGAACGCGATGCGCGTGCCGTCGGGAGACAGTGACGGGCACTCCACGTTGCTCGCCAGCGTCCGCACCGTACGCGCGGCGAAGTCGCCCTGGATCAGGTAGCGGTGCCCGCCGCTGGACATCGTGGCGTAGAAGCGGTTGTCGTCGGCGGCGAAGGTGACGCCCCAGAAGTTGACGTCCTGGGCCCGGTGCGGCCTGCCCTCCAGCGTGACCGCGAACTCCTCCAGCGAGCCGACCAGCGTCCCGGACCGGGTGTCGTAGATGCCGGTGCGGGTGGAGAAACCGCCGCTGTTGTACGAGTCCCCGCCCACGAACGTCGTCCACGCCACCATCCGGCCGCTGGCCGACACCCGGGCCCGGTTGGGCAGGCCGGGCACGGTGAACTCCTTGGTGGTGCCCAGCTTCGCGTCGAGCACCATGAGCTGGTAGGTCCAGGCGTTCACCGGGTGGATGCACACGCCGGTGCCCGCCGCGGCGTAGGTGCGCACGCATTCCAGCCCGGCCAGCGAGCGCGCCCCGTCCGGGTCGGCCCGGTCCGAGACGGCCAGGTGCCGGGCGCTGACGAACAGCAGCCGCGGCCCCGGCTCCAGGGTCACCGGCGCCGTGGCGACCGGCGCGGGGTCCCCCCGCCGGGCGAGCACGATGTAGGCCCCGGCGGCCAGCAGCAGCGCCACGCTCGCGGCGACCGCGATCAGGATCCTGCCGCGACCAGGCGGACTGCCTGCGGATACGTCGGTGCTCGGCGCGTCGGTGGTGGGGGCGCTCATCGGGTCGGCTCCGCGGGCTGGGTGGGGACGGCGGGCTGGGTGGGGCGGGTGCGCAGCAGCAGGACCGTGACCCCGATCGCGACGACGACGGCCGCCGCCGCGACCCGGCTGGCGGCCTGCGCTCCCCACAGTGTCCAGGCCAGCCCGAACAATACCGAGGACACCAGGTAGGCCAGGGCCTGTCCGGTCTGGATCAGGGCGATGCCGGTGGTGCGCAGACGTTCGGGCAGGACCGGGCCGGCCAGCGCCATCAGGACGCCGTCGGTGGCGGCGTAGAAGACGCCGTACAGGCCGAGGGTCAGCACGAGCAGCGGCCAGCCGCCGAACGGCCCGAACACCAGCAGGTACGTCACCGCGAGTGCCGTGTAGCCGCCCAGCAGCACCGGCAGCCGCCCGATCCGGTCGGCGAGGATGCCCATCGGAGTGGCCACCAGCAGGTAGCCGAGGCTGGTGCCCGCCGCCAGCAGCGGGAACCAGACGGTGCTGACCTCCTCGCGGCGCTGGAGCATCAGGTAGAGGAAGCCGTCGCCGATGGTGGCCAGGCCCAGCAGGCAGGCGGCCAGCACCAGGCGGCGTACGGGTGCGTCGGCCAGCAGGGTCGCGGCGTCGCGCAGCCGCACCGGGGTCGCGCCGGGGCGGGCGGGCAGGGTGCCGCGGTGGTCGCGGACGAACAGGGCCAGCAGCAGCACGCCGATGGCGGCGACGCAGAAGCTGGTGACGAAGACCGCGTCGTACGACTGCGCCGCCGCGGCGAGCACGCCGAGCGCCACCAACGGCCCGAGGAACGCGCCAATGCTGTCCATGGTCCGGTGCACGCCGAACGCCCGGCCCAGCGCGTGCGGGGGAGTGGACAGCGTGATCAGGGCGTCGCGCGGCGCGGTGCGCAGCCCCTTGCCCGCCCGGTCGGCGGCGATGACCAGCCCGATCGCGCCCGCGGACCGGCCCGCGGCGAGCAGGCCTAGTTTGGCCAGTGCCGACATGCCGTAACCGAGTCCGGCGACCAGCTTGCGGCGGTGCATCCGGTCGGCGACGTAGCCCCCGACCAGCCGCAGCAGCGCGGTGGCGCCGGTGTAGACGCCGTCGATGGCGCCGTACGCCAGGGGGCTGAGCTGGAGGCCGAGGACCAGGTAGAGCGGCAGCACGGCGGTGACCATCTCCGACGAGACGTCGGTGACCAGGCTGACCGCGCCGAGGGCGAAGACGTTGGCGCTGACGGCGGCGAACCGGCCGCGCAGGCCCTTGCGCCCGTCGGTGGGCGGGGCGCTGGTCGCGGTCCCGGATTTGACGGTGGACAGGTACACCGGCGGCTTCTCCTCGCGTGCTGTGTTCGGGCCCATCCTCGTGCGGCCACGGCAACGCACGGTCGGCGCCAGGCACCGCGCGGACATGCATCCGGTGAACAACCGGTGTCCGTGGTGGACGGTGGGCGCCCGTGGGCTCTCTGGCCATCGGAGGCATACACGATGTTCACTTAATAGTGCCCCATCCTTACCGCTCAGTCCCTACATTCCACGCGCTGGCACCCGTTCCAGTGACACCCCCTCGACGAAGGGACCGACATGCGCAAGGGACACATCCGCGCTGCGAGCACGGCGGGCACGGCACTCGTGCTGACCGTCGCCGCAGTCACGGCTGTGCTGACGGCGTCGGCCGACGTGGCCGCCGCCGCTACCACCACCTTCACCCCTGTGGCCGACACCTATGTCCAGCAGGACACCGCTACGACGAACTACGGCACCACCACCCAGTTCGTCAACGACAACTCCCCGGTGCGCCGCAGTTTCCTGCGGTTCACCGTCACCGGCGTCACCAGCCCGATCACCAGCGTCAAGCTGCGGATCAAGACCACGTCGTCCAGTGACGCGGGCAGCGCCGCCGGCGGGGTGTTCAAGGCCATGTCGAACACCACCTGGTCGGAGACCGGCACCAACTGGAACAACCAGCCCTCGATCGACGGGGCGACCATCGTCACGCTCGGCTCGGTCAGCTCGAACACCTGGTACGAGATCAACGTGACCTCGGTCGTGACCGGCAACGGCACGTTCAGCTTCGGGTCGAGCTCGTCCAACACCGACGGCGCGTACTACGACTCGCGGGAGAGTGGCGCGGACTCGCCGCAGCTCGTGGTCACCACCGGCACCACGCCGTCGCCGAGCCCGTCCACCTCGCCACCGCCCTCGGGCGATCCGGTGTTCGTCGGCGCCGGTGACATCGCCAGCGACGGCACCGGCGACACCGCCACCGCCGCGCTGCTGGACGGCATCTCCGGCACGGTGTTCACGACCGGCGACAACGTCTACACCAACGGCACGGCGGCGGAGTTCAACTCCTACTACGCGCCGACCTGGGGCCGCCACAAGGCGCGCACCCGCCCGGCGCCGGGCAACCACGACTACAACACCTCCGGCGCGACCGGCTACTACGGCTACTTCGGCGCGCAGGCGGGCACCTCGGGCGTGGGCTACTACTCCTACGACCTGGGCAACTGGCACATCGTGTCGCTCAACTCCAACATCGCGATGACGGCCGGCTCGGCGCAGGAGACCTGGCTGCGCAACGACCTGGCCGCCAGCACGAGGCCGTGCACGCTGGCGTACTGGCACCACCCGCTGTTCACCTCGGGCGCCAACCACGCCCCGGAGACGGCGACCCGGCCGCTCTACCAGGCGCTGTACGACTACAACGCCGACGTCGTGGTCTGGGGCCACAACCACCAGTACGAGCGGTTCGCGCCGATGAACCCGACCGGCACGCTCGACAACACCCGCGGCCTGCGCTCGTTCGTGGCGGGCATGGGCGGCGCCGACTTCTACGGCTTCGGCACGATCCAGGCCAACAGCCAGGCCCGCAACAGCGACACGTTCGGGGTCCTGAAGTTCACCCTGCACGCCAACAGCTACGACTGGCAGTTCGTGCCGGAGGCGGGCAAGACCTACAGCGACAGCGGCACGGGCTCCTGCCACTGATCCGCACCAGTACGGCACCTGGAGACGGTGCCCGGACCGCCTGGTCCGGGCACCGTCTGCTTTCCGCGGCGCGCCTTATTGCAAACGAGTGGCAACAAGAGCAGACTCCGTGGCTGTGCCGCCCACCACCGTCGTCGAAGCCGTCCTGCTGTCCGAGCGCGACGGCCGCCTGTGCTACCGCGACGTGCGCGCACCGCTGGCTGACGGCGTACACCCCGACGACCTGGCCCGTCGCCTGGCCGGACTGACCCCGTGCGTGCCCGGCGCGCTGCTGCACTCGACCTCGTGGCGGCTGGACCGGGGCGCGGTGGTGCTGACCTATGCCGCGCTGCCCGACCTCGCCCCGGACGCCGGTGTACGGGCGGTGCAGGTCGACGCCGTCTCCGGCGGCGGGCATCCGCTGACGCCCAGTCCGCACACGGTCGACCTGGACGCCGTCGCGGCGCACGCGTGCCGCCACCTGGCGCTGCTGGCCGCGACCGACGAGGCGGTCGGCGGCGCGGCCCGGCTGCTGCCGCAGCTGTGGGAACTGCTGCGCAAGCTGCCGCCGAGCCCGGCCGGGGCACTGAGTCCCGCAGGTCTCTGACCCGCCCGCGACCACCGTCGCCGACCGACGGCGGACCCGCGCGCCGTCGGGCGTGCCTCCCGCCGCTCGGCAACGTCAGGCTGCTCACGCCGCTCGGGCAACGTCCGGCGGCGGACGACCTGCTCGCCGCCCGCGTGGCACGGGCGAGCGGCGAGCAGGTCTGAGGCCGGCCGCGTCCCTGAGCGGTGGGCGCGGCCGGTGGCCTGTCAGGCGGGCGCGTGTGCCGCCAGGAACTCGAAGAACGCCTTGCGGGCCAGCGCGTTGGTATCCGGGTTGATCAGCCGGGCGCCGTGGGCGTTGTCGGCGACCAGCACCAGCTTCCGGTCCACGCTGGCGGTGGTGACGTCGCTCATCTGCTGCGCCGCGTCGGCGAAGCGGGCGTCGCCGGTGCCGCACAGGTACAGCACCGGCATCGTCAGCTTGTCGGCCACGTTGAGGACGCTCTGTCCGACCGCGCCGAACGCGAACGGCGCGGACAGGCTGACCACGGCCACCGGCTTCGGGTCGAGCTGCGTGGCCGCGACCAGCACCGAGGTGCCGCCCATCGAGGCCCCGACGAGGGCGATGCCGGTCGCGCCCTCACTGCGCAGCAACTGCACCGCGTCGGCGACGTCCTCCTCGTACGGCCGCGCGGTCAGCTCGGCGGAGCCGTGGCCGTTGAAGTCGAACGCCAGCACGCGGTAGCCCTTGTCACGCAGCTCGAACGCCACCGCCGCCCAGTAGCACAGGTCGGCGTTGGCCTCATGGGCGAGCACCACTCCGGTCGTCCCGGAGCCGACGACGACGCCGTCGAGTCCGTGTCCGAACCGGACGACCTTTCCCGCCGCCCCGAACGCCGGGCACGCGGCGCTGGGTGCGGAGACCGTGCTGGCCGGCGTCGGTGCCGTGGTGGGTGTGCCGGTGGTGCAGCCGCTCAGCGCCAGCAGCAGCACCGCGCCGAGCAGTATCCGTCGGGACATGTCCGCCCTCTCGTCTCTGTCCAATACTTACGAACAGAACGCAAGAATGAAGCATAGCGTTGTCATAAATTGGAGAGTTGTTGCCCCCATTGGGTTTCCGCAGTTCGGGACGGTCGGTTCCGGCGCCGGTGTGTCCATTGAGCTCACACCACATCGGGTGTGACCACACCGCATGATGTGTGGCGGATGGAGAGCGGTCGCCCCGTCGGCCCTGCGGCAATACGGTTGAGCGAAGGCGCGTGCGTTGCCTAACCTGCGGTCATGCTTGACAGGATCAATCCGTGAGTGCCCGGCTGGCCGAGATCGCGCGGCAGACGGTGCAGATAGCGGAAGAGGGCCGCTACACCAACCCCTCCGGCGTGACGGTGGAGATCGGCGCCGAGGTGCGGGCCGCCGTCGCGGGGACCTGCCACTACGTGCCCGAGCAGGCCGTCGAGCCGGTCGGCGCGCGAGGCTCCGGCCAGATCGAGGTGACGCGCGAGTCCACGCTGGTCGCGGCCCGGGGGGCCGGACCGGGGGCGGCGACGCTGGTGTTCGCGTCGGCCAAGAACCCCGGCGGCGGGTTCCTCGGCGGCGCCAAGGCGCAGGAGGAGAGCGTCGCGCGCGCGTCGGCCCTCTACCCGGCGCTGCTGGCGGCACCGGACTTCTACGCGTACCACCGGGCCCAGCGTGACCTGCGCTACAGCGACCGGGTGGTCTACTCGCCGGGCGTGCCGGTGTTCCGCGACGACAAGGGCGGGCTGCTCGACGCGGCGTACCGTACGTCGTTTCTGACCGCGGCCGCGCCCAACCTCGGCGCGATCGTGCGCAACCAGCCCGAGCACGCCGCCGACGTGCCCGCCGTGCTTCGCCGCCGGGCCGAGCGCGTGCTGGCGGTCGCGGCCGCGCACGGGCACCGCACGCTGGTGCTCGGCGCCTGGGGCTGCGGGGTGTTCCGCAACGACCCGGCGGTCGTCGCGGGTGCCTTCGCCGACGCGCTCCAGGTCGTCGACCGCTTCGACAAGGTCGTCTTCGCGATCTACGACAACCTGCCGGGCACCCCGGTGCACGCCGCCTTCGCCCGGGTGTTCGGCACCTGACCAGCCAGGAGACGGCATGACCGTTTTCCCGGGCCCGGGCGGCGCGGGTAGTCTCGCCGGGTGATCGAGATTGTGACGGAACGCCTGATCCTGCGCGACTGGCGTGAAACGGACCTGCCCGCGTGGGCGGCCATCAACGCCGACCCCGAGGTGCGCGAACACCTCGGCCCGGTGTGGGACGAGGCCCAGTCGGCGGAGTCGATCGTGCGCTACCAGGAGGCGTACCGGAGCAACGGGTTCGGGTTCTGGGCCGTCGAGCACCGCGACAGCGCCGCACTGATCGGCCACGCGGGGCTCGACCCGGTCGAGCCGACGGTCCCGTTCGACGGAGTCGAGCTCGGGTGGCGGCTGGCCCGTTCCGCCTGGGGCCACGGGTACGCCTCCGAGGCCGCGCGGGCGCTGCTGGAGTTCGGGTTCACCACCGTCGGCCTCGACGAGATCCTGGCGATCACGCTGGCGGGCAATACGCGCTCGCGGGCGGTCATGCGGCGCATCGGCATGACCCACGCCCCCGACCTGGACTTCGACGACCGCCCGACCCCGGACGAGGTCTTCCACCACATCGTCTACCGCAAGCACCGCTGACCTCCCGCATCCTGCGCCCCGCGCCCTGCGCGCCGTGCGCGCCGCGGTCAGGTGCAGTTTCGGGGAAAGTGCACGAATGGCCAGCTCGATTCCTGCACTTTCCCCGAAACTGCACCGATCGTGCGCGGCATTGGGCGCGGCATCGGGTGGGCGGCGTGGACGGCGGGTGGGGGCGCGGCCAGGCCGCGCCCCCACCCGCCGTCGTCGGACCGATCAGGATTGCGCGCCCACCGTCTCGGCCGGGGTGCGCCAGTCGGCCGGGGTGCGCGGGTCGGTCGCGGCGCCCCACAGGGCGGCGGCCAGCCAGACGCAGCCGATGAGCATCAGGCCGCCGTGGGCGATCCGCAGCGCCTCGCCGGTGTAGAACTGCGGGATGAACAGCGCGAACCCGGCACCGAACGCGAGCGCGCTGTAGCGCGGCAGCGACCCGGACCGCCACACGGCCACCGCGGCCCACACCGCACCGACGCCGAGCAGCAGCAGCCCGATCAGGAACGTGGCGACCGCGGCGGGGTGGTAGCGGATGCTGTCGGACAGGTCGAGCAGGTCCAGCTGCTGCCCGCCCGAGATCTTCGTGGCGAGGGTGTTGAGCGCGAAGTCCTCCGCGCCGTAGTAGGGCAGGGTCAGCCCGGCGCCGATCCACATGATGACGGCGGCGACCGAGCTCACCCGCAGCAGCGCGAGCGGCACGAGGATGAACCCGGCCATGGCGAACAGGTGGGTCGCCACCCACCACGGCGACGACATCGCGTGCAGCGCTCCGGCGGCTGTGGACTCGTCGGCCCAGGGGCGCAACGCGGGGTAGAGCAGGAAGAGGATGCCGGCAACGGTGAGGGCGGCAGCGGCGAGGCGGTTACGGGACTGCGGCATCGAATGCTCCATGGCTGAGGGGTGGCCGTGGCACTGGGCGCTGCACCGGTCGGCCAGTGAAGCTATGTGCCATAGCTGAAAAGCTAATGCCAATAGCTTTGGTTGTCAACCGGAGGTGGCGCAGGGCGAGCCGCTCAGAGAAAGGCCGCTCCGGCCTCGGTCAGCGACACGGCGACGGCGTGGTCGGCCGGGGCGTCCGGTGACCAGCGGCTCGGGTCGGCCACGAGCGGTCCGATCTGGTCGGTGGGCACGGGGCCGTCGGCGTACACCTCGATCAGGCCGCGTCGGCCCAGGCTCGCCACGGCGTCAGCGAGCAGCGAGATCGCGTGCGGCAGGTCCGGCTCGCCGTCGCGGACCCATTCCGTCACCAGTCCGGCGAGGTGGGTGCCGCCGTCGGACCACTCCAGCACGAAGTGCTCCACCAGGGTCACGCCGGCCGTCCGAACCTGTTCGGCCTGGATCAGCTGCTCGGCGTGCCTGATCCGGTCGCACATCGCGCCCGGGTCGGCGTCGCCGTACCGGGACTTCCACGGGCCGCCCGGCACAAGGAACCGTGCGGCGGCGGTGGTGCCGCGGGTGTCGTCCAGGTGCAGCAGCGCGCTCATGACGTAGCCCTGGTCGTAGGGGCAGTCCAGTCGGGGCAGGTAGCGGTCCAGGTAGGCGGACAGGACCACGGCGTCCTCCGGCCGGCCGAAACGCAGCAGGGCGTACGCGTAACCCTTTCCCGCGAACGCGAGTTCGCTGGCCAGGAGCAGCTCGGCGAGGCGGTCGCGGAAACCGGTCCGGCGGTCGATGCCGATGAGCCATGCGGCGGTCAGCCGGGGCCGCCAGTTCGGCAGGCTCAGCATGTCCGTCAGGTCGGCGTCATCGACGGTGCGGGCGTCGCGGCACAGGTCGGCGACGAACCTCGAACGCTGCTCGCGTGGCAGGTCGGCGAATGTCCCGCCGCCGAGGAGCTTGAAGTAGCGACCTCGGGTGGATTCGGCGCCCATGACGTAGCGCCTCGTCCGTACGTAGGCGTCCGGGGACTCGGTCACTGTGGCGACCCGGCGAGCACCGCCTCGACGTGCGCCGCTCCGGGTACGCGGTGGACGGCGGTCACCGCGGTCAGCGGCAGCGGGCCGTACACGTGCGGGAACGGGCCGCCGTTGGGCGCGTCCTCCCAGTGGACCGTGTCGCCGAGCAGTGCGGAGTCGACGGCCGCCACGAACAGGTCGGGCTCTCCGGCGAACACCCGCAGCGCGGTCGCGGCGACCTGGTCCCGAGCCGAGCAGTGGACGAAGCCGCAGCTGAGGTCGAACGGCGACCCGTCGAACCGCTGCGCGGCACGGAATGCGGCCCACTCGGCCGGGAGCAGGATCTTGTAGATCAGCACGGGCACACTATGGCAGCTCGCGACCAGGCGCGCGTTCCTCTTTCCGCTGGGCCGGTCGGCTCAGGCCGGGTCGAGGTCGTAGTCGAAGGTGTACCGGTGCGCGCCGTCGACGTTGTCGATCGTGAACGTGCCGCGCAGCCCGGTCAGCTCGCCGGTGCCGGAGTCGGGGACCACGACGACGCTGAGGGTGCCGTCGCCGCGCGACATCAGCCCGTGGTGCTGGAGGGTGAAGGTGCCGGTGCGGCCGTGCAGGGCGCCGCTGATCTGGTCGATGGCGACGTACCCGGCGGAGTCGGGCAGGGTCGAGCCGACCGACAGCATCTGCGCGGTGCCGGTGGCCTCCAGGTCACCGGTGATCTGCTTGCTGACCCGCATCCGCCCGATGGCCGGGTCGCCGCTGTCCAGTTGCTCGAAACTGACCTTGAACGTGCCTGTGGCCCGGTGACCCATCTGTCCTGCCCCCTCAGTCGATGACCGCTCCATCCCATCAGACGCCGCCGGGCCGCCGTTAAGAAGGGGCCCTTCCTTTCCCGGGACGCGGCCTGCGGTACAACCCCGCCAGAACCTTCCGGCAGCCCCGCGGCAGCCGCCCGCCCGTGCACTGGGCTCATGGGGTACACGGAAGGGAGAATCGTCATGAGACGGTGGCGGATCAACGCCGCGCTGGCGGTCGCGCTGATCGGCGGCAGCGTGGTGGCGTTGCAGTCGGGGGTCGCGCAGGCGGCGACGACGCCGGAGGAGATCGCGATCGCCCGGGCGAACGAGGCGATCCGGTCCCACCCGGACCTGTTCCAGGTCTCGGACGGCGACACGTTCACGGTGTGGCGGGCCAACGTGACCCGCGGCGGGGCCGCGCACGTGCGGTTCACCCGCGAGTTTCGGGGGCTGCCCGTCCTGGGCGGCGACTTCGTGGTGCACCTGGCCGCCGACGGCGGCCTCGACGGCGCCTCGCTCACCCTGGCCAGGCCGGTCGGCGTGGATGTGGCGCCGAAGGTCGACGCGGCCGCGGCCGCCAAGGCCGCGCGGGAGGCGCTGCGGGCCAGGGAGGTCGGCACGCCGACGCTGGCGGTCGACGCGGTCGGCGGCACCGGGGTGCTGGCGTGGGACGTGCCGGTGACGCTGGAGGAGGGCACGGCCGAGGCGGTCGTGTCGGCCGTCGACGGCACCGTGCTGCGGTCGGCCCGGCTGGAGCAGGAGGTCGCCGGCACGGGCAACAGCGTCTACTCCGGCACGGTCACCATCCAGACGACCCTGCAGGGCGGCCAGTACAAGCTGATCGACCCGACCCGCGGCAACGCGACCACCTGCAACCTGAACCACGCGATGTCGGGCACCTGCACCACGTTCTCCGACGCCAACAACGTCTGGGGCGACGGCAATCCGGCCACCGACCAGTCGGCGGCGGTCGACGTGGCGTACGGCGCGGCCAGCGCGTTCGACTACTACAAGAACGTGCTGGGCCGCAACGGCGTCTTCGACAACGGCGTGGGCATCACCTCCCGGGTGCACCGGGGCGTCGACTGGGTCAACGCCCGCTGGAACAGCACCGCCAAGGTGATGGAGTACGGCGACGGCGCCGGCGGGATCCACCCGCTGGTGTCGCTGGACGTGGCCGGGCACGAGATGTCGCACGGCGTGACCCAGGGCGCGGTGCCGCCCGGCGGCCTGATCTACTCGGGCGAGTCCGGCGGCCTCAACGAGTCCACCAGCGACATCTTCGGCACCATGACCGAGTTCTACGCCAACAACCCGCAGGACACCCCGGACTACCTGCTCGGCGAGGAGATCGACATCTTCGGCACCGGGGAGCCGCTGCGCTACATGTACGACCCGGACGCCGACGGCATCTCGAAGAACTGCTACTACAACGGCGTGGGCAACCTCGACCCGCACTACTCCTCGGGCGTGGCCAACCACCTGTACTTCCTGCTGGCCGAGGGCAGCGGGCAGACCGCCTACGGCACCAGCCCGACCTGCGACGGCTCGTCGCTGGTCGGCATCGGCCGGGACAAGGCCGCCAAGATCTGGTACAACGCGCTGAACAACTACTTCACCTCCGGGGAGACGTTCGCGCAGGCCCGGCAGGACACCATCGCCGCGGCCACGGAGCTGTACGGCAAGTGCAGCTCGGCGACGTTCGCGGTGGCCAGGGCCTGGGCGGCGGTCAACGTCGGCCAGCCGCTGTCCTGGATCCCCTGCCTGAAGATCTTCCACCTGGTCTGGATCGAGTGGCCGCGCAACCCGATCCCGGACCCGGGCCCGCTGAAGTGGGTCACCACGGTGCAGGAGAAGGGCGTCCAGGAGGTCGTCGAGGTGGGCGTGCACATCAGCCACGCGCGGCGCGGTGACCTTCAGATCGACCTGGTGTCGCCGAGCGGCAGGTCCTACCGGCTCAAGAGCGCCGACCGCGAGGACCGGGGAGTGGATGTCGACGAGACGTACCCGGTGCGGCTCGGGCAGGCGCTGGAGCCCGGCGAGTGGACGCTGGTGGTCGAGGACACGGTCAAGGGCGGCAGCGGCCGGCTGCTCGGCTGGACGCTGCTCTACTGATCGATGAACGTCCGTGCCTGGTCGGCGGCCCTACGGCTGTCGGCCAGGCGCACAACCTTTCCACAACCGCACCGCCCTAGCGTCCTTCGCGTGGCCGTCCTCCCGGCCACGTGCCCGAGCTCTGGAGTGGACACATGAGACGTATCGTACGTCGGCTGGGCGCCGCGGCCCTGACCGTCCTGACGACGATCCTGCTGGTGCCGGCCCCCGCGCAGGCGGCCGCCGCCGGGGTGTGCGGCAACGACTGCCGCGTGATCACCAAGGACGCGATCTGCTGGGAGACCGAGCTGTGCCCGATCTCGCTGGTGATCAAGGGGAAGCTGCCCAAGGGCGGCGCGGAGATCCGCTTCTGGACCGAGGACCTGCGTGCCACCGCGCCCGACGACTACCGCCAGGTCAAGGACGGCGTGCTGCGGCTGGCTGACGGGGACACCGAGAGCCGCATCGTGATCGAGCTGGTCGCCGACGGCAAGGTCGAGACCGAGGAGGCGCTGCGGGTGTGGCTGTCCACCGGCGTCGGCGACCCGCTCGCGGTGACGGTGACGATCCTGGACAGCGACCAAGGCTGACCGGGGTGTGGGGTGGCGGTGGGTCCGGTTCCACCGGGCCCGCCGCCTTATTCAGTCCAGCCCGGCCAGGGCGTCGGCCTCGGCCAGCGCGTTGGCCTTGCGGTACAGGTCGACCGCCTGCTGCCGGTGGTCGCGGGCGGTCTCGGCGTCCCCGGCGCGCGCGGCGAGCACGGCGAGGTCGCGCAGGATGCTGGCGGTCTCGTACGGGTCGGGCGCGCGGCTGCGCAGGGCCAGCGCCAGGTGCAGGAACCCGCCCGCGGCCACCGGGTCGGGGCGGTCCAGGTGCACCCGCCCGATGTTGGCCAGCGCCACCGACTCCAGGTGCTGGTCGGCCAGTTCCTGGCTGAGCGCGAGCGCCTGCTCGAACTCGGCCAGCGCCGCGTCGTGGTCGCCGCCGCGCAGGTGCGCGGTGCCGATCGTGGTGCGGGTGTCGGCCTCGTAGCGGCGGTCACCGCTCAGGCGGCGTACCGCCAGGGCCTGGCGCAGCAGGTCCAGTGATCCGGTCAGGTCGCCCAGGGCCAGCCGGGACTGGCCCAGGCCGCTCAGCGCGGCCGCCTCCAGCCGGGCGTTGGGCAGCTCGCGGCTGCCGGCCAGGGCCCGGGTCAGGTACGGGCCGGACAGCTCGGGCCGCCCCATCCGGACGTACGCGTCGCCGATGTTGTTGAGCGCCAGCGCGATGCCGAGCCGGTTGTCGATCGCGGTGTGCAGCGCCAGCGCCTGCTGGTACGCCTCCACCGCCTCGTCGAAGCGGCGCAGCCCCGCGCACGCGACCGCGATGTTGTTGTGCACGTGCCCCTCGCCGCGCTGGTCGCCGCAGCGGCGCATCAGCGCCAGCGCCCCCTGGAGCACGTCGAGCGCCTCGTCGTGACGGTACGTCATGATCAGCGCGACGCCGAGGGCGCTGCGCATCAGGCCCTCGGCCCCCGGATCGCAGTCGGCCTGCGCGGCCTGCACCGCCAGGAGGCACAGCAGCACCCGGTCGCCCCAGTGCCCCCGCGAGTCGTAGAAGCCGGTCAGCAGGTACGTCAGCTGCCACGCGGCGGCGGCGTGGCCGTGCCGGGCGGCGTGGGCCGCCACCGGCAGCAGGTTGGGCCGCTCGCCGTCCAGGAACGCCAGCGCGGCGTGGTGGTCGGCGAACTCCACCGGGTGCTCGACCTGGGGCCGGACCCGGTCGCGGCCGGGGTCGACGATGCGGTTGGCCGCGTCGGCGACCCCGAGGTACCAGTGCACGATCCGGGCCGTCGCGTCGGTCAGATCGGCCGGGGTGTCCTCGGTGGCGGCGCGCTCGCGGGCGTACAGCCGCAGCAGGTCGTGCAGCCGGTGGCGCCCCGGCGCGTCCTCGGTGGCCAGGTGCGCGGCGAGCAGCTCGGCCAGCGCCCGGCGCGCGGGCCCAGGGCGCTCGCCCAGGGCGGCCTGCGCCACCCCCTCGCCGAACACCGGCCCGGGGTGCTGCCCCAGCAGCCGGAACAGCCGCGCGGCGGCGGGGGACAGGGCCCGGTAGGAACCGGCGAACACGGTGCGTACGCTGCGCGCGTCGCCGGGCACGGCCAGTTCGTCGAGCCGGTCCTCATCGGTCAGTTCGGTGTTCAGGTCGGCCAGCCGGCGGCCGGGGCGGGCGGCGAGCTTGGCGGCGGCGATGCGCAGCGCCAGCGGCATCCGGTCGCACAGGTCGGCCAGCTCGGCGGCGGCCTCTGGTTCGGCCTGCACCCGCTCGGCGCCCAGCACCCGCGCCAGCAGCGCCACCGCCTCGTGCCGGTCCAGCGCCCCCAGGTCGACGGCGCGTACGTCGTGGTGCGTGGCCAGCGCGGTCGGCTGGTGGCGGCCGGTCACCAGCAACAGGCTCGCCCCGCCGGCCGGGACCAGCGGCAGCACCTGCTCGGCGTCGGCCGCGTTGTCCAGCACCAGCAGCACCCGCCGGTCGTGCACGAGGTCGCGCAGCAGCGCGGCGCGCGCCGACAGGGCGGCGGGCAGCCGGTTCCCGGCGACGCCGAGGCTGGTCAGCACGTGTGCCAGGGCCTGTGCCGGGTCGAGCGCGCCGTCGGGGTCGTGCCCGCCGAGGTCGAGGAAGACCTGCCCGTCGGGGAAGTGCGGGGCGGCCCGGTGCGCCCACTGCACGGCCAGCGCAGACTTGCCCATCCCGGCCGGTCCGGCGACGTAGCCGATGCGAGGGCCGCCCGACAGCAGCGTGTCCAGGGCCGACAGTTGCGTGTCGCGACCGGTGAAGTGGCCCGCCGGTGCGGGCAGCTGCGCCGGGCGCGGCCCGGCGGGCGCCGCGGGCAGCTCGGGCGCCGTCGCCGGGGCGGTCAGGGCCGGGTCCTCGCGCAGGATCGCCGTGTGCAGCTGCTGCAGGGCCGGGCCGGGGTCGGCGCCCAGCTCCTCGGCCAGGTGCTCGCGTAGCCGCCGGTATGCCTCCAGCGCGTCGGCGGGCCGCCCGCACCGGTGCAGCGCCAGCATGTACAGCTCCACCAGCCGCTCCCGGTGCGGCTGCCCGACCAGCAGCTTCTCCAGCTCGCCGACGGCCCGCCGGTGCCCGCCGAGCCGCAGCTCGGCGTCCCACAGCAGCTCGACCGCGCACAGCCGCACCTCGTTGAGGCGCGCCGCCTCGGCGGCGGCCCAGCCGGTCGGCTCGCCGTCGGCCAGCGCGTCGCCGCGCCACAGCCGCAGCGCCTCGCGCAGCTCGGCGGCGGCGCGTTCGGGCTGGTCGGCGTCCAGTTGCGTGCGGGCGGCCGTCAGCGCCGCCTCGAACCGGTGCGCGTCCACGGCCTGCGCCGGGATGTCGAGCCGGTAGCCGGGGTGCTGGGTGCGCAGCGTCCCGTTGAGCCCGCACGCCTCCAGCGCCTGGCGCACCCGGGCGATGTGGCTGTGCAGCGTCTTGACCGCGGTGCGCGGCGGATCCCAGCCCCACAGCGCGTCGATCAGGCGCGGCTGGTGCACGACGGTGCCCGCGTTCATCGCCAGCACCGCCAGCAGCGCCCGCTGCCGTGCCCCGATCAGCGCGGCCGGGCCGTCACTGCCGGACGCCTCGATCGGGCCGAGAATGCGCACCTGCGACTGACTCACCGCGCACCCCTTTCCGCCGGTTCCCCACAAGACTGGCAAACCATCCGGAGGGTACGCCGCAGACTGTCGCGTTGCCGTCGCAGCCGGATCAGGCGGTCCAGCCCAGCCACGCCTCCCCGGCGGTGAGCAGGCCCAGCCAGAAGGCGAGGGCGGCCACCGGCACGGCCAGCACCCACCACGGGCGGGTGCGCCACCACCGGATGCTCGCGATGAACAGCGCCGCCCACACGACCATCAGGACGGCGACGGCCCAGCCGGGGGCGAGCAGGCCGCTGGCGGCGTACCAGACGGACAGCAGCAGGTGGCCGGCCAGGCCGACGACTCGGGCGATCCGCGCGCCCGTGCTCAGCGCGGGCGGAGCCTGTGGCGCGGGTGCCTGCGGTGCCGATGCCTCGGTCATGGGGCTCCTTCGCGAGAGGTTGTGAGCAGCGTGCCAGAGCGGACACCACCGGGCAATCGACGCTGGTCCGGGCGCCGGTCCGGGCCGGTACGCTGTGAACGTGATGGTCGATTCGCCCGTTTTGGTCGGCCGGGACGCCGAACTGGCCCGGCTCGCGGCGGCCGCCCGCGCCGCCGTGGCCGGGCAGGGCGGCGCCGTGCTCGTCGTCGGCGAGAGCGGCATCGGCAAGACAACGCTGCTCGACGCGGCCGCCGCCCACTGCCGCGACCTCGGCATGCGGGTGCACCGCGGCGCCGCCGAGGACCTGGAGCAGGAGATCCCGTTCTCCACCCTGGCCGCCTGCCTGGGCATCGGACCCGCCAGCCCCGACCCCGACCTGGCCCCGCTGTCCGCCCTGCTGCGCGGCGAGGACGTCTTCGCCCACGGCGTCGACGCCGCCAACCACGAGTACGCCATCGGCGAGGCCGTGCTCGGCCTGGCCGACACCTGGACCGCCGCCCGCCCGCTCGCCCTCATCGTCGACGACCTCCAGTGGGCCGACACCGCCACCGTACGGGTGCTCGACCGCCTCGCCGACGGCCTCGCCGCCATTCCGCTGCTGCTCGTCCTGGCCAAACGCGCCGTCGACCGCAGCGGCGAGGTAGCCGCCTTCTGGTACTGCCTGCTCGACCGGGGCGCCGCCCAGCTGCGCCTGGACCCGCTGCCCGCCGACGCCGTCGCCGACCAGGTCACCGCCCTGGTCGGCGCGCCGCCCGGCCCGAGACTGCGGCAGCTGCTCGACGGCGCCGCGGGCAACCCGCTCTACGTCCGCGAACTGGTCACCGCCCTGCGCGACGAGCACGCCGTCCACCTCACCGACGGCTGCGCCGAGCTCGGCGAACGCGCCTGGGGCGAACTGCCGGGCTCCCTGGTCGGCGTCATCGGCCGCCGCCTCGACGCCCTGCCCGGACCCATCCGCGACGCCCTGCGCACCGCCGCCGTGCTCGGCGGCAGCGTCAGCGAGGCCGAACTCGCCAAGGTGCTCGGCAGCCCGCCCGAGGAGATCTCCGCCGCGCTCGGCCTCGCCGCCCGCGGCGGCCTGGTCACCACCGGGCGCCGCCCCCGGTTCCGGCACGCGCTCATCTGCGAGGTGCTCGCCGCCCAGGTCCCGGCCACGGTACGGGCGGCGCTGCACGTGCGCGGGGCGCGGGTGCTGGCCGGGCGCAGCGCCTCGGTGACGCGGGTGGCCGAGCAGCTGGCGCAGGGCGGGACGGTCGAACCGGCGATGCGGGACTGGCTGGCCGGGCACGCCCGTACCCTCATCGCCCGTGCTCCCGGACTCGCGGTGCAGTTGCTGCGCCGCGCCCTGACCGCCGCCGACCCGGCCCGCACCGCCGAGCTGCGCCTGCACCTGGTCCGGGCCCTGCTGTGGCACGGCGAGCTCGACGCCGCCGAACGCGAGGCCCGCCAGGCCCTGACCGCCGCCCCGGCCGCCGACCGCGCCGCCCTGTACTGGCTGCTGGCCCAGTCCTGCTACCGGCAGGGGCGGATCACCGACGCGCTCGCGGTCGTCGACACCGCCGTGGCCGACCCCGAGGTCGCCGAGGACCGGCGCGGGCGGCTGCACGGGTTCGCCGCCGTGGCCAAGATGTTCCAGGTCCGCATCGAGGACGCGGCCGCCGACGCGCGGCAGGCCCTGGCTCTCGGCACCGCCACCGGCGACCAGCACACCCTGGGCCTGGGCGAACTCGCGATGTCGGCCGTGACGATGATGCGCGGCGACGTACCCGGCGGCCTGGAACTGGCCCGCCGGGCGCAGAGCCGCCTGGGCCACGGGGTGCTGCCCGACCTCCAGGTCGAACCGGACGCGACCGTCGCGTACTGCCTGATCGGGCTGGACCGCCTGGCCGAGGCCGACGAGGCGCTGGCCGTGGCCGCTGACCGCAACCGCCGCACCGGCAGCGTGTACCTGGCCTTCACCCACCGGCTGCGCGCCGCCGTCCGCTTCCTCGACGGCCGCTGGGACGACGCCCTCGTGGAGATCCAGACCGGACTGGAGTCCGCCGACCCGCTGCGCGAGGCGGGGCGCCTGCGCGGGCTCGCCGAGGTCATCAGCGTGCACCGGGGCGGCACGGCGGAGGTCGCGGCGGCGACCGTGGCCGAGCAGCCGGACGCGGTCTATGAGGGCGGCGACCAGAGCTTCACCCGCTGGGCGTACGCGCTGACCCAGGAGGCTTCGGTCGGCCCGGCCGAAGCCCTGCGCCTGCTGCTGCCCGTATGGGACCAGGCCGGCGGCATCTTCCCCCGGCGCGTCGTCTACCGCGTCTGCCCCGACCTGGCCCGGATGGCGGCGGCCTGCGGTGCGCACGCGCGGCTGGTCCAGCTGGTCGCCGAGGTCGAGCAGGTCGGCGGTGCCGAACCGTGCCACAGCCTGCGGGCGACCGCGCAGCTGTGCCGGGCCTTCGCCACCGACGACGCCGAGCTGATGCGGGCGGCGGCCGCGTCCTACGCGGAGGCCGGGTGGCGGCTGTGTGAGGGGTACGCGCATGAGAACGCCGGAGTGCTGCTGGCCCGCGCCGGGCAGCCCGGACCGGCCCGGGACGAGGTCGACCGGGCGCTGGCGATCTACGAGCTGCTCGACGCAGCCTGGGACGCCGGGCGGGCCGGGGCGCGGCTGCGGGAGGCGGGCGTACGGCGCGGCGTGAAGGGGCGGCGCGGGCGGCCCAAGCACGGCTGGGCGGCGCTGACCGACACCGAGCACCGGGTGGCGCTGCTGGTCGCCGAGGGCATGTCCAATCCGGAGATCGCGGCCAGGATGTTCCTGTCCCGGCGTACCGTCCAGTCGCACGTCTCCAGCATCCTGGCCAAGCTCCAGATCAGCTCCCGGGTGGAACTGGCCGTGGTCGCCGCCCGGCAGGACAGCGCACCGGGCTGACGAGCTGCTGCTGACCGTGGCACACGAGGACTTCCCATTCCCGGTTCGACACCGGGCCACACGTGTGGGGTTGTACGTACAACCCCACACGTGTGGCCCGGTTTCAGAGGTCCTCGCATAGACGGCCGAGCAGGCGGCTACGCGGGCGCGGACTGACCGGTCGCCCAGTCGCGGAACAGGGTGAGGGCCTCGGTGAGGTTGCCGGGTCCGCATGCGGCGTGGAATTTCTGCTTCGCCGTCCAGACCCATACCCAGTCGTTCTTGCTCCGGGTGACGTCTTGGCGGGGGTACGACAGGTCCTCCAGCTCTGTCTCGGCGAGGTCGATCTCCACGTGCCAACCGGGGTTGTCGAGGGTTTCGATCTTGACGCCCCAGCTGTGCTCCCAGTCCTCGTCGCACTGCCCGGCATACCAGCGCTGCAACCAGTCAAGGACGTGCTCGGACTCGTGCATGAGAGCCGATGGTAGGCGACTGCCGCTCGACGGCTCGGCTACCGGTCAGAGCCGACGGGCAGCTCGGAGCGCCAGCCGAGGAACCTGCGATGCAGGGCACCTGACGCTGTCATGGGCATGTCCTGGCATGCCTCGATCAGGTAGCCGGACAGGTGCAGCATCATCGACACATGGGCGCCGTCGTACTCGGCGACGAACTGCCGTTTACGGGTCAGGCAGGGCCACGGCAGGCCGCATGCCGCGCACGTCCAGTCTGGTCGGATCGGCAGATGTATCGACACGGCTCGCGTCCCCTGCTCTGGTCGGCTACGGTGGGAAAGACCAGGCCATGGGAGTGTCGGTGGATGCGAGCCCCGACCCCTGGTCTTCCCCGTGACGCCAGCCAGGTCCGGACTCTCAAAGCACGTTCCCGCTGGGCCGATACCAGCATCAGCGGAAGGGAACGCCCATGGAACAGGATGCCGGTCTTCCACCGTCTACAGACGACACCAGATCGCCGTCAAGGCTGCGTACGGCCCGTGAGGCGGCCGGATACAGCCTCGCCCGTATGGCAGCGTTGACCCATTTCAGCAAGCCCTACCTCGGGCTGGTCGAGACCGGCCGCCGTTCTGTCACTGCCGAACTGATCGAACGCTACGAGCAGGTCCTCGGCGTCGCGATAGGCACGGCGCTGGACCCGGTGCGCATCACCCACGAGTGGCTGCTCGGAGACACGCCTGCCTCGCTCCAGCTGCGCGCCGGGCGGCAGATCGGCGTCAGCCTGGTCGAGGCGCTGGAGACCCGGGTGGTGGAGCTGCGGCATCTCGACGACACGGTGAGCAGCAGCCACATGCTGCCCGTCATCACCAAGGAGCTCGGCGCGGCAAACGTGCTCGCACGCGACGCCGCATACAGCGATGCCGTAGGCCGCAGGCTGTTCACGGCAGTGGGGGAGCTGGCGCAACTGGCCGGCTGGGTCGCCAGCGACGCCGGGCAGTACGTGAAGGCCAAGCAGTTCTACCTGTCCGGAGTCAGCGCCACCGAGACGATCGGGGATCGGGTGCTGGGCGCGCAGTTGCTGTCCTGCCTCAGCTATCAGCTCGCCAACATCGGTCGCCGCGACGACGCCATGCTGATCGCCCGTTCCGCCGTCAGCGGCGCCACCGGTGCGACGCCGGTGGCGCGGGCGCTGCTGCTGGAACGCTACGCGTGGGCGGCCGCGCGCCTGCGCGACACCGCCGCCGCCCGGCGCGCGCTCGACGCCGCCGACGACGCCTACGAGCGGCGCTCCGACGGCATCCCCGAACCCGAGTGGGTGTACTGGCTCAACCGGGCCGAGATCGACGTCATGGCGGCGCGCTGCGCCATCGAAGTGGGCGCACCGGCCCGGGCCGAGCCCCTGCTCACCCGGGCGCTGGCCGGGTACGCCAGCGAGCACATCCGCGAGGTCGCCCTGTACCAGACCTGGCTGGCCGAGAGCTACGCCGAGACCGGCGACCTCGACGCCGCCCGGGCGACCCTCGGCCAGGCGCAGGCGGCCGCCGAGCGCGCCGACTCCGCCCGCTTGCAACGCCGGGTGACCGCCATCGCCAACCTCATCGACCGCCGCGCCACCTGACACCTGCTCAGGCAGTCAGGCCCTTCGCCGCGGCAGGAGCCAGGAACTCCACCCGATGCGACACCAGCAACGGGTGCGTGCAGGACCTCCGGTTGAATGGTGTGGTGATCACCCTTCAGGCCGTCGTCGAGGTCCCGAACGTACAGGGCACGCCGGTGCCGTGGCCGGTCGCGCCGCTGGCTCCGCTCTCGTGGCTCGTGCTGAACGGCGAGTGCGTCAGCGACCAGGTGGGGCTGTTCGTGGCCGCGCTGGTCGTACACGTCGAGAGACCTGCTGGGGCGGGGCCTGCGGAGACGGTGGACGCGCTGCTGGCTGAGGAGAGTCTCATCGTCTCCGGCGGCCTTCGGGTCATGGACACGGACACCGGGATGGCGGTCACGCCAGGTTGTTGCAGCGGGCTGGAGGACTGGCGCCACTGGAGTGAGCTGCTCTCCGGCGAGTCGCCCTGGATGGGGCACGATCCCGCGCCCAGGGTGGAGTTCCTCGACGACCGGCTGCGGGTCTGGCAGGACGACCATCTCACCGCAGTACGCCAGCAGGCGGAGGCCCACGTCGACCTCCCGCAGTCGATTGTGCCGACGCTGCTCGACGAGGTCCAGCGCGATCTCGTCGACTTCCTCGGCGCCCTGGACGCCTGGTCGCGGCGGATCGTGCCGGACTCTCGGGCGCAAGCGCTGGCGCGGGCGGTCGACCGCAGTCTCGCCGTCTCCGGGCCGCTGGCCCTGCCCGGCGGCCGCGGCTGACGGTCCGGCGCCGCGTCCAACGGCGTCCAGGAGTCGCGGTGCCGGGCCGCGCCCGGCGCGACGATCGCCGTATGAAACGCCCCCGCTTCCGCCGTACCCGCGCGGTCCTGCTGCTCGCCGCGCTCGCGACCAGCCTGGCCACCAGTGTGCCCGCGCCCGCCACCGCCGCCCCGACCTGCGCCGTCCAGGACAACGTCACCGTGTTCTGGGGCACCGGCTACCAGTCCCAGATCACGCTCACCCCGGCGACCGCGGTCACCGCCTGGCAGCTCGACTTCGACCTCGCCGACACCGCGACCGTCCAGTTCACCATGTACGGCAACTTCACCCAGTCCGGCCGCCACGTGACCATCACCAACGCCTCGTTCAACGGCAGCGTCGCCGCCGGAGCCTCGGTCAGCGTGCTGCTCGCGATCAACCCGAACACCAGCGGCAGCAACGTCCCGCCCGCCGGGTTCAGCCTGAACGGCCAGGCCTGCGCCTACACCCCGCAGCCGTACATCGTCGCGACGCCGCTGCGCGCCGACATCGCCGAGGGCGGCACCACGACCTTCACGGTACGGCTCAGCCGGGCCCCCGCCACCAACGTGATCGTCAACCTCGGCAACGCGGCCGGCCCGCCGACCAGCGCGACTCCGACCAGCTTCGTGTTCACGCCCGCCGACTGGAACACGCCCCGCACCGTCACGGCGGTGTCGGCCGAGGACGCCGACACCACGGACCGCGACACGCCCATGGGGCTGACCGTCCAGAACTACCTGCCGGTGACGTACATCCCGGCGTTCGTGGTCCTGCACCAGGTGGACAACGACCGTCCCTGACCCGCGCCCGGCCAGGCGCCGGGCGAGGGCGCCCACCTGCCGGCCAGGTGGGCGCCCTCGCCGCTCATACGATCGTGATGGTCCGGTCGTTGAGGATCGCGTACTGGTCCGGCCCGAACGAGTCCCTGAGGTGCACGGAGAAGCGCCAGGTGCCGGGGTGGGTCGGCTTCCCGTGGATCACGCCGGTGTCGGCGTCGATCTCCAGCCCCGGTGGCAGGGTGCCGGTGCACCACCAGGTGAACGGCTTGTTGAAGGCGCGCTCGCCGGTGCGCTCGACGGTCGCGGAGTACTTGTCGCGGGTCGAGCCGTTCGGGAAGGCCTGCTCGGGGATGTCGGGGGGCGAGCACCAGTTGGGCGCGGCGAGCATCATTCCGCCGGTCATGATCGTGGCGGCGTCCACCACCCCGACGAACGCCGCCCGCTTGAGCCCGCCCATTGTCGGCTGCACCCGCATACGGGTCAGCTGGAGGTACTCCGGGATCACCCCCATGGACAGCTGCGCCTTCGCGTAGCCGTTGGGCAGCCCGCCCTTGACCGCGCACACGGTCTGGCCGATGGCGAGACCGGCGACGCACACCGGACCGGTCGTCACCTTCCCGAGGTTCTTGAACGCCGGGACCGGGTACTTCGTCGAGTCGGCGCGATGCAGGCCCCAGGTGGTCCAGGCGGCGGTCATGCCGGCGCCTGCCAGCAGGAAGCTGCCGAGCGCCGGTGACCTCCAGGGCTTGCCGTTCAGCGGCGGGTAGGCGGCCAGGGTCGACATGGTGGAGCCGTAGAGCGCGTTCATGCCGGCCACGAGCCAGCCCGGGAAGCTGAACGTGAAGGTCTCCTTGCCGAGGGTGGGGGCGATGTCGGCGAGGAGGTTGGTGGGGCCGCTGAACGCGATGCTCAGGCCGCACATCGACTTGACCGACTTGACGACGTCGAGCTCGACGTCGCCGGCGCGGGCGCCCGCCACGTGGTCGGGATGCCCCGGCGGGGCGGGCAGTTTCGGGAACCCGTGCGGGAACGGGGCCGAGTCGACCCCGTGCACCAGCTTGTGCGCCACCGTGATGTGGAAGGCGCCGATCAGGCACATGAGGCCGCCGATCGTCATCTCCTCGATGTCGTCCTCGTGGATCCCGTTGTGGCGCTGGAGCCAGGTGTAGAGCCAGTTCACCGGCCCGAGCGGAGGGACGTACTTGAGGAGGTCGTGCATCGTGGCGGCGAGCACGCCCATGAGTTCCACCACGACCTGCACCACCAGGTCGCCCAGCTCCAGGAACGCCAGCAGCAGGTGCTCCACGAGGTCGAGCAGGGCTGTGACGGTGGTCTTGCCGGCCAGGTCGGGGTCGTTGGGGCTGACCAGGAGCCGGATGAGCGCGTCGAGGTCGCCGAGGACGGCGCGGGCCTCCTCGGTGATGCCGGAGTCGGCCACCAGGTGCTCGAACCGCTGCCACACCTCCGCCAGCGCCGAGGCGTCGAGGGCCGGCGGCGGCGCGGCGGCGAAGGCGGCCAGCGCGCTGCTGCTGACGGTCTGGTCCAGCATCCAGCTGCCCTGCGGGTTGTCGTGGATGTCCTGCGGGGCGACCACCTTGCCGGAGGGGTCGGTGGGCGACGGCATCTGGTTGGCCGCGTTGCCCGTCGGCTCGTCGAGGCTGTTGCGCTTGGCGTCCTTGAAGTTGCGGCGTACGTCGGCCTCCTGCGCGACGAACCAGCCGTGCATGTCCGCGGCGATGTCCTGAGCCGCGGTGGCGGTGTGGTCCAGGGTCTGCTTCAGGGCCGCTTGCAGCGCCTTCTTCGTCTCCCAGATGTCGATGAAGCGGAACAGCGCCCGCAGCCAGTTGACGACCTTCACCACCGTGTCGACGACCAACCGGATGATCGACTCGACGGCGCGGACCGCGGCCTCGACGGCCTCGATGACGAAGTCGACCAGCGCGATGATCGCTTCGCCGATCTTGATGAAGATCGTGGTGGCCACCTCCACGATGACGTGGACGACCTCGATGACGCCGTTCTTGATGCCCTCCCAGACGTCGCCGGCCCAGTGCACGAAGTCGCTCCACAGGCCGCCGTACTGGGCGGTCTCCATGATCGCCTTCTTGTGCGCCAGGACATGTTCGGGGGAGTGCAGCTCCGTGTAGACGATCCGGCCCGCGTCGGGGCCCTCGGTGGGGGACAGCGCCGAGCCGATCGAGAACCCGTGCAGGGGCGCCGCGCCGCCCCGGCCGCCGGTCAGACGGGAGAGCATCTCCTGGCCGTCGGCCTTGCGGAACACGTTCTTGATGCTGTCGGCCACCTCGCCGCACGACTCGTGATGCTCGGTCACGATGGGTACGCCGTCGACCTTGGCGTCCGCGAGCGCCGTCTCGTCGAACCGGCCGTTCTGCGAGGGCAGGGTGCCGGTGCCGGCGAGGTAGTCGTGCACTCCGGCGGCGGGCTGGATGACCGCACCCTGCTGGAGGCCGACCGCGTCCACGTGCAGGGTCGCGGGCAGCAGGCTGTCCGCGAGGGTGGCGATGGTGATCTTGCCGAACGAGTTCGTCGTCAGCCGGGTGCCCAGACCCGGACCGACCAGGTAGGAGGCGCCCTCGACCTGGACCTCCACCAGGGTCTCGGCGCTCACCGTGACGGGCTGGGCGGGCATCGGGTTGCCCCGGCCGTCCCGCACGGTCACGGTGCTGACGTAGTGGGTGACCATGTGCCGGCTCTTGTCGAGATGTGGGTCGAGCTCCTCGGAGGCTGGCAGGCGGATCTTGTCGCGGGACCACCGGCCCGAGACGAGGTCCTGGGTGTGGATCGCGAACCGGTCGGAGTCCTCCCGTCTCCCCGCCAGCCGCACGAACTGGCTGGGCACGGCGGACGGATACGAACCCACGGCGAAGGACGCGACGTCCGCGACCAGCCCGATGAGCGCGGGCACGGTCACGACGACCTCGTCGGTGTCCGGGGCCGTGCCGACCGCCTGCGACCAGACCGGCTCGCCGTGGGGGCCCCAGCTCGACTGGTGCAGCACCCGCAGGTGCGTGGTCACGTTGCCGTCCGCGTCCTTCTCGGGGACCAGGCCGTAGACGTGCGCGACGCCGTGGTCGTCCAGCCAGGACGTGGCGGTCCGCAGGCCCAGCCCCTCGGTCTGCTGCCGGTGCACGTGGGCGTCACCGGTGGTCAGGTTCCAGGTCCACAGATCGCCTGCCTTGTCGAGGTAGATGCAGCCGAGGTCGGGCCGCTGGTAGGACCGGAACACCCCGACGAGCTGGGCGGCGTCGGCGGCGACCCGGACCGGGGCACCCGACTCCGGGTTGTGGCGCGTGATGACGCCGTCCACCAGCGCGTACGCGACATACCCGACGGGGCCGCCGGAGAAGGTGTACGACTCCCGCACCCGCCCGGACGCGTAGCCGGAGACGGCCGCGCTCGACGACGCGACGGGATTGGTCGCGTCCACGGCCGAGAACCGCCGGGTTGCGACGCCGATCGAGGCGGTGAGGATGATGTTGTTGCCGTGGGCGTCGACGCCGCCGATGATCGGGATGTTCCGGTCGTAGTACACGTGCATGTGGCGCATGCCCAGAGTGCCGCCCATGTCGTAGTTGATGACGTCGCGGGCGGGCTTCTCCCAGGTGCAGACGGTGGCGGCGGGGTCGCTCGCGGCGACGAGCCGCAGGGCCCGCAGCGCGGTCGGGGTCACCGCATTGGGCGTGGTGAAGACCGCCCACACGCTGAAGTCCTCGGGGTGTACGACCACGACGACCTCGTCGGCGAGCCACTGGACGCCGCCGGGGTCGTCCAACGGCGACTGGGTCCAGCCGGTGTCGGAGTCCGAGCGCCGCAGGTAGCTCAGGTGCCCGGTCTCGTCGATGACCAGGGCCTCCTGCTTGCCGCCGAGGAACGGGTTGGCGAACAGGGCGACCTTGTTGTGTCCGGTGGCCGCGGAGACGAGGTCGGCGCTGACCACGTCCTCCATCAGCAGGCTGGCGGCGGTGATCGAGCCGACGCGGTCGAGCGGGTCGGGCTCGTCGGCGAGCCGCCGGGGTCGCGCGGTCGCGGAGAGGGCAGTGCGCACGGGATACCACCTCATCGGTTGCGGGGACGGCGAGGGCCGTCCACCGTGCACTGAAGAGCGCGCTGCGCCACGGGAAATAGCCAAAGAATCAGACAGAATCGGCAAGGCGACGCTTCGGCCCGGCGGCGTGCGCCAGCCCGGCACCAGGTGGACAACGAGCCGTTCCGAGCCGCATGCTGACCGCACCATGGCCATCGATGCACGGGTCGCGCGCGCGACCGGGACGGTGCCCGCCGGGCCCGCTCGCGCCACCGCCCCCGACCAGGTGCAGACCCTGGCGGACCTGGCCCGCCTGCTGCGTGAGCTGCGCCGCCGCCACGCCCGCCTGCGCGGCGGCCCACCGCTGTCCTACCGCGAGCTGGCGGCCGCCACCGGCTGGTCGCGCGGCATCATCGGCGAGTACCTGTCCGGCCGGGTGCTGCCCCCGACGGACCGCTTCGACGACCTGGTACGCCTGCTCGGCGCCACCCCCGCCGAGCAGGGTGCCCTGGCCACGGCCCGTGACCGGGTCGAGGAGCGGCGCCGCCGCGCGGTCCCCACACCGGTGCCGGTGGCCGATGGCGGTCCGCCGGTGCCCCGGCAGCTGCCCGCCGACGTGCCCGGCTTCACCGGCCGGGCCGCCCAGCTCGCGGCCCTGGACGGGCATCCGGCGACGGTGTCGGCGATCTGCGGCACGGCCGGGATCGGCAAGACCGCGCTGGCGGTGCACTGGGCGCATGCCGCCCGGGACCGGTTCCCCGACGGACAGCTCTACCTGGACCTGCGCGGCTACGACCCGGAGCGGCCGGTGCCGCCCGCCGACGCCCTGGCCACGCTGCTGCGCGGGCTCGGCGTCGACGCCGCGGGCATCCCGGTGGACCTGCCGGGCCGGGCCGCCCTCTACCGGACGCTGCTGGCCGGGCGCCGGATGCTGGTGCTGCTCGACAACGCGTACGAGGCCGAGCAGGTCCGCCCGCTGCTGCCCGGCACGGCATCGGCGGTGGTCGTGGTGACCAGCCGGGACGGCCTGGCCGGGCTGGTGGCCCGCGACGGCGCCCGCCGCGTCGACCTGGACGTGCTCACGCCCGCCGAGGCGGCCGCGCTGCTCGGCGCGCTGCTGGGCGCGCGGGCCGCCGCCGAGCCGGGCGCGGTCGCCGAGCTGGCCCGCCGCTGCGGCAGGCTGCCGCTGGCGCTGCGGGTCGCTGCCGAGGTCGCGGCCGCCCAGCCGGGGCGCAGCCTCGCGGGGCTGGTCGCGGAGCTGCCCGCCGGGGCGGGCGTGCCGGACCTGCTGGACGCGACCGGCGACCCGCGCACCGAGGTGCGGGCGGTGTTCTCGTGGTCGCTGCGGCAGCTGCCCGGCCCGGTGGCGCACGCGTTCACGCTGCTGGGGCTGTACCCGGGCACGCAGTTCGACCGGTATCCGCTGGCGGCGCTGGCCGCGGTCGACGCCGACACGGCGGGCACGCTGCTGCGCCGCCTGGCCCGCGCGCATCTGGTCGAGGCGGTCGGCCCGGGGCGTCACCGGATGCACGACCTGCTCCGGGCGTACGCCGCCGACCTCGCCGCGACCCTGGACCCCGCGCTGACCGAACTGGCGCTGGACCGGCTGCACGGGCACACGGTCGACGCCGCGACGGCTGCCCGCGACGCGCTCTTCCCGCACGACAGCGGGCCGCCCGCCGCCCCGGCCGGGCCGGCGCCGCCGCTGGCCGAGCCCCGGCAGGCGCAGCGCTGGCTCGACCGGCAGCGCCCCGACCTTGTGTCGCTGGCCCTGCACGCGGCCCGCACCGGGCGCGCGCCCACCGCCGCCGCCCTGTCCACGCTGCTGTGGCGGTACTTCGAGGTCGGCGGGCACCACCAGGACGCCCTGGCGGTGCACACCGCGGCGGTACGGTCGGCGGGCAGCCCGGCCGCGCTGGCCAACCTAGCCAACGTGCAGTGGTGGCTCGGCTCCTATGCCGACGCCCGCAGCCACTTCGAGGCCGCCGCCGACGGGTTCCAGGCCGCGGGCGACGCCCCGGGGCAGGGGCGGGCGCTGGCCCGGCTGGCGATGGTGCACGAGCGGCTCGGCGACTACGGACCCGCCCTGGACTGCCTGCACCGGGCGCTGACCGTGTACCGGCGCACCGGCGACCGGCACGGCGAGGCGTCCCAGCTGCTCAACCGCGGCTCGCTGTACCGGCGGCTCGGTCGGCCGGTCCGGGCGCTGGCACACCACCGCCGCGCGGCGGCGCTGTTCGGTTCGGTGGGCGACCGGCGGCTGGAAGGCTACGCGCTGGGCAACCTGGGGGCCACGCTGCTGCATCTCGGCCGGGCTGATCAGGCGTTGGCGCCGCTGCGGCGGGCGCTGGTGCGCTGCCGCGACGCGGGCGACCCGGCGGGAACCGGCAGCGCGCGGGCGACCCTGGGCGCGGCATACCGGGTGCTCGGTCGGCCCGCCCGCGCCCTGGACCAGCTCGAACAGGCTCTAGACCTGGCCCGGCGGACCGGTGATCGCGGCCTGGAGACCGAGACCCTGAACGCGCTCGGCGAGACGCTGCTCGACCTGGACCGCCCCGCCGAGGCGCTGGCACGGCACCGGGCCGCGCTCGCGGTCACGGCCCGCACCGGCGACCGCTGCGAGCACGCCCGTGCCCTGGACGGCCTGGCCGCGGCGCTGGTCGAGACCGACCCGGCCGGGGCACGCGACCACTGGACCCGGGCGCTGGCCGTTTACACCGATCTCGGGCTGCCCGACGCCGACCGGGTGCGGGCCCGGCTGGCGCAGCCGAGATAGGGGCAGCTCGACCGGGGTACGCCGGTCAGCAGCGGGTGCCGTTGACGGTGATGTCGGTCGGGGTGGTGGCGGTGGGGGCGACGGCCGTCCAGCCGAACGAGATCCGGCCGCCGCTGGCGACCGTGCCGTTCCACGGCTGGTTGACCGCCGTCAGCTCCAGCGGCGTGGGCTGGGTCATCCGGGCTGCCCAGGCGTTGCCGAGCTGGGTGCCGTCGGGCACGGTCCAGCGCAGCGACCAGCTATCGAGTCGCGGCCCCTGGTTGCGGATGTCGATCGTCGCGGTGAACCCGTTCGGGTACGCCGTGAACGTGTACACGCAGGTGACGGCCGGTTCGGCGGAGGCCGGCGCGGGCAGCGCGACCGCCAGCAGAGTCACGGCGGCGGCGATGGTCCGGCGCATGGGCACCCCCAGATCGGCGCGATGTCCCTGCGATTGTAGGCGGCGGGCGTCCACGGCGGACACTGCCGGGACGTACTCACCGCTGGAGGTACACCTCATGTGGTGTGGCCACACCGTAGGAGGTGTGCTCCCGGCGCAGAGGTATGCGCCGCCGCCGGGCAAATCGGTTGCGCCCGCCGGTGGGGTCATTAGCGTGGTGAAATGCTGACGCCGCCCGACGATCTGCCCGACGACCTGCTGCCGCAGGTGCTGGACCGGGACTGGGGGCTGGCGGTGGCGGCGGTCGACTACCGGCCGGTCGGCTGGGGCAGCCACCACTGGGAGGTACGCGACACCGGCGGCACCCGCTGGTTCGCCACCCTCGACGAGCTGGCCCACAAGCGGCTGACCGCCGACGAGCCGCTCGACGTGGGGTTCGGCCGGCTGCGCGCGGCGCTGGCCGCGACGCGGGCGCTGCACGACGGCGGTGCCGGGTTCGCGGTCGCGCCGGTGCCGACCTGGTCCGGGTCGCCGCTGGCCCGAGCGGGCGAGCAGTATGCCGTGACCCTGCACGCCTTCGTCGAGGGGCGCAGCTTCGGCTGGGGCGAGTGGGAGTCGCCGGACCATCGCCGGGCGGTACTCGACCTGGTGGCGCGGGTGCACGCCGCGCCGGAGCCGGTGCGGGCGCTGGCGCCGGTGGACGGGTTCGCGGTGCCGCACCGCGACCAACTGGCGGCGGCGCTGGCCGCGGGGGCGGTGCCGGACGCCGGACCGTACGCCCGGAGGTGCTCCGAGCTGGTGCGCGGCCACGCCGCACCGATCCGCGGCCTGCTGGACCGGTATGACGCGCTGGTGGCCGCGGCGCGGGCGCGGCCGGGCCGCCTGGCGCTCACGCACGGGGAGCCGCATCCGGGCAACACGATGCGCACCGGTGCCGGCTGGGTGCTGATCGACTGGGAGACCGCGCGCTGCGCCCCGCCCGAGCGCGACCTGTGGGGCCTGGACCCGGGCGACGGCTCGCTGCTGGCAGCGTACGAGCAGGCCACCGGGGTGGCGCCGGACCCGGCGATGCTGGCGCTCTACCGCATCCGCTGGGATCTGTCCGATCTGGCGGTGGACGTGGCCCGCTTCCGCCGCCCGCACTCCGGCAACGCCGACGACACCCAGTCCTGGCAGATCCTCACCCGCCTGGTCACCCACCTCGCCAACCCCTGACCGTGGCCTGGGGGAGTGGGTTGCGTCGCGTAACCGGTTACTGAATGATGCACTCGATCATTCGAGTCCCTGGTGGAGGACCCTGTGCGACTGCGTGTGCTGACGTGGAACCTGTGGTTGGCGGGTGACTGCGTCGACGACGCCCGCGCCAAGCAGCTGCGGTTCCTGCGCGAGCAGGCGCCCGACGTGGTGGGGCTCCAGGAGACCATGGGCACCGCCGCCCGCGAGCTGGCCGAGGAGCTGGGCTGGCACCACCGGCAGGGCGGCAGCTGCGGCATCATCTCGCCGCATCCGATCGTGGAAGGCTACGGCGACGACGAGATGTGGGGCGTCGGCGCCCGGCTGCGCCTGCCCGAGACCGACGTCGTGGTGTGGAGCGCCCACCTGAACTACACCCCGTACGGACCGTACGAGCTGCTGGCGGGGGCGTCGGCGGCGCAGGTGCTGGCAGCCGAGGAGGAGTCGGCGCGGCCGGAGCAGATCCGGCAGATCCTGGCGGAGATGGCGCCCGCGCTGGCCGAGCCGGGCCTGCCGGTGCTGCTGCTCGGTGACTTCAACACCCCGTCGCACCTGGACCGGCCGCAGGTGCCGTGGCCGGTGAGCACCGCGGTCACCGACGCGGGCCTCTACGACGCATACCGGATGGTGCATCCGGACCCGGTGGCGCAGCCCGGCCACACCTGGTCGCCGATCATCGCGTGGCACGAGGGCGATCCGGGCACGCCGGAGCCGCAGGACCGGATCGACTTCATCCACGCGGCGGGGCCGCTGCGGCCGCTGGAGGTCGGCACGGTGCTGGTGGGCGAGCCCGCCCCGGTGCCGGAGCACGTCGGCAACGAGTGGACCTCCGACCACTGGGCCGTGCTGGGCACGTTCGCGCTGGCGTCGGCGCGATGACCGGGCTGGACCTGCGCACGTACGACGCGGTGCTGCTGGACATGGACGGCACCCTGGTCGACACCGAGCGGCAGTGGGTGCTGGCCATCCACGACCTGGTGGCCGAGCTGGGCGGCATCCCGGTCGACGACCGTCGGATCGTCGGCGGCTCGGTGGCGACGATCGTCGCGGTGCTGGGCGAGTCGCTGGGGCACCGCCGTCCGGTGCCGGAGCTGGTGCTGCTGCTGGAGGCGGCGGTGGCCCGGCGGATCGAGCAGTCGGGCATCGAGCTGCGGCCCGGGGCGCGGCGGCTGCTGGAACTGCTGTCGGCGTACGGGGTGCCGACGGCGCTGGTGACCTCGTCGGGCCGGGGCGACACCGAGCGGGTGCTGGACGTGCTGGGGCGCGGCCACTTCGCGGTGACGGTCACCGCCGACGACGTGGTCCGGCACAAGCCGGACCCGCTGCCGTACCTGACGGCGGCCCGGCTGCTCGGGGTGGACCCGGGGCGGTGTGTAGCGGTGGAGGACTCGCTGGCGGGTCTGGCCGCGGCCGAGGCCGCCGGGTGTACGACCGTCGCCGTGCCCTGCCTGCAACCGATCCCGGCCGCGCCCGGACGGCACGTGCTGGCCAGCCTGGACGCCCTGTTCCTGACCGCCTGAACCTGCTCTGAGCTGCTGATGTCTCGTCCGGTCGTCCGACGTGGACCCGGCTGTCGCGGCGTCGTGCCCGCGATCATCGAGAAATCACTGTCAAAGCGGCGTTTCCCGGCTTTTCGCCTGCGGATCGACATTTACTACCCAACCGTCAGGGCCGTTCCGGATTGGATCAAGGTTAACTGGTTTGGTTGACGGGTGTTTGTTTCCGGCGACAACATTGTTGAGCTGCATGGATTTTCGAAACGACCATGGGAGAGCGCTCACCGAAAAGGCTGGTATAAATAACGTCATGACAAGCAAACGGGCCGACCAGCGCGCCCCGACGTTGGAGCAGGTCGCCGAGCAGGCGGGCGTCTCCCGTTCCACGGTCTCGCGCGTCATCAACGGCGTCGCCACCGTCGATCCTGAGCTGCGCCAGGTCGTGCAGCAGGCCATCGAGGCGACCGGCTACGTGCCGAACCTGGCCGCGCGCTCGCTGGTGACCCGCCGCACCGACTCGGTCGCGCTGGTCGTGTCCGAAGCGGACGACCGCGACACCGCCGACCCGTTCCTCAACCGGATCTTCACCGACCCGTTCCTGGGCCGGATCACGGCCGGGGCGCTGGAGGTGCTGCGGCCCGAGGGCATCCATCTCGTGATCATGCCCGCGGAGTGGACGGCCCAGAACCACGTCGTGCGCTACCTGCGCCAGGGCCACGTCGACGGGGTGCTGCTGATCTCCAGCCATACCGCCGATCCGCTGCCGCGGCAGCTGTGCGACCTCAACATCCCGGCGGTGCTGTCGGCCCGGCCGGGCCAGCCGCTGCCGATGAGCTACGTCGACGTCGAGCAGCAGGTCGGCGCGAAGCTGGCCGCCGAGCACCTGCTCGGCATCGGCCGCCACCGGCTGGGCACCGTCTCCGGGCCGCTGGACATGCCCTCGGCGCAGGACCGCCTCAACGGGTTCCGGGCCGCCCTGGCCGTGCACGGCTACCCGTACGTGCCGTCGGCGGTCGGCGACTTCACCCGCGGCAGCGGCGAGAACGCCACCCGCGAGCTGCTGGCCGCACACCCCGACATCGACGGCCTGTTCGTGGCCAACGACCTGATGGCCGAGGGCGCCCTGCAGGCGCTGCGCGACCTGGGGCGGCGCGTGCCCGAGGACGTGGCGGTGGTCGGCTTCGACGACAGCGTCGCGGCGCTGCAGTGCCGTCCGCAGCTCACCACGGTCCACCAGCCGCTGGAGGAGATGGCCGCCGAGATGGCGCGGCTGCTGCTGGCGCGTATCAGCCAGCCGGAGGCGCGGGCGCGTTCGGTGATCTTCCATCCTCGCCTGATCCGTCGCGGGTCTGCCTAGAACGAGGTGCACCGTCCGGGGCGGGAGAGGGGTTCCGCCCCGGACGGTGCCGTCTCGGTGGTGCCTGATCGGCCGACCGGTGGCCGCGCCGGACGGTGCCGACGCGGTAGGTTGCGAGCAACGGCCCCGGCCGAGGCGGCCGCCTCGGCTGCGGGCCGGGCCGGCGGCCGGGAACCGATGACAGGCGGTTCCGGGTCCGCCTCCTGCGGGATTGGGGACGAGCTCTCGCAGGGGGCAGGTGGGTCCTGCGGGGCAGCAGGGCCCACCTGCCGGCCGAACGTGGGGAGCCACTTGGTGCGCCGCTTGAGCGGCGGCGCACCGGGGCGAGCCATGTTCGGTCCGAACGTGGGGGTGTGCTCGGCGCGCCGTCCGCTCAACGACGCGCCGAGAGTCTCCGCGTTCGGGTGCTAGTTGTAGACGCGGACGTAGTCGATGAGCATCTGCGACGGGAACGGGGTGCTCGCGTCGGGGTTGCCCGGCCAGTCCCCGCCCACGGCGAGGTTGACGATCAGGTAGAACGGGTGGTCGTAGACCCACGGGCCGCGGGTCGACTCCACCGTCGCCTTGCTGGCGTAGAACACCTCGGTGCTGTCGACGAAGAACCGGATGCCGTTGCTGTCCCACTGCGCGGCGTACACGTGGTAGTCCGCGGACAGGTCGATGCCCCAGATCTTCTCGAACCCGTAGCCGCCGCCGCCGTTGTACGCGGGCGCGTGCAGGGTGGTGTAGCTGCGGGTGGTGTCCTTGCCCAGGATCTCCATGATGTCGATCTCGCCGTTGTACGGCCAGGGCCGCCCGGTGAGGAAGTCGGCGCCCATCATCCAGAACGCCGGCCAGAAGCCGTTGCCCTTGGGCACCTTCACCCGGGCCTCGACCCGGCCGTACTGGAACGTGAACTTGCCGCCGGTGTTCATGCGGTGGCTGGTGTACTGCATGCCGCCGACGGCTTCCTTACGCGCCTCGACCACGAGCGAGCCGGCGCCGTTCATGTTCGCGTTGTTGTTGTTCGTGTAGTACTGCTGCTCGGCGTTCTGGCCGGTGCCGGTGTCGATGGTCCACTTGGACGCGTCGGGCTTGGTGCCCGCGGCCCCGTTGAACTCGTCGGCGAAGATCAGGTGCGTGGCCGGGAACGTCGGGTTCGGCGGCTGGGCCGGGGGCGTGTTGGGCGCGCCGCCGGTGCCGTACACCTGGAACTCGTAGATCGAGTAGCCGTAGCCGTTCGAGCGCTGGGTGCCGTACATCCGCACGTAGCGGCCGGTGCCGTTGACGTTGATCGTCTGCTTGAACCCGGTGCTGGTGGTGGTGCTGTAGATCGTCGTCCAGTTGGCCGCGTCGTTGGAGGTCTGCAGCTGGTAGGCGACCGCGAAGGCCGGGTCCCACTGCAGCACGACCTTGTGGATCTGGGCGGTCGCGCTCAGGTCGACGTAGATCCAGCCCGGGTCGACCCAGCCCGTGGTGGCGCTGGTGGCCCAGCGCGAGGCCGGGTCGAGGTCGAACGCGCGGGCCGGGGTGCACTGGAAGCAGGCGCCGTCGTCCTGGGAGGTCGAGGCGAAGCCCGGCTTGTTGTACGACAGCAGCACGTCGCCGCCCGGGTTCGGGCTGGGCGAGGTGGACGGGGACGGGGACGGCTGCGGCGACGGCGAGGTCGGCGTGCCGCCGGTGTACACGGCGAACTCCCACAGCGAGTAGCCCCACTGGGTGGCCCGCGCGGTGCCGTTCATCCGCACGTAGCGGCCCGAGCCGCTGACGGTGAGGTTCTGCACGCCGCCGGTGCTGGTGGTGGTGCTGTAGACGTTGGTCCACGGGCCGGTCGCCGAGTTCGACACCTGGATCTGGAACGCCGACGCGTACGCCGGCTCCCAGTTCAGGGTCACGCCGCAGACCGACGCGGTGGCGCCCAGGTCGACCTGGATCCACTGCGGGTCGGCGAAGGCGCTGGACCAGCGGGTGCCGCCGTTGCCGTCGAACGCGTTGGCCGCGGCGAACGCGGCCTCCGCCGACGAGGCCGAGGCGGGCTTGCCCAGGGCGGCGTTGCTCGTGCCGCAGCCGGAGCTGCCGCCGATGATGCCGAACACCTGGAACTCGTAGAGCGAGTAGCCGTAGGCGGTGGCGCGGGCGGTGCCGTTCATCCGGACGTAGCGCCCGGAGCCGGACACGGCCAGCGTCTGCACGCCGCCGGTGCTGGTGGTGGTGCTGTAGACGTTGGTCCACGGGCCGGTCGCCGAGGCCGAGACCTGGATCTGGAAGGCGGTCGCGTACGCCGGCTCCCAGCGCAGGATGACCTGGCTGATGCTGGCGGTGGCGCCCAGGTCGATCTGCACCCACTGCGGGTCGCTGAACGCGCTGGACCAGCGGGTCACGGTGTCGCCGTCGACGACGTTGGACGCCGGGAACGCGATGTTCTCGGTCGACGACGCCGTGGCGGTCTTGCCCTGCGAGATGAGCGGGTCGGCGGCGTTGGCCGAGGTCGCCTGCACCGCGACGTACGAGGCGAGGACGGCCCCGACGATGCCGAGGGCCAGGGACCAGCGGCGGCGGCCGGCGGTCGATCGCGGCGGGGCCGCGGTCGGGACGGATGTCATGACATCTCCTGACGGGATGGCTGGAGAACCGCGGGGACCACGCCCCCGCGGGATCCGGTGTGCCGCCGTGGCCATGGGCTGATGGCCACGGCGGCCGGTCAGTTCGACATGCGGCGCCACCGGAGCCGAATGCTGGGGAGCGGTGGCTCCGGCTGTCGCCGGGTGGCGCTGCCGCCGGCGCGGCAGCGCCACATCTAGGCGACATGTCGCTGCATGCTCCGACTCCGTGCCAGAAAGAACACCAAGTCGGACAAATGAACTGAGGGAGCGCTCTCTGAGGAAGGATCGTCCTCGGCGGCGGATCTGTCAATGGCAGGTATAAATTGATCGCTCTACGCGACTGTCGGTAATCGCGGCGAAATCTGGCGTTCATACGCGCATGCTGCGCAGACGCGATCGCGGCGTCGAAATGGGCGGATACGCACGGTCACCGCAGTGCGGCCGAGAACGGATCTCCAAGATCGTTATAGTGCTCCGGAAGGCGGGGAGCGCTCCCGGGTTGCCGGTCTAAAGCATTCCGGCCAGCGGATCAGTCCCCTCGTGGCGCGGTATGCCATTTGTAACGAGACGGCAACGGCGACTTGACATAAGGGAGACGTGCGACGAGTGTCAGAGACCACACCGGTAGAGCGCTCTCACAGGGAGCGCTCTCTGGAAGATCAACGATTCTTGACCAGCAAATCTGTAAGACGTCCGTACCCCTGCCCTGGAGGACAGTCCATGCGTTCCGTGTTTTCGCGCCGGCGGGTCACCGCGGTCGCGGCGCCGCTGCTCGCGGCCGCGCTCGCGCTGACCACCGCCGCTTGCGGCGGTAGCGACGACCCGGCGAAGCCGGGTGGCAAGGTCAAGCTGACCATCGCCACGTTCGGCGAGTTCGGTTACAAGGATCTGTACAAGGAGTACATGCAGCTCAACCCGAACGTCGAGATCACTGAGCGGATCACGAAGGCTGAGGACCACCACAAGAACCTGGCGGCTCACCTGGCGACGAACACGGGTGCGGCTGACATCGAGGCGATCGAGGAGGGCTGGGCGGGCCAGTTCACCGCGAACCCCGGCAAGTTCTACAACTGGGCCGACTACGGCGCCAACGACATCAAGTCGCAGTGGCCGGCGTGGAAGTGGCAGCAGGGTTCGGCCGCCTCGGGTGAGGTCATCGGTCTGGGCACCGACGTCGGTGGTATGGCGATGTGCTACCGCCGTGACATCTTCGAGAAGGCGGGCCTGCCGACCGACCGTGAGGCCGTGACGAAGCTGTGGCCGACGTGGGAGGACTACATCGCCACGGGCGTGAAGTTCAAGGCCGCCAACGTCAAGGGCTCCTCCTGGATGGACGGCCCGACCGTCATGTACCGCTCCGTGCTCGGCCAGCAGCCGGTCGGCATCTACGACGGCGCCAACGTCGTCGTGGAGACGAACCCGGGTGTGAAGAAGGCCTGGGACCTGACGATCGACGCGATCAACAAGGGCCTGTCGGCGAAGATCGCCGCCTGGTCGGCGGACTGGAACGCGGGTATGGCCAACGGTTCGTTCGTCACGCTGGCGTGCCCGTCGTGGATGATGGCCTACATCCAGTCGCAGGCCAAGGACTCCTCGGGTAAGTGGGACATCGCCGGTATCCCCGGTGGTGGCGGTAACTGGGGTGGTTCGTTCCTGACGCTGCCCAAGCAGGGCAAGAACGTTGCTGAGGCGTCGAAGCTGGCCAAGTGGCTGGTGGCGCCGGAGCAGCAGGCGAAGGTGTTCCGGGCGCTGGGTAACTTCCCGTCGACGGTGTCGCTGTACGAGCAGCCGGTGATCAAGGACTTCAAGAACCCGTTCTTCAACAACGCTCCGGTCGGCCAGATCTTCTCGCAGTCGGTGAAGACGATGGTGCCGCAGTACATGGGCCCGAAGTCCGGTGACATCAACACCGCGATCCAGAACGGCCTGACCCGGGTCGAGCAGGGCAAGCAGAAGCCGGACGAGGCCTGGACGCAGTCCCTCAAGGACGTCAAGGCCCTCCTGTAAGTCCTACCGCATCATCCGCCGGTTCTCCGCCGGCCGCCCGTAGAGGCGGCCGGCGGGGGACCGGCTCCGTTGGACGCTCGCCCGAGAAGCCGCCTCGATGGAAAGCCGACCATGAAAAACGCTCTCTACCGCCTTGACCTGAAGGCCTCGCCGTACCTGTACGTCGTGCCGTTCTTCGTGCTCTTCGCCGCGTTCGGGGTGTTCCCCCTGGCGTACACCGCGTGGGTGTCGCTGCACGACTGGAGCCTGCTGTCGGACACCCACACGTTCGTGGGCATCCAGAACTACAAGGACCTGTTCGCCGACGAGTACTTCTGGAACGCGCTGCGCAACACCGCCCAGATCTGGGTGATGTCCACCGTTCCGCAGCTGATCATGGCCCTCGTGCTGGCGCACGTGCTCAACCAGCGCCTGCGCGCCCCCACGTTCTGGCGCATGACGGCCCTGCTGCCCAACATCACGTCGGTGGCCGCGGTGGCGATCATCTTCGGGCAGATCTTCGGCAAGGACTACGGCCTGATCAACTGGCTGCTGGACTCGCTCGGCCTCGGCCGCATCGACTGGCAGGCCGGCACGGCGTCGTCGCAGATCGCGATCTCGGTCATGATCATCTGGCGGTGGACGGGCTACAACGCCCTGATCTACCTGGCCGCCATGCAGGCGGTGTCGAAGGACCTCTACGACGCGGCGTCGCTGGACGGTGCGAGCAGCTTCCAGCAGCTCACCCGGATCACGGTCCCGGCGATCCGCCCGACGATCATCTTCACGGTCATCATCTCCACGATCGGCGGCATGCAGGTCCTCGCCGAACCGCTGCTGTTCGGCGGGGCGAGCGTCACCGGCGGTTCGGACCGGCAGTTCCAGACGCTGTCGCTGTACCTGTACGAGGTCGGCTTCTCCCGCTTCGACTTCGGCTACGCCTCGACCGCGGCCTGGGTGATGTTCTTCATCATCGTCATCGTCGCCGGCATCAACTACTTCCTGACCAGCCGTGTGCGGAGCTCGCGATGACCACCACGACCCCTGCCGCCAACTCGTACGCCGGCCGCGCCGCGGCCACCGTGGAGCCCGAGGCCCAGATCAAGCGCCGCCGCGGATTCCGCGCGGACCGCCGCCCCGGCAAGCTCGTCTACCTCGCCCTGGCCGGCGTGGCGCTGTTCTCGGCGTTCCCGCTGTACTGGTCGCTGGTCGTGGCCTCGCACGACAACGGCATCCTCGGCCAGGTCCCGCCGCCGCTCGGCCTCGGCGGCAACCTCTTCGCGAACCTGGACCGCGCGTTCGGCACCGTCCCGTTCTTCAAGGCGCTGCTGAACTCGGTCATCATCTCGGGAGCCATCACCTTCAGCGTGGTGCTGTTCTCGACGCTGGCCGGGTTCTCGTTCGCGAAGCTGCGGTTCAAGGGCCGCAACGCGCTGCTGGTGGTCATCATCGCCACGATGATGATCCCGAACCAGCTGGGCATCATCCCGCTCTACATGCTGATGGCGAAGATCGAGTGGACCGGCACGCTCTACGCGGTCGTCGCCCCTGGTCTGGTCAGCGCGTTCGGCGTGTTCTTCATGACCCAGTACCTGCGCGAGGCCGTCCCGGATGAGCTGCTCGAAGCGGCCCGGGTCGACGGCTGCACCACGATCCGCATCTTCTGGCACGTCATCCTTCCGGCCTCGAAGCCCGCCGCCGCGGTGCTGGGCATGCTGACGTTCATGACGGCGTGGAACGACTTCTTCTGGCCCCTGGTCGTGCTGACTCCCGAGGACCCGACGGTGCAGACCGCGCTGTCGACCCTGGCGTCGGGTTACATCCAGGACTACTCGCTGTCGCTGACCGGAACGGCGATCGCGACCGTGCCGCTGCTGGTCGTGTTCGGCCTGCTCGGCAAGTACATCATCGGAGGCATCATGCAAGGAGCGGTGAAGTCGTGACCGCCGTCGCACCAGAACAGCTCACCGGCACCGCCCTGCGGTTCCCGCAGGGCTTCCGGTGGGGCGCGGCCACGGCCTCCTACCAGATCGAAGGCGCCGCCAGCGAAGACGGACGCACCCCCAGCATCTGGGACACCTTCTCCCGTACCCCGGGCAAGGTGTTCCAGGGTCACACCGGTGACGTGGCCTGCGACCACTACCACCGGTTCCGTGACGACGTGGCGATCATGGCCGAGCTCGGGCTCGGCACCTACCGGTTCTCGGTCGCCTGGCCGCGGATCAAGCCGGACGGCTCCGGCCCGGTCAACTCCCGCGGCCTGGACTTCTACGACCGCCTCGTCGACGAGCTGCTGGCCAAGGGCATCTCGCCCATGGCCACCCTCTATCACTGGGACCTGCCGCAGGCCCTGGAGGACCGGGGCGGCTGGACCAACCGCGACACGGCCTACTACTTCGCCGACCTGGCCGCCGCCATGGTGGCCCGGCTCGGCGACCGGGTCGCGACCTGGACCACGCTGAACGAGCCGTGGTGCTCGTCGTTCCTCGGCTACGCCTCGGGCATCCACGCCCCGGGCCGCCAGGACGCCCGCGCGTCGTTCGAGGCGCTGCACCACCTGCTGCTCGCCCACGGCCTGGGCGTGCGCGCCCTGCGGGCCGGGGGCGCGCGGGAGGTGTCGCTGACGCTGAACATGACGTCGGTCCGGCCGCTGAACCCGGCCGACCCGCACGACCAGGCGGCGGCCCGGCACATCGACGGGCTGCAGAACCGGATCTTCCTCGACCCGGTGCTGCGCGGCTTCTACCCCGAGGACATGCGGGCGCTGTTCGAGCGGTTCGGCGCCGCGCATGTGATCAAGCCGGGCGACGATGCGGTCATCGCCTCGCCGATCGACCTGCTCGGGGTGAACTACTACCAGCCCGCGCTGGTGCGAGCCAAGATCGGTGCCACGGCCGGGCTGACCAACCCCGGCAGCGAGGGCATCGAAGAGGTGCGCCAGCCGCACCCGGTCACCGACATGGACTGGCCGGTCGACCCGTCCGGCCTGTACGAGCTGCTCATGAGGCTCGCGACGGACTACCCGAACACTCCGCTGATGATCACCGAGAACGGGGCTGCGTACGCGGACGTCGTGGAGGACGGCCGGGTGCACGACTCCGATCGGATCGGGTTCCTCGACGGCCACCTGCGCGCGGTGCACGCGGCTCTCGCCGAGGGCGCCGACCTGCGCGGCTACCTCGCGTGGTCGCTGATGGACAACTACGAGTGGGGCTACGGGTACGGCAAGCGCTTCGGCATCGTGCACGTCGACTACGACACCCAGCGGCGCATCCTGAAGGACAGCGCCCGCTGGTACGCCGAAGTGATCGGCCGTAACGGCCTCGAGTGAGGCAGGGGCCGGGCAGCCCAGCTTGGGGGAGCTGGCTGCCCGGTCTTGTTCGGGAAGCCCGATGCCGGGCACCCGTGCGGGACGCGCTGGACCAGAGCCCGGCGCGTCCCGTCAGCTGTCTACCGGTTCGCGCGCGGCACGACCAGCGGCGTGCCGGTCTCCGGGTCCTCGATGATCCGGCACGGCAGGCCGAACACCTGCTCGACCAGCTCGGGCGTGACCACGTCGGCGGGCGTGCCCTCGGCCACGATCGACCCGCCGCGCATCGCGATCAGGTGGGTGGCGTAGCGGGCGGCCTGGTTGAGGTCGTGCAGCACCGCGACCAGGGTGCGGCCCTGCTGCTGGAGCGTGCGGCACAGCTCCAGCACCTCGATCTGGTGCGCGATGTCCAGGAACGTGGTCGGCTCGTCCAGCAGCAGCAGCGGCGTCTGCTGGGCCAGCGCCATCGCGATCCACACCCGCTGCCGCTGGCCGCCGGACAGCTCGTCGACGGCCCGCTCGGCCAGGTCGGCGACGCCGGTCGCGGCCATCGACTCGGTGACGATCCGCTCGTCCTCGCGCGACCACTGCCGCAGCAGGCCCTGGTGCGGGTACCGGCCGCGGGCGACCAGGTCGGCCACGGTGATGCCGTCGGGCGCGATCGACGACTGCGGCAGCAGGCCCAGCCGCCGGGCCACCTCGCGGGTGGGCAGCGACGAGATCACCTGACCGTCCAGGTGCACCTGCCCCCGGGTCGGGCGCAGCAGCCGCGACAGGGCGCGCAGCAGCGTCGACTTGCCGCAGGCGTTGGGGCCCACGATGATCGTGAACGAGTCGTCGGGGATGGACACGCTGAGCCCGGCGGCCACCACCCGCCCGTCGTAGGCGAGGGTGAGATCGTCGGCGGCGAGCCTGGTCACGGTCTGCTCCTGAGGGGTGGAGGGGGTGGCGGCGGCTGGGGTGGCGGTGGTGGTCATACCCGGCCCGCCCGGCGCTGGCGGTAGAGCAGCCAGACGAGGTACACGCCGCCGAGCACGCCGGTGAGCACGCCGACGGGCAGCTGGGTGTCGCCGAACGCGTGCTGCGCCACACCGTCGGCGGCCAGCACGAGCACGGCCCCGACCCCGGCGGCGGGCAGCGTGTTCGGGCCGGGCGCGCCCGTGATGCGGCGGGCGAGCTGCGGCGCGGTCAGCGCCACGAACGAGATCGGGCCCGCCGCGGCGGTCGCGGCGGCCGTCAGCAGCACGGCCGCGCCGAGCTGCACCAGGCGGGTGTGGTCGGCGCGTACGCCGAGGGCCTGGGCGGCGTCGTCGCCGAGTTCGAGGGCGCGCAGGGCGCGGCCGCCGAGCAGGACGACCGGTGCCAGCACCAGCACCGCCGCCAGCAGCGGCCACACGTGGGCGGCGTCGCGGCCGTTGAGCGAGCCGGTGAGCCAGACCGTGGCGCGGGTGGCGTCGACGAACTCGGCCCGGGTGAGCAGGTAGTTGTTGACGGAGTTGAGGGCGGCGGCGATGCCGATGCCGACCAGCACGATGCGGTACCCGTGGCTGCCGCAGCGCCAGGCCAGCAGCCATACGGCCAGTCCGGCCAGGACGCCGCCGGCGGCCGCGCCGAGGCTGGTGCCCAGGGCGCCGGCGTCGGCGAGCACGATCGCGACCAGCGCGCCGGTGGCCGAGCCGTAGCCGAAGCCGACGACGTCGGGGCTGCCCAGCGGGTTGCGGGTGACGCTCTGGAACACGGCTCCGGCCAGCCCGAGGGCGATGCCGACCAGCACGGCCACGGCCACGCGGGGCAGGCGCAGCTCGGTCACGATGAACCGCTGGGCCGGGCTGCCGTCGCCGAGCAGCACCTTGACCACGTCGAGCGGCGTCATCGGGAAGTCGCCGTAGCCGAGCTGCCACACGGCCAGCGCGAGCGCGGCCAGGGCCACGGCCAGCCCGGCGACCAGCGCGCGGGTGGGCGTACGCAGGGACAGGGCGCCGCCGCGCAGCACGGTCCGCCCGGCGCTCACCGCTGCACCGTCCGGCGGCGGACCAGCGCGACGAACAGGGGCGCGCCGACCACGGCGACGGTGATCCCGGCCTGGAGCTCCGAGGGGCGCGCCGCGATCCGGCCGAGCACGTCGGCGGCCAGCAGCAGCGCGGGGGCCAGCAGCGCGGCGTACGGCAGCAGCCAGCGCAGGTCGGGGCCGCTCAGCGGGCGGACCAGGTGGGGGGCGAGCAGGCCGAGGAAGACGATCGGGCCGCAGGCGGCGGTGGCGGCTCCGCACAGCAGCGTGATCGCGATCAGGGCCGCGGCGCGGGTGCGGTCGGTGCGGGCGCCCAGGGCGCGGGCGGCGTCGTCGCCCAGGGCCAGGGCGTTGAGCGGCCCGGCCAGCAGCAGGGCGAGCACGATGCCCGCGATCAGCACCGGGGCGACCTGGCCGAGCACGGCGCGGTTGGCCGAGGCGAGCGAGCCGACCGTCCAGAAGCGCATGATGTCCAGCGCGGCGCTGTCCAGCAGGATCACGGCGCTGACGTAGCCGGTGAGCGCGGCGGTGAGCGCGGTCCCGGACAGGGCCAGGCGGACCGGGGTGGCGTGGCGGCCGCCGCCGAGGACGTACACGACGGCGCTGACCACGGCGGCCCCGAGCAGCGCGAACCACAGGTAGCCCGACAGCGAGCGCAGGCCGAGGAAGCTGGCGGCGCTGACGACGGCCGCGGCGGCGCCCGCGTTGACGCCGAGCAGGCCGGGGTCGGCCAGCGGGTTGCGGGTCAGCGCCTGCATCACGCTGCCGGCCAGGCCGAGCGCGGCGCCGACGAGCAGGCCGAGCAGGGTGCGGGGCAGGCGCAGGTCGTGCACGATCACGTGGTTCTCACGGCCGTCGGGGTGGACCAGTCCGGTCCAGACGTCGGACAGCGGGACCTGCTTAGTGCCCAGCGCGAGGCTGGCGGCGGCGACGGCGGTCAGCAGCAGCGCGGCGGCGACGAGACCGGCGGCGCGGGGGATGCGGCGGGTCTGCGCAGGTGGGACGGGGGTCGTCGGGGGTGGATCAGCCGGGGGCATGGCCTTAGGTTAGCCTACCCTCACCGCACTCCGCCCAGCGGGGAACGCGGGGCTCAGCCGTACCCCTGAAAGAAGGCACCATGCTCGCACGTCCCACGAACCTGACCCGTCGCGGCTTCCTCGGCGCTGCCGGCCTGGCCGGCCTCGGCACCGTACTCGCGGCCTGCGGGGGCACCGACACCCCGGTCGGTGCCGCGGCCTCGTCCGGCCCGTGGGCCTTCACCGACGACCGCGGTGTCAAGGTCGGCAAGGACAAGGCGCCGACCCGCATCGTCGCGTTCACCGGCACCGCGGCCGCGCTGTACGACTTCGGCGTCAAGGTCACCGGCGTGTTCGGCCCGACCACGCTCAAGGACGGCTCGGCCGACCCGCAGGCGGGCAACCTGCCGGTCACGGACGTCACCGTGCTGGGCAACACCTGGGGCGAGTTCAACGTCGAGAAGTACGCCGGGCTCAGCCCGGAGCTGCTGGTCACCAACACCTACGTCAAGGACGCCCTCTGGTACGTCCCGGACGAGGCCAAGGACAAGATCGCGCAGCTGGCGCCGAGCGTGGCGTTCAACATGATCGGTACCGACCTCCAGAAGATCATCGAGCGGTACGCCGCCTTCGCCGCCTCGCTGGGCGCCGACCTGGCCGCGCCACCCGTCGCCGACGCCAAGAAGCGCTTCGAGACCGCCGCCGAGGCGATCCGCACCGCGGCCAGGGCCAACGGCGGCCTCAAGGTCATGGCCTGCTCCGGCAGCGCCGACCTGTTCTACGTCTCCACGCCGAGCTCGGCCGCCGACCTGACGTTCTTCGAGTCGCTGGGCGTGACCTTCGTCCAGCCCGACAACGTCGAGGGCGGCTTCTTCGAGAGCCTGAGCTGGGAGAAGGCGGGCAAGTACGCCGCCGACGTGCTGCTGCTCGACTCCCGCTCCGGCACCCTCCAGCCGACCGACCTGGCCGCCAAGCCCACCTGGGCCGGGCTGCCCGCGGTCAAGGCCGGGCAGATCACGCCGTGGCTGAGCGAGCCGCGCTTCTCCTACGCCGGCGCCGCCCCGCTGCTGGAGACCCTCGCCACCGCGCTGCAGAACGCCAAGAAGGTCGCCTGACCGTCACCGCACGGGTGGGCGGGTGCCGGTCAGCGGGTGGCGCGGTCGACGCGGTCGGCCAGGCGGATCACCGCGGCGATGACCTGAGGTCCGTCGAACAGGTCGGCGTCGTTGTGGTTCGCCCCCTCCACCACGGTCACCTCGACCGGGCCGCCCGCCCGTGCGGCGACCTCCTGGCTCAGCCGGGTGGGCACGACCGTGTCCGCGCTGCCATAGACGACCGCGGTCGGCACGCTGATCCCCGCGAGCTGCTCGGCCACCGGGAACCGGTCGCGCAGCAGCAGCCGCACCGGCAGGAACGGGTAGTTGGCGGCACCGGCCGCGGCCAGGTCCGTGAACGGCGAGCGCAGCAGCAGCCCCGCGGGCGGCAGTTCCGCCGCCATCTCGGTCACGACGGCGCAGCCGAGGCTCTCCCCGAAGTAGATCAGCCGCTGCGGGTCGGCGCCCTCGACGGTGACCAGGTGCGCCCGCGCGGCCCGTACGTCGCGGGCCAGGCCCTCCTCGTCGGGGCTGCCCGGGTTGCCGCCGAAGCCGCGGTAGTCCAGCAGCAGCACCGTGAAGCCCCGCCCGGCCAGCGCCGCGGCCAGCGGCGCCCGCCCGGCCCGGTTGCCGCCGTTGCCCGGCGCGTACAGCACCGCGATGTCGCGGTCGGGGCCGGTCGGCGGCACCAGCCACGCCGCCAGCCGCAGACCGTCCGAAGTGGTGAGCTCCACGTCGCGGCTGCCCGGCAGGGCCCGCTGGGCGGGGCCGGGATCGGAGCGGTCGGGCAGGTAGATGAGGCGGCGCTGTAGCGCCCATACCGCTGTCAGCAGGAGGGCGACGACCAGCAGCACCGTCGCCACCACCCGCACCGCCGCCGCCATGCCCACATTCTGGCCTACCGCGCGCATTCCGGCCGACCGCCGGACCGCAGCCGCACCCCGCGCCGCCCGCGCTGGGGCGGGCGGCGCGGAGAACGGCTACCAGGGCAGGGGTGAGTCCTGCGGGTGCAGCACGGTCAGGCGCTGGGTCGCCCGGGTCAGCGCGACGTACAGGTCGCTGTGCCCGCGCGGGGACTCGGTGACGATCCGGTGCGGGTCGAGCACGACCACCGAGTCGAACTCCAGGCCCTTGGACTGGCGCACCGTCAGCACCACCACCTGGCTCTCCAGATCGGCGTCGGCGCCCAGGGCGGCCTTGGGCAGCGCCGCCAGCACGGCCGCGCCGACCTCGTCGAGCAGCCCGGCCGGGACGAGCACGCCCAGCCGCCCGTCGTCCAGCACCGCCGCCTCGGCCAGCGCGGCACGTGCCGCCGCACCGGCCAGGTCACCGTCCGGCACCGCGAGCACCTCCGGTTCGGAGCCGGTGCTGCGGACCGAGCGGGGCGCCAGCAGCGCCGGGTCGATCTCGGTCAGCACCTTGCCCGCCAGCTGCATGATCTCCGTCGGCGTACGGTAGTTGACGGTCAGCTCCTCGCGCCGCCACCGCTGCCCGACGTACGGCTCCAGCGCCTGGCTCCAGGCCGAGATCCCCGACAGGTCCCCGGTCTGCGCCACGTCGCCGACCACGGTCATCGACCGGCTCGGGCTGCGCCGCATCAGCAGCCGCCACGCCATCGGCGACAGCTCCTGCGCCTCGTCGACGATGATGTGCCCGAACGCCCAGTTGCGGTCGAGGGCGGCCCGCTCGGCGGCGGTCAGCCGGGTCGTCTCCTCGTGCCGCTCGCCCAGGAGCCCGGCGTCGAGCAGGTCGGCGGCGGTCAGGATCTCCGGATCGATCTCGTCCTCCAGGTCGATCGACCGGGACCCGTGCAGGATCTCCAGCGCGCCCTCGGCGTACGCCGACTGCTGCCGGCGGCGCCACCGGGCCAGCAGTTCGGCGTCCCGGTCGTCCTCGCCCAGCAGCTCGGCGGCCTCGTCGAGCAGCGGCGCGTCGGCCGCCGTCCACGCCGAGCCGCGCGGGCGCGCCAGCAGCGCACGCTCGGCCCCGGACAGCATCGGTGCGGCCGAGTCGAGGCGGTCGGTGCTGCGGTACAGGTCGGCCAGCAGCGTCTGCGGGGTCAGCACCGGCCACAGCCAGTCCAGCGCCGTCTGCACGCCGGGCTCCTCGGCCAGCTCGCGGCGGATCTCGGCCAGGTCGGCCTCCTCCAGCAGCTGCGGATCGCCGGGGGCGTCACCGCCGCCGAGCGGGTCGTCGGCGTACGGGTCGACGCCGATCAGGTCGGCGTACCGCAGCGACAGCGCGTGGATGATCTCGGTGTCGAACAGCGACCGCGCCAGGTTGTGCGGCTTGCCGGTCCGGCGGGCGTTGGCCCGCGCGTCCTCGCAGGCCGCCCGGTCCAGGATCAGGTGGTCGCCGTTGTCGAGCGAGATCTCCAGGTAGTCGTGCGGGGCCCGCTGCCGGTCGCGGACCGCCCCGGCCAGCACCTCGGCCATCACCGCGCGCCCCTTCACCTCGGCGGCCGCGTCGGACTCGGTCCCTTGCGCGCGCACCCCGGGGAACAGGTCGCCGACGGTGCGCAGCAGCACACCCGTCTCGGCCAGCGACGGCAGCACCTGCGAGATGTACCGCAGGAACGTCTCGTTCGGGCCCACCACCAGCACCGCCCGCCGCGACAGCTCCTGGCGGAACGTGTAGAGCAGGTACGCCGCCCGGTGCAGCGCCACCGCCGTCTTGCCGGTGCCGGGGCCGCCCTGCACCACCAGCACTCCGCCCGGGTCGGCGCGGATGATGCGGTCCTGCTCGGCCTGGATCGTCTGCACGATGTCGCGCATGCGGCCGGTGCGGCCCGCGCCCAGCGCCGCGAACAGCGCCGCCTCGCTGGTCAGCTCGTTGTGGTGCGAGGCCGCCGCGGCCGACTCCAGGTCGAGCACCTCGTCGTCGAGGCCGGTGACGGTGCGCCCGGCGGTGCGGATCTGGCGGCGGCGCCGTACCTCCTGCGGGGACGCGGCCGTGGCCAGGTAGAACGGCCGGGCGGACGGGGCGCGCCAGTCCAGCAGCAGCGGCTCGTAGTCGCCGTCCTCGTCGAAGATGCCGATGCGGCCGATGCGGTAGCGGTGGCCGTCGAGGAAGTCGAGGCGGCCGAAGCACAGGCCGTTCTCCACCGCCCCGTACGTGGCGACCTGGTCGCTGTACTGGCCTATCAGCGAGTCCCGCTGGGACCGCTCCTGCAGCGTGCCGCCGCTTTGCAGCAGCGTCTGCGCGAGCCGGTCGGCGGCGTTCTCGCGCAGACCATCGAGGCGGCCGTAGAGCATGGACACGTACTCCTGCTCGACGCTGAGCTCGCCATCCCGGTCGGCGGCAGGGAAGCTTGACAAGCCCCACTCCTTCATGCGTATACTAGGCCTCGAACGCACGCCACTGGCGGCGTTCTTTTTAGTTGGCGTAAACAGCCAACCGCCTAATCTAGCGCACGATCCCCCTCCCTCCACGTCGATCATGAACTTATGGTCGTGTTCGACGGCGTGTCATGCCCATAACTTCATGATCGACGCGGTGAGAAGCGGGCGGTCAGCGGCAGTTGTGGATGGCGGTGGTGGCGGAGGCGAGGAGCAGGTCCGCGCTGACGCCGAGGGTGGGCGGGACGATCAGGTGGACCGCGGTGACGGTCAGGCCGTCCGGGGTCGGGATCTGCTCGTTGACGATCAGCTTCGCGCCGGGCAGGCCCGGTAGCGGGACTGTCGTGTTCGGTGCCGTGGCGGCGTCCACCGCCACCCCGCCGACCAGGATGCGGCCCAGGGCGACCGTGGCCGACGAGCCGCCGCAGCTCGTGGCCGACACCGCGCGCAGGTCGCGCAGCGAGATCGCGGGCAGGCCGGGCAGGCCCAGGTCGACGCCGTCCACGGTCGCGGTCGCGGTGGCGGAACCGGGCGCGGTCGTGGTCACCACCCTGGCGCACAGCGCCGACGCCTGGAGCGCCACCAGCGACAGCGAGGCGGTGCACGGCGTGGCCGTGGCGGACGGCGTCGCGACCCGGACCGGGCCGGTGTCCGGCGTCGCCGCGACCCCGACGGCGCCGACCAGCAGCTTCAGCTTGCCCGACAGGCCGAGGGCGCGGCCGGTCAGGTGCTGCAGGCCCACGTCCGCCGCGGTCCGGCCCGGCTCATAGAAGACGCTTCCCGCGTACGAGGCCGACACCGGCAGCCGCCCCGAGGCGTCCAGCGGCTGCGCCACCTTCGCGATCACGCACGCCGCGACGCCGTCGGCACCGGTGTCGGCCGTGCACGACTGCCGGGCCGCGCCGTCGCCCAGCGTCAGCACCACCGGGGCACCCGCGACCGGCGTCCCGTCCCCGGGCACCGGCGGCACCGACCCCTCGGTCAGCCGGGCGGCGAGCCGCGCCGGCTCGTCGTCGGCCACGTTCAGATCGCCCTGGTACGACAGCTGCGTCTGCTCCCTCGTCACCGCGAAGCCCGCGCCGCCCGCCGACGGCAGGTGCACCGCGTCCCCGGCGTACGCCGCCGTGACCGGATACCCGCCCGGCTGCTCCTGCGGCACCACCTCACACGCGGCCACCCCGTCCGCGCCCGTCGCGGCGGTGCACGACTCGGCCCCGTTCAGCGCCAGCACCACCGGCATGTCCGGCAGGGGAGCACCCGTGCCCGACAGGGTCAGCTTCGCGGCCAGGCGCACGGGATCGTGGTAGTCGCCGGTGACCGCGCCGGTCCACACCAGCGTGGTCGGCTTGCGGCGGACCTCGAACACGCCCGCGTACGACGACGGCTCCCGGGTGGTGTCCCCGGCGTAGGTGACGGCCAGGTCGCGTACCCCCGCCGGAGCCTGCGGCGTCACCACGCAGCTCGCCTCACCCGAGCCGTTCGTGACCGCGCCGCAGCCGGCCGTCCCCGCCAGCGCGAACGCCAGCGGCGCACCGGCCACCGGGGCACCCGAGCCGGTGTAGGACAGCTTCGCGCGCAGCGTCGCCGGGGCGCCGATCGGGCCCGCCGTCGCGCCGAGGAAGGCCAGCGTCGTGCCGTACACCTGGTAGGTGATCGTCACCGACGCCTCGGCGTCGGTCGCCTCGACCACGACGGCGCCGGTCCCGGGCCCGGCGTAGCTGGAACCCGCGCCGCCGTCACCGCCGTCGAACCCGGCCAGCAGCGGCGCGGGCGGCGCCCCGCCCGACGATCCGCCACCCCCGCCGAACCAGCCGCCGCCTCCGCCGCCCCCGCCGCCGCCGGTCGACCCGGGCACCGCGAACGCCCCGGCCCCGCCCTGGCCCCGGCCGCCCGCGCTGCCCAGCAGGCCGCCGAGTCCGAACGGGACACCGCCGCCGCCGGGAGCCTCCGTCGAGGCGTCGCCGCCGTCGCCCGAAGGGCCGCAGCCGATCGCGAAGCAGCGCCCCGCGCCGCCCCCGCCGCCCCCGGCGACCAGCAGCCGCGACCCGGGGGAGTCGCACGGGCTGCCCAGCGAACAGGTACGCACGTCGGACGCGCCGCCGCCCGCACCGCCGTCGTACGGCGAACCGGTCCCGCCCGTGCCCCCGCCGCCGAAACCGGGCCGACCGCCGTCGCCGGGCTGGCCCACCTCGACCCACAGGCGGGTCACCCCGGCCGGGATGGCCAGGTCGGCCGAGACGCGCTGCCCGCGCCCACCCCCGTTGCCGCCGCGCGCGCCGACGAGTTCCACATGCACGCTGCTCACCCCGGCGGGCACGGTCCACGACTGCTCGCCGCCGGTCGCGGCGAACGCGGTCGAGACACCGTGATCGGCGTAGGCCGGTGCCTGCGCCGTGACCAGTCCGGCCAGCGTGGCCGCGATCCCGAGCACCATCGCCAGGCCTGCCCTGGCCACCCCGTTGCGCACCGGTCCTCCTCGACAGACGTCACTCGACCGGTTCAACGACGCCCACCCACCCACCACGCTGTCGTCCTCACGACAGCGCGTCACCACGCGTCGGCGCGACCGCGCCTCGGGGCGTCACGCGACGCGGCGCGGCGCGGCCGGAGTCCGTGCAGTTTCGGGGAAAGTGCACGAATGCGGCTCGGAATTCCGGCACTTTCCCCGAAACTGCAGGCTCCGATCGCGACGCGGCGTGCCGCGTCGTCAGGTCAGGTGGCGAAGCGGGACCAGGCGTCGGCGGTGACGGCGTCGGTCATGTCGGCGCCGGCGCGCAGGTCGGCGACGGTGAACGCCACGTCGGCCCCGGCCCGGTGCCGGGCGGCCCGGTCGGCCGGTTCGGCCCACTGCGGGAACAGCCCGCCCAGGTACGCCGCCGCCGCGGACTTGGCGACGATGCCGCCGTGCGCGAGCGTGTAGTGCAGCCGCGGCGGCCCGAGCATCATCCAGGCGACCTGCTCGGCGGGTGCGGGCGCGTCGTCGGGGGCGCCGTCGGTGACCATGCGGATCTGCGCCGCCAGCGGCTGCCAGTAGTCCCGCAGGTTGTCCAGGTTGTAGCGGCGCAGCCCGTCCGGGTCGGGCCGGATGCCGAGCCGGGACACCTCGGGGCCGCGCAGCGCGACGCCGTACCGGCTCAGGGTCAGCCACAGCACCGGGGTCAGCTCGCCGCAGGGGGTGTCGGTGCGCAACCGCCCGTCGACCACGAACGGCACCTGCTCCCGGTCGGCGGGCTGCGCGGCCAGCGCCGCCCGGTCCAGGTAGACCCCGTCGAGGTAGGGCCGGCCGGGGGTGCTCTCGTGGACGGCGGCCAGCTTCGCGAGGTCGTCGCCGGTCGCGGCTCTGCTGGTGACGATGAGCAGGTCGATGTCGCTGCGGTCGGGCTGCCAGGCGCCCAGCGCGGCCGAGCCGACCACGTACAGCCCGTCGACGAAGCCGGGCAGCCCGGCGTCGACCTCGGCGAGGTATGTCTCGACCCGGGCCGTGAGCAGGGCGGGCAGCGCGGTCATGCGCCGAACCTACGCGACCTCGCCGCGTACGACCGCAGCGCCCGCAGGAAGTCCACCTCGCGGAACCCCGGCCAGTACACGTCGCAGAAGTACAGCTCCGAGTACGCGGCCTGCCACAGCAGGAACCCCGACATGCGCCGCTCCCCGCTGGTGCGGATGACCAGGTCCGGATCGGGCTGCCCGTCGGTGTACAGGTGCGCGGCGATCGCCTCGGCGGTCAGCGTCTGCGCGACCTCGGCCAGGCTCGCCCCGGCGGCGGCCCGCTCGTCCAGCAGCGAGCGCACCGCGTCGACGATCTCCGCGCGGCCGTCGTAGCCGATCGCGACGGTCAGGTGGAACCGGGCCTCGCGGGCGCGGGTGTCCTCCTCGGCGAGCTTGAGCGCGTGGCGGGTGGAGTCGGGCAGCAGGTCCAGGCGCCCGGCCAGGTGCAGCCGCCACTGGCCGTCGGGCCGGGCGAGCCGGTGGGCGAGGACGTCCTCCATCATCGCCATCAGGTTGTCGATCTCGTCGCTGTCGCGCTTGCGCATGTTGTCGACGGAGGCGACGAACACGGTCACGTGCCGTACCCCGAGGTCGGCGCACCAGCCGAGGACCTCGTCGATGTGCTCGGCGCCGTGGCGGTGCCCGGTCTGCGCGGACAGGCCCCGTTCGCGGGCCCAGCGGCGGTTGCCGTCCATGACGATGGCGACGTGCCGGGGCAGGTCGGCGGCGGCCAGGCGGCGGCGCAGGCGGTGGGCGTACAGCCGGTAGGCGGCGGTGCGCAGCGGCGACAGCATGTACGGATCGAACCACCGGCGGCGGCTCCGGATGTGGTGATCAGGTGAAGACAGAGTGTCCGGACCGTGGGTACAGTGCAAGATCGTGGAATATGTGAAGCTGGGGCCGACCGGCCTCGACGTGTCCCGCCTCTGCCTGGGCTGCATGAGCTACGGCGAGCCCGACCGGGGCGCCCACACCTGGACGCTGCCGGAGGCCGAGAGCCGCCAGTTCGTCCGGCGCGCACTCGACCTGGGCGTCAACTTCTTCGACACCGCCAACGTGTACTCCGACGGCAGCAGCGAGGAGATCGTCGGCCGGGCGCTGCGCGACTTCGCCCGCCGCGACGAGGTCGTCATCGCCACGAAGGTGCACGGGCAGATGCGGCCCGGTCCGAACGGCTCGGGGCTGAGCCGCAAGGCGATCATGACCGAGATCGACCACAGCCTGCGCCGCCTGGGCACCGACTACGTCGACCTGTACCAGATCCACCGCTGGGATCCGCGTACGCCGATCGAGGAGACCCTGGAGGCGCTGCACGACGTCGTCAAGGCGGGCAAGGCCCGCTACATCGGGGCGTCCTCGATGTACGCCTGGCAGTTCGCCAAGGCCCTGTACACCGCCGACCTGCACGGCTGGACCCGGTTCGCCACCATGCAGAACCACTACAACCTCATCCACCGCGAGGAGGAGCGGGAGATGCTGCCGCTCTGCCTCGACCAGCGGATCGGGGTGCTGCCGTGGAGCCCGCTGGCGCGCGGCCGCCTCACCCGTGAGCCCGGGGCGACCAGCGACCGCCAGTCCACCGACGCCTACGGCAGCTCGCTGTACGACGCCACCGAGGCCGCCGACCGGCGGGTCATCGACGCGGTTGGCGCGATCGCGGCCGAGCGCGGGGTGCCCCGCGCGCAGGTCGCGCTGGCCTGGGTGGCACGCCACCCGGCGGTGACCGCCCCGATCGTCGGGGCGACCAGGCCCGAGCACCTCGACGACGCGGTGGCCGCGCTGGAGCTGGGGCTGACCGGCGACGAGGTCGCCCGCCTGGAGGAGCACTACGCACCGCACCCGGTGGTCGGCTTCCAGTAGCCGGTCGGCAGCGCGCCGGGCCGTGGTCGCGGCCCGGCGCCGGGCGGTCAGCGCGAGGGCTGGGCGCCGTCGGCGATCCGGCGCAGGATGTCCGCGATGAACGGCGCCTTCGCCGCGGCCTCCACGATCGAGGAGGGATTCCATCCGCCGAGCTCAGGCTGTGCGGGTGCTCCCGCCGGTCCGGCTGCCGGGCGACAGCCGAACGGGCCGAGCGCGCTAGCCCAGCCTCGGGGCGCCGGCGACCCCGCCCAGCCACTGCCGCTGGATGCTCTCCAGGACGCCGTCGGCGCGCAGGACGTCCACGGCCTGGCTCAGGCAGGACGTGAGCGCCGAGCCCTTGGGCAGGACCAGGCCGAACTGCTCGGGGGTGCCCGCGGGCTGCGGGAGCTGGCCGACGAGGACGCCGCCGTCGAGCTCGGCGGAGGTCATGTAGAAAGCGGTCGGCAGGTCCACCACGATGCCGTCGACGCTGCCGTTCTGCAGCTGCTTCTTGGCGTCGTCGTTGTCCTTGAACACGGCGGGCGCGGTCTCGGGCTTGACGATCTCGGTGATCGCCCGGTAGCTGGTGCTGTCGACCTGGGCGCCGAGTTTGGCCTGCTTGAGGTCGGCCAGCGACTCGGCCGAGGTGATCTTCGAACCCTTGACGGCGATGACCGTCTGCGTCACCTCGTAGTACGGCGTGGAGAAGTCGACCGCCTGGGCGCGGTCGGCGGTGATCGAGAACTCGTTGATGTCGAAGTCGAACTTCTTCGGCCCGGGGGTGAGGGCGTCGTTGAAGGGGACCCGGGTCCAGGTGATCTGGTCCCGGGCGTAGCCGAGCTTCTCCGCCACCGCGTACGCGATCGCGGACTCGAAGCCCTGGCCGCTGTCGGGCCTGTTGTCGGCGAACCACGGCGGGTATGCCGGGTCGTCGGTGGCGATGGTCAGTTTCCCGGCGGAGAGCGTCGTGAGGGTGCCCGGCGCGCACGAGGCCAGTGCGGCCGGTGTCGCCGGGGCCCGGTCTGGCTTCTCGACGGGTGCGCAGGCGGCCAACGCCAGCATCGCGATCGCGGTGCCGCCGGCCACAGTGGATCGGGGATGGAGCTTCATGGCCGCCAGGGTAGTCTACCGGTCCGATATGGAACCGGGCAGCGCCCGGGTCGGATCTGCGCTGGTCAGACCTGGTCGAGCAGGTGCCCGCTGGGGCCGTAGTCGATCTTCCAGTCCTCGTACACGCCCATGCTGTCGCAGTCGAGGCAGCGCAGGCCGAGGGTCAGCCAGCGGACGTCGCCGTCGTCGTGCAGCGAGAAGCCGACCGCCGCGGTGAACCGCTCGCCCCCGCACGGGCAGCCGAAGTATTCGGGCTCGGCCCCGGCGTCCCAGTGCTCGCCGCTGTCGGCGATGAAGGCGTCCTCGCCGCAGGCCAGGCAGGTGCGCCGGACGGCCTGCTCGTCGGACTGGACCGCCACCGCGAACTCCCGGGCGGCGCAGGCGCAGACGCACTCGCGCACCTCGTGCGTGGGGTAGCCGTCCGTGGTCCGGAGGAACGCGGCCAGGTCGGCGAAGGTCTTCCCGCGGGGGAGGGCGTCGGCGTGTTTCACCTCCGTACAATAACGACCTGCACCGACATGCCGGACAGGGGTGTCCCGGCGCAGGTGACAGCGGGTGCTACCGTCTCGGCCATGATCGAGCCAGAACCCGAAGCGCCGGAGAAGGTGCTGCTCAAACGCTTCCTGCTCGCCGTGGGGACGGTGGGCGGTTGGGTGCTCGGCGTCATGGTGCTGATCGACGTGCTCGGTCTGCGGAATGTCAGGCACATCACCTTCGGGCATCTGATCCTGGGAGCCTTCACCATCGGCTGGGGGTTCGCCGCCAACGGGCTGTGGTATCGGCTGCTGCCGCAGGACCGTAAGCCGCAGTACGTGACCACGAAGTGGCGCCAGGTCAGGAAGTGGTGACCGGAGCCGGTTCGTCGCGCGGCGGCCCGGCGGCGACGGTGAGCCGGGTCGCGGCGAGGATGAGCAGCGCGGCCGCGCCGTGCCACAGGGTCGGCCGCCGGTCGTAGAGGACGTAGGCGGCGATCGTGCCGAAGACCGGCTCGGCCAGCAGCACGGTCGAGGCCGTGACGGGGGACAGGCGCCGCATCGCGAGCCAGTACAGCCAGCAGGCCGGGGCGAACAGCAGCAGGCCGACCAGGACCAGCACGCCGAGGTCCCGCCCGTCCCCGGGCGCCAGCAGCGCCGGGCTGAGCAGCAGGCCCGAGGCCAGCATCTGCGCCCCGGCGGCCGCCGTCGGCGCGACCTCGTGCGCCGACGCGCGGACCATGGTGACGAACAGGGCCAGGCAGCCCGCGCTGACCAGGCTGAGCGCCAGGCCGAGGACCATCCGGGGGTACGCGGCACCGCCGTCCCCGCCCAGCGCGAGGCACCCCAGCGCCAGCAGCGTCAGCCCGATCGCGGCCGGGGTCCGGTGCCCGGCCGCGGTGCCGCGCAGCAGCCCGAGCCCGGCGAGCAGCACCGGGGCGAGCAGGTGCACGGCCATGGCCGGGCCGATGGGTGCCCATTGCAGCGCCAGGTAGTAGCAGGCGACGTTGACCGCCTCGATCGCGCCGAGCGCGGCGACGCGCCGTACCCCCAGGGTGGTGAAGGCGCGGGTCGGCCGCAGGCCGGCCGCGGCGCCCAGCCCCAGCAGGGCCAGGCCCGTGGTCGTCTCGACGACCGCCGCGGCCGCGACGCCGCCGGTGTCCAGCCCCGAGACCGCGCCGCCGACCACTCCCCACAGCGCGGCCGCGCCGAGCATCGGCAGGCACAGCAGGAACACGACCCGGCCGGACGGCGGTGCGGACATGCCCGGACTGTAGGCGAGGCGGCCAAGGTGCGCCCCGGCGGCCGCGACGGGTGCGACGTCGCGGCCGCCGGGGCGGCTCAGGGGTGGGCCGTCAGGCCCAGGGCGCGGTCGGGTACCAGGGGATGATGCCGCGCCGCTCCAGGGCGCGCACGTCCCAGTACAGGAACGTGAACGCGCCCGCCGCCAGGAAGGCTATCGCGACGATCACGGTCATGCGAGCGGGCCTGGCCGCCAGCCACCGCTGCACGCCGCCGCCGAACAGCAGCGAGATCAGAGCGAGCAGCACCGTCATGATGACGACGTTGCCCAGCGACTGGAGCACGAACGCGGCCGCGCCGTAGAGCGGGTTGCCGCTGTCGGCGGCGTCGCGGAACAGCATCCGGAACAGCCCGAACGGCCGTCCGATGAGGAATCCGCCGATCAGCACGCCCATGAACACCATCGGCGCGTTGGGGCGGCGCTGCGCGATCCGGGCGAACGGGTCGGGCACCAGCCGCAGCGCGGCCAGGCCCAGGTAGACCATGACCAGCCCGATCAGGCCGAAGACGACCAGCGACTGGATGCTGCGGGCCGAGAGCGCCCCCGGGGTGCTGGGCGCGGTCGAGAACTGCGGCATGTCGGTGCCGATGATCCCGACCAGCGCGCCGTACAGGGCGGACACGGTGATCATGCCGAGCGACAGCCAGCCCAGCGGCCGAAGCAGCTGGCGCACCCGGCTGCTGCGGCTGCCGTTGTCGCCGAGCATCGGGCTCATCGCCCCGACCACGGCGATGTTGCAGGCGGTGAAGGTGCCGGCGATGCCGCTGACGAAGGCGAACGCGATCCCGGCGGCGATGCCGGCGATCGGGGTGCCCTTGGCGTCGTGGCCGAGCAGGGTGTTGGCGACGTTGTCGCCGATGGTGGAGTCGACGAACTCGGCCGACCAGACGACGGTCAGCACGAAGCCGAGCAGCAGGCCGATGGTGACGACGAGCCCGCGCCGCCGGGGCACGTACCCGTTGACGAACAGCGACGTCGGGTGCGGGGCCTCGGCCGGCGCGGGCCGGGTGGTGGTGTCGGACAGGGCCATGGCGGTCTCCTTCTGCCGAAAAGGACGACCGCCACAGCCTGAGCCAAGCATTTTGCGAGAACCTTCTCCGAAACTGCTTTCTTCGAAAGTGCTCAATATGTCGGGACTAGGTGAGGTTCGGGCGCAGCCACTTCTCGGCCGTCTCGACCTCGACGCCCCGGCGGGCGGCGTAGTCGGCGAGCTGGTCCTGGCCGACGCGGCCGACGGTGAAGTAGCGCGAGTCCGGGTGGGCCAGCATCAGGCCGCTGACCGCGGCCGCCGGGGTCATCGCGAACGACTCGGTCAGCCCCAGCCCGACCTGCTCCGCGCCGAGCAGGTCGAACAGCTCCCGCTTGAGCGTGTGGTCGGGGGTGGCCGGGTAGCCGAACGCGGGCCGGATGCCCCGGAACCGCTCGGCGTGCAGGTCCTCGATCGCCGGGTCGGCGCCGGGCTCGTACCACTCCCGCCGCGCCCGCAGGTGCAGGTACTCGGCGAACGCCTCGGCCAGGCGGTCGGCCAGCGCCTTCACCATGATCGCCCGGTAGTCGTCGTGGGCCCGCTCATGCGTCGCGGCCAGCTCCTCCGCGCCCAGGATGGCCACGCCGAAGCCGCCGACGTGGTCGCCTTCGGGGGCGAGGTAGTCGGCCAGGCCGCGGTTGGGCCGGCCCTCGGGCTTGACCGTCTGCTGGCGCAGCATCGGTATCCGCAGCGGGCCGTCGGCCGCGTCGACGATGATGTCGTCGCCGTCGCTGTGTGCGGGCCAGAAGCCGTAGACGCCGTGGGCGCGCAGCGAGCCGTCGGCGATGATCTGGTCGAGCATCGTGTTGGCGTCGTCGTACAGCTCGCGGGCCTGCGGCCGGTCCAGGATCGCCGGGAACTTGCCCTTGAGCTCCCAGGCCAGGAAGAGGAACTGCCAGTCGATCATCTCGCGCAGCTCGGCCAGGCTCGGCTGCACCTGCCGCACCCCGGTGAACGCGGGCACGGGCAGGTCGCCGAAGTCGACCCGCTCGCGGTTGGCCCGCGCCTGGGCCAGCGTCAGCAGCGGCTGGCGGGTGCGGTTGGCGTGCTCCTCGCGCAGGCGCGCCTGCTCGGCCAGGTTGCGCACGTGCAGGTCCTCGGCCCGGTCGGCGTCGAGCAGGTCCGACACCACGCCGACGACGCGGGAGGCGTCGAGCACGTGCACGGTCGTCGACTCGTACGCGGGGGCGATGCGCACCGCCGTGTGCTGCCGGGACGTGGTCGCGCCGCCGATCAGCAGCGGCAGCTTCAGCCCGCGTCGCTGCATCTCCTGCGCCACGTTGACCATCTCGTCCAGCGACGGGGTAATCAGGCCGGACAGGCCGATGATGTCGGCGCCCTCGGCGACCGCCGTGTCCAGGATGGTCGCGGCGGGCACCATCACGCCGAGGTCGATCACCTCGTAGTTGTTGCAGCCCAGCACCACGCCGACGATGTTCTTGCCGATGTCGTGCACGTCGCCCTTGACCGTGGCCAGCACGACCTTGCCCTGCCCGCGCGTGGTCTCGGCGCGCCCGGCCAGCCGGGCCTGCTCCTTCTCGGCCTCCATGTACGGCTCCAGGTAGGCCACGGCGCGCTTCATCACCCGGGCGCTCTTGACCACCTGCGGCAGGAACATCTTGCCGGACCCGAACAGGTCGCCGACGACCTTCATGCCGTCCATCAGCGGGCCCTCGATCACCTCCAGGGGGCGGTCGGCCTGCTGCCGCGCCTCCTCGGTGTCGTCCTCGATGAAGTCGACGATGCCGTGCACCAGCGCGTGCGACAGCCGCTGCGCCACCGGCGCCTCGCGCCAGGACAGGTCGATCTCACGCTTGGTGCCGCTGCCGCTGACCGTGCTCGCGAACGCGACCAGCCGGTCGGTGGCGTCGGCCCGCCGGTCGAACAGCACGTCCTCGACCAGCTCCAGCAGGTCGGCCGGGATGTCCTGGTAGACGGCGAGCTGGCCGGCGTTGACGATGCCCATGTCCAGCCCGGCGCGCACCGCGTACAGCAGGAACGCCGAGTGCATCGCCTCGCGCACCACGTCGTTGCCGCGGAACGCGAACGACAGGTTGGAGATGCCGCCGCTGGTGCGCGCCCCGGGGCAGCGCTGCTTGATCAGCGGCAGCGCCTCGATGAACGCCTTGGCGTAGCCGTTGTGCTCGGCGATGCCGGTCGCCACCGCGAGCACGTTCGGGTCGAAGATGATGTCCTCGGGGACGAAGCCGAGGCGCTGGGTGAGCAGGTCGTACGCCCGCGCGCATATCTCGACCTTGCGCGCGGCGGTGTCGGCCTGGCCCTGCTCGTCGAAGGCCATCACCACCACGCCCGCGCCGTACGCCTGGACGCGGCGGGCCTGGTCGAGGAAGACCTCCTCGCCCTCCTTGAGGCTGATCGAGTTGACCACGCCCTTGCCCTGCACGCACTTGAGCCCGGCCTCCAGGACGCTCCACTTGGAGCTGTCCACCATGATCGGCACCCGGGCCACCTCGGGCTCGGTCGCGATCAGGTTCAGGAAGGTGGTCATCGCCTGCTCGCTGTCGAGCAGGTCGGCGTCCATGTTGACGTCGAGCAGGTTGGCCCCGCCGCGCACCTGGTCCACCGCCACGGCGACCGCGCCCTGGTGGTCGTCGGCCTCGATCAGGCGGCGGAACTTCGCCGAGCCGGTCACGTTGGTGCGCTCGCCGATCATCACGAACCCGGTGTCCGGGCCGATCGCGAACTGCTCCAGGCCGCTGAACCGGGTCGCGGGCTCGGGCGCTGGCACCTGCCGCGGCGCCATGCCCTTGACGGCCTCGGCCAGCTCGGCGATGTGCGGCGGCGTGGTGCCGCAGCAGCCGCCGATGATGTTGACCAGCCCCGACGCCGCGAACTCGCCGTGCAGGTCGGCGGTGTCCTGCGGGGTCTGGTCGTAGCCGCCGAAGGCGTTGGGCAGGCCCGCGTTGGGGTGGGCGGCGACGTGCGTGCCCGCGATGCGCGCCAGCTCCGCCACGTGCGGCCGCATCTCGGTCGCGCCCAGTGCGCAGTTCACGCCGACCACCAGCGGGCGGGCGTGCTCGATCGAGCGCCAGAACGCCTCGACCGTCTGTCCGGACAGCGTCCTGCCGCTGAGGTCGACGATCGTCACGGACAGCCACAGCGGCAGGTGCGGGGCGACCTCCTGCGCGGCGGCGATGGCGGCCTTGGAGTTGAGCGTGTCGAAGATGGTCTCGATGAGCAGCAGGTCGACGCCGCCCTCGTCGAGCGCGGCGATCTGCTCCGCGTAGGCCGCCTTGACCTGGTCGTAGGTCACCGCGCGGTACGAGGGGTCGTCGACCTTCGGCGACAGCGACAGGGTGACGTTGAGCGGGCCGACCGAACCGGCGACCCAGCGCTGGCCGAACTCGTCGGCGGCCTGCCGCGCCAGCCGCGCGGCCTGCACGTTCATCTCGCGCACGTGCCCCTCCAGCCCGTAGTCGGCCTGGCCGACGCTGGTGGCGGTGAACGTGTTGGTGGAGGTGATGTCGGCCCCGGCGGCCAGATACTGCCGGTGCACGTCCAGGATGACGTCGGGCCGGGTCAGGTTCAGCAGGTCCGGGTCGCCGTTGACATCGCGCGGGAAGTCCTTGAACAACTCGCCGCGGTAGTCGGCGTCGGTCAGCCCGACCCGCTGCAGCACGGTGCCCCAGGCGCCGTCGAGGACGACCACCCGCTTGCTCAGCTGCTCGCGCAGGGCCGCGATCCGGGCCGCGTGCTGCTCACGATTGCTCAAGACGACACCTCCGTATGATCGGAGGCGCCCTTGGTCTGAAGATCCTGGTCGAGCGTGGCGGGTATGGCCCCGTCGCAGCGCCTCTCGACCTGAGTGAAAAGTGTACCCGCCCGTCCCGCGTGCCCGATCAGCCCCGCCCGAACGCGCTCACTGGTTGGGACGCGGCGCCCGCCAGTTGGCCGTGCAGGTCCTTGAGCACGGCCTGGGCGGCGCGGCGCCCCGAGATCAGCGCACCCTGGATCGAGCTGGTGTCGCGATGGTCGCCGCAGACGTACCGCAGCCGGTCGTAGCGGATCAGGCGGCGCAGCGGGTGCGGGGCGGGCATCGCGGGCAGCGCCTGCGGGATCCGGTACGCCTCGACCAGCGGCCACGAGCTGGTGACCGTGTCGTAGAGCAGCTCCAGCCGGTCGCGGACCAGCCGGTCCAGCTCGGCCAGCGGGGTCGAGACGTCCAGCACCGACGTCGCGACCAGGTGGTGCCCGTCCGGGGCGTATCCGGCGGCGGCCGCCGACAGCACCACCGTGCTGCGCACCAGCCGCTCCTCCCCGTCCACCACCAGCAGCGGCTCGTCCAGCGGCGCCCGGTCGGCGTCGTGGTAGAAGGTCGTCACGCCGTGCCAGGCCGGCCTGCGCAGGCCGGGCAGCAGGTCGGCCGCGGTCGCCGCGTCGGTCGCCACCACCACCGCGCGGGCCGACACCTCGCCGATCCCGGCCACGACCAGGCCCTGCGGCGTGATCCGGGTGACCTTCGCGCCGACCCGGACATGGGGCACCCGCGCGGCCAGCTGCCGGGGCAGCGCCCGCATGCCCTGGGCGGGCACGCCGGCGCCGCCGCGCAGGAACGTGCGCCACATGAGGTGGAAGAACCGGCCCGAGGTGTCCAGCCCGTCCTCCAGGAACACCCCGGACAGGAACGGGCGGACCACCCGGTCGACCCCGGCCGGTGTCATCCCGGCGTCGATCAGCTCGTCCAGCGTCGGGCGGTCGGGGCGGTGCTTGAGCCGCCGGTCGGAGCCCAGCGTGTCGCGTACGGCCAGCCCGGCCAGGGCGATCGCGTCGCCGAGCGGCAGCAGGCCGCCCGGGACCGCGGCCGGGGCGGACAGGCCGGGCCGCAGCCGGTACAGGTGGTCGCGGAAGTACACGCCCAGCCCGCGCGTGAACGGGCGCAGGTGCAGCGCGGGCACGTCGAACTCGGCGGCCAGCGCCGGATACGAGGGGCACAGCACCTGGAAGCCCCGGTCCAGCAGGAATCCGTCGACCTCGTCGGTGCGCACCCGCCCGCCGACATCGTCGGCCGCCTCGTACACCGCCACGTCCAGGCCCGCGTCGTGCAGCCGCCGGGCCGCCACCAGCCCGGCCAGGCCCGCCCCGACCACCGCCACGTCGACCGTCTCGCCCACGCGTCCAGGCTAGCGGCGCGCCGGGCCCCGGCCGGTGCGTTCGGGCTGTTCAGGGCGCATGTGAACCGCGCCGGTGCTCCTGGTCGACGACGGCGTCGAGGTCGGCCAGCCGGTCGAGCTGCCGCAGCGGCTGGGCCAGCCGGTGGTTGCCGCGCAGCGCGTCGCGGTGCCGGTCCAGGAACGCCCAGTACCCGGCCGTGTACGGGCACGCGTGCTCGCCCAGCCGGGTGCCGGGGTCGTAGCGGCAGCCGCCGCAGTAGTCGCTCATCCGGTGCAGGTACGCCCCGCCCGCCGCGTACGGCTTGGTGGTGATGGCGCCCGCGTCGGCGTACTGGCTCATGCCGACGACGTTGGCGGTCATCACCCACTCGTAGCCGTCGACGAAGCAGCGGTGGAACCAGTCGGCCAGCTCCTGCGGCCGCCAGCCGCGTTGCAGACCGTAGTTGCCCAGCACCATCAGCCGGGGGATGTGGTGCACCCAGCCCCGGTCGCGCACCCCGGCCAGCACATCGGACAGGCAGCGGGCCTGCACCGCGTCGGCGTCGAGCCCGGCGAACCAGTCCGGCAGCGTGCGCCGGGCGTGCAGCCGGTTGGCCCGCGGGTAGCGCTCGCCGAGATACCAGTACAGGTGCCAGATGTAGTCGCGCCAGCCGATCAGCTGCCGGACGAAGCCTTCTGTGCTGGCCAGCGGCACCTTGCCCGCGCGGAAGGCGCGCTCGGCGGCGCGGGCCGCCTCCAGCGGGTCGAGCAGGCCCAGGTTCAGCGGCGCCGACAGCATGCTGTGCGCCAGCCAGGGGTCGCCGGACAGCATCGCGTCCTCGTACGGCCCGAACGCCGCGAGCCGGTGCGCGACGAAGTGCCGCAGCCGCGCCACGGCCTCGTCCCGCGTGGCCGGGAACAGCCGCGGCCCGTCGCGGCCCACGAACGCGACGCCCTCGCGCTCCCAGCGGTCCAGGTCGGCGCGGACCTCGGCGTCGACGTCGTCCTCGACCGGCAGCGGCGGGGGCGGCACGTCCAGGTGCCCGGACTTCGGCGGCGGCTGCCGGTTGTCGGCGTCGAGGTTCCACCGGCCGCCGACCGGCTCGCCACCGTCCATGAGCAGTCCGAACCGTCGCCTGGCGTCGTGGTAGAAGTCCTCCATCCGCAGCCGGGAGCGGCCGTTCGCCCAGGCCGTGAACTCGGCCGGGTCGGTGGCGAAGCCGCGCGGGCCGAGCATCGTCACTCCCGCCGCGCGGACCAGGCGGCGGGCGGCGCGGGAGGTCGGATGGCAGGCGTCCAGCGGCTCGCGTACCCGGGCCAGCGCCTCCCGGTAGGTCTCGGTGCGCAGGTAGCGGGCCTGGTCGCCGAGCTCGGCGGCGCGGTGGCGCATCGCGGACAGCACCAGGTGCGCCTTCTGCCGGTGGAACGCCCGCCGCCGGAACACCGCCTTCGACTCGATCAGCAGCACCGGCTGCGCCGGGTCGTCGAGGAAATGCGGTCCGAGCTGGTCGCCGAACAGCCACCGCCGCACCATCGGGCCTCCTGCCTGCGCATGTTCCCCTGTTCAACGACTGTTGCGCCGTCTCGGGTAGCGGCCCGGGTGCCGATGCCCGATGCTGGCGGGGTGTACGACGTCGCGATCGTGGGCGCGGGCCCGGCCGGATCGGCGGCCGCCGTGGCCGCGGCGACCGCCGGAGCCCGGGTGCTGCTGCTGGACCGTGACGACTTCCCCCGCGACAAGACCTGCGGCGACGGCATCGCCCAGCAGGGCCTGGACGTCCTGGCGGGGCTCGGCGTCACCGGGGTCACCGACGGCTACGCCCCGATCCGGTCGCTGCGGCTGACCGCGCCGGGCGGGGCCGAGGCGGCCCGGCCGCTGCCGGAGGCCGCGTACACCATCCCGCGCCAGGTGTTCGACGCCCGGCTGGTGGGAGCGGCCGTCGCGGCGGGCGCGCGGCTGGCCCGGCACACCGTCCGCGCGGTCACGGTGCGGCCCGACCGGGTCGATCTGGGCGACGGCGTCGCCGCCCGGGTGGTGATCGGGGCCGACGGCGCCAACTCGGTGGTGCGGCGGGCGCTGGGCCTGCCCCGCAACCCGCGCGGGCACCTGGCGGTGGCGCTGCGCGGCTACGCCCCGGCCGCCGGGATGGCCGCTGAGCAGCGCATCGTCATGACCGGGCGGCGCTGGCCCGCGTACGCGTGGTCGTTCCCGATCGGCGACGGCCGCCGCAACGTCGGCTACGGCGAGCTGACCGCCGGCAGCGGGCTCTCGCGCGAGCACCTGATCGGGCGGATGCACGAGCTGCTCGGCGACACCGACCCGGCGACGGTGACCGCGCTGCGCGCGCACCACCTGCCGCTGTCGACCTGGCGGCCCGCGCCGGGCCACGGCCGGGTGCTGCTGGCCGGGGACGCGCTGTCGCTGGTCAACCCGTTCACCGGGGAGGGGATCTTCTACGCGGTGCTGTCCGGGGCGCTGGCGGGGGCGGCGGCGCGGCACGGCGAGCACGCGGGGGCGGCGTACACCCGCGCACTGCGGGATCGGATGGCGCGCCACCTGCGGCACACCGGCGTGATCGCGCGGGCCACGGCGGCGCCGTGGGTGGTCGACGCGGGCATCCGGGCCGCCGCCGCCGACCAGCGCGTCTTCGACGGTTTCGTCGGCCTGGGGCTGGGCGACGGCCTGCTCACGGCGCGCCTGCTCGGCGCGGTGACCCGCGCGGTGCTGCGCCGGTCCTGAGGTGGCGGTGGCGGGTGGGCAAGATCGCGACCTCCGGTCAATCGGAGCGCCTCGGGTGCACCTCCAGACCGCAACCGCCGATCATCGGGGGAGCGCACGTCGCGGCGGGCCGCGTGGTAGCGGAGTTGCCTGAGACCTCGCTGTGAAAAGCGACATTCTTTCCGTAAGATGAAATAAGCCCACGTAGTAGCGTAGTTATGGAGGTATCTGCGCCCGACCGGGCGTGTCCTCGACGCCGGGAGGTGCCGCCGTGCCGGAAACCGAGACCGCCGAACCTGCCCGGCGCTGGATGGGTGTCGGCCGCAGCGACCTGACCGACTCCCGCGCCGCGGCGGTCGCCGCCGCCACCGCCGCGCAGACCGGGCCTGACGCGAAGCTGCTGGTCGTCTTCGCCGCCATCACCCATGATCCCGCGCAGGTGCTCGCCGGGCTGGCCGAAGCGGCCCCCGGCGTCACCGTGGTCGGCTGCACCACCCACGGCGAGATCGGGCCGGGCGGCCCTGCCGACGGCACCATCACCATCGCGGCACTCGGCGGCGCGGGCCTTCAGGTGGAGACCAGCGTGGCCACCCGGGTGGCCGGGCGGCAGGGCGACGCCGGTTACGAGGTCGCCGACTGCGTCAGCCGCGTCGACCTGCCGCACAAGGTGCTCATGCTGCTCACCGACGGCCTGGTCCGCGACCAGGAGAGCATCGTGCGGGGCTGCTACCGGGCGCTGGGCGCGGCGGTGCCGCTGTTCGGCGGCGCCGCGGCCGACGGCTGGCGCATGAGCGGGGCGTACCTGTTCCACAACGGCGAGGTGCTCACCGACGCCGTGGTCGGCGCGGCCATCGCGTCCGAGGCGCCGCTGGCCGTGGGGGTCCGCCACGGCTACGAGACCATCGGCCAGCCGATGATCGTCACCCGCAGCGAGAACGGCCGCGTGCTCACCCTCGACGACCGCCCCGCCCTCGACGTGTACCTGGAACGCCTGGACGCCCCGCCGGAGGTGTACCGCGATCCGGCCGCGTTCACCGCGTTCGCGCTGCCCCGGCCGCTGGGCGTGCAGCGCCGCTCCGGCGTCGAGGCCCGCAACCTGTCCACCGAGGTCGACCTCGAAGGCAGGTCCATCGGCGGCGGCGGCGCGATCGACCCCGGCGGCCTGACCTGGGTGATGACCGGCGACGAGCAGACGATCCTGGAGGCCACGGACGCGGCGTGCGACGACGCGCTGACCGCCCTCGGCGGGCGGGAACCGATCGGCATGCTCACCTTCAGCTGCGCCGCGCTGCGCGCCGTGCTCGGCGAGGAGGGCATCCGGCGCGAGGGGGAGCGGCTCCAGAAGTGGGCCGGTTCGCTGCCGTTCGCGGGCTTCTACACGTACGGCGAGATCGCCCGCAACCACGGCATCGACGGCTTTCACAACCAGACGCTCGTCGTACTGGCCCTCAGCTGACCGGCCTGGCGAGCTGACATGCCCCTGGCCGAGTCGCTCTACATCCAGCAGCTCGTGGAGCTGCTGGCCGTGGTGTCGGCCTCGCCGGACGAGCCGACCGCGGTGCAGAACGGCGTGGAGCGGTCGGCGCAGGCGCTGGAGGCCGAGGTGGCCGCCGTGGTGTTCGACGGCAAGGTGGCCGCGTCGATCGGGTTCCCGCCCGACGCGGTGCCGCAGGAGGACATCGTCGCGGTCGGCGCGCAGCAGCGCGCTGATCTCGACGTGCCGGGGCTGGGCCGCTGCCCGGCCGTGTCCGCGTCGTGGGCGGGCAGCCGTCCCGGGCAGCTCGTGCTGGCCCGCTGGGGCGAGGGGTTCGGCATCGAGGAGCGCAACCTGGTCCGGGGCATGGCCCGGGTGCTGGAACTGACCCTGACCATGCTGCGTACGCTCGCCGCCGAGCACTCGATCCGCGAGTCGCTGGAGGAGCAGCAGCGGCTGCTGACGCACCTGTTCGCGATCCAGCGCGCCATCTCCCGCCGCGAGGAGCTCCAGCGCATCCTCGACGCGGTCACCGCCGCCGCGAGCGACCTGCTCGGCGACGAGGTCGGCCTGCTGTGGCTGCGCGACGAGTCCCATCCGGACCGGGCCCGGCTGGTGTCGGCGGCCGGTCCGCTGGTGGACGTCGACGAGCAGGTGACGGTCGGACTGGACCAGGCCGGGACCGCCGGGGAGGCGATCCGGGCCGACCAGGTCGTGGTCCGCCACGGCGTGGCCGACCCCGATCCCGCGCTCAGCCGCCTGGGCGACGGCCCGGTGTACGCCTCGCTGGCCGCCCCGGTGCACGACAGCGGGACGGTCACCGGGGCGCTGCTGGTGGCCTCGTGCGACCCGTCCCGGGCGTACAGCCCCGCCGACGAGCAGACCCTCGGTGCGTTCGCCGAGAACGTCAGCCTGGCCCTGACCGACGCCAACATGGTGGTGCGCATCCAGCAGGCCCACCGCGACCCGCTCACCGGGCTGGCCAGCCGCCGCCTGTTCATGGAGCAGCTCGCGCGGCGGATGGCCGACGGGACCGGCAGCACGCTGGCGGTGCTCTTCCTGGACCTGGACCGCTTCAAGGAGATCAACGACACGCTGGGGCACGCGGCGGGCGACCAGCTGCTGACGGCGACCGCCGACCGGATCGCCGCGCAGCTGCGCAGCGGCGACGTCGCGTCCCGGTTCGGCGGCGACGAGTTCGCGGTGCTGCTGCACGAGGTGGACGGGCCGGGCGACGCGTCCGCGGTGGCCGGCCGGATCATCGCGGCGACGGGCAAGCCGGTCCGGGTGGCCCGGCGGCTGCTGCGGGTGGGGGTGAGCATCGGCATCGCGCTGAGCGATCCGGCCGTGCTGGCGCCCGACGAGCTCGTCGCCCGCGCCGACCTGGCCATGTACGAGGCCAAGCGCACCGGCGCCGGCGGCTGGGTCGTCTACCGCCCCGACATGTCGGACTTCGCGGCGGCCTGAGCGGACGCGACGGGCCGCCGACCCGGGAGTCGGCGGCCCGTCGGCAGACCGGTCAGACCTCGACGACGGCCGGGGTGTCGGTCGGCCGGGCCTGGCCGGGCACCGCCGCGCTCTGCACGCGGCGGCGCACCAGCAGCACCGACAGGGTGGCGACCGCGAGCACGATCAGGGGCAGCAGCATCGTCGACTTCATCGCGGCGACGTACGCCTCGTGGAAGGTCTTCAGGGCCAGGTCGATGACGTTCTGCGGGGTGCCGGGCGGCATCTTGGCGCCGCTCTGCCCCGCGCCGACCTCCAGGCCGCGCGAGCCCGCCTGGGCGAAGCCCTCCACGAACCGGCCCCGGAACGCCTCCGGCAGCGCGGCCGCGTTCGCGGTCGCCTTGGCCGTGAGCTGGTCGGAGAGCAGGCCCTGCAGCAGCGCGCCGACCGCCGCCGAGCCGATCACCGCGCCGAGCTGGCGGGTGGTGTTGATGAACCCGGAGGCGGCACCGGCCACCTGCGGGGCGACGTTGCGCATGGCGATGGTCTGTAGCGGCGCGAACGTGCAGCCCAGGCCGACACCGGCGATGAGCAGGCCGGGGAGTAGGTCGGCGCGGTGCGAGTCGACCTGCGCGGACCAGACGACCAGGCTCAGGCCGCCGACCCACAGGGTGAGCCCGCCGAACAGGATGAACTTGCCGCCCATCTTGTCGGCCAGCCGCCCGGCCACCGGGGCGATGAACATCGACACCAGCGACATCGGCGCGGTGGTCAGACCGGCCTGGAGCGCGGTCAGGCCGAGCACCGACTGGAGGTAGATGACCAGCGGCAGGAACAGGCCGAGCATGCCGAACGAGATCGCGGACACGACCCAGTTCATCAGCGAGAAGTTGCGGTCGGCGAAGATGCTGAACGGGATCAGCGGCTCGCCGTCGCGCTGCTTGTACTGCTGGAACATGAACAGCGCCAGCACGACCGCCGCGGCGATGAGGATCTGCGGGATGGTGACCGGGCCCCATGCCTTGCCCCACTTGTGCGGCTGGCCCTCGATCAGGCCGTAGCAGAGCAGGAACAGGCCGATGCTGACCAGCACGGTGCCGAGCACGTCGAGCTGGTGGCGCCGGTTGAGCCGCAGGTCGGGCATGACGATCCAGGCCAGGATCAGCGCGAAGACGCCGACCGGCAGGTTGACCAGGAAGATCCACTTCCAGCCGTAGTCGGTGACCAGCCAGCCGCCCAGGGTCGGGCCCGCGACGGTGGCCACGCCCGCGACCGCGCCCCAGATGCCGAACGCGGCACCGCGCTTGTCCGCCGGGAAGATCGTGGTGATCACCGACAGGGTCTGCGGGGTCAGCAGCGCGCCGCCGAAGCCCTGCACCACCCGGAAGACGATCAGCTGGGTCGGGTCCTGCGCGAACGCGCACGCCACCGAGGCGGCGGTGAAGATGACCAGACCGACCAGGAACAGCCGTTTGGGTCCGAACAGGTCGCCGAGGCGTCCGGCGGTGATCAGCAGGACCGCGTACACCAGGATGTAGGCGTTGAGGATCCACAGGATCTGGTCCAGCGACGCGCCGAGCCGGTCGATGATGTCGGGGATCGCGATGTTCACGATCGTGGTGTCGAGCAGGATCATGAAGAAGCCCAGGCACAGTGCGAACAGCACGATCCAGGGGCTGTGCTTGAGCGCGGGGGTGGGTGGGGGACCGCCGGCCGCGTTCGGGCCGCCGCCGGTAGAGGTTTCTGTGGCCATTGCCGACTCCTTCGGGGGTGTGGCCGAACCGGTGCAGCATACGGCGCGCACCTGGCCGCGATGCCGTCTGCGACTAGTACATATGTCCTGACTTTGGTGCGGCGTCTCGCTGGTTGCCATGACGGGACGCGGCGGGTGGCGGTGCGTGACGGCGAAGTCGACACGGCGTCCGACGCGTCCGGTCGGCCCGTTTCCCCTGCCCGCGCGGGCCGGCCGTGGGACGGTGGCAGCGGAGGTGGGTGACATGGTCCAGTACGGGTTCTACGTCCGCATGGAGGCCAGGCCGGAGAAGGCCGAGGAGGTGGCGCAGTTCCTGCGTGACGCCCTGGCGCTGGTGGAGGCCGAGCCGCGCACGATCACCTGGTTCGCCAACCGCGTCGGGCCGACCAGCTTCTTCATCTACGACACCTTCGACGACGAGGAGGGCCGACAGATCCACTTCGACGGCAAGGTCCGCCAGGCGCTGCTGGCCCGCGCCGACGAGCTGTTCGCCGAACCCCCGACGATCACGCCCGTGGACGTCCTCACCGCCAAACTCCACCTGCCCTGAGCCCGACCTTGGGCGTGTTGATCCGTGCAGTTTCGGGGAAACTGCACGAATCCGCCCTGGAATAGCAGCACTTTCCCCGAAACTGCCGCAACTCGCGCAAGGGAAGGCGGGCCGGGGCCGCACGATTGCATAAGTAACTTCTATAAGTACGTGATATAACTGGGAAGTGCAGGTTGCTTCTCAGGTGGCTGATGCTGCCCATGCCGATCTGGCGACGACGGTGCAGCGGCTGTTCACGGCGCTGCGGCGGCTCAGCCCGCCCGGCCTGAGCCTGACCGCCGCCTCGACGCTGGCCCGGCTGGACCGCGAGGGCGCGCACCGGCTCACCGAGCTGGCGGCCAAGGAGGGCGTGACCCAGCCCGCGATGACGCAGCTGGTCTCGCGCCTCGAACGCGACGGGCTGGCCGCGCGGGCGGCCGACCCCGAGGACGGCCGCGTCGTCCTCGTCGAGATCACCCCGGCCGGGCGCGAGCTGATGGCGCAGCGCCGCCAGATCCGCGCCGACCACATCAACGAGATCCTCGGCACCCTGTCCGAGGACGACCGGCGCGCCGTCGACGCCGCGCTGCCCGTGCTCAACCGCCTCGCGGACCTGATCCCGCAGTGACGCCCCGCTCCGGCGGGCCCAGTCCTGCCGCAGCACACCCCTCGAAAGAGAGAACCCGCGCATGAGCACCGCCGCAGACCGCTACAAGTGGGTCGCGCTGTCCAACACCACGCTCGGCATGCTGCTCGCCACGATCAACTCCTCGATCGTGCTGATCTCCCTACCGGCCATCTTCAACGGCATCGGGCTCAACCCGCTGCAGCCCGGCAACGTCGGCTACCTGCTGTGGATGCTGATGGGATACATGCTGGTCACCGCCGTGCTGGTGGTCACCCTGGGCCGCCTGGGCGACATCTTCGGCCGGGTCCGCATCTACAACCTCGGCTTCGCCATCTTCGCCGTCACCTCGGTGATCCTGGCGCTGGACCCGTTCACCGGCGGCGCGGGCGCGATGTGGCTGATCGGCTGGCGGGTGGTGCAGGCGATCGGCGGCTCGATGCTGATGGCCAACTCCGCCGCGATCATCACCGACGCGTTCCCGGCCCGCCAGCGCGGCACCGCGCTGGGCATCAACATCGTCGCGGGCATCGCGGGCTCGTTCATCGGCCTGGTCCTCGGCGGCGTGCTGGCCGAGTGGAACTGGCGCTCGATCTTCTGGGTGAACGTGCCGATCGCGCTGGTGGGCACGGTGTGGGCATACCGGTCGCTGCGTGACAACGGCGTGCGGCGCCCCGGGAAGATCGACTGGTGGGGCAACATCACCTTCGCGGCGGGCCTGACCGCCCTGCTGGCCGCCATCTCGTACGGCATCCAGCCCTACGGCGGCCACAGCATGGGCTGGACCAACCCGTGGATCATCGCGGGGCTGGTCGGCGGCGCGCTGCTGCTGGTCGTGTTCTGCGTGGTCGAGTCGCGCATCGCCGAGCCGATGTTCCCGCTGCACCTGTTCCGCAACCCGGCGTTCGCGGGCGGCAACGCCGCGAGCCTGCTCGGCGCGATCGCCCGGGGCGGCCTGCAGTTCATGCTGATCATCTGGCTCCAGGGCATCTGGCTGCCGCTGCACGGGTACGACTACGAGGCCACGCCCCTGTGGGCCGGCATCTACCTGCTCCCGCTGACCGTCGGCTTCCTGGCCGCCGGGCCGCTGTCGGGCTGGCTGTCCGACCGGTTCGGCGCGCGCATCTTCGCGGCGGGCGGCTTGCTGGTGATGGCGGCGTCGTTCGCGGGGCTGCTGCTCGTACCCACCAATTTCCACTACGGCGTCTTCGCCGCGCTGGTCTTCCTCAACGGCCTCGGCGGCGGCCTGTTCTCGGCCCCGAACACCGCCCAGGTCATGTCGGCGGTCCCCGCGCATCTGCGCGGCGTCGCCTCCGGCATGCGCGCCACCTTCATGAACGCGGGCATGGTGCTGTCCATCGGCGTCTTCTTCTCGCTGATGGTCGCGGGCCTGTCCAGCTCGCTGCCGGACACGCTGCGCGCCGGGCTCACCGCCCAGGGCGTGCCCGACGCGTCGGCGATCGCGATCGCGCAGCTGCCGCCGGTCGGCACGCTGTTCGCGGCGTTCCTCGGCTACAACCCGATCCAGGAGCTGCTCGGCCCGGACCTGCTGAGCAAGCTGCCCGCAGCCAACGCCGCGACCCTCACCGACCGGCAGTTCTTCCCCGACCTGATCGCCGGGCCCTTCCACGACGGGCTCGTGGTGGTGTTCTGGCTGGCCATCGCGATGGGCGTGATCGGCGCGGCGGTCAGCCTGATCGGCCCGCGCAAGGCCCGCACCCCCGACGACGAGGTCAGCCAGGAGACCGAGCTGGCCGACGAGCTCTACGGCGCCCAGCCGCTGACCCCGCACCCGGTCGCCGCCGAGCCGTCGGCGGCCCGACCTGCGGGTCAGCCGGTCTGAGACCGGCCGGGCGCCCGGCCGCGATCTTCGCACCAGATCGCGGCCGGGCGCCTCGCTCGTGCTCGGCCCGCCGAGGTCTAGGCTCTGGTCGTGGCGAAGTACTTCGACGTGCATCCGGACAACCCGCAGCCCCGCGCGATCAAGCAGGCGGTCGACATCGTCCGCGGCGGCGGGCTCATCGTGTATCCGACCGACTCGTGCTTCGCGTTCGGCTGCCAGCTGGGCAACAAGGACGGGCTGGATCGCATCCGCGAGATCCGCCACCTCGACGACCGGCACCACTTCACCCTGGTCTGCGCCGAGTTCGCGCAGCTGGGCCAGTTCGTGAAGATCGACAACTCGGTGTTCCGGCTGCTCAAGGCGAACACGCCCGGCGGTTACACGTTCATCCTCCCGGCCACGCGCGAGGTGCCCAAGCGGCTGCAGCACCCCAAGAAGCAGACCATCGGGGTGCGCATCCCGGCCCATGCGGTGGCCCAGGCGCTGCTGGCCGAACTCGCTGAGCCGCTGGTCTCCAGCACGCTGCTGCTGCCCGGCGAGGAGGAGCCGATGACGCAGGGCTGGGAGATCAAGGAGCGGCTCGACCACCAGGTCGACGCGGTCCTGGACTCCGGCGACTGCACCACCGGGCCGAGCACCGTGGTCGACCTGTCCGGCGACGAGCCGGAGATCCTGCGCCGGGGCGCCGGCGACCCGACCCCCTTCGAGTAACCGCCGGTCAGGTACGGCGCAGCCTCCCGGCCTGGACGGCGGCGACCACGGCGGCGGCGACCCGGTCGGGCAGGTCGTCGGTGATCGGTTCGCCGCTGATGTACATGCGGTAGTAGAACGGCGCCGCGAGCATCCGGATGACCTCCTCGGCGTCCGTGTCGGCGGGGATCTCGCCGCGTTCGGCGGCGCGCGCGACGACCGGGGCGGTGCCCTCGATGCGGCGCCGGATGGTGCGTGACAGCACCTGGCGCGCGGCCGGGTCGTGCACCGCGGCGGTGACGACGGCGTCCATCCACGGCCGGTGCACGGGGTGCCGGTTGAGGATGAGGATCACGCGGGCGATCTGCGCGAGGTCGTCGGCGAGCGGCCCGGCGTCGGTGAGCCGTACGTCCAGCGTGATCTCGTCGACCAGGTCTTGGAGCAGGCCGGTCAGGCTGCCCCAGCGGCGGTACACGGTCGAGGTGGCCACCCCGGCGCGGGCGGCGATCTTCTCCATCCCGGTTCCCGCGAAACCCTTCTCGGCCAGCTCGGCCATGGCAGCGTCGAAGACGGCGGCCCGGGTGCGCGAGGTGCGCCCGCCCGGCCGCACCGAGCCCGCTAAACGGGAACCGTCTTGCATTAAGGACTCCGGCTCTGTCACGATGCCCATGCTAACGCAAACTGCTTCTCGTTAAGAGGTGCTCATCGTGTATGAGGTCCCGCGCGTGTACCACCGGTTCGTGCAGGTGGGTGACGCCCGCGTCTTCTACCGGGAGACCGGGCCGCCGGACGCACCGGTGCTCCTGCTCCTGCACGGCTTCCCTTCGGGCTCGCACCAGTTCCGCCGCCTGTTCGACGCGCTCGGCACGCGCTACCGGCTGATCGCGCCGGACTACCCGGGATTCGGGCACACCGAGGTGCCCGCCGACTTCATCTACAGCTTCGAGAGCCTGACCGACGTGGTCGAGGGCTTCCTCGACGCCGTCGGCCTCGACCGGTTCGTCCTGTACGCCTTCGACTTCGGCGGCCCGGTCGGCATGCGGCTGGCCCAGCGCCGCCCGGAGGCCGTCGTGGGCCTCGTGGCGCAGAACGCCAACGCCTACGACGAGGGCCTGTCCGAGATGGCGCGCGGCATGGCCGCCGACCGGCCCGGCGTGGACGGGGCGCGGGAGCGGGCGCGCCAGATCCTCGTCCTGCCGGTCACCCGCGGCCAGTACGAGGGCGGCACCGCCGACCCCGAACTGGTCTCACCGGACGGCTGGACCCTGGACCAGCACTTCCTCGACCAGCCCGGCCGCAAGGACGCCCAGGTGGCGCTGGCGCTGGACTACCACACCAACCTGGCGCTGTACCCGGCCTGGCAGCGCTGGCTGGCCGAGCACCGGCCGCCGACGCTGGTGCTGTGGGGCCGCAACGACGCGTTCTTCCCCGAGCCCGGGGCGCACGCGTACCGGCGGGACCTGCCCGACGCCGAGATCCACCTCTTCGACACCGGGCACTTCGCGCTGGAGGAGTGCCTGCCCGAGATCGCACCGCTCATCGCCGACTTCGTCGGTCGTACCTGGGGAAAGAAGGAAGCAGCATGAAGATCGCCGTCATCGGCGCCGCGGGCAACCTCGGCAACGTCGTGGTCCGGGAGGCGCGCGAGCGCGGGCACGAGGTCACCACGCTCGGGCGCGCCGACGTCGACGCCACCGACGCGGCGTCGCTCAAGGACGCGGTGTACGGGCATGACGCCGTCGTCGTCGCGGTCAAGGGTCCGGACCGGACCGTGCCGCGTACCGCTGAGGCGCTGCTCGCGGCACTGCCCGCGGCCGGGGTGGCCCGCCTGGTGTTCCTCGGCGGCGGCGGCAGCCTGCTCGCGCCGTCCGGGCAGCGGTTCGTCGACTCGCCCGCGTTCCCGCCGCAATACCTGGAGACGGCGCTCGACCAGGGCGCCGCGTTGGAGATCCTGCGCGCCGCCCAGACCGACCTGCACTGGTCGTACGTCAGCCCGCCGCCGGTGCACCTGGTGCCGGGCGACAAGACCGGCGCCTACCGGGCCGAGGCGAGTGACACGCCGCTGACCGACGCGGCAGGGGAGTGCCGCATCTCGACCGGCGACTACGCCGCGGCGGTCGTCGACGCCGTCGAGCAGGGCACCTTCCCGCAGCAGCGGTTCACGGTCGCCTATTGAGCCGCGTCCGCAGCGGGTGCCCGGATTCCCGGCCGCCCGCTGCGGCCTGCCCAAATTCGTCCGCTCGGGCCGGTCGCGCTGTCGGTGCGACGCGGTACGGTCGCCCGCGACAGCAACCGGCACGGGAGGACGCATGGACGAGCTCGACTTCTACCGCCGGCACAGCCCGGTCACCGATCCGGGCGCGCACCGCGCCGCGTTCGCCGGGCTGCCCGCCGACGTCGCCGAGCTGGCCGAGGTCGTACGCGGGGTGGTGCTGCACCGCGACGAGGCGAAGTGGCGGTTCGGCCTGGACCTGACCGAGGCACGCCGCGACGAGGCGAACACGCGGCACACCGCGGCGATCCTGGACCGGCTCGGCGCGGACCTGGCGGCCCGCCCGGTGCCCGAGCGCTTCGCCGGGACCTGCCGCGACTTCTCGGTGCTGCTGTGCGCGGCACTGCGCGAGGCCGGGGTGCCCGCCAGGGTGCGGGTCGGCTTCGCGGGCTACTTCGCGCCGGACTTCTTCGACGACCACTGGGTGGTCGAATGGTGGCACGGTGACGGCTGGCGGCTGGTGGACGCCCAGCTCGCAGGCGGTGCGCGGGCCGCGTACGGGTCGGCGGTGGACCATCTGGACGTGCCGCGCGACGGGTTCCTGGTGGCGGGGCGCGCCTGGCAGGAGTGCCGGGCCGGTGACCGCGACCCGGGCACGTTCGGCGTCCACAGCGTGGGGCTGACCGGCATGTGGGAGGTCCAGGGCAACCTGCTGCGCGACCTGGCCGCGCTCAACGGGGTGGAGGTGCTGCCCTGGGACAACTGGGGGCTGATCCCCCGGCACTACGATGAGCTGACCGCCGCCGAGCTGGCCCTGCTGGACCGGGTCGCCGTGATCAGCGCCGCGGGCGGGCCGCTGGCCGAGGCGGTGGAGCTGTACCGGTCGGAGCCGTCGCTCCAGGTCCCGGGCGATCCGCTGACGGGCGCGTCGCTGGCGTAGCGGGCAGGGGCGGCGACCTACCTTTCCGGTATGCGACGATTCCTGCCGTTCCTGCCGGTCCTGCCGTTGGCCGCCCTGCTCCTGCTCCTGCCTGGCTGCGGCGGCTCCGGCGCCGCCCTGCCGCCTCCGCCGTCCGCCGCACCGGACTCGCCTGGTCCGCAGGCGTCGCCGGTGGCGGGACAGTGGCCGACCCCCGCCGACTGCGTGTTCTACGACCCCGCCCGGCTGCGGGTCGGCTACGAGGCCGGGGTGTACACGGTCGCCGACGGCGCGACCCCGGTGCTGCGCCTGCACGGCGGGCCGGGGGCGGCATCCGGCGGGCAGGGGCTCGCGCTGGCGCAGCGCTACCGCAGGCACTGCTATGTCGGGCGCGGCAACGCCCGCGAGGACGGCGACACGTTCGTCTTCGACTACTGGCTGGACCCCTCGGGGCGGGCCGCGGTGATCGAGGGCGAGCAGGACAACTGCTCGGCGTACGAGCCGGGACACCTGATCGTCGAGGACATGGGCCACGGTGACGGCTGGCGGGTCAAGGACCACGACCACATCCTGCACGTGTTCGACACCGAGGCCGACGCCCGCGCGGGCAGCCGGGTGCTGGCGAACTACCACCGGATCTGCTTCCTCGGCGGCTACGACGGGGAGGCGCAGGAGGTCGTCACCTACTTTCCGTGATCTAACAATTACAACGTGTTGCAACAGTGCCGGTGTGGCTGAGCGTGCGCGGCCGCACGGTGCGACATCATGCAGGCATGGATGCCGAGGTGCGGCTGCGTACGCGTGAGTCGGTCGGGTATGACGGGGAGCCGTCGTTCGACTGCGAGCTCGACTACTACCTGGTCTACGCCGAGCCCGACGACGTGTGGCGCGGGGTGGCCCCGTGCGGGATCGCCGTCGAGGAGTTCGTGCTGCACGAGGACTTCGCCGCGGCCGGGGTGGACAGCGCGGTGTGGTCGGCCGGCGAGGGCTGGTGGAGCTCGGCGGGCTTCAGCCGGTCGCTGCGGGCGGACGCGCGGGTGCGCACGGTGGTGCGCCCGACCGGCCGGTCAGCCGCCGAGGAGGCGTACCGGCGGCTGACCGACACCGACCTGCCGCACGCCGGTGAGCTGCGCAGGCAGTTCGCCGACCGCGACCTCCGGCCCGCCTCCGCCCCGCTGCGGCTGGGCCCGGCGCAGGTCCCGGCCGGATTCTTCGACCGGCGCGTGTACCGCATCCTGTTCGCGGGCGACCTCGGCGAGCACGGCATGGCCGATCTGTGGTGCCGCGAGTGGCTTCAGCCGGTCGACGACCCGGCCGAGCCCCGGGTCCTGGGCCGCGGCGCGCTCGCGGCGCAGGCACACGAGTTCAGCTGGGAACTGCGGCGTATCGGCTTCGGCGTGGCCTGGAGCATCGACCTGACCGCGCTGCTGGGCCCGGACTCGGAGCCGGAACCCGCGACGCTGGGCGCGCTGCTGCACCGGCTGCGCAGCCTGCTGCGCGATCGCGGCCTCATCCCGGTCACCGTCGAACGCTTCGCCTGAGCTCGGGTCAGCGGAGGCAGGTCAGCCGCCTAGTTCGTGCTTGCGGCGCAGCAGTGCCGAGCGGGCGGCGCGGGCGCGGACCAGGTTCACCACCGCCAGCGCGAGCAGGGCCAGCACCAGGGCCAGCAGCAGCGGCTGAGCCGGCCGGCGCGCGACGGTGACGGCCACGACCAGCCCGGTCAGCAGCACCGTCGCGCCCAGGGCGAGCCAGCCCGCGACGACGCGGTCGCGGGCGAACAGCGGCGTACGCCGGGTCAGCGCCCACACGCCGTACCCGGCCCAGGCCAGGCCGACCGCGACCAGTGCGGCGAACGCCACCTGGGTCCGGACCGGCAGGTCCGGCTCGGTGGCCCACAGGACCCCGATCGCGGCGGCGCCGGCGCACCCGCCGATCGCGGCGGCCGCGGTGGCCACCCGCCGCCACGGCGACAGCGGCCGCTCCAGCCGGGCCAGCATCTCCTCGGCGTTCATGGACGTCCTCCCTGTGATTCGATCGCCGCGCGCACCATCCGCCGGGCCCGCGACAGGCGTGACTTCACCGTGCCGACCGGCACGCCGCAGATCTCGGCGCACGTCTCCAGCGGCAGGTCTTCCAGGTGGAACAGGACCAGCACCTCGCGCTCGCGCACCGGCAGCGCCGCCAGGTGCCGTGTCACCTCGGCCCGCTCGGCGACCAGGTCGCCGTGGTCGGGCACGGCCAGGTCGGGGGTCTCGGCCGCGGCCTCGGGCCGGGCGTACTCCTCCCGCAGCCGGTTGATCACCACTCGGCGCGCGATGGTGAACAGCCACGGGGTGAACCGCTCCGGCCGGCGCAGCTTCGGCAGACCGCGCAACACCGCCACCCACACCTCCTGGGCCACGTCGTCGGCGAGCGCCGGGCCGAGCATGCGGCGCACGTACGCCAGCACCGGGTCGTGCCACTGGCGCACCAGCTGCGCCAGCGCGTCCCGTTCGCCGAGCCGGCAGCGGACCACCAGTAATTCGTCTGTCATGGTCACCTCCTCGGCCAATACAGTCGCGTCGGTCACAGGGAAGGTTCACGGACCGGTTTGTCGAGGTTCTCTTGAGGGAAGTCGGGTCTGGTTGAAGGCACGCCGCCCGTGACTGACCGGAGTGACTCCCGCTTATGTCGATCATCGAAAGAACGGCGCCGGCTGCTGCCATCACGCCCGCGCCGACGGCCCGTGCCCGCAGCCCGTACGTGGACACGCTGCGCGCGGCCGCGATCGTCCGGGTGTTCCTCAACCACGCGATCCCGATCGGGGCGCTGACCACCCTGTTCCCGTCGATGTGGCTCATGTTCGGGCTGGCCGGATATCTGACGGCCGTCTCGCTGGAGCGCGGTGGCGCGGCCCCGACCGTGCGGTCGCGGCTGCGCCGCCTGCTGCCGCCGCTGTGGGCGCTGGGCGCGATCGCGCTGCCGCTGATGCTGCTGCAGGGCTGGCTGCACGACCCGCAGCAGCCGATGCGCTGGTACGACCCGCTGCTGTGGGTGCTGCCGCTGGCCAACCCGCCCGCCTCGCCCGACGGCGGGATCTTCGTGGTCGCGCTGTGGTACCTGCGCGCCTACCTGTGGTTCGTGCTGCTGTCGCCGCTGCTGTGGTGGGCGGTGCGCCGCTGGCCGCTGCCGACGCTGCTCGCCCCGCTGGCCCTGGCCGTGGCGTGCGTGACCGTGATCACCATTCCGTCCGACCCCGTCGGCGACGTGATCTGGTCCACCGCCGCGTACGGCACCTGCTGGCTGCTCGGGTACGCCCGCCACCTGCGCCTGCTCGACCGGGTGCCGCTGGCGGCGGCCCTGGCGATCGGCGCCGCCCTGGGCATGATGGCACTGCGCTCCAACGGCTCGCCGCTGTCGGAGGTGCTCTGGGGCACGGCGGTGGTCCTCGTCGCCCTTCGCCTGCGCCCGTCCATGACCTGGTACGACCGCCTGCCTGAGCTGCCGCGCCGGGCCGTGGCGGTCCTCAACGCCCGCGCCGTCACCGTCTACGTCTGGCAGTTCCCGATGATCTTCGTCGGCCACTGGCTGATCAACCGCACCGGTGTCCCGGCACTCACCGACTCCGCGCCGGTCACCCTGCTCGTCACGATCCCGCTCACGGCACTGGCGGTGCTCTGCTTCGGCTGGGTGGAGGACGTCGCCGCCCGGCGGGCGCCCCGCCTGCTCCCCACGATCACCCTCACCCGCCGACCCGCCACCGCCTAAACCCGCGGCGCGGCGGGTCGGCGCGGGGTCAGCTGGCGCGGGTGGTGGCGTTGACGAGGGCCGCGACGGCGCTGCCGGCCAGGCAGGACAGGACGACGCGGCGGAAGGCGAGCGGGTCCATCCGGTGGAAGATGACGTTGCCCAGCCATGCGCCGAGCGCCGTCGCGGGCAGTCCGGCCGCCGCGAGCAGGGTCGCGTGCCAGGTCAGGGTCCCGGCGACACCGAAGCCGACCACCGCGACCGGCCCGACCACGCCGAAGATCAGCGCCACGGTGGCCCGGAACACGCGCGGCTCCAGCTTCATCGCCCGCAGCGTCGCCACCAGCGGCGGCCCGTTGGTGCCGGTGGTGGTGGTCAGCACCCCGGCCAGGATTCCGGCCGCGGCGGCGGTGCCCGCCCCGGGGGAGAGCTGCCAGCCGCGCCACACCACGAGCGTGCTGGTCAGGTTGACCACCGCGATCAGGATCAGCAGCGCGAGGTCGGGCAGCGAGACCAGCAGCAGCAGGCCCAGCGGCATGCCGACGGCGACCGCGATCAGCAGGCGCCGGGCCACGGGCAGCTCGGCGTGGGCGCGCTCGCGCCAGGCGGTCGCGGCGTTGAGGATCAGGCTCACGATGGTGGCCGACACCACGGCGGGCTGCGGCTGGTCGGCCATGGCCAGCAGGGGTACGGAAACCAGCGCGAAGCCGAAGCCGGTCACCGCCTGCGCGAAGGCGGCCAGTCCGAAGACGGCGGCGGCGACGAGGTACAGGGTCACGGCGGCATACCGTACCCCCTGGTGGGCGGCCCTGCCGACCGGAGGTCAGCGGGCTGGCTGGGCCTCGGCGAGCAGCTTGCCCAGCCGGGTCAGCCCCTCGACCAGGTCGGTGTCGCCGAGGGCGTACGACAGCCGGAAGTAGCCGGGCGTCCCGAACGCCTCGCCGGGCACCAGCGCGACCTCGGCCTCGTCGAGCACCAGCGCGGCCAGCTCGGCCGACGTCTGCGGCCGGCGTCCGCGCAGCTCCCGGCCGAGCAGCCCCTTGACCGACGGGTACGCGTAGAACGCGCCGAACGGTTCGGGGCAGACCACTCCCGGGATGTCGTTGAGCATCGCGACCATGGTCCGGCGGCGCCGGTCGAACGCCTGGCGCATGTGGTCGACGGCGGACAGGTCCCCGGCGACGGCGGCCAGCGCGGCGGCCTGGGCCACGTTGCAGACGTTGGAGCTCAGGTGCGACTGGAGGTTGGTCGCGGCGGCCACCACGTCCGGGGCGGCGATGAGCCAGCCGACGCGCCAGCCGGTCATGGCGTACGTCTTGGCGACGCCGTTGAGGATCACCACCTTGTCGCCCAGTTCCGGCACGGCGGCGGCGATGCTGGCGAACGACGCGTCACCGTAGGTGAGGTGCTCGTAGATCTCGTCGGTGATCACCCACAGCCCGTGTTCGGCGGCCCAGCGGCCGATCGCGGCGACCTGCTCGGGCGGGTACACCGCGCCGGTGGGGTTGGCGGGGGAGGCGAACAGCAGCGCCTTGGTGCGCGGGGTGCGGGCGGCCTCCAGCTGCTCGACCGTGGCCAGGTAGCCGGAGTGCTCGTCGGTGTGCACGTCGACCTGCACCGCCCCGGCCAGCTTGACCGCCTCCGGGTACGTGGTCCAGTACGGCGCGACCACGATGATCTCGTCGCCGGGGTCGAGCAGGGTCGCGAACGCGGTGTACACCGCCTGCTTGCCGCCGTTGGTGACCAGCACCTGGCCCGGCTGCACGGCGTAGCCGGAGTCGCGCAGGGTCTTGGCGGCGATCGCCTCGCGCAGCTCGGGCAGGCCGGGGGTGGGGGAGTACTTGTGCATGCGCGGGTCGGCGCAGGCGGCCTGGGCCGCCGCGACGATGTAGTCGGGGGTCGGGAAGTCGGGCTCGCCCGCGCCGAAGCCGATCACCGGGCGACCGGCCGCCTTGAGGGCCTTGGCCTTGCCGTCGACGGCGAGCGTGGCTGATTCGGCGATGGCCGCGATCCGGCCCGAAATCCGTTGCATGCGCCCACTCTTGCACATTCCGGACGTGGGCGCGGGGCACCGGGGCGGCCGTGTCCGGGTCCGCGCGGCCGCCCCGCCCCGGCGCGGGACGGGCCGGGACGGCCGCACGGGGTCGGCGACCCGGGGATCAGCAGCCCGGGTGCAGCTTCGCCTGGACGGCGTCGGGGACCTTGACCGCGCCGTCGCACACGCCGTCCGAACCGACCGCGACCGGGGTCCACTTGCCGGTGGCGGGGTCGTACCGGAACAGCACCACCAGCGGATCGGCGTTCTTCACGACCGTCATCGCGGTGGACCAGCCCTCGGCGCACTTCGGCTCGCCGATGCCGGTGACGCTCTTGTCGATCTCGTCGAAGACGGCCGGGGTGGCCTTGAGCGACTCGTACATCAGGTTGACGTCCGGCGGGCAGCCGTCGGCGGCGGCCGAGGGCGACGCCGACGGGACGGACGCCGACGCCACCGCGCTGGGCGTGGCACCGGTCGCCGTGTCGTCGGTCGAGGAGCAGGCCGTGGCGCCGGCGGCGACGGCGGCCACGAAGAGAAGCCCGAGCAGTCGGTGGTGCTTCGTGAAAGTCACGCCAGAACTAATACACCCGTGGCCGGTCGCCGACCTAATTGGACAGACGATTCTACAGTTTCGGGGAAAGTGCACGAATACCGGCGAGGATTGCTGCACTTTCCCCGAAACTGCACGAACCCACGGGCCGCGCGGGGGCGCGGCGGGGCGCGGCGGAGGTCAGCGGAGGGTGCGGTCCAGGGTGTATCGGCGCTGGAGCAGCATCGCGACGATCATCAGTACGGCCGGGACGAGGCCGAACCCGAGGCGGATCATGGTATGCGCCAGCCCCGGCTGCGCCACCTGGTCGCCCGCGCCGGAGGCGACGAACCCGCCCGCGGCCAGGCACGCCGAGTAGACGTACGGGCCGAGCGCCCCACCGGTGGCCTCGGCGGCCGTCCACACCCCGGTGTACGTCCCGGCCCGCTCGGTGCCCCCGGCCGCGCGGATGGCGTCGGGCATCATCGAGAACGGCAGCAGCTGCATCGCCGCGAACGCCACACCCAGCACCGCGACCGCGCCGATCAGCACCGGCAGCCCGGCGGCCGAGCCGAGCGCCAGCACCAGCGACCCGGCGACGAACGCGCCCTGGGCGATGAGCAGGCCGGGCTGCTTGCCGATGCGGCGGGCCACCGCGACCCAGACCGGCGTCGCCACCAGCGCGGGGGCGACGAACGCGGCGACCAGCACGGTGGTCAGCCCGGGGCGGCCGAGTTCGTACTTCGCGAAGTAGGGGACGGCGGCCAGCACCAGGTGGGTGGTGGTCGACATGGCCAGGTAGGCGCCGACCAGCCAGCGGAACTGCGGGTCGCGCAGCGCCCCGAGCAGCGTCCGGAATCCGGCGGCGGGGTGGGCCGCCGCCGGAGCCTGCCCGGGGGCGGCGGCGGCCAGGCGGCGCACGCCGCCGATGCCGACCAGCATCGTCGCCAGCATGGTCGCGCCGAGGACCGCGCCCATCAGGGCGTATCCGGCACGGGTGGGGTCCTGCCTGCCCGCGAGCATCGGGGCGACGACGCCGGACAGCAGGATGCCGACGGTCAGCACGACCATCCGGAAGCCCATCAGCCGGGTGCGCTCGTGGTAGCCGATGCCGAGGTCGGCGGGGGTGGACAGGTAGGGCACCTGGTACGCGGCGAACAGCAGGTTGCCCGCGACGAAGCCGACGGCGACCCAGGCCGCCGCCGGGGCGCCGGACAGCCCGCCCGGCACCGCGAACAGGCCCGCGAACGCCAGCGGCAGGCCGCAGCCCAGCACCATCAGGGCGCGGCGGTGGCCGCGGCGGCGCAGGTCGCGGTCGGACAGGTGGCCGACCCAGGGGTGCAGCAGCACGTCGGCGACCTTGGGCAGCAGCAGCACCACGCCCGCCAGCAGCGGCGTCACGGCGAGCACGTCGGTGAGGAAGTACAGCAGCAGCAGGCCGGGTACGGTCACCCAGGTCCCCATGCCGAGCGAGCCCGTCGCGTACGCCAGCATGCCGCCGCGCGGCAGCCGGGCGGCCTGCGCCGCGGCGGCCTCGGGCGCGGTCTCGCCGGGGCTGTAATCCAACATTCGCTGGATAGTAGGGCACGATGGGAGCCATGACCACACCCCGCCGCGGACCTGGCCGTCCGCGCAGCACCGACCGCCGGGCCACCCCGGACGCGATCGTCGTCGCGGCTACCGCGCTGTTCGCCCGGCGCGGCTTCGACGCGGTCGGCATGCGCGAGGTCGCCGCGGCCGCCGGGGTCGACGTCGCGACCGTGCACCACCACGTGGGCACGAAGGCGGCGCTCTACGACGCCTGCTTCGCCCACGTCTACGACGCGGAGCGCACGGTGCTCGCCCAGGCCACCGGTGCCGCCGGGGCGGCGCTGGGGTCCGGCCCGGCCGCGGCCATGACCGCCCTGCACGAGCTGCTGGACAGCTTCGTCGACTTCCTGGAGGACCGGCCGGAGACCACCGGCCTGTGGCTGCGCCGCTGGCTGGAGCCCGACCGCCACGCCGAGCTGGACGAGCGCTACTCCCACCCGCTCTACCGGGCGGTCGAGCAGGTGCTCGCCCAGGCGCACGCGGCCGGGGTGCTGGACGAGCCCGACCCGCACCTGGCCGTGCGCAGCCTGGTCTGGGCGGTGCACGCGCACGTCGTGGGCCTGCTGGCCGGGTCGGCCGGGGCGCGCCAGCGCCGGGAGTTCCGGGCGTACGCGCACCGCTGGCTGGACCGGATGTACGCCCCCCGCCCTTGACGTCGCCCGTCCCCTCCGGCAATATCCAGCAGGCGTTGGATTAATTGGGGAGGGTGCGATGAGCCCACGCGTCGCCGTCATCGGCGCCGGTCCGGCCGGACTTGCCACGCTCAAGGCGCTGGCCGACCGCGGTGTGCCCGCGGTGTGCTTCGACGCCGGGGCGCAGGTCGGCGGCTTGTGGGTGTACGGCGCCCCGCACTCCTCGGCGTACCGGACGCTGCACCTGAACACCAGCAGGACCCGCACCGAGTTCGCCGACGCGCCCATGCCCGCCGACTGGCCGGACTACCCCGACCACGGCCGCATCGCGGCCTACCTGCACGACTACGCGGTCCGGTTCGATCTGCTCAAGAGCGTGTGCCTGCACCACACCGTGACCGAGGTGGTCCGCGACGGCGACGGCTGGCGCGTCACCGCGTTCAACCCCGACGGCGCCGTCGCCGTGCACGTCGAGGCGGTCGTGGTCGCCAACGGCCACAACAGCCGCCCCCGGCTGCCCGAGCCCGCCTACCCGGGCACGCTGACCGCCGAGCAGCTGCACAGCCATGACTACCGGGGCCCCGACCAGCTCGCCGGGCGCCGGGTGCTGGTCGTCGGCGGCGGCAACTCCGCCATGGACATCGCCGTCGACGCCTCGTACGTCGCCCCGCGCACCCTGCTGTCGGTGCGCCGCGGCGTGTGGATCGTGCCCAAGCACCTGTTCGGCAAGCCGTCCGACACCCTCAACGGCGCGCTGGCCAAGCGGCTGCCGTGGCGGCTGCGCCAGCGCATCAGCCAGACCATGCTGCGCGCCGCCGTCGGCAGGCCGTCGCGCTACGGCCTGCCCGACCCCGAACACGGCTTCCTGCAGGACCACCCCACCCTGTCCGACGCGCTGCTGTCGCGGATCACCCACGGCGAGATCGGCGTACGCGATGGGATCAAGGGTTTCGACGGGCAGACCGTCACCTTCGCCGACGGGCGCACCGACGAGATCGACCTGGTCGTGTGGTGCACCGGCTACACCATCGACCTGCCGTTCCTCGACCAGGCGCTGCTCGCGCCCTCGGCCGAGCGGATGCCGCTGTTCCGGCACGTGTTCCACCAGGGCGAACCCGGGCTGATGTTCGTCGGGCTGATGCAGTCGACCGGGTCGGCGCTGCCGGTGGTCGAGGCGCAGGCCCGGCTGGCCGCCGCGTACGTCGCCGGGCGGTACGCGCTGCCCGACCCGGCCGCGCAGGCCGCCGACATCATCCGCGAGCACGCCGCCGCCGCCGACCGCTGGGGGCAGCGCCGCCCCGCGATGCGCATCGACTTCGACGCCTACCTCGACCTGGCCGCCGGGGAGCTGGCGCGGGGCACCGCCCGCGCCATCCGCGGCCAGGGCGTGAGCTGGAAGGGGAACAACCGATGAGGACGCTGCGCGGACAGCGGGCCGTGGTCACGGGGGCCAACGGCACGTTCGGGCGGATGCTGTGCGAGCGCCTGGCCTCGGCCGGGGCCCAGGTCGTCGGCCTGGACCTGGTCGGCGGGCGGATCGGCGACACCCCGGTGATCGCCTGCGACCTCACCGACGGCGCCCGCGCCCGCGAGGGGGTGGCGCAGGCGGTGGAGCTGCTGGGCGGCCTGGACCTGCTGGTCAACAACGCCGGGGTGGGTGGCCCGGCCCCGGCCGAGCTGCCGCCGGGCGAGGCGGCCCGCCGCCAGCTGGAGGTCAACCTGATGGCGGCCTGGCACACCACCGCCGCCGCGATCGCGCCGCTGGAGCGCAGCCGGGGCCGGATCGTGTTCGTGTCCAGCCGGATGGCGCTGCTGCCGCTGCCGCTGGCCGCCGCGTACGGCGTGAGCAAGCGCGCCCTGGTCGCCTACGCCGACGCGCTGCGCCTGGAGGTCGGCTCGCACATCGGCGTGTCCGTCGTGTACCCGAGCATGGTCGCCTCGCCCATCCACGACGCGTCGGCGCAGGCCGGCCTGTCGCTTCAGGGCGTCTCCCGGTTGGAGCCGGTCGAGGGCGTGATCGCCGCGATCCTGGGCGCCGCCGTCGCGCGCCGTCCCCGCCGCGACATCGCCACCACCGGCCGGGGCCGGGTCGAACTCTTCGTGGCCAGGCACTTCCCGGCCCTGGCCGCCCGCATGGTGCGCCGCACCATCACCGCGCGCATCGCCGCCGGTGACCTCGACGCCGCCCCGCTGGCCGGGGGCATGCTGCGCCGGGCGGGACGGCAGCCGCACGCCGAGCACGCGCCACGCTGAGATCGGTACGCTGCCCCGATGACGGTCGGCTCGGCTCTGCTCTCGTTCACGCTCGTCGCCGCCGTGGTGACGATCATCCCCGGGGTCGACACGGCCCTGGTCCTGCGTACCGCGGTCGTGCAGGGACGCCGGCTGGCGCTGGCGACCGCGCTGGGTATCTGCACCGGCGCGCTGATCTGGGGCACCGCCGCCGCAGCGGGCATCTCGGCCCTGGTCACCGCCTCGCACACGGCGTTCACGGTGATCCGGGTCGCCGGTGCGGGGTATCTGCTGTGGCTGGGCGCGGTCATGCTCCGCGACGCGTGGCGCCGCCGTGGGTCCGACCTGGACGGTCAGGCGGCGCAGCTGCCGCAGTCCGCCCGGCGCGCGTTCCTGCGCGGCCTGGGCACGAACCTGCTCAACCCGAAGGTCGGCGTCTTCTACGCCGCGATGCTGCCGCAGTTCCTGCCCGCCGGGGTGGCGGCACTGCCGATGGGTGTGCTCATGGCACTCATTCACGATCTGGAGGCCATGGTCTGGTTTGGACTGATCATCGGCGGGGTCGGCCTGGCCCGCCGCTGGCTGGTCGGGGGAGCGCCCGCCGCCGTACGGGTCCGCCGTGCCATCGACGCGGTCGCCGGAACGGTCCTCATCGGACTCGGTGTGAAGCTCGCCACGTCCAGCTGAGCGATCCCTACTGGACGTTCACGCTTAGTCGCGATGGAATACCGGTGAGCTACTGTGCGGAAGGGGATCGCTGAGGTGGTGCCGGAACTCGTGCTGGTGGGCCGGGGGCGCAGCGCCAATGTATACGCCGTCGACGACGGCAGGGTCCTACGTCGCTACCGCGACGGCGGCGACACCGCGGCCGAGGCCGCGATCATGGGGTACGCGGCCGCGCACGGCCTGCCCGTGCCGCATGTCTACCAGGCGCAGGGCCCAGACCTGATCATGGATCGGCTGGACGGGCCCAGCCTGCGCGACGCGATGCTCGACGGCAGCATCGACATCGACGCGGGTGCGCAGATCCTGGCCGGGCTGCACTCGCGGCTGCACGCCGCGCCGACCCGGCCCGGGGCCGCGCCCGGCAGCCGCCTGCTGCACCTGGACCTGCACCCGGACAACGTCATCCTGACCGACGAGTGCCCGGTGGTCATCGACTGGCGCAACGCCGCCGACGGGCCGCCCGACCTCGACGTGGCGATGTCCGCGCTGATCGTGGCCCAGGTCGCCGTCGGCGGGGAAGCCGCGCTGGCCGACGCGGCCCGCCGCTTCGTGTCTGCGCTGCTGCGCCACGCCGAGGGCGATCCGCTGCACCAGCTGCCGCGTGCCGTCGCGATCCGCGAACTGGACCCGAGCCTGACCAGGGTCGAGCTGGCCCAGCTGGGCCTGGCGGCGGAACTGGTCCGCAGCTCGCGCCGGAGCTGACCGCCCGCGACGCTGCGGTACTGTGGCCGCAGCGTCGCGGTGCGCCCGGCACGAAGGCCGCCGAGGGCATGGAGGCGCCGAACCCGAGGACGGGCATGTCCACCACCTCCGAGCCGTACGAGCGGATCATCGCGTACGGCGGCCACCTCATCGACATCCACGAGGGGCTGCGCGAGCAGCTCGCCCGCCTGCGCGCCGACGTCGACGCGCACCTGGCCGGCACCGCGCCCCCGCCGGGCGACCTGCCGCCGCGCGACCTGCCGACCCACTGCCTGGCGTTCTGCACCGCGCTGCACCGCCATCACACGGCCGAGGACGGCAACGCGTTCACCGCGCTGGCCCGGCAGCGCCCCGACCTGGTGCCCGTCCTCGACGAGCTGCGCCGCGACCATGTGCAGATCAACGCGGTGCTGCACCGCCTGCCGGAGATACTGGCCAAAGTGCCGGCGGCGGCGGGCGACCCGGCGCGCTCGGCCCGGCTGCGCGCCGAGCTCGGCGGCCTGGCCGCGCTGCTGGAGTCGCACTTCACCTACGAGGAGCGCAAACTGGTCGCGGCACTCGACCGCCTCGACGCCGGCGGTGCCACCACCGGTCACCTGCTCGGGGCCGACCCGCCGGACTGATCCGCGCCCGGTCGGCCCGCCGCAGGGGCGTGAGCAGGCCGATCAGCGCGGTCACCGCGCACAGCGCCCCGGCGGCCGACAGCGTCGCCGCCACCCCGAACCTGGCCGCGGCGGCCGTCAGCGCCGCCGCGCCCAGCGGGGCTAGCGCCGAGTGCAGCGTCCAGAACGCCGAGGTCACCCGGCCCAGCAGGTGGGCCGGGGTCACCTCCTGCCGCAGCGACATCGACGAGATGCCGCCCAGCGACGTGCACAGCATCACCAGCGCCAGCAGCACCGCCACCGGCACCACGCCGCCCGCCCAGCCGACCGCGGCGATGCCCGCGCCCGCGACCGCGTTGGCGGCCACCCAGGTCGGGCCGAAGCCCAGGCGGCCGCGCACCCGGGCCACCAGCAGCGACGCGGCCAGGCTGCCGACGATCCCGGTGGCCAGCACGTACCCGACGACGCTGTCGTCTCCGCCGAGGCCGTGCTTGACGTGGTACACGATCACGTCGTTGAGGCCGAGCAGCAGTCCGGACACGATCGTCAGCAGCACAGTCAGCCAGCGCAGCACCGGGTGGCCCGCGATGAACCGCACCCCGGCCGAGAACACGGCGAACAGGCTCTCCGGCTCGCGCGGCGCCGCCGCGACCGGCGTACGCACCCGGATCAGCGCGATGCACACCGCGGACACCGCGAACGTGGCCGCGTCGAACGCGATCGCGGGCGCCGGACCGAACCGCCCCGACACCAGGCCCGCCAGTGCCGGACCGACCAGGAACGCCGCCGAGTACGACGCGTACAGCCGCCCGTTGGCCCGGGTGATCTCCTCCGGCGGCACCAGCCCCGGCACCACGGTCACATACGTCACCTGGAACACGTTGCCGAACGCGGCGGCCAGCGGCATCACGACGTACAGCGGCCACACCACCGGATACGCGGTCCACAGCACCGGCACGGCCGCGTACAGCGCGAACCGAGCCACGTCGCAGGCGATCAGCAGCCGCCGCCGGTCGAACCGGTCGGCCAGCACCCCGGAGAAGACCCCGGTCACCAGCGCCGCCGCGCCGCCGAGCGCGGTCACCACGCCCATCTGCGCCACCGAGCCGGTGGCATGCAGCACCAGCAGCGGGATCGCCACGAACGAGAACGAGTCGCCCAGCGCCGACAGCGTCTGCCCGACCAGCAGCGCCGAGAAGCCCGGCCGCCGCCACAGCGATACCGCGGGCACCGCGGCCTCGGACACCGACATCCGTCACCCCCAGGGTCGTGGACGTCGGACCCTACCGGGCGCGGACCTCAGGCGCGGGACAGGGGCAGCACCACGTGCTGCGCGTCGTCGGCCTCGATGCCGTCGTAGCGCTGCCACACCCGCAGCAGCCGGTACGCCAGCGGCGCCCCGAGCGCCAGCGGCAGCAGGAACACGGCCCCGGCCAGCGTCGCGATCCATACCGCCAGACCGATCGCGACCGTGACCGTCGCCCACAGGAACCCGGCCCGCAGCAGCTTGCCGCGCCGGGCCTCGGCCATGCTCGCCGCCCACACCGGCACCGACCGGCCGCAACCCGGGGCCGCGCACCGGAAGTGCAGCGTGGTGCTCTCGTCCCGGGGCCGCTTCACCTCGATCATCGCGTGCTCGGCCTGGAAACGCGCCCCCTCGTACGACGCGGCGCTGTCGCGCATGTGCATCAGCCGCCTGCGGCTGAGCTCTTCAACCTTCAGGAACACGGTCGACCTCGACAACGGAGAGCGGATGGCGGCCTGGCTACTGTCAATATGGCCAAGTCCAGCCCATCGCGACCGCTGCGGCGACCGTCCGATCAGGTCGATCGCGGCGCCGTCCGGTGGACGGGCAGTGCGGCGCCGTCCGTCGTGTCACACTGCGAGACATGTCGATGGGGGTATGGTGGCGGGCTCTGCTCGTGACCGCTGGGGCGGCGAGCCTGCTGATGGTGGGGCTGGCCATGGTCAGTCATGGGCTGGACGGTTACTACACGGTGTTCGCGCTGGTGCTGGCGCTCGGCGGGGTCCTGCTGCTGTGGCTCGGTGCCACCGGCCGGGCACTGGGCTGGGCGTGGGCGGCCGTCGCGGTGCTGACCCTGGTGGGGCTCGGGGCCAGCCTGCTGGCGGAGCGCACCGGGATCTGCTGCATGTTCGGCTACCACCGGGGCCTGGGCTACCCGTGGCCGTGGCTCACCAGCCACGCCGAGGCCGACACGCTCGTCGCGATCGAGGCCGTCGCCGCCTCGCCGCAGGACCTGGCCAAACAGGTGGACCTGCTGTACCTGCTGGCCGACGCGGCGTTCTGGGGCGAGGCCGCGCTGCTGCTGGTCACCCCGCTCGCTCTGCTGCTGCGCCGGGCGCCGGAGCCCGTGCCTGGAAAGGCTCCGCTACCGTAGCGGCGCTCGTCCATTATCGACTGTCAACCAACGGGGGAGACAATCTTGCGTAGAAGTCGACGTTCCATCAGGGTCGCGCTGGCGGCCCTGTCCATGCTGGCCGGCGTCGGGGCGGTGGCGGTCGCCGCCGCCCCGGCCGCGGCGGGTCCCGGCGTCCCGACCGGGTCGAACGCCAGGCCGGGGACTCCCACGGCGCTGATGGTCGGCGACACCGCCTGCGGCACGCCGGGCGGCGTCCTGACCAGCAGCGACGAACCGGTGCTCAGCGCCGAACTCAGCCACCCCGACCGCGACGGGCGGTATGCGACGTTCGCGGTGTGGCCCGTGGACGCCCCCGCGCACCGGACCATGTTCCGCCACGTCGGCCCGGTCACCGCGGCCGACCCCCGCGCGCGGTTGCGGCTGCCCGCGGACCTGCTGGCCGACGGGCGCTACGCGTTCGCGGTGAAGGCCCGTGACGAGGACGCGGCCACTCCGTGGTCGGCGCCCTGCCGGTTCACCGTGGACACCACCGCCCCCGCCGGTGACCTGCGGATCACCTCGGCCGACTACCCGGACGACGGTGCCGAGCACGGTGGCGGCGGGGTTGCCGGCTCGTTCACGTTCACGATGGCGGGGGTGCCGGACCTGGCCGGGTTCCTCTGGGGTGTCGAGGGGCCGTACACGTTCGTGCCGGCCGGGCCGGGCGGGACGGCGACGGTCGGCTTCACTCCCGACCGGGCCGGGCCGACCTGGCTGTCGGCGGTCGCGGTCGACCGTGCGGGCAACCTCAGCGAGCAGTCGAACTTCCGGTTCCTGGTCGCCGACAACGCGCCGGTGGTCACCGACGCCGACGCGGACGCGTGGCCGGGGCAGCCGCACCACCTGACCTTCACTCCGGCGATGGCCGGGGTGGTGTCTTACGTCTACCAGGTCGACTATGGTCCGGAGCAGGTCCTGCCTGCGGCCGCCGACGGCAGCGCGCAGCTCGTGTTCACGCCGGTCAATCCGTACACCGATCTGCTGGTGCGCAGCGTGACAAGTGGCGGGGTGCGCTCCAGCGCGGCCTCGTTCGGTGTGGCGGTGCTCTCGCGACCGGTGGTGGCCTCGACGGACTGGCCGCGCAACGAGCCGGGCGCCCCGTACGGCAGCACCGGCACGTTCAGCTTCCAACCGCACGCGGCGGGCGTGGTCGAGTACGTCTACCGGTTCGACTTCGGGGCGGAGCAGATCGTCCCGGCGGGCCCGGACGGCACCGCGACCATCAGCCACACCCCGGCCAGGTCCGGCGATCACACCCTGATCGTGCAGTCGCGCAGCGCCGACGGCACCACGTCGGACGCGGCCTACTACTCGTTCCTGGTGCCCGGCGACGGCCCGACGGAACCCGCGCCGTAACTCCGCTCCGTTCGCGGAGCAGGCCGGTCGGCCCCGCAGCGGCCCGGTGCCGTTGCGGAGCCGACCGTCGTGGTCCTATTCCTGGGCTTCGAGCAGTCGGCACACCTGGTCGTAGCGGGTGACCACGCGCAGGAAGTCCTCGCTGTCGGCCGCGCCGATCTCCTTCAGCTGCTGGTACGTGTCGACCGCCGCGACGGCGAGCTGCCGGGCCTCGGCCGCGACGGCGGGCCCGCCCCACTTGGCGAGCATGAGCGCGAGCCGGCTCCTGGCGTCGGCCGTCATCGCCGCCGCGGCGGCCAGGTCCGGCACGGCGCTGCCCGCGCTGAACGCCCCGCGCGGGATGACACGGTCGAGGGCGGCCGCCTGCGGGTCGACCTCGCCACCGCTGAGCTCGAGGTATGACTCCAGCGCCCGGCGCGCCACGGCGACCGCCTCGGCGCCGCGCCCGGCGTGGTCGAGCATCGCGGCGTGGTTGTACAGCTTGCCCGCGAGCTGGGCCAGGTGCTCCTGGTTGTCCGGCTCCAGCTGGCGCAGGTGCAGGATCGTCTCGATCGCCTGCTGGCTGGGCCTGATCGCCTCCAGCGGGCGCCCGGCCCGCAGCAGCGCCATCGCCCTGGTGGCGTGGTCGTTGGCTTGATCCTGCAACCGCTGTAGCTTCCGTTCGTTGCGCCCCGCCGCATTGAAGAAGCTCACGGGCCCTCCCCAGGTCCTCGATCAAGTTCGGATCAATCCTATATGGACTCACCGGTGTGATCGCGGACACCACCCCGACACGCCGGACGCGCTCCATCGAGTGTGCAGTTTCGGGGAAAGTGCACGAAATCAGCCCCGCATTCGAGCACTTTCCCCGAAACTGCACGATCGCGACCGCGACGCGCGGCGGGGCGGGGCGGCGCGGGTGCGAGGTGGGCGGGTCAGGCGGTGTGGCGGGCGAGGGTCTCGTGGCAGCGGCACGGTGACGGCCAGTTCAGCAGCCGGGGCGGCTCAGGGCGGTACTGGACGCGGTCCAGGGCGCGCAGCGTCGCGGCGGGATCCGGGGCCGTCTCGGCGGGCCCGCCGTCGCTGAACCAGACCGGTAGCGGTCCGGGGTGCCCGAACAGCCAGCCCTGGCCGAGTGAGGCGCCCAGCCACAGTGCGGCGCGCAGATGATGGGTGTTCTCGATGCCCTCGGCGACCATGACCGCCCCGGTGCGCCGGGCCTGGGCGCGGACGGCGGCGATGACGTCGAGCGAGGTGGGTGTCTTGCAGTGCTGGACCACGCTGCGGTCCACCTTCAGCACCTCGGGGGCGATGGCCCGCATGGCCTGGAGGCTGGCCGGGTCGGCGCCGATGTCGTCCAGGGCGATGAGCATGCCCCGCGCCCGGATGTCGCGTACGGCCAGCAGCAGGCCGTCCGGGTCGCTGATCAGTTTGCGTTCGGTCAGTTCGACCACGATGCGCAGGCGCTGTGCCGCCGCGATCAGGTCGCGGCGCAACGCGGCCGGCGGCGGTGTCCGCACGGTGGCGGGTTCGGCGTTGACGAACAGCGGCAGGCGGCAGGTGAGCCCCGCGCCCAGCGCCGCCCGCAGGGCGGCGATCCGGCAGGTCCAGTCGAGTTCGGCGGTGCGGCCGGTGGCGGCGGCCAGGGCGAACAGGGCGTCGGGGGACTCCAGTGGCGTGCCGGCCGGTCCGCGGGCCAGTGCCTCGTACGCGACGGTGGTTCCGGTACGCAGCGACACGATCGGCTGGAAAACCGGACGAACGTCGCAGTTCTCTATGATGTCGTGCAGCAGCGTGTCGCAGTCTTCGGTGATGCGCATGGTGCCGCCCCCGCCCTGGTGCAGCCGGCCTGTGCGCAGGCCCTCTGTGCGCAGGCCCTCTGCCCAGAGTAGGCCCTGACCAGGGCGGTAGCGCTAGTGCCTGGGCGCCGGATGTCCGTCGGTGGGCGGCGGGGCGAGCAGGGGGCCGAGCACCCGCGCGGTGTCGATCAGCGGGACGTGGCTGAACGCCTGCGGGAAGTTGCCGACCTGGCGCCGGGCGAGCTGGTCGTACTCCTCGGCGAGCAGCCCGACGTCGTTGCGCAGGCTCAGCAGGTGCTCGAACAGCTCGACGGCCTCGTCGCGGCGCCCGGCCAGCGCGTAGTTCTGCGCCAGCCAGAACGTGCAGGCCAGGAACGCCCCCTCGCCCGCGGGCAGGCCGTCGACCCCGACCCCGGGCGGCTGGGTGTAGCGCTGCACCAGGCCGTCGGACATCAGTTCGCGCTCGATGGCGGCGACGGTGCCGCGCATCCGCTCGTCGGTGGCGGGCAGGAACCCGACCAGCGGCATCATCAGCAGGGACGCGTCGAGCTCGCGGGAGCCGTAGAACTGGGTGAAGGTGCCGCGGCGCGCGTCGTACCCCCGGGTGAGGATGTCGGCGGCGATGTCGTCGCGCAGCGCGCGCCAGCGGTGGGCCGGTCCGGCGGAGCCGAACTGGTCGACGGTCTTGACGGCGCGGTCGGCGGCCACCCAGGCCATCAGCTTGGAGTGGGTGAACTGCTGGGAGCCGCCGCGCACCTCCCAGATGCCGTCGTCGGGGCGGTCCCAGTTGTGGGCCACGAACTCCATCAGCGCCGTCTGCAGCGCCCACGCCTGCTGGTCCTCCTCCAGCCCGGCCTTGCGGGCCTGGTGCAGGGCGTCCATGACCTCGCCGTAGACGTCGAGCTGGAACTGCTCGGCGGCGGCGTTGCCCAGCCGCACCGGGCCGCCGCTGTAGCCGGGCAGCCAGTGCGCGATGCGTTCGGGCAGGTAGCGCTCGCCGGCGACGCCGTACATGATCTGGAGCTGGGAGGGGTCGCCCGCGATGGCGCGCAGCAGCCACGACCGCCAGGCGCGGGCCTCCTCGACGTAGCCGGAGTAGAGCAGCGACTGCAGGGTGATGGTGGCGTCGCGCAGCCAGCAGTACCGGTAGTCCCAGTTGCGCACCCCGCCGAGCTGCTCGGGCAGCGAGGTGGTGACGGCGGCGACGATCCCGCCGGTGGGGCCGTAGGTGAGCGTCTTGAGGGTCAGCAGCGAGCGGGTGACCGCGTCGCGCCACGGCCCCTCGTAGTGGCAGCCGGCGATCCATTCGCGCCAGTACGACTCGGTCTCGGCCAGCGCGGTCTCCGGTTCCACCGGCTGCGGCACGGGCAGGTGCGACTCGCGCCAGGTGAGCACGAACGGCACCCGCCGGCCCGCGTCGACGGTGAAGTCGGCGACGGTCGCGAGGTTCTCCCCGTGTACGTCCACGGGTGTGCGCAGGTACACCGCGTCGGGTCCGGCGACGCCGACGGTGTCGGGCCCGACGCGCCGCACCCACGGCACGACGTGGCCGTAGTCGAAGCGCACCCGCAGGTCCATCCGCATCGGGACGCTGCCGTGCACGCCCTCGACGATGCGCACGATGTCGGCGGCCTCGCCGCGCGGGGGCATGAAGTCGATGACGCGCACCGTGCCGGTGTCGGTGTCGAACTCGGTCTCCAGCACCATCGTGTCCCCGCGGTAGCCGCGGCGCACCGCCCGCACCTCGTGCGCGGGGGCAAGCTGCCAGCGGCCGTGGTCGGGGGTGCCCAGCAGGGCGGCGAAGATGGCGCCGGAGTCGAAGCGGGGCAGGCAGAGCCAGTCCACGGAGCCGTCCCGGCCGACCAGTGCGGCGGTCTGGGTGTCGCCGATGACGGCGTAGTCCTCGATGCGCAGTGGCATGTGAGCCTCCCGCCCCGACGCTACCCGGCGGACGCACCGCCAAACGTGCCTTCCGCATCGCGGGAGCGTTCCCACGGTCGGTCGGGAAGCGACATAATGTGGTGCTCCTTTACCATCCCACCCGTCCCGCCCCACCCCTCACGTTCCGGGAGAACCCGTGAAGAAGGCTGCGCGCCGCTGGTCGCTGCTGGCATTGGCCCTGGTCCTGCTCGCTGCGGGCCTCACCGGATACGTGCTGTGGTCCGGTGGCGACAGCGGGTCCAAGCCGTACCAGGACGCCACCCGCCCGGTCGCCGAGCGCGTCGCCGACCTGCTGGGGCGGATGACGCAGGCGGACAAGCTCGGCCAGATGACCCAGGCCGAACGCGCGTCCGCCTCGGCCTCCGACATCACCGACTTCCGGCTCGGGTCCATCCTGTCCGGCGGCGGCTCCACGCCCGAGCCGAACACCGCGCAGGCCTGGGCCGACATGAACGACGAGTTGCAGCGCGGCGCGCTGGCCACCCCGCTGGGCATCCCCATCCTGTACGGCTCCGACGCCGTCCACGGCCACAACAACGTGCGCGGCGCGACCGTCTTCCCGCACAACATCGGCCTCGGTGCGACCCGTGACCCGAAGCTGGTGCAGGACATCGGCCGGGCCGTGGCCGAGGAGGTCACCGGCACGGGGGTGGACTGGACGTTCGCGCCGTGCCTGTGCGTGGCACGCGACGACCGCTGGGGCCGCACCTACGAGTCGTTCGGCGAGACCCCGGACATCCCCGCCGCGATGACCGCGATCATCACCGGTTTCCAGGGCGACAAGCTCGGTGGCGGCCCCACCTCGATCCTGGCCACCGCCAAGCACTACGTCGGCGACGGCGGCACCACCGGCGGCGACGACCAGGGGAACGCCGAGCTGACCGAGGCGCAGCTGCGCGAGATCCACCTGCCGCCGTTCAAGGCGGCCGTCGACCGCGGCGTCGGCTCGGTGATGGTGTCGTTCAGCAGCTGGAACGGCCAGAAGCTGCACGGCCAGAAGTACCTGGTCACCGATGTGCTCAAGGGCGAGCTGGGCTTCACCGGGTTCGTGGTGTCGGACTGGAACGCCGTCGACCAGCTCGACGGCCAGGAGGGGTTCACGGCCGACGAGGTCGCCACCGCGATCAATGCCGGGATCGACATGGTGATGGTGCCGGAGAAGTGGCAGGAGTTCCTGACCACCCTGAAGGGCGAGGTCGACAACGGGCACGTCCCCATGGCCCGGATCGACGACGCGGTCAGGCGCATCCTGACCAAGAAGTTCGAGCTGGGCCTGTTCGAGCACCCGATGACGAACCGGGCCTACACCGACAGCGTCGGCAGCGCGGAGCACCGGGCACTGGCCCGGCAGGCGGTGCGCGCCTCGCAGGTGCTGCTCAAGAACGACAAGGGCGTGCTGCCGCTGGCCAGGGGCGGCAAGGTCTTCGTGGCCGGCAAGAACGCCGACGACCTGGGCAACCAGTCCGGCGGCTGGACCATCACGTGGCAGGGCGGGTCGGGCCCGACCACCGTGGGCACCACGATCCTGGACGGCATCCGCGAGGTCGCCGGGCCGGACACGACAGTCACCTACGCCCGTGACGGCAAGGGCGTCGACCGCAGCTACCGGGCCGCGATCGCCGTGGTGGGCGAGAAGCCCTACGCCGAGTACGAGGGCGACCGGCCCGACGGCCTGCGCCTGGACGACGAGGACCGGCAGACCATCGCCAACCTGCGCGCCGCGGGCATCCCGGTGATCGTGGTGCTGGTCTCCGGCCGACCGCTGGAGATCGCGTCCGAGGTGCCGGGGTGGAACGCGCTGCTGGCCGCCTGGCTGCCCGGCACCGAGGGCGCCGGGGTCGCCGACATCCTGTTCGGCGTCGGCGCTCCGACCGGCAAGACCCCGATGACCTGGCCCGGCGCGAAGGCGCACGAGCCTATCAATCCGGGGGACGGCCAGCCGGCCCTCTTCCCGCAGGGCTTCGGTCTGGGGTACTGACCAGGCGATCCAGGTTCGCCGCACCGCCGGAGGGATGCATTATCGCCGATGTCTTCCCGACGGCGGTGCGCTGTGACCGCAACCCAACATTTGGTTGTTGTTCGCCAGGATGCGGGATAAAACCTGAGGGCTGTTCCCGTACGCGGCATTGCATGTCTGCATCGCATGTCTGCATCCCTGGCGAAACTCCTGGAAGGCCCCGTCACCGTGAGCACCCCACTGTCCCGCCGCAACCTGCTGCGCGCCTCGACCCTCGGCGGTATCGGCATCGCGTTCGCCGGTAGCGCCGCCGCCATCGCCGGTCCCGCCTACGCCCACCCGAAGGTCGCCGGCTACGGCCCGCTGGTCACCGACCCGGCCGGGGTCCTGTCGCTGCCCGAGGGCTTCTCGTACCGCATCGTCGCCGAGGCGGGCGTGACCGTCCTGGAGTCCGGCGAGTTCACTCCCAGCGACGCCGACGGCACCGCGGTCTTCCGCACCCCGGGCGGCTACACGCTGGTCAACAACCACGAGATCGGCGGCGGCGAGCCCTTCGGCGTGCCGCCGCTGCCGGGCGTGACCTTCGACCCGGGCGCGGCGGGCGGCACCACCAACATCGACGTGGACCAGCACGGCAACCGCGTCCGCGAATACGTCAGCCTCGCGGGCACGCACAACAACTGCGCGGGCGGCATCACCCCCTGGGGAACCTGGCTGACCTGCGAGGAGACCGAGCAGCGCGCCGGTGGCGTGTTCCAGTTCGACCACGGCTGGGTGTTCGAGGTCGACCCGCACGACCGCGCCGCCAACCTCTCGCCGGTGCCGCTGAAGTTCCTGGGCCGCTACGCGCACGAGGCCGTGGCCGTGGACCCGAAGACCAACGAGATCTACCTGACCGAGGACGCCAGTGGCCCGCACGGGCTCTACTTCCGCTGGGTGCCGCCGAAGCACTTCAAGGGCCGCAAGGGCGAGCTGCGCCAGCTCGCGCTCGGTGCGGGCGGCGACACCGCGGGCACCCTCCAGGCGATGAGCGCGTCGCTGGACGGCATGCACATCAACGACCTGTCCCAGGCGCTGACCCCTGGCACGAAGTACAAGGTGACCTGGGTGGACGTGCCGGACCGGCTCGCGGTCACCACCTCGGTGCGCAAGCAGTTCACCGACGACCAGGTCACCCGTGCCCGCAAGCTCGAAGGCCAGTGGTACGGCGACAAGGGCGTCTACTTCGTCTCCAGCTACGCGCGCATCAGCGACGGCAGCGTCAACGAGCACGACGGCCAGGTGTGGTTCTACGACCCGAAGCGCGAGACCATCGAGCTGGTCACCATCTTCGGCGTGAACGCCGACCCGAAGGCCGAGGGTGCCTTCGACGGTCCGGACAACATCACCGTGTCGCCGTACGGCGGCCTGATCCTGGCCGAGGACGGCGAGGGCCTGTCGCACCTGGTCGGCGTCAGCGAGAAGGGCGAGACCTACCCGCTGGGCCGCAACGAGGCCAGCGAGAGCGAGTTCACCGGCCCGACGTTCACCGACGACGGCCGCATCCTGTTCGCCAACATCCAGTCGCCGGGCCAGGTGTTCGCGATCACCGGCCCGTGGGGCCGCAAGAAGGACTGCTGACCGCGGTCCCGCTCGTCATCCGCGCCCCGCTCCGGCCGCCTCCGGAGCGGGGCGCGGTTTCGTCTGCCGGTACCCGTGCTTAAAAATCAAGCGTGCTTGACTTTTTCTCACCCCGAGGCGAGGCTTGCCCCGAAGGGGGTGCCCCATGGCCGAACTGGCGGCGCTGCTGGACGACCTGGCCGCCGAGGGCCGCGTGGTGGACCGGCTGCTGCTCGACCTGCCCGAGTCAGGCTGGGCCGCGCCGACCCCGGCCCCGGGCTGGACCGTGGCGCACCAGATCGCGCATCTCGCCTGGACCGACCACCAGGCCCTGCTCGCCGTCACCGACCCGCCCGGCTTCGCCGCGCAGATGGCCGAGCTGCTGGCCGCCGACCCGCTCGGCTTCGTCGACACCGGTGCCCGGGACTGGGCCCGCACCCCGCCGGTGCCGCTGCGGGCCCGCTGGCGGCAGGGCCGCCACGACCTCGCCGAGGCGTTGCGGGCGCTGCCGCCCGGCGCCCGCGTCGCCTGGTACGGCCCGCCGATGAGCGCCGCGTCCATGGCCACCGCCCGGATCATGGAGACCTGGGCGCACGGGTACGACCTCGCCGACACCCTCGGCGTCGTCCCCGAACCCACCGGCAACCTGCGCCACATCGCCCACCTCGGCGTACGCACCCGGGACTTCGCCTTCCACCTGCACGGGCTCGACGCACCCGCCGAGGAGTTCGCGGTCGAGCTGACCGGGCCGGACGGGCAGCCGTGGCGCTGGGGACCGCCCGGTGCCGCCCAGCGCGTCACCGGGCCCGCACTGGACTTCTGCCTGCTGGTGACCCAGCGCCGCCACCGCGCCGACCTGGCCGTGACCGCCGACGGCCCCGACGCCGACCGGTGGCTGGACGTGGCGCAGGTGTTCGCCGGGCCGCCCGGCGCGGGCCGCGCGCCCGGCCGGGGTGCGGGCGGTGCCGCGTGAGCGCGCCGCTGCGGATCGCCAACGCGTCCGGCTTCTACGGCGACCGGTTCTCGGCCGTGCGCGAGATGCTCACCGGCGGCCCGGTCGACGTGCTCACCGGCGACTACCTGGCCGAGCTCACCATGCTCATCCTCGGCCGCGACCGGCTGAAAGACCCCTCCGGCGGATACGCCAGGACGTTCCTGCGCCAGATGGAGGACTGCCTCGGCCTGGCGCTGGACGCCGGGGTGAAGGTGGTGACCAACGCGGGCGGGCTCAACCCGGCCGGGCTGGCGCAGGCGCTGCGGGAACTGGGCGAGAAGCTGGGGCTGGCGCCCCGGATCGCGTACGTGACCGGCGACGACCTGACCGCGCGGGCCGCCGAGCTCGCCACCGGCGCCGGCACGCCGCTGACGGCCAACGCGTACCTCGGCGCGTTCGGGATCGCCGCCGCGCTGCGGGCCGGGGCCGACATCGTGGTCACCGGCCGGGTCACCGACGCGTCGCTGGTCGTCGGCCCGGCCGCCGCGCACTTCGGCTGGGCGCAGGACGACCTGGACGCCCTCGCCGGGGCGGTGGTGGCCGGGCACGTCATCGAGTGCGGCACGCAGGCCACCGGCGGCAACTACGCGTTCTTCACCGAGCACGACCTGACCCGGCCGGGCTTCCCGATCGCCGAGGTGTACGCCGACGGCTCCAGCGTGATCACCAAGCACCCCGGGACGGGCGGCGCGGTCACCGTCGGGACGGTCACGGCACAGCTGCTGTACGAGATCGACTCCCCGCGCTACCTCGGCCCCGACGTCACCGCCCGCCTGGACACGGTCGTGCTCGCCGACGACGGCCCCGACCGGGTGCGCATCAGCGGCGTACGCGGCGAGCCCGCGCCGTCCACGCTCAAGGTCGGGCTGAACACCCTCGGCGGGTTCCGCAACGACGTCACGTTCGTCCTGACCGGACTCGACGTCGAGGCCAAGGCGGCGCTGGTCCGGGCGCAGCTGGAGGCGGCGCTGCCCCGCCCGCCGCGCGTGCTGGCCTGGCGCCTGGCCCGCACCGACCACCCTGACGCGGACGGCCAGGAGGAGGCGAGCGCCCTGCTGCACGCCACCGTCAAGGACCCCGACCCGAAGCTGGCCGGCCGGGCCTTCTCCGGCGCCGCCGTCGAACTGGCCCTGGCGAGCTACCCGGGGTTCACCGTCACCGCCCCGCCGTCCGACGGCACCCCCTACGGCGTCTTCACCTCCGTGTCCGTCCCCGCCGCCGAGGTCCCGCACGTCGCGGTCCTGCCGGACGGCACCACCGTGCCCATCCCGCCCGCCCCCGTCGCCGCCGCCCCGCCCGCCTCCGCCGCGCCGGGAGCGCTCACGCCTTCGGCGTCAGGAAGGGGCCCTTCCGCATCAGCTGGCGAAAAGAAGGCCTCGGGGACGCGGCGGGGGGCGTTGGGGCTGGTGGCGGGGGCGCGCAGCGGCGACAAGGGCGGCAGCGCGAACATCGGCGTCTGGGTGCGCACCGACGCCGCCTACGCGTGGCTGGTGGCGGCCCTGACGGTGGCGCAGCTGCGGCGTCTGCTGCCGGAGGTCGGTGAGCTGCCGGTGACGCGGTACGAGCTGCCGAACCTGCGGGCGATGAACTTCGTCGTCGACGGGCTGCTCGGCGACGGGGTGTCGGCGGGCACCCGGTTCGATCCGCAGGGCAAGGGCCTGGGGGAGTGGCTGCGCTCCCGGTACGTCGACATCCCCGAGGAGCTGTTGTGACCGTGCTGCGTTCCACCCTGGACAGCGCGTCGGCCGACTACGCCGCGAACCGGGCCGCGATGCTGGACAAGCTCGCCGAGGTCGACGCCGAGCACGCCAAGGCGCTGGCCGGGGGCGGCCCGAAGTACACCGAGCGGCACCGGGCGCGGGGCAGGCTGCTGCCGCGCGAGCGGATCGAGCTGCTGGTCGACCGGGACTCGCCGCTGCTGGAGCTGTCGGCGCTGGCCGCGTACGGCACCGAGTTCCCGGTCGGGGCCAGCGTCGTCACCGCCGTCGGGGTGGTCGAGGGCACCGAGTGCGTCATCGTCGCCAACGACCCGACCGTACGCGGCGGCGCCTCCAACCCGTGGTCGCTGCGCAAGACGCTGCGCGCCATGGAGATCGCCCGGACCAACCGGCTGCCGCTGGTCAACCTGGTCGAGTCCGGCGGGGCCGACCTGCAGAACCAGAAGGAGATCTTCATCCCCGGCGGCCAGGTGTTCCGCGACCTGACCCGGCTGTCGGCCGCGGGCGTCCCGACGGTCAGCATCGTCTTCGGCAACTCGACCGCGGGAGGGGCGTACGTGCCCGGCATGAGCGACCACGTCGTCATGATCCGCGAACGGTCGAAGGTGTTCCTGGCCGGTCCGCCGCTGGTCAAGATGGCCACCGGCGAGGACGCCGACGACGAGTCGCTGGGCGGCGCGCAGATGCACGCCCGGGTCTCCGGCCTGGCCGACCACCTGGCCGGCGACGAGGTCGAGGCGATCGGCCTCGGGCGGCGGATCGTGGCGAACCTGCGCTGGCGCAAGCTCGGCAGCCCGCCGTCCCTGCCGCCCGACGAGCCGCGGTACGACCCGGAGGAGCTGCTCGGCATCGTGCCGCCGGACCTGCGCCGCCCGTTCGACCCGCGCGACGTGATCGCCCGGTTCGCCGACGGCTCGCGGTTCGACGAGGTCAAGCCCGACTACGGCCCGAGCCTGGTCACCGGCTGGGCCAGCGTGCACGGGCATCCGGTCGGGGTGCTGGCCAACGCGCGCGGGGTGCTGTTCAGCCAGGAGTCGCAGAAGGCGGCCCAGTTCATCCAGCTGGCCAATGTCGCGCGCATCCCGCTGCTGTTCCTGCACAACACGACCGGCTACATGGTCGGCACCGACTACGAGCAGGGCGGCATCATCAAGCACGGCGCCATGATGATCAACGCGGTGTCCAACAGCACCGTCCCGCACCTGTCGTTGCTGATCGGCGCGTCGTACGGCGCCGGGCACTACGGCATGTGCGGGCGGGCGTACGACCCGAGGTTCCTGTTCGCGTGGCCGTCGGCGAAATCGGCGGTGATGGGGGCGGCGCAGCTCGCGGGCACGATGTCGATCGTGGCCCGGCAGGCGGCCGCCGCGGCCGGTCGGCCCTACGACGAGGACGCCGACCGGGTGGTGCGGACGATGGTGGAGAACCAGATCGAGGCCGAGTCGCTGCCCATGGTGCTGTCCGGGCTGCTCTACGACGACGGGGTCATCGACCCGCGCGACACCCGTGCCGTGCTGGGGCTGTGCCTGTCGGCGGTGCAGAACGCGCCCGACCCCGGTCCCGGTCCCTACGGAATATTCCGGATGTGACGGCGATGATCACTCGACTGCTCGTGGCCAACCGGGGCGAGATCGCCCGCCGGGTCCTGCGCACCTGCCGCGACCGGGGCATCGCCACCGTCGCCGTCTACGCCGACCCCGACGCCCGCGCCATACACGCCCGCGAGGCCGACCTCGCGGTGCGGCTGCCCGGGGCGGCGGCGGCCGACACATACCTGCGCGGCGACCTGATCGTCGCGGCGGCGCTGGCCGCCGGGGCCGACGCGGTGCACCCCGGCTACGGGTTCCTGTCCGAGAACGCCGCGTTCGCGCAGGCGGTGCTCGACGCCGGGCTGACCTGGGTCGGGCCGTCCCCGGCCGCGATCGAGGCGATGGGTTCGAAGGTCGCCGCCAAGAAGCTGATGGCCGCCGCCGGGGTGCCGGTGCTGCCGGAACTCGACCCCGCCGCGATCACCGAAGCCGACCTGCCGGTGCTGGTCAAGGCGTCGGCGGGCGGCGGCGGCCGGGGCATGCGGGTGGTGCGCACCCTCGCCGAGCTGCCCGCGCAGGTCGAGGCGGCGCGCGCCGAGGCCGCCGCCGCGTTCGGCGACCCGACGGTGTTCTGCGAGCCGTACCTGCCCGCCGGGCGGCACATCGAGGTGCAGGTCCTGGCGGACGCGTACGGCACGGTGTGGACGCTGGGGGAGCGCGACTGCTCGATCCAGCGCCGCCACCAGAAGATCGTCGAGGAGGCGCCCGCGCCGGGCCTGGCCGACGCGGTCCGCGAGCGCCTGGCCGAGGCGGCGGCCGCCGCCGCCCGCGCGATCGGATACACCGGTGCGGGCACGGTCGAGTTCCTGGCCGGGCCCGACGGCTTCCACTTCCTGGAGATGAACACCCGGCTCCAGGTCGAGCACCCGGTCACCGAGGCCGTCACCGGCGTCGACCTGGTCGACCTGCAACTGTCGGTCGCCGAGGGCGCCGCGCTGGACCCGGTGCCGCCGCCGGTGCGCGGCCACGCGATCGAGGTCCGGCTCTACGCCGAGGACCCCGCCCGCGACTGGCGGCCGCAGACCGGCCTGCTGCGCGAGTTCGCCGTGCCGGGCACGGCGGCGCAGTTCGCGCCGGTACGCGGGCTGCGCCTGGACAGCGGCGTCACCGCCGGGGACACCGTCGGCGTGCACTACGACCCGATGCTGGCCAAGCTGATCGCCTGGGCGCCGAGCCGGGCCGCGGCGGCCCGTACCCTCGCCGGGGCGGTGGCGGCCGCGCGCATCCACGGCCTGGTCACCAACCGCGACCTGCTGGTCCGGCTGCTGCGCCACCCGGCGTTCCTGGCCGGGGACGTCGACACGTCGTTCCTGGCCACCCACGACCTGGCGGAGCTGTCCCGGCCGCTGGCCGACGAGCGCGCGGTGCGGCTGTCGGCGATCGCCGCCGCGCTGGCCGCCGCGCACACCGAACGCGACCGGGCCCGCGTGCTCGGCACGCTGCCGCTCGGCTGGCGCAACCTCGGCTCGGCCCCGCAGCGGCGCGCCTACGACGGCCCGTACGGCCGCGAGGAGGTCGCCTACCGCCCCGGCCGCGCCGGGACCACCGTCGACGGCGAACCCGGCCTCACCGTCGGTGAGGTCACCGCCGACCGGGTCGAACTGCTGGCCGGCCCGCTGCGGCACACCTTCGCCGTCACCGCGTACGACGCCCTGACCTGCGTCGACTCCCCGCTCGGCCCGGTCGCCCTCACCCCGGTCGACCGCTTCCCGCAGGCCGCCCCGGCCACCGAGCCCGGCTCGCTGGTCGCGCCGCTGCCGGGGTCCGTCATCCGGGTCGCCGCCGCCGAGGGCGACACCGTCGCCGCCGGGCAGCCGCTGCTGTGGCTGGAGGCGATGAAGATGCAGCACGAGATCACCGCCCCGGTCGACGGCGTGCTCACCAGCCTGCGGGTCGAGGTCGGCCGCCAGGTCGACGTCGGCGCCGTGCTCGCCGTGGTCACCCCCGCCCCCGCCCAGGAGGACCAGCCATGACCCTGCCCGAGACCGACGAGCGCCGCGCCCTGCGCGAGGCCGTCAGCGCCCTGGGCGCCAAGTACGGCCACGACTACTACGTGCGCAACGCCCGCACCGGCGGCAAGTCCACCGAGCTGTGGCGCGAGGCCGGGCAGCTCGGCTACCTCGGCGTGCACGTGCCCGTCGCGTACGGCGGCGGCGGGGGCGGCATCGGCGATCTGGCCGCCGTCTGCGAGGAACTCGGTGCGGCGGGCTGCCCGCTGCTGCTGATGGTCGTCTCCCCGGCGATCTGCGCCACCGTCATCGCCCGGTTCGGCACCGAGGAGCAGAAGCGGCGCTGGCTGCCGGGCCTGGCCGACGGCACGCGGGTGTTCGCGTTCGCGATCACCGAGCCGGACGCGGGTTCCAACGTCCACGAGCTGGCCACCACCGCGACCCGCGACGGGGACGGCTGGCGGCTGACCGGGCGCAAGACGTACATCTCCGGGGTCGACGAGGCCGAGGCGGTGCTGGTGGTGGCCCGTACCGCCGACGAGCGCACCGGGCGGCTCAAGCCGGTGCTGTTCGTCGTGCCCACCGACGCCGCCGGGTTCGGCGCCAGCCCGATCCCGACCGAGCTGGTCGCGCCGGAGAAGCAGTTCGACCTGTTCCTCGACGACGTCGCGCTGCCCGGCGACGCGCTGGTCGGCAGCCCCGACGCCGGGCTGATGCAGCTGTTCGCCGGGCTCAACCCCGAACGCATCCTGGCCTCGGCGTTCGCGCTCGGCATGGCCCGCCACGCGCTGGGCAAGGCCGTCGACTACGCCCGCACCCGGGCGGTATGGGGTGTGCCGATCGGCGCCCACCAGGCGATCAGCCACCCGCTGGCCGCCTGCCACATCGAGGTCGAGCTGGCCCGGCTGATGGCCTACCACGCCGCCAACCTCTACGACGCGGGCGAGGACCAGGCCGCCGGGGAGGCCGCCAACATGGCCAAGTACGCCGCGGGCGAGGCCGTGGTCAAGGCGGTCGACCAGGCCGTGCAGACCCACGGCGGCAACGGCCTGTCCACCGAGTACGGCCTGGCCACGCTGCTGGTCGCGTCCCGCCTCGGGCGCATCGCCCCGGTCAGCCGGGAGATGATCCTCAACTTCGTGGCCCAGCACAGCCTCGGCCTGCCGCGCTCGTACTGACCTGGGTAGCCTGACCGCCGTGCCGACCACCGCCCGCGAACCCCGCCAGGACCGCAGCCGCGCCACCCGGCAGCGGCTGCTCACGGCGGCCGTGCAGTGCATGGCCGAACTCGGCTGGTCCGGGGCGACCGTCGCGGTCGTCGCCGAGCGGGCCGGGGTGTCGCGCGGCGCCGCCCAGCACCACTTCCCGACCCGCGAGGACCTGGTCGCGGCGCTGATCGGGCACATGAGCGAGGTCCGCGCCGCCGAGATCGGCGACGCCGCCGACGCGCTGCGCACCGGGCCGCGGCGTACGGAGAAGGTGCTGGGGGTGCTGGTCGGGCTGTACCGGGGGCCGGTGTTCCGGGCGGCGCTGCACCTGTGGGTCGCGGCCGCCGCCGACGAGGGGCTGCGCGAGCGGATGCGCCCGCTGGAGGCCGAACTGGGCCGGGTGGCGCACCGGATGGCGGTGGAGCTGCTTCGCGTCGACGAGAAGCAGCCCGGCACCCGCGAGACCGTCCAGGCCACCCTGGACCTGGCGCGCGGCCTGGGGCTGGCGGAACTGCTGCACGACGACACCGCCCGCCGCCACCGGGTGCTGCGGCAGTGGGCGCGCACCCTCGACCTGGTCCTTCCGGCCGTGCGCTGAGCCGCTTGCGGCTGGAGCAGCGAACGCCGCCGGTCGAGCACCGGCGGAGCGAAGACTCGGTCCGATCACCGGTCGCGGGCCGGCGCGGGGTACTGGCCGTTCAGATCGGTCCTGGGCGACAGGGCGAGCACGGTCCGGTCACGTCCGGTCTGCTTGGCGGTGTACAGCGCGCTGTCTGCCCGCGCGACCAGCTCGTCCGAGGTCTCGCGGCCGTCCCAGGTCGCCACACCGGCGGAGAAGGTCTGGCCGAGGGGGGTGGAACTGCGCAGCCGGTCGACCACCTGCCCCGCTCGGACACCGTCGGCGTCGGGTAGCAGGACGAGGAACTCCTCGCCGCCGTACCGGGCCAGGTAGTCCACCTCACGCAGCCGCTGCTGCCAGGCGGCGCCGGCAGCGGTGAGCAACCTGTCCCCGGCCGGGTGTCCGTGGGTGTCGTTGAAGAGCTTGAAGTGGTCCATGTCGAGCATGGCCACCGAGAGGGGGACACCGTCACGGCGGGCCCGTTCGATGGCCCGGGGCAGCTCGATGACCCAGGCCCGCCGGTTGGGCAGGCCGGTCAGGTCGTCGGTGTGGGACATGGCCCGGATCGTCGTCGCCTGCTGCTCCAGGCGCCGTACCAGTTGTGACGACCGCGTCGCCACCAGCAGGACCATGACTATGGAGCCCACGGCGATGGCCAGCCCGTCGGTCACCCGGCCCTGGACGACCTCGAAGATCAACAGTGCCGGGGCGATCAGTGCCGCGCTGGTGAACAGGCAGATCATGATGATGTTCAGGCGGCCGGCCGGGGGCCGGTCCTGTTCCGCGATCTGACGGGCCGACGGGTGCAGTGCGGCGGCGCCGATCATGGTGTACGCGAGCATGGAGGTCACCTGGATGAGGCGGTGGGCGGTGTCTCCGGGTGACTGCCCGAGCACGTGGAGGACGGCCCAGGTGATGTCGGCGAGCAGGAACGCCGCCAGCGATCCGGTCATCAGCCACAGCGCGCGAGGACGAGGGTGGTGGGTGCCCAGGTACAGCCTGATCACCATCACGGCCAGCATCAGGTCGCCGACCGGATAGGCGATGCTCACCAGTTGCCCGGCAAGGCTCAGGGCCTGGTCCCCGACGGTCGGCGCGATGATGAATATCCATGCGGGCAGGCTGAGTCCCGCGACGATCATGGTCGCGTCGACCAGCGCTCCCCAGTCCCGCCGGGCCTCACGCTTGCGGATCAGCAGGGCGAGCCCGAGCGCGAAGGCGGGATAGAGGACCAGGTAGAACGCGTCTGCGGGTGACGGCACCGAGGGCAGGCCCGTCGAACCGGTCATCGAGGCGGTGATGGCCTCGACGAGGATTCCGGTGCTGTTGGCGAAGATCCCGACGGCGAAGCAGTACCAGGCTGCCCGCTCGCTGGTGTTGCGCCGGGCGCCGATCACGATCGCCGCGGTCGCCAGGTAACCGACGGCCACCTGCCACAACACGGCGACCCAGGCGTCGGGCCCGGTGAGGAAGAACCCTCCAAGTGCCGTGAGCATGACAGTCAGGTAGAGCAGCAGAGTCAGCTGCGGCATCAGGTTCCTCCCTACCGACCGCAACCAGAACTTTCCTTGCGCTTGAAGTCCCCCTTATGCCTGTCGCAACCTTAAATGATATGCCTGTTTTGTCCGGTGTCCGGTGGTGTCCGGCACCGGGCCGGCGCGCGTCGCCGTCCGGCGCCACTACAGTGTCGGCATGATCGGGGCACTGAGCCTTCTCGATATCGCGGCGTACCGGGCCCAGCGTGCCCTGGGCAGTGTGGTGCTCGCGCAGGTGACGTGGCTGGTCGACGGCCCGCCCGACCCGGACCGGCTCCGGGCGCTGGCCGACCACCTGGCCGCCGCGAACCAGACCGGGCGTGTGATCGTCCCCGCCTCGGTCCTGGGCGGCCGGGACCACTGGGGCCCGCTGCCCGCGGTGCCCGCGGTAGAGGTCGAGGATGACCCGATCGACCGCGTCGACGTGCTGGACTGGGTCGATGAACGCGCCCAGGTGCCGATCACCGCGACCGCGCGGCCGTGGCACCTGGCGGCGCGGCCGCTCACCGGCGGCGGGCACGCCGTGACCCTCGTGGTCTCGCACGCCCTGACCGACGGCATCGGGCTGGTCAACGCGCTCACCTCGTTAGGCTTACCCGGGCCGGGCCCGCGTACGGTCCGCCGCCCCGGCCCGCTCACCGGGCTCCAGGAGGCGGTCACGGGCCTGCCCTCGGCGGTCCGGGCGGCGGTCAAGGCCGCCCGCCTGGCCCGGGGCGGCGGTCCGGCTCCGACCGCGTCGCCGACGACCTCGCGGACGCGGCCGCACACCGCGCTCGCCCTGATCGACTCCGCCGCCTGGCACGCCGCCGCGGCAGCCCAGCTCGGCTCCTCGAACGCGCTGTTCGTCTCCGTGGCCGCGCAGGTCGCCGCCGCGATCGGTCGCGTCGCCACCGACGGGACCGCCTTGCTCGGCATCCCCGTCAACGAGCGCGCCGATGGCGACGACGTCACCGCCAACGCACTCGCCACGGTGCGGCTGAACCTTCCGGCCGACCGGATCCGCGACGTGGCGCATGTTCGCGCCGAGCTGAAGCGGATCCTGTCCAGCCGCGAGCCGGACGCCTCGTTCGCGGCGGCGCTGCCGCTGGTGCCGTACCTGCCGTCGGCGGCCCTGCGCCCGCTGGCCCAGGCGGCACTGGGCGGCGCCGAGCCGGTCACGAGCGCGTCGCACGTCGGCGTCGTCCCGCGCTCGCTCGCCGACGCGCCCGGCCCGGCCGGCGCGGTGTTCATGAACCTCGGCATGCAGCACCCCGGCGTGACCGAGACGGCCGAGCGGCTGAACTGCGTCGCCGTCGAGGCGTCCGGCATGGTGGCGCTGCACGTGGGCGCGGTCGCCGACCGGCTGACCGACCGCGCCGAGGTGCGCTCCGCCCTGCTGGCGGCACTGCGGGCGGTGGGCGCCGAACCCCGCGAGCTGCTCTGAGACGGTCCGCCGGGGCGCCGCAGGTGATCAGAAGTGGTCGACTGCGACGCACACCGTCGGTCGCGGGGTGGGCCGGCGGTCAGAACTCGTGCAGCGGGTCCCAGTGGGCGGCGTACCGCAGCAGTGAAACGGCCAGGTCAGTGTGGGTGGCCGCCCAGACGTCGTCGAACAGGAACCACTGCTGGTGCCCGAACGCCCTGCTCGCGTGCAGGGACAGCTGCGCCAGGTGCGGATCGGCGGCCAGCAGCGACAGCCCCGGTTCCCGTCCGGCGGTCGGCGGCCCCGCGTGTACGGCCAGGTCGAGGGCCATCAGGTGGGCCACCCGGTGGTCGTCGGGCAGGCGCGGCCACGGCCGCCGGTTGAGGTCGAAGCCGGGCCACTCGTTGCACCGGGCCAGCGCCGGGGCCAGGTCGGGCTCGTCCGGGGCCGACAGCGCGCGCAGCACCAGCAGCTCCGGCGGCCAGCCGGTCAGCGGCGGGGTGAGGTCGCGCAGGTGCGCGGCGAAGCCGGGCAGCCGTACGCCGGGGAAGGCCAGCGGCGGCGGGCACGCCAGCGACGCCCCCTGCTGGAAGGTGAGGAATACCGCGTACACGGTGCCGGGCCCGTCGCCGGGCTCGGCGGCGACCCGCACCGGGACGCCCGCCGGATCGAACCCGCCGGGGCCGGTCACGGCGGCGGGCAGCGGCCACGCGTCGCTCAGCACGTACGCGAACCGGTCCGGCGCAGCCGCCACGGCCGCCTCGTCGAGGAAGAAGTACGCCAGGTCGACCTCGTCGTCGTCGGTGCGCACCCGCAGCGCCCGGCCGTCGAACTGAAGGCTCTGCGGCATGTCGCCCTCGATGTAGAGGTACTTGTCCAGCAGCCCGTGCAGCTGCTGCCACGTCTCGGGGGCGGGCAGGGCGTGCACCCGCGCTGCTTCGAAGATCGAGGCCAGGCCGTACACGCCGCCGCCGAGCTCCTGCTCGACCAGTGCCTCGGGGGTGTCGGCGTCCCAGCACCGGCGGAACCAGTCGAGCACGCTCGCGTCGGGCAGGCGGCGCACCCGGCGGCTGAGCGGTCCCTCGTAGTGCGACCGGTACACGAAGTACATGAGCCGCATGGTAAATGCCGGGCTGCCAGGCATCGTTCATGGCCGATGGTACGAACGGCCATGATGGCATAACTTCATTGCCATGTTTCGTAAGATCGCTGTCGTGGCGCTGGCCACGGCGCTGGCTGTCGCGCTGCCGTCCCCTGCCCACGCGCACGGCCAACTCGCCTTCTCCGACCCGGCCGACCAGACCACGGTCACCGACGCCCGTGACCGGGTCACGCTGTACTTCACCGAGCGCCCGAACTCGGTCGCGTACTTCGCCGTCACCGCACCCGACGGGACCCGCGTCGACCACGGGTGGTCCGGCGGGGAGCCCAAGCCGCTCGACAAGCCGGTGCAGGAGCTGACCCTGCGGGACGGCAAGTGGGAGCCGCAGGAGTACCGCACCGGCTTCCCGGCCGTGGTGCCGGTGTCGCACTGGCCGCGCACCGGCGTCTACACGATCACCTACCTGAGCCTGGCCTCCGACGGCGACCGCGTGCACGGGGAGATCCGGTTCGACTACCAGGGGCCGGTCTCGGCGGCCCCGGCGGACTGGCAGCCGCCGACCAACCAGCCCGACCCGGCGCTGCTCGGCCAGGCGGCGACGAACGCGCCCGCGGCGGCGACCCAGGGCCCGTCGGCGGCGCCCGACAGCGGGGGCGCCTCCTGGCCGTACTGGCTGGTAGCCGGTCTGCTCGTGGTCGGCGCCGGGGGCTACCTGGTGCTGCGGCGGCCCCGGGCCCGGCGCTGACCGCCGACCGCCGGACAGATCACCACCCCCGGGGGTGGCTGGCCGGCGGTCGATGTGGTCGACTGTGCGGTATGGCCAGTGGATCCCGCCCCCGTGCGTCGCACACCGTCACGCCGCTGGAGGGCGGTGTCCGCGTCTCGATCTCCGGTGAGGTCGACCTCGCCAGCGCGGATCTGGTCCAGCAGTGGCTCACCGGCGCCGTCGACGACTGCGGCTCCGCCGGCGCCGTCGAGGTGGATCTGAGCGAGCTCGACTTCATCGACTCCACCGGCATCCGCGCCCTGGTCATGGCCCGCCGCCACGCGCTGGCCGCCGGGGTCGGCCTCTACCTGGAGGGCGCGCGCGGCATGGTCGAGCGGATCCTGCGGGTCGCGGGCGTGCTGGACGTGTTCGCCCGCCCCTGACCGGACGGCCGGGTCTGGCGGTAGGGTCGCCCGGTGCGCACCGCTCACCTCTCGTGGCGCCGGTTCGGCGCCCAGCCCGACACCGTCGCGCCCGGCATCGTCCTGCTGCACGGGTTCACCGACTCGGCCGACTGCTGGGAGCCGGTCGCGGCCGGGCTGACCGCCGAGGTCCCGGCGATCGCCCTGGACGCGCGCGGCCACGGCGCCTCCGGCCTGCCCGACGAGCCGGTCGGCCCGCACCGGCAGGCGGCCGACGTCGCACTGGTGCTCGACGCGCTGGGGCTGTCGGCCATGACCGTGATCGGGCACTCGATGGGCGCGGTCACCGCCTGCGCCCTGGCCGCCGACCGGCCCGACCTGGTACGCACCCTGGTGCTGGAGGACCCGCCCCCGGTCTGGGAGCCGACCGTGGTCGCCGAGCCGCCGCCGTGGATCGTGGAGCTGAAAGCCCTCGACCACGCCGGGCGGGTCGCCCGGGGCCGCGCCGAGAACCCGGCCTGGCCGCCGACCGAGTTCGACGCGTGGTCGCGCAGCAAGGACGAGTTCGACCTGCGCTTCTGCGCCCTGCCGTACGAGCCCGCCGTGCCGCTGGCGGACCTGCTGGCCCGGACGGCCTGCCCGGCGCTGCTGCTGCACGGCGACCCCGTGCGGGGCGGCCTGCTGACCGGCGACGACGTGGCCGCGTGCGTGGCGGCCGGCGGCGGCCGGGTGACGGCTCGCCACCTCGACGCCGGGCACTGCGTGCGCCGCGACGATCCGGCCGCGTTCCTCGCGGCGGTCGCGGAGCACCTGGGCTGACGCGCGGCGCGGGTGAGTGAGAGGGACCCCGGCTTGTCCCGGCGCCCCGGCTGATGCTAAATCTGCACTGGCACTCCAACAGGGTGAGTGCTAACGCAGAAGGGGGACGCCGGGTGAGCCAGGTCGAAACGTTCGAGTTCCAGGCGGAGGCGCAGCAACTGCTCCAGCTGATGATCCACTCGATCTACTCGAACAAGGACGTCTTCCTGCGCGAGCTGGTCTCCAACGCCTCCGACGCCCTGGACAAGCTGCGGCTGGAGTCGCTGATCGACAAGGACCTCGACGCCGACACGAGCGACCTGCACGTCGAGCTGGCGGTCGACCGCGAGCAGCGGACCCTGACGATCCGCGACAACGGCATCGGCATGACCCGCGAGCAGGTCGTCGAGCTGATCGGCACGATCGCCCGCTCCGGCACCGCCGAGTTCGTCAACCGGTGGCAGCAGGCCAAGCACGACGGCAACGCCGAGCTGATCGGCAAGTTCGGGATCGGGTTCTACTCCAGCTTCATGGTGGCCGACCGGGTCGTCATGGTGACCCGCCGCGCCGGGCAGGCCGAGGGCACCCGCTGGGAGTCGGCCGGGTCGGACACGTACGAGATCTCCACCGTCGCCGACGCCGCGCCCGGCACCGCCGTCACCCTGCACCTGAAGCCGGTCGACGAGGACAACCACCTGTTCGACTACGCCGACCCGGCCGTGCTGCGGCGCATCGTCAAGCGCTACTCCGACTTCATCGCCTGGCCGATCCGGATGCGGGCGCCCGAGGCCGAGTCCGACGAGACGCTGAACTCGATGAAGGCGCTGTGGTCGCGGTCGGCCGCCGAGATCACCCCGCAGGAGTACACCGAGTTCTACCGGCACGTCAGCCACGACTGGACCGACCCGCTGGAGACGGTCCACCTGCGGGCCGAGGGCACGCTGGAGTTCGACGCGCTGCTGTTCCTGCCCGCGCACGCGCCGCACGACTTGTTCATGCGCGGGGCCCGGCGCGGGGTGCAGCTGTACATCAAACGCGTGTTCATCATGGACGACTGCGAGGCGCTGCTGCCGGAGTACCTGCGGTTCGTCAAGGGCGTCGTCGACGCGGCCGACCTGTCGCTCAACGTCTCCCGCGAGATCCTGCAGCAGGACCGCCAGATCCAGACCATCCGGCGCCGCCTGGTCCGCAAGATCCTGGGCACGCTCAAGGACATGCTGGCCAAGGACCCGCAGCGGTACGCCGAGTTCTGGCGCGAGTTCGGCCAGGCCGTCAAGGAGGGCCTGGTCAACGACGCCGACAACCGCACGGCGATCCTGGACCTGGTGCAGCTCGCCTCCACCCACGACCCGGCCGCGCCGACCACGCTGCGCGCGTACACCGAGCGCATGAAGGCCGACCAGACCGAGATCTTCTACGTGGTCGGCGAGCAGCGCGCCACCCTGGAGAGCTCCCCGCACCTGGAGGCGTTCGCCGCCAACGGCATCGAGGTGCTGCTGCTGCACGACCCGGTCGACGCGATGTGGGTCGACATGGTCGGCGACTTCGACGGCAAGGCGTTCACCTCGGCCAGCCGAGGCGAGGTCGACCTCAAGGCCGACGCCGCCGAGCAGCCGGACGCCGAGGGCTTCGCCGAGCTGCTGGGCTGGCTGGGCGAGCGGCTCGGCGAGAAGGTCAAGCAGGTGCGGCTGAGCACCCGGCTCACCACGTCGGCGGCCTGCCTGGTCACGGACTCCTTCGACGCCTCCCCGGCGCTGGAGAAGCTCTACCGGGCGATGGGCCAGGACCTGCCGAAGGCCAAGCGCATCCTGGAACTGAACCCGCAGCACCCGTTGGTGGAGAAGCTGCGCGCGGCCCACGCCGAGCGCGGCGGCGACGACACGCTCGGCGAGACCGCCGAATTCCTGTACGCGATGGCGGTGCTGGCCGAGGGCGGCGAGCTCGACGACCCGGCCGGCTTCACCCGCCGCCTGGCCGACCGACTGTCCCGGACGCTGTAACCCCGCCCGCGCGCCGGACTCGCCCCGTCAGGCGAGTTCGGCGCGCAGCCGGGCCGCCTCGGGCGGGTTGACCTGGTCGAGGATGCGCAGCGCCGCGGCCAGGTGGTCGGCCGCCGCGCCCGGGTCGGTGCCGCGCAGCAGGCGGGCCAGCCCGGTGTGCGCGATCGCCTCGAAGTGCCGGGTGCCGATCTCCTGGGCCAGCGCCACGCTGCGCCGGAACTCGGCCACCGCCTGGCCGGTGTCGCCCGCCAGCGCGTACGAGCTGGCCAGGTCGTTGCGGACCTCGACCTCCTCGCCCCGCGACCCCGACGAGCTGATCTCGGCCAGCGCCTGCTCGATCAGCTCGACGGCCTCGCGGTGGCGGCCGGTGTCGCGCATGACGTTGCCCAGGATCCACGCCGCGGCCATCACCTGGTGCCGGTCGCCGGTGCGCTCGGCGATGTCGCGCGCCTCGCCCAGCAGCGGCAGCGCCAGCTCGGGCTCGCCCGCGCGGCAGTGCCCCTCGGCCAGGTTGTGCAGCGCGCGGGCCACATCGAGGTCCCCGCCGTGCGCGCGGATCTCCGGCAGATGCGCCAGCAGGATCTGCCGCGCCTGCTCGATCTGGCCGTTGTGCAGGTAGAGGGTGGGCAGGCTGCCACTGAGCATGGCCGCCCGGAACGCGCGGTCCCCGGCCCGCCCGGCGGCGTCCAGACCCGACCGGACCTGTTCGAGCGCCTCGCCGTAGCGGCCCTGGTGCTCGTAGGACAGGGCCAGGTTGGCGTACGACCGGGCCACCGCCGCGTGGTCGCCCAGCGCCGTGCGCACCCGTACGCAGCGCTCGTGGATCACGATCGCCTCGTCGTAGCGCCCCGCCTTGATGTACGCCCCGCCCAGCGCGTTGAGCACCGACGCCTGCAAGCCCTCGTCGATCCCGTCGCCGACGGACACGGCCCGTTCGAACATGGCGACCCAGTCGGTGGTGTGCCCGGCGAAGTGGAGGAACCGCCACAGCGGCACCGCCAGCCGCGCCGCCGCCTCGCCCCAGCCGAGCTCGGCCGCGCGGGCCACGCACTCGACCAGGTTGCGCCGTTCCTGCTCCAGCCACGCCAGCGCCTGCGCCTGCGCCTCGTCCTGCCCGGACAGCAGCTGCTCGTTGGCGGTCTCGGCGCGGCGGGTGTAGTCGGCCAGCAGCCGCCGCAGCGGCTCGCCGGTGTCCTCCGCCTGCTCGTCGAGCACGGTGCGGGCGTAGTCGCGGATCAGGTCGTGCCAGGTGAACCGGCCCGGGGCGTGCTCGTCCAGCAGGTGCCCGGCGGCCAGCCGCTCCAGCAGCCGGGCGGCGGCGCCGGGGTCGATCCCGGCCAGCGCCGCGACGCTGCCGGCGGTGACGTCGACGCCGGGGAACGCCCCGAGCAGCCGGAACCCGGCCTGGTCGGTGGGGGTCAGGGCCTGGCACGACTGATCCAGCACGGCACGCACGGCCAGGTCCTCGTCGTCGTCGAGGGCCAGCGCGGCCACCCGGCTGCGGGCGCGCAGCGCGGCGACGTACCCGGCGGTGTCCTGGTCGGGCCGGTCGGCCAGCTGCGCGGCGGCGATGCGCAGCGCCAGCGGCAGGTTCACGCACAGGCCGGCCAGCTCCCGCATGTGCGGCAGATCTGCGTCGACGCGCTCCTTGCCCAGCACGCGGCGCAGCAGCTCCACCGACTCCTCCGGGGCGAGCAGGCCCAGCGTGAGCCGCTGCGCGCCGTCGTGGGCGACCAGCCCGGTCAGCCGGTCGCGGCTGGTGACCACGACCAGGCAGCCGGGCTCGCCGGGCAGCAGCGGCCGCACCTGCTTGGCGGTGCTGGCGTTGTCCAGCACGATCAGCATCCGCTTGCCCGCGACCGTGTCGCGGAAGCGCGCCACCGCGTCGTCGAGCGCCACCGGGATCGCGTCGGCGGGCACGTCCAGGCACAGCAGCAGGTGCGTCACGGCGTCGATGGGCCGCAGCGGCCGGTCGCGGTCGTAGCCGCGCAGGTTGAGGTAGAGCTGCCCGTCGGGGAAGCGCCCGGCGGCGCCGTGCGCCCAGCGCACCGCCAGCGCCGTCTTGCCGACCCCGGCCGTGCCGGCGATCGCGGTGATCACCGCGGTGTTGCCGGGTTCCTGGGCGACGTCGTCGAGCCACTGGAGGTCGCGCTCGCGGCCGGTGAAGTCGGGGATGTTGCGCGGCAGGAACCGGAACCTCGGCGGGGCCGGGGCCGCGGGCGGGTCCAGCGCCGGGTCGGCGTGCAGGATCTGCTGCTGGAGCTGCTGCAACGCGGGCATCGGGGCGAGGCCCAGGTCGTCGGTGAAGCGGTCGTGGGTGTCGCGGTACACCGCCAGCGCCTCGGCCTGGCGGCCGCCGCGGTACAGCGCGAGCATGAGCTGCCCGCGCAGCCGCTCCCGGTACGGGTTGGCCGCGATCGCGGCGGCCAGTTCGGTGACGACGCCGGTGTGCCGCCCGGCGGCCAGCTCGCTGTCGATCAGGTCCTCGAACGCGGTGAGCCGCAGCTCCTCCAGCCGGTCGTGCTCGGCGCGGGTGCCGTCGGGGGCGTCGAAATAGGCCTCACCGTGCCACAGGGCCAGCGCCTGGCGCAGCAGCGCGGTGGCCCGCTGCGCGTCCCCGGCGGTGCGGGCGGCCCCGGCGTCGGCCACCAGCTGCTCGAACACCTGGGCGTCGAGCTCGCCGGGCAGCAGCGTGATGGTGTATCCGGCCGGGCCGAACTCGATCCGGTCGGTCTTGCCGAGCTGGGTGCGCAGGCGGGAGACGTACACCATCAGCGACTTGCGGGCGGTCTTGGGCGGGTTGGCGCCCCACAGGGTGTGCGCGAGCACGTCGGCGGCGACCGGTCGGCCCGCGGCGGCGAGCATCATCACCAGCAGCTGGCGCAGTTTCGGGGTCGCCAGGGTCACGGGCCGGCCATCGAGCTTGATGGTCAACGGTCCGAGCACGGCGAACTCGATCACTGATACCCCCGGGTAGGGCCGGTGAGCGATCACTGTAATCGGCGCGTGCGACGGACTGGAAATGGCTTCTCGCATTTGCGAGGGGCAATCCCGAGGGATGGCCGCGCCCGTGCGAGGTGCGACGGGCCCGGCTAGGGTGTCGGCTCGTGGAGCAGACCCCGCCGTCCCGCCCTGGTCGCCACGCCCGCCGCAGCCCGCTGCGCCGCTGGTGGCCCGCCCTGCTGCCGCTGCTGCTGGTCGTGCTCACCGCCGCCGCGTGGACGCTGACCCGCCCCGGCCCGGACCTGGCGGCCGAGGCGGCGGCACCGCCGTCGTCCTCGGCGTCCGCGAGCGCCGTCGCGCCCGGACCGTCGCCCGCCCCGTCGCCGTCGGCCGCGGTGTCGCCGTCGGCCTCGCGCAAGCCGAGCCCGTCGGCGTCGCCGGCGGGCGGCACGGGCCGCCGCTCGGCGAAGAAGGGCGTCAGCGTCTGGGAGTTCAGCGGTCTCGGCACGGCGCTGAAGGACGTGGGCGCGTCCTGGTACTACAACTGGGCCTCCGGCCCGACCCGGGGCGCCGGGAGCTCGGCGGCGTTCGTGCCGATGATCTGGGGCGCGAACTCGGTCAACGACGGCGAGCTGGCCCGCGCCAAGGCCAGCGGCAGGGAGCTGCTGGGCTTCAACGAGCCCGACTTCGCCAGCCAGTCCAACATGTCGGTGGAGCGGGCGCTGGAGCTGTGGCCCCGGTTGCAGGCGACCGGGCTGCGGCTGGGCAGCCCCGCGGTGGCGGTGGGCGCGGACAAGCCGGGCGGCTGGCTGGACCGGTTCCTCAGCGGGGCGCGCGATCGCGGCTACCGGGTCGACTTCATCACCCTGCACTGGTACGGCTCCGACTTCTCGCCCGCCGCCGTCGACCACCTGCGCGACTACGTGCAGGCGGTGTGGAACCGCTATCACAAGCCGATCTGGCTCACCGAGTACGCCCTGATCAAATGGGGTGGCAGCGGCGCGGTGTTCCCGACCGACGCCCAGCAGGCCTCGTTCGCGACCCGCTCGACGGCGATGCTGCAGAGCCTGTCCTACGTGGAGCGCTACGCCTGGTTCGCGCTGCCGACGCCGAAGGAGGGCAACCAGGGCACCGGCCTGTACCGGCCGGGCGCGGTGGCCACCGCGGCGGGACGGGCGTACCGCGCCGCGGGCTGATGCGCCCGCGGCGGGCCGCCGTCCGTATCGCTCAGGCAGCGGCCAGGGTGTCCACCGACACCTGCCACAGCCGCTGAGCCGCCTCAGGGTCCAGCGCGTACGCCGCGACCCCGTTGCGCATGCCCTCCTCGTGCGGCAGCGCCTGGTTGCAGTCCTCGAAGTAGTGGCCGCCGACGCCGCTCAGGTAGGGCGCGGTGGCGACCAGAACCGAGGTGGCCGCACCCTGCTCGGGCGTCTTCCACCGGATCTCGCTGCGGCCCATGGCGGCGCGCAGCCGCTCCAGTTCCTCGTCGCTGACGTGGCGCTGGAGGTTGGTGCGGATGCCGCCGGGCATCAGGGCGTTGACGGTGATGCCGTCGCCCGCCCAGCGCCGCTGCGCCTCGACCGCAAACAGCACGTTGGCCGTCTTGGACTGCCCGTACGCCGCCCACGGCTCGTACTCGCGCTCCCGGAAGTGGATGTCGTCGAACACCACGGGCGAGCGCAGGTGCGCGCTGGAGCTGACCGACACGACCCGGGCGTCGCCGGCGGCGGCCAGCGCCGGGTGCAGGCCGGTGGCCAGCGCGAAGTGGCCGAGGTGGTTGGTCGCGAACTGCAGCTCCCAGCCCTGCGGGGTGTAGGTCCGCGGGGCGGCCATCACGCCCGCGTTGTTGATCAGCAGGTGCAGCGGACCGTCCCAGGCGGCGACGAACGCGGCGACCGACGCCGGGTCGGTCAGCTCCAGCGCGGCGACGTGGACGTCCTTGTTGCCGGTGGTGGCGGTGATGTCCGCGGCGGTGCGCGCACCGGCGGCGGTGTCGCGTACGGCGAGGGTCACCTGCGCGCCCGCTCCGGCCAGCGCGCGGGCGGTCTCGATGCCGATGCCCGACGCGCCGCCGGTGACGACCGCCCGGCGCCCGGTCAGGTCGATGCCCGCGACGACCTCGGCCGCGGTCGAGTCCGCCGAGAACGGCGTGGTGATTCGCTCCGTCATGATCAGTCCGTCCCTGCTCGTACACGCCGCCCACCAGCTACGATGTTGAAAGCGGAGGCGGCTCCGATAACACCGACATTAACCGGAGGTTGCTCCGTTTTGCAACCGGGCCCGCCGCTTCGACAATGAACGCTCCGGCGCCGCGCCGGACCCGTACCGGAGGAGGGCCTGTGCCGGGCAGCGACCGCCCACTGCGCGCCGATGCGCAGCGCAACCGCCAGCTGCTGCTCGACGCCGCGGCCCGCGCCTTCGCGCAGGAGGGGCCGCAGGCCACCCTCGACGCCATCGCCAAGGAGGCCGGGGTCGGCATCGGCACCCTCTACCGGCACTTCCCGACCCGTGAGGCGCTGGTCGAGGCCGCCTACCGCAGCGAGCTCAACCGGCTCTGCGACGGCGTGGCCGACCTGCTGCGCGGCATGCCCGCCGACCGGGCGCTGCGGGTCTGGATGGACCGGTTCGTCGAGTACATGACGACCAAGCGCGGCATGGGAGACGTGCTCAAAGCCGTCATCGCCTCCGGCGGCAACCCGTTCGCGCACAGCCGCGACCGGCTGGTCGGCGCGGTCGGCACCCTGGTCGCCGCGGGTGCCGCCGCCGGGGTGCTGCGCGCCGACGTCGCCGCCGAGGACGTGCTCACCGGGCTGAGCGGCATCTCACTGGCCACCGGCGAACCCGCCCGCCGCGAGCAGGCCGCGCGCCTGCTCGACCTGCTGATGGACGGCCTGCGCCACCGCGCCGCGCAGAATCCCGGCGAGAGCCGGTAAGAACCGGCCCCCCGCGCGCACTACCTGGTGACCGAACACCTTCACCCGAAGGAGCAGGAACCAGTGACCGAGGACGGGGAACGTTTCACCGCCGTCTACGAACGACATCACCGCCAGGTGTACGCCTACGCCGTGAGCCGGGCCGGCCGCGCCCACGCCGACGACGTCGTCGCCGACACCTTCCTGGTGGCCTGGCGCAGGCTCGACGCGGTGCCCGCCGCGCCGCTGCCGTGGCTGCTCGGCGTGGCCCGCAACGTGGTCCGGGAACGGGTCCGCGACGACGTCCGCCAGCTGGACGTCACCGCCGAGCTGCGGGCCTGGGCCGCCGAGGCCGAACGCGACGTCGCCGACGGGGTCGCCGACCGCGCCGCGATGCTGGCGGCGCTGGCCGGGCTCGGCGAGGACGACCGGGAGGCGCTGACCCTCACCGCCTGGCAGGGCCTGTCCGCCGCCGACGCCGCCCGCGTCGTCGGCTGCTCGACCGCGACCTTCTTCGTCCGCCTGCACCGTGCCCGAAGACGCCTGGAGCAGGCCGTCTCCGTCGCCGCCGCGCCGGTGGACCGCCCCCGGGCCATCCGCCTCACCCAGCAGGAGTACAGCCGATGAGCCACCGCGACACCATGCGGGCGCTGGCCCAGGCCCGCCCGCACCACCTCGACCCGGCCACCCCGGGCGACCCGACCGCGATCACGTCGTACCCCCGGGAGACCGCCATGACCCCCGCCACCCGCCGCCCGGTCGGCCGCCTCGTGCTGGCCACCGCGCTGCCCGCCGCCGCCCTGGCGGTGGCCGCCGCCGTCCTGATCGGCGGCACCTCCGGTCCCGCGCAGCCGCGCACCGCCCAACCGACCGGCGCCCAGCCGCCCGCGTCGGCGTCGGCCGCCCCGGCTGAGCTGCCCGCCGAGGCCGGGGCGATCCTGCTGGTCGCCGCCGCGCGCACCGACGCGGTGCCCGCCGCCGCCGGGAGGTACTGGGTGACGCGGGTCGAGCACGGCGACCGGCGCCGGATCCAGGAGGAGCGGTGGCTCGCCGCCGTCGACGGCCTGCCCTCCAGCTCGTTCATGCGCGAGGACGGGCCGTGGCGGGCCCGGCCGATGCAGGGCCACCGCGCCGCCACCAACTTCCTGCTGGCCGGGCAGGCCCGGACGCTGCGGGAGCTGGCGGAGCTGCCGACCGACCCGGCCGCGCTGCGCCGCCAGGTCCTCGCCTACGACCGCGCCGTCGGCGGCACCGAGGACGGCGACCTGGTGGTGTACTACGCCGGGATCGGGCTGGTGCTCGACCTGCCGGTGTCGCCGCAGGTCCGCGCGGCGGCCTACCGGATGCTCGCCGCGCTGCCCGGGATGAGGTCGCTGGGCCCGGTGACCGACCAGCTCGGCCGGTCCGGCGTCGCCGTCGCGATCAGCCGGCGGGGCGACTTCGGCACCGCCCAGCAGCGCCTGATCGTCGACCGGGCCACCGGGCTGGCGCTGGGCGTGGAGACCTGGACCTCGGCCCGCCTCAGCAGCTACACCGCGCTGATCGGCGCCCGGTGGGACGACGGCCCGCTGCCGGACGCCGCGGCGCTGAGCTGACCCGGACGGGGCGGGTGCCGCCAGCGTGGCACCCGCCCCGTCGCGGTCAAGCGGCCGTACGGGCCAGGATCGCGTCGGCGACCGCGTCGGGCGCCTCGTCGGGGATCCAGTGGCTCACCCCGGGCACGGCGACGAACCGGTAGTCGCCGGTCACGTGTTCGGGGCAGTTCTCCGCGGCGACCCGGCCCACCGCCAGGTCGCCGTCACTCCACACGAACGTCGTCGGCACACTGACCGGGCCCAGCCGCCCCATGTCGTGGAAGTCGCCCGCGCGGTACCAGTTCAGCGCCGCCGTCAGCGCCCCCGGCTCGCGCATCGGCGCGACGTACGACTCGACCGACTCGGGCGGGCAGCCGGTGAACACCGCGCGCAGCCGCTGCGCGTCGTCGCCGAGCAGCACCTCCTCGGCCACCCCCGCCTGCTGGAACAGCTGGATGTACGCCGAGCGCCCCTGCTGGTCGGGGTCGGCCGCCAGCGCCGCGAGGTACGCCGCCGGATGCGGCACCGACACCGCGGTCAGCGTCCGCACCCGCCCCGGGTGCCGCGCCGCCAGATACCAGGCCACCACCGCGCCCCAGTCGTGGCCGACCACGTCGGCCCAGGCCACGCCGAGCTCGTCCAGCACGGCGAGCGCGTCGGCGACGAGCTCGTCCACCCGGTACGACTCGACCTCGGTGGGCCGGGCGCCGGGGCTGTAGCCGCGCTGGTCCAGCGCGTACGTGCGCATCCCGGCGGCGGCCAGGCGGGCCGCCACCGCGTCCCACTCGCCGGCGTGCTGCGGGAACCCGTGCAGCAGCAGCACCGGCCGCCCGTCGTCCGGGCCGGACACGGACACGTCGAACTCCAGACCCCGCGCGTGCACTCGCATGGGCTCACCCTATCGGCGGGACCGTCCGTCGTGGAGGCTTGACCGTCATTGCTCGGGCAGCAGCTGCTCGCGCGTCACCGACAGGCGCACCGTGTCGCCGTCCACCCCGGCGACGTCGCCGGCCGGGGCATAACAGGTGTGGCGGTGCAGCAGGCCGCCGTGATGGATCTTCACGTAGCCGGCGCGCAGCAGCCCCTGGGCGAGCTCCCACGGCACGTGCGGCTCGCCGGCGGCCGGGTCGAGCACCACCCCGAGCAGGCCGCGCGGCTCGCCGAGGAGCTGGCCCTCCTCGGTCACGGCCAGCGGGTCGCCCAGTTTCACGTCGACGACCTCGCCGAGGTCGGCACCGGCGCTGTCGTACACCCGCATGCCCTCCTGGACCTGCGCGATCGGGCCGTAGTCGGCCGCACCCTCCTCGGTCACCACCCGGGCCACCCCCTCTCACCTGCGAGTCTGCGCGACCGTGCGGCCCGGTGGCCCCCGATCCGCCCAAACCGGCCGACCCTGCGCGGGCCGCGGACCGGCGCAGGCATACGGTGATCAGGCGGGCGCCGCGGCGGCGCCGGGCGACCGAGAGGTGCGGCGATGCTGCTCAAGGGCAAGAACGCGATCGTGTACGGCGCCGGCGGCGCCATCGGCGGCGCGGTGTCGCGCGCGTTCGCGGCCCAGGGTGCCGTCGTGCACCTGGTCGGCCGCACCCCGGCCCGGCTGGACCACGTCGCCCGGCAGATCCGCGACAGCGGCGGCGCCGCCGAACCCGCCGCCGTCGACGCCCTCGACGAGGCGGCGGTGACCGCGCACGTCGACGCCGTGGCCGAGCAGTTCGGCAGCGTCGACGTCACCCTCAACGTGATCTCGCATGGTGCCGTGCTCGGCCGGCCGCTCACCGAGATCAGCCTCGACGACTTCGAGCAGCCGGTCCGCACCGCCCTCCGCACCAACTTCCTCACCGCCCGCGCCGCCGCCCGGCACATGGCCGCGCAGCGCTCCGGCGCCATCCTGCTCTTCGGCGGGTACGGCGACCCCATGCCGAACCTCGGCGGCATGCAGGTCGCCTTCGGCGGGCTGGAGTCGCTGCGCCGGGCCCTGGCCTGCGAGCTCGGCCCGCGCGGCGTACGCGTGATCACGCTCCAGACCGGCGGGGTGCCCGAGACGATCCCGGCGGGCATGCCCGGCCGCGCCGACGTCACCGCCGCGATCGAGGCCAAGACCATGCTCGGCCGGGCCGCGAGCCTCGCCGACGTCGGCAATGTCGCCGTCTTCGCCGCGTCCGACGCCGCCCGCAGCATCACCGCCACGTCGCTGAACATCACCTGCGGGGCGGTCCCCGCCTGACCGGGGTCACCGCCGCGGATCTGTCCCGGATCGCCTGAGCCGGGTCAGGACGGCTCGCCGGACTTGCGGTGCATCACGTACTCCAGCACCAGGAACGGGAACCCGAACAGCCAGAACGCGTGCTCGGCCCGCAGCCGGCCGCGGTCGAGGTGGACGTCGAGGCGCTCCCGGAACCCGTGCACCGCCGCGGTGGTGAGCCTGCCGGTCCGCTCGTCGACGACGGTCAGGTAGTGACCGGGCTGGTCGGTGTCGCCGACGCTCGCCAGCACCAGCCCGCCGCCCGGCCGGGCGCTCGGCGCGAGCGTCGCGGTGAAACTCGCCTGCGGCAGCGGGAACCCGACGCTGACGTAGCCCCGGTCCCCGTGCCGGTAGGTGGTGTAGATGCCCACGTAGATCGGTTCGTCGGTATCGGCGAACGACCTGATCCAGCCGCGCTGGCTGACCACGCCGTCCCGGCCGGTGCTGATGGTGTCGATGCGGCTGCGCACCCCGCGCTGGGACTCGCGCTGGTTCATGGGCACGTTGGCCTGGCCGAGCGGGCGGGCGACCAGGTTGCGGTACAGCAGGTAGCCGGGGCGCACCCAGGTCCGCCAGTGCGGCACCACGTCGAGGGCGAACCGGGTCGTGTGCTCGTAGAACTCGCGCACCAGCGGGTCGACGGCGGCCGGATCGAAGCCCGGCCCGGCCAGCTCGTCCAGGTCGGACACGATGCCGACGTCGGGCGCGTCCGGGGTGTAGTCGCCGCCGAGCCGGTCGGCCAGCTCGCGGACGTAGCCGGTGCCCACATACCGGGTGGCCGCCGTCAGCGGCACCACGAACGGCAGCTCCCACGCGGGCGCCTGCTCGGCGAGCAGGCTGATCTGCGGGTCCCGGAAGACCAGCGCCGACAGGCACCGGAACAGCAGGACCGTCGCCGCGGCGACGGCGGCGGCCGACACCTCGGGCCACACCGCCGCGAGCGCTGCGCCCACCACCAGACCCACGACCGGGCCGAGCAGCACCTTCTGCGGCCGCAGCCCGAGCAGGCCCGCGACCGCCCCGGCGATCACGCCGACCCACAGCGGGCGGTGGACCACGAGGCCGAGCACCCAGCCCAGCGCGGCCGCCAGGGCGGTGCTCGCCACGATCCGCGACCACAGGGCCGGGATCTCGCCCGGCCGCTGCCGCGCGCGGGCGATCCGGTCGGCGGCGGCCACGGCGACGGCACCGGCGACGGCCGCCACCGCGACCGCGACACCGCCGCGGCCCGCGGCGAGGGCGGCCCCGGCCGCGGCACCCATCAGCGCCGACAGCGTGGTCGAACCGGGATGGCGCGCGGGGGCGGTCTGGTCGTGTGTCACGCCGAGAATGTACTCACGCCGTGGCGACCACCGCCGCCAGCGTCCTGACGCGACGGCCTCCGGCCCGCTGCCGTGCCGGGTGGTCGATGATCGCGGTCTCCGGTCGAAACCTCGCCGATGGAGGAGCTTTTCGACCGCGGACACCGATCATGGGCGGCCCGTGCGTCGGGTCAGGAGCGGCCCGGCCGACCTGCGTGCCGGGGCGGCGACCGAGCGCGGCGCGTATCCGCGCGTCCCAGCGGCGGTGGTAGCGCAGCGACAGCCCCAGGTAGAGCCCCATCCAGACCGCGGCGACGGTGATCTGTGCGGCAACCGGCAGCGTCATGGCGCGAGAGCCTACGGCGTCGCCCCCGTACCGTCGATACGGTGGGTCGGAGCAGTGAGCTGTACCCAATCGACCGAGTCGGCAGTCCTGGCATCGATCGATATCCTCTGGGCCATGGTGGGATTTCCTTGGTGGAAGAGGCCAGCACCGCAAGAGCTGAAGCACTTCATCTACATCTCGCCGCCGAAGGTCGACGCGCTCTACTACCAGGTGGACACAGGTGCGTTGCGGCGCGCGGCAAAGGCACTGCATATCGATCTGAAGGTCATCTCGGTCGAGATCTCGTCTGTGGGAAGACCGGACACGACCTTTTCCCGCCTGAGGGTCGTGCTCGAGGCACTGGATCGCCTGGAGCAGCTGGGCACCTGCGACGCTCCGAAGTCGTACTTCCGGAGCCGGATGACGATGCGGTACGGCTCGCTCGGCGGCGGCGTGATGCTCTTCGCCGGTGAAGAAGGCGAAACGCGGGTTCGCCTGGGCTGTTCGCAAGGGCACTTCGACCTGCCGTCCGAACTGGGCCACCCTCGCGACCTGAACGATGCTCTGTCGAACCGGCAATTCGGCGGGGTCTCTGCGCAAGTGGGGTCACACCTGCTGGGCATCGATGCCGCCGTCCGGCGTGCGGGGCGAAAGTCGTATCTGATTCCGGGCCTGCACCGCGCCATAGGCCGGGCGTTGGAGTCCTACGTCGCAGATGACTTCGCCGGTGCCGACGAGGCATATCGATTGGGTCATTTCGAGAACGTTGTCTTTCCCCACGGCGCCGTCAGTCAGCCGGTGGAGTTCGTGGCCCGTCGGCTTCAGCACGGCCCCAGCCTGAGCGGGGGAACCGTACTGGTCGGCACACCTTTGTACGTCGCACTGACGAACTAGCCCGGGTGCCGTTCGATGGTCGGGCTGCGTCGGCCGGTGGGCCGCCGAAATCCGCCGCCCCGGCCTGGGCCCGCAGCGGGTCGCCCCGGTTCCGCCTCACCACCGACCGTACGAGGGCGACCGGACTCTGATGGCCAAACTGCGGGAAACCTTCAGCCGGCGTTCAGTGTTTCTGAGGCATGCTTGGCCGTAGGCCAACCGCACGCGAGGAGCACGATGTCCACCGAAACCGTCACGGTACGCCCGGCCCGCCGCGGCCGGAGTCCGCTGCTCTTCTTCTCCATCCTGACCGTGGTGCTGAGCCTGCTGGTCGGCGTGCCCTGGTGGACGCTGCTGCGCTCGGCCGCGCAGTGGCCGGCCCCGGTCGGCGTGGCCGGGTCGGTGCTGTTCGCGGTGGCGCTGGTGTCGTTCCCGCCGCTGATGATCTTCGGCCACGGCCGGCGCGTCGACTGGGCCGCCCGGATCGGCGACACCCTGCTCGGCGTGTTCTGGGTGCTGTTCGTCTGGTCGATTCTCGGCAACGTGCTGCGGCTCGCGCTGTCGGTGGCCGGGGTCGCCGACCCGGCCCGCTCCCGGATCGTGGTGGCGTTCACGCTGCTGGTCAGCGTGGTCCTGCTCGCCTGGGGGTACGTCGAGGCGATGCGGGTGCCCCGGGTGCGCCGCGTCGAGGTGGTGCTGCCGCGCCTGGGCCGCGAGCTGGACGGGCTGAAGGTGGCGCTGCTCACCGACACCCACTACGGCCCGATCGACCGCGAGCGCTGGTCCAAGGGCGTCACCGAGGTCGTGAACACCCTCGACGCCGACATCGTCTGCCACACCGGTGACATCGCCGACGGATCTGTGGGCCAGCGCCGGGCGCAGGCCGCGCCGCTGGCCGACATCCGCGCCCGCGACGCCCGGGTGTACGTCACCGGCAACCACGAGTACATGGGCGACGCGCAGGGGTGGCTGGACCACATGCAGGAGCTCGGCTGGCAGTCGCTGCACAACCGGCACCTGCTGGTGCGCCGGGGTGCGGACACGCTGGTGGTGGCGGGCGTCGACGACCGTACCGCGAAGTCGTCGGGCAGTCCGGGGCACCAGGCCGACCTGGCCGCGGCGCTCGCGGGCGCCGACGCGGACCTGCCGGTGCTGCTGCTGGCGCACCAGCCGCAGCAGATCGGGGCGGCCGTGGCGGGCGGGGTGGACCTGCAGATCTCCGGCCACACGCACGGCGGTCAGATCTGGCCGTTCCACTACCTGGTGCGGGTGGACCAGCCGGCCGTGCAGGGCCTGACCCGGCACGGGGAGCGGACGCAGATGTACACCAGCCGGGGCACCGGTTTCTGGGGTCCGCCGTTCCGGGTCTTCGCGCCCAGTGAGATCACCCTGCTCACGCTGCGTTCGGCCTAGCGGTCTGGCTCGGCCCGTCGTCTCATTGAGACGATGGGCCGATGAGTCAGTGGGCCCTGGCGGGCGTGGCGACGGCGGTCGCGGCGGCCGTGCTCCTGGTGCTGGGCACCGTAAGGCGGCTGCGCGACCGGACCGACCGCCGCGACGGCGCGGACATCGACGACACCGCGATCGACCCCTACCACGCCGTCGCCGTGGCCGGGCCCGCCGACGGCTTCTACGAGCCCGCGGCCGCCGCGCTCCTGCGTGCCGGGCTGATCAGCATCAGCCCGGAGGGGCTGGTCGCGCCGGTGGCGGGCGGAGGCGAGCCGGACCATCCGGTCGAGGCGGCGGCGCTGGACTTCTTCCGCGGCCACGACGGGCCGACCGGGCTGGTCGAGCTGACCTGGAGCCCCGAGCCGCGCCGGCGGCGCGAGGAGTTCCTGCGGGCGCAGGAGGCACGGTTGCTGGCCGCTGCGCCGGGATCCCTTCCGCGAGCACTGCGCGGGGCTGCTGCCGCATCCGGCGGTCGAGGCACTCGACCCGGACCAGCGAGCGCTGCTGCGGGCCGCCGTCGCCTACCGGCTCCCGTGGCAGGTGGACCAGGCCGAACGCGACCGCAACCGCTACTCCAGCGACGTCGACGGCGCCTTCTGACCGCTGCCCGCCCGCCTCACCGTGGCGGTGGTGCCGCGCCGCCCTGATCGGCGCGGCACCACCATTCCGTTGATCATGAAGTTATGGCGGCGACACGCCGTCGAGCCGTGCCATAAGTTCATGATCGACGGGGTTCAGGGGGTGGGGGTGTGGTGGGGCTGGGTTAGGGGAGGATCCATTTCTGGTTGGCCTGGGTGTTGCAGGACCAGATTTGGAGGCGGGTGCCGTCGGCTGAGGACTGGCCGGTGGCGTCTAGGCACTTGCCGGATACCGGGTTGGTCAGGCGCTGGGTGGAGGAGTTGTAGGTCCACTGCTGGTTGGCGTTGTTGGCCGTGCAGTCCCAGATCTGGATCTTTGTGCCGTCGGCGTTTACACCGCCGGTGACGTCCAGGCACTTGCCCAGGGCGCGGATGGTGCCGTCGGTGCCGACGGTCCAGGTCTGCGCGTTGGTGCCGTTGCAGGTGTAGAGCTGCACCGCGGTGCCGTTGGCCGAGCTGGCCGCGGCGATGTCGACGCACTTGCCGCCGAGGCCGGTGATGCGGCCGGTGCGGCCGCCGGGCGGCGGGCTGGACGGCGGCGTGCTGCCGCCCATGACGGTGTCGTAGATCGCGCTGACCAGCGAGGTCGAGCCCGTGGTGTCCTGCGACAGCTCCCAGTTCATCATGCCGCCCGCGTTGGCCATGGCCCACTGGGTCTTGGCCTTGATCGTCGGGATGCCGTTGTAGCACTCCTGCGTCCCGTTGACGGTGGTGCAGTCGCGGTTGGCGTTGGCCGGGTCGATGGCGACCAGCTGCGAGTAGGTGAGGTAGCCGGGGCGGCTGTAGAACGGCACGCCCAGGATCGCCTTGCTCGCGGGCAGGCCGCGGCCCTTCCAGAAGTTGACCGCGTTGATGGACCAGGTGTAGTTGGCGTGCGGGCTGCCGCCGTCGTACGCCATGATGTTCAGCCAGTCGACATAGCCGAAGACCGAGGTGGGCACGCCGTTGGCGGTGCCGCCCTCGGAGACGACGGCGGCGGTCAGCAGCTTGCCGCTGTTGTGCAGGGTGGTCGACAGCTGCTGCATCAGCAGCGCGTAGTTGCTGCCGGAGGTGCCCGGGTCCGGGTACTCCCAGTCGATGTCGGCGCCGTCGAGGCCGTACTGGTTGACGAGGCTCATGACGCTGTTGGTGAACGTGGTGCGGCCGCCGCTGCTGGCGGCCAGCGCCTCGAACGCCGAGTCGTTGCCGTCGTTCCAGCCGCCGATGGAGATCGAGACCTTGACGCCGTTGGCGTGGGCCGTGGAGACCAGCGACGACAGCTTGGACGCGTTGTCGACGGCACCGAGCGTGCCGTTGCTGTTGGGCAGCACGAACGCGTAGTTGATGTGGGTGAGCTTGCCGTACTGCACGCTGCCGACGCTGCCGGCCCAGGAGGGCATGTAGCCGATGCTCTTGAACCCGTTGGGCAGGGTGACGGCGTTGGCGCTGGTGGCGGGCAGCAGCGCGGCGGTCACGCCGGCCGCCGCGGTGAGCAGCGCGACAGCGGCGGCGGCCAGGCGGCCGCGGCGTACCCGCTGTTGGGACGATTCGGACATGTCTGTCCCCTTCGGAGATCCGGTGGGAAGGTGGTGTCCGGGAGGAGGAAGCGGCTCGCCCCGAGCGTGACCGCGAGTTTAGTAAACTTAACTATCTAAAGCAACCGAAGTGTTATCCGTTGTGGACCTAGCTGTTTCGCGAACCGTGCCGTCGATCGTGGCCGTGGCCATAGGCTTGGGTTCCATCCGAGGAGAGGGAACCTGACAATGGCGTTCGGTCCGTCACTCACCGAGCTCTACCTGCATCGCATCCGCACCGGTGGCTTCACCGCCGCCGAACTGCTGCCGCCGACGCGGGTCCCTCCGGTGATCGAGTCGTTCTACCGGCACCGGTGCCTGGCCCGGCCGCTCTTCCTCGACCACGACGAGCACTCCCGGCTGGTCGGCGACCTCGCCGGCGTGCACGAAGCCCTGGTCCGCCTGCCCGACCTGCTGTTCGGCGGGGACCTGGCCGCGTTCGCCCGCGCGGTCGACCTGTCCGAGGAGCAGACCGACCTGGTGGTGCGCACCCAGGCGGGCCGCCCCGTCACCCGCTACGGCCGCGCCGACCTGTACGCCGACGAGACCGGCCCGAAGCTGCTGGAGTACAACATCGGCTCCACCGTCGGCCTGGTCGAGGCCGGGCTGCTCAACGAGGCCCTGCTGGAGCACCCGGTGCTGGCGTCGTTCGCCGCCGAGCACGGCCTGGGCTTCCCGGACACGGTGGGGGAGTGCCTGGCCAGCCTGCGGCTGGAGGTCGGGCTGCCGCCCGACAGCACCCCGACCGTGGCGATGGTCTTCTGGCCCGACGACTTCCCGGACAACGAGGAGCCGCTACGCCGCTGTGCCCAGCTGCACCGCCGCTACGGCGTGGACACGATCCCGACCCACCTCGGGCTGCTGACCTACCGTGACGGGCGGGTGTGGGCCGACGGGCGCCCGGTCGACGTGATCTACCGCTGCTTCCTGCTCCAGGACGCGGCCACCCCGGCGGGCAGGGCGCTGGTCGAGCCGCTGCTGACCGCCGCCGAGCGCGGCGAGGTGCGCATGTTCACCCCGCTGGGCTGCCAGGTGTACAGTTCCAAGGCCGCGCTGGCGCTGCTGTCCCAGCACGCCGGGCTGTTCGAGCCGGAGCTGCGCGACCGCGTGCGGCGGTTCGTGCCGTGGACCCGGGTCTGCCGCCCCGGAGAGGTCGAGCTCGACTCGGGGGACCGCGCCGATCTGCGCGAGCACGCGATCGGGCAGCGCGAGGAGCTGACGCTCAAGCCCGCGTTCCGGCACGGCGGCAGCGGCGTGCTGCCCGGCTGGGAGACCCCGCCGGACGAGTGGGCCGCCCGGGTCGACGAGGCGCTTGCGGGCGGCTGGGTGCTCCAGCGCCGGGTCCACCCGCAGCCGCAGCTGGTGCCCGCGCCGGACGGCACGCTCACGCCGTACACGCTGAATCTCGGGGTGTTCTCGATGCCCGCGGCCCCGGCTGGCTATGGCGGCACGGCGCTGCGGGCGGCGCCGGTCGCGCGCAACGTGGCGGTGCTCGGCATCTACACCGACCCGTCGGTGCTGCTCGGCTGTGCCATGCACCAGCTCGCACCGGCCCAGTGACCTGCGCCGCCGCCCCGCGTTGACCATGACGGCGACCGGGGCGGCCCGGTGCGGGGCGAGAGGCGGAGCATGACCACGATCGGGTTCATCGGCAGCGGCAACATCGGCGGCACCCTGGCGGAACTGGCCGTCAAGGCGGGCTACGACGTGGTGCTCAGCAACTCGCGCGGCCCCGAGACGCTGGCCGACATCGCCTCCCTGCTCGGACCGCGGGCCCGCGCGGGCACGGTCGAGGAGGCGGCGACCGCGGGCGACCTGGTGCTGGTCAGCGTGCCGCTGCACGCGTACGCCAGCATCCCGGTCGCGCCGCTGGCGAACAAGGTCGTGATGGACACCGGCAACTACTACCCCGAGCGCGACGGGCAGATCGCCGTGCTCGACGACGGCACCCTGACCAGCAGCGAGCTGCTCCAGCAGCACCTGCCCACGTCGCGGGTGGTGAAGGTGTTCAACAACATCTACTACAAGCACCTGGGGGCGCTGGCGCGCCCGGTCGACGCCGTCGACCGCAGCGCGCTGGTGGTGTCCGGCGACGACGCGGCGGCGAAGCTGGCGGTGATCGCGTTCCTGGAGGCCATCGGCTACGACGGCGTCGACAACGGGCTGCTGGCCCAGGGTGGGCGGGCGCACCAGCCGGGCACGCCCGCGTACGGGGCGCCGTACGGCCCGTTCGAGGACGAGCAGGGGCGCCCCGCGACCAAGGCGGAGCTGCGCCAGGCCCTCGACGCGGCCTGACCGCCCGGGGCGGGCGGCCGGTGCCCCCGGCCGCCCGCCCGGCACGGTCAGCGGCAGCTGACCACCGGGTCGGCGTTGGCCGTGCCACGGGTGGCGATCAGGCCGACCGTGGTGCCGGCACCCGCGCCCAGGGCGCCGTTGTAGTCCAGGTTCGTCAGCGTCACCACGGCCCCGGACTGCCGGTAGGCGGCACTCCACACCTGGTTCACCACCTGGCCCTGCCCGTACGTCAGCGTCACCTGCCAGCCGCTGATCGGCGCCGCGCCCGCGGTGACCGTCACCTCGGCCTGGAAGGCCCCGTCCCACTGACCGGTCACCCGGTAGCCCGCCGTGCACACCCCGCCCGGGTTCGGGCTGGGGCTCGGCGACGGCTGGCGCGAAGGGCTCGGCGACGGCCTGGGGGACGGGTTCGGCCCCGGGCCCGCGATCACCGGCGGGACGACCGTGAGGTAGTCCAGCTCGGCGAAGCCGTCGCCCTTGGCCAGGCGCACCTGGTTGAGCCCGGCGGTCAGCCGGACCGTCACCTCGGCGCGCCGCAGCGGCCCGTCCTGGGCCGGGCCGGTCAGCCACGCGCCCGTGCCCGGGTACGAGACCACGCCCTGCTGCACCCCGCCGACCAGCACCCGGTGCGTCGCCGTCCCGGCCTGCCCGTTGCCGTAGCCGACCGTCAGCCGGTAATCCCCGGCCAGCGGCGCGTCCACGGTGAACTCGACCGCGCTGTCGGCCTGGTCGATCCCGCCGACCAGGTCCGGGAACTCGTCGTAGCCGTAGTGCGAGATCCGCGCCGAGGTGACCGCGGCGTACTCGGCCTCGTAGCGGTGGGTGTCGGGGCGTACGTCGACGAAGTCCAGCTCGGCGAAGCCGGTGCCGCGCCCGAGCCGGATCTCGTTGTGCCCGGCCGCGAGCACGATCCGCTTGCTCGCGGTGCCCAGCGACGAGTTGGCCCAGCCGTCGGTGGCCGGATACGCCACCGAGCCCTGCGCGGTGCCGTTGACCGACACGGTGTGGCCGGCCGCCGCGCCGGTGCCGTTGGCGTAGCGCACCCGCATCAGGTACATCCCGGCCGAAGGCACGTCCACCCCGAACGTCACCGCCGAGTCGGCGGCGTCGATTCCGCCGACGTAGCCGTCGCCGGAGGCCAGGACCCGGCCGTCGGCGCCGGTGTGCACGACCGCGTGGGTGACCGCGGCGGTCTCGGCCTCGTACTTGCCCGGGTACGCCGCGGGCGCGGCGGCGGGGGAGATCAGGATGCGGTAGCCGTGGTAGCGCTGCATGGCGTGCACCGGCACGGTGAGCTTCCCGGACGCGTCGACGGTCATCGCCTTGTCGAACAGGTTGTACGCCCCGGAGATCGGGTCGCCGCCCCGCTCGGTGCGCTGGTCGGTGTCGGTGGGCTCCTTGTCCCAGTACGCGACGTCCAGGCGCACCCGGACCGTGCCCGACAGGCCGCGGGCGTTCAGGCCGAGCACGGTGACGTCGACGTCGCCGTCCTCGCCGCCGGCCAGCACGGTCAGCGTCCGGGCGGCCGCGTCCCAGCTCGCGACGCCGTCGCTGGCCTGGTAGTGCCGGGTGTCCCAGCGGCTCACGTCGACCCGGTTGCCGCGCATCGACCTGTACCAGTTCATCAGGTACCAGCCCGCGTTGGGCTTGAGCCCGGTCGCGGTGCGCCGCAGCGTGTTGCCGAGCAGGCCGGGGTTGGTGTAGATGCCCATCGAGGCGTAGTCGACGCCGTAGCGCTCGAACTCGGCCCAGTGCTTGACCATGGTGCCGGGCACGCCCTCGAAGTCGCCGGTGCCGGGGCCGTACTCCTCGATCACGACCGGCAGCGGGCGGCCGGGCAGCGCCAGCTCGTTCTCCAGCGGCCGGTAGTAGCGGGTCAGGCTCTCGGGCACGTCACCGGGGCTCGGGCCGAGGCTGTGCCAGCCGATGAGGTTCGGCACGGTGCCGGTGGCCTTGGCGTTGACCAGGAACGCGCGCATCCTGGCCTGTAACGGCGCCTCCCAGCCGCGGTAGTGCTCGTAGTTCGGCCCCATGATCGGGATGGTGGGGTCGATGGCCCGGATGCGCCGGAACGTCTGCGTCCACAGCCACTCGAACTTCTCGTCGTAGGTGGCCCCGGGCACGCTCGTGTCCTGCGCGAAGCCGCCCTGCAGCTTGTTGTCCGGCTCGTTGAACGGCGCCACGGCGTAGAGCACGTCGCGGTAGGACTGGATGCCGCGGGTGGCGGCGTCCACCTTGGCGTACCAGTCCGCGGTGCCCTTCCAGTCGTAGGGCCAGCCGCCCATCAGGTCGTTGTACCGGCCGACCATCTTCATCCCGGCGGCGCGCATCTTGGCCACCACCGACTCGGTCGAGGTGGGGTAGGAGGTGTCGCCGGGCGCGGCCTGGTGCTGGCTGAGGTACAGCTGCGATCCGGCGGCCAGGTCGGCTGGGGTGTCCGGGGTGGACGCCACCCCGAACAGCGTGCCCAGCCCGGCCTTCTTCAGCGGCCCGCCCTGCCGGTCGGTGTCGACGGTGATCACCGATTCGACCGTCGCGGCATAGGCGGGGCTGCCGGAGTGACCGGGCACCAGCCCGGCGGCCACGGCGGCTGCGGCGACCAGCGCCGCCACACCCCCGACGGCGAACCGGCGGGCCCGCATGCCATTCACGTGTATGCGTGGAAGCGCTTCCATGGCTGACAGGATTTACCCACCCGAAACATATGCACAGACGTTTCGAAAATCCTTGATCCCCAGGTTAAGCCATCAACCCAGAGTCCTAGGACGGGGTAGGGACAGTGTCCCGGAACGGCGCCTCACTCGGGACGGCCACCCGGGACAACCGCGACGCGCCACGATCGGCTGACGGCTTAACGCGCGTTCCGGCGTGCCCCAACCGGTTTGCCGGGTTACGGTCGCAGGCATGAGTGACGTGACCCGCGACGTGTTCGACGACAAGGTGACCGCCTGGCGCCAGTGGCAGGACGCGCCGTGGGGCCGCCTGCGGTACACGCTGGCCGAGCACAACATCGGCCGCCACCTCGACGGCCGCAGGCTGCGCATCCTCGACGTGGCCGGCGGCAACGGGGTGGAGGCCGTGCGCTACGCCGCCGCCGGGCACCAGGTCACCCTCGTCGACTACTCGCCGCAGATGCTCGCCTCGGCCCGCTCGCTGGCCGAGGCGACCGGGGTCGGCAACCGGGTCAGCGTCATCGAGTCCGATGTGGCCAAGCTCGGCGACGTCGTCGAGGCGGGCGCCTACGACCTCGTGCTGTGCCACAACCTGCTGCCGTACGTCTCCGACGTGGAGTCGACGCTGGCGTGCGTGCTCGCGCCGCTGCGCCCCGGCGGCCTGGCCAGCATCATCGCGGCCAACGCCTACTCCGAGCCGCTGCGGGTGGCCATCCGGGAGATGGACCTCACCGCCGCGTACGAGGCCCTCGACGCCACCGAGCGCTACACCCAGACCTTCAGCACGCCCGTCTACCCGCGCACCGCCGACGAGGTGTCGGCCGCGCTGCGGCGCCTGGGCTCAGGCGTGCTCGGCCACTACGGCATCCGCTCGGTCTGCGACTTCATCCCCGACGACCAGCGCAAGTACGACGCCTCGTTCTTCGCGGAGCTGGAGCGCCTCGAACTGGCCCTCACCGACCGGGTGCCGTTCCTGCTCACCGCGCGCCTGTTCCACCTGATCGCCAGCGCCCCGGCGGAGTGACCCTCACAGCTGGGTCAGGACGTTGAACTCCAGCCGGTCGGCCTCGGCCAGGTAGATGCGCTGGCGGGCGTGGCGGCGGCTCATCGTGATCTGCCCGCGCGGGCCGTCGTAGCGGACCGTGTCGGCGCCCGCGCCGATCGCCCGCACGTCCAGCGACCGCGCGCCGTTGATCAGGGCCGCCAGCAGCAGCACGCCCTCGTAGCAGGACTCGCCGAGGCTGCCCGGCTGCGGGGCCTCGATGCCGAAGCGGCGCGCGTACTGCCCGTGGAAGTCCAGGTTCTCCGGGGTGACCAGCCCGGCGAAGAACCCGGCCGCGCTGAACAGGCCCCGGGTGGCGCCCGCGCCGCTGGCCATCAGCATGTTCTCGTCCATCAGCGTGCTCAGCCGCAGGCAGCGCTGGTCCAGCCCGGCCGCGGCGAACGCCCGGTTGAACCGGACCGCGTCGTTGCCGACCAGCAGCATCAGCACCGCGTCCGCCCCGCTGTGCTCCACCCGCCGCAGCACCGGGCCGAAGTCGTGTACGCCCAGCGGCAGGAACGCCTGCCCGGCGACCTCGGTCGCGGTCTGGGCGGCGTAGCGCAGGGCCGCCGCGGCGGTGCGGCGGGGCCAGACGTAGTCGTTGCCGACGACGAACCATCGGCGCACCCGTTTCTCGCCTGCCAGCAGCCGCATCGCGGGCAGCAACTGCTCGGCCGGGGTCTCGCTGGTCAGGAAGACGCCCTCGGTGCGCTCGCCGCCCTCGTACAGGGCGGTGTAGACGTACGGCACGCGGTGGGCGATCCGTGGGGCCAGGGCCTGGCGGACCGAGGAGATGTGCCAGCCGGTGACGCCGTGCACCGCCCCGAGCGACACCAGCGACTCGACCTCCCGGGCCACCTGCTCGGGCGGGGCGCCGCCGTCGACCGGGACCAGCGACAGCTCGCGACCGAGCACGCCGCCGGCCTGGTTGACCTCCTCGACCGCGAGCTGGGCGCAGAACTCGCAGGTCGGGCCGAAGATCCCGGCGGGGCCGCGCATGGGGAAGACCAGGGCGACGTGCACGGTGTCGCCGAGGACGGCCGGGCCGCGGCCGGGCCGTCCGGGGACGATCAGGCCGGGGAGCTGCGGGGGCGGCTCGGGCATAGGGGCCATACTTCCGTGGCCGGTGCGTGAACTCCAGCCGTACGGCGAAGCTGCGGCCATACCTTGACGGTGTCTGCGGGGGCGTTTCGCGACTCGCCGGGTAACCGATTGGACGTCGTTGACCTCGATGACGTAGTCTAGTGAAGCCGACGCGGGGTGGAGCAGCTCGGTAGCTCGCTGGGCTCATAACCCAGAGGTCGCAGGTTCAAATCCTGTCCCCGCTACAAAGAACGTGCAGTTCAAAGCCCGGCCCCAGAATTGGGGCCGGGCTTTTTGATGCCCACCGGGGCTGGCGGCACTACCGGGGCAAGCACTGGGCCGGCCCATGCCGCCGTGAACCTGACGATCGAGCGGATTGATTGACTTGGAACCTCAGTGGGTGTCATATAGGTTAGTCAATCTGACTAACCTTCGAGATCGGAGATCTGACGTGAAGATTTCTCCACGGAAGGCCGCCCTCGCTGCTGTGGCAGGGGTGCTCGCGGTCATCACGCCGCTGATCACCATGAACCCCGCCGCCGCCGCCGAGACGCTGCTCTCCCAGGGAAAACCGGCGACCGCCTCGTCGGTCGAGGCTTCCACGTTCGGCGCGGCCAAGGCCGTCGACGGCAGCTCCACCACCCGCTGGGCCTCGGCCGAGGGTCACGATCCGGAATGGATCCGGCTGGACCTCGGGGCGTCGTACTCCATCACCCGGGTTCTCCTGAACTGGGAGGCCGCCTACGGCAAGACCTACCAGATCCAGACCTCGCCGGACGCCGCCAGCTGGACGACCATCTATTCGACCAGCACCGGCAACGGCGCCGCCGACGACCTCACGGGCCTGTCCGGCACCGGCCGCTACGTGCGCATGTACGGCACCGCCCGGGGCACGTCGTACGGCTACTCGCTGTTCGAGTTCCAGGTCTACGGTTCGGGAGGCCCGGCGCCGTCACCGAGCAGCACATCCTCGCCGACCGGCGCTCCGTCGCCGTCGCCGTCACCGACCGGGCGCGTCGACCTGACCGACCCGCACAAGAAGGACATCGCGATGCAGCTCGTGTCCAGCGCGGAGAACTCCTCGCTGAACTGGCGGGCACAGTACGCATACATCGAGGACATCGGGGATGGGCGCGGCTACACCGCCGGGATCATCGGATTCTGCTCGGGTACCGGTGACATGCTCGACCTCGTCGAGCTGTACACCAGCCGGGTGCCGAACAACGTGCTCGCCAAGTATCTGCCGGCACTGCGCGCCGTGGACGGCACGTCCTCGCACTCGGGCCTGGACCCGAACTTCCCGGCGGACTGGGCGCGCGCGGCACAGGACGCGGCATTCAAGAAGGCCCAGGACGACGAGCGCGACCGGGTGTACTTCAACCCGGCCGTCTCGCGGGCCAAGTCCGACGGTCTGCGCGCGCTGGGGCAGTTCATCTACTACGACGCGATCGTCATGCATGGCGACGGCGGCGACCCCGAGAGCTTCAGCAGCATCCGCGCCAACGCGCTGAAGAAGGCCAAGCCGCCGTCGCAGGGCGGGAACGAGACGACCTACCTCAACGCGTTCCTCGACGCGCGCCGGGTGGCCATGCTCGCCGAGGAGGCGCACAGTGACACCAGCCGGGTCGACACCGAGCAGCGGGTCTTCCTGCAGCAGGGCAACCTCGACCTCGACCCGCCGCTGAGCTGGCACGTCTACGGCGACCCCTACTACATCGCCAGCTAGTGCCCTGACCGGTGGAAAGACTAGGTGGGGCCTTCGCGACGGCGGCTTCGGCAGGTACCGCCGTACCTGAAGGCCCCACCTACGCAGACATCGATGCCTTAACATCGACGTCCATGGACATCCCGAACGTGGCCAGGATGTACGACTACTACCTCGGCGGCACCGAGGCCACTCCGGTCGATCAGGCCGCCGCCGAACAGGTGCTCGCGGCCGTGCCGCAGGTGCGGATCGCCGTGCGGGAGAACCGGCAGTTCCTGGACCGGGTCGTCACCCGGCTCGCTGAGGCGGGCATCCGCCAGTTCCTGGACATCGGCAGCGGCCTGCCGACGCGGCGCAACGTGCACGAGATCGCGCCGCCCGGCACACGGGTGGTCTACGTCGATTACGACCCCTACGTGGTGGAACGCAGCCAGACGCTGCTGGCCGCGGTCGACGGCGCGACGTGCCTGCTCGGCGACGTGCGGGAGCCGGTCGACATCCTCGACCGCTGCGGGCTCGACCTCTCGCAGCCCGTGGGGGTGCTCATGCTGGCCGTGCTGAACTTCGTCGGCGACGAGGACGATCCGGCCGGCCTGCTCACGTCGTTGCGCAAACGGCTCGCCGAGGGCAGCTGCCTGGCTGTTTCACACGGCGCCCGCGAGACTGCGAACCCCGTCGAACAGATCGAGGCGGGTTACCGGCGGACCAGCGGCCAGGCTGTGCTGCGTACCCGGGGAGAGCTTCTGGATCTGCTGGCGGGCTGGCAGGTACAGCCGCCCGGTGTGGTCTACGGCGCCCAGTGGCCGGACGCGGCCGCCGATCCGGGCACGCGGCTCACCTTCGCGGTCCTGTGCCAGATTCCGGTTCCCGGCTGACCGCTGGTGCCGCCGATGTCGCGCGCCGTGTTCAGTCCGTCGGCGGGCAACCTCTGCCGGCCGATGAAGAAGGAAGGCGACGTCCTCGCCGACCGAGACACGCAGCCCCGACGGAGGCAGGAGGGCGGGCGCCCCTGAGGCGCTCCCGTCCGGTCGCGGACCGATCCGACCGAGTATGGTGTGGCAGCATTCGCGCACGCCGATCGATCGGTCGGGGGAAGGTGTCGGGGTATGACCGCCGTGACCCGGATCATGGTGTCCTTCCAGGGCGAGGGGTCCGGCGCGGGCGAGCTGTCCTGGGGCCAGCGCGAGATCTGGGCGGCTATGCGGAGCCAGCAGTCGGCGCTGCCGGTCGGCGGCTGCCTGCCGCTGCCGCAGGGCACGACGCTCGACGACATGGCGGCCGAGCTGCGATTCAACATGGGCCGCCACCAGTCGATGCGGACCCGGCTGTGCTTCGACGCCGACGGCCGGCCGACGCAGGTGATCGCGGCGTCGGGGGAGACCGCCCTGGAGGTGGTCGAGGCCGGTGCGGACGACCCGGCCGAGGTCGGCGAGCGGGTGCGGCGGCGCTTCTGCGACACGGCCTACGACTACGCCGCCGAGTGGCCGCTGCGGATGGCCGTGGTCACCAGCGCCGGGGTGCCGACGCACGTGGTCGCGGTGTTCCATCACCTCGTCACGGACGGTTTCGGCAGCCGGGTGATCATGTCGGACCTGGCCGGACGTGATCCGGTGACGGGTGCGGCCGGGTCGCCGCCGCCCCTGCTGCAACCGCTGGAGCAGGCGCGATGGCAGGCGTCCCCGGCGGGGCTGCGGCAGCACGAGATGTCGATGCGGCACTGGGAGGGGCTGCTGTGGGCGATACCGGCGCGGCGGTTTCCGGGTTCGGCCGACCACCGGGAGCCGCGCTACTGGGAGGGTGAGCTGACCTCGCCCGCGATGGGGCTGGCGGTCCGGCTGATCGCCGCGCGGACCGGGGCGGACACCGGGGCGGTGCTGCTGGCCGCGTTCGGGGTGGCGCTGGCCCGGACGACGGGGATCAGCCCGGCGGTGGTCCGGGCGGTGGTGAGCAACCGGTTCCGGCCGGGCCTGGCCGATGTCGTCAGCCCGGTCAACCAGACCAGCCTGTGCGTGCTGGACGTCGCCGGCGCCGGGTTCGACGAGGTGGTACGGCGGACCCGCCAGCGGGCGACGGCGGCGTACAAGTACGCCTACTACGACCCGGACGGGCTGGCGGAGCTGCTGGCGCGGGTGGAGCGGGAGCGGGGCGAGCCGCTGGACGTCGGCTGCTTCTTCAACGACCGCCGGGTGCGTTTCCGGGACGGCTCGGGGCCGGTGCCGACGGCCGAGCAGGTGCGGGAGCTGGCCGCCGACTCCGGCTTCCGCTGGCTGCGGCAGCAGAAGGAGCCGTTCGAGCGGTTGTTCGTGCACGTGGAGGATGTGCCGGACAGCCTGGTGCTGACGGTGTGCGGTGACACCTGGCACGTGTCGCCCGCGGACCTGCGGTCGTGCCTGCTCGCGATGGAGTCGGTGACGGTCGGGGCGGCGCTGGACCCGGCCGCCTGCACCGGCGTGTGATCGCGTGCCGGTGGTGCCCGATCACCCGGTGGAGGTGTGGCTGGTGTGCGCCGACCTGGCCGCGCCGGTGCTGTCCCACCTGGAGTCGGTGCTGGACGACGCCGAGCGCGCCCGGGCGGCCGCGCTGACTCTGCCCGCCGACCGGCGCCGGTTCGTCGCCGCGCACGCGGCGATGCGGTGCATCGTGGCGGCACGGCTCGGAGTCGCTCCGGGAAGCGTCCGGTGGCGCCGGGGCGAGCACGGCAAGCCCGAGGTGGTCGGCGGTCCGCCGGTGAACATGTCCCGTTCGGGCGGGCTGGCGGCGGTGGCGGTCGGGACCGACCGCCCGGTGGGTGTGGACGTGCAGGAGTCGGTGGCGGGGTGGGATCCGGTCCGGACGGCCGCCCGCTATTTCGCGGCGGACGAGGCGGCGTATGTCGCGCGGGCCGACAGCCGGGACCGGTTCCTGCGGCTGTGGGTGCGCAAGGAGGCGTACGTCAAGGCGCTGGGCGGGCGGCTGTGGCCGTCGCTGGCCGTGCCGGTGGGCGGCGACGTGGCGCCGGGGCCGGTGCGGATCACGGATCTGCCTGCTCCGGCCGGGTTCCGGGCGGCGGTGGCGGTGGTGGGCGACCGTCCGTACCGGACGGTGGTCCGCCGGTGGGCCGGTGCTACGATCCCGGCCGTGGATCGCGTCGCCGTTGAGCTCGCCGGGATGCTCGCCGCCGTGACGGGCGAGCAGGCGCCGATCACGGCGGACACCCGGCTGGAGCAGGACCTGCGCCTGGAGAGCATCGAGGTTGCCGAGCTGGCCGGCCGGGTGCGGCAGCGCTGGGGTGCCGACGTCGACCTGGCGGCCTTCTACGCGGACCTGGAGATCGACCAGATCATCGGCCTGACCGTCGGTGACCTGGCCTTCTATGTCGCTTCCCGGGTCGGGGACTGAGCCCGCTCCGGTCCGGGCGGATGGCCCGTTCGGCCGTTGATCGGCACATGGAAGCATCTAAACTCATGGGCGTGCTTCGTGAGCGCCTTTATCGTACGGTGAGGCTCATCCGGCGCTTCGAGGAGCAGGCGATCGAGCTTGTCCGCGCGGGCGTCGTGGTGGGCGGGATCCATCCCTGCATCGGGCAGGAGGCCGTCGCGGCGGGGGTGTGCGCGACGCTGAGCGAGGACGACGTGGTCCTGAGCAACCACCGCAACCACGGCCACGCGCTGGCCAAGGGGTGCCGGCCGGACCGGGTGATGGCCGAGCTGGCCGGGCGGGTCACCGGCACCGCGGGCGGCCGGGCCGGTTCGCTGCACGTGTCGGACTACGCCGCCGGGCTGTACGGCGCGACGATCACGGTCGGGCACGGTGCCGCGATCGCCACCGGGGTGGCCTGGGCGGCGGCGCGTGAGGGGTCGGGCCGGGTGGTGGTCAGCTTCGTCGGCGACGGGGCGATGAACCAGGGTGCGCTGCTGGAGTCGCTGAACCTGGCCGCGCTGTGGCAGGTGCCGCACGTGTTCGTGTGCGAGAACAACGGGTACGCCACCACGCAGGCCGTCGGCACGTTCATGGCGGGTTCGGTCACCGGCCGCGCGGCCGCGTTCGGCATCCCGGCCGAGACCGTGGACGGCATGGACCCCGAGGCGGTGCACGAGGCGGCCGCGCGGGCCGTGGACCGGGCCCGCTCGGGCGGCGGCCCGACGCTGCTGGAGCTGGTGACGTACCGGTTCGACGCCCACCACACGTTCGAGCACCGGGTGCGGCTGCGCTACCGGGCCGAGGAGGAGGTCGCCCGCTGGCGCGAGCGCGACCCGGTGGCGTTGCAGGGCTCCCGGATTCCGCCGGACGTGCGCGACCGGATCGATCGGGAGGTCGAGGACGTGCTCGCCGAGGCGGTGCGGTTCGCGCAGGACAGTCCCCGGCCTGATCCGGCCGACGCGCTGGATCACCTGTACGCGACCGGGATGCGCCCGCGCGCCGGGGTGGTGGGCTGATGCCGAAGCTGTCGTACCTGAAGGCGCTGAACCGGGCGCTGGGTGACGAGATGGAGCGCGACCCGTCGGTGTTCGTGCTGGGTGAGGACGTGCACGAGGCGGTCACGTTCGTGACGGCGGGGCTGCTGGCCCGGTTCGGTCCGCACCGGATCGTCGAGACGCCGCTGTCGGAGCAGGGGGTGGCCAACGTCGCCACCGGTGCGGCGCTGGCCGGGCGGCGCCCGGTGGTGGAGTTCGCGATCCCGTTCCTGCTCCAGCTGGTGCTGGAGCAGGTCGCCAACCAGGCGCACAAGTTCTCGGCGATGAGCGGCGGGCAGGCGCGGGTGCCGGTGACGTACCTGGTGCCGAGCGCGGGCTGGCGGCCGGGCTGGGGCGGGCAGCACTCCGACCAGCCGCACGGCCTGTTCGTGCACTCCGGGGTGAAGACGGTGATGCCGACGACCCCGACCGACGCGTACGGGCTGCTGATCTCGGCGATCCGCGACGACGACCCGGTGGTGTTCATCGCGCCCCGGCAGGCGCTGGAGCTGCGCGAGGACGTCGACTACGCCGATCTGGTGCCGGTGCCGCTGGGTTCGGCGCGCATCCACCGGCCGGGCACCGACGTGACCGTGGTGGCGATCGGGCACCACGTGCACGATGCGCTGGCGGTGGCGGAGTCGCTGGCGGGCGAGGTGTCGGTGGAGGTGTTCGACCCGCGGACGCTGTACCCGTTCGACTGGGCGGCGCTGGGGGAGTCGCTGGCGCGTACCGGGCGGCTGGTGGTGATCGAGGACGCGAGCCGTTCGTGCGGGGTGGCGGCGGAGGTCCTGGCGACGGTGGCGGAGGAGATGCCGCTGGCGGTGCCGCCGAAGCGGATCACGCGCCCGGACGGTGCCGTGGTCGGCTGCAACCCCGACCTGGACGCGGCCCTGCAACCCACCCGCGACCAGCTCCTGGCCGCCATCCGCCAGGTGACCAAGCCCTGACCCCGCCCTGAGCCTCCTGTCCCACGACCCGGCCGACCGCAGGCTGGGTAGGCGGGGTGGGCGCTTTCAAGACCATCCAAGTTGCCGGGCAATCGGGCGTATCTTGAGCGTTCGAACGCCCGATTGCCCGGCAACTTCGGAGCGCGGCGCGCGCCCCGCATGCGCGGCGCGCGGCTGCCGCCCGGGGTGCGCGGCGCGCGGCTGCCGCCCGGTCTGACCGCAGAGCGTGATCTGGACGGTCGCGAACTCCATGATCCGAAATCGTGGACGCCAGGTGCCGCCAGAGCCGCACCTGGCGTCCACGATTTCGGATCATCATCCTGACAGCACCGAATCCAGGCCCACGCTCGGCGCTTCCGGCGCGCTCGCCGGGTCGCCGCCCTCAGCCGCGCGCTCCGCAGACAGCCGGGCGATCCAAGAGTCGCCGGCCTCAGCCGCGCTCCGCAGGCGGCCGGGCGATCCAAGATCAGCCGAGTTGCCGGGCAGGTGGGCGAATCTTGAGCGTTCGAACGCCCCATTGCCCGGCAACTCGGCCAGGCTGCGGGCGGCGCGGCGCGGCGCGGTGTGGTGCGGTGCGGTGGCCGTGTCGGCTAGCGGACGGGGCGTATCAGCGGGTCGGGGCGTGGCATCTGTGCTGCGACCCCCAGGAGGACACGATGCCCAAAGAGGCCGACGCGCAGAACATCTTCGACGCGTGGCACCGCGACAAGCCGCTCTACCCGGAGCTGGTCCACTACTACGACTCCCAGCCGCGCCCGGGCGGCACGGACGGGACGTTCAACGTGACGTTCGAGTACAGGTACAACGGCTGGCGCTACATCATCCAGGCGCACGTCCACATCGAGTGGGGCGGCAAGACCGTCGTCGGCAACACCTACATCCCCAGCTACGACGACTGGTCGCACCAGACGCCCGACTGGGTGGTCCTCCGCACGCCGCAGTACGACGCCGACACCCACAAGAAGGAGTGGTACAGCAACACGAAGTACCGCGACAAGCTGTACGCCGGGAACTACCGCGACCCGGTCCAGGTCTGACCGCCGAGCCGCCGGCGGGCGGCCACGCCACCGCCCACCGGCCCGGTCGGCACCTAACGGTCGATCTCGATGTAGATCGTCTCGTCGTTGCGGATCATCTGGTCGAGGTCGGCGACGTCGGGCCGCCTGCCGGTCCGGAAGCCGCAGACCCGGACCGCGTCAGGGTCGAACCCGGCCTGGGCCAGAGCGTGGGTCAGCTCGTCGAGGTCGTAGATCCAGCGGTGGCCGTACAGGTAGAAGAGCTGGTTGAACATGAACGCGCCCCGCTGTGGCATCGGCGGGGCGACCGTCCCCAGCGCCTTGCGCATCCGCCCCCGGTGCTTGGCGAAGAACCCGTCGCCGTGCAGGTACCCCTCGACATACCGGCGCAGGTCGGGGGTGGTCAGCCGGAGCAGGCCGCCGGGGGCCAGGACGCGGCGCACCTCGGCCAGCCAGGCGACGGCCTCGGTCATGGTGACGTGCTCGATCAGGTGCTCGGCGTACACCCAGTCGACGCAGGCGTCCTCGAACGGCAGCGGCTCGCGGATGTCGAGTTCGGTGAACCAGCTCCGGCCGTCGACCCGGTACAGGCCGGGGCGGCGGGTGGCGGTGCCGCCGCAGCTCAGCCCGGTCAGGTCGGTGCCCAGCCCGGCGGGGTGCGCGGTCTTCAGCGCGGCGAACTCGATGCCGGTGATGCCGAGCCCGGCGAGCTGGTCGCGGCCCAGCAGCGGGGTGTCGGCGACCAGTTCGAGGGTGTCGACGGCGGTGCGGTCCTGCATGAACTCGTCGGTGCGGGCCTGCAGGGCGGCGGGGTCCTCCCAGTCCCAGGCGGCGGTCACGCGGCGGCTCCGGCGGAGGCCGCGGCCAGGTGCCGCTGGCGCATCAGGAATTTGCGCACCTTGCCGGTCGGCCCGAAGATGATCTCGTCGTCGGTGACGACGACGACCTTGCGCAGGGTCCGGGCCACGGGTACGGGCAGCGCGGCGCGTACCTGCGCGGTCCGGTCGGCGGCCGGGTCGGCGTCGGCGCGCAGTTGCAGCAGCACGTCGGTGGCGACGCCCCCGGCGGTGGCCGCCGCGACCACGGTGGCGTCGCGGATGTCGGGGCAGCGGGCCAGGATGGCCTCCTCGCACATGGCGGTGTAGAGCCAGTCGCCGCCGCCGAGGTCGACGGCGTCGACGGCGCGGTCCACGTGGTAGTAGTAGCCGTCCTCGTCGCGGTACATCAGGTCGCCGGTGAGGTAGCGCGACGCGCTCCAGTGGCGGTACCACTCGGCGTGGTTGTTCCAGTAGCCGACGGCGACGGTGGGGGACCGCAGGCCCAGGTGGCCGACCTGGCCGACGGGCACTTCGGCGCCGGTGGCCGGGTCGAGCAGCGCGACGTCGGCGAAGACGTGGGGTTTGCCGACGCAGCGGCCGTAGCGTTCGGTGTCGCTGCGGTGGGTGATGTAGAACGCGGAGTGGCCCATCTCGGTGGAGCCGAGGCCGTCGATGAAGCTCGACCCGGGCACGCGGGTGACGCCGTCGCGGGTGACGACCTCGCGGCTGCCGACGGCGACCAGGCGGCGGATGTGGGGTTCGTGGGCGCAGTCGCCGGTGTTGAACCACAGCGCGACCGAGTCCAGGTCGTAGCGGGACAGGTCGAACCGGGCCAGTTCGGCCCAGGTGACGGCGAAGCCGAAGACGCCGTTGGGCCGCCAGCGCTCGATGGCGTCGAGCACGACGGCGCCCTGGTCCTGGCGCGACAGCCACAGCAGTTCGGCCCGGTTGCACAGGGCCTGGTTCATGGCGCCGATGCCGGCGGCGTGCGCGGCGGGCAGCGCCGACAGGACCCGCTGGGTGCCCTGGGCGACGGGGACCGACAGCCGGATGCGCCGGGTGGCGGCGAACAGGGTGCCGTGCGAGTGGACGACGGCGGTCGGCATCCGGGTGGTGCCGGAGGAGTGGGTGACCGCGATCGGGTCGCCGGGGTGGTGCCGGTGCGGGCGCGGGGCCCCGGCCGGGTCGGCGCCGCCGAGTTCGGCGACGTCGCCGAGGATCGGCATGCCCAGGTCGTGGCCGGTGAGCTGCTCGCGGTGGGGGGTGTCGGTGAGCAGGCCGGTGCCGCGCAGGCGGCGCAGGTATTCGGCGGCGACGTCGGGCGGCAGGTGCGGGTTCATGAACGCGGGAACCGCGCCGAGCCAGCTCAGCGCGAGGAAGCTGAGGAACAGGTCGGCCGACGACGTGACGTGGACGGCGACGAGGTCGCGCGGCCGTACGCCGCGGCGGTGCAGCCAGGCCGCGCGGGCCAGCACCCGCTCGTGCAGCCCGCCGAGGGTGAGGTCCTGCCAGGCCGGATGCCCGTCGACGTCAACGTCGAACGTCAGGCCGGGGCCGTCGGGGTCGGCGCCGTGCTCGATCAGCCTGGGCAGGACGTTGCCCGCGCCCAGGCCGGTGTCGGCCACGAGCGCGGCACGGATGTTCTTGGTAGCCACGAGCCCGTTCTCCTAGGTTTCGCCCTCGGGGTCGGCCGGACACTAGCAGCGTGGGATCGCTCCCACAATGACGGATCGAAGTATTTATTGAGACCGCTCGGCTGTCGTACCCTCGGTTAGTTTGTTGATTGCCCAGCCGAACCGCGGTGCCGTACCGTGGCGCGGACATCACGGTTGGCCAATGTGGATGGTCGGGAGCTGCTGCGTGAACGCAGGTCGAGTGGCTGAGGACGTGAACAAGGCGGTCGAGCAGTACTACGACAGTACGATCGACCTGTACGAGGGCCTGTGGGGCGAGCACGTCCACCACGGGTACTGGGACCTGGGCAGCAGCCCCGCCGACGACGGGCCCGACCGGCACGCCGCCTCCGACCGCACCGTACGCGAGCTGCTCGCCTTCGCCGGGATCCCGGCCGGGGCGCACCTGCTCGACGCCGGCTGCGGCATCGGCGGCCCGGCGCTGCACCTGGCCCGCGAGCACGGCTGCCGGGTCGAGGGGATCACCCTCAGCTCCCAGCAGGTGGTCCGGGCCACCGAGCGCGCGCACGCGGCGGGCCTGGCCGACCGGGTCGGGTTCCGGCAGCTCGACGCGGTGCGCACCGACTATCCGGACGCGACCTTCGACGCGGTGTGGGCGCTGGAGAGCCTGGAGCACATGCCGGACCGGACCGCGTTCCTGGCCGAGGCGCTGCGCGTGCTGAAGCCGGGCGGCGTGCTGGCGGTCAGCACCTGGTGCGTACGCGACGGGGAGCTCGACGAGGCCGCCGACGCGCTGCTGGCCGAGATCTACGAGCGCCAGGCGATCCCGAGCCTGCCGCCGATCGGCGCCTATGACCGGTGGTGCCGCGAGGCCGGGTTCGCGCAGGTGCGGGTGGCGGACTGGGCGCCGTACGTGGCCGGCACCTGGGACACCGACTTCGCCGGGGTCGAGCGCCTGGACCTGCACGACCACTCGTTCCTGCGTGAGCTCGCCCGGCGCAAGGGCGTGGCCGCGCTGCGGTTCTTCTACGCCATCCCGCTGATGAAGCAGGCGTACGCCGACGGGGTCATGCGCTACGCGGCCGTGGCGGCAGTGAAGCCGTGAGCCGGTTCCTGTTCCACTCGCTGCCGCTGACCGGGCACGTGTACCCGATCGCGGCCGTGGCGCAGGAGCTGGCGCGGCGCGGGCACGAGGTGGCCTGGGTCGGGGTGGAGTCGGTGCTGCGGCCCCTGCTCGGCCCGCAGGCCCAGGTCTACCCGACTGGCCTGCCGCTCTACCGCGGCGAGCTGCGCGACCGGGGCATGACCGCCACGAGGTCGCGGTGGAAGGGGTACATCGTCCCGCACACCCGGTTCACGCTGCCCGCGGTGCAGCGCGCGGTGGCGGACTTCGGGCCCGACGCCGTGGCGGTCGACCAGCACGCGATCGCCGGGGCGCTGGCCGCGCACCGGGCCGGGGTGCCGTGGGCGACCCTGGCCCCGACGTCGATGGAGATCGCCCGCCCGTTCGCCGGGCTGCCGAAGGTCGAGGCCTGGATCGAGGGGGTGCTCGCGTCGCTGTGGACGGGCGCGGGCCTGCCCGGCGAGCCGCCGTACGACCTGCGCTTCTCACCGTATCTCGTGCTCGCGTTCACGGGCGAGGCGCTTGCGGGAACGGCTGTCGCCGGGCGGGCGGTCCTGGTCGGACCGGCGCTGTCGGCCCGGCCGGGCCAGGCGGACTTCCCGTGGGACCGGCTGGCCGCCGACCGGGCCCGGGTGCTGGTCACCGCGGGCACGCTGGCGCTGGACACCGCCGACGGCTTCCACGCCCGCGTGGTGGACGCGCTCGCGCCGCTGGGCGACCGGCTCCAGGCCGTGGTGGTGGCGCCGGAGGAGCCCGCGCCCGGCGCGTACCCGCCGCACGTGCTCGTACGCCGGCAGGTGCCGATGCTGGAGCTGATGCCGCACCTGTCGGCCGTGGTCACCCACGGGGGCCTGAACACCGTCTGCGAGGCGCTGGCCCACGGGGTGCCGCTGGTGGTCGCCCCGATCACGTCCGACCAGCCGGTCAACGCCGCGCAGGTCGTCGCGGCGGGGGCCGGGGTGCGGGTGCGGTTCGGCCGGTCGACCGCGCCGCAGCTGCGCGAGGCCGTCCTGACCGTCCTCGACCAGCCCGGGTACCGGCAGGCGGCGCAGCGCGTCGCCGCGTCGTTCCGGCAGGCCGGCGGTGCGGTGGCGGCGGCCGACCGGTTGGCGCGGCTGCCCGGTACGGCTGCGGGCGCGGCGGCCTGAGATGACGATCGCGGCGACGGAGCGGGTGCGCGTCCCGTTCGAGGGCGAGGGCGGCGGGGTCGGTCCGCTGACCTGGACGCAGCAGACCATGTGGCAGCAGATGGTCCGGGCCGGGACCTCGCTGGCGCTGGTCGCGGTCCGTGAGCTGGCGCCCGGGGCGGCCGTGGCCGAGTTCGCGGCCGAGCTCGGCTTCTACCTCAGCCGCTACCAGGCGATGCGGACCACGCTGCGCCTGGCCGGTGACGGCGGCGTGCGGCAGGTGGTGCACCGGTCGGGAACCGCCGAGCTGGAGATCCACGACACCGGCGGCCAGGACCCGGCGCTGCTCGCCGCGCGCCTGGAACAGCAGGGCATCTTCGCCCGGTTCGACTACGAGCACGAGTGGCCGATCCGGATGGCGCTGGTGCGCCACGAGGGGGTGCTCACCCACGCCGTGCTGGCCATCGCGCACCACGCCGCCGACGGCGACGCCGCGCTGGCCATGTTCGAGGACCTGCGCGACCGCGACCCGGTCACCGGCCGGGTGCCGCGGCCGCCGGGGATGGCGCCGCTGGAGCAGGCCCGGTTGCAGGCGGGCGCGGCCGGCCGGCGGCAGCACGAGGCCTCGCTGCGCTACTGGGAGCAGCAGCTGCGGCTCATCCCGCCGACCGTGTTCGCCCCGGCCGGGACCGCGGAGCAGGATCGCTACTGGTACGCGGACTTCACCGCGCCCGCGATGGGCCCGGCGCTGCGGGCCACCGCCGCCAGGCTCGGCACCGGCACGGGGCCGGTGCTGTTCGCGGCGTTCGCGGCCGCGCTGGCGCACGTCACGGGGGTCAGCCCGGTCGCGGTCATGATCACGGTCAACAACCGGTTCCGGCCCGGGTTCGCCCAGGCGGCCGGGCACCTGATCCAGCACGGGCTGTGCGTCCTGGACCCGGCCGGGCCGGAGTCCGCCGGGCCGGGGTTCGACGAGCTGGTGCGGCTGGCCCGGCGCCGGCTGCGCGCGGCCCAGAAGTACGGCTACTACGTGCAGGACGAGGTCGACGCGCTGGTGGAGCGGGTCGGCCGGGAGCGCGGCGTCGGGTTCGACCTGCGCTGCCTGTACAACGACCGGCGCGGCGACGACAGCCCTCACCCGGCCGGGACCGTTGCGGCCGGGGCCGCCCCGGCGGCACCCACCGTGACCTGGCGCCGGGTCGACGACCTGCACCACCGGTTGATCTTCCACGCCGACGACCGCGACGGCGCGCTGGCCGGGCAGGTGCAGGTCGACACGGCCTACCTCGGCCGCGAGGCGGTCGCGGAACTGCTGGCGCGGGCGCAGGCGCTGGTGTGCGCCGCCGCGGCGCGCGGCGGCGACAGCTGACCAGTCCGAAGGAGACGCGCAGATGGACATCGTGGCAAGCGAGCGCATCCCCGTCCCGTTCGCGGGCGACGGGGCCGGGACCGGCCCGCTGAGCTGGGGCCAGCAGTCGGTCTGGCAGGGCATGGTCGACTCCGGGGTGTCGCTGACCATGACCGCGGTGCGGCCGCTGCCGCCCGGTGCCGACCCGGCCGAGTTCGTCGACGAGTACGGCTTCTACCTGAGCCGCTACGAGGTCATGCGGACCCTGCTGGAGTTCACCCCGGACGGGCGCACCCTCCAGGTCGTGCACGGGTCCGGGACGGCCGGGATCGAGGTGTACGACACCGGCGGCCGCCACCCCGACGAGGTCGCCGAGCAGGTCGCGCTGCGCTACACCGCCGACGTCTTCGACTACGAGCACGAGTGGCCGATGCGCTGGGCCCTGGTCCGCCACGAGGGGGTGCTCACCCACGCCGTGGTCGCCATGGCGCACCACGTCGCGGACCCGACCAGCGCCATGGCCATGTTCGAGGACCTGCGCGACCGCGACGCCGTCACCGGGCAGCCGCCCCGCCCGCCCGGCCTGCAACCGCTGGCCCAGGCCCGGCTCCAGCAGACCCCGGCCGGGCAGCGGCAGAACGAGGCCGCGCTGCGGTACTGGGAGACCCGGCTGCGGGTCATGCCCCCGACGATGTTCCCGGCCGCGACCCCGCGCGACAGCGGCGACCGCTACCCGGGCCGGTTCTGGGAGGTGAACTACTCCTCCGAGGCGCTGCACCTGGCGCTGCGGTCGGTGGCCGCCCGGCTCGGCGCGCAGACCGGCGCCGTGCTGTACGCGGCGTTCGCCGACGCCCTGGCCTCGGTGACCGGCGTCGACCACGTCGCGACGACGATCACCGTCAACAACCGGTTCCGCCCCGGGCTGGCCGGTGCGGCGGGCCCGATGGCGCAGCTCGGGCTGTGCACCCTGGAGATCACCGGCGGCTTCGACGACCTGGTCCGGGCGGCCCGGCGCCGCCTGCTCACCGCGCAGAAGCACGCCTACTACGCCCCGGGCGACGGCGACGCGCAGGTGGCGCGGATCGGGCAGGAGCGCGGGGTCGCCTTCGACCTGCGCTGCATGTTCAACGACCGGCGCGGCGAGGACACCGCGGTCGGCCCGCCGCCCTCGCGCGGCGCGGTCCGCGGCGCGCTGGCCGCCACCCGCGCGGACTGGAAGGAGGTCGAGGGCCTGCACCAGCTGCTGATGATCCATGTGGACCCGCATCCGGCCGCGCTGACCGCCCTGGTCCAGATCGACACCGCTTACCTGGGCCGGGCCGCCGCGGCGGAGCTGCTGCGCCGGATGGAGGCGACGGCCGTGGACGCCGCGCTGGACGCGGTGGCGTCGTGACGGCGCTGGCGGCGGTGGCGACGTACCTGCCGCGGCGGCGGGTGCCGGTCGAGGAGCTGGGTGAGCAGCTGGGACTGTCCGCGATGGACGTGAAGATCTTCAAGCGGTACCACGGGCTGGCCGAGATCCGCCGCGACGACGGGAGCCTGCTCGACCTGCTGCTGGCCGCCGCGACCCGGCTCGACGCGCTGCGCGGGCAGGAGCACCGCGTGCGGTACGTGGTCTACGCCCGCGCGATCCCGGTCGGCGCGCCGTATCCGGCCAACCCGCTGCACGAGCTGTGCGCGAAGCTGGGCCTGGACCGGGCGGTCGCGTTCACGGTGACCCAGCAGGCGTGCGCGTCGGGGTTGCAGGCGATCGACGCGGCCGGACGCCTGCTGGCGGGCGACCCCGACCCGGACGCGCTGGCGCTGGTGGTGGCGGGGGAGAAGACGTTCACGGCCGAGTCGCGGCTGCTGCCGGAGACGTCGGTGTTCGGCGAGGGCAGCGCGGCCTGCCTGGTCGCGGCCACGGGACCGCGCGACCGGCTGCTGTCGTACGCGAGCAGCATGCACGGCGAGTTCGACGGCGAGCACGCCGACGTGGCGGCGGTGTTCCAGCGGCAGTACCCGAACAGCCTCGCCGAGGCGGTCGCGGCGGCGGTGGAGCGGGCCGGGATCGGCCTGGACGACGTCGCGCTGATCCTGCCGCACAACGTGAACCTCATCTCGTGGCAGAAGGTGTGCCGGCGCCTCGGTGTGCCGACCGCCCGGGTCGTGCTGGACAACATCGCCCGCTACGGGCACGTGTTCTGCGCGGACGCCTTCATCAACTACGAGACGGCGCGGGACCGGCTGCGCCCGGGGGACCGGTACGTCGTCGCCGCGGCCGGCGCGGGCCGGGGCGCGACCTTCTCAGCCATGGTGTTCGAACACTGACAGGAGACACGTTGACCACACAGATCGACGGCGAGCTGCGCCGGCGGGTCGCCGAGAGCATCTGCGGCCTGCTGCCCCGGATCGTCAAGCACGAGCTGCCCGGGGTGTCGGAGCAGACCGACCTGATGGAGCTGGACCTCGGTTCGGCCTCGACGCTGGAGCTGCTGCTGGCCCTGGAGGACGAGCTGGAGATCCAGATCGACGTCGAGGAGTTCGACGAGGAGCACGTGCAGACGGTCGCGACGCTGGCCGACTACGTGGCCGGCCACGCGGTCGCCTGATGTTCACCGCCGGCACCCCGTCCCCGTCCGGTGGCGGCCTGGCCCTGAGCCGGGTGCGGCGGCAGGCGTTCGGCGCCGCGCCGCCCCTGCCGCCGGAGCACCTGGCCGCCCTGGCCGTGTTCACCGCCGACCTGGTCGCTCCGTACGGGCTGGCGGCGACCGACGCCGGTCCCGGGCACACGTACGGCGAGATGGCCGCGGAGCTGATCGCGGCCGCGGTCGGCGGGCACGAGCCGGTGAACCTGCTCGTGCTCGCGTTCGCCGTGCCGGATCTGCGGCCGGGCCGGGCCACCGCCACATACCTGAGCCATGTCTGCCCCGGCGGACCGCTGGCGTTCGCGGTGTGCGACCAGGGCACGGCGGCGGCCTTCACCGGCCTGCGGCTGGCCCGGGACTACCTGGGCGGCGGGGGCTGCGACCGGGCGCTGGTGCTGGTCGTGGAGCAGGCCGCGGTGCCGTATCCGGTCGGGCCGTCGGCGGCCGTGCCGGACGGGCCCGCGGCCGTGGCGCTGCTGTGCGAGCGCACCGGCCCGACCCGGCTGCGGTCGCTCGCCCAGCATCCGGACGTCGGGCCGGGGCAGGCCGCCGAGCTGCTCGCCGAGCAGGTGGCGGCGGCCGGGGACGGGGTGCGGGTGGTGCTCGGGGCGGGGCTGGCCGCCGCGGCCGGCGGACTGACCCCGCTGCCGGTGCGGGCGGCCGGGCCGGGCCGCCCGCACACGGGCGCGTGGTGGGAGCTGGCGGCCGAACCGGACGCGGGCCAGGTCCTGGTCGCCGACTACGACCCGCTGCTGCGCTACCTGTCGGTGGCCGCGTTCACGGGCTGGTCAGCGGATGTTGCGGGAGTACAGGCGCGTCGAGAGGACCACCGTCAGCACCGCGAGGACTGACACGATGGCGGCGCCCTGCCAGATGACCGGGTCGCTCAGCTGCCCCCAGAACAGGGCCCGGACGCTGTTGGTGGCCCAGGAGAACGGGTTGAGCAGCGCGAGCTGCTGGATCCACGTCGGGGCGATCGCCAGCGGCAGCAGCACCCCGGCCAGCAGCGCGATCGGCTGGCCGATGGTGTTGAGCAGCGAGCCGAGGGCGCCCTCGTTCTTGATGGTCAGCGCGATGTCGTAGGAGATCGCGGTGGCCATCAGGCCGATGACGGTGAGCAGCACGTACGCCACGAGCAGGTTGGGCAGCGGCACCGTGAGCCCGAACGGGAACGAGATCGCGGTGATGAGCGCGCACTGGACCAGCATCGAGGCGACGTCGCGGGCGGCCCGGCCGAGCAGCAGCGCCGACCGGCTCACCGGGGTGACCCGGGCGCGTTCGAGGATGCCCATGCGCACCTCGGCCAGCAGCCCGAACCCCGCGAACAGGCCGGTGTAGAAGCACATCACCACCAGCAGGCCGGGCACGTAGATGTTGTAGACGTCGGAGATCGACTGCGCGCCCATCGGCGCCAGCGCCTTCTGCAGGAACGGGGTGAACAGGAACAGGTAGGTCACCGGCTGGGCGATGGCGAAGAACAACCACATGGGGGTACGCCACATCAGCAGCAGCTGCCGCTGGAACAGCAGCCAGGTGTCACGGAGCAGTCGCACAGGTGTCTCCTCAGGACTCGCGCAGCGAGCGGCCGGTCTTGGTCAGGAATACGTCGTCGAGGCTGGGCCGGTGCAGCGCGATGGTGTCCAGCGCGATGCCGTGGTCGGTCAGCTCCCGCATGACCTGCGGGATCGCGGTGTCGCCGGCATCGACGTACAGGCGCAGGCCGGTCTGGCCGTCGGTTTCGAGTTCGAGCACGTACGGCTTGCCCTTCAGCAGCGCCTCGGCCTGCTCGGCGGGGCCGCCCAGGCCCACCATCACGACGTCGCCGGAGATCTGCTGCTTGAGCTGCGCCGGGGTGCCCTCGGCGACGATCCGGCCGTGGTCGATGATCGCGATGCGGTCGCAGAGGTTGTCGGCCTCGTCGAGGTAGTGGGTGGTGAGGAAGACCGTCATGCCCTCGTCGCGCAGGCGGCGGACCTCGTCCCACATGTGGGCGCGGCTCTGGGGGTCGAGTCCGGCGGTCGGCTCGTCCAGGAACAGCACCTTCGGGCGGTGGACCACGCCGAGGGCGACGTCGAGGCGGCGGCGCTGGCCGCCGGAGTAGGTCTTGCACCAGCGGTCGCCGTACTCGTCGAGCTGGAAGGCGGTCAGCGCGGCGGCGGCGCGCTGCTGGGCCTCGGCCTTGCCCAGGCCGTGCATGCGGCCCTGCAGCACCAGTTCCTCGCGGGCGCTGACCTCGTCCCAGGTGCCGCCGCCCTGCGCGACGTAGCCGATGTGGCGGCGCACCCCGGCGGGGTCGGTCAGCAGGTCGACCCCGGCGATGCGGGCCTCGCCCCCGTCGGGGGTGAGCAGGGTCGCCAGCATGCGCAGCGTGGTGGTCTTGCCGGCGCCGTTGGGGCCGAGGAAGCCGAAGATCTCGCCCTCGGCGACCGACAGGTCCACCCCGGCGACGGCGTCGACGGTGGTGGTCGCGCCGCGGCCCTTGCTGCGGTACGACTTGCGCAGCTGCCTGGTCTCGATCATGGTGGGCTCCTGTAGCCGCCGGGGTCCGAGCGGAGGTCAGCGTAGGGCCGTCCGGCAGCCCACGCAACGGTGAATGCCCATATGGAAACGTATGCACGAGCCGACTTCGTATGAACGATCGAAAAACTAACCATCGTCATGGTAGCGCTCCCAGCGACGGCCGTGTACGTTCTCTGTCCAATAGAGACGTAGCTCGATCTGGACAAACCGCTCTGACCGACGGCCGCGGTCAAGGAGGACCGGGCCGGCATGCGGCTCCGACACGCCGCGGTCATGTCACATCAGTTAGGGAGCAGGTCCCATGACCAACGAGATCCGCCAGTTCGTCCTCGACTCGCTCGTCGAGATGAAGTACGACGTCACGGGCATCGACGATGACACGACCCTCGGGCCGGCCGGCGCGGACCTGGAGTCGCTGGCCCTGGCCGAGCTCACGGTGCGAGTGGAGGAGCGCTACGGGGTGCGCTTCGACGACGACGAGGCTGAGGCGCTGGCCGTCTCGACCGTCGGCGAGCTCTGCGCCGCCGTCGCCGCGCGCCTGGAGACCGCGGCCGCCGCGGCCGACTGACCACTCACCCGGGAGCCCCGGCCCGAGTGCTCGGCGTCCAGGGCTCCCGGCACGGCCTGCCGCCTGATTCGCCAGTGGCGCCGCGCGCCGGCGGTGCCCCGCGGCGCTACGGCGTGGGCAGGCTCGACCGGTCCGTGCCGTGCCGCAGGATCGGGGGATTGAGGCGGGCGGCGGGGCCGCGCCGGTACAGGGCGGCAGGCCGGCCCGTGTCCTGGGCCCGGCGTCCGCCGCTGGGTTCCACGAAACCCTCGGTGTTGAGGACCTTGCGGCTGAAGTTGCGCGGGTCCACCGGTTCACCCCAGACGACCTGGTAGACCTCGCGCAGGTCGCCCATGGTGAATTCCTTGTCGCAGAACGCCGTGGCCAGCGTCGTGAACTCCAGCCGCGAACGTGCGCGTTCGAGCGCGACCGCCAGGATCTCGTCGTGGTCGAAGGCCAGGCACCCGGTCACGTCGGCCACGGGGCGCCACTGGGCCGCGCTGGCGTCGGAGCCGGCGGTGGGCACGGGCAGGTTCGGTGCCAGCGCGAGGTAGGCGACGCTGACGACCCGGCCGCGCGGGTCGCGGTCCGGGGCGCCGAAGATGCCCAACTGCTCCAGGTGCAGAGTCTCGCCGTCCAGTGCGGTCTCCTCGCGAAGTTCGCGCCAGGCGGCCTGGACCAGGTCCTCTCCTTCGCGCAGGAAGCCGCCGGGCAGGGCGGCCTGGTCTTGGAACGGCGGTTTGGCCCGCTCGATCGCGAGCACGTTCAGCACGCCGTCCCGCACGGTGAGGATGGCCAGGTCTACGGCGAGTCGCAGGTAGAGATGGTCTCGGTTCATGCGCGCCAGCCTAATGTTCCTGTCCTATTGACACAAACACAAGTCGCCTTATGTATGTTTCAATAGGACAAATAAGTTCAAGATCACCTGCCGACGCCCTGTACCGGGTGGCGGAGCCCACCGCAAGTTGCCGGGCAATCGGTCGTATCGCGCCCCGCTTTCGCCCGACTGCCCGGCAACTCGGCTGGTCTGGGGCCGCCTCGCACACTGTCGGGTACGGTGTTCGACCGTGGATGGTTGGCTGGCGGACACCCGCACCTCGTACGACACGGTCGCGCAGAGCTACGCCGACTTCGTGAGCGGGGCGCTGGCGCGGGAGCCGTACCTGCGGTCGATGCTGGCGCTGTTCGCCGAACTAGTGCAGACCGCCGGGGGCGGGACGGTGGCCGACGTCGGCTGCGGGCCGGGGCACGTCACCGCGTACCTGCACGGGCTCGGGCTCGACCCGGTCGGCATCGACCTGTCGCCCGGGATGATCGAGATCGCCCGGCGCGAGCACCCCGGGCTGAGGTTCGAGGTCGGCTCGATGACGGACCTCGTGCTGGCGGACGGGTCGGTGGGCGGGCTGCTCGCGTCCTGGTCGCTGATCCACGTACCCGACGAGGCGGTGCCGGGGGTGTTCACGCAGTTCCGGCGGGTGCTGCGGCCCGGGGCGCCGCTGCTGCTGGGCTTCCACGCCGGTGACACGTCGCGGCTGAAGACCGAGGGCTACGGCGGACATCCGATGCACGTGCACGTGTACCGCCGCCAGCCGGAGCGGGTGGCGGAACTGCTGCGCGAGGCGGGGTTCACCGTGCAGGCGCAGCTGCGGTTCGGCCCCACCGACACCCCGAGCGCGATCGTGATCGCCCACCGCTGATCCACGTGCGACGATACACCGATGGAGTTCAGCCTTTCCGTGTCGGCGCTGCCCGGCAGCGATCCGTTCGCACTGTGGATCGAGCCGGAGGGGATGTACTACGAGTTCCCGGCGGCGGCCAAGGTCGTGCTGACCTTCCGCGGCGCTGACGCGATGACGGCCGAGCTGTCGCACCGGCCGGACGCGATCGTGGTCTGGCGCCCGGCCGACACCGAGGTGTGGGCGACCGGAGACGACGGCGACTGCTACCAGATCGCGGGATGGGCGGACAACCCGGCGCCGGGGCTCGACACCGCTGGTGCGCCGACGTCCCTCCCCGCGCGCGAGCTGATCGAGTCGATCTTCCACCCGCGGCCGCCCGAGTCCGGACAGGACGCCGGTAAATGATTCGACACGGTCGGCGGCGGTGGCATAGGCTGGGCAAGCCGACGCGGGGTGGAGCAGCTCGGCAGCTCGCTGGGCTCATAACCCAGAGGTCGTAGGTTCAAATCCTGCCCCCGCTACGAGAGAACAGCTGAGAGCCCGGTTCCTGAGAGATCAGGAGCCGGGCTCGATCTCTTGACGGGCTGTGCACGTGCCAGGTGACGGCCTGTTCAGGCTGCGCAATAGCATGATGACCATGGCTGGTGCATCGGAATGGCGAAACCCCACACCCCCGCGGCTCCCGCGCACCGTCGAGCCCGCTGAGCTGCCCGCGCACGCGCTGGCCGCGAACACGGCCCGCGAGGGCCTGGCGTACGTGGCGATGGACATGTTCGACGGTCCCGCCGCCGAGTATGCGGAGCTGTCCGGTTGCACCGTCGCGCGGTGCTCGTGGAGCGCGATGCGGCTGGATCATCTGACGGTCGCCGACTGCGCGCTGGACACCTGCGACCTGTCGAACGCGCAGTTGATGGACTCGTCGCTGTCGCGGGTCGAGCTGGCGGGCTGCCGGATCACGGGGATGACTGTGGCCAACAGCGCCGTCCGCGACGTCACGGTGTCGGAGTGCCGGGGGCGGCAGAGCTCGTTCCGTTTCTCCCGGCTGCGCAATGTACGTTTCGTCAACTGCGTCCTGAGCGGCGCGGACTTCACACAGTGCCGGTTCGACGACGTGGTGTTCGAGGACTGCGAGCTCGACGGTGCCCAGTTCTCCGGAGCCAAGGTGGTGCGGGCGCGGTTTCGCCACTGCGTGCTGACCGGGGTCGGCGGGGTCGCCAGCCTGGCCGGGGCGACCGTCTCGGAAACCGACCTGGCCAGCCTGTCCGGGACGCTCGCCGCAGCGCTCGGCATCGCCGTGGAGAAAGGCTGAGCAGAGCTCAGGGGCACCCGTCCGGGTGCCCCTGAGCTCTGCCGCAGTGCCGGCCGGTCAGGCGAACAGCTCGCCGACCAGCTCGTAGAGGGGGATCGGGGCGGGGCGGTAGGCCGGCGGCCGGGTGCCCGCCAGCTCGCGGACCAGGAAGTCCCAGGCCTGCTTGCGGACGTAGGCCAGGCAGTCGATGAACATGTGCTCGGCGCCGGGCACGATGAGCAGCTCGAAGTCCTTGTCGGCGGCGATGAGCCGGTCGGCCAGGCGCAGCGTGTGGTACGGATGGACCCGGTCGTCCAGCTCGCCGTGCACGAGCAGCAGCCTGCCTTGCAGCCGGTCCGCCAGTTCCACGTTGGAGCTGCGCCGCCAGGCCTCGGGGTTGTCGGCGCCGTCGTACGCCTCGACGAACTCCAGGTTGAACGTGGGGGCGTCGTGCGAACCGGCGAGCGCGACGCCGACCCGGTAGACCTCGGGGAAGTCCAGCATCGCCCGTGCGGCGGCGAACCCGCCGCCGGAGTGGCCGAACACGCCCACCCGGTCCAGGTCCAGCCACGGCCGGGTCTCGGCCAGCTGCCGCAGCGCGGCGACGTGGTCGGCCAGGCCGCCCGCGTCGGCCAGGCGGCCGTACGAGGCGTCGTGGAAGTCCTTGCTGCGGCCGGGCGTGCCGCGCCCGTCCACCGCGACCACGACGAAGCCCAGCGCCGCGAGCGGTTCGGCGTCGAAGCCCATGCCGCCCGGGTCGAAGCACGGGGCGACCCGGTTGACCTGCGGGCCGGGGTAGACGTGGTCCACCACCGGGTACCGCCGGGACGGGTCGAACCCGTGCGGCCGGTACAGCACCCCGTAGATGTCGGTGACGCCGTCGGCGGCCTTGACGCAGAACCGCTCCGGCGCGCTCCAGCCGGTGGCGAGCAGCTTGGTGACGTCGGCGCGCTCCAGCTCGACCAGCACCTGCCCGGACCAGTCACGGACCGTCGTCACCGGCGGGGTGTCGACGGTGGACGCGGAGTCGACGAAGTAGCCCAGGCTGTCCGGGACCGTGACGACGTGGTCGAGGTCGTCGTCGGTGACCTTGGCGAAACCGGTGCCGTCCAGGCCGACCCGGCACACCGTGCGCCGGTACGGGTCGGCGCCGACCAGCCCCGAGGCGGTGAAGTAGACGACCCGCTCGGTCTCGTCGACGTGCAGGATCTGCCGCACCGCCCACTGCCCGGCGGTGACCTGTCCGAGCAGCTCGCCGGTGGTCAGGTCGTAGCGGTAGAGGTGGCCCCAGCCGTCGCGCTGGGAGTACCAGAGCACCTCGCCGGCCAGCACCCGCACGATCGGCGGGTCGTAGTTCCACTGGTTGGGCTCCACGCGGGTGGGGCCGGTCTCGCTGAGGACCGTGGTGACCTCGCCGGTCGCCGGGTCCAGCCGGTGCAGCGCGAGGGTGTGCCGGTCGCGGGTCTGGCTGAGGTGGTACACCGCCGAGCCGTCCGGGCCCCACCACGCCCACCTGCCCATGACCGGCGACAGCATCGGCGTGAGCAGCGGCTCGGCCTGCGCCCGGACCATGGTCGCGGCGGTGACGTCGAGCACGACCAGCTCGGACCGGGGCATGGTCTCGTCGCCGGCGTAGGGGTACAGCTGGGTGTGCAGGCGGGGTGCGCCGCCGTCGGCGGGGCGGGCCTCCAGCAGGTGGGTCTGCCGGACGCCGCGCTCGTCGGTGCGGTGGGTCAGCACCTTCGTCGAGTCGGGCGACCAGGCCACGGCGGGCGGCAGGTGCGGCAGCCCGAACTTGCGCAGCAGGGTGCCGTTGCCGACGCCCTGCGGGCTGGTGCCGTATTGGTAGTCGGGGGCGCCGTCGTCGGTCAGGGCCCATTCGCGGCCGTCGGCCGACGAGCGGGCCCACAGGTCGTGCCCGCGCTGGGACACCGCGGTCTTCCCGTCGGGTGACGGGACCGCCAGCGGGTCGCCCGGCGGGGTGAACTCGGCCCGCTCGCAGACATAGGTGTCCAGGTGGCAGCGCCAGTACTCGCCGAACGCGGCGAACTCGACGGCGTCGCCTGCCGGCACGATGGCCGGGAACGGCAGCGCCTGCGGGTCGACCGGCTGCCCGCAGGCTCCGGCGAGCGCGGCGGCGAGCCGGGCGTGGTCGAAGGCGGGCTCACGGGTGCCCGAGGCCGGGTCGACCAGGACGAATCGGCGGTCGGTGCCGTCGCTGACGGTGTACCAGAACCGGGTGCCGCCGTCGATCCACTGCGGCCTGACCTTCTCGCCGACGACGAGCTCGCCGGGGCGGACCGGTCGGCGCAGGAGCAGCTCGGCGGCCTGGTACTGCTGGGTGGTGCTCATGATGGGTGTCCTTCTCTCGTCGTGGGTGTCGGTGTCAGAGGCTGTGGGTGACGATGTCGCCGTACGCGGTGGTCGCGTGGATGGCGAGCTGGGCGGCGTCGCCGTCGGTGTTCATGAGGGCGTTGTGGATCCGGCCGTAGGGGGTGCCGGCGTTCAGGCGGGCCGAGACTCCGGCGGCGGCGCCGACGGACACGTTCCCGGCTTCGGTACGCAGCACGACGGTGCCGCGTACGGCCTCGGTGACGCGGATGTCGCCCTTGCCGGTGCTGATCTCGGCGGGGCCGTCGAGGCGGCCGACGGAGACGTCGCCGGCGAGGGCGGTGAGGCGGACGCTCGCGGCCTCGTCGAGCTGGATCGAGCCGTACGCGCCCGTGACGGCGACGTCGCCGAACCGTCCGGTGGCGTGGAACCCGGCAGCGGAGGCCGTCGCGTCGATCCGTGATCCGGCGGGCAGGTGGACGGTCACCTCGACGGCGCCGCTGGGGCCGAGGAGCTGGTTGCCCGCCGGGCTTTCGATCCGCAGGACGCCGTCGCGGTATGCCACGCGGGTCTGCTCGGCCAGCTTCACGTCGCGGCTCTTCGCGGCGTCGGCGGGCCGGATCTCGACGGTGGTGTCGGCACGGGCGGCGGCGATGAACCGCAGGCGGCCGGCGGGGATGTCGAGGACGGCGGAGATCGGGGCCGGGGTGTCGAACTTCTGCATGATGCTCTCCTGCGACTAGCTGTGCTCGTTGTTTCTGACATTGGAAACGCTACGTTGCATTTCCAAACATGGCAACATTGTTGTTGCGACGATGGAGAGTAATCGCAGGTAGAAACGGAGATTTCGTTGCAACGAACGCTCGATCAATGCAACGGGATTGAGCTGGGTGCGTTGCAATGATGTGAGGGTGAACGCTATGGGGGTGGTGTGGGTCGGTGGTCGGGTTGGGTGATCGCTGTCTTGGGTCAGAAGGTGCGTTCTGAGCTCGCGTTCTGACCGCAGACAGCGATCACCACCCGCCGCCCGGCGGGGGCGTCCTGTCCCGGCGGCAATGCGGTGGGGGGGAGGGTGGGCGGGGTCGGGGTGTTGGGGATTCGTGGGTGTGGCCGGTACGCTCCCGCGCATTCGTGCGCACAGTTGGCTCCCGCTCGCTCCTATCGCGCGGGATCGCGCACGCAGACTGCGCGCCGTGAGCGAAGGGGAAGCGACATGACGCAGCTCGACACCGATCTCGCCCTGCTGGCCGATACCGTGCTCCAACCCGGATTCGTCGGCACCGCGGCCCCGGACTGGGTGCGCCGCCGCCTCGGCCGCGGCCTGGGCGGGGTGGCGCTGTTCTCGCGCAACATCACCGACCGGGAGCAGGTCGCCGAGCTGACCGTGCAGCTGCGGGCCGAGAACCCCGACGTCGTGATCGCGGTCGACGAGGAGGCGGGCGACGTCACCCGGCTGGACGCCCGCACCGGCAGCGACCGGCCCGGCAACCTGGCCCTCGGGGTGGTCGACGACCCGGAGCTGACCGAGGCCGTGGCCCGCGACATCGGCGCCGACCTGGCCGCCGTCGGCATCACGCTGAACTACGCGCCGACCGTCGACGTGAACTCGCGGCCGGAGAACGTCGTCATCGGAGTGCGGTCCTTCGGCGCCGACCCGCAGCTGGTGGCCCGGCACAGCGCGGCCTGGGTGCGCGGGCTCCAGGCGGCCGGGGTGGCCGCGTGCGCCAAGCACTTCCCGGGGCACGGCGACACGGTCGAGGACTCGCATTTCGACGCGGCCCGGGTCGGCGCGTCACGGCAGGAGCTGGCCGAGGTGGCGCTGCCGCCGTTCACCGCCGCGATCGGGGCCGGGGTGCGGGCGGTGATGACCGGGCACCTGCTGGTGGCGGCGTACGACGCGGAGCTGCCCGCCACGCTCAGCCCGGTGCTGCTGGCGGGCCTGCTTCGCGAGCAGCTCGGCTTCGATGGGCTGATCGTCACCGACGGCATCGAGATGGCGGCCGTGGCCCGGCAGTGGGGTGTCGGCGGGGCCGCGGTGAAGGCGCTGGCCGCGGGAGCGGACGCGATCTGCGTCGGGGGCGAGTACAAGAACGAGGGCATCGTCGGGCTGCTGCGCAACTCGATCGTCACGGCGGTGCGCGAGGGCGCGCTGACCGAGGAGCGGCTGGCCGAGGCGGCGGCGCGGGTGCGGGCGCTGGCGGCGTGGCAGCGGCAGGCGGCGGCGCCGCTCGGGCGGGCGCCGGAGGCCGGGCTGGCGGCGGCGCGGCGGGCCGTGCGGGTGACCGGGACCGGGCTGCCCCTGACCGGCCCGGCGCACGTCGTCGAGCTGGCCACCCCGACCGGGATCGCGGTCGACCAGAGCATGCCGTGGGGCGTGGCCGAGCCGCTGACCGAGCTGGTGGCGGGCACGACGTCGCAACGGGTCGACGCCGACGCGCAGCCGCCGTGGCTGCCGGAGGCGCTGGCCGCCGCCGACGGCCGACCGCTGGTCGTGGTGGGCCGCGACGCGACCCGGCACCCCTGGGCGCGGCAGGCCAGGGCCGCCCTGGTCGCGGCGCGGCCCGACGCGGTGGTGGTGGAACTGGGCATGCCGGAGCCGGTCGCGACCGGGGCGGTGTACGTGGTCACCCACGGCGGCACCAGGGCTTGCGGGCGCGCTGCGGCCGAGGTCCTCATCGGACTGGCCTGACGCGGCCGTCCGCGCGGATTTTTCCTGAACTCGGCACACTCTTCCGGGTGCGGCTGCATGGCTGGCCGCACCCGCAAAAGGGTCGAGAGACATCTATTGACAGGCCAAAACGCTCGATGTCTCACAGTTAAGAGTCTTGTCAGATACAGGAATGCACTTTACGTTTGCCCCCGACCAAGTCGCATCGGAAGCGGGGGGAGCGCATGTCCGAACTCGAACTCGGTCCGCTCACGGCGGCGCAGCAGCGCCTGTGGTTCCTGGACCGGCTCGACCCGGGTGACGCCGCGTACCACATCTCGACCACCAGCCGCCTGCGCGGCCGGCTCGACCGGGACCTGCTGGTGCGCGCGTACGACGACGCCACCCGCCGCCACGAGTCCCTGCGCACCCGCTTCGGCGACCGCGACGGCGTGCCGTTCCAGCAGGTCCAGCCGCCCCGGCCCACCCCGGTCGAGTACGCCGACCTGTCGGCCGGACCCGACCCGCAGGCCGCCGCGCGCGCCCGGGTCGAGGAGCTGATCGCGCGGCCGTTCGACCTGGCCCAGGGCCACCTGATCCGGGTCGGGCTGCTGCGGCTGGCCGACGACGAGCACGTGCTGTGCACGGTCGTGCACCACATCGTCGGCGACGGCTGGTCGATGAACCTGCTCTACCGGCAGATCACCGAGTCGTACCGGGGAGTGGAGCCCGCCGCCCCGGCGGTGCGCTACCTCGACCACGCCGCCGCCCGCGCGGCAGGCGGCAGCGGGCTCGACTTCTGGGCCGGGGTGCTGGCCGACCCGCCGACCCTGGACCTGCCGCTGGACCGGCCCCGGCCGCCGGTGCGCACCTCGTCGGGCGGCGTGGTGCTGCGCGAGTTCCCCGGCGACACGCTGCGCGCGGTGCAGGCCGCCACCCGGCAGCTGCGGTGCACGCCGTACATGCTGCTGGTGACCCTGTTCGAGCTCGCGCTGTCGCAGCTGTCCGGGCAGGACGACCTGACCGTCGGCACGCCCGTCGCCGGGCGCGACGACACCGCGCTGGAGGCGGTGTTCGGCTACTTCAGCGGCATGCTGGTGCTGCGCGCCGACCTGTCCGGCGACGTCACGTTCCGCGACCTCGTGCTGCGGACCCGCAAGTCGTTCATGGAGGCGTTCGCGCACCAGGACATCCCGTTCGAGGACCTGACCGCGCTGCTGCACCTGCCGCGCGACCTGAGCCGCAACGCCCTGTTCCAGGCCACGTTCACCCTGCACACCACCATGAACGTGTCCGCGACCGCGACCGACGGGTTCGGCGGGCTGGCCGCCGAGGCGTTCGACTCCGGCACCCCGCACGTCAAGACCGACGTGGCCATGGACGTGCAGACCGGCGCGGACGCGATGGACGTGGTGCTGACGTACAACAGCGACCTGTTCGACCCGGCGACCGCGCACGCGCTGGCCGACCGGTTCACCGCGCTGCTGGAGGCGGTGCTCGCCGACCCCGACGCCCGGGTGCGCGAGCTGCCGCTGGTCGACGACGCCACCCGCGCCGAGCTGCTGCGCCTGGGCGCCGGCCCCGAGCTCGGGCCGGACGTGCCGCTGCTCGACCGGATCGCGGCGGCCGCCACGGCGACACCCGGCGCGGTCGCGCTGGACAGCGGCGGCGAGCTGGTGAGCTACCGGCAGCTGTGGGACCGCGCGGGCGAACTGGCCGACGCGCTGGCCGCGGCCGGGGTGGCGGCCGGGTCGCTGGTCGGGGTGAGCGTGCCGCGCGGGCCGGAGCTGGTCGCGTCACTGCTGGCGGTGTGGCGGGCCGGGTGCGGGTACGTGCCGATCGACCCGCAGCTGCCGGTCGCGCGCCGCGACGCGATGGCCGCGCAGGCCGCCGTCGCGGCGGTGCTCACCGCCGACGGGATCGCCCCGGGCGCGGCCGAGCACGCGTCGGCACCCGATGCCGCGTACGTGCTGTTCACCTCCGGTTCGACGGGCACGCCCAAGGCGGTGCTCGTGGGGCGGCAGGCGCTGGCCGACCGGACGGCGTGGATGGCGGCCGACTACGGCCTGACCGCCGCCGACCGGGTCGTGCAGTTCGCGGGCATCGGGTTCGACACCCACGCCGAGGAGATCTGGCCGACCCTGGCCACCGGCGGCACGCTGGTGCTGCTGCCCGACGGGCCGCAGTCGCTGCCGGAGCTGCTGGCCGCCGACCCGGCGCTGACGGTGCTGGACCTGCCGACCGCGTACTGGCAGGCGCTGCTGGACGTGGTGCCCGCCTGGCCCGCCGCGCTGCGGCTGGTCATCCTCGGCGGCGAGCAGGTCGACGCGGCCGCCGTCGCGGCGTGGCGCGACCGGCACGGCGACCGGATCCGGCTGGTCAACACGTACGGCCCGACCGAGGCGACGATCATCGCGACCGCCGCCGACCTGGGCGGGGACGACACCCTGCGCCGCCCGCCGATCGGCCGCCCGCTGGCCGGGGTGCGCGCCCACGTCCTCGACCCGCACGGCCGGCTCGTGCCGCCCGGCGCGGCGGGGGAGCTGTGCCTGGCCGGGGCGGGGCTGGCCGACGGCTACCTGGGCCGCCCCGACCTGACCGCCGAACGGTTCGTCCCCGACCCGTACGGGCCGGGTCTGATGTACCGCACCGGTGACCGGGTCCGGCGACGGCGCGACGGGATGCTGGAGTTCCTGGGCCGCATCGACCGGCAGCTCAAGGTGCGCGGCGTACGGATCGAGCCGGGCGAGGTCGAGGCGGTCCTCACCGGACACCCCGGCGTCGGCCAGGCCGCCGTCACCGCGGTCGGCGACACCCTCGTCGGGTACGTCACCGGCACCGCGAGCAGCGAGGACGTGCGCGGGTACGCGGCCGAGCGGCTGCCCGCGCTGATGGTGCCGAGCGTGGTCGTGGTCCTCGACGCGCTGCCGCTGACCCGCAACGGCAAGGTGGACCTGCGGGCCCTGCCGCCGGTGACCGTCGGCGACGACGTGCGGGCCGACTACGTCGCGCCGCGCACCGACGCCGAGGCGCTGGTCGCCGGGATCTTCACCGAGCTGCTGCCCGTCGACCGGGTCGGGGCGCACGACGACTTCTTCGCCCTGGGCGGGCACTCGCTGCTGGCCACCCGGGTCATCGCCCGGCTGCGCGCCACCGTCGAGCTCGACCTGCCCATCCGGGCGCTGTTCGACCGGCACACCGTGGCCGGGTTCGCCGACGCCGTCGAGCAGGCGCTGGTCGCCGAGATCGACCGGCTCACCGAGGAGGAGGCCGCGGCGCAGCTCGCCGCGGCGGGACAGGGAGCACCGTGACCGACGTCGCCGAGAATCCGCAGGCCGCCACGCTGTCGGCGACGAAGCGTTCGCTGCTGGCGGCCCGGCTGCGGCAGACCGCCGCCGCCCCGGCCGCCACGATCACGCCCCGGGCCGCGGACGCGGTGGTGCCGCTGTCGCACGCGCAGGAGCGGCTGTGGTTCATGGAGCAGTTCGCGCCCGGCACGGCGGCGTACACGATCCCGGTGGTGCTGCGCGTGCGCGGCGGCCTGGACCCGGCGGTGCTCGGCGCGGCGCTGGACGCGGTCGCGGCCCGGCACGAGAGCCTGCGGATGCGGTTCGGCGCCACCGCCGACGGCGAACCGGTGCTGCACCTGGACGACACCGTCCACATCGACCTGGCGGTGCTCGACGCGGACGGGGCCGACCGGGCCGCCCGTGAGGAGCACGTCCACGAGGCGGTCCGGGCCCGGCTGGCCGAGCCGTTCGACCTGGCCACCGGGCCGCTGGTCCGCGCCGCGCTGTACCGGCTCGGCGACGGCGAGCACGTGCTGATGCTCGCCGTGCACCACATCGTCTGCGACGGCTGGTCGGTCGACGTCCTCGTCGGCGAACTCGTCGCCCTGTACGACGCCCTGGTCGCGGGCACCGCCGACCCGCTGCCGCCGCTGAAGGCGCAGTACGGCGACTTCGCCTGCTGGCAGCGGTCGCGGGTGGCCGACGGGGCGCACGCCCGCGACGTGGCGTTCTGGCGCGAGCGGCTGACCGGGGTGCCGCCGCTGGACCTGCCGACGGACTTCCCGCGCCCGGTCGAGCAGACGTTCGCGGGGGCCGCGCACGGCATCACCCTCGACGGGGAGCTGGTCGGGGCGTTGCAGCGGCTGGCCCGCGAGCACGGGGCGACGCTGTACATGACGCTGCTGGCCGCGTACGCCGCCGTGCTGGCCCGCCACGCCCGGCAGGACGACTTCGCGGTCGGGTCGCCGCAGGCCGGGCGCACCCATCCGGAGCTGGAACCGCTGATCGGCATGTTCGTCAACATGCTGGCCACCCGCGTCGACGCCGCCGGAGACCCGACGTTCGCGCAGCTGCTGGCCCGGGTCCGCGAGGCGACCCTCGACGGGTACGCCCACCAGGACCTGTCGTTCGAGCAGGTGATCACCGAGCTGAACACGGTCCGCGACGTGGGCCGCTCGGCGGTGTTCCAGGTCGTGTTCGCGCTCCAGAACTACACCGCGCCCGGCCGGGCCTCGGCCAGCGGGCTGAGCGTGTCCCCGTTCGGGTCGCGGGCGGTGGCGACCCGGTTCGACCTGGAGCTGTCGCTGCTGGAGGGCGCCGACGGGCTGTGGGGGTCGTTCACGTACAACACGGACCTGTTCACCACCGACACCGTCGCGCGGATCGCGGGCGGGTTCGAGCAGCTGCTCGCGGCGGTCGTGGCCGACCCGCACCGGCCGCTCAGCCGCCTGCTGACCGTGTCCGGGGCCGACCGGGAGCAGGTGCTCACCGGCTGGAACAGCACGGACGCCCCGTTCCCGGACACCGCGACGCTGCACGGGCTGATCCAGCGGCAGGCCGCCGCGACCCCGGACGCGCCCGCGCTGACGTTCGAGGGTGACACCATCACCTACGCCGAGCTGCTGGGCCGGGCGCACCGGATCGCGCACCGGCTGCGCGGGCACGGCGCCGGACCCGGCCGGCTGGTCGCCGTCTGCGCCGAGCGCAGCCACGAACTGGTCGCCGCCCTGCTCGGCACCATGATCTCGGGTGCGGCGTACCTGCCGCTGGACCCGGAGTATCCGGCCGACCGGCTGGCGTTCATGCTCGACGACGCCGACGTGGCCGCGGTGCTGACCGCCGGGCCCGCCCGCGACGTGCTGCCGCCGACGCGGCGGCCCGTGCTGGCCCTGGACGACCCGGCGACCTGGGCCGACGCGCCGAGCACGGCACCCGAGCCGTTGGCCGGGCCCGACGACGTGGCGTACGCGATCTACACCTCCGGCTCCACCGGCCGCCCGAAGGGCGTGCTCAACGGGCACCGGGGCATCGTCAACCGGCTGCACTGGATGCAGCGCCGCTACGGCCTGACCGGCGCGGACACGGTGCTGCAGAAGACCCCGGCCGGGTTCGACGTGTCGGTGTGGGAGTTCTTCTGGCCGCTGCTGGCCGGGGCGCGGCTGGTGCTGGCCCGGCCCGGCGGGCACAAGGACGCGGCGTACCTGCGGGACCTGATCGCCGCCGAGGGCGTGACGACGCTGCACTTCGTGCCGTCGATGCTGGGCATGTTCCTGGCCGAGTCCGGCATCGGGGCGTGCGACAGCGTGCGGACGGTCGTGTGCAGCGGCGAGGAGCTGCCCGTCGACCTGGCCCTGCGCACCCTGGCCGCACTGCCCGGCGCCGAGCTGCACAACCTGTACGGGCCCACCGAGGCCGCGATCGACGTCACCGCGTACCACTGCACCGTCGACGGCCTGGCGGGTCAGGCCCGGGTGCCGATCGGCGGCCCGATCGACAACCTCCGGGTGTACGTCCTGGACGGGCACGGCGAGCCGCTGCCCGTCGGCGTGCCGGGTGAGCTGCATCTGGCCGGGGTCGGGCTGGCCCACGGCTACCTGAACCGGCCCGAGCTGACCGCCGAGAAGTTCGTCACGGGGCTGGCCGGGCAGCGGCTCTACCGCACCGGCGACCTGGCCCGGTGGCGCCCGGACGGCACGATCGACTTCCTCGGCCGCATCGACGGCCAGGTGAAGCTGCGCGGCCTGCGCATCGAGCTGGGCGAGATCGAGGCGGCGCTGCGCGACCAGCCGGGGGTACGCGAAGCCGCCGTCATCGTGCGCGAGGACTCCCCGGGCGACAAGCGGCTGGCGGCCTACCTGGTCGCCGACGCCGAACCCGACACCGCCGAGCTGCGCGCCGCCCTCAAACGGCGGTTGCCCGACTACATGGTCCCGACCGCGTACGTGCTGCTGGACAGGTTGCCGCTGACCCCCAGCGGCAAGCTCGACCGGCGCAGCCTGCCCGCCCCGCAGCGCGGCCGCGACGCCAACGCCGCGTTCGAGGCCCCGGCGACCCCGACCGAGGTCACCGTCGCCGGGATCTGGGCCGAGGTGCTGGAGCTGGAGCAGATCGGCCGCGACGACGACTTCTTCGACCTCGGCGGGCACTCGCTGCTGGCGACCCAGGTCGTGGCGAAGCTGCGCCGGGCCGTGGGCGCGGGCGTGTCCGTGATGGACCTGTTCAAGAACCGGACCGTACGCGAGCTCGCCGCCCTGGTGGACGTGCCCGCCGACCAGCGCGGCCCCCGCGCCCTGGTGCACGAGCTGACCCGGCCCGTGCCGACCGCGCGGCTGGTGCGCAGCCTCGTCTGCGTCCCGTACGGCGGCGGCAGCGCCGTGGTCTACCAGCCGCTCGCGGACGCGCTGCCCGCCGGGCACCGGCTGTTCTCGGTCGCCATCCCCGGCCACGACATCGGCCTCGACGAGGCCGCGCTGCCCTTCGACGAGCTCGCCGAACGCTGCACCGCCGAGATCATGGAAAAGGTCGCCGGCCCGATCGCCCTGTACGGCCACTGCGGTGTCGGCTCCGCGCTGACCGTCGAGATCGCCCGGCGGCTGGAGCAGCGCGGCCGCGACCTCGACGCCGTCTACATCGGCGCGATCTTCCCTTTCGCACGGCCGCAGAGCAGGGTGTGGATGGCGCTGTCGCGCATCACCCGGATGGAGTCGCTGCGCTCGGACAAGGCGTACGCCAACTGGCTGACCTCGATGGGCGTCGACATGAGCGACATCGAGCCCGGCCAGGCCCGCCAGATCATCCGCAACATGCGCCGCGACTCCGACAGCGCCGAGGCGTACTTCACCGAGCTGATGCACACCGGCGGCGAGCGGCTGCGCGCCCCGATCATCAGCGTCGCCGGGGAACGCGACCCGGCCACCGAGTTCTACCCCGAGCGCTTCACCGAGTGGCACTTCCTCACCGACAGCGCCGCGGTCGTGGTGCTCGACGAGGCCGGGCACTTCTTCCTCAAGTGGCGGGCCGAGGAACTGGCCGAGATCGTCACCGCGATCGACCCGGCGGTGAAGGCCGAGCAGGCTGAGCCGTACACCCGGCAGAGCCGCGGCGAGCGGGCCAGCTGGTGGCTGCACGGCACGTCGCGGGCCGGCGGCCGGATCGCGACCACCGGGCCGCAGCCGAGCATGAGCCGGTTCCTGGTCGTCGCGTTCGCGCAGCTCATCTCGATCCTCGGGTCGACGCTGACCGACGTCGCGCTGCCGCTGTGGGTGCTCAAGGAGACCGGGTCGCTGCTGGACTTCTCGCTGCTGGCCGTCGCCGGGCTGATCCCGGGCCTGCTGGTGCTGCCGCTGGCGGGGGCGATCGTCGACCGGTACGACCGGCGGCGGGTGATGCTGTGCGGCGACGTCGGCGCGGGCGGCACCCAGCTGATCCTGGGCGTGCTGCTGTGGACCGGGTCGCTGCACGTGTGGCACATCTACCCGCTGATCGCGCTGCTGTCGGTGTCGCTGACGTTCCAGCGCCTGGCGTACGGGTCGGCGATCCCGCAGCTGGTGCCCAAGCAGTACCTCGGCCACGCCAACGGCGTCGTGCAGATGATCGGCGGCGTCGCCACCATCATGATGCCGATGCTGTCGGTGGCGCTGCTGGCCGTGGTCGACCTCGGCGGCATCCTGGTCATCGACGTGCTCAGCTACGCCGCCGCGATCGCGATCGTGCTGCTGGTGCGGTTCCCGCGCACCCTGGCCTGGAAGCGGCGGGAGAGCCTGTCCGCCGAGATCCGCGAAGGGTTCCGGTTCTCCTGGGGCAACCGTGGGTTCCGGTCCATGCTGACGTTCTTCATGGCGCTCAACGTGTTCCTGTCGCCGCTGTTCATGATGATGACGCCGCTGGTGCTCGCGTTCGCGGGGATGGACCAGGTGGCGCAGGTGTCGGTCGCGGGCGGCGTCGGGGCGTTCCTGGGAGGCCTGACGATGAGCTTCTGGGGCGGGCCGCGGCACCGCAGGCTGTTCACCGTACTGTGCTGCACCCTGGTGCTGGCCGTGTTCTGCGCGGTCATCGGGTTGCGGCCGACGCTGTGGGTGATCGCGATCGGCTCGTTCGGGATCTCGATGTGGCTGGTGCTGCTCAACGGCGTCTACACCACGATCGTGCAGGTCAAGGTGCCGCAGCGGTTCCACGGCCGGGTGTTCGCCATCAACACCGTCATCGCCTGGTCGACGCTGCCGCTGGGCTGGACGCTGGTCGGGCCGGTCGGGTCGAAGCTGCTGGCGCCGCTGCTGGCCGACGGCGGCCCGCTGGCGGGCACGCTCGGCCGGGTCATCGGCACCGGCCCGGGGCGCGGCATCGGGCTGCTGTACCTGATCCTCGCGGTCTGCATCGCGGCCGTGGTGCTGGTGTCGATGCGGATCCCGGCCATCAGGCGGTTCGACGACGAGGTGCCCGACGCCCGCGCCGACGACCAGTACGGCCTGGAGGAGATCCGCCGCCGCGAGGCCGGAGCCGAGCTTGCTGCCGGACCCGCAGCCGCGGAGATCGCCGTTCGCGAAGCCGACCGGGTCGCCGCGTGAGCGCCGTCGCCGCGGCCAGGGCCGCCGCGCGTGCCGCCGGACGGGCACCGCTGACCGTGCCGCAGCTGCTCGCGGCACGGGCCCGCACCCAGCCCGAGCACGTCGCGATCACCCAGGGGTCGGCGACGCTCGACCTCGCCACCTGGCAGCGGCAGACCCAGGCGATCGCGGCCGGGCTGCGCGCGAGCGGCGTCGGGCCGGGGGACCGGGTCGCGCTGCTCTACGGCGCCCGTGACTGGATCGCCTACGCCACCGCGTACACCGGCGTGCTCGCGGCCGGGGCGGTCGCGGTGCCGCTGTCCACCCGCAACGCCGCCGCCGAACTGGACTACATGCTGCGCCACAGCGGCGCGGTCGCGGTGCTGCACGGCCCCGGTGCGGCCCTGCCCGACACCCCCGTTCCGCTGGTATGGGACCCCGCCGCGCTCGCCGCCCTGCCCGACGCCGATCCGCTGCCCGGCCCCGACCCGGCCGCCCCCGCGCAGATCCTCTACACCTCCGGCACCACCGGCCGTCCCAAGGGCGTCACCGCCGTGCACGCCAACCTCACCCACGGCTGCCGCGTCGACCCGCCGCTGCGGCGCCTGGCCCACTCCCAGCAGTTCCTGCACGCGTTCCCGATCGGCACCAACGCCGGGCAGACCATGCTGCTCAACGCCCTGGACGCCCACGCCGGGATGCTGGCCGCCGCCCGGTTCGCCGCCCCGCACTTCGCCCGGCTCATCGCCGAACGCCGCGTCGGCAGCGTGTTCGTGGTGCCCGCGATGGCCATCGAACTGCTGCACTCCGGCGCCCTGGCCGAGCACGACCTGTCCAGCGTGGTGCTGCTCGGCTCCACCGCCGCCGCGCTGCCGCCGTCGATCGCGGCCGGGCTGGCCGCCGCGCTGCCCAAGGCGACGATCGTCAACTACTACACCTCCACCGAGGCCGCGCCGACGCAGACCAGCATGGTGTTCCACCCCGACCGGCCCGCCGCCCTCGGCAAGGCCACCGGCGGCGGCGAGCTGCGCATCCTCGCCCCCGACGGCACCGCGTGCCCGCCCGGCACCGTCGGGGAGGTGTGGCTGCGCGCCGCCGGGACCACCCGGTCCTACCACGACGATCCCGACGCGACCCGGCACGTGTTCCGCGACGGCTGGACCCGCATGGGCGACACCGGCCACCTCGACCCCGACGGCTACCTGTACCTGGCCGACCGGGAGAGCGACGTCATCAAGAGCGGCGCCGACAAGGTGTCCACCGTCGCCGTCGAGGCCGCCCTGCACGAGCACCCGGAGATCGTCGACGCGGCCGTGGTCGGGCTGCCCGACCCGGTGCTCGGGAAGGTGCCCGCCGCGGTGCTGGTCGCGACCCGGCTGCTGACCCTGGCCGAGGTACGCGCGTTCCTGGCCACCCGGCTGGCCGCCCACGAGCAGCCCAGCCGCCTCGCCCACGTCACCGAACTGCCCCGCAACGCCGGGGGCAAGGTCGTCAAGCACCAGCTCCGGGCCCTGTTCACCGAGCGGCCCGACCAGGAGGGAACATCATGACCCAGGCACTGGACGGCATCCCCGTCACCCTCGCCCAGCAGGGCGTCTGGTTCACCGAACGGGTCGGCGGCGCCGACACGGCATACCGGCTGGCGGTCGCGGTGACGCTGCCCGGCCCGGCCGACCCGGACCGGCTCGACCAGGCCTGGGCGCAGCTGGTGGACCGGCATCCGGCGCTGGCCGTCGCGGTGGCCGACCACGGCGGCGAACCGCTGCTGCGGCCCGTGGCGCCCGCCCCGGTCGAGTACCACACCGGCGGCCAGGTCCTGGTCGACTCGGTGGTCACCGCCGGGTTGCAGCGCCCGTTCGACCTGGCGCAGGGGCCGCTGGCCCGGTGCAGTGCCGTGCACACCGAGCTCGGCACGACCGTGGTCGTCGTCGCGCACCACCTCGTGTTCGACGGGGCGTCCAAGGACGTGCTCGTCGCGGACCTGCTCGCCGCGTACGACGGGCGGCCGCTGCCGTCGGGGTCGCTGGACGGGCTCGGTGAGGCCGCCCGCGCGCAGGCCCAGCGGATCGCCGCCGCCACCCCGGCCGCCCGGGAGTTCTGGGCGGCCCGCCCGGCCCCGGCCGACGAGGTGGTCCTGCCCTACGCGACCGGCCCGGTGACCGGTGCCGAGGCCGCGTTCAAGGTGCCGTTCGCGCTGGGCGCGGACCTGGACGCGGTGCTGTCGGACGGCGCGGCCGCGCTCGGGCTGACCCGGTTCGAGCTGCTGCTGGCGGCGGTGCACGCGGTGCTGGCCCGCTACGGCAACCCCGTCACCTCGGTCGCGGTCGACCTGAGCACCCGCACCCCGGACCTGGCCGGCGAGATCGGCATGTGGGTCAACGAGCTGCCCGTCACCGTCACCGCCGACCTCGGCATGCCGTGGGCCGAGTTCGCCCGCGCGGTGCGCGCCGAGGCCCGCGCCGTCTACGGCCACCGCGAGGTGCCTCTCGGCCGGGCCCTGCCGGGCCTGCCGCCCCGGCTCACCCTCGCGCCGGTGTCGATCAGCTACCGCCGCCGCGCCGACCAGGCCGCCGACGTGCTCTGGAACCTCACCCCGCCGGTGGTGCGCAGCGCGCTGCACGTGCAGGTCGTCGACACCGGGGCCCTGGTCGACGGATCGGTGCTCGCGCCCGCGCGCGACGCGGCCGCCGCCAGAAGGTTCGTCCCGCACCTGGTCAACCTGCTGCGGTCGGCGCTGGCAGACTCGCAGCGCCCGGTCGGCGAGCTGGACCTGCTCACCGCCGAGGAGCGGTCGGCGGTCGTGGTCGGTGCCGTCGACCGGCCGCGCCGGGCCGCGACCGTGCTGGACCTGGTACGCGAGCAGGCCCAGCGCACCCCCGACGCGCCCGCCGTGTCCGGCACCGACGGCGAGCTGACCTACCGGGAGCTGGTCGAGGCCGCGCACCGGGTCGGCAACGGGCTGCACGCCCGTGGCGTCGCCGCCGGCGACCTGGTCGGGCTGTGCGCGAAACGCAACACCGAGCTGGTCGCCGGGGTGCTGGGCATCCTCGCGGCCGGGGCGGCGTACCTGCCGCTGGACCCGTCGTATCCGCAGGCGCGGCTGGAGTTCATCGCCGCCGACGCCGGGGCGAAGGTGATCCTCGGCCACACCGGCGGCCCGCTGGACGTGCTGCCGCTGGACGGGCTGGCCGCGTTCGCCGCCGAGCCGGTGACCGCGCCGCCGGTGGAGTCCGATCCGGACGGGCTGGCGTACGCGATCTACACGTCGGGTTCGACCGGCCGCCCGAAGGGGGTCGAGATCGGGCACGCGGCGCTGGCCAACCTGATCGCGGCCATGGGCGAGCTGCTGGGCACCGACCCGGCGCACCGCTGGCTCAACCTGACGTCGCTGTCGTTCGACATCAGCGGCCTGGAGCTGTTCCTGCCCCTGACGACCGGCGCGCGGGTGATCGTCGCGCCGGACGCGGCCACCCGCGAGGGCGCCGCGCTGGACCGGCTCATCCGCGACGGCGGCGCCACCCACGTGCAGGCCACGCCGTCGACGTGGCGGATGCTGCTGGACGCCGACTTCGCCGGGGCGCCGCTCACCGCACTGTGCGGCGGCGAGCCGCTGCCGCCGCGCCTGGCCCAGCGCCTGCGCGAGCGCACCGGCCGGCTGGTCAACGTGTACGGCCCGACCGAGACCACGATCTGGTCCACCGCCGCCGAGATCCCGGCCGACCCGCAGCGGGTCACCATCGGCGGCCCGCTGGCCAACACGACCCTGCACGTGCTCGGCGAGGACCTGCGGCCGCTGCCGCCCGGCGTGCCCGGGGAGCTGTGCATCGGCGGCGCCGGGCTGGCCCGCGGCTACCGGGGGCGGGCGGAGCTGACCGGGCAGAAGTTCGTCCGTGTCGGCGGGCAGCGCCTCTACCGCACCGGGGACCTGGTGCGGCTGGGCACCGACGGGCAGGTCGAGTTCCTGGGCCGGGTCGACGACCAGATCAAGTTGCGCGGGCACCGTATCGAGCTGGGCGAGATCGAGCAGACGCTGCTCGGTGCGCCCGGGGTCGGCCAGGCGGCCGTGGCGGTGCGCGGCTGCACGCTGGTGGCGTACCTGGTCGGTGCCGGTGACGTGCCGGAGATCCGGCGGCACCTGTCGGGGACCCTGCCCCGGTACATGATGCCCGGCCAGTACCTGTGGCTGGACCGACTGCCGCTGACCCCGAACGGCAAGCTCGACCGCAAGGCGCTGCCCGAGCCGCCCGCCCTGGCCGACGAGCCCGACGACCTCGACGGCGCCTGCGCGGCCGCCCCCGAGACCGCCCCGGCGGCGGGCGCGGGCGACCTGGTCGCCGAGGTCACCGCGATCTGGTGCGAGGTGCTGCGCATCGAGGACATCGCCCCGGACGACACCCTGTTCGACCTGGGCGGGCACTCGCTGACGATCACCCAGATCACCGCCCGGGTCCGCGACGCGTACGGCGTCGAGGTGCCCTTCGACGTCTTCTTCGACACCCCGACCGTCGAGGGCGTCGTCGACTCGATCGAGGAACTGCTGAGGGAGCAGGCATGAGCGCGACCACCCTGGAGACCGAGCTCGCCGAACTGGTCGCCCAGGCCGGCGAGGGCGCCGTCACCGCCGCGCAGGCGCTGGCCGAACCCACCTCGCTGGGGCTGCTGGGCCTGACCTCGCTGGGGTTCCTGCGGCTGATCCACGCCGTCGAGCGCCGCTACGGGGTGGCGCTCGACCTCGACGACGACGTGTCGTACCTGGACACCGTCGGCAGCCTCGCCGCGCACCTGCGCGAGCGGGGCGTCTGATGACGGCGGTGGCGGTGCGCGGCGCACCGGTCGCGGCCGGTCCGCTGACCTGGGGGCAGTACGCCATCTGGGCCGCGATCGGGCGCACCGCCCCCCACGACCACTACTTCAACCTGACCCGGGTGCTCACCCCGCCCGACCGGTGCCGCCCCCTGGGCGTCGACGACGCGCTGGCCCGGATCGGCGCGGCGCTGAGCCGTCATCCGACGCTGCGCACCAGGATCGTGCCCCAGGACCCGGCCGCCCAGGTGCACCCCGGCGGGCCGGTCCGGCAGGAGATCATCGCTGAGCTGGCGGTCGACGTGCGTACCGTCGAGGCGGCCGACGACGACGCGGCCGCGCAGACGGCCGCCGACCTCGCGGAGCAGCTCGCCGCGACCGCCTTCGGCTACGGCACCGAAGCGCCGGTCCGGCTCGGGCTGGTGCTGGTCGGCGGGGCCGTGGCCCGCGTCGCGCTGGCCCTGTGCCACCTGGCGACCGACGGGCACGGCGCCGACATCCTGGTCCGCGACCTGCGGCTGGGGCTGCTCGGGCGCACCGGCCCGGCTCCCGGCGACCCGGCCGTCGTCGTCGCCGAGGAGGCCTCGGCGGCGGGGCGGGACCGCAGCGACGGCGTCGTGGCCGCCTGGCACGACGCCTACCTGGCCCTGCCGCCGAGCATGTTCCCGACCGTACGGGCGCAGCCGCAGCCGGTGCGCTGGTGGGTCGGGCGGCTCACCTCACCGGCACTCGGGCTGGCCGCCGCCGCGCTGGCCGCCCGGCACCGCACCAGCGTGTCCTCGGTGCTGCTGGCCGCGACGGCGGCCCTGGTCGGCGCCGACGGCGCCGGGGACCGGGCGGCGGTGCTGACCATCGTCGGCAACCGGTTCGACCCGGCCCGCCGCGACCTGGTCGCGACCCTGTCCCAGGAGGGCCTGTTCACCCTGGACACGACCGCCGACGACTTCGCCGACCTGCTGCGGCCCGCGTGGCGGGAGAGCCTGCGCGCCTACCGGTCCGGCTACTACGACCAGGCCGCGCTGGACGCGGCGCTGGCCCGGGTCGGGCAGCGGCGCGGCGAGACGATCCATCCGATGTGCTGCTTCAACGACATGCGGCTGGTCGACCTGCCGCCCGGCCCGGCACCGACCGCCGAGCAGGTGCACGCGGCCCGGTCCGCGACCGTGTTCGCGTGGGCACCGCCGCAGCCGCAGGTCGGCTGCCGCTTCTGCGCGCACGTGACCGCCGCCGGGCCCGCGCTGACGTACCAGGTCACCGGCGACACCCGCTACCTGCCGCCGAAGCGGATCGAGGCGTTCGCGCTGGCGCTGGAGGACCTGGTGGTGTCGGCCGTGGACGGACCGGCGCCGCTGTCGGCGCTGCCCGCCCGCCTGGACGCCGTCGCGGCCGGTGCCGCGTGAGGCTCACCGCGTACGCCGGGGCGTGCGCCGTCGACCCGGGCGAGACGCTGGCGTTCACGGTCGCGGCCGACGGGGGTGGCCGCCCGCTCGGACACGTCACCGTCGTGGACGTGCCGACCGGGCGGGTGATGCTCGTCGGCACCGTCGATGGCCCGCGCTGGACCCTGGACGTGCCCGGGGACTGGCCGAGTTCGCTGTACCGGGCGGCGTTCCGCGGCGACGCGGCGTCGGCCGATGCCGACAGCCCCGACGCCGACGTCCACTTCGTCGTACGCGGCCGGGGCGAAGCCGAGATCCTGGTGTCGGTGCCGTTCACGACCTGGCAGGCGTACAACCGGTCGGGCGAGCCGGGCCAGGGCCTCTACTACGCCGAGGAGCCGACCCGGGCCGCGCGGGTGAGCTTCGACCGCCCCGGCGGCGGCCCGCCGCCGCAGGAGTGGGAGCACGGGCTGCTGCGCTGGCTGCCCGGCAGCGGCCTGCGCGCCGAGTACTGCGCGAACCTGGACCTGCACGACCGGCCCGGACTGCCGGCCCGGCACCGGGTGCTGGTCGTCAACGGCCACGACGAGTACTGGACGTGGGAGATGCGCGACCACGTCGAGGCGTACGTGCGCGGCGGCGGCAACCTCGCCGTGTTCGGCGCCAACACCTGCTGGTGGCAGATCCGCCTTGAGGACGGCGGCCGCACCATGGTCTGCCACCGCGACGCCGTCGCCGACCCGGTGGCGCGCACCGACCCGTCGCGGACCACCGTCGAGTGGTCCAGCGCCCCCGTCGACCGGCCGGAGAACGCGCTGACCGGCGTCAGCTACCGGCGCGGGGCGGGCACCTGGGGCGAGCACATGGTGAAGATGCGCGAGGAGTCCTATCAGGTCCGGTTCGCCGACCACTGGGTGTTCGCGGGCACCGGGCTGCGCGACGGCGACGGCTTCGGCCGGGGCGCCCTCGGGTACGAGACCGACGCCGCCGACTTCACCGAGGTCGACGGGGTGCCCCGGGTGACGGGCCGGGACGGGACGCCGCCCGGGTTCGTCATCCTGGCCACCGCCGACCTGCGGCACTGGCGCCACTACGGCCAGGGCGGGCACGCGACCATGGGCGTGCACCGGCTCGGGCAGGGCACCGTGTTCACCGCCGCGACCGTGAACTGGGGCGCGGCCCTGGGCGACCCGGTCGTGGACCGGATCACCCGCAACGTCCTGGACCGGTTCGCACAGGCCCGTGCGCCGCAGTTCGAGCTGATCGGACCGGTGGTGCCCGGCGCGGTGCTGGCCGCATGCGAGGGGCAGCTGTTCGCGGCCGCGGACGGCGTGCTGCGGGTACGGGAGCTGTGCGGGCAGAACCTGTCGTGGCGGGCGGTGGACGGTGCGCCGGAGCTGGCCGCGCTGGGGGCGCCGCGGGAGGCGTACCGGGGCATGCCGTTGGGGTTGCTCGGGGTGACCACCGACGACCGGATCGTGTACCGCGACCCGGTGCCCGAGGTCGCGCCGTGGCGCGACCTCGGCGGCGCCGTCGCCGGGACGACCGCACTGGCCTGCGTGAACGCGACCTACTTCGCGCTCGCGCAGGGCGGGCTGTGGTCGCGGACGGCGGCGTCCCTGGCCGACGGCACCGGGACCTGGCAGCGGATCGACGACGCGGCCGGGGTCGTCGCGCTGACGGGGCTGAGCAGCCTGCTGTTCGCCGCGACCGAAGAACGCCTGCTGGCGAGGCTGCCGGTCGACGGCTCGGCACCGTGGACCGACCTCGGCCCGGCCGACGACGTGTCCGCACTGACCGGCGCCGCCGGAATGCTGGTGGCGGGCGGCCGGTCGCTGCGTTGGCGGCAGGCGACCGGCGCGTAGCCGGTCACACAGGTGTCAGGCGACGCAGAACTCGTTGCCCTCGGGGTCGGCCAGCGTGATGCCGTACTGGCCGTTCGCGTCGTCGTCGTTGCGGTGCAGCTCCGTGGCGCCGAGCCGCATCAGCTCCGCCACCTTGGCGTCCACCCGCTCGCGGCGCACCGCGACCGGCACCGAGCGGCCACCGCCGACCATCACGTCGAGATGCAGCCGGTTCTTGAGGGTCTTGCGTTCTGGCACGATCTGGAACCAGATCGCGGGCCCGGCACCGGTCGGATCGACCAGTCGGTCGACGCAGTCACTGTCGCCGAGTTCCTCGGCGGGCACGCCCACGCTCAGGTAGAAGTCCCGCCAGGAGGCGTGCCCCGCGGGCGGGTCCTGTGCGCGGTAGCCCAGCGCCGCGGCCCAGAACGGCACCAGCCGGTCGGGTTCGGCACAGTCGATGGTGAGCTGAAATCCCATGCCGGAGATCCTGCCTCAGGAGTCCGACAGTCCGGGTCAGGCTCGGGGCGTCCGGTGCGTGCTCAGCTGGTCCGGTCCAGGAAGGCGCCGGTCCGGTCGAGGATCTGATCCGGGCAGCTCATCGGCAGGTCGTGGCCCGCCCCCGAGACGAGGTCCACCTCGGCCCGGGTCAGGGTCCGGATCCGCTGCGCGACGGCTGCCGCGTCGTAGAGCTGGCTGTGCTCGCCGAGCAGCACCAGCGCCGGGGTGGTGAGCTGTCGCAGTTCCTCGTCGGTCAGCGGGGGCGGGACCGGCAGCCGCCGCCGGAAGCCCATCGTGACAGCGGCCAGGCCCATCACGTCGTCGTCGCGCAGCGTCGCGTTGCGGACCCAGCCGGCCGCCCGGTGGCGCATCGGCCGGGGGCTGAGCCCGGCGAGACCGCCGACGATCACCCACGCGATGAACCGGCCCGTGATCTTGCCGAAGCCCGCCGGGTCCAGCAGGGTCAGCGAGGCTGCGGCGGCGGGGTTGCGGATCGCGTACTGCAGCGCGGTCCAGCCGCCGTACGAGCAGCCGACGAAGTGTGCGCGCGGGACGTCCAGGCGCGTGAGCAGCTCGCCGAGCCACCGGGTGATGTCCTCGGCGCCCTCGATCGGCCGGTCCTGGACGGACCCGCCCGGGTCGCCCACCGGGTCCACGGCGATGACGCGCCGGTGCCGTCCCAGCTCGGCGACGTAGCGGTGCCACATGAGGGCGTTGCCGCCCGCTCCGGGCAGCAGCACGACAGGGGTGCCGTCGTCGGGGCCGCAGGTGTAGACGCGGGTGGTGCCGTAGGCGGTCGGCACGTCCGTCGTGGCGCGGCCGGGCCAGCGGCGGTCGAGCGCGTGGCCGTAGGCGGCGAGGAACTTGGTACGGGCGTTTTCGCTGGTGAAGGCTCCCACCGTTTTCATGGTACGACTGTATCATCAAAGCGTGCCGAGACGAGTCGACCATGACGTGCGCCGCCGCGAGATCGGCGAGGCGCTGCTGCGGATCGCCCACACGAAGGGCCTCCAGGCGGCCAGCATGCGGGAGGTCGCGGCCGAGGCCGGGGTGTCCCTGCGGCTGGTGCAGTACTACTTCCAGAACAAGAACGGGCTGCTGCTCGCCGCGCTCGGATACCTGGGGGAGCAGCTGTCCGCGCGCGTGGAGCAGCACATCCGTGCACTCGGTATGCCGCCCACCCCGGCCGGGATGGTCTACGGGACGCTGACGGCGATCCTGCCGACAGACGAGGAGAGCCGCCGGATCACTCGCACCTACGCGGCGTATTACACGCTCGTGCTGGCGGAGCCGGAACTCGCCGCCGAACACGGGGCGACCTATCCCGACCTGCTGGAACGCTTTCTGGCCAAGCAGTTGGAGGCGGCTGGGGCGTCCTCGGCGGAGGACTCGCGGACGATCGCGGCGGGTCTGCTCGCCATGACGAACGGGCTGGGCTCCAGCGTGCTCGGCGGCCAGCGCGACGGCGACGCGGCACTGGCCGTCCTGCGATACCACCTCGACCGGCTGTTCGCCGGGGCCACCTCAAGCGATCGATAGCCATCACATCGGCGGACTATGCTGTCGGTATGGCTGAGCCCTCGGGGAAGTCACACGCCATGCCGCGACACGCGGCTCACCTGGTCGCGGCATGGCTGTGCGCGGCGGGAACTGTGGCCACGACGGCGTTCCTCGTCGTCGCGCTGGCTTCGGGCAGCCTGCTCGGCCGGGACGACGCGACCGTGGGCGGCGTGGCCCTGGCCGGCGTCGTCTTGCTCCTGGTCGTGACGGCGGCCGTCGCTGTCCTGCTCGCCTATGCCGGCCACGCCGTCTGGAGGCGCGGCCGTCGGCTGCCGGCCGGGCTCCTCGGCGGCGTGTCGCTGGTGATCGGGATAGGCGCGCTGCTCGCGGAGTTCGCCGAGTCCGGCGGCGGCGAGCAGAGCGCGCTGGTCGGCTGGGGCGTCATGACCGCCTGGGCGCTGGCCGTGCTGGTGTCGGTCTCTGTTCCGGCCCGTGCGCTGGTGCAGCCGGACGAACCAGCCGACCGCAGTTAGGCGTGCCAAGCGCCGCTGCCGGACCGCTACTCAGTCAGAGCTCGCTCGCCGTCATGCTCAGGTGGTGCACCGGCGATCGACTTGAGGCGTTGCGACTCGGCCGCGGTGCCGATGGCGGCGCGGTGTTCGGGGTGGTCGAGGTAGTGCCGGATGGCTGCGGTCAGGAACATGTAGTCCACGGCGAAGCCTCGGGGGATGGTTTCCGCCCGCTCCCTGCGGTTCGGCCCGACCAGCGTCAGTCGCACACCCCGGGCCGCCCGAGGGCCGGTCTTGACGAACTCGGCACTGGTGATGCCGTCCCAGGAGGTGCGGATAAAGCCGAGGCCAGGGCACTCCAGCCCGGCGGGTGTCAGGACGAGCCGAGGCTGAAGGAAGGGAATGATCAACATGAAGACGCTCATCACGGGGATGTCGGCAAGGGTGCCAACTGCATCCGCCATGCTGGAGCTGGACGATAACGCGGCGAGATGGGGCGCGGCCAGGTATCCGCCGACAGTGAACATGCCGCCGTTCGGCCACCGCTGAGTCGCGGTGAACGAGCCCGCCAGCACCTGGAACCCCGTGGGTCGCCACGGCCAGCGCCATACGGCCAAGCTCCACGCCGCCAGGACCGCCAGCGGTATCAGCAGGTAGGCGGCGATTCCGCCGGACTGCCGCCACGGCTCGGCCACCAGACCCAGGACAATGCCCAGCGGCCAGCAGAGAACTGCTGTGGCGACGGTAGGCAAGGACCTGCGACGACGGAACATGGCGCACACCATAGCGACCGTCATCCAGGGGCACGGCACTAGTCAGCGGCCGAATTCGCCTTCAAGGCGTCCCCGACGGGATCTCGTCCGCCCATGGGAAATCCCGCGCCACAGCATTCCAACGTTCTCAGCGCGAAAATCTCGCAAGTGCTGGTATGGCGCGAATCTTCTCCTGGGAAAGATGGTCCAGCATTATGCCGGGCGGCCGTCGGGGCGGACCGCATCGGATGACCTCGTCGGGTGTGACGATGACATCGACACTGAAGTCGTGCTCGGTCTCGGGCAGGTCGTCTTCGACCAACTGGAGCTGATGAACGGTGGTGACGACGACGGTCTCCGGACCGATGAGACCGGCTTCGGTCAGGAGGGCCACCTCGATGTCGCTGTATCCGGCACCTTTGCCCACCCGGACTCCTCGCCGGTCGACCGCGACGCTGCCTGCGACGACGAGGTCCACATGGCGCATCTGCCCCACATCCACCCTGGGCGCGTGCTCGCGGGCGCCAGCGCCGGTCGAGATGTCCTCGAATGCGACAGTGATATCCGGGGGATCGAGAAGGTAGAAAGGCTCAAGCGTGGCGAGCCTGGGTACGGCCATGTACAGCAACTTGCCCGCGCTGAGAGCGCCTACCCGTACGGGATGCTGCGCCCAGTCCGGGTTGGCCTTGACCACATCTGCGCCCCGCCATTCGTCGAGTTCGAACAGCCGCTGCGCAGCCCGATCCGCTCCGGCGAAGTGGGGGATTCGACCGTGCGCACCTGGCGGCAACGCCACTCCTGCGTTGTCGAGTAGCGTCCATACTCTCTCGCGCACGGCTTGCTTGGCCCGGTCGACCGCAGGTCCGATCACGCTGTTCTCCGTCATCCGTCTGCCGCGACCGGTGGGTCAGATCATGCCGTCGACACCGACACCACCAGCTCCGCCAGTTCCCGTCCAGGAGATCTGAACGGCGGACGGGGTGCTCAGGGCAGGCGGACCGACTGGGCGTGGCGGAACGTGTCGGTGGGATCCCAGCGGGCCTTGACCTGCTGCAACCGTTGGTATCCGGCGCCGAAGTACAGCTCGGTCCACGGCGTGCCCGAGGTGTTCCACTCCGGGTCGGACAGGTCGATGTCAGGGTAGTTCACGTAGCAGCCGTCGAGCTGGTCGCCGGGCACCGGCACGCCGCCCCGGTCGGCGAACACCGACCGGTACGCGCGCCGGATCCAGTCCAGGTGCCGCTCGTCGTCGGCCGGATCAGCCCAGTACACCTGCCACTGCACCTTCAGCACGCTGTCGCGGTGCGGGTACGCCGTGGCGTCGGCGGCCACCGCGTTGATGGCCCCGCCGAACGAGTCGAGCTGCAACTGCGCGTCAGGATGGCCGTACTCCAGCGAAGCCCAGATCGCGTCCCGCTGCGCCGCGGTGAACCCGCGCCGTAGGAACGCCGACTTGTACTTGGCCCGCAGCCCCAGGTCGCTGCCTGCCGCGAGCTGGTTGGCCCAGGCCCACTTCAGCTTGCGCGGCGCGGCCGCCTCGGGCAGCGCGGCGACCTTGCCCGCCTGCTCGGTCATCGGCGCGGCCGGGCCGACCCCGGCGCCGACCTCGGCGACGAACGCCCGCAGCAGCGCCTCGGCCTGCGGGTCCGTGGCGTCCATCGTGGTGCGCAGGCTGATCCCGGCCGCGGCCCTGGTGGGCACGAGCAGGGCAGAAGCCAGTCCGGCGTACGGGTCGGCCGCGTCGGCGTGCCGCTCGTGCCAGCCGCCGAAGTTGGCCAGCAGCCGGTCGAAGCCGTCGCGGTCCAGCGTCTCCCACGGCCAGGTCGCGGCGTGCAGCCACACCTCGGCCGGGGGAGCGGGCAGCGCCCGCGCGGGCTCGGCCGGGGCGTGCGGCGAGCGCAGCCAGAACCGGGTGACCACGCCGAACGTGCCGCCGCCACCGCCGGTGTGGGCCCACCACAGGTCGTGGTGCGGATCGTGCGGGTCCCGGGACGCGACCACCGCGCGTACGCCGCCGTCGGCGTCGACGACCACGACCTCGACGGCTTCGAGGTGGTCGATGGTGAGGCCGTGCCGCCGCGACAGCACGCCGTAGCCGCCGCCGGTGAAGTGGCCGCCCACGCCGACGCTGTGGCAGGAGCCGCCGGGGATGGTGACGCCCCAGTTCTTCAGCAGCGCCTTGTACACCGCACCCAGAGTGGCCCCGGCGCCGATCGCGTACGCGCCGCGCTCGGCGTCCCAGTCGACGCCGTTCAGCCCGGACATGTCGATGAGCAGCGCGATGTCGGGGCCGGCGACGAAGCCCTCGTAGCAGTGGCCGCCACCGCGCACCGCGACGCGACGTCCGGTGTGCACGGCCCGCGTCACGGCGGCCACGACGTCGTCGGTGTGGCGGACCCGATGAACCTCGTCAGGCTTGCCGGTGAAGCGCCGGTTGAGCGCCCGCGCGAGCTCGCCGTATCCGGCATCGGCAGGTCCGAGGATCAGCGCTTCCGACATGCGCGCCACCCTACTAGAAACAAACCTAAAAGTAACCGCCGTCGTGGCGGCAGGCATGATGTGCAGGTGTCGAGCGATGAGACGTACGTGCTGGTCGGCTATGTCGCCGCGTTCCGGTGGAAGCCGCCCGCCGCGGAATGGACGCGGCACCTTCCGGCTGAGGTCGTCAGCGTGAGCGAGTGCCTGACCGATTTCCTGCCGCAGGATCAGGAGCCTTTCTACGCGCCATGGCACCAGACGTGGCAGGAGGCGGCCGAGGCGGCCGGGCAGGCGCTGCCCGAAGCGGGGAAGGCGCATGTTCTGGGGATGAGCGTGCCCGAATCCGGAGCTGCTGAGCTCACGGTGAGGACCGAACGCTGGACCGGCCATCCGATCCAGGTCAATCTGGCGCAGCCGAGCTCGCCTCCGCCCGGCACGGATCACGGGTTCGAGGTCCTCGGGTTCGAACACGGCCGGTTCCACTCCTGGCTCTGCTACAGCCTGCACCATCAGGCCTTCGACAGGTTCGGCATCCGCCCCAACGACCGCGGCCTGCTGGCCACGCTTGCTGAAGCCCGGCAGGTCGCAGAGTTCGCCAACATCAACCGGGATATGCCGGACGGCACGCCTCTGGACGTCCACTGGCTCCCCGCTCTCGTCACCGAACACGATCAACCTCGTCGTGAGTGACGTGCAGTTTCGGGGAAACTGCACGAATCCGCGCCAAGATTCCAGCACTTTCCCCGAAACTGCACGCACGCCCCGGCCGTGATCACCCGCGTACCGCGCGGGTTGTAGGTGGGGGACCGTCCTACCGCGACGGTACGAGGCGCGAGGTCCATCCGTCGGCGGACGACTGAGACCCCGGGCTCGCGGGATGCTCGTGCGGTGACCGGCTCCAGCGAACCGCCTGCCGATCAGCGCGAACCCGCCCCGGTCGGCGCGGTGGCGGGCTACACCGACCTCGTCCGCATCGGCGTCGGCGGCTCCAGCGTCGTCTACCGCGCCCGCCAGGACCTGCTCGCCCGCACCGTCGCGCTCAAGGTCTTCGCCGCGGGCGCCGACGAGCGCGCCTACCAGCGGTTCCAGCGCGAGGCGAAACTGACCGGGCGGCTGAGCGGCCACCCCAACGTGGTGACTGCCCTCGACGTCGGCGTCACCTCGACCGGCCAGCCGTACCTCGCGACCGCGTTCTACGACGGCGGCTCCCTGCACGACCGGGTCGCCGCGAGCGGGCCGCTGCCCGCCGCCGAGGTCGCGGGCATCGGCGCGAAGATCGCCGCCGCGCTGGCCGCCGCGCACGCCGTCGGGCTGCTGCACCGCGACGTCAAACCCGCCAACATCCTCATCTCCCGGTACGGCGAACCGGCGCTCGCCGACTTCGGCACCGCCCACCTGGCCACCGGTCAGGCGTCCGCGACCCGCCTGGACGTGTTCTCCCCGCACCACGTCGCCCCCGAGGTGCTCGGCACCGGCAAGTCCGGCGCGGCCGCCGACGTGTACGCCCTCGGCTCCACGCTCTACCACCTCGCCACCGGCCACCCGCCGCACGCCGCCGACGGCGGCCCCCTGGCCACCGTCCTGTGGCGCATCGTCAACGATCCGGTTCCCCAGCTCGACTGCCCCGACCTGCCCGGACTGGCGCCGGTGCTCGCCCGTGCCATGGCGAAGGCGCCGGACGACCGGTACCGGTCGGCTCAGGACTTCGCCGTCGCGCTGCGCGAGCTCGTGCCCGAGGGCGCGTCGGCGCGGCCGGTGCCGGTCGCGGTCGCCGAACCGGTACGCGACCTGCCCGCGGCCCAGCCGACCGCGCCACTCGCCGCGGTCGCGCCACCGGCCTGGCATCGGCGCCGCCCGGTGCTCGCCGCCGCCGCGGCACTGGTGGTGCTGGCGGTCGGCGTGGCCGTGGTGCTCGCGGGTGCCGGTGACGGGCAGCCGTCGGCGAGCGGGGCGGACCCCTCACCGCAGGTCGTGCCGTCGACGCCGCCGAGTGCGGCCGCGGCGGTGTCGCCGGGTGTCGCCGCGACCGCTGCGGCGGTGTCGCCCGCGACCGGGCCGTCGGCGGGGCCGCAGCCGACGGCCGCGCCGCGCAGGCCGTCGCAGCAGCCGACGGTGGCGCCGCCGTCCAAGCCGGGGCCGCTGCTGAGCAACGGCACGTTCGGCGGTGGGACGTCGCCGTGGTGGGGCAGCGTGCCCGCGGTGAAGGTGTCGGCGGACTCGGGGCGCCTACGGGCCGCGGTGAGCAGCGGTACGCCGAATCCGTGGGACGCGATGGTGGCGCACGACTTCTCGCCGCTGGTCAAGGGCGCCTCGTACACGCTGTCGTTCGACGCGTCGGCCTCGGCGCGCAAGACGTTCCCGATCACGGTGCAGATGGGCGGCAAGCCGTACACGAACGCGATGTGGAAGAGCGCGACGGTCGACACCACGACCAGGCACTTCAGCTTCACGTTCACGCCGGGTTTCGGCACCGACTGGGGGCTGGTGAGCTTTCAGCTCGGGGCCAACGGCGACTTCACGTTCTGGCTGGACAACGTGACGCTGGTCCGCAACTGAGCGAGCCCGGGCCGCCTGTGCGGGCGACCCGGGCTCGGTGGTGGTGCTACGGGCTCAGCGGCCCTGGAGGGACTTCACGTTGTCGCCGAAGGTCCAGCTCTTGCTGCCGTCCCAGTTGATGGACCAGGTCATCAGGCCCTTGAGACCGCCGCTGAAGCTGTTCCACGACTGCGACACCAGGCTCGGCGCCATGTAGCCGCCGCCGGCGCCCGACTGCGCGGGCAGGCCCGGGACCTGCTTGTCGTAGGGCACCCGGATGGTGACGCCACCGATGGTCAGACCGTTGTTGAGGCAGGTGGTCTGGGTGGTGAAGCCCTGCACGGTGCCCGCGGAGTACGAGTCGCCGGAGCAGCCGTACATGCTGCCGTTGTAGTACTGCATGTTCAGCCACCACAGGCGGCCGTTGTCCGCGTACTTCTTGATGATGGGCAGGTAGGAGCCCCAGATCGAGCCGTACGTGACGCTGCCGCCGGTGACGTACGCGGTCTCCGGGGCCATGGTGAGGCCGAAGTTCGACGGCATCTGCGCCAGCACGCCGTCGATGATGCGGATCAGGTTGGCCTGCGAGGTCGACAGGGTGCTGATGCTGCCGCTGCCGGTCAGCCCGGTCTCGATGTCGATGTCGATGCCGTCGAAGTTGTACGTCTTCAGGATCGGCACGATGGTGGCGACGAACCGGTCGGCGACCGTGCTGGAGCTGAGGTCGATGCCGGCGGCGGCGCCGCCGATGGACAGCAGGATGGTCTGCCCGGCGGCCTTGGCCGCGCACATCTCGGCCGGGGTCGCGACCTTCACGCCCGCGTCCATGCCGTTCTCCCACAGCGCGGTGCCGTCGGAGCGGATCACGGGGAACGCGGCGTTGATGACGTTGTAGCCGTGCTGCTGCATGCGCGAATCCGTGATCGGGATCCAGCCCATGCCGGGGTGCACGCCGTTGGACGCGCCGTCCCAGTTCTCCCAGTAGCCGACCAGCACCTTGCCGGCCGGGCGGGACTTGACGGCGCAGGTGGTGCCGCCGGGCGAGGTGGACGGCGACGGGGAGGGCGACGTCGACTTGGACGGCGACGGCGAGGGGGAGGCCGAGCGCGACGGGGACGGCGACGGCGAGGGGCTGGCCGAGCGCGACGGCGAGGCCGACGGCGACGGCGGGGTGGTGCCGTCGCAGGCGCCGAGGTCCTTCCACAGCGACGGGGTCGCGGCGGGGTTCCAGCCGGCGCCGACGTAGGCGGTGTGGGTCACCAGGGCCTGGTACAGGCGGCCGTTGTAGGTGACCTGGGTGCCTGCGGTGTAGGTGTTGCCCTCGGCCCAGGCCGGGGCGCTGCAGGCGACCAGCGCGGTCACGGCGCCGCTGGGCTCCGCGGCCTGCCCGCTGGGCATGGAGACCATGGCCACCGCGAGGGTGACGGCGGCGCTGGCGGCAACCGCGACCGCCCAGCGCGCCGCGCGGCGCGGTGTCCGAAACGAAGTGTTCGACATCCCGCAATTATTAGTAAGGTTTACTGTTAAGTAAATGGGTCCAGGGATGCCAATCTAAAGATCATCTACAGTGGACGCCCAGGTCCGGGAAAACATGAAGGCCCGGCTCGTACGAGCCGGGCCTTCGGCCGGACCTGGGCTGCCCGCATCCCCGCCTGGTGCGGGCAGCCCGTCCGGTGTTCTGGGGGGAACCTCAGTGCATCGCGAACGCGGGCTCGGCCGCGCCCTCGGCCCGGACGACCTTCTTGCGCGGCAGGAAGAGCGCCGGGATGAGGCAGCACACGACGAGGACCGCCGCCACCAGGTACGTGCTGCCGAACGCGCTGGCCAGGCCCTCCTTGCCGGCCGCCAGCACCGGCGCGGGCACCTGGTCGGCCGGGACGAGGCCCTGCGCGACCGCGTAGTACGCCTTGGCGGCCTGGTCGGCGAGCACCTTGTTGGTGAGCACCACGGCCATGACGGCGGTGCCGATCGAACCGGCGGTCTGCTGGACGATGTTCATCATCGTCGAGCCGCGGGCGATCTGGCCGTCGGTGAGGCTGCTCATGGCCGCCGACATGATCGGCATCATGGTCAGGCCCATGCCCATGCCGAGCACGAACAGGGCGCCCAGCAGCACCAGGTATGAGGTGTCGGCGCCGACCTGGGTGTAGACCGCCAGGGCGGCCGTGATCAGGGCGATACCGGTGAGCACCAGCTTGCCGGGGCCCATCTTGTCGGTCAGCCGGCCGCCGATCGGCATCGTCAGCATCGCGCCGAGGCCGTTGGGCGCCAGCAGCAGGCCGGCGTCGAGGGTGCCCTCGCCGCGCACCTGGATGAAGTAGCTCGGCAGCAGCAGCATCGAGCCCATGAACGCCACCGAGAACAGGGTCATCGTGATGACCGAGATGGTGAGGTTGCGGTCCTTGAAGAGGCTGAGGTCGATCAGCGCGTGCCGCTTGCGCAGCGCGTGCAGCACGAACGCGACGACCAGGACCAGGCCGATGATGCCGGGGACCAGCACCTTGGTGGACCCGACCTTGCCCTCACCGGCGATGGAGGAGACGCCGTAGAGGAACGAGGCCAGACCCGGCGACAGCAGCAGCATGCCGAGGAAGTCGAAGGACTCCGACGGCTTCGGCTCGTCCTTGGCCAGCACCCGCCACGCGGCGACCAGCGCGATGATGCCGATCGGCAGGTTGATCAGGAAGACCCACTGCCAGCTGAACGACTCGATCAGCCAGCCGCCCAGGATCGGGCCGCCGATCGGGCCGAGCAGCATCGGCACGCCCAGCACGGCCATGACGCGGCCGATGCGCTCCGGGCCCGCGGCCCGGGTCATGATCGTCATACCGAGCGGCATGAGCATGCCGCCGCCCAGGCCCTGCAGCGCCCGGAAGGCGATCAGCGGGCCGATGTCCCAGGCGAAGCTGCACAGCACCGAACCGGCCACGAACAGCACGATCGAGGTCAGGTAGAGGCGCTTGGTGCCGAACCGGTCGGCGGCCCAGCCGGTGACCGGGATGACCGCGGCCAGGGCCAGGGTGTAGGCGGTCATGGTCCACGCGACCGTGGCCGGGGTCGTGAGGAACTCCCGCCCGAAGGTCGGCAGGGCGACGCTGACCACGGTGATGTCGAGGATCGACATGATGGCGCCCAGCACCACCACGCCCGCGACCTTGAGGACGGCGCTGTCCAGCTTCTCGGTCGCGGCCGGTGGGCCCACGGGTTCAGCCGCGACTGGCGGGCTGCTGGTTGTGGTCATGCGGGGGGACTCCTCATGCTTGTCGATTTTGCAGGCGTTGATCCCGGTATAGGACTGAAAGACATCAACGCTTTGCGTAATCGTCGCAGCTAGGTCGCGTGCGATCGCAGGGGAGTCACCCTTCGGTGGCGTCCGACACTGGCGTTTCCGGCCCGTGGTTCAGCCGTCGGATATGCCGAGGTAGAGGGCAGAAAGCATCGACCGCCGACAAAGCCGACGATCCGTCGGGCCAGGTCCGTTCTGTCAGATTCGCTGGGTGTACGGCGAATTGTCACCTGGGTACGGCGGTGCCGACGGGTCAGGCGGCGACCGCCCCCGAGCAGGGTGGAGTTACCGAACCGTTACCTGTGACCGGCCCCGTCGCGGCTGCCGGGGGGTCAGCCGCGGTCGAGGTCGCGGGCTATCTCTTCGAGGATCTGCTGCGTCTGCGCCGGGGGAGCGGCCTCGATGCACAGCCGCTCCATCACCGTGAGGTACCGCTCGACGTCCTCGCGCTTGTCCAGGTAGAGCGCGCTGGTCAGCTGCTCCATGTATGCCACGTCGGGCAGGTCGTGCTCGGGGAAGCGCAGCAGCGCGAACGAGCCGCTGTGGGCGGCGTGGCCGCCGTGCGCGAACGGCATGATCTGCAACGCCACGTTGGGCAACTGGATGGCCTCGAGCAGCTTGGCGATCTGCGCCCGCATCACCGCCCGGCCGCCGACCGGGCGGCGCAGCGCCCCCTCGTCGACCACGGCCCAGAAGTGCGGCGGGGCCGGCCGGGTGCGGGTGAGGATCTGCTGGCGGGTCATCCGCAGCTGCACGCGCCGGTCGACCTCGGCGGGGGGTTTGCTGCTGTGGCCGAGCATGATCACCGCGCGGGCGTACTCGGGGCACTGGAGCAGGCCCGGGACGAACTGCACCTCGTACATGCGGATGATCTGTGCCGCCGACTCCAGACCCAGGTACGACTGGAACCAGGCCGGGTAGACGTCGCCGTACTGCTGCCACCAGCCGGCCTCGTTGGCCTGGCGGGCCAGCACCATCATCGACTCGCGCTCGGCCAGGTCGGTCACGCCGTAGTAGGTGAGCAGGTCGGCGACGTCGCGCTCCTTGAAGCCGACGCGGCCCAGCTCCATCCGGCTGATCTTCGACTCGGAGGCCCGGATGTGCCAGCCCGCGTCCTCGCGCGTGATCCCCCTGGTCTCGCGGAGACGGCGGAGCTGGGCGCCGAGCAGCATGCGCAGGACGGTGGGTCCGCCGCCTGCCCCGCCTTCCGGGTCTGCCGTCATGCGCCCTCCCACCCGCTGATCTCCGATGCGGAACTACTGTCCCAAAGCGCACGCTCACTGTCGAGAAGTGGCGATCAGGAAAGCAGCTGACGAGAAGTGACGATCACGACAGCAGATCGTCGAACTCTCCGTCGTACACACCGAGCAGGAACGCTGACATCTCGGCGGGAGTGTAGAGCAGGACCGGACCGCCGGGATCGCGGGAGTGCCGGATCGCGTAGCCGTCGCCCCCCGGCAACCGCCCGATCTCGACGCAGTTGCCGTCGGCTCCACTGCGTCTGCTTTTGCGCCAGGTCGCCGCGGCCAGCTCCGGTGCTGCGCCGTGGGTGTGCGTCATTTCCTTGCCCCCTCCAGCCCCCCACGCCGAACGACGCGTGCAGTAGACGCTTGCATCTGCACGTGCATTTGACGCTTGCTTTTGCACAGGATACCCGTGCATCATGGATGCAGCTAAGTCAGATAGTTCGATGGAAGCGTGACCACTACGACTCTGGCACCAGTGCAAACGCGACCTGACAGCTCCGCAGACGGCACGGACCCCTCCCGGAACCGTCTGAGCACCGCGACACACCGTTGTACCGCGTACGGGAGGAATCACGATCCATGCAACGACCGAAGGTGCACCCGGACCGGCGCGAGCTGGCCGAAGTCGAGTCCACGGAGTCTTACGCTCCGCGCGACCGGGTCTGGGTATTCCGCGAGGGCGAGTGGGACCCGGGCATCATCTACGACAGCTCGGGATTCGCCGCCACGGTCATCTGCCGCTCGGCCTCGGCCCGCGGCAATGAGATCGAGATCAGAACGGCACGCTTCCTGGCCAGGCGCGACGCGATCGTTCCGACGATCGACACGCTCACGTACGTGTGAGGTACAGGCCAGGCGGGCCGGGTACGGGCAGCGGTGCGAGCTGTCCGTACCCGGCCCGATTCTGCTGCGCCCAGCACCATGCGGCCGGGCGCAGAGCTCAGGCGCCCAGTTGCGCCGCGGCCAGGCTAGTCCCCTCTATCCGGGCCCGCACCTTGGCGAATGCTGTCTCTCTGGAGGTCGACGTGTCGTCGCCGAACGGCGAGAACCCGCAGTCGTCGGTCGTGCCCAGCCGCTCCGTGCCCAGGTGCTCGGCGGCGTGCAGGACGCGGTCGCGGACCTGCTCCGGGGTCTCCACCGCCGGGTCGATCGGGTCGGTCACGCCGACGAAGACCTGCTGGCCGTCGCGGACATGACCGGCGATGATGCGCAGCACGCGGTCGGGCTCGGCCTCGCTGGCGAGCTGGACGTAGAACGCGCCCGCGTCGAGCTGGAACAGGCGGGGCAGCAGCTCGGCGTAGTCGACGTCGGCGCTGTGGGTGGAGTCCTGGTCGCCGCCGGGGCAGGTGTGCACGCCGATGCGGGCCCGCTCGGCCTGGCTGAACCGGGCCAGCACCTGGTTGTTGAGGTCGATGAACGAGTCGAGCACGCCGCCGGACGGGTCCAGCTTCAGCGCCAGGCGGCCCTCGGTGAAGTCGATCTGCACCCGGTGCGCCCCGGCGTCCAGCGCGCTGCGGATGTCGGCCTCGGCCTCGGCGACCAGGTCGGCGAGGAACTGGTCGCGGTCGTAGCCGGCGATGCCGTCCTGCGGGTAGAGCAGGCTCAGTGCCGAGGCGGCGATGACGGCCTGCTTCACCGGCACGGTGGCGTGGCGCTGCGCGGCGGTCAGGTAGCTGCCCGCGCGCACGCCGTAGCGGAACGGGCCCGCCGTCAGCCGGGGCAGCTGCCGGGTGTGCCCGTCGGCGAACGGGATCACCGCGCCGTCCGGGGCCAGCGAGATCGGACCGGTCAGCGGGTAGGTGGCGAAGCTGGGCTTGCTCTGTTCGCCGTCGGTGACCACGGGAGAGCCGAGCTCCTCGAACCGCTTGATGGTGTCGCGGACGGCGGCTTCATGCAGGGCGTCGAGGTCATCGGCGGAGATCCGGCCCGCCGCGAAGTCGGACATGCCGACCAGCAGCTCGGCGGTTCGGGGGATGCTGCCGATGGGCTCGGTGGGGATATTCATGTGCCTCAGTCTAATGTGGACGGTGTCAACATGCGATGCTTTGCCACGCTTTGAGGTGAATTTTGTGTAACGTCCTGCGGACCGCCGCAGCCGCAGGTTCCAACGAGGCACCGGGCGCGGCGGTTACGTCGGCGGCCGGAAAGCCGAACGGCGCGGCCGAGCGGGCCAGATGCCCTGCTCGACCGCGCCGCGCGCGGGTGAGACTGCCGTGATCGCCGGTCCGGCCGGCGCGGGTGCTAGCGCTTGCGGGCCACGCCCGCCCAGTAGAAGGCGGCGGCCGGGTCCTCGGCCGGCTCGTCGGGGCGCCAGCCCATCACCGGGACCACACCCGGTTCGAGCAGCTCCCAGCCGTCGAAGAACCGCTCCACCTCGGCCTTGGTACGGGGGATGACGGTCATGCCGCCGCGGGCGGCCGACGTCTCGATCAGCTCCATCGCCGCCTCGTCGAAGTCACGCCCGGGGTGGGTGACGACGAGGTAGCTGCCGGAGGGCAGCGCGTCCATGATGGCGCGGGTGCGCGCCCACGGGTCCTCTTCGTTCTTGATCAGCATCAGCACCGCGACCAGCATCAGCGCCACGGGCTGGGTCAGGTCCAGCGTCGCCACCAGCGCCGGATCGTTGAGGATCGACTCGGGGTCGCGCAGGTCGGCGTGGATGTACTCGCTGCGGCCCTCCTCCGAGCTGACCATCAGGGCGCGGGCGTGGACCAGCACGATCGGGTCGTTGTCCACATAGACCACGCGGGTCTCGGGGGCGATCGCCTGCGCGTCCTCGTGCAGGTTCGGCCGGGTCGGGATGCCCGTGCCGATGTCGAGGAACTGTCGGATTCCGGCCTCTGCGACCAGGTGGCGCACGGCCCGGCCCAGGAACAGGCGGTTCTCCTTGGCCATCGTCTTGATGGTGGGGATGGCCTGGATGAAGGCGTCCCCCATGGCCCGGTCGGCGGCGAAGTTGTCCTTCCCGCCGAGCCACCAGTCGTACATGCGCGCCGAATGCGCGACGCTGGTGTCGACGCCGGGCGGCGCGACCTCCTCGCGCACCTTGCTGTCTTGCGACACGAGACGGCTCCCATCGACCCTCATTGGTGAACTCGCAGCAGCATAGACCGAGTACCTGAGGGGGGCCAACCGACCGCCACCGAAGCGTTACTTTGCGATCATGGGGCCGGACCGCACGCCGGCGTGGTGCGTGCGGTCCGGCGGTCCGGATCAGCCGGTCAGGGTCACGGCGCCCAGGGCGCCACGACCTTCCAGCTGGTGTCGGCGTCGTAGTTGGCGGGGTTGTCGGCGGCGTTGGCGCCGCCGGGCGCGGCGATCCAGGCCTCCGAGGCGTAGTGCCGCAGCCGGTAGCCGTTGATGTTGACGGACTCGAAGGTCACGTTGCCGCTGCCGTAGCGGCCCGGCTGGGCGCAGAACGTCGCGTCGGCGTTGAACAGCGTGCTGCCGTCGGACGGGTCCCTGTGGATGCGGAACTGCGAATGGCGCAGGTACTGGCCGGGGAAGTTGCGCGACTCGAACGAGTAGCAGCTCGGGTCGGCCAGGCCGCGGCGTACGTAGAAGGTGGCGTCGGCCTTCAGCGTGGCGCTGCTGGCCGAGTTGACCACCTCGGTGTAGCCGAGGGCGTTGTAGTGGCGCAGGTAGCGGTCGGTGTACCCGGGGGTGACCACCTGGAACGACTGGGCGGCGCCCAGGGTCAGGTCGGCGCCGCTGCGCCACCACGGCGGGATGCCCGCCCAGGTCGCGTCGGCGGCGAAGCTGGTCGGGTTGTCCCAGGCGTTGGCCCCGGAGTTGTTCGAGATGTACACCTCGGACGCGATGTGCCGCAGGTAGCGCCCCGGGAAGTTGTACGACTCGAACGAGCTGCCGCCCCCGGCCAGGCCGGCCCGGATGCAGTACGTCGCGTCGGCCTTGAACCCGGTGCTGTTGTCGTTGGCGTCGCGCCGCAGCCGGTAGCCGGAGTGGCGCAGGAACTGCCCCGGCGCGCCCCGCGACTCGAACGACACGCAGTTGGCGTCGGCCAGGCCGGGCCGTACCCAGAAGGTGGAGTCCTTCTTGAGGGCGTCGGCGGCGGCGGAGTTGACCACCGAGGTGACGCCCAGGTTCGACGCCACACTCAGCGACCGGTCGGTGCAGCAGGAGGTGGTGACCTTCAGCGACACCAGCTGGTTGACCGGCAGGTAGGTGCCCTGCGCGGCCGCCTTCACCGAGTTGTTGACCGCGGCGACCTGCGCGAAGTCCATCTTCTGCACCGCGCGGTCATAGGTGTAGAAGCCGTTGACCTCGTTCTCCACGTCGGTCGGTTCGGTGTAGACCGACGCCGACAGGCCGCGGGTGCTGATCAGGTCGCGCAGCTGGCTCGTGATCGCGACGTACCGCTGGGTCAGCGACGACGAGTCCGGCAGCATCTCGTAGCCGAACCCGTTGCCCGGCGACCACTCGTGGCCGGACACGCGCAGGCCCAGGCCGCCGTACTCGCCGAGGACCGCGATGCGGCTGGCGGTGGGCAGCTGCGGCTGTCCGGGCCCGACGTAGATGTGGTCGTCGATGGTGTCGCCGTTGCCGCCGTCGAAGCCGCAGCAGTTGGAGCCGGAGTTGTTGGTGACCAGGCGGCTGGGGTCCCAGCCCTTGACCAGGTCGGCGATGCGGGCGGGCTCGTACTCGCCCCAGCCCTCGTTGAACGGCACCCACAGCACGATCGACGTGATGCTCTTGAGCTGGTCGATGATGCGGTGCAGCTCGGCCTCGAAGTTGGTCTTGTCCGCCGCCGACGGGGTGAAGCCGGTCTTCATGGCGGGCATGTCCTGCCACACCAGCAGGCCGAGCCTGTCGGCGTGGTAGAACCAGCGGGCCGGTTCGACCTTGATGTGCTTGCGGACCATGTTGAAGCCCAACGCCTTCTGCTGCTCCAGGTCGAAGCGCAGCGCGGCGTCGGTCGGCGCGGTGTAGATGCCGTCGGGCCAGTAGCCCTGGTCCAGGGTGCCCAGCTGGAACACGAACTTGCCGTTGAGCACCGGGCGCAGCACGCCGCCGACCATCGCCTTGCCGATGGAGCGCATGCCGAAGTAGCCGCCGGCCTGGTCGCCGCCGCCGGTGCCGGTCAGCGTGACGCGCAGGTCGTACAGGAACGGGTCGTCCGGGGTCCACAGGTGGGCGTTCGGGACGTTGATCCGCAGGTGGGCGCCGGGTGCGCCGCTGGCGGAACCGACGACCGCGCCGCCGCTGAGCACCTCGGCGGTCACGCCCTGCGCCGAGCCGCTGACCTGGGCGACCAGGTCGAGCTGGCCGGCGGCCAGGTCCGGCGTGGTGTCCAGGCGGGTGACGCGCGCGGCGTTGGTCGGCTCCAGCCAGACCGTCTGCCAGATGCCGCTGGCGGCGGTGTAGAAGATGCCGCCGGGGTTGAGGCGCTGCTTGCCCAGCGGGATGCCGGTCGCGTCGACGGGGGAGTAGACCCCGACGATGATCTCGTTGGTGCCGCCGTTGAGCGCGCCGGTGATGTCGAAGCTGAACGCGTCGTAGCCGCCGCTGTGGCTGCCGATCGACACGCCGTTGACCCACACCGAGGCGCGGTAGGTCACGGCACCGAAGTTGAGCTGCACTCGCCTGCCCGACCAGCCGGATGGGACAGTGAAGGTGCGCCGATACCACATGTTGTTCTCGTGCCGCATGATCCCGGACAGCGCCGACTCGACCGGGTACGGCACCAGCACGGTCTCGGCCAGGTTCTGGCCGGCCGGCGGGGTGTTGAGGTTGGCCGCGCCGGCGAACTGCCACTGGCCGTTGAGACTCTGCCAGTCGGGCCGGGTCAGCTGCGGGCGCGGATATTCGGGCAGCGGGTTGGTCGTCGAGACCTGGCTGGTCCACGGCGTGGCCAGCGGCGGGGTCTTCGGGACGTAGGCAGCCTGCGCCGGTGCCGCGGCGGTGACGAGCACCGTCGCGATCAGACTCAGCGCGGCCAGACCTGCTCTGACTTTCATTACGGGCAACTCCTGGGGACGGTGGGGTTGTCACGTGCCGGACATCTTGCTGACATGGTCAGCGTTCTGTATAACGTTATAGAGCCTAGGCCTGGCGCCCTCCAATCTCCACCATTAAGTGATACGTGTCGAAATATGGCACAAAACTGGTTGACCGTCCATCCAGTACAGGAGATCCCTCAAATGAAGATCAATTCGCGGGCTTCGGCCTCCGCGGCCGTCGTCCTACTGGGCGGTGCGATGCTGCTCTCGGCCTGCACCAAGGCCGAGGACAACGGCACCCCCGGCACGAACGCCAGTGCCGGTGCGCAGGTCGTCGCCTCCACCGGCGCGACCGGCCCCGGCTGCACGCTCCAGTCGTACGGCGGCGAGAAGCTCGACCTCAAGAACGCCATCGTCGGCTTCTCGCAGTCGGAGAAGGAGGCCAACCCGTTCCGGATCGCCGAAACTCAGTCGATCAAGGACGAGGCCGCCAAGATCGGCGTCAAGCAGCTGCTGGTCACCAACGCCCAGTCGCAGCTGTCCAAGCAGATCAGCGACATCCAGGACATGCTCAACCAGGGTGCGCAGTTCCTGATCGTGGCGCCGCTCAACTCCGACGGCCTGGAGCCGGCCCTGGCCGCCGCCGCGGCCAAGAAGGTGCCGGTGCTGACCATCGACCGCAAGGTCAACGCCAGCCCGTGCAAGGACTACCTGGCCTTCCTCGGCTCGAACTTCGTCGAGCAGGGCAAGCGTGCCGCTGACGCGATGGTCAAGGCGACCGGCGGCAAGGGCAAGGTGGCGATCCTGCTCGGCTCCTCGGGCAACAACGTCACCACCGACCGCACCAACGGTTTCGTCGACCAGATCAAGGCCACCGCGCCGGGCATCGAGATCGTCGCCCAGCAGACCGGCGAGTTCTCCCGGGAGAAGGGTCAGTCGGTGATGGAGCAGCTGCTGCTGTCCAAGCCGGAGATCACGGCCGTCTACGCCGAGAACGACGAGATGGCGCTGGGCGCCGTCACCGCGATCAAGGGCCGGGGCAAGAAGCCCGGCACCGACATCAAGATCGTTTCGATCGACGGTACGGCCAACGCCGTGAAGGCGATCGTGGACGGCACCATCAACGCCGTCATCGAGTCCAACCCGCGCTTCGGCCCGCTGGCGTTCGCCACCGCGGCCAAGTTCTACGGCGGCGAGTCGATCCCGGCCAACGTGATCATCTCCGACCGCGAGTACGACCCGGCCAACGCGGCCTCCTCCCTGTCCAGCGCCTACTGACCCACCTGCGGGCGCCCGGGATCATATACGATCCCGGGCGCCCGCCCTCGACAGAAACGGGAGGCAGATCCGCCGATGCTGGACGTACGCGGAGTGTCCAAACGCTTTCCCGGCGTGCTCGCCCTACAGGACGTGTCGCTGACCGTCGCGCCCGGCGAGGTCCACGCCCTCGTCGGCGAGAACGGCGCCGGCAAGTCCACCCTGATCAAAGTGCTCACCGGCGTGTACACCCCCGACGGGGGCGAGGTCCTGCTCGACGGGGCGCCGGTCTCCTTCGGCAGCCCGCGCGAGGCGCAGAACGCCGGCATCTCGACCATCTACCAGGAGGTCAACCTCGTCCCGCTGATGAGCGTCGCCCGCAACCTGTTCCTCGGCCGCGAGCCGATGCTGCCCGGCGGCCTCATCGACTTCACCCGCATGCACCGCGAGGCGGCGCAGACCCTGGCCCGCTTCGGCATCACCGTCGACGTACGCCGCCCACTGCGCTCGCTCGGGCTGGGCGCGCAGCAGATGGTCGCCCTGGCCCGCGCCGTCGCCGTCGACGCGAAGGTGCTCATCATGGACGAGCCCACCTCGTCGCTGGAGCCCCGCGAGGTGCAGACCCTGCAGGCGGTCGTCCGCGACCTGTCGGCGCAGGGCATGGCCATCATCTACGTCAGCCACCGCCTCGACGAGCTCTACCAGCTGTGCGACCGGGTCACCGTGCTGCGCGACGGCAGGCTCGTGCACAGCGGCGAGCTGGCCGTCCTCGACCGGCTGCACCTGGTCTCGCACATGCTCGGCCGCGACCCGGCCACCGTCAGCCGCGAGGGCCTGACCGGCTTCGAAGGCCACCACGACACCGACGCCGAACCGCTGGTCAGCGTACGCGGCCTCACCCGCCGCCACGTCCTGCACGACGTCTCCTTCGACGTGCGCCCCGGCGAGGTCACCGGCCTGGGCGGCCTGCTCGGCTCCGGCCGCTCCGAGACCGCCAAGGCCGTCGTGGGCGCCCTGCCGCTGGACAGCGGCACCGTCACCATCGGCGGCAAGCGGCTGCGCCGGCTCAACCCGGCCGCGGCCATCCGCGCCGGGATGGTGCTGCTGCCCGAGGACCGCAAGGCCGAGGGCATCGTGCCCGAGCTGTCGGTGCGCGAGAACATCGTGCTCGCCGCGCTGCCGCGCATCTCCCGGTTCGGGCTGGTCTCGCGCAAGCGGCAGGACCGGATCGTCGAGACGTTCATGCAGCGGCTGCGCATCAAGGCGGCCAGCCCCGAGCAGCCCGTCGGCGAGCTGTCCGGCGGCAACCAGCAGAAGGTGCTGCTGGCCCGGTGGCTGTGCCTGCACCCCAGGCTGCTGCTGCTGGACGAGCCCACCCGCGGCATCGACGTCGGCGCCAAGGCCGAGGTCCAGGCACTGGTCGACGAGCTGGCCCGCGACGGGCTGGCGGTCGTGCTCATCTCCTCCGACCTGGAGGAACTCGTGGAAGGAGCCGACCGGGTGGTCGTGCTGCGCGCCGGCGCCGTCACCGGTGAACTCACCGGCGACGAGGTCAGCGAGGCCGGGATCATGGCGGCGCTGGCGGGGGAGCGGGCATGACCGACCTCGCCCTGCCCCGCACCGCCCGGCTGTCGGCCGCGCTGCCCCAGTACGGCGTCTACGCCGCGGTGGTGGTGGTGCTCGCGTTCAACGCCGTGTTCACCGACAACTTCCTCACCACGGCCAACCTGCGCACCCAGCTGATCCAGGTCGCACCGGTGCTGATCGTGGCGCTGGGCATGGCCATGGTCATCGGCACCGAGGGCGTCGACCTGTCGGTCGGCTCGGTGATGGCCCTGTCGGCTGCGGCGCTGCCGCTGTACCTCGGCTACGGCATGGGGCCCGCCATCGTGATGGCGCTGCTCACCGGCCTGGTCGTCGGCGCGGTCAACGGCCTGCTGGTCGCCGTCGTCGGCCTCCAGCCGATCGTGGCGACCCTCGCCCTGCTCGTCGGCGGCCGGGGCCTGGCCCTGGTGCTGGCCGGCGGCCGGCTCAAGCAGATCGAGAACACCGACCTGCTCGCACTCGGCTCCGACGACATCCTGGGCATCCCGGTCGTCGTCGTGATCGCCGGAGTGCTGTCGCTGGCCGTGGGCCTGCTCGTGTCGCAGACGACGTACGGCCGCCAGCTGGTGGCCATCGGCGGCAACCGGGCGGCGGCCACCCTGGCCGGGCTCCCGGTGCGCCGCGTGCTGCTGGGCACGTACGTGCTGTGCGCGGTGCTCGCGGCGCTGGCCGGGGTGCTGGCCACGGCCCGCCTCACCGCCAGCGACCCGTCCGCGATCGGCAACCTGATGGAGCTGTCGGCCATCACCGCCGTCGTCGTCGGCGGCACGCCGCTGTCCGGCGGCCGGATCCGGGTGCTCGGCACCGTCGCCGGAGCGCTGCTGATGCAGCTGCTGCGGGCGACCCTGATCAGCCACAACCTGTCCGACTCGACGGCGCAGATGGTGCAGGCAGCCATCATCCTCGGCGCCGTCTACCTGGCCCGGGAGCGACGCCGATGAGCACCTCCACCCTCGCCGCACCGGCGCCGCAGCGCCACGAGGTGCCGGTCGAGCAGCCCACCCGCGGCGAGCGCGTCGCCGGGCTGCTGCAACGTCACGGCGCCCTGGCCGTGCTGGCCGTCGTCGTGGTGGTCGCCTCGGTGCGGTTCCCCTCGTTCGGGACCGTCGGCAACTTCCAGGGCATCGCCATCCAGTCCGCGTTCCTGGCGATCGTGGCCCTGGGCATGGCGTTCGTCATCATCGGCGGCGGCATCGATCTGTCGGTCGGGTCGGTGTTCGCCCTCGGCGGCGTGCTCGCCGCGTACGGCTCCCGCTGGGGGATGCTGCCCGCGCTGCTGCTGCCGCTGGTCGTGTGCGGGGCGATCGGGCTGCTCAACGGCTTCCTGATCGCCAAGGCGCGGCTGGCGCCGTTCATCGTGACGCTGGCCAGCCTCCTCGGCGCGCGCGGGCTGCTGCTCGCGCTGACCGACGAGGGGTCGCAGACGTACCTCATCGAGAAGGGGTCGGCGTTCGCGAAGCTGGGGCAGGGCACCTTCCTCGGGCTCGGCTACCCGGTGTGGCTGGCGCTGCTGGCCTTCGCCGTCGGCGGGCTGCTGCTCCAGCGCACCCGGTACGGGCAGGCGGTGTTCGCCGTCGGCGGCAGCGAGCAGGCGGCCGCGCTGATGGGGCTGCCGGTGGCCCGGATCAAACTGATCACGTACACCGCCAGCGCGCTGCTGGCCGGGTTCGCCGGGGCGCTGAACGCGGCCCGGCTGTCGTCCGGGGTCACCATCCTCGGCGTGGGGATGGAACTCGACGCGATCGCCGCGGTGGTGATCGGCGGGACCCTGCTGGTCGGCGGCGCGGGCAGCGTCAGCGGGACGCTGTGCGGCGTGCTGCTGCTCGGCGTCATCCAGAACGTGATCAACCAGATCGGCACACTCGACTCGTCCTACCAGTCAGTGGTGAGTGGAGCGTTCCTGATCGTGGTGGTGGTCGTCCAGACATATCTGAGCCGGAGTCAGCGTCTGCGTTGACCTTCGGTGACCGGCCATGATGACAATGAGCAATGAGCGGAGGAAGCCCAGCGGTGGGGGTCAGTCTCAAGGCGATCGCCGCGCGAGCCGGTGTGTCGTTGGCGACGGTTTCCAACGTGATCAACGGATACCGGCCGGTCGGCGAGGCCACCCGGGTGCGGGTGCAGCAGGCGATCGACGAGTTGGGGTACACCCCCAACCTGTCCGCCCGGCACCTGCGCCGGGGCCGTACCGGAATCATCGCCCTGGCCATCCCGGAACTGAACAACCCGTACTTCGCCGAGCTGGCCGGGGCGGCGATCCGGGAGGCCGCGCGGCACGGTTACACCCTGCTGCTCGACTACACCGACGGTGACCGCGAGAAGGAACTGCTGGTCAGCGACGGGTTCCGGGAGCAGATCATCGACGGGCTGATCCTCAGCCCGGTGCAGCTGGACCGGGCGGCCGTGCTCGCCCGGACCAGCTCCACCCCGCTGGTGCTGGTCGGCGAGAGCGTGTACGACGTGCCGTACGACCACATCGCCATCGACAACGTGGCGGCGAGCAGCGCGGCCATGCAGCACCTGATCGGGCTGGGGCGGCGGCGGATCGCGTTCGTCGGCGCCCACGCCGACGCCCGCCGCCAGCCCGCCCACCTGCGCCTGCGCGGGTACGAGGACGCGCTGGCCGCGGCCGGGTTGCGGTTCGACGCCGCGCTGGTGGCGACCACGCCCACGTTCGGGCGCGGCGACGGCGCCGCGGCGGTGCACCGGCTGCTGGACAGCGGGCAGGAGCCCGACGCGGTGTTCGCCTACAACGACCTGGTCGCCATCGGTGCGATGCGGGCCCTGCACGAGCGGGGGCTGCGGGTGCCCGAGGACGTCGCGGTGATCGGCTTCGACGACATCGAGGAGGGCCGGTTCAGCAGCCCGACGCTGACCACGATCTCGCCGGACAAGGAGAGCATCGGCAGGCTGGCCGTGGCCGCGCTGGTCGCGCGGGTCGAGCAGCGCGCCGAGGCCGAACCGTGCGAGGTGCAGCCGACCTGGGAGCTGATGCCCCGGGAGAGCACGCTCGGCACGGCAGCGCGTGGCTGACCTCGCGGCGGCGGTCGCGGTCGCGGCCCGGCACGGGGTGCCCGCGGACGCGGTGCGGCCGGTGCCGGGCGGGGTCGCCAACCACGCGTACCTGCTGGGCGAGGATCTGTTCCTGCGGATCGCCCGCGCCGGGTGCGAGGCCGACCTGCGGCGGGAGACCCTGGTCATCGGCCCAGCGCGGGCCGCCGGGGTGCGCACGCCCGCCATCATCGCGTACGACGACAGCCTGACCCTCGTCCCGGCGCCGTACCTGGTGCAGGAGCGGGTCGGCGTCGTCGACCTCGCCGCGGCCGCGACGCCTGCGCGACCGCGCCTGCTGCGCGAACTCGGTCGCGATCTGGCCCGCCTACACTCGCTGGCGCCGGTGCAGGGCCTGGTCGCGGAGGTCGGCGGCGACCCGGCCGACCTTGTCGATGCGATGGCCACCGTCGGTCATCTCGACCTCGACACGGCGCGATGGCTCACGGGGTGGTTCGCCCACCTGGACGAGCTGCGCCCGCCCGAGGGCGTGGCGGTGCTGCACGGTGACGTCGCGCCCCAGAACGTCCTGGCCGCAGCGGACGGCCGCTACGCGGCGGTGGTGGACTGGGGCGACACCCACCTCGGCGATCCGGCGGACGACTTCGCGAAGCTGAACCTGTCCGATGTGGTCGAGGTGCTCGCCGGATACCGTGAGCAGGCACCGGAGACGCCGGTCGGCGAGGCGGCGATCCTGCGGGTGCACCTGCACTGGGCGCTCGCCCGGCTGCGCGACCCGGTGCCGCAAGCGGGGCGGCGCCACTGGACCGCTCCACCGGCCAGCCGCATCCTCAATCTGCTGCGGTTCCTGGCCGATCCGCCTGGCTCCTGGTCGGGGCTCGCGCCCACCCGGCGGCCGTCGGCGTAGCCGGCCGATGCCCTGCGGCCGGGCCGCTATCCCAGGCATTTCATGCCGGAGATGCCTTGCGCGAGCTCGCGGCCGCCTTTGCTCTTGATGGCGATGGAGTTGACATCGCCGGTGTATGCGACCTCCGCGGCCTTCTCGCACAGCTGCCTGGCAGCCTCGACGTCCTCGTCGTCGAGGGTGGTGTCGACCACCAGCGCAGTGCATTGTCCGACGACGACGACCTTCTCTACTTCGGGGGCGTGGAGGTGCTGTTCGACCGTGGCGGCGGCTGGGCCGCAGAGGTCGTGGGCGGGCGATGACGTGGCATTCGGCTGACTGCTGTCGTCCGGGCGGGCGCTTTCGGCGCAACCGGTGAGCAGGCTGGCGAGTGCGATGGACATGACGAGGGTGGCGCATGCTGTGCGGAGCATCCTGATCCTGTTCGCGAGATGAGATCTACAGAGGTGTAGCGGCGCGGATGTGCCACAGCCCGGCCGGCAACCGGTAGCCGGCGCCGCGTTCGTGGTAGCGCCGCAGTAGTCGCACGGCCGCTGCTCGCGCCGCGGTCTGCCGGGCGACGGGGGCTGCCCGGTAGGCGGCTCCAGCCGGCCCGAGATCGATGAGCCACTCAGCGACGGCATCGGGTTCGTCCGGTGCTTCGAGTTCGACGTCGTATGGGTCGATGGCGATGTCCGTGAAGCCCGCCTGGCGCAGCACGTCGCTGATATGGGCGGGATCGGCGAAGGCGAAGGGGCCTGGCTCGGTGCCGACCGGCAACGGGGGCAGCGCACCCACGTGCGGGGCTGCGGCGAGCACCGCGGCCGGGAGCCATGGGTTGGCGGGGCCGTCACGGAACACGGTGGCGGACAGACGGCCGCCGGGGCGTAGCACCCGCTGGATCCTGGTGCTCGCGGCAACCGGATCGGCCAGCAACATCAGTGTCATTCGGGAGAAGGCCGCGTCGAACGGAGTTCCCGGCACGGTTGCCGCGGTTTCGATGTCACCGGCCGCGAAGTGGAGCCCGGGATGGCGGTCGGCCGGAAACCGTCGCCTGGCTGCCGCGATCATGTCCGTTGACAGGTCCAGGCCGACTGCCGAGCCGTCAGGGGCGGCCAGTGCCGCCAGGGCGGCGGTCGTGCCCCCGCAACCGCAGCCCACGTCCAGTACGTGCTCGCCCGGCTTCAGGTCCAGCGACCGCATCGCCACGGCTCCGAGCGGGTGGCCAAGCTTGTCGTGGCGTTCCGCCTGCCGGATCCAGCCCTCTGCCGCCTGTGCCCAGAAGTCGGCGTTGCGTGCCCTGAGCTCGGCGATGTCGGACATCAGAACGGCATCTCCGTGCCCGTCACCGACATCGAGCTGAACCCTGCCGCCTTGCTGGCGTCGAAGCCTTCTTCCTGGGCCGCCAGCCCGGCGGCGCGCATGAGCCGCTCGGATTGGAACCGCCGGAACGCCTGCTCGTCCTGCCAGATGTTGATGATCCGCCAGCCGCCGTCAACCGGGCCCGCGACGTGCGCGAGGAGGCCAGGCGGCCGATCGGGGCCGAGGTGCTGCTCCACCGAGCGGTACTCGGACTCGCTGACGCCCGGCATCTCCTGCACCACTCCGAACAACATGGTCATGACTCCATTCATTAAAGCTACACTCTAATGAATATGGCACTACACTCCGACCGTGGTTGTCAAGCGGCGATATGACTCATCGCGGCGGCACGAGCAGGCCCGCCAGACCCGGCGGGCGATACTGGACGCCGCGGCCAGGCTCTTCGTCAGTCCGGGATACGCGGCCACTCCACTCACCGCCCTCGCCGCGGAAGCCGGCGTGTCAGTGCAGACGGTCTATGCGGTCTTCGGGAGTAAGCGGCAGGTTCTGTCGGAACTGGTGGACGTGACGGTCGCAGGCGACGAGGAACCCGTGGCGCTGCCCGACCGCCCGTTCGTGGCCGAGATCAGAGCACTGGCCGATCCGAGGGCCAAGCTCGTCCGCTATGCACGGCACCTCACGCACACGCATGAGCGGCAGGCCGATGTGATGATCGCGCTCGCCGGAGCCGCCGCAGCCGACCCGGACGCGGCCGAGATATGGCAGAAGCAGGTCGACGACCGACGGCGGGGAATGTCCATCTTCGGCGCTGAACTGCTCGCCACCGGCATGCTGCGCCCCGAGCACGATGTCGGCAGCGTCGCCGACGTCCTCTGGCTGGCCATGGATTTCCGCAACTATGACTGGCTCGTCCGGCGGTGCGGCTGGCCTGCCGAACGATTCGAACGCTGGTATGTGGACACCGTTATCGCCGCGCTGTGCGCCTGACCGGGCGCCCCTGGGCACCTCGCACGCTGCTCGTGCCGTGCGGGTCGCTCAGACGTCGTCGGCCAGGCGGGCGTGCAGGTGCTCGTCGTGGCGCAGCCCGTCGCTGTACTGGTGCGACCGGCGCAACGTGCCTTCGAGCTGGTAGCGGGCCTGTGCGGCGACGCGGCAGGAGGCGGGGTTGCCGACCGCGTGGCAGAGCTCGATCCGGTACAGGCCGCCCTGCGTGAAGGCCCACTCGGACAGCGCGTTGACCGCGGCGGACGCGACGCCGCGACCTCGGGCGGGGGCGGCGGTCCAGTACCCGATCGACGCGTTGCCGCGTTGGATCTGGTTCAGCGACACCGCGCCCAGCAGCGTCCCGACCTCATCGCACACCGCGAGCGACATCCGGGTTCCGCAGCTCCAGTCGGCCCGCCACCGGATCCAGGCGGCGGCCCCCTCCAGGTCGGTGACGCCCTGCGAGTTCCACTGCGCGATGGCCGGGTCCGCCAGGGCCGCCAGCACAACGGGCGCGTCCTGGTCCTGCCAGGGCCGCAGCAGCAGGCCGGGGGCGCTCAGCTCGACATCGTCCACGGACGGAGAGTCTGCCAGACGCCGCCCGCGGTCGCCTGCGGTCATGAGCGTTGCTGCCCGTGCGCGGCCGACCCGACATGAACGGTAGGAGTCGTTCGGTAATACAGAACTGTTAAGTATGTTCATAGATTCGCCTGCATGGCTGACAGAAAGTGGACGGCGGCACTGACCGCCGGTATGGCCGCCTGCGTGGCCGCTTCGGTCGCCCTGGTGGTCGCCCCGGCCGCCATGGCCGGGACGGCCCCGACCCCTGCGGCGCCCCAGGTCGCGGCGGACCGGGGCATGGTGTCCGAACTGGCCCGTACCCTGCACATCAACCCCGAGCAGGCACTGGCCCGCCTCGGCCGCGAAGCCGCCTTCGCCCGCACCGAGGACGGCCTGCGCCGCAGCCTCGGTGCCGGGTTCGGCGGCGCCTACCTGAACACCGACGCCTCGGTGCTCACCATCGCCGTGACCGGCAGCACCGCCGCGGCGAAGGTGCGCGCGGCCGGGGCCGCCCCGGTCCTCGTCGCGCGCAGCGAGTCCGCGCTGCGGGACGCGGCGGCACGCCTGGACCGCCGGGCCGCCCAGGCCCCGCGCGAGGTGCCCGGCTGGTACCCGGACGTGCGCACCAACACCGTCGCGGTCCTCTACCGCGACGGCGGCCTCGACGCCGCCCGCGCCTGGGCGGCGGCCAGCGGGCTGGACAGCGGGGCGCTCCGGTTCGAGGCGAGCGCCGAGCAGCCCCGGCCGCTGATCGACGTCGTCGGCGGCAACGCGTACTACATCGGCAGCGGCACCCGCTGCTCGGTCGGTTTCGCGGTCACCGGCGGGTTCGTCACCGCCGGGCACTGCGGCACCTCCGGCGCCACCACGACCCAGCCCAGCGGCAGCTTCGCCGGGTCGAGCTTCCCGGGCAACGACTACGCCTGGGTGCGGGTCGCCGCCGGCAACACGCCCCGCGCGCAGGTCAACCGCTACCCGGGCACCGTCTCGGTCGCCGGTTCGCAGGCGGTCGGGGTCGGGGCGTCGGTGTGCCGGTCGGGTTCCACCACCGGCTGGCACTGCGGCACCGTCAACGCGCTCAACAGCTCGGTCACCTACTCGCAGGGGACCGTGACCGGTCTGATCCGGACCGACGTCTGCGCCGAGCCCGGCGACTCCGGCGGCTCGCTCATCGCCGGTGACCAGGCCCAGGGTGTCACCTCGGGCGGGTCGGGCGACTGCACCTCCGGCGGCACGACGTACTTCCAGCCGGTCAACGAGATCCTGCAGACCTACGGGCTGACGCTGACCGTCACCGGCGGCACCCCGCCGACCTCGCCCGGCCCCAGCACCTCGCCGGGCAACCCGGGCGGCTGCGGCGGCCTGCCCGGCTGGAGCGCCACCACGGCGTACGCGCCCGGCACGAACGTCGCATACGCCAGTCGCCGCTACGAGGCGACCTGGTGGTCGACCGGCGCCGAGCCCAGCGCGCCCGGTTCCTGGGCGGTCTGGGCCGACCGCGGCGCCTGCTAGCACGAATCCTCCCCTCCGGGTGGCCGGGACGCCTCCCCGCCAGCAGGCGTCCCGGCCACCCAACCCCGAAACACCACCCGCAGAAGGAGAACCTCCTCGTGAAATCCATCGGCCTCAGACTCACGTTCGCGGCGACCGCCGCGACGGCGGGTCTCGCCCTGGTGCTGCCGGGCGTGACCGGCGCGGCGGCCAGTCCCGCCGCCGCCCCGGTCCCGGCCCCGACCGCGGCCACCCTCGCCGCGACCGCCGCCGACCGCATCGCCGCCGCCGGGGCCGACGCCCTGGCCAAGGGCCCGGACGAGACCTTCGTACGCCGCAACGTCGTCGCCGGCTCCGGCGGCCTCCAGTACGTCGCCTACGAGCGCACCTACCGCGGCCTGCCCGTCCTCGGCGGCGACGCGGTCGTGGTCACCGACCGCGACGGCGTCGTACGCGACACCGCCTCCGCCATCGGGCGCGGCGTCAAACTCGCCACCACCACCGCGAAGGTGACCGCCGCCAAGGCGACCGCGGTCGCGCGTGGCCGGCTCGACCGCGTCGACCGGGCCGCCGCCGCGCAGCTCGTCGTCTTCTCGACGCTGACCGGGGACCGGCTCGCCTACGAGGTCGTGCTCGAAGGCGCCAAGCGCCAGGCGCCCAGCCGCCTGCACGTGGTCGTCGACGCGGCCACCGCGACCGTGCTGGACGTGCGCGACGACGTGCGGCTGGGCACCGGCAACGGCTACTTCAACGGCCAGGTCAGCATCGCCACCAGCGGTTCCGGCTCGTCGTGGTCCATGACCGACAACACCCGGCCGGGCCTGCGCTGCGGCGGCCAGGGCGGCACCGCCTACACCGGCACCGACGACGCGTGGGGCAACGGCTCCGGCACCAACCTGGAGACCGGCTGCGTCGACGCGCTCTACGCCGTGCAGCGCGAGTGGGACATGCTCGGCGCCTGGCTGGGCCGCAGCGGCATCGACGGCAACGGGGGCGGCTTCCCGGCCCGGGTCGGCCTGAACGAGGTCAACGCGTACTGGAACGGCAGCTACACCAACTTCGGCCACAACCAGGCCAACAACCGCCAGGCCACCCCGATCGACGTCGTGGCGCACGAGTACGGCCACGCCATCTTCCAGACCACGCCCGGCGGCGCCGGCTCCGGCAACGAGAACGGCGGCATCAACGAGTCGACCGGCGACATCTTCGGCGCGCTGACCGAGGCGTACGCCAACAACCCCAACGACCCGCCGGACTTCCTCGTCGGCGAGGAGGTCGACCTGGTCGGCAACGGCCCGATCCGCAACATGTACAACCCGTCCGCGGTCGGCGACCCGAACTGCTACTCCGCGTCGATCCCGAACACCGAGGTGCACGCCGCGGCGGGCCCGAACAACCACTGGTTCTACCTGACCGCCAACGGCTCGGCCGGCAGCGGCGGCAACCCCGCCAGCCCGACCTGCAACGGCGGCACGGTCACCGGCATCGGCATCCAGAAGGCGGGCCAGATCTACCTGGGCGCGCTGAACCTGAAGACCTCGTCGTGGCGCTACGTCAACGTGCGCACCGCGACCCTGCGGGCCGCGGTCAACCTGTTTGGCGCGTCGTCGGCCGAGTGCCGCACGGTCAAGGCGGCCTGGGACGCGGTCAGCGTGCCCGCCCAGTCCGGCGAGGCGCAGTGCACCGCGAACCCGGGCAACGACTTCTCGCTGACGGCCAGCCCCGGCAGCGGTACGGTGCAGCGCGGCTCGTCGGTCACCACGACGGTCTCGACCGCGACCACGTCCGGCAGCGCGCAGACGGTCGCCCTGACCGCGAGCGGCCTGCCGTCCGGGGTGACGGCGAGCTTCAGCCCGTCGTCGGTGACCTCCGGCGGCTCCAGCACGCTGACCCTGACCGCGAGCGCGTCGGCGGCGGCCGGCTCGGCCGCGATCACCGTCACGGGCACCGGCTCGGCGGCCACGCACACCGCGACGTACACGGTCACGGTCACGACGGTGCCGACCGGCGACGACTTCGCGGTGTCGCTGTCGCCCTCGTCGGCGACGGTGGCGGCGGGCAGCTCGACGACCGCGTCGGTGGGCACCAGCACCACCTCGGGCAGCGCCCAGGCGGTCAACCTGTCGGTGACCGGGGCGCCGACCGGCGTCACGGCGTCGGTGAGCCCGTCTTCGGTGACCTCGGGCGGCTCGGCGACGCTGTCGGTGTCGGTCGGGGCGAGCACGGTGGCGGGGACGTACACGCTGACCGTGACCGGTGCGGGCACCAGCGCGACCCACACCGCCACCTTCACCCTGACGGTGACCGGTGGCGGCGGCGGTGGCTGCGGCGGGCTGCCCGCGTGGAGTTCGGCCACGCCGTACGTCCCTGACGACGTGGTCTCCTACAACGGGCACCGCTGGAAGGCGACCTGGTGGTCGACCGGCGCGGAGCCCGGTGCACCCGGCTCGTGGGCGGTCTGGTCCGACCAGGGCGCCTGCTAGTCCGGCGTGGGGAGAGGGACGGCCGCCCGACTTCAGGGGGCGGCCGTCCCGCCTGTGCGGCCAGGACAGAGCTACGACAGAGCGGCGGCAGGGCTGGCGGCGGGCGTCGGCGCGGCGTCGCCGGCGGGCTGATACCTGGTGGCGAGCAGCGTGAACCAGGCGATGATCAGTATCGAGGCGGGGTAGAGCAGCTGCTCGGGGGCGATGTTCGCGACGAACGAGAAGCTGCCGAGCCAGACGCCGGTGATCGCGCCGACGATGCGGACGGCCCGGTCGCGGGCGCTGAGCGAGCTCATCAGGATCCACAGGCCCGCGAAGACGTGGCCGCCGAGGCGGACGGGCCAGGTGATCTCGTACGGCACCTCGTTGATGGACATGATGCCGGTGAGCACGTCCAGGGCGATCCAGCTGTAACCGGCCGCCTTGGCCCAGGCGGGCGCGTCCATCCGGTTGATCAGGAACAGGATCGCCAGGTGGAAGAAGACGCCGGAGTACTCCGGCCACACGACGCCCGGTTCGGCGATGGCGAACGAGACGACGGAGGGCAGGAACAGGACGATCGGCAGCAGCGCCAGGGTCCTGAACCCGAGGTACGGCTTGCGCGTGTCGAGCATGGGGTGCCTTTCTCAGCGAGGGGTCGGAAGTGGTCAGTGGCCGAAGGCGTGGCGCGTGTGCGGCGGTGTCGGCCGTCAGGCGACGGCGTCGGCGAAGGCGGTGATCGCCCGCAGATCGATCGGGGCAGCCTCGTCCAGCAGCGCGCGGCGGAACAGGAACGCCAGGTAGACGTCGACGAGGTGGCTCGCGAGGATCGCCGCCCCGGCGCGGGCCTCGCCCGGCTCCCGGCCTCTCGCCGCGACCAGCCAGGCCGCGCAGCTGACCTGTAGCTGGTCGCGGAAGCGGTCGGTCATGTCCGTGACGATGTCGCGGATGACCGGGTCCGTGGTCGCCTCGCCCCACGCCTGGAGGCCGACGCGTGCCTCGTCCCGCTCGACCCCGGCGGCCAACCGGGTGATCAGCTCGGCTGGGCTCGGCGGCTGCGCGCCGTCGGCGGCCGCGGTCAGCGTGCGCAGCCGGCGTTCGAGCACGTCCTGCGCGGCCGCCTGCACGATCTCGGCCTTGCTGCGGTAGTGGGCGTAGATCGAGCCGGCGGACAGGCCCGACTCCGCGGTGATGTCGGCGACTGAGGTGCGGTCCATGCCGTTGCGTACGAAGCAGCGCACGGCAGCCTGGATGATCTGGTCGCGTCGCAGCTCGCGACGCGCGTCGGTCAGTTTCGGCACGGCGGTTCCCCTGTGGTCGACGGCCGCAAACAGAATGTCTGCTCTGTATGCGTGTCCCCACCATACAAGGAGAATGGTTATTCTGTTTGTGGTGTGACCGGGGTCACGATCGGAGCCGGTCGCGCTGCCGGTGCGATTCGACCGCTGCGGCGTGACCGCGGTGCGCGACACCGCCGACCTGGACATCGCTCAGGCGCTAATGTCCGACTATCGGGCAAATCGGTCACGGTCGCCGTGGGCTGGCTCACCGCCGCCCGTCGTTGACTCGGACTCATCTTGTCCGAGTAAGATCTCGGATGAAAAGTGTCCGAGTTTATGGAGAGGCTCCATCATGAAGATCGTCATCATCGGAGGCACCGGCCTGATCGGCACCAAGGTCGGCGGGCTGCTGCGCGCCGCCGGGCACGAGGTCGTGGCCGCCTCGCCCAGCACGGGCGTCGACACCGTCGCCGGAACCGGTCTGGCCGAGGTGCTCACCGGCGCCGACGTGGTCGTCGACGTGACCAACTCGCCGTCCTTCGAAGACCGCGCCGTGCTGGAGTTCTTCCAGACCTCCACCCGCAACCTGCTGGCCGCCGAGGCCGCCGCCGGGGTCGGCCACCACGTGGCCCTGTCCATCGTCGGCGCGGACCGCATCCCGGACAGCGGCTACATGCGGGCCAAGGTCGCCCAGGAGAACGTGATCAAGTCGGGGCCGGTGCCGTACACCGTCGTGCGCGCCACGCAGTTCCTGGAGTTCGTCGGTGCCATCGCCGACGGGGCCACCCAGGGCGACGGCGTGCACCTGCCGCCGGCGCTGATGCAGCCGATCGCGGCCGACGACGTCGCCGCCGCCCTCGCCGAGGCCGCGACCGAGCCGCCGGTCGGCGGCGCGGTCGACATCGCCGGTCCGGAGCGCTACGGCCAGGACGAGTTCGTGCGGCGCTTCCTGGCCGCCGAGCACGACACCCGGACGGTCGTCACCGACCCGGCGGCGCGCTACTTCGGCGCCCTGCTGGAGGAGACGTCGCTGGTGCCGCTCGGTGAGGCCCGCCTGGGCGCGATCAGCCTCGCCGACTGGCTCGCCGCCCGCACCGCCGGCTGAGCCGCGGACGGGGCCGGGCGTGGTGCCCGGCCCCGTCTCGCCGTACGGCACGGGCATGTCAGGTGGTGCTGGCGCAGACCGGTGCTGGAGTCGACAGAGTTCCGTTGGCGAGGAAGCCGAACGTGGTGGACGCGCCAGCCGCCAGCGAGCCGTTGTACGAGACGCTTCGGACCGACGCCGTCGTTCCGTTCACGGACAGGGTTCCGTTCCACACCTGGGTGATGGTCTGACCGCTGCCGAGCGTCCACTGCACGGTCCAGCCGCTGATGGGTGAACTGCCGGCCGTCACCGCGATCTCACCCTGGAAGCCGCCCGGCCACGAGTTGACCGTCTTGTAGCTCGCGGTACATCCGCCGCCGGGCGGCGGCGTGGACGGCGCCGGGCTGCTGCTCGGGGACGGACTGCTGCTCGGCGACGGACTGTTCGGCGGCGGGCTGCTGGGGGGCGGGCCGCTGGAGAACTGGGCCAGGAAGGTGTTCACGGCGGCCGAGGTCCAGGTCCGTATGCCGCTGGTGGCGGTCGTTCCGTCCACCGGGCTGGGCGTGTGGTCGCCGTCGAACGCGGCCCACTGGACGGGATACCCCGATCGGCAGCCGGCGTAGACCGTGGTGATGTGGGTCAGGCTCGCCTGGCCGGGCTCGCGCGGACTCTGCGCGGTGCAGCCGTTGTTCCTGACGAAGGTGTCTCGCAACGAGCGTCCGTTGGAGATGTTGAGCACGCTGTCGTGGGTGCCGTGGATGCCGAAGTAGGCGACCGGCTGCGTGCCGCCGCCGCATCCGCTGAGGTTGGCGCCGGAGTAGACCACCACCGCGCGGAAGACCGCGGGGCGGGCGCACGCCAGGGCGTAACTCATCGAGCCGCCGTAGCTCCACCCCATCGCGAAGACCTGGCTCGTATCCACGCAGAGGGCACCCTCGACGAGTGCGGTCAAGTCGTCGACCAGGGTTATGTCCCGGCCGCCGGTGTTCGCCCAGCCGTTGTCGACGCCCTGCGGCGCCACGAAGATCGTGCTGTTGTTCGACAGCTGCTTCTGCCCGTAGAAGGCCCACGCCGACCCGTCGGGTCCGCCGGTGGCGACATCGTTGGCGGTGCCGTTCAGCCAGTGCATTCCGAAGATCAGCCGGTACGGGTGGGTGCTGCTGTAGCCGTCCGGAATGCTCAGGATGTAGCTGCGGTTGAGGCCGCCGCTCTGGATCGAGCGGGCGCCGCTGGTCAACGTCGGGCTCTTTCCGCAGCCCGCGGTCGAGCCCGCCTCGGCCAAACGCGGTATCAGCAGCGTGGCACCGGCCACCGCGGTGATCAACAGACCCGCCAGTGCGGCTCGGCGCAGGCGGGGTCCGAACGTTCCTGTCATGACACTCCCTCGTCGGAGGACGGTCGCCGGGCAGCCTCCCGGTGCGCCATGCCCCAGCGCACCGGGAGACCCGGTCACGGAACGTTGTCGGGCTCCATCGACGACGTGTGACAGGTAGTGTGCCCGTAGGGCAGAAAAGTGTCAATCGACTCTCTCGGATGTGCTGGCGGCATTGCGACGTCGTACGGTGCGGCGCGCATATCATGGCCCTGCCTTGCCGTGGATCGAGTCCATCGAAGTGCCGGAGCCGCCGTGGTAAGCCCGTTCGAGATCGAGGAGATCTTCCCCGACGTCGCCGCCGGGTCACGCCTGCCGCGACGCCAGGAGGCCAACTCGGCGCAGGGGCTGACGGCGACGCTGGTGGCCGACTACACGCTGCCCACGCGTGCGTGGCTGCCGACCGCGGCCATCGTGACGCTGCTGGCCGAGTCCGGGGTCAGTGCCGCCGGTGCCCGTACGGCCGTCAGCCGGCTGGCCCGCCGCGGCGTGCTGGAGAGCTCCCGCAACGGACGGCACAGCGCCTACCGGCTGACCCGGGAGGCCGCCGCCGAACTGTCGGCAGGCGGTGCGTGGATCGCCCGGTTCGGGGCGCAGAATTCGTGGGACGGGTGCTGGACGCTGGTCGCGTTCACCCTGCCCCAGGAGCAGGGCTCGCAGCGGCGGATGTTGCGCGGCCAGCTGCGATGGCTCGGGTTCGCGCCGCTGTACGACGGGCTCTGGGTCTCGCCGGACGCGTTGAACCCGACCGTCAGGCAGCGGCTCGCCGCCGTCCCGCTCGGCGCGATGACCGTCTTCCGCGCCGACCACGTCGAGCTGGCGACCGCGACCAACCGCAACCCGATCGAGGCCTGGGACATCGCCGCCATCACCCGGCACTACGCGGCCTTCGACCGTCGCTGGAGCCCGCTGGTCCCACGCGTCCGCGCCGGACTGATCACCGGGGCGGAGGCCGTCCGGGCCCGGGCGGAGATCATGGACACCTACCGACGCATCCCGCTGCTGGATCCGCATCTGCCGATCGGGCTGCTACCGGCCGACTGGCCCCGCGTCCGCGCCCGCGAGGTGTTCACGGCCGTCTACGACGGACTGGCCGAGCAGGCCGAGGAGCATGTGCGCACCGTGGTCGGCAGGTCTTGCGATCACCCTGGCGCCGACATCCGAGCTCACACCGTCGCCCGGATGTCCGCACTCTGAGCTATCGATACGGCTCCGGAAGTTTCGGAGCAACCATGATGGTCGAGAGTGTTACGGGATTTTGTCGAACGTCGACGATCGTGGCGAGATTCTGGTCAAGATTTCCTGATAATGCCTGTGAACTGGAATAACCGTCAACGGAGTTGGTCCGGAGCGATCGGGCGAGCGGACAAATTGTACGGATTTCTTGGACACGACTTCCGGAAGGCTTTCGGAAGTCGCCATTGCGGAGCGGTGTCGGGAGTGGCAGCATGCGTCGGTATCAATCCCGCGATGCCGGTGCCCGCCCCGCCCCGCCCGGAGCGAGGTGAGCCCCGGCCAGGAAAGGAGACCGTGATGACAGCCTCTCCCACTGCGCATCAGGGCGCAGACCGGCGGAAACGATCGCCGATCCACAAGGTCTTCCTCGCCGGCGCGGCCGGCGTGGTCGCGACCCTGGCGGTCGTGGCCGTGATCCCGAACGCCAGCGCCGCCGCCGGCACGCTGGGCGCGGCCGCCGCGCAGTCGGGCCGGTACTTCGGCACCGCCATCGCCGCGAGCAGGCTCGGCGACTCGACGTACACCACGATCGCGGCCCGTGAGTTCAACATGGTGACGGCCGAGAACGAGATGAAGCCCGACGCCACCGAGCCCAACCGGGGCCAGTTCAGCTTCGGCTCCGGCGACCAGATCTACAACTGGGCCACCCAGCGCGGCCTGAAGGTCCGTGGCCACACCCTGGCCTGGCACTCGCAGCAGCCCGGCTGGATGCAGAGCCTGTCCGGCAGCTCCCTGCGCCAGGCGATGATCGATCACATCAACGGCGTCATGGCCCACTACAAGGGCAAGCTCGCCGCCTGGGACGTGGTGAACGAGGCGTTCAACGAGGACGGCAGCCGCCGGCAGTCGAACCTGCAGAACACCGGCAACGACTGGATCGAGGTGGCGTTCCGCACCGCCCGCAACGCCGACCCGTCGGTGAAGCTCTGCTACAACGACTACAACATCGAGAACTGGTCGTACGGCAAGACCCAGGGCGTGTACCGCATGATCCAGGACTTCAAGTCCCGGGGCGTGCCGATCGACTGCGTCGGCCTGCAGACCCACTTCACGGGCGGCAGCTCGCTGCCGGGCAACTTCCAGACCACGCTGTCCAGCTTCGCCGCCCTCGGCGTGGACGTGGCCCTGACCGAGGTCGACGTGACCAACGCGTCGACGTCGCAGTACTCGGGGCTCACCCAGGCGTGCATGAACGTGTCCCGCTGCATCGGGATCACGGTGTGGGGCGTGCGGGACAGCGACTCCTGGCGCTCCAGCGAGAGCCCGCTGCTGTTCAACAGCGGCGGCGGCGCGAAGGCGGCGTACACCTCCGTCCTCAACGCCCTCAACGCGGCCAACCCGCAGCCGTCGTCCACGGCGTCCCCGTCACCCGCCCCGTCCTCCTCGCCGCCGCCCTCGGGTGGCGTCAACCGGATCGTGGGCGCGCAGTCGGGCCGGTGCATCGACGTGCCCAACTCGTCGCAGACCAACGGCACGCGGGTGCAGCTGTACGACTGCCACGGCCAGAGCAACCAGCAGTGGACCTACACCTCCAGCAAGCAGCTGAAGGTCTTCGGCTCCATGTGCCTGGACGCCGCCGGCTCCGGCAACGGTTCGGCGGTCCAGATCTACAGCTGCAACAACCAGAGCAACCAGCAGTGGAACGTCAACTCCAACGGCACCATCACCGGTGCGCAGTCCGGACGTTGTCTGGACGTCTGGAGCACCGCCAACGGCGCCCAGGTCCAGCTCTACGACTGCAACGGCCAGGCCAACCAGCGCTTCAGCCTGAGCGCCAGCTGACCGACGCCGAACCGTGAGCCGTCGCCCCGGACCGGGACACACCGGTCCGGGGCGACGTCGCGGGCACCAGCGACCGACCGGCCACCGACGAAGGACTGACATGACCGAACTCGCACCCGCCCCGGCGCGGCTGACCCTGGACCCGGCGTTTCGGGTCGCGCCGGTGTCGCGGCGTACCTTCGGTGCGTTCGTGGAGCATCTGGGCCGGTGCGTGTACACCGGGATCTTCGAGCCCGGACATCGCGGCGCCGACGCGGACGGGCTGCGCACCGACGTGATCGAGCTGGTCAGAGAACTCGGCGTCAGCACGGTGCGCTACCCGGGCGGCAACTTCGTCTCCGGGTACCGCTGGGAGGACGGTGTCGGACCGGTCCGGGACCGGCCGACGCGACTGGATCTCGCCTGGCACAGCACCGAGCCGAACACGTTCGGCCTGGACGAGTTCGTCCGCTGGGCCCGCAGGGCCGGTGTCGAACCGATGATGGCGGTCAACCTCGGCACGCGGGGGGTCCAGGAGGCGGTGGACCTGCTGGAGTACTGCAACATCCCGTCCGGGACGCGGCTGTCGGACCTGCGCGTGGCCAACGGTGCCGGGCAGCCGCACGGCATCCGGATGTGGTGCCTGGGCAACGAGATGGACGGTCCATGGCAGATAGGGCACAAGACCGCTGAGGAGTACGGGCGGCTGGCCGCGGAGACGGCCCGCGCGATGCGCATGGTCGACCCCGGTCTGGAACTGGTGGCGTGCGGCAGCTCCGGGTCGGGGATGCCGACGTTCGGCCAGTGGGAGGCGACCGTGCTGGAGCACGCGTACGACCTGGTCGACTATGTCTCCTGCCACGCCTACTACCAGGAGAAGAACGGCGACCTGGCCGGCTTCCTGGCCAGCGCGGTCAACATGGAAAACTTCATCGATGATGTCGTGGCGACGGCCGACCACATCAGGGCGAAGAAGCGCGCCGCCAAACGCATCAAGATCTCGTTCGACGAGTGGAACGTCTGGTACATGGACCGGCCGGCCTCGCAGACCCCGCAAGGGGCGGACTGGCCGGTGGCGCCGCGGCTGCTGGAGGACCACTACCACCTCGCCGACGCGGTCGTCGTCGGCAGCCTGCTCATCACGCTGCTGCGGCACGCTGATCGCGTCACGGCGGCCAGCCTGGCCCAGCTCGTCAACGTGATCGCCCCGATCATGACAGAGCCCGGCGGCGCGGCGTGGCGGCAGACCACCTTCCACCCCTTCGCCCAGGCGTCCCGGTACGCCGCCGGTGACGTGCTGCGCGTGGAGCCGACCTCACCCGCCTACCCGACGGCCGAGTACGGCGACGTCCCCACCCTGCACGCCGTCGCCACCCACGACGCGGCCACGGGCAGCACCACGGTGTTCGCGGTGAACCGCTCGCTGGACACGCCGCTGTCGCTGTCGATCGACACCCGGGCGATGGGTTCGGTACGGATCGTCGAGGCGTCCACGCTCACGGCGCAGGACCCGTACGCGCGCAACACCGCCGACGAGCCCGACCGGGTGTCGCCACGAGCCAACCCGTCGATCTCGGGCGACCGCGACGGCGTGGCGGTCCTGCTTGCGCCGGTCTCCTGGAACGTGATCCGGCTGGAGCCGGCCTCGCGAGCGTGACGCACGCACCGAGCGGTGCCGGACGGGGTTCGTTCCCCGGACGATCCGGTCGGCGGGTGCGGGCGGGTCAGGGGCGGCCGGTGGACAGCCAGGCGCGGACGCCGGCGGCGGCTTCGGGGCCGGTGGCGCGGGCCAGGTCGGCGATGGTCACCTGGCGCAGCGACTGCCGCCAGGCGCGATCGGCGTCGTACATGACCTTGGCGATGCCGCAGGGGGCGGTGCACTGCTCCGGCGGGGTCGCGAGCGGGCCGCGCTGGCGGACCTCGGTGCACACGAACGCGGCCGCGGGCCCGTCGATCGCCTCCACGACGTCCAGCACCGTGATCTGGTCGGCCGGGCGGGTGAGCAGGTAGCCGCCCGCCTTGCCCTGCACCGAGCGCACCAGCCCGGCGCGGGACAGCTCCTGCAACTGCTTGGCCAGGTAGCTGGGGGACACGTCGTGCAGCTGCGCCAGCCGGACGGCGGGCACCGGCTCGGTGGCCGCCGTCAGCGCGAAGCAGCAGTGCAGCGCCCACTCCACGCCGCCGGACATCTTCATCGCACCATCCTACGCATCGCGGATGGCGGCTATCCGAGTAAGTGTCCGGGGGCTGGTAGGGGAGGGGTCAGCGGTGTCGGCGGCGAGGCGAGCGGGTGCGGCGGGTGCCGGGCGTCTCGGCCTCGGCTGCCTGCCGCGCGGGGGCGGCGGGAAGCTCGGCGGGGGTGCCGGACGGGGTCCGGGCGCCGGTGATGCGGGACAGCTCGTGGTCGTGCGGGCGTACGGCAGTCGTCCGGGCGCTGACCCCGGCGGCCGCCAGCAGGCGGGCGGCGTCCCGGCGCTCGTGGTCGGCCACGAGGGTGACGACGGTGCCGCTGCGTCCGGCGCGCGCGGTGCGGCCGCCGCGGTGCAGGTAGTCCTTGGCGTCGGTGGGCGGGTCGATGTTGACGACCAGGTCGAGGTCGTCGATGTGGATTCCCCGGGCCGCCAGGTCGGTGGCGATGAGCGCGTTGACGGCGCCGGACCGGAACTGGTCGAGGATGCGCGTGCGCTGCGGCTGGGACTTCCCGCCGTGCAGCGCGGCGGCGGTGACACCGCTGGCCAGCAGCCGCCGGGCCACCCGGTCGGCGCGGTGCTTCGTCTTCACGAACATGATCACCCGGCCGTCGCGGGCGCCGATGTGAGCGGTGGCGGTGTCCTTGTCGGCCGCGTCGATGTGCAGCAGGTGGTGCTGCATGGTGGCAGCCGCGACGGCGGGCGTCTCGACCGAGTGCCGCGCGGGGTTCTTCAGGAAGCGGCGGACGAGCCGGTCGACGTCGCCGTCGAGGGTGGCGGAGAACAGCATGCGCTGGCCGTCCGGTGCGGTGGCCGACAGCAGCGAGGTGACCTGCGGCAGGAAGCCCATGTCGGCCATCTGGTCGGCCTCGTCCAGCACCGTGATGCCGACCTCGTCGAGTCGGCAGGCGCCGCGTTCGAGCAGGTCGATGAGGCGTCCCGGGGTGGCGATCAGGATCTCGGCGCCGGCGCGCAGCTGGTCGCTCTGGCGGCCGAGGGACAGGCCGCCGACCACCGTCACGCTGCGCAGTCCGACCGCCTTGGCGTACGGAGCCAGGGCGTCGCCGACCTGGGCGGCCAGTTCCCGGGTGGGGACCAGGACCAGCGCCAGGGGTCGGCGGGCGGTCGCGCGCCGTCCGGCCAGCCGGGTCAGCATGGGCAGCCCGAAGGCGAGGGTCTTGCCGGAGCCGGTGCGCGCGCGGCCGAGCAGGTCCCGTCCGGCGACGGCGTCGGCGATCGAGCGTGCCTGGATGGGTGACGGCACGGTGAGCCCGTGGTCGGTCAACGTCCGGGCGAGCGCGGGGTGCAGCGGCAGTTCGGCGAAGCTCTGCGCGTCAGGCCCGGCGGGCGCCGTGGGCGCGTGGATGGCCGCGGTCCTGGCGGTGGCGGCTGGCGCGTCGGTGGGCGCGGTCCTGGCGGTCGGGGCGGCCTTCGGCCGTCGCCTGGGTCGGCGTACTGGGGTCGTCACGGTGGAGCCTCTCGCTGTCGGCACGCCGCGCGAAGGTCCTCGACCCGGCGGCGGGAAGAGTCGACCGGGCGAACCTGGTGGGGGTGATGCGGTGGTGCCGGTTCCGCAGACAGTGTCACAGAACCGGCACCACGTTCCCGCGCCGATCCCGGCGCGGGGTCGGTCAGATCAGGCGTACGGACTCGGCCTGCGGACCCTTCGGGCCCTGCACGATGCCGAACTCGACGCGCTCGTTCTCGCGCAGCTCGCGGTAGCCCTCGATCTGGATGACCGAGTGGTGGACGAAGACGTCAGCGGTGCCGCCGTCGACGGTGATGAAGCCGAAGCCCTTGTCGGCGTTGAACCATTTCACGGTGCCGGTGGCCATGTGGATCTCCTTCTACGGATTGGGCCGCGCGCGCTGCGAGGCCCGGTGGGGCCGTCTCGAGCAGCGGTAACCGCGGTAATCCGAACGGAGAACCCGACCCCGGGGACACATCGACCCGAGGAGGTGGAAAGACCACGAACAAGAAACTGTCTCTCCACCATACCCCTGTCTGCCCGGCGGGGTGGGTTTGGCCGGGGGGAACCGGTGTGTCACGCCTTACCCGCCGGGCGGGAATGCGGGCCGCTCTTTCCGCTTCAGCTCCCTCGACGTGCCCGTATGTGGTCCAGCCGCTCGGCCAGCAGAACCTCCAGGTCCTCGATCGAGCGGCGCTGCAGGAGCATGTCCCACGGCGTACGCGCGGCCTTCTCGTGCTCCGGCTCGCGCTCGGGCCCGCCGACCAGCCGCGCGGAGCTCCCGTCGAACTTGCAGTCCCAGGTGGACGGAGCTTCGACGTCCAGCGCGAACTGGACCACGAAGCGGTGGTCGTTGGCGCAGCGGAACTCGCAGGTCTGCCGGGCCGCGAACGCGGTCTCCCGGACGGGTATGCGGTCCGCGGCGCCTGGCCGGCTTCCGCGCAGCGTGCGATGGGCCATGTCGGCTCCTCAAGGTTCCAGATCGGTGTCGGTGCGCGACGACGCGAACAACCAGGAGCTTCTGCACACAAGCCCGGGGGTGTCCTCCATTGATGCGTACTTCAGCGTGCTCCGAGCCAGCTTACGCAGGTGTCCCGCGATTCGCCGCGCGCGAGTCGCGGGGCGGGGCGGTGCTGGCCCGGACCACCAGCTCGGTGGCCAGCTCGATGCGCGGGGTGTCCAGCCGCTCGCCGTTGATCAGGCGCAGCAGCATCTGGGTGGCGGCCGTGCCCATCTCCTGGAGCGGCTGCCGGACCGTCGTCAGCGGCGGCGACGTCCACTGGGCGTAGATCAGGTCGTCGAACCCGATGACGCTCAGATCGCGCGGGATCTGCAACCCGGCCAGGCGCGCGGCCTCGTAGACCCCGGTGGCCTGCTGGTCGGAGCCCGCGAAGATCGCGGTGGGCCGGTCGGCGAGGTCCAGCAGCTCCTGGGCACGGCGGAACCCGCCGTCGTGGTGGAAATTGCCGAACCTGATCAGCTCGCGGTCGGGCTCGACCCCGGCCGCCTCCAGGGCCGCCCGGAAACCGGCCAGCCGGGCGCGGCTGCACAGCAGCGGCTCCGGACCGCTGATCGCGCCGATCCGGCGGTGGCCCAGCTCCAGCAGGTGCTGGGCGGCGGCGTAGCCCCCGGCGAAGTTGGTCGCACCGACGCTGGGCACCTGCGGGGACGGCTGCTCGATCCCGTCCACCAGCACGAACGGCACCGTACGGCGCCGCAGCTCGGCCTGGTGCTCCTCGGCCAGCTGGGACAGGATCAGGATCGCGCCCTGCGAACCGCGCGCGGTGACCGCGTCCAGCCACCGGCGGGTCAGGCTGGCCCGGTTGTGCAGCACCGTCACGACCAGGCCCGCCCCGGCGTCCTCGACGACCTGCTCGACCCCGGTCAGCAGGGACAGGCCCCACGCCGAGTCCAGCTCGTTGATCACGAAGTCGACGAGGTTGCCCCGGTGCTCGCGGCGCCGCGCGGAGCGCGGGCGCTCGTAGCCGTACACGGTGAGCAGGGTCTCCACCCGGCGGCGGGTCTCGCTGGAGATGTCGCTGTGCCCGTTGAGCACCTTGGAGACCGTGGGCACGGTCACGTGCGCCTCGCGGGCGATCATCGCGAGCGTGGGGCGGGAACTAGGCGCGGGCATCGGCACAGTCTGGCAGCGGGACCCGGGGGTGATCCATCGGCTTGACGGAGGTCATCGGCGCGCGGTCACCGGCCCCGGCGCGGCGGGGAGGAGCGGCGCGGGGGCGTGCCGCGGCGGGCGCCGGGCTGCTGCCGGGCCGCCGAGCCGGCACGGCCCGCTGCGGCGTCGGGTTTCGGGCGGGCGGCCGGTTCGGCCGGGCCCCGGCCCCGGGTGCTGTTGGCGGTGCGGCCGCGGACGAGGCCGATCATCTCCTCGACCAGGTCGGTGTGCCGGTCGCGCGGCCACACCAGCCCGACCGACGAGGTCGGGGCGTCGGTGAGGACGCGGTAGGTGAGGTCGCGGCGGTGGTATGCGCGGGCCAGCGACTGCGGCACGACCAGCACCCCGACGCTGGCGGCGACGAGCTCGACCGCCTCGGCGGTGGTGGCGGGCCGGTCGGCGGTGACCGTGACCGGTGCGGCCGGGGCCGTCCAGTCGAGGACGTCGTCGAGGGGCTGGGTCAGCGTCTCGTCGGCCAGGTCGGCGAGGGTGAGCTCCTCGGCGGCGGCCAGCAGGTGGTCGATCGGCACCACGACGACGGTGGTCTCGGTGTACAGCGGAATGGCGTGCAGGTCCTGCTGGTCCACCGGCAGCCGCATCAGGCCCGCGTCGGCCTCGGCCAGTCGCTGCTGCGCGTCGGCGGCCTCGACCGGCACCAGCTCCAGCTCGACCTCGGGCAGCCGCTGCGACCAGGTGCGGGCCCAGCGGTCCACGACGACCCCGGGCACGACCAACAGCCGGAACGCCGCCGCTTGGTGGTCCTCGGGCACGTTTCCTCCGTGACGTCGACCGGCCACGCGCCGGCGTACGGGCCGCGCGGTGGTCACCCGCGGCCTGCTCAGGCTACCTCGGGGGCGATGTCCGGCGTGGCGGCGGCGGCCCCGGTCCCGGGGCGACGGGCCCGGCCGGGTCGTGAACCGATACTCTCGCATGGTGAGCAAGCCCAAGAAGTCCCAGGTTATGAAGCCCGCCACGGCGGCGCTGAAGCTCGACGTGTATCTGCCGGCCACCCCGCGCGAGTTCCAGGAGAACCCGATCTCCCGCGAGGAGCTGGACGAGCTCCAGCACAACCCGCCGCAGTGGCTCGTCGACCTGCGCCGGGAGGGCCCGCACCCGCGCAACGTCGCGGCGGCGCGGCTGCGGATCTCCAACAGCGGCCTGGCCCGCGGCGGCATCACCGAGGCGCTCACGACCGCGGAGATCGCCGCGCTGGCCGCCGACCCGCCGGAGTGGCTGGTCCGCGAGCGCGAGACGTACGCCGAGACCCTGCGGGAGCAGCGGCGGCTGGAGGGCAGACGCCAGGAGGCCGAGCAGGCCGCCGCGCCCGCGCCCGCCCGCAAGGCCGCCCCGAAGCCCGCCGCGAAGGCCGCCGCGAAGGCCGCCGCGGGTGCGCGTACCACCGCCCGGCCTCGCAAGATCGGGTCCGTGCCGACGAAGCTGCGGTCCAAGCGGGGCTGAGCCGTCACAGCGGGTATACCCGCTGTTCGTCCAATGTGCCCTCAGCTGGGCGGATGATCGAATTCCGCACGGCTCGCCGTACCCGGGCGGGCCGGTGCCGTTGTATCTTCAGCCCGAGCGCACGCCCGACCCCGCGGACCGCGCCGGAAGGATGAACAGCGGTGCCAGGTGGCGAAGACGGTCTGCGGCTCTCTGTTCTGGGCGATGTCACCGCGTGGCACGACGGGCAGCTGCTCGACCTGGGCGGGCGCCGGCAGCGGGCGGTCCTGGCGCTGCTGGTGCTCGGGCGCGGGGAGGTGCTGCCCGCCGACCACCTGATCGGGTCGCTGTGGGGCGACGAGATCCCGGTCAGCGCCAGCGGGGCGCTCCAGGCGTACGTATCCCATCTGCGGCGGCGGCTGGAACCCGGGCAGACGGCGCGCACGCGCGGCAACGTGATCGTGAGCAAGGGCACCGGGTACGCGCTGGTCGTCAACGACGACGCGGTGGACGCGTGGCGGTTCGAGCGGCAGGTCCGGCAGGCCGCGACGCTGGCGGACCCGCGCGAGGTCGGCGCGACCCTGACCGGGGCGCTGTCGCTGTGGCGCGGCCCCGCCCTGGCCGAGTACACCGACCAGCCCTGGGCCGAGGCCGAGGCCGCCCGGCTGACCGGGCTGCGCGGCGTGGCCCGGGAGCAGCTGCTGGCCGCGCGGCTGGCCACCGGGGAGACGGCCGTGCTGGTGCCGGAGCTCGAAGCCCTGGTCGCCGAGGAGCCGCTGCGCGAGGAGCGGTGGCGGCTGCTGGTGCTCGCGCTGTACCGGGCACAGCGCCAGGGCGACGCCCTGGCGTCGCTGCGGCGGGCCCGGCAGGTGCTCGCCGACGAACTCGGCGTCGATCCCGGTCCGTCGCTGCGGGCGCTGGAGTCGGAGGTGCTGGCGCAGTCGCCGTCGCTGGACGCCGCGCCCGCCCCGGCCGTGGTCGCCGCCGCCCGTCCGCTCCCGCCCGTGCCCGGCGCCGCCGGGTCGCCGGGCCGGGGCGGTGCCGACGATGTGCTGTTCGACCGCGAGCTGGAGCTCGCCGAGATCCGGGGCTGCCTGGCCGACGCGCTGTCGGGCCAGGCGCGGCTGCTGCTGGTGGAGGGCCGGGCCGGGATCGGCAAGACGCGGCTGCTGGTGGAGGCGCGCCGTCTGGCGGCCGGGCACGGGACGCCGACCCTGGGCGCGCGCGGCAGCCAGCTGGAGAAGGAGTACGGCTTCGGTGCCGTGCGGCAGCTGTTCGAGCCGGTGCTGGCCGACCCGGCCCGCCGCGCCGCGCTGCTGACCGGGGCGGCGTCGTCGGCGGCCGCGGTGTTCGACGTGGCGGTGCCCGAGCCGCACCAGCGGGCCGACAGCCTGCTGGCGACCCTGCACGGCCTGTACTGGCTGACGGTGAACCTGTGCGCCGACGGCCCGCTGGTGCTCAGCATCGACGACGTGCAGTGGTGCGACAGCGCCTCGCTGCGCTACCTGGCCTACCTGGTGCGCCGCCTGGAGGGCCTGCCGGTCCTGATCGTGGCGACGCTGCGCACCGGCGAGCCGCACGACGACGAGGCGCTGCTGGCGGAGCTGGCCCACGATCCGGCGTGCGTACGGATCCAGCCGTCGGCGCTGACGGGGGAGGGCGTGGCGGGGCTGGTGCGCCGGGTGCTGGGCGACGCGGCCGAGGACGCGTTCATCGCGACCTGCCGCCGGACCACGCTGGGCAATCCGCTGCTGCTGCGGCAGCTGCTGCGGGCGTTGCAGGCCGAGGGCGTACGCCCCGACGCCGCGCACGCCGACACGGTGGTGGCGATCGGGTCGCGGGCGGTGTCGAGCATGGTGCTGATGCGCCTGGCCCGGCTGCCCGAGGCGACCACCGCCACGGCGCGGGCGGTCGCGGTGCTGGGCAACGGCGCGTCGCTGCCCGCGGTCGCGGCGCTGAGCGGCCTGGCCGAGGCCGACGCGGTCACCGCGATCGGGGTGCTGGCCCGCGCGGAGGTGCTGCGCGACGAGTATCCGCTGAGTTTCGTGCACCCGCTGGTGGCCGACGCCGTGTACCGGGACCTGCCGCCGGGCGAGCGGCAGCTGCACCATGAGCGGGCGGCGCGGGTGCTGGAGGCGGCGGGCGCCCCGGCCGAGCAGGTGGCGGCGCATCTGTTGCAGGTGCCGCAGCGGCGGGACCCGTGGGCGGTGTCGGTGCTGCGTACCGCCGCGGCGCGGGCGGCCGGGCGCGGTGCGGGCGATGCGGCGGCGAAGTACCTGGTGCGGGCGCTGGCCGAGCCACCCGCCCCCGAGGACCGGGCAGAGGTGGTGCTGGAGCTGGGGCTGGTCCAGTCGGTCTTCGACGGGCAGGCCGCGATCGGCCACCTGCGTGAGGCGTACGAGACGCTGACCGACCCGGTCCAGCGCGCCGAGGTCGCGCTGACCCTGGTCCGTTCACTGGTCTTCGCCGGGTCGCGCGGGGAGTCGGTGGCGGTCGCGCGCCGCCTGGCCGCGCAGCTGCCCGCCGAGCTGACCGACGCCCGGCAGGGCCTGCTGGGGCTGGAGCGGCTGGGCGGGTTCATGCACGGGCTGCCCGAAGCGGAGTGGCGGCGCGGCGGCACGCCGCAGATCGAAGGCCCCGGGCCGGGCGCCCGGATGCTCGCGTCGGTGCTGGCCTGGGAGGCGGTCATCGACGGCACCGACCGGCAGCGGGCCGTGGAGCTGGCCCGCTTCGCGGTCGCCGATGGGATCCTGCTACGCGCCGACACCGGTCTGACCTGGATCGTCGCGACCGTGGTGCTTCAGGTCGCCGAGGAGAGCGCCGACGCCCTCTGGGCGGAGGGGGAGGTGTACTCCCACGAGCAGGGTTCGCTGTTCGGCCTGCTGTCGGTCCGGTTGTGGCAGGGGTACGCCCTGTGGTGCCACGGCGAGCTGCGCGAGGCGTACGAGTCTCTGCTGACCTCGAAGGAGCAGCAGGCCATGTGGGGTTCGCACGTGGGGCCGGCCTACAACGACGCGTACCTGGTCAACGCCCTGGTCGACCTCGGCGACGTCCGGGGGGCGCGCACGTTCCTGGATCAGGTCGACGACCGGCCCCGTTTCGGGGACGGCGCCCGCCTGGTCATCGAGGCCGAGGCCCGGGTGCTGCTGGCCGAGGGCCGTCCGGCCGAGGCGCTGGCCTGCCTCGACGACGCCGAGCAGTCCGGGTACGTCAATCCTGGCTGGTGGCCGGACCGGTCCCTGCGCGCGCAGGCCCTGGCCGCGCTCGGGCGCCGCGACGAGGCGATCGTCCTGGCCGAGCAGGAACTGGTCCACGCCCGGCGCTGGGGCGCCCCGCGCGTGACCGGCCGCGCCCTGCGCGAGGTCGGCGAGCTGCGCGGCACGGCCGGGGAGCCCGAGCTGCGCGAGGCGATCGCGCTGCTGGCGACCGGACGGGGCAGGCTCGAACACGCCCGCGCCCTGTCCGCGCTGGCCCGGGTCAGCCCGCGACCGCAGGCCGTCGAGCTGCTGGGTGAGGCGTACGGGATGGCGCAGCAGTGCGGCGCGGCCGCCCTGTCGGCATCCATCGTGGACGAGCTCGCCCGGCTCGGGGCGCCCGCGCCGGTGGTGGGCGACGCGTCGGCGACGCTGACGGCGACCGAGCGCCGCATGGTGGCGATGTCGGCCGAGGGCGCCGACGACCGCGACATCGCCCAGGCGCTGTTCATCACGCCGCGGCTGGTCCAGACGATGCTCGCCTCGATCCGGGAGCGGCTGGGCCGGTCCTGAGAAGACACGGCCGGTTCACCTGTACGACACGGTAGGACCCGGCTGACACTGCCTGACTCCATGGCACTGCTTGGACGCTGTGGGGGTCGTGCTTCCGGCGGCGGCCCGCCCCGGGCGCCGCCGGACCGCACGCCACCGGGCGCGTGCGCGGCACGCGTCACCGCACCCCGGGGCCGCGCCGAAGTCAGGTGCGGCCGGCGGTCGACCCTCAGGAGTCCATGATGAAACGCAGCACGATGACGGCCGGCATCTGCCTGGCCGTGATCGCGGCGACGGCGGTGTTCGCGGCGCCCGCGGCACCGGCCGCCCCGCCACCGGCCGCACCCGCCCCCGCACCGCTGGCCGCCGCGCTCGCCGCGGCTGACCGCGCCGCGGCGAGCGGGCTCGACGCGCTGGCCAAGGGGCCGTTCGAGCAGTACGACCGCCAGCAGGTGATCCCCTGGGTCGACGGCATGTACTCCATCGCCTACCAGCGGACCTACCGCGGGCTGCCGGTCGTCGGCGGCGACGCCACCGTCCTGGCCGACGGCAAGGGCACCGTCCGCGCCGTCCAGGCGGCCACCTCGGCGAAGATCTCGGTCGGCACGGTGCCCTCGGTCGGCGCCGCCGCCGCCGAGCGCACCAGCCGCACCCGGCTGCCCAAGGTGGACGGGGTCGAGTCCCGCCGCCTGGTCGTCCACGTCGCCGACGGCACCGCCCGGCTGGCCTGGGAGACGGTGCTGCTCGGGTGGACCGCGTCCGCGCCCAGCCGCCTGCACGTGTTCGTCGACGCCCGCACCGGCGCGGTGCTCGCCCAGCGCGACGACGTCGTGGCGGGCACCGGCACGGGCAAGTGGAACGGCCCGAACCCGCTCACCATCAACACCCAGCAGTCCGGCGGCACGTACTCGCTGCGCGACCCGTCGCGTCCGGGTCTGAGCTGCGCCGACTACAGCACCGGCACCGTCTTCTCGGGATCGGACGACAGCTGGGGCAACGGGGTCGGCACCAGCAAGGAGACCGGCTGCGTCGACGTCATGTACGCCGCGCAGAAGCAGTGGGACATGCTCGTCAACTGGCTGGGCCGCAACGGCCACAACGGCAACGGCGGCAGCTGGCCGGCCCTGGTCGGCCTGAACGAGGTCAACGCGTACTGGGACGGCACCCGGATCACCATCGGCCACAACAACGCCAATGAGTGGATCTCCGCGATGGACGTCGTCGGCCACGAGTACGGCCACGGCATCGACTCCAACACCCCCGGCGGCGCCGGGCAGGAGGCCGGGCTCGGCGAGGGCACCGGCGACATCTTCGGCGCGCTGACCGAGGCCTACGCCAACCAGTCCTCGGCCTACGACCCGCCGGACTACACCGTCGGCGAGGAGATCAACCTGGTCGGCAACGGGCCGATCCGCAACATGTACAACCCGTCGCTGGTCAGCGGCGACCCGAACTGCTACTCCTCGGCGATCCCGGGCACCGAGGTGCACGCGGCCGCCGGCCCGCTCAACCACTGGTTCTACCTGCTGGCCGAGGGCAGCAGCCCGGGTGGCGGCAAGCCTTCCAGCCCGATCTGCTCCGGCGGCCCCGCGTCGGTGACCGGCGTCGGCATCCAGACCGCCGGGAAGATCTTCTACGGCGCGATGCTGCTCAAGACCAGCAGCATGACGTACAAGAAGTACCGGACGGCGACGCTGACCGCGGCGAAGAACCTCGACGCGAGCTGCGGGCTGTTCAACCGCACCAAGGACGCCTGGAACGCGATCACCCTGCCCGCGCAGGCGGGCGACCCGACGTGCACCGCGACCGGCAGCGACTTCACCGTCGGCACGAACCCCGCCTCGGGCACCGTGCAGCCGGGCGCCTCGGTCACCGCGACCGTGACCACCACGGCCGTCGGCACCGCGCAGACGGTCAACCTGTCCGCCTCCGGCGCCCCGGCCGGGGTGACCGTGTCGTTCAGCCCGTCGTCGGTGACCTCGGGCGGCAGCTCGACGATGACGGTGTCGGCGTCGGCGAGCGCCGCCGCGGGCACGTACACGATCACAGTGACGGGTACGGGCACGGTCACGCACACCGCGCAGTACACGCTCACCGTCGGGTCGGTCACCGGCAACGACTTCTCGGTCGGGGTCAACCCGGGCTCGGGCAACGTGCAGCCGGGTGCTTCGACGACGGCGACCGTGAACACGTCCACGACCAGCGGTTCGGCGCAGACGGTGAACCTGTCGGCGTCGGGCGCCCCGGCCGGGGTGACCGTGTCGTTCAGCCCGTCGTCGGTGACCTCGGGCAGCAGCTCGACGATGACCGTCGCCGCCTCGGCGAGCACCGCCGCGGGCACGTACAACCTCACCGTCACCGGTAGCGGCAGCGTCACCCGGACGGCGTCGTACACCCTGGTCGTCGGTGGCGGCACCAGCACGCCGCCGGACATCAGCGTCACCAACGTGCAGGCGCACCTGACCCAGCTCAACTCGATCGCCAACAGCAACGGCGGCACCCGCCGCTCGACCGGCAACGGCTACCTCCAGTCGGTCGCCTACGTCAAGGGCAAGCTCCAGGCGGCGGGCTTCACCGTCACCGAGCAGCCCTGCACCTCCGGCTGCACGGCCGGGGCCGGCCCGAACCTGATCGCCGAGTGGCCGTTCGGCAACGCCGACAACGTGTACATGTTCGGCGCGCACCTGGACAGCGTCTCGGCCGGTCCGGGGATCAACGACAACGGCTCCGGTTCGGCGGCGCTGCTGGAGAACGCGCTGGCGCTGGCGGCGGCGAACCCGACCATGCTCAACCGGGTCCGCTTCGGCTGGTGGACCGACGAGGAGCAGGGCCTCAACGGCTCGAAGTTCTACGCCAACAGCCTGTCGGCGACGAACCGGGCGAAGATCAAGGCGTACTACAACTTCGACATGATCGCCTCCACCAACGGCGGCTACTTCATCAACAACCTGAACTCCACCGCCTCGGCGCCGATGAAGGCGTACTGGACCTCGCTCAACCTCCAGCCCGAGGAGAACGTCGAGGGCCAGGGCCGCTCCGACGACGCGTCGTTCCAGGCCGTCGGCATCCCCACCTCCGGCTACGCCATGGGCGCCAGCGCGACCAAGACGTCGGCGCAGGCGGCGAAGTGGGGCGGCACGGCGGGTGCGGCGTACGACTCCTGCTACCACTCGTCCTGCGACACCACCGCCAACATCAACGCCACCGGCCTGAACCGGGCCGCCGACGGCATCGCGTACACCGTCTGGAACCGCGCGGTCGGCAGCACCCCGGCCAGCGACTTCTCGGTCGGGGTCAACCCGGGCTCGGGCAACGTGCAGCCGGGCGCGTCGGTGACCGCGACGGTCAGCACGGCCACGACCAGCGGTTCGGCGCAGACGGTGAGCCTGTCGGCGTCGGGTGCCCCGGCCGGGGTGACCGTGTCGTTCAGCCCGTCGTCGGTGACCTCGGGCAGCAGTTCGACGATGACCGTCGCCGCCTCGGCGAGCGCCGCGTCGGGCACGTACACCGTCACGGTGACCGGAACCGGTTCCGTCACCCGCACCGCGCAGTACACGCTGACGGTCGGGACCGTGACCGGCAACGACTTCTCCATCGCGACCAGCCCCGCCGCGGGCAGCGCCAACCGGGGGTCGTCGGTCACCACCACGGTCGCCACCACCACGACCAGCGGTTCGGCGCAGACGGTGAACCTGTCGGCGTCGGGCGTCCCGGCCGGGGTGACCGTGTCGTTCAGCCCGCCGTCGGTGACCTCCGGCGGCTCGGCCACGGCGACGGTGTCGGTCGGCGCCTCGACCGCGGTCGGCACGTACACCATCACCGTCACCGGAACCGGTTCCGTGTCGCACACCACCACGTACACGCTGACCGTGACGGGCTCCGGGGGCTGCACGCCCGCGCAGGTCGTCGGCAACGGCGGGTTCGAGAGCGGCACCACGCCGTGGACCGGCAGCACCGCCACCATCGGCTACCACCCCAGCCAGCCCGCCCACGGCGGCACCCGGGTCTCCTACCTGCTCGGGTACGGCTACGACGCCACCGAGGCGGTCAGCCAGACCGTCACGATCCCGGCCGGGTGCACCAGCGCGGTGCTGACCTACTGGCTGCACGTCGACACCGAGGAGTGGGAGGCGGTCGCGTATGACCTCTTCCAGGTGCGAGTCGCCGGCACCACCCAGGCGACCCTGTCCAACCTGGACGCAGCGGCCGGCTACACCCAGCGGACCGTCGACCTCGGCGCGTACGCCGGGCAGACGGTGACGCTGACGTTCACGGCCACCGAGGACGCGTCGCTGCAGACCAGCTTCGTGCTGGACGACGTGGCGCTGACCGTGGGCTGATCCCGGGCAGCCGGATCCGGAGCCGGGGTTCCCGGGTCCGGCGCGGGTGGGGCCGCCTCCTGACGGGGGCGGCCCCCTCGTCGCAGCACTAGACAGTCTCAAGTCCACCGCAAGTGCGGACCGGCACGGTGGATCATGTTCAACGACAGCCCGCCCGCCGATGCCTCGTCGCTGCACGGACTGTGCGGCGGGGCGGTGCTGCTGCCCGGCGACCGCAGCTACGACAACGCCCGCGCCGCCTGGAACCTCGCCGTCGACCAGCACCCGGCAGCCATCGCCTACCCGGCCGACGCCGCCGAGACGGCCGAGGTGGTGCGGGCCGCGGCCGCGGCAGGGCTGCGGGTGGCGCCGCAGGGCACCGGGCACAACGCCGGTCCGCTGGGCGCGCTCGGCGACGCCGTCCTGCTGCGCACCTCCGCGATGATCGGGACCGCGGTCGACCCGGTCACCGGCCGGGCGCGGGTCCGCGCGGGCGTACGGTGGCTCGACGTCACCGAGGCCGCGGCCGACCACGGCCTGGCCGCCCTGCACGGCAGCTCCCCGAGCGTCGGCGTCGTCGGCTACTCCCTGGGCGGCGGCCTCGGCTGGTATGCCCGCGCCCTGGGCCAGCAGTCCGACAGCGTCACCGCCGTCGAGCTGGTCACCGCCGACGGGCAGCTGGTCCGCGCCGACGCGGCACACGAACCCGAGCTGTTCTGGGCGCTGCGCGGCGGCGGCGGCAACTTCGGCGTGGTCACGGCCCTGGAGTTCGCCCTGCACCCGATCCGGACCGTGTCGGCCGGGGCGCTGCGCTGGGACTGGCGCCACACGGGTCCGGTGCTGCGCCGCTGGGCCCGGTGGGCGGCCGAGGCGCCGGACGGGGTCACCAGCTCGCTGCGGCTGCTGCCGGCCTCGGCCACCGAGCGCCGGACGGTGGCCGTCGACGCGGTGGTGCTCGGCGACGTCGACCGGGCCGCGAAGGTGCTGGCGCCGCTGCGGGAGCTGGGGCCGGAGGTGGACACGTTCGCGGCCGCGACCCCGCGCGCGGTGGCGCTGATGCAGCTGTACCCGCGCGATCCCAGCGCGATCGTCGCCGACAGCGCGGTGCTCGGCGGCCTGCCGGACGCGGCCCTGGACGCGTTGCAGGAGGCGGCGTCGCCGGAGTCCGGGTCGTCGCAGGTGATGGTGGAGCTGCGCCAGCTCGGCGGGGCACTGGGCCGCCCCCGGCCGGACGCGGGCGCGTCGGAGCTGGCGGACGGCGCGTTCCTGGTGGTCGCGTCGACGATCGCGAGCCGCCTGGTGCCGCAGGAGCAGAGCGTGGGCGCCTGCACCCGGGTGCTGGCGGCGCTGGCGCCGTACGCGAACGGGCGGCACTGCCTCAACTTCGCCACCCGCGCCGTCGACGCCCGCACCGGTTTTCCCGCCGAGTCCTGGCAGCGGCTGCGGGCGGTGCGCGCGGCCGTCGACCCGGGCGGCCTGTTCCTGGCCAACCATCCCTTGCCCTGACTTGCCGGGCCGGTGCAAGCCGGTCCCAAGCCGCCGCCAAGTGCCCGCGGCGAATCTGTCTGCGCCCGGCCCGACCCTCGGTCCGGGGACAGAGGAGATTCACCATGCGCAAATGGGGAAGGGTGGCCACCGCCGCCCTGCTGCTGGGCGTGTCGATCGCCACCGGGGTGGTGAGCACCGGGGCGCCCGCGTACGCGAACCAGAACTCGCTGTGGTTCAACCAGATCGGACAGACCACGGGCAGCTACGGCGCCAACGCCGTGGTCCGGATCTGGGGCGACCTGAGTTTCAAGAACGAGGGCTGTCCCGAGGACGGCGTGCCCGACTTCGTCTACGCGACCAGTGACGTCTACATCGTCGCGGCGGGCACCGGCACCGGGACCCTGTCCGACATCAGCGGCGGCAGCCCGAACACCGTGATCCAGTACGGGTCGGTCTTCGACGACGAGATCATCGGCATCACCGCGCCGGGCGGCAGCCTGGCCGCCGGGACATACGACGTCGTCTTCGACACCTGCCAGGACGGGCAGTTCCAGCCCGAGGACGACAAGGTCTTCCCCGGCGTGCTGACCGTGGCGCTGCCCGCGCAGCTGCCCGCCGCCGACGCCGCGCTGAGCACGCTGAAGCAGAAGGCGCACGAGGAGTACGTGTCCTGGCGCAACACCCGCCGCGTCATGGACGAGGTATGGAAGCTGGTCCAGAAGGCGCTGAAGAACGGCTGCAAGGCGGGCAACCCCACGGCCTGCGCGCTGAAGTACGGCAACTACTTCTCGCCGATCCAGGAGCAGTTCAACGGGCTGCTGCTCAACCAGGGGCAGCACTATCTCGCGATCTACGAGGATCCGCCCAATCCGGACTTCGACCAGCCGGTGGTGGCCGAGCCGGTGACCGCGCCGGACGCGATCGCCGGTGAGGGCGCGGTGCTGCGGGCGCTGCTGGCCTCGATCGAGGCTTACAAGGGCGCCCAGCAGGCCGGTGATTCCCGGTGGGCCCTGGTCCACGCCCGTGAGGCGCGCGACCTGCACGCGGCGCTGACCGCGCGGCTCGACGCGACCACCGCGCAGCTGACCGACCTGAAGTCCCGCTACGGCGCCGACGCCGACGCCGCGCTCCAGTTCGGCACCGGCTTCCTGGGGCGGGTATGGCAGCAGGGCCTCAACCCCGACGAGCGGCGCACCCTGCGCGAGAACGGGCTGACCGTGGCACAGGTGACCGACCTGGAGACCGACATCCGCCGGGCGCGCATGCCCGAATACCGCGCCGCCGACGTCACCGGGGTCCTCGCCTCGGTCATCGCGGCGCACACCGCCACCCGCACCGCCGCCGATGAGGGCTACGCGGCGTGGGCGGCGATAGTGGACGCGCTGGAGGGCGACGCGAGCGTGCCCGACGAGCACCCGGTCGCGCAGGCCGGCGGCCCGTACACCGCGACCGAGGGCAGCCCGGTGACGCTGGACGCGTCCGGGTCGACCGCGGTCGACGGCGCGACGATCACCGCGTACGGCTGGGACCTCGACGGGGACCGCGACTTCGACGACGCCGCCGGGGCGGCTCCGGCGGTCGTGTTCGCCGACCCGGGCGCGCCGCTGATCGGGCTGCGCACCACCGACAGCGCGGGCCGCACCGCGTACGCCTGGACCACCGCGACCGTCGCCGCCCACGGCACCGGCCCGCAGATCAGCACGGCCAGCCCGGACGGCTTCCTGCGCACCGTGCCGACCGGCACCGGCGCGACGTTCTCGGTCACCGTGACCGACGACGCGGGTACCCCGGTCGTGGCCTGGACCGTCGACGGCGCCGCCGCGGGCACCGGCACCAGCCTGGGCTGGGTCGGACCGGGCCAGCAGGGTACCCACGAGATCGTCGCGACCGTCACCGACACCGACGGCCACCAGGCCGTGCGCGCCTGGGACGTGCTGGTGCACAAGCCCGACGCCGACGGCGACGGCTGGACCGCCGCCACCGACTGCAACGACGGCGACGCCGCCGTCCACCCGGGCCAGCTCGAATTCCTCGGCAACGGCGTCGACGACGACTGCGACCCCGGCTCGCCGGACGCCCCGCCCGGCGGCCTGACCGGCCAGGTGTACGGCTGGGGCGAGGGCTCGTACGGCAAGCTCGGCGACGGAAAGCTGGGCACGGCGTACACCAAGCCGGTCAAGTCCACGATGCTGGCGCCGAACGTGGTGCAGGTCGAACTCGGTGACGCCACCGGATACGCGGTGCTGGCCGACGGCACCGTGCGCGCCTGGGGCTACCAGCACAGCGGCGAGATGGGCGACGGCACCCTGGACCAGCGCCTGCAGCCGGTGCAGCCGCTCGGGCCGGGCGGCCAGGGCGTGCTGTCGGGCGTACGGCAGCTGTCGGCGGGCGCCGACCACGTGGCCGTGACCCGTACCGACGGCAAGGTTCTGACCTGGGGCCGCAACACCGCCGGGATCCTCGGCGACGGGTCCACGGCCAACTCCCGGCCGTACCCGGACTTCGTCCGCACCGCCGCCGGCGGCGACCCGCTCACCGGGGTGCGCAGCGTCGAGACCGGCTTCTCCGCCGACTACGCGCTGATGGACGACGGCACCGTCATGGCGTGGGGCCGGGTCAACTGCGACGGCTCCGGCGCCGCGGTCGACACGCTGTACCCGGCACCGATCCCGGGTCTGTCCGGCGTGCGCCAGATCGCGGTCTCCTCGGCGATCGTGCTGTTCCTCAAGACCGACGGCACGGTGCTGTCCTGCGGCGGCACCGACCCGCAGCTCGGCCGGGCCTGGAACCTGACCGACCCGGCCAAGTCCCCGTGGCTGCCGCGCCAGGTCGACACCCTCGGCCGGGGCAGCAAGGTCGTGGACCTGTCCATCTCCACCGACCAGGCGGTCGTGCTGAAGGAGGACGGCTCGGTCTTCTTCTGGGGCCAGAACACCAACGGCGGCCTCGGCCCGGTGCTCGGCGCGAACACGGGCGAGCTGCTGGCCCCGACCGCGGTCCCGCTGCCCGCCGGACCGCCGGTCGTCGGGGTGGACAACGGCAACTCGCCCACCACGCTGACCATCCGCGCCGACGGCTCGATGCTCGTGTGGGGCGGCAACACCTACGGTGGCGCGGGCACCGGCACCAATGGGTTCGTGCTCACCCCGACGGTGGTGCCGGTCGGCGACCAGGCGGTCGTGCAGGTGTCGGCGTCGAGCTGGAACGGCCTGGCGCTGACCCGGCCGAAGAACGACCCGGACCTGGAACTGCCCGCGGGCTGGGTCAAGGCCCGGGTCGAGGACGCCGCCCTGACCGAGGCCGGTGACGGCGCGTTCACGGTACGGCTCGACCACGCCCTGTCCGACGACGTGTCGCTGACCTGGTCGCTGGAGGCCGGGACGGCGGGCGCCGACGACGCGGCCCTGGGCACCGGCACGGTGACGATCCCGGCGGGCGCCACGCAGGCGGCCATCGCCGTCGACGTCACCGACGACGCCCTCGACGAGGACGACGAGACGCTCACCCTGGCCCTGACCGGGGCACGGCTGGGCCTGGTCGTCGACCGGGCGCAGGCGGCGGGCACGATCGCCGACGACGACGCCGCACCGACGGTGTCGGTGCAGCCGGTCACGGTCGCCGAGGGCGGCACCAGCCTCACCGACCTCCCGGTCCGGCTGCGGCTTTCGGGCCCCAGCGGCAAGGAGATCAGCGTCGGGTACGCCACCGCCGACGGCACCGCCCGCGACGGCGAGGACTACGTCGGCGCGGCGGCCACCGCCCGGTTCGCCCCGGGCCAGACCGAGCACGTCGTCCACCTCGCGGTACGCGGCGACTCGCTGCCCGAGCCCGACGAGTCCTTCACCGTGTCGCTCGGCGAGACGGTCGACGCGGTAGCCGGGTCCGGCGCCACGGTGACCATCACCGACGACGAGGTGTTCACGGTTTCCGTGAGCGCCCCGACCCTGGTCGAGGGCCAGACCGGCACGTTCGTGGTCACCGTCTCACCCGCCCCGGTGCCCGGCACCTCGGTCACCGTGCCGTGGACGGTGTACGAGCCGTCGGCCGGTGCCGCCGACAGCCCCGGCGACGTCGCCGCCGCCGGCGGTGAGCTGCACCTGAGCGCCGACCAGCCGAGCGCGGCCGTCACCGTCACCGCGGTCGACGACAGCGCGGTGGAGTCGCCGGAGCCGTTCAGCCTGCGGCTGGGCGCGCTGTCGGCCACCGACGGGCACGCCGTGCGTGCCGGTGAGCAGGGCACGGCCTGGATCACCGACGACGACCGGGCCAACCAGCCGCCGACCGTCGACGCCGGGGCCGGGGTCACCGCGGTCGAAGGCTCGCCGGTGACGCTGACCGGCACGGTCTCCGACGACAGGGCCGGGGTCGGTGCGGTCTGGACGGTCGACGGGCCGTGCACCGTGACCGGCACGGGTCCGCAGGCGTCGGTGCTCTGCGCCGACCAGGGCACGTTCATCGCGACGCTGACCGCGACCGACGGCGACGGCGCCGTCGCGGCCGACACCACCACCGTGGACGTCGCCAACGCGGCACCGGTCATCGCCACGGTGGCGCTGGACGCCTCCGGCGCCCGGGTCGACTTCGCCGACGCGGGCGTCAACGACCAGCACACCTGCACCGTGCGGTGGGGTGACGGGACCCAGCCGGGTGTGCTGTCCGGGGCGGTGTCGCCGTGCTACCTGGCCCACGCGTATCCCCGGGGCACGTTCACCGCGACGATCACCGTCGCCGACGGTGACGGCGGCTCGGTGAGCACCACCCGCAGCGTCACCGTCGGCACGGCGCCGTGGCCCTTCCGCGGCTTCAAGGCGCCGATCGACAACCCGCCCGCAGTGAACGTGGTGAACGCGGGCCAGGCGATCCCGGTGAAGTTCAGCCTCGGCGGCTACCGGGGGATGGACATCTTCGCGGCGGGCTCGCCCGCCTCGGGCCGGGTGAACTGCTGCCACGGGCAGCTCGACGTCATCGAGCAGACGGTCACCGCCGGCGGCTCGACCCTGACGTACGACGCGGCCAAGGACCAGTACACCTACGTCTGGAAGACCGACAAGGCGTGGGCGGGGCAGTGCCGCCGGCTGATCGTGACACTGGCCGACGGCACGCAGCACTGGGCCGAGTTCCGGTTCCGCTGATCCAGCAGGTCAGGGGGTGCACCCGCACGATGGGTGCACCCCCGCTCCGTCAGCTCGGGCTGCAGGAGACCGTCGGCCAGTTCCCGTTGCCGTTGTGCTGGATGGTGACGCCCCAGTTGTTCCCGCTGCCGTTGGGTTTGGCGACGAGCTGCTGGGCGGTGGGGTAGGCGGCGGTGATGTTCCAGGTGGCGATGACCTTCGCGGGGGACGGGACGTTCATCGTCACGGTCCAGGTGGTCGCGCCGGTGACCGAGACGTTGAGGTTGTACCGGTCGCTCCACTGCTGGCCCGCCGACAGCGTCGCGGTGCAGCCGCCCCCGCCACGACGGGTAGTGTTCGCGGCCGAGGGACCGGGGGAGCAGGCATGCGGGTGCTGCGATCGGACGCGATCGGCGAGATGGAGCTGTCGGGCAGCTGCGCCGAGCTGCGGGAGCTGGCCGGGCTGCTGCGCGCGGGAGCGGGCGCCTACGCCCTGGACGCCGCGGCGGACCCCGCCCCGTACGGCAGGGCGCTGGGGTCGGTGCGGGTGGAGCGCACATCGGGGCTGGTCGAGCTGGCCCTCGACGCCGACGGGCAGACCCTGCGCATCCGGGGCGCAGCCGAGAGCCTGGCGATCCTGGCGGGCAACTTCGAGGCGGTCGCCACCGAACCCGACCCGCACTACCACGTGCACATCGAATACTTCCCCGACCACATGTACCTGGCCGAGACCTCCGACGCGCTGATCCTGATCGCCGACAGCTGACCGCCCGCGAAAGTCGGTGGTGGGCGGTAGGGGTCGGTGGCTACCGTCCGGACGTGACCCATCTGAGCCCGCTGGGATACCTGCTCGGACTTCAGGGTGCGGCCCTGCTGCGCGGCATGCGCGAGGGCACCGCCGACCGCGAGTTCGTCCGGGCGCGCATCGACGAGATCCGCGCCCTGCTCGACGAGCCCGCGCTGCGGGCGGGCGGAGTCGACGCCGTGCCCGGCGCGATCAGCTCCGCCGAGGTCTACCGCGACTGGGCGCCGAACTACGACCAGCCGAACACCATGATCGAGCTGGAGCAGCCCGTGGTGCGGCAGATCCTCGACGGGCTGCCGGTCGGCACCGCGCTCGACGCCGCCTGCGGCACCGGCCGGCACGGGGCATACCTGGCCGGGCTCGGCCACCGGATCATCGGCGTCGACGAGTCGCCCGAGATGCTGGCGCTGGCCCGCGCGCGGCTGCCCGAGGCCGAGCTGCACCGGGCCGGGCTGGACCGGCTGCCGCTGGCCGACGCCTGCGTCGACACGGTGGTGTGCGGGCTAGCACTGGCCCACCTGCCCGACCTCGGTGCGGTGCTGGCGGAGTTCGCACGGGTGCTGCGCCCCGGCGGGCACCTGGTGATCTCGGACGCGCACCTGCTGCTGTCGTACCTGCGCCCGACCCTGCCGCGCGATCCGGGCCCGGACGGGCGCCCGAGCATCCTCACCGAATACCACCGGCCGCTGAGCGCGTACCTGGGGGCGGCGCTGCCGCTGGGGTTCCAGGTGCGCCGGTGCGAGGAGCTGGTCCGGTCGACGGTGCTGCCCGAGCCGCCGGAGGCGCTGCCCACCCACATGAGCTGGGACCTCCAGTTCTGGTGCCCGGAGGCCTCGCTGGCCGCGATCGGCGGCCTCCCGTCGGTGGTCGTCTGGCACTTCCAGCTCGACCCGGTCACGCCGGGTGGGTCGGTGCAGGTCCGAGGCTGACCTGGGCGGCCGTGTGGTTGTCCACAGGTCCGCGGTCGCGTTTTCCGATTCGTCGGGGTCGGCGCCTAGGATCGACCGGTGAGTGATGCGGCAGAGGTGCTGAGCAGGGTCTTCGGTTACGACAGCTTCCGTGGCGCCCAGGCCGACATCATCGATCATGTCATCGGTGGCGGCGACGCGCTCGTGCTCATGCCCACCGGCGGCGGCAAGTCGCTGTGCTACCAGATCCCGGCCCTGGTCCGCCCCGGCGTCGGCGTGGTCGTCTCGCCGCTGATCGCGCTCATGCAGGACCAGGTCGACGCCCTGCGGGCGCTCGGCGTGCGGGCCGGTTTCCTGAACTCGACGCTGGACTTCGACGAGCGCCGGATGGTCGAGGCCGAGTTCCTGGCCGGGGAGATCGACCTGCTCTACCTCGCCCCCGAGGGCCTGGCCTCCGGGTCGGCGCTCAACCTGCTGGAGCGCGGCAAGATCTCGCTGTTCGCGATCGACGAGGCGCACTGCGTGTCGCAGTGGGGCCACGACTTCCGGCCCGACTACCTGGCCCTGTCGGTGCTGCACGAGCGGTTCCCGGACGTCCCGCGCATCGCGCTGACCGCCACCGCGACCACCTCGACCCGGGTCGAGATCGCGTCCCGGCTCGACCTGGGCGCCGCGCGGCTGTTCATCTCCAGCTTCGACCGCCCGAACATCCAGTACCGGATCGTGCCGAAGAACAACCCGGCCAAGCAGCTGCTGGAGCTGCTGCGTGAGGAGCACGCCGGTGACGCGGGCATCGTCTACTGCCTGTCGCGGGCGTCGGTGGACAAGACGGCGCAGTTCCTGGTCGACAACGGCATCCCGGCGCTGCCGTACCACGCGGGGCTGGACACGCGCACGCGCGCGCAGAACCAGTCGCGGTTCCTGCGCGAGGACGGCCTGGTCATGGTCGCCACGATCGCGTTCGGCATGGGCATCGACAAGCCCGACGTGCGGTTCGTCGCCCACCTGGACCTGCCGAAGTCGGTCGAGGGCTACTACCAGGAGACCGGCCGGGCCGGGCGCGACGGGCAGCCGTCCACGGCCTGGCTGGCGTACGGGCTGCAGGACGTGGTCCAGCAGCGCAAGATGATCGACAGCTCGGAGGGCGACCTCGCCTACCGGCGCGGCCTGGCCGCGCACCTGGACGCGATGCTGGCCCTGTGCGAGACGGTGCAGTGCCGCCGCAGCCAGCTGCTGGCGTATTTCGGCGAGCCCGGCGCCGCCGACTGCGGCAACTGCGACACCTGCCTGAACCCGCCGCAGACCTGGGACGGCACCGTCGCGGCGCAGAAGCTGCTGTCGACGGTGCTGCGGCTTCAGCGCGAGCGCAACCAGCGCTTCGGCGCCGGGCAGTCGATCGACATCCTGCTCGGCCGCGAGACCGACAAGGTGCGCCAGCACCGGCACCAGGAGCTGTCGGTGTTCGGCATCGGCACCGACCTGAGCGAGTCGGAGTGGCGCGCGGTGGTGCGCCAGCTGCTGGCGCAGGGGCTGCTGGCGGTCGAGGGGGAGTACAGCACGCTCGGCCTGACCGACGCCGCCGCCGAGGTGCTGGGGCGCCGCCGCGACGTGCAGATGCGCCGGGAGCCGGAGCGGCCCGCGCGATCGGGCGGCGGGTCGTCGTCGGGGCGCAAGGCCGCCGCGGCCGTGGCCGAGCTGCCCGCGCAGGCGGCGCCGCTGTTCGAGAAGCTGCGTGCCTGGCGGGCAGCCACGGCCAAGGAGCAGGGCGTGCCCGCGTACGTGGTGTTCCACGACGCGACCCTGCGCCAGATCGCGACCGAGGTGCCGTCCAGCCTTGCCGAGCTGGGCCGCATCAGCGGGGTCGGCGAGAACAAGCTCGCCAAGTACGGCGAGCAGGTCCTCGCCGCGCTCACGGAGTGACGGCGATGTTGGTCAGGCCGTTGACGGCGTTGCTGACGGTGTTGGAGGCGTAGACGACGTTGAGGTTGCCCGCGCACTTCGACGTCGACGTGATCTTGATGGCGTACTGGCCGACCCCGCCCAGGTCGGACGTGTTGCCGCGCCAGATGTTGCCGCAGCCGTTGAGGAACGACGGCGTGGTGGCCGGATTGTGCGTCTCGTACCCGTTGACGAACGTCCCCGGCGCGGCGAACGTGCCGGTGTTGCCCTCGATCAGGTAGCCGATGCCCTTGACGTCGATCCACGAGTCGGCCGAGTTCTGCCCGGAGATGCCCTGGCCGTTGAACGTGTTGCCCCGGATGACGCCGTCGAAGGTGCCCTCCTTGACGTCGATCAGCTCGGCGGCGACGTTCGGGCCGATCCGGTTGTTGAGCACCTGGACCCGGTCGGAGCGGTCGACGCCGCCGGAGTTGCCGTGGCAGTCCCAGTTCGACCCGGCCGACCCCAGGTAGACGCCCTCGCCGTAGCCGGGCTGGACCAGGCCGGTGTATTCGACGACCGAGTTGCGCAGGATGCCGTCGGCCGAGGAGCGCCGGAAGTGGATGCCCTCGTCCTCGGTGTGGTGGACGTACACCCCGTCGATGACGACGTGGTGTGAGTCGTCCAGCACGATGCCCTTCTTCGACTCCGCCACGGTGAACCCGGTCAGGTTCCAGTACGGCGCCCCGAACAGCCACAGGCCGTAGCCGGAGTCCCAGCCCGCGGTGGGAGCGGGGCACGACGGGGCGGTGCCGCTGGGCCCGTCGTTGATCAGGATCGCGGTGCGCGGCCCGGTCAGCGTGATCGGCGCGGCGGCGGTCCCGGCGCGCTGCGTGGCGAACGCCCCCCGGTACGTGCCCGCCGCCAGCCGGATCGTCTGCCCCGGCGTCGCCGCCGCCAGCGCGCTGACCAGCTGCGCCGCCGTGGACACATCGACGATGGGCCCGGACGGGCTCGCCGACGGGCTCGGTGACGGGCTCGCCGACGGCGACGCGCTCGGCGAGGCCGACGGCCGGGGCGACGGACTGGCCGACGGACTGGCCGACGGACTGGGCGAGGCGGTGCCGCCGGAGCAGGGTGCGCCGTTGACGGTGCAGTTCAGCGCGGTGCCCCGGCCGGCGGCGTTGAAGCCGAACGTCTGCGAGGCGCCCGGGTTGACGGTGCCGTTCCAGCTCAGGTTGGTGAACTTGTAGTGCTGGCCGGTCTGGGTGCGGGTCGAGCTCCACGATGAGCTGACCGTGGTCCCGGCGGGCAGGTCGAACTCCACCGTCCAGCCGCTGGCGGCCGCGTCGCCGCCGTTGCTGACGGCGACGTCTGCGCCGTACCCGGTGTCCCAGACGCTGACCTGCGTGATCGTCGCGGTCAGCCGGGGTGCCGCCGCGGCCGCCGGGCTGCTCAGCAGGGCCGGGACGGCTGCCGCGAGCAGGGTGGCCACCGCACCGGCGACGGCCAGGAGAGGTCTGCGCATCGACGCGCTCCTTTTAGGAAGGAAGGTTTACCGTTGTGGGGAACAGCGTCTCTGACTTCTCGATTTTGTCCAAATCGCGCGGCCGGTCCGCACGTGGCGTGGCTGGGTCGCCTCGGATCGGAGGTCTGCGGATGGGCAGTACTGACGCGGTTCTACGGCGATTTGGTTGATACCGCGAAGGTAACGCTTAGATAACAGGGTGCCAGGCCGCGAGTGACACAACGTGACTTTGCGCGTCGAGGGCGCAGGCCGCTGTTCGATGATCCGCAGGAGCGTGTGCTCATTTGTCCATATCGGCATAATTGCGCTCGGTGGTCGAAACCCCCTTCCCGTCGGTAGATCGTTTCGCGGCTGCCCCCCGCCGGGCGTCGGCCCTTGTTAGCGTTCGCTCGCTTTGAGGTGTGCTAACGGGAGGAGCCCCTGAATGGCTGGCGCAGCTATGCCCTCAAGACGTTTGATGACAGGACAGTCCGCGGCGCGATGGGCGCGCAGGACGGCCGGAATCGTAGCGGCGGCGCTGGTAGCGGCCGGGATGGCCGTGGTCAGCGCACCACAGACGGCAGATGCCGCAATGTCCTGCCAAGACTCCGCCGAGTCCGCTGCGGTCGCATCCGACATTGCGAAGCGATGCGGCAATCACGTGCTGGTGTCGGACATGGTGGACGAATACGCGACCCACGTCGCCAATCCTGACGGCACTTTTACCTTCAGTGCGTCGACGGACCCGCAGCGAGTCCGCAAGGCGCGGGGATGGGTGCCGATCGACCGCAGCCTGGCCGTGGTGGGAGACCGGGTCGTGCCGGCGGCGACGCTGCTCGACGTGTCGCTGTCGGCGGGCGGCACCGGCGATGCGGTGGTCATGCGCGACGGCGCGGCGAGCCTGAGCCTGTCGTGGCCGAAGCCGCTGCCCGCTCCCGTGCTGGACGGCAATGTCGCCACGTATCCGGAGGTCATCCCCGGGGTGGATCTCCGGATCACGGTCGAGGTGCAGTCGTTTTCCCAGGTGCTCGTGGTGAAGACCCGCAAGGCGGCGGCGAATCCGTCCCTCGCGCGTCTGACGTGGGGTGTCCGGGCCGACGGCGTCGACCTTCGCACCGCCTCGACCGGCGAGCTCCGCGCGGTCGACTCCACCGGGCGGGTGGTGTTCATGGCGCCTCCGGCCACGATGTGGGATTCACCGGCACAGCCGAACCCGGCTCAGGCCAGGATGCTCGGCCTGCCGGAAGGCGAGACCCTCGATGAGGCGCCGGCCTCGGTGATCGGCATCCCCGCGCAACTGTCCCAGGGCCGGCTCGCCGTGGTGCCCGACGCCGGCATGCTCAAGGCGGCGGACACGACGTTCCCGGTCATGATCGACCCCAGCTTCTCCTCCGGCTACGCCCGCTGGGCGACGGTGGAGAAGACGGCCCCGGACACCGCGTACCAGACGACCAACAACTGGCCGCGGGACTACATCCGGGCCGGTCGCGCGTGGGGCGAGACGAGTGTGTGGCGGTCGCTGATGACGTTCACCCTCACCGGGATGGCAGCCTCGACGCTGGTGTCCAACCCGTCGTTCACGATCAGGCTCGATCACTCCGGGGCGTGCGCCGACACGCCGGTGGAACTATGGCGCATCAACTACTTCCTGAACACCGGGGTCACCTGGAACAGCTCCAAGGCCGGCTGGATCAGCAACTACGGCAGCAGGTCCGGCAGCGCCAACGACTCCTGCTCGGCACAGAACTCGGAATACCTGGAATGGTCCACCTCGGCGATGAGGTCGATGATCCAGTCGACGCTGGACGGCGGCTGGGGCACGTTCAACGTCGGGCTGAAGGCGCCGAACGAGACTGACGAGAACCAGTGGAAGAAGTTCGGCATCGGCACGGCGACGTTGGAGGCGACCTACAACAGGGCCCCGAACACGCCCACCTCCGCCACGATGACCGACTGCCCGGCGCCGTGTGCCAGCGGCGCGTACGTCGCGGTGGGCAACCCGACGTTGAAGGCGCTGGCGTCCGACCCGGACGGGGGCACGTTGACGGTGTCGTTCGTGGTCGCCGACCTGGCCGGGGTGACGCAGCGCTCGGGCCAGGTGACCGGCTACCTGTCGGGGTCGGCGGCACCTGCGTCCTGGCAGGTCTCGCCAGCGTTGCCGACCGGGGTCTACCAGTGGCGGGTCCAGGCGTGTGACGCATACATATGCGGCTCGTTCACACCGTGGTTCGGGTTCACCACCGATCTGAACTCGCCGTCGACTCCGGCGATCACGCCGGTCAGTCCTTCGCTGTACTTCGAGGACAACGGATCGGGCGTCAGCTCCGGCGGGGTCGGTGTCGCGGGAAGTCTCAAGCTGAGCCCGGCCAACGGTGAGACCGACGTCGTCGCCTACGAATGGCACTTCGAGTCGGGCACGGTGACGACGGTGAACCAGCTGACGAACTACTCGGCCACGATCTCGGTGACGCCGACCTACGACGGGGTCCGCACGCTGTGGGTGAAGGCGGTGGACGTCGCGGGCCGCAAGTCCGCCGACAAGGCGTACCGGTTCCTCGTCGCCTCGCCCGCACCCGACGCCGCGGTCTGGATGATGAACGAGACCACCGGCACCACTGTTGCCGATTCCATCGGCAGCTATCCGGCGACCGCCGCCAACGTGACCTGGGCGGCGGGCAAGGTGGACAACGCCGCGCAGTTCAGCGGGACCGGCGCGATCACCACTGCGGTGCCGGTCCTGATGACCGGTCCCGACGTCGGCCAGCAGGTCGGCCGCGACTTCTCGGTGTCGGCCTGGGTGAAGCTGACCAATACGAGCGCTGACCGGGTGGCCGTGGCACAGATCGGCGCCCACCAGGCGATGTTCCGGCTGGGCTACTCCACGGCGGCCAACGGCGGCAGCGGCGGCTGGTGCTTCACGGTGTCCGCGGCCGACGTCAACAGCGCGGCCACCCAGTCCGTGTGCGCGAACTGGACGGTGGCCACCGGCCAGTGGGTGTACCTGACCGGCGTCTTCGACGCTGACGCCGGCAGCACCGGCAACATGTCCGACAACACCATGACGATCTACGTCGATGGCGGCGACCCCTTCGGAATGTCGACCGCGTCCGCGTACGCGGCGGTGCCCTGGGTCACCCCGCCGTCGGGCAAGTTGACGATCGGCCGTGGCCTGGTCGACTCGACCGCCACCGGCTACTGGATCGGTCAGATCGACACCGTGCGCGTGCACCAGCGCGCGCTGACCGCAGAGGACGTGCAGAGCTTCTACCTGACGGACGCCTTCCTGTGAGGGCGTGGACAGCCAGTGAACATGCAGTCGCCATCGATGACGGGGAGGAAACGATGCGAGCTGTACGTGCAAGAACAGTGCCGCTGATGCGGCGGGTGCTGCTACCGGTGCTGGCCGCGACGGTGCTGGTGGGCGGGCTGCAAGTGCCCGCCCAGGCACAGTCGGCCGGACCCGCCCAGGTGGCGCCCGTGGCGCCCGAGGCGGCACGGGTGCCGACGAGGCAGGTCAAGCCGGATGTGCGGCCGGTGTTCTCGGCCGGGCACCGGGTGGTGTCGCAGCCCGCGACCGTGTCCTGGCCGGCCGCCGGCCAGTCGAAGGTGTCGCTCGCCGGGGTTCCGGCGGGCATCCGTACCGAGCGCGGGGTGTCGGCAAGTGGCGCTGCCGCCTCGACTACCGGTGGAGTGGTGCGGGTGGCGCCCGCACCTGCCCAGGCGGGGTCGGATGTGCAGCGCGGCTTCGCTCCGGCCGGAGACACCGTGACGTCGGCGTCGGTGCGGGTGCACGGCCGTGCCGACGCCGAGGCCGCCGGCATCGACGGCGTGATCGTGGATGTCGCGCGCGCCGACTCGGTCCGCCGGTCGGGCGCGGTGACCGTGGCCGTCGACTACTCGGGTTTCGCGAAGGCCTACGGTGCCGATTGGGCGACGCGACTGCGGCTGGTGCAGCTGCCCGCGTGTGCCCTCACGACGCCGAAGGCGTCGCAGTGCGCGACGTCGAACCCGCTGGCGTCGACGAACGACGCAGGTTCCCAGACGGTGACCGCGGTGACGCCGCTGGCGGCCGACGGCGGATTCACGGTGCTGGCCCTGACCGCCGGTCCGTCGGGCAACAACGGCAGCTACAACGCCACCAGCCTGTCACCTGCCTCGACGTGGCAGGTCTCCGCGCAGACCGGTGCGTTCTCGTGGTCGTACCCGTTCCGCATGGTGCCGGGCGTCGGCGGCCCGCAGCCGTCGCTGTCGCTGTCGTACAGCTCGCAGGCCATCGACGGGCGCACGTCCACGACGAACACGCAGGGTTCGTGGATCGGTGACGGCTGGGACATGTGGACCGGCTACATCGAGCGCACCTACAAGTCCTGCGCTTCCGACACCGGTCAGGTCGGCGGCAGCGACCCGAACAACAAGACCAACCCGACCGGTGACCAGTGCTGGTGGAAGTCGAACGGCACGATGTCGCTCAACGGCCGGTCGACCGAGCTGGTCGACGCGGGCGGCGGCAAGTGGCGCGGCAAGTCCGACGACGGGTCGCTGATCGAGCTGCTGACCAACACCGGTTTCGGCAACGGCGACGCCGACGGCGAGTACTGGAAGGTCACCACGGTCGACGGCACCCAGTACTTCTTCGGCCGCAACCACGGTGTGGGCGGGGCGACCGCGTCGGAGGCGACCAACTCGGCGTGGCTGACCCAGGTGTACGGCAACCACGTCGGCGAGCCCGGCTACACCGCCGGCAACTTCGCCGCGTCCCGCCGCACGCAGGCGTGGCGGTGGAACCTGGACTACGTCGTCGATCCGCACGGCAACACGATGACGCTGTTCTACGGCAAGGAGACCGGTGCGTACGGGCGCGAGAGCGACCCGGCCAAGCGCACCACCTACGACCGCGGCGGCTACCTGACCAAGATCGAGTACGCCTCCCGCAACGACGCCCCGGCGACGACCCAGCCCGGTGCGCGAGTGCTGTTCGCGGTCAACGACCGCTGCGTCACGTCCTGCTACTCCAGCGGTGACCCGGTGGCCGCGAACTGGCCCGACACCCCGTGGGACCAGTACTGCAAGGCGGCGCCCTGCACCAACGCGCTGTCACCCACCTACTGGACCAGTCAGCGGCTGACCCGGGTGAGCACCCAGGTCTACTCCGGCTCCGGCACGGCGTTCAACGACGTCGAATGGTGGGACCTGCACCAGGACTTCCTCAACGCCGGGGTCAGCGAGGGCACCCCGATGTGGCTGCGCTCGATCGACCACACCGGCAAGGTCACCACCGCCGGCGGGGCTGAGGCGTCCGACCCTCCGATCACGTTCAACCCCGGGGCCGATCCGCTGGCCAACCGGGTCGACGGACCCACCGACGGGCGTACCAACCTGTTCCGGTTCCGGATCCAGTCCATCACCACCGAGTCGGGGACCCAGATCGGGATCACGTACTCCGCGAAGGAGTGCACCCGCACCGCCCTGCCCACCCCCGACACGAACACCAAGCGCTGCTACCCCCAGATGTACGCCCCGGACGGCGTCAACGCGACCGTCGACTGGTTCCACAAGTACGTCGTGACCCGCCTGGACGAGCACGACCAGACCGGTGCGTCGGCGGACATGCAGACGGAGTACTTCTACCTCGACACCCCCGCCTGGCACTACGACGACAGCGAACTGGTCAAGCCCGAGGAGCGCACCTGGGGGCAGTTCCGCGGCTACAGCCACGTCCAGATCAGCAAGGGCAAGGGCACCGACCCGCGCCTGGTCGACGACTACCTGTACTACCGCGGCATGGACGGCGACAAGCTGTCCGGCGGCGGCACCCGTACCGTGAAGATCACTGACTCGCAGGGCGTCCAGGTCGACGACCGCGACGAACTGAACGGGCAGGTCCGCGAGGAGACGAAACTCGACTCCGCCTCCAGCCTCGTCGTGTCCAGCACCATCACCGACATGTGGGTAAACGGCCCCACCGCGACTTCTGGGTCGCTGAAGGCGTGGATGGTCCAGCCGCAGACCCGCCGCGAACGCACCCGCCTGCTCAACGGCACCTACCGCTGGACCAAGCAGACCACGGGTTACAACACCGACGGCCTGCCCGAGACGGTCGACGACTTCGGCGACGAGGCCGCCAGCGGCGACGAGACCTGCACCCGCACCTGGTACGCCCGCAACAGCGGAAACTGGATGCTGGACCAGGTCAAGCGAATGCAAACCGTCGGCGTCGCCTGCGCGGCGACCCCGTCCGTTCCGGCAGACGTCCTGTCCGACGTGCGCACCACCTACGACGACGTGGCCAACGACTGGAACACCGACCTGCCGGTGCTCGGTGACGTCGCCAAGGTCGAGGAGGTCGACTCTTGGAACGGCACCAACCCGGTCACGGTGCTGACCGCGAAGACCACCTATGACGCCAACGGACGGCCGCGAGACAGCTTCGACGCAGCTGGCTATAAGACCAGCACCACCTACACCCCGATGCTGGCCGGCCCGGTGACCGGCGTCAGCGTCACCAACGCCAAGAACCAGACCAGCAGCACCACCTCCGCACCCGCATGGGGGCTTCCGGCGACCATCATCGATGCCAACGGCGCCGTCACGGCACTGGACTACGACGGACTGGGCAGGCTCCTGAAGGTATGGCAGCCCGGCCGCGACAAGGGCACCTATCCCCAGACACCCAACCTGGAGTACGTGTACCTGCTGCGCAACAACGCCCCCACCGCGGTAACGACCAAGATGCTGCTGCCCACCGGTAGCGGATACGCCACACAGATCACCCTGTTCGACGGCTGGCTGCGGCAGCGGCAGACCCAGACTCAGGCACCCGGCGGGGGCAGAGGCCTCACCGATACCATCTACGACTCCCGAGGCCTGACCGCCTGGACCGCGGCCGGCTACTACGACGCCTCCAATGCCGCACCCAGTACCGCGCTCTACACCGGTCTCACCAAACCGTCGATTCCGTCGGTAAGTGACTTCTTCTACGACAGCGTCGGCCGCAAGACCGCCGAGGCCCTGTCCTCGTACGGGGTCGAGCAATGGCGATCCCAGGTCCAGCTGTTCGGGGACCGGACCACCACCATCCCTCCCGACGGCGGCACCGCAACCACCACCATCCTCGACGCCGACGGCCGCACCACCCAGCTGCGCCAGTACCACGACCGGGCGTTCGCGGGCAGCGACGATCCGACCACGTTCGACGCCACCAACTACACCTACACTGACCGGGGCGAACTCGACACCGTCACCGACCCGGCCGGCAACACCTGGAACTACGACTACGACCAGCGGGGCCACCAGACCGACGTCTACGACCCCGACACCGGCCACGTCCACACCGAATACAACGACCTCAGCCAGGTCGAGAGTGTCACCGATGCCACGGGGATCACGCTCGGCTACGCCTACGACGCGCTCGGCCGCAAGACCAGCGTGACCCAGGGCGGCAACATCCGCACCACGTGGGAGTACGACACCCTCACCAACGGAATCGGCAGGCTGACCCGTTCCACCCGCCTCGAACCGGCGGGGTCGGCCAACGCCTACACCAATGAGGTCACCGGCTACGACATCGCCGGCCGGGTCACCTCCAGCAAGCTCGTCGTCCCGTCGGGCGAGGGCACGCTGTGCGCGTCGGGCACCCTGACGCCATGTGAGTACACCTACTCCACCTCCTACAAGGCAGACGGCCAGCCGTCGGTTACCAGCATCCCCGCCGCCGCCGATCTCGGCAGCGAGGTGATCGCGCACAACTACAACGACGTGGGTGCGCCGACCACGCTGACCACGAGCCTGTCCAGCAACGTGTACGCGGTCACCTACAACAAGCTGGGCATGCTCACCGAGCGTAAGCTCGGCAAGTTCGGCAGCCTCGTGACCGCCACCTACACCATCGACGAGGCCACCAACCGCACCACCGATGTGGTCGTCTCGCCCGACGGGCAACCCGTCCCCGCCTCCTACCACTACACCTACGACAAGACCGGCAACCTGCTCAGCATCAAGGACAGCCCGTTCGGGCAGACCGCCGACACCCAGTGCTACACCTACGACCACCTGCGCCGACTCACGCAAGCCTGGACGCCGCTGTCTGGGGACTGCGGTGCGACGCGCACCGTCAGCGGTCTTGGCGGCCCGGCACCGTACTGGCACTCCTACGCCTACACCGGCTCCGCCGGACTGGCCGGCAGCCGCACACAGGAAACCTGGCACGAGTCGGCCGGTGACACCGTCCGCGACTACACCTACCCCACCCAGGGCGGCCCCGTCGGGTCTCAGCCGCACACCGTCCAGCAGGTCGTCACCGACCGGCCGGGCACCGGCAACGACACCACCGACCTGTTCGACTACGACGCCAACGGCAACACCACTCTGCGAGACCCGGCCGGACCCGCCAGCCAGCAGCTGGCCTGGGACCCGGAAGGACACCTCAAGAGCGTCACCGACGGCGCCGGAACCACCGACTACATCTACGACGCCGACGGAAACCGGCTCATCAGCCACGACCCGACCGGCGCCACCCTCTACCTGCCCGGCGGACAGGAAGTCCGCCGCACAACGGGGCAGCCGACCAAGGCCACCCGCTACTACAACCACCTCGGCACGATCTACGCCGTCCGCACCGCAGCGGGACTGACATGGCAGGTCGCCGACCACCATGGCACATCCGAAGTCGGCATCTCCGCCACCAACCTCGCCAACATCTCCCGCAGGCGCAGCACCCCGTTCGGCACCGACCGCGGCACCCCACCCGCCACCTGGGCCGGTGACAAGGGCTTCGTCGGCGGCACCCGCGACAACACCGGCCTCACCCACCTCGGCGCCCGCGAATACGACCCAGCACTGGGCATGTTCCTATCCGACGACCCCGTCTCCGACCCGGGGGATCCACAGCAGCTACACGGCTACGCGTACAGCAACAACAACCCGACCAGCTTCTCCGACCCTTCCGGGCTGTACTACACCGAAGACAGCGACGACACCGGCGCCAAGGGCTACGGCCACAGCAACGGCCCGACTACCGTCGTCGACAAGTTCGTCCCACCACCCTGTGATGCTGCCTGCCAGGCCGCCCGCGCCGAGCGCGACCGAAAGGAACACGAACGCCTCGAACGCGAACGTCTCGAGCGTGAGCGCGCGCGCCGCGAGCGCGAAGCGGCCGAAAGAGCCAAGATAGACGATACCTGGTGGAAGCAGAGTATGGATTGGATCAGCGACGCGGCCCCGGCACTCGACCTGCTGGCCGCGGCAACGGCAGCGGTTCCCGGACTTGATATCGTGACTGCAACTCTTGCGGTCGCAGTGAATATCGTCTCGGTAGCAAACGGTGCAATCGACGTATGGAATGATATTCAGTATTCGACGACAACCACCGGCACTGAGACCGCCTTTGACGTCGCAGGAACTGTCCTAAGCGCTGTGGGTCTTGGGGCAACTGCCAAGCTTGCGCACGCAGAAAAGGGACTCGCGGCAGCTGCGAAGGAAGCGTCAAAGACTGCGCGAACGCTAAAGAACCTGGGCTCGCCGAAGTACGCCAATGCAGTTGCGAAGCAGGCAGCGGCTTCATTGGCGAAAGCGACTGTGGTGAAATCGGCCGCCGCCGAATTTGTTGTAGGAGCTGTGGGCAATGCCCTCGGATTCGCTCAGCAGTTGGTTCCGAACGCCGGCGGAGACGACCGATCGCCGAATATCTTCTCTTCGGTATTGCTTTCCGTTATCTAGCTGACAGCTCGCGGCGGCGGGCCCCCGAGAGTGGGCCTGCCGCCGCGACTGTTAAGATATGCGTCAATTCGGGTCATAGCTCGGAGGGCTTTTCATTCCATGATGAACCTGACTATTGAGATCGCTCGCCTGTATGCACGTGTCGCCGCGGTGCCACTGAAGCGTTGGAGGGCATCGGCGCTCTTGAGCAAGGATCGGTCCCGTCAGACCCGCGAACGTCGGCAGCTGGATGTCTTCTCGGCGTGGGTGTCACTCACGATCGTTTTCAGCGTAGCCTTCGTTGTTGCGGCGCTGGTCTGCCTAGGTCTTGGCATACACGGAAGCGCGGCCGACATAATTCTTTTGCCCTTTATCGGTCTCATTGTATTTACGGGTGTAACCTGTGTGGTGGAATTACTGCGCACGGATGCTAAGCCCTATGATGTGCTGTTCGGCCTTGCGGCTGCATCCCTCCTCCTTATGCAGCTGGTAGGGAATTGACGTGCTTGGTGATTTCCACACAAGTCCAATCGTGGCATGGTGGATAGCCGCCGTGCTCGGAATGTTCACGATGTTATTCGTGGCGTTGAGGCTGAATGGCGGGCAACCCAAAGTCAATCGTGCACTGATTGCGCTGGGCGTTATTTCACTAGTGTTCGGCTCTGGCCATAGCTCAGATCCCAGGATCCGGCTGTTGATCATTGCCGTAATTGGCGTTGCCACACTCTCCTTCCTCCCGCTTCGTCGGCGCACGGCATCCTTGCCGGCCACAGCAACTGATCGTGTGGCAGGGGTGCGACACGCAAAGCGAGCCATGCTGCACTTCGCCGCTATAGCAGCAGGATTAGTAGGTTTGTGCTTTCTGTTCTTTCGCTTTTGATCTGTAGGCTACCGTTGTGTACCGAATGAGTGGCATTCTCGCCGTACGACTACCCGGTCGGCGCGACGATCGCATGGACGCTTCGGAACGCCGACCGGCCCGTTGGGCCGTTCGAGTGGTCGAACTGTAGGCGTGGCGCCTCAGGCGCTGGCTGTCACCGTATGGCTCGTTGCGTTTGACCCCCAGCGCGCTGCGCGCTTTCTGCGGCGAGGGTCTGATCGGCTTCTTGCACAACCGGGTCGAACTCACCGCCCCCGCCTTCCGGCGAGCGCTGGTGCAAGTTCTCCTCGAACTTGCGCAGTCTCATCTCGCCCGGCCCTGGCCGGAGCGATCGGCGGAACGCTTTCGCAGCAGGCACGGGGGCTACACACTTGACGGCGACCGGGGTACGTTCGCTGTTCCAGCCGAGGAGGAGGGCCATGTCTGTGCTGCCGACGGGCACCGCTGCCGACCTGATGCAGCTGCTGACCCAGGCCGAACGGCTGCTGTCGCGGCGCGTGGCGGGCATCCTGCGCGAAGAGGGCTGCTCAGCCGAGGCGTGGCGGGTGCTGCACCTGCTCGCCGAGGGCGGCGGCCACCCGATGACCGAGGTCGCCGACCGCTCCTTCCTGCCCCCGGGCACCCTGACCAAGGTGGTGGACCAGCTCGTCGAGCTCGGCCTGGTCTACCGGCGCATCGACCCGGCCGACCGGCGCCGCATCCGCGCCTTCCTGGCCCCGCGCGGCCGCCAGCTGCATGAGCGCATCGCCGCGCGGATCGACGCCAGCGTCACCGAGCTGCCGCTGCCCGGCGCCGAGCGCGAGCACCTGGCCGCGCTGCTGCACACCCTGTCGCAGGCCATGACCGCCACCGCCGACGCGGCCGCGCCGGTGGCCGCGTGAGCACCGAGACGCCCGAGCTCACCGCCGAGCGGTTCGAGCCCCGCATCACCGACCTGGTGGCGCGGATGACCCCGGCCGAGAAGGCCGCGCTCTGCGCGGGCAGCGACTTCTGGCACCTGTACGGCGTGCCCCGCCTGGACGTCCCGCCGATCATGGTCGCCGACGGGCCGTACGGCCTGCGCAAGGAGCACGACGGCAGCGACGTCGACGGCAAGAGCGAGCCCGCGACCTGCTTCCCGACGTCCTCGGCCCTGGCCGCGACCTGGGACCCCGACCTGGTCGAGCAGATCGGCCGCGCCCTCGGCGACGAGGCGAGGGCGGGCGGCGTCAGCGTGCTGCTCGGCCCCGGCGTCAACATCAAGCGCAGCCCCCTGTGCGGCCGCAACTTCGAGTACTTCTCCGAGGACCCGCTGCTGGCGGGCACCCTCGGTGCCGCCTGGATCCGCGGCGTGCAGAGCCGGGGCGTCGGCGCCTCGCTCAAGCACTTCGCCGCCAACAACCAGGAGCGGCGCCGGTTCAACATCGACGCCGCCGTCGACGAGCGGGCCCTGCACGAGATCTACCTGGCCGCGTTCGAGACCGCCGTCGCGGCGGGTCCGTGGACGGTGATGTGCGCCTACAACCGGCTCAACGGCGTGCACTGCAGCCAGCATGAGTGGCTGCTCACCGAGGTGCTGCGGCGGCGCTGGGGCTTCGACGGCGTCGTGGTGTCCGACTGGGGCGCCGTCGACGAGCGGGTCCCCGGCCTGGCCGTGGGCCTGGACGTCGAGATGCCCGGCTACGGCGGCCACAACGACCAGCTCATCCTCGCCGCGCTCGCCGACGGCAGCCTGCCCGAGGAGGTTTTGGACCGGGCCGCCGCCCGGGTGCTGACCCTGATCGAGCGCACCGGGCAGATCCGCGCGGGCGGTCACGGCTACGACCGCGACGCCCACCACGCCCTGGCCCGCCGGGCCGCCGCCGAGGGCACCGTGCTGCTGAAGAACGAGGGCGGCCTGCTGCCGCTGGCCCCGGGCACGGGCCGGATCGCGGTCGTCGGCGCGTTCGCCAGACAGCCCCGGTTCCAGGGCGCGGGCAGCGCCGGGATCAACCCGCACCGGGTCGACGACGCGTACACCCGGATCTGCGAGCTGGTCGGCGAGCAGGTCGCCTACGCCCCCGGCTACCACCGCGACCGCGGCGACGTCGACGAGGAGCTGCTGGCGCAGGCCCGGGTGACCGCCCGCGACGCCGACACGGTGCTGGTCTTCGTCGGCCTGACCGAGGGGTACGAGACCGAGGGCCTGGACCGCACGCACCTGGCCCTGCCCGCCGCCCACGACGCCCTCGTGCACGCGGTCACGGCGGTGAACTCGCGCGCGGTCGTGGTGCTGGCCAACGGCGCACCCGTGGAGATGCCCTGGCTGCGCGGGGTGCCCGCCGTCGTCGAGGGCTACCTCGGCGGGCAGGCCGGCGGCAGTGCCGTGGCCGACGTGCTGTTCGGCGCGGCCGAACCCGGCGGGCGGCTGGCCGAGACGTTCCCGCACCGGTGGGAGGACAACCCCAGCCACGCCATCCCCGACGCGCCCGCCGTCACCGAATACCGCGAGAGCGTGTACGTCGGCTACCGCTACTACGACAGCGCGCGCGTGGACGTGATGTTCCCGTTCGGGCACGGGCTGTCGTACACGACGTTCGCGTATTCGGGGCTGACGCTGAACGCGGCGGCGGTCGAGGCCGGGGAGCCGGTCGAGGTCAGCGTGACCGTCACCAACACCGGCGAGCGCGAGGGCAGCGAGGTCGTGCAGGTGTACGTGAACGACTGCGCGTCCACCGTGTTCCGGCCCTGGCAGGAGCTGGCCGGCTTCGTCAAGGTGCGGCTGCGCCCCGGCCAGTCCGAGCAGGTCACCGTGGTGCTGCCGCGACGGGCGTTCGCGTTCTACGACACCGCGCGCGGCGACTGGTCCGTCGAGGCGGGGGAGTTCGAGATCCGGGCCGGGTCGTCCTCGCGCGACATCCGTGCCACCGTGCTGCTGGAGGTCACCGGCGGCGACCCGGTGCCCGAGCCGGTGAGCTATCCGCTGCCCGCATCAGGTCAGCAGTTCGACCGTGCCGCCTTCGCCGCCCTGTACGGCCGGGACCTGCCGGACAACACCGCGGACCGGCCCGGCGCGTTCACCCTGAACACGCCGCTGGCCGACATGCGGTCCTCCGTGGTGACCCGCACGTTGCAGTACGTCGCCCGCCGCAAGTCCCGGTCCGTCATCGCCGACCCGACCAGCCCGATGGCGTACCTGGTCGCGGCGATGCTCGACGAGATGCCGCTGCGGATGCTGGCGCTGGGCACCCGTGGCGCGGTCGGACGGCACGTCCAGCAGGGCATCCTCGACCTGATCAACGGCCGCCGCCTGCGCGGCCTGCGCCGGCTGCTGGGTGGCCGCCCCTCGGGCTCATAGCAAAACATCGATCATGGTCGCTAGTCTGGGCTGGTGGCGAACAGGTGGGTGTACCGAACCGTGGACGGGGAGCAGATCCCCGGCCGCGTCCGTCCGGTGTTCGTCGGTGGCGACGGCAGGTACATCCTGATGAACCTGGCCGTGTACGCCGACGGCGCTGTCGAGTGCGGCGGTCCACTGCTGACACTCGAAGAGCTCAGGACCAAGATTGCCGACGGGTCCATCACCGTTCAGCCTTCGGACGGTGCCAGGGTGTCGGCGCCCGCGCTAGCTGAGTGGCGCGCGACCGACGTGCGGGGCTACATCGACGCCGACATGCTCCACGGCGAGCTGCTCGACGTGGTCGAGCAGCTGAACGGGCGGCCGGACTCGAAGGCCCGCTGCCGGAGGCTCATCGTCGCGTACCGGGCCGATCGCAGCGAACACGCGCGGCTGGCGGTGCGGGCGGCCTACCTGGCCATTCCCGCGCACCGTCGGCGTGCCGTCCTCAGTCACCTGGACCCCAGGAACCGGGTGCTCCGGACGTTCATCAGCGAGGTCGGCCAGCCGCCTGCCGGCGCGGATGACGGCCCCGAGATCACCGAGCGGCAGTTCCGAGACGCCGTCGCCGAACTCGTCGAACACTCGGAGGCCCTGGCCGAGCCGGTCCCATCCCGGATCGTCGCGTGGGATGACGTGCGGGAGTCGCCGACTGCGGCGCTCAGCCAGGTTCCCTACGCCAGGGGTTGGCACGATCCGCCCGGCGTCGAGGCGCTGACGCCCGACTATCCGGCTCGGATCAGCGCCTTCGGTTCGTCGTATCCGTCCATCACCCATGCGATCCTCGCGCTGGCGGCCGCCGACCCGGCCGATCACGACCGGATCGCACGGGCCGACGGAACGGCCGCCGCACGCGCCGCAGCCAAGGGCGTGACCCGGCGGGCCGACTGGCACCATCGCCGCCTGGCGGTGATGGGCGTACTGCTGCGCGCGAAGCTCACCCAGCACCCCGAACTGGCGGACATCCTGCTCGCCACGGGCGACGGCCGCATCACCTACTCGTCCGGGGACGACGGCTTCTGGACCGCCGCCGGAGCCAACTGGATCGGCCGCCTCCTGGAGACCATCCGCAGCGAGCTCGCGCTCTCCCGTACTCCCTGAGCTCCCGGATCGTCGCTGTGCCCGGACACCGTTGCTACGGCGCCTCGGGGTAGGCGCCCGCAGGTGCGTTCGGGTCGGCTTGGTAACCCGACGGGTACTGCGGGCAGGTCCGGACGTAGGGCTTGTCGCCGTGGTAGCGGGCCCACTCGTCGCGGGTCAGGTTCCGCCCGGCCAGCTCGCACGCCTGCGCCACCCAGTTGCGCGGAGTGGCCCACAACCTGATCGTGCTGTCCCTGGAGGCACTGGCCAGCAGGTTCCCGTCGGGGCTGAACGCGAGATCGCGCACTTCATCCTGGTGCAGATCCAGCGGAGCGGCGAACGGCAGCCAGGTCGCGGTGTCGAACAGCTGCACGGTGCTGTCCCGGTCACCCACCGCCGCCAGCCTCCCGTCGGGGCTGAACACGCCGCTGACCGGCGTCGCGCCGGGGTACGCCAGCGGCTGCCTCGTCAGCTCGTCGCCGTCGACCCGCCACGCCTGCACGGTGCCGGTGAGGATGGTGTCCTCGACGAGGACGGTCTGCCCGTCGGGGCTCACCGCGAGGGGCTGCTCGGATTTGAATTTCGCATCCTTAGGCTCCCCACGTGCGATGAGTTCGCCGGCGGGCACACTCCACAGCTCTACGACGCCGAGCCGTCCGACTGCCAGAGACTTTCCATCCGGGCCGAACACGGCGGACGAGCCGTCGACCGGAAGTGCACCGACCTGCTTGCCGTCGACGAGGTTCCAGATCTCGACGGTGTCCGTGCCGTTGGTGATCGCGACCAGGCGGCCGTCGGGGCTGAGCGCCAGTGCGTACGTCTTCGCCGTCTTACGGGGAATCTCCATGATGATCTTGCGAGCGCCGGTATCCCAGCGTCGGACCGGCACGAATCCGCTGCGCGTCGACACGGTGCCGTCCGAGCCGAGTCTGACCTCGCTCAGCGCATAGTCAGTGATGGCAGTACCCGGCTGAACGGACTCGCCGGGCACGACAAGCGGGTCTGCGGATATCTTGCGGGTGGCGACATCCCAGATGCGGATCGAGGCGTCGAACCCGACTCCGGCCAGCGACGCACCATCGGGGCTGAAGGCGACGCCGTTGACGGAGTCGTCGGTCCCGGCCAGGGCCTCACCCAGCGGCTGGCGGCTGCTCAGATCCCACAGTCTCACCTGTTTGTCGTCGCTTCCGCTGGCCAGCACGGACCCGTCGCGGCTGATGGACATGGACGAGACCCGTGCGCTATGCCCGAGCAGTCGCGCTCCGGTGGTTCGCCGGGTCCGCAGGTCCCACTGCTGTATCTCGCCATCGGTGTCGGCGATGAGGAGCACGTCCGTGCCGGGGCGCAGCACCATGTCCGCGGCGCGTACGGGCAGCCGCAGAGTGTCGCCGACGAGTCTGTGGTCAGGACCGACCAGGTAGACGTTGCCGTCGCCGCTGCCGACGGCCAGCACGGAGCCGTCGCGGTTGAACTCGATCGCGTTGATCCGCTCGGTGACCCGGAACTGGTCGACCATCGTCCAGGTGGCGACGTCGTAGATCCGCGCGAGCGTCTCTCCCGCCACGGCGAGCCGCTTGCCGTCGGGGCTGAACGCGATCTCGCTGATGACGCCGATCCTGGCGTCGATCGGCTCTGTCGCACGCTGCCCGGTGGCCGTGCGCCAGACCGTGAGCACGAAGTGGCCTTTGGCCTGGCTGTCTTCGACGTACCCGGCGAGCATGCTGCTGTCCGGGCTGAACGCCAACGAGTCCTTCAGCAGGTAACCACGGCCGAGGCTGTTGCCGACCGGCTTCGCGGTGGCCGCGTCGCGCAGCCAGACGCCGTCGTCGCCGCTGCTGGCGAGCCACTTGCCGTCAGGGCTGTACTCGAGCGCGAGGTTGGCTCTGGGCTTGTCGATCAGCGCGGTCTGCTTGCCGCTCGCGGTGTCCCAGAGCCGGACGGCGCCGTCCATGTCGGAGCTGGCCACGGTCTTCCCACTGGGATGCGTCGCCACGGCGTAGATGAACTTCTGATGCCCGGTCAGGACCCGTGACGGCGCCACGGGGCGGGACAGGGCCGTGCCCAGCGCGCCCCAGGCGGCCTGGCTCGGGGCGATGCGCAGGCCTTCGAGGGCGAGCAGCATCGCCAGGTCGGGTTGGTGGTCGACGGCGGCGACGGCCTGCACGGCCAGGGAGCGGGAATCGGCCAGCAGGGTCTGGTGGCGTGCCTCCTCCGCCTGGGCCGAGGCGTTGCGCTGCTGGATCCAGGCGAACGACCCGAGCACGACCGCGAGCACCAGCAGCCCGGCCAGGACCATCACCCGGCGCCGGTCGCGGGTCAGCCGCCGCTGCTGGGCGCTGTCGCTGAGCTGGATGAACCGCGTCAGCACCGGGTCGATCTCGGTCGGCCGCCGGCCGAGCCAGCGGCGGGCGGCGTCCAGGGAGCTGCCGGGCAGCAGCAGGTCGGGGTCGGCTCCGCCGCGCCGCCCGGCCGTGGCCTGCCAGCGGGCGTGGTCGGCCTCCAGGTCCCGCCGCCAGGCCAGGAACTCGTGGTCCTCGGCGAGCCAGCGGCGCAGCAGCGCCCACTCGTGGATCAGCGCCTCGTGCGCGAGCTCTACCACGGGTTCGCCGCCGGTCGGGTCCTGGCCGGTGGTGACCAGCCGCCGGTCGGCGAGCAGCCCCACCACCACGGCCGTGGCGGTGTCGGCGGGGCGGGCGGAACCGGCGGCGCGCAGCTGGGTCAGGGGGCGCCGCTGCCGGGTGGGCGGGACGTTGGCGGACTCGTCGCCGGGCCGTACCAGCGCGGTGAGGATCTGGCGCACCAGCGGCCGCTGCTCGGGGGAGAGGGCCGCTGTCACGTCCGCGTACGCCCGGTCGCACCAGCGGTCCAGCCAGCCGACCACGCCGCCGAGGTCGGCGTAGGCGCGGTGGGTGAGCCTGCCCTGCTCGCGGCAGCGCTGCCACAGTTCGGCCAGGGCCGACGACAGCAGCGGCAGCACCGTGACGGACGCCCCGCCCGCCGCGCCGCTCAGTGCGGTCACCTGCGTCGTGTCGGCGACGATCCGCTGGGTGAGGCCGGGTTCGAGGGTGAGGCCGACGGAGGCGGCGGGGCGTTCGACGATGTCGGCGAGGTCGGCCGGTTCGAGCACCGCCGGGATGTTGACCAGGCCCTGTTGCAGCAGGGGCATCAGGGCGGGCGCCTGCGCGGCCAGCCGGCTGTAGAAGTCGTCGCGCATGGTGATCGCGACGGTGACGGCGGGCTGGTCGGCGACGAGGTCGACCAGCTCCCGCAGCAGCCGCTCGCGGGGCTGCGGCGGGGTGGCGACCAGGATCTCCTCGAACTGGTCGAGCACCAGCACCAGCCGGTCGTGCTCAGGGTGGGCGGACAGCCACCGCTGCACGGCGGCGGCGAGTCCCTGCTCGGCTCCGGGCAGTCCGGCCTGGGCGAGCTGGGTGACCGGGTCGCTGCCGGGCCGGGCGACGGCCCAGCCCCAGCGGTCGCTGCCGGGCAGCGCGTTCTGTTCCAGCGCCGGGCGGACACCGGCCTGGATCAGCGACGACTTGCCGCTGCCGGAGGGGCCGAGCAGGGCGAGGAAGCCGCGGTGGCGGCCGATGCTGGACACGACGGCGCGCACGGCCCGGTCCCGGCCGTGGAACCAGGCGGCGTCGGCGGTGGTGAAGGGCCGCAGTCCCGGGTACGGGCACACGTCCGACAGCACCAGTCGCGGATGGACCGCCCGCAGGGTGCGTACGGGGGTGACGTACGCGGTGGAGCGGCCGCGGCCGAGGCGGTCCGGGACGGCCACGGAGTCGACCATGCCGATGACCAGCCCGCTGCGTTCGTCGAGCACCGGCCCGCCGCTGAACCCCTGCGTGATCTCGGTGGCGTCGGTGAGCTGCAGCAGCTCGACGTCGTTGTCGGCGCGGACGGGGTCGCCGACGGCGCCGTAGCCGTAGTGGCCGCCGCCGGGGGCGTTGGCGGGGAACCCGAACGCCTTCACGGGGTGGCGGGCGCCGCTGACGGAGGTCCCCAGCGGCAGCGGCCGGGCCAGCGCCGGGGCCGGGTCGGCCAGCTGGAGGAACGCGACGTCGCCGACGTCGGCGGCGCGCCAGTGCGCGGGCAACGGCCAGGCGCGGCGCGGCTCGTCGTCCAGGTGCGCGAACCGGACCAGCACGGGCCCGGTCGGCGGCCCGCCGGGCCCCGGGTTCACCACGTGCGCGCAGGTCACCAGGAGGCCGTCGGCGACGAGGAACCCGGTGCCCGCGGTGCGCCCCTGCCCGTCCAGGATCTGTACGACGCCGCGCGTCACGTCGATCGAAGCACCCGGCGCCGTCATCGGCAGTACCGCCCCGTCAATGCCATGGCACCCTCCCGTGTCCCGACCGGGACACCATAATGGACTGCCGTACGCGCCCGCTGTCCATGCCGGACGGCAGCGGCGGCGAACCGCGAGCACACAACGGGAGCAGGGAGTTCACGATGGACGATGTGATGGCGGTGCCGCTGGCGGGCGGCGGTCTGATCCTGGTCGAGGGCGCGGGGCAGGCGGCCGCCGTCGGCGGCGGTCCGGTGAAGGCGGGCCGCATCAGCGACGCCGTCCAGGCGTTCCCGACCACATTGCAGCAGGCCATGGGCCCGATCGCGGAGGCGGCCCGCGCGGTGCTCGACGAGCTGCGCCGGGCCCAGCCCGACGAGGTCGAGGTCGAGTTCGGCGTGGACCTGGCGGTGGAGGCGGGCGCGGTCATCACCCGCAGCGAGGCGCGCTCGCACTTGCGGGTGACCGTACGCTGGCACAACGCGTCGGAAGGCCGCAGCCCGCAGTCGTGATCCGCCCCCGTCCCGTGCCCGCCCCGCCTGTCGCAGCCGTCCCGTAGGGTCTGCTCCGGCGACGACGGAAGGCGGGCTCGGGGGCATGCAGGCGTACGCGAGGAACGCGCCGGTCAACCCGCTGGCGATGATGGCGCTGGTCCATCAGGCGCGCAAGGCGGCCGACGCCGCCGATCACGACGCCCTGCGGGCCGTGGCCCGGGACATGCTGCATCTGCTCGGCGATCCGGGTGTCGCCCGGCGCCTGGCCAACGCCGACGAGGCCGAACTGGACCGGCTGTACGACGCGGCGTTCCCGCTCACCGATCCGGCCGACCTGGCCGACGTGCTCGACGCCCCCTGGCCGACCACGGCCCGGGTCCAGGCGGTGCTGGGGCTGCTCCGGCTGCGGGATCCCGGCGAGCTCCAGCTGGACCCGCTGGTCGACGCCGCGGCCACCGCCGGTGACCGGCGCCTGCTGCGCGCCATCGCGCTCACGCCGTTCGGCCGCACGGACAGGCCGTCGCGCGCGATGCTGCTGGAGGCGCTGCACACCTCAGGCGGGCTGGACGACGAGGTCGTCGCGCATCTCGCCGAAGACATGGACCTGGTCCATCATCTGTTCGGCTACTACGCCCCGGCCGTCGCCGCGGCCGTCTCCGACCGGTTCCGGCCCGCCTGGGAGGAGCACCTGTGGCAGCTCACCAGCGCACCGGACGTCGACTACGACCGCGTGGTGTCCATGCCCGAGCCGCGCGGGCTGCGGTTCGTGCTGCGGGCGCTGGACTACACCGGCAACTGGCGCGTGGTCCGGTACCTCGGCGCGGCCGAACTGACCCCGGCTGAACGCGCCGAGCTGGTCGAGCATCTGCGCGGCGCGCCGCCGCAGCGGCAGGAGCAGGCGTTCACGCTGCGGCTGGCGGCCGGGGACGCGCAGGTGCTGCTGCCGCTGCTGGGGCTTGCGGGCGCCGACCGCCTGCTGCGGCTGATCCAGACCGGCCAGGCGACGAGCCGGGTGGTGCGCAACGACCGGGCGGCGATCCTCGCGGCGGCGGCCGAGGCGGGTGCGGCCGACCTGGCCCGGCTGCTGAAGCTGGCGCCCAACGACGTGGTCGCGGCGGCGCTGGGCCTGCGCCGCGACGCGGTCATGGCCCGGGTGGCCAAGGACTCGCCGGTCGGCATCACCGCGTACGGCATGCTGCCGCTGTCCGACGGTGAGACGGTGCTGGACCGCTGGGTGGCGCTGCGCGAGCTGCACCGGCACGGGATGGAGCTGCCCGCGACGGACCGGCGCCGCCAGCACGCGAACGCGGTGAGCGTCGCCCTGGACCATCTGGCCCAGCTCGGCGGGTATGCCGACGCCGCCGCGCTGGACGCCGCCGGGGAGGCGTACTCGCCGACCCCGGTCGCGCCGGTGCTCACGGCCGGGCCGTACACGGCCGTGGTCGGGTTCGACGGCGTCGAACCCGCGATCATCGCCGCCAAGGGCGCCCGGGTGCTGAAGTCGGTGCCGAAGGCCGTGCGCGACGAGCCGGGCGTGGCGGCGCTGCGCGAGCAGCACGAGCTGCTGCGCGGCCACACCGCGCGGCTGAGCCGGATGCTGCGCCGCCTCGTCACGACCGGGGTGCCGCTGCCGCCCGCGGAGCTGGCCCGGTTGCGGGCCACCCCGGCCGGTGCGGCGCTGCTGCCGCTGCTGGTGTGGCAGGACGCGGGCGGGCGGTTCGGGCTGCTCGACGAGCTCGACGGCGCGGGCGCGGTCACGGCCGCGCACCCGGCCGCGCTGGCCGCGGCCGGGCAGCTGGCGTCCCGGCAGGCCGAGGCGGCCCGGCGCCGGTTGTGCCAGCCGGTCCCGCAGCTGTTCCGGGAGTGGTACGCGCCGACCCCGCAGGAGGTGGCGGGGCAGTCGACCCGATTCACCGGCCGGGTGATCGCGGGCGCCGCGGTCGTGCGGGAGCTGTCGACCCGAGGCTGGTCGCTGCACGACGCCCCGCTGCCGTACGCGGTCAGGCAGATCGGGGCGCACAGCGCCGTGCTGCACGGGACCACGACGGGCTACTGGGGTGCGGGCGACGTGTCCTTCGACCGGCTGGAGTTCCGCGCCGGTGACGGGACCGTCGCGGCCGACGGGGTGCCGCCGGTGGTGTTCTCCGAGGCGGTGCGCGATCTGGACCTGGCCGCGTGGGCGGGGCGGCGCAGCGTCGGCGACTACGCGACGGGCCGGGCCCGTGCCCGCGCCGAGCTGCTGACCGCCGTGCTGGCCGAACGGGCCACGGACCGGATCAGCTGGGACGGGGACACGGTCGTGATCCGCGGTTCGCTCGCGGTGTACCGGGTGCACCTGGGTACGGAAGTCGTCCTGATCGGTGACGGCATCCGGCCCGCCGACGTGCCGCACAGCCTCGGCGACGAGTCCCATCCGGCGCTGTTCCGGACCGTCGAGTCCGTCGACTACCGGATGATGCGGCTGCTCGGCCGGGTCCTGGCGCTGGCCGAGGACGAGAAGATCGACTCGTGGACGCTGGGCAGGATGGGACTGGGCGCCGAGCCGAGCTAGCCCGGAGCGGTGCCGAGCCGGGTCTGGCCGGCCGACCGCCGGCGCGGCTCGGGCCCGGTGATCGCGCCTTCGTCCACCAGGGAGAGGAAGGCGTCCAGCACGGCCGGGTCGAACCGGGTGCCGCGGCCGGTGGCGAGCATCAGGCGGGCCTCGCCGGTGCTCAGCGCCGGGCCGCGCGCGTCGGCCCAGGCATGGCATACGGCGATGATCCGCGCGCCGATCGGGATGTCCCGCCCGGCGAGCCCGCACGGGTAGCCGCTGCCGTCGTGGTGCTCGTGGTGGGCGGCGATGAGTGGTGCCAGGTCCGGCCGGTGGGACAGCTCTGCGACGAGGTGGGCGGCGCCTTCGGGCTGGGGCGGGGTGCCGTCCGGCCGGGCCGGATCCGCCCCGTCAGGTCGGGGGCGGCCGCAGCCGAGGTTGAGGCAGCCGATGCCGTACAGGCGGGCGGCGGCGGCGGTGCGCAGCTGGGCCGCCTCGTCCAGCCCGAGCCGGGCCGCGGTCTGCCAGGCCCATCCGCTCACCGCCGCGCCCAGGGAGTCGTCGCCGCGGATGCGGTCGGCCTCGTCGGCCAGCCAGACCAGGCCGGCGGGCAGGTCGAGCGCCGGAGCCGCCTCGACCTGTCCGGACCGCCCGCACAGGATCACCTGGTCGCGTCCGAGCGCCTTGGCCCGGTACAGCGCCCGGTCGGCGGCGTCGACGAGGCCGTCCGGGGGGAGCTGGCCGTCGCCGTCGGCCGGGTCGGCGCAGGCGACCCCGAACGACGCGGTCAGCGGCAGCGGCTCGGCGGCGCCGGAAACCGCCAGCGGGGTCGAGCGCAGGTCGGCCCGCATCTGTTCGGCCAGTTCCACGGCCGCGTGCCCGTCGGTGCGGGGCAGCAGGCACACGAACTCCTCCCCGCCGTAGCGGCAGAGCAGCTCGCTGCCCCGGATCGGGCGCCGCAGCCGGTCGGCGACCGCGGTCAGCACCGCGTCGCCCACGGGGTGGCCGTGGGTGTCGTTGACGGTCTTGAAGTGGTCGAGGTCGATCAGGATGAGGCTCAGCGGGGCGTGGCGGCGGCCTGCGGCTATCTCGCCCGCCAGCATCTCCTCGAAGAAGCGCCGGTTGTACAGGCCGGTCAGCGCGTCGGTGATGGCGGCGGTACGCAGCTGGTCGGTCAGCCGGGACCGGTCCCGCGCGGCGGCGATCTGGCGTAGCAGCAGGCCCATGAGCAGCAGCATCGCGACCGACAGGGTCACCCGGCTGATCTGCCCGACCAGGATCATGTCCGCCACGACGAGGCCGCCGACGATCACCACGGCCACCAGCGCGGGCAGGAAGGACACCTCCTGGGCCTGCTGGAGCAGGCGCTCGTCGCCGTCGCGCCGGCGGGCGGCCATCAGCGCCGCGACGCACAGCAGCAGCACCTCGGCCTGCCAGCCGACGTTGAGCCAGGTGGAGCTGGTGTACGCGCCCAGCACGCTGGAGTACGCGTACACCGCGTCGAACACCGAGGCGAACCCGAACGCCGTGCCGACCACGACCATGGAGGCGGGCACCCGGCGCGACCCGGTCAGCAGCAGGGCCGCCAGCACGCTGGCGATGATCACCGAGAACACCGGGTACAGGAAGGTGACGAACGCGGCGGGGTTCCAGTTCTCCGGCACCAGCGGCGCGATGATGACCTGCCAGCCGATCGCGGCCGCCGCGGCGGCCACCAGCAGGGCGTCGAGCATGCCGCGGATGCGCAGCCCGAGCCCGATCACGATGGCGAGCAGCGTCAGCAGGTAGCGCAGGATGTAGCAGGCGTCGGCCGCCGAGGGCACCGGCGGGCCGGTCGGGGAGATGTAGACGTACACCGCCCAGATGGTGTCGCCGATCGTCCACAGGACGTTGGCCACCACCAGCAGCCGCCATGCGGTCCGGATCCGGCCGGTGGTGCGCCGGGCGGCGTAGACGCTCAGTCCGACCAGGGTCACCATCGGGACCAGGTAGACGATCTCGCCGACGAACTTGGCCAGGTCCGGGGAGTCCCGCGTCAGGTAGGTGAGCGCGCCGTAGAGGATCAGCCAGCCGAGGGCGCCTAGCGCGAAGCCGACCACGACCCGATCGCGGTCGGGCGGCGATACCCGGCCTGTTTCGACCATTCCCCTGCCCCCGTGATGACCCGCCGGCATGGTGGCAGCGAATGCCTGCCCCATCATTCTGTCAGCAATGGTCCGTAATAGTCAGCAATCGTCACGTTCCGGCAAGCTCCGCTGTGAGCTACTTCTCCGACAAGTGTTGGCGAAGTCGCGGAGAGCTGGCTAGGCTGGCCTGGTGGGAAGCGTCGTCACGTCCGGCTCCGGGCACAGCAGCGACCCCCGGGCCGTGCGGACCCGGGCGCGGCTGGCCGGGGCGTTCACGGCGATCACCGCCCGCGATCCGGGCGTCCCGGTGACGGTCAGCGCGATCGTGGCCGAGGCCGGGCTCAACCGGTCGTCGTTCTACGCGCACTTCGACACCACCGGCGCGCTCGCCGTGTACGTCCTCGAACAGGCCCTGCGCGACCTGCCCGAACAGGACCTCGCGGTCCGGCTGAGCGACACCGCCAGCGGCGAGCAGGCCTCACGGCTGGTCCTGGGCAACATCGTCGACCAGGTCGAACGGCAGCGGACCGAGCTCGTCGCCGTGTTCGGCTCGGCCGACGGCGGTGCCGCGCTGGCCCGGTTCGGCCAGCAGCTGGCCGACAACATCAGCTACTACTTCGAGCGGATCGGGTTCGCGCCGATGCGCCCGCCCGCCGAACTCGCGACCGCGGCGGTCTTCCTCGGCCACGGGCTGGCGGCGGCCGTCGCCGCCTGGCTGGCCGAGCCCCGCCCGCGCGAGGAACTGATCGCGGACCTGGTCGCGCTGGTGCCCGCCTGGGTGCACGCGCCCGGCCCGCGCTGAAACAACGGTAAGGAGAGACACCTCATGTCCAAGACCTGGCTGATCACCGGAACCTCCAGCGGCTTCGGGTACGAGCTGGCCAAGGCGGTGCTGGCGCACGGCGACACCGTCGTGGCCACCGCCCGCGACACGTCCGCGCTCACCGCGCTCGTCACCGAGTACGGCGACCGGGTGCGTGCGGTCGCCCTCGACGTGACCGACGCGGCGGCCGCCAACGCTGCGGTCCAGGCGGCCGTGGACGCCTTCGGCGGCCTCGACGTCGTCGTCAACAACGCCGGGTACGCCAACTCCGGGTCGATCGAGGAGATGCCCGACGACGAGTTCCGGGCCCAGATCGAGACGAACCTGTTCGGCGTCGTCAACGTGACCCGGGCGGCGCTGCCGGTGCTGCGGCGCCAGCGCCGCGGCCACGTCATGCAGTTCTCGTCGGTCGGCGGCCGGGTCGGCGGCTCGCCCGGCCTGGCGGCGTACCAGACCGCGAAGTTCGGGGTGGAGGGGTTCTCCGAGGTGCTGGCCCGGGAGGTGGCGCCGTTCGGGGTGAAGGTGACCATCGTGGAGCCGGGCGGGTTCCGCACGAAGTGGGGCGCGGGCGCGGGCCGCACCTCGGTGCCGGTGGGTGCGGACTACCAGGCCACCGTGGGGGAGTTCCTGAAGTTCCGGGAGAAGTACCAGGGCAGCGAGCCGGGCGACCCGGTCCGCGCGGCGCAGGTGCTCATCGACCTCGCCGACGCCGAGGAGCCGCCGCGGCGGCTGCTGCTGGGCTCCGACGCGCTGCGCTCGGCCCGCACCGCCGAGCAGGCCCGCGCGGCGGAGACCGAGAAGTGGGCCGAGGTCAGCGTGTCGACAGACTATCCGGCGTGAGGCGTCCGGGGGCGGCCCCCGCTCAGGCGAAGGCCGCCACCCGGGCGGCGAGGTCGCGGTGGCGCTGCTGGCGGAAGCCCGGCCGGAAGCCCTCCGTCCAGGGCTTGCGCGGACCGGCGAAGTGCATGATGCGCACGTCCTGCGCGGCGCGCTCGGACGCCGCCATCGGCTCCAGCTCGTAGCTGCACATGTGGTTCCAGCGGGGCGGCAGCCGCCGCCAGCGCTCGTACGCGACCAGGTTCAGCGCGTCCTGGTCGGGGAAGCGCAGCCGGTCGCCGTTCTCGGCCAGGTAGGCCAGGCAGCGCTCGGTCACGTCCAGCTCGCGCCACTGCGGCAGGTTGATCAGGATGACCCCGGAGTTGAAGTACGGCGCGTCGGCGGGATGCTCCGGGCCTGACCCGGGGATGCCGCCGAAGGCGTCGAAGCGGTCGGCGAACGCGTCGCGCACCGCCGCGAGCGGCACGCCGTCCAGCGGCACCTGCCACAGCGGGCCGAGGTCGCCGCAGACGTGGACGTCGGCGTCCAGGTAGAGCAGGCGGTCGGGGCCGTCGACGAGGTCCGGCAGCAGCAGCCGCAGGTACATGCCGGGAGTGAGCCAGGACATGGCCTCCAGCTCGGCCACCGGCAGCGAGCGGAACGCGTCGCCGGCGGTGAGCAGGTGCAGCCGCCCCCGCCCGGCGAGCTGCCGCCGCAGCGACGGTTCCTGCTCCTTGGCCACCTGGTCGGTGGTCAGCAGCCAGAACGTGACGTCGTCGCGCTCTCCGCGGTCCAGCACCGACTCCAGGGCGACCCGGGCGTGCCCGGCGTACGCCTCATCGAACGCGAAAGCAATATCCACTCCGGCTGTATAGCAGAGCTTAACCGGATCATTGAATACCTATATCGAAATCTGGCATCGGCAAGTGGAGTTATTGCATGCTCATGCCTAAAACTTGCACTTTGGACCGGGTACGACCTGCGGCCCGGCTGGCCCGCCGTACCCGGTCCGGTCGCCACGCCCGGTGTCGCTACGCCCGGCCGGCGAGCCCGGCCGCCTCCAGCAGGCGCATGGCCTCGTCGGCGGCGTCGGCCTCGACCAGGATCTGGTAGCGCTCGGCCTGCATCGCCGACACCGACGCGAAGTCGCGGCGGCCGCCGGACAGGGCGTGCCCGGCCAGGCCCATCAGGGCGCCGGCGACGGCGCCGAACAGGATGCCGTACAGCACCAGCAGCAGCAGCGACACCAGCGGGCTCACCCAGTTGAAGAAGCCGAACAGCCAGGCCAGCAGCGCGCCCATCACCGCACCGGACACCGCCGCCTGGAGGGCGGCCCGGCCCATGGTCAGCCGCCCGGTGACCTGCTCGACCAGGCTCAGCCCGCGCCCGGCGATGGCGGTGCGCTCCACCGGGAACCCCTGGTCGGACAGGTGGTCCACGGCCCGCTCGGCGGCGGGGTAGTCGTCGTATGTGGCGATGACGACCTGCCCGGTGGCGCGGCTGTCGGCGGTCCACTCGGTCTGCGTCATGGCGTCCCTCCTCATCGGCTCTTCGTTGAGCCGCCTATGCCCGCCGCGCCGGTGCCGGAAACGGGGCGGCGCACGGATCGGTGCCGCCGTGTGGCACGGCGGCACCGATCAGCGGACGCGCATCCGGGATGCGCCGGTCCGGGGCTTGCTCAGGCCGCGATCACCGGTAGGTAGATCGATCCGGAGCAGGTCGTCGACCCCACGTTCTTCACGTAGAAGAGGATCTGCCGCGAGGCCGAGCCGTTGCTCTCGATGATCTGGCGGTAGTCCAGGCGGGTGGTCTCCAGCTGGCAGCCCGAGGTGCTGGACGCGAGGCCGATGGCGTGGGTGTAGTTGCCGATGTTGGAATACCAGAGCCAGCCCACCGAGGCGCCGGGCGCCAGGGTGCCGGTGCTGACGGTCGAGCCGCCGCTGACGGTCGCCAGCTGGATGTCGGCCTGGCAGGTGACGGCGCCGACGTTCTTGATGGTGAACCAGAACTGGCGGGCGGCGCCGGACTGGACGTACCAGCTGCGCACCACCTGCCACTGGCACGCCGCACTGCTGGTGGAGCCCGTGGGCTTGAACCCGGCCACGTAGGTCAGGCCGGCCGGGAGGTTGGTCCACAGGTGGGTCTGGGTGCCGCCGGGGGCGACGCCTCCGGTCGAGTTGATCGTCCACGACGACAGGCCGGACAGCAGCACCGTCGCGGCGCAGGCGATCGAACCCGTGTTCTGCAGCGTGAACTGGAACCGGCGCTCGCCGCCCCACACCTGCAGGTACCGGCTGTCGGTGGTCTGGAACTGGCAGGCCGCCGAGGTGCTGGCGCCGGACGGGGTGTAGCCGACGACGTACGCGACGTCGGCCGGGGCGTTGTACCAGACCCAGGTCTGCGACCCGCCCGCGTTGACGGTGCCGGTGTACCAGGTCGAGTTGATGCCGATCTTGCCGGTCGCCGCGGCGGCCGCCCGCGCGTCGAGCCGGGGCGTGCCGTCGGCGGAGCCGGGTTGGGCGTGCGCCGCGCCCGCGGTCGCGATCGCCGCGGTCAGCGCCAGCGCGGCGACGGCGGCGCGGATGAGCGTTCTCATGGAGACTCCTTGTCCGGGTCGGGCGCCCGGTTCATCTAGAGGCTGCGCGGCCCGGCTTGGCGGCGGCTAGCCGTCGGCTAGCCGACCTGCCCAGGTGGGTACACTTGTCAATGCGTCAATGTGGACGGTCACGGTGATCAAGGTGTACTGATCCGCATGGGGGCTGCATGCAATGGCGTCTGCTCGGCCCGGTCGAAGCTGTCGTGGACGGCGAACCGCTGGCGATCACCCGCCCCCAGCAGCGGGCCGTGCTGGCCTACCTGCTGCTCAACGCGAACGTGACGGTCTCCAGCGAGCAGCTGGAGGAGGCGCTGTGGGGCGGGGCCGCCCCGGCCCGGGCCCGCACGCAGGTCCAGGTGTGCGTCTCCCGGCTGCGCCAGCTGGCCCGCGGGGCAGGGGCGGGTGAGCCGATCGCGTCGGGCGCCGGGGGATACCGGCTCGCGGTGGCCGACGGCGACCTGGACGTGCTGGCTTTCACCGCCCTGGCCGCCGACGCCCGCGAACACGCCGCGGCCGGTGCGGCCGAGCCGGCGGCGGCGCTGCTGCGGCAGGCCCTGGGCCTGTGGCGCGGGCCCGCGCTGTCCGGAGCCGCCGCCGCGTTCGTCGGTCCGGCCGCGGCCGGCCTGCAGGACGAGCGGCTCGCCGCGTACGAGGACCTGTTCGAGGCCGAGCTCGCGCTGGGCCGGCACGCGGCCCTGATCGGGCCGATGCGCGACCTCGCGGCCGAGAACCCGTGGCGGGAGCGGCTGGCGGCGCAGCTGATGACCGCGCTGGTGCGGTCGGGCGACCAGGCGCAGGCGCTGCGGGTGTACGAGCAGACCCGCCGCCGCCTGGCCGACGAGCTGGGCGTCGAACCGGGCACGCAGCTGACCGAGACCCACCTGCTGGTGCTGCGGCAGGGCCTGCCCACCAGCGCCCGACCGCCCGCCGTCCCCGCCGCGCCGCCCGCCGAGCCGTCCGGCCCGGCCCAGCTGCCGGCCGACCTGTCCAGCTTCAGCGGCCGGGAACCGGAGCTGTCCGCCCTGGGCACGATGCTCGACCGGGCCCGCGACAGCAACGCCACCGCGGTCGTCGCGGTCGTCGGCACCGCCGGGGTGGGCAAGACGGCCCTGGCCGTCCGCTGGGCCCACCGGGTGCGGCACCTGTTCGGCGGCGGCCAGCTCTTCGTCGACCTGGGCGGCTTCTCGCCCACCAGCCCGATGCCGACCGCCGAAGCCCTGTCCCGCTGCCTGCGCGCCCTGGGCGTGCCCGCCGGGCGGATACCCGACGACCTCGACGAGGCGGCGGCCCTGTTCCGCAGCGTGCTCGCGCACCGGCGGGTGCTCATCCTGCTCGACAACGCCCGCGACACCGCGCACGTCCGGCACCTGCTGCCCGGCGGCGCCGACTGCCTGGTGATCGTGACCAGCCGCAACCGGCTCGACGGGCTCGTCGCCCGGCACGACGCGCAGCGGCTGTCGCTGGACGTGCTGTCCCCGGAGGAGGCAGACCGGCTGCTCACCCGGGTGCTGGGAGCCGAGCGCAGCGCCGGGCAGCGCCCCGCGATCACCCGGCTGGGCCGGGCGTGCGCCCGGCTGCCCCTGGCACTGCGCATCGCGGCGGCCGACCTGCTCGGCCGGCCGCAGGAGACCGTCGACGGCTACCTGGCGCGGCTGCGCGACGGCGACCCGCTGACGATCCTGGCCGTGGCCGAGGACGAGCAGCTCGCCGTACGCCACGCCTTCGCCGTCTCCTACCGGGCCCTGCCGACCCCGCTGCGCCGTCTGTTCCGCCTGTTCGGGCTGGTGCCCGGGTGCGACGTGACGGCGGACTCGGCCGCGGCGATGCTGCGCTGCCCGCCCGGCGAGGCGGCGCCGATGCTGTCCGGGCTGGCCGACGCGCACCTGGTGTTCGAGCGGGCGCCCGGCCGGTTCACCGTGCACGACCTGCTCGGCCTGTACGCGACGCAGCTGGTCGGTGCCGACGACAACCGGCAGGTGCGGGCCGACCTGTTCGACTGGTACCTGTCGAGCCTGCACGCGGCGGCCGACCAGCTGTATCCGCAGGTGCTGCGCCTGCCACCGGCCCCGGCACCCGCGCGGGCGCCGCAGCGGTTCGCCTCGCACGTGGAGGCCCGCGCCTGGCTCGACGCGCAGCGCCACGACCTGGTCACCTCCGTGCGCCACGCCGCCGACGCCGGTCTGCACGCCAGCGCCTGGTCGCTGGCCGACGGCCTGCGCGGCTACCTCTGGCTGGGCATGCACACCGCCGAATGGGCCGAGGTGGCCACGGTCGGCCTCGCCGCGGCCCAGGCCGACGGGCATCGGCGGGCCGAGGTGGCGGCCCGGCTCAGCCTCGGCGCGCTGCACTGGCGGCGGGAGCGGTTCGCCGGGGCGATCGACGAGTACGAGCGGGCGCTGGCCTGCGCACACCGCGCGGACTGGCCCGAGGGGCAGGCCGCGGCGCTGGGCAACCTCGGTCCGGTGTACCGCATGTCGGGCCGGCCGCACGACGCCCTGCACATCCTGGAGGAGGCGCTCGCGATCAACCGGCGCGCCGGCCGGGACGCCGGGGTGGCGGTCAACCACAACAACCTCGGCATGGTCTGCTGCGACCTCGGGCGGCTCGGGCAGGCCGCCGAGCATTACCACGCCGCGCTGTCGCACCAGGCCGGCTCGGCCGCCAGCCGGGCGCTCGTGCTGTCCAACCTGGCCCAGGTCCTGCACCTGCTCGGGCACTCGGAGGAGGCCCTGCGGACGGCGACCGACGCGCTGCGGCTGCACGAGCAGACGGGCAGCCGGGGCCGGGGGACGGCACTGTGCCTGCTGGCCCGGGTCCACGGCGACCGCGGCGACCGGCCGCAGGCGGTGCGGCTCGCGCAGCAGGCCCTCGCCATGGCGCGCGAGCCCGCCGAGCCGCGGCTGGAGGCCAGCGCCCTGCACGCCCTCGGCATCGTCGAGCAGGACACCCGCGCGCTGGTACGGGCCCTGTCACTGGCCCGTACGGCGGGTGACCGGTACATCGAGGCCGATGTCACCGTCAGCCTCGCCGAGCTCGACGAGGCCGCGGCACTGTCGTGGTGCCACGCGGCGCTGTCGATCGCGCAGGGCTGCGGCTACCGGGTGCTGGAGGGGCGGGCGTTGACGGCCCGCGCGGTGGCCGAGCGGCGCGCCGGCGACCTCACGTGCGCCCTGGACTGCGCGCTGGCGGCGCGGCGGCTGCACGCCGAGACCGGCCACCAGCCGGGCACCGAACGGGTGGAGAAGCTGCTGGCCCGGCTCGGCCCGGTCCCGTCCTGACCGCGCCGGGCACCCGGATGCGCGCCGGGCACCGGCCGCCCGGGATGTCCGGCGGCCGGTGCCCGACGGGTGCCGCGCGCGGGTGACTACTTCGACCGGCGGCCGAGCCACCACACGACGCCGATGACGGCGGCGCCGGCGACCCACGGGGCGGGGTTGTTCCGGATGCTGTCGCGCAGGCCGCGGCCCATCGACTCCCACTGCCGGCGGTCGCTGGGCACCCGGTCGGCCAGGACGTGGACGACCTCGCCCGCCCGGTCCTTGGCCAGCGCGGCGGTCGCGGCGACCTGCTCCCTGACCTCGCCGGCCGACGCGGCGACGGTGCGGCCGGAGTCGACCAGGGCCTGCCTGACCTCCCCGGCCTGCGCGGCGACCGCACGACCCGAGTCGGCCAGCGCCTGCTTGACCTCGCCCGCCTGGTCGGCGACGGCGCGGCCGGTCTCGGCCAGCGTCTGCTTCACCTGGCCCGCCGCAGCGGGCACTCCGTTCGTGCTTCTAGCCATGAGCGGACCTCCTCGTCGTGCCGGACCGCTGACGGCCCGACGAGGTCCGGATACCCACCGGTGCCGGCTTCAACCGCGCCGGGGCGGTGTTTCACGCCGTGGCGGCCGTCCACTCGATCCACGGCGGACGGACGCTGGCGCAGACCGGTCCGCCGTCGCCCCCGGTCAGCGGGAGGGCGCCGGTGACCAGGGTGCGGTCGTACGGCTGCGCGAAGGCGAGCGCGGCGACCGGCGCCAGCTGCAACTTCGCCCGCCGGAACCCGACCGGGCCGTGCGGTGACCCGTGTGTCCAGACCAGATACAGGAAGCGCTCGCCACGGCGGCCGTGCACGTAGGGGCCGCGGAAGTCGGGGCCGGTGGCGGTGTCGACCACGGTGACGTCGAGGTCGAACCGCACGGACGCGGCGTCGGCGGGGATCGCGTCGACGACCTCGCGCCCGCGCTGCACGCCGACCCGGACGTCGCCGTGCTCGCCGAAGCGGGTGCCGGGCAGCGCGGTGCCGATGATGCGTACCTGCATGGGCCCACTGTGCCACCTGGGGGCCGGGCCCGCCGGGTCACCTGGCCGCGATGCCGTGCAGGAGCAGGTCGACCAGCCGGGTGGCCAGGGCGGGCCGGTGCTCCTGGCCGGCGATGAGCGAGATCCCGCCGAGCGCCATCAGCACGTCCTCGGCGTCGACCTGCGTACGGGTGGTGCCTGCCCGCGTCCCGGCCGCCAGCAGCACACCGATCGCCTCGGCGAGCTCGGCCCGGGTCTGCCGCCGCTCGCTGTCGTCGGTCAGCACGACGCGCAGGGCGTCGGCCATGCCGTGCTTGGTGGCCATGAAGCCGATGAACCGCTCCATCCAGGTGCGCAGGGCGGGCATCGGCGCCAGCGTGGCCGCCAGCTCGGCGGCGGCCGCGCACAGCGCCTGCACCTCGTGCCGGTAGGTCGCCTCGATCAGCAGTTCCTTGGACGGGAACCGGCGGTAGAGGGTGCCCACGCCGACTCCGGCGGCGCGGGCGATGTCCTTGACCGAGGCGTCCGCGCCGTCGCGGGCGAAGGCGGCCGCCGCGGCCTGGAGCAGGCGGTCCTCGTTGCGCTGAGCGTCGGCGCGCAGCGGCCTGCGCGAGGGTGCCGCGCCGTCGTCGGCGGTGGGGGCCAAGGCGGGTCCTTCCAGGTGCCGTCTGGTATCCGGAACCAGTTCCGGTTACTGTCGGATGAAACCGGAACCAGTTCCGGATACGAGCCTACGGCAACCGGCCCGGGGCCGCCCACCTGGAGGACGACATGGCACGCCACCTCATCACCACCCCCTTCGGCGCGCAGAGCACCGCCGCCGACGTGCTCGCGGGCGTCGACCTGTCCGGCAGGCGCGCCGTGGTCACCGGCGGAGCCTCCGGCATCGGCCTGGAGACCGCGCGCGCCCTGGCCGCAGCCGGTGCCGAGGTCGTCCTCGGCGTACGCGACCCGGACGGCGGGAACCGGGTCGCCGCCGAGATCGCCCCCGCGGGCGGACCGGGCACGGTGCGCGCCGCCCGGCTCGACCTCGCCGACCAGGACAGCGTCCGCGCCTTCGCGCAGGACTGGTGCGGGCCGCTGCACATGCTGGTGCTCAACGCCGGGATCATGGCCGCGCCGCTCGCCCGGACCGGGCAGGGCTGGGAGTCGCAGTTCGCCACCAACCACCTCGGCCACCTCGCCCTCGCCCTCGGCCTGCACGACGCGCTGGCGCGAGCTCGCGGTGCCCGGGTCGTCTCGGTCAGCTCGGTCGGCCACGTCAACGGCGACATCTGCTGGGACGACGTCAACTTCGAGCACCGTCCGTACGACCCGTGGGCCGCCTACAGCCAGTCCAAGACCGCCAACATCCTGTTCGCCGTCGAGGCGGCCCGCCGCTGGGCGCCCGACCGGATCGCCGTCAACGCGCTGAACCCCGGCCGCATCACCGGCACCGGGCTGTCGCGCCACATCGGCGACATCTCCCGCAGTCCGGCCTCGTTCGACCCCGCCAGCACCGACGTGTCCTGGAAGGATGCCGCGCAGGGCGCCGCGACCTCGGTGCTGCTGGCCGCGTCGCCGCTGGTCGAGGGCGTCACCGGGCGCTACTTCGAGGACTGCGCCGAAGCGGCGCCGCACCGGCCGGGGGTGCGCCGCGGCGTGGCCGCGTACGCCCTCGACCCCGATCACGCCGCCCGCCTGTGGCAACTCTCCCTCGCCCTACTCCACCCCTGACCGCCCGCCCCCGTCCACCGGCCACCGGCCACGGGCCACGGGCCACCCCAAGATCACCCGACTTGCCGGGCAATCGGGCATGTGAACCGTCAAGATACGCCCGACTGCCCGGCAAGTTGGGTGATCTTGGGGTGGGTTTCGGCCCTCGCGGGCGGGATGGGCCGGTGTGGCCCGGCGGGCGGGGCGGCCGGGGGCGCGGGGTCGCCCAGAACGTCACGCGCGGTGACCGAACCCGGTTTGATGGAACTGGCCATGTTCCACCTGACGGGGAAGGAGGCGCCATGCGAGCGACGTTGATCTACGGCGCGGGTGACGTACGGGTCGAGGAGGTGCCGGACCCGGTGCTGCGGGAACCGACCGACGCCCTGGTACGGGTGCTGCGCTCCTGCATCTGCGGCAGCGATTTGTGGCCGTACGGGTCGCGGCCGGCCACGGCCGAGGGCGACCGCATCGGCCACGAGTTCCTCGGCGTGGTCGAGGACACCGGCGCCGAGGTGTCCCGCTTCAAACGCGGTGACGTGGTGGTGGCCCCGTTCGTGTACTCCGACGGCACCTGCGACTTCTGCGCGCAGGGGCTCCAGACCTCCTGCCGGCACGGCGGCTTCTGGGGCGCCGGCGGCGTCGACGGCGGCCAGGGCGAGGCCGTCCGGGTGCCGCAGGCCGACGGGACGCTGGTCAAGCTGCCCGTCGGCGAGGACTCGGCGCTGCTGCCGTCACTGCTGACGCTGTCTGACGTCTTCGGGACCGGCCACCACGCCGCCACCACCGCGGGCGTCGGCCCGCGCACCACCGTCACGGTCATCGGAGACGGCGCCGTCGGCCTGTGCGCGGTGCTGGCGGCCAAGCGCCTCGGCGCCGAGCAGATCGTCCTGATGGGACGGCACAAGGTCCGGACCGACATCGGGCGCGACTTCGGCGCCACCGACGTCGTGGCCGAGCGCGGCGAAGAGGGTGTCGCGAAGGTCATGGAACTGACCGGCGGCGACGGCACCCACGCCGTGCTGGAGTGCGTGGGCCTCAGGGACGCGATCGACACCGCGTACGGCGTGGTCCGCGCGGGCGGCCGGATCAGCCGCGTCGGCGTGCCGCAGTACCCGGAGGTGCCCGCCGGCGCCCCGTCGTTCCTGCGCAACGTCACCCTGACCGGAGGAGTGGCCCCGGCCAGGGCCTACATCGAGGAGCTGCTGCCCGACGTGCTGGACGGCAAGGTGCAGCCGGGCCGGGTGTTCGACACCACGATCGGGCTCGACGGGGTGCCCGAGGGCTACCAGGCCATGGCCGACCGCCGAGCCCTGAAGGTGCTCATCGCCGTCTGACGGCGCCGCTCACCGCCGCCGCACCCGCAGCACGCCGGTCAGCATCGGGAGGGTGAACTCGCCGTCGGCGGTCTCCGGCCGGCTCGCGAGCACCGCACGGATCCGGTCGAGCGCGGCCTGCCGCTGCGGCTGCGGCATGACCAGCATGCCCGCGCGCGTCGCGAGGGTCGCGACGAGCGAGTCCGCGGTGCGGCGCTGCCCGTGCGGGAACTCGGCCTGCTCCGGCGACCCGAACCGGGCGGCGCCGGTCTTCGGCAGGTGCATGCCCGCCGTGGCGGCACGCCAGTCGCCGAGCGTGTCGCGCGGGCCGATCGCCGCGCTGCCGCCGACCCGGGCGAGCCCGGCGACCCAGTCGACCCGGTCGTCGAGCACGTTCCACAGCCCGGCGAGGACGCCGCCGGGGGCGAGCACCCGGGCGATCTCCGGCCCGGCGGCGGCCATGTCGAACCAGTGCATGGCGTTGCCGGCCAGCACGGCGTCGACCGAGGCGTCCGGCAGCGCGATCGCCTCGGCGCTGCCCGGCAGGGCACGGACCTCCGGCAGGGTGCGGCGCAGTTCGGCCAGCATCGCCGGGTCGGGCTCGACCGCGACGACGTCGGCGCCCAGCGCGGCCAGCACGGCGGTCAGCTTGCCGGTCCCGGCGCCGAGGTCGAGCACGCGCAGGCCCGGCGCGGGTTCGAGCGCCCAGCGTACGGCGGCCTGCGCGTAGTCGGGGCGGTGCTCGGCGTACGCGGTGGCCGCCGCGCCGAACGACGACGCGTGACGTGCCCGCTCATCCTGCTCCATCTGTCGGTCCTCTCTGGAACGCTGCCGGTCGGTCAGATCCCCGGGACGGTCCCCGGCCAGACGACCGCCTGGACGGCGATCATCTTCTCACCGTCGAAGGCGACCGAGGCGCCGCCGTGCAGCCGGTACCCGAGGTCGAGGGCCTCGCTGACGCGGCGGCAGAACGTCGCGTCGCCAGGCCCGGTCAGCAACCGGTATCGGGGCAGCCCGTGCGGAGGGCACGGCAGGTCCGCCTCGTCGCGCTTGCCCGACAGCATGCCCTGCGGCAGGCGTCCGGGCTGGCGGGGCGGGGGAGCAGGGCTGACCGGCGCGGTGACCGCCTCACGCCGGACCCGGCGCGGCACCGCGATGGCCGCCAGCCGGCCTCGGCGGTCCGGCCTCGGTGCGGCGGTCGCCTCAGGCGGCGGACCATGCCGCAGCGCCATGCCGACGCCGTCGCCGTGCCCGCGCGCCACGGCGCTGAGGCGCGGGGTGCCCGTGGGGCGGCGCTCGTCCGGCAGGGCCCCGTCCCAGCCGAGCTCGCGGTCCTGCACGATGGCGTCGGCGAGTTCGGTGAGCTCACGGCCGGGATCCAGGCCGTCCCGCTCGGCCAGCCGCACCCGGTACTCCCGGAACACCTGGAGCGCCTGGGCCTGGCGGCCCGAGCGGTGCAGCGCCACCATGAGGCAGCCGCGCATCCGCTCCCGGAACGGATGCAGCTCGGTCAGCGGGAGCAGCTCGCCGACGACCTCGTCGTAGCGGCGCAGCGCCAGCCGGGCCACGGCCAGGTCCTCGACCGCGCACAGGCGCTGCTCCTCCAGGGCCACGCGGGTCGGGTCGACGAAGGCACCGGCGGCGTCGGCCAGCGGGCCGCCCCGGCACAGGCCGAGCGCGCCGCGCAGGCACTCCTCGGCGGCGGCGTGGTCGCCCTCGGCGAGCAGCCGCCGGGCCCGGCGCAGCTCCTCGTCCATGCGGTGGGCGTCCAGGCATTCGCGCGGAGCGTCCAGCAGGTAGCCGTAGCGGTCGCTGGTGATGGGGTCGGTGAGGCCGATGTCCTGGAAGCAGCGGCGGATGTCGGAGACCGCGGTGTGTATCCGCGACCGGGCCCGCCGCGGCGGGGTGTCGCCCCACATGGCCTCGGCGATGCCGTCGTGGGTGACCACCCGGCCGGTGTTGAGTGCGAGCAGGGCCAGGATGCCCCGGGTCTGGGCTCGGTCGACGCGATGGGTCGACCATCCTGACAGGACGACGACGCGACCCAATATTTGTATCTGCATCTATCCCCCCGTGGATGTGTGCGTGTGAAGCATATGTGAATCCGGTGTGGAGCGTCGGCCCGCACGATGGACGCTGTGGTGCTGCTCCAGCCGGAGTTTCACCACGGATGTCTCTGTCGATGAAAGGGAGGCAAGCATGACGAAGCTGCTTGACCGGGTCCTCGGGCTGGCCGCCAAGGCCGACGCCGCCGCCGGCTGCCCGCCGGACCCGTACCAGCAGAAGCGGGTCGAGTGCTACAACGGCGTCTACGTCCAGACCTGCTACCGCACCTGCTCCACCTCGGGCAACTGCACCACCAGCTGTGGCGCCTGGGGCGGCTGCCGGTGCGTGGCGGCCGACGCCTCGTACTGCTGAGTCACCGCGGCCGGGCGCTGCACAGCGGCGCCCGGCCGCCTTCGGCGATCCGCTAAGGAGCGACGGTGAACCTCGTCCTGATCACTCTGCACGCCGCGCTGGCGGTGGTGTTCGCGACCGCGGCGTACTCGAAGCTGCGCCGGCCGTCCGCGCTGCGCGCGTTCACGGCCTCCCTGCGGGAGCTCGGCTTGGTGCCGCGGGCGCTGGCGGCGCCGCTGGGCCTGCTGGTGGCCGCCGCCGAGGTGGCCGCCACGGGACTGCTGCTGTGGCCGCCGACCGCCGGGGCCGGGCTCGTCCTGTCCGGGCTGCTGCTGGTGGCGTTCAGTGCCGTCATCGGCCTGGTGCTGAGGCGCGGCACCACGGCGTACTGCCGCTGCTTCGGGGCATCCGGCGGACTTCTGCGGGCCGACCATGCGGTCCGCAACCTCACCCTGGCGCTGGCCGCCGCGCTCGGCCTGGCCGCCGGACCGGTCGACCTGACGGCGTCCGGCTCGGTCGCCGAACTGGCCGCGGCGGCTTTCGCGGTCGCCGTCGGCGTGAGCCTGGCGCTGCCCGTGGTGCGCTGGGACGACCTGCGATTCCTGTTCACGACGACGAAGGAAGTCTGACATGCTGACCGTCCTGACGGTGGCGGTGGCCGTGCTGGCCGCCATGTGCGCCGTGAACCTGGCCCTGGTGCTTCGCCTGAGTGCCATCGTGCGCGAGGTGAAGGCCACGGGCGGGCAGAGCCGCCCGGAGTTGCTGGTCGGCGACCGGCTGCCGGAGTTCGCGCCGATCGAGACGCTCGACGGCGGGCTCGTCGCCCGCGAGCAGTTGCAGAAGTCGCCCACGCTGATCGGGTTCTTCACGCCGACCTGCGCGCCCTGCCACGAGGCGATGCCCGACTTCGCGACCGCGGCACAGCAGCTGCTCACGTACGGGGGCCGGGCGGTCGCGATGGTGCGGGTGCACCGCGGCGACGACCTGGACGAGACCCTGGAACGGCTGCAGGGCTGCCAGGTCCACCTCATCCACGACGGCGACACGGAGCTGATGCAGGCGTTCAAGGTGGCCGCCTTCCCGACCGTGCTGCGGTTCGAGGGCGGGTCCGTCGCGGCTACGAGCATCGACGCCGTGGGAATCAAGCACCTCGCGCACGCATGAGCGCGGTAGAGGTCACGCGGGTGCAGACCGTCCGCGTGGAGGACGGCGCGCGGTCGGGTGCGCCGGCCCGCGCCATGGCGCGGCGGCTCGGCCAGGCGGCCCGCCAGTGCTGGCGGGCCGCGCCCCGGCTGCTGCTCACCGCGCTCGCGCTGAACCTCGTCGGCGGGCTCCTGCCGGTCGCCGTCGCGTTCTACACCAAGCAGCTGCTCGACGGCCTGGCCTGGCCGAGCCGGGCGATCTGGCCGCCGCTGGCGGCGGTCGTGGTCGGCGGCGCCGCCATGGTGCTGGTCCAGCAGCTCTCGGGGTTCGTCGACCACGAGCTGCGGCGCCGGATCGCCACCGACGTGCAGCGGCGGCTGTTCGCCAAGGTCAACACCTTCATCGGGCTGGGCCGGTTCGAGGACCCGCGGCTGCACGACCAGCTGCGGATGGCGCAGCAGTCCGGCGGGTTCGCCCCGCAGCAGATCGCCGGGGCCGGGCCGCGCCTGGCGCGGGCGGCCGTGCAGTCGATCGGCTTCGCCGTCGCCGTCTGGGCGCTGTGGCCGCCGATCCTGGCCCTGGTCGTGGTCGCGGCGCTGCCCGCGATCGTGGCCGAGGTGCGGCTGGCGCGGGCCAACGCGCAGCTTGAGTCGACGATCTCGCATACGCTGCGGCGCAGGCACTTCTACGAGACGCTGCTGACCGAGCCGGACGCCGCCAAGGAGGTGCGCCTGTTCGGCATCGGCGGTTTCCTGTACGACAAGCTCGTCGCCACCCTGACCGCGACCGACCGGGCCGAGGCGGCGCTGGACCGGCGCCTGACCACGGCCCGCACGCTGCTCGGCCTGCTCGGCCAGCTCGTGACGGCGGCGGGTCTGATCCTGGCCGTCAGCCGGGCCGCGGCGGGGGACCTGTCCGTCGGCGACGTCGTGCTGCTGCTGGCAGCGCTGGCCGGTGTCCAGGCGTGCCTGCTGTCCATGGTCGGCGACCTCGGCATGTCCTACGGGGCGCTGCTCACCTACGGCGCCTATCAGGACCTGCTCAGCATGGCGGGCGACCTGCCCGCCGGCGAGCTGCCCGCGCCGCCGCTGCGGCAGGGCGTCGAGTTCCGCGACGTGTGGTTCCGCTACGACGAGGACGGGCCGTGGGTGCTGCGCGGCGTCAGCCTCACCCTGCGCCACGGCGAGTCGGTCGGCCTCGTCGGTGAGAACGGTGCGGGCAAGAGCACGCTGGTCAAGCTGCTGTGCCGCTTCTACGACCCGCAGCGGGGCCAGATCCTGTGGGACGGCGTCGACGTGCGTACGCTGCGCACCGACGAGCTGCGCGCGCGGGTCGCGGCGGTGTTCCAGGACTTCGTCCGCTACGACCTGACCGTGCGGGAGAACATCGGGCTGGGCGACCTTCCCGCGCTGGACTCCGCTGACCGGGTGCGGCGCGCGGCCGACCTCGCCGAGGCGGACGGCTTCCTCGCCGGCCTGCCCCAGGGCTACGACACGCTGCTGAGCCGGATCTTCTACGCCGACGAGCAGGACCGGTCCGGCGTGGGCAGCACCCTGTCGGGCGGCCAATGGCAGCGGGTGGCGCTGGCGCGCTCGCTGATGCGCGGCGACGCCGACCTGCTGATCATGGACGAGCCCAGCTCGGGGCTGGACGCCAACGCCGAGTTCCGGGTGCACGAGACTCTGCGGACGCACCGGCTGGGGCGGACCAGCCTGCTCATCTCGCACCGGCTGAGCGCCATCCGGGCCGCCGACCACGTCGTGGTGCTCGACGGCGGCCAGGTCGTGGAGTCCGGTTCGCACGACGAACTCGTCGCCGCCCGGGGCCACTATGCGCAGATGTACCAGCGCCAGGCTGAGGGATACCAGGAGCTGGTCTCATGACCGGGCCGGCGATCGCCGCCGCCGCGGTCGTGGTGCTCGTCGCGGCGCTGCTGGCGCTGTGGCGGCGGGTCCTGGTGGTGACCGTCCGCGGCGGGAGCATGACCCCCGCCCTGCACGAGGGTGACCGGGTGGTGGTGTGGCGGCGGCCGGGCCGGATCAGCGCCGCCCGCGACCTGGTGGTGGTCCGGGCGCCGGAGACGGCCTACGAGGCGGCCATACGCCCGATCCGGATCAAACGGCTGGTCGGGCGCCCCGGCGACCGGGTGCCCGCGGTCATCAGCGCCGCGCAGGGATGGGACCGCGACTTCGTGGTCCCGCCGGGCCGCGTCGCGGTGCTCGGCGACCATCCGCGCAGCGAGGACAGCAAGCAGTGGGGGCTGATCCCCGCCGACCGGATCGTGGGTTTCGTGGTGCGGATGCTGCCACCCGAGACGTCGGAGCACGCCTCCCACCCGTGACCGGCGTCAACGCTGCTGCCGGGCGCGCCCCATCGGCGGCGGGATGCCGCAGTTTCGGGCAAAGTGCTGGAATCCTGTGCTGCTTTCGTGCAGTTTCCCCGAAACTGCACCACCACGGAGAGGGCCGCACGTAGATGTCACGGCGCGGGTGGGGCCTGGCCGTCGTCGGGGGGCGGCGGGCTGTCCGGCATGCTCCGCAGTTCGGTGGCGACGGCCTTGACCGTGGCGGCGATCGGGATGGCCATCAGCGCGCCGATCAGGCCCAGCAGCCCGGCGCCGAGCAGGCTGGCCAGCAGCACGGCCAGGGCGGGCATGTCGAGGCTGCGCCGCATCACCCTCGGGACGATCAGGTAGTTCTCGATCTGCTGGTAGACCAGCAGCCACAGCACGATCCCGATCGCGGCGGGCCACAGTCCGGACGCGATCGCCGCGACGATCCCGCATACCGCGGTGCCCAGCGTCGCCCCGACCAGCGGGATGAGGTCGGTGACGGCGACGATCAGCGCCAGGGGCAGCGCGAACGGGATGTGCAGCAGCGCGAGCCCGGCGTACGCGGTGACGCCGGCGATGAGGGAGATCAGCAGGTTGCCGATCATGTAGGAGCCGACCTTGTCGACGCTCACGTCGACGACGCGGCGGACCCGCTCACGGTGCCGCAGCGGCGCCAGCAGCTGGACCTGACGGCGCAGGCGGGGCAGGTCGGCCAGGAAGTACAGCGAGAGCACCAGCACGGTCAGCGCCACCGCGAGCGTGCCGAGGAACGTCCGGAACAGGCTGAGCAGTCCGGTGCCGACCCGCTCGGGCACCGAGGCGGCCAGCTCGTTGAGCCGGTCGCCGAGCCCGTAGCGGGCGCTGAGGCGCCGGAACGCCCGGGACCGCTCGGCGAGGTCGGCGATGTAGCCGGGCAGGCCGTCCGACAGCTGCCCGGCCTGGTGCACCAGCGGCGGCCCGATGCCCGCGCAGAGCAGCCCGACCAGGACCAGGGCGGCGAACAGGATCAGGACGACGGCGTACGGGCGCCGGACGCGGTGGGCGACCAGCCAGCGTACGGCCGGGTCGAGGCTGACCGCGACGAACAGCGACACCAGCACGAGCACCAGGATCCCGCGGACCGCCCACACCGCTGACAGCAGCAGGCCGACCAGGGTGACGCCGCATGCCGCGGCGACCGCCCAGCCGAACACCTCGCGCCTGTCGACCCGCCGCCTGTCCGCCACAATCCCGACGCTCCGTTCCCCGTAGCGGGCGCCTGTCACGGGCCAGCCTATGGGCATCCCCGGGCTGTTCAGGCCGTTTCGGCCTGATCGGCGGCCCGCGCGGAGATCGCGTCCAGCCACGCCACGGCCTGCTCCGGGTCCGGGCCGACCTGTCCGAACAGGTCCGCCACCGCCGCGGCCGCCGCGGCCCAGTCGTGGTCGCGCAGGGCCAGGCAGGTCCGGGTGACGGCGTAGTCCCACCAGGCCTGCCGGTCGAGCCGGGGCGGCGGCCAGCCGTCGTGGAACCGGGTGAGCCGCTGGTACGCGGCCGCGTGCACCGCCTCGACCGTGGCCGGGACCGGGCCGTCCGCGGTCGCGGCGGCCAGCGGTGCCCGCCACGGCGGGGGTATCCGGTCCGGGTCGATCAGGCTGAGCGCGTGCCGCACGAGGTGGTCGCCGGGTGGTGGACTGGCGCGGGACACGGCGTGGCCGAGCCGGGCGAACGGGGCGGCGTCGTCGAACCGTACCCACTGGTCCAGGCCGCAGAAACCGGCCGCGACGGGCGGCAGCGGCCCGCCCGCGCCCAGGCCGGCCGCCTGTCGCGCGCTGACGGCCCGGCCGCCGGGCAGCAGCGCGGCGCCGACCCGCAGCCGCACCGGGCGCTGCGGGTCGGCGCGGTCGTGGAAGCCGACCTGCGGGCTCCAGCACCAGCGCCGGACCCGCGGGACGCGCGGCGCGCAGCGGTGGGTGCCGCCGTGGTCGGGGGCCACCGTCAGCGGGTCCCGTTCGCGGCGAACGGGACGTCGGGCGTCTCGGCGGCGCCGTCCCCGGCCGGGTGCCGCCACAGGCCCCGGGCCCGCAGCAGCGGCAGCACGCCCTCGCCGAACCAGTACGCCTCCTCCACGTGCGGGTGCCCGGACAGGATGAACTCGCTGATCCCGAGCTCGGCGTATTCGGCGATACGGTCGGCGACCTCGGTGTGGCTGCCGACCAGGGCGGTGCCCGCGCCGCCGCGCACCAGGCCGACCCCGGCCCACAGGTTCGGGGCGACCTCCAGCCGGTGGCGGCTGCCGCCGTGCAGCGCCAGCATCCGCCGCTGGCCCTCGGACTCGCTGCGGGCCAGGCCGGTCTGCACCCGTTCGATGTCGGTGTCGGTGATGCCCGCCAGCAGCTTGCCCGCCTGCGCCCAGGCCTCCTCGGCGGTGTCGCGGGTGATGACGTGCAGCCGGATGCCGTAGCGCAGCTCGCGCCCGGCCTCGGCGGCGAGCTTGCCGATCCAGGCGAGCTTGGCGGCCACGTCCGTGGGCGGTTCGCCCCAGGTCAGGTAGACGTCGGCGTGCCGGGCGGCGACGGGGCCGGCCGCCGCGGAGGAGCCGCCGAAGTAGACCGGCGGGACCGGGTCGGGCACCCGCGGGATCGTCGCGCCCTCCACGCGTACGTGGCGGCCGTCGAAGTCGGTGCTGCCGCCGCGCCACAGCGACCGTACGACGTGGAGGAACTCGTCGGCGCGGGCGTAGCGGTCGTCCTTGTCCAGGAAGTCGCCGTAGGCGCGCTGCTCGTGCGCCTCGCCGCCGGTGACCACGTTGAGCAGCAGCCGCCCGCCGGAGTGCCGCTGGAACGTGGCGGCCATCTGCGCGGCCAGGGTCGGCGACAGCAGGCCGGGCCGGAATGCGACCAGGAACTTCAGCCGCTCGGTCACCTCGGTCAGCATCGCGGTGGACAGCCAGGCGTCCTCGCACCAGGCGCCGGTCGGGGTGAGCGCGCCGACGAAGCCGAGCTGCTCGGCGGTGCGGGCGATCTGGCCCAGGTAGGCCAGGGTCGCCGGGCGGGCTCCGGTCGCGACGCCCGCGGGCAGCCCGTGGCCGCCGCCGACGATGAAGCGGCTGTCGCCGTACGTGGGCAGGAACCAGTGGAAGGTGAGGCTCATCGAGTCGCTTCTCTCGCTCGGGTGGGTGCGGGGGTCAGGCCGAGACCCCGAGCCGCGCCAGCAGGCGCCGGCGCAGGCTGCCGAAGGCCGGGTCGTCGGGCGTACGGGGGTGGGCCAGCTCGACGGCCCGGTCCTCGACCAGGCGCCCGCCGTCCAGCACGACGGTCCGGTCGGCCAGCAGCAGCGCCTCCTCGACGTCGTGGGTGACCAGCAGTGCCGCGAAGCCGTGCTGGCGGTGCAGCCGCAGGAACAGCTGCTGCATGCGCAGCCGGGTGAGCGCGTCCAGTGCCCCGAACGGCTCGTCGAGCAGCAGCAGCTGCGGTTCGCGGACCAGGGCGCGGGCGACCGCGACCCGCTGCGCCTGCCCGCCGGACAGCTCGGCGGGCCAGGCGGCGCCGCGGCCGTGCAGGCCGACCTCTGCCAGCGCGGCGTCGGCGCGGGCGCGTACGCCGGGGCCGGACAGGCCGAGCGCGACGTTGTCGGCGACCCGCTTCCAGGGGAGCAGCCGGTGCTCCTGGAACACCACGGCCAGGTGCGGCGGCCGCCGGACCGTGCCGGTGGCGTCGGGGTCGAGCCCGGCCAGCACGCGCAGCAGCGTGCTCTTGCCCGAGCCGCTGCCGCCGAGCAGCGCCACGACCTCGCCGGGTGCGATGGACAGGTCCGCTCCGGCCAGCACGACGGTGCCGCCGAACGAGCGCCGCACGCCCTCGGCGGTCAGCACGGGGGTCAGCTCGCCTTCAGTCCGCGACGCCACGCCAGGGCCCTCCGTTCCGCGATCCGCAGCAGCAGGTCGGACAGCAGTCCCAGCAGCGCGTACACGAACAGGCCGACCAGCACCACGTCGGTCTGCATGAACTCGCGGGCCTCCATCATCAGGAAGCCGATGCCGGACTGGGCGTTGACCTGCTCGCCGACGACCAGGCTGAGCCAGGCCGCGCCGATGGCCAGGCGCAGTCCGAGGAACAGCGACGGCAGGGCGCCGGGCAGCACCACGTGGCGCAGCCGGGCGAGCTGGCCGAGCCCGCAGGTCCGGGCGGCCTCGACGAGCCGCTCGTCGATGTCGCGGATGCCCGCGTACGTGTTGAAGTAGATGGGGAAGAAGCTGCCGAGCGCGACGAGGGTGATCTTCAGTTCCTCGCCGATGCCGACCCAGATGATCAGTAGCGGCACCAGGGCGAGGTGGGGCAGCATGCGAGCCATCTGCACGGGCGGGTCGACCAGGTCGTCGCCCAGCCGCAGCAGCCCTGCGGCGGCGCCGAGGGCGAGGGCGAGCAGGCCGCCGGCGAGCAGGCCGATCGCGGCCCGCTGCAAGGAGTCGAGCAGGTGTTCGCCCAGGGTGCCGTCGGCGGCCAGCCGCCATCCGGTGCGCAGGACGTCGCTGGGCGCGGGGAGTTTGTCCGGGGACAGGTAGCCGGTGCGGGCGGCGATCTCCCATGCGGTCACCAGCGCGAGCGGGGTGAGGGCGCGCTGCCAGCGGCGTACGCGGTCGCGGGGTCGCGGCGCGGCCGGCCGGGTGTCGTCGTCGGTGGCCGCGGCGGCGGCGGGGGCCGCCGCCGCGGCGGCTGTCACTGGAGCACCTCGTTGAAGCGGGAGTCGATGCGCGACTTGATGTCGATCTTCTCCGGGATGAGCTGGAGCGCCGCGAATCCGTCCGCGATGGCCTGCAGCTCGTCGCCGATCTCGGGGGTGATCGCGGCGAGGGGCTGGGCGCTGCGGGACAGAGCGCGGGTGGTGACGTCGAGCGGGATCTTCAGTTCCGGGGCGAGCGCGGCGGCACGCTCGTCGGGGTGGGCGATGCCCCAGTCGGTGACGGTGCGGTACTGCCGGATGAAATCGGCCAGCCGGTCGGCCTTCTGGTCGAGGGCGGCCGGGTCCGCCAGCAGGTATTCGCGGTTGGAGGCGAGCCCGGTGGCGTCCTCCAGGACCGCGACGCCGGGCTGCTCGGCCAGTGCGAAGTACGGGTCCCAGATGATCCACGCGTCGACCTGGTCGCTGTCGAAGGCGGGCCGGGCGTCGGCGGGCTTGAGGTACTTGACCTCGATGTCCTTCAGGGTCAGGTGGTGCTTCTCCAGCAGCTTGACCAGCAGCCAGTTGACGTTGGACCCCTTGTTCAGGGCCACGGACCTGCCCTTGAGGTCGGCGAACGAGGCGAAGCCCTTGGCCTTCTTGACCAGGACCGCCTCGCCCTTCGGTACCGGTGCCGAGGTGCCGATGATCTTGAAGTCGATCTTCCCGGCGGCGGCGAAGATCGGCGGGGCCTCGCCGGTCTGGCCGAGGTCGATCGACCTGGCCTTCAGGCCCTCGGTCAGCGCGGGTCCGCTCTCGAACAGCGACCACGTCGCCTTCGGGTCGGCGGCGTTGCGGGCCTTGACGAGGCTGAGCCCGCCGAAGCGCTGGTAGCCGATGCGCAGCGGCTGCCCGCCGGCGGCCGGTTCGTCCTCGCCGCAGGCGGTGAGGGTCGCCGACAGCGGCGCTGCGGCCAGCGCGGCCAGCAGGGTGCGGCGGGACAGTCGGGGCAGGACGGTCATGGGTGTTCTCCTGGGGTGGCAGCGGTCGTGTCGTCGCCGGTGACGGCCATACACTATCAACCCGATAGGAATTATGGGAATGGCGCTGCCATGCGGGCTGAGGGCGGGTCTGCGCACCCGCTACCCTGCATCGGAAGACTGACCGACCCAACAGTCAGGAGACGGCGTGCGCTTCTTCATCCAGGAGAGCCGGGACCCCGGCCTGCACGACCTGACCGACGGCGCCTTCGGGATGCGGGCCACCGACGACTACGTCGAGCTGGAGATGCGGCTCGACGACAGCTGCCTGGTCATGTACGCGGTCCCGTACGGTCCCCGGCAGGTGGCGTTCGTCGCCAATCTCGACGACGAGATCGACGTGCTGCTCGACGACGTGTCCGGGGCGACCGAGGAGCAGGGACGCCGGCTCGCCGCCGAATACCCGACCTTCGCGCGGCTGCTGTTCAACGGAGAGCAGGACGACCTGGCCAGCGGCGCGCTGCTGCCGATGACCGATCCCGACACCCGGGAGGAGACCGTCGTGGTGGCGGTGCTGCTCGAAGGGGTCGACACCGGCTTCCCCGAGACCTGGTTCGACGCGGCGGGCATGGAGCGCCTGCAGCTGCTCACCGAGCTGACCGCGACCCTGCTCGACGAGAACCACGAGCGGACCACGATCACCCTGTGAGCCGCCCGGCGGGCACCAGACGCGAACCGGCCCGGGAGCATCCGCTCCCGGGCCGGTCACCCGTCGTGCGCGACAGCCCGTCCCGCCCGGGCCGCCGCGCCGCTACCTGCCCCGCACTGCCCGATCCGGCGAGATCTTGTGCGTTTTCCGTCGCTCCAGCAGCAGAAAACGCACAAGATCTCGCCGTCCGAGGGCCGCGACGCGCGGCTGAGCCGGTGCAGCGGCGCTACGTCACTGGAGCTGGTTCGGGAGTGCGCCGGCAGGGCAGCCGGCCGGGTGGTGGATCCAGCGCGGAAGCTTCAGCTCCAGGATCGTGTGCGAGGTGACCGCCCCGGCTGTCACGCCCCGCAGGGTCAGCTTGTCGGTCCAGAGCAGTTCGCCGCCTCGGAAGCACAGCAGCTGCCCCTGCCGCCCGTCCTGGCCGACCAGGTCGACGCGGCGCAGGACGCGTCCGTCGGCCAGGGAGAACTGGATCACTCCACTGGCGATGGAGACCGTCTCGTTGCCGGGCTCGTGCCGGTAGAACTCGACCGCGGCGACACCGTCCGCCGCCACGACGACGGGGGTGAGGATGCCGCCCGCTACGTTGGTGATGCTCACCTGGGCCAGCTTCTCGTCCGTGCCCAGCTGCCCGGTCAGGTCGACGGCGAGCTCGTGCTCGGCTCCGGTGGCCGGGGAGACCAGACGCAGCGGGACCCGCGTCCTGCTGGTGCCCTCGGCGGTGCACAGCAGCTCGCCCGCATCGGTGACGGCGAGGAACGAGCGTGCGGTCACCGGGTCGACCTCGTGCGGTGACCAGTCGGTCAGCGAAGCCAGCCAGGCGGGGCCGTCGACGGTCGTGCCGTACAGCCAGCCGCTGGCGGGGGCCCACCAGACCTCGTCGGCGCGTGGCAGTGTGTGCTGCGCCGTGCCGACCAGGTCGCGCACCACGACCTGCGTCTCGTCGCGGCGGGCCAGCCAGCGGCCGTCGGGCGACAGCTGGTAGACGCCCGGCTTGGTCTGTGGGCGCCGCCACCAGGTGCCGTCGGCGCCCACGAGGTAGCCGTCGCGGCGGTCGAGCGCGTCCAGCAGCAGCGTCGCCCGCCCGACGCCCCGGTCCTCGGGCAGCGGCTGGGCGGTGGAGCTGCGGTCGGCGAGGCTGGAGGGCAGGGTGACCGGCGCCGAGGGCGGGTACGGCGACGGGAACGCTGACGGCGAGGCGGCCGGCGGGGCTGGTTCGAATCTGGTCAGGCGGCTGCCGAACACGGCGTATCCGCCGGCGGCCAGCAGCAGTGCCAGCGCCGCGGTGACGGCGATCCGGCCGGTCCGGCGCCGCTTCGCCGTGGTCACGGCGGCACCGGCGTCGGCGTACTGCCCGGCGTGCTCGGCCAGCATGGGCAGGGCTTCGCGCAGCCGGTTCAGGGCGTCATGGGTGTTGCGTTTGACCGCGCCGACGGAGCAGCCGATGACCGAGGCGGTGTCAGCTTCGGACAGGTCCTCGTAGAAGCGCAGCACGACTGTCGCGCGCTGGCGCGGGGTCAGCCGGTCCAAGGCTTGGTCGAGCATGATCCGGTCCAGTACCCGCTGCCCGTGATCGGGGCCTGGCCGGTCGGGGACCTCCGCGACCGGGCGGGCCGGACGGCGCCGCCACCACGAGATCTGCTCATTGATCATGATGCGCCGCACGTAGGCCTCTGGCTGGCCGCCGTCGCGGATCTGCCGCCACCGGGTCGCGGCCTTGGCCAGCGCGGACTGCACCAGATCCTCGGCCGCGTGATGCTCGCCGGTCAGCAGGAACGCCGTGCGGGACAGCGCGCCACCGCGCGCCACCACGAACTCCTGAAAGCCCTCATACCTGTTCACGTGATCAACCTCCACCACCAATACGCAGCCGCCCGGCGGGAGGTTGGGGCACATCGCGGCCGCGGTGGCGCCGGATGCGCATCGTACCGGCGGAGCGGTTATCCGGAGTCGGTCGTTAGAAAGGTGCAAAGTAAAGCAACTCAGGGCGGAAAGCGAAGCAGAAATGATCACAGACGGTTGCGCGCGCGGCCCGCGCACCGCCTCCCCCGGGGGTTCGGCCGTGGTGCGGATGCCGTGTGCCACTCGACGGGAATGGTGGTGACCGATGTCCTCACGTCCCACGCCCCGGTCGCGCCGGGTCCCGCCGGACCCGGACGGCCACCAGCCGCCCGAGGGGGAGAACGGCAGCGGCGGCGCCGCGAGCGCCGGGGAGGCGGGTACGCGCGCCGTCGGTCGCGCCAGCGTGCCCGCGGCCGCCATGCGCCCGGACGGGCGTGACGCGGGCAAGGCCCCGCCCGGCGCCGGGGTGCGCCCGGGGCGGGGCAAGGGCCGTGGGCGCAGGTGGCGCAGCCTGCTGCTGGCGGGGGTCGCGGTGCTGATCCTGATCGCCGGTGCGGGCATGATCGGTGTCGCCTACTTCTACGACTCGGTGCCCGAGCCCGCCGACTTCAGCGCGGCCGAGAACACGTTCGTCTACTCCTCCGACGGCGCGCGCATCGCCAAGCTCGGCGGGGAGAACCGCGAGATCGTCGCCATGTCGTCGCTGTCCGACCAGGTGAAATCCGCGCTGATCGCGGGCGAGGACAAGAACTTCTTCACCCACAGCGGCATCGACCTGTGGGGCGTGGCCCGCGCGGCCTGGAACAACCTGACCGGCGGCGAGACGCAGGGCGCGTCGACCATCACGCAGCAGTACGCCCGCAACGCCGCCAAGGACCTGGAGGTCAGCTACGCCCGCAAGCTGCGCGAGGCGGTGATGGCGCGGCGCCTGGAGCAGGAGCACACCAAGGACGAGATCCTCGGGTACTACGTCAACACGGTGTGGTTCGGGCGGGCCTCCACCGGGGTCGGCGCGGCCGCGAAGGCTTACTTCGGCAAGCCCGCCGGGCAGCTCACGGTCGAGGAGGCGGCGGTGCTCGGGGCGGTGCTCAGGCAGCCGGAGCCCAACGACGGCGACGGCTCGAAGGGCTACGACCCGCACTTCAACCCGGACGCCGCCCGCAGCCGCTGGGGTTACGTGCTCGACAACATGGTCGAGATGGGCAAGCTGGACCCGAAGCAGCGGGCCGCGATGATGTATCCGGAGAAGTCGCTGCGCAAGTACACGGCGAGCTCGGGGGAGACCGGGATCCAGGGCACCGGCACCGGTTTCGTGATCACGAAGTACGTCGAGCGCGAGCTCGCCGCCTGGGGCATCCAGGACTGGCGCAACAGCGGGTACCGGATCACGACGACGATCGACTCCCGGGCGCAGAAGGCGCTGGAGGCGCAGCTGTTCCGCACGTACGAGTGGAAGGAGACGTGCACCGGCAAGGGCGACAAGCGCCGCTGCGACAACGACGTGGTCAAGGCGGTCGACCGCAAGGGTACGAAGATCGCCGGGTACCCGAAGAACGTGATCGCGGCCGGGGTCGCCATCGACCCGCGCAACGGGCGGGTGCTGGCCTACTACGGCGGTGCCGACGGCACGGGCATCGACTACGCCGGGAAGACGAACGAGGGCACGATCTGGGAGGACGGCGGCCACCCGCCCGCGTCGTCGTTCAAGGTGTACACGCTGGCGGCGGCGATCGACGCGGGCATCTCGCTCAAGTCCACCTGGGACCCGACCCCGATCGTGGCGGAGGGCAAGGGCAAGAACTGCGACAAGTACCAGGCCTGCCCGTACGAGGTGGAGAACGCGGGCCGCTCGCAGGGCAAGATCAAGTGTAAGCGGAAGTGCACCCTGGAGGAGGTCACGAAGATGTCGCTCAACGTGCCCTTCTTCAAGATCGCCAAGAAGATCGGCCCGGACAAGGTCGTCTCCATGGCGCACGCGGCGGGCATCGACACCATGTGGGCCCTGATCGACGGCAAGGCCCGCCACCTCGACGAACCCGGCACCGACATCAGCCGCGCCTCGTTCGACTACCAGGTCGGCTTCGGGCAGTACCCGATCACGGTGCTGGACCACGCCTCCGGCATGGCCACCTTCGCCGACCGGGGCATCTACCACAAGCCCCACTTCGTGATGAAAGTGGAGAAGAAAGACGAGAAGACCGGGCAGTACCACCTCGTCCCCAACAGCGGCGAGGTCGTCACGGGCGAGCGGCGTATCCGGACCGAGGTCGCCGACGAGGTCACCGGCGTGCTCAAGCAGATGCCGGCGTACTACTACCACCCGGTCACCGGCCGCCAGGCCGCCGCGAAGACCGGCACCTGGGAGAGCCGGGCCGTCGAGGGCGGCAACGCCCACGCCTGGACCGTCGGTTACACGCCGCAGATCGCGGCGGCGATCTGGGTCGGCAACGTCAAGAACGCCTCCGACCCGATCTACCTGCCCAAGGCGCGCGGCGGCGGCAACATCCTCAGCGTCGGCCTGCCCGCCGACATCTGGCAGGGCTTCATGAACACCGCCCACGCCGACATGAAGCTGGCGCCGGAACCGCTGGCCAACGGCACCGGCGGCAAGCTCGGCGAGACCAAGGACGTCGGCGACGGCGTCGAGCCCTCGCCCAGCCCGTCCCCGAGCAAGGCGTCGCCGCCCGGCTGCGTCGTCGACCTGCTCTGCCCGGACGACCAGGATGACGATCAGCCGCCGCCGTCACCGGCCGGGGCGCAGGACGCCAGCGATCCGCCCAGCCCGGACGCGTCCGAGCCCGACGACGATCCGGGCGACCTCCACTGATCCGTGCCGCCGCGCGCCGGCGGCGGTGCCCCGAAGCGCGACGACAGCGCCGGCCGACCGGGATGACCGGTCGGCCGGCGCTGCCGGTCAGGTGCTACTGGCGGGGGTTGCCGTCGAGGACCGGCGGGGCCGCGCCGACGTAGGCCTGCGCGGCCTTCTCGCCGAGCACCGCGACGTCCAGCGTGCAGTTGCCGAGCCAGGCCTGGTGGATCTCGGCCCGGACGCAGACGGCCTGGGCCTGGTCGCGGACGTCCTGCGGCAGGTTGTTCGCGAAGAACGGCCTGCTCGGGTTGCCGATCTGGAGCTGGCCGCTACAGGCCGTGAGCAGCGTGGAGGTGGGCGGGACCCGCCAGCTCTGGCCGTAGACGTTGTACAGGTCGTTGAAGGACAGCGGCACGTTGAACACGGTGCCGTCGGCCGCCTCCAGCTTGGTGACGTCGTTGCCGGGGTTGGCGAGCAGGCCGCGCACCGAGGTCGGCCAGGTGCCCATGCCCACGGACAGGTCGATGTGGGTGGAGTTCACCTCGGCCTTCATGCTGTCACCGGCGTCGTTGACGACGGTGTAGGTGTTGCCGCTGCGGTTGACGACGACGCCGGGCAGCGCGAGCTGGCCCGAGGTGAGGGCGGTGGGACGCCCGTTCACGTAGAGCTTCGGGCCCAGCGCCACCACGACGCTGGTGCTGCCGGTCCGCGTTCCGACGCAGGAGTTGACCGACGTGTCCGGCCAGGTCGGCGCGCCGGACACCTTCCGCGCCTGCACCTCGAAGCCCGTGCCGGTACGCGCCTCGACGAAGTCCCCGCTGGCCTGGAAGTCGTAGGCCAGCCCGGAGAAGGTGTTCTCGTGGGTGTCGCCCACGGCGGTGGCGTACGCACAGTTCGCCGTCGACGTGTTGGTCGTGTTCTCCGTGACCAGGATCGCAGGTCCCGGCGGTGAGGCGGGTGGCGGGGGAGACCCGAAGCTGAGGTTGTTGGTCTCACCCGTGAAGCCCTGGGCCACGCAGATGGGTGCGGCGGTGCCGCCGTAGTTGATCCTGGTCCGTACGGTCAGCGAGGCGCCCGGGTTGAAGTTGGCGGCGAACCCGCCGCCGTCGCCGAACACGTTGAACTCGGCGATCTTCCAGCCCGCGGCCGCGTTGACGTAGTTGCCACCGGCCGTCGTGTAGGCGGTGAGCCCGACGAACGTGGTGACGCTGTCGCTGCCCGGGTTCGCCGTGCCGGACACCTTGAGGTTGGCCAGGTTCGTGATCGGCTGGTTGGGCACCACCGCGCCGGTGGGGCTGTTGCGGTAGCAGTGGATCGTGTACGTGAACCACCCGGCGGGGCAGGTGGTGTTGTAGAAGATGAGCCAGTACTGGATGAACGACAGGCCGGAGGTGCCGTTGTTGGCGAAGATGAACTGCTCCCAGCCCCGGCAGTTCGGGTCGGGCGAGGCGGCGCACGCGGTGCTGACGAAGAAGTCGGTGTTCAGCTGGAGCGAGTAGGCGTTGGCCACCGGCGCACCCACGCCGCCGGGGGGACTGCTCACGCTGGTCACGCCCGACACGTTGTCGAACGAGCCGATCGCGTTGAAGATGAAACCGCTGGGCGCCTTGGCCGAGATGTCGTCGCCGTTGCCCACCACCATGGGCCGCGGACCGGTGCGAGGGGTCTGCGGAGCCGCCGGGCGGGGGACCATCGGATTGCGCGACGGCGTCGCGCACGCCGACTGCTGCCAGGCGACGTCCGGGTAGGTGGCCTTGAAGCAGCCCTGCGCCGGCTTGGCGAGCTGCGAGATCTTCGCCTGCCAGGACTGCTGGGCGGCCAGCGTCGGATGTGCGTCGATCGACGCGCTGGCCTGCGTGGCACCCGAGGACGCCAGGAGCGCGGCCGTCAACGCGATCGCGCCCAGTATCCGATGCCGCGTGGTTGCTTTAGGGCTGGATAGCCTCATGTCTCCTCCGGACTCTCGCCTATGGGGCGCCAGTCAGGAGAGCAGGAAGCGGCTGCGGATCGGCTGTGAAACGGTTGTGTGCCTGCATGCATGGCATCGATGGGCGTCACGATCCGGGCGCTGCGGATCCTTCGGGGCACGGCAGGCGGCCCCGCTCAGTGATCCGCGGGGCGCGCCTCAGCGGCGGGGGCCGGTGGAACCGCGTACGACCAGCTCGGTCGCCAGTTCGATGTGGAGTGCTTCGAGCCGGTGCTTGTCCAGCAGCCGGATGATGAGGCTGACCGCCATCCGGCCCATCTCCTCCAGCGGCTGGCGGACCGTGGTGAGCTTCGGGTTCGTCGCCTGGGCCAGGTCGATGTCGTCGAAGCCGGTGACCGACAGGTCGTCGGGCACCCGCAGGCCGCGGTCGGCCGCCGCCGAGATGATGCCGACGGCGACCTTGTCGTTGAACCCGATGACGGCCGTGGGCGGCTCGGGCAGGTCGAGCAGCTCCGCCGCGGCCGCGTGGCCGAAGGCGGTCGTCGGTTCGGCCGAGCGGACCAGGCTGGGGTCGGCGAGCATGCCCACGTCGGCCAGGGCGGAGTTGTGCCCGGCCAGGCGGGCCTTGCCCGCGAGCCAGTTGTGCGGCCCGGCCAGCACCCCGATCCGCCGGTGGCCGAGCTGGAGCAGGTGTTCGGTGACGGCGCGGGCGCCGCTGAAGTGGGCGGCCGACACGGCCGGGATGTCGCGCGGCGGCGGGGTGCGCGGGTCGACGACGACGAACGGCAGGCGGCTGGCGCGCAGCCGCTGGAGGTCGTCGGTGTGCTCGGGCGGCAGGATCAGGATGGCGCCCTCGATGCCGGGCCGCTGGGCGAGGGTGGGCAGCACGTCCTCGTTCTGGGCGATCTGCCCCGCGTCGAGGACGAGGTGGCGCCCGTAGTGGTGCAGGGTCTCGGCGATCGAGGAGACGATCAGGCCGAAGTAGTCGGTCAGCTGGTAGGGGCAGCGGACGAACACGCCCGCCGGGCCGGGGTCCACGGCCCGGGGTGCGGCCGAGCGCGGGCTCGGTGCGGCGTCGCCGAACCGGTCCATGGCCTGGCGGACGAGCTCGCGGGTGCGTTCGGCCACGTGCGGGTGCCCGTTGAGCACCCGGGACACGGTGGCGATGGACAGGCCGGTCTGCGCGGCGATCTGGCGGACCGTGACCCGGTCCCGGGGCGCGCTAACCATTTGTTTCAGGCCTCTGTTCCATGCCGGGCAGCATACCGGCCAGTCGGCGCGGTGCCGGTAGCCGGGACGCCCCGATGTTTCAGTCTTCTGTTACAGGCCAGTGCACCTCAGGGAATGGTGATCGCGTCCAAGTTGGCCGATGGGAGCTATTGACTTCGATCCCTGCCGGTGTTTCGATCCGCGTAACGGTGTTTCAGTTTTGTTTCAATTGTTTCAGTTTCGAGGTGGACGATGCACATCAGACCTGTCCTGGCGACCGCCGCCGCGACGCTGGCGGTGACGCTCGGGCTGGCCGGGGCGAACGCCGTGGCGGCGGGCCGCCCGGACCCGGCGGTCCGGGCCAGGGTATGGCTGACCACGGTGGACCAGACGTCGCTGCTGCGCGAGGGCACCCCGGTCGCGTTCGGGCCCGGCACCTCCGACCAGCCGACCATCGTGGTCGACCCGAGCCGGTCGTACCAGTCGATGGACGGTTTCGGCGCCTCGCTCACCGACTCGGCCGCCACCGTCCTGTACGGCCTGGGCCCCGCCGCCCGCGACCAGGCGATGCGGCAGCTGTTCGACCCGGTCGAGGGCATCGGCGTGAGCTTCCTGCGCCAGCCCGTCGGCTCGTCGGACTTCACCGCCGCCACCGCGCACTACACCTACGACGACATGCCCGCCGGGCAGACCGATTTCGCGCTGCGGCACTTCAGCACCGCCCGGGACGAGGCCATGATCCTGCCGCTGCTGCGCCAGGCCCGGCGGCTCAACCCGAGGCTGAGCATCATGGCCACGCCGTGGAGCCCGCCCGCGTGGATGAAGACCACCGGTTCGCTGGTCGGCGGCCGCCTCAAGGACGACCCGGCGGTGTACGACGCCTACGCCCGCTACCTGGTCGCCTTCGTGCGCGCGTACGCGGCGGCGGGCGTGCCCGTCGACTACCTGTCGCTGCAGAACGAGCCGCAGAACCGCACCCCGTCCGGCTATCCGGGCACGGACCTGACGGCGCGGCAGCAGGAGCGCGTCATCCTGGCGCTCGGGCCGAAGCTGCGGGCGGCCAGCCCGCGCACCCAGATCCTGGCCTACGACCACAACTGGGCCGAGCACCCCAACGACGTGGCCGGGACCCCGCCCGGCGAGGACCCGGAGACCGACTACCCGTACCGCGTCCTGTCCGGACCGGCGGCACGCTGGGTCGCCGGGACCGCGTACCACTGCTACTACGGCGACCCGGCCGCGCAGACCGCGCTGCACGACGCCTTCCCGGACAAGGGCGTCTGGCTCACCGAGTGCTCCGGCTCGCACGGGCCCGCCGACCCGCCCGCCAAGTTCTTCCGCGACACCCTGGTGTGGCACGCGCGCACCCTGGCCATCGGCGCGACCCGCAACTGGGCCCGGTCGGTGGTGAACTGGAACCTCGCGCTGGACGCCGCGGGCGGTCCGCACCTGGGCGGCTGCGACACCTGCACCGGCCTGGTCACCATCGGGGCGGACGGGCAGGTCACCACCAACGCCGAGTACTACACGATCGGGCACCTGTCGAAGTTCGTCCGGCCCGGCGCCGTGCGCATCGGCAGCACCAGCTTCGGCACGGTCGGCTGGAACGGCCAGATCATGGACGTCGCCTTCCGCAACCCGGACGGCTCGACGGTGCTGGTCGTGCACAACGAGAACGACGACCCGCGCTCGTTCGCCGTCGCCGTCGGCGACCAGCTGTTCGAGTACACCCTGCCCGGCGGCGCGCTTGCCACCTTCACCTGGCCCGACCGGCTGCCCCGGCCGAAACTGCGCCAGGTGTCGTTGGCGGGGGCGACCGCCACCGCGCAGCCGCAGGGAGAGAACCCGGCGGCCGCCGTCGACGGGGACGCCTCGACCCGCTGGAGCAGCGGCCAGGGCCAGGAGCCCGGCCAGTACCTCCAGGTCGACCTCGGCGGCCCGCAGCTGCTGCGCCGGGTGGCGATCGACAGCGGCGGCAACCTGGGCGACTTCGCCCGCGGCTGGCAGCTGTCGGTCAGCGACGACGGCACGCACTGGCGGGTCGTGGCCGACGGCCAGGCGACCGGCCAGCTCACCACCGTGGACCTGCCGCCCACCCGGGCCCGCCACCTGCGGGTGACCGCCACGGCGTCGGCCGGCAACTGGTGGAGCATCGCCGACCTGCGCCTGTACCGCTGACCCGCCTGCACCGCTGACCGGAGTGCGGCGGCGGGCCGGAGGGGGACACCCGACCCGCCGCCGCACTCCCGCACCACTGGCGCCATCGGCGCTAATAAATCGATAAACATCGATCTTCTGGTGGCCGGGGCGATGGCGCCCCGGACCCCCGGATCCGGGCGGTGCCCGCCGCCCGCGCTCCCACCACCTCCGTAAGGAGCAGCTCATGAGCGATCTGCACCCGGTGCGGCCGCGTACGCCGCGCCGCCGGATCCGCGGCCTGGCCGTCGCGGCCGCCGCCGCACTGGCCGCCGCCGCCGCGCTCGGCGGCGCCGTCCCGGCCGAGGCGGCCACCGGCCCGACCGTGTCGGGCTGGACGACCACGCCCGACCGGGCCCAACTGCTCAACCCGCTCGCCGGCCAGGTGTTCAACAGCGACGGCACCCGGCCCGGCCAGATGATCACGATCGACCCCGCCCAGGCGCTCCAGGTGATGGACGGCTTCGGCGCGTCCATCACCGACTCCTCGGCGGCCCTGCTGTACGGCCTGCCGCAGACCCAGCGCGACCAGGTCATGGCATCGCTGTTCGACCCGGCCGCCGGCGTCGGCCTGAGCCTGCTGCGCCAGCCGATCGGCAGCTCCGACTTCACCGACGAGGCGCACTACACCTTCGACGACCTGCCCAGCGGCCAGACCGACTACAGCATGGCCAGGTTCAGCATCGCCCACGACGAGGCGCAGATCCTGCCGCTGCTGCGCCAGGCGCGCCAGCTCAACCCGGCGCTGCGGATCATCGCCACCCCGTGGGGGCAGCCCGCCTGGATGAAGGCGAACAACTCGCTGGTCGGCGGGCGGCTCAAGGACGACCCGGCGGTCTTCCACGCGTACGCCCTGTACCTGCTGAAGTTCGTGCAGGCCTACCAGGCGGCGGGGGTGCCGGTCTACGCGCTGACCGTGCAGAACGAGCCCCAGAACCGCACCCCGGACGGCTACCCGGGCACCGACATGCCCGTCGCGCACCAGGCGAAGGTGATCAACGAGCTGGGGCCGCTGCTGCGCGACAACGGCCTGGGCAGCGTGAAGATCATCTCGTACGACCACAACTGGGCCGAGCACCCCGACGACATCGCCGACGCCGGGCGGCTGGGCGTGCCCGCCGAACCGAACTACCCGTCCGACATCCTCAACACCAGCGCCGCGCAATGGATCGCGGGCACGGCCTACCACTGCTACTCCGGTGACGCGGGTGCCCAGACCTCGCTGCACAACGCCTTCCCGGCCAAGGACATCTGGTTCACCGAGTGCTCCGGCTGGCACGGCGTCAACGACTCGGCGGCGCAGGTCTTCAACGACACGCTCAAGTGGCACGCGCAGAACCTGGAGGTCGGCGTCGTCCGCAACTGGGCCAAGTCGGTGATCAACTGGAACCTGGCCCTGAACGGCCGCGGCGGCCCGGTCAACGGCGGCTGCGGCAACAACCCGGCCGGCATGTGCTCCGGCGTGGTGACGGTCGACGGCACCACGGTGACCCGCAACGCCGAGTACTACACGCTGGGCCACCTGGCCAAGTTCGTCCGGCCGGGCGCGGTGCGGCTGGCGTCCAACAACGCCGGCGACCTGAACGACGTCGCGTTCCGCAACCCCGACGGCTCGTACGCCCTGTTCGTGGCCAACATCGGCGGCGGCACCCAGACGTTCGGCGTCTCGTTCAACGGCATGGTCGTGTCGTACACGGTGGCGCCCGGGGCGATCACCACGCTGACCTGGCCGGGCACCGGCGGCGGCGGCGACAGCACCGCGCCGACCGTGCCGGGCAACCTGGCGGCCTCCGGCACCACGTCCTCGTCGACCAACCTGTCCTGGAGCGCCGCCACCGACAACGTCGGGGTCACCGGTTACCTGGTGTTCCGCAACGGCACCCAGGTCGCGACCGTCACCGGCACCGGCTACACCGACACCGGCCTGGCGGCGGCCACGACCTACACGTACACCGTCAAGGCCCGTGACGCCGCCGGCAACACCTCTGCGGCCTCCAACAGCGTCGCGGTCACCACGACGGGCACCGGCGGCGGGGGCGGGATCGACCCCAACGCCTGGTACCAGGTGATCAACACCAACAGCGGCAAGTGCCTCGACGACCAGGACCGCAACACCGCCAACGGGGCGGGCCTCCAGCAGTGGGCCTGCTCGACCCCGGCCGCGGCGAACCAGATGTGGCAGCTGCGGCCCACCAGCGGCGGCTACTACCAGGTCGTCAACCGGTACGCCACCAGCCTGGTCTGGGACGTCGACGGCGGCCCCGGCGCCACCGGTGACGGCACCCAGGTGCACCTGTGGTCCTACGTCGGCGGCACCAACCAGCAGTGGCAGCCGGTCGCGCTCGGCAACGGGCTCTACCGGTTCGTCGCCCGCAACAGCGGCAAGTGTCTCGACGTACGCGACGTGTCCACCGCCGACGGTGCGCGGATCCAGCAGTGGACCTGCACCGGCGGGGTCGCCCAGTCGTTCCGGCTGGTCGCCCAGCCCTGATCCGCCGCGCTCAGCGGCCCGGGACGTCCGTCGAATCCGGCGGGCGTCCCGGCTCGCGTCAGCGCGGCACCGGCGCCGCGGCGTCGAGGAAGTCGGCCACCGGCCCGACGATGCGCGGGTCGCCGAGGATCCGCCGGTGCCCGAGCCCGCTCGTGACCAGCAGCCGCGACCCCGGGTACGCCGCGTGCAGGCGACGGCCGTGGTCCACGCCGACCACGTCGTCGTCCTCGTCGTGGACGATCAGCAACGGCACCGTGACCGCCGTCGGCTCGTACACGCTGGAGAACCGCTCCCACAGGTCGGGCACGCCGATGTCGCGGACCGACTGGACCCGCAGGTGCTCGGCCAGCGACGGCCGCAGCCGCAGCTGGCGGCTGAACTCGGTGACGAGGTGGTCGAACTCGGCCGGGCCGCTGACGGCGACGAGCCGGTCGGCGCGCAGGCCGGTGCGCAGGGCGTGGAAGGCGCACGGGACGCCGAACGAGTGCGCGACGACCGCGGCGAAGTCGCCGTGTCGCTGCTGGAGCAGGTGCATGACGCGCTCGTACTGGAGCAGGTTGGTCGAGGAGCCGCCGGAGTCGCCGTGGCCGGGCGCGTCGAACGTGACGGGGCTGTAGCCGCGGTGGAGCAGCTCGCTGACCATCCCGGCATACCGGGAGCCCCGGGAGCTCCAGCCGTGCACCAGCAGCACCGGGCGGCGGCCGTCACCCCAGGCGTAGGTGCTGACCGGCACGCCGTCGAGGTCGAGCTGCCCGACCGTCGCGGCCGCATGGACGTCCTGCTCGCGAGGGTGGACCTTGGCGCGCCCGGTCGGCCGGAAGAAGAGCCGGTAGGCGAGGTTGCGGCCGACCGGTGGTGCGACGACGGCGGCGGTGTTCAGGAACCGGCCGGTGAGGAGGATCGCTGCCTTCATGATCGCAGGCTAGCAATGAATACGAACGACCGGTCGGTTAGTTTTCTCACAGGAATCGGGACCGACGATGCCGGGCTGGGCCGGACCACCGCACATTTATGCGGATATGGTTTATCCGAGTTAAGTGAAACAACGGGGGAGCAGCACTCATGGAACACCTCAATCCGTCGTACGCCGAGCGGGTCGTCATCGTCACCGGCGCCGGATCGGGCATCGGGCGGGCCACCGCGCTCGCCTTCGCCCGCCACGGCGCCCACGTCGTGGGCGTCGGCCGCAGGCCGGAGGCGCTGGAGCAGACCGCCGCGCGGCACGGGAGCGTGGTGCCGTTCGCGGTCGACGTGCGCGCGCCGGGTGCGCCCGAGGCCGTCGCCGCCTTCGCCGCGCAGCGGTGGGGGCGGGTCGACGTGCTGGTCAACAACGCCGGGGCCACCGCGCTGATCCCGCTGGCCGAGGTCACCGGAGCGCAGATCACCGACCTGTTCGACCTGAACGTCACGGCGCCGAGCCTGCTGGCCCGCGCCTGCCTGCCGCAGCTGCGGGAGAGCCGTGGCTCGATCGTGAACGTGTCCAGCACGTACGGCCGCCGCCCGCTGCCCGGGGCGTCGCACTACGCGGCGACCAAGGCCGCGGTGGAGCAGCTGACCCGCAGCTGGGCGCTGGAACTGGCCGCCGACGGCATACGCGTCAACGGGGTCGCGCCGGGCCCGACCGAGAGCGACGCCCTGCGCACGGCCGGGCTGTCCGAGCAACTGCTCGACGAGATCAAGCAGGAGGAGGCCCGGCGGATCCCGCTGGGTCGGCGCGGCGAGCCCGAGGAGGTCGCCACCTGGATCCTGCGGCTGGCCGATCCTGCCGCGGCGTGGCTGACCGGGCAGATCCTCGCCGTCGACGGCGGCCTGGAACTGGTCTGACCGCATCCGCCCGCGGGCCGCGTCAGCTGGCGCGGCCCGCGAGCTCGTCCAGCTTGCGGCGGCTCGGGCTGCCGGGGACGGCGGTGTAGACCAGCAGCGACTGGGTCCGGTCGGGGTCGACCAGGATCTGGCAGTGCAGTTCCAGCAGCCCCACGCGCGGGTGCCGGATGCGCTTGGGCGCGCAGTACGTCCCGGCGACCGGGTGCTCCTGCCACAGGGCCGCGAACTCGGCGCTGCTCGCCAGCAGCGCGCCGACCATCGCGTGCGAGCGCGCGCCCGGTGCGTCGGCGGTGTACGCCCGGTGCAGGTCGGCGACGAGCTGGCGGCTCAGCGTGGGATGGTCGTCGGCCGGGTGCAGCTGCCTGCTCTCGGGAGTCGTGAACCACCGGTGGTGCAGGCTGCGGTCCAGGCCGGTGTACGCGGTCTGGTCGCCCAGCAGCGCCACCGCCAGCGGGGTCTGGCACAGCGTCTCGCCGAGGCTGCTCACGACCTGGGCGGCGGCACCGTCGAGGCCGTCGAGGATGCGCTGCATGCCGGGGTTGACCTGGTCGGTGCTCAGATCCCGCTGCCGGGGCGGGTAGCCGCCCAGTCGCAGCAGGTGGTCGCGCTCGTCGGGGTTCAGCCGCAGGCCGCGCGCGACCGCGGCGAGCAGCTGCTGCGACGGCTGGGGACCGCGTTGCTGCTCGATCCGGCTGTAGTAGTCGGCGGACATGCCGCTGAGCGCGGCGACCTCCTCGCGGCGCAGGCCGCCGGTGCGGCGGCGGCGGATGCCGCGGGGCAGGCCGACGTCCTCCGGTTGCAGCGCCTGCCTGCGGGTACGCAGGAAGGCCGCGAGCCTGGCCCGGTCCACGCCGCCGCACCCCCTCTCCTCGTCTGCGCCAACAGTGCCCTGGCCGGCGCTGTTCCCCGGGACCGACCCCGTCACATCGCGGCACCCGCGCCGGTCAGCCACGGATCGGCTGTCCCTGGTTGGCACCCCGGGACGCGCCGAGACTCGGGAACATGATCGAACACAGCGGCTCACCGGCCGGACACTGGATCGGGGGAGCCGTCGCCCCCAACGCCTCGACGGACACCATCGCCGTGGTCAACCCGGCCGACGGCCTGACCGTGGCCACTGTGCCCGCAGGCACGGCGGCCGACGTCGACCGGGCCGTGGCCGCCGCCCAGGCGGCACTTCCCGGCTGGGCGGCGACGCCCCCGGCCGAGCGCGTCGCCGTCCTACGGCGCATCGCGGCCGGGTTGCAGGCACGCGGCGAGCTGATCGCCGCCACGATCACCACGGAGATGGGGGCGCCGATCAGCCTGTCGCGCACCGCGCAGGTGGGTTTCCCGGTGGCGGTGGCGCAGTCCTTCGCCGACCTGGCCGCCGACTTCGCCTGGACCGAGCAGGTGGGCCACTCGCTGGTGGTGCGCGAACCCGTCGGCGTCGTCGGCGCGATCACCCCGTGGAACTTCCCCCTCCAGCAGATCGTGTCGAAGCTCGCCCCGGCGCTGGTCGGCGGGAACACGATGGTGTTCAAGCCGTCGGAGCAGGCACCGCTGACCGCCGCCGTCCTGGCCGAGGTCACCGCAGCGGCCGGGCTGCCCGCAGGGGTCTTCAACGTCGTGTACGGCACCGGCGAGATCGTCGGCGAGGCGATCTCGGCCCATCCCGGCATCGACATGATCTCGTTCACCGGCTCGACCCGCGCCGGGCGGCGCATCGGGGCCGTGGCCGCGCAGACGGTCAAGCGCGTCGCGCTGGAGCTGGGCGGCAAGGGCGCCAACATCGTCCTCGACGACGCCGACGTGGCCAAGGCCGTGGAGAAGGGCCTGATGATGGCGTTCACCAACGGCGGGCAGGTCTGCGGCGCGTGGCCGCGGATGCTGGTGCCCGCCGCGCGCCACGACGAGATCGTGGAGCTGGTCGTCGCGGCGGCCGCGCAGTACACCGTGGGCGACCCGGCTGACGAGGCGACCCGGATCGGGCCGATGGCCTCGGCCGCGCACCGGGACAAGGTCGACGGCTACATCCGCCGCGGCCTGGCCGACGGGGCGAGACTCGTGTTCGGCGGCCCGGGGCACCCGCAGGGGCTGGCCCACGGCGCGTACGTGCGGCCCACCGTGTTCGCCGGCGTCGACCCCGCTTCGGCTATCGCCCAGGAGGAGATCTTCGGCCCCGTGCTGACGATCATCCCGTACGTCGGCGACGATGCGGCCGTCACGATCGCCAACAGCACGATGTACGGCCTGACCAGCGGTGTCTTCGGCGAGCCCGCGCACGCGCTGGCCGTGGCGCGGCGGCTGCGGGTCGGGCAGGTCGACCTCAACGGCGCCCCGTGGAACGCCCTGGCGCCCTTCGGCGGGCACCGGCAGTCGGGCAACGGCCGCGAGTTCGGGCGCCTGGGCCTGGAGGAGTTCCTGGAGACCACGTCCATCCAGCGCTGAATTTCCCCGACGGGCCCGGCACCGGGCCCGTCGGGCATACGCTCGGCCTGTGAGCAGCGCCCCGGCGTACACCCACGGCGCCCGTGTGGCCGCCCGTGACCACTGCCTCAGCCTGGTGCGCGCGGTCGACCGGCCCACCGGCGCCGCCCGCTACGGGCGGATGTTCCCCGGCCTCACCCCGCTCGGGACCGACCCGGGGCTGCTGACCCGGGCCGGTCAGAGCGGCGGCATCTGCGACGCGGCCGCCGTCCTGGACCGGCTCGCCCCCGGCGGCGACGACGCCACCGAAGCCGCGGGCTGGCCGTTCCTCGGGCAGCTGATCGCCCACGACATCACCGCCGACCGCTCGCCCATCGGCGGGGGCACCGATCCCGAGGTGCTGCGCAACGCCCGCGCCCCGAAGCTCAACCTGGAGATGGTCTACTCCGACGGCCCGATCGGCTCGCCCTTCCTATACGACCTGCACGACCCGGCGAAGTTCCTGCTCAGCCCGGACGGCGGCGACGTGCCGCGCAACCAGCAGGGCGTGGCCCTGATCGGCGACCCGCGCAACGACTCGCACCTGTTCGCGCTGAGCCTGCACGTGGCCCTGCTGCACGCCCACAACCGCGTCGTCGACCGGCTGCGCGCCGAGGGGGTGCCCGAGACCGAGGTGTTCGAGCGCGCCCGCATCACCGTGACCTGGCACTACCAGTGGATCGCGGTGCACGACTTCCTGCCCCGGCTCGTCGGGCCGGACCTGGTCGACCAGATCCTCGCCGAGGGCGGCCGCTGGTTCGCCCCGCAGCCGTCGCAGGCGTTCATCCCGCTGGAGTTCGCCGACGCCGCCTTCCGGTACGGCCACGGCCAGATCCGGCACACGTACCGGCTCGTCGACGGCGGCCCGGCGGTGCCGCTCTTCCCGGACCTGGTCGGGTTCGGGCCCGTCCCGGCCGACCGTCGACTCGACCTCGCGCAGGTCTTCGACGTCCCCGGCCACCCGCCCGCCCAGCGGGCCAAACGGCTCGACGGGCGGCTGGCCGCCAGCCTGATCGGGCTGCCCGAGCAGGTCACCGGCGCCGTCGACACCGCCGCCTACCGCTCTCTGGCCGTACGTGACCTGCTGCGCGGCGAGACCACCGGCCTGCCCAGCGGCGAGGCGGTCGCCGCGCTGCTCGGCGAGGAGCCGCTGTCCGCCGACGAGCTGGAGCGGTCCTGGCCGGACGGCACCCCGCTGTGGTTCTACGTCCTCAAGGAGGCCGAGCAACGCGGCGGCGGCGACCGGCTCGGCCCGGTCGGCGGGCGCATCGTCGCGGAGGTGCTGATCGGGCTGCTGCGCGCCGACCCGGCCAGCTATCTCAGCCTCGAACCGGACTGGGCGGCGACCCTGCCCGCCGCCGGCGGGGCCTTCGGCCTGGCCGATCTGCTCAGCCTGGTGATCCACGCAGATCAGCAGCCGCGCCCCGCCTGACCACCGCCGGAGCGGACGTCACGGCGCCGGCAGCCGCTGGTATCCGGCCAGGTGCTCGGCGCACAGGTAGAGGCTGAGGCCTTCCGGGGTGACCAGGTGCGACAGCCCGCCCCACCGCTGCTGCGGGTCGAGCTTCAGCATCATGGCGCGCAGCACCCGGTAGTCGGCGTCGGACCGGGCGTGGCGGCTCGGCTCGCGGTGCGGGTCGCGGCCCAGCTCTGGTTCTTCCGCCAACCGTTCGGCGGGGATGTCGTCGAGGACCTCCTTGGCCAGGTCGAGCTCGTCGGCCAGCTTCTCCTGCAGGTCGTCGGCGGCGATGCCGAGGATCGGCCCGGCGTAGGGCACGGCGGCCCTGAGAATGCGCAGCGTCCTGGCCAGGTAGGGGCCCGCGGTCCGCAGCCAGTCGGCGAGCTCGGTGATCTCGTAGCATCCGTCGTCTCCGGACAGCGGATGCCACACGCCGGGCTCCTCGCAGTAGAGGCGCAGGAGGTGGCGGGTCCTGCCGATGCCCTTGCGGCCGTCGGGCACGATCGTGAACACGCTGGGGCAGTGTGCCTGCTGCGATTTCTGGATCATGGTGGTCAGCTGCTGGTGGTCGCGCTGCGCCGTTCCGTGCCGCTGGTCCAGGTCGGCGCGCAGCCGCTCGAACTCCGCCCCGATGAGCCGGCGCAGACCGCTGTCGGTCAGCTCCCGGGCGGGCATGGCGATGCCGGTGAGCAGCCCCGTGATGTCGACCGGCTGGTCGACCTCGTCGCAGTAGATCGCGTGCTCGCCGCGCTTGACGCGGCTGATGACCTTGGCGTAGTCGAACTCCTTGTCGCACGGCCCGTGCCCACGGCACGGGATCCACCTGGTGATCTTCAAGCCGGGATAGCGGTCGAACGTCAGGTTGAGGCCGTCGTCGAGCACCGCGAAGAAGGCCGCGGGCAGCGGCCCCCGGACGGTCAGCGCGATCCGGTTGCGCTGGACGTCGCTGCGCAGCAGCCCGATGTGCTCGCTGTCGGGGTGGCGCAGCAGCGCCCCGGTGCGCCACCGGTACTGGGTGGCGAAGCGGTGCGACCGGGCCAGGAACCAGCCCGGGATCCCCGGCGGCAGCACCGGCAGTTCGTAGACGACCCGGATCTCCCGGTCGGCGGCCTGCCACAACCCGCTGATGTCCGGGGCGGACTGGGGCAGCCAGCCGACGACCACGGCGCGGGCGCCGTCGTCGCTGTCGCGCACCCGGTAGGACACGTCGAAGCGGTCCATCAGGTTCAGCAGGCGCTCCCGGTCGGCCCAGGGCAGGTCAGGCCATACCGTGGCCATGTCCGCGGCGGTGAGCGTGCCGCGCCGGGCGGCCACCGCCGGATCGTCGAGGATCGCGGCGATCCGCACGTTGAGCCACTGCGGGTCGAGGACGACCATGTCGCCGAGATCGTCGTCCTCGGGGAAGTACAGGATCTCGCCGCGGTGGTGCATGGCCAGGGCGAGGGTCTGCTGCTCCTCCGGGTCGGCGACGCCGGCCCGGGTCATCGCCTGCCACAGCGCGGCCGCGGACACGTGCGGCGGCCGGCCGGGGCCGATGAGCTCGGCGGCGGTGTCGACCCAGCGCTTCGGCCACGAGGCGCCCATGAGCGGCAGGCCTGCCGCCGCCTGCGCCACCGCGGTGTGCAGCGCTTCGACGCCGGTGCGGGCGGCGCAGTCGACGCTGAAGTGCCCGACGATCGCCGGGTATCGCTCCCGCAGGCTGTCCAGGTCGATGTCGGCCGGGCGCTGGGCGGTATGGGTGGCGACGATCAGGATCGGCGCCTGAGGCGCGCGGGCGGTGATGATGTCCAGCCAGTAGCGCAGCCGGCCCCGTTCGGTTCCCTCGCTGACGTTCCACACCAGCAGGAACAGCGAGCGTCCGGTGAGGAAGAACTGATGGGTGGCGTGGTAGATGTCCTGGCCGCCGAAGTCCCAGGCCGACAGCTCCATGGTGACCGGCCGGGCCGGGTGCGCCAGCGGCAGCCGGGAGATCAGCAGGCCGTGGGTGGTCGGCTCCGCGACGTCGTGGCTGCGGCCGGACAGTGCCTTGACCAGTGAGGTCTTGCCGACCCGGCCCTCGCCGACGATCATCAGCTTCGACGCCCACTGCTGCAGGGACGTGGTGCTCGCCCGCAGGAACGCGAGGACCGCCTCGCCTCCCTGCGCCACGATCTCCGGGGGCGGGCTGGTCAGCGGGTTGTTGCGCAGGTCGAGTGCGGTGAGGCCGGTCAGGCGCCCGAGGCCGGCGGGCAGGGCGTCGAGGAAGTTGTGTCCCACGTCGAGCTTGGCCAGCTGGGACAGCTCGCCCAGGCGTTCGGGCAGGTCGCGCAGCCGGTTGTGCTGGACGTCGAGCCGCTGGAGCCGGGCCAGGTCGCCGATCTCCTCCGGCAGGCCGCGCAACCGGTTGTGCCGCAGGTCGAGCCGGGTCAGCCGGGTGAGCCTCCCGAAGCCGGGAGGCAGTTCCCGCAGCTGGTTGCTCTGCAGGTCCAGGGTGAGCAGGCCGGTCAGCCCGCCGGTGGTGCCGGGCAGTGCGGTGAGGCTGTTGAAGCTGAGGTCCAGGGCGGTCAGCCCGGCCAGGTCGCCGATGCTGTCGGGCAGTGCGGCCAGCTGGTTGCGCTCCAGGTCCAGCGTGGTCAGTCCGGTGAGCCGTCCGATCGATTCCGGCAGCGCCGTCAGCTGGTTGTGTTCGAGGTTCAGCGTGGTGAGCGCGGTCATCGCGCCGATGCCGGCCGGCAGCTCGGCGAGCTGGTTGTGTTCGAGGTTCAGGGTGGTTAGCGCGGTCAGCCTGCCGATGCCGGCTGGCAGTGCGGTCAGCTGGTTGTTGCGTACGGAGAGGGTGGTCAGCCCGGTCAGCAGGTCCAGCCATGGCGGCAGCTCGCTCAGCCGGTTGCTGTCCAGGTGGAGCTGTGCCAGGCCGGTCAGGTAGCCGAAAACCCTGGGCAGCGAGGTGAGCTGCTGGCGCCGCAGGTCCAGCGAGGTCAGCCTGGGCAGGTCGGGCAGCCAGTCCGGCAGGTGCATGCGTTCGTTGCCGTCGAGGACGAGCGTGGTGAGTCCGGCCAGCTCGCGCAGCCAGCCGGGCAGCGCGATCAGTCTGGTATGGCTCAGGTTCAAGGTGGTGAGGTCGGTCAGCTCCCGGACGCCCTCCGGGACGGACCCCAGTTCGGTCCAGCTCAGGTCCAGGGTGCGTGCCCTGCTGCGCCGCGCGGCGGCGATGAGGTCGTCAGCCTTCTTCCTGGCTGGGTCCGAAGCACCGGTCATCGCTCGGCGGCCCTCCCTCGGCGTGGTACGTGCCGACGCCGATCGTTTCAGGAATCGGTCCATGGTGGCATCCCACGTCCGCGCGCCGGGACCGGCCTGGACGGCGGGTGGGGTTCGTTCAGGAATTATTAGGAAACTTTCCATATAGATGTTACGCTCACGCCTATCGATGGGCGGCCGGACCGTCCCGGCCGCACCCTCCCCCGGAGAGGAGTGAGCACATGTCGAGAACGCGCTCCCTGCTGGTAGCCCTGGCCCTGGCCGTCGCGAGCGGACTGATCGCGATCATCCCGACGACGGCGGCGTCCGCCGCCGCCTGCGCGACGCCGTGGCAGTCCTCGGCCGTGTACACCGGTGGCATGCAGGTGTCCTACAGCGGCCGCAACTACCAGGCCAAGTGGTGGACCCAGAACGAGGTGCCGCCCGGCACCTCCGGCGTGTGGCAGGACCTCGGCTCCTGCGGTGGCAGCACGCCGCCGTCGCAGCCGCCGACCTGCAACTACCCGAACTGGGCCGCGGGCACCTGGTATGCCACCGGTGCCGTCGTGCGCTACACCAACGGCCAGTACTACATCGCCGAGCACGACAACCCCGGCTACGATCCCATCATCAGCACCTGGTACTGGGATCCGTACACCTGCGGGGGCCAGCCCCCGGCGAGCACGCCGCCGACCAACCCCGGCGGGTTCGTGGTCAGCGAGGCCCAGTTCAACCAGATGTTCCCGGGCCGCAACTCGTTCTATACGTACTCCGGCCTGGTGGCCGCGCTCAGCGCCTACCCGGCGTTCGCGGGCACCGGCAGCGACACCGTGCGCAAGCAGGAGGCCGCGGCGTTCCTGGCCAACGTGTCGCACGAGACCGGCGGGCTGGTCTACATCGTCGAGCAGAACACCGCCAACTACCCCCACTACTGCGACTACACCCAGTCGTACGGCTGCCCGGCCGGGCAGGCCGCCTACTACGGCCGCGGCCCGATCCAGCTCAGCTGGAACTTCAACTACAACGCCGCGGGCAACGCCCTCGGCCTGCCGCTGCTGACCAACCCGTGGCTGGTCGAGACCGACGCCTCGGTCGCCTGGAAGACCGGCATCTGGTACTGGATGACGCAGAACGGCCCGGGCACCATGACCCCGCACAACGCCATGGTCAACGGCGCCGGCTTCGGTGAGACGATCCGCAGCATCAACGGCTCGCTGGAGTGCAACGGCGGCAACCCCGGCCAGGTGCAGAGCCGGGTCAGCAAGTACCAGCAGTTCGTGGGCGTCCTCGGCGTGCCCGCCGGGAACAACCTGTCCTGCTGAACATCGCGCGGCCGTGACCTCGTCGACAGGTTCGGCGGGGTCGCGGCCGCGCGGGCGTCACAGGGTCAGCGTCCAGCTGTCGAGCAGGCCGGTGCCGCTGCCGCCGGCGTCGTTGACCCGCAGCCGCCAGGTGCCCGCGGCGTTGACCGCCGACAGATCCACCACGTACGGCGTGTCGATGTTCGGGTAGCCGTCGCCGCCGCGGCGGTGCAGCGGGACGAGCACTCCGTCGGGCCGGACCAGGCTGACGGTCAGGTCGCCCACGTAGTCGTGGCGGATGTGCACCTCGACCCTGGAGTGGGCGTTGGCCTTGCCCGCGCAGCCGGTGACGGTGATGACGCTGTTGATGGTGCCCGGGTCGGGGATGGCGGTGTCGGTGTCGTTGGTGCCGGTGCAGTCGGGGCTGCCCTGCACGGTCAGCGCGTACGCGGCCGACCGGCTGATCTGCGTGCCGTTGCCGAGGATCGTGAGCGGGAACAGGCCCTGCGGCGACGACGCCCCGGCGGTCACGGTGAGGGTGGTGGAACCGCCCGCGGTGACGGTGGCGGGGGAGAAGCTCGCGGTGGCGCCGGGCGGCAGGCCGAGCACGGAGAAGGTCACCGGCTGGGCCGATCCGGCGGTGACCGCGGTGGTGACGGCGACCGTGGCGGCGGCGCCGCGGGCCACCGGGCCGCCCGAGGTCGCGGTGCTGACCGACAGGTCGTCGGCGGCGGTGCAGTACGTGGTCTCCTTGCCGCTGACGCGGTAGGGGCAGTCGGCGGACTCGATCAGGAACAGCAGCGCGTCGCGGTTGCGGGCGGTCTCGGCCGGGATCACCGAGGCGGGCGGGTAGAAGCCGGGGTTGGGCGTGCCGGGGTACATCTCGAAGGTGAAGCTGGCGATGTGCTGGGTGAACCACATCCAGTCGGTGATCTCGCCGTCGGCGATGTACATGATGCTGGACTGCCCGGGGACGTACCCGTTGCGGTCGGCCATGCCGCGGGCCAGGCCCTGGAACATCGCCCGGTCGTCGGCGGCCATGCCGGGCACCAGCGGGCTCTGCGAGTACGACGCCGGGAAGATCACCAGTTCGCTGTAGGTGTGGATGTCCAGGTGTGCCTTGATCTGCTGCTTGCCGCCGACGACGCGGCTGGTGACGAAGTCGCGGATGGCGGCGGTCTCCGGCGCGGAGAACGCGGCGGTGCCGTGGTAGGTCTCGTCGCCGGGGATGTCGGTGGAGCCGGTCGGGCAGCAGGCCCACTGGTAGCCCCAGTTGCGGTTGAGGTCGGTGCCGACCGAGCCGTCGGCGTTTGGCTGCCGGTTGAGCCGCCAGTTGCGGTAGCGCCCGTTGGAGGCGCCGAAGTCCCAGGTCACGCCGTCGGGGTTGACCATCGGGACGATCCAGATCTCGCGGCTGTCGACGACGGCGGTCACGCGGGGATCGGCCGCGTACCCGTCGGTGAGCTGCTTGGCCAGGTAGAGCGCCTGCTCGACGGTGAGGTGCTCGCGGGCGTGCTGGTTGGCGGTGAACAGCAGCTCGGGCTCGGCCTCGTCGGTGGCGACGTTGTCGGAGATCTTGAGAGCGACCAGGTCGCGGTTCTCGGCTGACCTGCCGATGGAGACGCGCTTGGCGATGCCCGGATGCGCCGCGACGATGGCGTCGACCGCGGCCAGCAGCTCGGGGTAGGTCGTGTAGCCCGCGTCGACGCGCGGGTACGTGACGAGCGTGCCCGCCCCGGCCTGCGCGGTGACCTCCAGGCCCTGGGCCCGCAGGGCCGCGGCGGTGCGGTCGGTGGCCGTGACGTAGACCGTGCCGTGTTCGACGTAGTCGATGGCGGCCCCGGCGGCGGTGAGCCGGCTCAGGTCGTCCCTGCCCGCCAGGCCGCGCACGGTGTACGAGCCGCGCGGGTGGTCGGATCCGCGTTCCGGCGGGGCGCCGCTGCCCGGTGCCGGCGCCGTCAGCAGCACGGCGGCGGTGGTGACCAGTGCGGTGATCAGGGTCCGGGTTCTGCGGCGCAAGTCAGCCTCCGATGTGGATACATCCAGCCCGATGGTGCAGGTCAACCTCAGGCGATCACGTCAAGTGAAATATTTCAATGTAACGTTTCCGACAGAAGCGTTGCCCCGTGACGTGCGCCTGGGTGTTGTGTGCGAGTGCGTCCGCAGTGGTGGACGTCGATGAGTGCTGGGGAACGGGTGGCGGCGATGCGCATCAGACGTCTGTTGACCGCGGCGGTGGCGGCCCTGGTCGCGGTGCCGCTGGCCGTGGTGGCGACACCCCTGCCCGCCCAGGCCGCGCAGCCGTGGGAGACCGGCCTGCGGTCACTGATGGCACGCACCGCCACCTGGGCCGAGGACGGGCTCGGCCGCGTCGGGCAGCTGGCCAAGCCGCTGCCGCTGCTCGGGGTCAGCCCCGGCAGCCTCGTGGACGCCGACAAACTGATGCGGACCGCCGCCGACGCCCTCGCGGCCGAGCTCACCCACACCGACGAGGACCTGGGCGGCGGCGCCCGCCTCACCAGCACCGTCACCGAGGACGGCGGCGACCGCGTCCTGGACGTGGTGCTGCGGGTGCGCAAGCAGCGCACCGCGCAGGAGATCGTCGCCGCCGGGGTCACCGTCGCCAGGGCGGTCAACCTCACCGGCTGGGCGACCCTGCACGTCAAGGCCCGCTACACCGCGGCCGGGCAGGCCTACCTGATCCGCGACGACCAGTCGCCGCGCATCGACGTCGACGCGCTCGCGACGCTGCGGCCCACCGCCGAGTTCGACCAGGCCACCGCCGCCATCGGCATCCTCGGCGTGACCCTGCGCGACGGCAGCACGCTCACCGCCCGTACCCACCTGAAAGTGACCTTCGCCGACCCGAACGCCGACGGCGCCCTCGCCTTCGACACCGCGTCCGGAACCGGCACCGGCGAGCTGGCCGCCACCGGCTCGCTCGCGGGCCTGGCGCGGATCGCGCTGGACACGGCGGGCGGACAGACCAGCGACACCGACACCGAGTCCGGCCCCGGCAGCTTCGCCGCCGTGCTGCTGCTCGGCGCCGCCGCGACCGGCTCCGGCCTGGCGCTGCCCGCGATCGATGCGACCGTGCGCATCGACTGGCCCGCGGTCGACACCGGCTCGCCGCAGGCCACCACCGAGGGCCTGGACGACGTGGTGTCGCAGTTCGCCAACATGAGCCCGCTGGACCTGGCCTCGGGCCTGGCCCAGCTCGCCACCCTGCTCGGCGGCGTGCAGGGCAGCGGCGGCGCGGGCAACCTGAACCTGCCGTTCCTCAAGGGCACCTTCGCCGACGCTGTCAAGATCAATGAGAAGCTGACGGCGTTCCTGAAGAAGCACGTCCACCCGCAGCCGGGCAGCTCCGAGTCGGGCCCCGGGGACGACCCGGCCAAGGCCGGGCAGCCGAAGTTCACCTCGTTGCAGGAGCTGCTGCGGCTGCTGCCCGAGGAGGGCCTGCCCGTCAGCGACGTCGGCTTCAGCGGCGGCAAACTCGCCTTCACCCTCCAGCTGACGAGGGCGGCCACCGGCGAGCCGCAGCCGCTGGACCCCGGCGCGGGCAGCGTCTCCGGGCGCGGCGCGACCTTCACCAACGCGGGCTTCAGCGTCGACGGCGCCCGGTTCACCCCCGGCGCCCTGGTCGGCCAGCGCGTCGTGGCCGGCACGTCGGCGGGCACCGTCGCGGCCAACACCGCCGACACGGTCACGCTCGACGCCACCGGCTGGGTCGGGCGCAGACCCGCCGCCGACAGCCCGTGGGTCGTCAGCAGCTCCGCCGCCCACGTCGGCGCCGTCGAGCTAGGCGGCCTGGTCACCGCGACCGTCGGCGGCAAGAAGACCGGCCTCAAGAACGCCAACGCCCAGGCCAGCTTCGCCCTGGTCGACCCCAGCTACACGGCCCGCCTCACCGTCGTGCTCGACCTGCGCGACGAGACCGGCGGCGAGCCCGCCGACCGGGTGCTGCTGCGCACCGACCCGGCCGTGCCGCTGTTCACCGCGAACTTCCCGATCACGACGGTCGCCGACTACTACAGCACCATCGGCTTCCTGCGCGTACGGCTGTCCGGCGACCTCAGCGTCGACCCGGCCGAGCCCGACACCGACATGCTCCAGGTCCGGTTCCACGACGCCGCCGACCTCAGCCTGGGCACCCTGTTCACCCGGCTCAAGGACGACCCGGCGGGGCTGTTCGACGTCACCACGTCCGTGCGCACCAGCGGCCGGGTCAAGGCCAGCATCCCCGGCGCCACCGGCGCGCTGGGCAACGGTGTCAGCATCGACCTGAACTGGTATGCCGGCGACCCGGAACCGTCCATCGACTTCACCCGCCTGGGCGGGCTGATGGCGCTGGACTTCAACCCCGACGACCCCAAGGCCCTGTTCGCGCTGGTGCTGGAGGCGCTGCGGTCGGTCAACGCCGCGCTGGCCGCCTCCGGCAGCGGCACCGGCCTGATGGACCAGCAGATCCCGCTGGTCGGCCGCTCAGCCCGCCAGCTGATCGGCAGCGACCAGAGCGGCGTCGGCGGCGCGGTCGCCTACGCTGCCGGGGCCACCGCCGACGAGTTCCTGCTCACCGACTCCGGGCGCGAGTCCGAGCGGGCGAAGTTCCCGGCCCGCCTGGCGAATCGCACCATCGTCATCGGCAGCAAGGCCTACCGCATCCTCGGCGTCGAGGGCGAGGGCAAGACCCTGCGCATCGCGGCGGCGGGCAGCCCGGTCCCGGCCGCGGGCAGCGCCTACGCCGTACGGCCCGAGCTGGCCGACGCGCTGGACCGGCTGCTGGCCGCGCCGCCGGAGACCCTGCAGGACGCCCTCGACGTGGTCAACGACGTCATCGGCGAAGACAGCGGCCTCAACTTCACGCTCGACCAGCGGCCCGGCGGGCCGTACCTGCGCCTGGGGCTGGACTGGAAGCGCGACTTCCACACCGGCGGCCCGCTGGCGTTCAAATGGGACGCCGCCCGCGACCTGATCAGCCTGGAGTCCGCCGGCTCGTTCTCGGTCGACGTCGACGCCCACGCGCAACTCGGCCTGCTGCTGCCGCTCAAGCTCGGCGCCGCGCCGCTGCTGGACCACACCTCGCAGGCGGCCGTCACCGTCTCCGGCAGCGCCGACGGGCTCGCCGTCGGGGCCCGGGTCGGCCCGCTCGCCCTCGACCTGGGCAAGGACCCCGACTTCGGCAAGGTCCAGGCGGACTTCAGCGTCGGCCTCGGCGGCCTCACCGCCGACGGCCCGGTGTCCGGCCTGTTCGGGCTCAGCCCGACCTTCACCACCGCGGGCACCGACTGCGGCGCGGGCTCCGGCGGCACCGACGTGGCGATCTGCGCCCGCGCGCCGGTCTTCGTCAACGGCTGCACCCCCGACACCGGCACCAACATCCTGGCGTTCCAGCTCAAGCTCACCGCCAGCCCGCTCGGCTTCGACCCGAGCACGCAGTCTCCCGATCTGACCAGCTGCTTCGCCAACCTGGCGCTGACCCTGACCGACTTCAACGTCGGCATCGACGGCTACCTGGCCAAGATCGAGCAGGCGCTGCGGCTGGCCAGCTTCGACGGCAAGCTGCCGCTGGTCGGCGACGACCTCCAGCAGGGCCAGCAGTTCATCGCGCAGCTGCGCGTCGACGTCCGGAACGCGATCGGCCCGGTCCTGGCCAACGCCACCCTGGACAGCAAGGGCCTGTCCGACGGGCTCACCGACGTGCTCCAGCGGGTCGCGCCCGGCGCCACCGCCACCGTCACCTGCCAGGCCGGCGCCCCGGCGGTGCCGTGCGGGCAGGAATACCTCCAGGCCGTACGCATCTCGCTGACCGCGGTCAAGGGCAACGTATCGGCCGCGCAGGGCTGCGCCGCAGCCGCCGACGAACCCGACGAGCACAAGCGCTGCCTGGAGCTCGACGTCCCGCTCGACCTGGGCATCCCCGGCCTGTCCCTGAAGGCGGCCAAGGGCGCCACCGGCGGCGTGCAGGCGCGGCTGGGCTGGAAGGCCCACCTCGACCTGGTGCTCGACCGGACCGAGGGCTTCTACATCCCCACCCACTCCGGCTCCGACCTCACCCCGGAACTCCAGATCGGCGCCGCGTTCGACCTCACCGACGACCTGGCCGCGCAGCTGGCGTTCATCCAGGTCAAGGCGACGAAGAAGGGCGCCGCGCCGCTGGTGCGGGCGCACTTCGCCATCGACCTGAAGAGCTCGCCGGGCGAGCAGAGCTGCTTCGCCGACGTGGCCGCCGCCGACTGCGCCGAGGACACCGGCGCCAAGCTCAGCCTGGCCCGGCTCGGCGACCTCGGCTCGCTGCTGGCCACCAGCCTGACCGCCGACGTCCACGTCGACCTGCACCTGGCGGCCAAGGTGGCCGCCGGGAACAGCGCGGCGTCGGCGCTGCCCGGCATCAGCGCCGACTTCCTGCTGGACTGGGGCCTGAGCAACCACCGCACCGCGCTGGCCGCCGGGACCGGCGGCACCGTCACCCGTCCGCTGAAGATCGAGTTCGCGCACCTGGCGCTGGACGCGGGCGCGTTCTTCTCCCAGATCCTCAAGCCGGTGCTGGAGAAGCTGAAGACCGTCACCGGCCCGCTGCAACCGGTCATCGACACCCTGTACGCGCCCATCCCGGTGCTGTCGGACCTGTCCAAGGCCACCGGCGGACCCGACATCACGCTGATCTGGCTGGCCAGGACGTTCAGCACCCTCAACGGCGGGCCGAAGCTGGAGTTCGTCGACACGATCCGCGAGGTCATCAGGTTCGTCAACAGCGTCCCCGACTGCGACACCGGCGACGAGTGCTCCATCCCCATCGGCGACCTGATGACGATCCGCCCGGACAAGGCGCTGAACACCGAGGCGACCGCCGCCACCGCCGAGTCGCTCATCGACCGCGACCACTCGATCGCCAAGACCAAGGCCCAGGTCGAGGCTGCGGTCGACGCTGCGGCCGGCAGCGACGGCGAGAAGGTCTTCGCCGCCACCGGCACCGACCACAAGAGCAACGCCCAGCGCACCGGGTTCACCTTCCCGGTCTTCGACAACCCCGGCTCGCTGTTCGGGCTGATCCTGGGCCAGGACGTCGAGCTGGTCAGCTTCGACTCCGGGCCGCTGGAGCTCGGGTTCAGCTGGCGCCAGGCGTTCGGGCCGGTGTACGCCCCGCCGCCGGTGTTCGTCACCCTGTCCGGCAGCGCGTCGGTGACCGCCCGGTTCATCGCGGGGCTGGACACCGCGGGCATCCGCCACGCCATCGAGGCGGCCCAGGGCAACGAGTCCCTGGACGCGGTGAAGCTGCTGGACGGGCTGTACTTCAAGACCGCCGACAGCACCGGCAAGGCCGTGCCGGTGGTGACGCTGCGCGGTGAGATCGCCGCGGGTGCCGAGGTCAGCGTGCTGATCCTCAAGGCGGGCATCGAGGGCGGCATCCGGCTCACCGTCGGGTTCAGCTGGAACGACCCGAACAACGACGGCAAGTTCCGGCTCAGCGAGTTCGTGCACGCGCTGATGGTCAACCCGATCTGCCTGTTCACCACCAGCGGCCAGCTGTCGGTGTTCCTGCGGGTCTACATCACCATCGACCTGTTCCTGTTCTCCAAGAAGTTCGCGTTCACCCTGGTCAACGCGGTGCTGCTGGACTTCAGGGCACAGCCTGACTGCGAACCGGACCCGCCGGAGCTCGGCGGGACCGTCGGGGACACCCTGGTCGTGTTCGCGGGCCGGTTCGGCAAGGCCGACCAGCGCGGCGACACCGCCTGGTCCAACGACTCCGGCACGTACGAGGGCGACGTCATCAAGGTCTATGCCCTGCACTACGCCGGGCCCAATCCCGACGACAGCGGCTTCGACGGGTTCGCCGTCGAGGCGCTGGGCCGCCGCCAGGAGTTCATGAACCCGGGCCTGAACCGGGTCGTGGTCGACGGGCGCGGCTACGACCTGCCCGGCAAGACCGCGATGTCGGTGCTCATGCTCGGCGACGGCCACCCCAGCGGCGACCGGACCAAGACGTCGTCGTTCGACCGCGCGGCCGTGGTCATCGGCTCCGACGGCAACGACCTGATCCGCACCGGCACCGCGGACTCGTACGTCGACGGCCGCGGAGGCGACGACCAGATCGTCACCGTCCAGGACGACGCGCACACCGCGCACGTCACGGGCGGCTCCGGCGCCGACGACATCACCACCGGCACCGGTTCCGCGACCGTGGCCGGCGACGGCACCCTGGCCGCCGCCGACCGCCCCGGCAAGACCACTGTCACCACCGGGGCCGGCAACAAGGACCTGTCCGGCCTGGTGAACTGGGACAGCCTCGGCAACCCGGGCGAGGGCGCCGCCGACAGCGACGGCGCCGACCACATCACCGTCGGCCGCGGCGCCAACACCGTGTACGGCAACGGCGGCGACGACGTCATCGGCGTGCTCGCCGACGGCGTACACCCCGACGGGGCCAACACCCTGGTGGGCGGCCCCGGCGCCGACACCGTCAACGGCGGCGACGGCACCGACACCATCCACACCTCGACCAGCGCGATCCCGCCGGACCCCGACCACGGCGGCTACGGCGACGCCGACAACGACCTGCCCAACAGCGTCGACACCGGCGGCGGCGCCGACACCGTGTACGGCAGCGCCGGCGTCGACCTGGTCACCTCCCACTCCGCCAACGGCCAGAGCGGCCACGTCTACGGCTACGGCGCCGACGACGTCCTGCTCGGCGGCTACGGCACCGACGAGGTCTACGGCGGCCCCGGCCAGGACTACGTCATCGCCGAGCCGTCGCGGGTGGACGCCGCCGGAGACGACGACGGCTACGGGCCGCTGCGGCAGGTCACCCACACCCCGCTGCCCGCGGGCGTGACCTCGCAGCCCAAGCTGCTCGTCGGCGGCGACGGCCGCGACCACGTCATCGGCGGCGACGGCGGCGCCACCATCTTCGGCGACCGATACCTGCCCGCCGAGAAGTGCGCCGACAACACGACGTACGCCCAGGTGGCGCCCAGCGACCAGGGCGACCGCGACCTGATCCTCGGCGGCGCGGGAGCCGACGTGGTCAGCGCGGGCGGCGGCGACGACCGCGCCGACCTCGGTGACGGCGCCGACCTGGCCTGTGGGCAGCTCGGCGACGACGTGCTCGACCTCGGCGGCGGCGACGACAAGGGCTGGGGCCAGGCGGGCACCGACCAGGTGCTCGGCGGCGACGGCGCCGACCTCGGCTTCGGCAACGAGGGCGACGACGGCGTGTACGGCGGCCCCGGCCCCGACACCCTCGAAGGCGACGGCGGCGCCGACCAGGTCTTCGGCGGCACCGAGGCCGACGTCATCTACGGCGGCACCCGCGAAGCCGGTGCGGCCGACGGCGCCGACCGCCTCTACGGCGAGGCGGGCGAGGACCGCATCGTCGGCGACAACGGCAGCGCCGCCGACGCCGGCGGGCCGTACCCGCTGGACCTGGCCGGGGATGTGCCGACCGCGGGCGCAGGCGACACCATCTCCGGCGGCGACCACCGCGACCTGGTCTACGGCGGGCTCGGCGACGACGACGTGCACGGCGACCTCGGCGACGACCTGATCGAGGGCAACAACGGCGCCGACACCGTGCACGGCGACGGCGGCGACGACGAGATCATCGGCGGGTCGTCGCAGGAGGCGGCGCCCGGCACCGGCCGCCCCGACACCGGCGACACGCTGTATGGCGACAGCGGCGCCGACCTGGTCATCGGCGACAACGGCACCCTGGCCCCGGCCGGGGGCGCCCCGACCCGGATCACCCAGGCCCGCGCCGTGGCCCCGCACCGGATCACGCTGCTCGACCTCGGGTTCAGCCCCGCACCCGGCACCAGCGGCGCCGACCTCATCCTCGGCGGCGCCAACGAGGACGTCCTGCTCGGCCAGGGCGGCACCGACCGCCTGCGCGGCGGCGACGGCGCCGACTACGCCGAGGGCGGCCCGCTGACCGACTGGATCGAGGGCGACGCGGGCGACGACGACCTGGTCGGCGGCTCGTCCACGCCGTACGCGGGCACCGGGTCGGCCACCACCGGCCAGCCCGACACCGCCGACGCCATCCACGGCGGCCCCGGCTCCGACGTCGTGATCGGCGACAACGGCCAGGTGCTGTTGCCGCTGCCCGGCCAGGCCCCGACCCGCGCCACCGTGCGCGTCGGCGCCACCGGCTCACCCATCGCGACCCGGGTCGTCGACCTGTATGACCGGGGCGCCGCCGACGTCACCCGCCACGGCTCCGACCTGATCAGCGGCGGCGACGGCGTCGACCTGGCCTGGGGCCAGGACGGCGACGACGCGATCTCCGGCGACGGCGACGGCGACTACGCCGAGGGCAACGGCGGCGCCGACACGCTGCGCGGGGACACCCCGCTGTCCGGCCCCGGGCGCAGCACCGTCACCCCGCTGCCCGACCCGGGCTGGCCCGGCGCGCCGGGCACCGCGGCCGACCTGATCGGCACCGGCACCCCGGCCGGTCAGGACGACCTGCTCGGCGGCAGCAGCAGCCCCGGCTTCCGCGACACCGGCGACGTCGTCGAGGGCAACGGCGGCGACGACGCCATCCTCGGCGACAACGGGTCGCTGCTGCGCACCGTCGTCGGCGGCGCTGAGCGGGTCTACACCGAGCGGTACCCGACCGGGGCCGTGCCCGCGAACGCGACCGCGATCCGCACCCACGACCCGGACCTGCCCGGCCCGTCGACCCGGTTCTGCACCACCGCCCAGGCGACCTGCGAGCCCGCCGGGGCGTACGGCGACGACCGGCTGTTCGGCGACGGCGGCAACGACGGCGTCTGGGCGCAGGACGGCGACGACACCGTCTCCGGCGGCGACGGCGACGACGACCTGTTCGGCGAACTCGGCGCCGACACCCTGTACGGCGACGCCGGCCGCGACGCCATCCTCGGCGACCGGGGCGGCGTGATGAGCCAGTACCTCAACGCCGACGACGTCGCCGCGCTCGGGTTCACCGACAGCACCAACCACCCGAAGGAGACCTACACCGGGTTCCGTCCCGGCTACTACGACCGGCGGGTCGACCTGTTCCACGACACCGACGGCGACACCTGGCTGGGCTCGGCCACCAGCCCGGCGATGGTCCACGACGGGCACACCTCCGGCGGCGGCGACCGGGTCCGCGGCGGGGCCGGCGCCGACACCATCCACACCGGGTACGGCGACGACCTGGCCAACGGCGACAGCGGCGGCGACGAGGTCTTCGGCGCCGACGGAGCCGACGTGCTGTGGGGCGGCAAGGGCTGCGACCCGGTCCTGGACGCCGCCGACCCGGAATGCCGCAACGGCGGCGCCTTCTGGCAGGCCGCGCGCGGCAGCCGGGACCAGTTCGTCGACCACGTCTTCGGCGGCGCGGGGGCGACCAGCGGCCCCGCCGTGGACGCGGTGCTCGGCTCGGACCTGCTCGACTGGCGGCCGCGCGGGTCGTACCCCGGCAACTGCGCCGCCGGGGCCTGGCCGGTCACCACCGGCACCGTCACCGTGGACCCGTGTCAGTGGTTCGTATGGACCGACCTGGCCGACGCCGACGCCGCGAACAACCAGCACCACCACGGTGTCGACTTCATCTACGGCGGGTGGGACCGCGACGTGCTCCAGGGCGACGTGTCGGTCAACGGCCCCGACACCGGCGACCGGCTGTTCGACTGGCACGGCAACTACAACCTGTTCACCGTCTGCAACGCGAGCTACGGCGGCGACAACGCCATCCGCTCACCCAGCCCGCACACCCGCGAGTTCCTGATGAACGTTGCGTGGGGCGGGGGAGCGGGCCGCAACGCCGCCGACGCGGCCACGTCGGGCACCTCGGCGTACCGGGAGATCGCGATCGTGTACCCGGCAGACAACGACCACGGGTCGGGCTCGGCGTACCCGGGCACGCCCGGCCACTTCGACGCCCCGTCCTGCACCGACTGACCGGTCGTGCGCCGGGGCGGGCCACCGCGGCCCGCCCCGGCCTAGATCTTGCGGAGAAGGCCAGTGCTGATCATTTGAACCAGGGCTGCCGCAAGATGCACGGACCACTCCGCCTCTTCCTGGCTCTGGCTCATTGTCACCGCACCGCCGTGACGGTGGTGGGCTTGGAAGAGTAGTTGAAGCATAGACGTGAGCCGAACCATTTGGGCTGGCTGGCCTTTTGGCCCACCCCACTGCAGCATCCACGCCGGCGCCGACGAGTTCATGTCGTTCTCAAGGTTGCGTACGGTGGTGCTGAGGGAGGCTCGTGTCGAGTTCGGCTCCACCAGGGGACAGATGACAGCCTCGACTGCCATGACCGATTCCAGGTAGGCCTTGTTCGGGTCAGGTTCAAGGTCGTACGCCGCCCTGATCGCGTTGCCAAGGTGGGCGGCCGCCTGAGTGGGCGCATCATGCCGGGCTCGGTCCACCACTGCGGTTACCCCCGCAGGCATGCGTCGTCCGATTCGAGGTCTCATGTCATACCGCTGGAGTTCATAGATCGAGCGACCGAGGACGAAGATCTGCTCAAGGTTGGCCAGGTCCTCTTCATCAAGCTCGATGATCGCCAGCGTCGCCTGAACAATCTTCAACAGCTCTCGGTCAGGCTGCCTCTTCAAGCCATTGAGGTAGTCGCCTTGATGAGGGGTGATGCCGAGCCGGAGACATACAGCCTGTGTGCGTATTTGAGCTAGCGGATGGCGCCGGTCGAAAACACGCTCGGTCCAATGTCGAAGCGGCATGACCAGGTGTGCGGGGATGCCGGGGATGAGAACATCCGCGGCAGGCAGCGCCAGTATCGGATCGTCGTCCATTTCGACAGTCATGCATCGTGACGGTAGTCCGGTCACATCATCGGGTACAAGGGGCTTTGGCCAACATTGGTGCCACGATCGACCCGCGCAGCTTGACGGGATACTTCGCCGTGCTGTGTTCACTGTCGGCCTGCGTGTCGCGCCGAACGCACACGTCTGAGGGCGAGCCAAGGCTTCCTCTGCGTCGGCGGGACCGTCGTGAACAAGCTGGTCCTGCCACTGCCGGTATACGCTGATCAACGGTGCTCCCGGTAATCGGCTAAGGCTCGTCCCCAGGGAGTGGAACCGCTTTCCCCGCCGTTCGTTTGTCTGCGACGTGTTCAGGCGGAACGCCGTTGTTTAGGAGCGAGTCGACAAGAAGGCCGGCGTCCCGTGTGTCTCCGTGGTTGGTGAGCCAGGCGAAAGCGAAGCCATGCACGGTAACGGTCAACAATTCGGGCAGGTCATCAGAGCTGAGGAGTTCAGCGATGACGAATCTGGCTTCGAGCACATGCCCATGTTCGGTTAGCCAGTCCAGCGCGTCGGCAATGGCCGGCGCGCGCGAATCCCTGCGTCTGAGAAGTGCGGCAATGACGAGCCAGGCTCCTTTTAAGCTGCCATGAGTAGCGATCCAGAGGCGGCAGTAGGCGTGGACTGCGCTGGCGATGGACTCATGCAGCCGGTCGTGCTGCGGAGAAGCTGTGGTGCTATGCCCGACGTTGGATGCTTCGTGAGCAGTTGGCCAAGAATGTGCTCGTATATGGCTGTTGGTGACTCCGGTCGAGTCGACTTGATCAAGAAGTGGGGCAAGAACGAACCGGGCTTCCGGTGTGCCGCCATGTTCGGAAAGCCAGGCGAATGCGTACCTGTGTGAGAAATCAACATCTGGCAGATTACCGCGTTGCAATATCGAGTTAAGGACATACGCGGCCTTCAAGGTTCCCCCATGCTGAGAAAGCCAGTCGCGTGTGGCTGGCCATGCGGCATCGGGGTCGGGAAGACCGTTGCCTCTCCAAAGTGAACTATGGACGTATGCCGCATCCGGCGTCGAGTTGTGTGCGGCGATCCATTTGTGCACGTAGCTGTACGTCGCGTTGGCGTCAGGTAGATCCTCGCGGCCCAGCAGCGCGGTCAGGACAAACCGGGCTTCTGGCGTGCCGCCGCGGCTGGCGAGCCAGCTGATGGCGCACTCGCACACAAAATCGGGTTCCGGAAGTTCTTCCCGCTTCAAGAGTGAAGATAAGACGAGCTGTGCTTCCGGTATGCCGCCATGCTGAGAGAGCCAGTCGCGTGTGGCTGGCCATGCGGCATCGGGGTCGGGAAGACCGTTGCGCCTCCAAAGTGAACTATGGACGTATGCCGCATCCGGCGTCGAGTTGTGTGCGGCGATCCATTTGTGCACGTAGCTGTACGTCGCGTTGGCGTCAGGTAGATCCTCGCGGCCCAGCAGCGCGGTCAGGACAAACCGGGCTTCTGGCGTGCCGCCGCGGCTGGCGAGCCAGCTGATGGCGCACTCGCACACAAAATCGGGTTCCGGAAGTTCTTCCCGCTTCAAGAGTGAAGATAGGACAAGCTGTGCTTCCATCGTGGTGCCGCACTGTGCAAGCCAATTGAAAACATGTCCATATGCGATGGCGGAGCTCGGGATGTCGCCGCGCTTCAGGAGTGAAACGAGAATAATTCGAGCTTCTGATAAGTGGCCGTGAAGAGTGAGCCAGTTATCTGCGAACCTAAATATCGCTGCGTCGGTAAGGGCGGGCAGATCTCCGGGTTTCAGAAGCGGCGCTATTACAAACCTGGCCTCTGACTTGGCGCCGTGGTCGGCAAGCCAGGTAAACGCGTGTGCGGCAATTTCAGGTTCCGCTCCGTTGCGCCTGAGCAACACCCCGAGTAGAAATCCGGCTTCAGATGCACCACCGTTGTGTGCAAGCCAAGTGTATGCATGCGTCACGGCGGGTTTCAGATCGATCAGGTCGGCGCACTTGAGTAGTGACGCGAGGAGAAAGCGTGCCTCGGGCATGGCGCCGTGTGTATCGAGCCAGCTGAGGGCACAGGCATATGCGTCGGTGAGGCCGAGGCTTTGACGCGGTCGGCCGAGAAGCGAATTGAGGACGAACCGCGCTTCCGGCGAGGTGCCGTGAAGTTGGAGCCATTTGAACGCGGCGGCGTGGACCGACTTCGGATCGACCAGGTCGGTGCGGTCGAGAAGCCGACTGAGGACGAATTGCGCTTCCGGTGAGGTGCCGTGAAGTTGGAGCCATTTGAACGCGGCGGCGTGGACCGACTTCGGATCGACCAGGTCGGTGCGGTCGAGAAGCCGACTGAGGACGAATTGCGCTTCCGGTGAGGTGCCGTGAAGTTCGAGCCATTTGAACGCGGCGGCATGGACCGACTTCGGATCGACCAGGTCGGTGCGGTCAAGAAGCGAACTGAGGACGAACTGCGCCTCCGGCGAAGAGCCGCACAATCTGAGCCAGGCGGACGCATGAGCCTGTATGTCGGCCGTGGTGGATTCCGGGATGCCATTGCTTTTCAGAAGGGGGGCAAGGACGAGTTGGGCATCGACAAGAGCGCCGTGTTCGGAAAGCCAGGTGAGGGCGGCCACGAGTAGAAGCCCTGACTCCTCGGAGGAGCTGAATTTCAGACCCCGATAAATGATGTACCGGGCTTGCCGGGTACCGGCGTGTTCGGTGAGCCACGGTCGGACGATGGTGGCCCAGTTGGCATGGACTACTGAGGACCATGCGGTGTTCTCGATTAGAGCAATGATTGTATAGCCGCCCTCATCACGAAGTGATGAGAGCAGTTTGCTAATGTGCAGGACATGCTTAGGTAGCCACGTGGCACAATAGTTGGACAGGTCGGCTTCGCGCTCGTCAAGTTCCAGGTCACGGAGTAAGCGGCCCAAATTTCTAGCGAATCTCCCGAGCGTTCGGGCCTGTGTGAGGCAACTGGCCAGCACCCGCTCCGCGACATTGGCTCGTACCGTGTTGCTGATCCGGCGAACCAGAGTGCGTTCGAGCAACTGGTCGGCGACGATGTCATGGACGACGGACCATTCTTCGTCGGAGGAGGTTACCCATCCCATGGCATAAAGGACCGCGAGCAGATGATCTGCAGATCCTTCGCTTTCGCCAAATGCCGCTGACCCGCACTCGACGATACTCTCGCGGGTCTGTGGCATCGCGGCGACCATGGCGGCACAAACCTGCAGTGCAAGTGGAGGATCCTTATCTTCAAGCAGGCTCGCTGCCTTTGCGGGTAATAACTTGTCCTCCTCGAGCCGGCTGGTCAGCCAGTCGATGAGCTGTCCGGGCCGGATGCCTTTAGCGGTCGGATGAAGCAGCCCGGCCTTCGCTTTAGCCTCTGCCTCAAGAGCGATGAGGACGGCTAGGACGGGTCGTTTTCCGCAGAGGTTGAGTAGGCGACCTTCGCCGACGACCCGAATGGCGCTCGGCGCCAACGACCGAACGATGTGTCGCTGGATAGCATCGCTATACTGGCCCTCGAGCTGCAAGTCGACCGTACGAAACAAGTGCCGAAGTTCTGGATCGTCCTGACGGTGGAACCAGCCTGGCCGTGCGGAGGCCAGCAGGGCCAGGCGGATTCCTCGACGTCGGGCCTCCGGAAATACCTGATGCCGCAGTGCCGCGAGGTCCAGACGGGACTCGTTCAGATAGTCCACAATCACGAGGACTCGGCTCGGACCTCGAAGGATTGTGCTGAGGAGCTGTTCGGTCGTGACCGGAGTCTTGCCGGCCTTCACATGTAGAACCTGCCAGCCAGCAGAGACAGCACGCTCACCGACCTCGAAACAGGTACGAGTCTTGCCGATCCCGGCAGCACCGACCAGCAACGTTCCTGACTCGCTTGCACAGCGGTCGAGCTCATCGAGGATGCGATCCGGGTGAGTATTGCTGATCGGATCCGGAGCAAGGTAGGGTAGCGACTCGATTCGAAGATTGGCAGCCATGCCGGTCAGGCCGCGAACCTCGTCCATGTGCTCGACGATCCCATTGAATGAATCCGCTTCCGACAGTGGCTCGATCTTGCTTAGATGTGATCCAACCAATGTTGCGAACACGGCATCGGTCATCAAGTAATCGATGCGGACGGCCTCGAGGCGGTCTGTCGTGTAATGTTCTGGTGCGCTTCGGACTATGCCAATTAGTACGCGATCCTTATCTGTGATCAGTGCCGATCCTGAATGCCCGGCCCATGGTGACTTATAAAGCATGTCCTTGGCGTTCTGGTCTAAGATCCGCTCTTTAGGCACGGCGATGTCAGAACTGAGGGCGTAGCGCTGATCCTCGATCCCTGTCGACGGCATGACCAGCCAGTGGCCTTCTTCTATCCGGCCAGGGCGAGGTGAGTTTGTTTTTTTCCTTGCCCAGGAGTAGCCCACCGTGACACAGCCGATCGGCCTGCTCCCCACGAGGCGGCCATAGCGCGTTACCGTTTCGGCAGGCGTCCAAGCCGCTACACGCAACTGGACCAAGGCCGCATCGACATCGAGACCGTCTCCTCGCCAGACGACCACGGCCTTGTACTTGGGTTTGCCAAAAGGCTGGACTATACATAATTTACCGAGCGCGCCGACGATATGTCCCGCAGTCAGTACCAGGTCAGGTCCGATTGCGTAGCCTGAGCCTGACTTCACACCATCCACCAGCACCGCACGCGCAATGTGGTTCTCTAGGGTCATCGTGATTCTCTAATAATCGTCACCGATCAGAGTGTCACCGTCGCCGCCCAGTGTAATGTCGTGCGGCTTCAGTACTAGCGTCACCCGGTGGACGGGTGCATCAACGACTTGATGCTTGCTGCCGACTGCGAGCACCTTCCACAACCCGACCTTCCCGTCCGCTCCTTTGGTCGCACTGGCGACAACCTCAAGATTGAGGTGGATTGACTCGACTGAGAACCGGATGCGCTCATTGGCCCCGCCAATTGCGGCTTCCTGTAATTCTTCCCGCAACTGTGCAATCGCTACCGACAGAGGTACCCCGTATTCATCCACAAGAGCCAGATCCGAGTCCATCGCTTCCTCACTCTCATCCCTTTTGCTCCATGCGCATTGCCTGTGTCTTTCTGCGTGTCCACTAAGAGCTCGTCATCGGACGAGGGGACAGCGTAGTACAACAATCATGATTCATGATGCAGGTGGGGCGAAACGACGACTTAGATGGCTATAATTTAGACATGTCAGTAGAAATATTGCAATCAGCTGGCGATCGGTAGAAAACTGGCGGACAGCTGGGTCAGGTTTGCGGTCTGCTGCTGGACCCCGGCCGAGCTATCACCGCTTGACGAACCCCGTCTCGTCCACCACCAGGACCCCGTCGGGCGGCCCAGATGCTCGACCACGTATGCGCGTACGTCGTCGCCGAGCTCGCCGCCTGGATCGACGCCTGTTCCGCCTGCCGCCGAAGGCTCAGAACCGCTCGCCGCAGACGCCGGTCTCCGACATGACAAAGCACTACTCGGACGTGGCGCCGTCGCGGGACAGATACCGGCGCACGGCGGGGTTGGTGAACCGCAGCACGGCGCCCGAGCAGGCCAGGATTCCCTGCCCCTGCATCCGGATCAGGAACCGCGGCAGCGCGGCGGGCAGGTGCCCGCGGGCGGCCAGGTAGATCCGGGCGAAGTGGAACCTGCCCCAGGCGCTGCCCAGGAACGTGATCAGCCCGAACCCGGCGAAGGCCATGACGCCCTCGACCGCCACGGCGGCCAGCGACGGCCGGTGCGGCATGTTCTCGGGGAACGCGGTGCCCAGCACGCCGATGAGCAGGCACAGCAGGAGCGGGCCGAGGCCGAAGCCGGCAGCCAGCCGGACGGACCGGCGGGTGACGGTGGACAGGGTGGCCGCCAGGTCGTCGGTGCGGACCTCGACGGCGGGGGCGGGCCGGTCCACGACCGACTCCCGGAACACCGTGATGGCGATGAAGACGGCGTAGCCGACACCGGCGTAGAAGGCGAGCTCCTGCCAGCCGCCCAGCGGGAACCAGCGGCGCTGCCGGAGCCACTCGGTGGCCGGGTCCCACGCCGCCGCAGGCCAGTTCAGGTATCGCATGACCGCCATCAGCAGCAGGAACGCGGGCCCGTACCGCAGGCCGCGGCGCAGGCCGATCACCGCGCCCACCCGGCTGACCGACAGCCGGGTCCGGGCGGCGGCGGGCAGCTTGGGGCGGGTGGCGAGGGAGCCGGTGATGGAGGCGCCGGTCATCGCGGCGAGCACGGTCAGCACGCCGAGCCACCACAGGTGCCCGTGGGCGCGGCTCGGATCGCTGACGGTGATGTAGCTCGCGCCGTGTTCGTGCAGGTAGCGGGTCATCAGCGCGGTCAGGTCGGCGGTGACGCCGGGGCTGAGGCGTTCGGCCGCCAGGATTCCCGGCCAGCTGGTCAGTTCGAACACCAGGGCGGCCAGCAGGGCGTAGACGACCGCCCCCAGCACCGCCGGGACCTCGGCGATCAGGTGCCAGAACCGGATCTCGCCGGTGCGGCGCCGGTCCAGGTGCCGGGCCAGGAAGCCCAGCCAGCGCAGCTGCTGCGCGCGGGTCCAGCCGCCGGCGGGTGCCGCGGGCCCGGCCGCCGGCGGTGTCGCCAGGCCGCCGAACAGGTACGTCGTCACCGCGATGGTGTCCGCGTCGGGCACGGCGGCCGGTGCGGGCGCGCGTCGCAGCAGCGGCATCGCGTCCGGCGGGGTGTACGGGCCGGCGACGCGGCGCGGGTCCCACCCGTCGCGGGCGGCGGCGTCGGCCAGCCGGGTCCGGTGCAGCCGGATAACCCGCACGTCCGCGCCGATGACCCCGGCGGCCTCAAGCCGGGCGTACGCCTGCTCCCGGCACCCGACGACGACCAGGTGCGCCGCGGCGTACGCGGTGAGCCCGGCCCACGCGGCCGCCGACCACGCCGCCGGGATCGTGTCGGCGTCGTCGACGAGCGCGACCGTGGCCGCGTCGGCGACGACGCGCTCGGCCCGCAGCCACCGGTCGACCACCGGCAGCGCCAGGTCGGCTTCCGCGGCGATCGCGGCATCGGTGAGCCAGTCGGGGAAGGTCCGCTCGCCGGGCCGCCAGCGCGCCGCCGACGCCGTCAGCGTGACCCGCCCGTCGCGCGACGCCTGGCCGGCCAGCCGGTGCAGCACCGTCGACACCCCGGTCGCGGCCGCCCCGATCACCACGACCAGCCCGGTGGGCGCCGCGACGCCGGCCGACGACAGGTCGGCCAGGCCGCCGCCGTCCGATCCGGACGTCCAGCGCACCGGGGGCGTGTCGGCGGGCGGAGACCCTCCCGGTCCAGCCGCGCCCGGCCGTGTGGAGGTCTCCGTCGCCCGCATACGTCCGTCCTGGTCACCTCGGTCGCCGCTGTCGCACCAGTCTCACCGCGGCGGCACGGGCGGGAAAGGTCCTGTCGGATTCCGGTCATCGGTCCACCGGGGACGGCGGGTTCTGCTAGTAGTTTCTGGTGCCTACGCAGTGGCTGCGCCGTCGGATGACCGGGTACGTCGGCGTGGAGCTGACCGACAGCACGATCGCCGACGGACGCCCGCACGATCTGCTCGCGGCCGCGTTGCAGATCGAGGCGCGGCTGCCCCGGCTGGCGCCGGACGACCCGCTGCGCGTCCCGCAGGCGCTGCGCGCGGCATGGCTGCGGCTGCGGCTGCTCGGAGCCCAGCCCGCCGGGGAGCACCTGGCCCTGGCCGAGGCGGCGATGCGGACCCTGGCCGCGACCCCGCCCGGCCATCCGCTCGCCGCCGCGGTCGCCTGCGTGGCCGCCCGCACGCTGTCGCTGCGGGCCCAGCGCGACGGCGACCCCGCGACGTTGCACGCCGCCGAGCAGGCGCTGGACGCGGCCGTGGCGCACCTGGAGGCGGCGCCGCTGTCGCTGGGCGCCGTCGCCGACCTGGCGGCCTTCGGGTTCTTCATCGGCGTGGAACTGGTCGAGGCGGCGCACTCCCTCGGGGTGGCCCACCAGCTCCACTTCGAGCGCGGCCGCGGCGCCGAGCACATCGACCGGGCCGTGGAGCTGCTGGAATCGTCGTACGACGACATGATGAGTGTCGCGGCGGTCACCCGCCTGGCCCGCGCCCTGGCCGTGCGCGACCGCGACGGCGACCTCGACGCGGCGATCGAGCAGCTCGACGCGGCGATCGGCGCCAGCGCCGAGGAGGACGAGCACTATCCGCCGCGCCTGATGCTGGCGGCCCAGCTGCTGTCCGAACGCTTCCGGCGTACCGCGCACGTCGGCGACCTCGACGCGGCGGTGAGCCGCGCGGCGGAGTCCGTGGCGTCCACCCCGGCGGGCTGGCCGCTGCTGGGAACGCGCCAGTCGGTGCTCAGCGACCTGATGGTCACCCGGTTCGAGCAGACCTCCCGCCTGGCCGACCTCGACCACGGCCTGGCCACCGCGCGGCACGCGCTGGCCGCGGTGCCCGCCGGGCTGCTGCCCACGCTGCGCGCGGCGTACGCGGGCTGCCTGCTGCGCGCCCACTCCGCCACCGGCGCGGACGACCTGCTCGACACCGCCGCCGACCTGCTGGCCGAGGACGGCGACCGGGTGCGCGACGGGTCGGCCGGGTGGGGCCTGGACATCCACATCGGCCTGATGACGGCCCGGGGCCAGCGGGACGGCGAGCCGGAGCGGCTGGACGAGGCGCTGCGGCTGAGCCGGCGGCAGCCGCAGACCGGGGCAGGCGGCGACCACGCACGGCTGAACCTCGCGATGATCCGCCTGGCCCGGCACCGGCTCACCGGTGACACCGGCGACCTGGACGCCGCGATCACCGACCTGGTCGGCCTGGCCGACGGGGCCGCCGGGACGGCGATCGAGTTCCTGCGCGTGCCGGTGGTCGCGGTCCAGCTCGGCCGGGCCCTGCTGGGCCGCTCGCGGATCACCGGTGACGCGGGCGACCTCGCCGCCGCGATCGAGCGCCTGCGCGCGGCGGCCGCCGCCTGCCCGCCCGAGCACACCCAGGCCCCCGCCGTGCAGGCCAGCCTGGCGGAGGCGCTGCTCAACCGGCACGCGCGCCTCGGGACGCAGGCCGACCTCGACGCTTCGATCGTCGCGTACCGGGCCGCGGTCGCCGCCACCACGACCCGCTCCCGACACCGCGACTTCTACCAGGGCGAGCTGAGCCGGGCCCTGCTCACGCGGTACGGCCTGCGCGGTGACGCCGCCGACGCGCGGGAGGCGGTCGACGCGTCCTGGTCGGCGCTGGCCGTCAGTCCCGCCGTGGCGGGCCACCGGGCGGGGCCGCTCACCGGGTTCGGCGCGGCGCTGCTGGGCCGCTACCGGGCCGACGGGGACCCGGCCGACCTGGACGAGGCCGTGACCGCGCTGACCTGGGCCGTGGCCGCGGGCAGGGACGGCACCGAGGCTGCTGGGACGGTGGCGGAACTGGTCCGGGCCCTGCTGCTGCGTTCCGGCGCGCACGGGGACGCCTCCGATCTGGAGCTGGCGCAGACCGAACTCGTCCGGGCCGAGCCCGCGCCGGGGCACCCTGACCGGGGCCTGCTGCTGCTGCGCTGGGGCCAGGTGCTGGCCGCCCGGTTCGGACAGGGCGAGCAGGACTGCGGCGACGCGGCGTACCGGCGGTTCGCGCGGGCGGCGGCCGACCCGGTCGCTGCGGCGGCGATCCGGTTCCAGGCGGCGACCGCGGCGGCGGCGCTGGCCACGGGCCGGGACGACGCGGTGGCGGCGGCCGACGCGTACGCGCTGGCGGTGGAGCTGCTGCCGCTGCTGGTCTGGCGCGGCCTCGACCGCACCGACCAGGAGCGGTGGCTCATCGAGGCCGGTGCCGTCACCGCCGACGCGGCGGCCTGGGCGCTGGCGGCGGGGCGGCCGCGCCGCGCGGTCGAGGTGGTCGAGGCGGGCCGGGCGGTGCTGTGGGACCTGGTGCTGCAACTGCGCACCGACCTGCGCGACCTCGCCGCCGCCTACCCGGACCGGGCGGCCGCGCTGGAGTCGGTCCGGGCCGCGCTGCTGGCCCAGGACACCCGCCAGGCCGCCATCGGGCCCGACGGCGGTGAGCTGGACCGGCGCATCGCGCTGACCCGGGAGTGGGACCGGCTGGTGGCGCAGGTGCGCCAGGACCCCCGGTTCGCCGACTTCCTGCGCCTGCCCACGTACGACCGGCTGGCCGGGGCCGCGCAGGGCGGTCCGGTCGTGCTCGTCAACATCGCCGGGCGCCGCAGCGACGCCCTGATCGTCGGGCCGGGCGAGCCCGTGGTGGTGCCGCTGGAGGTGACCCCGGCCGACGTGGCCGAGCAGGTGGCGGCGTTCCTGGCCGGCATCGACCACGAGGAGGCGGCGCAGATCGACGTGGCCGGCACGCTGCGGTGGCTGTGGGAACGCGTGGCCCTGCCGGTGCTCACCGCCCTCGGGCACACCGGGCCGCTGGCCGGGGACCAGGCCGGGCCCCGGGTGTGGTGGTGCCCGACCGGCCCGCTGGCGCTGCTGCCGATCCACGCCGCCGCCGACGGGGCGTTCACCGACGGGGTGCCGCACCGGGTGGCGCCGTCGTACACCCCGACGCTGCGCACGCTCATCAGCGCCCGGGAGCGGGCCCGTGCCGCGGCGCCGCTGCGCCGCGCCGCGCTGGTCGGCATGTCGCAGACCCCCGGTGAGCAGCAGCCGCTCAACATCGAGCAGGAGCGGGCGGTGCTGCGGGACCACAGCGGCGGGGACGTGACCGAGCTCGTCGACGCCGCCGCCACGCGGGAGGGGGTGCTGGCGCTGCTGCGTACCCACAGCTGGGTGCACCTGGCCTGCCACGGCTTCCTCGACCCGGCCCGGCCGGACGCCTCCGGCATCGTCGTGGCGGGCGGCGACATCGTGGCCGTGCGCGACATCGCGCGGCTGGCACTGTCCGAGGCGGAGCTCGCCTACCTGTCGGCGTGCTCGACCGCCAAGGGCGACCGGCGCCTGCCCGACGAGGCGGTGCACCTGGCCGCGGCGATCCACCTCGCCGGGTTCACCAACGTGGTCGCGACCCACTGGCCGGTGCTGGACCGCGACTCGCGCAGCACCGCGACCGCCGTGTACGGCGCGCTGCGCGAGGGCGGCATGTCCAGCGCGCACACCGCGGCCGCACTGCACCGGGCGGTCCGCGCGCTGCTGCACGGCCGCGCCCGCCACCAGCCGATGCGCTGGGCCGTGTTCTCCCACACCGGGATCTGACCGTACGGCGGCACGCGGTCCCGGGCGGCTACGCTCGGACCGTGCCGCTGACCGCATCCGACGTAGACCGGTTCCAGGCCGCCCGGCCGCGGCTGGAGGCCATCGCCTACCGCATGCTCGGTTCGGCGGCCGAGGCCGAAGACGCGGTGCAGGAGGCGTTCCTACGCTGGCAGGCCGCCGACCTCGACCTGATCGAGGTGCCCGAGGCGTGGCTCACGAAGGTGCTCACCAACCTGTGCCTGAACCAGCTCGGTTCGGCGCGGGCGCGCCGGGAGACGTACGTGGGCCAGTGGCTGCCCGAGCCGCTGCTGGCGGGCGATCCGATGCTGGGCCCGGCCGACACCGCCGAGCAGCGCGAATCGGTGTCGTACGCGGTGCTGACGCTCATGGAGCGGCTGTCGCCCAACGAGCGGGCGGTGTACGTGCTGCGGGAGGCGTTCGACTACCCGCACCGCGACATCGCGGAGATCCTCGACCTCACCGAGTCCGCCAGCCAGCAGATCTTCCACCGCGCCAAGCGGCACGTCGCCGAGGGCCGGGCCCGGACCGAGGTCGACGAGGCGGCCGCCCGGCGGATCGTCGAGGAGTTCCTGGCCGCGGCGACCAGCGGCCGGACCGAGCCGCTGGTGCGCCTGCTCACCGCCGACGCGATCGCGATCGGCGACGGCGGCGGCAGGATCCCGGCCCGCACGAAGGCGTTCGAGGGCGCGATCGCGGTGGCGAAGTTCCTGTGGGGCCTGTTCCGGCCCGCCGAGGCCAAGCGCGCCCTGGTCGGCGGCACGCCGGAGGTGTACGCGTGGACCGCCAACTGCGGCCCCGCCGCACTGGCGGTGCTGGACGGCCGGGTCGTCGGCGTCATGTGCCTGGAGGTGACCGAGGACGGCATCGCCGCCTTCCGCAACCAGGTCAACCCCGACAAGCTGGCGCGCGCGACGGCGCAGTGGGCGGCCACCGAGCACGGGGAGCCGCTGTTCCGCGCGTTCTGACGGTCAGGTGAGCTGCTTCACAGTCCGTACCTGTCAGCAATCGGCGGGCCGCCCGGTTCAAGAGGCGAACCCGCGTAGACAGGAGCAGGAAATGCAGCACCGCATCGTCGTCCTCGGCGCCGGATACACCGGTGCCATCGCCGCCGGCCGCCTCGCCAAGCGGCTGCGCCGCCAGGACGTCGCCATCACCCTCGTCAACGCCGAGCCCGACTTCGTCGAGCGCGTCCGGATGCACCAGCTCGCCGTCGGCCAGGACCTCAAGCCCCGGCCGCTGCGCGAGATGTTCGCGGGCACCGGCGTCGAGGTGCGGCTGGCCGAGGTCGCCGCCGTCGACGCCGACCGCCGGACCGTCGCCGTCACCGGCGCCGGCGGCACCACCGAACTGGGCTACGACACGCTCGTCTACGCCCTGGGCAGCGGCTGGAACACCCAGGGCGTCCCGGGCACCGCCGAGCACGCGTACGAGATCGCCAGCCGTCCCGGCGCGCTGCGGCTGCGCGAGCGCCTGGCCCGCCTCGGCGCCGGGCAGCCCGTGGCCGTCGTCGGCGGCGGCCTCACCGGCCTGGAGGCCGCGACCGAGATCGCCGAGGCCCGCCCGGACCTCGACGTGGCCCTGGCCGTCCGGGGCGGCCTCGGCGACTGGCTGTCGCCCAAGGGCCGGGCGCACCTGCGCAAGGTCGTCGACCGGCTCGGCATCACCGTGTACGAGCAGGCCGACGTCACCGGCGTCGAGGCCGACCGGGTCGCGATCGCCGACGGCCGGGTCGCCCCGGCGGCGGTCACCGTGTGGACCACCGGATTCGCGGTGCACCCGATCGCGGCGGCCACCACGCTGGAGGTCACCGGCACCGGCCAGATCGTGGTCGACGCGACCATGCGCTCGGTGTCGCACCCGGACGTGTACGCCGTCGGCGACGCGGCCATGGCGACGGGCCCCGGCGGCAAGCCGCTGCGGATGTCGTGCGCCTCGGGCACCCCGGCCGCGTGGCAGGCCGCCGACGCGATCGCGGCCCGCCTGACCGGCGGCAAGCTGCCCGAGACGCCGATCCGCTACTTCAACCAGTGCATCTCGCTGGGCCGCCGCGACGGCCTGATCCAGTTCGTCACCGCCGACGACCGCGCCAAGGAGTCGGCACTGACCGGCCGGACGGCGGCGGTCTACAAGGAACTGGTGTGCAAGGGCGCCGCCTGGGGCGTGGCCAACCCCACGCTCGGCATGCCGACCCGGCACCGCCCGGTCACGCGGCCGCAGGCCGCCGACGCTCGGCGGCGGTGACGTCCTGCTCGCTGCGGGCCTGGGCCGGTGCCGCGGCGGCGGGGCGGCGGTACTGCGCGAGCCGGTCGGTGACGGCGTAGAGGAACGTGATGCTGCCGAGCAGTTGCAGCAGTTCCTCGACGGAGGCCCCGGCCAGGTGCTGGAGGAACGGGATGCCGGCCAGGGCCTGTCCGTGCAGGCCGACGGGCGCGTGCAGGCCGGTCAGCGCGCCGAAGACCTCGGTCGCGGCGACGCCCGCGGCGTAGAGGCAGCCGGCGGCGATGACCAGTCGGCGGGTGCGGGCGGGCAGGTGCCGCAGGAACCCGACGTACGCGGCGGCGAACACGAGCACCACCGGGGCGAGCACGACCAGCCACGACGACGCGGCGCCGAGCACGACCAGGTGGCTGCTGCGCAGCACCTGGTGGGCGTCGGCCATGTTGTCCAGCGACAGTAGCGCGAGCGCTACCCCGAGCACCCGCCAGTGACGTACGTAGCGGGTCTCGCCCGCGCCGGCGGCGGCGGTGCCGGTCTCCCACAGCACGCAGGCGGCCGCCAGCAGGACGCCGGAAGCGAACCAGCTCGGCAGGTTCTGCCGGTCATCGACGTTGAAGAAGCCGGTCAGCCACGAAGCGAGCCGGTCGCCGCGGCCGAGGCCGAACCCGTGGTAGGCGACGTTGCTGGCCATGCTGGCCGCGTGCAGCGCCGCCGTGGCCCACAGCAGGCGTCGGACGAGGGCGCGAGGGCCGGGCAACTGCATGATCATCGCTGTCTTCCTCCGGTATGGCCGGATGACGACTATAGGTATGAATTGCCGCTCTTAACCCGAAACACGCGGCCGCGAGCGATTCTTCACGAGACTGCAATCTTCCGGGTCGCGCAGTCTGGAAGATGCCTGACCGACCGCGCGGCGGGTACGGTGCGGCTGGCCGCCTCGGCCGTACACGGGGGATCCACCCACATCAGGAGGACACCCCGATGAGGACCAGGATCGCCACCCTCGCCGCTGCGGTGGCGGCGCTGACCACCGCGGCGATGCTCGTCGTCGGCATCGCCGCCGCCGACCCCGTCCCGCCGAGCACCCCGTTCCCCGCCGTGTCGGTCAACCCCGACGTGTGCAAGGCGGAGAAGATCCGCGTCGACCAGGCGCAACTGCGGTACAACCAGGCCCTGGCCACGTACAACCGGGTGCTGGAGGCCTACCGCCGGGGCGCGGCCTCGGCCCAGGAGCTGCGCAACGCGCAGAAGGCGGTGGACGAGGCGGCGCTGGCGCTCAACAACGCCCGCTACGCGCAGGCCGTCTGCCAGAACAACGCGGCGAACCCGGCGAACAAGGACTGCGTGAACATCGCGCTCGAACTGAACCGCCTGCTCGACGAGCTGGCCATCACCAAGGACCTGGAGGCGCTGGCCAAGGCCTACTTCGAGGCCGCCCAGTACGCCTACGACCACGGCGCGATGAGCGTCGAGGAGTACGAGCGGATCAAGACCGCGTACGAGCTCGCCAAGTTGCAGACGCAGCTGATCGAGCAGCTGATCGCCGACCAGCGGGCGCGGGCGGCCGCCGCCGGCTGTAAGGACGTCGAGCGGCCGCCGGCCTCGCCGAGCCCGTCGCCGTCCGCGCCGGCCAGCCCGTCCCCGTCGCCCACCACCGGACCGGGGCCGTCGTCCTCGCCGGTGCCGGTCCCGTCGGGCAGTGCGTCGAGCACCACCGTGCCGGCGACTGCGGTTCCGGCGGCACCGGCCGCCGGGTGACCGTACGCCGCACCGGCTCCCGCGGTCGCCTCGGCACCGCGGGAGCCGCGTGCCGCACGATGGGAATTGACCACTGCGAGGACGCTGCGGGACGTTGGTGCCATGCCTCATACATGCGCATGTGTTTCCGGAGTGTCGGCATGAACCGGGTGCGTTTCTGGTGGTGGGGATGGGTGCTCGCAACCCTCGTCGTGCTCACCGCGACGGTGTGGCAGCTCGTAGTCGGCTGACGTCACTGCCGCGTCGGCCGCCGCTCCGGCTGCTTCCGTGACAGGTCCGGCTGAGGCGACGAACTACCCGGGGAACGTGGCCAAATTGACTGTGTCGATGCCCCTCGACGACAATCCTGATCGATGACAGAGTTGATTCAGGTCCAGCTGCCCGATGGGGAAAAGATCTGGGCGAGGGTGACGAGCAGCGGGCCGAGCGACGTGGGTTTCGGCGAGAAGCTACGGAGCGTCGAAGGGTTCACCGAGGCAGTGCGCGGTGTCGTGTCCAACGTCCAGAAAGGCCTTGAGGGCCTGCGGCCGGACGACCTCACCGTCGAGTTCGGTCTGGAGCTCGCGCTGGCCGAGGAGGGGGTCGTCGCGGCGCTGGTCGGGGTGCATGCGGATGCGTCGGTGAAGGTCACGGCCAGCTGGTCGGCAAAGCCCTGAGGCGGGACACGGCATGGAGCCGACCGATGTGATCGTTCGGTCGCTACGCGGCTGCCTGGTGCAGGTCAAGGGCGAGACGCAGACCGGTAGCGGGTTCTTCGCGGCACCGGGGCTCGTGGTGACGTGCGCGCACGTGGTGGGACGCAAACGTGTGGTGACCCTGCGGCAGGGGGCGGCCGCCTGGGAGGGAAAGGTCGTCTTCGCATCACCGCTGGGGACGTCGACCGTGGCCCCATACCCGGATCTGGCCATCATCGAGACTTCCTCGGACATTGAGAGCAGTCGTTGCGTCTGGTGGGATCAGAGGCTGCCGTCGCCCGGCTCGCCGCTGCATGCCGTCGGCTTCTCGAAGATCTATGGCGGGGAGCTGAGACAGAGTTCGGCGTCGCCGACCTTCGACGGCACGTACGACTTCGACGGCGAGATGCTGGTGCTCGGCGGCCGTGAGATAGCGGCGGGTATGTCGGGCGGCCCGGTGCTGAACCTGAAGACCGGTGGGGTGTGCGGGGTCACCAAGGTCAGCAGGCAGCAGGACTCCGATCGCGGTGGCCTCGCCATACCGATCTGGGCTTTGCGATCGGCCGATCCCGAGCTCTACCGCAGGCTGATTCGCGGGCAGGACCGATACTTCGGCGTCGAGCGGGAGTGGTCCACGGCCGCGGACGCGCTCACGCGGACCAGGCCGCACGAGATCCTGCCCGTCGAGCTGCGGCAGTTGCGGGCGCTGCTCGCGGAGACCGAGGTGCCGAGCGATCACGCGGGCCGATTCATGCGCGCGGCCGGACGCGAGTGCCTACCGCCCGCACGCGACCTGGTCGACGCGTCGGATGTCGTTACCGACCTGTCCGGGCAGGTCGCCCCTTCCGCCGGGGAGCTGCCCTACGTGCTGCGCTATGCGGCCGACCTGGCCGCAGGCATGTCCGGCAGGGAGGGCCAAGCGGTTCGCGACTGGACGCTGCTGACCGCCGGCCGACTCAGGCTGGGCAAGGCCGCCGTGGCGCGACTGAACGGCGCCGCAGCATTCACCCAGCCGTCGTCGCTGATGGTGCGCCTGCGTCCGACCGGGGCCGCACACGACAGATTCGCGGTGACGATCTGGCGATACTTCAACGAGGCGACGATCATCCCGCTGCCTCTGGACACCGAACCGCTAACCTTGCCGCAGGCGATCCGGCTCATCCGCGACGAGCTGCCCCGCCAGCTGACCGCCATGGCTCCGGACTGTACCGAGATCATGGTCGAGATGTTCCTCCCGCAGCAGCTGCTCGAACTCGACGTCGAGACCTGGAACCTGTGGCCGGATGACAAGCCCTGGAGTGCGGTGGGCCGCACGCATGCCGTGATCGTGCGAGACCAGTCCCGGCTGGAGGACATGCGCGGCGCCCCCGCCTGGCAGAAGCGTTGGGAGCGGGGCGCACACGCCGACCTCGGTGCCAGGATCGAGTCGGTGCCCTGCTCAGACGATCGCAGTCATGAAGCTGTCGAGGGCTGGCTGGAGGGCGACCATCGACGGTCTGCGCTGGCGTTCGCCTCCTCCCCCTTGCGGTCCGGCGGCAGGTCCGCGCTTGAGGTCGGAGTTCCGGCCGGGGTTCCGGTGATGATCTGGCGGCGGGGCTACTGCGCGGACTGCCCGGGTGGGGCATGTCCCGGTGAGGACTTCGTCGAGCGACTGCGCGGTGCCCTGGCCGGGGTGAGCATGACCGAGCTGCCCGAACGGGTCAGGAAGTTGCGTAGTGATGCCGCGGCCGGCGACCGGCTCGCCGATGATCTCGTGCTGCTCTATGACGACCCGGGGCGCCGGCCGCCCCACGACCGGCTGGTCCGTCCCGAGGAGAGGATGTCATGAGTGCTGACTGGTTGATCTTCCGAGGAACGGGCGAGCCCCATGACGGCATCGCGCGGCTGCCCGCACCGCCGCCGTGGCGGGAGTTCGCCGGCGGTCCTGCGGGGGAGTTCGATCGCGTCGACGAGTCCTCCCACGGCCAGCGGCGCAATGCGCTGGCCACCACGTACCAGGCCGACCCCGGCACGGTCGAGTTGGTCAACACGGCACTCTATCTGCGCCGTCCGCTGCTGGTGACCGGTGAGCCGGGCGTGGGCAAGTCGACCTTGGCATACGCGGTGGCGCATGAGCTGCGCCTGGGCGCCGTGTTGCGCTGGCCGATCACGAGCCGATCGACCCTGCGGGACGGCCTCTACCGGTATGACGCGATCGGGCGTATCGAGGACGCCAGCAGCGCCGCCGCCATCGGTGCCGACCTCGGCCGCTACCTGAGACTGGGAGCGCTGGGGACGGCACTGGCGCCGTACCGCATCCCGCGCGTGCTGCTCATCGACGAGATCGACAAGAGCGACTTCGACTTTCCCAACGACCTGCTGAACATCTTCGAAGAGGGCGACTACGAAATTCCCGAACTGGCCCGTATCGCCGACACCACCCCCGAGGTGTGGCTGGCGCCGGCCGATCTCGGACCCAAGGTCCTGGTCAAGGGCGGTCACGTGGCATGCCGGGCATTTCCGCTGGTCATCATGACCAGCAACCAGGAACGCGAGTTCCCGTCGGCGTTCCTACGCCGATGCGTGCGGCTGGACCTGCCGTCGCCGGATCACGCCAGGCTCGGTGCGATCGTGCGGGCACACCTGGGTGATGCTCAGGCGAATGCGAGCGAGGACCTCATCGCCACCTTCCTGGACCGCCGCAAGACCGGCGAGATGGCCACCGACCAGCTACTCAACGCCGTCTACCTGGTGAGCAGGGCCGCCGGAGAAAACCGCGGCGCGCGGCAACACCTGGCCGATCTGATCCTGCGGCAGCTGAACTCGTCGGACTAGCGTTATGTCGATCGAACGGCTTCTCGCCGTGCTCTCCGAGGCGGAGACCACGCTCGATCCTCTGGAGATCGCCGAGGCGTTATGGCTGGCCGGCCACCTTCCACGTCGGGAGGCCGCACCCGTGCAGCAGCCAGGTCCGGCAGACGGCTACCGCACGGCACCGGACCGGGAGCCGCTACCGCCACCTGATATGCCGATCAAGGATCCCGTCACGCTGCACGCCTCTCCGCCCAAGAAGCAGCAGTCGGCTGTCAGCCACGCCGAGACGCCGCCTGAGGAGGCTGTCACCGCACGGAGGGTGCAGACGACGTCCGTACGCGGCCGCCCGGCTACGTTGGATCTGCTGCGGGCGCTTCGTCCGCTCAAACGCATGGCGCTGTCCCGGGATCGTTTCGAGCTCGACGAGGAGGAGACCGCGCGCTGGTATGCCGAGCGTCGCAGCTGGCGCCCGATCGTGACGCCTAGACCCGACCGCGCGCTGGACCTGGCACTCATCGTCGAGCACACCCCGGCAAGCAGCCTGTGGGCAGGCGCCGTCACTGAGGTCGAGGCCGTCTTCCGTCAACTCGGGGCCTTCCGCAGGGTGTCCAGGCATGGGCTGGTCGTCGAGCCGTCGGGGCGGGTCCACCTGTCGGCTGACGGGGGAAGGCTCACGAGTCCGGGACGTCCCACGCTCGTCCTCGTGTTCAGCGATTGCGTGGGCACCGGGTGGGAGCAGCCCCAGATCCACCGGGCGCTGCGGCAGTGGGCCCGTCAAGGTCCGGTGGCGATCCTGCAACCGCTGCCAGAACGCCTGTGGTCGCGCACCTCCCTGCCGCCGGTCGCGGTTCACCTGAGCGCCAGCGGATTCGCCCGGCCCAACCGCGAGCTGATGATCCAGCGCCGGGACTATCCATGGCGAAGGCCTAAACGGGAGTCCGGCGCCATTCCCGTGCTCGAATTCCGTCCCGACTGGTTGAATCGGTGGGCTCGCCTCGTCGCCGGATCGGCTGACGGTGGCGTGGATGCGGCGATCGCCAACGCCAGACCCCGTGGCGCAAGCGCGGTCCTTGCACCGAACACGACGGCACGATTGTCGCCGGTTGATCGAGTGCTTCGCTTCAGGGCCGAGGCCTCTGCCGACGCCTACCGGCTCGCGGGCTACCTGTCGGCTGTTCCGCTGCATCCGTCCCTGATGCGGCTGATCCAGGACACGATGATGCCGGGATCCGGGCCGGCGCATCTCGCCGAAGTGCTTTACAGCGGCCTGGTCACCGGCTCGGACGCCATGTACGACTTCGCTCCTGGCGTACGCGAGGTCCTCCTGGGCGCGGTGCGCGAGGACGAGGTGATCCAGGTACTCGGCACGGCCTCGGCCCATATAGACGCCCGGACACCGGGCGGCTCGATCACCACTCCCAGCCCTGACGGCGACCTTCCGCTGTCACCGCTCAGCCGTCCGTTCGCGCGAATCCGTGAACAGGTGCTGCAACGTCTCGACGGTGCCGAGGACCGGTTCGAGCCCGCGCCGCAGCCCGCATCCGAGCCGGCAGGATCGATCATGAGCCTGCAACACCCCAGCTCCCGGATCCTGCTGATCGACGGTACTCCTGACCTCTATCAAGCATTCACCGACTACGCCGGCATCCGGGCAGAAGCGATGGTCACGCGAAGCAGCTTGTTCTCTGACCACATCGATGACCTGGCGTACGAAACCACGGGGGTACTGCTCATCTACTGGAACGGGTCCATCAAACCCTTCAGCAAGGTGGTCGACCTGCTGCGGGGAACAAGCGCATCTGCCGTCGTCCTGATCCACCACGATCCCGCCGCCCAGCTGCCCGTGGTGTTCTTCGCCGAACGCAACGTGTACGTATTGAATTCTGGACCCAATCCTTCGACCGACCTGATCCAGCTGTTGCACGACGGCGTGGTCGGTGCCCCGGACGATCTGACCATAGAAGACGTCTTCGTCGGGCTCCATGCCCTGGCGCGTATCAACCATCGCACCCCACCCACCCGGAGTGGCTTCGCCAAGGACATCGTGATATGTCCCAATCGGGCTAAGCGAACCTTCCACGGTCGGCCTGAAACATCGCGACCGGTCGGAATGAAGCTGGCGATCGTGGGTGGATTCGGCTCCGGAAAGACCACGGCGATCGACGCCGTGTCCGAGGTCACCCCGCTGAGAACGGAAGAAGTGATCACCAGACATGGCATCGGTACGGACGACACCACCGGTGTTCCATACAAGACCACTTCCACCGTCGTAATGGACTTCGGCCGGGTCACGCTTGCCCCGAGAGTTGTCCTTTACCTGTTCGGCACTCCAGGCACGAACCGCTTCTGGTATCTCTGGGACGGACTCCTGACGGGGAGTTCGGGGGCCCTGGTGCTGGCAGACACCCGGCGGCTGGCCGACAGCTTCGCCGCCATCGACTACCTCGAACAGAGCGGCACGCCCTTTGTCCTCGGCGTCAATTGTTTCGACGGCGCGCGCGCCTACAGCGCAGCGGATCTTCGAGAGGCCTTGGACGTCGATGCGGAGGTGCCGATCGTATTGATGGACGCCCGCGATCGCTCATCGGTGAAGGAAGCGCTGACGACGTTGGTGCGGCAAATTCTCGGCAAGGCCGAATCGCGCCATCCTGGGGGCATCAGATCTTGAACACGGCCCGGGGCAGCCCGGTATGGGCGCGTCTTCGACGGTAGGGACCGGGCACTGCCGCCCACGTGCATGCGCGCAGACCGTGGCCGGGCCGGGTTCTGTCGGTGGGGCCCGCTACCTTGTCGCCACCCCGGACCGATGGGGTGCAGGCAGGCGGGCTGCGTGATCGCACCGTGCCCATTAGCCTGCTCGCGATCAACCATGGATCTTGCGGGAAGGTGCGGCATGGGCCACGTCGAGGACGCCACCGCTACGGGCACGCTCGGCGCCGAGCAGGCTGGGACGGTCCGCGGGACCGGCGATGCCGTGGGGACCGCCGATGAGAACTCCTTCACCATGCCGACGGGCTGGCGGCGCAGCGTCCTCCCGCGTCGCGGCGGGGTGCCGGTGAGCAGGAAGCGGCCTGACCCCGAGGCGACGGCGGTGGCCGCCAAGGCGCTGGACTTCCACCGCAACTGGGTGCTTCCGTGCCTGGCGCTGGACGGGTCCGACCGCGACCTGAAGCAGCCCGCCACCGCCTATCTCGACGGTGCCGCCGACGCCGTGCCGCTGGGCGCCGCCGCCGTGACCGCGGTGATCGCCAGCCGGATCGGCTACCAGCAGAGCACGACCCTGCCCGCCCTCGCCGACGCCTGGCTGATCCAGCGCGGCCTGGTGTTCGCGGCGCAGGCCGTGTGCGAGCTGAACTCGTTGCGGTGCGGCGACAGCTCCTACATCGCGCGCGACCGGCCGTGGCAGGTTAGACGGCTGGCGGCCGCGCAACGTCCGTCGGGGTGGCTGGGCGGGGACCTGGGGGCTCTGGCCGCCCGGGTGCGCGCGGCGGTGGCCGGCGCGTCCGAGGCCGAATACGCCGCCGTTGTCGCGGCCCTCACCGAATCGCGCGAGCTCGGGATACACCAGCGCATGGCCGTGTCGTTCCTGGTGCCGTCGCGGACCGACTGGGTCGACGCCGACTGCGTCGAGGCGGTGCAGGTCAACACCTATCTCGTCGGCGCGCTGGTTCACTCCGTGGGTACTCCGGCTCAGCTCGAATCGATCATCAAGCACGTGCCGCAGTGGTATCCGGGCGGCCTGCCTGCCATTCTGGCCACGGCCGTGGACGGGCTGGGGCCGTCGGCCGCGGTGCCGCTGCTGGGGGTCTGGTTCGACGGCGACTGGGGCGCCGACGCCCAGCGCGCCGTCCTGTCGACGCTGTCCGAGCTGCCCACCGACGAGGCGATGGCGGCGCTGCTCGACCGGATCGAGCACAAGTACACCCCGCCCGTGCTGCAGCAGGCGGCCGCGCGCTACCCGCGCCGGGCCATGCGGATGCTCGCCGAGCACGGCGGCAGCACCGCCGGTGAGCTGCTGCGCGTACACGTGCTGGGCCACCCGGACCTGGTGGACGAGGTGCTTCCGCTGGTCGGGGCCGCCGCCGCGCAGCGCATCACCGCGATCGCCGCAGCTGCCGCCGCGATGGCGGTGGCCGCGCCGGACGCGCTGCCGCCGGTGCTGGTCAGCCCGCCGTGGACCCGCGCGCGCAAGATCCGCAAGCCAGTCGTGATCGAAGGCCTGACCTGCCCCGACGAGGTGAGTGTGGTCTGGCTGCCGGGCGAGCGCGAGAACTGGGCGACCACCAGCGGGTGGTACGCGTCCTACAGTCCGGGCCGCGGTGAGTCCTGGGAGACGGTGGCCGCGCACATCGCCGAGGTCGGCCAGGGCCGTGCCTACCGGTTGGATCAGATCGCGCTGTTCCTGTCGGGGCCGCAGGCACTGGCCGAGCCGCTCATCGAGCGGTGGCGCCCCGACGACCTGTGGGACGCCTCCGAATGGCTGCGCGGTGTCATCGCCCGGTTCGAGGCCAAGGCGGTGCCGATGGGGCTGGACGCCGTCCGGCGCAGCGCGCAGCAGGCGGTTCCGGCGCTGGTCCCGTTCGCGTCCGCGCCGGTGGCCGCGGTCATGGCCGACGTCCTGGCCCGGCTGAAGTCGGTGCGCGGCAGTGCGCAGGCGTGGCTGTCCCGGCACCCGGACGCGGCCGCGCGGGCACTGGTGCCGCAGGCGCTGGGCAAGGCGGGCACGGCCCGGCGGCAGGCTGAGGAGGCGCTGACCGCGCTGGCGGCGATGGGCCACCGCGACGCGGTGACCGGGGCCGCCGACGGCTACGGCCCTGCCGCCCGCGCCGCGATCGACGACCTGCTCGCCGCGGATCCGCTGGACGCCCTTCCGGCGAAGATGCCGGTCGTGCCCGCGTGGGCCGACCCGGTGCTGCTGGCCCCGGTGCAGGTGCGTGGTGGGGCGGGCGCGCTGTCGCCGCAGGCGGCCCGGCACCTGCTGACCATGCTGGCGGTGTCCAAGCCGGGCGAGCCGTACGCCGGGATCGCGCTGGTGCGGCAGGCCTGCGACCAGCGCAGCCTGGCCGAGTTCGCGTGGTCGCTGTTCAGCCGCTGGCAGTCGGTCGGCTACCCGGCGAAGGAGAGCTGGGCCATGCACGCCCTCGGCGTGTTCGGCGACGATGACACCGTGCGCCGGCTCGCGCCGCTGATCCGGACCTGGCCCGGTGAGGGCGGGCACAGCCGTGCCGTCACCGGTCTGGACGTGCTGGCCGTCATCGGGTCGGACACGGCGCTGATGCACCTGCACGGCATCGCCGAGAAGGTGAAGTTCAGCGGGCTGAAGGACAAGGCGCGGCAGAAGATGAGCGACGTCGCGGCGCAGCTCGGCCTGTCGGCGGCGCAGCTGGCCGACCGGCTGGTGCCCGACTTCGGGCTGTCCGCCGATGGCAGCCTGCTGCTCGACTACGGCCGTCGGCAGTTCGTCGTCGGCTTCGACGAGCAGCTCAAGCCGTATGTCGCCGACCCTGACGGCAAGCGCCGCAAGGACCTGCCCAAGCCCGGCGCGGCCGACGACCCGGAGCTCGCCCCGGCGGCCTACCAGCGGTTCGGCGGGCTGAAGAAGGATGTGCGCACCGTGGCCGCCGACAACATCCGGCGGCTGGAACAGGCGATGGTGACGCGGCGCCGCTGGACCGGCGAGGAGTTCGGGCGGCTGCTGGTCGGGCACCCGCTGCTGTGGCACATCGTGCGACGGCTGGTCTGGGGCCGCTACGACGAGTCCGGGACGCTGGTCGGGGCACTGCGGGTGGCCGAGGACCGCAGCTTCGCCGACGTCGAGGACGAGACGCTGGTGCTGCCCGACGACGCGATCGTCGGCGTCGCGCACCCCGCCGAGCTGGGCGGGATGCTGGGGGCCTGGGCCGGGGTGTTCGCCGACTACGAGATTCTGCAGCCGTTCCCGCAGCTGGGCCGCGAGACGTATGGGCTGTCCGAGCAGGAGCTAGCCGCCACCGTGCTCACCAGGTTCGGTGAGGTGACGATCCCGACCGGGCGGGTGGTCGGGCTGGAGCGGCGCGGCTGGCGGCGGGGCGCCCCGCAGGACGCGGGCCACCAGGGCTGGATGGAGCGCGACGTGCCCGGCAACCGGACCGTGATGGTCGAGCTGGATCCCGGCATCGCCATCGGCGTCATCGACATGTTCCCGGAGCAGAAGCTGCCCCGGGTCTGGATCCACAGCCCCGGCGACACCCGGTGGTGGGCCGAGCGCAGCACGACCACCTTCGACGTGCTGGACCCGGTCACCGCATCGGAGCTCCTGCGCGACCTTGAGGAGATCACCCGGTGAACGAGCAGCTCCAGCGGCCCCCGGCTGAGGACCGCTACGCCGACGAGCTGGACCGCCTGCGCGAGACCGACGACGGCGACCGACCGCCGGGCTGGGCGCTGAGCCTGCGGGCCGCCCGCGCCTTCGTCATCGGCGACGACCGGCTCGGCGTCAGCCGCAAGTTCGTCGGCGACCCGTCGCTGATCGACCGGGCCCTGGTGACCCTGGCGACCAGCCGCGGCCTGATGCTCGTCGGCGAGCCCGGCACCGCCAAGTCGCTGCTGTCGGAGCTGCTGGCCGCCGCGGTCAGCGGCACCTCGACCCTGACCATCCAGGGCGGCGCGGCCACCACCGAGGACCAGATCAAATACTCGTGGAACTACGCGCTGCTGGTCGCCGAAGGCCCGTCGGCCCGCTCGCTGGTGCCCGCGCCGCTGCTGCGCGGTATGGCCGAGGGCAGGGTGGTCCGGTTCGAGGAGATCACCCGCTGTCCGCTGGAGGTGCAGGACTGCCTGCTGTCTCCGCTGTCGGACCGGGTGCTGACCGTGCCCGAGCTGACCGGCCCGCAGTCGATGGTGTTCGCCCGCGAAGGGTTCAGCGTCATCGCCACCGCTAACACCCGTGACCGGGGTGTCAACGAGATGAGCGCCGCGCTCAAGCGGCGCTTCAACTTCGAGACCGTGTTCCCGATCGCCGACTTCGACACCGAGCTGCGCCTGGTCGAGACCGAGGCCGCGGCGCTGCTGGCCCGTTCCGGCGTCACCGCGCCGCCGCGCCGCGACGTGCTGGAGGTGCTGGTCACCGCGTTCCGGGAGCTGCGCGACGGGCACAACGTGCGCGGTGACGCCGCCGACAAGCTGTCGGGGGTGATGAGCACCGCCGAGGCGGTGTCGGTGGCGCACGCCGTCGGGCTGCGAGGCTGGTTCCTGCGCCGGGAGCCCGGCACCGCCGCCGACCTGGTGTCCTGCCTGGCGGGCACCGCCGCCAAGGACAGCCCGGACGACCTGGCGAAGCTGCGCCGATACCTGGAGCAGCAGGCCCACGGACGGCGCGGCGACCAGTGGCAGGCCCTGTACGAGGCCCGCCACCTGCTGCCGGGCTGACCCGTGACCGTCACGTTCCTGGGCGTACGCCACCACAGCCCCGCGTGCGCCCGGCTGGTCGCCGACACCATCACCGCCCTGCGCCCCGCGTACGTGCTGGTCGAAGGCCCCGCCGACATGAACCCGCGGCTGGACGAGCTGCTGCTGGGCCATGAACTGCCCGTCGCCGTGTACACCGGCTACCGGGACGGGCAGCGCAGCCACGGGTCGTGGGCGCCGCTGTGCGCGTACTCCCCGGAATGGACGGCCCTGACCGCCGCCCGCGCCACCGGCGCCCAGGCGCGTTTCATCGACCTGCCCGCCTGGCATCCGGCCCTGTCCGGTCTGCACAACCGGTACGCCGACGCCGAGGCCCGCTACAGCGCCGCGACCGAGCGGCTGTGCCGCGAGTTCGCCGTCGACAACATCGACACGCTGTGGGACCACCTGTTCGAGATCGCACCCGCCGACGGGCTCGCCGACCGGCTGGCGGCCTACTTCGACCTGGTCCGCGGCGACACCGAGACCGGGCCGGGCGACACGGCCCGGGAGCGGTACATGGCGCACTGGGTGCGGGCAGCGGCGGCCGATGCCGACAAGCGGCCCGTCGTCGTGGTGACCGGCGGGTTCCACCGCCCCGCACTGATCCGGCTGGTGCAGCAGGGCGACCGCGACTGGCCGGCGCAGCCCGAGCCGCCCGGTGACGCGGTCGTCGCGAGCTACCTGGTGCCGTACTCGTTCCGGCGCCTGGACGCCTTCGACGGCTACCAGTCCGGGATGCCGTCCCCGGCCTACTACCAGCACCTGTGGGACCACGGGCCAGACGAGGCCGCCCGGCGGCTGACCGAGGCGGTGACCGCGCGGCTGCGGGGCCGCCGCCAGCCGGTGTCCACCGCCGATCTGATCGCCGCCCGCGCCACCGCCGACGCCCTGGCGATGCTGCGCGGCCACCCCGCTCCCGCCCGCACCGACGTTCTCGACGGCCTGGCCACCGCGCTGATCGGCGAGGCCGTCGACGTGCCGCTGCCGTGGGCCACCCGGGGACCGCTGAGGGCGGGCACCCATCCCGTCGTCGTGGAGATGGTCGCCGCCCTCAGCGGCGACCGGTCCGGCAGCCTGCACCCCGACACGCCGCTGCCGCCGCTGGTGCACGCCGTCGACCGGCAGCTGGGCGAGCACGGCCTGGACGGCACCGGCGACGTCCGGCTCGACCTGACCGCCGACACCGACCGGCTGCGCAGCCGCCTGCTGCACCGGCTGCGGCTGCTCGCCATCCCCGGGTTCGAACGCGCGAGCGGGCCCGCCGCCGGCCGGGCGCCGGTGCTCGCCGAGCGGTGGCTGCTGGACGCGGCCGCCGACCGGCTGCCCGCGCTGATCGAGGCCGGCAGCTACGGCACCGATCCGCTGGAGGCGGCCGCCGCCGTCATCGCCGAACGCACCGCGACCGCGGACGGCGACATGGACGCCCTGGCCGGGCTGCTGTTCGACGCGGCGCTGTGCGGTGCCGTGGAGGCGACCGGCCCGATGCTGGACCGGCTGCACGACGCCGTCACCGCCGCGGTCGACCTCGGCGCGCTGGGCCACGGGCTGACCGTGGTGCTGGCGATGTGGCGCCACGACACCCTGTTCGACACCGCGGGCAGCGCCACCCTGGGCACCGTCGTCACCGCCGCGGTGCGGCGGGCGCTGTGGCTGGCCGAGGGCGTACGCGGCGGCGCGGCCCCCGCCGACCGCGGGCGCATCCAGGCCGTGGCCGGGGTACGCGACGCCCTACGCCATGCCGCGGCCGCGCTCGGGCTCGACGTCGCGGCCGCGCTCGGCGTCGCCGACCGGATCGCCGCCGACCGCGACGCCCCACCCGACCTGCGCGGTGCGGCGTTCGGGCTGGGCTGGTCGCTGCGGGGCACCGCCACCGACCCCGACCGGTCGCTGCGGGGCGCGTTCACCCCCGCGACCGCGGGCGACTGGCTCGCCGGGCTGTTCGCGCTGGCCCGCGAGGAGGTGTTGCACACCGGCGGCATGGTCGAACTGCTCGACGAGCTGGTCGGCGCGCTGACCCACGACGACTTCCTGGTGGCGCTGCCCGCACTGCGGCAGGCCTTCGGCTGGTTCCCGCCGCGCGAGCGCCACCAGCTCGCGACCCGGGTCGTGGCGGCCCGGTCGGCCACCGCGACCGGCTGGGACCTGCTGCGGCTCGACGCCGATCCTGCCCTGGTCGCGGCGGGCATGGCCTTGGACGAACGCGTCGACGGGGCGCTGCGCCGGGAAGGACTGATCCAGTGACGACCGACCCCACCCTGCAACGGTGGCGGCTGCTGCTCGGCAGCGCCGGTGCCGCCTGCCTGGGCGGCCAGCCGATGGACCCCGACACCGCCGCCCGCGACGCGGCCCTGGACTGGCTGTACGGCCGCGACGAGGACCTGCGCCACCGCGGCGTGCGCGCCGACGGCCCGCGCGAGGGCGGCCACGGCCCGTCGGCGCTGACCACCGTCGACTGGCTCGACGACATCGCCGAACTGTTTCCGAAGGAGACCGTCGAGCGGCTGCACCGCGACGCCGTCGAGAAGTACCAGATCCACGATGTGGTCACCGACCCCGCCGTGCTGGAGCGCATCGAGCCGAACCCGGCGCTGCTGCGGGCCGTGCTGCAGACCAAGCACCTGATGAACCCGCAGGTGCTGCGCCAGGCTCGGCGCATCGTCGAGGCGGTGGTGCGGCAGCTGGTGGACAAGCTGTCCACGGAGGTGCGCGCCGCGTTCGCGGGCACCCGGACCCGCCGTCCGAGCCGCCTGCGCCAGGCCCGCAACTTCGACATGACCCGCACCATGCGCGCCAACCTCGGGCGCTACCAGCCGGACACCGGCAAGATCGTCATCGAGACGCCGTACTTCTTCACGCGCACCCGGCGGCACCTTCAGCCGTGGCAGGTCATCATGCTCGTCGACCAGTCCGGTTCGATGGTCGACTCGGTGATCCACTCCGCGGTGACCGCGGCCTGCCTGTGGGGCCTGCCCGGCGTACGCACCCACCTGGTCGCCTTCGACACCAGCGTCGTCGACCTCACCGCCGACGTCGACGACCCCGTCGAGCTGCTGATGAAGGTCCAGCTCGGCGGCGGCACCGACATCGGCCGTGCCACCGCGTACGGTGCCGGGCTCGTCGACGCCCCCCGCCGCGCCATCGTCGTGCTGATCTCCGACTTCTACGAGGGCGGCGACCCCGGCCTCCTGGTCCGCACCGTGGCCGGGCTGGTCGAGCAGGGCACCAAGGTGCTGTGCCTGGCCGCACTGGACTCGCAGGCCAACCCCTCCTACGACCGTGGCCTGGCGCAGCGGCTGGCCGACGTCGGCGCGCACGTCGGCGCGATGACACCGGGCCAGCTGGCCGACTTCGTCGCGGAGCACATCGGCCGATGAGACCCGACCTGCTCGCCCTCAGCGCCGACGCGCTGGCCGCGCTCACCAACCGCGGCCTGGTCAAACGCGCCGCCAAGGACCTCGACACCGCCGCGCCCGAGGTGCGCGAGGAAGCCGACGGCACCGTGCGCGGCCGGTTTGCCGACGGCACGGCGGCCGAGCTGCCCCCGGGCGGCCTCGACGGCGGCCGCTGCACCTGCGGTGCGGCGGGCACCTGTCGGCACCTCGTCGGGCTCGTCCTGGCGTACCAGCTCACGGCCGCGACCGGCACCGCCGACGCCCCGGCCGGTCCGGCACCGGAGGCGTTCGCGGCCTGGTCGCCCGGCCAGATCACCGACGAACAGCTCGCCGCCCGCGTCGGCCCCCGGCAGCTGGCCGCGGCCCGGCGCGCCCACCACGCCGGATACACCGCCCGGATCCGCCGCGCCACCGCCGCCGACCCGGTGCCGCAGGTCGAGCTGCCCACCGCGACCGTGCGCTTCCTGGTGCCCGCCGACCTCGGGTTCGTCCACACCGACGCTGCCGCGGGCAGCCGCGACGACATCATCGCCCTGGCCGTGTGGGCGTTCCGGGCCGCCGACACCGAACACCCCGACCTCACCGAGGTGCGCCTGGACGTCGGCGGGCGTGTCACCGACGGCACCGGGAGCGGGCTCGAACGAGCGCTCGTGACCGCGGCGGCCGTGCTCCAGGCCGGCGCCGTCAACCTCGGCTCCGGACTGGACGCCGCGCTCGCCGACGAGCGCCGCCGCCTCGACGAGGCAGGACTGCGCTGGCCGCTGCTCGCCCTGGACGAGGTCGCCGAGCAGCTCACCGCGTACCGGGACCGCAGCGCGCGCTACCAGCCCGAACAGCTGGCCGCCTGCCTGGCCGAGCTGCACGCGCGCCATCGCGCCGCAGCCCGGCCCGACGCCGTGCTGCGCAGCAGCATCCTCGGCACGGCGGAAGCCGCCGAGACCCCGCTGCGCCGGGCCCGGCTCGACAGCCTCGGCTGCCGCGTCCGTGCGGTCGGCGAGCAGCGGGTGGCAGAGGTGTACCTCGCCCACGCCGACACCGCCACGGTCCTGGTGCTGCGCCGCCAGTGGGACGGTGACGACGACGGCCCGGCTCTGGCCCGCAAGCGGGTCGACCGGACCTCGCTCGGGGCGCTCGCCGCCGGCAACCTCGTCACCGAATCGGCCGTACGCAGCGCCAGCCGAGCGGTGCGCCTGGCCGCAGCCCGCGTCGCCAAGACCACGGTCAGCCCGTCCCGGGGCGGCTGGGACGAGCTGCCGTCCGCCCTGGTCGCCGCCGACTACGCGGCGCTGGCCGCCGAACTGGACCAGCTGCCGCCCCGGCCGATCCGGCCCCGGATCGAAGCCGAACTGGTCCGGGTGCTCGCCGTCGCCGAGGTGGCGTCGGTCCGCTACGCCCCCGGCGACCAGCGGCTCGACGCCCAGCTCACCGACTGCTCCGGCAACACCGCCACGGTCACCGCGACCCACAGTGCGGCCGCGCCCGGCCGCCTGGACAGCCTGGCCGCCGCTCTGACCGGCCAGTACGGGCCGGTGCGGCACATCAGCGGCGTGGTCCGCCGCAGCGCCGGGACCATCCTGCTCGAACCGATCGGCGTCGCGGCCGCCGACCAGCTGATCGTGCCTGACCTGCTGCCGCCGCAGGCCGCCGCGAATGTCGAACTCGCGACCGACGGACCGGGTGAGCTGCTGGCCGACGCGCTGGGGCGGGCCCGGACGCTGCTGGCCGAGGCACCGCACCGAGGGCTGCGGCACCTGCCGCCGAGCTACCGCATCCGCCTCGAGGAGACGGCCCGCGCCCTGTCCGCGCTCGGCCTGCACCGTACGGCCGAGGCCCTCACCGCGTTCAGCACCGCGCCGGGTGACGACGAAGAGGCGTCACAGCGGTCGTGGGTGGACGCCTACCTGCGGACGGAGCTCGCTCTGGACCTGTACTGACCGCGACCGTCTGCGGCGTCAGGGCTGGTGCTGCCCGGTACGGACCACCGCCTGGTCGCCGTGCGGGCCGAACAGGTGCAGGATCTCGACGGCCTCGGTCCCGGCGGGCCCGAACCAGTGCGGTTCGGTGGTGTCGAACTCGGCGACCTCGCCGGGCTTGAGCACGACGTCCCGCTCACCGATGATCAGCCGCAGGCTGCCCGCCAGGACGTACAGCCACTCGTAGCCGGCATGGGTGACCAGTTTCGGCTCCCGGGGTGCGAGCACCTGCTTGAACACCTGGACCCGCCCCGGGTACTGGGTGAGCGGGATCAGCATGCTGCCGTGCCGCTGGCGGTGCGGGCGCAGGTGCACGCGCGGGTCGCCGGTGGCCGGGGCGGCCACGAGCTGGTCCAGGGCGACCCGGTGCGCCTGGGCGAGGGGGATCAGCAGTTCCAGCGTCGGGCGCCGCTTGCCCGATTCGAGGCGGGACAGGATGCTGACGGAGATCCCTGTTTCGGCGGCCAGGGCTTCCAGGGTGAGTCCGCGGTCGCGCCGCAGGGCGCGCAGCCGTGGCCCGATACCGTCGAGGATCTGCGCCAGCCCTGGTTCCATGACCGCATTTTTGCAGTTTCCGCAAGATCGCTGGATCGGGGCGGCGACACCGGCCGACGATGGTGGCGTTTTCCGATCCTGGAGGTGTGCCGTGGCCGTGGCAGTGCAGGCCGTCGAATCCGTACTCAGTGTCCGCAGGCGGTGGACAGTCCTGGCGATCTGCGCCCTGAGCCTGTTCCTGGTCGGGCTGGACACCACGATCCTCAACGTGGGCCTGCCCGCCGTCGGGCACGGCCTCGGGGTGGGGACCAGGGAGCTGGAGTGGATCGTCGACGCGTACACGGTGGTCGTCGCGAGTCTGCTCATCACCTCGGGGGCGCTGGCCGACCGGTTCGGGCGGCGCCGGGTCTTCCAGTGCGGGCTGGTCGTGTTCGGGCTGGCGTCGCTGGTGTGCGCCGCCGCACCGTCGCTGGGGGTCCTGGTCGCGGCCCGCGCCGTCCAGGGGATCGGCGCGTCGATGCTGAGCCCGGTGGCGCTGGCGATCGTGGTCAACGTCATGCCGGACCCGAAGGAGCGGGCGCAGGCGATCGGGGTCTGGGCGGCGGTGTTCGGGCTCAGCATGGCCGCGGGCCCGGTCACCGGCGGTGCGCTCGTCGCCGCGTACGGCTGGCGCGCGGTGTTCTGGATCAACCTGCCCGTGATCGCGGCGGCGCTGGTGCTGAGCGCCGTCTTCGTGCCGGAGTCGCGCTCGCCCCGCATCCGCCGCCTCGACCTCCCGGGCCAGGTGCTGCTCACCGTCGCGGTGTCGACCGCCGTCGCGGTCCTCATCGAGGGCCCGCACCTGGGCTGGACGTCGCCGCTGCTGCTGGCCGGATACCTGGTCGCCGCGGCGGCCGTGGCGGGGTTCGCCGCGGTGGAGCGCCGCCGCCGTGAGCCGCTGATGGACCTCGCCCTGTTCCGGCGGGCGCCGTTCACCACGGCGGTGCTGGGCGCGGTCGCCCTGTTCGTCGCGCTCAGCGCCTGCCTGCTGCTGAACACCCTCTACCTCCAGCACACGCGCGGCTGGTCGCCGCTGGCCGCGGGCAGCGCCACCCTGCCGATGGCGCTCGCGGTGATCGTGTGCGCGCCGCTGTCGGGACGGCTCGTCGGCCGGTTCGGGGCCCGGCCGCCGCTGCTGCTGGCCGCCGGATTCGTGACCGCGGGCGGTCTGCTGCTGGTCGGCCTGCGCACCGACACTCCCGTGCCGCTGCTGCTGGCCGCGTACCTGCTGATCGGGATCGGGTTCGGGTTCGCCAACGCACCCATCACGAACACGGCGGTGAACGGGCTGCCGCCCGAGCGGGCCGGTGTGGCCGGGGCGGTGACCTCCACGGCCCGCCAGCTCGGTTCGGCGTTCGGCATCGCGCTGGCGGGCAGCCTCGTGGCCGGAGCGGCTCCGGCCGAGCTGGCCCGAGCCTCCCGGCCGGGCTGGCTGCTGGTCGCGGGCTGCGGGGTGTTCCTGTTCGCGGTCGCGCAGGCCGCGGCCCGCCCGGCGTCCGGCGTCCGGGTCGCCGCGACGGCGGCCCCCACCCGCTGACCATCCGGACCGGCCACGGTCCCCACCCTCGGCGAGTTGCCGGGCAATCGGGCGATGCAGGCCGTCGACCTGCCCGAATGCCCGGCAACTTGGCTGATCTTGAAAGCGGGGGGCGGGTGCGGGGAGCACCTTTCACAGACCTTGCAGCGGCGGCGGGACGCCTTGTCGGTGTCGGGGCAGGACAGTAGCGTCGCCAGCACAAACCCTCGCCAGCCGCCTTCGTGGAGCACCGGGAACCGGTGGTCGCACGGCGATTCGGCGTGCCCGGAACTCGACAGACATTGGGGAGAAACGTGGAGGCGAAGCTGTTCGCGTCCCTGGCCTGCGCGCGCACCCGGCAGCCCGGCGTCGGCCGGTTCGACCTGGTCAACGGCGCGTATGTGCTGATCGGGACCTCGCGCCAGCGGCCCGGCAGCGCCGCGCCGATGCAGGCCGACGGGTTGTCCTACGGCGACATCACCATCGGCGACAGGTATTCCGGCTGCCCCGGCTGCGGTGCGGACTCGTTCGCGCAGTGCGGCCAGTGCAAGCGGCTGGCCTGCTGCAACAGCGGCGACCGCGCGTTCCGGTGCCCGTCGTGCGGTGCGGGCGGCCAGCTGGAACCCGGGGCGATCAGGCTCGACGGCATCACCGCGACATGAGCGGCACGTTCACCGTGGCGGGACGGCACGGGTCGTACACCGTGCAGGCCGCGGAGTTCGCCAGCGGGGGTGCGGCGTCACTGCACGCCACGTCGGTGCCGCACCTGGTCTACAAGCGCTACCGCGCCCCCGACAAGGCGCCCAGACTCGCCACCCTCAACCGGCTGGTCGCCTTCGGGCGCGAGGCCGCCGCCACCTGGACGCCGGCGCGGCCGCCGACGGCGGTCCCCGCGATGATCAATTGGCCGGTGGACGTCGCGGTCGGTTCCGGCGGCGTGATCACGGGGGTGGTGCTGCCGCGCATCCCGGCGGTGTTCCAGCTCCCGTCGGGCAAGCCGCGCAGCCTCGACCACCTGTTCCTGGTGCGCACCGACCCGCCGCCGGCCACGACGCGGGTCGGGGTGCTGTTCCGGCTGGCCGAGGTGCTCGCGCTGCTGGACGCCAACGCGCTCGTCCACGGCGACATCAGCTCCAAGAACCTGGTGTGGGCGCACCCGGACGGCGGCCAGCCGGTGATCTATCTGATCGACTGCGACGGCCTGGCCGACCGCCACCCGCCGCCGACGTCGGGCTACTTCACCCCGGGGTGGATCGATCCGCGCCTGTCCGACCGCATGATCAAGGCGCACGACCACTACAGCGACCGGTACGCCCTGGCCCTGGCCGTGTACCGGGCGCTGCTGCTGGTCCCCGGCGACCTGAGCACCCGCAAGACCTCCGCCGGGCGCTGGCCCCGACCGGCCGCGATACCGCCGCAGCTGCCGCCGCATCTGGCGACCATGCTGTACGCGGCCCTCAACGATCCGCTGGACGCCACCCTGCGTCCCGAACCGGCCGCCTGGCAGCAGGCACTGCTGCGCATCTTCAACCCGCAGGCCCTGCGCGACCTGGACGTCTACATCGGACGCCAGGACAAGATCCATGCCTACCAGCGGGAACTCGCCGAAACCAGGGCGCGCCAGCGGCGTGCCGGCTGACCCATCGCCCACACAGAGAGGCAACACCCGTGGAACAGCAGTCCGAGAGATTCACCATCTTCCCCTTCCTGCTCGCCTTCGACGTCAGCTACTCGATGGCGGGCGGCCCGGTCGAGGCGCTGGAGGAGTGCCTGCCCGCGCTGCGCCAGCTCATCATCGACGACCCGACGGTCGGCGAGATCGCCCGGATCGGCATGGGCACCTTCTCCGACGACTGGCGCACCCTGGTGCCCATCAGCGACCTGGCCGCCGTCGACATCCCGAAGCTGGCCGTCGAGGGCGGCACCGACTTCGGGGCCGCGCTGCGCGGCATCAAGAACGCCCTGGAGGAGGGCCTGGCCAGCCTGCCCAAGGGCACGCCGGTCTACCGCCCGGTGGTGTTCTTCATGAGCGACGGCGGGCACGACCCGAACCTGCCCGACTTCGACGCCGACCTGCGCGCCCTGCGGGCCTGGAAGTACGCCCCCGAGATCGTCACGTTCGGGTTCGGCGACGACGTCGACGAGACGGCGCTGGGCCGGCTGGCCAACCGGTTCGCCTTCGTGGCGAAGAACAAGAACCCGGTCTCGGCCGTACACGAGATCCGCCGCGCCATCGTCGGCAGCATCCTGGTCACCTCGCAGAGCGCGCTGGACCCGACCAAGCAGGAGGGGCTGCACATCCAGACCGGCGACGGGTTCACGCCGCTGCCCGTCTTCGAGCTGTGACGGGCAGCGCGATGTTGGAGCTGTCCACCGACGCGCCCGTGATCGGCAGGGTGCAGCCGCCCGGGTCCGGGCAGGTGTCGGCAGGCGGGGTCCTGCGGACGCCCAGCGTGGCGCTCGACGGCCTGGTGGCGGGCCGGTACCAGGTGGCGGGTGCCTCCGTGGTGGGGCGCAGCCACCTGGTCGCCGGGTCCTGCCGCCAGGACGCGTACGCGTTCGGGCTCGGTGAGGACGGGCGGCTGCACGTCGCCGTCGCCGACGGGCTGGGCAGCCGCCCCACCTCGCAGGTGGGGGCCGCGCTGTTCTGCCAGGCGGTGATGCGCCAGGCGCTGCACGGCCCGCAGACGACCGACCCGCGGCGCCTGATCGAGGTGGCCGCCGCCCGCACCGCCGAGCAGGGCCTGGCCGCGTACGGCCTGGCCGAGCGGGACCTGCGCTGCACCGTCGTCGTCGCGATCTTCGCCGACGACGGGGTGACGGTGGCCCGCGTCGGCGACACGTCCGCGTTCACGCTGCACGGCGGCGAATTCGGCGAGGTGTTCGACTACGACGACACCGAGGCGGTCAACTCGGTCAGCGCGAGCGTGCCCGGCCACCGGCCGGACGCGGTCGAGCTGGTGCGGCTGGGCCGTCCGCAGGTCGTGGTGCTCGCGACCGACGGGGTGGCGATGGACCTGCGCAACTCGGCCGGGTTGCGCGGCTGGCTGGCCGAGCGGTGGGCGGTCCCGGTGGGGCCGTACGCGATGGGCGACTCGCTGCGATACCGGCGGCAGGGGTCGTTCGACGACCTCACGGCGGTGGTCGTGTGGTGTCCGACGCCGGAGCCGCAGCCGGAGCAGGCGGCGGAGCAGACGGCGGAGCAGACGGCCGCGGTGCCCGCCGCCGGGCCGGGTCCTGACCTGGGTGGCGACGTGGCCGATCCCGGCTGGAACGACAGCATCTGGGACGTCGGCCGTCCCGGGCCGGTCGAGGACACCGGCCCGGCCGAGGCCGACGGGGAACCCGGTCCGGGGGAGTCGCAGCCCTCCGGCGGCGCCGGGGCCGAGCAGCGGTGAGGGTCTGGACGGCCGGGCGAGCCTGCGTGATCTGCGGACGGCCGCTGGGCCGCAGCTGGCGGGTCAGCCTGCTCTCCCGGCCGTTCTGCCTCATCCATGTCGGCGAGCCCGGCTGCCGGATCTGCGCCGAACCCTGCGTGACGGAGCGGCTGTGCCGCCCCTGCGGGGCCACGGCGGTCACCACGCAGGCCGACGTCGACCGGGAGGTGCCCGGGATCAGGCGGGTGCTGACCGAGATGGGCGTGGTGCTGCGCACCCCCGTGCCCGCCCGCCTCGTGCCTGGGTCCTACCTGGACCGGGACTTCCAGGGGGCCGGTTTCAAGGTGCACGGCTACACGCGCAGCCGCGGCGGCGAGGTCGTCGGCATCACCATCCTGTCCGGCCTGGCGCAGGTCGAGTTCGGGGCCGTGGTCGCGCACGAGGTGATGCACGCCTGGCTCATCCAGCACGGCTTCCCCGACGCGCCCGATCCGCTGGTCGAGGGCCTGTGCGAGCTGGTCGCCTACGGCTGGCTCGGCCGCCGCGCCGATCCGCGGGCCGCGCTGCTGCGCGACGGCATGCACCGCCGCGCCGACGCCGTGTACGGCGAAGGCTTCCGCCAGGCGTACACCGCGGCGCAGCGCCACGGCGTGCCGGGGGTGCTGGAGGCGGTCCGCGCGACCGGCCGGCTGCCGTGAACCGGCCCGGCGCCACCGGTCGCGCTCACGCGCGGCAGGAGGCGCCGGGCCGGCCGGTCACATGTGCGGCAGGTAGGCGTCGAGGTCACGGCCGGAGCGCAGGTGGCTCTCGTACGCCTCCAGCCAGATCCGGCCCTTGAGCAGCACCAGGTAGACGGTGTTCTGCGGGACCCACAGGTTCGGGCGGTAGTGGCAGATCTTGGTGCAGCCGTCGCGGGTGCCCAGCGTGTGCATGGAGGCGCTGGCCTCGTCCATCTTCCGCCCCTTGCGGTCGCGCAGCGGGGCGGGGCTGGCCACCACCATGTCCGGGCAGGTCGACGGGAACGTCGGCGGGACGTACACGCGAAGCGAGTAGTCGCGCCCGGAGTTGGTGCGCAGCACCCCCTCGACGTACGCGCGGGCGGGGTCGGGGGCGTTGTACCACCGCATCGTCGGGAAGTAGTTCCCGACGATGTTGATCTCCCAGCTAAGCCGCTGCGCCTGCGCCGCCGTCCAGGCCATCGGGCACCTCCCCGCCGCCGTCGTCGGAGTGCGCGGGCTGCAACTCCCGCTGCTGTTCGCGCTGCCCCGAGGTGATCGACTCCATCGCCGCCTCGAACAGCCGGTCGGCGTCGGGCCGCGGCAGGTCCAGCTCGACGTCCACGCCCCCGGCGCACAACCGGACCGCCCCGTGCGGGAAGTCGGTCGGGAAGGTCAGCTCCCCGCTCAGGCTCCCGGCGGCGAACTGGTACTGCAACCGCGAGTCCAACGTCATCACCAGCTTGCAGCTGGCGAAGTCCTGCCGGATCAGCTCGTCGAACCGGCGCAGGAACTGGGTTCCCCAGGAGCTGGTGTGCCAGCCGGTCGGCACCGCACGGCTGGCGCCGCCGCCCGCCTGCCCGGCGACCCGGTCGGCCCGGTCTACGTGCCACGTCGCGCTCGGCTGCCGCCGCCGGGGCAGGATCCGCTCGGTACGGGCCGAGGCGGCCATCGGGCTCTCCCCGGGCAGCACCACGAACTTGCCCTCGGGGAACTCCCTGCGGCCGTTCTCGAACAGGTAGGCCCGCAGCGTCACCACCGGCCGCCCGCCCCGGTAGGTCCGGTCGTCGCCGGAGCGGATGTTGGCGATGCAGACCAGGAACCGCCGGAAGCGGTTGGCCTCCAGGGTCCGGTACACCGTCGCGGCGTCGCCGCCGCTGGGCTGGGTCAGCCCCATCTGGTGGTGGGAGTGCCAGTCGCCGATGTGCTGGAGCCCGTGCTGGCGCTGTAGCGCCCGGCCGCGTTCACCCAGGTAGTCGACGTCCTGGAAGAACGCCGCCTGGTCGTGCCGGGCACGCGGCCCCGGGCCCAGCGTCAGCTGTACGGCCGGGGAGCCGCTGTGCGTCCAGAAGCCGAACAGGTCGCCGCCCGTCTCGCGCTCGGGGTAGTCGAGCACCCAGTTCGCGATGTCGTCCAGGTCGGACTCGTAGACCATCACGCGGAACGTGTCGCCCGCCTGGGAACGGAGGCCCATCGGCTCCTCCTCCTGGCCTCGGTAGGAGTTTCTCCTGGCCATGGCTCACCCCGCCAGCAGGATCGGGTTGACGGCGGTGCCGGCGCCGGGCAGCGAGCACACGGCGCAGTCGGCCTGGCGCTGGACGGGCGCGCCGTACCAGCGCAGCACCGCCGGGGTGTTGAACGCGTGGCCCATCACGGGCCAGCCCGAGTACACGCCCTCGCGCCGGTTGGCCCACAGGTAGAAGTCGGCGCCGAGGTCCTCGTCCAGGCTGGTCAGCTCGCCGCGGGTGCCCCGCGACAGCTCCACCAGGGCCAGCTTGACCATCATGTTCGACACCGGTGCGATGTCGGAGGCCAGGCCGACCATGACGGTCGCCTCCAGGTCCGCCTCGTCGACGTAGGCGGGCGCGTCGGCGCGGGCGTCCTCGATGGTGGCGTACTCCCGGGGGCGGGAGGCCAGGAAGCGCTCGGTGTAGACGCAGGCCAGGCAGGGCCCGGCCGACGGCCGTACCCGCAGCACCTCGCCGCCGCTGGCGCGCGACAGCACCCGCCCGAACAGCGTCGTCACGTCGAGTTCCAGCGCGACCTGGTTGAGCACGAACCGGCTGCGGTCGCTGTCGGTCGCCGCGATGATCAGGTCGACGCCCGCCAGCGCCTCGGTGAGCCGGGAGGTGTCGGTCAGCACGTCGACGTCGACGGTGCTCAGCTGGATGTCGGGGTTCTTGCCCACGAGCAGGTCGGCCACGGCGGCGGTCTTGCGCCGCCCGAGGTCGCCGATGCCGCAGGCGTGCCGGGCGACGTTGGCGACCTCGATCCGGTCCCGGTCGGCCAGCACCATCCGCCCGACGCCCGCCTGGGCCAGCGCCAGGGCGATCGACGAGCCGCCGCTGCCCAGCCCGACGACCGCCACCGACCTGCCCGCCAGGGCGTCGGTGGCGAGCAGGCCCTGGTTGCGGCTGTAGATCTCGGTCCGGACCGGCACGAAGTGCACCGCCGCCTCGACCGGGCCCGACGCCAGCACGACCGATCCGGTCGCCTCGACCTTGCCGTCCACGAAGGACAGGTCGATGGCGATCGGCACCTGCTCCGACGGCTGCGTCGGCGGGTGGCCGGCGCCGTCGGCCAGCCGGACCGTGGCCCGGCACGGGGTGCCGGAGAAGTGGGTGCGCGGCTTGGCGGTGTACACGTGGAAGACGTCGTCGCCGTCCAGCCGCATGCCGAGGGCGTCGGCGGCCAGGTCGGCGCGCCCGGCGGCGTCGAACTGCTGGAACAGGTCGTTGACCTGCTCCTGGTACAGGTAGATCCGGGGTGTCGGCGTGCTCATCGGAAGTATCCCGTCGCGGCCGCGTCGGTGGCGACGATGTCGTCGGGGTGGGGCTGGCTGGTGACCCGGAGCTGACCCGTACGCGGGTCGAAGACGAGCTCCTGGCTCGACCGGCCTTCGGTCATGTTGCGCAGGTTCTGTTCGATCTTGTCCGGCCTGGTGCTGTCGGTCATGGACACTGTCCTTCCTTGAAGCGCTGCGGGCCGGCGGATCGCGCAGCCCGGGGACCGTCCGCAGCCAGCCTGCGGCACGGCGAACCGAAGATCCTTAAGCGAACCTTGCAACCGCAGGTGGACACGCTGCCGCCGCGGCCGGGGCCCGGCCGCGGCGGCGGGTGCGGATCACGCCGACGGGCTCGGGCTCGGCGTCGGCGACGACTCGGCCGGGGGGACCGGGGAGGTGTCGTAGAAGTTGACCGGGGTGATCCGGCCCGGGTCGCCGCCCGTCCGGGCCGTGTTCGCGGCGGCGTAGCTTCCCGCGATGGCCAGGCCCAGCGCCGCGGTGATCGCGATCTTGCGCAACTGGTGCTTCATGATGTCTCCCTTCGCTGCCCGGCGGGGTGCCGAGCCGGCGCTGGGACCATGAGACCGGGTTGGTAAGGGCTCTGAGCAGCCCAAAAGGTCATGGGGAAGTCACGTGTGACTTCCCCATGACCTCTCGCGTCAGCCGACAGCCGGCAGCCGTTCACCGAGCCGTGGCTCGCGGTGCTCGAGCAACCAGAACAGGTATCCGCGCAGGTAGTCCTCCAGCCCGCCGTCCAGGTAAGCGGCGTAGGCTTGCAGGGCGTCCGGCTCGTTGTCGCTGGCCCGGTCGGCCAGTTCGGCGGCGATCCAGGTGCGGACGAACCCGCGGTCGGCCCACCATGCCCGGACCGATTCGGGAGTCCAGCGCTGGTCGCCGTCCCAGGCGTAGCCCCCGGCGGGTTCGCCGCCAGCGATCTCGATCAGCGCCGCGACCTCACGGGGGTTGGCGGGCTGGCGGAAGACGCATTCGTGGTTCAGGTCGCTGAGCAGCACGTGTTCAGGCAGGTAGTACGGGCCGTTCAAGCCGTCGTCGGTGACGCCGGCATAGAACGGGCCGGGGACGTTGAGTCTGCTGCGGTCCTCCCAGCGTCCGTCGCCCACGGTGCGCGTCTGCGGCCCGTACCTCGACCGCAGCACCTCCCGGGCGGTCGGCAGCGGGTCCCAGTACGCCAGCTCGTCCCAAGGCCCTTCTCCCGGATGGGCCGAAGCCCACGCCCGGAACTGCTTCTTCGCACGCTCGAGGCCGGCGGTCCAGTCGTTCCGGCTGTCCTCGTTCCCCTGGTGCTCTGCCACGGCGGACAGCCTCTCACCGTCGGCGGTCGGCGATCACGCCCGGGTGCTGTCAGCTACTGCCGATGACGAGGGTTGATGGTGAGGTCGCCGCCCACCACCGAGTAGACCGTGCCGCCGTCAGCCGCGTAGTTGTACACCGTCGCCCCGGGAACGGCTTCAGGATCGGCTGCCGGCTTGGCGGCCTGGGCGCTCCCGGCTTTGTCCGACGCGGCAGGCGGCTGCTCGGCCGCCTTGGCTTCCAGAGCCGCGGCGTGCAGCGCCGCCGCCGCGACCAGCGTCGCCGCGACGGCGTCGTCGGTGCTGAACGTGATCGCGACCGGCTGTACCAGGCGTTCCCAGCGCGGCACCGCGGCCCCGTCGGCCATCGCCTTCCAGTGCTTGCTGAAGTCGGTCGCGCTGGCATAGGTCTGCTTGGCGGCCTTCAGCCCGCCTACCGCGTGCTGCCAGCGCGGGTTGGCGATCTCGTCCATGATGCCCGCGTGCACCCGCTCCACCGGCCGGTCGGCGGTGATCGCCTTCAGGAACGCGGCCAGCTTGCGGATCGGGTCCACGGAGGACTGCTGCCCGGTCATCCCTCGGCCTTTCCCGCACCCGGCATCGCGTGGTAGTGCACGCTGCCGTGCTGCACGCCGATGGCCGTGCCGCCGTCGGTGGCGATGTTGAACTGGACGACAGCCCCCGGCGCGGCGTCGACGACGCCGAGCCGGTCGACCAGCTCACGCGCCTCCGGCTCCAGCTCCGGCCTGGCCTTGAGCAGGTCCGCGACCCGTACGTGCCACGACGGCGCCAGCTTGCGGCGCGTGCGCGCCCGCTCCTCCTGCTCGTCCTTGCGCGACAGCGCCCGGATGTCGGCGGCCAGCAGCGCCTGGACCGCCCCGAGCTCCTGCTCGTCGTGCCCGGCCAGCAGCCGGGCCAGGCGGTCGCCTTCGCGCGCCCACAGCGGCGTGTCCATGACCTCCACGATCGTGTCACCGAGTCGCTCGGCGAGTTCCGGCTGCTCCGACATCAATCGCCCACCTCTCCAGAGTCCTGCGTGCCGTCCGGGTCCGCGGCCCGCAGCGCGGCCAGCCGGGGCGGCACCGGCATGCCCAGCCGCCCGTGCAGCGACAGCGCCGCCGCGAGGTGCACATCGACCACCATGCCCTCGCCGCCGATGGCGTGGTACGCCAGCGCGAGCCCCGCATGGGCGCGGGCCTGCTCGCGGACCTCCCCGCTGGCCTCGGCGTGGCTCAGCGCGTCGGTGTGGCGGGACCGGGCGTGGTCCAGGTGGCCCCCGTCGAGCAGCGCCTCGCCCAGGTTGTTCAGGGCCTCGGTCTCGTTGGTGCGGTTGCCGATCTCGCGGAACGCCGTCAGCGCCTTCTCGTGCGTCTCGACCGCGGCGTGGTACTGGCCGCGCAGGCGGTGCACGGCGCCGAGGTTGGCCAGCGCGGTGGCCTCGCCGAGCCGGTCGCCGATCCGGCGGAACACGTCCAGGGCCCGGCTGTGCAGGTATTCGGCCTCGGCGAGGTCGCCGCGCCGCTGGTGCACCCCGGCCATGCCGCCCCACGCGCGGGCCGGCGCGTCCGGGGTGCGCAGGTCCTCGCACAGCTGCGCCGCCTGCTCGTAGTGGCGCATCGCCTGGTCCAGCTCGTCCAGCGACTCGTGGACGGCACCGATGTTGGTCAGCGTCCGGGCCGCGCCCAGCCGGTCTCCGGCGGCGGTGAACAGCTCGTACGCGCGCTGCTGCTGGGCCAGGCCGTCGCGGGCCGAGCCGCTGCGCCAGCTGATGCGCCCCAGCGAACCCAGCGCGCGGGCCATGCCGCCGGGCTCCGCCAGGGCGGTGAACCGGGCCAGCGCGTCGTCCAGCAGCTCCCGGGCCGCGCCGTGGTCGGCCTGCCGCAGCCGCAGGGCGCCCAGGTTCGCCAGGGCGTCGGCCTCGCCGAGGGCGTCGCCGAGCACGGCCGCCGCCGCGGCGGCGTCGGTGGTGAGCCGGGTGGCGTCATCCAGCCAGCCGCCGTGGTCGAGGTAGCGGAACAGCACGGACGCCAGGTGGACCAGGTGCGCGGGATGCCCGTGCCCGCCCGCGTACAGGGTCGCGGCGACCAGTGCGGTGCGCTCGGTGTGCAGCCACCGCGACGCGGCGGCCACGTCGTCCAGCGTCGGCAGGTCCGGGCCGGGCACCGGCAGCGCCGCGACCGCGCGGGCACGGCGGCCGCGCTCGTCGGGTGCGAGGGCGTCCATCGCCGTGCACGCCGCGGCCAGGTAGAAGTCCAGCAGCGCGGTGAGCGCCGCGGCGCGGTCGGCGGCGGGCACGGTGCGTTCCAGCAGGCGCCGGGCGTAGTGGGCGATCAGGTCGTGCACGGCGAACCGGTCGTCGACCAGCGCCCGCACCAGGTGCGCCCGTGCCAGCTCCTGGAGCAGCCGGTGCGCCTCGGCCTCGGCCAGCCCGGCCAGCGCCGCGGCGGCGTGCACGCCGATCCCGGTCCGGGGGTGCAGGCTGAGCAGGCAGAACAGGCGAGCCGCCGCCGGGTCCAGGGCGTCGTACGACCAGCGGAACACCTCGCCGATCGCGGTGGCCGCGTCCGCGTCGGCGTCGAGTGCCTCGACCCGGCCGGCGCCGTCGGCGAGCTGCCCGGCCAGGTCCGCGAGCGACTCGTGCGGCCGGGTCGCGATCCGGGCACCGGCCAGGCAGACCGCGAGCGGGAAGCCGCCGCAGGCCAGCGCGATCGCCTCGACGGCCGGGTCCTGCCGCTGCTCGCGGGTGAGGAACGAGCCGAGCAGCTCCTGGGCGGCCTCGTGCCGCAGCAGGCCCAGCACCAGGGTGCTCGCCCGCAGCCGGGCCAGCACGCCGAGCCGGTCCCGGCTGGTGATCACGACCAGCGACCCCGGGGTGGTCGGCAGCAGGTCGGTCGCGTGGTGCCCAGCCCCGACATTGTCCAGCAGCACCAGCACGGGGCGGCGCTGAAGCAGGTTGCGGTAGAGGGCGCGCTTGGTCGCGGGGTCGGTCGGCAGGCGGGCGGGCTGGACCCCGAGCGCGATCAGGAACTCGTCGAGGACCTCGCCGACGCCGCGCGGGCCGCCGGGCCCGTACGCGCCGAGGTCGGCCTGGAGGCAGCCGCCCGGGAACCGGGCTTTCACCTGGTGCGCCCACTGCACCGCGAGCGCGGTCTTGCCCACTCCGGGCGGCCCGAGGATGCCGACGACCCGGACGTGGGTGGCGCCGCCGGGGGTCTTGGCGCCGCCGAGCTCGTCGAGCCGACGCAGTTCGGTCTGCCGTCCCACCAGCGGGGCGCCGGGCGGGTCGAGGGTGTTGGCGGGCGCGGGCGGGACGTACGGCGCCGCCCCGAGCAGCAGGCTGGGATCCTGCTTGAGCATGCGTACGTGCAGGGTCTGCAGCGTCGGCGCGGGCAGCCGCCCCTCGTGCTCGTCCAGGTGCTTGGTCAGGTCGCGGAAGCAGGCCAGCGCCTCGCCCACGGCACCGCTGCGGTACAGGGCGAGCATCTGGTGCTCGACCAGCCGTTCGTTGGCCGGATACTCCGCCAGCAGCCGGTGCAGCTCCGGCAGCAGCTCGGCGTGCAGGCCCGCGTTGAGCCAGGCGCGGTTGCGGGCCAGGCAGGCCTCGAACCACTCGTCGTGCAGCCCCTTGCCGACCAGGCCGAGCCAGGCGCTCTCGGTGCCCGTGAACGGCTGCCCGCGCCACAGCGCCACCGCCGTGTCCAGCAGGGGACGGGCCGCCTGCTCGTGCTGGGCGGCCTGGCGGACCAGGTGGCGCAGCAGGTGCACGTCGACCTGGAGCGGCGGCACCGGCACGCGGTAGCCGTCGGGGGTCCTGGCCACGTCGACGTTGAGCTGGTTGCGGATGCGGGAGGCGTACACGTGCAGCCGGGCGTGTTCGAGGCTGGCGTCGCCCCATACCCGGGAGGCGAGTTCGTCCAGGCGGACCGCGCTGCCCGCGCTCAGCAGCAGCACCGCCAGCACGTCCTGGAGTTTGGCCGGGCCGCAGTCGGCCTCGGCCTCGCCGGTCCGCACCCGCATCGGCCCGAGCAGCCGGAAAGTCGGTTCCTCGAAGGTGAACACGCCCACCATCGTGGGCCGGGGCGGGCACCTGGCTCAATGTCCGGACGGCTCGCCTTGACCGTCGCATGAGGAAAACACGACGCCGGGCGCCGTTCGGGCGAACCCGGCCGGGTTACCGGGCGTGCCCTGCGGTCATAGACTCCGGCACACCGACCGGTCCGCCGAGGCGAGGAGGCTGGTGTGGACGCCGACGCCGACATGTTCGTCCAGCTCGACCTGCCCGGCGGCGGGACGGTCGTCTCGTTCCAGGGCACCGACGCCTTCTTCTACCTGTACGACGTCACGGGCCGCTACATCCTGACCGCGCCCGCCGATCCCGAGGCCACGCAGGCCGCGACGGGTGCCGTCGGCGCGCTGGCGGGCTGGCTCGACACGGCTCCGGCGCGGCCGTCCATGGCCGCGCTCATCGGGCCGTCCGGCCCGGCGCGCGCCGCGGCGATCGCCCGCTTCACGGCCGCCTGCCTCGCGCGCGGATGGCAGCTCGGCCAGGTCGCGCGCCGCCAGGACAAGACCAACACCCCCATCGGGTACGAGCCGACGCCCGGCCGCCCGCTGTGCCTGCTCGCCGAGGCCGACCGGTGGAGCCGCCGGCAGGTGCTGGAGCTGCCCCGCCTCGTCGACGCCCCCGGCGTTCCGGCCAGGATCCTCGTCGCCATCGGCGAACCGCAGTGGCACGACCTGGCGTACCAGCTGGCCAAGAGCGGCATCCACCGCGGTCCCGCCGTGCGCACCGGCCCCGGCGCGGACCCGCCGTGACCGTGCACCTCCAGGTCAACGTCCCGGGCCGGGGCCGGATCTTCGCGGTGCAGGACGGCGACGCCCACGTCTTCCGGTACGACGGCGAGCCGTGCTTCCGGGTCGAGCCGTTCGCCCGGCACCGCACCGAACTGGCCGAACAGTCGCCGTCCTGGCTGCTCAGTGCGCATAACGAGGTCGTCGCGTTCCAGGGCCGCGCCGCCGACCTCGCCCAGCTTGCCCGCTGGCGCGACGCCCCGGGCGCCGCCCGGGTCCGGCTGCTGCACGCCGTCGGCGGCCAGGGCAAGACCCGCCTGGCCATGCGCTTCGCGGAACTGTCGCGCCGGCGCGGCTGGACCGTGCTGACCGTCCACCACCACGGCGAAGCCGCCGCGGGCGTCCTCGCCGACCAGGCGGTCGCGGTCGGCGGCACCGGGCTGCTGCTGGTCGTCGACTACGCCGACCGGTGGCCCGCGACGGACCTGGCCGCCATGGTCCGGGCGCACCTCGGCGCGGCCAGGCTGCCGGTACGGCTGCTGCTGCTGGCCCGCTCGCACACGGGCTGGTGGGAGTCGATCGCCCCCCGGCTGCCCGACGGCGTCGCGGTCGACACCGCCCCGGTGGCGGCACTGTCCCGGTCTCCGGCGGAGCGGGAGCGGCTGTTCGCCGCGGCGTGGCGCGCGTTCGCCCGGATCCGCGCCCCCGGCCTGGCGCCGCCGCCCGCACCCGTACCGGCCTGCCCCGGTGACGGCTACGACCAGGTGCTCGCGATCCATGTGGCCGCGCTGGCCGGGGTCGAGGCGGCGCGGCGCGGGGAGGCGCCGCCGTCGGCCGACGACCAGGCCGGGCTCGTCGCGTACCTGCTGCACCGCGAGCGCGACCAGTGGCTGTCCTACTACGAGGGCCACGGCGGGTTCGATCAGGACCGCGCGGCGGCCGCCGCCGACCGGCTGGGCCGGGTCGTGTTCACGGCCACCCTGACCGGGGCGCGCCCGCCGGAGGAGGCCGCGCGGGTGCTGGCCGCGGCCGGTGTCGGCGGTGACGGCGCGGCGGCGCTGCTGCGCGACCACCGGCGGTGCTACCCGCCCGGGGCCGCCGGGACCGTGCTGGAGCCGCTGACCCCTGACCGGCTCGGCGAGGACTTCATCGCGCTCCAGCTGCCCGGGCACCGGCTGGCGGCCGACGTGTACGGCGCCGATCCGTGGACCGCCGGCGTGCCGTCCGCGCTGCTGCCCGTGGGTGACGATCCGCTGGTCGCGGGGTTCGTGCAGCGGGCTGTGGCGACGCTGACCGCCGCCGCGCAGCGCTGGGAGCACGTGCGCACCACCCAGCTGTACCCGCTGCTGGCCCGCGCGCCCCGGTACGCGCTGCTGGGCGGCGACGCCGTGCTGTCGGCGATCGCCGCGCTGCCCGACGTCGGCCCGGACCTGCTGGACCGGATCGAGGCGAGCTTCCCGGGCCACCTGGTCGGCGTGGACGTGGGCCTGGCCGCGGTGATGGACCGCCTGGCGCGGCAGCGCCTGGCCGCTGAGCCAGGTCCGCTGGAACGGGCGGTGCTGCTGGAACGCCGCGCCCAGCGGCTGGCCGTACTCGGCCGCGCGGACGAGGCCGCCGCCGACGCCGTACGCTGCGTCGAGCTGTACGAGCAGGCCGGGCCGTCCGGCGCCGACCGGCGCGAGGACCTGTACTACGCCCGCTCGCTCGCCGCCACGGCACTGCAGCAGGCGGGCCGGTCGGCCGAGGCGCTGGCGATGCGGCGGGGCCTGCTGGCCCTGCTCACCGAACCCGCCGCGCCCCGCCTGCGCCGCCACGCCGCCCGGCTCGCCGACCTGCACCACGACCTGTCCCTGGCCGCCGCGCGGCTCGGGCACCGGGACGAGGCGCTGGCGCATGCCGCCGCAGCGGTGCGCGCCCTGCGCGCCGACCCGGCCGGCTCGGCCGTCCGGCAGGCGGCGCTGTCCGCCGCGCTGCGCCACCACGCGTGGCTGCTGGGCGGCGGCCCGGCCGAGCGGCAGCCCGGGACCGGCCCGGTCGGCTCCGGCGGGATCGGCATGGTGCACCATGCCTTCCGGCGGCTGCGCCGGTCGGGTGCGGGTGCCCCGAAAGGTTGATTCGTAGCAGGTCGAGCTGGGTCTGTAGGGCCGCTGGAGCCGTTCTGGAGCGGCTACCGCGAGTCTTGGCGCAGCCCCGTCCCGACCGAGGGATCCGGCTGGGGCCGATCGAAAGGAGTCGCCATGATTGAAGTGCGCTCAGGCCTGCGGCGCGGCCTGGCCCGAGTCGGCGTGGTCGGCGTGGCCGTCACCGCCGCCGTCGGCCTCATGGCCACCGCGGCGCTCGCGGCGACCGGCACCGTCCACACCGACAGCGGTGCGGCGGTCAACGTCCGCTCGGCCCCGAACACGAGTTCGTCCGTGGTGGGTTCGGTCGCCAGCGGCGCGAACGTCACCATCAGCTGCCAGACCTACGGTGAGACCGTCACCGGCAAGTACGGCACGAGCAACATCTGGGACAAGATCTCCAGCGGGTACATCTCGGACACGTACGTCTACACCGGGTCCGACGACCTCGTGGCGCCGCTGTGCGGCAGCGGGACGAACTGCTCGACCAGCGGCCTGGGCGACCCCCGCAGCTGCTCGCAGGCGGTCACCTGGGCGATCAACCACAAGACCACCAGCTACGTCGCCGACTACTACAACCGGTGCGACCACATCATGGGCCTGGCCTACGGGTGGTCGGCCAGCGGCTCGACGACCGCCTACAACCACTGGCTGGCGGTGCCGTCGGCGTACAAGCACGCGGGTGACACCACCGTGCCCGCCGGTGGTCTGGCCTTCTTCTCCGGTGGCGCGGGCCACGTCATGATCTCGATCGGCAACGGCAAGTTCCTGTCGAACGACATCCACGGCAACGGCACCTTCACCGAGACGACGATCGCCGAGATCAAGAGCAAGTGGGGCAAGCCGTACCTCGGCTGGACCCAGCCCTGGTTCCAGATCAACCACTGACCACGGCTCAGCCGTCCGGAGCGCCCGGCCCGCCCGCGAGGGAGGACCGGGCGCTCACGCGTGGTCGCCGCCCCACTCGACCTGGTCGCCGGCGCTCTCGTCCTCGCCGCCGGGGATGGCCAGGGCGATGAGGAAGAAGAGCAGATACCAGGCGTAGCCGACGGTGTGGAACAGCGCGGTCGAGGCGTCCACGCCCGACATCCGGCACACCTGCATGATGGCCAGCAGCAGGAGCGCACCGCCCAGGCCCAGCGCGGCGGCGAGCAGTCCCGAGCCGGCCCCGGAGCGGAGCCGGTCCAGGTACCACAGCGGCGTGTACACGGCCATGCTGGTGAACAGGAACGGCAGGCGCATCACGAAGCCGTGCCACTTCGTGAACATGCTGACCACCGCCCAGAGGGCGCCGAGCACGAAGCCGAACGGCACGAAGATCGCCACGGCGACCAGGATCGCGCTGATCACCGCGCCGCCGAGCAGCCGCTCCGCGACGGCGTCCAGCAGGAACTTGGCCGCGACCAGGCTGAGGATCGCGAACGTGACCGTCGCGTACGTGCTGTTCCAGTACGACCAGGTGCAGCAGGCGCCGTATCCGGCGACGAGGACCCAGGCCGACACCGTCCGCCCCGTCACGCCGGCACCGCCGCTGCGTGACCGCATGCTGACTGCATGACGTCATGTTAGGTCTGACCAGGCGCGCTGTACGGTCAATGATTGTCCCTTCACGACGGTCGCGGTATGGCCGATCGGCGGTCGCGCGCCGCCGCACGGGACAGAACACGAATCGGATCCGTGCTAATCTGGCAACTCAAATGTCGAAATGGCTCGATGGGTTGCGGCGGATCACCGGCAGCGCCCACTCCGCCGGCGGGCCCATACGTGCCATATCTCCACGGGGAGTACGCATGAGAACACGCCGCTTCGCGACCGCGATCACCCTGGCGGTCGTCACCGCCGTCGGCTCCTTCGCCTCACCGGCCTTCGCCGGCGGCTACTTCCAGACGCAGACGAACCTCAACCTGCGCAACTGCCAGTGGCTCAACAACTCGCAGTGCTCGGTCATCCTGACCATCCCGAACGGCGCCACGGTCTACCTGAACTGCTGGGCCTACGGTTCGTCGGTCAACGGCAACACCATCTGGTACAACGCCTTCTACAACAACGAGAACGGCATGCTCGCGGGCGACTACGTCAACACGGGCCACGACCCGAACCCGTCGGTCGGGCAGTGCTTCTGATCCCGGCGCCCGCCATCGGCTGACCCGGACGGGCGCCGATCAACTCGCCTCCTCGCCGGCCAGGTCGCGCGCTCGCGCCGCCTGGTCGGCGTCAAGCCCGGACAGCCCGGTACGCCGGTGCTGCTCGGCCTGGTCGGCGATCCAGCGCATGTGTGCCTCCCATGCGGCCTGGCGGCTCATGCCGAGCGCCGTGCCGATCTGCGCCCAGGACGCCCCGCGTCGGCTCCGCAGGGCGGGATCCGGCACCGGCCTCAGGCTGGCGGGTGCCGTACTCGCCGGGTCAGCTGCCGAGGAACGCGGTGACGGCGCGGCGGAGGTCGGGGTGGATGTCTTCGCCGGGTAGTTTCGTCGCCCGCAGCACCTCGGCCAGCCGATCGCGATGGCCGGCCGCGCCGTGCCACGCCGCGTCGGGAAGCCGGACGACGGCGAAGAGCAGGTCGCCGGGATAGTGGTCGCCTTCGGCGAGCGGGTCGCCCGTCAGCACGTCCACGGCCGGCGGTAGCAGGATCGGCACCGCGGCCCGCTGGCCGAGCATGATCCGGAAATCCTCGGTGGTGAACGCGGACAGCGGCTTTCGTCGAAGCGCCAGGCAGCGCCGGACCAGGGCGGTGGCCTCCGGGCCCGGGTCCGGCTCGCGAACGCCCTCGATCTGTTCGATCGTGGCGGAGGTGCGGTGATCCACGGTGAGCAGTGTCGCGCACGCGGGATGGCAGCCGCAGGTCGGTGGCCGACTCCGCTGCCTACGCGGTGGCGGCCGCCAGTTCGGCGCGGACGGGCCGGACCACGATGGACACCGCGACCAGCGCGGACACCATGCCGCCCGCCACGACCACGGCCATGCCCACGCTGTCGTTGCCCAGCACTCCCACCAGCGGCGCGGCCGCCGCGCCGATGCCGAACTGCACCGCTCCGAGCAGCGCGGCCGCCGTGCCCGCCGCCTCGCCGTGCCGTGACATCGCCAGTGCCGGGGCGTTGGGCAGCGCGAGCCCGGCCGAGGCCAGCACCAGCCACAGCGAGACGAGGATCGCCGCGAGCCCGCCGACGGCGGTGACGGCGAACGCCAGCAGGCCCAGCCCGGCGATGCTGCCCGTGACCAGGGCCGCGACAAGGATCTGCTGCGGGGTGAAGCGGCGCAGCAGCCGGACGTTGAACTGCGTGGCCAGGATCAGGCCGAACGCGTTGGCGCCGAAGGCGAACCCGAACTGCTGCTCGTTGAGGCCGTACTGCTCCTGCAGGACGAACGACGATCCGGCGACGTACGAGAACAGCGACGCCATGGCCAGCCCGGCCACCACGACCAGGCCCACGAACGTGCGGTCGCGCACCAGCATGCCGTAGACGTGCAGGGTCGCGCCGACGCCGCCGGTGCGGCGCTGCGCCGGGGGCAGGGTCTCCTTCAGCCCGAACACGCCGACGCCGATGAGGGCCGTGCCGAGCAGGGCGAGGGCGACGAACACGCCGCGCCAGTCGGTCCACTGGAGCAGCCAGCTGCCCAGCGTCGGGGCGAGGATCGGCGCGGCGCCCATGACCAGCATCAGCCGGGAGAACAGGCTCGCGAACGCGGACCCGCTGAACAGGTCGCGCACGATCGCCATCGCCACCACCGAGGCCGCCGCGACGCCGAGGCCCTGGAGCACCCGCAGCACGCCGAGCACCGCGATGCCGGGGGCGAACACACACAGCACCGACGCCACCACGTGCAGAACGAGACCCGCGAGCAGCGGGACCCGGCGGCCGACCGCGTCCGAGACGGGCCCGATGAGCAGCTGGCCGATGGCCAGGCCGAGCAGGGTGCCGGTCAGCGTGAGCTGCACCGCCGCCGACGTGGTGTGCAGACTGGCGGTGAGGTTGGGCAGGGCGGGCAGGTACATGTCGATGGTCAGCGGACCGATGGCGATCAGCAGGCCGAGCACGATGATGAGCCGTGCCCGCTGGCCGGAGCTCATCAGCTCTCCGGGCAGCGGCGCTTCAGCTGGGGCGGCCTCGACGGTGGCGGTGTGCATGAGACCCTCTTCGCTACGACGTGGTCGTCGGCACGCCGATCACGTGCCACTACCGATCATCAAATCGGCGGGGCGCGCTGTCATTCCCGTTTCACCCGTCCGTGGCCGGGCTCACTCGATCGAGCTGGGCTGATATGGGCGGCGGACCTGGCGGTCCGCCGCCCGGGGCGTCAGCCGTTGTCGTGCATGCGGTAGTCGTACAGGCAGGGCAGCGGGTGCTCGCGGCGGATGCGCACCCGCGTGGCCGGGTCGAGGATGCCCATCCCGGCCGCCGCCCGCTTCTCGTGGTAGGTCCACCACAGCGTGTCCAGGGAGTCCTCGCCCTCGCGCAGGTCGTCGACGACGATCCCGTCGTCGAGCAGCCGCTTGGCCCGGGGCAGGTCCCCGAAGTCCAGGGCCGCGTGGCATTCCAGCAGCCGCACTCGGCCGTGCCAGCGCTGCGCCGGGTCGAGGCGGTCGGCGATGCCCAGCGCGTCACCGGGACGGCCCGCGGCGATGAGCACCTCCAGCGTCTCGATGGTGAGCGCCCGCAGCCGGGGCGCCAGCCGGTGCGCGGTGGTGAACCGCTCGGCCGCGCCCGCGACGTCGTCGGCCTGGATGTCCAGGACGCCGAGGTTGCGCAGTGCCCACGCGTTGGCCTGCGCCGTGTACGACCTGGTCCAGGCCCGGCGGGCGGCGGCGTCGGCGCCGGGGCCGGCATGGCCCCGGTCTCGATGAGGCGCAGCCACGACTGCTGATCGCGCCCGATGGTGTCGTCGCCGAACGGCACCCCCGGCACGTGCAGTGACCGGTCGCCGCGGTGCTCGCGCAGCCGCCGCTGGAGTGCGCCCCAGCCGGTGCCGCGGTGCAGCACGGCGTCGGGTGCCCGGTCGGCCAGCGCGGTGGCCTCGGCCAGCGCGATGTCGAGCGCGTCAGCGGGCACGAGCCCGTCCAGGGCCGCGCCGACGGCGTCGCGGGCGCGGTCCCAGGGGCCGTGGACGGCGGCCGGATCGAGGTCGAGCAGCCCGTACGCCTCCACCCACGACCAGGTGTCCCCGGCGGGCAGCCGCAGGTGCTCCAGCTGGGTCCGGGCGGGGCTGGCCTGGACCTCCAGGTAGCCCGAGGCCGGGCCGGACAGCCATTCCTGCCAGTTGCGCCCGCCGGTCGAGGTGCCCCAGCGGAACAGCTTGCGGCCGCGCTGGGCGGCCGTGGACGTCTGGACGAAGCCGGAGCCGTCGGCGTCCAGCGCCGCGATGTAGGGCCGGTCGCCGGCCGGGATGTCGTAGAAGAAGTCGGCGGCCGGACCGCGCCGTCCCGGGTACGTCTCGTCGGTCCCGCCGTGGTGCGGCACCTGGATCTTGCGCAGCAGGTTGTCGTAGGTGAAGTGGAACGCGCTGTCGGCGGGCACCACGACGCGGGTGCCGGCCGTCTCCGGCAGGGCGATGTTGGTCCACCAGTACAGCGGGGTGTCGTGCGGGTTCGGGTTGGTGATCCGCACGTGGGCGTACAGGACCGGCGAGTCCGGCGGCAGCCACAGCTCGACCCGGTAGACCAGCTCCAAGCTGGGCCAGCGCGCCTTCGCCCGCATCTGCGCGATCGGCGACATCGACACCCTGGTCACCGACAGCACCGCCACCGAGGAGCAGACCGCCCCGTTCGCCGACGCGGGCGTCAAGGTCATCCGGGCCTGAGGCCTCGATGCGGGTCGGGGCGACCGGCGTGCGATGATCACGCATGGCCGCCCTCGACTGTCCACAATGCACTCAGAACGATCGCGTACAGAGCGTCCGATCCGTCTACGAGTCCCAGTCCGGTACGTACGCCGGAGTCGCGACCGGGGTGCGCAACGGCCTCGGCCGTGTCGTCCTGCGGACCTCGGGCCAGTCGAGCACCCGGCTCGCCGACACGCTCGCGCCGCCGCCGGTCCCGGGCATGCCGGTGCGGCGAACCGGGGTCCTCATCGCCCTCGCCGCCGGCGCGTCGCTGCTCGCCGGGTGCCTCACGGTGCCGCTGCTGGCAGGCGGCGGCGGGCACGCGCTGCGCAGCGCGATCGTCTTCTGGGCGGCGATCGGCTGCCCGTTCCTGATCGTGGCGGTCGCGCTCACCGTCCACCGCATCGTGGCACGACAACGGGACGAGCAGGCATTCCGCGCCTACTCGGCCGTCTACCCGGCACAGTCGACGGTGTGGAACGCCGCCTTCTACTGCGGGCGGTGCAACCTCGCCTTCGTGCCCGACGGCGCCCTGGGCGTTCCCGGCAGCCACCAGGTGACGGCCCCGCAGTTCCAGCACATGGTCATCGCGCTGGGCGCGCAGCTGCCCGGCTGAGGTGAGCGGGGACTGCTCGGACGGCGATCGAGGGCCGGCCAGACGGCCGACCCTCGACTCCGGTCAGGGCATGCCGTTGTACGCGGCGGCCAGCGCGGTCGCCAGTTTGGAATGCCCGCTGGCGCCGGGGTGCGGGCAGCCGCCGAGCGCGGTCGACTGGATGTCACCGGCGAACAGCACCGGCGGGGCGACCGCCACGACCCGCGCGTTGGCCGGCAGGCCGGCGCGGATGGCGTTGTTGAGGTTGGTGGTGAGCGCCTGCACCGCCGCCACCCATTGCGCATCGATCAGCGGCTGGAAGATGGGCGGGATGTTCGGTATCCGCGACACCACCCACCCGGGCAGCCAGGCGGTCAGGTAGCTGCGCAGGTAGAAGTTGGCGAAGGTGCCGATGTCGATCTGGGCCGGGGTGAGGTCGTAGTACATCATCCAGGCGATCTTGTCGGTGCCCGCGGCCAGCATCGTGTTGACGATCGCCGCCACGTCGGCGGTGATTGTCGGCAGCTGCGCCGGGCCGTCGTACGCGGGCACGCCGACCCGGATGAACGCGGTGCCGATCCAGGAGATCGTGATCGACATCGTGCAGGAGCCGCCCTGGGTGACGATGTTCTGCCGGCCGGGGGCGTTCCACTGGAACCCGGTCCAGAAGACCGCGTTCATCCACGGGGCCGCGGCCTCCATCGCCCGGCAGATCGTCAGCTGCTCCAGCACGCTGGTCCAGTTGGTGTTGTTGATGCCGCCGGTGGTGACGTAGTGGGCGAGGTGCCCGGCCTGCTTGGCCTTGCGGACCACCGCGTCGGCCAGCCCCACCGGGGACGCGGGCCGGTTCCACCCGTTGCCGCAGGAGTCGGCCCGGGTCACCCGGCCGCGCATCTCGGCGGTGCCGTAGCCGGTCCGGGCGAAGTTGTAGTACTCCACGACGTTTCCGGCCGCCCGCGCGTACCGGCCCGCGTACGAGAAGTTGGCGTCGTTGCCGGTCAGGCCGCGCGCATCGGCCGCGGTGGCCGCGCACATGGCGCCGAATCCGGTCTGGTTGTGCGCGGAGGTGACCGAGTCACCAGTCGCCACCACGACGAGCTTGCCGGGGCCGCCCACGTCGGCGGGGTCCTCGCACCAGATCCGGTCCTCGCCGGCGCCGGTCAGGATGTCGGCCGGTGCCCCGGGGCCGACGATCGGCGGGCAGCCGCCGGGCGGCGGCGGGCTCGACTGGCCCGGTCCGGGGCTGCCCGGTCCCCCGGTGGGGGTGGGGGAGCCGGACCTGCTCGGCGACGGGCTGGCGGACTTGCTGGGCGACGGCGACGGTGAGGTCGACTTGCTGGGGGACGGGCTGGCGGACTTGCTGGGCGACGGCGACGGTGACGCCGACTTGCTCGGGGACGGGCTGGCCGACTTGCTGGCCGAAGGCGACGGCGAGGCCGACTTGCTGGGGGACGGGCTCGCCGAGCGGCTGGCTGAGGGCGATCCGCCCTGCGACGGGCCGGTGGACGAGGTGGGACCGCCGGTCGCCGTCGGGGTGGCGCACGGCAGGCCGCTGGGCGAGGGCGAGGCCGACCGGCTCGGTGACGGGCTCGCCGACCTGCTGGGAGAGGCCGAGGCGCTGGGCGACGGCGAGGCGGTGGGCGCGGTGCTCGCGGCCAGGGCTCCGGCGTGCTGGGCGGTGCTCGTGGTCGGGCGGGGGGTGGCGGACGGTGTGGCGCTGCGCGACGGGGACGCCGACGCGCTGCGCGACGGCGTCGGGCTGGCCGAGCCGCACGCCTGCCGGATCTCGGCGAGCTTGTCCAGCACGTCCTGCGGCAGCGGCTGGCCTTCGGGAATGCACGGGGCGAAGACCCAGTCGGTGCCTTCGAGGTTGCGGCTGCACGGCTCGTCGGCCGCAGCGGTCTGCGCGGTCGCGGGCTGCTGCACCACCAGGACCGGCAGTCCGGTGGCGAGCAGCAGCGCCGCGAGGAACACCGCGGTGGCGGCGAAGAACCGCCGGGTCGGGCGCCTGCGCCGGGTGGCGGTCGGCGGGTCGGGAGTGTCGGCGTCGCTGGTCCAGAAGGCTGGCCGGAGTGGCGGCACGGTCGTTCCTCTCGGGGGTGGCCGGAGCTGTGCTGGCCATTGTCGAGACCGTGGTGGAACACCGACAGCAGTGACGCATTACAATGTGATAAACGCAAATATAGGAATCTAACGATATATGGAATCTAACGATGTATGGTCAGGGCGCGAACTCCAGCGGCACCGCAGGCTGCCCGATGCTGCTCACCCCGAACGTGTCGTCGGGCCGCCCGTCCGGGCCGAGCACCACGACGTGCAGCTGGCAGCCGTAGAAGTCGCCCACGCAGTCCTGCCCGTCACCGAGGTACCGGAACACCGTGACCGTGGCCCGGAACGTGCCGTCGGCCCGCAGCGGCACGGTTGCCAGCGGCAGGTTCCCGTTGCAGCCGCTGCCCTGGATGATCTGGAAGCAGCTCGCCTCGACGATGGTCACGTAGCGGCCGGTCGAGCCCTTCGCGGTGCCGGTCACCTTGACCCGCTGGCCGTCGGCCAGGCCCGCGGCGGGCGTGGCGGTGATCGTGGCGGGGGAGCCGGTGAAGTGCAGGACGTCGGTGCCGACCGAGTGCAGACCGGCGCTGTCGGTCCACTCGAAGAAGTAGCGGCAGGCGTCGGCGCGGCAGTAGACCGGGACCGGGTCGCCGTATTCGAGGCTGCGGTACACCGGGTCACGGGGGTTGAGCTGCACCGAGGCCGTGCCGGTGGCGGAGGTGGTGACGGTCCGGACCGCCGGGCAGCCGACGAGGCCGTCGCCGGTGTCATACGTCTCCACGTCGCATTCGACCACCGCCACCTCGGTGTGCGCGGGCAGCCCCGACCCGCTGACGGTGACCGTGGACGCGGTCGACAGCCCGAACCGGGGCGTCACGTGGGCGGCGGGCGGCCCGTCCAGCGCGACGGCCGGGCTGGACGCCACCAGGCTTCCTGCCGCGACGAGCACCAGTACGGACAGCAGGGAGACAGGTTTCACGGTTGCCCCTTCCATCGGCGGTCTTCTCCGCGGCCCAGTCTGCGATATCAGCCGATGATCCGATGTCGGGTCGGTGACATGAGGTCACATTCGACCATCCGCAGTGGACGTAGGTGCGGTTCGGCCCGTCCGAGGATTAGCCACCGGCCGGACGGGTAAGGGCGGCAGGACCGTTCCGTGTGCGACGACCGGCACCTCTGGATCGGACGATGGCGGAACGGTCCGCGCCGGATGGCCGAAGATGCCCGGCCATACCGGCCGGGTGCCTGCCGACCCGGCAGCGTACCGTCGGGGCGGCCCGGCCCGATCTTCGCGCCGGGACAGGACAGTCAGGGAGGCACGGGTGGGCCAGCCACTCCCCGGATCGGCGCAGCAGGCTCGCAACCTCGTCCTGGACCTGGGACGGATGCTGTCCGACATCACCTCGGGGCGCGACGTCGCCGAGGTGCACCAGCGGCTGCTGGACCAGTTCGACGCCGCCGACCACGACAGCCGCATCGACGCGATGGAGGTCGGGCGGCAGGAGTTCGCCGAGACCTGGACGGCGCTGCGGGAAGGGCGGGCGCTGCCCGTGCCGGCCTGGGAGCAGGTGGTGCTGCCCACCATCGTGACCTTCAGCGACGCGCAGTACCGCAAGAGCAACCTCGAACTGGCGACGTCCACCTGGCTGGCGGCGCGGGCCGCCGTCGACGCGGTGCCCGACTTCGCGGCGGCCGTCGCCGAAGCGGCCGCCCCGGCCTCGCCCGCCGCACCGGCGGCCGAGGCGCCGACGGTGCGCTCCATGACGACCAACACCGTCCGTACGCCGATCATCGAGGCGGCGGCGCCGAAGGCCGCCCCGTTGGACTCCGCGGTGGCCAGTCACCGGCCCCGGCGGCGCCGCGCCCTGCTCGCGGTGCTCGCGATCGCCGCCAGTGCGGCCGTGGTCGTGGCGCTGCTGCTGGTCAACGGAACCGGCGGCAAAGACCCCGACGGCCCGGCGGTGCCGGCCGGCATGCCGCTGCCGGGGCTCTCGGCCGGGGTGATGGCCAGCCACGGCGGCACCCCGGTCACCCTGCCCACCGCGCCGCCCACGGCCAGCCCGCAGCCGATGCCCGTCATCAGCGGCGATCCCACCCCCGCGCCGGTATGGAGTCCCGCGCCCGCGGCCAGCACCGGGCCGGGGGCCTCGGCGCCGCCCGCACCCGTGGCTCCGTCCGCGCCCACGGGCCTGACCGCCGTCGCCGCCGACGAGCACGCCGTCTGGCTGGCCTGGTCGGAACCGGCCGACGCCGGGACGGGCGGGATCGCCTACTACCGCATCCTCCAGGACGGGGAGTTCATCGGCTGGACCCGCGCCACCAGCGCCACGATCACCGGTCTGGCGCCGGGCACGTCGTACACGTTCGCGATCGTCGCCTGCAACGCCGCCGGGCTGCTGTCGCCGCCCAGCGGCCAGATCACCGCGATGACCGCGTCGCCGCCCAGTCCGGCCCCGTCGACCGCGCCCGCCTCGCCGTCGCCCGCCGAGGAGCCGTCGCCCACGCCGCCCGAGCCCTCGGCGGAACCGCCGTCGCCGACCCCGGCGGCGTCGCCGTCGCCGGAGGAGGCGTCCCCGCAGCAGGTGCCGACCGACCCCGACCCGGCCTGAGGCCCTGACCGGTGCCGCCGACCCGGGCGTGCGGCCCCGGCCGCGCCCCCCGACGACGAAGGCGCCGCCCCCGGTCGGGGCGGCGCCTTCGTCGTCGGTCACGTGCTGTCGGTGGACGGGTCACATGGGCGGCGGCGGAACCGGCGGGATCGGCGTCGGCATCGGCGACGGCCCCGGCGGTGACGGCACCGGCGTGGGCGCGGGCGGCGGCGCGGGCGGCTCCGGTGCCGGAACCGGCGGCTGCATGGGATCGTTCGGATCGGTGATGTTCGACATGTCGGCCTCCAGTGGTCTACCTCAGCCGTACCCGCCAGACGGCCGTCGCCAAACAGGTTCGGACTACGCGGCCTGGCCGGACAGGTCCACGGCCGCCCCGTCGAGGTAGCCGCGCAGGGTGTGCGCGTCCGGGGCTGTCGCCGTGACCAGGCTCGCCGGGCCGGTCGCCAGCGGCACCAGCACCGCCGTCGGCGCGACCACCCGGGCGGCGGGCACCGGCCCGCCCGGCTCGACCCGCAGCAGCGATCCGGTGGCCTTCGCGCCGCCGAGGACCGCCGGGCCGTTCCATCCGGCCGCCGCCGGGCCGACCGCCGTGGACTGCCGCAGCAGCGGCCGCCCCGCGTACGTCACCGACGTCTCGATCACCGCGTCACCGGGTGCTTCGCCGTGCCGCCCGCAGATCAGCTCCTCCCGCCATACCAGCCGCGCCCCCTCGGCCAGTTCGACCGTCGAGGCCGACACGTGGTGGCAGCCGCGCGCGGCCACCAGCTGCTCGGGCAGCCAGTCGAGGCGGCCGCCGGCCGCGACGGCCACGGCCACGGTCAGCCGGGACGCGGCGGCGACCCGCGACGGCAGCGCCACCGACGCGGCGACGCTGTGCAGGCGCAGCGCGGCCCCCGGGCCGACCTCGATCTCCAGCCGCAGGTCGTCGCCGGCCAGCGGCCCGGCCGCCGCCCCGACCAGGTGCACCACGGCGGGTCCGGTCGGGGCGGGGGTGTGCCGCAGGACCAGTGGCGGCTCGCCGCGTACCTGGGCCAGCCGGGTGCCGCCGCGGCCGTCGGCGACGGCGGTCACCCGGGCCAGTGCCCGCATCAGCGCACCACGTCAGCCGGCCAGGGCGTGGGCGTGGCCGCGGCTGTGCGCGACCAGGTGGCGTACCCAGTCGGCGACCGGGGTGGCGAGCTTGTCCTGCGCGATCGACAGGAAGATCGTCGGCAGGTCGCCGCGGCGGGCGCGGGCGTCGCGGTCCATCACCGACAGGTCCGCGCCGACCAGCGGCGCCAGGTCCGTCTTGTTGATGACCAGCAGGTCGGACGTGGTCACCCCCGGCCCGCCCTTGCGCGGCACCTTGTCGCCCCCGGCCACGTCGACCACGAAGATCTGCTGGTCGATCAGGCCCTTGCTGAACGTGGCGGTGAGGTTGTCGCCGCCGCTCTCGACCAGCACCAGGTCCAGCGGGCCGAGCCGCTGCTCCAGTTCCTCGACGGCGTCGAGGTTGGCGGAGATGTCGTCGCGGATGGCGGTGTGCGGGCAGCAGCCGGTCTCCACCGCCATGATCCGCTGCGGGTCGAGCACGCCCGCCCGCTTGAGGAAGTCGGCGTCCTCGGTGGTGTAGATATCGTTGGTGACGACCGCGAGCCGCAGCTCGGCCGACAGCGCCCGGCACAGGGCCGCGACCAGCGCGGTCTTTCCGGACCCGACCGGGCCGCCGATGCCGACGCGCACGGCGCGGTCGAGCACCGGCAGCGGCGGGTGCGGGTCGGTCCCCGGTTCGGGGTGGGTGTGCGGAACGGTCTCGTCGTGGTCAGCTAGCAAAGAGACGCACCTCCCAGGTGGCGTGCAGTTCGGCGGATATGTCGGCCAGCGGGGCGCTGTGCGACGGAAGTTCGGCGGGCGGTTTGTGCGCCAGCGCGGCGGCGGCCGCCGCGACGGCGTCGCAGACCGGTGCGAGCAGTGCGAGCTGCCGCTGCACCTGGTACGGGTCCAGCCCCAGCAGCCGCACCGCCGCGCTGGCCGGACCCGTCACCGTGTGGAACACCGCGATCTGGGCCGCCTGCTCGGCGCTGAGCCCCGCCGCGGCCGCCACCACGCCCAGCGTGATCGCCTGATGCGGGCCGTCCGGGTGTGGCGGCAGCGTGGCGTAGAGCTCCGACGGCCAGGTGGCCCGCCCGGCCCGCAGCAGGGCCCGGCCCTGGCGGCGGCTGGCCAGCCGCAGCGCGGGTGACACCGTCCGCGCCTCCAGCTCCCCGTCCAGCTCGATGAGGAAGGCCGGGGTGGGGGTGCGGTGGGCGGCGGCGGTGAAGGCGGCGGCGACCGAGGCGGCCGTGTGCAGGCGGCCGCGCAGGAACGCGGTCACCCCGGCCAGGTCCCTGACCCGCCCGGCGGCCACCGCCGCCTCCAGCCCGCTGGAGTGGGCGTGGCCACCGGACGGGAACCGCCCGTCCGACAGCAGCAGGTACGCGGTGTCCATGGTCAGAACAGGAAGTACCGCTGGGCCATGGGCAGTTCGGTGGGCGGGTCGGGCTCGACCACCTGCCCGTCGATGCGGACGGTGAACGTGTCCGGGTCGACGGTGATGTGCGGCATGGCGCCGTTGTGGGGCAGGTCGGCCTTGGTCCGCGACCGCACGTCCCCGACCGGCACCATCGCCCGGCGGATGTCCAGTTCCAGCCCGGCCTCGATCGCCGCCGGGGCGACGAACGCGAGGCTGGTCTTGGCGGCGGCCACGCCGTACGCGCCGAACATGGGGCGGGGCAGGATCGGCTGCGGGGTGGGGATGGACGCGTTGGCGTCGCCCATCTGCGCCCACGCGATCAGGCCGCCCTTGACGACGACGTGCGGGCGTACGCCGAAGAACGCCGGATCCCACAGCACCAGGTCGGCGAGCTTGCCCGGCTCCACCGACCCGACCTCGGCCTCCAGCCCGTTGGCCATGGCCGCGCAGATGGTGTACTTCGCGACGTACCGCTTGGCGCGGGCGTTGTCGGCCGCGCCGTCGCCGGGCAGCGAGCCGACCCGCGCCTTCATCACGTGCGCGGTCTGCCAGGTCCGCAGGACGACCTCGCCGATGCGGCCCATCGCCTGCGAGTCCGAGCCGATGATCGAGATCGCGCCCAGGTCGTGCAGCAGGTCCTCGGCGGCCATCGTGGACGGCCGGATCCGGCTCTCCGCGAACGCCAGGTCCTCCGGCACCGCCGCGTTCAGGTGGTGGCACACCATCAGCATGTCCAGGTGCTCGGCCAGGGTGTTGCGGGTGTACGGCCGGGTCGGGTTGGTCGAGGACGGCAGCACGTTGGGCAGGCCCGCCACCGTGATGATGTCGGGCGCGTGCCCGCCCCCGGCGCCCTCGGTGTGGTACGAGTGGATCGCCCGCCCGTTGATCGCCGCCAGGGTGTCCTGCACGAACCCGGCCTCGTTCAGCGTGTCGGTGTGGATCGACACCTGCACCCCGGACGCGTCGGCGACCCGCAGGCACGCGTCGATCGCCGCCGGGGTGGTGCCCCAGTCCTCGTGCAGCTTGAAGCCGCCCGCCCCGGCGCGCAGCTGCTCCCACATCGCCTCCTCGGAGACGGTGTTGCCCTTGCCGAGCAGCAGCACGTTGACCGGGAACGTGTCCAGGGCCTCGTGCATCCGGGCCAGGTGCCAGGCGTTGGCGGTGACCGTGGTGGCCTTGGTGCCCTCGGCCGGGCCGGTGCCGCCGCCGACCAGCGTGGTCACGCCGCCGGCCAGGGCCTCGGCGACCAGCTGCGGGCAGATGAAGTGCACGTGCGTGTCGACCGCGCCCGCGGTGACGATCTTCCCGTTGCCCGCGATGACCTCGGTGGCCGGGCCGATGACCAGGTCCGGGTGCACACCCGGCATGGTGTCGGGGTTGCCCGCCTTGCCGATCGCGACGATGCGGCCGTCGCGGATGCCGATGTCGGCCTTGACGATGCCCCAGTGGTCGAGCACCACCGCGCCGGTGATGACCGTGTCCAGGGCGCCCTGGGCGCGGGTGGCGCGCGACTGGCCCATCGACTCGCGGATCACCTTGCCGCCGCCGAAGACGACCTCGTCGCCGCCCGCGCAGTGATCCGCCTCGACCTCGATCAGCAGGTTCGTGTCGGCCAGCCGGATCCGGTCACCGGTGGTGGGGCCGTAGAGAGCGGTGTACCGCTCACGGCTGATCACCGTCATAGCTCTCCTCCGCACTCGCCGCGCAGCCCCGGCACGATCCGGGCGCCGGACAGGGGCACCAGCTCGACCTCTCGCGACACCCCCGGTTCGAACCGCACCGCGGTCCCGGCGGGGACCGCCAGGCGCTGGCCCCACGCGGCCTGCCGGTCGAACGACAGGCCCGGGTTGGCCTCGGCGAAGTGGTAGTGCGAGCCGACCTGCACCGGCCGGTCGGCGGTGTTGGTCACCACCAGCACGGTCACCGGGCGGTCGGCGTTGAGCTCGACCCCGCCCTGCCCGTGCAGCACCTCGCCGGGGATCACCGGATGGGGTGGTGCACCGTCACCAGCTTGGTGCCGTCCGGGAACGTCGCCTCCACCTGCACCTCCTTCAGCATCTCGGGGACGCCCGGCAGGACGTCTTCTCGGGTGAGCACCTGCGCGCCGGACTCCATCAGCTCGACCACGGTGCGCCCGTCGCGGGCGCCCTCCAGCAGGAACCGGGTGATGATCGCGACGGACTCGGGGTAGTTGAGCAGCAGCCCGCGGCCGCGGCGCCGCTCGGCGACGTCGGCGGCCACGTGGATGAGCAGGCGTTCCTGCTCATGCTGGGTGAGGAACATGGACCGTCCTTCGGTTCACACGGAGAGGGCGGCACGGACCGCGGGTTCGGCGTCGCTGCCACCCGCACCCGTTGAGGTCACTCTGCCCGATTCGAGTACGTGGTACCGGTGCGCCGCGCGCAGCGCGAACCCCAGGTGCTGCTCGACCAGCAGGACCGACAGCCCGCCCGAGGCCAGCGACAGGATCGCCTGCTCGATCTCGGCCACCACGTTGGGCTGGATGCCCTCGGTCGGCTCGTCCAGCAGCAGCAGCTTCGGCCGGGTGATCAGCGCCCGCGCGATGGCCAGCTGCTGGCGCTGCCCGCCCGACAGCAGACCCGCGCGGCGGCGCAGCAGCCCGGTCAGCGCCGGGAACAGGTCCAGCGACTCGGCCAGCGCCTCCTTGCCGCCGCGCCTGCCGTCGGCCACGAGCTGGAGGTTCTCGGCGGCGGTCAGGTGCGGGAAGCACTGCTGGCCCTGCGGGACGTACGCCATGCCGCGGTCGACCCGCTGGTGCGGGGCCAGCCGGGTGACGTCCTCCCCGGCCAGCAGCACCATGCCCGAACGCGGCCTGATCAGCCCGATCGCGGCGCGCAGCAGGGTGCTCTTGCCCGCCCCGTTGTGGCCGAGCACGGCCGTCACGGTGCTGTCGGCGACCGTCACGTCGACGTCGCGCAGCACGATGCTGCGGCCGTACCCGGCGGTGATCGCTTCGATGCGCAGCATCACGCCTCCTTCGCCGCGTGTCCGAGATAGACCTCCTGCACCCGGGGGTCGGCCTGCACCTGCGCGACCGTGCCCTCGCTGAGCACCTTCCCGGCGTGCAGGACGGTGACGGTGCGGGCCCAGCGGCGCAGGAAGTCCATGTCGTGCTCGATCACGACCACGGTGCGCTCGCCGCTGACGGCCTCCAGCAGCGCGCCGGTGGCCTCGCGCTCCTCGTGGCTCATCCCGGCGACCGGCTCGTCGAGCAGCAGCAGCTTGGCGTCCTGCACCAGCAGCATGCCGATCTCCAGCCACTGCTTCTGCCCGTGGGCGAGGGTCCCGGCCAGGTCGTCGCGCCGGTCGGCCAGGCCGATGGTCTCCAGCGCCTTCGCGACGTCGGCGGGGATGCCCCGGCGCTGCCGCAGCAGCGTCCACGGCCCGCGCCCGGCACCCGCCGCGATGTCGAGGTTCTGCAGCACGGTCAGCTCCTCGAACACCGCCGCGGTCTGGAACGTGCGCCCCACGCCCAGCCGTACGATGCGGTGCACGTCGCGTCCCAGCAGCTCGGTCTCCCCGAACCGGGCCGAACCCGAGGCCTTGACCAGCCCGGTCACCGCGTCGATCAGGGTCGTCTTGCCCGCGCCGTTGGGTCCGATCAGGAACCGCAGGTCGCCCGGTGCCACGTCCAGGTCGACGCCGTCGACGGCGGCGAACCCGTCGAACACCACCCGCAGGTCGCGGATGCGCAGCCCGCCGCTCATACGGCCACCTCACTCGGTTCGGGCGCCAGCGGCGCCGGTTCGGTCCTCGGCGCGTCCGGGGCGGTGCGGCGGCGCACCAGCGCCCACAGGGACGCGAGCCCGCCCGGCAGGAATGCCACGACCAGCACGAACATCAGGCCCTGCGCGTACGTCCAGGTGCCCGGGAACCGTTCGGACAGGGCCGTCTTCGCCCACGCCACCGCCACGGCGCCGATCACCGGGCCGAGCAGCGTCGCCCGGCCGCCGACGGCGACGCCGATGACGAGTTCGATGGAGGGCACGATGCCGATCAGGGCGGGGGAGATGATGCCGACCGCGGGCACGAACAGCGCTCCGGCCAGGCCCGCCATCCCGGCGGCGACGACGTACGCGACGAGCTTGACGTTGGCGGGGTTGTAGCCGAGGAAGCGGACCCGCTCCTCGCCGTCGCGGACGGCGACCAGCAGCTCGCCGTAGCGGCTGCGCATCAGCTGGCGGGCCAGCGCCAGCAGGGCCAGCAGCACGGCCGCGATGATGAAGTACACGGTGCGCTGGTTGACCGGGTCGTCGAGGGCGTATCCGAAGAAGCCCTCGATGTCGGTGAGGCCGTTGGTGCCGCCGGTGGTGCCCTGCTGGCCGATCAGCAGGATGACCATCGCGGCGGCCAGGGCCTGGCTGAGGATCGCGAAGTAGGCGCCGCGCACCCGGCGGCGGAACACCAGCGAGCCGAGGCCGAACGCGACCAGCATCGGCAGCAGCATCGTGGCAGCCAGGGCGAAGACGGGGTTCTCGAACGGGCGCCACCAGGCGGGGAGTTCGTCGAGCTGGCCGTACAGCTGCATGAAGTCGGGCATGTGGCCCGGACCCGCGTCGGCGAGCTTGAGGTGCATGGCCATCGCGTAGCCGCCCAGGCCGAAGAAGACGCCCTGGCCGAGGGTGAGCAGGCCGCCGCGGCCCCAGGCCAGCCCGACGCCGACGGCGACGATGGCGAAGCAGAGGTACTTGGCCAGCAGGCTGAGCCGGAAGTCGGTCAGCACGGCCGGGGCCAGCGCGAACAGCAGCACCGCCCCGGCGGCGAACCCGGCCAGGGCGCGGGTGCGGGCGCTCACGCGAGGCTCCGGGTGCGCAGCGTGAACATGCCCTGCGGGCGCCACTGGAGGAACGCCACGATCGCCACGAACACGATCACCTTGGCGACCGACAGCGTGGTCAGGTATTCCACGGTGGACTGCAGCATGCCGAGCACGAAGGCCACGATCACGCTCCCCTTGATCTGCCCGATGCCGCCGACGACGACCACCAGGAACGCGTCGATGATGATGTTGGTGCCCATGGTCGGGCCGATCGGGCCGAGCAGGGTCAGCGCGACCCCGGCGACCCCGGCCAGGCCGGAGCCGATGAAGAAGGTGAGCCGGTCGATGCGGCCGTTGGCGATGCCGGAGACGGCGGCCAGGTCGCGGTTCTGCACCACGGCCCGGATGCGGCGGCCCAGCGGGGTCCACTTGAGCACGGCGGTGAGCGCGACGACCGCGATCACGGCCAGGGTCAGGATGAACAGGCGGCTGTTGGCGATCGACACGTCGCCGTCGGCGGTACGCAGCAGCGTGGTGCTGCCGGTGAGCAGGTCGGGCGCGCGGGTCTGCACGTTCGGCGCGCCGAACACGTCGCGGGCCAGCTGTTGCAGCATCAGCGACACGCCCCAGGTGACCAGCAGGGTGTCCAGCGGCCGCAGGTAGAGCCGCCGGATCAGCAGCACCTCCAGCAGCACGCCGAGCAGCCCGGCGACCACGAACGCGACCGGGATGGCCACGAGCAGCGACATCCCGGCGTCGGTGAGCACCTGCTGGAGCACGTACGTGGTGTAGGCGCCGGCCATGATGAACTCGCCGTGCGCCATGTTGATGACGTTCATCTGCCCGAACGTCAGGGCCAGGCCGAGCGCGATGAGCAGCAGCACCGCGCCGATGCTGATGCCGGTGAACAGCTGGCCGAGGATCACGGTCATCGGGTTGTCCCTCGTCGTGGGTGGGGGCCGGCGGAGCGGCTGGGGCTCCGCTCCACCGGCCCGGGTGCTGATGGACTAGGACAGGCCGCCGGCCCAGGGGTATCCCTTGAGGTACGGGTCGGGCTTGACCGGTGCGCCGGAGTTCCACACCTCGGTGATCAGGCCGTCGTCGCCGATCTTGCCGATGCGGGCGGTCTTGTAGATGTGCTGCGTGGCGCCGTCGATGGTGACCAGGCCCTCCGGAGCCTCGAAGGTGATGCCGTCGGAGGCGGCCTTGACCTTCTCGACGTCGAAGGACTTGGCCTTCTCGACCATCGCCTTCCACAGGTAGACCGAGACGTAGGCGGCCTCCATCGGGTCGGAGGTCGGCTTGTCGGCGCCGTACTTGGCCTTGTACGCCTTGACGAACTTGTCGTTGGCGGCGCCGGTGGTGGTCTGGTAGTAGTTCCACGCCGTGAGCTGGCCGGCGAGGTACTGGGTGCCGATGCTCTTGACCTCTTCCTCGGCGATGGACACCGAGACGACGGGCATGGTCGCGGCGGTCAGGCCCGCGGACTTGTACTCCTTGAAGAAGGCCACGTTGCTGTCGCCGTTGAGGGTGTTGAAGACGGCGTCGGCCTTGGACGCCTTGACCTTGTTGACGATGGTGCCGAACTCGGTGGAGCCGAGCGGGGCGTAGTCCTCGCCGAGCACGGTCAGGCCGTTGGCGGCAGCGTACGCCTTAATGATCTTGTTGGCGGTACGCGGGAAGACGTAGTCGCTGCCGACCAGGTAGACCGTCTTCTTGCCCTGCGCCTTGAGGTAGTCCAGGCCGGGCACGATCTGCTGGTTGGTGGTGGCGCCGGTGTAGAAGATGTAGGGCGACTGCTCCAGGCCCTCGTACTGCACGGGGTAGAACAGCAGCGCCTTGTTCTCCTCGAACACCGGCTTGACCGCCTTGCGGCTGGCGGAGGTCCAGCAGCCGAAGACCGCGGCGACCCGGTCCTCCTTGATGAGCTTCTTGGCCTTCTCGGCGAAGGTCGGCCAGTCGGAGGCGCCGTCCTCGCTGATGGGCTCCAGCTTCTTGCCCAGTACGCCGCCCGCGGCGTTGATCTCCTCGATGGCGAGCTTGATCGAGTCGCGGACGGTCACCTCGCTGATGGCCATGGTGCCCGACAGCGAGTTGAGCAGGCCCACCTTGACGGTGTCGCCCGAGGTGTCGGCGGTGACACCGGCGTTGGCGCCGGTCTCGCCGGTCTTGCTGCCGCAGGCGGCGACCGCCAGCGCGGCGGCGAGTACGGCACTGCATGCCGCCAGGCGGCGGCCGTGGAACCTGAACATCTTCAGAGATCTCCCAGCGTCAGCGGAGCATCAGTCGTTGAAGAAGGACGGAACCGCGGTGGGGGAGACGTCGTCGTCGGCCGGGGCCGTTCCCGCGGTGGTAGAGGCGTTACACGTGCCGGGCAGCGCGCGGCGGCGGCCCCAGCCGGTTGTGCCGGCTGCCGGGCGGCCACCTCAATGCCGGGCACGCATAGATTCCGCGAGTGTCGTTACACGACTGTTTCGGCATTCTTAATAGGCTGTGTACTGGCCAATGTGCACGGCTATCTAACTGCTGAAACAGCGAAAGCCAGCACTCATTCGCGGCCCATATGATGGGCGCGAGAGCGCTGGCGCAATTGCGGGGACCGGCTCTTATCGAGCCGAATCCTTCACGCATGAAGTATCTTGCCGCCCGCCCGCGGTGTCAAGGCGTTGCCTTACTGTACGGCACACAGTACTGTGTGCCGCATGGCTTCACCCGACGTGTTCGACAAGCTCGAACTTGAACTGCGCCGCGGTGTGGTGGTGCTGGCCGTGCTGTCCCAGCTCGACGACTTCCGCTACGGCTACGAACTGCGCCAGTCGCTGTCCGAGGCCGGCATGCAGATCGAGGAGGGCACCCTCTACCCCCTGCTGCGGCGGCTGGAGACCCAGGGGCTGCTGACCAGCCAGTGGCGCACCAGCGAGGGCCCGCCCCGGCGCTACTACGCGCTCAGCCCCGACGGCCGCGCGCTCTACCAGCGCCTCACCGAGACCTACCGCACCCTCAACGACACGATGTCCGACCTGCTGAAGGGCTCGATCCGATGAACGCCGACGACCTGATCGACAGCTACGTCTCCGACGTCGTCGCACAGCTGCCGCGCCGCCAGCGCGACGACGTCGCCGCCGAACTGCGCAGCCTGCTGCACGACGAACTCGCCGAACGCGCCGCCGCCCCCGGCGCCGACCGCGACGCGCTCGCCCGCGACCTGCTCAACGGGTTCGGGCACCCGAACGAGGTCGTCCTGCGCTACCGGCCGGCCCGCCCGCTCATCGACCCCGTCGACACCCGGCGCGCGGTGCGCACCTCGGTGATCGGTGTCGCCGTCATCTGGGCGGTCGGCCTGGCCCGGGTGCTGTGGCCGCCGGTGCCGTACGACCACTGGCTGCTGGCGGTGCGCGACTGGTGGCTCGGCGCCGCGCTGCCCGCGCTGTGGTGGCCCGGCGTGGTGGGCGTCTGCTTCGCCGGCACCGCCTGGGTGCGCCGCCGCTTCGCCGACCGGCTCGCCTGGCAGCCGCGCCCGCCGGCCACCGATGCGGTGAACCGGGGCGGCCGGTTCACCGCCGCGGCGTTCGCCGTGGCCGGGACCGCGCTGATGCTCTGGTTCCCGCAGTTCCTGGACCTGGTCTCGGGCGGCCGCGTCGCCCAGTCCGCCCTCGACGCGTTCGTCTACGACCCCGGCTTCCTGCGGGTGCGCGGGCCCGTGCTGCTCGCGGCCGTCGTGTCTAGCATCGCGCTGCTGGTCGCCGTCGGGGTGCGTGGCCGCTGGGAGCGGGCCACCAGGCGGCTGTCGCTGGGCCTGACCGTCTTCATGGGAGCGGCCATGGCGTGGAGTGCGCTCGCGGGTCCGGTGTTCGTCGCCGCGCCTACCGACGAGATCATGAAGCTCGCGCTGGTGGTGCTGACGCTGGTGGTCGTCATCGACGGGTATCAGCAGCTGCGGCGCCTGCGCAAGCCGGGCCGGACGGTGCCCGCCCACTGACCGGAGATCGCAAATCGTGGACGCTGGGTGTTGCCAGGGCGACACCCAGCGTCCACGATTTCGGATCACCCGTGTTGACCGGCGCGGCACGCGCACGTGGCGGGGAGTCGATGATTACCCTCCGTGATGGCGGCCGTCCGGCCGCGTGATCTTGTGTCTGGCCAGGAGAAACTCGATGTCGCGATGGTCCTGTGTGACGGCTGCCGCCGCCCTGACGTCCCTGCTCGTGGTCCCGGTCGGCCGGGCCGGTGCCGCCCCGGCCGCCCCAGCCGCGCAGGCCGAACCGCGCGCCGCGGGTAACGCCGTCATCGACTGGAACCTCGCCACCGAGCAGGCGATCCTCGCCTCCGGCCCGTTCGTGCCGCACGTGGCGCTGATCAACCGGGCCATGGTGCACGGCGCCGTGTACGACGCGGTCAACGGCATCACCCGCACCCACCAGCCGTACCTGCTCCAGGTCGGCTCCCAGCCCGGCGACTCGGTCGACGCCGCCGCCGCGACCGCCGCCTTCCGCATGCTCGTCCACCTGTTCCCCAGCCAGGGCCCGACCTTGCAGGCGAAGTACGACGCCGCGCTGGCGGCCATCCCGGACGGCCCGGCCGAGCAGGGCGGCATCGCCGACGGCGAGCAGTCCGCCGCCGCGATGATCACGGCACGCACCGGGGACGGGCGCGGCGCGCCGACGACCGTCGTGATCGGCACGCAGCCGGGGCAGTGGCGGCCGACGCCGCCCAACTTCCTGGTCGACCCGGCGCCCTGGGCGGGCAAGGTCAAGCCGTTCCTGGTGCCGGACGTGGCGGCGCTGCGCTCGGACGGCCCGAACGCGCTGACCAGCGCGGCGTACACCGAGGACTTCGAGGAGGTCAAGGCGGTGGGGTCGCGTACCAGCACGACGCGCACCGCCGACCAGACCGACGCTGCCCGCTGGTGGGCGGCGGTGCCGCAGGAGGCGATGCTGCGCTCGCTGGCCACCGGCCACGGGCTGTCCGCCGACGACAGCGCCCGCCTGTTCGCGCGGGTCGCGCTCGCCACGGCCGACGCGGTGATCGCCTGCCACGCCGACAAGTCGCACTGGACGTCCTGGCGGCCGATCACCGCGATCCGCGAGGCCGACACCGACGGCAACCCCGACACGGCCGCCGACCCGGCCTGGACCCCGCTGCTGGACACCCCGCCCTGGTACGAGCACTCCTCGGGCCACTCCTGCAACATCAGCGCCTGGACGCACGCGCTGCACGACTTCTTCGGCACCGACAAGGTGGCGTTCTCGGGGCTCAGCCCGGTCACCGGCACGACCCGCAGTTTCGCCACCTTCACCGCGGCGCGCAAGGAGCTGATCGGGGCCCGGGTGTGGGGCGGCATCCACTTCCGCACCGCCGACGTGGCGGGCGCCGTGATCGGGGCCAAGGTCGCCAAGTACGAGCGGCACCACTGGTTCGCGCCGGTGGACTGACCGGCTGTTCTGTCATCAGTACGCGAACGGGCGGGTGCCGGGCACGAAGCGGACCCGCTCGTTCGCCGTCGGTGACGGAGCGTGGTGGCGGTCCACCGCCAGGGGAGCACGGGAAAGGATTGCCAAATTTCGATATGATCATGAATGCTTAGCCGCAATACCCGCAGTGTCGTCCAACGCCGGACGATCGGCACGTCACCGCTCACAGGGATGGTGAAGCCGCCATGTCCCCACTGATTCCAGGCGACGAGAACCTGGGCAAGGACTTCCACCTCCGCGTCTACTGCAACCCCGACAGGCAGCGCGCGGGACACACCCCCGTCGACGACCTCGACATCCTCGAAGTGATCTCAGCGGCGCACCGGTTCGGCGTGGACCGGGTGCACTACAGCGGCGGCGAGCCGACCCTGAGCCCCGGTCTTCTCCGCTACCTCGCCCACGCCCGCGAGCTCGGCTACGTCGAGCAGGCGATGACCACCGACGGGCTGCACCTGTCCGGGCTGCTGCCGCAGCTGCTCGACGCGGGCCTGACCCGGGTCACCATCAGCCTGGACTCGCTGCGGCCCCAGCGCGGTGACGACACCCTCGACATCGTCCTGCGCGCGCTCGACGACTCGGTCGAGGCGTTCGGCGCCGTCAAGGTCAACACGTTGCTGGGCAAGGACCCGGACGAGGTTACCGAGCTGGTCGCCTGGGCCGGCGGCTACGGCGGCCGGGTGACGCTGCGGCTCATCGAGGTGTGGTCCGACCAGCCGGTGTTCGACGGAGACCGGCCCGACGACCAGGCCGTGCCCGCCGAGCGGGCCCTCGATCTGATCGCGGCCAAATTCGGGCGGCCGGTGCCCGACGCCGCGGGCGACGCGGACAAGAACCCCGCGTGCCGCTACTACCGGGTGCCGGGCAGTGCGGCCAGGATCGGGATCGTCGCCGCCCACCCGACCGGGGACCGGCGCGACCGCGAGCTGAGGCTGAGCCCGTACGGCGACCTGAGCAGGTGCGTCATCTCCGAGGGCGTCGACATCAAGGACACCACGCTGAGCCAGAAGCACGACGCGCTGCGCACGGTGCTGGCCCTGGGCCCGAGCCCGGCACCGCGCGGCCGGTCGCTGGCGAGCCGGAAGTGACCTCGGCGGCCGCTCACGCGGCCGCCACCGCAGTCAGCAGCAGGTCGCGTTCGCGTCGGCCGAGTGCGAGCAGGGCGTCGACGTCGGCGGCGGTGAGCAGCCGCTGCCGGCGCTCGCGCGACAGCAGGATCTTCATCCGCAGCGTGTCCACCTCGGTCGCCAGCGCCCGGTAGCGCGCCAGCAGCTCCGGGTCGGGTCCGAGGGCGGGCAGCCGGTCCAGGACCAGCCGCTTGTGCTCGGCGAGCAGGTGGAACATCGGGTAGTCCAGCGGCCGGTCGCGGTCGAGGTGGGCGGTCAGCTGCTCGGCCAGCAGCGGGTACACGTCGGTGCCGTAGCGCACGGCGGTGTCGGGGGCCAGGTCCAGCGCCCGGTCGAACCACCACCAGCCCGCGCGCGGGTCGAACCCGGCCGGGGCGGTGCCGTCGGCGTAGTCGCGCAGCTGCGCGGCCAGGTCGCGGTCCGGCTGCGGCCGGTCGGTGCGCGGGCCGAGCAGCTGGGCGTACGCCGTGACCGGCACCGGCCCGCCCGACTCGGCCTGCAACCGCAGCCCGGCCCGGAACGCGTGGTCGACCTGGGCTGCGGTGAACTCGGCGGTGGTGAAGCGGCGCCGGGCGTCGAACCCGATCGCGGTCAGCCGGCCGCCGTCGCACCCCACGAACAGGAACTCGCGGAACCGCTGGTAGGGGTGCCCGGCCAGGGTCGAGTCCTCGGTGAACAGGATGACCCGGCGTCCGGCGGCGAGCTGGTCGCCGACGAACCCGGCGGCGTCGGTGAGGTCGCGGGCGGCGTCGGCGCCGACCGTCTCGACGGTCAGGAAGTCCTGGTACGCGAACGAGTCCACCAGGTCGAGGTGGACCTCGTCGGGCCGGTTGGCCAGCCGGTAGGCGTGCAGCTGGAGGAACCGGCCGCCGAACCAGTCCGGACCGCCGGGCTCGGCCAGGGCGGCGCACAGCGGCAGGGCGAGGTAGACGTAGGCGTTGTAGTGGCGCTGCACCACGTGGGGCAGCAGGTGTCCGGTCACGACTGGAGCATCCGGCGCCAGCGCCCCGCGGCCAGCGCGCTGGCGGCCAGGCCGAGCAACAGCAGGTAGGCCACGGCGGCGGCGGCGTGCAGGTCGAACCGGCCCAGGCACACCTGCCGCAGCAGGGTGACGGCGTGGTAGAGCGGCAGCGCCTGCACGACCGGCCGGAACGCGGCGGGGTAGACCTCCAGCGGGTAGAACGTGGTCGCGAACAGGAACATGGGCAGCATGAACAGCTGGAGGTAGAGGTAGTCGTACCAGCTGCGCAGCAGGGTGGCCACGAGCAGGCCGCAGGCGGCGAACGCGAACCCGACCAGCGCGGCGGCGGGCAGCGCGAGCAGCGCGTACGGCGAGCGGATCAGCCCGAACGCGGCGGCGGCGGCCAGGAACCCGCCGGTGCCGGCCAGGCCGCGCAGGATCGCCCAGGCGATCTCGCCGTACTGGATGTCGGTGACGGTCATCGGCGTCGTGATCATCGTCTGGTACGTCTTCTCGACCTTGATGCGCATGAAGACGCGGCTGGAGGCCTCGTTCATCGCGCCGTTCATCGCCGAGGTGGCCAGCAGCGCGGGGGCGACGTACTGCGCGTACGGCACGCCGGTGCCCGCGACGTCGCCGACGAGGCTGCCCACGCCCAGGCCGATGGCGACGAGGTAGAGCAGGGGCTCGGTGAGGTCGGCGATGAACACCGACCAGGACTTGCGGTACACCCGCAGGTGGCGTTCGACCAGCCACCAGGGGCGTCCGGCGGCGCGGCGGGGCGTCGGCGCGGCGATGGTGCTCATGCTGGCTCCCGTTAAGCGTGCAGGTGGCGGCGGTAGGTGCGGCGGGCGGCGAGGTATCCGGCCAGCGCGGTGACCGCCAGGACGGCGAGGTCGGCGGCGGCGCCGGTCAGGGTGGCGGTGCCGGTGGTCAGGGCGCGGCACAGCCGGGCGCCGTGCCACAGCGGGCTGGCGTAGACCACCGGTTGCAGCCAGCCGGGCATGACCTCGATCGGGAAGAACGTGGCCGAGAACAGGTACACCGGCATGACGACGAACCGCGAGAAGTTGCCGATCACCGCAGCCCGGCGGACGGTGACGGCCCAGGCGGCGGTGGGTGCGGCGCAGGCGAGCCCGAGCAGCACCGCCACCGGGATCGCGAGCATGGCGGTCAGCGCGTGGGCCACGCCGAAGGCGTACATGACGGCGGTGAACATGGTGCTGCTGAGCAGGATCCGGGCGGCGATGAAGAGCAGGTGGCCGTTGAGGATGTCGTGCGGTTGCAGCGGGGTGTAGGCCGCGACGAGGTAGCTGCGGCGGTTGCGTACCGCGCTGAAGACGGTCTGTCCGCCCTCGACGACGGCGGTCTGCATCGCGGCCGCGGCCAGCAGGCCGGGGGCGAAGAAGGCCGCGTAGGTCAGGCCCCCGGCCAGCGGCGCGTTGGCGTCGACGAGCTGGCCCAGGCCCAGGCCGATGCCCGCGAGGAACAGCACGGGGTTGACGATGCTGTTGACCAGCACGGGCCGCCACGACTTGGCGAAGATCGCGCCCCAGTACCGGAACTCGGCGTATGCGGGGGAGTAGGTGAGCCCGGTCATCAGTCCACCAGCGCGCGGCCGGTCAGGGACAGGAAGACGTCCTCCAGGGTGGCCCGCCGGACCAGGCTGGCGCGCGGGAACACCCGGGCCTCGACCCGGGCGAGGGTGTCGGCGCCGTCGGCGGTGCCGATGAGCAGGCGGTCGGGCAGCTCCTCCAGCCGCCAGGCGGCGCCGTCGGCGATGAGCTGCTTGACGGCGGTGGTGCCGCGGTCGTGTTCGGCGGTGGTGAACCGCAGCTCGACGACCTCGGGCAGCGCGTGGGCCTCGATGAGCTCGCGCGGGGTGCCGTCGGCGACGGCGGCGCCGCGTTCCATGATGACGACGCGGTCGCAGAGCTGCTCGGCCTCGTCCATGTAGTGCGTGGTGACGATGAGGGCGACGCCGTCCTGCTTGAGCCGGGTGAGCCGGTCCCACAGCAGCTGGCGGGCCTGCGGGTCCAGGCCGGTGGTCGGCTCGTCGAGCAGCAGCAGCGACGGCTGGTTGATCAGCGCGCGGGCGATGGTGAGCCGCCGCCGCATGCCCCCGGACAGGGAGGTCACGGGCGCGTCGGCCTTGGCCTCCAGCGCGGCGAACTCGATCAGGTATGCGGTGCGCTCGCGCAGGACCGCTCGGGACAGTCCGAAGTAGCGCCCGTAGACCAGCAGGTTCTCCCGGACGGTCAGTTCCTGGTCGAGCATGTCGTCCTGGGGCACGACGCCGAGGCGGGCGCGGATGTGCGGGCTGTCGTGCAGCGGGTCCATGCCCAGGACGCGCAGCGTGCCGAAGGTGGGCGGGGAGACGGCCGCGAGCATGCGCATGGTGGTGGACTTGCCGGCGCCGTTGGTGCCGAGCAGGCCGAGCGCCTCGCCGCGGTGCAGCCGCAGGTCGATGCCGCGTACGGCGGCGAGCTCGGTGCCGCCCGGTCCGGCGGGATAGGTCTTGCCGAGTCCGGCGGCCTCGACGAGTGGCGGCTCATGGTCGGTCATCGGCGCCCCCGTAGCTGATCGGGCCCAAGGGTCGACGCCGTCGTCATTCACTTGCAGCCGTCTTGCGCGAACAGAGCCCGAACTTTAGGGGACCGACCGGACGCCGTGCAAGGGAGATCACGCCGTGTCTCAATGGGTGACAGTCCATTGTGGAATCTTCTGATATATCTATGTAAATACAATGGTTGCACATTGAGGACCCTGTCGGTAAATAGCGGCAGGTGGAGGATAAGTGTCTTTCATGCATGTCGATGCTTCCGAGCAGGCGGCAGAAGATCGTCCTACGAAATGGCGATTCCGGATGGCGGGACGCGATGGACAGCCTCCGGCGGTCATTCCAAACTGGTCAGGATTTTGATGTTGGTTAGTCTTGAATTTGCGCGGGGAGAGTCGTGAAGCCAGCCAGATTGGCGATCGTCGGTGTGGGCAACAACATCTCGGCCCTGGTGCAGGGAGTGGCCGTCTACCGGCAGGCGGACGACCCCGCCGAGCTGCCCGGCGTGACCCGTCCGTACGTGGGCGGCCTGCACGTCACCGATCTGGCCTTCGTCGCCGCGTTCGACGTCGCCGAGGCGAAGGTCGGCCGCCCCCTGGGCGAGGCCGTCTTCGCCGCGCCCAACAACTACCCGCGCCTGGTGTCGGAACTGCCGGACGAGACCACCGTCGTGGCCATGGGCGCCCGCCTGGACGGGGTGCCCCCGCACCTGTCCGACAGCGTCGGTCCCGTCGGCGCCGACCGCACCGTCGACGACATCGCCGGGCAGCTGCGCGACAGCGGCGCCGAGGCCCTGCTGTACTCCCTGCCCACCGGCTCGGCCGGGGCGGTGGCCTTCTACGCCGAGGCCGCGCTGCGCGCCGGGGTGGCGTTCGTCAACTGCACCCCCGACCTCATCGCCCGCGACCCCGGCTGGGCCGCCCGGTTCACCGAGGCCGGCGTGCCGGTCGTCGGCGACGACCTGGCCAGCCATCTCGGCTCCTCGGTCCTGCACCGCACCCTGCTGAGCCTGGTCACCGAACGCGGCCTGCACATCGAGCGCAGCTACCAGGTCAACCTCGGCGGCAACGCCGACTTCCGCAACCTGCTGGTGCGCGGCGAGGCCAAGCGGCAGTCCAAGCACGCCGCGCTGGGCGGCGCATACTCCGACCGGGTCTCGGTGGTGCCCTCCGGCGGCTACCTGCCGGTGCTCAACGACCAGAAGATCGGCTACATCCACGTCGAGGCGGCCGGGTGGGCCGGGGCCACGGCCACGATCGAGCTCAAGCTGTCCGTACAGGACTCCAGCAACGCCGCGGGCGTGATCATCGACCTGGTCCGGCTGGCCGTGCTGGCCCGCCGCGCGGGCTTCGCCGGGCCGGTCCACGGCGCGGCCTCCCTGGTCAAATCCCCGCCGCTCGGCGACACCGACACCAGCCCGCAGGCGTTCGACGACGCGGTCATCAAGCTCGACGGCGCCGCCACGATCCTGGGAGGCACGCAATGACCACCCCGACCCGGCTGCGGCCGGCCCTGCGCGCGCTCGTCGACGGCCGCGACCTGACCGAGGACGAGGCCGCCGAGGTCATGAGCGCCCTGGTCGCCGGGGAGTTCACCGGCTCCCAGTTCGGCGCGCTCGGCACCGCGCTGCGGATGAAGGGCGAGCGCGCCGAGGAGATCGCCGGGTTCCTGCGGGTGCTGCGCGCCGAGGGCACCACCGTCGACCTGGGCGAGCTGGCCGACCGGGCCGTGGACACCTGCGGCACCGGCGGCGACGGCCCCAGCGCCCGCGTGTTCAACATCTCGACCACCGCCGCGTTCCTGGTCGCGGCCGCCGGGGTGCCGGTGGCCAAGCACGGCACCAGCGCCGTGTCCAGTAACTCCGGCAGCAGCGACGTGCTGGCCGAACTCGGGGTGCGCGCCGTGTCCGACCCGGCCGACGTCGCGGCCTGCCTGCGCGAGCTCGGCATCTGCTTCATGCACGCCCCGGCGTTCAACTCCGGCATGCGCCACCTCATCGGGCTGCGCCAGGAGGTGGGCCTGCGGTTCGTGTTCAACCTGCTCGGGCCGCTGTGCAACCCCGCCCGGGTCACCCGCCAGGTCACCGGCATGTACGACTCCCGCTACGCCGAGGTCACCGCGGGCGCGCTGGCCCGCTCCGGCACCCGGCACGCCTGGGTGGTGCACGCCGAGGACGGCCTCGACGAGGTCTCCACCACCGCACCCACCCGGATCCTGCAGGTGCGCGACGGAGCGGTCACCGAGTTGCGGGTCGACGCCGTCGACCTCGGGCTGGCCCGCGCCACCATCGACCAGGTCGAGGGCGGCGACCCCCGGCGCAACGCCGAGATCAGCCGGGCCGTGCTCGCGGGCACCGCCACCACCGCGCAGACCGAGATCGTGCTGCTCAACGCCGCCGCCGTCCTCGTCGTCGCGGGCCGGGCCGCCGACCTGTCCGACGGCCTCAAGGTCGCCGAGTCGGTGCTGCGCGACGGCAGCGCCCAGGACGTGCTCCACCGCTGGGCGGACCGGTCCCGCCGGACCGGCGCGGCGGCGTGAGGCGCGCTCTCGTCCCCGCGCAGGTCGGGCCGCCGATCGCCCGGTACTCCCCGGGCGTGGAGGTCGGCGGGCCGCTGCGGTGGGTGTACGTCACCGGCCAGGTCGCGACCGACGCGAGCGGCGCCACCGTCGGCGCGGACATCGCGACCCAGGCCGAGCAGGTCTACCGCAACATCACCGCCGTGCTGGCCGAGGCGGGCGCGCAGCTGGGCGACCTCGTCGCGGTCACCGTCTACCTGGTCGACCGCGCGGACTTCCCGGCCTTCACCGCCGTACGCGACAAGGTCTTCGCCGAGGTGAGCCCGCCGTCGAGCACCGTCGTGTTCGTGGCCGGGCTGGTCGTGCCCGAGCACCTGGTCGAGATCAGCGCCGTGGCGGCGGTGCCGGACGGTCCCCGGTGACCGCCGGGTTCACCGTGGTCGGCGGGGTGAACCACGACGAGATCCTCACCCTGTCCGGTGACCCGGGCCCCGACGGCACCACCGACATCCTCGCGGTGCACCAGGCCCCCGGCGGCCACGCCGCCAACACCGCCGTCGTTCTGGCCCGGCTCGGGCACCAACCGTGCCTGGTCGGCGCGGTCGGCTCCGACCAGGCCGGCGAGCGCCTGCTCGCGCACCTGGCCGCCGAGGGCGTGGACACCGGCTGGATGCAGGTCGTGCCGGGTGCGGCCACCGGCCGGGCCGTGATCGTCAACGCTCCGTCGCTGCACCACATGATGCTGCACCGCGCCGCCAACGACGCCCTCACCCCGTCGTTTCCCGACAGCCGGGTGATGGTGGTGTTCGACCCGCCCCCGGCCGTGCTACCGCAGGCGGTGGCCGCCGGGCAGACCGTCGTGGTCAACCCGGGCGGCCGGATCGCCGCCGCGCACCGGGCGCTGGCCGACCGGCGCGGCGGGATCGTGCTGGTCGCCAACCGCACCGAATGGGCGCAGCTCGGCGACGCCGCCGCCGACGGGTACGCGGCGGTCGTGGTCACCCTCGGCGCCGAAGGCTGCCGGGTGCACGACGCCGACGGCTGGTCGGCCGTGCCCGCCGTGCCCGCCGTCGAGGTCGACGCGACCGGGGCCGGCGACGCGTTCACCGCCGGACTCGCGGCGGGCCTGGGCGCGGGGCTGCCGCTGCGGACCGCCGCCGGGCTCGGCGCGCTGCTCGGCGCGCTCGCGGTGGAGGCACCCGGCGCCACCGGGCTGCCCGGCGGCGCGGAGCTGGCCCGCGCGGTGTCCGAACGCGCCGACCCCGCCGCGGCCGAATTCCTGCTGGGAGGATTGCAGTGCAGCTGAACCTGAAACCGCACGACCACCCCGGTGCCCTCATCGTCATCTGCGGGCCCGACGGCTCGGGCAAGACCACCCTGGAGCACGGCCTGCTGGCCCGGCTCGCCGACCACGGCGTGCACCCTGAAGTGATCATGCAGCCGACGTCCTGGTGGCGCGGCGACCACCGGGTGCAGGCCACCATGGTCGGCGACCCGGAGCAGCTCACCCCGATGGCGATGGCGCTGTTCGCCCTCGCCGACCGCGTCGACCAGCAGGAACGCGTCATCCGGCCCACGCTGGCCGTCGGCGGCTGGATCCTGTCCAACCGCTACCTGCTGTCCCTGGTCGCGCACTACCTGACCACCGGCGAGTTCGACCCGGCCCGGCTGTCCAGCCTGTACGCCGACATCATCAAACCCGACCTGCTGATCGTCATGGACGCCCCCGCCGAGACGCTGCTCGACCGGGTCGTCACCCGCGACGGCAGCGACAGCCGCCGCTGGGACCAGCAGGCCGCGTTCGTCACCCGCAACCGGGAGGCGTTCACGCGGCTGGCCCGCGACAACGACGGGCTGCTGCTCAGCTCGCAGAGCCCGCCCGCCGAGCTGCTCGACCGGGTGTGGGAGCGGCTGCGGCCGCGCCTGCCGCAGCCGGCGGCCCGCTGATGGACGCCTGCACCGGCGACTGCGCCACCGCCGTCTACTTCGACCGGCTCGGCGCGGCCTACGACGGCTACCGCCCGCCCGACCCGCAGCTGACCGCCACCGAGATCGACCTCGTGCTCGCCGCCACCGACCACCGGCCCGGCCACGCCGCCGACCTGATGTGCGGACCCGGCCGGCACACGCTGGAACTGGCCGCGCGCGGCTGGACCGTCACCGGCGTCGACCGGATCGAGCCGTCGCTGGCGACCCTGCGCGACCGGGCCCGCGCGGCAGGCGTGGACGGCCGCGTGCACACCGTCCACGGCGACGTCGCCGCCACCGAACTGCCCGCGGCCGCGTACCGGCTGGTGCTGCTGCTCGGCAACTCGTTCGGGTTCGCCGCCGACCGCCCGGCCAGCCTGGCGCTGCTGCGCCGCGCCGCCGCGAGCCTCGCCCCCGGCGGGGCGGTCGCGCTGGAGGTCTTCGACCGCGACCGCGCGCCCCGGCCCGCCCGCAAGGAGCACCGCCTGCCCGGCGGCGGGCTCACCAAGACGATCAGCTGGGACGCCGCCACCGAGACCGAGCACGTCTACGCGGTCATCACCCTGGCCGAGGCGGAGGTCCGCACCTGCTACCGGCAGTTCCTGCCGGGCGCGGCCTCCGTCGCCGACCTGGCCCGTGCCGCCGGGCTGACCGCGCTGCGGCTGCCGATCTGGCCGTCGGCCGACGCGGCGCTGTACCTGCTGCGCGCCCCGGCCGGTGCCCGATGACCCCGGCCCGGATCCTCGTGGTCGCGCCGGAACCCGGCGAGCCCCTCGACACCGTCCCGGTCGTGCGCGTGCTGCACAAGGCAGGCCTGTTCGAGGTGGTCGAGCGGGGCCTGGGCGACGCCGTCACCGGCGTCTTCGACGCGGTCGTGGTCACCGGCGGCGCCGCCGCCGAGCAGCCCGTCCCGCGTACGCCGCTGACGGGGCTGCTCGCCGCGCACGTGCGGGCCGACCGGCGCGCCTACACGGTCTGCTCCGGCGCGTTCGTGCTGGCCGGGCTGGGGGTGCTGCGCGGGCGCACCGTCGCCGGGCACAGTGGCAAGGCCGAGCGGCTGGCCGCGGCCGGAGGCTGCCGGGTGTACGACGGACTGGTCCGCGACCGGGCCCTCACCTCCGCCGGGGGCCGCAGCGTCGGCCACGTCAAAGCCCTCGCGGTCGCGCTGCGGATCGTCGCCGACCTGGCCCCCCAGGCCCTGGCCGGGCTGCTGGACCGCCTCGACGTCGCCGCCGACCGGCTTCCGCCGCTGGTGGTGGTCGCGTGAGCACCGCCCTGCTGACCCTGCCCGCCGCCGCGGCCGCCCGCACCGCCGCCGCGATGCTGGCCACCGGCGCCTGGCACCGGTACGAGACCACCCGGATCGCCTTCGCCAACGGCAACGCCATGTACCTGGCCGCCGGGCCGGTGCCCGATGAGCTGGACATCCTGTGGGCCGGTGCCCAGGACCCGGGCGGTGCGCTGCTCGACCTGGCGCTGACCGCGGACTGCCTGTGGCGGGCCAACCCGCGCCTGCGCGCCCGCCTGATCGTGCCGTACCTGCCGTACTCGCGCAGCGTCCAGGCCGAGGACGGGGCGTCGCTGGGCGCCGCGGTGCTGCTGCGGCTGCTGGACGCGCTGCCCGCGTTGGACGAGTACGCGGTGTTCGACCCGCACGCCCCGCAGGTCGTCGGGTTCAGCCGCCGTCCGATGCGGGTGCTGTCCTGCCTGCCGGACGTGGCCGACTGGGCCGGGCAGCGCCTCGGCCCGGTCGACGTGGTGGTCGCGCCCGACTCCGGCCGCGCCCGCGCCTGCGCCGATCTGGCCGCCCGGCTCGGTGCCTCGACCGAGGTGCTGCTCAAGCAGCGGCTCGGGCACGCCGACCGGGCCCGGCGGGTGGCGCTGGCCCGGCCCGCGTTCGACGGCGCCCGGGTGCTGGTCTTCGACGACGAGCTGACCACCGGCGCCACCCTGCACGCGGCCCTGGACAGCCTCGCCACCGCCGCGCAGGTGCACGTCGTCGTGGCCCGTACGTTCGCCCCGGCCGACGTCGTGGCCGGGCTGCTGGCCCATCCGGTGCTGACCACGCTGGCCACCACCGAGCTGTCCGACACGGCCGGGCTGGCCCGCTTCGGCGGGCCGGGGCTGCCGGTGATCGGGCTGCCGACGGCGTACAAGCAGCTGGTGGGCGGCCATGGCTGAACCGGCGGTGCTGGTCACCGGGGCCAGCCGCGGCATCGGCCGCGCGGTGGCGTACGCGCTGGCCGGGGCCGGGGTGCCGGTGGTGCTGTGGGCCCGCGACGGCGCGGCGCTGGCCGAGGTCGCCGACGGCTGCCGGATGCGCGGCGCGGACGCGTACCCCCGGGTCACCGACGTGCGCGACGCCGCCGACGTCGACGCCGCCGCCCGCGACCTGCCCGCGCTGCGCGCCGTCGTCCTCAACGCCGGGGTGGGGCAGTGGCATCCGCTGCGGGACTACCCGGTCGAGGTGTGGGACGACACCATCGCCACGAACCTGCGCGGGGCGCACCTGACCCTGGTCGCGGCGCTGCCCCGGCTGCTGGCCGACGGCGCGGGGCAGGTCGTGGCGATCGGTTCGGACTCCGGCCAGGCCGGGCTGCCGGAACGGGCCGCGTACTGCGCCGCGAAGTGGGGGCTGCGCGGGCTGGTCGAGGTCGCCCGCGCCGAGCACCGCGCCGACGGCCTGCGCTGCACCCACCTGGCCGTCGGTGCCGTCGACACCGGTTTCCGCACCGGCACGCCCGGCGGCCGCCCCGGCGCGCTGGCACCCGAGGACGTCGCGGCGACGGTCGCCTGGTTGCTGGCCGCGCCGCGCGGCACCGAGATCAGAGAGCTCCACCTCGCATCCATGGCGCGCCCGTACGGCGCCGACACCGAAGGGACCAGCAGATGACCGTCGTACAGCAACCGTCCGACCTGCTCACCGACCAGCACCGCCGCGAACTCGACGAGTCCGGCTACACCGTGCTCCGGCAGCTGATGAGCCGCGCCGAGATCGTGGCCGTCAAGACGTCGCTGATGCGCATCGGCAACATCGAAGGCAAGATGGCCGGCTACGAGTACACCCTCTGCGACGACGGTGCGTTCCGGCTGCACAACCTGCTGAACAAGGACACCGTCTACGACACCTGCCTCACCCACCCGGCCGTGCTGGCCGCGATCCGGCACGTGCTCGGCGACGACATCCGGCTGAGCATGCTGAACATGCGGTCCCAGCTGCCCGGCCAGAAGCGGCAGAAGCTGCACGTCGACTGGTACGACGGCCCGGCCCCCAACGGCGACTACAAGGTCTGCAACGCGATCTGGGCGCTGGACGACTTCACCGAGGCCAACGGCGCGACCCGGGTCGTGCCCGGCTCGCACCGCTTCACCGAGGTGCCCAAGCAGGCCATGGCGGACCAGTACGACTCCTGGCAGGGCGAGACCCGCATCCTGGCCGAGGCCGGCGACGTCATCGTCTTCAACTCCCACCTGTGGCACAGCGGCATGGACAACGCCACCGACCGCCCCCGGGCGGGCATCAACGCGTTCTTCTGCCGCGCCGACCAGAAGCCGGAGATGAACCAGGAGGAGCTGCTCGGCGAGGACGCCCGCGACCGGCTGTCGCCGTGGGCACAGGAGCTGCTCGGCCTGCGCTGAGCGGGCGAGCAAGGCTGAGCCGCCGTGAAGGGAAACTGACCGACCCATGTGGATCCACGCGTCACCGGCACCGGTGACCGGGCTGGCCGCGCTCGCGGTGCGGTCGCTGCGGGAGTTCCCGCGGCGGCTGCCCGCGGCGGCCGCCGCGAACGTCCTGTCCAGCCTCGGCGACCTCCCGCCCGACGGCACCGGCCTGCTGCGGCTGCTGATGAGCCGCCGCCTGGCCCACATCGTCCGCGCCGTCTGCGGCGAACTGCCCGCCATCGGCGGACCGGACACGGCGATGTCGCGGTTGCAGGAGGTGGCCGTCGCGCTGGCCGACCTGCACCTGAGCGAGCTGCGGGTGCTGCGCGAGGAGCTGGCCGCCAAGGGGGTGCCGCTGCTGGTGCCCAAGGGCACGTTCTACGCGGCTTCGGTGTACCCGCAGCTGGAACCGCCGTTCGGCGTCGACGTCGACCTGGTGGTGCGCCGCGAGGACGTCGAGGCCGTGGACGCGACGCTGCGGCGCCTCGGCTACACCGACGATCTGGCGGTGCGGTCGAACCTGCCGGTCCGGCTGCCCCCGGCCCGGGTCGCCGAGGAGAACGCCGGGTTCGGCTACTTCGGGCAGGGGCGCGGCTTCGTCAAGCTGGTGCGGACCCCGGCGCTCGACGGGCACGCCGACTTCCTGCGGCAGGTGCTGCCCGGCTACGTGGTGCTGCTGGGCGGCGGCCAGGCGTACCTGTGCCCGTCGTTCGACGTGCACCACAGCCTCAACAGCCTGCACGACACGCCCGGGGCCGGGTTCCGCCCCGGCGAGGACGACTGGTGGCGGGCCCCGCAGCAGGTGCGCTACCGGGGAGTCGAGTTCGAGGCGCCGGACGACGTCACGGTCGCCTGGTTCGCCGCCAACCACCTGTACGCCGACGTGATGCTGTTCGGCGACGGCAACCTCAAGATCCTCGGCGACCTGATCGCGCTGGTCCGCGCCGGACGGGTCGACTGGGCCGCCCTCGCCGAGGTCGCCGGGCGCCACGTCGCGCTGCGCCCGCCGGTGTTCTACGTCTTCCGCATGCTGCGCGGGGTGTTCGGCTGCGACGTCCCGGCGGACTTCCTGGCCGCCCTGGACGTGCCGAGCCCCCGCGACAGCGCCCACTTCGCCGACTTCGGCGACCCCCTGGCCCGGCTGCTCGACGTCCGGGCCGAACTGACCGTAGGAGAACGATGACCGACCTCGCACCGCTCGGCGTCCGCGGCAGCGAGCTGACCACGCACCGCACCCGGCTGGGCCGCGACCTGCTCGTGCTGCGGTACGCCGCCGAGCCGGGCGAGGTCGACCCGCTCGCGCTGCGCCACGCCCACGCCGGCCTGGACCGGGCGCACCGGCCCGACCGGTACACCAGAGTGGACGGTCTGGATGATCCGGCTGTGCTGGGCGACCCCCGCCCGCCGCTGGCCACCGCCTACCGGCAGCCCGACGGCGGCACCGAAGCCGTGGTCGCCGACGTGTGGGCGGAGGTGCTGGGGCTGGAGGAGGTCGGCGCCGACGACGACTTCTTCGAGCTCGGCGGCGACTCCCTGGCCGTGGTCGAGACCGTCGCGGCCCTGACCGTCCTGTACGGCCCGACCTGGCGCGGCGACCTGCCGCTGGAACTGGCCCTGCTGGGCGTCTACCGGCCCGCCCTGGTCGCGGCGGTGCTCGCCCCGGCGGAGCCGGGCACGGGGGCCGGCGCATGACCGGGTTCGGCGACGCCACCCTCGACGAGCTGCTGCGCCGCAGCGTGGCGGCACACCCGGACCGGGTCGCGCTGCGCGACGGCGAGCGCTGCTGGACCTATACCGAGCTGGACGCGGCGGTTACCGCGGTCGCCGATCACCTGCTCGGCGCCGGGCTGGCCCCCGGCGAGCTGGTCGCGGTGGACGTGCCGCGCGCGGCGGGCAGCGTCCTGGCGATCCTGGGAGTGCTGCGGGCGCGGGGGGCCTACCTGCCGGTCGATCCGGCGTATCCGCAGGCCCGGCGCGCGCATCTGGTCGAGTCCAGCCGGGTGAGGCTGGAGCTGGCCGTCGACGCGTCAGGCTGCGCGCAGGTGCGGCGGCTGCGCGACGGTGAACCGGCGCAGGTGCCGCCGGGCACGGCGTACGTCATCTACACGTCCGGTTCGACCGGGCAGCCCAAGGGGGTGGCGGTCACCCACCGCAACGTCACCAGCCTGCTCGGCGCCGCGTGCGGCCGGTTCGGGTTCGGGCCCGACGACGTGTGGCCGTCGTTCCACTCGTACAGCTTCGACGTCAGTGTCTGGGAGGTCTGGGCCTGCCTGCTGCACGGCGGCAGCCTGGTGGTGGTGCCCGACGACGTCGCGCGCGACCCGTACCGGCTGGCGGCGCTGCTGGAGCGGGAGCGGGCCACGGTGCTCAACCAGGTGCCGACGGTGTTCGGGGCGCTGGTCAAGGCCGCGCTGCGGACCCGGCCGGACCTGTCGGCGCTGCGCTACGTGATCCTGGCGGGCGAGGCGGTGCGGATGACGGTGCTGGCCGAGTGGCGGCGGCACGGCCTCGCCCCGGACGCCCGGCTGATCAACATGTACGGCATCACCGAGACCACGGTCCACTCCACCTTCGCCGACGTGACCGACCTGCCCGCCGGCACCGGCGGCGCCACGTTCGTCGGCCGGGCGCTGCCGCATCTGCGGGCCCGGCTGGTCGACGCGGACCTGCGCGAGGTCGCCCCCGGCGAGCCGGGCGAGATCCTGCTGGCCGGGGCCGGGGTCGCCCCCGGATACCTGCACCGGCCCGACCTGACGGCGGCCCGGTTCGTCACCCTCGACGGCGACGTCTGGTACCGCAGCGGCGACCTGGCCTACGCCACCGACGAGGGCCTGTGGTACGTCGGCCGCAACGACGACCAGGTCAAGATCCGGGGCTTCCGGATCGAGCTGGGCGAGATCGAGGCCGCCGCCCGGGCACTGCCGGGCGTCGAGGACTGCATCGTGGTGGCGCCCGTCGGCGGCAGCGGCCAGCGCTCGCTGGTGGGCTTCTACACCGGACCCGGGCCGGACGGCCCCGACCCGGCTCGGGCACTGCTGCACCAGCTCGCCGCGACGCTGCCCGCCCATCTCGTGCCCGCTACGATGATCTCCACCACCGCGCTGCCCCGCACCGCCAGCGGCAAGGCCGACCGCCGCCGCATGGAGGACGTCTGGCTGGGCCGCGCCGACGCCACCGCACCGACCGTCACCGCCTGGAGCCACGCATGATCCGACTGGGCAACTCCGACCTCAAGGTCTTTCCGCTCGCGCTGGGCGGCAACGTGTTCGGCTGGACCGCCGACGAGCGGGCCTCGTTCGCGGTGCTCGACGCGTACGCCGAGGCGGGCGGCAACTTCGTCGACACCGCCGACCAGTACTCCGAGTGGGTGCCGGGCAACAGCGGCGGCGAGTCGGAGGAGATCATCGGCCGCTGGCTGGCCGCGCGCGGCAACCGCGACCAGGTGGTGATCGCGACCAAGGTCGGCCGGTACAGCAAGGCCAAGGGCCTGGCCCCGGACAACATCCGGGCCAGCGCCGAGACGTCGCTGCGGCGGCTGGGCACCGACCGCATCGACCTGTACTACGCCCACGCCGACGACCCCGACACCCCGCTGGCCGAGACGCTGGCCGCGTTCGGCGAGCTCGTCCAGGCGGGCAAGGTCCGGTACGTGGCGGCGTCCAACTACACCGCCCCGCGCCTGGCCGAGGCGCTGCGGATCGCCGACGCGGAGGGCCTGCCCCGGTTCGTGGCGCTGCAGCCCCACTACAACCTGATGCACCGCGCCGAGTTCGAACAGGACCTGGCCGCGCTGTGCCTCGCGCAGGACGTCTCCGTCGTGCCGTACTACGCGCTGGCCAGCGGGTTCCTGACCGGCAAGTACCGCCCCGGCGGCGCGGCCGTGGACAGCCCGCGCGCCTCGGGTGCCGCCGCGCACCTGGCCGACGGGCGGGGCACCCGGGTCCTGGCCGCGCTGGACGAGGTCGCCGCGGCGCACGGCGTCTCGGTCGCGGCGGTCGCCCTGGCCTGGCTCGCGGCCCAGCCCGCCGTGGCGGCCCCGCTGGCCAGCGCCCGCAGCGCCGACCAGGTGGCGCCGCTGCTGGAGTCGACCCGGGTCCGGCTCACCGAGACCGACCTGGACCTGCTGGACACGGCGTCGCGCTGACCGGGCGGCGTCACGGCAGCAGTACAGCGGCGCCGTTCACGCGGTCGGCGGCCAGGTCGGTGAGCGCGGCCTCGGCCGCCGCCAGCGGGTACGGCGTCGTCGTCACCGTCAGGTGGTGCAGGTCGGCCAGGTCCAGGAACTCCCGGCCGTCCTCGCGGGTGTTGGCGGTGACGCTGCGCAGGATCCGCTCCTGGAACAGGTCGTCCTGGTAGTTCAGCGGCGGGATGTCGCTGAGGTGGATGCCCGCCACGGCCAGGGTGCCGCCCCGGTCCAGGGCCCGCAGCGCGGGCGGCACCAGCGTGCCCACCGGCGCGAACAGGATCGCCGAGTCCAGCGGCACGGGCGGCTGCTCGTCGGCGCCGCCCGCCCAGGCGGCGCCGAGGTCCAGGCCGAGCCGCCGGGCGGCGGGGGAGCGGGTCATGACGTACACCTGGGCGCCCTGCGCGATAGCGAGCTGGGCGGTCAGGTGCGCCGAGGCGCCGAAGCCGTAGATGCCCAGCCGGCCGCCCTGCGGCAGGCTCGCGAGCTTGAAGGCCCGGTAGCCGATGATCCCGGCGCACAGCAGCGGCGCCACCTGCTCGTCGGGGTAGCTGTCGGGCAGGCGGTAGGCGTAGGCGGCAGGCGCGGTGGCGTACTCGGCGTAGCCGCCGTCGGCGTCCCACCCGGTGTAGCGCGAGTCCGGGCACAGGTTCTCCCGGCCGCGGCGGCAGTAGCGGCAGGTGCCGTCGGTGTGGCGCAGCCAGGCGATGCCGACGCGCTCGCCGGGCTGGAAGCCGTCGGCGCCGGTGACCACCTCGCCGACGATCTCGTGGCCCGGGATGACGTCCGGGCGGTGCACGGGCAGGTCGCCCTCGGCCACGTGCAGGTCGGTGCGGCACACGCCACAGGCGCGGACGCGTACCAGCAGCTCGCCGGGGCCCGGCTCGGGCACGGGCAGTTCGACCTGCCGCAGCGGCCGGGTCGCCATCGGGCCTGGCCGAGCCACCTGCCAGGCGCGCATCGTGGACACACCGCCATCATCGCCGCCCTGCCGCGACCGGGCCCCCGGAACTCGCGAACACGTCCCGCTACCAGGTCGCCGGCTTCTCAAGGTATGCGCCTGCGGTCTCGCCCTGGTAGGCGGTCACCCGAATCGGATAGCTCTTGCCGGCGCCGCAGGTCTGGTTCGTCAGTTTCCTGGTGCCGTTGGCGGTGCCGGGGAAGGTGTTGCCGTTAACGAGGATGCGTACGCCGCCGGCGCCCCGTGAGGTCCAGGTCACCGTGATGTCGCCGAGGCCGATGACACAGCCGCCCTTGGTCACGGTGAGCGCCGTGGTTCGGGGCGAGTCGGGCCATTTGCCGTGGTAGTCGCGGCGGGTGCCCACCGTCGACCCCTTCTGCGGGACGGCCCTGATCACGAACGAAGTGCTCGGCTCGCAGACGAGCTGGAAGGTGGCGGAAGTGCCGGCAGCGTCGTAGCCGCCGAGGGAGTCGGTGGACTTCGGGCCGTAGAGCCGCACTTTGTCGCCGCGGGCGATGCTCCACTTGACGTCGACGTAGCCGATCCAGCCGCCGGCGTCAGTGAACTCGTTGCACCGGATGTTGGTCACAGCCAGGTTGGTGACGGCCGGCCCGGTCGGCGCCGGGGGCGGTGCCTTGACGGTCGGCTGCGTCGAGGGGACGGGCTGGGCCTGCGTGGATGCCGGCGCGTCGCCGGGTGTGGCGGAGGGGCCGTGGGTGATCGGTGCCTGTGGACTTCTCGCGGCCGGGGCATTGCCGGAGCAGGCACCGAGCACCATCGTCAGCGCGGTGGCCGCCGCGAGTGCCAGCGGGCCGAGTCGGCGCGGCGTGGACATGCGGCCGCGGTCGCTTGGCCGGGATGCGGCGACATCATGCCCCGGTCGTGGCCGCCGATCGTGTCGCCGTCTCATCTGCACTCCTCATATGTCACTGATCGGAGTGCTGAAGTCTAGGCAGCCCACAGCGCGGTGACATCGGTGCTGACACCTAACCCTGTAGGGGGACGTAGATGCAGGCGCCGGTGTCGGCGTACAGGCCGCGGTCTGCCGTACGCGCAATTCTGATCTTGACCAGGTCGACCGCGCCGCTGTCGACGGGAAGCGTCAAGACGTGGTGGTAGCTGCCCTTGCGCAGGTGGAGGGTGGCGGCGCCGCCTGGGTTGAGCTGCGGGTGCACCCCGGACAGTCCGCGCAGCATCGGCAGCAGGCGCGTGGACCTGGCGGCGGCGGGTGAGGCCGAGCCGCGGAAGTAGAGCCGCCGGTCGGCGTCCAGGGTCAGCCGCAGCAGCAGCTCGACGACGATCCCCTGCCCGAGGGAACGCCCGACCTGCTGCTGCTCCACCTGCACGGTCACGCCGAAGCCGCGCACCGGGTCCTGGCCGCGCACCGTCGCCACGGCCTTGGCGTCCAGCCCGGTCCGGACGGTCTGGCCGTCGGGCTGCGCCCACACCACCGGCTGCGCGTGACCGGCGCTGCCGAGCTTGGCGGTCTGCACCTCGCTGTAGAGCGAGGTGAGGTTCTGCAACTCGGTCTGCATGTCGTCGACGGTCCTGCCGAGGGCGTCGAGGTCGCGCTGGCGGACCAGGTCCCCGCTGGCGGCCCGGTTCAGCCAGCCCGAAACGGACTCGTTCTGGGTGAACCGCGCGTTGTTCAGCGAGCGCAACCGGCTCCCGGCGCCGTGGACGTCCAGCTTCTCGATGGCCGACTCCAGCGCGGCGGCCGCCCGGTCGAGTGCCATCGCGGCGTGCTCGGGCGCGGCCAGCAGCGCGTCGCACTTGGCGACCGCGAACTCCGCGTTGGCCACCAGCATCGGCACGTTCATGCTCTCGGCGGCCGAGGCCGCGTCGACGAGGCGCTCGCGGGCGAGTTTGAGCCGCTCGGCGCGGGTCGCGGTGCCGAGCTGCGCCTCGGCGAGGTAGCGGTGGCCGGCCGCCATGGCCTGCTGGTAGGCGCGGCTGTCGAGGTTCTTGACTATCTCGTACACCTTGAGCAGCACCGGATCGGTCGGTGAGGTGGTGCGCAGCAGGCCGCCCAGCAGGGTGGACACGACGTCGGCGCCGACCTTGCGGTCCAGGTCCTCGCCCGCGAAGGCGGCTTTGAAGAGCACCAGCACGGCGCCGAGCACGTCCACCACCGGACCAGCATCGGTTCGATCTTCGCCGGGCGCCACCGGCCGGGCGGCGGAACTCGGCGGACGAGTGGCCGGTGCGGCCGGTACCGTCCGCGTATGCGCAGCGTGTTCGTGTTTCCCGCCGCCGGGCAGGCCGAGACAGCCGCGCTGCTGGATCGGCACTGCCCGCAGCAGCGCGACCCGTGGCTCCTGGCCGGATGCCTCTACGCCGGCATCGACACCGAGGACGTCGGCCACCTCTACCTCGACTGGGAGCCCGAGGGTGTCGCGGCGCTGACGGCCGCCCTCGGCCGGCGGCCCGGCTGGGCGGTGCAGGTCGACGTCTCCGGCCGGGTCGACGGCACCGCCGAGATCCGCTGGCTGGTCGGACTGCTGCTGGAAGCCGGCGGCGTGGCGATGGACGACTACTCCGACCACCCCTGGACCCTTCCGGAGATCGAGTCGGACACCGTCGTGGACGGCCTGGGCTTCTTCGACTTCCGCACCTAGCGCCACCGCTGGCACAGCAAGGCAGTGCCCGTCTTCGGCGTCTCGGAAAGGACCCGGTCCGGTCTCGTTCTCGGCTGACTGGTCCCGGCCACGGGACAGATACCGGCAAGCACTGCCGCGGACTGCGGACTGCGGACCACCCGGCGTCGACAACGGCTGAACCCATTGCCGGAGACCGCGCTCGATATCGATCATCGACACCCAACGACTTCGACACACACAGGACCTATCGACTGCAAACGATCATCCAATTCGCCCGATGCGGACCGCTCATTGTCCGTCCGCCGTCGCTGGCCAACTCCCAGCGCAGGAGGGGGTACACGTCAACGCAAGCATGCCCGACATTCCGGCTTGATCACATGATGTTTTGACTGCTAGGGGCTTGGGCGCCCGCACGACTGCAGCCTTGTGGATCTTCGATGTCCCCGATAAGGTCGGCATCCCAACTGATCTAGATATGGGGAGCTTCGTGTTTGGAACCGCGCGGCGAAGTGTCTTGACTCGCCGGATTCCGATAGCCGTCACATTATCGCTGGCAGCGACGTTGCTGTCGTTCATCCCTCCACCTGCGCCGGCTCGTGCGACGGATAATGATGTTCCCGCCGACCACTCGGTCCCGGTACAGCCTGTGGAGGTGACGTCGCCACCGCCGGTGGAGTTGGCGGAGCCGTTTGCTGGCTCACCGGTGACCTGGCCCGAGCCCGGCGTGGAGACCTTCACACTGGCGTTGTCGACGGATGGCATGTCTCGTGCGCAGAATGCTGCAGCCCCGGGCGGGCTGCCGGTGACTGTGACACCAGTGGATGGCCTCGCGAGCGATGTGTTGTCGGGAAAGGCGCGGTTTGACCTGGCCGATGCGAGTGATCAGCCGTCCGAAGTGCAGGTTCAGCTTCTCGATCGGGCGCAGGCCGAAGCCATAGGTGCCGCACTGCTGCTGCGGGTTTCGCGTACCGATGGCGGCAGTGGTGGTGCGGTTCGGCTCGGGCTGGACTATTCCGCCTTCGCGAGCGCCTACGGCGGTGACTGGGCGTGGCGTCTGCGGCTGTCGACAGTCCCAGACTGCATCCTGACCACGCCACAGGTCGAGGGCTGCACCGTGGTGACGCCACTGAATGCGGCCAACGACGGAACCGTCAGCCAGGTATCGGCCGAGGTGGCGTTGGCCGAGACCGCTCAGGCAATGACCGCCAGTACCGAAGTTGTCGAATCGGGAAGCGGCGGTGTTCTGGTGGCGCTGGCGGCCAGCGGAGGTTCGACGGAGACCGGGGACTTTACTAAGACGGACCTGAATCCGTCGTCGTCGTGGTCCGCAGGTGGCAACTCCGGCGCCTTCAGCTACACCTATCCGATCGTGACACCGCCTGTTCCGGGCGGCTTAGCCCCGCAGGTGGCGCTGAGCTACAGCTCGGGTTCGGTGGACGGGCAGACGGCGGGTGGGCATACGCAGCCGAGTGTGATTGGTGAGGGCTGGTCATATTCGCCGGGGTATATCGAGCGGGCGTATCGGCCGTGTTCCAATGACACCGACAACTCCCCATACCACCCAGAGTTGATGTATGGGGACTTCTGCTGGTACCTGCCAAATGCATCGATCATGCTCAATGGTAAGTCGAGTGAGATCGTGCTGGGTGGTGACGGTACGTGGCGTCTGGAGAACGGTGACGGCGAGAAGGTCGAGCTGGTGACCGGCGCGGACAACGGCGACAGCGACGACGGCGAGCATTGGAGGGTCACCACCCAGGACGGCACGCAGTACTACTTTGGGTTGGACGACCTGCGCACAGGGCAGGAGACGCACTCAGTACAGACCGTGCCGGTGTACGCCAACCACACCAGTGACCCATCGACGTGCCGGGCCACCGACCGGGCCGCGTGGGCGTCGTCGCGGTGCCCTTACCAGGCGATGCGGTGGATGCTGGACTACGTCGTCGACCGCAACAACAACGAGATCACGTACTTCTACGAGTCGACCGACAACAAGACCGCACTGGTCGGCAACGCCGGGTTTGTCCAGTACTACAAGCGTGACATCCAGCTGAGTCGAATCGAGTACGGCATCAACAAGGTCGTCGACCCGAACGCGACGGCCAAGGCGCGGGCGCAGGTCGTCTTCACTTACGGCGATCGCTGCCTCACCTCGTCCTGCGGTACGCATGACAAGAACAACTGGCCGGACACGCCGTGGGACCTGTACTGCATGGCGGCGCCGTGCACCAACAACATGACCCCGAGCTTCTGGACCACTAAGCGCCTGACGAAGATCGAGACCCAGATCCGCACGGGCGCCACCTACTCGACGGTTGACGAGTGGGCGCTGGCCCACAGCTTCCCCTCCACCGGCACTGCGCTTTCACCCGTGCTGTGGCTCAACAAGATCACGCACACGGGCAAGGTCGGCGGGACCGCGGCCACGCCGTCGCTGGAGTTCCCGGCGGTGACCAGTAACGGTGGACGCAGCCAGAACCGGGCCGACTACGACCCTAACGCTTCCATGGCTTCGCACATGAAGTACCGGATCGTGCAGATCAAGACCGAGACCGGCAAGCAGATCGATGTCACCTACTCCGCCGACGACAACAGCAACCTTGGTGATGGCGCGGACTGCGTCTTCGGCGGCACGCTCACGTTCCCGAACCCGGACGTGAATGCCCACCGCTGCTTCCCGGCGCCCTACACCAACCCCTCCGGTAGCTCGGGCTGGGCGTGGTGGCACAAACGCGTCGTCACGAAGGTCGTTGAGACCGACCTGGTCGGCGGGTCACCGTCGGTGACCTCGTCCTACAGCTACTCCACCAGTTCGTCGACCATCAACGTACTGTGGGCACACGACGACGGCGCGAAGGTGTGGAACTCCGGCGGCGACGACCGGTCGTGGGCAGACTGGCGCGGCTATAGCAACGTCACGGTCAAGGTCGGTCCCACCGGCGGCCTTCAGTCCCAGCATGACTACATTTACCTGCGCGGCCTGCACGGCGACAAGACCGACTCGGGCACCCGCACGGTGTCGGTCGCGGTCTGGGACGGCGCGGGTAACGCAACCGACTTCGATCACCGTGCCGGGCACATGCTGGAGGAGCGGATCTGGGACCAGGCTGGCGGCACCCCGGTTCAGCTGATCAAACACGACCCGTGGACGCTCATCACCGGCACCCGAACCCTGACCGCGGCGTGGTCGGACTACCCGAGCACGCTGAACTCGTGGATTCTTCGGACGAAGAAGGAGATCCGTTGGGAGTGGGTCAACAACGCCTGGTCGCAACGCTCACTGACCGACGCGACGTTAGATACGACCATCGGCGCGGGCGCGGGCCGGCCATTGAGTCTGTCAGATGAGGGCGGCCCGTCAACGACGGACGAGACCTGCACCAGGTACACCTACGCCGACAACACGACCGCGCACAAGTATGCGTTTGCGTCGGAGATCAAGACGACCACCAACGGATGCACCGAAACCGACGGTCCAGTCCTGTCAGACAGCCGCAACCACTACGATGACCAGGCCTGGGGCACTCTGGCCGGGCGCGGGAATGTGACCAGGACCGAGGCGCTTTCCGACACCGGCTGGATCACCACCTCGCAGAACGTCATCTACGACCAAAACGGCCAGGTCGCCTCGGCCAAGGACTCGCTCGGCAGACTCACCAGCACCGCCTATATCCCCAACACCGACGGGCTGACCGAAACCGTCACGACGACAAACCCGGCCGGGCACATCGTCAGCACTCACCTGGACGTCAGCCGGGGTCAGCCGCTGTCGATCATCGACGCTAACAATAAGACCACGACCGGCACCTACGACCCGCTGGGTCGGCTGACGTCGGTCACCAGGCCGGGCAACGGCAGCGGCTTTCCGGACGTCGCCTACACATACTCGATAACTGGCTGCCCGACCCCCCCAACCACCTGCGCCCCAAGCTGGGTACAGACCAAGGCTCTCGGGCCGAACAACAACCAGATAAGCTCGTACGAGATCTATGACGGGTTCGCGCGCGTCCGGCAGAACCAGAGCACCGCCCCGGACGGCAAGCGGGCAGTCATCGACACCGCCTACGACGAGCGCAGCTTGGCGTTCAAGACGTCGGCGTTCTACAACAACGCTTCCGGGCCGACCTCGACGTTGCTGACATTCAATGACGTAGATGTTGACCGACAGACGCGCTACACCTTCGACGGGCGCGGCCGCAAGCTCACCGACGAACTGTGGTCTCTCAACGTACTGAAGTGGAAGACCACGACCGCCTACGCCTGGGACCGCGTCTCGGTCACCCCACCAGCAGGCGGCACGGTCACCCAGGACCTGTTCGACGACCGAGGCAACGCCGTTGAGAAGCGCCAGTACCAAGGTTCCACTCCGACCGGTGCGTACGACAGCACCTCCTACACCTACAACCTGCGAAAAGAGCTGACGGAAGTCACCGATCCCGCTGGCAATGACTGGACCTACATCTACGACCTCCTCGGTCGGCAGACCGACGCCACCGACCCAGATGCCGGGGCCAGCCACAAGACCTACGACAATGCCGGTCGGCTAATCACTATCACCGACGGCCGCGGGCAGACCTTGGCTTACGTCTACGATAGCCTCGGCCGTAAGACCGAACTGCGCAGCGGCAGCATCACCGGGCCGCTACGCGCACGCTGGACATACGACACTGTCGACAATGGCCAGCTGACCAGCTCCGTCCGCTACGACGGCGGTCTGGCATACACCACCACCATCAACTCCTACGACGACGGCTACCGTCCCGAGTCGACCACCGTCACCATTCCCGCCTCGACCGCCAACAGCGCACTGGCAGACGACTACACCGCCAATACCACCTACACCTACAGTGGGGCGCCCGCCAGCGTGAAGCCACCCATCAAGGGCGGCCTTCCCGACGAGACGATCACCACGACATACACAAACCAGGGCCAGATAAACACACTCAAGAGCGGCATCGCCGACTATGTCTCGTCGATGGCCTACCGGTGGGACGGCGCCGTCAAGCAGACCATCAACGGTACCGCCGGAAAGCAGGTACGCCGCACGAACAGCTGGGACGCCCCGACCGGTCGACTGTTGGTCAGCCAGATCGACACCGAGAACCAGACCACCCTCGGCACCTGGGTCGACCGGTACACCACCAGCTACGGCTACGACGACGCAGGCAACGTCACAGTCATCGCGGGCAAGACCGCCGGGGTTCGTGACCAGGTCGAGTGCTTCAGCTACGACTACCTGCGCCGCATGACCAAAGCCTGGACCGAGGCCACGTGGGTCTGCAGCACGCCGCAACGTGCCGGCGCCGACCCGTACTGGCGGGAATGGTCCTTCGACGTGGTGGGTAACCGCCTGACCCAAAGCGACAAGGTCCCCAGCGGTACCGACACCAACTGGATCTACAGCTACCCGGCTCCAGGCACATCCCAGCCGCACACCCTCGATGCCGTCAACGCCAGTGGACCACTGGCCGGCACCGCCACCCGAGCCTTCGACTACGACAGCGCGGGCAACACCACCAGCCGCCAGACTGAGACCGGCGCCGCCCAAACCCTGACCTGGGATCCCGAAGGCAACCTCGCAACTCTCACCGAGGGCTCCAACACCACCACCTACCTCTACGACGCTGACGGCAACCGCCTCATCGCCCGAGGCCCGACCAAGACCACCCTCTACCTCGGCGATACCGAAATCGAACTACCCATTTCCGGCGGATCACCACTGGGCACCCGCTACTACGGCGACACCGCCATCCGCAACGCCGCCGGACTCAGATGGACGGGTGCCGACCACCATGGCACCCAACAGATCCAGATCGACGCAACCACGATGAGTGCCACGCGAAACCGCACCATGCCCTACGGCGAAACACGCGGGGCGCAAGGACTCTTCACCGGCTCAAAGGGTTTTGTCGGCGGAGTCAACGACAACAGCGGCCTGACACATCTCGGTGCTCGAGAATACGATGCAAGCACGGGACGCTTCGTCTCCGTCGATCCAATCATGGATATGACCGATCCCGCCCAATGGAACGGATACGCCTACAGCCACAGTAATCCCGCCAGTGCGTCGGATCCTTCAGGACTCACGGATTGCGACTTCGCTGCCGGATGCGACGTTGGGGGACGCGAGACCGGAACGGGCAAACCTGGCGGCGGTGCAACCGGAGGCGGCCGGGATCCGCACGACGGCCCGAGTCCCACGGCAGACTGCTTTGCGAAAGGCCAGTGCGAGCAGGTCCCGCCAGAGATCCCGACGTACGCGGCATGGCTCGGAATGGTAACAGAACAGTGGAACGGCGACCTCGACGCCATCAACTGGGAATATCAGTGGCTCAACTATTACTGCACGTATTCGAGCGTTGAGGACTGCAATGCGATGGTTGCGGCCTGGGGCCCGTACGGCAGCAAGACTCTGACCTTCTTCAAAGAAATGTTCGGGATCGGGGATATTGAACGTTGCTTCGGTGGCGAGGGCGCTGGCGCATGCGTTATGGCGGCAATCGGGTTCATACCATTTAGCAAGCTCAACGCGATCGCGCGGTCGGCCGAACTGCTAGAGGGCGTAGGCCGCCTAGCGGTCGACATGAAAATGATCGCCGATAGCTTAAAGGCTATGGGGTTCGCAAATATGAACGAGTTCGGGCGCTTCGTCTGGGGCGGACGTTCTCTCGGAAACGCCATGGATTTCGCAACACCCGAAAAGGTAGCCGCCCTTCGTGCGCGAGGAATGACCAGGGAGTGGGCTGAAAACTGGAGAAACTTCTATACTAACGTTCACCGAGACTCGGTGGAGAAGTGGCGCGATGTCAATCCTGAGAACATCAACAAGAGTGCCGGATCTCGCGTTCAGCTGTTCCAGTACATTCTCGACAACCTATAAGGAGTGGCGATGAGATTCACGCTGCAGTCGGACCGTGAGATCACAGTGGTTTTCGAGCCTACGGCCGAAGAGTACACCCTGCCGGCAAACGGGCCGATTGCTGTCGAATGGGTGGACGGCACAGGCGAAGGAGTCGTTTCTCTCGAAGCGGGGGTTTTAATAGTCTGCGCTAGAAGTGGCGGCTACACTCGAGCGTGGATCAAGGGTGGGAGTGAGATATACGTCGGGCCCGAATCCGGCCCGGATTCGGTGAAGTAAGACTTCCAGTTAAATGATGGCCGCCCGAATTCGGGCGGCCATCATTTCTATCGGCCAGCCTTATTGCTCCCCCAAGGGCTCACTTCGGCACGAGCTGGTCCATCAGGCCTTTTCGTGGTTGAAGCGACGCCAGCCGCATGAAGTCGTTGGGGACGGTCTGCGTGGTTGCCACTCGGCGGGTTGTTTCCTGGCCTGGCATGGGCCGCCGCCAGCACTGCGCTTGGCACCGGGGGTGGTCCGAGGACAGGCGCTACGGCAGGGCGACCTGCCGGTCAGCGGTAGTCGCTGCAGATTGCCCCGTCCAAGGATGTGTGTTGGGTGCGATGCATGACGAGGAAGCGTCGGCGCACCGGAACTCGTCAGGCTGCATGTGCAGGACGGAGGCCGTCGGTTCTTCGTCAAGTCGATCTCGGCACCGGCCCGGACCTGTCGGTCAACGCGGTGAACTGCTTCAACAACGCCGGTACGCTGACCGCGGGCGGATTCGTCGCCGCCGCGACCTCGATCGTCTGAGCCGCCGACCGGTGCCGTCGACACCTGGCATATCCCGGCGCACCCGCACCGTGGCCCGATGTCGAGGCGGTCCCAAAGGCCGCCGGGTCAGGCGGCGGGGGAGAGAGCCAGGGACTGGTCGACCCAGCGCAGGAGGGCGTCGGTGGGGACGGCGCCGACCTGGCGCGCCCGGACGGCGCCCTTGTCCAGCAGGAGCAGCAGCGGGATCGACTGCGCCTGGTAGCGGACAGCCGTCTGCTGGGCGATGTCGACGTTGACCTTCACGACCTTCAGGCGTCCCGCGTACGCCTCGGCGGCCCTGGCCACGCCCGGGGCCACCACCCGGCACGGGCCGCACCAGGGCGCCCACAGGTCCATCAGCACCGGCAGTGCCGACTGCTCGACGATCTCGGTGAAGTCGGCGTCGGTCGCGTCGGTCAGCCAGGGCAGCAGCTCCTGGCACTTGCCGCAGCGGGGCAGTCCCTTGGCCGCGGCGGGCACCCGGTTGCGCGTGCCGCAGTGCGGGCAGGCGGTGATGGGGCTGTCGGCCATGATGCGGCTCCTGTTCAGGCGTGCGCCATCCGGTCGGCGTCGGCGGCTTCGAAGGATACCGCGAGCTCGCCGTCTGCGGCATCGACCCGGATCACGGCGTCCTCGCGCAGGTCGCCGGCGATGATGGCGCGGCCGATGCGGGTCTCGACCTCGTGGGAGATGTAGCGGCGCAGCGGCCGGGCGCCGTAGACGGGGTCGTAGCCGTGCTCGGCGATCAGCTTGCGGGCCGGTTCGGTGACCTCCAGCTCGATGCGCCGCTCGGCCAGCCGGGCGCGCAGGTCGGCGAACTGCAGGTCGACGATCAGTTCGATCTGGTCCAGCGACAGCCGGTGGAACAGCACGATGTCGTCGACGCGGTTGAGGAACTCGGGCCGGAAGTGCGCCCGCAGCGCGGCCTGGACCTGGTCGCGGGCGGACTGGCTGATCTCGTTGCCGGTGCCCTCCAGCAGGAACTCCGCGCCGATGTTGGACGTCATGATGATGACGGTGTTGCGGAAGTCGACGGTGCGGCCCTGCGCGTCGGTGATGCGGCCGTCGTCGAGCACCTGGAGCAGCGTGTTGAACACGTCGGGGTGCGCCTTCTCGATCTCGTCGAACAGCACCACCGAGTACGGCTTGCGCCGCACCGCCTCGGTCAGCTGCCCGCCCTCCTCGTATCCGACGTAGCCGGGCGGGGCGCCGACGAGGCGGCTGACGGTGTGCCGCTCCTGGTATTCGCTCATGTCCAGGCGCACGATCGCGTCCTCGGAGTCGAACAGCGCCGCCGCCAGGGCTTTGGCCAGCTCGGTCTTGCCGACACCGGTCGGCCCCAGGAAGATGAACGATCCGATCGGGCGGCGCGGGTCCTTGATGCCCGACCGGGCCCGGATGATCGCGTCGGCGACGACCCGGACGGCCTCGTCCTGCCCGACGACGCGTTCGTGCAGGATCTCGTCCAGCCGCAGCAGTTTCTGCCGTTCGCCCTCCTGGAGGCGGGCGACGGGGATGCCGGTCCACGCCGAGACGATGTCGGCGATCTCGTCCTCGGTGACGACCTCGCGCAGCAGGCCGCGTCCGCCCTGCCGGTCGGCGAGCTTGTCCTGCTCGTTCTGCAGCCGCCGTTCCAGTTCGGCGATCTGGCCGTAGCGCAGTTCGGCGGCGCGGTTGAGGTCGTACGCCCGCTCGGCGTCCTCGGCCTCGCGCCGGGCCTGCTCCAGTTCCCCGCGCAGGTCCTGCACCCGGCGGATGGCCTGCCGCTCGCTCTCCCACTGGGCCCGCTTGGCGTCGGACTCGGCGCGCAGGTCGGCGAGCTCGCGCCGGAGCTGGTCCAGGCGGGCGAGGCTGGCCGGGTCGTCCTCCTTGGCCAGTGCCGCCTCCTCGATCTCCAGCCGCATCACCCGGCGGGTGATCTCGTCCAGCTCGGCCGGCATCGAGTCGATCTCGGTACGCAGCCGCGCGCACGCCTCGTCCACCAGGTCGATCGCCTTGTCGGGCAGGAACCGGTCGGTGATGTACCGGTGGCTCAGCGTCGCCGCCGCGACCAGCGCCGAGTCCTGGATGCGCACCCCGTGGAACACCTCTAGGCGCTCGCGGATGCCGCGCAGGATCGAGATGGTGTCCTCGACGGTCGGCTCGTCGACCAGCACCTGCTGGAAGCGCCGGGCCAGCGCGGCGTCCTTCTCGATGTGCTTGCGGAACTCGTCCACCGTGGTCGCGCCGATCATGTGCAGCTCGCCGCGGGCCAGCATCGGCTTGAGCATGTTGCCCGCGTCCATCGCGCCCTCGGAGCCGCCGCCCGCCCCGACGACGGTGTGCAGCTCGTCGACGAACAGCAGGATGCGCCCCTCGGCGGCGCGGACCTCGTTGAGGACGGCCTTGAGCCGCTCCTCGAACTCGCCGCGATACTTGGCCCCGGCCACCAGGGACCCCATGTCCAGCGCGAACACGGTCTTGTCGCGCAGTCCCTCGGGCACGTCGCCGCGCACGATCCGCTGGGCCAGGCCCTCCACGATCGCGGTCTTGCCGACGCCCGGGTCGCCGATCAGCACCGGGTTGTTCTTCGTCTTGCGGGACAGGATCTGGATCACGCGGCGGATCTCGCCGTCGCGGCCGATCACCGGGTCCAGCTTGTTGTTGCGGGCGTCGGCGACCAGGTCGCGGCCGTACTTCTCCAGCGCCTCGTACGTCACCTCGGGCATGGCGGAGGTGACCCGCTGGTTGCCGCGCACCTGGGTCAGCGCCTTGAGGAACGCCTCGCGGGTGACGCCGTTCTCCTTCAGCCGCCGCCCGGCGGCCGTGGCCGAGCCCTCGTCGGCCAGGGCGAGCAGCAGGTGCTCGACGGAGACGTATTCGTCCTTGAGGCGCTTGGCCTCGCGTTCGGCGGTGTCCAGCAGCAGGGAGAGGCGCTGGGTGACGTACACCTGGCCGGGCTGGGCGCCGGGTCCGCTGACCCTGGGCCGCTTGGCGAGGTCCTGCTCGACCTCGGCGCGCAGCACGTCCGGGTTCGCGCCGAGCTGCGAGATCAGCCGGGCGACGATGCCGTCGGGCTGGTCGAGCAGGGCGAGCAGCAGGTGCTCGCCGTCGACCTCGGTCTGGCCCAGCCGCAGGGCGATCGTCTGTGCGTCATGCAGCGCTTCCTGGGACTTCTGCGTCAGCCGGTTCATGTCCACCGTGCTCACTCCTTCGTAGCGCCGCCTGTAGGTCGTCGATGCGGTCGAGCAGGTCGACGACCAGCCCGATCGCGGTGTAGTTGAGGCACAGGTCGGCGCGCAGCCGCTGCACCCGCGCCACCCGGTGCAGCGCGGCCGGGCGGAACCACAGCCGCCCGGCGGGGTCGCGGTCGGCCTCGACCAGGCCCAGGGCCACGAACCGCTGCACCAGCACCGGGTGCAGCCCGGCCTGGCGGGCGAAACGATCAAGATCAAGCCGCACCGGTACGGCGATCGCATACGTCCTCATCGGCCGGCCCTCTCCCGCTCCCGCCTCGGGTCGAACACCGACACCCGGGCCAGCTCCTCGTACAGCTCTTTCTCGCGGTCGCTCAGGTGGTCCGGCACCATGATCCGGACCTCGGCGTACAGGTCGCCGGGCTCGCCGCGCCGCGACGGCATGCCCTGCCCGCGCAGCCGCAGCCGCCGCCCGCTGCCCGTCCCGGCCGGGACCTGCACCGTCGCCTCGCCGCCGGGTGTCGCCACCGGCACGGTCGCGCCGAGCGCCGCCTCGGCCGGGGTCACCGGCAGCCGGACGTGGACGTCGCGGCCCTCGACCCGGAACCGCGGGTCGGGCCGCAGCCGCACCACCAGGTACAGGTCGCCGTGCTCGGCGCCGCCGCGGGCGCGGCCGCCCTGCCCGGCCAGCCGGATGCGCTGCCCGTCGGTCACCCCGGCCGGGATGTTCACGTCGTAGCTGCGCGGACCCTCCGGACCGGACAGGGTGAGCGACCGCTTTCCGCCCCGGTACGCCTCCTCGACGCTCAGTTCCAGCTCCGCCTCCTGGTCGGCGCCCGGGATCGGGCCGGCCGGCCCGCGGGCCCGGCCCGCGCCGCGCCCGGCGAACAGGCCGCCGAGCAGGTCGTCGAGGTCGACGTCGCCGCCGTCGTAGGACCAGGCGAACGGTTCGCCCTGCCCGCCGCCGCCCCGGAACCCGCCCCCGGGGAAGCCGCCGCGACCGGCGCCGCCGGGGCGGAACCCGCCCGCGCCGGCCATGTCCTCGTACCCCTCGGGGATCTTGCGGAAGTCGCTGCCGAAGCGGTCGTAGCGGGCGCGCTGCTGCGGGTCGTGCAGCACGTGGTACGCCTCGTTGATCTCCTTGAACCGCTCCTCGGCCTCCGGCGCCTTGTTCACGTCGGGGTGGTATTTCCTGGCCAGGGTGCGGAACGCCCGCTGGATGTCGTCGGCGGAGGCGTCGCGGGCGACGCCGAGCACCTCGTAGAAGTCGCGGGCCATCAGTCGTTGCCCGCGACCACTACCGACGCGGGGCGCAGCGTCCGGTCGGCCTCCCCGTAGCCGGGCCGCACCACCGCCAGCACCGTGCCCGGCGCGGCGTCCCCGGCGGGCAGCACGCTGACCGCCTCGTGCCACATCGGGTCGAACGGGACGCCGCTCTCCTCCCGGCGCGGGTACCCGAGCGTCGCCAGCGTCGCCACGGCCTGGTCGCGTACCGCGCGCACGCCGTCGGCCAGCGCGGTCGGGTCGGCGTCGGCGTGCTGCAGGGCCAGGTCCAGGTTGTCGATGATCGGCAGGAACACCGCGGCGGTACGGGCCCGCTCGGCCTCGCGTTCGGTGGACAGCTGCCGCTCGTACCGCTTGCGCAGGTTGTCCTGGTCGGCCAGGGCCCGGCGCAGCCGGTTCTCCAGCTCGGCCGTCTTGTCGGCCTCGCCCGGCGCGGCGGGGGCCTGCGGGGCGCTCGGCCCGGCAGGCTCCTCCGCTTCCACGTCGGCCTGCTGCGCGGGATAGGCGTGCGGTTCGGTCATGGTCAGCTCGGCGAGAACTCGGCGTCGATGACGTCGTCGTCGCCCTGCCCGGTCCGCGCCCCGGCACCAGCACCAGCACCGGCGCTCGGGCCGGACGGTCCGCCGGGCTGGTCGCCGCCGGGAGGCGGGCCGGACGGCCGGGCCATCAGGCCCTGCGCCACCTGCTGCAGGTCGCCGATGAGCGAGCGCAGCCGGTCCATGGGCGCGTTCTCCTTGATCGCCTGCCGGGCGTCGCCGACCAGCAGCTCCGCGCGTGCCTTCTCGTGCTCCGGGGCGGACTCGCCCAGCTCCTGCAACCGGTGCTCCACCTGGTAGGTCAGCGACTCCAGCTCGTTGCGGGTGTCGATGGCCTGCTTGGCGCGGGCGTCCTCCTCGCGGTGGGTGTCGGCGTCGGCGACCATCCGGTCCACCTCGGAGCGGTCCAGGTTGCCGCTGTCGGAGATGGTGATGGTCTGCTCGGCGCCGGTCTCCTTGTCCTTGGCCGACACGTTGAGGATGCCGTTGGCGTCCACGTCGAACGTGACGTCGACCTGCGGCACGCCGCGCGGCGCGGGCCGGATGTTCTCCAGCCGGAACCGGCCCAGCACCCGGTTGTCGGCGGCCAGTTCCCGCTCGCCCTGCAGCACCGCGATGTCGACGGCGGGCTGGTTGTCCTCGGCGGTGGTGAACGTCTCGGAGCGCCGTGCCGGGATGGTGGTGTTGCGCTCGATCACCTTGGTCATCCGGCCGCCGAGGGTCTCCAGGCCCAGCGACAGCGGGGTGACGTCGAGCAGCAGCACGTCCGGGCCCTCGCCGGTGAGCACCCCGGCCTGGATCGCGGCGCCCATGGCCACGACCTCGTCGGGGTTGACGCTCATGTTGGGGTCCTTGCCGCCGGTCAGCCGCCGGACCAGGGCCTGCACCGCCGGGATGCGGGTGGAGCCGCCGACGAGGATCACCTCGTCGAGGTCGTTGGCGGTCGTCTTGGCGTCGGCCATCGCCTGCTCGACCGGGCCGAGGCAGCGCTGCACCAGGTCCTTGGTCAGGTCCTCGAACTTCGACCGGGTCAGCGTCATGGTCAGGTGCTTGGGCCCGGCCGCGTCGGCGGTGATGAACGGCAGGCTGACCTGCGTCTGGGTGACCGAGCTGAGCTCGACCTTCGCCTTCTCGGCGGCCTCGAACAGCCGTTGCAGCGCCTGCGCGTCGGCGCGCAGGTCGATGCCCTGCTCGTTGCGGAACTCCTCGGCCAGGTAGTCGACCAGGCGCCGGTCGAAGTCGTCGCCGCCCAGGTGCGAGTCGCCGGCGGTGGCGCGTACCTCGACGACGCCGTCGCCGACGTCGAGGATGCTCACGTCGAAGGTGCCGCCGCCCAGGTCGAACACGAGGACGGTCTCGTGGCCCTTCTTGTCCAGGCCGTACGCCAGCGCGGCCGCGGTGGGCTCGTTGATGATCCGCAGGACTTCGAGCCCGGCGATGCGCCCGGCGTCCTTGGTCGCCTGCCGCTGCGCGTCGTTGAAGTACGCCGGCACGGTGATCACCGCTTTGGTGACCTTCTCGCCCAGGAACTTGCCCGCGTCCTCGACCAGTTTCCGCAGCACCAGGGCGCTGATCTCCTCGGGGGAGTACAGCTTGCCCTTGACGTCGAAGCGCGCCAGCCCCTCCGGCCCGGCCACGACGTCGAAGGCGACGGCCTTGGCCTCGGAGCTGATCTCGTCGAAGTGCCGTCCGATGAACCGCTTGGCCGAGTAGATCGTCCCCTTCGGGTTCAGGATCGCCTGCCGCCGGGCGAGCTGCCCGACCAGGCGCTCCCCGGCGTCGGTGAACGCCACCACCGACGGGGTGGTGCGGGCGCCCTCGGCGTTGGGGATGACGCTCGCCTGACCGCCTTCGAACACCGCGATCACCGAGTTGGTGGTGCCGAGGTCGATACCGACTGCCTTTGCCATGACCTGCTCCCGCCCCGATCCGCCCGGCACGGCGGCGGGCACGCGGCCTCGCGCCACCGGGCACGATACAGATGTCCGTTATTTCGTGGCATAACGCACTTACCGGAAGACTATCCCCGGCCGTTTGCCGCCCGTGGCCGTTCGGAAGACTCCCGCCGATCGCGACCGGCCGTCACGCCGGGGCGTGGTGTCGGGAAACAGGCAGCTCAGGGCGGTAAACCGATTCCATGTCCGAAGCGTCGAAGCGGCGTGACCCCCCGCCCCGCCGCCGACCCGCCCGCCCCCGCCGCGGGCGGCCCCGTGCGTCCCGGCACGCCCCCGCGCCACCTCAGCGTGGTCGGCGCCGACCCGGGCGACCCCGCCGACTGGGACGCCGACGCGGCGGTCACCCACCTGTTCCGGGCCCACTACCGCATCCTGGTGCGGCTGGGCGCCATGCTCTGCGGCGACCCCGCCCGCGCCGAGGAACTCGCCCAGGACGCGTACGTGCAGCTGCACGCCCGCTGGCACAGCCTGCGCGACACCGACAAGGCCTTGGCCTACCTGCGGCAGAGCGTCGTCAACCGGTCCCGCTCGGCGCTGCGCCGCAGACTGGTCGCCGCCCGCTACCTGGCCGCCCAGCCGCCGCCACCGACCATCGCCTCGGCCGAGCACACCGCCCTGGACTCGCTGGCCCAGACGCGCATGCTCGCCGCCCTGCGCACCCTGCCCGCCCGCCAGCGCGAGGCCCTGGTGCTGCGCTACTACCTCGACCTGTCCGAGGCCGACGTCGCCGACGCCATGGGCGTCAGCCGCGGCGCGGTCAAGAGCCACACCTCACGGGGCCTGGCCGCGCTGCGCCAGTCCGAGCAGTGGGCCGCCCGGGAGGAGTCATGACCACGCACCACGGCCGGGACACCGGCGACGAGGCCACCGAGCAGCTGCTGCGCCAGACCCTGGAGGCGTACGCGGCGACTGTCGGGGCCGACGCCGGCGCACTGTCGGCCATCAGGACCCGGGTGCGGGAACGCACCTGGTGGCACCGTCTTCGAGGAGGGAACATGCCGCTCGCGTTCACCACCGGCACCGCGACCGCGGTCGCCGCCACCGTCGCGGCCGTCGTATTCAGCGTCGGCAGCTGCGCCCCGCCGGGCACCCCCGACCCCAGCAGCTCGTCGGCCGGGGCGGGCACCACCGCCCCGGGCAGCCCGGCCCCCGGCAGCCCCACCCCCGGCGGCGCCAGCGCCTCGGCGACCGGCGGCGGGTCCGGCACCGTCAGCGCCAACGTGCCGATCTACTACCAGGGCGACATCCGGGGCGTGCCCAAGCTCTACCGCGAATACCACAAGCTGCCGGCCGGCGACGGCGGCAAGGCGGCCCGGACCAGGGCCGCGGTCACCGCCATGCTCGACGGGCGCACCGCCTACGACCCCGACTACATCAGCACCTGGCCCGCCAGCGCCAGGCTGCGCAACGTCAAGGTCGACGGCGGCACCGTCACCGTCGACCTCAGCGGCGCCGCCGTCAACGGCTACGACCCGCCGTCGAACAAGGCCGCGCTCCAGCAGCTCATCTGGACCGCCACCGCCGCCAGCGACACCGACGCGTTGATCCTGCTGCTCGACGGCAAGCAGGTCGACAAGCTGTGGAACCAGTTCCCGGTGCGCGGGCAGCTGCGCCGCGGCCCGGCCGTCGACGTGCTCGCCCCCGTCTGGGTCATCGACCCGCAGCAGAACGCCGTCGTCAAGCCCGGCCCGCTCACCATCAAGGTCGCCGGGATCGTGTACGAGGCCACCATGCGCGTACGCGTGCGCGACGCCAACGGCAAGATCGTGTTCGACCAGCCCGTGACCCTGAACGCGGGCCCGCCCAGCCAGGGCGAGGCCACGGTGCGCACCCCCGCGCTGCCCGCCGGCAGGTACAAGGTGGAGGGCTTCTACTACTCGCCCGACGACAGCTCCGTCCAGGCTCTGGACGCGCACGACTTCACGATCGGATAGCCACCGCAGACAGCAGCCGAAGATCGCTGTCTGCGGTCATCGGCTGCTGTCAGACCCGGTTCTTTGACCGCCAACAGCGATCTTGCCGGCCGTCGACCCGATCGCGCTATGCGACGGCCGTGGCGGCCTCGCGGATCACGCCGAGGACGAACTCGGGGTGCGACAGCATCGGCACGTGGCTGCTGTCGAGGTCGTAGGTCTTGGCACCCATGCGCTGGGCGGCGGCGCGCTCCAGGTCGGGGTGCACGGTCCGGTCCTGGTTGGCGACGATGTACCAGCTCGGCCTGGTTCTCCAGGCGGTGCCGGGAACCTGCTGGTTGAACAGGTCCGCATCCGGGACCCCACCGGTCGCGAGCACGAGCTTCTGCTCCGGTTCCGGGAGGTCGCCGCAGAAGTCCGGCAAGCCGGAGGGCTTGAGCCAGACGCGTCCGTCGGCGACCTCGATGTGCTCGAAGACGGGTGTACGGGGGAACTGCTCCTGCTGCTGCTGCGACGTCTCGTCCTCGGCCGGGGCGAGCGCCGCGATGTACACGAGCGCGCTGACGCGGTCGTGGGTTCCCGCTTTGGTGATCAGCGTCCCGCCGTAGGAGTGACCGACGAGCACGATCGGGCCGGGTACGCGGTTGAGTGTGAAGTCGACGCAGGCGACGTCGCTCGCGAGTGAGTCGAGACCGTGTTGCGAGGCGAACACCTCGTGACCTTCGGCTTGGAGCGTGGGGATCAGTTTGCTGAAGCACGAGCCGTCGGCCCAGAGCCCATGGGCGAACACGATGCTCGGTTTGGTCTGTGCTGGCACGGTCTACTCCTCGTCAGCCTGGTTCCGGCCCGTAGGGCCCGGTGTCGGGCAGCCGGTCGGCGGCGGCGGAGACGGCGGCCGCGTGACCATTCGCCGGGGTAGGCCGTCCCGCTTCAGCGGCACCCGTCATGTGCACCATGAGGCCTGTCGAAAGCGGCCGTGGAAGTCCCGGAGGCCGCTGGGTCGGCCCGGTAGGCGCTTCTTGATCATAGGCGCTCGGGCCCCTTTCAGCTGTGGAAACACGTAAGGTCAGGGGAGTCTTCGAGGTCGGCGCCGGCAGGATCAGGGCGTGGCGTGGCTACTTCGACACGAACCAGCTCGCCACCCGTATGGGCGAGGGCTGATCCGCCGCCCCTGCCGGCCCCTATTCGGCGCCGATCAACGGCGACAGTAAAGCGCCGAATGTCACTTCTCTCATCATCGGCACAATCCCTCGATCGTGTTGTCCACGATGGAATGAGCCGTGGAGTATCGCGAAGTGTCGGCCGTCATTCCATCGGGAACAGGGCTTGATCCTCCTGGGGGATCGTCGTTTTGCCGACACCCGGTCCCGGACGCCGGGTGGCACGCGGGGTCCAGGTGACCATCGTCCTGAAAGGGCGACGCCGGTCATACGGCATGGTGAACAGCAATCCCCCGGCAGGTGAGCCGTGACGGAATGACGACAGCCTTGAATCATTTCCGTCTGTCGTCTGTTAGTAATGCACCCAGCAGTAGGAACTCCTACGGGGTGGAGGCGCTGGCGTATGGCCGGTCAGGCTGTTTCTGGAAAGGCACCGCTCACTTTCACCGACTCGCTGGGCGGGCAGCGTTCCATCCCGCTCTCCGCGTTCCAGTTCGACGGCGCGGCCGTCGACCTCACCTCAGCCTGGACCGCGATCCTCTCGCCCGCCGACTGCGCGATCCTGCGCGCCGTGGCGGCCGCCAAGGTCGCCGCCGGCGAGTTCACCCGGCCGCCGTCGCTCCCGCCCGCACCGGCGATCGCGTTCACCGCGGTCACCGCCGGTCCGGAGGGTAACGCGATCACCGTCACGGTCACCCCGGACGCAGGCACCGTGATCACCGGCAAGGTGACCGTCAACGTCAAGGAGACCGACCGTTACGCCGGGCTCGTGGACGCCGCCGACGCCGCCGGCCGGATCGGCGTGGACGTCGCGAGCGGCACCCCGGGCAGCCCGGCCGCCGGCAGCGGCCTGGTCGCGGTGCAGGCCGGCAGTGCCACGGGCACCGGCCTGCCCAAGGACGGCCAGTCGCTGACGGTCAAGGCGAGCCCAGCGGTGGACGTGCTGGCGGCCGACGGCACTACGGTGCTGTTCAAGCTCGTCGCGCGGTCCGGCTACAGCGGCTCGGGGATCCCGGTCACGGTGGCGCTCGACCCGAGCGGCACCACGTTCACCCTCACCGCGTCCTACGACGCCGCCAACTCGACGAAGACGAGCATGTCGGGGCTCGGGTCGCTGCCCGCCTCGGTGGCGTTCCTGGTCACCGCGAGCGCGCCGCCCGGCGGGCTCGCGATGCCCGGCCCGTCGACCCTCTCCCTGAGCGGCGGTGCTGCCGGGCTCCCGGCCACCGGCACCGCGTACACGCGCTGATCGCCCGTACCCGCGCCGGGCGATCCGGCGCCGGCCCGCCGTGAGGATTCCGCCATGCCCGTGACGCCTACCTATCCAGGCATCTACATCGAGGAAGTGCACAGCAACGCGCACACGATCACCGCTGCGCCGACCTCGGTGACGGTGTTCGTCGGCTACACCCATCCGTTCCGCACCAAGCCCTCGAACTGGGGCAAGGCGATCCAGATCTTCTCGTTCACCGACTACGAGCGCGAGTTCGGCGGCCTGTACGCGGTGGACTGGCTCGCCTGCGACGTCGGCCGGGCGGTCAACGAGTTCTTCCTCAACGGCGGCGCCGTGGCCTACGTCGTCGCGCTGCGGCCGCGCCTGCACGACCTGGTCACGCTGACGTCGGCGGACATCACCCCGCCGACGTTCGACCTGCCCGGCGCCGCCCCCGGCACCGGCATCCGGTTCACCGGCCGCGAGCCCGTCGACGCGCACCGGGCGCTCACCGTCTCGGTGACCAACCTGCGTGCCACGACCGGTTCGGCGCCCCTGGATCTGGCCGACCTGGTGGTCACGTACGGCTCGCGTACCGAGACGTTCCGCCGGGTGACGCTCAACCCGGCGCCGTCCGCGGCGGATGCGGCCAACACGGTCGACAAGCGCCTGGGCACCGCGACGGCGCCGGTGTCGTCGCTGGTCATGGTCGAGCCGATCACGGCGTACCCGACCGCGTGGCCGACCTCGCTGGCCCCGACGCCGCTGACCGCGACGATGCCGGGCAACCCGTTCACGACGTACAGCCCGGGGGACTTCGCCCCGGCCTTCGCCGCGGACGGTTCCCTGGACAAGGTGCCGGTGTTCAACCTGCTGCTGACCCCGGGTGTGTGGGACCAGCCGGTGGTGTCGGACGCGCTGGCCTTCGCCGAGCGCAAGCGTGCTTTCGTGATCATGGATCCGCCCGCCGACTCGGGTGCCGACCACGCCAGCGACCCGCTGCCGCTGATCGGTGAGATCATGACCGACGCCGTGCCGGGCCGGGTGATCCCCAAGAGCCAGAACGGGGCGCTGTACTTCCCGTACCTGAAGTCCACCGATCCGGAGACCGGTGCGCCGGTCACGGTCGCGCCGTCGGGCTTCGTCGCCGGTGTCATCGCCCGCGAGGACACCAACCGGGGCGTGTGGAAGGCGCCCGCCGGGCTGGAGACGATCATCGCCGACACCACCGGCGTGGTCGCGTCCGGAGTGATGACCGACGCCCGGCACGGCACGCTCAACCCCATCGGGGTGAACTGCCTGCGCGGCTTCCCCGGCATCGGCACGGTGGTCTTCGGCGCCCGCACCCTGGTCGCCGCCAACCCCGCCTTCCAGCAGTACCGCTACGTCCCGGTCCGCCGGATGGCGCTGTTCCTGGAGCAGTCGCTGGCCTCCAGCCTGACCTGGGTGACGTTCGAGCCCAACGACGGGCCGCTGTGGGTGTCCATCCGCACCACGATCGAGAACTTCATGCTCGGGCTGTTCCACCAGGGCGCGTTCCAGGGCAGCAAGCCCAGCCAGGCGTTCCAGGTCGTCTGCGACGCGTCCACGACCACGCCGGACGACCAGGCCAACGGCATCGTCAACATCGTCGTCGCGTTCGCACCGCTGAAACCGGCCGAGTTCGTCGTCATCAAACTGGCCCAGCTCGCCGGCCAGCCGGCCGTGTAGGAGGAGTAGCGATGTCCAAGCCGTTCTCGGTCAACGTGAGCCGATTCGACCCCTACAAGACCTACCGGTTCCTGGTCTACTTCGGCAACAGCTCCACGCCCGTCGCCGGGGTCAGCAAGGTCAGCGCCCTCAAGCGCTCGGCGGACGTCGTCGAATACAAGGAGGGCGGCAACGCGCTCATCCGCAAGGGCCTCGGCCGCACCAAGTACGAGCCGATCACCTTCGAGCGCGGGGTCACCTACGCCGACGAGTTCGAGGCCTGGGCCAACGCCAGCCAGGTCCTGGACAAGGGAGCGCCGAGCAGCTCGCTGCTCCAGCTGCGCAAGGAGGTCCGCATCGAGCTGCTCAACGAGCAGAGCCAGCCGGTGCACCGGTTCCTGGTGCACCGGGCGTGGGTGTCGGAGTACCAGGCGCTGCCCGACCTCGACGCGGGCACCAACGCGATCGCGATCGAGCACATCAAGGTCGAGCACGAGGGCTGGGAGCACGACCTGTCGCTGTCCGAGCAGGCGGAGTTCTAGGCAGATGGTGCGCACCCCCATCACGGACCTTCCGGTCGGATGGCGGCGGGCGACGGGGCACGACGATCTGCTGCTCGTGGAGGGCGGGGTGGACCTCGCCACCGCGGTGCGGGTGGTGGACGGCCGGGCTTTGCTGCCCCCGTACGACGACGGCCGGCCGCGCGCGGCCGGACAGCTGCCAGTAGGTGACGTCGACGCGCTGGTCGTCGCGTTGCGGGTGTCGCGCCTGGGCGACAGGATGATCGCCGAGGGCGCGTGCGGCCGGTGCGGTGCCCGCGTCGACGTCGACTTCGGCCTGGCCGACTACGTCGCGCACCGGCGGCCGCGCCGCAGCCGGGCCGCCGAGCCGGACACCGAGCCCGGCTGGTGGCGGCTGCGCGGCACCGACACGGTGTTCCGGCTGCCCACCGCCGACGACGTCCTGGCCGCCACGGACGGCGGACCGGCCGCGCTGCGCCAGGCGTGCGTACGGGGCACGGCGCCGACCGCGGCCGTCGAGCGGGTCATGGCCGTGCTCGCGCCGGTGCTGCGTACGACGGTGACCGGTGCCTGCCCGGAGTGCGGGCAGCCGGTCGAACTGGACGTCGACGTGCGTGCCCTGTGCCTGGCCGAGCTCGGCTTCCTGGCCGGGGCCGTGCTGGACGAGGTGCACCTGCTCGCCGCCGCGTACCACTGGGGCGAGCGGGCGATCCTCGACCTGCCCGGCGAGCGCCGCCACGCGTACGCCGAACGGATCCGCCTGTCGGCGGGTGCCGCGGTCGAGGTGACCCATGTCTAGGCGCGGGGGATACCTGGCCGGTCTGCTCGACACCGCACCCGGCAACGTCCGGGCGCCGTACCGGCCGAACTGGCGGCCCGAGGTCGGCACGCCGCCGACCGAACCGCTGCCCGCCCCGGCGCCCCGGCGCCCGTCGCCGGACCGCGCGGCCGCTGCCGACCGGCCCGAACCGCGCCCGGCGCGCGCGGACACCTCCGCGCCCTCAGTCGCCACGCCGGTGCCGCCGGTCGCGGCACGCCCCCAGGTCCCGGCCGCCCTCGATCCCACTCCGGCCGTTCCCCCAGCACCGCGGCCGCAGCCGCAGCAGCCGGGGCCGAGTGGGGCGATGCCGCAGCCGGTCATCGGGCGGCCTGACGCGCCCGCGCGGGCGACTCCCGCGCCGGCGTCCACCGTGACGCCGCAGCGTCCGGCGCAGCCGCCCGCGCCACTCGCGGCGCGCCCGTCCGCGCCGGCCGTGGCGGGTCCGGTCACGCCACCGGCACCGCGTCGCGAGTCCTCCGCCGAGCAGCAGGCGCGCCCGACGCGCGGGCAGCCCGTGCCGGTGCGGGCGGTGCTGCCGCAGCGGCAGGCGCCCGCCGTGGTCGTGGCACCGCCGGCCGCGCCCCCGCCGCCGTCCATCCACATCGGCACCATCGACGTGCGCATCCTGCCGCCGGTCACGCCACCGGTGCCGCAGGCCGCCCCGGTGCCCGCCCCGGCGGTGCCCGCCGCGCGGCTGTCCCGGCCTGTCCCGCAGTACGGCCTGGCGCAGGGGTGAGCGATGTACGACCTGTCGATCGTCACGGACGCGCTCAAGCAGATCATCATCGACGCCCTCGCGGCGAGCCCGCTGTTCGGCGGCGGCCCGCCCGGGTTCTCGACGGCCGTCTCCGGGCAGCATCCGCAGCATCCGTCGCTGGCCGACTGCGACCTGAACCTCTACCTGTTCCACGTGACCGAGAACAAGCACCTCAAGAACGCGTTCTGGTCCCAGTCGATGCTCACCGGGCAGCCGCCCGGCCCGCCGCGGCAGCCGGTCGCCTACGAGCCGCTGTGCCTGGACCTCTACTTCCTGCTGTCGGCCGAGTCGCAGACCAGCTACACCCATGAGCAGCAGGCGATGAGCGTGGCGATGCGGGCGCTGCACGAGTACGGCACGCTCCAGCTGGCCACGCCCACCCCGACCGGGCAACCCGCCTCCGAGGTGTCGATCACGCTGGAGTCGCCCACGCCCGACGAGCTGTCGCGGCTGTGGCAGGCACTGACCGTGCCGATGCGGATGTCCGCGCAGTACCGCGTCGGGGTCGCCATGCTGATGCCGCGCACCGGCCTGACCGAGCAGCCGCCGCCGGTGCAGTGGACGCTGCTGGGCGGCCCGACCGGTGGCGCGGACGCCGGGATCCGGCCGGTGCTCTACGGCACCAGCCGCCACGTGCGGCTCACCACGCCGACCGGTCCGTCCGGCTACGACCAGACCCCGGCGACGGCCGGTCCCGGCCAGCAGTTCCTGCTGCGCGGCCGCAACCTGGCCGACACCGACGTGGTCTACCTGGTGGAGTACACCGGCGGCGGCGAGGTCGAGACCGACGTCACCGCCACCTGGCGGCAGCCGCTGCCGACGCCGTACCCGGCGGTGCCCGCGGACGGGGTGCCGTTCCTGCTCCAGGTCCCGGCCGCCGCGCCGCCGCCGGGCCGCTACGGGCTGCGTGCCGGGCGGCCGAGCGAACCGGGGTACCGCTCGGGCACCGTCCCGTTCGGCGTCGCCCCGGTGGTCGATCCGGACGGAGGGCCGCTGGTCGCGGCCAGCGGCGGCGTCTACACGGCGACCGTCCACAACGTGCCCGCCACCGGCGCGCAGGTGCGGCTGGGCACCGCACCGCTGCGGCAGATCGGCTCCGGCACGCCGGCGGCCGGCCAGTGGCACCTGTCCGGCACCACGCTGACGTTCGCGGCTCCGGCCGGGCTGGTCCCGGGCCGGTACGCGGTGCACGTGCGCGCCGCCGACATCGAGGCCCAACCGGCGCTGTGGGCGGTGGTCCCGTGACGGAGCCGCCGTTCGCGCGCTGGGTCCGGGCGGCCGCCCGCGACCGGGTCGAGCAGGTCCGCGTCCGCTGGCAGCGCCGCCTGGCCGGGGTGCACGCCGGGATCGACGAGATCCTGCGCGACCCGCCCGCGGTGGTACGCGATCCGGCGGTGGACCGGGCGGGCGCCCTGGCGCTGGCCGACCCGGCGTTCGCCCGGCTGGTCGAGGTCTGCGGCCTCGGCCTGCGCGAGTGCGAGTGGCTGGCCCTGCTCGCGGCCTGCCAGGTGGACCCGCAGCTGACCAGGGTGCTGGGCTACCTCGACGACGACCTGCGGCCCGCCGTGCCCACCCCGGCGGTCGCGGCCTCGCTGTGGGGCTGGCCCGCCGGTGACACCTCCGCCCGCGACGGCGGCGGTGGACTGGTCACCTGGTGCCTGGCCCAGCCCGCCGACGGCGACGCGGCCCGGCCGGACACGCCGTGGACGGCCGACCCGGACGTGGTCGGCTGGCTGTGCGGCGCCGACGGCTGGTGGCGGTGGCATGCCGGGCTGACGTACGACCCGCCGCAGCTGCCGTGCCTGCACCCCGCGCTGCGGGACGAGATCGCGGCCGTGGCCGGCGCCATGACCGGCCCCGTCGAGATCGAGCTGGTCGGCCCGGCCGGGTCCGGCCGCCGCACGTTCGCCGCGCAGCTGGCTGCCGCGCTGGGCCGTCCGCCGCTGCTGGTGGACGACGCCGGGCTCGGGATGCGGGCGCTGCGCACCGCCCGGCTGCTCGACGCCGTGCCGATCTGGTCGGGTCCGGAGCGGGTGCCGCTGGACGCCCGCCCGGACGGGGTGAGCATCGTGGCGCGCGAGGCCGCCGACCCGCGCCCGCCGTACCCGGTCGCGCGGCTCAGCTGGCCGATGCCGCAGCTGAGCGGTGCGGACCGGCGGCAGCTGTGGGAGGCGTACGCGCCCGGACGGCCGGTGCCCGCGACGGTGGCCGAGTGGACGCTCACGCCCGCCGAGATCGCCACGGCGGCGCTGCAGGACGGTGCCGGGGCGCCCGCCGCCTCGGCCGGCCGGGGCATCCTCGGCTCCGGTGCGGGCGCGCTGCTGAACCCGGTGCCCTGCCCCTACACCTGGGACGACCTCGTGGTGGCCGACACCGTCGCGGCGCGGCTGCGCGAGGTGGAGACGCAGGTGCGGCTGCGCACCGCCGTGCTCGACGAGTGGGACTTCGGACGGCTCACCCCCGGCAGCCGCGGGGTCACCGCGCTGTTCGCCGGGCCGAGCGGCACCGGCAAGACCATGGCCGCGCAGATCCTGGCCCGGTCGCTGGAGCTGGACCTGTTCCGCATCGACCTCGCGCAGGTCGTCGACAAGTACATCGGCGAGACCGAGAAGCGGCTGGCGAAGGTGTTCGACGAGTGCGAGCGCCGCCGCGTGCTGCTGCTGTTCGACGAGGCGGACGCGCTGTTCGGCCAGCGTACGCGGGTCCGCGACGCGCACGACCGGTTCGCCAACATCGAGATCGACTACCTGCTCCAGCGGATGGAGTCGTTCTCCGGGCTGGCCGTGCTGGCCACCAACCGCAAGGGCGACCTCGACCAGGCGTTCATGCGCCGGCTGCGGGTCGTGGTGGACTTCCTGCCGCCCACCGCCGACCAGCGCGCGCGGCTGTGGCGCCTGGCCCTGCCGGCCGCCACGCGGTCGGGCGTGCCGGTCTGCGCCGACGTGGACCACGACCGGCTCGCGGCCGACCTCACCCTGACCGGTGCGGAGATCAAGTCGGTGACGCTCGCCGCCGCCTACCTCGCCCGCGCCGAGGGCGAGCTGATCGGGATGCGGCACGTGCTCGCCGCCGCGCGCTCCGAACTGGCCAAGCGGGGCACGGTGCTGCGCACCGACCTGCCGGTCAACGGGATGGCGGTGGCCCGATGAGACTGCACGTCGACCGGATCACGCTGACCGTCCCGCCAATGTCCGAACAGGACGCGCGCAGGCTGGCCGAGCTGGTCGCCGAGGCGCTGCGCGACTGGCCGACCGCGCCGGACGCGTCGGGCCGGGTCGAGCGGGTGGCGGCGACCGTGCCCGGCGACGGCCGTACCGACCCGCGGACGCTGGCCTCGCAGATCGCCGAGGCCGTGGTGGCCGCCGCCCTGGGGGAGTTGCGCTGATGGCGACCTACCTGCGTGGAGCACTCGTCCAGTTCATGCCGACGAGGCTCATCCCGATCCCGAACGTCATCGTCTTCCAGTACAACCCGGAGTCGCTGACCCACACCTGGACCCAGCCGCAGGCGGTGCAGGCCGAACCGCAGGGCGGGGCGCGCGGCAACCCGCTCGCGGTCACCGGCTACCCGGGTGAGGCGTTCACGTTCACCCTCGCCATGGACGCCACCGACCCGATCGCCGACAACACCATCGGCTCGGGCCTAGCCAAGATCAGCGGCGTGTACAGCCGCATCGCGGCGCTGGAGATGCTGATCCAGCCGTCCAGCTCGACCAGCAGCGACGGGCTGCTCGGGGCGGTCACCTCGGCGCTGGCGGGCGCGGGGTCGCCCCGGCCCAACCCGCCGCGGCAGGTTCCGGCGAACAAGCTGCCGGTGGTGCTGTTCGTGTGGGGGCCGGGCCGCATCGTCCCGGTCCGGGTCACCAGCCTCACCATCACCGAGCAGCGCTACGACACCCTGCTCAACCCGATCCACGCCGAGGCGCAGGTGGGGCTGCAGGTCCTCACCAAGACCGACGTGTACGCCGTCAGCGACGACCTCGCCCCGCTGGCCAAGGCCGCCAACGCCTACACCGACAGCCTGCGCCAGGTGGCGGCGATCGCGAACCTCGTCAACGCCGCCGAGTCGATCATCGGCATGATCCCGCACTGACCGCCAGGAGACACCGTGTTCATCCCACCGAGCCGGTATGCCGGCACCGGAACGTACCAGGTCACCGCCGCCGACGGCACCGTCGTGACGGTGGCGCGGCTGCCGCTGCCCCAGCCGCGGGCGGTGCGCGGCTGGTACCGGCGCACCGGCGACGAACGGCTGGACCTGCTCGCGCACACCTTCGCCGCCGACGCCACCGCCGCCTGGGAACTGGGCTGGACCAACGGGGCGATGTCGCTGGACGCGCTGGCGGCCCACGAGCTCATCGCCGTGCCGGACCGGAGCTGACCGGTGTCCACCTACCAGGTCCTGCTCGACGGCACGGCGGCCGGGGACGACTTCTACGACGCCGTCAGCGTGCTGGAGGTGGAGGAGAACCTCCACCTGCCCGACGCGCTGCGCCTCGTGCTGCCCGTCTCCGCCGTCGACGGCGACCTGAGCTGGGTGGGCGACCGCAAGATCCGGCCGTACGCGAACATCGCGGTCACCGCGACGCCCGAGGGCGGCGCGACCCAGTGCGTGTTCGACGGATACGTGCAGTCCCACCAGATCCACCTGCAGGCGGGCATCACCGCCTCCACGGTGGAGGTCCGGGCGCAGGACGCGTCGGTGCTGATGGGGCTGGAGCACAAGGCCCGCGAATGGACCGGGATGACCGAGGGCGCGGTCGCCAACAGCATCTTCGGCGAGTACGGCTTCACCCCCGGCGCCCGCAACACCGACGACGACACCCCCGCCCATGACGCGCCCGGCCACAGCCTGATGCAGCGCGGCACCGACCTGGAGTTCCTGCGGCGGCTGGCCCGCCGCTCCGGGCGGTGGTGCCGGGTCGCCTGCGCCGGGGCCCCCGGGGTGCGCACCGGCGTGTTCGCCGTGCCCGACCTGCGGGCCGAGCCGGTCACCACGATCGCGATGAACGACCCCGAGCAGGCCCCGGTGGCGGCGCTGGACTTCCACTGGGACGTCGCCCGGCCCAACAGCGTGCTGGCCGCGCAGGCCACCCTCACCGACGACGACCCCGAAGGCTTCACCGCCGACACCACCGACAGCGGGCTGCCGCTGCTGGACGCCCGCAGCCTGGCCGAGTTCGCGGGCCGGACCGCCAGCGTGCGGCTGACCACCGGCGGCGACGCGGCCGACCTGCCGGTGCGGGCCAGGGCGGTGCTGCGCGAGGCGGGCTGGTTCACCGGTGCCAGGGGCGTCGCCGACATCTCGCGGGTCCGGGTCGTGCTGCGGGTCGGGTCCGTCGTCGCGCTGGCGGGCGTCGGGCAGCTGCTGTCCGGCAGGTACCTGGTCACCGGCGTCCGCCACACCATCGGCCGCAACAGCCACACCATGGCGTTCACGCTCGCGCGCAACGCGGTCGGCCCGGCCGCCGGCGCGGCGGGAACGCCCGGACTGCCCGGAGGCATCGGATGAGCGACCTGGACGACCTGCTGTACGACGTGGCCGACCAGCTGCGCAACCGCTTCTACGGCAAGTACCGCGGCACGGTCAGCGACGTCGACCCGGACACGCTGCGCATCCGGGCGGTCGTGCCCGCGGTCCTGGGCACGCTGCCGACCGACTGGTGCCTGCCGTGCGTGCCCTACGCGGGTCCCGACGTCGGCCTGTTCCTCATCCCCGACGTCGGCGCCGCGGTGTGGATCGAGTTCGAGGGCGGCGACGTGTCCCTGCCGATCTGGTCCGGCTGCTTCTGGCGCGAGGGCGAGCTGCCCGCCGACGCCGCCGCCACGGTCCGGGGACTGGTCACCGCCGCCCCGCACAAGCTGCTGTTCGACGACGAGTCGGGCAGCGTGACCCTGGCCGACAGCAACGACAACGCGGTGTCGCTGGACGCCGTCGGCATCACGCACGCCCGCGGGCCGCAGAGCCTGGTCGTCGGCGACGCGTCGGTGTCGGTCAACGACGGCGCGATGACGGTGATCTGATGAGCGGCTCCCTGCTGACCACGACCGCGACGATGACCTGCCCGCACGGCGGCACCGTCACCGCGCTGCCGACGCAGTCGCGGGTGACCCTGGGCGGCGGGCAGGCCGTGTACGCCACGGACACGTTCGTCGTGGCGGGGTGCCCGTTCGCGCCGGTGTCGCCGCACCCGTGCGTACGCGTGCAGTGGCAGCTGACCAGCCAGAAGGGCTCGGGCGGTGAGGTGGCGGCGCTGACCGCCGACAGCGTCGGGTTCTGTTTCGCCGCCGACGGCGCGCTACAGGGCTCGGTGCTGATCCAGGCCGCCCAGACGAACGTGACGGGGGAATGACGATGGCCCGCGCCGACTACGACTTCCCGCTGCGCCTGGACGCCGGTTCCGGCCAGGCCGGGCAGACCGGCTACCCGGCACACGTCGCGCAGCTGCTGCGCCAGCTGCTGCTCACCTCGCCGGGGGAGCGGGCCTGCCTGCCGGAGTTCGGCTGCGGGCTGCGGCAGCTGCTGTTCGCCCCGCAGTCCGACGCGCTGGTCGCCAGCGTGGCGATGCTGGTGCGCCAGTCGGTCGAACGCTGGCTGGGCGACCAGGTGAAGCTCGTCGACGTGCTGGTGGCGGCCGGTGCCGACCCGGCCTCCGGGCTCGACGAGGGCGAGATCCTGGTGACGGTGCGGTACGTGCTCATCGAGACGCAGACCACCGAGACGCTGAGCCTGAAGGTGAGCTGACATGACCGACCGTCTCGCCGCGCTGCTCGCCTCCACCGTCCTCAACGGCATCGACTTCGTCGAGGTCGCCGGGGGCGACCAGACCCACCTGGCGGTGCACTTCATCAACACGGTCGAGGTGGCCGGGACGCTGGTGGGCCCGCAGCCGGTGACCATCACCGGTGGCGAGAAGCCCGCCGTCGTGCCGGTCGGGCCGGTCGCCGCCGGGGACTGGGGCCACGACGACGAGGGCCGCCCGCTGCTGCGCCTGACCACGGCCTACCCGGGTGACTTCTCGGTCTACCGGTTCGCCGTGGACAGCACGGTGCTGGACCCGTACTACGCCACCGCGCCGCTGAACTTCAAGGCGCGCTGCCCGTCCGTGCTGGACTGTGCGCGGGCCGAGCCGCCGTGCCCGCCGGACCGGGGACCGAACCCGCCGATCGACTACCTGGCCCGCGACTTCCGCAGCTTCGTGCGGGCGCTGACCGACTACTCCGCCGTGGCGTACCCGCACTGGGTGGAACGGTCCGAGGCCGACCTCGGCATGATGCTGCTGGAGATGGCGGCCTCGGTCGGCGACGACCTGGCCTACCTGCAGGACCGGGTCGCGGCCGAGGCGACCCTGGCCACGGCGACGCAGCGCCGCTCGGTGGTGCGCCACGCCCGGCTCGTCGACTACGAGCCGTCGCCGTCGCTGTCGGCCCGGGCGACCGTGCAGCTCGACGTGGCCGGCGGCCCGATCCCGGCCGGGACCGTGCTGACCGCGGCCGCGCCCGACGGGGGCACCGTCGCCTTCGAGATCGGCTCGGGCATGGTCGACCCGGGCACCGGCCTGCCCGCCGAGCTGCCGCTGGCCGTCGACCCGCGGTGGAACGCCCGCGACAGCGCCGGTGCCTGGCGCATCCTGCCGTACTGGTGGGACGACAGCCGCCGCTGCCTGCCCGCCGGGGCCACCCAGATGTGGGTGCGCGGCCACGGCTACGGCTTCCCGGTCGGCGACCCGGCGACCGGGACGGCCGGGCTGGCGCTGCTGCTCGACACCGCGCCCGAGCTGCCGCTGGACCCGCCGGTCCGCCACGTCGTGCACCTCACCGGCGCCGCCGAGCAGACCGATCCGCTGTTCGGTGTCGCGGTGACCCGGCTGATGTGGTCAGCGGCCGAGGCGCCCCGGCACGACCATGATCTGACCCGTACCCATCTGGCGGGCAACCTGCTGCCCGCGACCGAGGGCAGGCGGCACACCGAGCGGTTCGTCACCGACCCGGCGGCCGGTGCGGCCGGCGCCGCGGCGCACGCGGTCGTGCGTACCGGACCGGACGCCGACTGCGACGACCCGCGCCCGGTCTACCAGCACACCCTCATCCAGGGCCGGCTCGCCTGGCTGGCCCCGGCGCAGCCCGCCGCCGGGGCCGACCGGCCCGGCCCCCGGCCGGAGATCGTCGTCACCGACGTCCCGCCGCCCGGCGGCGGTGCGCCGCAGGCGTGGCGGTGGCGGCCCCGGCTGCTGGACGCCGCGCCGTTCGAGGCCGCGTACACCGTGGACGCGGCCCGCTACACCGACATCCGGACCGGCCCGCAGCGGCTGTCGGGCCGGCCCCGCTGGGAGTACGACGGCGACGACGCCGACACCGTCCGCTTCGGCGACGGCGTGTTCGGCAACCGGCCGTCGCCGCGGACCGTGTTCGACGTGACCTACCGGGTGACCCGCGGCGAGGCGGGCAACATCGCCGCCGACACCCTGACCGGCGTCGACCCGGCGATGAGCGCGGTGATCCTCGCGGCGACCAACCCGTTCCCCGCGGCCGGCGGGGCCGACGAGGAGCCGCTGGACCAGGTCCGCCGGTATGCGCCGTACGCGTTCCGGGCCCGCCAGTTCCGGGCGGTCCGGCCGCCGGACTACGACGCCGCCGCCCGGGAGCTCGACTGGGTCGAGGACGCGGGCACCCGGTTCCGGTGGACGGGCAGCTGGCCGACCATCTTCACCACCGTCGAGCCGCAGGACGCGCCGGCGGTGGACACCGACCGCGCGGTGGCCCTGCTGGGGCTGCTCAACCGGCGGCGGCTGGCGGGGTACGAGGTGTACACGCCGCAGCCCCGCTACGCCGACCTCGACCTGGTCGTCACCGTCTGCGCGCACGCGTGGGCGTTCCGGGGCGACGTCGCCGCCGCGCTGGCGGTGGAGCTGGGCACCGGGCTGCGCGCCGACGGCGCGCCCGCGTTCTTCGCCCGGGGGCGCTTCACCTTCGGTCAGGCGCTGGAACGCTCCGAACTGGAGATCGCCGCGCAGCGCGCCACCGGCGTCGACGGGGTCGTGTCGGTGACCTGCCGGCGCCGCGGCTACACGGCGGACTTCCAGGCCATGGGCGACACGTTGACCGTCGCGGGCGACGAGATCGTGCGCGTGGACAACGACCCGAGCGCGCCCGGACGCGGCTCGCTGCGCATCGTCGTACAGGGGGGCAAATGAGCGAGACCGACTGCGGTTGCGGCTGCCCCGACGCGGGCGGCGTCTGCCGCTGCGACGGCACCGGACGGTGCCCGTGGCGGATCTGGAACCTGCCGGGACAGGCCTCGATCGCGTACCGGTCCGGTGACTTCGCCGCGTTCCGGCGCCGGATGCTGCACCGCCTGCCGGGCGAGACGGAGCTCGACGGCTGGCGGCCGACGGCCTCCGCCGACCTCGCCCTGCAGGTCGTCGACTGGTGGGCGTACGTCGCCGATGTGCTCACCTTCTACACCGAACGCATCGCCAACGAGTCCTTCCTGCGTACCGCGGTCCTGGCCGACAGCGTCAACCGGCTCGTGTCGGTGCTGGGCTACCGGCCCCGTCCCGGCATCGCCGCGTCGGCGACCCTCGGGGTGCTCGCCACCGGACCCGGCCCGATCGTCATCCCGGCCGGGTTCGCCGTCGCCTCCAAGGCGACCCCGGGCGTCGCGTCGCAGACGTTCGAGACCGGGGTGGCGACCGCGTTCACCTCGCCGACCTCCGTCGCGACCCCGGCCGCCGGGGACGAGGCGGCCGTCGTCGGCGGACCTCCGGCCGGGTCCCGGCCCGGCACCGCGGACGTGCCCGCCCGCAAGGCCCTCGTCCTGCGCGGCGGGGTGCTGGTCAAGGGCAAGCCCACCGGCGTCGCCGTCGGCGACCGGCTGCTGCTGGTGCCGCGCGCGTGGACCTCGGCCGATCTGGAGGCCGCCGTCGTACGGGTGACCGGGCTGGTGCCCGAGACCGACGCGCACCGGCGGGTCAACACGCGGGTGCTGCTGGAAGGCACCGGCGGCCTGTCGCCCGACGCGCACGCCGCCGACTACCGGCTGTGCCGTCCGCACGCGTCCAACCACCTGATCACCGTGCCGTCCGGGGCGACCGTGGTCAGCTTCGGCCAGCTCGTCCTCGACAGCACGGCCCGCGCCCTCAAAGCCGGCGACCCGCTGCTGGTGGAGGTCCCCGGCGCCGGCACCGGGCTGCGCTCGGGCACAGGCTTCGACCTCGTCCGGCTCACCGGCTACGCCGAGGTCCTCTGGTATGCCAACGCCGCCCCGTCCACCCCGACCACCAGCCCCGGCGCCAACGGCATCCCGCTGCTGGTCGGCAAGCTCGCGGTGGCCGCCGCGGCCGGGGTGGACCTCGGCACCCGCTACGGCTCCCGCGTCGCCGAGGTGGTCGTCCGGTCGCAGTGGACCGACGTCGGCACGCTGCTGGACACCCCGGTGACCAGGCACGTCGGGGCGCTGACGGCGGTGCGGCTGGCGCGCCCGCCCGCCGCGCCCGCAGGGACCAGGACCCCGGCGCTGGTCGAGGACGCGCGTGGCGGCGGCGCTTCGGTCGGCGCCACACCGGGCTCCGGCGGCGACGTCGCCCTCGACGGGGCCGACGGCGACTTCGTGTCCCCGCTGCGGATGCTGTGGGACCTGATCACGCTCACGCGCGGCACGACCGTCGCCGGGGAGTCACTCGGCACCGGCGACGCCAGCCTGCCCGGCCAGGACTTCACGCTCAGCCGCGCGCCGGTCACCTACCTCGCCGACACCGCGGCCGGCGCGGCACCGCCCGGCACCGGCGGCATCGCAGGCACCGGGTCCCGGTCCGGCCCGGGTTACTCGTCCACGGTGGAGCTGCTCGTCGACGGGCTGCGCTGGCGCGAGGTGCCGATGCTGTACGGCCGCGGCCCGGCCGAGCAGGTCTTCGTGACCCGCGAGGACGAGCAGGGCCGTACGCACGTGCGCACCGGTGACGGCGTCAACGGCGCCCGCCTGCCGACCGGCGCGCACGTCGTGGCGAGCTACCGCGTCGGGTCGGGCGCGCTGGCCCCGCCCGCCGGGGCGCTCACCCAGGCGCTCCGACCGGCGGCGAACCTGGCCGCGCTGCGCAACCCGGTCGGGGCCGGGGGCGGCGCCGACCCGGACCCGCCCGAGCGCGTACGCGACCTCGCGCCCGCCTCCGTGCTCACCTTCGGCCGGGCCGTCTCCTCCGACGACTACCTGGTCGTGGCGGCCCAGGCGCCCGGCGTCGCGCGGGCCGGGGCGGCGTGGGCGTGGGACGCGACCCAGCAGAGGGCGATGGCGACCGTCTACGTCGGCGACGACGCCGCGGCGGTCGCCTCGGCCCGCGCCGCCCTGCGCGCCGCCGCCGACCCCAACCGGCCGGTGACCGTGCTGCCCGCCGTGGCGCAGCAGGCATACCTGCAACTGGTGCTGCGCACCGACCCGCTCTACCTCGCCGCCGACCTGGCCGACGCCGTGCGCGCCGACCTGCTGGCCCTGTTCGCGCCGGGCGGCCTGGAGGTCGGCGAGACGCTCTACCGCAGCCGCATCGAAGCGGTCTGCGACCGGCCCGGCGTGCTCGCGGTGCACCGGCTGTGGATGAACTGGACCGGCCACGACGACGACGAGGGACCGCGGTTCAGCCCGGGTGCGGGCGGCTACTTCGCCGTGACCGCCGACCGTCTGCACCTGGTGACGGAGGTGGCTCCCGTTGAGTGAACCGGTCGTGTCCAGCGCCGACGGCTTCGACGAGGCCGCCGCGGCGAAACTGTGGGCGCTGCTGCCCGCCGTGTACCGGCAGGCCGACAGCGACGTGCTCGACGGCACCGGTCCGCTGCGCACCCTGCTGGACCGGGTCGCGGTGCAGCTCGGCGACGTGCGCCGGGGCATCGACCGGCTCTGGGAGGACCAGTCCGTCGAGACCGGCGCCGACTGGGTGGTGCCGTACCTGGCGGCGCTGCTGGACACCAACCTCGTGCCGTCGATGGACGCGCGCGGCAGGCGCCTGGACGTCGCCAACACCATCTACTACCGGCGGCGCAAGGGCACCGTCGCGCTGCTGGAGCAGCTGGCGGCCGACGTCACCGGCTGGGAGAGCCACGTCGTGGAGTTCTTCCGGCGGCTCGGCCGCAACCGGCACCTGCTGGACCCGGCGCTGGGCCGCCCGGCCGACGAGCCCGACCGCGCCGCGGCCCGGCGGTTGCAGCGGGTCTCCGGCCTGGTCGGGCCGCTGACCGGCACGCCGCTGGGCGGCCGGGCCGACCTGCGCCATCCGGTCGGCGCCGCCGACGCGCACGGCCCGTTCGACGAGTACGCCCACCGCGCCGACGTCCGCATCGGCCGGGGCGCGCTGGGCTGGCACGGCATCGCGAAGATCGGCGTGTTCCTGTGGCAGGCCGCCGACATCGCCGTCGACCGGGCCACCCCGGTGCCGGTCGCGGGCTGCCCGGACCACTACGCGGCCGATCCGACCGGGCGGCAGCTCGGCCTGTGGCAGGCCGACGACCGGCCCGCCACCGGCTACGGCGAGCGGTGGGCGCCGCTGGCGCAGTGGCAGGTCCCCGGCCCGCTCACCCAGGGCCTAGCCGACGCGGTGGCGGTCGCGGGGCAGACTCCGGTGCCGCGGGGGGCCTATCCGGACCCGGGCGCCTCGTTCCAGCCGAGGTCTTTCGCCGTACGCCCCCTGGGCGCGGTCGATCCGGTCGACCCGCACGACGTGAAGCTGTGGCCCGAGGTGGGCCGGTTCGCGGTGCCGGGCGGCACCGGCCCGGTCGAGGTCGCCTACCACTACGGGCTGTTCTCCCGGATCGGCGCCGGACCCTACGACCGGCGGCGGGTCGGTGCCGCGCCCGCGTCCGACCCGGCACCGGTGCGGGAGGTGCCCGGCGGCACCCCGACCGACCTGAACAACGCGCTGGCCGCGCTCGGCCCGACCGGCACGGTGGTCGTCACCGACGGCCTGACCAGCACCGCGGTCGCCCCGGTGGGCTCGGTCGCGGTGCCGGTCGAGGCGGTCACCGTACGCGCCCGCGACCAGCGGCGCGCCGTGATCCGCCTGGCGCCCGGCGCCGGGCCGTGGGTGTTCACCGGCAGCCCGGCCGGCGCCGAGCCGACCGCGCGCCTGCGCCTGGAGGGCGTCCTGTTCTCCGGCGCCGACATCGTGCTGCGCGGCGGCTTCGCCGAGGTCGTCGTGGCCTGCACGACGCTGGACCCGGGCACGTCCGGCGCCCTGCGCACCCCGGCGACGGTGTGGCAGCCCGCCGTCGACGGCCGCGACCTGTCCGCCACCCGGCTGATCGTCGAGGGCACGGTGCGTTCCCTGGTCGTGGACCGGTCGATCACCGGTCCGATCCGGACCCGGGCGCACGGCGTGGTCGAGCTGCTGTGCGCCACCGACTCGGTCATCCAGGGCCTGCCCGCCGACACCGGCGGCCTGCTGAGCCCGGCGGCGGTCGACGACCCGACCGAGCTGTTCCGGCTGCTGCACCACCGGCGCGACCCGCTGACCGCCTGGCTGGCCGGGAAGCTGGGCGCGGCGGCGTCGGCGGCGGTCGCCGGATACACCGACGGCGCACCGGTCGCCGACGGCGACCTCGCCGCGGTCGTGGCCGACCTGAACACGGTCCTGGGCGCGCCGCTGTGGGACCCGGCCCGGTTCGCCCAGCGTCAGGTGCCCGCCGCGGTCGTGACCCGCGCGCAGGCGGGCCCGACCGGCGCGGAGCTGGTCGCGGTGAACCGGGAGCTGCTGGGCTACGCGTTCCCGTCGGAGCTGTCCGGCGCCGCGCTGGTCTGCGCCGCGGGCCTGGCCCGGCTCAACCGGGTGACCCTGCTGGGCCGCGCGCACCTGCACCGCCTCGAATGCAGCGAGTCCATCCTCGACGACGTGGTGGTCGTCGACGACACCCAGGACGGCTGCGTACGCTTCTCGGCCTGCTCGACCGGCAGCGTCCTGCCGCGCCGGTACGAGAGCGTCGAGGTGCGCCCCGGCGCCCCGCTGTTCGCCAGCCGCCGCTTCGGCGAGGCGGGCTACGCCGCGCTCGTCGCGTCGGCCGACACCGCGATCGTCACCGCCGACACCGCCGCGGCGGCGAGCATCCGCACCGGCGCGCGCAACGGCTCCGAGATGGGCGCCTTCTGCCGCGACGGCGCCGCGCTCAAGGAGCGCTCGCTGCTCGTGAAGTACCGGGAGTACCTGCCGGCGGGACTGGCGCCGGTGCTGGTTCCCATGCCGCTGACCGATGTCGAAGCAGAAACCATGAGGGGTAGGCAATGGCCACCGATGTAGCGCGCGTCTCCTTCGATCCCGGGCGGCGCTACACCGGCGTCGTGCCCCAGCAGGGGCGGGTGTCGCTGGAGGCCGAGGAGAACGAGCAGTACCGCATCGAGGACGAGGAGCGCCTCGCGGAGCTGCGCGAGATCATCGGCCCGGCGGGCACCCCGGACGACGGGTACAAGATCATCGAGGACGGCGGCGACCTCGTCATCGGCCCCGGAACCATGTACGTCGGCGGCGTGCGCGTGCACTCCGGCGCGAAGGTGCGCTACAGCGCCCAGCCGGACTGGCGCGACAGCTCGGGCGATCCGCAGTTCCGCAAGCCCGGCGAGGCCGCCCACGAGCACGTGGTCCTCCAGCTGACCGAGTACGACGTCACCGCGGCGGAGGACCCGGTGCTGCGCGAGGTGGCGCTGGGCGGCCCGGACGGCGCCGCGCGGCGGCGGATCGTGACCCGGGTGCGGCTGCTGCCCACCAGGGCGAAGGCGTGCGGGCCCGCCCTGCGTGACGACCGGAAGGCCTGGCACGTCGAGGGCCTGGAGTTCGACCCGGCGACGATGCGCCTGAACTCGGCCAGCCGGCTGCTGGTGGCGTGGGACCCGCCGCCGTCCGCCCCGGACCCGTGCGAGCCCACGGCGGCGGGCGGTTATCTGGGCGCCGAGAACCAGCTGATCCGGGTACAGGTCTCGGCGGCGTACGAGGACGGCACCTTCGACCTGCTGTGGGGCTACGACAACGCCTCGATGCTGTACCGGGTGACCGCCGGGTCCGGCACCATGCTCACGCTCGACCGCGCCCCCGTCGACGACTACCACTTCCCGCGCGCCGGACAGCCGGTGCAGGTGCTGCGGGCGGCCGCCGACCTCGACAGCGCCGACGGCGTCACCGAGGGCTGGGCGGCGGCGCTGTGCGGCGAGGTCGCGGCGCTGTCGGAGCCGTACGACCCGGACACCCGCACGGTCGTGCTGCCCGCCCCGCCGCCCGCCGTCTACCTCGACGCCGACGCGACTCCCCAGCTCTACCTGCGCGTCTGGGAGGAGCTGCGCACCGGGGTCAAGTCCGGGCAGACGGTGGCCCTCACCGGCACCGGTGTCTCGGTCACCATCGAGCTTGAGCACGGCTTCGCCCACCCGGGCGACTTCTGGCAGATCGGGGTCCGCCCCGCCACCCCGGACACGGTGCTGCCCGCGCGCCTGCTGCGCGAGGCGCAGCCGCCGGACGGGCCGCGCATGTGGGCCTGCCCGCTGGCCGTGGTCGCCTGGTCCGACGGCCGGTTCCAGCTGCTCGACGACTGCCGCATCCCGTTCCCGCCGCTGACCGGGCTCACCCCCGGCACCGGCGGCGGCTGCTGCACCGTCAGCGTCGACGTCGCCGACGCCGCCCGGTTGCAGGCGATCATCGACCAGGCGACCGCCGGCCGGCCGGTCGGCGACCCGAGCCAGCAGGTGACGGTGTGCCTGCGCGCGGGCCGCTACCAGCTGGCCGAGCCGCTGGTGCTGACGGCCGGGCACGGCCGGCTGCACCTGGAGGGCTGCGGCGGGGCGGTGGTGCTGGCGGTGGCGCCGGGCCGGGAGGACGCGTTCCCCCAGGGCATGATCGTCGCGGTCGGCGTCGAGGCGGTGACCGTCACCGGGATCACCTTCGAGCTGCCCCCGGCATACGGCCTGACCGACGGCTCCGCCGACGACTTCCGGCTCGCCGACGACCGGATCTCCGCGGTGCACCGCGGCCGCGGCGCCGCCATCGCCGTCAGGTCCGTCAACACCCGTGACCTGCGCATCGCCGACTGCACGTTCGACTTCGACATCGGCTACGACCCGGACCAGCGCGGCGTGGGGCAACTGCGGCTGTGGTCGGCGGAGCTCGACACCGCCGCCGTCGTGGTCGACCGGCCGCCGATGGTCGCCGTCGGCATCCTCATCGGCGGGGCCTGTGTCGGGCTCACCGTCGAAGGCTGCCGGTTCGTCCACGACCGGGCCCGCGCCTCCGACGTGGACGCGCAGGTCATGGTCGGCGTCATGGTGAGCCCGTCGCTGGTGCGTACCGCCGCCGGGCGGCGCAAGGTCGCCTCCGGGATGCTGGTCGACAGCCTGCTCGACGACGCCAGGCTGCGGGACAACCTCTTCGCGGGGATCACGGTGGCCGTCGCCGCGCTGGGCGAGGTCGGCGGGGTCCTCATCGGCGAGAACACGGTGCGGGACTGCTACGGCGGCTTCTGGCTGCTGTCGGCGGAGACCCTGCGCGGCCTCGACCTCATCGACGCCTACCGCGCCACCGACGTGAGCGCCGCGACCATGACCGCGATCAACACGACGGTCCAGTCGGTGTTCCTCGACCCGGTGGCCCAGTTCCTGGTCGCCTTCGGCTGGACCTACCCGCTGCCCGACAGCGCCGGGACGGCCGGGAACGTCGCCGGTGAGGCCGGGCCGGACCCGGCGGTGTGGACGAAGCGGTTCGTCGACTCCGTCGCGGGCGGACCGTCCGCGCCGAGCGTGGCCTTCGCCGAGATCAAGGCCGAGACGTGGTTCGGCCGGGCCGCGGTGTCGCGGGACAAGCTCATCGCCGATGCCGGTTCGAGCCGGGACCTGCGGGCCGCCGCGCTGACCGCGATCGACTTCGCCCGGTCGTACGCGATCCAGGTGCTGCGCCACGAGACCCGGCTGCAGATCCACCACAACACCGTCGACTGCGCCACCACCGCCCGGCAGTACGCGGTCAGCGACGCGGTCTACACCGCCCACGCCGCCACCGGCCCCGCCGTGATCGTGCTCAACCGGCTCGGCGCCGAGACGGCCGCGTCGCGTGCCGGGCACGTCCGGCGCGACGGCGTGGTGCAGTTCGACGCCAACCAGTGCACCGCCCGCTGCGACGGCGCGGTCGTCACGCTGGCGCTGGTCGGCACGACCACGGTCACCGGCAACACCGTCCGGCGGGCCGAGTCCGGCTACAGCCTGGCGGTGCTCGGCGCGACCGAGGGCGCGGCGATCACCGGCAACGTGCTGTGGGGCCCGGCGGTGCTGCCCGCCGGGCGGCCGTTCCCGGCGCCGCTGGACAACTGGCTGCCGTTCAACACGGTGCGGTGACGGCATGACCGACGGGCCGGCGGCGGCAGCCGCGGACGCTGCGGACGGCTCACGCCGCGTCGCAGCACGCGCTGCCGCCCCGGCCCCGGCGCCCGCCGCCCCGACCGTCGCGGCACGGGAGGTCGTCCGCCGGATCGCGCCGCACCTCGGGCTCGACCCCGACACCGTGCCGCTGCGGGTCACCGAGTCGTCGCTGCTGGGCGCGTCACCGGCCGCCGCCGACGGCCAGGGGCTGCTGCTGTGCCCGTCCGCGATGGCCCTGGCCGATGCGGGCGTGCTGGCGCACGAACTGGCCCACGTCGCGCAGCACCGCAACCGCGTCCGCCCGTCGGCCAGCGCCCACCTGGCGGCCGTACGCCCCGACGTCACCGCGGCCGAAGCGGAAGCCGCGGCCGTCACCGCCGCCGTACGCGCGGGCGGCGACCTCTGGCTGCCGCGGGCGGTGCTGCCCGACGGGCACGTCGCCCGCTTCGACGGCGCCTCCGGCATCGCCCCGGCGGTCCCGGCCGCCCCGGGCGAGGTCGACCGGCTGACCACGCGCCTGACCGGGCTCGTCCGCGTCCACCACGCCGCCGAGCTGGCCGCCATCAACAACGAGCTCGACGCCGTCTTCACCGGCGACCGCAGCAAGCGCGAGTTCGTGCTGCGGATGATCGAACCGCTGCCGTTCGTCATCGCCCGCGTCCTGGTGCGGCTGCTGTCCCCCGAGCGGCGGCGGATGCTCGCACTCGTCGACGACCGGCACCACCGTGAGCACCCCGAGGCCGCCGCGGCGGTGCTCGCCGCGCTGGACCGCGACGACCTCGCCGCGCTCGGCGACCGGCTGGCCCGGGGCCAGGTCGGCCCGCAGGGCCCGACCACCGACGCCGACGTGCCCCTGCACGGGGTCAACCTGTCCCGCCTGGGCGAACCGGCCCGCCGGGCCGTCTACCTGCTGTTGCAGTCGCAGTCCGACGCCGGCCTCGCCCGGCTGGCCGGCGGCGACCGGCGCCAGTACTTCCGCGAGGTGATGTCCGGTCCCGCCCCGCTGGGCGACGACGCGGCCGACCTGCGGACCGCGGTCGCCGCCGAGGAGCGGATGGGCACCGCCCGCGACTACAGCCTGGGCACCGCGCAGCAGCCCGAGGGCGTCGACACCCACATCGTCACGTCGGTGACGCAGATCCTGCGCCACCACAACGCCGACGCGGCACGGGCCGCGCTCGACGCCTTCCGGCCGATGGTCGAGGCGATGTCCGAGCCGGTCGCCGCGCCCGCCACCAACGCCCCGCCGCTGCCGCACGAACGGATGCGCGCCGTGGTGACCGAACTGGACCGCAACCGGCTCGTCGACGTCATCCTGGACCACCTGCCGTCGGCGGACCGGCGCAGGTTCGGCGTCACCAGCGGCGAGGACTACGGACTGATCCTGGCCCGGCTGCTCGCCGCCCGCGCCCCCGGCCTGACCCTGCCCCGGATCGAGAGCCTGCTGTCCTACGGGGTCTTCGACTGGGCGGTCACCGACGACGACGCGCGCCTGGCCTACCTGCTGGTGCGCAGCCTGCCGCTGGCCGAGCAGGACGCCTGGCGCCGCCGCGACGGCGGGTTCTGGTTCGAGCGGCTGCAGGACAACCTTCCGAACGGGATGGTCGCCGACGGCGAGTACACCGGCGTCGGCACCGAGTACCTCGCGGAAGGGCCCGGCGGGTCGTCGCCGGACGGGACGCACGACCTGCTGCGCCAGCTCATCGCCGACTGGGACGCCGGACCCCACCGCGCCGACGCCGCCGAGCAGATCGTCCGCCGCCTGGCCGCCGAGGCCGAGCCCGAGCAGAAGACCGCCGTCATCCGGCGGCTGGACACCATGGGCGTGCTCGACGGCGTGCTGGAGCGGCTGACCGACGAGTTCCTGGTCAACGACGAGTCCCGGGTGCTGGTGGACCGGGTCGCGTCACGCCGTGACCCGCTGCGCCTGGAGCGCCAGGCCACGCGGCTGCTGTCGACCGGCCTGTTCGACTGGTGGATCTCGGCGTACGAGGCGTGGCTGGCGCACCTGCTGCTGCGCGCCCTGCCGCCGGCCGAGCAGCGGCGGTGGAGCGAGGAGCACCCGAACCTGTGGGGCGCGATGATGTCGGCGATGACCGGCCAGATGCGCCGCTCCGCCGCCGCGGGCGCGATGACCGGCCGCGACGGTTTCCCCACCCTCGCCCAGCTGCACGAGCGGCTGCGCGACACCCGGCTGTGGGACGGCGAACACGATCCGCAGCTGCGCGCCCTGCTGCTGCTGGCGTACGCCTCCGACGACCGGCGCTGGGTCTACGACCTGTCCCGCGAGTACGCCGACCTCACCGCCCACCTCGGCCTCGACCTGCAGACCACGTTCGGCCTCTACCACCCCGTGTACCGGCCGGACTACGCCCCCGAGCACATCGACGTGCCCGGCACCTTCACCGAGCTGCTCAGCGTGCTCTGGGGCGGCCTGCGGCTGGTGCTCTACGGCGCGGGCATGGCGCTCTACCTCGCGGTGGAGGCGACCGGCCGGACGCTCGACCTCGACGTGGACCTGGAGACGGCGCAGTGGGCCATGGGCGAGGACCTCGCCGGCGCGCAGCTCACCCCCCGCGCCCAGAGCATCGTCGGCGGCACCACCGCGGCCGACCGGGCGCTGCGTGACCACACCAACCGGCTGGAACTGCACCTGGACCCCGGCAACGGCGCGTTCCGGATGCGCGTCGAGCAGCTTCGCCTCAACCGCTTCGACGCCTCCCAGCCCGGAGCGTCCTACCGGGCCGGTTTCGTGACCCTGCGCGACCTGAGGGTCATCGGTTCCTTCTCCGACCGGCACTACCGCGCCCCGATCGGGTTCGACCTGTCCATGCAGAGCGCCGACGTGCGGGACCTGGTGATCGCCAACGAGTCGGTCGGCGGCGTGGCACTGGCGCACCTGCTGATGCAGACGCTGCGCATGCGGGCGGGCTCGACCGGGGCCGAGGACCTCGCCGGGCACCAGCCGCGCGACGGGTGGGTGGGCGTCCCGGTGCTCGGCCCGCTGCTACAGCTGATCGACAACATGGTGATGCTGCTGGGCGGCCTGCCCGGCAGCCCGTCGATCACCGACCTGATGGCGCTGGGCCTGCCCGCCACCGGGCTGCCGTGGCTGGCCGACAAGGTCGTCGGCTCCGGCCGCGACGCGGTGGTCAACCATCTGATCCCGAACCAGCCGCACCCGCTGGACTACGTCTACGGCTTGGTCAGCGACGGAACACCCCGGCCGCCGCGCTCGGTGACCGAACGGCTCGGCGACGCGGCGCGGATGCTGCGCTCGCTGCAGGTCTCCCTCGGCGACCTCGAGATCGAGGGCGCGTCGTTCGGCGCCGGGACCCAGGTCTCCTCGATCCGCCTGCACGGCCTGGCCGCCGGCGTGGCCCGCAGCCGGCCCGCCTACCTGCGCTCACTCATCACCTCGCTGAACGAGCGCATCCCGACCCTCACCGGCTCGGCGCGGACCGCCGCGATCACCCGGCGCGACGCCGCCCTGGACGAGCTCGACCGGTTCACCATCCACGCGGTGCGCATCCGGGAGCTGCGCGCCCGCCAGAGCAGCCTCACCCCGACCGAGCGCGCCGAACTGACCCGCCTGGTGGAGATACAGAACCTGATGGCGGCGCAGCGCCGGGCCGCCCGCGCCGCCCTCAGCCCCGACGACGAGACCGTGCCCGAGCGCTACCTGCCGCCGACCGAGGCCGAGCTGCGGATGGAGGAGCTGGAACGCCGTGACCGCTGGATCGCCGGTTCGCTGACCCCGGCCGAGCGCGCCGAGCTGGCGCGGCTGAACACGCTGGTGCGGTCCGACGTCGGGGCCACGCTGGACGTCGCGGGTATCGACATCGGGGAGGTCTCCGGGTCCGTGGAGCTGGCCGGTGCCCACATCGGCCCGGTCCACCTCGACGTACGGGTGCCGGAGTCGCTGGTCCCGGCCGCGTCCGGCAGCTATCTCGCCGACCCGGAGCTGATCGGCCGGTTCCGGCGCGGTGTGCACCGCCCGACCGCCGCCGACCTGCGCCGCGACGCCGAGGTGAACCTCAGCGTGGGCGGGGTGACGATCACCCCGGCGCCCGGCGGCGGACCTGCGGTGCGGCTGCCCGCCGGCAGCCTGCCGACCGCCCACCAGCTGACCATGCGCTACCTCGCCCTGCCCATCAACGCCGATCCGCAGATCCGCGAACGGCTCGGCGAGGCGATGCTGCTCGCGATGCACGTCGAGGAGCTGGAGGCCCGGGGGCACCTGGCCGACGAGACGGCCGAGCGCCACCGGCTGCGCGACATCCAGGAGTCCCGCCAGCGGCTCACGCGGCTGCTGGGCATCGACGTCGGCTCCCTGTCGCTCGGCCCGGTCTCCGGCCGCCTCGACGAGCACGGCCGCCTGGTGTTCACCGTCGACGGCGTCGACGCCCACGACATCGCCGGGCCGTCGTGGCGGGTCGGCCGGGCCACCGGCAGCGTGCACGCGTCGGTGGGGCTCGACGGCCTGCCGGGCACGGCCGGGGTCACCGGCGGGTTCGGCGACTTCGCCCGCGCCGCGAGGCCTCAGGTCGGCGCCGACATGGTGTTCGAGAACGTCCAGTTCGCCTCGGGGCACGTGGCGCGGGTCGCCGTACAGGGGCTGCAGGGCACGGTCACGCCCGTCGACGGCGGGGTGCACATCCCCGACCTCACCGCGACGTCGGTGCGGCTGGAGGGACTGCGCCTCAGCGCCGGTGACACCACCATCACGGGCGCGTCGGTGGTGCTCGGCGGGGTGGCGATGGACCTGCGGTTCACCCAGACCGGCAGCGGCGACGCGCAGGTCACGGACGTCCGTGTCGCCACCCTCCACATCGCCCGCATCTCGGGCATGCACCTGGTGTACTTCACCCGCGACGCCGACTCCGAACTGCGCGTCGAGATCACCGAGGGCGCGCTCGGTGACATCCACGGCACGAACCTGTACTACCGGACGACGGGCGACGACGGCCCCACCGCGATGGGCGGCGACCTCACCGTCGGCGGGCTCGACGCCCACTACCAGGCCATCAGTACGGTCCTCGGGACGCATCCGGCCAGCACCCAGGTCGACGGCGCGCTCAGCGGGGGAGTGGTGCCGCCTGCGGGCGCCGACCCGCTGGCCCATCCGAACGCCGACGCGGTGCTGCGGGTCGGCTTCGCCTCCGACGGCGCGAACCGCACGGTACGCCTGGACGCGGCCGGGCTCGCCGCCACCGACGTCCACGTCACCGGCGAAGGCCAACAGAACCTGACGATCCGGCGCATCCCCATCGGGGCGCATGTCGACATGCAGCAGACCGCGGCCGGTGGCACCGTCGTCGGCGGCAGCGTCGACCTGACCGGCGTCGAGGTCGGGGCGGTCGACTGGCGCACCGGCACCAAGCGGATCCGGTCCACCGGCGGCGGCAGGATCGGCGCGGTGCACCTGGCCGGCCGGTACGAGTCGCGAGCCGACGGCGGTCCGGGCGTCCCCGCGCACGGCCCGCGCCTGCGGGTGACCCGGATGGACCTGGAACACATCGACTTCGCCAACCTGCACTACCACGACGCCCCGGTCGGCTCCCCGGCGCTCGACCTGCAACTGGGCCGCCTGGACCCGCACCCGGGCGCGCTGCGGATCCAGCGCGTCCACATGCACGACTTCGTGCTGCCGTTCGACCACCTCGACCAGTTCGACCTCGCGCACGCCGGGGCGCAGGCCACGATCACCGGTCTGCACGTCGACGCGCGGCTGATCCGCGGCGCGCTGCGGGCCCGGGGCGAGCTGGACGTGCAGCGGCTCGACGTGCGCCTGAGCTCCGGCGGCTCCGCCGCCACCGCGCACGGGTACGGCGCCGGCGGCATCTTCGAGGTCGACTACGACGACCCGGGCGGTCCCAGCCCGGCCGGGGGCAGGCGCACGGCCGTCGCCGCGCACCAGGAGATCGCCTTCTACAACGCCGACACCGGCGAGATCAGCATCACCCCGAGCACGATCGAGATCGCCGGGCTGCACGTCCCGGAGCTCGACGTGACCTCGCTGAACATCGGCTGGGGCACTGCGGGCTACCTCGCCGCCACGGGGCGCCGACCGGTCAGGACCACCGGCACCGCGGGCGGCACCGTCACCTCCACCAGTGAGGCGGGCGCGGTCTACCTGCGCGACATCCGCGCCGACGTGCGGGTCGACCGGCATACCGGCCGGATCGCGCTGCGCACCTTCACCATCGACCGCATCGACGCCGAGGGCATCGAGCTGGCCCTGCCCGGCCTCGGCACGTTCGGGCTGCCGATCGGCGCGGCCGGCCCGGCCGGTCTGCCGCCGCTGACGCATCTGGACCACGTCCGGCTCGGCGGGTCGACGCCGGACGGTTTCGTGATCGTCCCCGGCACCACCAGCACCGACCTCATCGGGACCGTGCACGCCGACCAGCTCGTCGTGCCGCACCTGCGCGCCGCCCTCACCGGCAGGCTGACCGGTGACCTGCGCCTGAGCACCGACGCGATCGACGTGGAGCTGCCCGCGAGCGGACCGATGCGGGCCACGATCGTGCGCCCGCACGCCGAGACGCTCAGCCCGGCGGCACTCGCCGGCGGCGCCACCGTCGGGTTCGGCTCGCTCGACGCGGCGGAGGTCCGCTACACGGGTGCGCACTACGTGGGTTCCCGGCCGGTGCCCGGCCACGTCGGCGCCGACGACATCGCGTTCCGCAACATCGAGTACCGGGATCTGGCCGGCGGCGTGACCCTGCGGGTGGCCCAGGCGAGGGCGCTGGGGACCACCGGCGCCGACCTCGATCCGGTCCGGGTGCGGTTCCCGGACCTGGAGATCGACGACGCGAACCTGGAGATCGACTTCGCCGCTCCGGGCAGCGGCGGTTCCGGCGGCACGCCGACGGCGATCCATCCGAGCATGCACGACCTGGGCAACATGCTCCTCGACCGCTTCACCGGTGATGTGCCGGTGTCAGTGACCATCGAGAACATGCCGATGTCGGTGCTGGGCGTGCACAGCATCGACATGCACATCAACCTGCACTTCGTCGACGGCAGGATCGACACCCACGCGGTGGCCAGTGCCATCGTCGGTTCGATCACCTTCACGCCACCGAGTTCCGTGCTCGGCACCGCCGGGGCCCGGGTCAGGTTCCGGCAGGACGGCAACCGGGTCATGCTCGAGGCGGCTTTCGGGGTCTACAACTACAACCTGGCCACCTGGAACATCAGCGATCCCGCAGCGGTCGCGCTGTTCGCCGCGTCCGGCGAGATGCGGCTCAGCACGATCATCGACGACCTGGTGCCCACCCCCAGCTCCGGATCCGGCCCTTCAGGCGTCACCGTCCGCCTGGGGCCGCGGCCGGGCACCGCTGATCCGGCCACGTTGCTCGACGTCGCGAACCCGGCGCCGATCCCGATCACGCTGTCCGGTGGCGTAAGCGGGCACGTCACGTTGGCGCCGCATGTCGTCGGCGGTGCGACGGGGCACGGTGAGCTGCACCCGCTGAGCACCGGCGGCGCCCGTAGCGGACTTGTGGAAGACCTGGGCCTGGGCAGGTTCACGGTGCAGGAAACCAACCTGACGTTCGGCGGCGGCATGAACGTCACCACGCGCCGCATCGAGGTCACCGGGGCCGACTCGGGCAGGCTTGAACTGGCCGATGTGACGCCGGGCAGGTTCAACCTCCACGTGACCCGGGCGACCGCCCGCGGCGTGGTGTGGACGATGCCACCGTGACACGTCACTCCACCGTGGATTCATGCCGAGCGCCGTACCGCTCGCCGCCGCGGTGTCTGCGGCCGAGTCGACATCGCGACAGTGAGCGGCGAAAAGTGTGTCCGCATAGGTGGGTTTATGTCGACAATGGACGCTGGCCACGGCTCATAAACCTGATGGCCCGCTCGATGCGGCAGGGCATACTGCGGTGATCGTGCCCACGGGGGCATGAGGCTCACCCCTCATCGAGAAAGCGAGTGCCTGTGAAGGCAGATCGTCGCAAGGTGCTGTCCCTCGGTGCGTCCGCCGTGATCGCGGCCGTCGCCGCGCCGCTGGTGACGTCGCCGGCGTTCGCGGCCAGCCCGACCATCGTCGACCTCGGCCTGCTGCCCGGCACCACCGGCAGCATCGCGGCCGACATCAACGAGGCCGGGGTGGTGGTCGGCAACAGCTCCACCCCCAACGGCCCCGGGCAGTACTCCCGCGCGTTCCGCTGGGAGAACGGCGTCATGCAGGACCTCGGCTCGCTCGGCGGGCAGAAGTCGTTCGCCTCCGGGATCAACAACAAGGGCTGGATCGTCGGCGGCAGCACCCTGGCGGGCGAGGGCGTCTACCACGCCTTCCTCTGGAAGCCGGGGCAGGGGATGGTCGACATCGGCCCGCTGGGCACCCACAGCATCGCCGACGACATCAACGACTCCGGCGTCGTGACCGGGTACTACCACGACGCGGAGCTGGGCAACCGGGGCTTCCGCTGGAAGAACGGCGTCATGACCGTGGTCGAGAACGGCGCGGTGCCGCCGGACCCCGAATGGCGCAGGTTCCTGCCCGAGCAGATCAACAACAACGGCGTGATCATCGGTGACAACCAGGACCAGGCCGCCCGCTGGGTCAACGGGACCGTCGCCAACGTCGGCCTGCTCGGTTCGAGCAGCGGCGGGGGCAACGCCGCGGGCGACGTCACCGTCTCGCTCGACGTCGCGCCCTACGGCGCCTACGTGTGGATGGCCGACGGCACCACGCGGACGCTGCAGACCCCCGTCGGCGCCGACCGGGCCACCCCGGCCGGCATCAACGACATCGGCAAGGCGGTCGGCATCGCAAGCACCGGGAACATCGCGGTCGACCGCGCCGTCTACTGGTCGGAGACCGGCGTGGTGCACCACCTGCCGAGCCTGGTGACGGGTGGCGAGGCCGGCGCGCTGCGGCTGAACAACCGCAGCCAGGTCGTGGGCTGGGCGAAGGCGGCCGACGGCACGTACCGCGCGGTGCTCTGGCAGCCCGCTGCCTGATCCGCTCGCGGTCCCGTCCGGCGTCTCGCGGCGCCGGGCGGGGCCGTGCTCTCAGCGGCTGACGTCGTAGCTGAGCTCCAGCTCATCGCCGCAGCGGCCCCGGATGCCCCAGTTGTGGCGCGGAGTCTCGAAGATCGTGATCTCCACATCCTGCGGCGACAGGCCGCACCGGGTCTCCAGCTGCGTGAACAGCTCGCGGATGAGGCGTTTCCTGGTATCGGTCGTGCGGCCCTCGAACATGGACACCTCGATCACCGTGTACCGCTCGGACCGGTCGGCGGGATGGACGAAGTCCTCGGGATCGAGGCCGATGAAACGGTGAAACCGCTTCTCCTGCGGCAGGCCGAGCACGGCTACCGCGCAGCCGTGGATCGCGTCCGACATCGCCTCGCGTGCCTCGGCGAGATGGGCGCGGCGCCCGTAGATCTTCACCTGTGCCATGTGAACCCCCGTCGCGGTGTCGATGATCCGCCCGATGATGCCACGCACAGCTGGAGCCGTGGACCGGCCGGTGGCGTCACCGGCCGGCCCACGGCCTTACCTCAGCGCTCCATCAGCGCGAACACACCCCAGCCCAGCAGGGGACGCCCGTAGCGGACGTACTCCAGCGGGGCCCGGTCCAGCTCCTCCCGGAACGCGGGCGCCAGCTCGTCGTCCGGGTTGGCGTCCAGGAACCGGCGCACGTTGAGCCACTGCGCGGCCCGGTACCGGTCCCAGCTGTCCTCACTGGCCAGCACCATCTCGACCAGGTCGAGCCCCAGCCTGGTGAACCGTTCCACCAGGGCCGGCAGGGTGTCGAACTCGTCGGGCGAGCTCGCGTGGCAGGCCTTCGCGATCTCGGCGCCGGGCACCTCGCCGCGCCAGAACGGCTCGCCGATCAGCATCATGCCGCCCGGCTTGAGGCTGCGCCGCAGCAGCTCGACCGTGCCGTCGACGCCGTCGCCGATCCAGGTCGCGCCGATGCAGCAGGCCACGTCCACCGGCTCGGCGGACACGTGCGTGCTCGCGTCGCCGTGCACGAAGGTCACCCGGTCGGCGACGCCGAACTCGGCGACGCGGTCGCGGGCGACGGCCAGCGAGACGGTGCTGATGTCGACCCCCACCCCGCCGATGCCGTGGTCGCGGGCCCAGGTGGCCAGCAGCTCGCCCTTGCCGCAGCACAGGTCGAGCACGGACATGCCGGCCCGCAGGCCGATCACCTCGCCCAGCAGGGCGAGCTTGGCGGAGTCGATGGGGTTGAGCACGCGGTGGCTGTGCTCGCGGATGCTGTAACTACGAGGCAGATCCAATGTCGTGTTTCCTCACGTGTACGAGTCGGGTCGTCGGGACTTCCAGCTGACGAGCGCCGAGAACACGCATCAAAACACCTGCTTCCATACCGGATACGATGATCGCGCCGGACGCTAGCCGCAGGCCGAGGCCGACGCAACCCATTAACGGCGGCCGCGCACCGCCCATGCCCTGGCGCTGAGGTGGATCGTCCCGTCCGCCGCCACCGGCAGCCGCGCGGCGAGCAGGTCGCGCAGCCGGTCGCGGTGCTCGCCCGGCAGCGACGCGACGTAGCCCGGCGCGGGGCACCGACCGCGTGGACGGTGCCCGCCACGGTACGACAGCCGCCGATCGGTCAGCGCACCGCCGGTGACCGGGTCGACGGGATGCCGGCCTGGTCGAGCAGCTCGTGCATCCGGTCCGGGCTCAGCGCCGGGTTGGCGGCCGCCGCCTGCGCCAGGTCCTCGTCCTCCAGCAGGTATGCCAGCCGGTCGGCGGGCAGCCTCGGGCAGGCGGCCGCGGCGTCACGCACGTCCGGGTCGTGGTCGTTGGTGAGCCGCTCGATCAGCAGCGGGTCGGCGCCCGGGTCGAGGGTGGCCAGGCGCCGCACCTGCGGGTCACCGTGCTGGCCGAAGCGGGCCAGTCCGGCGACCGGGAAGTTCGGGTGCGCCGTCAGCGGCCACCGCTGCGGGCCGGGTTCGTCCAGGAACGTGCGCAGCAGCGTCTCGGCGGGGGTGCCGGGGTGGTGGCGGCTGAGCACCAGCCGCACCTCGCCGTCCGGGTCGGCGGCCAGCAGGCCGACCAGGTCCGGCCCGAGGTCGGTGCGGGCCGCGATCTGGGCCCGGACGGATGCCGCCGGATGCCGGGCGAGCTGGGCCACCACGTCGGCGGGGGTGCTCGGGTTGTAGGCGAGCATGTGCAGGTCGGAGGGGTCGCCGCCGGCCAGCGCGCGGGTGACCACGGCCGCAGACAGCGGCCGGTTCATGATCGCGTCGTGGTAGTCGGGGTCGTGCCGGTCGGGCAGGTCCTCCGGCTCGACGGGGGTCGTCTGGCGGCTGTGGGCGGCCTGCGCGGCGGCGCGTACGCCCGCGTCGGGGTCCTGCCGCAACGCGGCCCGCGCCGGCTCGCTCAGCGCGGGCCAGAACCGGCAGGCCCACGTCCGGGCGCTCGCTTTCGGGTGGGCCGCGGCCAGCGTGTAGGCGCGGCGGGCGTGCGCGGAGTAGACCAGTTCCTCGAAGATCTCCGGCCGGTCGCGGTCGAGCAGGTAGCGCAGCGCGGCGTCGGGCAGCAGCCGTCCGCGCAGCAGCTCGCGGGGGTTGCGGGCGAGCCGTTTGAGGCCGCGCTCGTCGATGGGCGCCTGGGCCCACTGGTGCGCGGGCACGTGCGGGTTGTCGGCGAGCAGGCTGCGCAGCTGTCCCTCGGGGTGGCGCATGATGGCGTCGACGACCGGTTGGGGCAGGGGCCGCTGCGCGCACAGCACCGGCCAGGCCGCTGCCGCCGAGGGGTACAGCAGCCGCCCGAGCACGTCCGGAGGTGCCGCCGGGTTGGCGGCCAGTCCGCGCAGCCAGAGATCACGCATTGTTGCGAGGCTACCCAACGTATTGCGCACAGACTCGTCCCATGAATAGAACTCACACGATCGGTGGTAGCGCTCCACGCCTTCGGTGGAGCGATGCGGAGCGATGTCGTTCCTCGGCGTACACCCGTCCGTGGCCCGCTGGCGGGTCGGTCAGGGAGCTCGTCCGTTCAGCACCAGGGCAGCCGCACCGCCTCCAGCCCGCTGTCGGCCAGCACCGCCTCGACCAGGTCGGACGGTCCGCTGACCTTGGTGCCCCACAGGTCCCAGTCGGACCAGGTGACCCAGGCCCGGTCCACCGGCCACAGGTTGGCCGGGGAGCCGTCGCCGAAGTCGTGATCGTATAGCGCGGCCGCCGCGCCGAGCGGTCCGGCCAGGACCCGGGCCTGGTCGTCGGGGGAGTGTCCCGGGCTGAGGTAGGCCAGGCACGGGGTGGCCGCGCCCATCGGCGCCCACTGGAGCAGCAGCTCCACCAGCCGCGACCAGCCCTCCCGGTCCAGCGAGCCCTCGGCGGGCGGCTCGACGCTGGCGGGCCAGCTGCCGTCCGGGTGCGCCCCGGCCAGGCTGCGGAAGCACGGCTGCTCGCCCTCGGCCACGACCGGCTCGCCCAGCCGCTGCGCGAGCTCGTGCCAGCGCAGGCGGCGCCAGCCCTGGCCCGGGTGCTGCGAGCGGCCGACCTGCCCGCCGGTCTCGATCACGCCCCACGCGTCGACGTCGATGCCGCCGACCACGTTCGGCTCGACCATGCCGGCTTCGAGCAGACTGCGCCGCAGGTCCTGATGGGTGGTACGGGTCGGGCCGGACTCCCATTCGTACATGGCGTGCAGGATCCAGACCGCGTCGGGACGTGAGCCGGGATCGAATCCCCGGTCGGCGCCGTCGGGGTCGAGTTCGGCGAGCCAGTCTGCCTCTGCCAGGGCCACTGGGTGCCAGGGAGTCTCCGCCACGGCCCTATGATCACAAATTCCGGCCGCGTACGCATCAGCCGCCCGTCCGCGAGTCTGGCGGCGGTCGCACCCGGTGCCGATACTGGACCGATGCCGCTTGCCGACGTCGCTCCGCAACCCACCGAACTGGCCGCCCCGTTCCTGCTGGCGGGGCTGGCGTGCCTGGCCGTCACCGCCGTGGTCGTGGTGGTGGTCGTCCTGGTCAGACGCTCGCGGCGATGAGCCCGGCCAGCACCGACGTCGCGTTGACCGCGACGGCGAGCACCAGCAGCAGCCCGTCGCGGCGGCGCAGCCACCACGCCAGCAGCACCGCCTCGACCGCGCACACCGCCGCCTCGGCGCCCACCAGCACCGCCGGGTATGCCCCGGCGCCGCGCAGCTGCGACAGCACTGTCCACAGCACCGGATGGGTCACCAGGTTGACCGCCGCTGCGGCGGCCACCGCCGTCGGCCACCGGGTGCGCCAGCCGAACCGCAGCGCCACCGCGTACAGCGGCACCTCGACCGCCAGCGTCAGGGCCAGGGCGGCCGGATACCGGAGCATCCGGTGACCGTAGCCGTCGCCGCGCCGGCCCGCGACCGGTCGGCCGCCAGTGTCGGGCTGGCGTGCTGCGCGCTGCTCGCGCTGGCTGCCGCGCTGCGGGCGCCGCTGGCGGCGATGGTGTTCGGGCTGATGGCCTTCGGGGTGCTGCACAACGTGCTGGAGCTGCGCTATGTCGCGGGCCGGTTCGCCGGGGTGCTGCGGGGGCCGCTGCTGGCCTGGTCGGCCGCCGTGGTCACGGGCATCGCCGTGTGCCGGCTGCTGACCCTGCGTACGCCGGAGATCCTGCTCGGGTACGCGGTGCTGGCCGTCGGGGTCGTCTACGCGGTGCCGCGCCGGTGGCTGCCGCCCGCGCTGGGCGGGCTGGCGGCCGCGGCGGCGGTGTCGCTGCGCTGGCCCGCGTACCACTTCGTGGTCCTGGCCCATCTGCACAACGTCGTGCCGCTGTTCTTCCTGTGGGAGTGGTCGCGGCGGCTGCCCGGCCGGGCCCGGACGGTGTTCCGGGCGGTGCAGCTCGGCTGGGTCCTCGTGGTGCCCGCGCTGCTGCTGTCGGGGCTGCTCGACGGGCTGCTGGTGTCCGGCGGCGCGGCGGTGACCGCGTTCGCGGGCAGCCCGGCCGCGCTGTCGGCGCCGGTGGTGCCGCCCGGGACCGAGATCGGCCTGCGTTTCCTGGCCGTCTTCGCGTTCCTCCAGGCCATGCACTATGTGGTGTGGCTGGGGTTCCTGCCGTGGCAGGCGCCGGAGGCGGTGGCCGCGTTCGAGGCGCGGGTGCCGTGGCTGCGCGGCTGGCGTCCGTGGGCGTTCGGGCTGGGCGCGGCGGCGGTGCTCGGGGTGCTGTTCACCGCCGACTACCTCCAGGGCCGCGCCTTCTACCAGGCCTTCGCCAGCTACCACGCGTACCTGGAGTTCCCGGTGCTGCTCGCGCTGCTGTTCGCGGCGGGCGGCGTCCGGCGCGCCCGGGCCGTCGTCGGGGCGTGAACGCCGACGAGGCGGCCGCCGCGGTCGAGGAACTGGCCCGCCTGGTGGGCTGGACGGGTCCGGCGCCGGACCCGGTGGACCAGGCGCTGCTGGAGGCGGCGTGCGGTTACGGGTTCCCGCCGGATCTCATGGCCTTCTTCCACCGGTTCCCGCCGGGGCGTATCGGCATCGTCGACGTGCTGCACCCGCTTGGTTTCTACCTCGAACATCCCGCGTGGACGACGGCCTACCCCGGCTACGTCGCGCACGTGGTGATGTTCGAGCAGGCGCTGAACCGGGGCGCCGAGGAGGTGGACCTGCCGTACCGGTTCGGCACGGGACCGGGCGAGCTGCTGCTGTGGGGCCTGGTGGAGGGAGACCAGGCGCTGTGCTGGCTGGTCACCGCGGACGCTCCGCACACCTGGCAGGTGGTCGTCTGCGAGACGGGGCACGGCTCACCGATGTCCTGCCAGCACTACTCCGGCGGTGCGGTCCGGCTGCTGATCGACCTCGGCTCGGGGGCGAAGCCCGTGCCGATGCTGGAGTACGTGTCCGAGGTCTACCCGTACGCGTTCTATTCCTGAGCCGCGGAGGAAATTGTGGCGCAGATCACCACCCGGCTCTGCGAGATGCTCCCGCCCTAGCTGCTCCTCCGCGATGGGGTTGCCCATTAAGGGCTTCCGGCGCCGCGACTGGGCGCCTTGCAGGCGCCTCTCGTAGGCCCCTGAACGGAAAGGTCTTTGCGGTCTTTAGTTCGACCGCTGGGCTTGCGGGGTGGTGCGGCGAAGCGGGCCGCGACGAGTTCCGGCCGCGGTTAGCGTGGCCGCCATGCCTGAGCTGATCCTGCCGACCACCGACCTGCACACCGCCTTTCTGGACTGCCGCGACGAATGGGGACCCGGACTCCACGAGGACGGCTTCGGCCTGTCCTACGACGACGAGGTGGACTCGCCCGCGGGCTTCGCCGCCTGGGTGGGCGACCGGGTTCGCCTGACCCATCCGGCCGGGACGCCGTGCCCGGCCGAACATCACGCCTCGCCCCGCTGGATCGTCGAGGACGGCCGCGTCCTGGGCGGCTTCGCGCTGCGGCACTGGTACGACGACCTGCGCGGCCACATCGGCTACGGGGTCCGCCCGTCCGCCCGCCGCCGCGGCCTGGCCACCTGGGCACTGGGCGGGATGCTCGCCGAGGCCCGCGCCGTCCTGGACGTCGACCGGGTCCTGATGGTCTGCGCCGTGGACAACGAGCCGTCAGCCCGCACGATCGAACGCAACGGCGGCGTGCTGGCGGGTCTGCGCGACACCGAACTCGGCCCGCAGCGCCGCTACTGGATCGATCTTCGGTGACGCTAGAACGCCACTAACATTTTCCAACAACTTCTTTCGAGATCGAACAACGCGGTCAAGAATCGCATCGACGAATCTCGACATCGTCACTCCCGATCCGAGAGAGGTTCACCCGTGGTCCGTCCCCCGTTCCCCGGCCGCCGCCGACTGGGCGCACTCGCCGCCGCGTCGGTGCTGTTCCTGACCGGCGCGCTGATAGCCGCGCCCGGCACCTCGCAGGCGGCGACGTCGCTGCCCTGCGACATCTACGGCGCGGCGGGCACGCCGTGCGTCGCGGCGCACAGCACCGTCCGGGCGCTGTTCGCCGCGTACAACGGCCCGCTCTACCAGCTGACCCGGGCCTCGGACCGGGCCGTGCACGACATCGGGCTGCTGGCCGTCGGCGGGTACGCCAACGCCGCCGACCATGACGCCTTCTGCAACGGCACCACCTGCTCCATCAGCAAGGTCTACGACCAGACCACCCGGCACAGCGACCTGACCCCCGGTCCGGCGGGCACGGCCGGGATGGGCAACGACCGCGGCGCCGACGCCAGCGAGATCGCGGTCACCGCGGGCGGCCACAAGGTGTACGGCATCTGGATCTCGCCCGGCGTCGGCTACCGCTACACCGGCGTCGCCAGCGGCGTGGCCGTCAACGGCCAGCCCGAGGGCGTCTACATGGTCGCCAGCGGCACCCACGTCGGCTCGGCCTGCTGCTTCGACTACGGCAACGCCGAGCGCACCCCCGCCGACACCGGCAACGGGCACATGGACGCCGTCAGCATCGCGACGACCTGCTACTTCGCGCCGTGCAGCGGCACCGGCCCGTGGATCGAGGCCGACCTGGAGAACGGCATGTTCCAGGGCGCCAACGGCAGCAACACCGCCAACCTCGGCAACAAGACCACATACGTCACCGCGATGCTGAAGAACAACGGCCAGACGACGTACGCGCTCAAGGGCGGCAACGCCCAGTCCGGCGGCCTGACCACGTGGTGGAACGGCGCGCTGCCCAACCGCGGCGGGTACATCCCGATGAAGCAGGAGGGCGGCATCATCCTGGGCACCGGCGGTGACAACAGCAACTGGAACATGGGCACCTTCTTCGAAGGCGTCATGACCTACGGCTACCCGACCGACGCGGCCGAGAACTCCGTGCAGGCCAACATCGTCTCGGTGGGCTACGCGGGCCAGACCAACATCCCCAACGGCCCGCAGAGCACCGTCACCGGCCCCGGCGGCAAGTGCGTCGACGTGGCGGCCGACGACACCGGCGTCAACGGCACCGGCGTCCAGCTGTGGGACTGCCAGACCTACGCCGAGGACCAGCGCTGGGAGCAGTTCCCCGACCGGTCGCTGCGCACCATCGGCCGCTGCCTGGACATCGTCGGCAACGGCACCGCCAACGGCGCCCAGGTCGAGCTGTGGGACTGCAACGGGGTCGGCGGGCAGAAGTGGATCCAGCAGTCCGACGGCTCGCTGCGCAACCCGCAGTCCGGCCGCTGCCTGGACTCGCCCAGCGGCAACACCGGCAACGGCACCCGGCTCCAGATCTGGGACTGCAACGGCAGCGCCGCCCAGAAGTTCGCGCTGAACGGCGGCGCGGCCCTGGTCGGGGTCGGCGGCAAGTGCGTCGACGTGGCCGGTGACGACTTCGGGGTGAACGCCACCGCCGTGCAGCTGTGGGACTGCCAGACGTACTCGCTGGACCAGCACTGGGCCTTCGGCGCGAGCGGCTCGCTGCGTACGCTGGGCCGCTGCCTGGACATCAACGGCAACGGCACCGCCAACGGCACGCAGGTCGAGCTGTGGGACTGCAACGGCGCCGGCGGCCAGACCTGGCAGCTGCGCGCCGACGGCAGCCTGCTCAACCCGCAGTCGGGCCGCTGCCTGGACGTGCCCAGCGGCAACACCGCCAACGGCACCCGCCTTCAGATCTGGGACTGCAACGGCAGCACCGCCCAGAAGTTCGCCTAGGGCCTGTCCTATCGGTCAGGTGAGTCGCGTCAGGGCTGCGATGAGTGCGAGGCAGCCGGGTCGCGCCGTTGCTTGAACCGGTTGAAGCAGCGTTCGACCTGGTTGCGTTCCCGGTAGACGACCGGGTCGAACACCGGCGGTCGTCCGCCGCGGCCGCCTCCGGCGGTCCGGCGGGCGACCTGGTCGGAGCGTTCGAGGACCATGTTATATGGAGACTCGATATATGTGAGTTATCGATATACCATGTGGCCATGTCTCCATCCCCGCTCTCGGAACCCGCGTTCCTGATCCTGACGGCGCTCGCTGACCAGCCGTTACACGGCTACGGCATGATCGAGGATGTCAAGAGGATCTCCGACGGCGCCGTGACCCTCTACGCGGGCACGCTCTACACGGTGCTTGACCGCCTGAACAAGGACGGGCTCGTCGAGATCGACCGGGAAGAGGTCGTCCAATCCCGGCTCCGGCGCTACTACCGGATCACCCCTGCGGGGGCGCAGCGCCTCGCGGCCGCGGCCAGTCAGCTCGCCCGCCATGCCGCAGCCGCCAACCAGCGGCTGCGCCGTCACGGCCTCGCCTGGGAAGGCGGCGCGGCGTGAGCGCCCTGGAGCGGCGCTACCGCCGCCTGATCGCCCTGTATCCGGCCTGGCACCGTGCGCGGTACCAGGCGGAGATGCTGAGCACCCTGATGGACGGCGCCTCGGAGCAGCAGCGCGCGCCGCGGCTGCGTGAGTCGGTCGATCTGCTGTGGAGCGCGTTGCGGATGCGGCTCGTCCCGCAGGGGGTGCCGCGTGGTCGTGACCCTCGGTGGCAGGACGCCACCGGCGTGTACGCGGTGCTGGCGGCCCTGACACTGGGCGCCGTCCACCTCATGCTTCCCCTGGCCGAACTCGGTTGGTGGCAGCGGCTGAACAGCCTGCCCTGGGTCGAACCGCCATGGCGTTCATTCGTGCCGTCTGAGGCGGTGGGCGCGTCCCTGTTCCTGGTCGCCGTCGTCGCCCTGATCGGGTGGCGCGTCGCCGCAGCTGTGCTCGCCTGGGCGGCAGTGCTGGCCATGGCGATCCCCCCGCTGATGGACTACGCCGACCACCCGCAGCACGCGGTGAACGCCTGGCCGTCTGTCGTGTGCGGGGTGACCATCGCGGCATGCCTGGGTGTCCCGGCCGCTTCGCAGGCCCGTCGGCTGCTGGGCCGCTGGCTGCTGCCGCTGTTCGGGCTGGCGGCTGTCGCTGCGGGCTCCGCACTGTGGCTCGACGCGATGCTGGCGAAGGTGGTCGTCTACGGGCCGGATCGCGGCGCTGACGTCGACCTCTGGGGCTTCGTCGTCAGCCGGCCCGCTCAGGATGCCTTCCTCCCCTGGGTGCCGAGCGGCACCCCCCTCGACACGGTCGGTGGAGCCACGCTGTTGACGTTTGCGACCTTCCTGGTCATGGCGATCGCGGTGCTGATCAAGGTGGGTGCGCCGATCCGGCGCCGACTGCTCGCGCTGGGTGCCGCACCCATCGCGACGGCGGTCGTCGTGGGAGCCGCGTTTGTCGATGCCACATACCTCGGAGGCAGCAGGATCGAGGCCCGCCATCTGGACGTGGTGGACCCGCCCGCCAACGGGCAATGGCTGATGCTGCTGATACTGCCGCTGGCCGTCTTCTGTATCGGGGTGCTTCTCGTGCGCCTGCTGGAGGCCCGGCAAGGCAAGGTCGCCCTGGACCGCTCACCCGAACGGCAGCCTGCGGAATGATCGCCGCACCCGCGCAGGATGCGACCCCCGTCCACCTGTGAGGTGCAGCCGACAGACCTTTACAAACGCGGGAGCAGCATCGATCCGATGTCGCCGCTGCTCCCGCGTTCGGGGCGGTGAACCGTCTCCCGACCGGCTTGCGGCGTTCGCGGCCGTCGCTCCGTCGCGACGAACCTCGGCCGGTGCGGACAGGGACGGCCAGGGATCACCTGGACGGGGCCGGTGCTTCTCAGGACGTGGGGACGCGCGCGTCGACCTCGATCTCGATCTTCATGCGGGGGTCGTACAGGTCGCAGACGACCATCGTCGCGGCCGGGCGCACCTGCCCGAACGCCTGCCGCAGCGCGGGCCAGCACGGCTCGAAGTCCTCGCGCTCGGGCAGCAGGTAGCGCACCCGCACCACGTCGGCCAGGGTGCAGCCCGCCTCGGCGAGCGCGGCGGCGATGTTGCGCAGGCACTGCTCGGCCTGCTCGGCGACGTCGTCGGAGATGGTCATGGCCGAGTAGTCGAACCCGGTCGTGCCCGAGACGTACACGCTGTCGCCGTGTACGACCGCGCGGGCGTAGCCGATGCTGTCCTCGAAGGTCGATCCACTGAGGATCTGGCGCCGTGTCACATGATCAGCTTATCTCACCGCGGGCCTGCGGCCGCGCGGGTACGCCGTCGGGCGGGGCCGCCCAGCTGGCCAGCAGCCGCAGCCGTTCCTCGGTCGGCGAGCCGGCCTCCGGCAGGTAGGTCACCATCAGGTGGTCGGGGTCGCCGGGCAGCGCGAACGTCTCGTAAGCGAGGTCCAGGTCGCCGACGGCGGGATGGTGCAGCAGCTTGCGGCCGTGGGACTTCTCCTTGACCCCGTGCGCGGCCCACAGCTCCCGGAACACCGGGTCCTGCACCGACAGCCGGCCCACCAGCGCCGCCAGCTGGGGGTCGCCGGGGTGGCGCCCGGCGTCCAGGCGCAGGAAGGCCACGGTCTCGGCGGCGACGGTCGGCCAGTCCCGGTACAGCAGGCGGGCCTTCGGGTTCAGGAACGTGTGGTAGGCGACGTTGCGCTGCTGGGGCGGCATGGTGCTGAACCCGGCGACCGCGTCGGCCAGCGCGTTCCAGGCCAGCACGTCCATCCGGCGGCCGAGCACGAACGCCGGGATCGACTCCATCAGCTCCAGCATCCGCAGCAGCTCCCGCCGCAGCCTGGCCGGGCGGGCCGGGGAGACCGCCCTGCGGGCCGGGCGGACGAGGTTGCGCAGGTGGTCCTGCTCGGTCTCGTCCAGGCGCAGCACCCGGCCGATCGCGTCGAGGACCGCGTCCGACACGCCGGTGCCGCGGCCCTGCTCCAGCCGGATGTAGTAGTCCACACTCACCCCGGCCAGCTGCGCGACCTCCTCGCGGCGCAGGCCGGGGACGCGTCTGCGCCCGTAGTCGGGCAGCCCTGCCGCGGCGGGGTCGATCCGGCCGCGACGGCTGCGCAGGAACTCGCCGATGTCTTGCCGTTCGCTGTCGTGCCGCACGCCGACCAGTCTGCCTCAGCCGCCGCCGCGCATCCTGGTACTGCCGGACCCAGGTTCAGCGCAGCCCTGGGTGACCCGGCCGCGCCGCCGCAGGCTGGCCGCATGATCTCTTTCGACACGCTCAGCGACCGCACCGCCGTCGTCACCGGAGCCGCCAGCGGGATGGGCGCGGCCACGGCGGAACTGCTGGCCGCGTACGGCGCCCGGGTGGCGCTGCTGGCCCGCCGCACCGATCGGATCACCGACCTCGCCGCGAAGATCGTCGCGGGTGGCGGGCAGGCGGTCGCCGTGGCCACCGACGTCACCGACAGCGCCGCGGTGGGCCGGGCCGCCGACGCGGTACGCCGCGCGTTCGGCCCCGCCGACCTTGTCGTCAACGCGGCCGGGGTCATGCTGCCCAACCCGGTCGACGACGCCCGCGAGGACGAGTGGCTGAAGATGATCGACACCAACGTCGCCGGGGTGCTGCGCGTCGTCGGCGCCTTCTCCGGCGACCTGGTCGCGGCGGCCGCCGCGGGCCGCAGCGCCGACCTGGTGAACATCTCGTCCATCGGCGCGCACGTGACCTTCCCGAACTACGCCGTGTACGGGGCGACCAAAGCCGCGCTGACGCACCTGTCGGCGGGGCTGCGCACCGAGTTCGGGCCCCGCGACGTGCGGGTCACCAACATCGAGCCGGGTCTGACCGACACCGAGCTGGGCCACCACATCGACAACCCGGTGCTGAGCGAGCAGCTCGGCGGCATGTTCCAGGCGCTGGGCGGGTTGTCGGCGGCGGAGGTCGCCGACGTGGTCGCGTACGCGGTGAGCCGCCCGCGGCACGTCAACCTGCGCCAGATCGTGGTCCTGCCGACCCGGCAGGCCTGACGCGCCCGCCCGACCGCCGGCCCACGGTGGCCGGCGGTCGGGCGATGGGGGCGGCGGTCAGCTGGCCGCGGTCTTCAGCAGGTCGGCGATCCGGGTCTCGGTCTCGGCGGTCATCGCCGTCAGGGCGAACCCGGTCGCCCACATGGCGCCCTCGTCGAGGCGGGCCGCGTCGTTGAAGCCGAGCGTGGCGTAGCGGGCGCCGAACTTCTCCGCGCTCTGGAAGAAGCACACGATCTTGCCGTCGCGGGCGTAGGCGGGCATGCCGTACCACAGCTTCGGGTCGAGGCCCGGGGTGTTGGTCTCGACCAGGGCGTGGATCCGCTCGGCGAGCACCCGGTCGGCGGGCTGCATCTCGGCGATCTTGTTCAGGACGTCGCGCTCGCTGTCGGCGCGGTTCGCCGCGGCCTTGAGCTCCTTGGCGTGGTCTTTCATCGCCTGCCGCTCCTGCGCGGTGAAGCCGTCGTAGGCGCTCTTCTTCGTGGCCGTCGTCATCGCTGTTTCCTTTGCTGTTCGGTCGTTCGGACTGATCTAAGCTTCGTCGGCGGCGGGTCCGCGGGCATCCGTGGTGACCACGGAACCGGCCACGGATCGCGGCACCAGTGCGGGTCAGGCGTCGGCGGCGGCCATCGCTGCCGGTGCGGCGGCACCGGCCCGGACGTGTCCCGGGCTCCGCAGTGCGGCTGCCGCCGCCAGGCCGAGCGCGATCGTGAGCAGGGCCGATACCAGCAGGGTGGTCCGGCCGCCGACTGCGGCGACCGCGGGGCCGCCCAGCAGGGTGCCCAGTGCCGTGGCCGGGGCCGTCAGCGCCGACCGGGTCGCCAGCACGCGGCTGAGCGCCTGCGGGGGAGTGCTGCGTTGCAGCAGCGCGGTGCTGATGGCGGTGAACGGTCCGTAGATCAGGCCGCCGACGGCCAGGCCGATCAGTCCGGGTACGACCGCGTCGGTGAGCCCGATCGGCAGCAGCGCCGCGCCCCAGCCGACGATGACGGCGGCCACGACCGGCTCGGGTGCCCGGCGCCGCAGCAGCCCGGCGCCGAGCGCGCCGGCGGTGGCCCCGATCCCGAACACCGACCAGTAGAGGCCGAGCAGGCCGGGGGAGCCGTGCAGGCCGTAGGCGACGTGGACGGGCAGGGCGACCTCGACCGGGCCGTACAGGAAGAAGAACACGCACGTGACCGCGATCATTGCGAGCAGGCGGGGCCGTTCGGCGATGGTGCGCCAGCCGCCGCGCTCCGGTCCGGCCGAGGCGTCGGAGCCGGGGGAGTGCCGGATGGTGACCGTCGCGGCGGCTACGGCCAGCACGGCGAAGCTCGCCGCGTCGGCGGCGATCACCCAGCCCGCGCCGACCAGCGCGGTCAGGCCTCCGGCCAGGGCCGGGCCCGCGACGAACGCCGCCTGGGCGAACGTCGACAGCAGTGCGTTGCCGGTCACCTGGTCGCGTTCGGGCAGCAGTTGCGCGACCAGGGTGTACGCCCCGGCGCTGCCCCAGGAGTGCAGCAGCGAAGAGGCCGCGAGCAGGGCCGCGTAGACCAGCGGGCCGAGCGTGCCGGTGATCGCCAGTGCCGCGACCGCGCCCAGCGCGACGGCCCGCAGGGTCGCGTCGGCCGCCACCAGTCGCGTGGGGTTCAGCCGCCGCATCGGCCGGGCCAGCAGCGCGGCGCCGAGCGGGGCGGGCAGCGTGTACGCCGCGACCGCCAGCGCGGTCCATACCCCGGCCTGACCCGGCGGGGCGATCCCGACCGCGAGCCATGCCACCGCGACCGCGCTCATGCCGTCGCCGAGGGCCGAGACCAGCATCCCGGGCAGTACCCGGCGCAGGGTCGGCTGGCGCAGCACCCGGCCGACCGACGTGGCCCACTCCCGTACCCCCGAATGTGGAAGGTTCATGTTCGCGCTCCTTGCTCGTGACTGGATCGACCTGCTCAAAGCGTCGTCGGGCGGGCCGGTCGGGGCATCGGTGGCGACCACGGAACCGACCTCGGATCAAGGCCACGGAGCCGGTGGGACACAATGGCGCGGTGGTGGCGACGGTGGAGGTCTCAGCTCGGGAAGCGGAGGTGCTGTCGCTGCTCGGCCAGCACCTCACCAATGCCGAGATCGGTGCGAAGCTGTTCATCTCGGTGCGTACGGTCGAGAGCCACGTGTCGTCGCTGCTGCGCAAGCTGGGGGCGCCGGACCGGCGGGCGCTGGCGCACCGTGCCGCGCAGCTGCCGCGCCCCGACCGGGCCGAGGCCGCACCGGTCCTGCCGACCCCGCTGACCTCGTTCGTCGGCCGGGCGCGGGAGCGGGCCGAGCTCACCGATCTGCTCCGGACGCACCGGCAGGTGAGCGCGGTCGGACCCGGGGGCGTGGGCAAGACCCGGCTGGCGCTGGCGGTGGCCGCCGACACCGCCGACGAGTACGCCGACGGGGTCTGGTTCGTGGACCTGGTTCCGATGACCGACCCGGGCATGGTCGCCGCCGCCGTCGCCGGGGCGCTGGGCCTGGGCGAGCAGCCCGGCCAGTCCATGGACGACTCGGTGCTGGCCGCGCTGGCCGACCGGCACGCGCTGCTGGTGCTCGACAACTGCGAGCACGTCCAGGACGGGGTCGCGCCGCTGCTCGAACGGCTGCTGGCCGGCTGCCCGCGGCTGCGGGTGCTGACGACGAGCCGGGCCCGGCTGATGGTGCCGTACGAGCGGGTGTATCCGGTGCCGCCGCTGTCGCTGGCCGGTGACGGCGCGTCCGATGCGGTGGCGCTGTTCCTGGACCGGGCGGGCGCGGTGGGCCAGGCGCCCGATCCGGTGCTGCGCGAGCAGGTCGCCGCGGTCTGCGCGCGGCTGGACGGGGTCGCCCTGGCGATCGAGCTGGCCGCCGCCCGCTGGCCCGTGCTCGGGCTCGACGGACTGACCGCGGGCCTGTCCGACCAGTTGCGGATGCTGTCGGGCGGGTCCCGCGCCGACGACCGGCACCGTTCGGTGCGGGCGGCGCTGGACTGGAGCCACGCCCTGCTGGATTCGGACAGCCAGGACCTGCTGCACCAGGTGTCGGTGTTCGTGGCGCCGTTCACCGTCGACGCGGCGGCCGAGGTGACCGGCGCCGGGATCGGCGCGACGGTCGACGGCCTGGCCCGCCTGGCCGAGCAGAGCCTGCTGGCGGTGACCGCGTCGGTGTCGGGCACCGAATACCGGGCCCTGGAGACCGTCCGGCAGTACGGGATCGCGTGCCTGGCCGAGGCTGGCGCGCTCGGCGACGCCCGGGACCGGCACCTGCGCTGGTCGCTGGCCCGCGCCGACGGTCTGGGCACGGCAGCTGAGGACTGGCGGGCCCGGTTCGACCGGGTCGCCGACGAGCTGCGCGCGGCGCTGGCCTGGGCGGCCGAGCAGCCGCGGCGGCGGGCCGAGGCGTGCCGCCTGGCCGGGCGGCTGGCCGAGCTGGCGTTCACGCGCAACCTGGTCGGGGAGTCCCAGCAACGGTTCGAGCAGGCGGCGGAGCTGGCCGACGACCCGGCGACCGCCGCGGCGATGCTGCGCGAGGCGGCGGCCGTGGCCGGGTGCCGGCTGCGCGGCGACGACATGTACCGCCTGTACCGCGCGGCCGCCGACGCCGCCCGGCGGGCCGGGGACGATGCCGGGGCCGCCCGCGACCTGGCCACCGCCGCGACCTACTCGTACCGGTTCTGGACCAAGTTCGCCCGGCTGCCCTCGCCGCAGGAGGCGACCGCGCTGGTCGAGCAGGCGCGGGAGCTGGCCGGGGCTGATCCGGCGGCGCAGGCGGCGCTGGCGCTGGCCGAGGCCGGGGTGCTCGCCGATGCGTTCGGCGCCGCGCAGGGGCCGCCCGACAACGCCGTGTCGGAGACGTTCGCCTACGCGCAGCGGGCCGTCGTCCTGGCCGGTGCCACCGGCGACCCGCTGGCCGAGTCTGCCGCGCTCGACGCGCTGACCGGCGCCCACTGCTGGGCCGGTGACGCGTTCGCGGCCGCCGCCACGGCCCGGCGGCGCGTCGCGCTGCTGTCGCCGCTGGCGCCGACCCCGGCGACCACGCACGAGCTGGTCGACGCGCTGGGCAACGCCACCGAGGCCAGCCTCGGGGTCGGGGACCTGCCCGGTGCCCGGCGGTGGGGGCGGCAGCTGGCCGATCACCGGCTGCTGGCCGAGGTCGGCCACCGGGCGACGAGCTGGCTGCTGGTGACCCACGTGCTGGCCGGCGACGCGGCGGACGTGCTCGCGGTCGGCGACCGGTTCCTGGAGGGGTGGCAGCGGTCGGGCAGCCCGGCCAGGTCGGTGCTCGGCCCGGCGGTGGCCGGGGTCGCGATGGTCCACGGGTTGCGTGCCGACCAGGACGCCCGCCGCCGCTGGGACGAGATCCTGGGCCGGCTCGGCACCCCGGGCGAGCACACCTACGGCTACGGTGCCGTCTACGACGCGATCGAGCTGCTGCACTTCGGCCGCGCCGCCGAGGCGCTGCACCGGCTGGCGCCCGAACCGGGCGAGGTGTGGAAGTGGGTCTGCTGGATCTGGCACCACTGGTATGTGGCGCTGCGCGCCGAGGCCGGGGTCCTCGCCGGCAGTCCCGACGCCGCCGAGCGACTGGAGCAGGCCCGCGCCGTCGTGGCGGGCAATCCGGTGGCCGCCGCGATCGTCGAGCGGGCGGCCGCGCTGCACACCGGTGACCGGGAGCGGCTGGTCGCGGCCGCTGCCGCGTTCGCCGCCGCCGGATGCCCGTACCAGCAGGCCCGGACCATGGTGCTCGCCGGCGGCGAGCACGCCGTCAGCGGGGCGGCGGTGCTGTCCGGGCTCGGCCTCGCCCCGATGCCCGGGTCACCGGCGGGCCACGCCGACCTGGGGCAGCTCCACGGTGGGGTGCGCGAACGGTAGGAGCTGGCTGTGGCGCTCGCTGGCCTGCGCGCACGCGACGGCGACGGAGCAGGGCAGTTGCCGGGTGCAGCTGCAATGGCCGCCGGCGATGGGGCGGTGCTGGGCCATCAGCGCGGCCGCCGCGGCGATCTGCTTGCGTGCCAGCTCGAACGCCTCGGTGTGGTCGACGGCCGGGCCGGTGCCGGGCGCCGGGGCAGGCCCGAGACCGTTCAGCGACCGTACGGCATCGGTGCAGGCCGAGAACGAAACGTACATCCACATAGGACATATCTTGGCAGGCGCATGGTGATCTCCGCGAGTGCGGATCTTCGGCGCCGGTCACCGGGTCGGGGGACACCGCGGGCGGCGCAGGCCGCCTGCCTGCCTATCCTTTCACTTGCCGATGTTAGCAACTGCGAAGAAGCTGCTAACGTCAGAAGGTGACCGCCGGTGCCGCGGGCGGGTGGGCCCGCCGACATCGGCGGTCGCCAGGGCTGCCGCACGGCGCCCCCGGATCAGGACACCGGCGAGGAAGCGGAGGCGGCGGGACATGGCACCCAACGAACGGGCGGCCTGGCACGGCTATCTCCTGGTGATCGAAGGCGTGGCCCCGGTCGTGCGCCAGGCCCGCGGGCGCGGCGAGGCGACCGCCGAGTTCGCCGCGCTGCACGCCCACCTCGACCGGCACGCCGTCGCCTGGGGACTCGACGGGCTGCGGCTGCTGGGCGTGGCGACCCGGGCCCACGTGATGCACCGCCGCGGCGACCACGAGACCGCCTTCACCCTGCTCCAGGCCCTGGCCCGGCGCCTGTTCGCCATGTCGAGCCCGACCGCCGCCGGCCGACGCGGAGACAGCTGGCGCTGACCGCACGGCCGCGCACCCGCGGCGGCGACGGGCCAGGTACGGTTTGAGGACGATCGAGGGGGTGGGACGCGTGCGCAGACCGCTGTACCAGGTGAAGGCGGAGTTCTTCAAGGCCCTGGCCCACCCTGCCCGCATCCGGGTCCTAGAACTGCTGTCGATCCGCGAACACTCCGTCGGCGAGATGCTGCCCGAAGTCGGCCTGGAGGCCGCGCACCTGTCCCAGCAGCTCGCCGTCCTGCGCAAGATGAACCTCGTCGTCACCCGCAAGGAAGGCTCGACCGTCTACTACTCCCTGGTCAGCCCCCAGGTCGCCGAACTGCTCGCCGTCGCCCGCCGCATCCTCACCGAGGTGCTGTCCACCCAGGTCGAGATCCTGGACGACCTGCGCGCCGCCCAGCCGGGTCCGCGTTAGCCGCCCCGCGCGGCGGCCCCGGCCATAGGCTGGCGGCATGGAGTCCGACCTGGTCGAGCGCCTGCACGGCGTCTACCGAGACCTGCACGCGCACCCGGAGCTGTCGTTCCAGGAACAGCGCACCGCCGGGATCGCGGCGGCCTGGCTGCGCGAATGCGGCTACGACGTGATCGAGCAGATCGGCACCACCGGAGTCGCGGGCGTGCTGCGCAACGGCGACGGCCCGACCGTGCTCCTGCGCGCCGACATGGACGCACTCCCGGTACCGGAGGCGACCGGCCTGGACTACGCCAGCCGCACCGATGGCGTCATGCACGCCTGCGGCCACGACATGCACGTCACCTGCCTGCTCGGCGCCGCCGCGACGCTGGCCGCGACCCGCGGCGACTGGTCGGGGACCGTCACCGTCGTGTGCCAGCCCGCCGAGGAGACCGCCCAGGGCGCGGCCGCGATGGTCGCCGACGGCCTGTTCGACCGCATCCCCCGGCCCGACGTCGTGCTCGGCCAGCACGTGGCACCCATCCCCGCCGGGGTCATCGGGCTGCGCAGCGGCCCCGCGTTCGCGGCCACCGACTCGCTGCGAGTCACCCTGTACGGCTCCGGCGGCCACGGCTCCCGGCCCGAGACGACCGTCGACCCGGTGGTCATGGCCGCGGCCACCGTGCTGCGCCTACAGGGCATCGTGTCCCGCGAGGTGTCCGGCAACGACATGGCCGTCGTCACCGTCGGCGCGCTCACCGCCGGGACGAAGTACAACATCATCCCCGACGAGGCCGAACTGCTGCTGTCGGTACGCACCTACGACCCCGCCGTACGGACCAAGGTGCTCGCCGCCATCGAGCGCGTCGTCCGCGCCGAGGCCCAGGCCTCCGGCGCGGCGACCCAGCCGCGCATCGAGGCGGTCGAATCCGCGCCAGCCGTCGTGAACGACGTGGCGGCGGTCGACCGTACCCGTGCGGCGCTGGCGGGGGTGGTCGGGGCCGAACGCGTGATCGACCCAGGACCGGTCACCGGTAGCGAGGACGTCGGGGTGCTGGCCGACGCGGCCGGGGCACCGCTGGTGTTCTGGCTGCTCGGCGGTGCGGACCCGAGCGCGTTTGCGGGAGCCGCCGATCCTGCGGCGATGGCCCGGATCGTGGCGGAGCTGCCGTCCAACCACTCGCCGCGCTACGCCCCGGTCGAGCAGCCGACCATCAGCGTCGGCGTAGCCGCCCTGGCCGCGGCCGCTCGCCACTGGCTCGGCGCCTAGAACCCGGAACGGCCCACGTCCCGGCGTATCGCCGATGAAGATCGAACGCGGGTCGGCCACGGGTGTGCGTGATCGCACCCGGACCTTGCTAGAGGCCGAGTCGGACCGGCTAGTCCGGGGTGCCCGCTGTAATGAGCGCGGCCAGGGGTGTGGCGAGGTCGCGGGGCGAGAACAGCTCGCTTTGCGGCTGGCTAACTCAACGCGAGCCAAGCGTCGCTGACGCAGCCCTCCTCGTACTCCCACCACCCTGCGTCCTCACCCTCCACCAGACGCAGCCTGACCATCGCGATGTCGGCCGTTGGCGGCACGTCCAACGCCACCATGCCGAACTGCTCGATTCCCTCGCCGCTGACTCCTAGGGGGCTGAAGCGGTCGAGCACGTCACGCAACGATCCCGCCAACGCCCCGTCGCGGAACGGCACGACCCGGATGGTGCAGTGGCCAGACCATCGCAGCCGCTCTCCAGCCCACCACTGGCCCTGGTCGTCCCGTTCGACAGCGAACACATCACCGCATGCAACATTGCGAACGAACCAAGGCGTGTTGTCCAGCCGCACCACCTGCGCCGACAGCCGGACGGCCCACAGGCCCTCGCTACTCGCCGGCGGCCAGCCGTTCTCGTCCTGGTCCAGAGCGAACCAGATCTTCACGTAATCGTGCTCGTCGCTCACTGAAGCCACCTCAGGGATTACCGCAGCTCACTCGGGCAGCAGAGTTGCTCCTGGGCATACCAGCCCGACCGTCAACTCGTACTGCGCCTGTGCTGACGCATCTTGCGATAGTCGACCGGACTAGATCATCTGTCTAGCGGCTACTATGACGGATCGGTCGGCCGGAACTGGGACTAGACAATTCGTGGGCTGAGACGGGCTTTTCAGAGGTTGAAAGCCAACGGGCCAAGTTCTGAAGTTCGCCAGGCGTGAACATCTCCGGATGGAGATGTTCACGCCTGGCCCTCTCCGTCAGTGGTCGACTTCCCGCTGTTTCACGTCTTCGTGTGCCCTTTGATGTGCCTCACCCGTCCGAGACGTCCTCCGCTGTCCTGGGGCCGTCCCCAGCGCTTCCGTGTGAACGCGGTCCTGGCCTGTCCCCCGGTGTCGCCCGCCGTCAACGCGCCCGAAGCACTGTGCTCCTGCCACTGGCTGGAAGCGCTCGGCCCAAGCCGGAGTGAGCAGGTTCGCTGACTTTCTGCTGACTCTCGGCGGGCGCCGGAACGCTTCGTCCTGAACGCGACCAACATGCTCGATCGGTGTGCTCAGCTGCCGGGGCCTGCCGTGGAAACTGGCGTCCTGCGCCGACGATTGCCATCGGTTAGTGGCCAATCCGGTGAGCTGTCACTGCCCCTCTGCCGCCTCCCCGAGGCGAGAGTCAGCGACCACCGTTCTCCAGGATCGCGGCCACGAACTCCACAATCGCAGCTCTCGAAGGCGCTGCGCCTTCTACTGTTGGCTTCTCAAACAGGCCAAAGCGGTACCATGTGCCGTCTTCCGCCAACGCATATCCCTGCTCTGGCGGTAGCGAGTCGTTCTCGCCGTTGAAGACGTAGCCGCGCGGATCGTACCATTCGCCAACAACAATCCAACCCTTTTTGGGGCGGAAGGTGCCCGTACGGGGAATCTTGACCGGCTTCACACCGTGCTGTCGAAGCAGGGCCAACAACTCCTGTGTCCTATCCCATCGGTCGGCTTCCTCCGCCGCCCGCTTTTTGCGCTCGTCATCGGCCCGCTTCTCCTCGGCGGCGACTCTGCGCTGTTCTTCAGCAAGCCGACGTGCCGTCAGTTCCCGGGCTTCGTCCTCGAGAGACATGGTCTGGACCATACATAAACTCGCAAGTGATCGGTACCGTTTGGTCACGGACCGTTCCGCCCACGACCGTCCCGCTAGCCTGAGCACACCACCACCTTGGAAGGCCGCCAAAAGTGGGCTGTGTGTCCTGATCGCCTGACAGTGTCAGCCGAACAGTTGTCCGCTGCTGCCCGGCCGTGACTGGTCATGGCGCGGTGTTCTGGCACGCAACTGGCACGCCAGGCCCCGCAGCATCGACGACTAGGGAGTCGGCCAGCCCAGGCCAGCAAGGGCCTGTGTCAACACCCCACCGAGGCCGCTCTCGACGATCAAGCGCAGCGATTGGCCTAAGGCTCGGACGAGTTTCCACCTCGGCTGCTGCCTGCGCACCTCTGCTTCAATCATGGCAACGTCTGATTCAACTTTTCCCTTGAGTACGGGATCAAATTCGGGTTCACGAATGGCAGCACGGACGGCTGCAATAAAGGCTTCTATGTCAGCCTTTTCGCCGGGAAGCGCTTCTATGGTCTGGGTCGATCCAGTCGACCCCTGCCGGATGTTCGAGCCGATTATGTTCCCGTAGACGTGCAGGACACTGATCGGTGCGAAGTGCTGAGTGGGAGTTTGCGGAGTACGGAGCGCTGCTTCCATCTCGAGGAGGCCACGATGGGTCAGCCCGACACACTGAGGGTAGGGGTCGTCGAGGTTCCACGATGCCCATAGCAGATCCTGCCGCGACAGGTACTCAAGTGCGTCGTTGAGGTCACGATCAGAGATGCCACCCCTGTCGAAGTTGGCAGTATCCACGCTTGAACCGCTCGTCCTGCCGCCGGTGCTCTCGTAGAGCCAATGCATGAACCGCGTCCTGAGCCGAAGTCGACCTTCGATGTCCATGTCCTCATCGCCATCTGAAGTAAGTTCAAGCTGCGCTACAAGATATGGCACGGACGACCTTCCCGGAATAGACGATGACCCCGACTGTCGCCGCGATACGACATAGGCGGTCTGAGTGGTGATCTCCTTGCGGCGGCAGTCTTGACCAGACCACAGTGGCCGGCGGGTGGCGTAGCGGAGCGGAGCTGCCCGCCGGCCACTGTGGTACTGCCCTTGTGGTGACGGCGTAGCGAGATCACCACCCCTACCCCCACTTCTCCCACCTTCTTCCCGCAGCTGTGCCGGGTGCATCTCTGAAGCGGTGGTCGGGGTTCGGGGCGGAGCCCTGAGGTCTGTAGATGCTGTGGTGTTCGGGCGTTGCGGCGTCGCAGTAAGAACGGTCAGGTCCACGACGGTGATCCGACATGGCCCTTGGGGTTCTGGGCCAACTCGTCGGCTGCGCTCGCGTCCTCCGCGCGGGCCGCAGGCAAAGCGCCGGGGGAACCGCGGTGCGCCGGGCCGCGCGTGCGCGGCCCTTGATCTCTAAGAGACTAATTCGGCAACTGCGACGTACGCGATTCACAGCCTGTCTTCGACGGCGTAGTCACTCAGAGCGTTATTCATGAGGCGCTTGTCGATGTCCGATAGATCTCCAGTGCGGTGACGGCGGCGAGGGTGGCCGGGAGGTTGGTCAGTAGCCGTCGGTAGCCGGTGGCGAGGATCTTCCAGTTCTTCAGGTGGGCGATGGCGCGTTCCACGCAGGCGCGGTGGGACGCGATCGTCTTGTTGAACGCGCGGGTGTGTTCGCTGAGCGGCTGTTCGGGGCGGGTTCTGCGTTTGGGGACCATGAGGCCGGTGCCGGTGTAGGCGGTGTCGGCGAAGCCGCCGGGTCCGCCGTCGGCGTGCATCCGGCCGGCGAAGACCTCGGCCAGGCCGGATTCGCGGAAGGCGCGGGCGTCGTGCATGGCGCCGGGCTGGGGCTTTCCGGTCATGACCAGTCGGCCGTGCCACAAGGCGACGACCTGGACGTTGAACCCGCAGCGGTGGCGTTTTCCGGAGTACATGCCTGAGGTGTAGGTGTCTTTGCGTCGGTCGCCGATGGGGACGAGGAACCCGTCGACGCGCACGGTCGAGCGCAGCTCACGGTCGGCGGTGGCCCGCGTGACCGGAGCCAGGACGTCGGTCAGGACCGGCAGGAGCAGGGTGACCAGGCGGGAGATGGTCGGCTGGGAGCAGCCGAACAGCTCTGCCAGCAGCGGCTGGGACAGGTTGTGGCGCAGATACAGCAGGACCGCGACCACGGCCCGGCGCGGGTTGAGCGCACGTCGGCGGCGCAGCGGCCACAGCCCGTTCGCGGCGACGCGTACTACGAGGTCATCGACTTGATCGCGGGTCAGGCCGGTCATAGTCTCGATCCGTTCCGGCCGCATGCCGGCTGCGGGAGTGCGCACAGCTTCGGTGGCTACCGGCGGCAAGGTCGCCGTGTCCACGGACGACAAGCAAGACGATCACGTCCGGTGTCTGCCGGCGACGGGATGAGGGGTGGGCGATGGCGCGCACGTGGCTGTCGGTGCGGGTCGACCTGGTGTCAGGCCGCGGCGGCGACTTCTGGCCCCGGCCGGGACGGATCTTCGCCGCGGCGCCGTCACACACGTTCGCGCAGCTGTCCCACGCGATCGACACGGCCTTCGCCAGGTGGGACCTCGCCCACATGCACATGTTCACGATGTCCGACGGAACGGGCGTCACCGCCCTGGAGCAGTGGGACGGCGACGAGCCCGACGGCAGCATCGACAGCCAGGCCATCCAGCTGAGCAGACTCGCCCTGGGCGAGCAGTTCGCCTACGTCTTCGACTTCGGCGACGACTGGGCACACCTGTGCACCGTCGAAGAGCAGAAGATCGACCCGCACACCACCGTCGGGTTCACCCCCGGCACACCGACCGCCTACTGGGGCTGGGGCGACCTGCCCGACCAGTACGGCCGCACCTGGGACACCGACGACGGCGAGTCACCCAAACCGAAGCGACCGTCACGGCCTTTGGCTGACCTCCCACCGGTCCTGCCCGGTTGGGGACCGGCCCGTCGATGATCACCGCACGAACCCAGCCGTCCTCACATCATCGACGACCGTCTCCTGAATAACGCTCTAAGCCATTTTGCCGTCGCCGAAAATGAGGTCCATCGCGATCGCACCATGAAGTATCACCGGGCGGAGCTGGTGGCGGTAGACCGCCTCCGTGACCCGCGTTCCGGCGTGACCGCACAGCTCTGCGATCTCCTCCAGGCTCATGCCGCTGTCGGACAGCACCGATACGAAGCTGTGCCGTAGCTCCCTGGGTGTCCAGTCCTTCGGGTCGAGGCCTGCGGCCTTGAGGATGCGGCGGAAGCCGCGCCGTACGTTGGCCGCGTCCAGGGCGGTGCCGACCTCCGACGTGTAGACTAGGCCGGTCTCCTTCCACCGGGCGCCCGCCCTGGACCGTGCCGCGTCCTGTCGCACACGCTGCTTGCGCATTGCCACGACGCATCTGGCCGGCAGGGCGAGGGTGCGGCGTGACTTCCTGGTCTTGGTGTCGCCGCCGTCACGCACCGAGCGCCACACCTGGATCGACGGCGGCACGGGTGGGTCGGCGTCGGGCTGGCCGTCTAGGTCGACGTGATCCCATGGCAGCGGCCGTAGCTCCTCCGTTCGTCCGCCCACCATCAGCGAGGTCACGACGTAAGACTCCAGGGGGTCGTCCTCCGCCGCGTCGAGAACGGCCATGGCCTGCTGGAACGTCAGTGACTTCGACGGTCGGCCCGGCTGTCCCTTCGGCGTTGCGCACAGCGCAACCACGTTGCGTTTCACCTTGTCCCTGGCCATGGCGCGGTCGACGGCCCGGTTCAGGCACTCCCGTAGGCGTCGCACGGTGCTGGTGCTCAGCGTCTTCGCCTTCTTGGCCAGCCAGCGGTCCACGTCTGTGGCGCTGAGGTCTTGTAGCTTGCGCGCCCCGATGTCGGGGATGATGTGTCCACGTACGAGGTAGCCGTACTTCTCTACGGTGTTCGCCGACAGCCCGGCCAGCCCATAGGCGAGCCAGTCCTCCAGCGCGGCAGCAACCGTGAAGGTCTGCGAGGCGATGGCCAGGCCGTCCTCGTGGTCACGCATCACCTCCTTGAGCTTGGCTCGGGCTTCGGTCTTGGTCTTGCCGCTGCCCTTGCGCACGATGCGCTTGCCGGCCGGGGTGTATCCGATGGTGACCTCAGCGATGAAGCGTTGCCGCTTCTCGTCCCAGTACAGGCCGCCTTCTCCACGGCCGCGACGTTCCCCCATCAGGCGTTGCTCCTCGTCTCGTTCTTCAGCAAGGTGACGTACTCGTCGATCGCGGCGGCCGGGACCATGCGGGCGCGGCCCTGGGCGACCGACCGCAAGCGTCCGGCGCGGATCTGCTCGTAGACGACCGATCGGCTCATGCTGAGCAGGGTCATGACGTCGGGGATGCGGTACAGGGCTTTCGGCTGTGGTGGTTGAAGGGTGAGCACGTCGAGCCTCCTGCGCGGTGACCGTTCACGGGTTGTCGCCAAGGCGGGCGCCGCCTGGGCGATGGCTTCTCGCTGTGCGGTGGCGCGCCCGCGCCGGTCCGGCGCGGGCGCGCTGAGTGGGTGTCAGGAAGGGCTCACCAGGCGCAGGTGGCCATGGGTGTTGGTCGGTGTGTGTCCCTGGGGGTGGGGGGTATCCGTACCATCCGTACCAAGCGTCGCAGTGCTGGTCAGCGCTGGTACGGAATCTTGGGCGGTACGCTTCGATCCGTACCGATCAAGATCCCGTACCGCGTCTGAGCTGGTCTGGGACGGTTGGTACGGTTGGTACGCTTCCCCCGGGGTCTGCGGGACGTCGGGGTGGCAGTAGCGGTCCCAGGCGTCGGTGAACGCGGAGCGGGTGTATCCCTTCGCCTGGCCGGTCGGGAACCGCATCGTCGTCGACTTGACCTCGAACTCGCGCAACAGCGACCCCAGTCTGTGCGGGGTGAGGTCGGTCCACGGCGATTCGTCCATGGCCCGGAGCCGTTCGATGATGTGCGCGGTCGGCAGCGCCTCGGCGTCCGCGCCCGTGAAGACCGTGCGGCAGTCGGTCAGCAGCCGTACGCGGTCGCTGGTCGCGCCCTGCTCTTCCTTCGCGCCGGTCAGCGTGACGGCCGAGGTGCGTGCCCGGATCGGCCAGTCGCCTCCGGCCAGGTCGGCCAGGGCGATGAGTGGTTCCCAGGTGTCGGCGGCCCGGTCCTCGACCGGCATGACCGGCTCTGCGGCGCGCAGGACGTCGAGGCTGCCGAGCAGCCATTGGCTCAGCTCGGCGCCGATGGCCGCGACCATGGGGCGGTCGCGCATGATGCGCCAGGGCTTGACCTTCTCCCGGCCGGCGCGGCGGCGCATGTGCACGACCACGGCCCGGTCCTCGATGGTGTCGGGGGCGGCGCCGATGCCCGCGAGGGCGGCCATGGCGAAGGTGGGGATCTGCTCCACTCGCTGGGAGTTGGCGTCGTAGCGCAGCGCGGGGCGGTTGCGCTGGTGGCCAGCGTTGAGCAGCCCGCGCAGGTCTTCTGCTGATCCGGCGGCGGCTGGGCCGAAGATGGTGTCGTACTCGTCCAGCAGCACGGTCGGCGGGTTGTCGGACCCGATCGACCGGTACACGGCCGCTGGCGAGGCGTTGACGGTGATCAGCGGGTTGTGGCAGGCGGCCTCGACCAGGTCGAGCAGCCTGCTCTTGCCGCAGCGCTTCTCCGGCGCCCGGATGACCAGCCGGGGCGCGCACGCCCATGCCGGTAGCGCGTACGTCGCGGCGATCCACAGCACGACGGCGTCCAGGGCTTCGGTGCTGGGCAGGATCACGTACAGGGCGATGGTGGCGCGTAGGCGGTCGAGCAGCTCGGCGCCGTTGACGGCGGCGCGCTTGGGTCGGGTCGTCATAGAGTCACTCCTTCTGCGGCGAATCCGTCTCTGATGGCGTGGTGTGTGGCGCTGCTCCATGGCCAGCCTGCGGCGTCGCAGGCTGCTACGAGCCAGTCGTAGGCGCCGGTGGTGGTGAGGTGGCCTGCGGTGACGATGCGGGCGGTGCCTCGGGCGCAGCCGTAGAGCACCAGGCGTCGCCTGCCCGCAGGGGTGGCGGCGATGCGGTCGGTCAGCGCGGCCATGAGCAGGTTGGGATGGGGGATGTCCCCCGCGCTGCGCGCGGGTAGGGGGCGGCTGGTGTGGGTGGTGGCCGGCCGCCGCGGTACGGGCTGGGCACAGGCGCCGGCCAGCGCGGGGGACATCTCCTCTACCCGTGCTGCGTAGTCGGCCCAGGTGTAAGGCAGGCCGGTGACGGGGTGGCGGGACGGTGCGGCCACGACGTAGCCGCCGTCGGCTTTCACGTCGATGCCCGGCCCGAGCCGCTTGCCCTGGTCGCCGGGCACGTAGACGCCGGGGTGCCGGTAGAACAGGTGCAGGCCGCTGTTGCCGGTGCGGACGTACCTAGTCGGCGGGGTCAGGCCCGGTCGACCAGGCCGCGCAGGGTGGTCATGCCGCCGTGGCGGTGGTCGACATCGACCACGACCAGCCCGGACGGTGCCCCGGTTCGGATCGCGAGCAGACCGCGCGGGACGGCGCGCATCATGGCGGCAATCCGGTCGGGGTCGGTGCTGGCGGCGTAGAAACCGTGGCAGGTCAGGCAGCCGCACGACTGCGGGTCATGCGGCTTTCTCTCCTGTCTGGCAGTTTCGCAGCCCGTGCAGAGCGCCACGGGCCGTTTGGACCTGCCTAGCATGAAGACCGGCCAGCCGTTGGCGGCGTAGCGAAGCGCAGCCGCCAACAAGTGGTGAGTCGCCGCAGGCGGCTTTTCAGGGTTTGTCATTCGCATGGCGACCCTTCAGGAAGCTACGCAGATGGCGCTTATTGACTGCTCCGATTACCGTGCTGGGGGTGACCGAGTTCTGGGGTGCAATCGGTGCGATCGGATCATTCTTCGGAATGATCCTCGCCGGCATTGCTGGATATGTTGCATTCCGGCTGTTTAGGGTCGAATCTGGCCGTGATCTAAAAGCTGACGAGTTCCGCAGAGAACAAGCAGAGGAACTCGTGCGCCATCAGGCCACGCGCATTGGATTCTGGGTCGATAGCGATGCAAAGCAGGTTGTAGTCCTAAACTCTTCCGAACTTCCGATCTTTCGAATCAGAATCGTCTTCCAGGACTACAGAAGCTATGACCAAGTGTTGCCCCCAGTTATTTTCCCTGACGAAAAGGTTGTTCATTTTCAAGACGCGCTAGTTCCAGGTGAGCGCATTCACGTAAGCGAGCAGGCATTCCGTGAAGAAGCGCTCAACAAGAACGGCTTCTATTTTGGTCAGGGCACATATATCCAGTTCATCGATAACGCTGGCTTCCGGTGGAAGCGGGCAATCGAGGGTGGCCTCAGCGAGCCCGAAAAGGTGCGGTGAGGCCAGCGGACTTCGCTGAACCCTCATCAGCCTGAACATTCGGTCCCGAGTAGCCGATTCCAGATCTAGGTCTTAGCTGTGCTCACGTTCAGCTATCACCGAACACGCGGCCTACGACGTGGTAGGCCACGGCCAGCAGATGGCGGCACTGCGCCTGGGCGGTGGCGTCGTCGTCGGCCAGGCGTACCACCACACGCAACTCGACATGGCCGCGTCCGCGCCGGTCGCGGTAGCGGGTGGCGACGTACCGGCCGTGCTCGGTCTGCCACACCTCGGGGACGGAGGCGTGTTGGCCGCCTCGTTCGGCGGTGCAGTGGTGGGCGCGGGCGCACCAGGCGGGATGTCCGCCGATGTCGGCGGGGGTTGTGGTACGGCCGCTGAGCGCGCGGGTCATGCCGGGCACCTGCTGTCCAGGGCGGCCGCGACCCGTCCGCCGAGCCACTGTGCGACGTTGGCGGACACGGCGTTTCCAGATGCGTACTATCTAGATCGCCCGTTCACCGATTAGCGCAACGTCAGCTCAGCACCCATGCAGGTGAGACTGGCTTCGATGAGATGGAGCATCTCCATCTCGGATGACCGAGTGCCAGCGTGGGCTCAGCGTCACGCGGTCTGCGGCCGAAGCGAGCGTGGTCTACCTGGCGGCCGCGTCTACGAGCGCCGTCAATTCGGCAAGCTGTTTCGAGGTATCGAATCAGCGCGTGCAGGAAGGACGCCACCAACGACCGCTGGCGGGACTAGCGCCTGGAGGCGGAGGAACTCCCGCAGGCGCCGTTGAAGCGCCTCGATGAAATCTCTGCCATATAAGCGTTGTCGACCGTACCCCACCGTCTACCCGGAGGGTCTTGTGTTGCGTCTGGGAATCAGTCGCCTGCTTGGACCTTACCGGTGCCCTCTGCCGGAAAATCTGAGATCGCTGTCAAGAACTCGCGGGAAACGAAGTACGGATTGTTGGGATCGTTTAGAACTTCGATGAGGATCCCCTCGGCGATGCACTCCAAAACCCGGTACTCGTCACCAGCACTTAGCTTCAAGCCACTGCTGTCCTCACCGTCAGTGGCGACCCTGAAAAGCTGTCCCTTCATAGCGCATGGCGTGTTCCACGTCTTGAGCGCGGCTACCCATGCCTTGAAGGCCTTCTTGCCACCCGCTGCCTTGAATACCTTCTTGCCACCCGCTTCAGTAACCCGAACGATGATGTATCCACCGACGAGAGTCGCGATCAGAAGCCTCCCTGGGCCACCGACCTTCCATGCGATCTTCGTCATCAGTTGGTAGTTTCCTAGATTGCCCATCCGCGCCTCACTCTCCCCAGCCCAACCCGAGCGATTCTATCGACTGGCCCAAAGCTGATTGCCGCCGACGCCCTGCACACGGTCAGGCCACCGCCGAGCGGATCCGCTCCTGGGGCGGGCACTTCGCGTTGGAAGCCAGACAGCTCCTTGAAGATCATCAGGTTGGGCGTGGCTGACGGCGGTATCGCTGCATGAAGCCAATAATCGCGTTGTCGATCACCTTGGCCTGCCCAGTAGCCATGAATCCGCCTCTGCTGATGGCGTCCTGGTTGGGCGTGCTACATCGCGATGCAATCTCGACGAGCCGTGGAAACCAGACGAGGAAAGCGGCGCGATGACTAGGAATGGTCTTCCGACCGGCAAAGAACCTGAATGTGTACTGGCGGTCGATAGGCGGCACAAGGTCCGGTAGTAGGTGGTGCAGGAACTTGCTCCCTGCAACGATCTGCGTGCCAGAGGTGCTCACCTTGATACGCGTGATCACTTTCCAGACATTGGCGGTCACCTCATCAACCTGCCTTGCCTGCAAACCGGTGATGCGCAGCGGCCACAGCGTTTCCAACACCGGTGCGACCTCTCGCAGCGCGCTGACAATCTGCGCAAAGTCTCCAACCTTGGCTCTTTGCGCGCCCATCCGGTGCATCCCCCAAGCGGGAAGCACGGCGTACACGTACTCCAGGAGGCGGTCGTCATCTAGCAGCGAACTCACTGTGGCGTGCCGGCGCTGGCGCTCAATGGCTCGTTCGTGAAAGTACAGGCTTGGGCCTGGAAATGCCCGCTGACGCTCGAAGAGCGTGACGCAGTCGGCGAAGTCGGCGATCAATTGCTCGACGTTGCCGTCCATCAGACCGTACGACCTGACCCGGAGCCGGGGAGGCGGTGTCTCTGGAGCCGCAAGTGCCGGTCTCACCTCCGCTGCGACCCCCGGTTCGCGACCCACAAACCAGTTAACCAGCCTGCCGTCAGCGCCGCGGTCTCGCGTGACGACTCCCTCGGTCGCCAACTGACGGCAGATCTGGTTCACATAGTGGCGGTTCATCGGAATCGCTCGCGCAATTTGATCGTCATCCAGCGGCTGACGGTCGCGACGAAGCAACGCCATGATCTGCTCTCTGCGGCCGTCCGGCTCACCTACCACGTCAGCAGTGTGCACTCAGCAGGTACCGCCGTCCAGTCAGGTCATGACAGATTCGCGCCGTCCGGTTTGAGTGCGCCTGGGCAGCAGGGCGCGTACGCCGCCTGGTCGAGGCCAACCAGGTGAATACGAGATGGTTCGCATACAGGTACTCCACCAGTTAAGTAGGCAACACCTGCGCCGCCTGCACTACCAGGCCCTGCCCCATGACGTCCGAGCCGCAGGCAGCCTGATCCTGCTCTACGGGATGACCGTCACGCGGATCTCCCGGCTGCGCCGCGACGAATTGGAACCGACGGCACGCACGTCTGGCTGCACCTTGGTAGCCATCCCTTCGCGTTATAACGCAGGTCGGCCAGCTGCTCCTCGACCAAGCCGCAGCGCCGCAGCTGCCACCGGATCTTCTGAGAACGCGGCGTCGGCGGCCGTCTGGCTTTTCCTGGGCGGGCAACCTGGCCGACACACTGTCGCACTCCACAAGAGACTTACCTGGCGTGGGCTGCCGCACGCGGCATACGGGCGTGCTGCCGCCCTCATCCACCTCGCGGCGGACCTGCCCGCTCCCGTGCTGGTCGACCTACTCGGCATCGCCATCGACACCGCCAGCCAGTGGGCCAAGCACACCAGCGATGACTGGGCAACCTACCTGGAAGCCGGTACTCAAGAACGACCGCAGCTACGCCTCCGCAGGTCATGCGAGCCCATCCCTGACGACCTTCGCCTGCACGGTCAACAGTGAAGGCCCACCCAGACGGCTGCAATAGCCTGGCCGTATTGACTCTTATTGACGATCTCGGCGGCGGTATAGCCTATAGCGACTCATTAACGCCGCTGAACTGTTGCGACAAGCGGGATCCGGAGCGATCAGAGTGGATGAGCAAGAGCCCGAAGTCACAACGCGGCCGGCCACGGCGTTGGCCTTGTGGATCAGTGGTGCGGAGCCACCGCCACTTTTAATGGCGGATGAGGACGGTCTCGGTGCACAGATATATGAGAAGGCCCTCGCTGCGTACCGGCACGCAAGACTCACTTCGTTCCCGCTGGCGTCCCATGAGGCCGTCACGAGCACGGCAGACGTCTACGCCATCGCTGCGGCCGTCGCGCGGCGTGCCCGCGAGGACGCTCTTGTCAACAATAAGGGCACGCTCAAACAAGCATTGGCAGAGCTTGGACGGACCGTTCCGGAGGTCGATTCCCCCAGTCTGTGGGTTGTCGGCAACGCGCTGCTCGTGGAAGCGTTCCGATACCAGGTCATTCGCGACGACTTTACCATGTGGACGATGATCGAGTCGACGTTCGCAAGAGAGATAACTGGCCTCGAGCTCATTGCACTCGACGAGCTATGCGGACTCGCAACCGGCCGGTCGACGCCACGCGCGTATCGCCGCTGGGCCAGTCTTCACTACCATATTCTCGAATTCATGAATAGCGTCTGGCCCGAAGAACAAAGCGTCTTCGACGATCGCCTGCGTGCGATCGGCACCTTCGCCGATGCGGTGCTGCCTGGTCATGATCCGGCACCAATAGCCTGGATCACGTCGGAGACCATGAGCACACTTCGCGATCTCGATCAATTCATCGCGGACGGGAGCCCGGCATTCGATACGTGGCTCGGTTCGCTGCTGTATATCTGTGACACTGTCGTGGCAGCGGGACGGCTGGACGAGTGCCGGGAGATTCTGCGACTCGCCATCGATGTCGTCGGAAGGTGCGGCCCGAGCGGTCCGAATGCCCTCCGACCCGGTCAGCCGAGCCGGTATCGAGAGGACGCAAGATTTCTTCTGAGCATTCTTGATAATGCGCCGGAGGATACGGAGCAGTGAACCACGTTCTTATCGACTTCATCGAGAACTTCTTTGGGCGTTCCTGTGAGGAGGTCGGCATGGCGGTCAGCGCCGATCCCCAGTCGCTGTTGAGTCGCAAGACAGATTTCCTGGAGCTGATTTCTGTTCAGAAGCTTCCGAGCGAGCCCCAACCGTTGGAGCCAGGCGAGCTGCGGCCACTTGTCAGCAACAGGATTTCAGACCTGGCTACAGGCGGAATCATGCTCTCGCCGGTTATCACTTCGCCCACATTGCGCGACGGTGATGCCCATGGGTTCACCCTCGACGTACGATCCCTCCTTCTCTATGCGCACACCGTGGCGATCCCCAACCCGTTTCAAGCCTCTATCGGCATCCAAGGCTCCCTGGCCGAGCCGAACGTCGCCCTTCAGACGCAGATGTCCGAAGAGGAGTTCTTGTTTAGCCTCGACATGATGGCTCAGTTGGCCCCGCTCATACGGCACGACATTGTCTTACCCATAGACACCATGGTCCCCAGGGAATCCGCACTGCCATCGTTTAATGCGAAGATTGCCGAGTTAATCCCACAGATCGCCATGCAGCTGGTCGCACAGGGAATCTTCACCTGGTCAGACCAGACGGACCTGAACATGCGAGCCCGTGTCTTGGCCGAACGCTTCCTTCGCCAGGATCTCGTACTCGCTACGCAGCCGGAGGACCGGTTGACTCGACTACTCTCCTGCCATGCGGAGGCCGCGGCTATGCCGGCGATGCTCACAATCCATGCAGGCGCCGATGCGTCGAGCCCTGGCCGCGATCCATGGCTCATTGAAGAGCTGGTCCGGCTCCAGTTGCAAGGCGCGGGCCGCATCAGACTCGCGGACATGGTTGCAATCCGCGACGACGAATGCTTTTCCGTCTTCCGCAGGGACATGGCTGCGGCCGTCCACGAGAGCAGCGTCGCACCGGGTGTGACCGACGCCGCCAGCCAACAGACCGTTGTGGCTGACGAAATGCGAGCGGCAGCACACCGCCTTAACCTGCAGACTCGGCGAAGCACATTGTTATCGTCCATTCTCGGCGACGCATTAAATTGGGCCGTAGGTGCGGTCGTCGGCGGAATGCTCGGGGGGTGGACCGGAGCGATCAGCGGACTGGCTGCCAAGGGAACCGTCGACCTCGTCCGCGCAGGGCCGAAGCGTTCCGAGCGGGCAATGCGGGCTCACTACGTTGAATTGTCAAAGCCGCCGACAGCTCCTGCCGGACGTACTGGTCGAGAACGTCTCCTGAATGAGGGGCGATGATAAATGGATGCCGAGAACGAGGAGAGCTTGCCAGCCCAACTCTTCCGGGAGGACGAGTGGCGCCTACTCTGGTGGAGGGTCTTCCAAGCCCAGGACGCCGATCCTCGCTTTCCACGTGGCAGCCGCGACATCGAGTGGATCGCCTACGCGGCCGAGATGGGTGTCAGGCACTGGCGACGATCCATTGTCAGACGGCTGGCACCTCTGGTCGAAAGCGCGTCGGCGTCCGAACACGCAGCACGGGTCCCTAAGGACGTCCGCGAGATGTTGGATGACTTCCAGCACGAGCTGCTGAACCCGATCCTCGCGCTAGATGCTCAGGACGGCCCGTGGCAGGTTCCCGACACCGCAGAGGATCCGGACTGCGATTGCCCAACAGGATTGCCCACATCGGTTGACCAACTGATGAGGCAGGCGTCTCAAGCAATTGCAACTCGTTTCTGGTTGCAATGGCAACAGTACGGGCAGATCGATTGGAGCGCTTGGTGGGTGGAGAGGCATGGACGCACCAGGAGCCGTGTGCCGACCTTGCTAGACCACGTCGGCTTCGCGAACTACGACCTTCGCGAACTCGGACTGCCCATCATCGAGACGGACGGCACTGGCCGATTTTTCATCGACTTGAACCCGACGTCCACGATCATTTCCCTGACAGACGAAGCACTGCGCGAACGCATCAGTGCGGTCATAGCGCGACACGGCTTCTCGCCTGCCGATTGACTCCCAAGCCAGTTGGGCAGGCCAATCGACATACAAAGCAGCCAGGCACACCATACAGATCCGTCCTTGTGCGGTTGCGGGGAATCTCGGCCGCGATGATCACAGTTTCGACGTCGGAGCCGTCGGTTGATCATCGCCCCGATTGTAGGGGTTTGACCCGACAGCCGACTGCTCTTGGCATCGTTGGCCTAGCATACGCGGCTCTGCGCCTGACTCACCTGACAATCGACCCCTTGATCGCCGTTTGGCTGGGATACGGCCTGGTTCAGATACAGGTATCCGCCGGTTGAGGGGCAGTTAATGCAGCGAGAAGCTGATTGCAGAATTCAGGCCAGGAGGCATGCTAGGTGTTACTCGATTGATAGGGCGTCGTCCGATTTGCCGGCTAGCCCTCGGTCGCGGGAAGTTGACTGCCCGAAGAAGTATCCCAAGATAATCAGAAATGCGCTCGACACAATCTGGCTAACTTCGAGCCCGGTAAACATCGCTACAACAAGAGCGATGGTGAGTGAAATCAGCAGAAGTGCGCCAACTATCGTTGCGACCGATTCCCTATGGAGGAATGACCTATAGATTCGTGACCGCCGCTCTTGAATCTCAATCTTCAGGCGTTCCTGAGACTCTGCCTCAGCGCGCTTAACCTGCTCAGCTTCCCTGCTCAACTGGTCCGTCTTCGCCTGTTGTTTGATCCGCTCCTGCTCGAATGCCGCCAGTAGATCGTCTGCAAGGGCTGGGTCAGTAACCTTATCCCGGACGACGTCTTGCAGGTCGTCGAGTTGCTGCTGCGGTCTAAGGAGCGCGATTCGGTCGAGTATGGACTGTTTGCGCTCGAAAAGGATGGAGAGTGGCCCTACCTCAATGTGCGCCTCCGCGGCGCCTCTAGCAATCACGACACCAGCTTCGCTGGTCACTTTCAGCTTTAACGGCCCTCCGAGTGATGCAGGATTGGCGATTGCTTCGTTGATGCGGCCCAGCGAGGCTTCCAACTCACTCAAGTCCTGGTTCGAAATTTGATCTTCGCCGAGCCGCATTGAGGCAAGGATTGGCTCGTACACCTGGCGCGCAACGTCGACGAAGTCGATCCGGCGAAAAGCTCCCGATGTACCCAAGCGACTCATCACTCCGTCCATTTAGGTGGCGCCCTTGAAGCAAGGATGGCGGCGACCCTGCGGAACCTATGCAGACAGGAATACATTGTGGCGCAGGCGAGAACGCGACGGAAGAGCCAACCAGCCAGAATGCCTCGGCCAACTGAAGGTCGATATCGTATCTGGCTGCGCTACATCCACTCGATGAAGTCATCGTACCGATACAGGCGCAGGGTAGTCATCATGGTTAGGCAATGATCGATTGAGTTGGAGCTACTAATCGTCACTGGGCTGGTCGGGCGCATCCTGATCCGCGGCGGCCGGTGTCGGTGCAGCTCGCCGGGTGAGCTCGGTTAGTCGTTCGCGCGCCCGGGCAAGCTCCTGGCGCCGCGCCTCCTGTCGAGCGTCACCGTCATGCACGTACACGCCGAGACCGCCGTGGATGCTTTCGCGCCACCCCTTGATCTCCTTCTCGATGCCCCGCAGCGACTTGGCGGCGTGATGGATGCCGAAGACCTCGACCCAACGCCGCCCCTTGTATGGCGTCCAATCGAGAATTGCGGTGAGCGGCGCGAGCCGCTTACCGTGTGAGTCTTTGCAGGTGACAACCACTTCGTACCGGTCCGGCAGTTCAGTGTTCGATCGTTCGAGGCCGCTATCCCAGAACGTGCGCCACTCCTGGCCGGGAACGAGCACCGGAAGCTTGTCAAAGACCCACACGTCCTCGGTTTTCCCTTGCCCAGCGGTCCGCTTGAGTATCGGATCTGAGGTCAGCCTGACGTCACGTGCAAGGGTAGTGCCGAAGTTTCGCACCACAAGATCGATTAGGTGAGGTGAAGCGGCACTGTGCTCGGTGTAGGCGATGACGTACGGCTGAGCTTGCTCCTCCCGCAGTCGACGCGCCTCCCGCACCTGCCGAAGTGCTGCGATGCTGGCGACAACGGCGACAATGAAGGTGGCCCAGGCGGCAAGAACTGCCCACTGCTCTGCGTGAAACGTCGTCACCGCGTGCCAGACTCTGGCCCAGATGTCGGGCACGTTTTCGGTCCTTCCGATCGGAGTTGATGCCTTAGAGCGTTATTCAGGAGACGGTCGTCGATGATGTGAGGACGGCTGGGTTCGTGCGGTGATCATCGACGGGCCGGTCCCCAACCGGGCAGGACCGGTGGGAGGTCAGCCAAAGGCCGTGACGGTCGCTTCGGTTTGGGTGACTCGCCGTCGTCGGTGTCCCAGGTGCGGCCGTACTGGTCGGGCAGGTCGCCCCAGCCCCAGTAGGCGGTCGGTGTGCCGGGGGTGAACCCGACGGTGGTGTGCGGGTCGATCTTCTGCTCTTCGACGGTGCACAGGTGTGCCCAGTCGTCGCCGAAGTCGAAGACGTAGGCGAACTGCTCGCCCAGGGCGAGTCTGCTCAGCTGGATGGCCTGGCTGTCGATGCTGCCGTCGGGCTCGTCGCCGTCCCACTGCTCCAGGGCGGTGACGCCCGTTCCGTCGGACATCGTGAACATGTGCATGTGGGCGAGGTCCCACCTGGCGAAGGCCGTGTCGATCGCGTGGGACAGCTGCGCGAACGTGTGTGACGGCGCCGCGGCGAAGATCCGTCCCGGCCGGGGCCAGAAGTCGCCGCCGCGGCCTGACACCAGGTCGACCCGCACCGACAGCCACGTGCGCGCCATCGCCCACCCCTCATCCCGTCGCCGGCAGACACCGGACGTGATCGTCTTGCTTGTCGTCCGTGGACACGGCGACCTTGCCGCCGGTAGCCACCGAAGCTGTGCGCACTCCCGCAGCCGGCATGCGGCCGGAACGGATCGAGACTATGACCGGCCTGACCCGCGATCAAGTCGATGACCTCGTAGTACGCGTCGCCGCGAACGGGCTGTGGCCGCTGCGCCGCCGACGTGCGCTCAACCCGCGCCGGGCCGTGGTCGCGGTCCTGCTGTATCTGCGCCACAACCTGTCCCAGCCGCTGCTGGCAGAGCTGTTCGGCTGCTCCCAGCCGACCATCTCCCGCCTGGTCACCCTGCTCCTGCCGGTCCTGACCGACGTCCTGGCTCCGGTCACGCGGGCCACCGCCGACCGTGAGCTGCGCTCGACCGTGCGCGTCGACGGGTTCCTCGTCCCCATCGGCGACCGACGCAAAGACACCTACACCTCAGGCATGTACTCCGGAAAACGCCACCGCTGCGGGTTCAACGTCCAGGTCGTCGCCTTGTGGCACGGCCGACTGGTCATGACCGGAAAGCCCCAGCCCGGCGCCATGCACGACGCCCGCGCCTTCCGCGAATCCGGCCTGGCCGAGGTCTTCGCCGGCCGGATGCACGCCGACGGCGGACCCGGCGGCTTCGCCGACACCGCCTACACCGGCACCGGCCTCATGGTCCCCAAACGCAGAACCCGCCCCGAACAGCCGCTCAGCGAACACACCCGCGCGTTCAACAAGACGATCGCGTCCCACCGCGCCTGCGTGGAACGCGCCATCGCCCACCTGAAGAACTGGAAGATCCTCGCCACCGGCTACCGACGGCTACTGACCAACCTCCCGGCCACCCTCGCCGCCGTCACCGCACTGGAGATCTATCGGACATCGACAAGCGCCTCATGAATAACGCTCTTAGCCACTCGCTCAGTTAGGCACCACGCAAGACAGGGGGCACGTCTTTCGACGGGATGTGCCCCCACCTGGGTGTGGGCAGAAACGGAACTTGGTCCGGATCTTCCAGGCCGAATGACTGGAACGAAACTTAGATCCCAAAGTGCCGCTGCCGATCAGCTGGCCAGACTATTCCCGACTCTTGACAGCACCACGACAATGGCAGCATGTCGACTACCGCCGAAGGGGAAGAGCACGAAGGTGGGCCGACAATAGATCTCGCCGAGCCGCGTGCGTTGCAGCCGAAAAAGGCCTGCTTGGCCTCCAGGCTCGGCTGGATCCAGTACCAACGTGTTACTGCGATGTTCGCAAAGATGTGCTTGGCCGCTCCCGCCGAGCAGCATGCGCCGCAGCCGAAGACACGCATTGTCGCCCGATTCGGCTGGAGCCTGTACCAACAGGTCACTGCGGTGTTTGCGACCATCGGGTTGGCGGCCCTCGCCGACCACTGGTGGCACATCGGCTGGCGAGGAGTGCTGGGCGATCTAGTCGGATTCTGGAGCCAGACTGTCCGACCGGCTGTGGCTGCCGTCTTCCATATCCTGGTGACGGTGCCGCTCGGATGGATGCACGTCCACTTTGAGGTTCCGCTCGCTGCCCGAGACTATATGTCGGTCGGTCTTATGCTTTTGCTTTCTGCGATCCGCGCAGGCTGGTGGTCAACCGTCTTCGAACTGCCTGGTCGCAGGTGGGACCGTAACGGACTAATGGATTGGCCATTGTTCTTTTTAGTTGCCTGGCCACTGATGGTCCTTAACCATGCGTGGAGGTTCTATGTCCGCTCGCCGTTGAGGGAGCGGAGGAAGTTTAAGCGGATGGGCATGTGGGATGAGTCGATCAGGAAATCTCTCCGCCGGCAGGCAGCCGAGTACTTCCGCATCCAGGTACCGCTCTTCTACCTAGGTCTCCTGCTTGCCCTGAACTACTGCGTTCTGCGCTAATTAAGTAGCTGCGACGCTGGCTGACGGCCACCCGTTCTAGGCCTTAGTCACCCAGTTAGTCACCCCAGATACGCTCAGAGGGCACATCCTCGATGGGATGTGCCCTCTGAGCTGGTGGGCGATACTGGGATCGAACCAGTGACCTCTTCCGTGTGAACGCGGTCACTGCTTCGTGCCTGGTATCGCCCGCTGCCAACGGGACTGGATTGACGTGCGCTTCTTCCCGGCTGGAAGTGCTCGGTGCGGGCCGCAGTCAGCGGGTTCGCTGACTTTCCGCTGACTTTCGTCGCAGACGCACTGTCAGTTTGGAAGACCGCCAAGAGTCGACCGGGATGCCTGGAACGCTGGATCGTCCGCGCCGGGGATCTGCCCGCAGGCGCCCGCTTGCGACCTCCACCGGCACGCCGATCTGGCACGCAACTGGCATGCAGTCTTTGGGTCCTATGGGTTGCCTGCTGGGTCCCGTAGCGATGTTTTGGTCGGGGGTGGCGTCGGACTTCCGTCAGGTAAACCAGCCAAAGCGTCCATTTACATGAGTAGGTGGTGCTGACACCTTGAGGTCGTGCGTTGGGCGACCTTGACTCCATGGATAGCGATCGCGGTGCTGGTTGGCGCTGCCGGGTGGGTTGTATACCGACTTGCTACCAAACTTGCGAGGCGAAGCACGGCGCGCCCATGGGCCTTAGTCGTTTGGGCGCTCTGGTCATCGCGCTCGGCTGCGTCGCCTTCATATATGACACCAGGTCGACGCTTCCATGCAGCGATCCGGCGCGTGGGGTCTTGTGCCACGTACAAGGGGGCCTCGGTCTAGCGGTCGCCGGTCTCATAACGGCGCTGGCGGGCCTCGTAACGGCTGTCACAGGACTGGTTAAAGCCATCCTGGATTATCGCCTCGGTCGCGCAGACCTCGACCTACGCAGAGAGTTGGCGCGGACTAAGCGGCCAGCTCAGAAGCGTCGGACTCAGCAATCGGAAGAAACTGATTCCAGCGACGTCTCTTAGAGATCAGTTCAGAATGAGCGGACTTCATGTCCGTCGGTAGGTGTGGCATGTCGTTGAGACTGCTGCGGTGTCCGACCGTGTACTGACTGAGCAGCTCTGGCGGCGGCTGGAGCCCTTGATCCCAGTGCGATCGCGGCGGTTCCGGTTCCCAGGTCGTCGACGTACTGACGACCGGGCCGCGCTGGAGGGCATCCTTTTCGTATTGGCCACCGGTATCGGCTGGAACCGGCTGCCCACGGCCCTGTTCGGGGTGTCCGGCGCCACCTGCTGGCGGCGCCTGGACGAGTGGCACACCGCTGGTGTCTGGCAGCGGCTGCACGAGCTGCTCTTGGCGGAGCTACGCGCGGCCGGGCGTCTGGACCTGGCGCGGGCGATAGTCGACAGCAGTCACGTCCGCGCGCTCAAAGGGGGGATCAGACCGGGCCGAGTCCGGTCGACCGCGGCTGCGCTGGCTCCAAGCACCACCTGATTGCCGACGCGGCCGGCATACCCCTGGCAGTGATCGTCACCGGCGGCAACCGCAACGACGTGACCCAATTGCTGCCGCTGCTGGACAAGATCCCGGCCGTGCCCGGCCGTCGCGGCCGACCGCGACGGCGTCCCGATCAGGTATCGGGGCTACGACCACGACAAGTACCGGCGGCAGCTGCGCGCCAGGGGCGTCAGGCCACGGATCGCCCGCCGCGGTGAGCCCCATGGCACAGGGCTGGGCGCGATCCGCTGGGTCGTCGAACGGACCATCGCCTGGTATCACGGCATGAAACGGCTACGCATCCGCTGGGAACGCCGCGACGACATCCACGAAGCGTTCCTCGACCTCGCGACCTGCATCATCACATTCCGGCACGTACAGCGACTTTGTTAGGACCTCTAAGGCCGCATCTCATTTGGTGCTGAGGGGGCCTGTGATGCAGCATGTCGATTGTGGACTCGGGTGAGGTTGTCCGGTGGGTGCCCGACCGGTTGTGGGAGATCGCGGCGCCCGTTGATTCCGCCCGCGCCGCAGCGCCCCCAGGGTGGTGGGCGGCGCAGGCATGACGACCGGGCCATCCTGGCTGCGATCTTGTACATGACGGAGTCCGGGTGCTCCTGGCAGGCGCTGCCGGTGGCGATGTTCGGGGTCAGTCGTGCCACCACGCACCACAGGTTCACCGAGTGGACCGCGGCCGGGTTGTGGACCAGGCTGCACTACCGGGTCCTTGACCTGCTGGGCGCGCAAGGCGGGATCGGCTGGTCGAGGGCTGTCGTCGACTCGATCAGCGTCCGAGCGCAGAAGGGGGCGAACTGACCGGGCCGAGTCCGGTCGACCGCGGCAAGACCGGCAGCAAGATCCACGTCATGTCCGACCGGGCCGGGCTGCCCCTGGCCGTCCTGGTCTCCGTGGCGAACACCCCGATGCCCACGTGCTGCTGCCGCTGCTGGACTCCGTCACCCCGATCCGTTCCCGCCGCGGCCAGCCGCGCCGCAAGCCGGCCAAGCTGCATGCCGACAAGGCATACGACAACCAATACATCCGGGCCGCGCTGCGCACCGACCGCATCGGTATCCGTATCGCCCGTCGCGGCGTCGAGTCGTCACAGCGCCTGGGCCGACACCGGTGGGTGATCGAGAGGACGCTGTCGTGGCTGATGAACTACCGTCGTTTGGTCCGCCGCTACGAGCGCCGTGCTGAACACTTCCTCGCCTTTGCCGACATCGCCTGCACGATGATCTCCTACAAGAGCCTCATCAAATGAGATGGGGCCTAAAGGAACTGCTGAAGGTAGTGCCCCGTTTCAGCAATGCTCTTGACCATCGAGCTGCGGTGCCGCACCGAACGCGTCAGCCGCCCGTTATGAGAGCTTCTCGTGAAAGCGAGTCGCCTCGTCCCTTACTCCGCACGCAGGGATGTGCCCCCGTGTTCCGGTACACAATGTCGCCGTAAAGGCCGATACCCGATACAAGAGCGCCTGAGTATCGTGGACCGCTCGAGTAGCAGGCCTAACGGGAGCAGGCATGGACTTCGCAGAGAGCGTGCGTAAGGCGCAAGCTGCAGCAGCGAGAGCAGAAGAGGACGCGAAGCTCAAAGCGAGGGAGGATGCCGCTGTAGCTGCACGTATGCAGGATGAAGCTCAGCGGAAGAAGCTCGAAAGAGTGGCGTATGGTACTTCTTTGCTTAGTATCGCTAGGCGCTTGTCGATGGCACTGAAGTCGAAGCCTTATGCCTTTGAATTTCACCTCAGGGTGGACATATATCGAGGGTATCAAAAGCGTGGTGTAAGCAATGAGCAGCTTGTTGAAAGACACGAGATGCAGGCGTGGCGGCTGTCTTGCGACGTTAAGCCGCCCCACATCGCGGTCAGTGAGACCCACCAGCACGGCGACGTGTACGGCTGCTCGTACGTTATGAACTGCCTGAACTCAGATGGTCGAATTATGCGAGTCTCTGGCATCGTTCCAGCCAAGGATCGACACAGCGTTGAACCACCACCTTTGAGCGTGGTCAACACTCAGCTACGAACGGAGCCCGGCTACAGCCGACTCGGTGGGTTCTGGAGGGGTCCATGGGACGCGAATATGGCTTTTCTCGATCCGGAGCACCTTGACGAAACGATAAAGCATGGGCTCGTGATGCTGGCCGCAAGATCAAAAATCGATCCATCGCTATTTGAACAGCGCTGAAATGGATCGTGAAGAAGTCGATGACTTTAAACCTCTGAGCGTCCGGTCGGTAGAGGCCGCCAGCCACGCACGAACTCGTCGTATGGCAGGCTCGCCCTGCGGCTCACGAAGGCCAACACGATCGCAAACGGGTGCGGCAAGATCCGGGCAAGAGGCGGTTGCGAAGGCCAGCCTGACCTGGAGTTGGCAGCTCGCCAATGTAGTCACCGGTGGTCTTCGCGACCGCTCAGTTGTGACTGTTGGTGTTGGCAACACGCGACAGCGGCCAGCCCTCCATGAGTCATGCCAGCCAGCTTCATAGAGACCTCCATTGTCGCAGTCGAGCGGCTAACGCCAGTGTGTCGGGGTGCTCTGGGCCGAGCAGCCGCTCTCGTTCGGCGGTGACCCGCTCCAGGATCGTGACCGCGTCACCGGTCCGGCCCGCCTGCCGGTAGGAGGTGGCGAGGTTGCCCCAGACGGTCAGCGTGAATTGGTGTTCCGGGCCGAGCAGCCGCTCGCTGTCGGCGGTGACCCGCTCCAGGATCGTGACCGCGTCACCGGTCCGGCCCGCCTGCCGGTAGGAGGTGGCGAGGTTGCCCCAGACGGTCAGCGTGAATTGGTGTTCCGGGCCGAGCAGCCGCTCGCTGTCGGCGGTGACCCGCTCCAGGATCGTGACCGCGTCACCGGTCCGGCCCGCCTGCCGGTAGGAGGCGGCGAGGTTGGCCCAGGCGGTCAGCGTGTCGGGATGTTCCGGGCCGAGCAGCCGCTCCCGCTCGGCGGCGATCCGCTCCTCGATGGTGACCGCGTCACCGGGGCCCGCCTGCCAGTAGGAGGTGGCGAGGTTGGCCCAGGCGGTCAGCGTGAAATGGTGGTCCGAACCGAGAATGCGTCGTGCCTTGTGGGTGAGGGCGTGCCAGTAGGCGACGGCAGCGGTGGGTAGACCAGCGCTGAGCAGGCTAATGCCCGCGCGGTAGAGCAGCGCCGGTGCGCCTGTGGTCCAGAGAAGATCTTGGGTGATGCTGTCCAGAGTGGTGGTGTTGGTGCGGAGGCTTTCGCCGAGCGCGGCGAGGGTGGTGTTGTGGTCGTTGTCAGGCCAGATGGTGAGCAGTGCTGCGGCGGCGGTGTGGGCCGCGCTGATGAGCTGATCGCGGGTGGCAGTTTCGCGGGCGGCTCGGGCGGTTACGGCGTGGATGGTCACCGCGCGAGGGCTGGCGGTGGCGCTGTAGGTGAGGATGCTGTACCGGTCCAGCAGCAGGAGGACCTGCCGTATCTGGCCGGTGTCGACCGGGGTGTCCGTGCCGGTGGCGCGGTGGGTCGTGAGGTTGCCAGCAACCACGGCTGTGGCCCAGAACTCGTCGGGGTGCCCGGCGGGGTCGAGCAGCGCGGCCAGAGTGATCGCGGGGCGGGCCAACCCGCCGCTGACAGCGTCGACGGCATCGACAGCGAGCAGGAGGGTGATGGTGACGGTCCGGCCGTAGCCGTCGGTGTCGGCGATCGCGGGTAGTAGGTCGTCGAGCCTGGCTTGGCCGGTGGTGTAGCGGTGAAAATATGCCTGGCAGGTGTCCTGTTGGTTGGTCATGTACGCGGCGGCGTGGGACAGGGCCCGCGCGCATGCGCGTTGTAACGTGCACTGTCATGACGTTGACGTCGGCGCACGTCCCTTCACGGAGACCTCCTGTGACACGTCGTCGGCGGCTCCTGGTCGCCGCGACGCTGGCTGTCGCACTGTGCGCCGGTTACCTGTCGGCCACCATCGGCCATCGCCTCGATCATGGCGGCTCGTGGTGGCACGGGACTGACGCGCAGTCCCGCACGGAAGGGCCGAGGACGGAGCTGCGGTTTGCCTTCATTCCCGGAACGGAGGTCACGTTCGGCGCGTCCATCCGCAATCCCGGCCCGTGGCCGGTGACGATCACCGGCGTCACAGTCAATGACGGTCCTGCGGATCAGCACGTATTCAAGATCCTCCGCCTGGCGGTGAACCATGCGGATAAGGCCACTGCCGTCGTGTTCGACCCGGCTGCGGCGGAGCCGCTCCGGTCGGTCAGAGTGGCGGCGGGCGAGGAGCTGCCGGTCTTCGTCACGATCATGATCCCGGACGTGGAGATGGCCCCCGGATCAGGGCTGTTCCTCGATGACCTCGCGGTCGACTACGAGGTGCTCGGCCTGCCTCGTCACCAGCGGGTGCCGATGGGCTTCCGCCTGTCGGTCCACTCTGCAAACGGCTATGTTCCAGGCTGACCGCCAACGGAGCGCGGCGACCGGTAGACGGCAGTACCGCCGGGTTGATCCCTTTGCGCCCCGTCCACACCCCTGCTCGGCACCTTCAGTTCGGAAGACCGCCAGGAGTTCGCCGATCTGTTCGGAACGCCTGTCAACGGCAGCTTGGCCGCCGTCCTCTACTGCCCGCTCGTGACCGGCGATGGCGCAATGGTCAGGCATGCTACTGGCATTTCGATCGGAGTCGTCGATGCGCGCGTGTGCTCGCTGCTCTGAACGTACAGTGGGGTTGAAGCGCAGCTCATGAGGAGCATCTTCTTACCCCATCGCACCCCAGCCCAGTGGCGGGCCTCTCTGGCAGCGCGCTGGCGAAGGGCAAACCATGATCCTTGAACTGCTCACCTCAGCGATCATGGGATCGGGAGCCGCTGTAGCTGTGAGCCCGGCCGGACCCGACCCGATCTGCGACAGCCCGACGCATGTGCAGACGGCCGACGAGATACAGTACTGCTTCGACCGGTGGGCACGCTGGGTCTACGACAGCTGCGATTGCAGCTTCCTGAACAGTGCGGATTGTCAGGCGATCTGGCACTACGGCCAGCAGCAAGGATGGCCCAACAAGTGCAATACGCAGTGACGCCTGCCGTCCATCGTCAGCAGTCGAAGCGGGAGACGGACAATCCCCATATGTCCGTCGCCACTGGCGCTTGAGCTGGCCAACGTCGGCTAACATCCCCCCGCATGGATCAAGAGCAGGGGGATGGATGGTGAAGGCGCCGCGGCGCAGGGGCGAGGCGGGCAAGCCTCGCGCGCGGGTCAGGCCCTACCGGCCGCCGACGATCGCCCGTAGGCGGGATGCGGTCCGGCGGCCGTCGCAGTCCGGCGGCTGGTGGCGCGATCAGTTCGACCTCGCCCAGTCGCCGCATGGGCCGTTCTTCAGCGTGTTCATGATCGGAAGCAAGTGGCTGATCACGCTGATGTTCCTCGGCCCGGGCTTCGGTCTGACGGCCTCCGCGCTACACGATCTCGGCGCCCACGACCTGCGGGCGTTCGTCGCCGGCGCGGTGCTCGGCGCGATCTCCCTCGCCCTCGGCGTGTTCTTCCTGCGGATGACCCCATCGGACGTGCTGGCCATGCGTCGGTTCAGAGGGTGACGACCGCATGCCGCCGCCCGGACGCGCACATCGCCCGTCCCGGACCGTCATGCTGCGATCGGCTGCGGTCGAGGCTGTTCAAGCACCTCGCAGCCCGCGTCGGCTGACGACGAGGAACCAGACGGCAACGCGGCGGAGGAGCGGTCGAAGGTCGTTCACGCTGCCGGGAGGCGGGGGAGCACCAGTTCGGCGATGCGGACCATCGCGGCCTCGTCGACGGGGGTCTCCGGCGTGATGGCGACGATCGAGAAGTAGGCGCCGGTGTCGGCGGCGTCGCGGGCGACCAGCAGTGTCGCGGTATGCATCGGAACGGTGCCGTACTCCAGCAGCGCCGGGCGGCCCTGAACGGTCAGCGACCGGTCCTTCGGGCTGAGCCGCTTCATCTGGGACACGGTGACCTCGGTGCCGACCTCGATACGCACCGCCGACTGCTGCAACGACACGGTGCAGATCAGATAGCTGTCGCCGTACGAGGTGCCCATGCCGCGCACCTGCGGCGGGTCCTCCACGATCGCCAGCACCTCCGGCCGGTTGACTATGGGGCACAATTCCCGGAAAGCGCGCTTTCCCTGCGGCGTATCCGGTTCGGTGAACGAGGGCGTCACCGCCCCAGGCGCGGCGGCCGTCGGGCGCGCCCCAGGCCAGGTCTGGGCCACCGCGAAGGCGAGCAGAGCCGTCGTGACCACGACGCCGGCGACTTCGATGATCCGGGGAGCGCGCATGTCCCGAGATCGTAGGGGGACCGGCGCGCCCGCGCAGCCCGTATCGGGCCGGGGTCCCCGCCGTCGGCGGGCGTGAGCCAACCCCTACACTCGCCCGTCATGCCGTTCTTCCAGCGCAAACCCAAGCCGTCGCCCCACGCTGTAGCGGCGTTCTGGACGCGGTGGGCGGTGCTGCGCGACGAACTCGCCGCGTCGGTGACCGGCGCGGACCCGAGCCGGTACGCCGCTGAGCTCGGCGACCTCGTCAACGCCATCGACCCGGCGCTGGAGTTCGAGCTGACGCCCGGCACCACCGCCACGCACGCGCTCGTGGTCACCCCGGCCGGACGGCCCGAGCTGCGCGCGGCCGCCGCCCGCTGGCTGGCCGCCGCGCCCGCGGCCGACGCGGTCTGGGAATACCGCATGGCCCGCATCGCCGACGAGAAGGTGTTCGGCAGCGAGCTCGGCTTCGGCGACGTCCGGCTGGCCATGTCGGGCCTGCGCTACGCCTTCACCGTCCACGAGGAACGCGGCCAGGTCGACGTCGTCTGCCACCACCCGGACTTCGAGCGGCTGCCCGACGGCGCCCGCGCCCAGGTCACCTTCCTCAGCCTGGACTGGCTGCTGGGCGAGGACCAGGTCGAGACCTGGCTCGGTGCCATCGAATGGTCTGCGGCGGCTCCCGCCGACGCTCAGCCGCCCGCGCAGCTGCGCGACGCCGTACACCGGCTGGCCGGGCGGGGCGACAGCTGGACGCTGATGACCGGGCAGGGCAGCGGCCTGCCCTGCATCGCCACCGCGAACCTGCCGCTGCGCGCCGCCCGCTGGCCCCGTTTCGACCAGCACCTGGCGGTCGCGCTGCCGTTCCGTACGGCCAACGCGGGCCGGCTGCCGGTGGAGGGCTCGCTGGACGCGCTGCGGGCGTTCGAGGACGACCTCACCATGTCGGTCGGCGCCGACGGGACCCTCGTGGCCCACGAGACCGGCGACCTGCTGCGCACGCTGCACCTGTACGTCGACTCCCAGAGCCAGGCGCGGGCCCGGGTCGAGGCGGCGCTGCCGCGCTGGTCCGAGGGCCGGGCCAAGGTGGCCGCCAGGCAGGACCCGGGCATGGCGGGCGTACGCCACCTGGGCTGAGCCCGCCGCCCGCGTCCCGGTTCAGGGGCGCAGGTGGGGCGGGAAGCCCGTCCAGCGCAGCGGCTCGGGCAGGTGCGACAGGTCGTTGAAGACCAGCGGCGCGGGCGGGCGCTGCTCGTCGTACCGGATGACGGTCACGCCGCAGTTGGCCTGGTTGAGGCCCAGCCAGCGGTGCTCGGGCGCGTCCAGGGCGTGCCGCAGCAGCCACGCGACCGCGAACGCGTGCGTGACCACCAGCTCGTGCACGTCCTGCGTGGGCGGTGCGGCGAACCGCTCGACCAGCGCCCGCGCCCGCCGCGCCCCGTCGGCCAGCTCCGGCGCGCTGTAGCCGTCGAAGAAACCGGACCACACCGGCGGCAGCGACTCGGGCACGTACGGCACGTAGTCGTCGGCCAGCTCGCTGGACGCGACCGGCACCCCCGGCAGCTGCGCCGCGATCAGGTGCGCGGTCTGCGTCGCCCGGGGCAGCGACCCATGGTGTACGGCCGCGAACGGCACCCCGGCCAGCCGCAGCCCGGTCAGCTCCGCCTGGCGGCGCCCGTCGTCGCTCAGGTTCCCGTCGGCGGCGGCGTGCCCGTGCCGGACCAGGTACAGCGTGCGCGCCGCCATCAGGACCGGGCCGCCAGCGCCGCGTACTGCGGGGAGGCGAGGAAGCGTTCCAGCGTCTGCCGCGTACCCGGCGTGAAGGTGCGCCCGTCGAACACCTCACCGGCCGCGACGAACACGATCGCCGCGCCCTCGCCGACCACCACGTCGTCCTGCACCGCCGAGGTCGGACCGTAGAAGTAGTGCTTGACCAGGTTGTGCTCGGGCAGGTGCTGGGTCTCGAACAGCCGCAGCGGCTCGTCGGGGCGCAGCGCCGTCTCCTCCAGCAGCTCGCGCGGCGCGGCCTGCTCGGGGGTCTCCCCGGGCTCGACATGCCCGCCGGGCAGGCCCCAGATGTTCGGGTAGTTCGGCGCGTGCTCGTCGCGCAGCTGTAGCAGCAGCGCCCCGTCGCGGTCGACCAGGAGCACGGCGGACAGCTGTACGGGATGGGTCATGCCCGCCACCGTACCCGGACCCGGCCCACGGGTACGGTGGCGGGCGTTCCGGCGTGCCGACAGGAGCGGGGGAGTGCGGTGCTGGTCGTGTTCGGAGGGCTGCCCGGGGTGGGCAAGACGACCCTGAGCCGCCAGGTGGCCCAGCGGCTCGGGGCGACGTGGCTGCGCGTGGACGCGCTGGAGGCCGCGATGTGGCGGGTCGGGCTGCCGCGCGACGGCGCGGTCGGCCTCGCGGCGTACTCGGTGGCCCACGCCGCGGCCGCCGGGCAGCTCGCGCTGGGCGGCCTCGTCGTGGTCGACGCGGTGAACCCGGTCGAGGAGGCCAGGCAGGGCTGGCGCGATCTGGCCGCCGCGCAGGACGTGCCGCTGCGGCTGGTGGAGGTCGTCTGCTCCGACGAGGCCGAGCACCGCCGCCGGGTCGAGCAGCGGCGGCCCGAGCCCGACCAGCCGACCACACCGACCTGGTCCGACGTGGCCGGACTGCGCTACGACCCGTGGCACGGCGACCGCCTGACCGTCGACGCGGCCGCCGGATCGGACGGCTGCGTCGACAACGTGCTGGCCTACTGCGGGCGCTGACAGCGATGATCTGCCCATGGACGCTGTGACCGGACGCTTCGCCGCCGTACCCCTGGAAGATCTCCGGGCGGTGGCGTCGGCGGCCGACGCCGCCCAGATCACCGAGCGCATGCTGGCTGACCTGCGCGCCGATCCGGCAGCGTGGGAGAACGGCACCCTGGAACGCTTCCTCGAAGCGCTCGCCTGCTGCCTACGCGCGAACACCGGCGGCCCCGACCCGGCCGTGGCCGAGTGGCGGCTGTTCGCCGAGGCACTCGTCGCCGCCACCGGCTACGAGTAGCGCCGACGGCGTGGACTGGTCGACGCGGTTCGCCCGGCTCGGACATCCCAGGGCGGAGCTCATCGGGCGCGGCATGGAGGGCGCGGTGTACGCCCTCGGCGGCGGGCTCGTCGGCAAGGTCTGGTTCCAGCGCAAGCCAGACGAGCTGGCGCCGCTGCGCGCCTTCTGCACCCACCTGAGCGGCCAGGACCTCTCCTTCCGGACCCCCGAGATCCTCGACGTCCACGAGACCGCCGGCCACGCGGTGACGGTCGAGCGGGAGCTGGGCGGCATACCGCTGCGCGACGCCCTGAGGTCCGGGCAGGTGACACCGGAGCAGGCCAAGCGCTGCATGCTCGCCATCCTGGCCGAACTGCGGGCCACCACGGCCGGTGCGGCCTGCCGCGCGCTGACGGCCATCGACGAAGACATCCCGGTATGGCAAGGACACGGCACCTGGCCAAGCGCCCTGTCCGCCCTGCTCGACCGCCGCGTACGGCGCTACGGCGACCAGCTCGCCGCCTCCGTCGACGGCTTCGACGAGCTGATGAAACGGATCAGACTGCTGCTGGAGCACCTGCCCGCCGTCCCCGCAACGGTCGTGCACGGCGACCTCGTCCCGGCCAACGTCCTGGTGACCCCGGCGGGAGCCCTGGCCGCGGTGCTCGACTGGGGATTCCTCACCACCGAAGCGGACCCAGCCTTCGACGCGAGCATCACCGCCGCCGTCTTCGACATGTACGGCAGCCAGCACCGGGCGTACGACGAAGATCTGCTCCACCGCCTGCACGACCAGGCCGGATATCCGATGACCCGGCTGCTGCTCTACCGCGCGGTCTACGCCGTGCTCACCAGCAACGCCTACGATCCGTCGGGCAGGGACGGCCACTACGCGTGGTGCGTGGCGATGCTCCAGCGCAGGGACGTCGTCGAGGCGCTGTCCGCCGATCCGGCCTAGCTGTCGGCCAGGTTGGATACCGGTGGCTTGTTCGCCCTTACGTACGGTGATGAGTCGCGCGGGCAGGCTCGCGCGGATCGCAGCAGATCCGGCGACGCCGCGACCCTTTGTGTCACGGATGCCAGGCGGCGGGATCCTTGTAGTGGTTCGCGACGCCGTTGCGCAGGACCGCGTGCAGCTGGGGCAGGTGTTCGGTGTCAGCGGGCAGGTGCAGGCTTTCGAGCATGGTCAGGGCCTCGGCTGGGTCTAGGCTGCCGTAGACGGCGTGATAGCTGCCGAGCAGGGCGCGGAAGACCGCCGGACGAAGCTCGGCGACGGTGGCGGCGGCCTGATAGACGTCGCGCTTGTCGTCCCAGTCGACCGACCCTGAGTCTTCCAGCACGTGGCGAGCGCGCAGGTGCAGCGAACCGGTGGCCAGCTCGGGCAGGTGGCCGTCCGCTGCGAGGCGGCGTACATCGTCGCCGAGCAGCGCGTCGAAGGCGGTCTTGGTAGTCGTGTGCCGCCAGAACCAGAAGGTCGTCAAGTGCAGCCGCAGGTGTTCGATCGGCTTCGGGACCGCCATCCTGTCGCGAAAGCCAGCCCAGAACGCGTTGGCGACTTCCTGGTCGGGATTGTTGAGGACGTAGGCGTTCAGGTGGATCAGCACCTCGAAGGCGCCGGTCAGGTCGAGCAGGCCGAGCGCTGTGTGCACGCGCTGCACGCCGGCCAGGTCCTCGTCGGTGGTGATCTCGAACGCGGTGTGGAAAGCCACATCCTCGTCCGACATCTCCTCCGGGGGCGTGTCGTCCCACCTCCACCGGTTGGGTCCGATCGGCGTGATCCCGACGTCAGCCAGGTATCGCAGGGCCAGGTCGATGTCCGTCGCGCTCACCCGCAGGAGTGTGCCCGGCACGAGCTCGGACGTCCACGCGATTGCGTGGACCACGACCCAGCCGAGGTGCAGACGACGAGCCCAGTCGACCAACTTGCGAACGTAGCCATACCGGGTTGACGGCGGTGATGTACTCGGCGCGTGCCCGAGTATCTGCTGCGCACGTTCCGGCCCGACGACGTGACGGCGATTCATGGGCTGCATGCCCAGCATGCCGCGGCTGACGTCGTCGATGTCCACTCCACCATGGAGCCTCTCCTGGATCTGGACGGTGTGCGGCGCGGGATGGAGGCGGCGGACCGGGCAGTCGTCGCGGTCGAGGCGTCCGGTTCGGTCGTCGGGTGGGGTTCGTTGCGGTCCTGGACGGAGGACGACGGAACCCGCGTCTATCTCAGTGACGGCTACGTGGCGCCTTCCGACCGGCGGCAGGGCCTGGGCCTGCGTCTACTGCGCGAGTCCGAGGCCGTCGCGGCTCGACTGGCTGTCAGCAGTACCGGGCGCGGCCCGGTCGTGCTCGCCGGCAACGCGTCGACAGTCCAGCGGGACCGGATGGCGCTGCTGGAGCGCAGCGGGTATCGGCAGGTGTTCACCATGGTCGAGATGGAGCACGACGGGTCACCGGTGCCACCTCGGCAGCTGCCTGACGGCGTCACCGTCCGAGCCGCCACGGTCGCCGACGCCCGCCTGCTGTTCGCCCTCACTGCCCGGGTGTGGGCTGGGCGGCCGTTCTTCTCGCTGCCGACCGAGGAGGAGCTGCGCGACTGGCTCAGCAGCTCGCAGCTCGCCCTGTTCCAGGTAGCGACCAGCGACGACCGCGTGGTGGGGTTCGTCGCCGCGAGCCGCTCACCAGCCCGCATCGAGATCGAGGACGTTCAGGTCGATCCGGACCTCCAGCGCCGTGGCCTGGCGACCGCGATGCTCACCCGGACGCTCAGCACGCTGACCCAGCAGGGCGCCGGGCCGATCCGGCTGCACACCGAGGGCCACGATCCGGCCGGAGCGCAGTCGCTGTACGAACGGCTGGGCTTCCAGGTGGTCCGTGAGTACCACCGCTATCGCAAGCCACTCAGCCGCTGATCAACGTCGCCAGGTGATCGTCCGCTCTTGCGTCACGCCGGAGTAATCGAGGTCCAGTGACCGTACGCAGGTCGAGCGAGGCCGTGGTGGGTCCGGTCAAGCTCCCGAGCGGGTGTCCGGCCTGGATGCGGCGGATGCGGCATACTCCCGGCGTGATATCTCCGTTGGAGACGTTTGCCGGACTGCTCGACCGGTCGGTGGCGGAGGTTGCCGAGCTGGCGGCGGACGCGCGTAACTTCGACCCGGTCCGGGTCGGCCGTATCGCCGACATCTGGGACAACAACATCTTTCCCCTGGTGAGTGCTGCTTCAGCGGTGCGGCCGCTGCGCTCCGGGCGGGCCCGTGCCGGGCTGCTGTGGATGGCCGACCTCGGTGCCGCCCGGCGGCAGCTGCTGATCGACCTCGACCCGGCGCTGGCGGGTTTCCTGCCGGCGGCCAGGCCTGAGCCTTCCGCTCGCCGGGACTACCGGGGTGAGCTGCGGCCGGGTTCCTTCCCGTTGACGGCGGAGGTCGTGCGCGGGCTCAGCGTCGACTACGACCTGGCGGCCGCCGCCGTCCGGTCGATGACCGTGAGCGCGACGGCCACCGGCCTGCGGATGCACCTGACGCTCGCCGCCCCGCGGCGATTCCAGCCCAGCACGGGACGGGTGGCTGTGGACGGGTCCCGCAAGCCCTGGCCCCCGGCGCCGCTCATGTTCACCTTCGACGGCGTCACCGAATTCGGATTCGACGCCGAAGACCGGGTAGGAGTCGCGGTCACCTGCACGGATACCGGCCTGGCGGTAGCCCTCGGGCGAGAGGGCCACCTGCGCGCCGACGAAGGCACGGTATGGCCTGACGATCCACAGTGGCACGAGTCGGCGGCGGCTCGGGCAGCCGACCCCGGCACACCCCATGACCGGCCGCAGCGGCGTGAGCCGGTGCGGGCTGCGATTCTGTCCGCGCAGCAGAAGGCGGCCGCACGGGCGCTGCACACGCTGATGCTTCAGGTGCGGCTCGTCGGCTACTACCCGCACCTGGCAGCGGCCGTGCCGCTGAACGAGATCTGCCGCATCGCGGCCGTTGCGGGCAGCGCGATCCTCACCGCGAGCGCGCACCGCGGCCCCGCGCGCGACAAGGCCTTCGCCGCGCTCGAGGAGCAGTGGCGGCACGTGCCGCCGAAGCTGCCTGCCGCACCGATAGGGTCCGGCCCGATCATGCTCCGATTCGTCTCCTACACCGAGCCCCACGACGACTACGACGTTGCCCGGCCAAGCTCGGCCGTCGTGGTCGCGGCGGTCCCGGGCGAGGATCCGGCCGGACCGTGGCACCGCGCGGTCAAAGAGATCACTCAACCATCGCGGCTGCGTATCGCCGGCGGCGCGTTCGCCGGGGAACAGCGGGTTCGCCGAGATGCCGACGTGCTGAGCATCGACGACACGTTCGCTGTCCACCCGCACGGCTGACCGCCCACTGCCGTCTGTCCTGGAAGCGTCGTCGGTCGCTGCCGGTCACTGCGATCCTGCGGCGACCAGCGCGGCGGTGATGGGCTGAAGCTCGGCGATCAGCTCGTCGAGCTCGGCCGGGGAGAGGGCATCGTAGGGCGGGGCGGCGAGTTCGTCGGTCAGGGCTTCGATGCGCTGCTGGGTTTCGCGGCCGGCGTCGGTGAACCGGCCGTCGGCATCGACGATCCCGCGCTCGCGCAATCCGTCCATGACGGCGGCCAGCCGCCGCTTCGGCAGGTGGTGGATGCGCCCGAACGACTCCGGCGGGTAGATGCCGTTGGCCAGCGCGCTGAGCACGTGGGCCTCTATGCCGCCGATCCGGGCGCCGAGCAGTGCCGCGATGTGCCCGTCACCGCGGTGCTCGCGCAGCATGTTCGCGCTGTGCCACAGCCGGGCGACGGGGTCGGTCGGCACCGCGACGGTGCGCAGCGCGGCGTACATCACGCGGCCTTCGGTGGGTGCGCTCAGCGCGGCTTTCGTGGTCAGGTCGGCGGCGCGGACCAGGCCCGCGGAGCCGGTCAGCTCGGCGCCGAGGATCCGCCGCACGGAGGCCGCGCTGCCCCGCTCGCGGGCGGCGAGGGATGCCTCGGGCGTGATCGTCTCCCACGCGCTGGGGATGTGCCGTGCGGCCTCCCCGTCAGCGAAGTTGTAGAAGGCCGCGTGCACGACGTGAGCCGGCACCCGCCCCAGGGGCGCGGCGCGGCTGGCGAAGTAGCCGTCCCAGTAGTTGCGGTGACCCAGTGCCGCCAGCTCCTGGTTGCACTCGTCAGCCATATAGGTGACCAGGCAGATCGGCTCCAGGAGCTCGTACATGCGGCGGGCGATGTGGGTCATCGTGCGGCTCCTTGGCTGCTGCGCCACGAGGCGTCGTGGCGGGTGACTGTGTGCACCCCTGCTACGAACACGGCCGCCCCGTTCCGACACCGCCGCCGGCATTTCTGCGCCGCTCGTGGCGAGCGGGCTCAGTGCCCGAAACGGCCTGCGCTGTGACCGCGACGTCCGAACAGGCCCATGAACGGCGCGAACTCGATCTCGCCGGTGAGGACCCGGTAGAGGCATTCGGTTGCTGACATCTCCAGTTCGTACCAGTTGTCGAGGTCTGCGTCGACGATGACCACACCCCAGTCTTCCGGGCGGACACCGTCTCGGGCGTTCCAGTAGAGGTAGGCCGCGTTGACACCGGCGAAGGCGATCAGCCTGCGTCCCTCGGTGAAGAACCGCTCAGGCAGGTCGGTGGCGCCGCCCGCGCGAAGGTGCTCCCAGGCCGCATCGCGCTCCCTGACCAGCGCGGCGAGGTCCACCTCGTCGGAGGTGTGGGGAGCGAAGACGGTGAGGTGGTCGTCGAGAGCGGCGCTGCCGGTATGGCTGATCAGCCGCTTGTAGTCTGCCGGGACGGGGCGTCCGATCTCCGCCTCGGTCGGCTCCCACCCGCAGTCGACCACGTCGTCGGCGACACCCAGCAACTCCACGAGCCTGTCGGAGTAGTCGTTCATGCCAGGACCTCACTGTCGACCTCGTGACCGGCCTTCACCATAGGCGTCGCGACCGCTCCTCTACGACAACTGACGCCTCCGGCCCGGCCGCCCGGCCTGCCTGCTCAAGATCAGTGCAGTTTCGGGGAAAGTGCACGAATCCGAGCCAGGATTCCAGCACTTTCCCCGAAACTGCACCTCTGCCGGCGCTCGGGCGCTCAGGCGCGGGTCGTCGTCAGGAGGTAGTCGTCGGAGTCGGGGTCCCAGCGCAGGTCGATGACGCCCGCGGTCGCCGCGGCCTTGCAGAACTGGAGGAAGCTGCGGTAGCCGAGCTTCTTCTCGCTGAAGTCCGGCTGGGCCCGGCGCAGGTGGTTCTTGAGGCCGGACAGCGCCACCGGGGCCGCGTTGCGGCTCAGGTCGGTCACGACCGAGCGCAGCAGCCCGAACTCCGCCTCCGGGCCGCCGTGCTCGGGCAGCGACACCTCCGGGTCGCCCTTGGCGGGGCCTTCGGCCAGCTCGACGAGGTTGCGTCCGGCGAGGTATCGCAGCAGCTCGCCGAAGGTGCGGAAGCCGTAGTCGGCCTCGTTGAACGTCGGGTCCTTGCGCAGCAGGGTGCGCTTGAGCGTCGAGGCGGTCACCGCGCCGCCGGAGCTGCCCTGCAGACCGGCGACGGTCTGGGCGACGAGCACGGCGAGGGTGTCGACGTCGCGCGGGGACTCCTCCGGGGCCGCCGCGGGTTCGAGTTCCTGCTCGACCGGCTGCGGCGCGGGCTCGGCGGCCTTGGCGGGGGAGGTCACCCGGCTGCCCCGGGTGCGCGCGGGCCGGATCTCGACGCCTTCGAGCCGGTCGTAGTAGAGGAACTCGTCGCAGGCGGGCGGCAGCAGCGCCGAGGTCGACTGCTCGACCCCGACGCCGATGACGCGCTTGTTGAGCTCGCGCAGCTTGTGGACCAGCGGGGTGAAGTCGCTGTCGCCGGTGCCGAACACGAACGTGGAGATGTAGTCGCGCTCGAACGCCAGCTGGAGCGCGTCGACGGCCATCTTGATGTCGGCGGCGTTCTTGCGCGAGGCGCCCATGCGCTGCGGGATGTCGATCAGCTCGACATGTGACCTGGTCAGCAGGCGCCGGTCCTCGTCGAAGTACGACCAGTCGGCGTACGCGCGGCGGACCACGACCCGGCCGCGCTCGGCGAGCGCGTCGGTGATGGGCCGCAGGTCGAACGTCGTCCCGCCGAGGTGATCACGGGCACCGATCGCCAGATTCTCGTAGTCCAGGAACAGGGCAATGCGATCCTCTTGATCCACGCGATCAGGGTACGCCTGCGCCCTGGTTCCCAAGCCCGCCCCTCGCCCGTGCCCCGCCGTGTCGGGCCGGGGGCCGGGGTCGCGGCTTGACCTTGTCATCGTGACAAGCTTTCTAATCGGGGGCGGAGGTGATCCGCATGGTGCGGGAAGACGGGAATGAGCTGGGTTCGCGGTTGTCGGCCGCGTTGGGGGCCGCGGCCCCTTCGGCACGGCTCCAGGCGGCCCTGACGGCGGGGACGCGGCCGGATCCGGCGTATGTCGAGCCGCTGGTGCAGCGGTGCGCGGTGGAGCCCGACTTCTTCGTACGCGACATGCTGACCTGGGCGCTGACCCGCCACGACGCCGAGCCGACGGTCGACCGGCTGCTGATCGAACTGAAGTCGGAGCTGCCGCAGGCCCGCAGCCAGGCCCTGCACACGCTCTCCAAGATCGGCGTACGGCGTGCCTGGCCGGCGATCACCCCGGAGCTGCTGCTCGATCCCGACGACGAGGTCGCCCGCGCCGCCTGGCGCACCGCGGCCGGCCTGGTGCCCGAAGGGTCCGCGGCCGGCCTGGCCGAGCAGCTGTCGACGCAGTTCCACCGGGGTGGCCGCGACGTGCAGCTGAGCCTCAGCCGGGCCTTCGCCGTCCTCGGCGAAGCGGCCCTGCCCGTCGTTGAACGGGCGAAGGCCGCCGCCGACCCGGGCGTGCGCGCGCACGCGATGGCCACCGAGCGGATCATGCAGGACCCCGAGGAGGGATTCGATGCCGCGATCGCACACGCGCAGCGGACCGTCGCGCTGCTCGGGGCGCCGCTTGTCGAAGGGTGAACGCAGATGCTGATCGGGGAAGTCGCCGAGCAGTCCGGGATCAGCGCCCGGATGCTGCGCCACTACGACCGGATCGGGCTCGCCTCGCCCACCGGGCGCACCCACGGCGGCTACCGGCAGTACTCGCCGGACGACGTGCGCCGCCTCTTCCACGTGGAGGGGCTGCGCACGCTCGGGCTGAGCCTGCAGGAGATAGCCGACGTGCTCGCGGACCTGTCGTTCAGCCCGGCGTCGATGGTGGAGCAGCTCGTCGCGCGTACGCACGAGCGCCTCGCCCGGGAGCAGGAGCTGCTGCACCGGCTCGGGCAGGTGCGGGCCAGCGACCCGGCCGCGTGGTCTGACGTGCTGCGCACGATCGGGCTGATGCGCGGGCTCGACACCGGCAGCCCGTCGGCCCGGCAGCGTCTCGTGCTGGCGCTCGGCGAGCAGGACGAGCGGGACACGACCCTGCTCGCCGAGACGGCCCTGAACGAGGCCGACGCGAACGTCGCCGGGGCGCTGCAGTGGGCGCTGGCGCGCAAGGGCGAGGGTGCGATCCCGGTGCTGGCCGAGGCCCTCGACTCGCCCGACCCCGAGCGGCGGCACCGGGCCCTGGCGGCCCTGGCGAAGATCGACTCGCCGCGGGCCGTGGCGGTCCTCGCCGACGCGTACCGGCATCCCGATCCGCTGGTGAGCGCACGCGGCACCCTTGCGCGCGGCCGGCGCGGCACCGCCGACACCATCCCGGCGCTGGTCGCCCTCGTCGTGAACGGCCCTGACGACGTCGAGGCCGCCGAGGTCCTCGCCGTGCTCGCCGCCGGTCACGGCCAGGAGGAGGCCGTCGCCCGCGCCATCGCCGCCGAACTCGCGACCGCCGCCGACCCGGCCCGCCTGCGCCTGACCGCGGCACTCGCGGAGGTCCCCGGGCCGCTCGCGCGGGCGACGCTGACCGGTCTGCTCGACGACCGGGACAAGCGGGTGGCGCTTACGGCGACCTTCGTGCTGCGCACCCGCCCGCCAGAGCTCTGAGCAGCCCCGGCCTACCGGGGCAGCACCGGCAGGCCGGGGTCGTAGGCGTGGTAGTGGTCCGGGCATACCCACAGGTAGTCGCCGGACGGGTCGATGACCCGGCGCAGGTCACCGAAGGCCCGGTCGCTGTCGATGGTGAACATGAACTGGCGGAACCGCCGCAGCGCCCCGCCTTCGAGCGCGCCGAGGCCGCTGCCCCAGTGGTAGCCGGAGTCGCGCGGATACGGCGGCAAGGAGTCGAGGATGCCCTTCATCTGCTCGACCGGCGCCTTGACGTCGGCGGCGCCGGCCAGGTCGGCGATGGTCCCGACGGCCGGTGCGATGATGCGCAGCGCGTTGACCACGACGCGGGCGTACGGGCCGACTTCGGTCAGCCAGGCCTTGGGCTCGGCCAGTTCGTAGGTCGCCGCGGTGTGCGGGTGCCAGGAGCCGGGGTGCTCGCACCACAGCGTCAGGTAGTGGTGTTCGTGGAACGGGTTCAGCCGCTGGAGCCAGGAGCGTTCCTGGCGTTCGACGGTGAACAGCCGTGGGCAGTCGGTGACCTCCGGCCCGATGGCGCGCAGGAGGCGGCGTACGGAGTTGCCGACGGCGCTCACCTCGGTGTGCAGCTGCTGCAGCTCTTCCTTGATGCGGGGGAAGTCGGTCGAGGTGAAGCCGGTGAGCAGCTGCGCGATGTCGTGCTGGCCGAAGCAGGCCATGCAGTCGACCGTGGTCCGGCCGCGTTCGCGCAGCCCGATGAGGCCGGGCAGCGGGAAGCTGCCGGGGCACAGCGCGGTCCCGTCGGCGACGGCGGCCGGGCAGGGGACGAGCAGCGTGTAGGTCATGCCTGGCCACCGACTGCGGACCAGGTATTCGACACTGTCGCGCAGGACGTTGAAGAACAGGTCGGGGGAGGGCGCCCGCACCTGGAGTCTCAGCTGGCGGCCGTCGAGCTGGAGCAGCGCCTCGGAGCGGTACGCCGCGATCGGGTGGCGCAGGAACACGCCGTTGCTCCAGTGCAGCCCGGCAGAGGCGGCGTGGTGGCGCACCGTCAGCCAGGAGATCAGCCCGGGGGCGGGCTCGTTCAGCTCGCACACCAGCCGCAGGCACCGGGAACCGGGCCGGATCGGGGTGGCGGCGTCCCACGGCAGCGGGGGCCGGTTCTGCGAGACGAGCTGTGCGATGAGGCTGCGGTCGGGGTCGTCGGTGAGGCGGTAGGAGACGTCGAACTTCTCCATGAGCCGCAGGAAGTACGGGTGGTGCTCGGCGGCGTACCCGTCCTCGCCGTCGCGCGGGCCCCAGATCTGCCTGAGCCGGTGGTGGTCGAGCACGCCGCCGCCCTCGCGGGTGGCCCGGTCCTCGAGCACGTAGCTGATCGCCTTGGTGAGCCATTCGGGGTTGAGCACGACGATGTCGCGCAGGCCTTCGTCGTCGCCGTAGTGGATGATCTGCCCGAGGTCGTGGAGCAGGTCGGCCAGGGTGCCGGTCTCGCTGGCCGACAGCCCGTGGCGGGCGCAGACCGCCGCGAAGTCCGCGTGGTCGAGCTGGGGCCTGGTCCCGGCCAGGGCCAGGATCTCGTCGCGGACGGCGATCCAGCGCCTGCTGAGAAGCTGGCCCATCTGGGGCAGCCGGGCGATCTCGTCGGCGATGGCCTGGCGCAGCGCGTCGACGCCCGTACCGTCGACGCTGTCGATCTCGTGGTGGCCCGCGACGAGGCCCGGGAGCGCGTCCTGCAGCTGGGCGTATGCCAGCTCGGCGGCCCTCTCGTTGGCGTGGGTGGCCACCACCAGCGCCTTCGCTCCGGCGCCGACGCGAAGCCGGATGCGGCGCAGCCACCCCTCGACCTCGTTCTGCTCCTGGCCTTCGCGCGGCTTCCAGGCGACCGCGTACAGCGCCCGGGAGCTGAAGAAGAACTGGTGCGTGACGCGGTACACCTCCTGGCCGCCGAAGTCCCAGACGCGCAGCGTCATCTGGGCGTCGGTGTCGGGGTGGGGGAGGGCGACCGGCTGGACCTCGATGCCGTGGGTGGTGGGCCGGTCGCGCACGAACGGTTCGCCGCGCAGCGCCGCGACGAGGCTCGTCTTGCCGACGTTGCCCTCACCGACCAGGATCAGTTTCGCCTCGTAGAGCGGCTCGCCGTCGACGAGGCTGGCCAGGTAGTCCGCCACGGCTGTCGTGCCGCGTTCGAACAGTTCGGGCAGCGGGTCGTCCCACGGGTTGTTCGACACCTCCAGGCTGATGCTGCGGCGCACCATCTCGGCGAGCTGGGCCGGCAGGCTGGTCAGCTGGTTTTGCTCAAGGAAGAGGTGGCTGAGTGCGGGCAGCTCGCCGACTTCCGCCGGCAGGTGGCGAAGCCTGTTCTCGCGCAGGTCGAGCATGATGAGGCGCTGCAGTTCGCCGATCTCCGCAGGGAGTTCCTCCAGCTCGTTGCGGGACAGGGTGAGGACCTCGAGGACGCGTGCCCGGTTCAGCCCGGCAGACAAGGACGAGAGGTCGTTGAGGTCGAGTCTGAGCGTTCTGAGGTTTGGTAGCGCGAAGAGCTCTGCAGGGACAGCCGTCAGCCGGTTGCCGCGCAGGTCGATGTGCTCGAGCTGCCGGATGTCGAACAGCGCCGGTGGAACGGTGCGCAGGCCGCGCTCGCTGAGGATCGCCTTCCCGGTGATGGCCATGTCCCGGAGTTCCTGGGGACCGGGTTCGTGCGGCGGGAGGTCCGGGCGCTGGGCGGGTGAACCACCCGGGTGCTCACTCATCGGCGATCCTCGGCATCGGAGAGATGCGCGAGTCTAACCGGCACCTCGACGGCGTCGTCCGATTGTGGCGGCAGGAGTCCTGAGGCCGACAGAAGCCGCCCACACGGCCGGGCTCCAGCGGACGCGGACGTCTGTACGAGCTCAGAAGCCGGGGTGACCGCAGCCTTCTGGACGCGGACGTCACTGCGGAGGAGGTCGAATGTGCCGCAGTGCTGACCTGCGGCAGCAGCCGACGGAATGCGGACTCGAAGGTGCTGGTCAGACGGAGTAGCGGACGCTGAAGTCGGTGGCCAGTTCGATCTGGCGGGCGTTGAGCGCGGCGTCGCAGGGTGACTGCTGCCCGCAGGCCGCGCAGGACTCGTCGTCGTAGGACAGCGGCCGGTGCGTGTCGAGCAGTTCCAGGGCGGTCGTGACGACCAGGCTGTCGGGGGAGAACAGGGCGGGCATTCTTTCCTCATATCTGCGGTCTCGGTTCGGCCGGCGACCGGCTCGCCCGGTCGATATCCACGGCAGCCGGGTCCCAAACCTCCCGGCCCGAACGCGTCGGCGGAGGTGCGGGATCGGGCGCCGTATCTGGCGGGAGGATGCCCGGCTGACTTTACACAACCAATTCGTTGTGCAACGATCGGGTTGTGAAAGCTGCTACCGCCGACTCGCTGGCCCGGATCTTCACGGCGCTGGCCGACCCGACCCGGGTCGCGATCGTCGCGCGCCTGGCTCAGGGCGACGCGACGGTCAAGGAGCTGACCGAGCCGTTCGCGCTGACGCAGCAGGCCGTGTCGCGCCACCTCAAGGTGCTGGCGGAGGCCGGGCTCGTCACGCGCCGCCAGGTCGCCCAGGCCCGTCCGGCCAGCCTTGAGGTCGAGCGCCTGGTCGAGGTGCTGACCTGGATCGACGCCAGGCGGGCCGAGTGGAACCAGCGGCACGACCGCCTCGCCGAGCACCTGCGCCGCCTGACCGGGGACGACCGGTGACCGCGCCGTCCGCCGAGGGCGACTTCACCGTCCGCCACGTCCACCGCGCCCCACGGGACCTGGTGTTCGCGTGCCTGACCAGGCCCGAGCACCTCGCCGAGTTCTGGGGTCCGGACGGCACCAGCACCCCGCGGCAGAACATCGTGGTCGACCTGCGGCCCGGGGGCGCCTTCGAGACCACGATGGTCAACGACGGCAGCGGCGAGACCTACACCATGCGCGCCGTGTACGTGGAGGTCGACGCACCGCGCCGCCTGTCATGGCGGGAGCGGGACTCGGGCGTGCTCACCGAGGTGACGTTCGCCGACCTCGGCGACGGCACCACCGAGGTCGTCACCACCCAGCGCGGCCTGCCCGCCTGGATGCGGACACCGCAGGCCCGCGCGGGCTGGGGCACCGCGCTCGACCGCGCCGCCGTATACATCGCGGCGCTCGCCGCTCGCGGCACCGGACAGGAAGAGAGATGATCATCGTGTACGACCAGATGCAGGTGCTCGTCGGCCCGCAGCTGCGGGCGCTGGCGGACGTGCTGGCGGGCGGGCCCGCGTCGGTGGCCGACGCGCCGTCGCTGTGCGAGGGCTGGGCCTTGCGCCACGTCGTCGCGCACATGACCATGGCCGCCCGCTACGACGTGTCGGCGTTCATGGCGGAGCTGGCCGCGGTCGGCGGCGACTTCGGCACGCTGTCGGAGAAGGTGGCGCGCCGCGACGGCGACCTGCCGTTCGACCTGCTGCTGGCCGACCTGCGCAGCGACACGATGGCGGCGTGGGCGCCACCGGGCGGCGGCGCGGCCGGGGCGCTCAGCCACGCGGTCATCCACAGTCTCGACATCACCGCGGCGGCCGGGCTGCCGCGCGCGGCCGAGGACCGGGCCGTCCGCCTCGTCCTGGACGGCCTCGCCGAGGACGGTGCGAGCCGCCACTTCGGCGTCAGCGCGGCCGGGCTGCTGCTGCGTGCCACCGACCTCGACTGGCAGTGGGGGCGCGGGCCGCTCGTGGAAGCCCCTGCCGGGGACCTGGTGCTGGCGCTGGCCGCACGGGCCCGGCCGGGAATCGACCTGCACGTCGGGTAGGCGCGGCCGGACGTCGCGGGCGGTCCCGGCCTCAGCCGAGGCTGCCGTCGGGCAGGCCGAGGTCGTGTTCCAGCAGGGCGGCCACCGCGCGGCCGACATCGGTGGGCACGACGTTGACCCGCAGCGTGCTGTGGACGATCACCCCGTCGAGCAGGGTGAGCAGCCGCCAGGCGACCGCGTCGAGGTCGGCCGGGGCGAAGACCTGCTCGGCGACCCCGCCGCGCAGCAGGTCGACCACCCGTTCGTGGCCGTCGAGCATCTGCCGGTTCACCTCGGCGCGCAGCGGGGCGTTGGTGCGCGCGAAACTCCACGCGTCCAGCCACAGCGGCCCGACGTGCTCGGTGTCGGGAGCCACCCAGCAGGTGAGCAGTGTCCGCAGCCGGGCGACGGCACCGGCCTGCCGGGCGACGGCGGCGAACGTCGTGTCGAGGTCGGCGGACACGACCTGGCCGAACGCCTCGGCGACCAGCTTGTCAGCGGCGGGAAAGTAATGGTTGACCAGGCCTGATGCGACGCCGAGCCGGAGTGCGACCCGGCGCAGGGTGACGGCTTCCAGTCCTTCGGCGCGGGCCAGCTCCGCTGCGGCCCCGATGATCTCGGCGCGCCGGGCGGCCGGGTCCATGCGGGCGGGCCGGCTCGCGCGAGGGGTGGTCACGGTGCGACTTTACGCGGCCGTCGTACGGCCGGTCGCCGGGCTCTTGACACGTCGCGCGAAAGCATGTTCCCTACACCACATCCGTTATTGGTCACCTGACCAATAAGCGTCTAACCTGATGCTGTGGGGGCACCCATGCTCACGTCCGACCACGCCGCACCGATCGACCTGCCCGGTCGCGTCGAGACCCGCGGCATCGACCTCGTCCCCGACGGCGAGCGGCACGGCCGCCCCCGCGAACTGTTCTGGGTGTGGCTCTCGGCCAACATCACCTACCTGTACTTCGTCCTCGGCGGCACGATGCTGCTGCTCGGGCTGTCGCTGTGGCAGGCGCTGGCCGTCGTGGTGGCCGGGAACCTGTGCTGGCTGGGCGTCGGGGCGCTGGCCGTCAGCGGGCCGCCCGCCGGGTCGCCCAGCGTCGTGGTCACCCGCGCGATGTTCGGCGTACGCGGCAACCGGCTGCTCAGCGCCGGGGTCGGCTGGCTCGTCGCGGTGGCGTACGAGGGAGTCAACCTCGCCCTCGGCTCGCTGGCCGGGTTCGCGCTGGCCGAGCAGCTCGGCCTGACCGCCACCCTGCCCGTGAAGATCGCGATCGTGGTGGCGGTCGCCGTCGCGACGTTCTCGCTCAGCATCTACGGCCACGCCACCATCGCCCGGGTCAGCCCGGTCGTGTCCGGTGTCCTGGCGCTGTTCATCGTGCTGCTCGGGGTGTTCGTCGTCGGCCGTGCCGACACCGGGTACCAGCCGCAGACGCCGCTGCACGGCACGGCGCTGATCGCCGCCGTCGGCGTCGGGCTCACCATCATCGCCTCGGTGCCGCTGTCCTGGGGCACCGGCGCCGACTACTCCCGCTACCTGCCCCGCGACACCTCCCGCAGCCGGGTCCTGTGGTACACCGCGCTCGGCGGCCTCACCCCGGCCGTGCTCATCGGGGCCCTCGGCGTGCTGGCGGGCACCCGCATCGACATGTCCGACCCGCAGACCGCGGTCGCGGCCCTGGTCCCCGGCTGGTTCTACCCGCTGTTCCTGCTCGTCGTCGTGCTCGGGTCGATCACCAACAACGTGCTCACCGCCTACTCCTCGGCGTTCTGCCTCCAGGCGCTCGGGGTGCGCGCCAGCCGCGCCCGCACCGTGCTCATCGACGCGGCCGTCGGCGGCGCCATCGCCGCGTACGCGCTGTTCGCCGCCCGGTTCCTCGACACGCTCAGCACCGTGCTGGAGTTCACCGTCACCTTCCTCGGCCCGTCCATGGCGATCTACGTGGCCGACATCCTGCTGCGGCGCAACCGCTACGACGGCCCCGCCCTGCACGACGAGACCCGCGGCGGCCCGTTCTGGTACGACGGCGGCGTCAACCTCGCCGGGCTGGCCGCGATGGTGCTGGGCACCGCCGCCGCGCTGCTCTGCGTCACCACCACCGTCTGGACCGGACCGGTCGCGGCCGCGCTCGGCGGCACCGACCTCGCCTGGCTGGCCGGCCCCGTCGTCGCCGCGCTGACCTACGTCCTGGTCGCCCGGCGGTACCGCGCATGAGCACCCGCCGCATCACCGAGCACGACGTGCCCGCGCTCGCGCTGGGCTGCGCGCTGCTGGGCACCGGCGGGGGCGGCGGCGTCGAGCCGGAGGTCCTCGCCACCACCCGGGCGCTGCGCGAGCACGGGCCGGTGCCGGTGGTGACGCTGGCCGACCTCGCCGACGACGACCTGATCCTGCCGCTGTCGGCCATCGGCGCCCCCACCGTCGCCGCCGAGCTGCTGCCCAGCGGAGCGGAGGCCGGGGCCATCCGCCGCGTCGTCGAGGCCCGGTACGGCCGGGCGGTGGCGGCCGTGATGGCCACCGAGATCGGCGGCGCCAACGGGGTCGCGCCGGTCGGCTGGGCCGCGGGGCTCGGCCTGCCGCTGCTGGACGCCGACGGCATGGGCCGGGCCTTCCCCGAACTGCAGATGGTCTCGATGAACGTCGCCCAGATCCCGCCCAGCGCGGTCGTGCTGGCCGACACCGTCGGCAACGTCGCGACCCTGGACACGGTCGACGCGGACTGGGCCGAGCAGTGGGCGCGGGCGCTGTGCGTGGCGTCGGGCTCCTCGGCGGTGCTCGCCGACTTCGTCATGACCGCGGCGCAGGCCCGGACCGGTGTCATCGCCGGGTCGGTCAGCCGCGCGCTGCGGCTGGGGACGCTGCTGCGCGAGGCCGCCGACCCGCTGCCCGCCCTGATCGCGGAGCTCGGGGCCGCGCACCTGGTGACCGGGAAGGTCGCGGCGGTGGCCCGGCGGACCGAGGGCGGGTTCGTGCACGGCACCGCGACCGTGCGCGGCACCGGGCCGTACACCGGCACCGAGGTCGTGCTCGACCTGCAGAACGAGAACCTGCGCGCCCGGCAAGACGGCCGGGTCCTGGCCGTGGTGCCCGACCTGATCGCGGTGGTCGACGCCTACACCGGGGTCGCCGTCGCGACCGAGTCGCTGCGCTACGGCCAGCGGGTCGCGGTGCTGAGCTGGGCGTGCGACCCGATCTGGCGTACCCCGCGCGGCCTGGCCCTGGCCGGACCGGCGGCCTTCGGCACCGACCTGGGAGCAGCGGATGCGTCCTGACAGCCATGTCGTCGGCATCGACGTCGGCGGCACCAACACCGACGCCGTCGCGCTCGACGGCGACCAGCGCGTGGTCGCCGCGGTCAAGCGCCCCACCACCGAGGACGTCACCGGCGGGGTCCGGGCCGCGCTCGGCGCGCTGGTCGCCGACCTCGGCCCGGCCGCGGCCCGGGTGCGGCGCGTCGTGCTCGGCACCACCCACGCCACCAACGCCGTCGTCGAGCGGCGGGGCCTGGGCCGGGTCGCCGCTATTCGGCTGGGCGCGCCCGCGGGCGCGTCGGTGCCGCCGCTGGAGGGATGGCCGGCCGACCTGCGGGCCGCGCTCGACGGCGGCACCGCCCAGCTGCGCGGCGGGTCGCTGGTCGACGGCCGGGCGCTGACCGGCCTGGACCGCGACGGGGTCTGCCGTTTCCTCGACCAGGTGGCGGGCCGGGTCGACGCGGTCGCGGTGACCGCGGTGTTCGCGCCGTCGTTTCCCAAGCAGGAGCACCTGGTGCGCGAGCTGGTCGCGGCCCGGCTCGGGGAGCACGTGCCGGTGTCGCTCAGCCACGAGATCGGCGGACTGGGCCTGCTGGAGCGCGAGAACGCCACGGTGCTCAACGCGGCGCTGCACCAGGTGGTGCATGCCGTCGCCGCGGCGCTGGGCACGGCCCTGGCCGAGCACGGCCTGACCGCCGCGGCCTACCTCGCCCAGAACGACGGCACGGTGATGACGGCCGCCCACGCGACGCGGTTCCCGGTGCTCACCATGGGTGCCGGACCCGCCAACTCGGTGCGCGGCGCGGCGATCCTGTCCGGACGGCAGCAGGCGGTCGTCGCCGACGTCGGCGGCACCACCACCGACCTCGCGGTCCTGGTCGACGGCCAGCCGAGGCAGAGCGCCGTCGGGGTGAGCATCGGCGGCATCCGGCTCAACAGCGTCATGCCCGACGTGCTGTCGGTGCCGATCGGCGGCGGCACCGTGGTGCGCGCCGGGTCCGTGCCCCGGCTCGGGCCCGACTCGGTCGCGCACCGGCTCACCGGGCAGGCGCTGGTGTTCGGCGGCTCGACCCCGACCCTGACCGACGTGGCCCGCCACGCCGGGCGGACGGCCACCGGCCACCACCGGCCCGATCCGTCCTGGCACCGCCTGCTGGAAGCGGCGCTGCCGGAACTGGACCGGCGGCTCGGCGAGGCGGTGGACGCCATGACCGGCGGCGGCCTGCCGCCGCTGATCGTGGTCGGTGGGGGTGCCGAGCTGGTGCCCGACCGGATCGATCACGCCGTGGAGGTGGTCCGGCCCCGCCATGCCGAGGTCGCCGGGGCGGTGGGTGCGGCGGCCGCGATGGCGGGCGGCAGCGGTGACAGCGTCATCCGGCTCGGGCCCGGCTACGCCGAGGCGCTGGCCGCCGTGGAGCAGCAGGCGCTGCGGCGGGCGGTCGCCGCGGGGGCCGACCCCGACCGGGTACGGCTCACCGAGGTGGGGGAGTCGCCGCTGGCGTACCTGTCCGAGCCCGCGGTGCGGGTGCGGATCAGAGCCGCTGGGCCGCTGCGCTGACCGGCTGCCTGAGCGGGGCGGTCCGGTCGTCCGGCGCGCTGCTCGGGCAGCCGAGCCGTACGACGTCGCCGACCGCGAGCTGTGCGGTGATGTGGTGGGCGAACTCGTCCACGGGGTCGGTCTGCACGGTCACGCGGCCGCCCTGGCCGGTGGCCAGCACCCGCGTCGGGCGCCAGACCCGGGGCAGGCGGGCCGTCTCGATCGTGGCGACCTGCCCGGCGGTGACGTCGTAGGGCTGGTGCGGGCGCAGCACGGTGATCGCGGCGACCCCGGACACCACGTGCTGCTCGACGGTGGCGTACCAGTAGGGCGGCAGGTCGGCCGCGGCCCGCGCCGCATCGATCATGATGTTGGCAGCCGCCTCGTAGCGGCGCAGCCAGGCCCGCTCCACCTCCGTGGTCCACGCCGCCCCGGCGTAGTCGGCGAAGGTCGCCAGCAGCACCTGGCCGACGGCGCTGAAGTGGACCGGCTGGATGCCGAACTTGCGGTGGTCGCGGCCGAGGTTCTCCAGGGTCGCGACCAGTTCGGGCGACGCCCCGTCCGCCCCGGCCAGCGCGACCAGGGCGGCCACCAGCCGCTCCGGCTGGGCTTCCATGCGCTGCGGGAACAGCTGGCGCAGGTGCGGGTGCCCGCTGAACAGCCGCGAGTAGAAGGTGCGGACCAGGTCCAGGGCGACCGGTGCGACCAGCCGCAGGCTCGCGTCGATCAGCCGCTGGTCGCCCCAGTCGACCCCGTCCTGACCGGCGGGTTCGGCCGGCGCCTCCCAGCGGAACAGCCGGGAGGCGTGGTGCCAGGCGAGCCAGCGGTCGTACTGCTGGAGGTCTGCGGGGGCGGTCATGATCGGCAGCGTAGCCAACCGACCTGCGGGTTCACGGATTTCCACCCGTAATGATCAACACAATGACGGGTTCCCGTCACCGTCGAGGAGTCCATTCCGGACGGATGTTAGCGCGAACGCGAATACTTTCGGAACCCGTTGACTTTGACGTTGCGGTCACGTTACAAAGTGACGTCGGCGAATGTTATCGCTAACAACTGGTCGTCCCCAGGCCGGCGCTCCGGCCACGCCGCCGGAGCCTCACCGCAGCGGCATGCGATGCACCTCACCGTCCCTGGAGGAGCCACATGCAGCACCGAGCACGGCCCATCCTGCTCGCCCTAGCCCTCGCCGCCGGGCTGACCGCCGCCCCGGCGGCCCCCGCCGCGGCCGCACCCACCGCGTTCCTGACCGTCGACGCCGGACACACCACGGCCGCCGTCAACAGCACCCAGTTCGGACACATCGTCGAGGACATCAACCACTCCGTCGAAGGCGGACTCAACGCCAACACCGTCCGCAACGCCACCATGAAGGAGAACGGCATCTCGTCCTGGTCGCTGCTCACCTCCGGCGGCGGCACCGGCACGGTGGCCCTGGACACCGGCGGCGGCCTCAACGCCGCCAACCCCAACTCGCTGCGCCTGACCATCGGCGCCGACGGCGCCGGGCAGCGCGTCGGCGCCGCCAATGCCGGCTTCTACGGCGTGGGCGTACGGCCGTCGGCGACATACCAGGTGTCCTTCTTCGCCCGCGCCGACCAGGCGTTCGGGCCGGTCACGGTCAGCCTGGAGAGCACCGGCGGCACCGTCTACGCCAGCGCCACGGTCGGCACGGTGGGCACCGGCTGGGCCCGCTACACCGCCACGCTGACGACCCCCGCCTCCGCCCCGACCTCGACCGCCAACCGGTTCGTGATCTCCGCCAACGGCACCGGCGCGGGCCGCACCCTGTGGCTGACCGTGGTCCAGTGCAACGCGCCGACCTACGCCGCCACCGGCAACATCCGCGCCGACCTGGAGGCCAGACTCGCCGACACCCACCCCGGCTTCATCCGCGTGCCCGGCGGCAACTACCTCGAAGGCGCCGTGCTGGCCAACCGGTTCGCGTGGAAGAACACCATCGGCGCGGCCGAGCAGCGGGCCGGACACCAGAACGACGCCTGGGGCTACTGGTCCACCGACCACTTCGGCCTGCTCAACTACCTGCTCATGGCCGAGCAGGCCGGCGCCGAGCCGCTGCTGGGCGTGTTCGCCGGATACACCCTCAACGGCAGCGTCACCCCGCAGAACCAGCTCGCACCCTACGTCCAGGAGGCCCTGGACGAGATCGAGTACATCACCGGCAGCACCAGCACCACCTGGGGCGCCCGCCGCGCCGCCGACGGCCACCCCGCCCCGTTCCCGCTGCACTACATCGAGATCGGCAACGAGGACTGGTTCGACGGCAGCGGCAGCTACGACGCCTACCGGTACCCGATGTTCTACGACGCGATCAAGGCCGCCCACCCGCAGCTGCAGATCGTCGCGTCCATGCCGGTCAGCTCCCGCCCCATGGACGTCATCGACGACCACTACTACAACGGCGACCCGGCCGGGATCGCCGCCCTGGCCACCCGCTACGACAGCGTCGACCGCAACGGCCCCAGAGTCCTCGTCGGCGAGTACGGCGTGACCAACGGCAGCTCCGCCAACCCGACCGGCACCCTGTCCGGCGCCATCGGCGAAGCCGCGTTCATGACCGGCATGCTGCGCAACGCCGACCTCGTCATGGGCGCCGCCTACGCCCCCGCGCTCACCTCGGTCGACAACTGGCAGTGGTCGTCGAACCTGATCGGGTTCAACGCGGTGTCCTCCTACGGATCGCCGTCATACCACGTCCAGAAGATGTTCGGCACCCTGCTCGGCGACCACGTCGTGCCGGTGCAGCTCACCGGCGCCCCCGCCGACCTGCGCGCCGTCGCCACCCGCACCACCTCCGGCACCGTCTACCTCACCGTCGTCAACTCCACCGCGGGCGCCATCGAGACCCAGCTGACGATCAGCGGCGCGACCAGCGTCGGCGGCACCGCCACGGTCACCACGCTGACCGGCGACCCCAACGCCCGCAACAGCATCACGGCCCCGAACACCATCGCCCCCACCACCGCCAGCGCCGCGGCAGGAACCAGCTTCGTACGCACCTTCCCCGCGAACTCGGTCGTCGTGCTGACCCTGTCGACCACCGGCCCGGCGAGCCCGCTGCTCGCGGTCGGCAAGGGCGCGTCGCTGCGGGCCACCACGCCCGGCTACACCGACCGCTCCGTACGCCACTCCGGCGGCATCGCCGTCACCTCGGTCATCACCGCCACCAGCGGCGCCGCCGACAAGAAGAACGGATCCTTCCTGGTACGCAGCGGCCTGGCCGGCACCGGCTGCTACTCCCTGGAGTCGCGCGACAACCCCGGCAGCTACCTGCGGCACTACAACTACCAGGTGCGGCTGGCAGCCGACGACGGCACCGCCCAGTTCGCCGCCGACGCCACGTTCTGCGCCGCCGACGGCAACAGCGGGCAGGGGATCTCGCTGCGGTCGTACAACTTCCCGACCCGCTACCTGCGCCACTACAACAGCCAGGTGTGGATCGCCAGCAACGGCGGCAGCCTGCCCAGCGACGCCACCGCCAACTGGGCGCAGGACACCACCTGGCGGCTCGGATCGGCGTGGTGGCGCAGCGACGCGAACGTCACCACCGGGTCCTACCAGTCCCTACAGGCCACCACCCCCGGCTACACCGACCGGTACGTGCGCCACCAGGCATACCTCGGCTACACCGCGCAGATCACCAGCGGATCCAGCACCACCGACAAGCAGGACGCGACGTTCCGGATCGTCGCCGGACTGGCCGACAACTCCTGCTACTCGTTCGAATCCCGCAACTTCCCCGGCTACTACCTGCGCCACTCCGACTACCGCATCCGCCTGGACGCCAACGCCGGCACCGCGCTGTACGCGGCAGACGCCACGTTCTGCGCCCAGCCCGGCAACAGCGGCACCGGGCTGTCGTGGCAGTCGTACAACTTCGCCAACCGCTACCTGCGCCACTACAACAGCGAAGTCTGGATCGCCGGCAACGGCGGCTCCCTGACCACCGACGCCACCGCCAACTTCGCCCCCGACACCAGCTGGCTCACCGCCGCCCCCTGGGCGCCGTGACCCGGTGACGGCATGACCCCGTGGGCCCGGCCTGATCCACCGGGCCCACGGCCCGTCACCAGGGCGTCGGCGTACCGTCGGCCAGCCCCAGCCGCACACCCCGGTGGCGCGGGTGCGGCAGTAGGTACTCCAGCCACACCGCGTCCGCGTCGACCCTGCCCAGGTGCAGCGACAGGTCGGCGTGCTCATGGCTCCAGCGGGGCCGCCCGTCCGGGTCGAAGGCGACCACCCCGTTCTCGTACGCGACCAGTAGCGCCCCGTCCGGCGCCTGCGCGAAGACCGTCCAGCTGAGGCCCGAGTCCTGCTCGCGGGCCAGCCCGACCGTGGCGGTGACCTCGTCGACGGACAGGTCCAGCACGGCGATCGCGGGGGAGCGGTCGGCGGTCAGCCACAGCAGGCCGCGGTCGGCGTCGACCCAGCCGTCCAGCCCGTACATGTCCGGGACGAAACCGCCGAGGTGGCGGACGCCGCCGTACGGGTTGCGCACCGCCACCGACGTCGCCGTGTCCCGGTCGAACAGCTCACCCCACGGGCCGCCCAGCGGGGCGGTGCCCCCGTCGAAGACCAGCCGCCTACCGGCCAACGCCCACCGTCACCGGCTCGCCCACGCCGCCAGCAGCTCCGACTCCCGCTCCGCGGCCAGCACCCGGTCGGTCAGCGCGGTGGCCAGCACGTCGCGGGCCGACTCGACCACCGGCCGGGTGACCAGCCCCGCCGCCACCACCGCCGCCGGATCGGCGGCACCGGCCCAGTAGTCGTCGGCGATGCCGCCCGCCCACAGCGGCAGCAGCGTGCCGTCGACGCCGCGCTCGCCCAGGAACGCGTCGTCCACCCAGGTCAGCGTCGTCCCGGCGGGCGCGAACTCGCCGGCCAGCTCATCGAGCAGGTCGGCCAGCGGCACCGACGGGGTCACCGTGTGGAAGACCCCGCCCCGGCCCAGCATCCGCACCATCCAGGCGGCCTGGTCGCGGGCGTCGATGACCTGCGTCGGCAGGGCCGGGTCGCCCGGCGCGAGCACCTGCCCGCCCCGGGCCAGGCGCTGCGCCCAGTAGTCGAGGCGGCCGTACGGATCCCACGGGCCGACCACGTACGTCGGGCGCACGATCAGCAGCTCCGGGCCGAACAGGTCGCGCGCACGGCGCTCGCACAGCACCTTCATCGAGCCGTAGGTCTCGCCGGTGACCGCGACGCCGGTGACCGGGCCGGTGTGCTCCAGCAGCGGCGCGTCCTCGGTGAAGCCGGGCCCGGCCGGCGGCGCGTACGCCGACACCGTCGACACGAACGTGTAGTGGCCGCCGCGCCCGTCCAGGGCCTGGGCCAGCGACGTGATCTGGTCGGGGTGGAAGCCGGTCACGTCGACGGTGGCGTCGAACCGGTGCCCGGCCAGCACCGACAGGTCCTCGTTGCGGTCGGCGAGCAGGTGCTGGGCCTGCGGGAACAGGTCGGGGTTGGTGCGGCCCCGGTGCAGCAGGGTGACCTCGTGCCCGGCGGCCAGCGCGGCCTCGGTGAGGTGGCGCCCGACGAACTTCGTACCCCCGACGATCAGTACGCGCATCCGGCGATCGTAGCCGCAGCGGCCCGGGGCGGGGAGAGTCACGCTGTCGCTGCGCAGGCGCTTCGGTGCTGTCTCGCGGATCAAGTCATCGCTCGGCAGCCCGGCGCCACCGGCTCAGTCTGCGTCCAGCGCGTCGGCGCGGCGTATCAGCTCTGCTGCGATGTCGTCCCAGTCCGGGCCATAGAACCAGAGGTTCTGCGCGGCCTCCCGCATCAACACCGGGTGGTCGGGTCGCTGTAGGAGTACCAGGCGATAAGCAAGGTTGCGGACCCACACGGGAAGGAGGCCGTCAACCAGGTGCGGGCAGAGTTCACGCAGCATGGCAAGGATCGATTCTGCATCAGCGAAGGTCAGCTCTTCGATGAAACGGCGCTCGTGGTGCTCGTAGCCGCACTCCGGCTTCGGCCGGTACTCGTCCCCGTAGAGGCACCGCGCATGCTCGGTAAGGGTGCTGTGCATGGCCAGAGCTTAGGCGCCATGATCCGCAAGAAGGCGCCTAGGCCGGGCAGGCGTGCGACGGATGGGCCTGCCGTCTCAGGGCGATCACGTCAGGCCGCTGGTGGCCGCATTCGACGACGAGGCCTTCGCCGTCGACGACCTCCGGGTAGCAGTTGCCTTCGTTGATCCAGATGGTGACGTTCTCGATACCGGCCGCGCGGTCGCAGGCATTCGCCCAGTACTGGACGGTGAAGGCAGGTTCCTGGCCGGTGTAGTCGGATCTGATGGTCATCCGCTCGTCCGGTCTGAGCCACCGGTCCTCGCCGAGCGGCTCGATCCATACCGCGAGCCATCCCTCAAAATCGTTGGTGACGACGATAGCGGCCATGCCTCACGGTAGCCTGCGGCCAGGAACGGCCGAGTGCTGCTGGGCCCATCTTGCGATCGCTTCGCGATCTCGTGTGGCCCCAGATGTGTTCCCAGCACCGTTCCGGACGTTCCTTCCGTCCCACAACGCTCGTCCCGGAATCGGCAACGGCCGCGATCCGCCGCGCTGGGACGTCAGACTCGGCGGCGTTCGCTGATCTCGACAGGCTGGTCGAACAGGAACCCGAACGACCAGGGGGAGATGCGGTGTTGAGCGTCCACCCGGTAGCCGGTGCACTTGAAGCCCTTGGTCCGGTGAGTGATCGTGACCAGCTCGATCAACACGATGTTCGGGTCGGTATGGCGGTGCACGATGTCACCGATCTGGAGTTCGTCGGCCTTCACTACCTGGATCACGAGGAGATTGTCCGCCGGCCCTACCGCAGCGGGACAGCCAGTGGGGAAGCTCCGGCACGCCACTGGCAAGAGGCACGAGCCGTGATCGGGCAGACTACGGAAATGATCGAGATCACGCTGTCTGTGCCCGGTTACGACGCGAGCCGTGGAGTCGTAGCCCCGGTTGAGGGTGGCACCATCGTCGTGAAGGTCGATGGCGGCAACTCAGTGGAGACCTGGATCATCTGTCCGCCGGGGAGCGCGGAGCGCCCCAGCGTTCGAGCAAAAGGTATGCGGTCTGCGGCTCGGCGGTGTCCTCCACGAGCAAAGTGATCTCATTGTCGTCGAAGTCGCCGCGATACAGCCTGGCCGAGCTGCTGATTCGCCACCCGTACTCGGCCGGGACGTCCGGCATGCCGTAGCGGGTGCTGCCGGGGGCCAACCGGTAGGTGGTCCGAAAACGTTCGAGGCAGGCGGCTGGCGCGGTGAACCGAAGGTAGAGCTGGTTGATCGGTTCTTGCAGATTTCCGTATCGCAGGTTGGCGGCTCCGCAAGGCAGGTCTACTCCGTAAATCGGAAGCAGGTCCCGCTCCAGGTCGTCATCGCGGTAGGAGATGTGGAAGGGGCCGTCGGCGTGCGGGTACTGGCGGCTGTCTGAGAACCGCTTCCATGGCGGGTTGAGGCAGCCGCAGCAGAGCAGCATGAGCCCGAGGAGCAGAGCGGCCAGCACGGCCCAGCGGGACCTGCGGCGAGCGGCGGGGCGATCGGATGACACCCGAGGACCATACTGACGTCAGGCGGTCCGGAGGACGGATCTTCACATCTTCGCCACACGGATATGGAACCCCGACACGGTTTCTGCTGACTCTCGTCAGATCGAATGGCTCCGATACGGCTCTGGCGGCACGACCCCGTGTTCGCGCTCCAAACGAGAGAACGGCATCCCATCCCGGGGCGGGTCAATTCGCTGGCCGGTCGTCGGAGCACGGTGATACAAAGCCGGGGTGCGCGAGATTCTCACGTTCTCTGATCATCTGCGACTGATCGACGAACGGTCGGCCGCCTTCCACGCTGCGGTCGCCGCGGCACCCAGCCTCGACGCGCCGGTGCCGACCTCTCCCGAGCGGACGCTGTTCGATCTCGTGCAACACGTGGGGATGGGCCGGCGCAAATCAGCCGCCATCGTCGCCACAGGGCCCGCGGACGGGCCTCCGGAGAAGTCGGCTTGGGATGACGGCATGGGTGCGCCTCGGGAACGCGAGGCTCTCCTGGCCTGGTGGACCGAGTCCGTCGGGCAGCTGACGAGCGCGCTGCGTCAGGCCGGCCCGGACCGTGGCTGTTGGACGTGGTGGGGGGACTCGCCGTCACCGCAGACCTCTGGTGCCTGGGCGCGGCGACAGGTTCCCGAGATCGCGGTGCACACCTACGACGTCCAGCTCACGGCGGATGCCCCGCAGCCGCTACCGGACGAGGTCGCCCTCGACGGCTTCGACGACTGCCAGTTCACCCTCTGCGCGACGACGGTCGCCTGGCCACACGAACCCGCCGTCGTCGATTACCACGCCACCGAGGGCCACTCCTGGCGCCTTCGGCTCTCCCGCGACGGCGCACAGGTCGCCCGCCTCACGCCCGCTGCCGGCGATGATCCCGACACAGCTGACGCCTCCGCCCGGGGCACGGCCAGTGACCTGGTCCTGTTCTTCTACGGCCGCATACCGCTGGACTCGCTGAAGTTCGAAGGCGACCGTCGTATCTTCGATCAGCTCGCAGCCTGGGACCCGTCCGTGTGACAACCCACGACGTGCGGTCCCGTGCACCCGAGCGGTCCTTCGCGCTCAACTATCGGCCGCATCTCAACCGATGCCTGGCCCGGGCCGACGGCTCAGTAGCCGCCGGCCCGGTGGTCGGTCGGGTCGGTCAGGGTGCGGGCAGGATCGTCACGCGGTTGGCGGCCGGGACGGGCAGCGGGTTGGCCGGTGCGGTGTGGGCTTGCATGTAGGCGACGAACGCGGCCAGGTCGACGGATCCGTTGACGCGGTTGGTGCCGTCGCGGAAGGTGGTGAAGCCGTTGCCGCCTTCGGCGAGGAAGGTGTTCGCGGTGACCCGGTAGACCGCGGCCGGGTCGAGTGGTGCCCCGGCGACGCGTACGGTGTCGGCCAGGACCCGGTCGGCGCCGGCGCGGGCGAGGTCGACGGTGTAGCGCAGCCCGTCGGACAGTTGCAGCAGCCGGGGGCTCGCGGTGTTGTCCCCGGAGAACTGCTCCCGCAGGACGGCGAGCAGTTGCTGCCCGGTCAGGTCCATGGTGACCAGGATGTTGTCGAAGGGTTGGACCTGGAAGGCCTCGCCGTAGGTGACGACGCCGTCGCCTTCGCTGCCGGTGGCGGCGTAGACGAGGTCGGCGCGCATGCCGCCGGGGTTGAGGAAGGCCAGTTGCGACCCTGCTGCGGCGCTGCCTTCGGCCTGGGAGTCGGCGATGACGTCGCCCAGTGGTGTCTCCAGGGTGGTCGCGCCGCGTCCGGGCAGGTTGCCGGCGATGTAGCCGACCGGCTGGTTGGCCTTCTCCGCCGAGCGCGCCCGCCAGGTCTCGACGACCTGCCGGACCGCCGGGTCCTCAGGGGTGTCCAGGGTGACGACGTGGTTGGCCGCCTGCACGCTGGCGCGGGCGATGTCGCGGGTCGCCGGGTTGATGGCGAACCGGATGTCGGTGAAGGTCCGTCCGAACGACGCCGCCTGGGTCACCAGCCGGCGGTGGCCCTTCGGGTCGGGGATGTCGCAGACGTACGCCTCGTGGGAGTGGGCGCTGACGATGAGGTCGACGGCGGCGGTGGCCTGCTGGGCGATCGTCTTGATCGCCCCGGTCAGGCCGGTGCCGGGTCCGGCGGCGTCGCAGTCGAAGTCGTACGCCCGCTCGGAGGTCAGGCCACCCTCGTGGATGAGCACGACGATCGCGTTGACGCCCTTGCCGCCGAGCTCCTTGGCGTACTTGTTGATCGTGGCGACCTCGTCGCGGAATTCCAGGCCCTGGATGCCGGCCTGCACGACCAGCGACGGGACGGTGTGGGTGACCACGCCGATGAAGCCGACCTTGAAACCCTGGTACTTCTTGACCCAGTACGGCGCCAGGATCGGTTTGCCGGTCGCGGTGTCCACGACGTTGGCCGCCAGGATGGGGTACGCCGCACCGGGGTAGCGCACGCCCGGTTCGGCGCAGCCGTCCACGGGGTGGCAGCCGCCCTTGGCGATGCGCAGCAGCTCGGCGCGCCCTTCGTCGAACTCGTGGTTGCCGACGGTGGTCACCTTGAGGCCGAGTGCCTCCAGCGCGTGCACGGTCGGCTCGTCGTGGTAGGCGGCCGAGATCAGCGGGCTGCCGCCGATCATGTCGCCGCCGCCGACGGTCAGTGACCGGCCCTGCCCGGTGCGGGCCTGCTTCAGCAGCGTCGCCATCCTGGCGATGCCGCCGGCCGGCACGAGGGTCTCGTGTCCGGTGTCGTCGACCTCGACGACGGAGCCGGCTGCACCCGGAACGGCGTCGAGGTTGCCGTGGAAGTCGTTGACGGCGAGCAGCTGTACCGTCGGCCGGGCAGGTGCCGCTGCGGCGGCCGGGTGCTGCCAGGCCAGTAGCGCCGACACACCCGCGCACGTCAGGGCCATGCCGAGACGAGCAGAAATCTTCGCCAATCCTCCGAAAAGGGTAGATAGTAGGACAGATGGAAAGTATCGGCTCGGGGGGTCGGCTGCGATGATCCACGCGGGACCTGGACCTAGGCGCCATCTGTCTGACCTGCGAGCAAGGTGCCGATCCAGTACGTGATCCGTCGGTGGTCCGCTTCCCTGCCGGTTCGGGTCGACCTGCACGGTGGGCCGGTCTGGTGACGGCAGTGGCATGGCGGGGGAAGTGCTCGTCGACGATCCGACGCTGGCCTACCGGGTCCGCTCGTGTTTCCGCGGTATCCAGTCCGGCTGGGCCCGGCCGAGTCAGGCCCGTCCGCGACCCATGGTGCGGCGCCAAGGGGCGAAGTCCTGAGCGTTGGGCGCTGGTCCCTGGGCCGGTGTTTGTGGTTCGCGGGCCCGCCGACCCATTGGCAGGTAGCGTGTTTTCGGGCGGTATGCCGGTTTCACCCCTCGCGCAATGCCGCCACGTTCGCGGGCGAGGGGCTCGCGTGTCCGCGCGAAGAAACGGAGCACTCTGCATGACCACCGCGCAGCAAGACGTGATCGACACCCTGCTGGGTCGGCATCAACAGGTCGAGATGTTGTTCGCCCAGGTGGAGTCCGCCGGCGGAGAACACCGCCAGGAGCTGCTCACCGAGCTGATGCAGCGATGACCGGTAAGGACGAGCACGGCGGAACGAAGAAGACCGCCAAGAAGTCCTCGGCGGCCAAAGCTCCTGCGGCGAAGCCGTCGCCGGCCCGGCGGCCCACCGATGAGGTCGGCGCCGCGCATGTCGCCGCCGCCAAGGCTGCTCCGTTGACCGAGGCAGTTCCCGCTAAGAAGGCGGGGTCCCGTTCGGCTCCCGCCGCCGTCGCCGAGGCGATCGAGCGGGCCGAACGCGCCGGTACGGCCTCCGCGGCTCCCGGTGGTGACGCGAAGGCCGTGCAGCTCGACGGGCACCGCGTGGTCAAGACCGACACGAAGCTGACGACCGATCAGGGTATCGGGGTGGAGGACACCGACAACTGGCTGCGGGCCGGGCCGCGTGGGCCCAACCTGCTGGAGGATTTCCACGGCCGCGAGAAGATCATGCGCTTCGACCATGAGCGCATTCCCGAGCGGGTGGTGCACGCCCGTGGGTCCGGCGCGCACGGCTACTTCCAGCCCTACGACAGCTCGCTGGCCCGGTACACCGTCGCGAGGTTGCTCATCGATCCCGGAGTGCGGACGCCGGTGTTCGTGCGGTTCTCCACCGTGCAGGGTTCGCGCGGGTCGGCCGACACCCCGCGCGACGTGCGCGGCTTCGCGGTCAAGTTCTACACCGAGGCGGGCAACTTCGACCTGGTGGGCAACAACATGCCGGTCTTCTTCATCCAGGACGGGATCAAGTTCCCCGACGTGGTCCACGCGGTCAAGCCGGAGCCGCACAATGAGATCCCGCAGGCCGCCTCTGCCCACGACACGTTCTGGGACTTCGTCACCCTGCAGCCCGAGACGATGCACCACGTCATCTGGCTGATGTCGGACCGGGCCCTGCCGCGCAGCTTCCGGACGATGCAGGGCTTCGGTGTGCACACGTTCCGGCTTGTGGCCGCCGACGGCAGCCGCACGTTCGTCAAGTTCCACTGGACGCCCCTGGCCGGGGTGCACTCCCTGGTCTGGGACGAGGCGCAGAAGATCTCCGGCAAGGACCCGGACTTCAACCGCCGCGACCTGTGGGAGTCCATCGAGGCCGGCGTCTACCCGGAGTATGAGCTGGGCGTGCAGTTGATCGCCGAGAGTGACGAGTTCGCGTTCGACGACATCGACCTGCTCGACTCCACGAAGATCATCCCGGAGGAGGTCGTGCCGGTGATCCCGGTCGGCCGGATGGTACTGGACCGCAACCCGGACAACTTCTTCGCCGAGACCGAGCAGGTCGCCTTCTGCGTGAGCAACATCGTGCCCGGCATCGACTTCACGGACGACCCGCTGCTGCAGGCACGCCTCTTCTCCTACCTCGACACCCAGCTCACCCGACTGGGCGGCCCGAACTTCGCCCAGATCCCGATCAACCGGCCGCTCGCGCCGGTGCGCAACCACCAGCAGGACGGCTTCCACCAGGATGACATCCCGGTCGGGCAGGCCAACTACCACCCGAACTCGCTGGGCGGCGGCTGCCCGGTGGTGCCCGGCGCCGGTGGCGGGGCGTTCGTGCACACCCCTGAACACGTCGACGGGATCAAGGAACGCAAACGGTCGGAGACCTTCGCCGACCACTACTCCCAGGCCACCCTGTTCTGGAACAGCATGGCCGCGTGGGAGAAGGAGCACATCATCGCCGCGTACCGGTTCGAACTCGGCAAGGTCGAACAACCGCACATCCGGCAGCTGATGGTCGAACACCTCAACCAGATCGACCATGAGCTGGCCGTGGCCGTGGCCGCGGGTATCGGTGTCGCGTCCCCGGCGGCGGGCCCGGCCAACCACGGCCGTCGGTCGCCGACGCTGAGCCAGGCGAGCATGCCCGGCAGCACCGGTGTGCTCGGCCGCAAGGTCGCGGTCCTGGTCGCCGACGGCGTCGAGGCGGCCAGCCTGGAAACGGTCCGCGACGGTCTGGTGGGCGCGGGCGCGGTGGTGGAACTGCTCGGACTGGTCGACGGGGCTGTCACCACCTCCGACGGTGCGGCGCTGCCGGTGACCCGGGCCATGAACACGGTGGCATCTGTGCTGTACGACGCTGTCGTGGTCGCCGACGGAGAGGCTGCGGCCGAACTGCTGGTCAGCGACGGAGTCGCGGTGCACTTCGTGGCCGAGGCCTACAAGCACGCCAAGGCACTGGGGGTGCTCGGGACGGGCGACCGGCTCGTGCAGGCCGCACGGCTGCCGGTGTACGAGGCCTCCGACCGGGTATCCGCGCCGGCGAGCAAGCCCTCAGCCAGGGCACTGGACGGCGTCGTCTTCCTGGCACCGGGCGCCGACGCCGACGATGACTTCGTCGGTCAGCTGACTGCCGCCATCGCTGCCCACCGGCACTACGACCGGCCCGTCGGCGGTGTCGCCGCCTGAGCGGCAACGGGTCCGCGGCATCGTCGGTGCCGCGGACCCGCTGCTGCGCGGCACGCGATGCCGACTGCCACCTGAGATTCGCCGATGGCGGGTCGACCCAGACGCGCGAACCCATGCTCGGTCGGCGCTACAGACCGTGGATAGCACAGTTGCCCGTTTTTGCCCGATCGGCGATATCTCGCGGTGCTATGGGTGGTACGCAGGGTTACAATGAGAACCGTTCGGTTATTTACCTCTGCCCCAGTCCCTGGCAGAAGCCCGCCGGGAGGGGTAAACAATGAGTCAGTCAGCCCGCGCAGTGAGTATAGACGTTTCATTAGCATTCGGTGCTCATGCGGCAGTTGTCCGTATAGCTGGAGACGTCGACCTGCTCCATCCTGACGACATCGCCATGGCACGGCGCCGCTTGGCGCTGATCCCGCCGGCGGGAACCGTGTATGTCGACCTGAGCGCAGTCACGTTCGGCGGCTCCGCCCTCATCCACTACTTGCAGATCCTCGCCCGGCGCGCCGCGCCGTCACCGCTGCATCTGTACGGCGCCCATGGCATGACAGCCAGCGTCCTCCACCTGGCAGGCCTGGCCGACGCGGCGGTCCTTCACGGCGTCGGCGTGCCCGGACGCCGGGCTGATCGATCGTCGAAGCATCGCAGACCGGACGCCATACGTTCCTGACGGCCGTTCCGGTGGCTTCTGATTCCTCGAATGGCTGCTGCCAGGCCCGGAGGGGCTAATGCCGTCCCTCGATCGCAGGGTTCAACGCGGCGAGGCGGTCGATCCCGGCGTTCGCGGCGACCAGACCGTTGGGTTCCGCGCCGATGACCACCGCGTCGACCGTCGGAGCGCTCATGGGCGATGCTCGGCCAGGTCGGCCAGGCGCCGCAGCGCTTCGCGATTGCGGGCGTGCATCAGGACATCGTTGATCTTGTTGCGGATCGCGCGCGCCGGCCCGTCACTGAACTCCTCGGCCAGCGCCACCCGGGTAGTCCCCGGCGAAGTCTTCCTCAGCGTGAACACGGCGGTCAGCTCGCCCAGTGGCCACAGTTTCGGTTTCATGGTCAGGCGGATCGGCGCCTGGCAGTCGAGTACCTCGGTCTCGTGGTTGCGGGTCAGCGGCCAGATGCCCACGGTGTGGTGTAGCTTGCTGCCGGCCGCCGGCCAGTCCGTGTCGACGTCGCGGATGTGTGCCGTGCCTACCACCCAGTTGGCGTAGCTCCAGCCGTCGGCGAGGACCTCGAAGACCTTTTCCAGCGGTGCGTTGACGGTGCGTTCGGTCAATGACATGGTCAGTTTCCTTCCGCGCTTGCCGTTCGCGCCTCGGCCACCGGTATCAGATGCTGGGTTCGCCCAGGTGAGATGGATCAAAGCGCCTGGGCTTCGTACCCGGCGCCGCTTCGGCCTAATCGTGTGCGGCAATACCGGCGGTACGGCGTGTCATGCCTTGGAGTGAGGCTGGTTCAGGCGCATCGCGCTGCATCGGCCACGCGTTGCGAAGGCGCCGAACTAAGACATTTGCCGGTTTCTGCCGTGATCCTCGGGAGGTCTGTCGACCCCGCACCGGCCGTCGGTAGCGGCGTGGGGGCACATGGTGCTTGCGGACGTTGCCGCGCTGCTGGGCGCCATCCTGACGCGAAACAGCGTAAAATGTGCCAAGGCGGCCTTCAGGAACAGGTGTTCAATTGTCCGGAGGGTGGTTACCATGACGATTCGCACTCCTTCCATCGAAGATCATCCCGACCTTGCTTCGCTGCGGTTGCGGTATGAGGAAGCAGCCGAAACCCCGACGGGGCAGGTCGTAGAGGGTCTGACCTTCATCGCGGGTCTCTACCTGGCGATCTCGCCCTGGGTGGTGGGCTTCACCAGCCATTCCAGCCTGACCGCGAGCAACGTCTTCACCGGTGTCGCACTGGCGGTGCTGGCCTTGTGCTACGCGACCATGTACGGGCGATCCCACCGGATCGCGTGGGTCGCCCCGGTCATCAGCGCATGGACGATCGTGGCACCTTGGCTTGTCAGCGGACCCGCACCGAGCGTGGGCGCCATCGTCAGCAACGTCATCGTCGGCCTGGTGGGTCTGGCGTGCGGCATCGCGATGATGTCCGTAGGCAGGCGGCGGGTCGCCGGTACGGCAGGCTTCGGGGCGTCGGGGGAACCTCTCCGCGAGGTGCGCCGGCCATAGACCGTCACCGCTTCAGAGATGCACCCGGCACAGCTGCGGAAAGGGCGCGGATCACCACTCGCCACCTCTCGCTGATGGAGATTGGGACGCTTTGTCGCCTGGGTGCCTACCATCAGCCCATGGCGGAGCTGATCCGGACCTATAGTCGAGCCGAGCTTCGACCTGGCCTTACGTACCCTCTGGGACAGACCCAGATCGTGCAGGTACTGCGCGACTGTGGGGCGGTGGTGGACGGCCTCGGGCTTCATTGCCCGGCACGCGGCGTCCGGCGCACCTTCGAATCTGGACCGCTGGTGCGCGCGCGGTGGTCCAGCAGGATCAAGAAAACCTGGCTTGAGGTGTATGCCGTCCCGTCTCACTTGCGGACGCCGGTCGCCGAACTTCTACTGGGCGGCACACTCCAGCAGGCATGCTTGTGGATCAAATCCGCCGCCGAGCGACCAGACAGCGCCTGGGCGGGAACCGATCATCAGTGGCAGGCATGGATGCGCGACGGCTTGGTCGAGGTGACCGAGACCTGATCACGTCTTCGTCATAGCCGTACCTCCATGTTTCCGAGACGTCGGACAACCGATGCGGCGTCTGGCTGGCGGCCTGCGGCGAAAAGGCTTAGCCGCCCGGGTGACCCGGGCGGCTAAGCCTTCGCGGGGGTGCGCCATCGTGGCGCGAGTGTCGCTGTCACGGGATCACGTAGGGCAGGTCGTAGCCCTTGTCGTCTCCCTTGATCTGGAATCCCCGGAGGATGCAGGAGCCGTTCCAGAGATTGTTCTCCCCGCCGCAGCCGTAGAGATCGAAGTCGACCAGGATCACCGAGTAGGTGTGGCCGCTGCTGAACCCCACGACGACGGGCGTGGAGCCGCGTCGGAATGCCCTGCCGCATCAGGAACCGGCGGCGGGACTGCCCCCACCTTCACCGCGGCCCAGATCCTCCGGCAAGGGCTCAGCTCCCGCCGGAAATCGGAAACATGAACCTCCCGCCAGATGTGTACGCTTCTCGATATTCCGGGGTTCCGAAGCATCGGAAACCCTCACGGGCGAGCCCTGGGAGGGGCACGTGCACGACGAGGAACGGCCGCCACACCGGCAACCCGACGATCCCGGACAGCAGGGCGGCCACAAGCAGCAGCCAGGCGGATATCGCGACGGGAACGTCCGGGCCGGTAACGCAGGTGGACGGGCCCATGATCAAGCCTCACCGGGACCTACCACAGGGGCCATGAGCCGGGCCAAATCTGCCGAGCTGCGAAGAGATCTCGCTGCGGCGCTGGAGCAGCTCAGACAAAAAGCGGACCGTCTACCCTTCGAGGAGATCGAAAGAAGGAACAGGCCGCCTCAGAGCGCCGAAGAGGTGGAAGAGGACGGACTGGCCGAGTCCAAGCTGCCGAGGGTCACGGCCGACGACATGTGCAACCCGAAGCTGAAGGTGGTGCCCGGCCGGGAAGAGGTCCTGCTGTTCATCGACACCTGCCTGAGCTATGCGGTCGAGAAGAACATCGATCTCGGGAACCTCGGCGACCGTGACGCCTTGATGAGCCTGTACGACACCATGGCCGCCGGCATCGACCGCGCCCCGCGTAAGGCACCCGCCCGGACGGGTACGCCGCCTCCGCAGGAACCGGCACCCGCGGCCGTCGCGGCCGATACCCGGCCCGACGCCGTAGTCACTCTGGCCGCGCCGCGCCGCACCTCGTCCGCCGTCAAGATCGGGCTTGTTTCGCTCGCTGCCTTGCTCGTCGTCCTGGCCAGCCTCGGCTATCTGTGGTTCCAGCACGACACCAGCCCACCGAAGCCGGTGACCGAACTGCTGGCGCAGGCCGCCACCGACAGGGTGACCCTCGCCTGGCCCCAGCCGCCCGGCGGTAACGCGCTGACCAGGTACGTCCTGCGCCGCAACGACCACTCCATCATGAACGCGCAGTTGACCACGTACACCGATCACGAAGTCACGCCCGGCAGCACCTACCTGTACGAGGTGAGCGTGATCGACGCCGACGGCGTCGAATCGCCGCGTACCCGCGCCGATGTCACGCTGCCCACCCAGTCGGCCACGCTCAAGCCGCCGGTCGCGGTGACCGCCACCGCCGACGCCCGGTCGGTGAAGCTCTCCTTCGCCGTAGCATCGGACGCACCGGCCGGGGCGACCTACACCGTGCTGCGTGACGGCATCGCGATCGGCCAGACGGCCGAGCTGAGCTACACCGACACCGCTGCCAGTCCCGACACGCAGTACGTATACACGGTGCGGACCAACGACCCGGGCAGGAACGAGCAGTCCGCCGACAGCGACCCGGTGACCGTACGGACCCTGCCCGCGACCTCCACCCCCGGTGGGGGAGGAGGCGATCCGACTCCAGCGGGGCCCGAGGAGCGGCTCCCGACGGCACCGGGCGGCCTGCGGCGCACGGCCAGCGCCCAGACCACCATCTCCATGACGTGGTCGGCATCCACGGCGGGCAGCAGCCCGATCTCCGGATACCGGATCTACCGCGACGGTCAGGTGCGGCGCAACGTCGGGCCGACGACCCTCACCTTCCAGGACACCGGGCTGACGGCCGGAACCAGCCACCGATACGCGGTGAAGGCGTACGACACCAGCGGACGCGAATCGGCGAGCAGCACCACCGTCACGATGAGCACCGCGGCCGCGCCGAAGACACCGACGCCTTTCGTGCGGATATCACCGAGTTCAGGATCGGCCACGACACGCTTCCACATCAGCGGTCAGGGACCTCCCGACACGTACATCGGGATCGTGATCACCGACAGCGACGGTAAGGACTACTACGTCGGGGGAAACATCCCCACCGACAGCACCGGTTCTTTCGTCAGCGCGCAGGAGGGACCCAACTTCTACCTGCTCAACAACACACCCGGACATGAGGGAGAGATCGTCCTGGAGGACGACACCTACCTGACGCTCAAACCGGGCAGGTACGTCCTGACGTTCACGGAAATCGCACAGCAGAACGGGTTCCACGGCAGCGCCAGTCTCACCATCAACTGACAGCGACTGCCGACTGAGACGAGCAAGGTGAGGCTGTGTCGGCCGCCGTATCCAGCAGAGCCCGCCATGTCAGGCGGGCTCTGCTGGATACGGCGGCATCGTTGTGCCCAGGGCCCTGCGGCTGAGCCGGTCCGGTGGCCGGCGCTGACCGCGCCGTCCCATATCAGGAAGCGCGAGGTCAGCACACCACCGAATGACCATCCAACACGGACAGACTACTGAACGTGTGTGACCGATCATGTTACGGTGACGGCATGTGCAGCCGAGCCGGACGGCGCCTCGTCGTGAACTGTCTGCGATCCCGGCGACAGCGCCACCATGACACCGGTCACCAGTCCCGGGGTCGAGGCAGATTCACGCCGAAATCAGCGCTGACGACGACTTCGAACCCCTAAGGGCGCCGTCCTCCGGGGATACTCCGTGCCCGACCCGGATTCGGCCTGACGTGGGCGACGCTAGTGTCGCCCACGTGAAGACACTTCTCTATGCGGGCGCCACGGCGGGCCCACTCTTCATGGCGGCGGTCCTCATCGAGGGCGCCACACGTCCCGGATACGACTCGATCCGGCACCCCATCAGCTCTCTCGCCCTCGGCGACCAAGGCTGGACGCAGACAGCCGTCTTCCTCATCACCGGTACGCTCAGCCTGCTCCTCGCCGCCGGGCTCGCACGCGGCCCGGGGCGGCGGCCGCGGTGGGCGGCCGTCCTCATCAGCCTGTGGGCTGTGGGCCTGCTCGGCACCGGTGTCTTCGTCACGGACCCGGTGAGCGGCTACCCCATCGGTACGCCTGACATCCCACCGGGTACGGCCAGCGGCCAGCTGCACAACCTGTTCGCCCTGCTCGGCGCGCTGGCGTTCGTGGTGGCCTGTGTCGTGCTGCGCAACCGTGGCGGCCGAGGCTGGCGGATCGGTTCGCTGCTGACCGGGGCGCTGTTCCTGGTGACGCTCGTGCTGGCGAGCGCCGGGTTCGGGCAGGCTGATGGCCTCGTGGCGATCGGCGGGCTGCTCGATCGGATCGCGGTGACCGCGGCGTGGGCGTGGATTTCGGTGCTGGCGTTGCGGACTGTTTCCGAGCAGAACCTCCTGCGAAGCGGTCAGTCGGCCGCTGGCGGGGCCGCTCTCACAGTCGTGTGACGGCCGTTGCGGCGAGGCTGTCTGTACGGAAGGACGCCGTACCCCGGTGCGGGGCGTTGCCGCGGGCCACTACGGTGGTGCGATGCTGCGCACCTGGAACGTCTCGCTGCCCGCCCGGATCTTCGGAGTGGTGTCCGTCATCGCGGGCGTCCTGATGTTCGTGGCGGTGATCATCACGGTGGTCGGGTACGGCGAGCCGGTCGACGGCGCACAGCTGGGCGCGCTGGCCCTGGGGTCGCTGTTCATCATCGCGCCGCTGCTGGCGACGCTGCGGCCCCGGGTGACCCTGACCGACACCGAGCTGATCGTGCGCAACCCCATGCGGACGTACCAGGTCGCGCTGGCCGACGTTGCGAGCGTGGACAACGGCTACTCCGGGCTGGTGGTGGTCCTGCGCGACGACACGAAGCTCCAGGTGTGGGCGGTGCAGAAGTCGAACCTGGCCCGCCTGCTGAACCGGCAGACCCGCTCCGACGAGGTGGCCGCGGCGATCCGCACCCAGGCGCAGGCCGTACGGCAGAAGCCGGGCCGCCGCACCGGCTCCGCCAAGTGACGGAGCCGCTGCCGCTGTCACTGCCTGCTGCGCTTGTCCGCCACCGGTATTCGGCTGGGCTGCTCAGCCTGCCATCGTGCGACCCAGCGCACGAAACCTCCGGCCGGGTCCGGGGGCGTGCCGATCGACGAGATCGACGTACCAGACTGATCAGCGGGATGTGCGCCGTACTCGTCGAAGAACCAGACGTTCCCGCGCTGGTCGCCGGTGACCACCAGGACCCAGTACATGCCGCACCCGTCGGTGCCCAGGGGCAGTAGGCCGTCGAAGCCGGGGACATCCCATTCGTCGGGCCAGGTGACACTCTCCGTGAGCGGAACGCGAGGACAGCGTCCCATCCCAGGGGCGGTTCGAGCTGGTGCCCGGAGTACAGGTCGCGGAGACGGGCAAGGTCGGGCGCGTCGGTCATCGGCCCATCACACCAGACCACGCGCCTCGTGCGTCACGCCATCGAGGCCCCGGTCGCCAGCTCGTATTGCAGGACATCTGCGATGGTGACTACTCGCTCGCCGGGCAGCGTCAGGCTGGACGGCCATACGATCGACCGCAGTCGCCGATTCTCGACGGTGCGCAGCGGAATGCTCGCATGAAGATCGACAGCGTTCTGGTCGCACCACGTCACGACGGCCTGCCAGAAGTGCTCCACCTGCTCCCACCCCGCGGTCGTCCGCGGCCCGCGCAACGCCAGAAGATCTTCGGTCGTGAGCAGGTCCAGCACGCCGTGCGACGTCGTGTTCTGCAGCGCCTCCAGGAACTTCAGCGCAGTGTGCGGGCCGTCGCCCTGCTCTGCCAGCAGGTCCTCGACGATGCCCAGGCAGGCTGCCGCCCGCTTGGCGTCTCTGGCCGCCTCCATCGCGATGGCCCACATCTGGATCTCGCCGCCCGCCGTGGGCAGCCGCACGGCAGCCATGAGCCGGAGCACCGGCGGTAACGGCCGCCGTTTGAACAGTCCCACGTCTTCACCCGTCTGTGTCGGTCGCGGCATGGATCTTGCCAGCCCGGCGCCGCTCGCGTCGACCTGCGGCGCCTGGCAAAAGGCGGACGGCGGCACCTGTGGCCGCCGCGAGCGCGTCGTCGCCGCAGATGACGGCGAGATCGTCGAGCAGCGGCGCGGTGACGATCGTGGATGCGATGTGCAATAGTCCTGCCGTTGATCGTGACCTAACCCCTATCCGCGATCAGGTCTGGGAGCGCATGCGAGTCCGAAGAAGATTGTTGCGCGCACTGTTGCCGCTGCTGGGAATCATCGTCATGTCGGGCATGGTCGTCACGCCCGCGCAGGCCGCGTCGAGGTATATAGAGGGCCCTTGGTACGGCGAGGAGGTCGCCTACTATTGCGGCCCGGCCGCGGTGCAGATGGCGATAGCCAGAAGGTACGGCTGGGGTCCACCGCCGGAGACCCAGTTCAACCTCGCGGTCATGCTGGACGTCTACCACACGCCAGTGGTGTGGGACTGGGGCATGCCGAGCGCCGAGCAATCGGTACCGATTCTCAACTGGTTCAACGGCACGAGTTTCTACCACTACTGGCCGACCATCGATGGGTTCGACAGCATCGAGGACGTCATCGGGTTCGCCGACAACGTCCGCTACAGCATCGACAATGACTACCCTGTGGTGGTCAACCTGAAGATCGAGCCGAATGATCCGCATCCGCCGAACTATCCCGTGCGGAGCACCTCGATCTACCATTATGTGACGATCGTCGGCTATAACAACGACAACTTCACGATCGCCGATCCGGCCGGAAGCGGCGGAGCGGACGGGGTCCTGAACGACTACGGCTGGGGCCTGGTGCCCAAGGAGTGGACCGCTTCGGCGGGAATGCTCGCCGATCTCCTTTACACCGGTTATGCGGCGGGCGACTCTCCGGACAATCCCGCCCTACCCAGCTGGGACCCGCCTCCCTTCGATCCGGGGGAGTACAACGAACACCCTCAGACACCGCCGCCTCCACCGAAGCCTGCCGCCGTAGGCCGGCTGGGTGACTTCAACGGCGACGGCAAGAAGGACGTCGCTGCGCTCAACCTGTCCGGCGACGGGCTGTGGATCCATCGCAACACGAGCACGCCAGGCCATCCCTCTTTGGCGGCTGGCCAGTCCGTATCCACGGGCTGGGGCGTGGTGAGCGACCTGATGGTGGCTGACTACGACGGTGACGGAAAGGACGACATCGTCGGCAGGTTCAACGGAACCCTGGCGGTCTGGCGCAGTACCAGCACCGCGACAACATTCTCGTTCACGTACAAGAGCCTGGGTACGGGGTGGGACGCGTACAGCAGGATCCTGCCGATCGCGGACTTCGACGGCGATGGCAAGAAGGATGTCGCCGCGCTCAATCTGGCCGGTGACGGGCTGTGGGTCCATCGCAACACCAGCACACCGGGCAGCCCGTCGATGGCCGGCGGACAGTCGATCTCGGCGGGCTGGGCAGTGGTCAACAGCCTGACGACCGCAGATTATGACGGCGACGGCAAGTCTGACATCGTGGGCCGCTTCGATGGGACCCTGGCGGTTTGGCGCAGCACCGGCACCGCCAGCGCCTTCTCGTTCGCCTATGGGAGCGTGGGCACGGGCTGGAACGACTACGGCAAGATTCTCCCGATTGCCGACTTCAACGGCGACGGCAAGAAGGACGTCGGTGCGCTGAATCACGCCGGTGACGGGCTGTGGATCCATCGCAATAGCAGCACACCGGGCAACCCGACCCCGTTGAGCGGCGGCCAGTCAGTCTCCGTCGGGTGGGCGGTCGTCAACTACCTGATGGCTTCGGACTTCGACGGAGACGGCAAGGAGGACCTCATCGGCCGCTTTGACGGGACCCTGGCGGTCTGGCGCAGCACGAGCACCGCGACCACCTTCTCGTTCAGCTACGGCGGCGTGGGCACAGGCTGGGACAACTACGACAAGATCCTCAGTACGGCCCCGCTCGTCTGACAAGACGGCCGACCGGAGCGCGGACAAGAGTCCGCGCTCCGGTCGGCCAGGTGGCGCCGGGAGCGTGGCCCCTCGATCAACTGGATCGACGTCGCCAGCGCCGGAGCTGGCTGGGTTTGGGTCGTGTGGCCTAGGGACCTGTTCCCCGACGGCTCGCCCTACTTCCCGGGCCGTGCCTGCGGCCAGCCGCCGGCGGAGCACCTGCGGGCTACGGGCTGACCGTGCCCGACATGTTGCTGACGCGGCCCAGGGCGTCGAAGTCGACGCGCAGGGTGGAGCCGTCGACGTGCTGGGCGGTCACCGACGTGGGCGCCGAGTCCAGGCGCCACGACTGCTGGTGCAGGAACGACTCCACGGCGATGCGGTGATCGACCGGGAAGCTCTGAAGGACCTGGCCCAGGACACTCAACGCGCGTTCCGGCCGGACCGGTTCGGTGATCTCCGGCGGGGCGTCGTCGAGGTGGAAGAAGACCGCGCCACCGTCGTACGGGCCGCGGTAGTAGCACCGGCCGGTCAGGCCGGAGGCCAGCAGCGCGAGGCGGTGGCCGTCGGCGCGCTGGAGCGCGAACGTGGGCTCGGTGAGCTCGGCGAGCCCCTGGCGCTGACCGTACTCGCGCAGCCAGCCGCACAGGTGCAGCAGCGCAGGCGGAAGGCTGCTCGCCTCGTTGGCCCACGCCCACAGCCAGCTGCCGTCGTCGTGGTTCTCCGTGCCGAGAAGCTGCACCTGATACCGCAGATCGTCACCGAACGTCACGGTGCCGTCGGCCAGGTCGAGTTGCCAGCCGCGCTCGCCGATCAGGTCGCCCAGCGCCAGCTGGCGGGCCAGCCCGGTGGCGACATGCACGGCAAATAGTTGATCAAACGAAGGCATCGTTGCAGTGTGCCAGAGCGGGAGGACCGGCGTGCGGGCGTGCCGGTCACGACCTCCCGCGATGTCAGGCCGCGCAAAGGGCGCTGAACGAGCTGGAGTCCGAGAACGCCGTCCATCCCTCGCTGATCGTGGTGTAGACCTTGCCGTCGTAATCGGTGCCGGACGCGGCGATCTTCTTGCTCCACGCGTCCAGCCGGGCCACGTCAGCGGTGAGTGCCGCGGTGAGCTTCGCGTCCGTGCTGCCCTTGAGGGCTGTCGACAGGTACGTCCCGTAGTCGGCGACCGCTGCCTTCAGCTTGCCGAGCACCCTCTTCATCGCCTGGTCGCCGCCCTGGTAGTTGCCGTGCGCGAAGCCCGCGTACAGCACGACCGTCGTGAGGACCTCCGTCATCGGCTGTGTGCGTCCCGCGCAGACCTCCTCGTAGCTGGCGGTGTCCGGCGACGGGCTCGGCGACGGCGACGGTGCGGCCGACGTCGCGACAGGGCTGGGCGATGCGGGCTGGGCGGCGGTGTCGGGCGAGGACCCGGCACAAGCGGCCGCAGTGGCCAGAACGGTGGTGAGCAGCAACGGCAGGGCGAGGCGGCGCATGGTGCGGCGTACTCCAATCCATGATCGGGAGGAACGTCTCAGCTTTCCTCACCTGGCGTGGTCGGCGCAGAGCCGTTGCGGCACATTTCGATCACGAACGTCGCTCTGCTCCGGCAGGAGCCGTGTCCCGCTCGCGGTTCCTCCACCGGTACGGGCTTGACGGTGGAGCCAGAATGATCTCGTGACCGACGAGGATCAGCGGTGGCTGGAAGGGCTCACCGACCAGGACCGGGAGCGCGCCGAGGGGATGTTGCAGAACCTGCGGGCGATGGGCTGCGACGATCCGCTCAGCTGGGCACGTTCGGAGATGAGCGAGGACATCGCTCAGGTGGCCAGGTTCCGCTTTCTGCACCGCCTGCGGCCACAGATGATCGACACCTGGCAGCGCGATGTGGATGGGCTCTGGCCCGTCGAGCGCGCCATCGCCGATGGAGTGCGGCGGGAGGATCTGGTGCGACTGGCCCGCCATGTCGCCGCCGAAACCGTGCACGCGGTCCTCTACCACCTCGAAGACGACGGGATGCACGGTCCACTCGCCGATCGGCTCCCGTTCTGGAGGCTGATGGAGGTGGACGGCGCGGGCCGACCAACCGGCCGTGGTGTCGGCGGGCTCTTCGAAAGCCTGGCAGACCCGGACGATGACCTCGATGAATAGGCATTCCAGCAGCGAAGCCGGAGCGGGTCGCCGTTTCGGGGGGGTGAACGTGAGCGACGATCTGCGGGGGTTTCGGGTTCCGGAACGGTTCCGGCCGCTTCTTGAGGACATCGTTCGTCGGATTGCGGTTGGTGACTACGAAGGGGTCTCCCGGGACTTCTCGCCGTACGCCGGAGATCCAAGGCACGATCTCGGACTGTGGGCTCGGCAGTATCCCGCCAGGCTGGTGCCGCTTCCGGCCGCGGCATGGGAAGAGATCGAGTGCATGCACTTCGAAGAGAGAAGCGAATGGGAGGTCTGGGTCGACCTGTGGTCTGACTGCGGCAGGACGGATCTGACGCTTCTCGTTGACGTGATTGACCATGGCGGTGAGATCGACGTTCGCGTACGAGACCTGCGTGTGATGTGAAGGTCGCGATCACGCTGAAGCCGAGGCGCCCAGTGCTCACCACCGGCAGCGTGGAACTCGCCGATCGCGTAGCGCAGCATCGTCGACCGTAGATCGCATCGAGGGCAACCGGACCTGGTACGACAGGCTCGCGGTCCGCTACGAGGCGACCGTCCTCGTCGCGGACATGAACGGCGTCTGGCGGGGATGCCTGTCAACGCCGAGGAGGTCAGGAAGACGTCAGGCAGAAGGGGTGGCCAGCCGGATCCAGCAGTACCCGCCAGCGTCCGTCGCCGGGCTGATGGGCCGGTTTGGCCGCGCCGAGTTCCAGCGCCAGTTCCTCCATCGCATCGAGGTCGTCGGCGCGGAAATCCAGGTGGAACTGTTGTGGCACGTCCTGACCCGGCCACTGCGGAGCCCGGTATCCGTCAACCCGCTGGAATCCCAGATCACAGCCGGAGCCGTCCGTCAGCGCGACGAACCCGTCCGAACTGAAGAGCTCGCGCATTCCGGTCAGTGCACCGTAGAAGCCCGCCAGCGCCTGCGGGTCGGCACAGTCCAAAGTCACCCCTCGCAGTACAGCGCCAGGCACCATTCGCTCCTTCGTGTCCGTGCGTCTGTCTCCGTAGGCCGCCGCTACAGGCGATCACCGGCCACAGCGACACCGTACCCGCTGCATCCACCGCCGGAGTAGCGGTTTTACCCCTGCCTCAGAGCAACGGCTGACGGTGACCGGCGCTATCGATGCAGACCCAGCGCACACTCAAACGCCCCAGAGCTCATCCGACCGGCATGCCCCCCGGTCTGCCGCCGGACAGCACGCCCTCGACCTCCTCCACCGCGCCGCAGACCTGGTCGGGCGGGCTCAGTTCGGGCGGCCACGTCATTCCCCTGCTGATCCAGACGGTGGCAAGTCCCGCCCCGCGGCCACCCTCCACGTCCAGCGTCGGACTGTCTCCCACAGCCCAGCCACCGTCGGCCAACTCCAGGCCGCATCCGCGAGCGGCAGCTTCGAACAGCTCCCGGGCGGGCTTCCTGATCCCCAGCTCACCCGAGACTGCCCAGGCATCCACATGCCGGTCCAGCCCGGTACGACGGATCTTGCCGAGCTGCCCGTCGGCCCGGCCGTTCGTCACGATGGCCATCCGCCATCCCTGCCGCCGCAGGCCGGTCAGCATGTCCAGGACAGCAGGCCGGCAGCTGACCAGCTCCGGCATCTGCTGCCGGTAGTCGGCCCACAAGTGATCAACGGATGCGGCAAGTCCGAACCGCCCTCTCACCTCACCGAAGAACCGGTCCCGCGGCACGAAGCCGCCTCCGTCGATGGAGACCAGCCAGGCGCAGGCGGCAGGGGGCAGGCCGTGGTCGTCGCAGAACCCGGCCGCCCAACGGTGAAACGCCTCATCCCGGTCCACCAACGTGTTGTCGAGATCGAAGAGCGCCAGTCTCTGCACGACCACGGACGCTACCCGATCCGGTCGCGATCATCACCGTCGACGGCATCGGTGACCTGGTACGGCAGCGCCTGGGCGGACCGCCGACCGCAGTCCTGACCGACCGCTCGCGGGTCAGTGGCCGCCTGCACGCTGAGCAGCTGGCTCATGCGACGTGACCGGCACCGGTCACGGGGCTCGGCGGCTGTCTCAGGCCATTGAGGAACAGGTGCAGCCCGCCGCGGAACTCGTCGTCGGGGCTTATGGCATGTCCGGCCGCTGATGCCTGTGCCAAGCGGGGGTAGCCGTCGGGGATGTTCGGCCCCACTGCTTCGTCGGTGTGCGGCGGATGCAGATCCTGGGCGGCCAGGGCGCCGGCCAGGTAGGCCAACAGGGCGCGGTAGGCGATCAGTCGGTCGGCGGGGCCGAGGCCGGTGCGCGCAAGGATGTCCAGCAGTGCCTCACCGCACCGCATCACGCCGGGACTGGAGTGCCGGTGGGCAAGTAGCAGCGGGATCATCGCGCCGTGGCAGGTGACCGCGTCGCGGATGCGGTCGGCGACGTAGCGGTACAAGGACATCGTGCCGACCCCGAGTTCGCCGACGACGGTGCGCATGGACAGGGCTGGCGGTGCGGTACGGTGCCCACGCCTACGACCAGTGGTCTGTCGACGATCTGCTGCACCTGGTGCGTGACGTGCCGGTACCGGCCTCGGCCGGTGGCGTGCGCGCGTGACCGGTGGCCGGCCAACCTCTTGAGGCAGCCGACACGGGCGCGGCCAGGTTGCCGGTTGTCGGCAACCTGGCATCGTGGACGCCGGTCAGGAGGTCAACGGCAGCGGCAGGGTAAGCAGGTATGCGCCAGCAGCACCGCGCCGCTTCCGGTGGCGAAGCCGATGAACGCACCACCGGCAAGGCTGTTGAACAGGTTGCTGCCGAACAGGTCACCCACGACCAGGCGGGCACCGGGCCGTTCGTCACCCGTCAGAGCCGCAGGTAGGCAGCCCTGAACCCGACGGCCGCACCATGGGTCGACGTTCTCGTTCGGTAAGAAGTCATCCCGTCGATTGAGGATGTTTTGTCTGTTCTGGCGAACTAGCGTGGTGGTCATGACTAGCGCATCAGCAGATGGAATCCGGGTCTGCGGGGCGACCGAGGTGCCCGACGGCGAAGCCCGCCTCGTACCGGCCAAGCTCACGGGCTGGCGCGACGACATAGCCCTGTTCCATGACGGAGACGGGTTCTTCGCCCTCGACGACACCTGCACCCATGAGCAGGCTTCCCTGGCCGAAGGCTGGGTGGAGAACGGCGAGGTCGAGTGCCCGGCCCACCAGAGCCGCTTCGACCTGCGTACCGGCAAGGTCACGTGCCTGCCGGCGACCCGCGACACCTGCCCGCACCGCGTCGAGGCCCGCGACGGCGACCTGTGGTTGTACCCGGGCCAGCCACCGACCACACCATGACCGCCGCGGCGACCGGGCATGTGGTCATAGTCGGCGCCGGTCTTGCCGGGCTGAGCACCGCGGAGGCGCTTCGCGCGGGCGGACACTCAGGTCTTGTCACGCTCATCGGGGCCGAGGCCGCCCTGCCCTATGACCGGCCGCCGCTGAGCAAGGAGGTACTGCGCGGTGAGCGGCCCTCCACCGCGTTGCGAACCGAAGCCTGGTTCGCCGAGCAGAACATCGAGCTGCTCACCGGGACCACGGTCACCGGTATCGACCCTGACCGCGGTGTCGTCGAACTGCCCGACCGGCAACTGAGCGCTGATGTGATCGTACTGGCGACCGGCGGCACTCCCCGGGAGTTACCGGCCGGCGTCAACACCCTGCCGGCTGGCCACGCCGCGGTGCATCAGCTGAGGACGGCCGACGACTGCCGACGGCTGAGCGAGTGCATGCGTCCGGGACAGCGGCTGGTGGTGGTCGGCGCCGGGCTGATCGGCGCCGAAGCCACCGCCTGCGCCGTCACCCGCGGCTGCCAGGTGAGCATGGTCGCCCATCGTGAGCTGCCGCTGGCGGCAGCCATCGGCGTTGAGGCCGCCGCCCTGCTGCACCACCGGCACACCACGCACGGCGTCGCCGTGCACCAGGCTGGCGTGACGCACATCAGTGCGGCCGACGACGGCACGATCCGGGTCGGACTGTCCACCGGTCGCATCCTGGCCGCCGACGCGCTGCTCGTCGGCATCGGCATCGCCGCCGATACGGCGCTGGCTCAGTCGGCCGGGATCGCCGTCGACAACGGCATCCTGGTCGACGCTCGCCAGCGCACCAGTCACCAGCGGGTCCTGGCCGTCGGGGACGCCTGCCGCCGACGCGGCCCCGACGGGCAGCCGATGCCGCGTATCGAGCACTGGGACCATGCCCTGCGCAGCGGCCAGACCGCCGCCGCGACCATCCTGGGCGCCCCCGAGCAGCCGTCGCGGGCGCCGTGGTTCTGGTCTGACCGCTACGACATCCACCTGGAGATGGTCGGCCACCTTGACCCGTCGGCCGAAGCGGCGACACGTCTGCACACCGACGACGCGCTCAGCGTCTTCTATCTGCGTGACGGGTTCTGCGTCGCCGCCGTCACCGTCAACCAGCCCTTGGACACCCGCGCCGCCCAGCGTCTCATCGACCAGCACATCGCCGTCACCGCCGCCCAGCTCACCGACCCGGCGGTGTCGCTACGGCAACTCGTCCGGGGCTAGCGCGGCGCTGAGCGACGCAGCCTCGGGCCGACACGCTCCACGGTGCTTTCACCGAGGTCGCGTCGGTGTGGTCGAGGTGTCGTCGGTCGCGGCTGACCGGTGTCGGCCGACAGCTTTCAACGCGAGTAGCAGCCCGGCCGCGGCCCAGACGGCGGCCAGGATGATGAGCAGCCCGCGACTGTAGTCGCGCGGCAGGGCGGAGGGGTCGTCACCACGACGAGGTCAGCGACGCGGGGACGACCCGTTCCGCCGGTGCCGTCGGTCAGATCATGAGCGCCTTGACCGCCACACCCATACCGACGATGACGACGAGGGCGGAGGTGAGCACCGGCAGGATCCGCCACGCCGGGTGGGTCATCCATTGGCGCGGGTCTCGTTCGAGACGTTCGCGCAGGCGCATGATGCCGATGCCCGCGCCGATGAGGGTCAGGGCCATGCCGATGCCGTACGCGATCACGAGCAGCAGGCCGTACCAGGCCCGGCCGAGGGCGACCGCGCCGAGTAGGACGATCACCGCCGACGGGCTGGGTGTCAGGCCACCCGCGAGGCCCATGGCCAGTACCCCGCGGACGCTGAATCCGCCGGCATGCGGCCCGTGGTGATGAGCGTGACCGTGGCTGAGGTCGTGACTGTGTCCGTGGTTGTGGTCGTGATGGTGACCGTGACCGTGGTGCCCATGGGTGTGGCCTGGACGGCTGTGTCGGTCGTCGTGGTGACCATGATCATGACTGTGGCCGTGTTGTTCGTCGGGGTGAGCGTGAGTGTGCTCGTGGTGGCGGTGGTGGCGCCAGTTGGTCACCGCGCGGCGCAGCAGCGTCACACCGACGGCGCAGACGACGACGGCGCTGGCGATCGTCAGCCAGGTGTAGATCCGTTGTGGGGCGAAGTGCAGTCCGGTGGTGAGCAGCAGGCCCAGGGCCACGACGCCGGCGGTGTGGGTCGCCACGACGGTGCCGGCCACCGACATCGCCTGGCGCAGGGTGCCGCGTTCGTTGACGAGGTAGGCGGCCATCATCAGTTTGCCGTGTCCGGGTGCGACGGCGTGCGCGGCGCCCAGCGCCAGCGCGACGAGCAGCGCCAGCATGGCGAACCCGAGGGTGAGCTGCCGGGCTGCCACCAGGTCGGTGAAGGCGGTGGTGAGGCGGTCGACGCGGCCGGTGACTCCGGCGGCGGCAACCGGGCCGGCATCAGCGGCACGCGGGCCCTCACCCGGCCGTACGGTGGCGGTGGCGTAGCTGACATCGGGCTGCTGCTGCAGTGCCGACGTCGGATACCGGGTGAGTTTCTCGCTGACACTGGTGGCCGGTGCGGTGGAGTCGACCAGCTGCACACCGTCGGCCACGACGGTCATCTCGCGCCAGCCGCTGCGGTCGGTGTACTGGCCGAACCGGTACGAGATCTGCGTGTCGCGCTCGACATGCGCCGGCACGGACAGCCGGCATTCCAGGCGCAGCGTGGCCAGCCCCGCCGTCCCCGGGGGCAGGGTGAGGGTGGCGGTTTGGACCGCCGGATGTGAGCGACGCCCGGCGATGGACAGCTCGGAGGTCGTGGCGACACCGGTGCAGGCGTGGCGCGCGTAGGCGCTGCTCTCGGCGGCGGAGCCGGTGCCGTCGTGGTCGGTGTCGACGTCACGGCGGATCACCTGGAAGGCGGCCAGCTCAGCCATGTCCAGCACGTAGTCGACGTTCACCGCGTCGGCACCGATACTCAGCTGGGCGTACTGGTTGACGCTGAGGTTGCCCAGCGGATGAGCCGCGGCCGGGGTTGCTGTGGCGGTGAGCACGGCCCAGGCCGCGGCGGTGAAGGCGAGAGCGCGCCTCATGGGTGTCCTCCCAGCGCCGTTAGGCGGACGCGGGCGTCGCGGGCGTGCCGGACGGAGAAGTAAGGGTTGAGTTCCAAGGCCTTGGCGAGGTCTTCGCGTGCGGCCCGAGCCCGATCGGGGTCATCCGCGAGCCCGGCGCTGATCATGCCGCGGTGGTAGAGCATGAGGGCGTCGTCGGTGCCCAGGCGCAGTGCCCTGTCGGCGTAGTCCAAGGCCTCGGTGTCGCGGCCACGGGTGTGCAGCGCCCAGGCGAGGGTGTCCGCGCCGGCGATGGAGGGCCTACGGCTGTACGCGGCTTCGGCTTCGGCCAGCGCTGTGGCGGCGTCGCCGTGCTCGGTGTCGAAGGCGGCCTGTTCGATGCCGACGTCGACGCCCTGGGCGGCCTGTAGCCCGAACGCGGCACGGGCGAGATCGTACTGCTGGCGGGCGCCTTCGGTGTCGCCGGCGGCGTCGAGCAGGTCGCCGTACTCGGCGGCGTAACCGGGCAGCGGGAGCCGGTCGAGGACCTGGGTCCAGTCGGCGCGGGCGGCGCTCAGGTCGCCGTCAGGGCCGGTGCGGGCGGCGGCGATGCGGGCGCGCATCGCCAGCAGCGGCGGATGCCCGGGAACGCGGCGTAGGCCGTCGGCGACGTGGGCTGCGGCGGTGTCCAGGTCGCCGCGGCTGAACGCCAGGCCGGTCAGATGTTCGAGCGTGAACGCGGCCTGGGTGGCGTCGGGGGCTGCGTGCAGTGCCCGGGTCATCAGGTCGACGGCTTCGGTGTGGTTGCCGCGCAGCTGCCAGGTGTAGGAGGCGCGGGCATACGAGCCGGTGTCGGGGCGCAGGTCCACCATCGATTGGACCGCGGCCCACGCCTGGTCGTAACGGCCCAGTTCGATCAGCGCGTCGGCGGTCACCCCGTACCCTGCTGCGTGGTAGGCGTCGACGGCCACGGCCTGCCGCCCCAGTCGCAGCGCCTCGGCGAATTCGTGGCGCGCGGCGGCGAGTGCGCCGAGGCCGGCCAGGGCGTCGGCGTTGCCGTCGGGGTGCACCGTGAGGGACTGGCGCAGGGCCTGCTCGGCTTCGGCGTAGCGGGCCGGGTCGCCGCTGGAGCGGCCCTGCTCCAGGTATGCCATGCCGAGCTGCGCCCACGTCCGCCAGTCTCCCGGCAGCCGGGTCAGGCGTTCGCGGGCACGGGCGACCGGGTCGGCGGTCACCGCCGCGGGTGTGAGCCGGGCGGGCTGACCGGGTGCGGGTGTCAGCAGCAGGCCGCCTGAGGCGAGCATCAGCAGCGCCCCGGCGCCGACCACGGGGATGCGCCATCGGCCCAGCCGCCGCCACAGCCCGGCGGGATCTGCCGACGTTTCCAGTTTCATCTGTGCCTCCGCCTGCAGCAGCGTCCGGCCGTTAAACGGCGGCCACCAGCCAGGAGAAACGGGCCAAATACCTGTTACCGGACCGTCACCAGGCTTCGGGGGTGCCGTTGCGCAGGTTGCGGCGCAGTGCCGCCCACGCATCCACGGGGGAAAGATGACCAAACCGCATCACCGCCTGCGACAGCGTGCCGTACTCGGCACGCTCGCACTCGGGCTGCTCGCCACCGGCGCGGCCTTGAGCAGCCCGGTCGCCGGCCAGGCGTCCTCGCATCGGGAAGCGCCGCTGATCGCCGGCGAGCCGCGTCTGGACAACACCGACGTGTACGCATTCGTCAGCCCGGACAACGCCACGACCGCGACGATCATCGCGAACTGGATTCCGTTCGAGGAGCCCAACGGCGGCCCGAACTTCTACCCGTTCGCCGACGGCGCCGCCTACGACGTGAACATCGACAACAACGGCGACGCCCGGCCCGACATCGTCTACCGGTGGACCTTCGCCAGTTCCTACCGCAACACCAACACGTTCCTGTACGACACCGGTGTGGTCACGTCGCTGGACGACCCGGACCTGAACTTCCGCCAGACGTACCGCCTGGAGCGGATCACGTCGAAGGGTTCGACGACCCTGGTCAGCAAGGCGCCGGTCGCGCCGTCGTTCACCGGCAAGGCGTCGATGCCCGACTACGGGTCGCTGTCCAACGCCGCGATCACGCCGCTGACCGGCGGTGCGAAGACGTTCGCAGGGCAGGCCGACGACTCGTTCTTCCTCGACCTGCGCGTGTTCGACCTGCTCTACGGCGGCAACTTCAGCGAGGTCGGCCAGGACACCCTGGCCGGCTACAACGTCAACACCGTCGCCCTGCAGGTTCCGTCGGCTGATCTGGCGCTCAAGGGCGACGCGGTACGCAACCCGGTCGTCGGGATCTGGAGCACCACCAGCCGCGACGGCGCCGACGTCTACGACCACGGCCGCGATGACCGTGACCGGCTGCGCCAGGTGTCACGGCTCGGTATGCCGCTGGTCAACGAGGTCGTCATCCCCGTCGGACGCAAGAACGAGTTCAACGCCAGCCCTCCCGCCGACGACAAGAAGTTCCTGCCCTACGTCACCAACCCGGAGGTGCCGAGGCTCGTCCAGGCCATCTACGGCATCCCGGCCCCGGCGACCCCGCGCACCGACCTGGTCGAGACGTTCCTGACCGGCTTCTGCGCCGTCGGCTGCGGGCCCGTCGCCGTCGACCTGAACTCCCAGCTGCTGAACTCCGACGTCCGCAAGAAGGACTTCCGGCCCAGCGAGCAACTGCGCCTGAACCTGTCCATCCCGCCGACCGCCAACCCCAACCGCCTCGGCGTCATCGCAGGCGACAACGCCGGGTTCCCCAACGGCCGCCGCCTGGCCGACGACGTCCTGGACATCACCCTGCGCGTGGCCGAAGGCGTCCTGCTGCCCAACCACCCGCCAGCCGTCGACGGCCTGTCCGACCAGGTCGACACCAACAACGTCCCGTTCCGCACGGCGTTCCCCTACATCGCCCTGCCCAACCAGATCGCCGTCAACCAGCAGTGAACACCTCCGTCGGGGTGCGGCAGGGCAACTTGCCTGCCGCACCACGACCGGGGCAGGCAGCTCAGGAAGACGCCTCATCGCTGAAGCGGCGCGGCAGGACGGCCATGTGCCCGAAGAAGTTGCGGATCTGCAGGACCGCCCGCTCGAAGTCGTCCAGGTCGAGGGGCTTGGTGACGTAGGCGTTGGCCTGCGCCTCATAGCTCGACACGACGTCGCTTTCAGACGACGAGGTCGTGAACACGACGGTCGGGATGGACTTGAGCGCCTCGTCTGCCTTGATCTCGGCCAGGACCTGCCGGCCGTCGACCCGCGGCATGTTCAGGTCCAGCAGGATCAGGTCCGGTCGGGGTGCGTCGCGGTAGCGGCCGACATGGCGCAGGAACTCCAGCGCCGCCTCACCGTCGGGCACGTGATGCAGGTCGCTGGCGATGCTGTGATCGGCGAAGGCGCTCTCCACCAGCGCCACATCGCCGAGATCGTCCTCGACGACCAGAACTTGAAGCAGCGACGGCGCAGCGATCATCGAGTTCCTCCATGTGGCAGCCAACCTACCGCAGGCGCACAGCAGGAATCCGGTGACGTGCGGCGGGCAGGCAGCCACGAGGCCGCTGTTCCCACAGCGTACCTGGGATGAGGCAGCCGCCGCGATCCGCGCCCAGGCGCAGGCCGTACGTCGGAAGCGGGGCCGCCGCACCGTCTCCGCCGCGTAGCAGGAGCCGGTGCGGCGGGGCCGGACTAGGCCACCTCGATGTAGTCCAGCTCGGCCCAGCGGCTGAGGAAGGTCAGCCGCACGGTGTTCCATCCGGCGTTGAGCGTCACGCCGGCCGGGGCCTGGCGCCACGTCTCCCACCCGGTGTCCGGGTAGTTCACCGTGACCGGTGAGCCGCCGTTGACGGTGAGGGTGTGCTGGGCGTCGCCGAAGCCGGCCGAGTAGGCGACGTTCACGGTGTAGCCGCCGGCGCGGGGGGCGAAGACGCTCAGTTCGACCCAGCTGTCGGCGTAGTCGATGTGTGCGACGACCTGCCCCTGGGACGCGGTGGTGGTGTCGCGGATGTCGCAGTGGTTGAGGGTGCCGCGTTCGGTCTCGGTGCGTACGCGGCTGCCGCGCACGACCGGGAAACCGCCGGCCCAGCCGAGGGCGGCGACGTACATGCCGCGGGCGCTGTAGTTGTTGATCCAGCCGTGGAACACGATGGAGTCCCCGGCGGCGTCGCGGACGACGTCGGCGCCGCCGGGTCCGCGGACGGTGCCGTTGACGCTGTCGGTGGTGATGAGTGACCGGTATGCCTTCGTGTACGGCCCGGTCAGCGCGGTGGCGGTGGCGTAGCTGGTCTGGTAGCCGTCGCCGCCGTAGCCGCCGAGGGAGTAGAACAGCACGTACTGGGTGCCGACCTTGGTCAGGACCGGGGCTTCGATGACGCCGGCTTCTTCGGCGCGGCCGCTGCGCAGCAGTTCGACGCGGGCGCCCTGGAGGGTGACGCCGTCGGCGGCGACGCCTTGCAGCCACAGGCTGGTGGGCTGGCCGATGGCGTTGCCGTCGTCCTTGTAGAGCAGGTAGCGGGCGCCGTTGGTGTCGGTGTAGCTGGACGGGTCGATGTCGCCGCCTTCGGCGCCGTTGCAGATCAGCGGCTGGGTGCCGATCGGGGTGAACGGGCCGGTGGGGGAGGTGGCCAGGGCGGCGCCGATGCACTGACGGCCGGCGCTGACGCTGCGGGCGGTGTAGTAGAGCAGGTATTTGCCGTCGGCGCGGCGGGACACGTCGGGTGCCCAGGTGAGGCCGCCGCTGGCCCAGGAGCCGAGGGTGGGCAGGGCGTTGCCGCGGCGGGTCCAGGGTCCGGTGAGGGAGGTAGCGGAGGCGACGGGGACGTTGCCGTTGCCGTTGTTGGTGGAGTAGGCGTAGTAGACACCGTCGAACTTGGTGACGTCGGGGTCGGGGAAGTCGCTGCCGATGACCATGGCGGGGGCGGTGGTGGCTGCGGCGGCGGGGGTGGCCAGGGCGAGCGGGACCGTGACCGCGGCGATGGCGGCGACCGCCAGCGCGCGGCAGGCGATGGCCAGCGGTGATCGGGAGTTGAGCATCGTGCCTCCTCGGAGTGCTTCCGGACGGAAGAAGGACATCGAGAGACTTAATTGTATGCGTGGGTCGGCCCCGGCGGGGTCGGCGTGCCCGCCGGGGCCGTGTCCGGGGAGGGTCAGGCGGTGTAGCCGGAGGTGCTCCACACCCACCAGGACAGGTTGGCCAGGCTCATGGTGTAGCGGTGCCCGCTGCCCAGGGCCACGTCCTCGATGACGGCGTACGCGCCGGAGCTGGTGTAGCCGACGACGGTCAGGTAGTGGCCGCCGGGGTAGTTGTGGTAGGTCCCGGCGGTGTCGGTCCGGCCGCCGCGCACGTTGAGCACCAGCGCGTAGTTGCGGTCGACGTCGAAGACGATGTCGTACTTGAGCAGGTTCTGCTCGGCCGCGCTGTTGTTGTTGACCACTTTGTGCTCGTACCAGTTGTTGACGTTGGCGTAGCTGTTGAGCACGCGCATGACCTGGGTGATCGAGTCGGTGCCGTTGACGTCGGTGGGCAGCGTCGAGGCCAGTGAGCTCTGGCTGGGGGCGTAGCCGCGCTGGGTCAGGGCGAGCCGGGTGGCGGCGGGGCCGCACCAGTACCCGGTCTGCTGTGCCTGGAACGAGTAGGTGGTCAGCGTCTTGGCGGTGGCCGCGTCGGCGGTGCCGGCGCCGGTGACGCTTGCGGTGGCGGCCGCGACCAGGGTCAGGACGGTCGCGATGGTTCCGCGGCGGAGGGTGTACGCCATGGAAACGCCTTTCAGGAATGAAGGTGAGGGTGAAATGATTCTACATTCAACAGTGTCTAATGTAGCCAGTCAAGATCACTGATGTGCCACTTCCACCCGCACGAAAGGCGCCACTTCCACCCGCACGAAAACGGCGGGCCGGGGGAATCCCCCCGGCCCGCCGCACGCGGCGCCGACTCAGCTCACGGAGCCGGTCACGGTGCTGCCCGACTTGGTGACGTAGTACGTCACCAGGGTGCCGCTCCAGAAGTGCAGCGTCAGCGTCACCTTCTGGCCGTCGCTGACGTCGTTGAACAGCTCCGGCTTCAACGTGATCGTGTTCGCGGCGTAGTTCGGCGTGAACGTGTAGTCGAACTCCTTGTACGGCGTCCAGTTCTGCGGCCCGGCGTTGCTGCCGTCGGCGTACTTGGCCTCCATCGTGGCCAGCGTGTCACCGCGGAACTGCGTCGGGATCGCGAACGACGCCGTCGTCCCGGTCGCGTTGGACACCTGCGGCGGGTCGAAGGTCAGGAACGTGATCCGCCACGGCACCCCCTGCGAGAACACCACCTGCACCGAGGCGTTCGCCCCGTACGCGCGGCTGCCGTACAGGCGGGTCAGCGCGGCGGCCGTGAACGTCAGCTGGCTGCCCGACACCGTGTAGTCGCTGCCCTGGGCCAGGTTGGTGCTGCCCTGGCGCACCGCGGTGACCGTCGCGCCGTTGAGGTTCAGCGCCACCGTCCGCGCCCCGATGGCCGCGGTCTTGGCGGTGAACACCTGGTCGGTCTCTGCGGTCCCGGAACGGCCGGTCCAGCTCGACTTGAGCTGCGCGATCAGCTCCGGGTCGCTCCACGCGAACGAGGTCCGCCCGAAGTGCTGGCCGTTGTCCCACAGCATCGTGGTCAGCTTGCGGGTGCGCGCGTAGTAGCCGAAGTACTCGAAGAACTTCAGCTTCTCGCCCTGCTCGATCGTGCCGGTGCTGCGGTCGAAGCCGAGCAGCCCGTACTCGCCGATGATCACCGGGATGCCGCGGGCCACGAAGGCGTTGTAGACCCGGTCGAAACTGTCGGTCACGTCCTGCTGCGTGGTCGCGTCGAACTTCGTGTACCCGGCGATGTTCACGCTGAACGGCCAGAACCCGTAGTAGTGCACGGTCGCGGCCAGGTTCGGGTCGTTGAGCGCCGTGAACGTGCTGACCAGCTCGTCGACGCGCGCCTGATCGGCGGAGGTGTGCAGCGTCGGCAGCACCAGCAGCCGGGTGGCGTTGCCGCCGCCGGACTGCCGCACGATCGTGCGGAACGACGTGTTCAGCTCGCTGAGCAGCTGCGCGTTCTGCGCGTCGCCGGAGCTGCCGGTGAACTGCGGCTCGTTGACGCTCTCCAGCACCAGCTTCGCCGACGAGGCCTTGAACGTGCTCGCCAGCTGCGTCCAGATCGCCTTGTACCGGTTGAGCACGTTGTCGTGGTCGCCGGGCATGTTGGCGATCCACTCCCACGAGTCGTGGTGCACGTTGATCAGCACGTACAGGTCGGCCGCCAGCGCCCAGTCGACGACCTGCTTGACCCGGGCCAGGTACGCGGCCTCGATGGTGTAGCTCGGCGCGCCGCCCTGGTGGTGGCCCCAGGTGACCGGGATGCGGATGCTCTTGAAGCCCTGCGCCTTGATGTTGGTGATCAGGGCCTGGGTGATGAGCGGGTTTCCCCACGAGGTCTCGTCGGCGCCGGTGGCGTCCAGCGAGTTGCCCAGGTTCCAGCCCGGCTGCATCGCCGCGACCGTGGCCATGGCGTTGCCGGTCGGGGGAGGGCTGGTGGACGGGCTGGCCGACGGCGACGGGCTGGCAGAGCGCGACGCCGACGGCGACGCGCTGGGCGAGCCGGGGGCGCCGGTGCAGGCCACGCCGTTGAGCGTGAACGCGGTCGGCGCCGTGTTGGTGCCCGACCAGGAGGCGTTGAAGCCGAACTGGACGGAGCCGTTGGTGGGGATGGCCGCGTTGTAGGACATGTTCGTCGCGGTGACCGTGGCGGCGGGCTGCGTGTAGCTCGCGCTCCACATGCTGGTGACCTTCTGGCCGTTGGCGTACGTCCAGACCAGGTTCCAGCCGTTGACCGGGTCACCGAGGTTGTTGATCACCACGTTGGCGGTGAAGCCGCCGGGCCACTGGTTGGGGACGGAGTAGTCGACCCGGCATCCGGCGGCGGCGTACGCGCCGGTGCCCAGGCTCACGCCGACGGCGGCCAGCACGGTGGCGGCGCTGGCGAGCAGGGCGATCTTCCATCGGGCAGACCGCTTCAGGGGTTGCGTCATGGACCTTTCCTCGCTTGGTGGGCTGCGCGGCGCGGCGGTGGGCCCGGACACCGGCGCGCGGCGCAGTGACGACTGCGGATAGGTCAGACACTAAGTTGTGTTACTAAACTATTCAACTGCTTCCTTGGTTTCTCATTCCTGTTTAACACAGGGTGAGGCCTTCGGATTATTCGCTCTCCGCTTGCTGGATGCTCAGGCTGGAGTCCGGGAGCGGCAGTCTGCTCCGGTGGCGATCGGCCCGTGTCTGCATGATCTGCTTCACCACGCGGTGCGGGGTGTGCAGGGTGATGTCGGGATCACCCTGTCGTTGCAGGACGTTGATCGCGGCGTTCACGTCGGCCTGCCACACCACCCCGCACACGGTGCAGTGAAGCCTGTCCCCGCTGCGGCGGCCGAGGCTGCCGCAGCGGTGACAGACTTGTGAGGTGTAGGCGGCGTTGACGTGTACGAGCGCAGAACCTCTGCGCTCCGACACGTTCTTCAGCGCCTCGGCGGTGACACCTTTGGTCCACCCGGCGAGACGTCGGTTCAGGTTCCTGCCGAGCGGCTTACGCCCGGTGAAGGTCTTGGTGAGGTCCTCGGCGATCACCTTGGACGCCTTGTCGACCACGGCGTGCACGGCGGTGAAGATCTCCGTACGCACCCGGGCCCGATGCCTGGCAGCCTGCCGGTCCCGTTTCACGGTGCCGAGATTGTTCCTGCCGATCCGGTCGGCTTTGGCCCGGTCGCCGCGCTGGGCGGCCGAGTTCGCGATCGAACGCAGCCTCGCCCGTCGCCGGTTGCGTTCCTTGAGCCGATCGGACTCGGCGGTCAGCAGCGCACCCAGGCCGGTGCCGTGACGGCCGCCGTCGGAGTCGGTCAGCGCCTCGGTGTAGCCCTTGTCCACACCGACAGCCCCAGCGCCACAGGGGCGCTGCGAGGTGGGCATGGCGGCGGCGTCTATCTGGTAGTGGATCTCCACCCGGCCGCCGCGCAGGATCAGGCGCAGCGTGCCTGACGGTGCCACAGTGGTGTTCAGCGGGATCCGCACCATCGCGCGCTGCTGCAGGCCCGGGACGGCCAGCCACAGCCGGCCGCGGGCGTCGGCCCTGGTGTTGTGCTGATCGGCGCGGACCACGATCTGGTTGCGGATGCGGTTGCGACCGCGTCGCCAGTGGCGGCGCATCTGCCGGGCCAGGTAAGGATCAGCCGTCCACCGTTCGGCTCTCAGCTCGGTGAACAGCCGTTTCTGCTCGGCCGGGTCGCTGGTGTGGCGGCCGATCGCGCGGCGCACCCTCACCTTCGCCGCGGCCCGGTTCGCGGCGATGTCGGCCATCGCGTCGCGGACCGTCTCCTTCCACGCGTTGGCCAGCACCCCGAAGGTGTGATGCGTGCCCTCGGCCAGCCACCGGTCCCGGACCTGCCGATCCGACAGCGCGGCCCCGGCGACTGAGCCGTAGCGCTGCCAGACCCCGCAGCGGACCCGGCCCAGACGACGCGCCTGCTCTTCGAGCCGGGCGTACTTGCCGGGGTTGAGCCGGTACGAGTACGCGATCCGGGTGACCTTCACGTTTACCTTCCGATCAGGTCATCGGTCTTCATCGACTTCGCGTATCGGTGCAGCCCGTCCAGCCGATATGAGAAGGTGTGCACGATCGCGAGCAGATCGGCGACCATCTCCTCCTGCGGGGACAGCGACTCCTGATTGGCCACCAGCACCTCACATCCGGCGGCTTCGGCCTCGTGGGCCAGATAGTCGAAGCCGAACCGGGCCAGCCGGTCCTCGTGGGCCACGACCAGCGTAGACACCTGCCCGGCCTTGACGCGGCTCATGATGTCGATCAGCTTCGGCCGCAACAGGTCCATGCCACCGCCGATCTCGCTGACCCACTCGTCAACAGCCAGCCCCCGGGCCAAGCAGAACATCTCCATCGCGGCGCGCTGCGACGCCAGATCCTCGCGCTGACCGGCGGACGACACCCGGCAGTAGACGATCACTTTACGGTCGTCTCGTGCGAAGCCCGGGGCGAGTACGGCAAGGACGTCGGATTCGTCGAAGTATCGCTGCCCGGTGGAGGTGCGCCGAGCCGCGATCCGGCCTTCCGCCTCCCACCGGCGCACGGTGCTCGCGGAACGGCCGATACGCTCCGCGAACTCCGAAATCCGGTAAACCCTAGCCACGATGAACAACTTTAGATAGGAGTAGTGAAGAAATCAAGCTTGTGTCGGCCTCCGGGAATGTCCCGTCGGATTCAGCCGATCCGACGGGTCAGGCACACGACGGTGGTCAGCTTCTGCTCCACCACCCCGCCGCGGGCGTCGATGACCTCGGCCAGCGCCCTGTGCAGCGCGGCGCGCCTGGGCTCGGGCAGCAGCCGGTGCCGGGAGAACGTCGTCAGCAGGGTGAGGTAGCGCGACGTCCCGTACGGCAGCACCGTGACGACCTCCTCCATCCGGACGTCGCCGAACAGGCCGCCGCCGCTCAGCTCGTCGGGGTCGAACGAGTCCGCGGGCTGCACGTGGTGCGCCCGGTCCACCCGGTCGGAGATCTCGGGCGCGACCCGCTCGTACACGTCGTCCATGGCCTCGCGCAGCCCGTCGTCGGCGAACCCGAACTCGTGGCCGAACACCGCGAACACCCCGCCGGGCGCCAGCGCGGCGGCGGCCAGGCCGGTGCGCGCGGCAGGGTCGACCCAGTGCCACGCCTGCGCGCTGGCCAGCAGCTCCACCCCGCCCGGCGGCGGCGTCCAGTCCTCGAACCGGCTGACCACCACCGACACCAGGTCGTCGTCGGCGAAGCGCCGCGCCAGCACCGCGGCCATCGCCGGGTCGGGCTCCACACAGGTCAAAGGCACGCCGAGGGTACGCAGCAGCGCCGTGCCCTTACCCGTCCCGGCCCCCGACTCCACCACCGCCGCGGGCACCCGCCCCGCGTACGCCACGATCAGGTCGAGCACCTGCGCCGGATAGCCCGGCCGTACATCGTCATAGGCCTCGGCGACCTCGCCGAACACCTGCCGCCGATCACGCTGCGTCGTCATGCCCGAACCCTAACCAGTGGCCCTGATCACGCGAAAGTGGATAAAGCATCGCTGGACGCCGCGCGTAGTGACATTTACACTCATCCATCAGGTCTGCTCGCTGCGGGTGCGGCGAGACGGATCCGGGAGCCGGGGCTGTTCCGCCCCAGCCGCGCACCGGGCGCCGGCTGGTCCACGAGCGCACCCCGCCGCCGCGGCCACGGCCGCGCGGCCTCCCGGAAGGACCACCCATGCACCTGTCCGCACGATGGCGCGCGTCCGCCGCCGCGATCCTCGCCACCGTCACCGCCGCGGGCGTCGGCGCGGTCGTCGCCGCCGCACCCGCCGCCAGCGCGGCCGCCGCCTGCCAGGTCAGCTACCGCGCCGACCAGTGGACCGGCGGCTTCGTCGGATACGTCAAACTCACCGCCGGCGACGCCGCCATCCACGGCTGGACCATCGGCTGGACCTGGCCCGGCGACCAGAAGATCACCAACGCCTGGAACGCCACCGTCACCCAGTCCGGTACCGCCGTCACCGCCGCCAGCCTCGCCTACAACGCCGACCTCGCGCCCGGGGCGTCCCTGGAGTTCGGCATGCAGGGCACCTGGACCGCGAACAACACCGCCCCGACCGCGTTCACCGTCAACGGGGCACCCTGCGGCACCAGCCCGTCCCCGTCGGCCAGCCAGGCCTCACCCAGCCCGTCGCGTAGCAGCTCACCGAGCCCGTCGGCGAGCCCGTCACGCAGCGCCTCACCGTCGCCGAGCAGCTCGCCCAGCCCGTCGGCGAGCCCGTCGCCGTCCGGGCCGCCGCCGTCCGGCTGCACCGGTGCGCTGTGGTGCGACGGGTTCGAGGACCAGACCGGCACCGTCCCGTCCGGGGCGTGGACACTGGCCTACCCCGACTGCCAGGGCACCGGCACCGCCGTGGTCGACAGCACCGTGGCCCGCACCGGCACGCGCTCGATCCGGGTCGACGGCGCCGAAGGGTACTGCAACCACGTGTTCCTGAAGTCGACGCGCAACTTCAACCCGCTCAACGGGGTATGGTTCGGCCGGTTCTACGTCCGGCACACCACCGCGCTGCCCGCGTCGCACGTCACCTTCCTGGCCATGCGCGACGCCGCCGACGGCAACCGCGACCTGCGCGTGGGCGGCCAGAACGCGGCACTGCAGTGGAACCGCCAGTCCGACGACGCGACACTGCCCGAGCAGAGCCCGGCCGGGGTGGCGCAGAGCCGCCCGCTGCCGGTCGACCGCTGGGTGTGCATGGAGATCCGCGTCGACGGCCCCGCCGGGCAGGTGCAGACCTGGACCGACGGCAGCGAGGTGACGGGCCTGCGCGTCGACGGCGTACCCACCGCCGACGTGGACCGGCAGTGGCTCACCCGGGCCAACTGGCGGCCGAACCTGACCGACCTGCGGCTGGGCTGGGAGAGCTACGGCGTCGGCGCCGACCGCCTCTGGTTCGACGACATCGCCTGGGGCTCCACCCGCATCGGCTGCTGACCCAGGCAGCAAACGCTGATCGGCACCGGGCGGTACGCGAGTCCGGTGCCGGTCAGCGCCGCCCAGGGCCGGCTACGGCATCCAGTGGGCGACGACCTCACCCGCCGCGATCTGGGGCGGGTTCGGCAGCAGCGACGCCAGGTTGTCCTTCACCCAGTCCGCGGCCCTCGCGTTCGACTCCTCCGCGCCGGCCCGGCTCTCGAAGACGCTCGTCGACACCATCACGCCGTTCCCGGCGTCGACCCAGTAGTAGGCCAGCAGGCCCGGAACCGCGCGGATGATCGGGACGAACCCCTCCTGCACGCGCCGTCCTGCCTCGCGAGGGTCGGCCACACCTTCATAACGACGTACCGTCGCATACATGTGCTGCTCCCTTCCCTGCGTACAGATCCTGGCACAAAGCGATCGGACATCTTGCTTTATAGATCCTCTTATCTACCGGCCGTCTCGCGTCCGGGTCTCCGGCAGGCCCTGCTCCATCCCGTGTCCGCCGTTCATCGGGCCGCTCGGGTCGCGATCCGATGAGCCCATGTCTGGCAGGCCGCAGTGACAGAGCAGGAGCTGCTGCGCAGGAGGTTGGCTGCGTTGGGCCTTCCGGTTCGAGCGGTCGTGCCGGCCAGGGGCGGTGTCATCGCCACCGCAGGTGTGGTGACCCTCGATGACGGGCGGCAGGTGTTCGCGAAGACGCTCGCCGTGCCGCTCGACGGTCTGTTCGAGGCGGAAGCCGAGGGCTTGCGCGCGCTGCGGGAACTCGGCGGAGCCGCGACGCCGGAGGTACTGATAGCCGCACCGGAAGTGCTGGTGCTGGCGGCGGTGCGTCCTCGTGGCGGAGGCGCCGAATACTGGGAGGCGCTCGGCCGGATGATCGCGGACATGCACACCACGGCGATCGGCCCACGTTTCGGCTGGCATCGCGACGGCTGGCTGGGCCGAATGCGGCAGGACAACACCTGGCACGACGACGGGCACAGGTTCTTCGCGCAGCGCCGTATTCTGCGCTGGCTGCCTGAACCCCACGTGGTGGCGGCGTTCGACAAGGCGGAACGCCAAGCGCTGGAGCACCTGTGCGAAGCGCTGCCCGAACTGGTGCCGCCCCAGCCGCCGACACTCACCCACGGGGACCTGTGGAGCGGAAACCTACTCGCCGATCATGACGGCACTCCCGTGCTGGTGGACCCGGCGGTGTCATACACATGGCCGGAGGTGGACTTGGGAATGCTGTGGTGCTCGCCGGCAGAGCCGGGCAAGGAGCGCTTCTTCGACGCATACGCCGAGGTCGCGCCGTTGCACGACGGCTGGCGCGACCGCATGGAGCTGATGTTCCTGCGCGAGGTGCTCAGCACCATCGCCCACGGCGACGATGACTGGGGTGCCGCCGCCTTCGTTCGCCGCCTCATCGCTCCCTTCCGCCGAAGATAGACGGCAAGGTTCTGTCTCGCGGATCATGTCCGTCGCAGGTGGACGTGACGGCCCGGCGGGTGTAGATCGTCAATGGCTCATCAGTTGCAGTTGGCCAGGGCTATCTTGCTGGTCATCGGCCTGCCGAGCTGGAGCCCGGTCATGAGGTTCCCGGCCTCGACGAGATCTGCCGTGTCGAATTCGCCGCTGCCCATTGCTGTCCAATATTCGTCGGCCTCAACACAGGTACCGTGAGGGAACGTCATCTCCATCTCGATCTGTACGGTATCCGCGAGGTGGAGATCGATGTCATCCTCTGCATCTGACGGTTCACCCGGCACTCCGGCGCGCCATTCGACGGCAGGGATGGCGAAACGCCGAGCGAGCAACAACGCCGGCGGACCGTCCGGCCATTCGGCGACGCCGAACTCTACGACCAGCGTGTCCGCCTCTACGTCGTTCCCCCAGCGGTCGAAGAGGCCATCCAGCGGGATCGCGAGGAACGCCCGGAAAGCGCGCCAGGCAAGGTTCACGTCCTGGATGCGATCCGGGTCGCCACCTTCCGCCGTAACCAGTCTGCGCAGTTCCTGGACCCCGTCACGCCACGAGAGAGCTGTCATGGCCACATTTGATCATCCACGTCTCCAGGGCCGGCAGGCCGCGGGTCAAGTCCATGGAGAGTCGCGTAGGACTGCCCACCTGGTGTCTCGGGCTCACCTGAGTGGTCTCTGCTACTTCCACAGGTCCCGGGGCGGATTCTCGATCAGTCTTCCGTCGGCGTCGAATGCGAGGAACTGGGCGTAGTAGAGGTTGGTGCCGGAGAAGCTGAACACCCGCTCCCCGCCGCCGAGGTCCCAGATCGGCACGAAGTGCAGCGGCGCGCCGGGGGCGGTGCGCATCGCCAGCCGGGCGACCCGGGGGCTGACCCACCCGTCGACGCTGGCCCGCTCCCCGTCTGACCCGACCTCGTAGTTGAGAAGGAACAGCCCACCTTGCGTGCCGTCCCGGCTGCACCCGCCGGCACTGTCGCCCCAGCAGACGGACATCTGGGAGAAGACCTGCCGGGTCTGGTCCAAGTCGTCGAGCCGCAGGCCGGGGTCGACGCTCGGGGGCAGCGGCAGCAGCGCGAACACCGCGACGCCGGCTGCGGCGGAGGCCAGGCCGCGTGCCCACACCGACCTCGCCCCGGGCGTGACGGCGTTCTCCCGGGCAGCCTTGCGAGCGGTCAGGGCGCCGCCGAGGCCGACGCAGCAGATCACCGCGACGCTGATACCGCGGATGTTGCTGAACACGAACTGCAGGCCGGGTGTGGTCGCCGATTCGATGGCCAGGTTGCTCACCGACAGCGTCATGATGACCAGCAGGAATGCGCCCGCGGCCCGCCGGGCCGAGCCGGCTGAGGCGACCAGCAGCATTCCGGCGAGCACCGTCCACACCTGATGGTGGGTCCAGGACACGGGGCACGCGGCGATGGTGGCGCAGCCGACCAGCACCGCGGCATGTGCCCGGCGGCCCTCGGTGGCCAGACCGCGAGCCCGCCACAGGGCCAGGGCACAGATCACGGCGACGAGCACGAGCCACACCACGGGGCGGTACTCGGGGCCGATGCCGGCCCGGCCGAGGATGGCGTGCAGCGACTGGTTACCCAGCGACGCCATGTCACCGACCCGCGAGGTGCTGAACAGCGACGTGGTCCAGAACCGCAGGCTGTCTGCGGGCAGCGCGACCGCCGCCACGACGGCGCACCCGGCGAACGCCGCAGCGGCCCGCAGCGCATCCCGGCGGCGTCCGGCGAGCAGGAAGAACACCACGAACAGCAGGGGCGTGAGCTTGATCGCGGCGGCCAGGCCGACGAGCACGCCGCGCCAGCGGGCGGGGGTGATCTCGAGCGCGTCGAGCAGCGTCAGTACGACGACGAAGATGCTGATCTGGCCGAACCGCAGATCGCTCTGCACCGGCGCGGAGACGATCAGCACGCAGGCCAGGACCCCGGCGAACAGTTGCCGCCGGTCGGCGCGGTCCCAACGGGCCGCCAGCGCCACGGCGATCACCACGACGGCCACGACGACCGCCACCAGCCACAGCACGCGCGTCACCGACTCGGACAACCACCCGACCGGCCAGAGCACCAGCGCCGCGAACGGCGGGTACGTGAACGGGTCGCCGTTGTCGGCGGCGTACTCGTACAGCGGACGGCCCGACTGCACCTGCCGCACCGCACCGACGTACACATGCAGATCGGCGAGCCGGTCGAACTCAGGGCGGCGCAGAGCCAGCGCCCCCGACACCACGGCCACAGTCCCGAACACGAGCCACAGCGCGTTCACCCGCCAGTCTTTGAGCATCGCCGCAGGATAGTCGCCGGCGGACGGCGGCGGGTGCCCCGGAATCCACCGGGATTTCGTTCAGTGGACCGCCCCGGTGACCTGCGAGTTGCGGGTGAGACTGTCGAGGAATGCCTCGTAGTCCGCGTGGCCTGGGCCGACGATCCATTCCGGTGTCGTCGCCAGCGGCTGCCCGGCAAGCCGCGCCAGCAGCTCGCGGTACGCTTCGTCTTCGGGGGCGTATGTGTCCCAGAGCAGGCACGGTCCCGGGACCTGCGTGGAGATCTGCCGGTCGTGTGCCGTCACCACGATGTTGAATCGTTCCTCGACATCCATCAGGCACAACGGCCCGCCGACGGACAGCGCGAGCGTCGCGAAGGTCTGCCTGACGGACGGGGACGACAGGAACAGCCGGCTTTGGCCGCTGGTCGCCGGTGTGAAGTCGAAGATCCAGTGGTCGGGCAGCAGTGACGAGCCGTCGGACACCGTGAGATAGACGTAGCCGACGCGGACCCGGGTGGTGCCGTCCGGCCAAGCGCACGCGACGTCGACATGACCCGCCTCGTCGTCGCGGTATGCACGCAGTGGACCGTCCTGCGGAAAGCAGAGCGACAGGTCGAAGCTCGCACGGTCGCGGCCCGCGACCACGTCGGTCAAGTCAACTGTCCGGCCGGCCTCGAAGCGGCAGGTGGCGGGGAGCACCACCGACGTACCGTCGGGCAGGGCCACAGTGGTCCACTCGGTCTCCCGCCGGAAGCACAACGCCGCAACCGCCGTGATTAGGCGACCGACGTCGCGTCGGTGCACGTACACCTGAAAGCTGTAATCGATGCCCATGCCGTCACCCTGGGTTGTCAGCGGACGTCGAGCGTAGCGGAGGGTTGGTCTCCCCGGCATGTCATTTCAAGCAGCACGCGCGGTGCCGGATGGTGATGCCAGCCGTGACGATCGCGCTACTCTGCCGCGGTCCGTGCTCGGTGGCAGGCGCCGACGATGTCGCACCCGGGCGCTAAAGTCGCGCAACATCGCGAGCCCGGAGGCGTGGCATGGGGACCTGGGACATCGGCCCGTTCGACAACGACGGCGCCGCGGACTGGTGCGGCAACCTGCACGATGCCGATCCCGCCGAACGCGTCGGCGTCATCCGCCAGACTCTGCGGCAGGCAGCTGAGGAGAACGGTTTCCTGGACTCCCGCGAGGGGGAGCGGGCTGTCGCCGCCGCTGCCGTCATCGTCTCGCAACTGCCCGGCGGTGTTGCGCTGGCGTCGTCGTATGCTCCCGACTTCCTGACCGACGGCAACCGTCTGGAAGTGCCTGTGGATCTGCCCGCGCTGGCGGTCCGCGCCCTGGACCGGGTCCTGGCCGCAGACTCCGAATGGGTCGAGCTGTGGGAGGAGACCAACGATCCCGACGCCGCCTTCGCGGTGGTCCGCAACCTGCGCGCCGAGCTTCACAGACTGGCGGCGTGACCGAACCGCCCCGCCCGTCCGACACCTTCCATTTCACGAAAAGTGAGCCAGAACCCATAAGGGGTCTGACTGCTGCGACGGAACAGCAGGTCAACGGGGGTCTGGCGAATCGCGGCCGGACGGCGACGGCAAGATCGGTAGACTCCGTCGACCTGGCGCCCAGCAGAGCGGGGGACGGCGTGGAACTGCGGGATATCGAGATCTTCCTGACCCTGGCCGAGGAGCTGCATTTCGGGCGTACCGCCGAGCGGCTGCGGGTGACCCCGGCCCGGGTCAGTCAGGCGATCAAGAAGCAGGAGCGCCGCATCGGCGCGCCGCTGTTCGAGCGCACCACCCGCACCGTGCGGCTGACTCCCACGGGAAAGCATCTCTACCAGGAACTCTCTGCCGGATACCGGCAGATCATGGACGGTCTGCGCGCCGTCGCCGCCAACACGGGCGGGGTGCACGGAGTACTGACGGTGGGCGCCATGGGTGCGCAGCCGTGGCGGATCGCCGACCTGCTCGACCGCTACCGGACCCGCCACCCGGCGGTGGAGGTCCGCCACCGCGACATCCAGCCGACCGCGCCGCTGGACGAACTGCGGGCCCGCGAGGTGGACGTCGCGCTGGTATGGCTGCCGGTCCATGAGCCGGACGTCGCCGTCGGCCCGGTCACCCATAGCTGCGACGTCATGCTCATGGTCGGCGCCGGCCACCCGCTGGCCGGACGCGAGTCGGTGTGCTGGGAGGACCTCGGTGACTGCACGGTGCTGACCGGCACCGCGGTGCCCGAGTCCATGGAGGAGACGTTCCACCCCCGGCACACCCCGTCGGGCCGCCCCATCGCCCGCGGCCCCGCGGTGTCGAACTGGCATGAGCAGATCGCCCTCGTCGCGGGTGGGGACATCGTCTGCGGGGTGGTCGACGACGCCGCCCGCTTCTATGCCTGGCCCGGCATCGTCTACGTGCCGATCCGCGACGCGCGGCCCGCCCAGTGGGCGCTGGTGTGGCTCACGGCGCACGAGACTCCGCTGATCCGGGCGCTCGTCCAGGCCGCCGCCGACGCCTGAGATCCCGGAAGGTGTATCCCGGCCGTGCGTCCTGCGGGAGCTTCACCGACGAGTGTCGGCGCTCCCGGATACGTGATGTGTGCGGCCGAGGTCGGTCACAGCAGGCCACGGTCGCGTAGCCGGGCGCCGGTCCGGCGGCAGGCAGTCGGCCAGGTTCCGTTCCAGGTCGACTAGCTCCAGGTCCACCGGGTACACCACGAAGTCGTCGGTGACCGGCAGGGTGTCCGGCCAGTCGTGGAGGTTGAGCCGGGCCGCCACGGCGCACAGCAGCCGCCGGCCGGTCTCGGATCCGGCGGCGGCATCGAGGTCGTCGGCGTCAAGCAGGGCGAGTTCCTGCCGAACCAGCCGCACCGAAGCTATGTTGTCTAGGTTGACGTGGATACCGACGTCGAAGTCGGCAGGCGCCCAGGCGGCCTGGGGGTCGACCGCCGCCAGGACGGCGCGCTCCCCCTCCGTGGCCGCGCAGAGCTCGATGGACAGCACATCCGATCCGTAGTTCAGCGCGAGGCAGGCGGCAGGCCCGTCGACCGCCATGCTCGCCGCGGTGTCCGGGATCAGCGTGAGCAGTGCGTCCTCGATGGTGCGGCATGCCGCGTCGAGGTCGAATCCGGTCGGCGGACGCTCATAGCGCACCTCGGACCGGCGGCCCATGTCCTCCAGGACGCGGACCAGGCCGCGGTCGTCGTGCTCGGCGGTCAGCACCGAACGCGCCCAGTCGTCATGCTCGATGTCGACGCGGCTGATCCTCCTATCGTTGTACGTGTACACCTCCCGCCCCGAACCGCGCCGCGCGACCAGGTCGGCCGAGCGCATCAACCCGTCCACGTAGCGGTACTCGTGCAGGTAGACAGGCCCGTCAGGATCGAAGTGCGCCTTCTCGACCACGTCGCCGTCGCGGCGGACGAACGTCTCGTAGTACAGGCGGCCGTCGAGGAAGCCGCTGTACTCCTCGGTCACGACGGCTTGGCCCACGGCGTCGAACCCGATGCGCAGCACGTCCCGATCGGCCGGCGGTCGGGCGTCCAGTCGGCGGCCGGCCTTGATCAGGTCCCGTTCGAAAGTGCAGTGGACGGAGGTCGAGTCCCGGCCAGGTATACCAGTTCCAGCGCTGAACAGTCGCGGTCGTGGCTGCCCTTCGAGAGTCGCGCTCGGAAGCGAGCCGGGCGAAGCGCGCTGCAAGGTCGGACACGTCCGGGATCCTATGGGTCGCCCCGCCGGGCCGACCCTGCGTACCTTCGGATCCGTCGGCATCCGGTCGGCGGTCCGGTACGACCGATGGCTGGCGCGCCATGATCTCCGGCGGTCTCCAGCGCCGCCGCGAGCAGCGAGGTGCTGACGCCGCGGCCTTGCAGGTCGGGACATACCGATAGCGGGAGGGCACCACGGCGTCGACGACACCAAACTAGCGCAAACGAGGCCACAACAAGGGGCGCTCCGAGGCTCCTACTTGGCACATAGCACTAGACGGCGCTGTCAAGAGTGCCTCTGACCGGGGTCGGGTCACAGGCCGGCAACGATTGACAATGAAGCTCGGGTCATTTTGGTCATGTCGGATTCGCACCCTTGTGGCCCTCCTTTGTGATCATTAAGGTCTCCCCGCTTACAAATCTTCAAGGGGAGAACTCGTGTCTGCGTCATCAAGACGTGCGAGGCCATTGCATCGGACTCCGTTCGTGCTGGCATCGTCGTTGGCAGCCGGATTGTTGTGGCTGGTATGTCCGTTGGCGCCTGCTGCTGCGGCGCCCGCTGGCGGAGTGGCGGTGGATCGGTCGGTTCCGGTCCGGCCCGGCACGGTGAAGTTGCCGGCGTCGGGAACGCTTGCCGAGGCGTTCAAGCCATCTGCGGTGACGTGGCCGCAGGCAGGCAAGTCGGTCATCCGGATGGCTCTGGCCGCCGACGGACGATCGCGCGCCAAGGGATCGGCTGCGCCCGGGGGGCTGCCGGTGACGGTAACCGCGGTCGAGAACATCCCCGATGTGCTGTCGGGACTCGCGGTCCGCAATCTGCGGAGTGCGGCCGATCAGCCAGCCTCGGTGCAGGTTGAGGTCCTGACCAGGCAGCAGGCTGCGGCAGTCGGCGCGACGCTGCTGATGCGGGTGTCGCGCACGGACGGTACGACCGGCGGCGCGGTGCGGCTGGGCCTGGACTACTCTTCGTTCGCGCACGCTTATGGCGCCGACTGGGCATGGCGGTTGCGACTGTCGCAGGTGCCACCGTGTGCGCTGACCACGCCACAGGCGGCGGCGTGCGGTGTGGCAACGCCGTTGCGATCAGTCAACGACGGTACGGCCGGGCAGGTCTCGGCTGAGATCGTCCTGGACCGCCCGGCGCAGGCGCCGACCGTCGGCGCGCGGACCGTCGAAGGCCAGAGCGCAGGCGCCAACGGAGTCCTGGTGGCGCTGCTTACCTCGGGCGCCTCGTCGGACACCGGCAACTTCACGAAGTCGGATCTGAAGCAGTCGTCGTCGTGGTCGGCGGGCGGCAGCGCAGGCGACTTCACCTACTCCTATCCGATCCAGGTGCCGCCAGTGCCGGGCGACCTGACGCCGCAGGTGGCGTTGAACTACAGCTCGGCTGCGGTGGATGGTCAGACCGCGGGCGGGAACACGCAGCCGAGTGTGATCGGTGAGGGTTGGTCCTACTCGCCGGGGTTCATCGAGCGCACCTACCGCCCCTGTGCCGAGGACGGCGACAGCACCGACGGAGGCTACTCGCCGCTGTTCCCGGAACTGAACCACAATGACCTGTGCTGGCGCCGCAACAATGCGACGATCATGTTGAACGGGAAGTCGTCGGACATCGTGTGGGGTGACGACGGCACGTGGCGGTTGAAGGACGGCGACGGGGAGAAGGTCGAGCTCCTTCACGGCGTGCTGGATTCCAACCAGGACAAGGACGACAACGAGTACTGGAAGGTCACCACCCGTGACGGAACCCAGTACTTCTTCGGCCAGCACACCATGCGTACCGGTGCGACCACGGGTTCGGTCCAGTGGGTGCCGGTGTTCGCCAACCACACCGGTGAGCCGTGTCAGAACACCACCGGGGTCGCGTCGTCGTCGCGGTGCTCGCAGCAGGCGATGCGGTGGATGCTCGATTACGTCCTGGACCGCAACAACAACGAGATGACGCTGTTCTACTCCAGCACCGACAACCGGACTGCTCTGAACGGTAGTGCGAACACGACGCAGAACTACCGGCGTGACATCCGGCCGGTGCGGATCGAGTACGGCACGAACAAGGTGCTGGACGCGGCGACGGTGAAGGCGCGGGCGCAGGTGGTTTTCACCTACAGCGACCGCTGTCTGACCGCGTCGTGTAGTACGCACGACGAGGCGAACTGGCCGGACACGCCGTGGGACCTGGAGTGCACCGCGGCGCCGTGCTCGAACAACATGGTGCCGAGTTTCTGGTCGACCAAGCGGCTGTCGAAGATCGAGACGCAGGTGCTGTCGGGCGGTGTGTACGCGACGGTGGACGAGTGGGCGCTGGAGCACAGCTTCCCGTCGACCGGCACGTCGCTGTCGCCGGTGCTGTGGCTGAACAAGATCACCCACACGGGCAAAGTCGGCGGGACCGCGACCCTGCCGTCGTTGCAGTTCCCGGCGATCACCTCCGGCGGCGGGCGGTCGCAGAACCGGGCCGACTACGACCCGGGTGCGAGCATGGCCTCGCACATGAAGTACCGGATCGTGCAGATCAAGACCGAGAGCGGTAAGCAGATCGACGTTACGTACTCCGGTGACGACGCGAACAACTACGGTGACGGCGCCGACTGCGTCTTCGGCGGCACGCTCACTTTCCCGAACCCGGACGTCAACACCCACCGCTGCTTCCCGCAGTGGTACACCAACCCCTCCGGCACCAGCTCGGGCTGGTCCTGGTGGCACAAACGCGTCGTCATCAAGGTGGTCGAGTCCGACCTGGTGGGCGGCTCCCCGCCGGTCACGACCGCCTACGCCTACTCCACGGCGTCGTCGAACACGAAGGTGCTGTGGGCCCACGACGACGGCGCGGCGGTCTTCGGCTCACCCAGCGGCCGGTCATGGGGCAGCTGGCGTGGCTACACCGACGTGACCGTCACGACCGGACCTGCGGCGGGTACCCGGTCGCAGACGAGCTACCTGTACTTCCGCGGCCTGCACGGCGACTCCACCGACACCGGCACCCGCTCGGTCACCATCACCGACGGCATGGGCCTGGTCTGGTACGACCTGGAGAACCGCGCCGGGCACCAGCTCCAGGAGGCCACCTACGACCAGGCCGGTGGCACCGCCGTAGAGATGGTCCGCACCGAACCGTGGGAGATCACCACGGGCACGCGAACCCTGACGGACTGGGCGACACCGCCAGTCAACCATACGTACATTACCCGAGACCAGGACACGATCCGCTGGGAGTGGACCGGAACGGGCTGGTCGACCCGCGACGTCGTACGCCAGACGTTCAGCACGACCGCCGCCACCGCAGGTCGCCTGGTGGACAGCCAGCAGGAGTACGCGCCGGGTACCGGCCAGGACACCTGCACTCGGTACACCTACGCCGACGCCCCGACCGCGAACATGTACTCGTTCGTATCCCGGACGCAGACGGTCAGCAAGCTGTGTAGCGTCACCCCGACGATCCCAGCGGACCTGCTGTCGGACACCCGCAACTACTACGACACGGGTGCCTGGGGGGCGGCGCCGAGCCGAGGGAATGTCACCCAGTCCGACGCCAGTGACGGGACCGGCTGGGTCATCACCTCTCAGGGAGTCACCTACGACCAGAACGGCCAGGTCACCTCGACTAAGGACGCTCTCGGTCGGCAGACGCAGAGCACCTACTCCCAGAACGCCGACGGCCGTATCACGTCCGTCTCGGTGACCAACGCGGCCGGGCATGTGGTTGCGACGACACTGGACGCCTACCGGGGTCTTGCTGTCCAGGTCAGGGACGCCAACAACAAGATCACAACGGCGACCTACGACCCCATGGGAAGACTGATCTCGGTCACCAAGCCCGGCAATGCCAGTGGCCTGCCAGACACCAGCTACGCCTACGTCTTGTCCAACACGGCCGGCCAACCGTCGACGGTGCAGACCAAGGTGCTCGGTCCCAACGGCAACCAGATCACCTCCTACGAGCTGTACGACGGTTTCATGCACGTGGTGCAGACGCAGGGACCGTCGCCGGCGACCACAGCGGCCAAGCCGAACCAGCGGGTAATCGCCGACACGAAATACGACGACCGTGGACAAGTGGTCAGCACATCGACCTTCAACGACGACACGGCGCTTCCTGGCACCGTCCGGCAGACGTTCAGTGACGACCAGGTCGACAGGCAGACCCGCTACACCTACGACGGTCGCGGCCGGAAGCTGACCGACGAAACGTGGTCACGCAACGTGCTGCAGTGGAAGACGAGCACCGCTTACAGCTGGGATCGCAATACGATCACTCCCCCACGAGGCGGCACACCCACCCAGAACATCGTCGACGACCGCGGCAGTGTGATCGAGAAGCGCCAGTTCCATAGCTTCTCTGATTACCAGGACCTCGTCGCAGGCGACTTCAACAAGGATGGCAAGACCGACATTGTGGCCATCCGTCCTGGCGAGGGCTTCCGTGCAACCTACACCGGCAAGGGCGACGGCACCTTCACCTTCAGCCAGCCGACTGGCACAGGCTGGAACCAGTACCGGGACTGGACCGCCGGAGAGTTCTCCGGCGACACAGCCCCAGACCTCATCGGCGTCCGCAAGTCCGACGGCGCCCTGTGGCGCTACACCAACGACGGCACTGGCGGGTTCCCCACCAACAGCAAGCTGGCCGACGGCTGGAGCGGGCACGGTGAACTCGCCGCCGGCGACTTCACCGGCGACGGCAAAGCCGACCTGGTCGCTGTCCGGTCCGCGGACGGCATGCTGCAGCTGTGGACGGGCAACGGTGCAGGCACCCTGAGCGGACCGACAGACGTCACTGGTGGCTGGGCCGGATACAAGAACCTGGTCGCAGCCGATGTCGACGGCAATGGCAAAACTGACCTGCTTGCCGTGCGCACCGCCGATGGCATGCTGCGCCAGTGGCTTGGTAATGGCAACGGCACCTTCGCCACCGGTACGGACTTGCTCACCGGCTGGTCCAACCGGGTCAACCTTGCCGCTGGCGACTTCACCGGCGACGGCAAACCCGACCTGTTCGGCGCTGACGACGGCGACTTCGCCCTGCAGCGCTGGACACGTAACGCCACGACGTTCACATCGCTGGGAACGTTGCCGCTAACCGCGGGCCAGGGCTACGACACGACGAAGTACGACTACAGCCTGCGCAACGAACTTCTCGGAGTCACCGACCCGGCCAACAACCACTGGGCATACCAGTACGACATGCTCGGCCGGCCGACCACCACAGTCGACCCTGACTCCGGCACCACCGTCAAACAGTACGACAACGCTGGACAGCTTCTCACCAGCCAGGACGGCCGGGGTCAAGTCCTGGCCTACGTCTACGACAACCTCGGACGCAAAATCGAGGTGCGCGACACCAGCTCCACCGGCGCACTGCGCGCCGCATGGACCTGGGACACGGTCGCACTAGGCCAGCCGACCAGCTCAACCCGGTATGACAACGGACTCGCCTACGTCAGCGCGGTCACTTCCTACGACGACGGCTACCGGCCTACCCAGACGACCATCACCATCCCGGCGTCAGCACAGAATGGCGCACTGGCTGGCACCTACACCTCATCGACGCAGTACACCGACAGCGGCGCGACCAAGAAGGTGACCCTCCCGACGATCAACGGCGGCCAGCCCGTCGGTGGCTTGCCGCTGGAGACCGTCACCACCACGTACACCGACCAGGGCCTTCCCGCAACCATAAAGGGCGTGGACGACTACCTCGCCCGAATCGACTACCACTGGGACGGGGCCACCGACCAGACGTTGCACGGCACCTTCGGCAAACAGCTGCGCCAGACAAACAGCTACCAGGAGGCCACCGGGCGACTGGGAGCCCAGCAGATCGACACACAGAACCAGTCCAACCCAGCCAACTTCGACGACAAGTTCACCACCGAGTACAACTTCGACGCCACCGGTAACCTGACCTGGATCGCCGGCAAGACCAACGGCATCCGTGATGAGGCCGAATGCTTCGACTACGATGGCCTGCGCCGATTGACACAGGCATGGACCGAGGCGAGCATCTCCTGCGCCACTCCGCAGCGAGCCGGAGCCGATCCGTACTGGCGTCAGTGGGGCTTCGACATCGTCGGCAACCGGCTCAGCCAAGTCGACAAGGGCCCCGCCGCTGACACGGCATGGACATATCACTACGCGACCTCTGGCCAGACCCACACGCTGACTCAGGTCGACGCCTCAGGACCGCTGGCAGGCGCCAGCGCCAGGGCCTTCGACTACGACGCTGCCGGCAACACCCGCCACCGGCAGACGGAGACCGGAGTGACCCAGGATCTCACCTGGGATCGCGAAGGACACCTGGCCACCTTGGCCGAGGGCACCAACACGATCGCCTACGTGTACGACGCCGAAGGCGCCCGGCTCATCACCCGAGCTGCCGACAGCACGAAGCTCTACCTCGGGAGCACCGAACTCGAACTGAAGACCTCAGGCGCACCACTGGGCACGCGGTTCTACGCGAACGCCGTCCGCAATGCCACCGGGCTCAAATGGACCGTCCAGGACCATCACGGCACCCAGCAGGTGCAGATCGACGCTAGTCAACTGCTTGTCGTCCGCAACCGAACGATGCCGTACGGCGAGGACCGAGGTGCACAGGGGCTGTTCACCGGCGACAGAGGGTACGTCGGCGGTATCAAGGATCCCACCGGGCTCGTTCACCTCGGTGCCCGAGAATACGATCCGGGGCTCGGGCGGTTCGCGTCAGTCGATCCGCTGCTTGATCTCAACGACCCTGGCCAGTGGAATCCATACCTGTATAGCCGCGCCAACCCAACTACCTTCAGCGATCCAAGCGGGCTGATCGACTGCGGCGACATCGGGTGTCATCAATACAGAAACACTGGCGCGCCGGCCCGTACGGCAAAGGGCAAGCCCGTAAAGGAAGATGCGCCATGCGCGCCCAAGTGCCCGATCAATGGACCCGCCTGGTGCCCCGGAAGCTGCCAATTGACCCCGGAAGAGGTCCGGTTCGGCAACCAAACGGCAGTGAATGCATGGCGCTACGGGACATTGACAACACAAACATATTGCGACCATGGCCAAGGTTTTTGCCAGTTCGGCACTGATTACGAGAAGGGCTGGTGCCTGAAGGTAGGACCTTTTGCGTGCCAAATCGCCGGAGATGGTCGAGATTTTGCAGAAAAGAACGCTAAAGCGTCTAAAGACAAATGGAAAGCCAGAGATGGTTTGAAGTGGCAGTACGACGACGAGGTCTGGAATGCGAAACATCACGGCCTGTGGATGGCATACATGGTTGCTAATGGCGTGAGTCCAGAAGATGCGCTCGACTTGGCGTACGCCCACGAATTCAGTTCTAATGACAACGGCACGTCCACATACGGTAGCCGTGACATGCGTATCGATATGGTGAACAACAAGATCGGTATCGCTATTGGGCAGAGGATTCGCGCGATCAGTTCGACTCGGGGAAAATGGGACACGCCCGGCGCCACAAATGAGGAAATCATCTCCGGAGTATTTGCGATGATCCATCTGGATGGCTCGAGATGTGACGGCTGCTTTTCTCTCGATCCGCGATACTGAACCCAGGACGGGGTCGCAGTTAAGGGCTGGACGTAGCACCGGTCGGCAGGCGCTTCGCCGATAGGTGAGGCACTTGTGCCAGAGGGGAACGCTGTACCCCGCCCCGTGGGCGGGTACAGCGTTCCCCTCTCGTGGATGTGAGCTGGGTCCGATGACGGGCCATGCCGCACCGGTTCGGCCTGGAGCCGGACGGCGCCGAGGCGGAGGCATCATCGGGTGGCATCGACCTGCTGGCGGGTACCCCTGCCGATGCCTCGCCGATGGCCGGAGGTTTGGTCGTCCACACAGTGGGCGGGAGGACAGTTCCATAGGCGCACCCAGGATCCGGGTAGGGCAGCGAGGTGGGATGGTTACGGCAGATAAGAGTCGAATGGGCTTCTGGGCGACCTGCTGGGCTCCTTGTGCCATAGTCCCGTTCTGTTGGGCCGTCGCAACGGCAGACCGTTCCGGTGCCCTGCACTGGCGACCTGCCGCTCAGCGAGGGCACAGTCTGGACGTGCAGGCGCCAGCCGTCACACGACGAACCCCATGCTTCGGTATAGCCATACGGCATTCCACGAGATGAAGTCGCACTCCCCGGTTCTCAGGTCGACGGAGATCGGCATGTTGCCCGCCAGTTCGGCGTCTTCCATGCCGTGATCCAGAAGATCGACGGTGTTGTACGGCACGATGAGTCGATTGCCGTCGAGGAAGGCGGCTCCGGCCAGACCCGGATCACGCCGACCCGGCTCGGAAACTGCTGCGCAAGGTACTCGGCCGCCGCCGCGACCGCAGTTCGTTAGTTCAGCACCGGATGATGCTCGCGGCATCGCGCCCCGTCGGCAATCCGCCCCATCCGGGCCCGGAGCTGGCTGAGCGCCGTTGCGGCGGCCATGATCGGCGAAGCACAACCTCGCGGACTAGGGGAGAAGCTGCCCTTGCCGACGCTCCGAACGCCCTACGCTGGGCGTATGGCCGACCAGACGCGGGTGCTCGTCACCGGGGCGACGGGCTACATCGGCGGGCGCCTGGCGCCGCGCCTCATCGAAGCCGGACATCGGGTGCGGTGCGTGACCCGGTCGGTGAACCGGCTGCGCGACGTCCCGTGGGCGGCCAGGGCCGAGATCGTCGAAGGCGACCTCCTGAAACCCGAGGACATGCGCGCCGCGCTGGACGGCGTCGACGTCGCGTACTACCTGGTCCACTCGCTGGGCTCGGGTGACTTCGAGCGGACCGACCGGCGGGCCGCGCAGACGTTCGCCGCCGCCGCGCTGCGGGCCGGGGTCAAACGCATCGTGTACCTGGGCGGCCCGGCGCCGCATACGGGCCCCGGCGGCGGCCTGTCGCCGCACCTGCGCTCCCGCGAGGAGGTCGGGGCGATCCTGACCGCCTCGGGCGTGCCGACGGTGACGCTGCGCGCCGCGGTGATCATCGGGTCGGGTTCGGCCTCGTTCGAGATGCTGCGGTACCTGACCGAGCGGCTGCCCGTCATGGTCACCCCGCGCTGGGTCGACAACCGGATCCAGCCCATCGCGGTCCGCGACGTGCTGCACTACCTGGTCGCGTTCGCGAGCGTGCCCGAGGACCTGAACCGGTCGTTCGACATCGGCGGTCCCGACGTGCTCACCTACCGCGACATGATGCACCGCTACGCCCGGGTGGCGGGGCTGACCCCGCGCGTGATCATGGGGGTGCGCACGCTGTCGCCGTGGCTGAGCTCGCAGTGGGTCGGGCTGGTCACGCCGGTGCCGGGCGCGCTCGCGAAACCGCTGGTGGCCAGCCTGGTGCACGAGGCCGTCTGCCACGAGCACGACATCGAGGCGTACGCCGCACCGCCGCCCGGCGGCCTGAAAGGCTTCGACGAGGCGGTCGCCCTGGCGCTGGTCAAGATCCGTGACGCGGACGTGGAGACCCGCTGGTCGAACGCGACCTGGACGGGTGCGCCGGCCGAGCCGCTGCCGACCGACCCGGACTGGTCCGGCGGCAGCGTGTACCTGGACAACCGCACCAAGCTGGTCGACGCGCCCGCGAGCGCGCTGTGGTCGGTGGTCACCGGCATCGGCGGGGAGACCGGCTGGTACTCGTACCCGCTGGCGTGGGCGCTGAGGGGCTGGTTCGACCGGCTCATCGGCGGGGTCGGGCTGCGCCGCGGCCGCCGCGACCCGGTCGCGCTGTACGTGGGGGAGGCGCTGGACTTCTGGCGGGTGGAGGAGGTCGAGCCGGGGCACCTGCTGCGGCTGCGCGCCGAGATGCGCCTGCCGGGCCAGGCGTGGCTGGAGCTGAGGGTGACCCGCGACCCGGCCCGGTCCGGGCACAGCCGCTACGACCAGCGGGCGGTGTTCATCCCGCACGGCCTGGCCGGGCACGCGTACTGGTGGGCGATCGTGCCGTTCCACGCGCTGATCTTCGGCGGTATGGCCCGCAACATCGCCCGTGCCGCCGAGCGGTCGGCCGATCAGTCCCGGCAGAGCGCCTGGGCGAGCATGTCGACCAGTTCCCGGCCGCAGGCGCCGTCGGGGTCCTTGTCGGGGTTGTAGCAGCCCAGCGACATCCCGGCCAGTGCGGTGCTGCCCAGCAGCGGCCGCAGCAGCGCGCCGAGCTCGGGCAGGCTCAGCCCGCCGGGCATCAGGTAGTCGGTGGCCGGGAATGCGGCCTGGTCCAGGACGTCGACGTCCAGGTGCACCCAGTATCGGCCGGTCGCGGCCGACAGCTGCGCCGAGGTGTGCAGGCCCGCGGCGGCCATGCCGTCGGCCCGCAGCGTGTCCGGGGTGAGCTCCGGCTGGTGGCCGAGCTGCTCGGGCAGCCTGGTGGCGTAGGTGAGGGCTTCGGCGCGGTCGCGGGGGCCGAGCAGGGCGAGCTGGCCGGGCTGGAGCAGGGGTGCGCCGACGTCGGCGGCCCAGGCGGCGGGGCCGACGCCGGTGACGACGGCGATGGGCATGTCGGCGGGTTCGCCGGTGGGGGAGGTGCGGCCGTCGTACAGGTCGAGGTGGCCGTCGAGGTAGGCCAGCGCGGTGGGGCCGAGGGCGTCGCGGGCTCCGGCCAGTGCGCCGGGCAGCAGGGTGCAGCAGCCGCCGATGACGAGGGGGATGCGGTCGGCGGCGAGCAGTCCGGCGACGGCGGCGCGTACCGCGGCTGTGGTTTCGCGGACCGAGGGCCAGGCCAGTACGCCGGTTTCGGGGTCGCGGTCGCGGCCGACGAGCCGTACCGGCAGGTCTCCGGCGTCGGCCGCGCCGACGGCGCGGACCAGGCCGGCGCCGCGCAGCGCGGCGGGGGACAGTTCGGTGCCGAACGGCGGGTCGCCGGCCTCGGGCACGCCCACGCAGTCGATCGGCACTCCGAGCACGGTCGGCCACCGCTCGTCGATCACGTCTGCCAGTGTGGGCGACCGGGTTGAGCTGGGCAAGCGTGCCCGGGTCCGACATGCCGGAGCGGCCCGGGGCCGCTCCGGCGCGTGCGTGGGTCAGACGCGGGTCAGCCGGACGGCGTCGGCGATGACGTAGCCGGTGCCGGAGGTCCACCGGCTCACCCCGACGGCGTTGTAGTCGCCGGCGGCCAGGGTGAAGGTGCCCAGGGTGCGCCAGCTGCCGCCGGTGGCCTGCTGGTTGACGGCCACCGACTGGTTGCCGCCGGTGGTGGCGATGACGTACGGGGTGGAGTTGTTGTAGCCCGGCAGGGCGGGATACCAGACCTCGACCTTGTAGGAGGCGGTGGCCGGGATGTTGAACTTGTACCAGGCCGGGTCGGAGGCTGCCACCGGGTCGGCGTAGCGGTAGTCGGCGCCGTAGCGCTGCGTGGAGTAGGTCGAGGTGCCCCAGCTCGCCGAGGCGGTGAACCGGCCCGCGGTGGTGTTGTCGACGGTCTGTGACCACGACGGCGGGGTGGTCCCGTTGACGAGCTGCATGAAGTAGGTCCAGTTCCACTTCGAGCCCGGGTCGGTGTGGGTGGCGCCCGGGACCTCGTTGTGGCCGATGATGTGGGCGCGGTCGCGCGGGATGCCGTACTTGCTGGTCACGCTCCGCACGATCGCGGCCGACGCCTGGTACATCTCCTCGGTGTACCAGCCGTCCTGCTCGACGTAGCCCTCGTGCTCGATGCCGATGGACTGGGTGTTGTAGGTCCAGTTGCCGGCGTGCCAGGCGATGTCGGACTCGCGGACCATCTGGGTGACCGCGCCGGTCTTGGACACGACGTAGTGGGCGCTGACCTGGGCCGACGGGTTCTGGAACCAGTTGATGGCGCTGGTGTACGAGCCCTGGATCGTGTGGATGACCACGTAGTTGATGTTGTAGTCGGTCTCACGGCTGGCGTCGGTGTAGTTGCTGGTGCTGGCGGGCACCCAGGCGGCCGGGCCGTAGTCGGGGCTGGCGTGCGCCGCGGTGGGCACGGCCAGCGCGGCGCCGAAGGCGAGTGCGAATCCGCTGGCCAGTGCTGCGGCGCGGCGGATCAGTGGGGATCGGACGGATGACATGGGCCCTCCCGGGGGATGGGAAACAGTCGGCCCATAGACATTAAGGAATACACATCTTTGATATCGAGAAACTTCATGTAACAACTCGGTGGCGAAAATTAACTTCAGTCGGTGAAGCCGGGGTAGCGGGCGCCCCGTAGCCGACGGCGTCCGACGGCCGATGTCACGGCGAGGCGACGGGCGAGCGCGCAGCCTGCGCTTCGCCGGTAGCGCCGCGCGGGAAGGCGTTGACCTTGAACCGTCGGCCGGGGTTCGGACCGGGGGTGGCCGTGATCCGCAACGGGCGTTCCGGTCGCATCGGCGAGAGACTCAGCCGGCGGACCAGCATCGCGGTTGTCGCCACGGACAGGACCTGGGTCATCCCGGCGCCGAGGCAGGTGTGGCCGCCGACCGAGAAGGGCGCGTAGACCGCCGCGCTGCGCGCGGCTGCGAAGTCCCGGTCGAGGTCGAACCGCTGCGGATCGGGGAAGTGCTCGGGCAGCTGGTGGGTGACGCAGGTCGCGACGAGTACGCGCTGCCCCCGCTCGATGCGGAAGCCCGCGAAGTCGAACCCCTGCGTCGCGGTCCGGGCGGAGCCGGGCGCCGGCGGGTGGACCCGCAGGGTCTCCATCACCAGGCCATGCAGCGCGGGCAGATCGCGCAGGCGGTCGAACGACAGACGACCGCCGTGATAGGCGGCGTCGACCTCGGCCCTGACCCGAGCGAGCACGGCGGGATTGCGCAGCAGCACGTCGATCATGAAGCTGTAGAGGTAGGCGACCGTGTTGACGCCCGCGAAGTAGCCCTGCAACGCCATCCCCGCCCGCACGTCGAGCGGGTACGGGACGCCGTGCTCGTCGGTAGCGTCGAGCGCCAGGTCGAGCAGGTCGGGGGTGCCGTCGCGCGGCCCGGCCGCCCGCTCGGCGAGCGCGGCGCGGGCGAACCGGTGGATCTCTGCCCGCGACCGGCGGTAGGACGGCCACCGCAGTGCCGCAGCCGGCCATTTCCCGGCGATGGTGACGTCGAGGACGAGCTCGAAGGCCGATCGCAGCGTCTCGAACCGGGCGGCCGAACTCGCCCCGGTGTAGGCGATGGACAGCTGGGCCGCGGCGAGCCGCTGGCACGCGTCGACCACGGACACGGCGGGCTGGTCCGCCCAGCCGTCGAGGATCTGCTCGGTCTGGTCGGCGACCTGGTCCCACCGCGCGGCGAGCAGGTCGCGGGACAGACCGGTGGCGAGCAGTTTGCGCAGGTGCCGGTGCGGGCGGCCGCGCAGCACGTGGACCCGCATGCCGAACTCCCGGTCGAGCCCGCCGAAGCTCTCCTCGCTGGTGAACACCTGCTCGCCGTGTTCGATCAGGAAGCGGTTGGCGGCGGCCCCGGCCATGATGACGAACGGCTGGTTCAGGGCGCGTACCCGGAACACCGGGCCCAGGTCGTGGTAGGAGTCCACAAGGAACTGCTGGACGTCGCCCATCATCTGCAACGCGTTGCCCAGCAACGGAATACCGGGGACGATCGGCGGCGGGGGGCTCAGGGTCACGTCCGGAGATTGTCCGGCACGGATGTCACGACAGCCAGTGCAGCTCCGGAACGAGGGCCTCTGCGGGGATGTGCTCTCGGGCGTTCGGGTGGTCCCCGCCGCCCCGACCGACGACGTCCACGCCCGCAGGGGTGACCAGGGATCGGGCGAACGACAGGACGATCAGGTTCCGGTCGTCGCTGAGGTGCTCCACCCGCCACCGGCTGCTGAGCGGCCGCAGCAGGCCGCGCCCGCGCCAGGTGAACGCCCCGGTCGCCGGGTCGAACCGGTCGACGCCGAGGATCCGTTTCGTGGCGCCGCCGCGGGTGCGGTAGGTGACCTCGTCGCTGAACGTGAGCGGCTCGTCGGCGAGCAGCCCGTACCGGAACATGGGTTGCAGCCGTCGTCCCGACAGCCACATGGGGAAGGTCGTCGCCAGGACCCGCCACTCGCCGGGAAGTGCCTCGCGCAGCGTTTGCAGGTCAAGCATCCGCGAAGCGTACCAACGGGTTCGACTCGCCACCTCGTCGTAGGACGGCGGTGGCGCAGGAGCGTCAGTTCCCGGTCGGCGGTTGGTCGGGAACCAGCAGCGGGCCGCCGTGACCCGGCAGGCCCCGGTCCACCGGAATCGCCTCCTCCACCGCATCGTCGGCGGTGACGCCGTGCGTGCGGGTCTGCCCGGCCAGCCGCGTGTAGTAGGCCGACACCGCGGCGAGCGCGTCACGGGTGGCTTCCAGCAGCGTGGTTCCTGCCTGCTCGACGACGTCGGCCTCGTGGATCTCGAAGGCCCGGATGCCCCGCAGCACGGCGGTCTTCAGGTCGCTGAGCAGTTGGACGTCGGCATGGGCGTACGTGCGGCACAACGCGGTGACCCGGCGGTGGTCGTCGTCGGCCAGCAGCAGTGCCTTGACGGCGGTCACGGAGTTGCGGACCAGTGCGACGTCCGGCTGGGCCGACAGGGCGGCGAGTTCGGTGTCGAAGTGCCGGATGTCCTGCCGCGGGTCGCAGAAGCCGACGGTCTGCTGCCACAGGGTGCGCAGGTCGCCGTGCAGGAGCCCGTCGAGGTAGCTGACCAGGAACCGGCGGTGCCCCTCGATGACGTACTGCGCCTTGAAGGGCGTCAGCTCGCCCGGATCTTCGCCCATGGTGGTGACCGAGGCGGTGAAGCCGTAATCGGCGGTGAGCGCGTTCTTCATCGCGACCAGCATGTACAGGAACCGGACCCAGGTCCGGAACAGTTCCTCCAGCGGCAGCGCGTGCAGGCCGTCCTCGGTGAGCACCACGCCCCAGCGGGCGCCGAACTGAAGCCGGCGCAGGTGGCCGATCTGGTACATCGACAGCTGGGAGTCGATCTCGGCGTTGGCGTGGTGCAGCACCTTGCGGTACGCGGCGGTGGCGTCCATGCCGACGTAGTTGCGTACGATGTGCGGCCCGCCGATGTGCAGGTGGATGAACTCGCTGACGTCGACCACGGCGCCGCCGATCGCCATCCAGTAACCGGCGTCGGGCGTGTCGTGCTGCGCCAGGTCCGATATCTCGACGCGGGGGGTCTGCTGGGCGTGGCCGAGATAGGTGGTGAAGACGTCCTGGGACAGGCGCCCGTCGGCCACCAGCTGGCGCAGGAACTCGCGGCCGTCACCGGGCACGATGTCGGTCAGCGCCTGGAGGACGGCGACCGCGAAACGCGAACTGCCGCAGACGTAGACGGAAGCGCCGCCGCCGCCGTCCGCGACGGGCCGCAGCAGCTCCCAGAGGGCGTCGGCTTCGGCACGGATCACGTCGTCGACCCGGCGCCGCTGCCCGGCACCGACGCTGTGGCGCCGGCCGTCGAAGTGGATCGCGGCTTCGGCGCGGGAGAACGCCACGGACAGGCGCAGCCGGCCCGCGGCGGCCGCATCGTCGAGGTCGGTGTGTTCGACGAACTCGTCCGGTGTCCGGATGCCCAGGTAGAGCCGGTTCTCGCCCGGCCCGGTGCGGGCGGCGACGAACCCCAGGAACGGGGCGATCCCGGATCCGGCGGCGAACATGACGACGGGCCGGGCCGGGTCGGCCGGCAACCGGAACCTGGGCGTGGCCACGATCTGCAGCGAGAGCCGCTGCCGGCCGTCGAGGCCCGCCCGGCGCAGGAAATGCGAGGCCGCGCCCTGCCGTGCACGCGGGTATGACCACGGCGTGCGGGCGGAGGTGTAGGCGAGCCCGGCGACGACCAGTCGCAGGGTGGCCGCCGGTTCGCCGGGCGGCGCAGCAGACGCGATCGAGTACAGCCGGAACGGCTCAGGTGCGATGACCGCGCACAGGGCGTCGTCGTCGGTCGACTCGGCCCGCCACAACCGGGTGACGTCGTATCCTCCCGCGTACAGCAGGTTCAGGACGTCCCACAGCTCCCACTGGTCCTCCATGCGGGCGTCGACGACCCGCTGCCACGCGCCGACGGCCGTGAGCCGCACCAGCCGCTTGGCGACCTCGCGGCCGATCGGCCGGAGCTGGGCGAAGCGCAGCAGCGTCCGCAGCGGCAGGACGTCGACCTCGCCGTAGCCCTCCCGGCACGCCACCGCCGCCCGCCACCGCGGCGTGAGCGGGACCAGTTCGTCGCCGGTGGCCTGCAGCGCGGCGACCGTGCGGCGTACCAGGTCGTCGTCGTGCTCGGCCAGCACGCCGACCCGGTCGCCGGGCAGGTGGTGCACGCCCTGGCCGGTGACGTCGATGTCCAGATAGCAGGTCCAGGCACCGGACTCGCCGGTGACGACCCGGCCCCGGCGGGCGGTCCCGAACACCACGGGCGCTCCTACCGGAGGGCGGCGCTCCTCACGGACGACGGCCAGTTCCCCGTCGACCTTGTCCCAGGTCCGGTCTTTGAACAGGCCTGTGAACCGGGCGCCGGTGGTCACCTGCCGGCCGACCTTGAACGCCACCTCCAGGAAACCGTACGCCTTGATGCGGTGCAGGCCCATCCAGCCGCGGTCGCCGGTGTAGGCGTCGAGCATGGCGTTGTAGACGCCGCGCAGGGCGCTGCTGCGGGAGTCTTCCACGTACTGGCGCACCGACACCTCGCGCAGCGCCGCCACGAGTTCCTGCCAGTGGCGGGGGAAGTATCCGGCGAGGTAGGTGCTCTGCTGGCCGACCATGGTGCCGTAGTCCCTGCGCTCCAGGAACGCGTCCAGGGCGTGGATCTGCGGTTGGGCGGTGCCGCTCGGGCTGGGCGCGCCGTCGAAGATCGGCACTCCGGCGGTGCCGACGGTCTTGGCCCACAGCACCTGGTCGAGCGGATACCGGCCGCGGGGGTTGGGGTCGATCTGCGGGTAGATGGACTGCGTGACGTGCTGCAACCGGTCCAGGATCGTCAGCAGCGCGCCCTCCAGGGCGGCCGGGTCGTCGGCGACCACCGCCTCCTGGGCGTTGAGCATCGCGCCCAGCACGGGGGTGAGCCCCATCGCGAACTCGGTCGTGACCAGGTAGAACACCCGCTCGGCGGCGTTGTTCCAGGTCGGCACGAGCAGGTCCATGTTGTCCAGCGCGCGCGGGCCGGCCGGGTCGCGCAGGCGCCAGTTGTAGAAGAACAGGTCGATGTACGACACGGCCGGGGTCTGCTTGCCCAGGCGGCGCGACACGGTGGTCCACGGTCGCAGCAGCGAGTCGGGCAGCGCGGCCGGCGGGTCGATCGCCATGTACTGGTAGGCGTGGGCGAACACGCCCAGCAGGGTCGAGGCGCGCAGCAGATACCGGTCGGGCAGCGCCTCAGGCCGGGCGTCGAGGACCGGCATCGCGTCGAACGCCCGGCGCACCTGGAGCCTGCGGAACAGGTCGGGCAGCCGGTCGGTCATCTCGTCCCAGGCGCGGTGCGAGTCGGGGAACGCCGTCAGCGGCGGCTGTGCGGGCAGGAACCCGTGCGCCAGCGACAGGAACCCGTCGAGTTCGTGGCCGACCCGCTGGTTGTGCGTCTGCGCGGCCTCGACCACCCGCCGTGCGGCGACCTCAGGCGGGCTGTCCGGCCGCAGGATGGTCCGGTGGGACTCGTCGAGCAGCACGGTGGCGTTGCGGTCGAGGAACGTCCACGTCAGGTCGTACCGGCCGATCCGTAGCCGATCCCCGGTCACCAGCGCCTGGCGGCGGCTCAGCCGCTCGTCGTTGACGTAGGTGCCGTTGGTGCTGTCGAGGTCGGTGAGCACGAGATAGTTGTCGATGATCTCCAGGCGTGCGTGCTGCCGGGAGATGGTGGGATCGTCGAGCGCGACCGCGGCCATGCCGACATCACGGCCGAAGGTGATCGGCAGCGCGCACACCTGCTCGCTGGTCGCCTGGGTATGCCGGTCGGTCACGACCAGCCGGAGCTCAGGAATGGTAGATCACCGCTCGGCACAGGTCGGCGCGTGACAGCGTGCCCACGAGCTTGCCGTCGTCGACGACGGGAAGCCTCCGGATCCCACGGTCGATCATGACGATCGCCGCTCGGGCGAGCTCGTCGGTCGAGCGCACGGTCGCCGCGTCGCGTACGACGAGGGGATCGACGGGGCGGTCGGCGAGGCTGCGGCCCCGCTCCAGGAACAGCTGGAATGCGTCGGCAAGCGTCCCACCGCCGGCGGTGACGTCATCGAAGCCGGGCAGCATGGCCCGCACCAGGTCCTCTTCGGCGAGCGAGCCGACGAACCGGCCTTCGTGGTCCAGCACCATCAGCTGGCCGACCTCTGACACGCTGAGCACCTCAGCCGCCCTGCGGATCGTGGCGCCAAGCCGTATGTACGCAGGGAACGCAGCCATCACGTCGCTTACCCGCACGCCACCTCCCAGGTCCGATCCGCGCTGCCTGTCCGGCGTCCGGCTCGAAGAGCGGTGCTGCCGGGCACCGGTCGAGTTTAGTCAGACCCGGCAGCCGCGGCTGATCCGATGATCGGTGGAGGCCCGCAGCCGGTTAGGACGACGCCGGTGACGCGGGGCGGGTCTCGCGGCCCAAGGCCCCTGCCGGTTCGGGTCCGCTTCCCGGCCAGGTGCGGGGCCGCCGGAGACCGTATGTGTCGTATCGCTTGCCGCCGTGCGCCGTCCCATCGACCTGGCGGTAGAGTCGGCGCCGCGTGGCCTGCCACCGGGACCTCCCCGTCCGCGGTGCCCCGGCGCGCCGACGGCGCCGCAGCAGGCGCCAGGTCGCGACAGTTTCGGCGGACGTGCTACCGGGGGTCTAGGTGCTACACGAGGGTGATCTCGTCGGCGGGCGCTATTTGGTCGAAGCGGTCATCGGCGTCGGCGGCATGGGCCGGGTCTGGCGCGCGACCGACCAGCTGCTGGGCCGCACGGTCGCCGTCAAGGAGCTGTTCGCGGTCGCGGGGGAGACCGGCAACGACGACGTGATGGCACGCGCGGCCGCCGAGGCCAGAGCCGCGGCGCGGCTGTCCCATCCGGGCATCGTCACCGTCCACGACGTCATCGTCGATGCCGACTCCCCGATGATCGTGATGCAGTTCGTCTCCGGCGGATCGCTGCACCAGTACGTCGAGCAGCACGGCACCATGACCCCGACCCGGGCCGCGCAGGTGGGCCTGTCCATTCTCGACGCGCTGCTGCACGCCCACGAGCAGCGGGTGCTGCACCACGACGTGAAACCGTCCAACGTGCTCCTGACCGAGCAGGGCCGGATCTTCGTCACCGACTTCTCGATCGCACGGATCGTGTCCGACGTGGCGCGCAGCCATACCAGCCTGGCGTTCGGCTCACCCGGATACATCGCGCCCGAGCGGATCGTCACCGGCCGCGTGGGCGTCGAAGGCGACTACTTCGGCCTGGGTGCGGTCCTGTACTTCCTGGTCGAGGGCACGCCGCCGTTCTCGCACGACGACCCGGTGGCCGGTATGTTCGCCAGCGCGACACGGCCCCACCCGCCCGCGGTCAACGCGGGCACCGCCGGGCTGGCGGAGGTCATCGAAGGCCTGCTGGTGAAGGAGCCGCGGCAGCGGATGCGCCCGGAACGGGCGCGGGAGTTGCTGCTGGGCGCCTCACCCGGCGGCGCGGGCGGCACGGTCGCACCGGCTGCGGCGCCGGCGACCCTGCTGGCCGCCGACGCGGTCGCGGTCGGCGCCGCCGACGGCCCGCCCGTCTCCACCGTGCCACCGCCGCTACCGCAACCGGTCACGATGAGCCTGCCCGACGTCTCGCCGGCGCCGTCGTCCCCGCAGCTGCCGCCCACCCCGGTGTACGCATCCGCAGCGGTTCCCGCGCGGGAGGCCCACACCCCGCACCTTCCGGCGTACGTGCCCGCCGCCCCGGGCGCGGGCGCCACGGCACGCCCCGGCCGACGCTGGGGACTGCGGCTGGCGATGGCAGGAGCCGTCGCACTCGCCCTGGTCACCGCTGCGGTGCTGATCAAACTCGCCAGCGACCGGGCCGCCAACGGTCCGAACGCGGTCACGGCCAGCAGCTCCGCGCCGTCGCAGCCGTCCCGGGCGGCCCGGTACGCCGAAGCGGTGCTGGCAGCCCGGCCGGTGGACTACTTCCCGCTGCGTGAACGCACCGAGGCGACGGCCGCCAACGTGGCGTCCACGACCGAGGCCACCTACCACGACGTGCGGCTGGCCGCGGTCGAAGGGCCGTTCGGGGCGCAGACGCCGGCGCCCTCGTTCGCCGACGACAACGGCGGCCCGGCCGCCCGGCCCCGGTTCGTGGAGCTGCCGCGCCGCGACTCGCTGCTCAAGGGCAAGGCCCTGACCGTGACCATGTGGTTCCAGGCGAACGGACCGGGCGTGCTGTACGGCACGTCGAAGACGCCGCTGCTGGAGTACGCCGAGTTCGGCCTGGAGCCGTCGCTGTACGTCGGCACCGACGGGCTGCTGCACGCCGGCTACTACGACAGCGGGGTCAAAGGCCTGCCGGTGCGCAGCATGACGACCCGGTCGAGGGTCGACGACGGCCGCTGGCACCACGTCACGCTGACGAAGTCCGCCGACGGCCTGCACGAGGTCCTGTACCTCGACGGGGCCGAGGCGGGCACCCGGCAGCTGAAGGGCCGCCCGGCGTACCTCGTACCGTCCTACGCGTACCTCGGGGCGGGCAAGTGGACGCACTGGGACGCGGCCGCGGGCGACGTGGGCTCGTTCACCGGCGCGATAAGCGACTTCGCCTATTTCGACCGGGTGCTGAGCCCAGAGGAGGTCGCGGGCCTCCAGGCGGCGGCCCGCGGCTGAACACGTCGGCGGTGATCGGCGCTGGGTGCATCCCTGACGGGTGGCAGCTAGCCGACCGAGCAGTCCAAGATCCGCCCGTCGCTGGTGCCTACGAGCAGACGTCCGGGTCCGGCCACGGTCAGTGCGGTCGGTATGGCGGGCACCCCGGCGACGGCGAGCTGCTCGCGCCAGCGTACGGCGCCGTCGTGAAGGTCCAGCGCCACGATCTCACCATCCTCATAGGCGACATAGGCGGTGTTCGCGTCCGCGTCGAGGTCGGTGGCCTTCCGGTCGGTCCGGAATATCCAACGCGGCTGTCCGTCGGTCACCGTGCGCCTTACTACGAACGAGCCACCGGGTTGCAGTCCCTGGCCGTGATGGACGGTCCCGGCGTGGACGAGGCTGCCGTCCGCGATCTCCGCGCCAGGGCCGGCGAAATGTGTCTCCCCTGGCGTCCACGAGTACGGAGACAGGCGACGGAAGTCCTGCTCCGCCGGTTCACGGGGATGCCCGTCTGTCGCCGGATCCTGCAGGTCGGCTGCGGCGAGCCAGGCTTCAGCCGGTCCGGGCGTCCACTCGCGCTCGCGGTCGATCTGCCGAACGTAGATCCGGCTGCCGCGCCGGATACGGAGCCTGCCGCCCTCCCCGGCGGGTGCGACGGCCGGGAGACCGTCGCCGCAGCGCACCAGCGACGCCGGGGCGGCCGACGTGAGCTGCTCCAGCTGCATCCCGTCCTCGGCCGAGAGCCTGACCAGGGGCTGAGGACGTTCCTCCCACTCGGGCCGCATCAGACAGACCCAGACCGATCGCTCGTCGGCAGCCACGACGAGGTCGCGGCCGCCCATGTCGTCCGGAACGATCCCCTGCCGCTCCCCGGAGGGCAGCCAGGACTCCGCCTGAGCACCGTCGAGCGTTGCCACGATCCTGCCGTCGGACAGCTCCTCGACCCCACGGACGTCACGGCGCGGATCCCAGTCCGCGCTCAGGCCGGAGACCGCGCGGCGGGCGTCCTCCCGGCCGTCGAGGCGAGGTGCGGCGACCCGCGGTCCGGCCAGCTCGTCCCCGGTGATCGACCTGGGTGGTACGACTCGCCAATCGCGTCGGCGCACCACCGCGACGTGTCCGTCAGTCCATGCCTGCTTGTCCTGCCAGTCGTCAGGCGGCGCCATCAGCACGCGCAGTTCCTGACCGGTGAGCCATTCCAGGGCGAGCACCTGACGGCCCAGCGGGTCCTCGATGAGTGACACCCCGGCACCTGTTTCCAGGTCCATCAGGAGCAGCTCGCCTTCGAAGAAGTAGCCGCCGTCGTAGCCGCCTGTGCCTACCGCCAGCAGGGGAGACGTGGGATGGAAGGCCATCGCGTGCACGGGGTGTCCCGAGCGGAGGATGGCGCGGCAACCCAGATCGCCGATGCCGTAGACGCCTACCGGCGCTGTACCGAACTTGTCCGTGCCGGCCACTGCCAGCAGGCCACGACTCTCGTCGGCGACGGCAAGGGCGGGTTCACCGATCTCGGCGAAGGGCCGGTCACCGAGAACCCGGTCGATACGCAGCGCGCTGGTCACGCCAACGATCTTCTCACCGGCCGCGCAGACGCACCGCCCTCAGGCACCCTTCCAGCCGAGGAAGTCAGCTCGGCTCGCCTCAGCCAGGAAGGTCTAAACTTACAGATGTCCAGACCGGGCCCTGCTCAAGCTGGAGCATCAGGTCTTCGAGACGCAGATGACGCTCAGGAAGGTGCTCATGGGCGTCCCGGCATACCCGCCGTTGTCCAGAAAGGTCTGCATCACGCCGATCTCGTCGTCGTCCGGGTCGATGTACCACTCCAGGTTGACCTCGCCCGCGTCGCCGTCCTGGCCGCCGCCCACCCCGGTCATCGGATTCCTTCCGTGGATACTTCGGCCTTCAGGCCGGGAGGAAACGGAGCCCCTGCGGAGCGGGACGGGCAATGCCGATCCGCTGCCAGGGCGGACCGGCGTCCACTCGTACCTCGGGCCGGGGTTCGCGGTGTGTCCGGTTAGGATGTGTGGTGTGACCGGGGCGGTGAAGCGGGCGTTCAAGTTCCGCTTCTACCCCACCGATGCGCAGGCTGCGCAGCTGACGCGGACGTTCGGTTGCGTCCGGCTGGTCTACAACCTGGCCTTGCAGACCCGGACCGAAGCCTGGACCCAGCGTCAGGAGCGGGTGAACTACAACGCGACCTCGGCCCTGCTCACCGAGTGGAAGAAGACCGACGACCTGGCGTTCCTCAACGAGGTGTCGTCCGTGCCGTTGCAGCAGGCGCTGCGGCACCTTCAGGTCGCGTTCACCAACTTCTGGGCCAAACGCGCGAAGTATCCGACGTTCAAGTCCAGGAAGCGTTCGCGCCGGTCGGCGGAGTACACCGCCAGCGCGTTCCGGTGGCGCGACGGCACCCTGACCCTGGCCAAGATGACCGAACCCCTGGACATCGTGTGGTCGCGGACCCTGCCGCAGGGCTGTACGCCCTCGACGGTGACCGTGTCGCAGGACGCAGCCGGACGCTGGTTCGTGTCTCTGCTCTGCGACGACGTGATCGTCCAGACCGCCGCCTGCGGCGCGGTCGGGATCGACGCCGGGATCGACAGCCTGCTCACCCTGTCCACCGGCGAGAAGATCACCAACCCCCGGCACGAGCGCACCGACCGCAAACGGCTCGCCCGCGCGCAGAGGGATCTGGCCCGCAAGCAGAAGGACTCGGCCAACCGCGCCAAGGCCCGGATCAAGGTCGCCCGTGTCCATGCCCGCATCGCCGACCGCAGACGCGACCACCTGCACAAACTGACCACTCGGCTCGTTCGTGAGAACCAAGCGATCGTGATCGAGGACCTGACCGTGCGGAACATGATCACCAACCACCGCCTGGCCCGCGCGATCAGCGACGCGGCCTGGCGGCAGTTGCGCACCATGCTGGAGTACAAGGCCGCCTGGCACGGCCGGGACCTGATCGTCGTGGACCGCTGGTTCCCCTCGACCCGACTGTGCTCGACCTGCGGCGCGCTCGCGCAACGGATGCCCCTGGAAGTACGGTCGTGGACGTGCCGCTGCGAAGCCGTCCACGACCGTGACGTGAACGCCGCACGCAACATCCTGACCGCCGGACTGGCGGTGACAGCCTGCGGAGACGATGCAAGACCTCAACGAGAGTCCTCTCGGACGGGGCAGTCGTCGGTGAAACAGGAAGACCCGAGGGCGACCAAGGGAATCCCCGTCCTTCAGGGCGGAGAGGATGTCAAGTACGAGTGGTTGCCGGCCTCCCAGCCACCGCAGCGCTCAGCCTCGTAGTCGTCGGCGTACACGTACCGGCCGTCGACGACACTGATCCCGTAGCCGTGCTGCTCGCCGTGGAACACCACCGTTGGCGGGGGCGTCGCGCACACCACCACCGCGCTGACGCTCCAGCTCGCGGACGTGCCCGACGGCAGCTCGCTGGCGATCGCCCGCGCCGAGTTGGGTATCGACGGGAACGACACCCACGAGTTGCCGAATATCCCGAAGCCGACGTCGTCGAAGCGCACCGCAGCCGTACCCGTGTTGATCTGCGCGTCCATACCCGCCCGGGTCAGCCCCGTAGGGCACTGCGCCACCGCGGACCTCGACCTCGAGCTGTTGGCCACCGTGGTGGCCCGCACGTAGGTCAGGTTCGGGTACGCCGGCCCGCATGCCACGACGACCCGCAACTGCTAGGTCCCCGCATAGCCCAGTGGGAGGTCGGACCGCTCCACGGCCCGCACCAGCAGGCCGTTCTCTATGGCGCTTTATACCGGCTCGGTCCGCTGGATGATCACCTGGTTGGTGGCCCCGAGCACCTGCGCGCCGCCGCCGAACGGGCGGTAGCCCGCCGGGCATTCGGCCCCGAACTCCACGACGGCCGCCGATGCCGGCCGGCTGTACACGGTCCGGTAGACGATGCCCGGGTTGTACGGGTCGGTGTCCGATCCCGGCGGCGGGGGCGCCGCCTGCGCCGACGTCGACGCAGCGGCGAGCAGCGCGACGGCCAGCATCGTCAGCGTCCTGCCGATCGGATGGCGCGAAACCGGGCCCATCTCCGCCTCCTCGACGGTCGCGACGGGACCGCACCCGCCGGTGCCGCCAGGGTGGGCGGTCGTCGAGCGGCTCTCCCCAATCCTGTTGATGATCTGTCCCTGGTACGCGGCTGCCTGACGTAGGCTCGCAGGCCCTCAGGCCGGGGCTGGGACGTCGGCGGTGTGCTGGTGGGCGGGACCGGGTTCGTCAGGCGGGGCCGCTGGTCGGCGGGGGTGCGGCGCTGTCCCATACCGTTGCTTCGACCTTGGTCGTCAGCGAGTCCAGCGCGCCCGACCGCGACAGCGCGACCACCGTGAGGTAGCCGATCCTGCCCGCCCGGGTCTGGAAACACACGACCGAGCCGACCCTCACCTCGACCCGGTGCTGGCCGACGACCATGCTCAGGCGGTTCGCGCAGTCGGCCCAGGTCGGCGGCGAGGTGGCCTCCCATTCGACCATCGCCTCGCCCGCGATCTCGGTATACCCGGTGCCCTGCACGTCGCCGAGAAGGGCATCGCTCGGCGGCACCGAGTCGAGCGAGTAGCCGGGGCCGCCGCAGCAGTCCATGACCAGCAGGCCATGCCACCGGACCCGGACGACCGGTGCGGCGGCCGGAGTCGTCGGGTCGGCGGTCGGCTGCGCGGCCGGCGACGGCGAGTCGGAGGCGGTCGGCGTGGCGGGTTGGCCCGTTGCCGAAGGCTGGCCGGTGGGCGTGCCCCCGTTGTTGTTTGCGGGCGGGTCTATGGGGGGATGCCAGGTCGGCAGAACCAGTGCGACGAGGGCGAGACCGACCGCTACCGCACCCACCAGCCAGAACACCGGCCGGCGCATGATCGCGGTATAGCCGGCAGCCGGACGGCCGCGCTGGTCGTGGACCGCGAGGAGCACCGCCGCGATGAGCATCACCACCGTGAGCAGCCAGATGAACGGCTTCCAGCCAGGCGGCAGCTGGACCGAGTTCACGGCCAGCCCACTGACCAGGGTGAACACTCCACCAGACATGGCGATCAGCGCCGGTATCCGCCACGAGGGCTTGCCGTCGTCCGCGCTCATGTGCCGGTCTCCTCAGCGTCGGATACGGACTCACTATCCCATGTGGACGCTCGCCCCGCCCCGGCGAGATCTAGCTGTCGGATTGGACGACGGGGCGGGTGGACGGCATGCCGGACTGCGGGGCGGGTGTGGGGCTACCGCGTGGTGGACGGTTCGGGCCGGGTGCTGCGGCGGCGCAGGCGCAGGACCGCGGCGGTGATCAGGCCCGCGGTGGTCCACAGGTAGACCGCGGCGAACCCGGCGAACTTGAGCGCGGCTGCGGTCGAGTACGCCAGTGCCAGCGGTTGGCTCACCGAGGACGGGTCCTGTAGCAGCGCGAACGACAGCAGGTTCTCCAGCGCGTCGAAGGCGGGCGCCACCAGGCCGAACGGCACGACGCAGATCGCGATCGCGCGGGCCCGCGTGCCTGCGGGCAGAGCTCGTGCGACGACGAGCAGCAGGGCGGTGAACAACAGGGCGGTGGCGGCGATGAAGCCGAAGTCGACGAACTGGGTCTGCCAGTAGACGCCGAGTGTGCCCGCCCGCTGCATCGTCGTGTACCAGCCGGACAGCTTCTCGCCGCTGAACGAGAGCTGGCCGACGTAGTAGGGGACGGGGTACCCGGAGCGGGCGTAGAACCCGTCGAGGATTGTCTGGGAAATCCGCTGGGTGGCGAAGGCGAGCAGCAGCGCGCCCAGCAGAACCGGCGGGCGGGCGGCGAGGGCGCGGCGGGTAATCCATTCCATGGAATATATGTTGGCCGAGAACGGGTACGCCCGTCAAGTCTTCCGCGGAATACAATTCAGCGATGCATGGCGACCGTCCCGAAACCCAAGGTCAGGCATTGCGTGAACTGGCCATCGTCCAGCAGTTGGCCACCACCCGGCTCAACCGGGCGCTCAAACCGCTCGGGCTCACCATGACCCATACCAGCCTGCTCTTCCACCTCCTGTCGTGTCCGGACGGCGCCTCGATCGGTGAGATCGCCGACGCGATGGAGGTGAACCAGCCCGCCGTCTCCAAGACCGTCGGCGGACTCGCCGAACGCGGCATCCTCACCGTCGAGACGGCACCCGGCGACGCCCGCCGCCGCACCGTGCGCCTGACCGGCCAGGGCCACGCCCTGCTCGGGCAGGCGATGGCGGCCATGCACCCCGACGCGACCCACGTGTTCGCACCGCTCGACGACGCCGACCTCGCCAGTCTCACTGGACTGCTCGCCAGGCTCCGGACCCACCTCGACGCGACCCGAGCCTGATCTGGTCTCTCCGTACGGTGAAACGCAAGAGTCGCCTACGCGCATGTCCCGTCGGCGTCGGATGATCCTGCGCCCGAGCTGCCGCTGCATGTCCTTTTGCCTATGTACCTAGATGGTTACGTAACCGGTCGGGTACATTAAGGTCATGGATGCCGTGCTGAGAGCCGTGGCCGACGAAGGGCGACGTACGATCCTGCGCGCCCTGGCCGACGGTCCGGCCACCGCGGGCGATCTGGCCTCCCTGCTGCCGATCGCTCGCCCAGGCGTGTCCCGCCACCTGCGGGTCCTGCGCGAAGCCGAATTGGTCGAGGTTCGCCAGCAGGCCCAGCGGCGGGTCTACAGCCTCCGCCCGGAACCACTGGCCGAGGTCGACGAATGGCTGAGCGGCTACCGGAATCTGTGGCAGCACCGCATGGCCGCCCTGCACGCCGAAGTCGCCCGAGGCAAACGCGAACGGAGGAGCACCACGTGACCACCCCTGAAGGTCCCCGCATCCTCGGCCACCTCCGGGCGGCCGACGGCACAGGCGTCGTCCACACGCAGGACCGCTTCGACACCAGCATCGACGACCTGTGGTCGGCCCTCACCGATCCCCGGCGGCTGGGGCGCTGGCTGGGCGAGTTCGACGGCGACCTCCGCCTGGGCGGCGAATTCCACGTGCGCTACTTCGGCAGCGGCGCCGAGACCACCGCCCGCGTCGAAATGTGCGAGCCGCCCCTGCGGTTCCGGGTGGTGAGCAAGGACGACAAGGTCATCGAAGCGACGCTGACCGCCGACGGCGACGCGACCGTCCTCACTGTCGAGCATCGCGGCCTGCCGGTGGACCGGCTCCCGGCGTACGGCGCCGGGATTCAGATCCACGTCGAGGATCTCGCCGCTCACCTGGCCGGGCAGGAGCGTTGCGACTCCGACGTGCGGATGGGCGAACTCTACCCGGCGTACCGAGGACTCCAGATCGACGCCGAAACAGCGATCTGATACCGCGGGCCAGCAGCGGCGCGTGCGATCACCGGCATCTCGCCGGGGCGTCAACGCCCAAGGCCATGCCGCGGTGTCGATGCAGCAGCGGATTCTGCCTCGTCGGCCCGCAGCGGACAGCCGGTGCCGACGCGCGCCGCGAGCTCGGCCCGCAGCTCGGCCAGGTCGGCCATCCGCGAGTCGATGACCTGGATCTTGTCCGCGAACAGCGCGGACAGCGCGGCCGCCTGGTCCGGTGCGTCACTCAAGCGCTCGCCGGCACGCGCGATCTCGGCCAGGGAGAACCCGAGGGACTGGGCGGTGCGCACGTAGTGCAGCCAGGGCAGCGTCTCGGGCGGGAAGTCGCGGTATCCGTTGGGCAGCCGCCGCCCGGTGACGAGGCCGACCTTCTCGTAGAAGCGGACGGCGTCCGTGGTCAGGCCGGCCTGGGCGGCCAGTTCTCCGATACGCATGATCCTCTGCCTCCCGGACTTGACCTTGGAGCATACTCCAGGGTTTAGCGTCAGGCACATGAACGCCGCTCGCTATCTTCGCGTCGTACGGGTGAGTGCCTGGTACGACCTGATCGTCACCGCAGGTTTCGCAACGCCGTGGACCTACGCGTGGCTGCACGACGGGTTGTCGGCGTCGGCCGAGGCCTTCGGCTTCGACGGCATCCCCGCGCTCGACCCGATGCAGACGCTGTACGCCAACCTGATGGGATCGGTGGTGGTGGTCTGGGCACTGCTGCGCATCACCCGGGCACTGCCGGTACACGGGTTGCTCGACGGAGCCGCCCGCGCGCTGTTCTCCCTGTGGCTGGCGTACGCCCTCGCTCACGGCGTTTCCGGCCTGCTCTGGGGGTTCCTGGTGATCGAGGTGACGTTCGGCCTGGTCCAACTGGTGCCATGGAGGAGATCCGGCCCGTACCGTGACAGCGTCGTCTGACCAGATCGGTACCGGCGCCCGAGGACAGGCACGAACAGGCGCCGCTGCGGCCACGGCCTGCGGCCGCAGCGGCGCGGCAGGTTCACTTGGGCAGCGCCGTCGCCTCCTCCGCGAACTGCACCCCGGTCATGATCGCGGCATGCATGAGCACCGCCAGCTGAGGTGCGGCCACGCCATGCTCCAGGTCGGTGACGATGTCGCCGGCCAGGATCAACTCACCCTCGCCGGTGTCGTGCACGTACGCCTTCGGCAGCACCCTGTCGTGATTCCAGGCGTTGCAGAACGCGTACGCCTCCATCAGCCGATCGGCGGGCAGCGTACGCTGCACCACCACCCGCACGTGCAGAACCTCGCCGCGCTCGCCCGCCCGGTCGAACGTGAACACGCCCTCGCCCCACTGGCCGACCACCGAGCCTTCCTCGTCGACCTGGTAACGGTCCCCGCGGTCGTCCAGGACCGCCGTGACGGCCTGCACACTCAGCGGCTCGACCAGCTCGTCGCGGCCCTCCGGCGGCAACCCGACCTCCGGGTCCCACGCCGAGACGGGCCGGTCCGGCGGCAACTCGATCCCGTCGGCGACCGGCGCCTCCGCCAGCAGCACCGCGACCCGGCGGGACTGGTGACCCGTGCCGTTGCGGGCGTCGAACCGCTCCGCGAGATCGCGCGCCTGCGCCGCGAGATCGGCGCCGAGCTGCACCACGGTCAGGTCGGCTTCGGCCCGGTCGCCGAACGACGGCCGGTGCACGACCCGGCCGGCGTCGCCGGCCAGCCGGCACGCCAGCGCACCCGCCGCCGCGAACTCCATCGCCGACGACTCGTCATACGGCCGGTCCAGCCAGCTCAGATGCTCGGCGAGGATGTCGACCCCGCGATCGGCGTTGCCGCTCAGCGAGCAGAACCGGATGTGCTCGACCAGGAACGGGAACGCATCGCGCTCATGGCGGTGCCGCCGGTAGGAACGCACGTGCGCCCGCCCGGCCTCCTCGTACCGGCCCAGCCGCAGATACGCCATCTGCGCCACGACCAGTGCCTTCTCCGGCTGCTCGGCACAACCGACCATGCCGCTCAGCACCGGCTCGACGGTCTGCAGCGCCTGCTCCCACTCGCCCCACCCGGCGAGCAGATCGGCCTGCCGCGACGGGTCGCAGCCGGCGCAGTCGCTGTTCTCGTCACGCTCGGCCGTACGCCACCGGTCCAGCCAGCGGCGGGCCTCGGCCTCGTCACCGAGATGGTCGGCGATCCGGCACCGCAGGTTGTAGATGGTCTGCATGCTGTGACCGCCGGCGCGGAAGCGCCGCTCCATGTCGTCCAGCGCGGCGACGGTCTGCGCCAGGCCCACCCGTGGCGTGGTCCGCAGCGTCGCCACCGCCCACTTGTGGAACCAGCGCAGCTGCTCGCCGTCCCAGTCGTCGAACATGGACGGATCACGGTCGAACGCGGCCAGGCACCAGCCGAACGGCGGCAGCATCCGCCACCGCTCGGTGTGGTGGTTGAACGTCTCGATCAGCTCGATCCGGGCGTCGTAGCCGAGCCGCACATCGCCTGCGGCGTCGGCGTGCGCGGTGATGCGCTCCAGCTCGGCGATCTTACTGTCGCCGGGCGGCATGCCTTCGGCCTCGTCGAGGGCGTCGCGCAGGCCGGGCAGGCTGGTCATAAGTTCTCCGTAGGGAAAGCGCGGTCAAGCAGCGCGAGGAACGAGCGGTTCAGCGCGGCGGTGTCCACCGCACGCAACGGGTGATGCCCGGCCAGCAGGGCCTGGCCGTACAGCGCCTCCACGGCATGGCGCAGCGCCGGGCCGGGCGGATACGAAGCGAGCTTGCGGATGAGCGGATGCCGCCAGTTGAGCACCAGCTCCGGCCGGTGCTCCACCGTCACGTCGTCGAACGCCGACAGCACATCGGACCACAGCTCGTCGGCGCTGTCGATGCTGCGCCGCACCGTGTCCTGGGTGCGGGCCTGCTGGCTGACCAGGTACAGGGCGGGCACGGTCACCGGGTCGAACTGGCGGATCAGCGGCACGCAGTCCAGCTCCCGCAGCACGGCACGGGCCAGCTCCAGGAACGGCGCGACCGTCTCCTGCTGGCCGGGCGACAGCGGCTCCAGCTTGGCGGCCAGCTCACCGGAGTCGAGCCGGCGCACCCGGGCCTGCGGATCCACCCTGGACAAGCGCTCCAGGATCTGGGTGTCATAGGCGAAACCGGCATTGACGATCGGCGTCCCGGCCGCGCTTGCGATCGCGGCCAGTGCGCGGAACTCATCCACGGTCTCGACATACCGGATCATCGACCGGCTCTGGCGGAACGTGCGCAGCGGCATCGCGCCGTGGCTCGTCTCGAACGGCAGCCAGGCGTCGACCAGGCGCAGCATCTCGTCGTCGCGGACGGCGAGCGCCTTGACGCCGAGGTGGTGCACCCGTAGGAACCTCGACAGCCGTTCCGGGTGGTTGACCGACAGGTCCAGCAGCCAGTCGCGGATCTGCTCGCCGAGCGCGTCGCGGACCGAGGAGAGCAGGTCGTCCTCGTACAGGGCCTCGCGGCTGGCGGTCGGCCGCAGCATGCTCGTGTCGACCACACACCGGACGAAGAACGCCCACTCGGGCACCAGTTTGTTCGTGTCCTCGTTGAGCAGCATCCGCTTCAGGTAGACGCGGTGCCCGCCCTGGCCCACCGCTGTCGGCGACGCCAGCACGAAACCGACGCCGCGCAGTCCGGCCTCGGGCACGCTGAGGTCGATGACCTCCATCGGGCGGCTGCCCAGGACGCGGGCGCCGTAGTCGAGCAGCGCCGCCCGGCGTTGCTCCGGATCGTCGTAGGCCGCCTCCCACGGAGCCTGCGGCTCCGTCACCCGTACCTGGTCCACCGTCACGTCGACGCTCAGCAGATGGGCGTACGACGACGCGAGGTCGCGCACGGCCGCCGGGCTGAGCCAGTGCTCGGCCCCGGGGCGGGGACGCAGCGTGACCGTGGTGCCGACCTCGGCGCCATCACCCTCGTCCACGGTGTACCGGCCGTCGGCGAAGCCGGACCAACGCACCGCCGGGCCGCCCTTGGCCGAGCGGGACACCACCTCGATGGCGTCGGCGACCATGAAACAGGACAGCAGCCCGATGCCGAACTGGCCGAGCAGGTCCTGCCGGGCGAAGCCCAGGTCATCGCGCTTGGACGTACGTCCGACGCTGGCGAGGAACGTGTGCACCTCGTCCTGGGTCAGGCCGATGCCGTTGTCCGAGATGCGCAGCGCACCGCCCGGCAGCGGTTCGATGACCACGCGGCCGGCGGGGGCGTCGGGGTCGGTGCCGTGCCGCGCGGTGATCGCGTCCGCGGCGTTCTGCAGCAGCTCGCGCACGTAGACGCGGGGACTGGCGTACAGATGGTGGCTGAGCAGGTCGACGACTCCCCGCAGATCGACCTGGAAGCGGTGCTCGGTGCGGTGCTCGGTCACGCCGTCAACTCCGCGGCGGCCTCGGCGAGCCGGCAGCCGCTGGAGATGCCGCAGCCGAGGAGCTGGTCGAGCTGCCGGTGCGACACGCCGCGATGCAGATCGGCCATGACCTCGCCGACGACTCGGGCGGTGCCGTCGTCGTTGACGTGCACGTACGCTTTGGGCCACAGCCGGTCGTGGTTCCAGGCGTTGCAGAACGCGTACAGCCGGGGCACGTCGTCGATCGTGAACCCGGTCGCGGCGAGCGTCCGCACCTGGAGCGACTCGCCGTCGGGACCCTGCCGCAGGAAGTAGACGACGTTGTCGTCCCACATCCCGCCGATGTCGCCGTCGTCGTCGATGTTGAAGCTGTATCCGCGGGCAGTCAGCACGGCCGCGATCAGCTCGTTCGTCAGCGGCATGAGGGTCTGCACCTCGCCATCGGATGGCATGAAATCTGCTCCTGTTCCTGACGTCAGGCAAGGCGGCGACCGTACCAGCCGATGCTGACAACCAGTCGCACCGCCGCAGGGGCCTCGTGCGTACCGATGACGGCGACTGCGATGGCGGACCTGGCGGCGGCACGCGCCGGACGCGACGAGTTCTACTCGTCGGCCTGGCATCAGGCAGCGTCGTGCCTGCGGGTGCGCGTGCCGACAGTCCTGACGCCACGGTGGACTGACCCGGCCGTCGTGGCCGACAACCCAGGGAATTCCCGGTCCCGGCCGTCATGGTCGTGCGCCGCGCCGACCGGCGACGGCATGCCGGCCGGCGTCAATTCTGGGTTGCCGGGCGGCGACAGCGCTGGACCGGGTCGACCGTGGCGCGCCAGGCCGTATCAGCCGATGCCGTCGACCGCGGCCTTGAGTGCGCTGATCGACGGGTCCCAGGTGAAGTTCAGGACGGGTAGGCCGGAGGCGGCGGCATTGCTGTCGCCGCCGAGGACCACTGCCCGCGGCTTGTTGGTGCCCTGGGGGACTATCAGGTACCAGCTGCCCTTCACGTTCGCGATGAACACTTCATCTACCTCCTGGTCGGGCGGGTTCGGGTTGGCGACGTCTCCGACATAGTTCTCGAAATCCACCGTCGCGCTGAAATTCGTCGGACTGCCGGTATTCAGCCAGAGACTGGTGTGCACATGCGGTCCGACACCGGAGTCGCTGCCGTTGGCCGAGGAGCCGGAATATGCGATCGTCTGGCCTCGCGACACACGTTGACCGGTGGCGACGATGATCCTCGACAGGTGCAGGTGCCGGGTGTAGTTGCCGTCGTCATGGGCCATTCCCACCACACGGCCGGTCGCGGCGGAGGTGTCGGTCTTCACGAAACGGATCGTGCCGCTCGCGGCGGCCATGACGGCAGTGCCGGTTCCGACCGCATAATCGGTGCCCGGCTCAGCCGAGGGCGGCGTCCGGTTCCGGTGGTCCTGCCAGGAACTGGAGATCCGGACGATTCCGCACGGCCTCTGATAGCTGCCGGCAGCCTGAGCGGAGCCGGGCAGCAGGGCGAACGCGGCCGACACCCCGGATGCCGCCAGCGCGGCGCTGGTGATGAATCCCCTTCTCGTGAGTCCCCGCAGGTAGGCGATGCCGCCGAGATCCTCGGGCCGCGGATCGCCGTGGCCGAGGATCTGGGGTGGGCCGAGGGGAGGCCCGTCACTGAGGATCATCAATGTAAACTAAGGCTGCTTCCGGTTTAGGGCAAGGATCCGTTCCCGCCAAGTGGCGCGGCGTCACCGACGTCGACCGGAAGAAAGCGGCGGCAAACCTGGCTCTGGACACCTTTCGCGGTCGGGGTCTGGTCGGGGCCGGTGGAGAAGGACCTGTCCTCTCCGCGACCCCGACTCATCGACCCGCTGCCGTGACGAACAGGCTTCAGCTGCACAGACCGCCGCAGGGGCCGCCGCCGCCGGTCGGTGCGGCCTCGCTGGGACTGGGCAGGTCGGGACGTCCCTCGGGCTGTGCCGTGGTGACCCGCGGCGGCGACAGCAGGTTGTATCCGGTGGCGAGGTCCGAGTCGATCAGCGACACGAGGCCCGGGTCGTTCGGGTTCGCCGGGTCGTTCTCGAACCCGGGTGCGGTCCAGCCGTCGACCACGGTGACGGCGGCGCCGCGCATACGCAGCGTCTTGTCGACCATCTCGAACGTGACGACGTCGGTGTCGGCGTCCGGGTCGACGTATTCCTCGTCGTCCGGATCGTCGCTGTCCTCGTAGTGGGAGTCGTCGGTGGTGCAGTTGCTGCCGCTGGCGTCGCAGCTCTGGACGACCTGCGAGGTCGAACCCCAGGACCCGTCCTTCGAGATGTAGGTGGCCGTGGTGACCACCACCGTGCCGATGACCTTGCCGTCATCGTCGCGGACGAAGGTCGTGCTGACCTCGACGGCGCTCGACCCGCCGTCGGGGTGCTCGTGGATGTCGACGTAGGTCACGTTGGTCGTGTCACCGTTGGGCAGGAACGTGGACCGCTTCTCGCGCGAGCCGGTGGAGGTGTCCTGGTGCTGGACGACCGTCGTCGGGCCCTCCGAGCCGTCGGAGTTGGTCGTCGTGACGACGGCTCCGCCCTCACCGTCGCTCCTCGACGTACGCGAGGTGCCGTCGTTGAACTCGTAGTGGGTGCCGGTGCCGCCGTCGATCAGCTTGCTGCTCTTGACCCCACCGTGCTCCTGGCCGAAGGTGTACTGACGCTGGTCCTTGTCGACGGTGATCAAGCTGCCGAACCCGGAGGAGCCGAAGCTGGCGCCTTCCTGCGAGAGCAGGGCGACGTCGATGCCGCCGACCTTGATGCCCGGCATGGAGCCCTTGCCGCCCTTGCCGTTGAGCCCGAGGGTGAAACCGTGCGTCGGGTCCAGGTCGACGCCCTTGGTGTTGATCTCACCGAAGGTCATGCCGAGGTGCTCGATCGTCTTGCGCCGGGAACCCATGTCGAAGGCGCCGAGAACGTCGATGCCGGCCTTGGCGCGTGCGTCGAGGATCTGCTGCGGTACGGCCAGGAACGCGCCGAGGCCAGCCTCGAACGACGGCAGCTTGCGGTCCACGGCCAGCTGCACGACCACGGTCAGCAACGGGTGGCTCGTGGCGTCGTGGGGGTTGGTGCCCGCCATCAGTTCGTCGGCGTCACAGAAGCCGTCCCCATCGGAGTCGACCACCCTCCAGGCGAAATAGCAGCCGGTCGGGTCGCACAGGTGCAGCGTGGCATAGGTGGGCCTGGGGTCGGCGGCATGGGCTGGAGCCGCCGCGCCCAGCGAGGCTCCCCATGCCAGGAACGCTGCGAAAAGAACGGCCTGCAGCCGTCGCGATAGCGAATTCATCCACAGAGGATGGCTATGCATCACGGGATCGGCAGCCTGACGTAAGACAGATCCTTGTCCGATAGCTGGCACGGAACGCAGGGCACATTTCTGGTCATCCCCCGTGCGGGGGATCGCGATTGCTCACTTCATGGTGACGACCGCAGGTCCGTTCCTTCCTAGCGTCTCCGGTATGACTTCGACGGAATTCGCGCATCTGCCGCACTGGTTGCGGCCCGCGGGCGTACGCGGACTGCTCCTTCTTCTCGCCTTCGCCGGCCTGCTCCTGGTCGCCGGGCCGATCGAGTCGGCCGCCGCCGGCCACGCCGTCGCCGGGCTCCTCGTCGGCGCGGCGGTCGCGACGGCGGGCGTGGTCGGCTACCGGGCGCTGGTCGGATGGCTCGAACGCCGACCGGTCCACGAGCTGGCGCTCGGCCCGGCGCCTAGCGGCCTGCTGCGCGCGTTCGGGCTGGGACTGCTGCTGTTCGGCATCGTGATCGGGCTGATCGCGATGTGCGGCGGCTACCGCATCGCCGGCTGGGGCTCGCTGACCGGCACGATCGCCACCTTCGGCCTCATGTGCGGGGTGGCGGTGACCGAGGAGATCCTGTTCCGCGGTGTGCTGTTCCGGCTGATCCAGCAGTGGGCCGGCACTGCGGTCGCTCTCACCGTCTCCGGCGTCCTCTTCGGCGCGTTGCACCTGCTCAACCCGGGGGCGACCCTGTGGGGAGCACTGGCGATCGCGGTCGAGGCGGGCGTGCTGCTCGGCGCCGCGTACACCGCGAGCCGCAGCCTCTGGCTGCCGATCGGCCTGCACCTGGGCTGGAACTTCGCGGAGTCCGGCCTGTTCGGCGCGACCCTGTCCGGATCGGCCTTCCACGGCGGCCTCGTGCAGGGCGTGCCGCACGGGCCCAGCCTGATCAGCGGAGGCGGTTTCGGACCGGAGGCGAGCATCTTCGCGATCACGGTCGGTGTCGCCGCCTCGGTATGGCTGCTCCGTTCGGACCGTTCCCGTTGATCACCGTGCCGCGCCGCTACGCTGCTGCCGTGTCCACACGTTCGCCGCTGCTGCGCGACGCGGCGCTGGCCCTGGCGCTCGCGCTGGTCGCGTTCGTGCCGCCGCTGGCGACCCACGGCACCCGGCTGGGCGAGCTGCCGCACCGCTCGCTCGATGCGCTGGCCGTGGCGGCCGCGTTGGCCCAGTCCCTGCCGCTGGCCTTGCGGAGGAGATGGCCGGCGGCCACCTTGGCGATGGTGGTGGCCGGCTTCGCGGTTCAGGAGCTCCGGGGATACGCGACGTTCGCGAGCCTGGGCCTGCTCATCGCGATCTACAGCGCGGCGGCGCATCAGCACCGCCTCCGCCGCTGGACTGCCGGCGTCGCGACCGCCGGTTATCTGGCGCTCTCGATCGGGTTGCACGTGGCCGGCTCGGCCAACCGCGTCGCCGACTATGTGGTCTTCTATCTCTGTATGGCCGCGGCCTGGCTTCTCGGGGCCTACGTGCGGGCCTTGCGGTCGGCCGAGGAGGTGCGGCGCCGGGTCGAGGCCGACGCGGCCCGCGCCGACGAGCGGGCCCGGATCGCCCGCGAGCTGCACGACGTGGTCGCCCACCACGTGACGGCCATGGTCGTGCAGGCCAATGCGGCCCAGTTCCTCCCGCCCCACTCGGCCCGCGAGAGCCTGACCGCGATCAAGGAGACCGGCAAGAAGGCCCTCTGCGACCTGCGTGATCTGCTCGGGGTGCTCGATCCGGCCCGGGAGGCGCGCCGCGACCGGCTGCCCGGGCTGACCGAACTGCCGCTGCTCATCGAGCAGACCCGGGCGGCCGGGCAACCGGTCTCGCTGATCGAGCAGGGCCGTGCCCCGGTGGCGCTGGGCGCCGGACGGGAGCTGACCGCCTACCGCGTGGTGCAGGAGGCCCTGACCAACGCCCTGAAGTACGCGGCGGGCCGTCCCACGGTCGTCCACCTGGGCTACCGGCCGTCGGGGGTGGACATCTCGGTCAGCACCGCGCCGTCACAGGGACCGGACAGCGCCGACCCGGTGGGCGGGCGCACCGACCGGTCCGGGCACCGATCCGGCGAGCCGATCGGCGGGTCCGGGCGGGGCCTGACCGGCCTGCGGGAACGGGTGGAGCTGTTCGGCGGCTCGCTGTCGGCGGGGCCGGACGGCCACGGCGGATTCACGGTGGCCGCGCACCTCCCGGCCGGGGAAGCCGCATGATCAGCGTGCTGGTCTGCGACGACCAGGCCCTCGTACGGACCGGGTTCGCCACCATCCTCGACGCCCAGCCCGACCTGACCGTGGTCGGCGAGGCCTCAGACGGCAGGGCGGCCGTCGACCTCGCCCGCCGGCTGCGGCCCGACGTCGTCGTCATGGACGTGCGCATGCCGGTGATGGACGGCATCGAAGCCACCCGCGCCCTGGCCGGCGCCGGTGTCACCGACCCGACCAAGGTGCTGGTGGTGACCACATTCAACATCGACGAATATGTGTACGAAGCCCTGCGGGCGGGTGCGAGCGGCTTCCTGCTCAAGGACGCCGACCCGCCCGAGATGGTCGACGCCGTCCGCACCGTGGCCCGCGGCGACGCCCTGCTCGCCCCGGCGGTGACCCGCCGCTTGATCGGCCGGCACGCCGAACGGATCCGCCCGGCCGCCTCAACCATTACCGCCGTCGACGCGCTGACCCCGCGTGAGCTGGAGGTCCTCCGCCTGATCGCGGCCGGTCTGTCCAACGCCGAGATCGCCACCGCCCTGGTGATCGGCGCCGAGACCGTCAAGACCTACGTCGCCCGGATCCTGATGAAGCTCGACCTGCGCGACCGCGTCCAGGCGGTCGTCTTCGCCTATCGCATCGGCCTGGTCGAGCCCGGCGGCTGACGGCCCTACGCCCCGTGCTCTCGCCTGAAGCTCTCGACGACACGCCGCCTTGTCGAGTGCGCCACCGGACGCCGGTTCGTATGGGTCGACGATGAGATCATGCGGAGCTGACCGGACCCGGGTAGCGGGAGGCTACAGCTCGCCTGCGGTTGTGCGCCGTTCGGCGCAGTCGAGCGTCAGGTCGTTTCTCGGATGAAGTCGGCCTCGATCGCGTCGGCCGCCCCTTGCAGGATCACTGCGAATTCTTCCGGTTCGATCTTGGTGACGAATACCCTGCCAAGATCGCCTGGGTAGGGATGCGTTGTCCGCCAGAACGCGAAAACGATCACCAGGACGTCGTCGAGGTAGGCGTAACACGACAGGTTGTCGACGGTCTCGCCCCAGTGCATGAACCAGAATCGTTCCCGGAACTCTGTCTCGTCGGCATGAAGGAGCCGGTAGTTCTCCTCTGGCGAGCATCCAGGAAAGGGGCAGGACGGAATGTCGCGCTGGCGAACCTGTGCAGCGGTAGGCCGGATGAGGCGGAGAAAGGAGGGGATGAAGGCGACGTTGTCGTCGGTCGTTATGCGTTTGCCCGCTGCCCAGAGATCAACGACGCGAAGTGCTGGCGAGCTGGTCTCGCCGAGCTCGACGGCGAATGTGGTCCGATCACCGAATCGTCTCATCAGCTCGGGAGGCTAGCAGCTGGCTGGAGCCGCAGTCGTCGAGTAACCGTGTGGGACGGGTCAGTTGATGGCGTACGCCTGCCAGCGGATCGCGGCATGTCTCTGGTGAGGCGGCGAACCATGCCACTGATCGCGGCCCAGCGGATCATCGCTTCGGCGGTGGCGGGGTGACATTTGTAGTCGCGGGCGAGCCTGCGGTGAGCCAGGCCAGGGATCTCTCGACGACCCATCTGCGGGCGATCATCGCGATCCTTTCTGGCCCGGAGCTTTGCGCACGATGTGCAGAGTGGTGCGCAGAATGCGCTGGCACCACTACTGGCCCTCACCACCCCTGGCTCTGGCAAGCATCACCACCAGCGAGGTTGTCGCCTTGGCCGTCGCCGAGACCCGGCGCCTGTTCAACACGCTGTATCACACCACCCGACACCGCCCATCTGCTGTGCTGGTCCTGCTGGCGACGCCGACACCAGACCCCTGTTCGGACCGGCCACTATCGCCGACGCGAGTTACAGCAGCTCAGCTGCCAAACGCGATTGCCGCACCACGGCCGGTACCTCGACGGATGTGTCGCCCGTGGCCGTGAGCCGCCGGGCCATGACCGAGGCACCGGAGATGTCTTCCACGCCGTCCGCGATCGCCTGGGCGATCTTGTCGATGGGCAGGTCATTGGGATCATGCCCGAACGGCTCTTCGATCTCGACTCCGATTTCATCGATGCCGATCAGGGCATAGGCGATGAAGGCACTTGCTATCGGAGTCAGCCAGCGGGTTGTGTCGGCGATCGCAAACGGCACCGTGGCCGTATACAGCAGCAGTGCCAGTTTGATGTGCTGCGCGTAGGCGAACGGCACAGGCGTACGCACGATTCGTTCACATCCACCGAAAGCATCCTGAAGCGCGGTGATATTCGCATCAATCAACATGACGTGATGGGGTTCCAGCGCACCGGCGCGCGCCAACTCCGCGATGCGGGCCGACATCAACGAGGTCATCATCGGCGCGCGGCCTGCATGAGACCGGAGGACATTCCTTTCCGCTGCGGTCAGAAGGTCGCCGAGTGCGGCCAAGTCCCGCTCGCCTCGCAAGCTCTGCGTACCGAGCTTGAAGAACGCGTTCAGGTATCGGCAGACATCAGCCACCGCCGGCTGCACATCTGGCAGGTCACCGTGAGGGAAGGAGGTCACCTGTCGGGCGAGGTCCCGTGAGCGGGTGACCATCACACCGAGCAGCTTCCGGCCCTCCCAGTACCGCTCATACGAAGCGTTGGTGCGGAACACCAGCAGCAACCCCAGCGCGACACCGATGAGCGTATGCGCGGTGGCCGACATCTTGAATCCGCGCATGCTGAGCAGCGCCGCCACAAGGCCGAGGGCGGCTGCGATGCCCACCCGTACAACCAGCCGCGGTGCGATCGTTCCATGGGACCGCGCCACGACCGATACCCAGTTCTTCGGATCGTAGTCAATCATCAGCAATAGACTTTAATGGTAAAGATCGGGCAGGCGGGATGGGCGCGCCAGGCGGCTCCGTCATCGTTCCCAGCCTGGCTTCCCACGCAAGGCCTCGCCTGAATTGCTCGCCGCGGTCTCGCGGCTGATGCCGAGCACGCCGGTGGCGCTGATGTGCGCTCGCCTGCGGCGCGCTCGCGTAGCTGGCGGGCCTTCCCCGGTGGTCAGGGTGAGTCCGTACTTGGACGGGTGATCGGTCGGCGGACTGCCTCGGCGGACACGTGGTCACGGCCCCGTCATCGGCCCGAGTCCACCCACGACTCTGCCGCGTCATCGACACCAAGGTGAACCGCTACGATATAGTTTGTCCCGATTGTCGGGCTGGCGGAAGATGGAGCCACCCCGGGGAACAGCGTGTGGAGGGTTGCCAACTATGCGGTCCGAGGTGCGGTTGTCTGGTTCCGAGCACAAGCCTGGAACGCTTCTCCATGCCGAGGAGCTACCCCGGGAACTGTGGCCGGTCGGCACGGCGCAGGCCTTCCGCATCGAGTACCAGGGCGTGGACTACCTCGGGGGGCTGCGTTCCGTCGCCGGGTCGGTCTTCGTCCCTGAGGCTGAGTCGACGGGAGCGACCCGGCCGGTGCTGGGATGGGCGCACTGCACCGTCGGGCTCAACAGCAACAACGCACCTTCCCGGGTGGGCCTGCTTCCCGCCGAGCGTGACCACCTCTCGGATTGGCTGCGGCAAGGGTTCGTCGTGGCCGCCAGCGACTACGAGGGTCTGGGGACCGCGGAGCCGCACCCGTACCTCAACGGTGAGGCGATCGCCGACGACATCGTCGACATCGTGCGTGCGGTCCACCAGCTCGACATCTCGGTGGACACCCGCACCGTGATCGGGGGGTTCTCCCAGGGCGGCCACGGCGCGCTCTACACGGCCATCATGTGCACCTCCTACGCCCCCGAGTTGGACCTGCGCGGCACCGTCTCCCTGGCCCCGCCGGTGCGGTTCATCGACTTCATCACGCTCAGGACCGCCAAGGGCGACGAGCACGTCGATGCCCTCGTTCCCGTGGTCCTGGCCGGACTACGGGTGATGCACCCCGAGTTCGCGGCCGAACGGTTCCTCACGGACAAGGGCATGCATCTACTGAACCTGGCCGCGACGCAGTCGATGCGGGCCGTCGAGAAGGCGGCGGCGACCACCAGCAACGACGACGCCGGTTTCACAGGCCTCACCGAGCGCCGCGAGGTACAAGTCCTCCTCGCCTACGCCGATCTTCCGGTCACCCGATGTGACCGTCCGCTGTTCATCGGCGCCGGGGAGCTGGACCCCATTCTCCCCGCGGTACAGGCCGCGGCGTTCGCAGGGGAGATGAAGACCGCCGGCAACGACGTCACCTTCCACGGTTATGACGGGGCCGACCACCTCGAACTGTTGAAGCCCGCAGGGGCGGACGCCTCCGCGTGGGCCCGGGCGCTGGTCGACACCGCATCCCGTGATCTCCGGCCGGCAGAAGGAAAGGACTCCGACAGGGACAGGCGGTTTCGTGTCCTCGATGCCACGGGTGACGGCCACCTCAATGCCGGCGACTTCGAGGCACTGGCGCTGCGGCTGGTACAACGTTTCGGCCAGGCTCCTGGCGCGCCACTGGCCAGGCAGATCCGTGCGGGATACCGCGCGCTCTGGCGCGTCCTGCAAGAACAGCTCGACACCGACGGCGATGGCACCATCAGCCTCGAAGAATTCCTCGCCTCATCCGACGTCGCCACCTCACCGGAGTTCGACCCCACAGTCGAGGCTCTCGCAAGAGCGGTCATCGCACTCGTCGAACCCGACGGCCATGTGCTCACATCGGAGAAGTTCCGCGCCCTACTCGCCGGGTGCGGCGTCGGGGAGAACGAATCAGCCGAGATCTTTGCCGAACTCGACACCAACCGCGACGGCAGCCTCAACGTTACGGAGATCGTCGCCAGCATCCGCGACTTCTGCCTCGGCAAAAATCCTGAGGCCCCCGGCTACTGGCTGTTCGGCCGTGCCTGACCGGCAGGACACGAACTCCCGCATGGGCACGCTCGGCGCGACCGGTCGTCCGGCATGACTCTCGTCGACTCCGCCAGGCCACACCTCCTCGCGGAGACATCGGGCACACTGGCCCGAGCCTCGGCGCTTCCCGCCGACCTGTGGCCCGAGGGCAGCCGGCAGGGAATACGACTACGGTACTGGAGCAGAGGACGACTGACCTCAGGCTCGGTGTTCCTTCCGAAGGCCACGCCATCCGAGGCGGGCTGGCCGGTCGTGACCTGGGCGCACTGCATGGTCGGGATCGGCGGGCCGAACGCTCCGTCGCTGAGAGGCCTGCCCCGCCTCGAACGCATCCACCTCACCGCCTGGTTGCAACGAGGGTTCGCGGTAGCCGCGGCAGACTACCTGGGGCTCGACGCCCACGGGGTCACCCCGTACCCCTATGGGGAGCCGCTCGCCAGCGACATTCTTGACATCGCCCGAGCCGTCAAAGGCCTGGGAGCGCCGATCGGCGCTCCGGTGATCGCCGCCGGCTTCTCACAGGGTGCCGACGTGGCACTGTATGCCGCACTACTGTGGCAGTCCCACGCACCGGAGCTGGACTTCCGTGGGACGGTCGCCTTGGCCCCGCTGGACCATCCGACGTTCTTCACCGCCGTCACCAAGGATGAGGATTCCCCTGTCGAGCAGCTGGTACCTATGCTGCTCGCCGGCGCCCGAGCACACAACCCGACCTTCCAGCCCCGCGACTTCCTGACCGACCGCGGGAACCGACTGGTCGAGCTGGCGGCCATCGCGTCGATGCCGCAGATGCGGGCCGCCTTGGCGCCGTTTCGCAACGGTGACCTCGGAGTCGGCGGCATGGTGCGACGGCTCGACGTCCAACGCGTACTCGCCGAGGCCCGGCCCCCAGTCACCCGATACCAGCGACCCTTGCTGCTGTGCACCACCACCCAGGACATCCTCTCGCCCCCAGGGAGCACAGCGCACCTCAGTAGCCGACTGCGCGCGTGTGGCACCGACGCCACGTTTCACTGCCACGAAGGCGTGAACCACCTATCCGCCCTACCCGCCTCGGCTCACGACAGCGCGCAGTGGGCCCGCGACCTCCTCCAGACACACCCGACACGCTGCATCGCCACGAACTCAGATCGAACGCGATCATGAACCAGGCGACTACTGACTGCGTCCCCGATGACGTGGGACGGGGGACCAATAGCGCACCCCGCCAGCCCTCATCCCCTTTGCATTTATCCCGGCCGACACTCTATTTGCAGGACTGCGGGCGTGACTTCCGGCGCGTATTCTGCGGCTGGTGACCGCTATCTCTTTGATGCTCGCGGTGCCGGACGCTCCCGTGGCATCCGCCTGGTATCAACGCGCTCTCGGCGCCACCGAGCTGTGGAACCTCGGCTCGGTGATCGGCTTGGAGATCGATGGGGCGCCGTTCTTTCCGGCCCAGCCGGAGGGCAACCGCTGGGAGAGCCCGGTTGAGCTGGGCACCACGACGGTACGGGTCGAGGTCTTCGTGGACGACCCGGACTCGTTTGCCAGCGGCGCCGCGGCTGCGGGGGCGGATTACCATGATCCGGTACGAGACCATGAAGCGCCGTGGGGGAGACATCGGCAAGGAGGCTTTTTCGATCCGTACGGGCATCTCTGGCTAAAGCGCGTTTCATAAGGCCGGAAGTCGTTGTGCTGCAACGACTTCCGGCCATTATCGGCCGCTCATGGCGAGGTTGTGCATGCGGGCGATGGCGCTTGCTGCGTGGTGAAGGCGGTCGCCCTTGAGGCGGCAGTCGCGCAGGACCTTCCAATCCTTGAGCCGCCCGATGACGTGCTCGACCCTGGCTCTGACCTGCCGGTGGGCGGCGTTGTCCGCCTCCTGGAGGGGCAGTAGGGCCCGTCCGGGGCGTTTGCGGTGTGGGATGACCGCGCCGGTGCCGTGATAGGCCCCGTCGGCAAGGACGATGACTCCGGCGCGGGCGATGTCGGCCGCGGCGCCGGAGTCACGGTAGGCATGGGCGTCTGCGTGTTGCCCGGCAGTGGCTTGCCGACGGAGGTGACCAGTCGGCTGTCGGCGTCGATGATGATCTGCACGTTCGCCGAGAACCGGTAGTTCTTGCTGGATGCGGCCAGTTCACGGTCACGGACCGGGACCAGGGTGCCGTCGACGATCCAGATCCGATCCGGGGCGTCGGGCAGCCGACGCACCGGGGCCAGGGCCAGTAGCGGACCCAGCCTGCTGATGATCCGGTGGACCGTGGCCGAGGAGATCCCGAACAGCGGGCCCAGCTGACGCATCGTCAGGTTCGTCCCGTAGTACACCGCCACCAGCAGTACTCGGTCGGTCAGCGGCAGCCGCCACGGCCGCCCGCCGCCCGGCCCTTCACCACCCCGGCGGCGCACCACGGTCACCAGCTTGGCGAACTGAGCAGCCGAAAGGCCCGAGAACGCCTCGACCCACACCGCGTCTGCTCCACATAGCACGGTCATAACCGGGCAACGAGAGAACGCGAAGGGGGTTATGAAACGCGCTTTACGCCACTACGTGAAGCAGATCGGTTACGAGGCCGACGACGTCACCGTAGTTCCAGCATCGGTCAGCGACTCGCACAACATCCTGCAGACGGCGCTCGACGTCGCGCCCTGGCACACCGGCGACACCGTCCTCGGCGCGATCGAGGAGCTGAACCAGGCCCGGTAACACGGCCCAGCGGCGTCGACGGTCGGAGTCCTACCGGCCACGTGCGCGGCGACGGCGTCGGCGCCGAGGCTGGCGTAGCTGCGGGTGTTTCAGGCTTGCGGACGACATGCATAAGCCCAACCGTCGGACTGGTGCGATGTTGCGGGCGAGGATGTGTGCTAAGCGCCCTTTGACGTCGTGACTCGGCGATTAGCCTGGCCGTCAGTTCCGCCGAGGGGAGGTTGGACTGCGGCCTCCGACTCCCAGCGACGGACATTGTCCGGCTTGGGGCGCTGGCTTCGTTGGTAGTCGTGTCCCTTCCGTAGCCCGTTTTCCACCTCGTGCATAAGTAGTGCCTGGTCGCCTTCAGCGCCAGGCTGCAACGCGAACTCATATACCCCTGGAGGGTCGATCTCATAGCCGCCTGTTGAGGTGACGGAGCGCGTCGATCACGGCTGGTCTGTCAAATGATGTACTGAGCCCGTTGAGCATGGGAACGAGTGACTTAAGTGCAACGGCCACAACTGCTGGCACGAGGTCGGCCTGGTCTCCAGAGTTTGCCGGTGGCGAGATCGACGGCCCGCTGGGCGCGAAGCCGCGGCTGCTGTAGGACGTCGCCAACTTCGATGACGCAGATCTCAGTTACCTCATCAACACGCTGTAAGTGAGAAGGGTTCTCTGCCGCGGGCTGGATAGTTCGGGCCATGGGCGCCGGATGGTGAACGCGACGGTCATCGGGCCGTGCGCTTGATCACCTCTCTGGTCGGTACCGGAGGGATCGGGGTGGACGTCGCTTACATCCTGCTCGTCGTACCGCTGGGCGACCCCGACGTGGCCGACGTCTGCTTTGTCATCCGCGCTTGCGCGTGACCGTGCGTCGCTCGGCCCGCGTCCAGCCGTGAACTCGAATCACTCGTTTCACGCCAGGATTCATGAAAATCAGCCCTACAGACCGGCCACGGTCGACGCCGCACGTCGTCGCCGCGCCACGTCGTCACGATTTTCACCCGAGGGGTTGACTATCTGTAGTGGACTGATCGCACTAACCTTTGCTGGTGCTGGCGGATCTGACCCTGTCTACGCATCCAGATCTATCGACCTTGGTCGCCGAGCAGCATCACTGGCGGCATCCCGGACACCACCTGCCCATCGTCGTGCTGACAGCCCCCGCCGGCGGCGGCGCGCTCGAAGCCATCCGGGAGCTCGAACACCGGTACCGCGAGCTGCCCAGCGCGCTGATCGACCTCGCGCCGTACCGTGAGGCCACCGTGGTCGACGTGCTCGCCGCGCTGGCCGACCGGCTCAGCCTCGGTCGGCCGCACCGCTCCAGCCTCATCTTCCCTCGGTTCCTGCTCGGACTGCTCGCCGCGCGTTCGCCGAACGCCGACGGCAAGGCGGCGATGGCCGCGCTACAGGCGGACTTCAGCCGCGCCCGGGTGTCCGAGGACCTGCGCGCGGTCGCCGCCAAGGCCACCAGGACCGCCGCCGAGATCGTGAGCGGCGCCAGCGGGGTGCCCCTGCCCGTCATCGAACTCGCCTGGGAGGTGTTCCGCCTGGTCCGCCGGGGCCAGCGGTCTGCCGCCGACCGCTGGTGGATGGCGGCCAACGGCCGGCCGAGCACCGACGCGCTGCTACAGCTGCGCAACGACCTGCGCAGCAACATCCCTGCCGAGGTCGAGCGAGCCGAGCTCAGCCTCGGCGAGGCGTTCCTCGCCGACCTGAGAGACGCCTACCGCGGCGGCGTGTTCGCCGGCCAGCCACCCACGTCGGCGCTGGCCCTGATCGCCAACGTCCAGACCGATGCCGGCCAGCGGCTGCTCGAACTGATCACCCAGGCCCGAGCCCGAGCCGCGGCCAGCCCCGACCCGCTGCTGATCGTGGTGACCGCCGCCGCAGACCTGCGGCTGCTGAACGGCGTCCCGCCTGCCGGCGCCACGGTCCGGCCGATCGAGCCCACGGTGCGGACCTCCTGGCTGCACCCGATCACGATCGACTCCATCACCGAGGATCAGCTCGTCCTGATCGCCGGTGAGGCAGGCGTGATCAACAGCGACACCGCCCGACGGATCTGGCGGCTCACCGGGGGGCACCGCGGGGCTCTGGCGGCGGTGCTGACCCAGAAGCCGTCCGGTGAAGCCCTGCGCAAGCAGCCCGAAGATCTACCGCCCTGGCTGCTGGACGCCTTCGACCCGCCGAGTCACGACCTGTCCCCGCTGGTCGGTGCGCAGCTCGCCGGTTGCCTGCCCGGGATGTCGCCCGAGCTGACCCACCAGCTGATCACCTGCAGCGCGGTCAGGCGATTCGACGTCGTCGAGCTCAGAGCCGCACTGGACTCCGAATCCGCCCGGGATGTGGCCCGGTTGCGCATCGAGATGCAGGACCGGCTCTGGCTCGGATCCGAGGGCATGCTGCATCCCTGGCTGCGGTGGCTGCTGCGCGAGCACCTGCGCCACCGCGCCGATGACGGCCCCTCCTGGGCGGCCGTACACGACCGGCTGCATCAAGCAGCGCGCACCCGCGGCGACACGATCACCACCGCCTACCACCGGCTGGCCGGGTCCGGGCACGAGGACGCCCGTGGCAGGTTCTTCCTCGACGGCCTGCGTGATACGGCGGCCGAACTCGACCGCTGCCTCGACGAGCAGAACGGCACCACCTGGACCGACGCGCTGCTGGCGATCGGCGACGCCCCCAACGGCCTGCCCCGGCGCCGGGCCGTCACCATCGGCGAGCTGACCGGCTGGTCGGCTTCCCTGGGCCGCCGCCGCCAGCTCGTCGCACGGCTGGTCGCGGCGCTGTGGATCGACGCCGACCCGCTGCTGGGAGCGAGATCGGAGATCGCGAGCGAGATCGTGAACCATCTCATCGAGCTGAGCGGCCTGGTTCCCGCTTCAGCCGGTGAACTCATCGCCCTGAGCCGTCGATTCGAACGGAGAAGGAGAACTCTGTAGATGGTCCGCTTGTGGTCCGGAGTGTCGCCCCGTCGGCGCACCCGCAACGTCGTCCTCATCATGCTGGCCCTGGCCATGCTGTCGGCCGGCACCGTCTGGGGTGTCTCGTACCTGAACGAGCTGACCAGCCGATGCGGGACGCCGAGCGCCCTGACCGAGGTCCGGCGTTTCATGGACTCGGAAGAGTGCGTCGGGTTCACCGACGGCAGCCGCCCGTTCGAGGTCAGCGACGCGTTGACGGACATCCAGAAGAAGATCAAGGCGGAGAACGACAAGGCCGGGGACAAGACCCCGCTCAACGTCGTGATCGCCCTCGCGCTGCCGTACGGCGGCCAGGGCGGCGTGACCCCGACCTCGGCGGCCGACCAGCTCACGGCGGCCCACTGGGCCCAACTCGAGGCGAACAGGCGCGGTAACGACGTCTGGTTCCGGCTGCTCATCGCCAACATAGGGCACGACAGCGTGGCCTGGGAGCCGGTTTCGAAGCAGCTGATCGAGCTGCGCCACCGCAAGGAACTGGTGCTGGTCACCGGACTCGGGCAGAGCAAGGAGGGCACCGAGCGCTTCGCCTCCGCCCTGGCCGCGGCGGAGATCCCGATGATGGCCACCCTGCTTACGGCGGATCGGCAGGTCGGACTGGACGCGGCGCCCGGCGACCGCTTCCCGGGAATCCACCGGATCGCCCCGACCAACCGCTACCAGGTCCAGGTCGCCCTCGAGTTCATGCGCACCCGGCCGGACAAGGCCCACGACGGGTGGGAACCCAGGCCGGTCACCCGGGCGAACACCGTGCTGGCGGTCGTCGACGACCCGAAACATCCCGACCCCTACGTCCAGTCGCTGCGGGCCGACTTCAACAGCCTCGTCGCCGGCGCCGACAGCCCTCCCGCCGAGATCTATCTGAAGCTCGTCACTTCGCCGGAGACACCCGGCAAAGTGTTGAACCTCATCTCCGAGGACATCGCCGACCGAGTGCTGGCGTACTGCCCGAACGGCTCGGTGGACACCATCTACCTGGCCGCACGCGCGAAGTACGTGCGCAAGTTCGTGAACAAGCTCGACGAGCGGTGCAGCCCCGACCGGCCCATCACCCTGATCACCGGCGACGATGCGACCGATCTGGTCAACCTGCCGGTCGAGGACGCTGAGGACAAGGACGGCGAGGCGCTGACCGCCGCGCTGTCGCGGGAGAAGCCGGGCGTGCAGCTGTACTACACCGGGTTGGCCCATTCCCGGCAGTGGGCGGGCCGGCCCGAGGCCTCGGACGTGCAGGAGCGCATCGACGCGCTGACCAAGGAAAACGACGGACGGGCGCCCAGCGGGACACAGATGATGAGTTACGACACGCACACCATCGCGTTCCGGGTGGCGCTGAAAGCTCTGACGAAGCGCAAAGACCCCCACCAGCCGCCCATGGAGTACCTGAGCATCCAGGACAGCTCCGTCCTCCCGTTCGACATCCCGTTCTGCGGGACGGTAGGCCCGGTCCGGTTCGCGAGCGAGGCGAAGGCGCCCGTCTACGAGGGTGATGCCATCAGGCGGGCCGTTCCGGTGATCCGGGCCGTGGTCGGGTCCGAACCGGCCGTCTACCCGCTCTTCCCGACAGAGGAGGTCAAGCAGGAAGCTCTCGCCGATCTGAAGGACGACTGCGCACCCACGGGTGGTCCGGCCTAGCGCGGCCGGACCACGGGTCGAACCGCCACGCCGGCCGGTGACCGGCGTGGCGGCGACCCCGTCGAAGCGCTCGGCGAGCAGGCAGGCGGCCTGATGCTCGCCGAGCATCGACAGCGCCGGCAGTGCGGATGGAACCGGCACCCGGCCGGGATCCGTGACTCCCGACAGCACGATCGGCGCCCGCCCACCCGCCTCCGGCAGCATCGAGATCAGCGCCGCCGTGTATGGATGCCACGGCACCGCAAGCACCTGCTCGGTCCGTCAGATCTCGATGATCTGCGCAGGTACATCACCGCCAACCGGTCGGCGAAGCGCCAGCGCAGGTCGTGCGTGACGAGCGCCGCAGGGCCCAGGCCGACAGCGACATCCGCAGCCCGGCCAGAGGCTCGACATCGCCGCGCGATCCCCACGTCGTCAACAGCACACCAAAATCGCCCAATTGAGCAGGTCGTGGTTCCAGATCGGCCATGTCCTGCAGGCATGGCTGGGCGACGGGCCCTCGCGGTCTGCGCCGCCGAGGACGGGACAGGACGATCCAGCCACAACATCGTATGTAGCGTGGGCCGCAGGCACCTGGTCCATGCGGCGTTTCGTCGAGCATGCAACGCCCATGAGCTGCTTCGCGATTACCTCGTCTAGGTCGGTTAGGGACAGCCGACGGCCGGGGTGAGGCCGGTTGGGCGTCGCAGCGGCGGCAGTCGGCTCTCGCGCACTCGAGACAGTCTGCCAGGCCCCTGACAGAAGATGTCAGGGGTAGTCCGCCACGATGGTTGGCATGAACGACTTCGACTTCCTCATCGGCTCGTGGACCGTGGTCAACCGTCGGCTCAAGACACTGTTCGCCGACAGCGACGACTGGGAGACCTTCCCCGGCATCACCACCTGCCGGTCGATCTTCGACGGCGCCGGCAACACCGAGGAGATCATCTTCCCGACGCTCGGCAGCCGCGGCTTCACCCTGCGCCTGTTCGACACCGAGCGAAAGGAATGGTCGCTCAACTGGGCGAACAGCCGCACCGGTCTGCTCTACCCGCCGGTCGTCGGCACCTTCACCGGCGGCCGCGGCGACTTCTACGGCGACGACACGCACGACGGCAAGCCGATCAAGGCACACTTCATCTGGTCCGACATCACACCCACCTCGGCGCGGTGGGAGCAGGAGTTCTCCCTCGACGGCGGACAGACCTGGGAGTCCAACTGGGTCATGGAATTCACCCGAGCCTGACCGAGCGGCTCGGCCCAGCAGCGGCCGAGCCGCACCCCGACCCACCGGCTGCACACCGTGCGATCGGGCCGGTTCTGCGGCGGTGGGCGGGCACAAGTGACCGGCGTGCGTCCGTAAGCTGGGCCGCTCGGCGATCTTGCTCTGCCCCGAGCGCCGCAGGGAGACCGATACTCCACAGCTGGAGCGAACGCACCTACCATCTCGACCACGCCTAACGGCGATGCCTACGCTTCGATCGACCTATCCGCTCCACACACGGACCGGTCGAAGGGTAGCCACCCTCGCTGATCATCTGTCCACGCCCGCCGCAGCCGTGGCATGGTGCAAGGACCTCGAGGCGATCTGGAGCTTGCGGCTGAATCGCCTCCGACGCCTACGCAATGCGCTCGCCCACGGCGGCCCAGCCGCGGCGGACGCCGTCGCGACAGTCGGGCCCTTCGGGATAGAGCTGGCTCGGACCGGATTTGCTTCCGCGCTCCTCGCATAGGCGGCACCTGGTAGCCAGTGGCCTCCTCTTCCCACTCGCTGAGTGCCCAGGCCAGGTGGGAGTCGACGACCAGTCGACGCTGCAACCGATGGACGACACCGCCTGGACCTTCCTGGACGGCCGCATCGACGCGGTACTCACGACGGTCCGGGCCGAGTCTGCGGACCGGGCCGCGCAGGGGCAGGCGCTCACCGCACTGATCACGTCCCTGGGCTGACCGCCCGGATCTCGGCCCGGACCGGATGGCGGGTGCAGGACCGCGGTTCAGTCCGCCGGGCGGAGATCCTCCCGTGGTGCCGATCGTGTTCGGCGCCAAGCGGCGGGCGGCAGGGGAGGTCTTGCGTTTTGCCGGGGCGCGCGTCATCCTTGTCCTCCAACCGGACACATGTGTCCGGTTGGAGGAGGAGTAGATCATGGTGGACTTCGACAGGGAAGTCGACGTCCTGATCGTCGGCACCGGCGCGGCCGGATTCGCCACGGCACTCGGCACGGTCGACGACGGCCTCTCAGCCCTGATGGTGGAGAGCACCGGCAAGTGGGGCGGGAACAGCGCGAAATCCGGCGGCGGTATGTGGCTGCCGAACAATCCGCTGATGCAGGCCGACCGCGTCGCCGACTCTCGCGAGGAGGCGCTGGCCTACCTGGAGGCCACCGTCGGGACCGAGGGCCGGGCCGACAGCCGGGAGCGCAAGGAGGCGTTCGTCGACGGCGTCGCCGACTTCGTCGACACCGCCCGCAGGCACGGCATGACGTTCGTACGCGCACCCGAGTACGCCGACTACTACCCCGAGCGGACCGGCGGCAAGATCGGCCGGGGCATCGAGCACACCCCCTTCGACGTCCGCCGCATCGGCGCCTGGTGGAAGACCTCCCAGGCCCCTGCGGCGATGCCCGTCCTCACCGACGACGTCTGGCTGCTCGGCCGCGCCTGGTCCACGCCCAGTGGCTTCCGCCGCGGCGCCAAGCTGGTCCTCCGCGCGCTGGCCGGCATCCTCACCGGCAAGAAGCTGGCCGGTATCGGCGCCGGCTTGACGGCCTCGTTCCTGCGCACCGTGGTCATCGACAACAAGACCGAGCTGTGGCTCAACTCCCCGCTCGAAGACCTCATCGTGCAGGACGGGCACGTCGTCGGTGCGCGGATCAGCCATGACGGCCGAGTGCTGGCCGTCCGGGCCCGCAGAGGCGTGATGCTCGCCGGCGGCGGGTTCGACGCCAACAAGGCCTGGCGCCGCAGGTACCACGGCATCGACGGCAACCCCTCCGGCGCCCCCGGCAACCTCGGCCGCCCGATCGAGATCGCGATGGCGGCAGGGGCGGCCGTCGAGCTCATGGACGACGCCTGGTGGGGGGCCTCGGTCGCGCCGACGTCGGTCTCCGAGCCATCGTTCATCGTGGGGGAGCGGTCCTTCCCGTACACGGTCATCGTCGACGCCAACGGCGACCGCTTCGCCAACGAGTCCGAGTCATACGTCGACCTCGGCCACCACATGCTCGAACACGACCGGCGGGGCACGTACTGGATGATCGCCGAGCGGCGCCACGCCCGGCGCTACCTGCGCACCTATGCCATGGACCCGAAGGCGAGCCAGGCCATGAAGCGGGAAGGCGTCATGTTCCAGGCCCGCACCCTCGCCGAGCTCGCCAGCAGGATCGGTGTCGAGCCCGCGCGGCTGACCGCCACCATCGAGCGGTTCAACGGCTTCGCCCGCGCCGGTGTCGACGGCGACTTCGGCCGCGGCAACTCCGCCTACGACCGCTACTACAGCGACCCGCTGGTGCACCCGAACCCGAACCTGGGGCCGCTGGAGCGGGGACCGTTCACCGCGGTGAAAGTCGTCGTCGGCGACCTGGGCACCAAGGGCGGCGTGGTCACCGATGCCGACGGACGGGCACTGCGCGAGGACGGCTCGGTGATGGAAGGGCTCTACGCGGCCGGCAACAACTCCGCCGCCGTCATGGGACGCACCTACCCAGGCCCCGGATCCACCATCGGCCCGGCCGTGGTCTTCGGACTGCGGGCGGCCCGCCACATGGCCCGCCACACGAAGGAAGCCGCATGAAACTCGACAACAACGTCTTCGTCGTCACCGGCGGCGGCAACGGCATCGGCGGCCAGGTGGTCATCGGACTGCTCTCCGCCGGCGCCCGCGTCGCGGCAGTCGACCTCAACGCCGCCGCGCTCGGCGCCGTCGCGGCACGGGCGAACGCCGGCGACCGGCTCACCGTCCACGCCCTCGACATCACCGACCGCTCGGCGGTCCTGGCGCTGCCGGACACGGTCGTGGCCGCACACGGGCAGGTCGACGGACTGGTCAACGTCGCCGGCATCATCCACCAGTTCAAACCCCTCAGCCAGCTCGGGTTCGACGACATCGAGCGGGTCATGGCGGTCAACTTCTGGGGCACGGTCAACACCACCAAGGCGTTCCTGCCGCTGCTGCAATCCCGGCCCGAATCGGCGCTGGTGAACGTCGCCAGCATGGGATCGCTGGTGCCGGTCCCCGGCCAGAGCGCCTACGGTGCCAGCAAAGCCGCCGTCAAGCTGTTCACCGAAGGGCTCATCGCCGAGCACCAAGGCATCCAACCCAAGGTCAGCGTGGTGTTCCCCGGCGGCATCGCCACCAACATCCTCGGCAACTCCGGCATCACCATGCCGGGCGCGAACGCCTCGGCGTCCGCCGTCAAGCTGACCTCGCCCGAGCAGGCCGCCCGACAGATCATCGACGCCGTCAGGACGGGTCGGCCCCGAGTGGTCATCGGCCAGGACGCCAGAGCACTCGACCGCCTCGGGCGGCTGGCACCCACCCGCGCCATCCCGTTCATCGCCGCCAAGATGCGCGACTTGATCAAGTAGGGCGGCTCACGGTCGCAACGCGCGGTCGAGCAGGGACCAGGCCGCCTCGGCCGTGGCACGGCGCTCCGACTCGGGCACCTTCGCCACCAGCGAGGCGATCATGCCCACGGCCAGCATCACGTCGTCGACGGTCACCGCCGGGCGGAGCTCTCCCGCTCGGCGGGCCTCGTCGACCACACCGACCAGCGCCGCACGCACCCGGTCGTAGATCGCCTCTAACCGCGGGTCGCGATCGGCACTGGTCACGATGTCGACGAACGCCACCGAATCGATCATCTGCCGGGTCAGGGCCGCGAACAGGTCGTCGACGCCGCAGCCGGGAGCGGCGGACAACGCCTCGATCTCCGCCACGTTCGTGTCGAACGCCGCCAACGCCAGACTGACCCGGTCAGGAAAGTGCCGGTAAAGCACTCCCTGGCCGACCCCGGCCCGTTTGGCGACAGCGTTGAGCGGGGCGTCGATACCATGCTCCGCGAAGACCTCGGTCGCCGCCGCGACCAGCGCCAGCCGGTTCTCCGCAGCGGCGCCCCGACCGCGATTGGCGCGGGGGCGGGCGGTCATCGGCGGTCGAGGCGGTCGATGGTCATACCGCAACAGTACGGGCCGGACCGGCGCGCCCGGCAACCTCCGGCTCGCGGGCAAGAATGCTCGCGTGTGTCAGCGGCTGCGGTCGTAGAGCGGGATCGACATTGGGATGGTCGATCTCGGCCGTGGGCTGGCCGCGGACACCGCCCCTTGCGACGGCGAGCGGCCGGGTCGGCGGGTCGGGTTCCCGAGGTTCCCCGGTACGGCGCCGAATCCTCCGGCAGGCTGGCGCCCTACGCCCTGGCCGGGCCGTCGGGCCAGCCGGTGTGGATGACCGGGTGGAATCTGTACGCGGCAGGCGGAAGCGGCTCCGACACCCTGGGCGACCGGTAACCGCCGTCACCGATACGCGTGTCCGCGCCCCAGCGCTGGTGTGCGTCCGGGCGCGGTCACACCCAGCCCCGGGCGGCGGCCTCGACGCCTGCCTGGAAGCGGCTCTCCGCGTCGAGGCGCTTCATGATCTCGGCGACGGTGCGCCGGACGGTCCGTTCGGACAGGCCTAGCTGGCGGCCGATGGCCTCGTCGGTGCGGCCGCGTCGCAGCAGGTTCAGGATGGCCAGAGCCTGATCGGTCAGACCGTTCTCGTCCACCCGCGTCCGGTCGGCCAGAACCCTGCCCTTGTCCCAGGTCAGCTCGAACAGCAGGCGCAGTGCCGAGACCAGCCCGTGGCTGCGGACCTCCAGTGCGCCGCGGCCGGACTGCCGGGGTTCGGCGGGGATGAGGGCGTACCGGTCGTCGACGATGATCATGCGTAGGGGCACGTCGCTGACGATGCGGCTGTGTTCCCCCTGCGCGGACATCCAGGTGGCGAACGCCAGCGTCTCCGGATCGTTGAGGATGCTCTCCTGGTAGACGCCGCGCACGGTCACCCCGCGGGACATGGCCAGCGGGGCGATGGCGTGGCCGAGGGCGATGGCGCCCGGCGGGATGGCCCGGCCCGCCGTAAGGATGAGGCAGCTCTCCGCCGCGGTTCGGGCGAACTCGGTGAGCCGGTCGCGGATGACGTCCGTGCCCTCCAGCCGGACGATCTCCTCCCGGCCCAGCTCCGGCTCCTGGCTGGCCGCCCGCGCCAGGATCATGGCCCGGGTGACCTGGATTTCGAGCTGCTGCGCGTTCATCTCCTGCTGGGCGCGGTCCAGCAGGGCGAGCAGCCCGATGCGGGGGTTGACCGCCCGTAGCGACCCGGGCTGGCTGTGGGAGGGCTGTACGAGCGCGTGGTCGGCCAGTGCCGACAGGGCATCGTGCACCGCCGACTCCGGGGCGCGGATATGGTGCGCGATGTCTGCGACGTCCCAGTGCGGATGTTCCAGCATGGCCCAGTACACCGATTCGGCTACCGCGGGCACCCCCAGCCGTTCGAGCACCCCATCCTCCGCATTGATAGTCGAGGACGAAGATTAACGGAATTTGACCACGCCGCAATACCCACCTAATGGGACATGGCGTGAATGCGTCCTGGCCGCAGCGTTTCTGCCCGCCTGTCATCCCATGACCTGTCACATGATCTTCATCGTCCCGGCACGTGGGACACCCGGTCGGCTCCATCCGGACGCGGTCCGGAAGCGGCCACGGCCGGTTCCGCCACGACAGCGGATGGTGACACCGTCGTGTTTGGACGGCACGCTCAGTGCGCCCCACACCCCCGGCGGCACCACAGGCGAGGAGTCACCCATGCGCACCCGGCGACGCCGCACGACCATTCCGGCACCGGCCGACGGCTCCGCCCCGGAGCGCTGAGGCCGCCCGTCCCCGGAGATGCGCCGTGCTGCTCACGCGGATCGCGCTGCGCCCGCCCCCGGACACCTGCGCCGGACTGTCCGCCGGTGAGCTGGGCGACCTGCTGTGGCTCAACGTCACCGCCGCCGACGGCATCCAGCACATCCACGCCCGGACGGTTGCCGGCCGCATCGAGGTCGCCGTGTTCACCGTGGCCTCCGAACAGGCCATCTCCGACTACATCGTCGAGCGGATCTGCCGCCGCGCGGTCCGGGTCGTGCCCGCGCTGCGCGGCTGGACCGTCGCCTGAACCCGCCACCACCACCCTCACAGGGAGAACGCCATGAGCGACGGCCCTCCGGCCCGGGAGCAGCGCCTCGACGCGCCGCAAGCCCCCCGGCCCGCGGCCGTGTTCCGTGTGCTCGGGCCGCTGACCATCACCAGCGGCAGCGAGGCGCTGGTGCTGCCGCCGTCGAAGGTGACCTCGCTGCTGGCCACCCTGCTGCTGCATCCCGACGAGGTCGTGTCGACCGGCATGCTCCAGGAGGCCATCTGGGGCGACCAGCGCCCCGGATCGGCCCGCGCCGCGTTGCAGACCTGCGCGCTGCGGCTGCGGCAGATGTTCGCCCGGCACGCCATCACCGGCGCGGTGATCAAGACCGTCCCCGGCGGCTACCGCATCACCGGCAGCGCGCACACCATCGACCTGCTCCACTTCCGCGACCTGGTGAGCCAGGCACGCGACGAGCCCGACCCGGACGCGGAACTGGCCGCCCTCGAGACCGCGCTGAGCCTGTGGCACGGCCCGGTGCTGGCCAACGTGCCCTCCGAGTCCCTGCACCGCGACGTCGTACCCCGCATCGTCGAGGAGCGCGTCCGCGTCATCGAACGCGTCTGCGAGCTGAAGATCAGGCTCGGACGGGACCGGTCCGCGCTGGTCGACCTGTGGGCGGCGACCCGCGCCCACCCCGCCAACGAACGGTTCGCCGCGCAACTGGCCGAGGTGCTGTACCGCACCGGCCGCCAGGCCGACGCGCTGGCCGAGCTGCGGCGCGTCAGAGAACACCTCAACCACGAACTCGGCGTGGACCCCGGGCAGGGCCTGCGCGCCCTGGAACTGTCCATCCTGCGAGGCGAGCGGCCGGCCGCGGCCGAGCCTCCCGCACCGGCAGGCCCGATCAGCATCACCTCGGCGTTCGTCGGCCGCGACGCGCTGTGCCGCGCCGTCGTCGAACGGCTGGCGGCGGGCATCCCGATCCTGGTCCTGAGCGGCCAGCCCGGCATCGGCAAGACGGCCTTGGCCCGCCACGCCGCGCGGCTGGCCGCCGACGCGTTCCCCGGCGGCCAGATCCTGATGGCCATGCGCTCGCCCGACGGGCGGCCGTCGGCCCCCGAGCGGCTGCTGCCGCAGGCGGGACCGCCTGGACGGCGGCTGCTGGTGCTCGACGACGTCGCCGACAGCGACCAGGCGCTACAGCTGCCGGCACTGCTGTCCGACGGCGACACCATGCTGCTCACCAGCCGACTGAGCCTGTCCGGGCTGGTCGCCCGATACGGCGGCTGGCTGCACCGGCTGGAACCGCTCGAACCGGCCGAGTCGGTGCGGCTGCTGGGCGGAGTGCTGGGCCCCGAACGGATCAGCGCCGAACCGGCCGCCGCCGCCGAACTCGCGGCGCTGTGCGAACACCTGCCGCTGGCGCTGCGGATCGTGGCCACCCGCATCCTGCTGCGCTCCCGGATGACCCTCGACGAGGCCGTCGGCTGGCTGGGCGCCGACCGGCTGGGCCGGCTGAGCCTGCCCGGCGAACGCGACATGTCGGTGCGCGCCCGCTTCGACGACGTGCTGGCCCAGGCCGGGCCGGACCACGCCGGAGCGCTGCGGCGGCTGGCCGCCACCGGCCTCGCCGCGATCACCGTCGACGAGGCCGCGGCGACGCTGGACGTCACCACGGCGGCAGCGCGCCGCCTGCTCGACGAACTCGTCGACCGCAGCCTGCTGGAGGAGTCGGCGGCGCACTACCAGGTCGGCGACCTGCTGCGGCTGCACCTGCACGAACCCGCCGCGAGCCACCCGCACCCCGGCCACACGCCACCCCACCTGAACTGACCGAAGGGAGCCCTGCGATGAGCACGGCATACGAGACCGTGGCGCATAGCCGGCCCCGGATGCGCCACGACGTGCTGTACACCCGCACCGAGGACGGGGTGCTGTTCCACAACTCCAACAGCGGCTTCCGGCTGACCTCGCCGACCGCGTACCGGCTGGCGTCGCTGCTCGTGCCGCACCTCAACGGCCGCAACCGGGTCGCCGACATCTGCGCGCCACTGCCCGACGCGCAACGCACCATGATCGGCGAACTGATCCGCGCCCTGTACGACCGCGAGTTCGCCCGCGACATCCCCGACGACGACGCCGACCCGTCGGCGGTGCTGGACCCGGCCGTGGCCGCGCACTTCGCCGCGCAGCTCGCCTACATCGACCACTACGTCGGCGGCGCACCCCGGCGGTTCGCGGACTTCCGAGCGGGCGCGGTGACCGTCCTGGGCGACGGCCCGATCGCCCGGGCGTGCGCGGCCGGGCTGCTGCGCAACGGGGCGGCGTCGGTGACGGTGTCCGCCGGTGTCACCGCAGCACTAACCGCGGACCTGGCCGAACTGGACGAGGCCGGTTGCAGCGTGACAGTGGCCGAAATGCCCGCGGGCCTGAGCGAACCGCGCTGGGCCGACCTGGACGACAGCGGGATCGTCGTCGTCGCGGGCGGCCCGGACGCGCCCCGCGACATCCTGCGACTGCTGGCCGAGGGCATCCCGGCCGGTCGGCTGCTGCTGCCCGCGTGGGTGGCCGGGCCGCGGCTGCTGATCGGGCCGCTGCACGGCCCCGGCCGACACGGCTGCTGGTGCTGCGCCATGCTGCGGCTGGCCGACAACGACACCACGGGCGCCGCCGCACGGGTGTGGCAGGCCGCGGCACTGCCACCCGGGCACGCGGTCGCGGGCGAGCAGCCCGGCGGCCCGCTGGCGGCCATGGTCGGCAACCTCCTGGCGTACGAGGTGTTCCGGCTCGCCACCGGCGCACTACCCGCCGAGACCGACGCCGCCGTGCTGGTGCAGCACCTGGCGTCGCTGGACGTGCTGGCCGAGCCGCTGCTCACGCACCCGTCATGCGGCTTCTGCCGCCCCGGACCCGCCCCATACGACGTCAGCAGTGTGGCGCTGGACCCGCCGCGCGAGGCCGGGCAGGACCCGACCACCGCAGCCGAGGCGGCGGTGGCGCAGCTCGCAGCCCACCAGCCGCTGCTCCAGCCGCACCTGGGCCTGCTGCGCCGCTACGACGACGAGCAGTGGGACCAGACCCCGGTCAAGGCCGGCGGGGTGGAGCTCACCGCAGGCGGCCGCCGCCGCACCGTGACCGCCTTCGACGTGCACCACGTGGCCGCCGCCCGCCTGCGGGCCCTGCGCGCCGCCGCAGTGGCCTACACCGGCCACACCGCGGTCACCGAACCCGCCCCCTCCGATCTGCCCCGCCACGACGCCGCCCGCCTCGGCCTGGCCTCGGGCTGGGCCGAAAGCGGCCCGGCCGCCTGGGTCCAAGCCCGCCTGCTGGCCACCGGCCGTCCGGTCGCGGTGCCCCGGGCCGCGCTGGAACCGTTCGGCCCGGCCAACACCGACCACGCGGTCGAGCCGACGTGCGCCGGCGCCGGCGCGGGCGCCGACCTCGCCGAGGCAGTCCGCGCCGGGCTGGCCTCGGCACTGAGCCACCGTGCCCTGCGCAGGCTGCTCGACGGCGCGGGCGAGGCCCGCCAGATCCGGCCCCAGACCCTCGGCGACACACCCGAGCTGAGGTTCCTGACCAAGTCGGCGGCCAACCTCGGGGTGCAGGTGGAACTGCTCGACCTGGGCGGCGGCCCCGCGCCGTCGGCCGCCACCGTGCTGGCACGCTGCGAGGACGCCGCCAGCGGACGCACCCTGCATGCCCTGGCCACCGACCCGGACTGGACGGTCGCGGCCACCGCGACCCTGCGCGACGTGCTCGGCCAGGCCCAGCTGCTGCGGCAGAAGCCCGGCCGCGACGTCGACACCGGCGACCCGCTGCTGGTCGACTTCGACGCGGCGGCCGTCACACCGGCAGGCGACGCCGACGGCCGACCCGAGGCGCGCGGCACCTGGACCGACGTGCTCGCCGAGCTGCGCACCGCAGGTCTCGACGTGCTGGTCGCCCCAGTCTCCGGCCCCGACCTGGCCCGCGGCGGCCTGATCGCGGTGCGGGTGCTGCTGGCCGCGGAGGCCGACCGGTGACCACATCGGAGCTGGTCTGCGCGGGACTGGCCCGCCTACTGGCCGAGCGCGGCTGCCCGGCGCAGGTGCTGGCACTGGGGGCACGCGACGAGCTGACCGCACCCGCCACCGCCGCGCCAGGCCCGCACATCCTGATCTACGGACGCCACGCCCTGATCAGCCCCATCGGGCCGGCCTGCACGTCGTGCCTGGCCCGCCGGTGGCAGGCGGTGCGCCACCGCGACCTGCGTGACGCACTGGAACTGGGCGGCGACACGGCCGCGGCCGGGCCCTGGCCCTACGCGACCCCGTTCGCCGCCGACCTGCTGCACCACCTCGTGCAGGCCCGGCAGGCGATGCCCGCCGACCCGGTGCTCGGCACGGTCCACCAGGTCGACCTGCAGACCCTCCAGGTGCGGCGGGTGCCGCTGGTGCCCGACCCGGAGTGCCCGGCCTGCGGCCGGGCCGTCGACGACGCGCCCGGACTCGCCCCGGTCGACCTGCTGCCCACGCCCAAGACCAGCCCTACGGCGTTCCGCAGCAGGCCCGTCGACGACTACCGGCTCGACGTCGAGGCGTTCGCCAACCCGGTCTGCGGGGCGCTGGGCGCCACCCTGTGGCAGGACACCACCTCGCTGTCCACATCCCCGGCAATCGGGTCGTTCACCCTGCGCACCGGCCGCTACCTGCGCGAGACCCTGTACGGCGGGCACGCCGACGGCTACCGGCGCAGCTCCCGCATCGCGGTCCTGGAGGGCCTGGAACGCGCCGCCGGGCTGCGGCCGCGCGGCAAGCGCACCGCCGTCACCGCGAGCCTGGACGAACTGGGCGCGGCCGCGCTGGACCCGCGTACCTGCGGCCTGTACAGCGACGAGTTCTACCGCACCAACCCGTACGTGCACCGCTTCGACCCGAGCCGCCCGATAACCTGGGTGTGGGGCTGGTCGCTGCGCGACCGGCGTCCGGTCCTGGTCCCCGAGATCCTCGTCTACTACCACGCGTCCTCGGTCGACGAGCGGTTCGTGCAGGAGACCTCCAACGGCTGCGCGTCAGGCTCGTCACTGGTGGAAGCGGTGTACCACGGTCTGATGGAGGCCGTGGAACGCGACGCGTTCCTACTGGCCTGGTACGGCGGCCGGACCCTGCCCGAGATCGACCCCGACAGCATCGACCGGCCGCAGATCCGCGCCATGGTCGACCGGCTGGCGATGTACGGCTACCAGGCCCGGTTCTTCGACACCAGGATGACCTTCGACATCCCCGTGGTCACCGCCGTGGCGGTACGCCGCGACGGCGGGCTGGGCACGCTGGCGTTCGGCGGCGGCGCCAGCCTCGACCCGTACACGGCGATGACCGCGGCGCTGTGCGAGATCGCCACCGACTCGGTCATGGTCCGGGTCCGGGCCCACGCCGACGAGGCCCGCCTGCGCGCGATGGTCGACGACTTCGGCAAGGTGCAGGGCCTGCACGACCACCCGCTGCTCTACGGGCTGCCCGACATGGCCCGGCACGCGGCGTTCCTACTGGAGCGCGGCCCGCGGCCCGAGACCATGCAGCGGCTGTACGAACACCACCGGCCCGCGCCGCCGCTGTCGGCCGACCTCGCCGACGACCTCGAACTCTGCGTCAAGACCGTCACCGGGCAGGGCTTCGACGTCATCGCCGTCGACCAGACCATGCCCGAGCAGCGCGACCTGGGCGTGCACACCGTCAGCGTGGTCGTGCCCGGCCTGCTGCCGATCGACTTCGGCTGGCTGCGCCAGCGCGCCCCCCGCTCGCCGCGCCTGCGCACCGCGTTCCGGCAGGCCGGGATCCTCGACCGCGACCTGCGCGACGACGAGATCCACTCCGTCCCCCACCCGTTCCCGTGAGGTGCCGCCATGACCGCTGACCCCACCGGCTTCGCCCACGCCTACGCCTCCGCCATCCTGCGCCGCGGCCGCGAGCCCATGCCGCCGACCGACTTCGCCCCCGACTGGTCCGACGCGCCCCGCCGCGGCAAGTACTACCCGCACGCCACCACGTTCCCGCTGCCGGAGCCCCGCCCCGCCGGTGCAGCCCTGGACACCGCGCTGGCCGCAGGCGCCGACACCGACGCCCCGTTCACCACCGAGCTGCTGGCCGGCATGCTGCACCACTCCTACGGCCTGCTCGGACGCAGACTCGGCATCCAGGCCAACACCGATCTGGGCGCGCTGCCGTCCTATGCCCACGCCAACTGGCACCGCGGCACCGCCTCCGGCGGCGGCCTCTACCCGTGCAGCGTCTACTGGGCCGCAGGCCCCGGCGCCGGGGTCACCCCCGGCGTCTACTACTACGCCCACGCCCGCCACGCCATGCAGCGCCTGCTCGCCGGGGACGTCACCGACCGGGTCCGCGCCGCGCTCGGCGGCCACGCCGCAGGCCAGTTCCTCATCATCGGCGTCAAATACTGGCAGAACTCGTTCAAGTACAACAACTTCTCCTACCACGCCGTGTCGATGGACGTCGGCACCGTGCTCCAGACCTGGCGGATGTGGGCGGGCGCGCACGGCCTGCGGATCCGTCCCGTGCTGTGGTTCGACCAGGCGGCCCTCGGCGACCTGCTCGGCCTGGCGACCGACGACGAGGCCATGTTCGCCGTCGTCCCGCTGACCTGGACCATCGCGCCCGCCGGACCACCGCCGCGGACGGCCCCCCGCCCCCGGGTGCGCCACGCCGACCAGGAACGCTCCCGCACCCTGCTGGACTTCGACACCCTGGGCCGGATCCACCGCAGCACCGCAGCCGCGGCCGCGCACCGCCCGGCCGCCGGAGCGCTGGCCGCCGCCGCGGCCCACCCGGTGCCACCGGGGCCGCGGCTGCCGCTGCCGCCCGCCGAGCCCATGGACATGCCCCTGTCCGACGCGCTGCGCCGCCGCCGCAGCAGCTTCGGGCGCTTCCAAGCCGACCGGCCCATGACCGCCGCGCAGCTGTCGGCACTGCTCAGCGCGACCGCAGCCACCGCGGTCGACTGCGAGGCCGCGACCGCCCAGGACGGACCCCTGGCCAAGGTGTACGCCTTCGTCAACCACGTGACCGGCGTACCCGCCGGAGGCTACGAGTACGACCCTGCCGGGCACTGCCTGCGCCGGGTCACCGAGGCACCGCCCGGCATGTTCCTCCAGCGCAACTACTTCCTGGCCAACTACAACCTGGAGCAGGCCGCCGCCGTCCTCGTCCCGACGGTGCGCAGCCACGCCGTGCTCGACGCGGTCGGCGACCGCGGCTACAACCTGGTCAACGCCACCATCGGCGCGATCTCGCAGACGTTCTACACCGCGGCGGCCGCGCTGCGGCTGGGCGGCGGCGTGGCACTGGGCTTCGACAACGTGTCCTACGTGGAGGAGCTGGGCCTGGCACAGACCGGCGAGTTCCCACTGCTGATCATGCTGGCCGGGCACGAACGCGGCGGGCTCGGCGACTACCGCTACGAGCTGCGGTGACCCCCATGCCGACGACGACCCCGACACACACCCCGGCCGGCTGGCGGGCCGGGGACTTCTTCGCCGCCCGGGTGGCGGGCCTGCCGCTGTCGGTGGTCGAACCGCTGCGCTGCCCGGACGCCTGCGCGTGGGCCGACGCCGTCCTCGCCCAGCGCGGGCGGCTGGCCGACGACGGCGCGCACCTGAGCGACCTGCTCCACGAGCTGATCAACGCCAACGACGACGACGCCGCGCGCCGACGGCTGCTGACCCTGCGCCGCCAGGTCTTCAACAACACGCTGCCAGCCGATCCGGCACCGGCCCTGGCCGCCGTCGAGGCCGCCCGCCCGGCCGCGGTCCCCGCCGTCACCGCATGGCTGGACCTGCGGGCCGACCTCGCCCGGCTGGAGCAGGACGGCGGCGCCCGGTTCGCGGCGGACACCGCGCTGGCCCGCACGCACCTGTGGCGGCTGGCCGACGAGCCGCGCCTGCGCGGCGGAATCCAGGTCGCCTCACCGGTGCTCGACGAGCACCTGGCCACCACAGCCCCGCCGGACCCGGCCGCACCCGCGAACAAGAAGGCCCGCCGCACCGAGCGGTCGCTGCTGTCCTACCTGTACCGCACCGCGTGCAAGACGAGCCCGTTCAGCACGTTCACCGGGGTGGCCTGGGGCAGGCTCGAGGACACCGCCGCCGGACTGGACCTGCCGGTCGCCGACGACTGGCACCGCCACACGCGCCTCAACGTCGTGGTCGTGGCGCGGCTGGCCGACCTGATCGCCGCCGACCCCGGCAGGCGCGGCGACCTGCCGGTCGTGCTGAGCCCCGGCTGGCGGCGCGACGCCGACCGCATCCGCTACGTGCGCCACTGGGTCACCGCGGGCGACGACAGCGCCGCGGTCAGCTTCGACTCGGTCCGCGACGGGCTGTTCTTCCTGCGCCGCAGCGGCGTACTGGACCGGCTCACCGCGCACCTGCACGAGCACGGCACCGTCCGCTGGGCAGACCTGGTCGACTGGCTCAGCGCGCAGACAGGCGCCGAGCGGCCCGACGCCGAGGCGTACCTGTCGATGCTGACGCGCCTGGGCATGCTGCGACTGCTGGGCCTGGACACCGACGTGCACGCCGCCGACCCGGTCCGGGCACTGCGCGCCGCCCTCGACCACGTCGACCGGCCCTGGGCGGCGCGGCTGTCCGACCAGCTCGGCGAGGTGTCGGCGCTGGTCGCGGCATACTCGCGGGCCGACCTGGGCGGCCGCCGGGACCTGCGGCACCGGCTGCGAGCCTCGCTGCACGCCGCCGCGGCGACGCTGGGCGCCGACACCGCCGCACTGCCGCAGGCGCTGCTCTACGAAGACGCCCGCATCGGCGGGCAGCCGCTGGCCGTGCCGGCCGCCACCTGGCGCGACATGCTCGGCCCGGACCTGGCCGCCGTCGAGCAGGTGCTGCCCGCCTTCGACCAGACCCTGCCGCACCGGATCATGTTCCACGGCTTCTTCCTGGCCCGGTTCGGTGCCGGCGGCCGCTGCGGCGACCTGCTGCGACTGGTCGACGACTTCCACGACGACCTGTACGACCAGTACTCGGCCTACACCGCCGGCCGCCGCCCGTTCGCCGAGGACGGCACCTACACCCCAGAGGAGAACTGGCTCGGCAGGCCCGAGATGGCCGCGCTGGACACGGCGCGGCAGAGCTTCGCCGCGCGGATGCGGGAACTGGCCGCCGCCGACCCCGACGCGGCAGAGCTGCGGCTGCCGCCGCAGGCGCTGGCCGAGATCGGCTCGCAGCTCGGCGCCGCCGCCATCGGGTTCCGGCCGCAGGGCCACTTCGCGCAGCTCGCGCAGCGCGACGACGGGCCGCTGCTGGTGCTGAACCAGTCCTTCGGCGGGCTGTCGTTCCCGTTCAGTCGGTTCACGCACTGCTTCGACGGCGACCGGCACGACCTGGCGGGGCTGCTGCGCGAACACGCCCGCACGCAGGCGCCCGAGGGAGCGGTGTTCGCGGAGCTGACCGGCGGCGCGGCGACCACCAACCTCAACCTGCACGCCACGCTCACCGACCACGTCATCGTCTGCCCCGGCGAGACCAGCGACCTGCCCGCCGAGCGGCAGCTCACCCTCGACGACCTGCACCTGGCGCACGACGAGGCCGCCGACCGGGTCGTGCTGCGCTCCACCCGACTGGGCTGCGAGGTGATCCCGGTGTACCTGGGCTACCTGATGCCGATGGCGCTGCCGCAGATCCCGCGGACCCTGCTGCTGCTGTCACCGGCGTCGATGATCCGCCTGGACGTGTGGCGGGGCGTGCCAGGCGTGCCCGGTCCCGGCGGGATCACCGCGCGGCCCCGGGTGCGGGTCGGCAACACGGTGCTCAGCCGCCGGAGCTGGTCGCTGCGCGCAGGGGACCTGCCGGCGGCCGGCGACCCCGGCGCCGACCCGCGGGCGTTCCTGGCCTGGCGCGGCTGGCGCGCCCAGCACGGCCTGCCCGCGCAGGTGTTCGCCACGGTCTACCCGGCCGACCCCGGCCGCGTCGCGGCCAACCCGAAACCGCAGTACGTCGACTTCGACAGCCCGCTGTCGCTGCAGGTGTTCCAGGCCGATGTGGACGATCCCGGCGACCGGGTCGTGCTGCGTGAGATGCTGCCCGCCGCGGGCGAGCTGCACGCCCGCAGCGCGCACGGCGCGCACGTGGCCGAGCTGGCCGTGGAGACCTTCCGCACCTACTCCAGGGACGCCCGATGAGGGGAGAACCGATGAACACGGCGCCCGACCTCGCGCCCGGCGGCACCGGCGGCACCGACGGCGCGCAGGCGCCGGGGGAGTGGCTGGCGTTGCACGTCTTCTACGCCGCCAACCCGCAGCCGCTGCTGACCGAGTGCGTCGGCCCGCTGGTGCGCGAACTCACCGAGCAGAACCTGCTGTCGGGGCACTTCTTCATCAACTACTGGCTGGAAGGCCCGCACGTGCGGCTGCGGCTGCGGCCGCGCACTCCCGCCGACACCCCCGCCGTGCGGGCCGCGGCCGAGGCCGCGGTGGCCCGGTTCCTCAAGGCCCGCCCGGCGCTGTACGCGATGGGCTTCGGCTTCCTCGGCGAGCTCTACGACATCCTGTTCGCGCTGGAGTACCCGCAGGGCAAGCCCGCCGAACTGGTCGACGCCGACGGCCGGATGCGGTTGCAGCCCAACAACTCCTTCAGCTACCGCCCCTACGAGCCCGAGTACGGCAAGTACGGCGGCCCGCAGGGCGTGGCGGTGGCCGAGTGGCACTTCCAGCACTCGTCCGACCTGGTCATCGGTGCCATCTCCTCGATGAACCTGCACCTGCGCCCGGTGCTGCTGGGCACCGCCGCGCAGCTCATGACCGTGCTGGCGGGCACGTTCCTGCCCGACCGCGCCGCCCTGCTGGACTTCCTGGACGAATACCACAGGTTCTGGCACCGGGCGTTCACCGGGACCGATCTCATCGGCTCCGACGAGTACGCGCGCATGTACGACGGCGTCGCCGACGAGCTGGGCCGCCGGGTGCGGCTGATCCTCGACCTGCTCGCCGGCGGGCAGGCGCAGCGGCTGCCGGGGCTGCTGCGCGGCTGGGCCGGGCACGCGGCCGAGCTGAAGGGCAAGGTGCTGGAACTGGCCGCGTCGGGCCGGCTGGTCATCAGCACCTGGCGGGGCGGCGAGAAGACGATCACCGACGGCGGCGAGGCACTGGCGACGCTGCTGTCGCCGTACCTGCACATGACCAACAACCGGCTGCACGTCACCATCCGCGACGAGGCCTACCTGTCCTACCTGCTGGCCCGGGTGCTGCGGGAGCAGCCGGCGGTGGCGCGATGACCGGATCGGCGCTGCTGGCCAAGCGGCCCCGGCTGCGCGAGGACCTGCTCGTCTCGCGGGCCCTGCGGCGCGGACCGGACACCGTGCACCTGGTCAAGGACCGGACCGGCGGCCGCGCGTTCGAGGTCACCGCCAAGGAGCACTTCCTCATGGTCCGCCTCGACGGATCGCGGTCGCTGGCCGACATCGGCGAACAGTACGCCGCCCGCTTCGGCCGCCGCCTCGGCGACGACCACTGGACCCGGCTGCTGTGGCTGCTGCACGAACGCAACCTGCTGCACCCGCCCGCCGCGGCGGCCGTGGCGCGACCGGCCGCGGTCGAGCTGCGCCGCGGGGTGCGGTGGTTCGGCTGGACGCTGAGCCTGCCGGTGCTCGCGGTGCTGTGCGTCCTGGCCGCGGCGTCCCCGGCCGCCGTGGCGCTGTGCCTGGACCCGTTGTGGCAGGCCGCCCGCCCGGCCTTCGGCGACCCGGTGAGCTGGCTGCTGCTGGGCCTGCTGGCGTGGATCAGCGCCGCGGCGCACGAGTTCGCGCACGGGGTGGCCGCGGTCCGCCTCGGCGCCACCGTCACCCGGATCAACCTGGTCACGTTGACCTGCCGGGTCGAGGACTACCAGTACCTGCCCCGGCGCGCCCACCAGATCGCCATCGCCGCAGCCGGGGCGGTGGCCAACGGCCTGCTGCTGGCGCCGGTATGGGCCGCGGCGCTGGCCACCGGCCCCGGGCACCCGGCCCACCCGGTGCTGTGCGCGTACCTGCTGGTCGGCAGCGTGCAGACGCTGGTCAACCTGGTTCCGCTGGCGCCCCTGGACGGATACAAGATCGTCAGCCATGCCCTGGGCATGCTCGACCTGGCCACCGAGAGCCGCCGCTACCTGAGCACCCTGCCCCGGCGGCTGCTGCGCCGCCGCGGCCCCGCCTACCCCGCGGGCACAGCCGCGTGGCTGGGCCTCTACGCCGCCTGGTGGCTGCTGGCCGTGGCCGCCGTCGCCGCCGCCGTGAGCTACGGCGCCGGGCGGTGGCTCGAACCCGCCCTGGGCGCCTCCTCCTACCTGCTGCCCGCCGCAGCCGTCACACTGACCGTGGCCGGTTGGCTCGCCCGGCCCCGCCCGCACCGCTCCCGATCAGACAACCCGCAGATTCCGAAAGGTGAGTCATGAGTTCGACCGACGCGCCAGCCATCGTGCTGGACGCAGTGAGCAAAACCTACGGTGAGGTGAGAGCCGTCGACAGCGTGTCGCTGACCGTCGGCCGCGGCGAGTTCTTCGGCCTGCTGGGCCCCAACGGCGCCGGCAAGACCACCCTCATCGAGATGGTCGAAGGGCTGCGGGTCCCCGACAGCGGCTCCGTCAGCGTCCTGGGAATGTCGCCGGCGCCGCGCAATCTCGCGCTGCTGCCGCTGATGGGCGTGCAGACCCAGCGCTCGGCGTTCTTCACCCGGCTGACCGCCCGCGAGCACCTGACCACCGTCGCGGCCCTGTACGGCCTACCCGCCGCGGCAGCCGACAAGACCCTCGCGATGGTGGGGCTGACGGCCTCGGCGAATGTCCGGGTCACCAACATCTCCGGCGGTCAGCGCCAGCGGCTCGCCATCGCCTCGGCGCTGGTGCACGACCCGCAGGTGATCTTCCTCGACGAGCCGACCGCGGCACTGGACCCGCAGGCACGCCGCGACCTCGGGCAGATGCTGCGCGAGCTGAAGGCGACGGGCAAGACCATCGTGTACACCACCCATCACCTCGACGAGGCCCAGGGCCTGTGCGACCGGGTCGCGATCATGGCCGCCGGCAGCGTCCTCGCCCTGGGCAGCCCCCGCGACCTCATCGCCCGCTCGCAGGTGGGCACCCGGCTCATCGTGCCCGCCAGCCGCCTGGCCGCCGAGGACGCGGGCCGGCTCGACGGTGTCGACGGCGTGACCGTCGAGGACGGCACGCTCGTCCTGCGGACCAGTCAGGCAGCACGGGTGCTGGCGGCGCTCGGGGCCAGCGGTGGCCTCGACGACGTCGAGACCCGCCCCGCGACCCTCGAAGACGTCTACCTCGAACTGATGGGAGCACCCCGGGCATGAGCACCTACGCCGCGCTGACCCGCGCCAGCTACAAGGCCACCGTCCGCGACGCGACGACGCTGTTCTTCACGTTCGCGTTCCCGCTGGTGTTCCTGGTCATCTTCGGGCTGATCTTCCGGGGCCGGGAGGTCGCCGACACCGGCCACGGCTATGTCGACTTCATCGCCCCCGGGGTGCTGTCCTGGGGCCTGGCCAGCGCCGCCCTGTTCGGGGTCGCGTTCACCCTGATGCAGTGGCGCGCCGACGACCTGCTGCGCATCATCCGGCTGTCGCCGGCGAGCATCCTGTCGGTCGTCGGGTCTCGCTACGTCGTCGCGCTGGGCATCGGCGTCGCGCAGAGCCTGCTGTTCGTCGGCGTGGCGATGCTGCCCGTGTTCGGCATGCGTCCCGACCCGACCTGGCCGCTGGCGCTGCCGGTGATGCTGCTGGCGGTCACCTCGTTCCTGGCCCTGGGCCTGATCGTGGGCTCGCGCGCCAACACGCCCGAGGCGGTCGCCGGGATCGCCAACTTCATCGTCGTGCCGATGGCGTTCCTGTCCGGGTCGTTCTACCCCCTGGAACTGATGCCGGACTGGCTACAGGCGATCTCGCGGGCGCTGCCGCTGCGCTACGTCAACGACGGCATGGCGTACGCCCTGTCCGGGCAGGGCGACATGAACGACTACCTGCTGGCGTGCGGGGCGCTGGTCGGGTACAGCGTCGTCTTCGCGGTCATCGGCGTACGCACGTTCCGCTGGAGCAACGACTCGTGACCCGCACCGCGACGGGGGCGGCGCCAGCCGCCCCCCTGGCGGCGGCCGCGACCCGACTGCACGACTTCCTGCTCACCCGCTGGGCCCGCACCCGCGCGGGCGACCCGCCCCAGGTGGCGGTCCTCGGCGCCGAGGACGTGCCCCACACCCCGGACCCGGCCCGGCGCGACAGCGACGTGCACCTCAGCGCCGCCGCTGTCCTGATCGGACCGTTCGGGGCACCCCGGGGCGCGGCGGCCTGCGGGCACTGCCTGGCGATCAGATGGCAGCGGCTGCGCACCCGCACCGAACGCGACGCCCTGGAGACCGGCGGCCCGCTGACCCCGGCCGGTCCGTGGCCCCACCTCACCGGCCACCACCTCGACGCGGTATGGCAGCTCCGCCAGCACGTACGCGCCTACCGGCCGCCCGCCCCGGCCGACGACCCGCACAGCGGACAGCTGGCCCGCGTCGTCTCCCTGGACCTGCGCACCCTGCGGCCGCGCACCTTCCCGGTGCTGCCCGAACCCCGCTGCCCCTCCTGCTCGACCGCGCACCCCGACGAGCCCCGGCCGCTGGCCCTGCGGCCGCGACCCAAGCCGCGGCCGGACTCCTACCGCCTGGTGGCCCCCGGTGACTACCCGCTGCCGAGGTCGGCGCTGGCCAACCCCGTCTGCGGGGCACTCGGCGCGGGCACCCAGCTCACGATCACGTCACCGACGACCGCACCGGTCACCGGCAGCGTCTTCGTCCGCGGCTACGGCGGCCTGCTCGACGTGTCATGGAGCGGGCAGTCCACCGGCTACGCCGCCAGCGCCTGCCTGGCCTACCTGGAGGGTCTGGAGCGGTACGCGGGCACCCACCGCCGCCGCAACGTGGCACCGGTCGTCGCCGCGTACCGCGACGTCGCCGACCGGGCGCTGCACCCCGACCGCTGCGGTACGTACCCCGAGCACGTGTACGACACCGACCCGATCCTGCGGCGCTTCGACCCCGACCGGCCCATCCCCTGGGTGTGGGGCCACAACCTGCACACCGGGCAGCCGGTGCTGGTGCCGCGCCGCCTGTGTTTCTACAGCTCCGCCGCCGACGGCGACACGTTCGCCCTGTCGTCGTCCAGCGGCTGCGCCACCGGCAGCTGCCTGGAGGAGGCGGCCCTGTTCGGCCTGCTCGAACTGGTCGAACGCGACGCGTTCCTGCTCGCCTGGTACGGCGGCCTGCGGCTGCCGCGCATCGACCCGGACACCTGCGGCCCGGCCGTGCGGGACATGGTCGCCCGCGCGGAGCTTCAGGGCTACCGCATCCTCGCCTTCGACAACCGGATCGACCTGGACATCCCGGTGGTCACCAGCCTCGCCGTACGCCACGACGGCGGGCCCGGCCTGCTGTCGTTCGCGGCCGCGGCGCACCTCGACCCGCGGCAGGCCGTGGCCGCAGCGCTGGCCGAGTCGCTGACCTACATCCCGCACCAGCCCGCGACCGTACACCGACGCCGAGCCGAACTGGAGGCGATGGCCGACGACTACACGCTGGTCCAGCGCCTGCCGGACCATGCCGCGCTGTTCGGGCTGCCCCGCATGGCCGGCCACGCCGCGACCTATCTGGACGACCGCCCGACCCTGCCGCTGGGCGACGCCTACACCGGCTACCGGCCGCCCGGCACCGGCGACCTGCTCGACGACCTGCGCGCCGTGCTGGACACCCTGCGGCGACGCGGCCTGGAGGCTGTGCTGGTGGACCAGACCACACCCGAGCAGGAGGCGGTGGGCCTGCGGTCGGTCTGCGCCATGGTGCCCGGTCTGCTGCCGATCGACTTCGGCTGGACCCGTCAGCGGGCGCCGCACCTGCCCCGGCTGCGCACCGCGGCCCGGACGGCAGGGCTGGCCCCGGCCGACCTCACCGACGCGGACCTGCGGTTGGTGCCGCATCCCTTCCCCTGAACGCGGCACCGCCGAGGCGCGGCGGCAGGCCGACCGGAGACGGCCCGCCACCGCCTGCGGCCATCAGGCCGAGCAGCTCGTGGTGGAGGTGGTGCTGCTGCACGTCGAGGTGGTGCCCGAGGACGAGCACGAGGCCAGGATGGCCTCGGAGGCGTCCGCGTAGTCGGAGATCGCGAACGTCTCGGACTCCAGCTCGAGGATCTCCTGGGCGAGGGCGTTGAGGTCGGTCTGCGGCGCCATGAGGGGACTCCTGTCGTCATAGGCCGGACGTCCCGGCCCGCTGCCGCCAAGCACACCACGTGCCGCTCACCGATCACCTGGCAGCGGGACGACAGCCCGCTGTCGCCGGGTGACAGCGAAATGACAGCGAAGTGATCTTGACTGGCCCCATGGCGACACGCTCGGCGCAGGCCGCCGCCCCGGACCGCCCGGCCGTCGACGCCGACCTGTCCGACGCGGCCGTGCGGCTCTACCGTGAGCTGCACGCCCACCCCGAGCTGTCCGGCGCGGAGCAGCAGACCGCCGAGCGCTTCGCCGCGGCACTGCGCTCGGCCGGACACGACGTCACCACCGGCGTCGGCGGCCACGGCGTCGTCGGCGTGCTGGCCAACGGGCCGGGCCCGACAGTGCTGCTGCGCGCCGAACTCGACGCACTGCCGGTGGCCGAGCAGACCGGCCTGCCCTACGCCAGCACCGCCACCGGCCGCACCCCGGACGGACGCGACGTGCCGGTCATGCACGCCTGCGGACACGACCTGCACCTGGCCGCCGCAGCCGGGGCCGCCGCCACGTTGACCCGCCGCCGGGACAGCTGGCAGGGCACACTGCTGGTGATCGGCCAGCCCGCCGAGGAGACCCTGCACGGGGCCGCGGCCATGCTCGCCGACGGACTCCACGAGCGCTTCGGCCGCCCCGATGCCGTGCTGGCACAGCACGCGGCCGTGCTGCCGGCCGGGATGGTGGCCCACGGCGCGGGCCCGATCACCGCCGGCGGCGTCACGTTGGAGATCACCATCACCGGGCGCGGCGGCCACGTCGCCACGCCGCACCTGTGCGTCGACCCGGTGGTGATCGCCGCAACCGCCGTGGTGCAGCTCCAAGCCATCGTGTCCCGCCAGACCGGCCCGGCCGACCCGGTGTCCCTGTCGGTCGGCACGATCCACGGCGGCAGCCACGCCGGTGTCATCGCCGACCAGGTCACCCTCGGCGTCACCCTGCGGGCGCTGTCCGAGCCGACCCTGCGGCACCTGCTCGACAGCACGGTCCGCACCGTCCGCGCCTGCTGCGACGCAGGCGGATGCCCCGAGCCGCCGCTGATCCGCGAGGCGTCGCGCAGCCCGGTCAACCGCAACGACCCGACGCTGGCCGCCCGGGTGCGGGCCGCCCACGAGGCGGCGCTGGGCGCCGAGCGGGTCGCCTGGTGGCCGCCGTCGCTGGCGACCGAGGACTTCCCGCTGCTGGGCGACGGCTGCATCCCGACCGTGTACTGGATGCTCGGCACGGTCGGACCGAGCCGGTGGCGCGCCACGCCGGGCGGCAGCGCCGCCGAGAAGATGGCGGCGCTACCGACCAACCACAGCGCGGCCTTCGCGCCGTACGACCGCCTGGCCGTACCCGGCGGCATCCACGCACTGACCACCGCGGCCCTGGCCGTGCTGGCACCGGTGCCCCCGGCTCGGTGACCGCGAAGCGATCCGCGCCGCCGTCCGTCTCCCCAGTCCCGACCCGTGAAGGAGTCCGTTGTGAAGTTCTATGAGCTGATCGGTGTCATCTGGATCTGCGGCATGGTGGTCATCGCGCTGACCTGGATCGTCCTGCGCCATCGCCGGGAGCAGGCGCGGACGGCGGCCGCGGCCGCCGGCGGCTCTGCGGAGCTGGCCGACCTGCGGGCCCGGGTGGCCCGGATCGAGGCGCTGCTCGCTGAGACCGAGTGACGGCCCGGACCGTGGCACGGCGGCGGCCGACCGCGCCCGAGCCGGCCGTCGCCGCAGGGGGCCCGCCTGATGGCCCGTGGCGTCGACCTCGACGGGGCATCGTGCCTGCGCTGAACGATCACCTGGTGCGGGGTATGCCGAGATGCGTCGGGGCCGTCGACAACGGGAGTGCGGCGTACTAGCTTTCGAACATGGATAGGCGTCGATTTATGAACCTCGCCCTGGCCTCCGGGGCGGGAGCGGGACTGTCCAGCCTGGTCGGCGAGGCCGCACAAGCCGCGCCGTTCAACTACTTCGACCGGCGCATCCCCGACGAGGCCCACCTGAAGATCGCCGAACTCGCGCCACAGGGGATCTCCGCAGTCGCCTTCACACCCAGCAACGGCTGGGTCGTCGTGACGCAGACCGGCACCTACTTCGCACGCAACATCCCGCCGGAGTGCTTCACCACGCTCGGCCAGCTGATCGCATCAGGTGTGCAGATCAACTGCGTGGCGTTCCCGCCCGCGGGAGGCAACAGCTGGGTCATCACCGGCAACGGCGGGTTCTTCTGCCGCAACATTCCGCAGGAGTGCGCGGACACCATCGCTCAGCGCTACACCGCAGGGCAGCCCGTGACCGATGTGGCATTCCCCCCAGGCGGCGCAAACAGCTGGACGGTCGCGACCGCCACAGGCTTCTTCGCGCGCAACGTGGACGACGAGTGCTTCCAGATGATGCGCAACCTCACCCAGGCCGGGCGATCCGTGACCCGGGTGGCCTTCCCCTACACCGGCGGATGGACGGTCGTCGCCCAGGACGAGTTCTTCGCCCGCAACATCGACGCCGAGTGCTACCAGCAGATGAACGCGTTCGCCGCAGGCGGCTGGCAGCTGCACACGATCGCGTTCTCGCCGGTCAACAACGGCTGGTCGCTGTGCTCGCGCGGACCGGTACCCCCGCTGCCGCCCGACCCGATCCGCCAGATCGAGCGCATGGTCGGCAACGGCATGGGCATGTGGGCGAGCATGGCCGCCACGGGCGCACCCGGGGTGGCAGCGGCCTTCCTGGTCAACAACCAGATCGCCTGGTCGACCGGCTACGGATGGCTGGAGGCCGGCCAGCCGGTCGCGACCCATCCCGAAAGCGCGTTCCAAGCCGCGTCGATCAGCAAGGCCGTGGCGAGCCTCGGCTTCATGCGCCTGGTCCAGACGTCGATGGGCGCCCTGCCACTCAACGCCGACGTGCGACCCCTGCTCAACTGGCCACTCGGCCAGCGCGCATGTCTGGCCCCCGGACCCGCCCCCACCCTCGACCTGCTGCTGGCACACCGGGCCGGTGTCATCGGCCGCGGCTCCACGTTCCCGCTCAACGCCTGCGCCGGCTTCGACGCCAACTCCGGCGGCGGCTTCTCAGGCTACGGCCCGGGAGTGCCCGTACCCACCCTGCTCGACGTCCTCAACGGGCTGGGCAACTCGCCACGCGTCGAACTCAGCACCACGCCAGGCACGCAATACCATTACTCCGGCCCAGGATTCACCGTTCTGCAACGGATGCTCGAGCAGCGCACCGGCCAGACCCTGGCCCAGTACATGGCAAACCAGATCTTCGCACCGCTGGGCATGACCACCAGCTCATACGACCTCGCACCGGCGTTCCAGCTCGCCGCCGGGCACGTCGGCGGAGCCGTCATCCCCGGCAAACGCAACCGCTACCCCGAATCCGCAGCCGCCGGCCTCTACACCAACGTCCTGGACCTCGGCACGCTGCTCGGCTACCTCAACCGCGCCTGGACCGCACCCGGCGACATTCCGGGCCCCCTGAACAAGGCCAGCGTGACCACGATGCTGAGCCCGGGCCCGACACCCGACATGGGCCGAGGCTGGTTCCTGACCGCACCTGGCACCCCCAACTTCTCCTACAACCACACCGGTTCCAACTTCGGCTTCAAGACCGAGATCCGCGGCTACCCGACCCGCGGCATGGGCTACGCCATCCTCACCAACGGCGACGACTTCAACCTCGTCACGGCGATCGCCGATGCCATCAGGGCAACCTACGGCCTACCCGCCTGACCCGGCCCAGAGGCTTCCAGCGTCGCGAACGAGGAGGACACCCGATGCGCGGCCGACATCGGCGACCTGGATCCGGGACAGGCTGGCCAGCTCAGGGTCGGCCTGAGGCCAACTGCCCCGAGCCGGGACCACCGACGACGATGGTGGTTCACCAAGTCCGGCCGGTGATCGGTGCGGTGGTGCTCCCTTGCCGGTGCACCACCGCCTAGCAGGGAAGAACGACGATGCGACTGGTCACACCCAGCGACTGGTCACACCCACCACAACAGACCCGGCCGGGAAGGCGCCGTGGAGGCTAGCTGCTCAGAGGCGAGCTGGCCGAGCCGCCGAGGTTGCTGCGTACGGTGATCGATTGCGGGTTGGTGACCCAGCCCCGCTGGTCGGAGTAGCGGCCTCCGCCGTTGTTGGTCAGATTGAACATGAACCCGCCGGAGCTGGTGTAGACGCTCAAGATCGCGCTCGGGTTGGTGCTCGTGGCCTCGATCGTGAGCAGGCCCTGCTTCCAGCGCGCCTTGGTGATGCGGACGACGTCGGGCGCCGGGGGCGTCCCGGGGCTGACCGTGACGGTGGCGGTGGCGGTCACCCCGAACCAGCGCGCGGTGATGGTCACGGTCGTCGTCGACGACACCGGCGATGTCGTGAGGTTGAAGGCGCCGGTGGACTGGTTCGCAGCGACCACGGTGTCGGTCGGGACCTGGGCCACGGCCGGGTTGCTGCTGAACAGCTGCACGTTCGCGCCCTGCGTCATCGCCGCACTGAAGCGGACCGTGCCGGTGGCGTTCTGCCCGCCGACCAGGGCCGACGGGGTGAGCGACACCGAGGTCAGCGACGGGCCGGGCGGCGTGGCGGCGTTGACCGACAGGTTGGCCGACCGTGGGGTGTTGCCGACCCAGGCGGTGATCTGCACGATGGTCGGTGGCGCGGCGGCGTTGGTGGTGATCGGGAACGTGACCGCACTGGACCCCGCCGGGACCACTGCCGACGCGGGAACGGCAGCGACGTTCGGGTCGCTGCTGAACACCAGCACCGTGTTGTCGACGGTGTCGGGGAAGGCCAGGGTGACCGTGCCCTGCGCGGTTTCGCCGTCGCGTACGGTCGACGGCGCGATCGACAGCGAGCTGATGATCCCGGTGGCCGCGGCGGGACTCGGCATGAGCAGCACTGAACTGAGGGTTGTCAGGATTGCGAGTACGCTCAACCGGCGCATACGGCCTCCCCAAGGGCTTGTTTCTATCGTCGTGAGTCTATGGGCTGCCTGTGTGGCGCCGCCACCGCACGAAACGACCGTCGATGCACGCGCCGTGGTCGCCACTGACTGCCTCGCTGAAGAGCTGCCATGAGGTCCCAGGTACCGCCGACTTCGCTGTCGGCGTGCCACTGCTGCTGCACGAGGCTTGGGCTTTGGAACCCGACCGTCCGGCGGCATTCAGGCGGGAAAGCTGACGCGTCGACCGCCACCAGCGGTAATTTGATCTGATGAGGCTGCGGCGATCGGGGCACCAGCCCAGGACCGGCGCGGTGACCGTCGTCCGTCGCCCGCCGTCATATCTGAGCGTGCAGGAGCTGTGATCTGCCATGCCGCTGTGGAACGTGTATCACACGCCCGGAGTGTTCACGGCCGAGCAGAAGCGTCGGCTCGCTGCTCGCATCACCGAAAGCTACGAGGCGATCGGGCTGCCGCGGTTCTACGTGATGACGCTGTTCCACGAGACCCGTCCCGAGGACTTCTTCGTCGGCGGGGAGCCGGCGTCGGTCGCGGTCCGCGTCGTCATCGATCATATCGCCCGCCACAATCCTGACCAGGACAGCAGGCGCCGGACGGCCCGGTGGGTCGAGGAGATCCTGCGGCTCGACATCGCAGACATCCCGGGGGTGCACTGGGAGTTCCACGTGGACGAGACCAGCGAGGACCTGTGGATGATCAACGGCCTGGTGCCGCCGCCGGGTGGCTCCGAAGCCGAGAGGCTCTGGGCACGGAACAACGCGACATCGCCCTACTGACGCTCCCGGCCGATGCCACACGCCCGTGCACGGCGCCGTCAGCGCAATGCGGTCTCACCGGCACCTACGGCTCGCATGGCGCGTTCGACGGTTTCCTCGTTCTCGCCGACCGGAGCCACGTAGCCGACGACGTCGCGAGCGGCCGCCTGCCCCAGAGCTCGGGTGATCACCCAGGTCGCCAGGTACTGTGACGCCAGGCAGCCGCCGGCGGTGGCGATGTTGCCCTCGGCGTGGAACGGCGCGTCCAGCACGGTGAGCCGTACGCCTCGACGTACGGCCGGCTGGTCAGGTCCGTGCACGCCGGCATGGTGCCCAGCAGCCCGAGCCGGGCCAGTACGAGCGCCCCGGAGCACTGCGACCCGATCAGCTGCCGCGAAGGGTCGAGCGGCAACAGTGACAGCAGCCGGTCATCGGCGATCACGTCGCGGGTCCTCACTCCGCTGCCGATCAGAACGGCGTCGGCCTCGGTGACGAACTCCAGCGGTCGCTGACCGGTCACCTCGACGCCATTCATCGACGTGACCGATGGCGTGGGGGTGGTGATGAAGGCCCGCAGACCGCTCTTGCGACACCTGTTGATCATCGAGGCGGCGATGAATGGCGTCGAGCTCGTTGAACCCGTCGAAAGTCACCACGGCTACCTGCATCGCCACTCCTCACCTGGGCACGTCCGACGTCAGCGTGCCTGTTGCGGCGCAACTGTGGGTAGGGCCAATCTGCTGCTGCTGGCCTGGACTCCTGCGGCGCAGGCCAGATCCGGCTGCCGCCGCGGCGCAGCCTTCGCTGATACGGACCGGCGCCGCCGGGTGCCCGGTCCGCGGCCGAGAAGTCCGGTCCTACGTCCAGCGGTCCGGCGGCGACCCGGACACGCCGGAAACCTCGCCGATCCGGGCGGCGGTGCGGCCCACAACCTCACGACGCCGGATGGATGGTGAAGGCCACCACGCCCGGACGATACCGGTCGTCGGAGCAGTGCACCGGCCGACCCTGGTCCGTCCAGCTCATCCAGCGGTCGCGCAGCAGCGGGCTGGACCGCCTCGACCCGCAGCAGCGCGTGTGTCGCCGTGTTCGGCGTGCTGCTGCTGGCACTGTTCGTCCGAGACCACCGCGGCGCACTGCCCCCGGCCAAGGTGTCGCCAACGGCCGCTTTCGGGCTGTTGCGCGGACGCCGGTTCCGCACCCTCACCGTGGCCGCGGTACTGCTCGGCCTCAGCACCGTCGGCGACGGCTTCGTGTACCTGATCCTGCAGCGCCGCGACGACCTGCCCGTCCTGGCCTTCCCGCTGCTGGCCGTCGGCACGAGCCTGGCATACCTGCTCCTGTCCATCCCCGCCGGCAGACTGGCCGACCGGGTGGGCCGCTGGCCGGTGATCCTCGCCGGATACGCCGCCCTGCTCGCCGTCTACCTGCTGCTGGCCGCCGGGCAAGGCCCACTGCCGCTGATCCTGCTGCTGTACGGGGCGTTCTACGCAGGCACCGACGGCGTCCTGATGGCACTGGCCGGTTCATTGCTACCCGAAGCGCTGCGCACCAGCGGCCTGGCACTGATCCAGAGCGGGCAGGCGCTGGCCTACCTCGGCTCGTCGGTGCTGTTCGGCCTGGCCTGGCAGTTCTGGGGCGCGCCCGCCGCGTGCCTGGCCGCGGCCGGCGCCGTTGCCGTGGCCCTGCCCGTGTCCGCAATCCTGCTCAAAGGACGTGACTCATGAAATGGCGCATAGTCACCACCGTCGCCGCAGCTGCGCTGCTCGCGGCCGTCGCTGTGGGGTACGCGCTGGCCAGGCCCGTTCCGGCCGTGACCGAAACCGGCGTCGCCCTGACCGGGCCAGGGCTGCTGGTCCGAGACACCGTCTCCGGGCGCATGGCCGTGCAGTATCCCGACGGCACTCGGGCGCAGACGCCGCTGGTCTGCGCCCGGGTGTACGCCGCGGCGGGAACCGGGGCCTGCCTCCGCGAGGGAGCAGGCTCCTACCAGCTCGTGGTGCTCGACAACGCACTGCGGGAGCTGCGCACCGAGCCGCTCGGCGGGGTACCCAACCGGGTGCGGGTCTCGGCTGACGGCCGGATGGTGTCGTGGACCGTGTTCGTCACCGGGGACTCCTACAACACCGGCGAATTCTCGACCCGCACCGGGATCCTCGACACCCGTACCGGAACGCTCGTGGACAGCCTGGAGGGGTTCACCGTGCAGGACGGCCGCCCCAACCAGGACGCCAATTTCTGGGGAGTCACGTTCGCCGCCGACGAGAACCGGTTCTACGCGACGATGTCCACGGGAGGCCGCCGTTTCCTGATGGAGGGTGACTTCGCCACCAGGTCCATGCGGCGGATAGCCGAGAACGTGGAGTGTCCGTCACTTTCGCCGGACAACACCCGCCTGGCGTACAAGAAGATGCTCCCGGACCGCAGCTGGCGGCTGACGGTGCTGTCACTGGCCGACCTGACGCAGACCCCGCTGGCCGAGACGCGCAGCGTCGACGACCAGGTCGCGTGGCTCGACGACCGGACCGTGGCCTACGGGCTGCCGCGCCCTGGATCGGGAGCCGATGTGTGGACGGTACCTGCGGACGGCGGCGGCGCACCACGGCTGCTGGCCGCCGACGCCGAGTCCCCGGCCGTCCTGCGCTGAGGCGGCCACGAGGGCGCCCCACCGTCGGCGTCGAGGTTGCCGCGGACGAGCTTGATCGGACGGTTGTCCGGCGGCAGGCCGGTAGCCCAGACGCCGGTGACGAGCAGGTCCGCCGCCTCCATCCGGGAAGGGCCGGGGTGTGTTTGCCCGCGGGCTTGTTCGGGGTGTCCTGGGCGGCGGCGCTGGCACCTCACGGCGCGGCGTGGCAGTCGAGGCCGAAGCACGCGAACGCGCCGGCGGTCGCGAGTGCTTCCAGGCGGCCGACGCTCAGCCCGGCCCGACGACGGTGACCCGGACGCGGCGATGGTCGCGAGTCGCGGCATGCGGCGTTCTGCGGTCCTGCCGGCCATCATCCGAAGGTGAGTCCGCTGCGATATCTGCTGGCGGGTTGCCCGGTTTGGTGCGGACTGGAGCATGGTTGCGGGACGGGTACCAGCCGCCCATGCACCGAGTCTTGACACGACGGGGGCGCTGCGGGACCTTACTGCCTTGATCTAGTGAGGCGGACGTTCAGGGGGCCGATGTGGGTCGGGTGCGGTTCTGGTGGTGGGGGTGGGCGGTCGCCGCGCTTATCGTGCTTGGTGCCGTGGCATGGCAGATGCTGATCGTCGCAAACGACGGTGTCGATGAGGAGGCAAGCTCTCGGACGTACCGTGACGAAGCCGTGTGTCTGTTGACTGATCAGGACGGGATCCTGAAGGAACCAGCCAAGCAGGTGTGGCTTGGCCTGAGCGACGGGTCGTTACAGACGCTGGTGAAGGTGCAGTACCTGGCCGTCACCGGTGCGCAGACGGCCGACAACGGCCGGACGTTCGTGGCAGGGCTGGCTCAGTCGGACTGCGAGATGATCATAGCGGTCGGTGACGTTCCGGTTCAGGCTGTGCGTGAAAGCGCTTCCCGGTTCACGGGTCAACGGTTCGTGTTGGTGGGTGTCGATGATGGAGCGGGGTTGGAAACGCTGCAAGCGTCGCGAATGGCGGCATGCGATCTCATCACGGATGTATTCGGTTGATGCGTGGCCGGAACTGCACTGATGCGGGAGAGAGCTGCAAACCATAACGACCAACGCGCAGGCCTTCAAAATGGTTCACGAGACACGGTAACGAATTGGTAAAGATTCTTCTCGGTTGACGCAGGTGCGAGTCGGCCAGGTGTCGCCATCAAGTCGGTAACTGTGGGTAGTTGACCGATGTCACTGCCACCATATACATAGGGGAGCATGCGTTTATGGCTTGAGCCGATCCCGTGCGTATGCGGCTGATAGCGGCGGTGCAGGGGCAGCGGTGGGCTGATTGATCTCGGTATGGTGCCGCCTGCCGTTCGCCGAGCAGGGAGTGCAGCCATGCCGAGCCGCCAGCCTCGTTATGTCATAACGACAGCAGTCAGCTCCGGACGCACGCCTGCGTCCGCCGGGCTGCGGCGCCTGGCCGCCGTCGTGGTGGTGACGCTGTCATTGTCGCTAGCAGTTCCCGCCGGGGCAGTGCCGCCTGGTGACGACTTCCCGGTCTCCTGGCTGTGGTCGTGGCTGCGCCCCGGCTGGGCATGGTCGGACAACGACCCGCGGCTGCCGCAGCAGGCGGGGGGCAAAGGCGCACGCGACAGCCATTACACCTCAGCCGATGCCACCCAAGCCAACGGCGGGTCCGGTCGCAAGCCGGTGTCCGTCCCCGGCGCACTGGCAGCCGAGCAGCCGAGCAGCCGGACCCGAGCGGGCAGCCATGGACGACCCCGGCCTTGGACGGCGTCTTCGATGAGAAGACCAGTACCCGGCTAGCTGACAAATCCACGCGCAACAGCACCGCCTACCGCAACGCCGACGGTTCCTTCACCCGCAGACTGTTCACCGGCCCCGTCAACTACCGCGCCGGGGACGGCACCTGGACCCCGATCGACACCAAGCTGGCCAAACGTGGCGACGGCCGACTGCATGTCGCGGCCAACACAGTCGACACCTCGATCGCCGCCCAAACCACGCCTGGCACTGCGTGGGTGACATTGCCGCTTGCGGCTGACCAGTCGGTCGGGTTCTGGCTCGACGGCGCGGCCTCTGTCCAGCCGACGATCGAAGGTTCGACCGCGCTGTACCGCGATGTGCTGCCCTACACCGACGCCGAACTCGCCGCGACGCCGACCGTGGTCAAGGACACACTGATCCTGCGTTCCCCGCTGGCGGCCAACTCATGGCTTTTCCCGCTGCAGACGAAGGGTCTGACTCCGCGGATCGGCGCCGACGGCGGGGTCGAGTTCACCGACAGCACAGGCGTGGTCCGAGCCGGGATCCGGCCGGGCCACATGGAGGACTCCTACGTACGGCTGCCCAGCGGCGACCGCTCCTCTTCGGACGAGGTCACCTACACGCTGGAGGACCACGCGGGCGGGTACGCGCTGCGGGTGACCGCGAGCCGGCAGTGGCTGTCGGACCCGGCGCGGGTATACCCGGTGCGAGTCGACCCGCCGATCGAACCGATCAGCACCTACACCAGCGACGACGTGTTCGTCGACAACGACAGCAGCACCGGGACGTCGAAGCAGGACGGCGACGACCTGGCCGTCGGCTATGACGGCGAAGGTAAGGCCCGGTCGTTCATCCACTTCAACGATTTCGACGACCAGGGCTTCCTCGGCACACGCATCACCGGTGCGACGCTGAAGCTGTACCACACCTGGTCCTGGGACTGCGTCACCCACCTGCCGGTCTATGTGCACAAGGTGCTGCAGTCGTGGACGGTGAGCGCGCTCAAGCAGGACGACACCTACCCGGGCCCGTCCATCAGCAGCCCGATCGGCACGCTGCAGATCGACGACAACTACCCGGCCTGCCAGAACACGTCAGGCAACCGCAGCACCGGCGAGTGGCGCAGTGTCACGCTCAACCCGGCCACGTTCAACGACTGGTCGACCGGAGGAGCCAACAACGGCCTGGCCCTGACCGCCAGCGAGTCCAACGCGGCCGGGTGGAAGCGGTTCACCTCCGACAACTACGTCGGCGACGCGCTTAGCCCAGAACTGGTCCTCACCTACGCCCCGAACACGGCGCCGCAGGTGTCCGCCCAGTACCCGGCCAACGGGTACAACTCCCCGACCCTGACCCCGGAACTGCTTGCCACGGCGGTCGACCAGGACGCGTTCCCGAAGAGCCTCACCTACAAGTTCATCATCTTCGACAAGGACGCGGAGGTGCTCCACGAGTCGCAGGCGCAGAGCACCCGCAGCTTCCAGGTCCCGACCGGCCTGCTGAACTGGAACGAGACCTACCTGTGGACGGTCGTGGCCTCCGACGGGGCGCTGACCTCCGGGCAGACCATGAACGTGCTGCGCACGCCGGTGCCGCAGCCGCTGACGACCTCATCGCTGTCTAGCAACGGCGGCAAAGGCTTCGACCCGATGGCAGGCAACTTCACCACCGAGGCCACCGACGCCGTCGTCGCGACAGTCGGGCCGGCGCTGTCACTGACCCGGTCCTACAACAGCCAGGACCCGCGCACCAACGCGTTCGGTCGCGGCTGGGCAACCCTGGCCGACGCGAAAGTCACCGAGCGGGGCAGCGGCGGCGGCCGCACCGTGGTGGTGACCTACCCGTCAGGCCGAGAAGCCGGGTTCGGCCGCAACGCCGACGGCACCACCTTCACCGCCCCGCCCGGCCGCTACGAAAGCCTGCGCCAGATCAGCGGCGGCTACGAGCTGACAGAGAAGAACGGCACCGCCTGGACCTACACCAAGGTCCTCGCCACGGGCCAGTGGGCACTGACGTCGGTACGTGACATGCAAGGCCGCACCATGACGGTCACCTACACCGGTAACGAGCTGTACCAGCTGACAGCAGCGTCCGGTCGCAAGCTCACCTTCAACTGGTCGACGATCGCCGGGGCCAGCACCCGGCACGTCACCTCGGTCGTGACCGACAAGGCCGTAGCCAGCGACCCGACGTCCACACAGACCTGGAACTACAGCTACCTCGGCGACAAGCTCGCCGGGTTCTGCCCACCGACGACGACGACCGCGTGCACGTCCTACACCTATGAGACGAACTCGGTCGCCCAGGGCATGACGCTGAACATCGGCCCGCACTCCTACTGGCGGCTCAACGAGACCACCGGCGCGACCTCGGCGGCCAGCTCGGTGATCGCCAACGGGCAGACCGACCAGGGCACCTACGCCGGGTCGGTCACGCTCGGCCAGACCGGGCCGCTGGCCGGCGGGGCGACCTCGGCCGCCGGGTTCAACGGCAGCTCGGCACGGGTGGCGTTGCCGGCCGACCTGGCCAGCAACGCCACGTTCCAGTCGGTGAGCATGTGGTTCAAGACCACCACCGCCACCGACGGAGTGCTCCTCGGCCAGTCCTGGGACCCGGTCACCTCGTCGACCACCACCGGCGCCTATAACCCGACGCTGTACATCGGCGCCAACGGCAAACTCGTCGGCCAGTTCCCCACCGTGCCCAAACCCGAAACGGTCGGCAGCTTCGTCGGCTACGGCTCCGGCCGCTGCCTGGACGTCGAAGACGGACTAGCGGTCAACGGCGCCCGGCTGATGATCTACGACTGCGCAGGAGGCGCCGACCAGCAGTGGACCCTCACCGCCGCCGGTGAGCTGCGCACCACCATCGGCGGGGTCACCAAATGCGTCGACGCCCAAGCCGCAGGCCTGGTCGACGGCACCGACGTACAACTGTGGTCCTGCAACAGCGGCAACAACCAGAAGTGGGTCCCGCTGGCCGACGGCCGCATCATGGGCCTGCAGTCCGGCAAGTGCCTGGACGCCGAACTGAACCACACCACCAACGGCACCTACATCCAGCTGTGGTCGTGCGGCTCGGTCCGCAAGACCAACCAGGCCTGGTTCGCCACCACCCACTCCCCGCTACAGACCACCGGCTCGGTCGCCGACGGCCAATGGCACCACGTCGTCCTGACCGCCAACGGCACCAGCCAGACCATGTACGTCGACGGCACCTTCGTCGGCACCAAGTCCGACGCCGCGATCGCCGACATCGACCCGGTCTACAACTACCTCGGCGTCGGGTTCCTGGGCGGACAATGGCCCAACCAGACCCACACCAACACGATCAAGAACACCGGCACCCTGGACTACTTCACCGGCTCGATCGCCGAGGTCTCCGTATTCGACCGGCCGCTGGACGAGGAAGCCATCGCCCAGCTCTACCGGGCCCGCCAGTCCGTCGACCTGCTCACCAACGTGGGCAAGCCCCGCGGCGGCGCCTCCGCGCACGTCACCTACAACCCCAAGACCGGCATGCTCGCCACGGTCACCGACGCCCACGGCAGCGTATGGCAGACCAGCACGCCCGCACTCGAGCGCAGCGGCACCGCCTACGCCGGCGCTGTGCTCGGCGCGGCCCCGACCGACTACTGGCGCCTGGCCGAAACCGGCACCCTCACCGCCACCAACCAGGTCAACGGCCACACCGCCACGTACAACGTGGTCACCCTCAACAACACCGGCGGTCCGTTCACCGACACCAAGGTCGCCTCGTTCAACGGCACCACCTCCTACCTGCAAACCGGCACCGACGTGATCGCCCCCACCACGACCGGGTCGGTCGGCATGTGGTTCCAGACCAGCACCCCGGGACGGGTCCTGGCCGCCCACGACAACCGGCCCGTGCTGTGGATCGGCGCCGACGGACTTCTGCGCGGCGCCGCCCCCGGCACCGCGGCCACCGGTCCGATCACGTCCGTACCCGGTGGCGTCACCAAGTGCATGGACGTGTCCAGCAGCCACCCCGGCTGGGTGGTGATCCACACCTGCCACGGAGGCACCAACCAGAGCTGGACCCTGCAAGCCGACCAGACCCTGCGCTCGGGCGGCAAGTGCCTGCAGGTCGCCGGCACCGCCGCCGGATCACTGGCCACCGCCGTCACCTGCCCTACCACCCCGACGACCGCCCAGCTGTGGGAGTCCTACAACGGCGGCCTACGCAACCCGATCTCCGGCCGATGCCTGGACATCCCCTCCTCCTCGACCGTCGACCAGACCCAGATGCAGCTGTGGACCTGCAACGGCACCCCCGCACAGAAGTGGACCCAGGGCGTCACCGCCGCGAACCGTGTCGACGACGGCAAATGGCACCACGTCGTGCTGACCGGCACCGATACCGTGCAGACCCTCTACCTCGACGGGATCCCCGCGACCACTACCGACGCCTCAGCCCGCGCGGCGGCCCAGCCCGCCGCGCTGCGCGTCGGCGGCGGAGCCACCGGCAACGGCCTGGCCGGCCTAGGCGGCGGTACGACCAGCTATTTCAACGGCAAGATCTCCGACATCGCCGTCTACGCCACCGCGCTGACCAACGAACAGGTCAACGACCAGTTCACCGTCCGCGACACCAGCATCGACATCACCGGCGTCACTGCGGTCGTCACCGATCCCGCCAGCCAGCAGCTGACCTACATCCACGACACCAGCAACCGCATCGTCGCCGAGTCCGACGCCCTAGGCCACTTCACCCTGTACGGGTACGACACCGGCGGGTTCCTGCGCACCGTGACCGACCCCAACGGCAACATGTCGATCAACGAACACGACGTGCGCGGCAACACCCTGGCCACGACCACCTGCCAGGACCGGTCGGCCAACAAGTGCTCCACGACCTACTACGTCTACGACGGCTACCCCACCCGCGACGCCAAGGTCCTCACCCCCGACCCGCGCAACGACCAGGTCCTCGAGGTCCGCGACGTCCGCTCCAACTCGCCGACCGACAACCGGTACCTGACGACGTTCACCTACGACACCGCAGGCAACCGCACCGCCGTCACCAGCCCGGTCACCGACACCACCACCCGCACCAGCACCATCGCCTACACCGGCGCCAACACCGACGTAGCACTGGATCCGGCGACCTACGCCCCGACCAGTCCCGCCGTGTACGTCCCGGCAGGCCTGGCCAAGCAGTCGGTCAGCGCCACCGGCGCCGTGCAGACCAACGCCTACTTCGCCACCGGTGACGTCGCCCAGACCACCGACGCCACCGGCAAGATCACCCGCTACGCGTACGACGGCCTGGGCCGCACCACCAGCCAGACCGAGATCACCGAAACCTTCCCCGGTGGCCTGACCACCCAGCTGGGATACGACAAACTCAACCGCGTCACGACCGTCACCAGCCCCGGTGTCCTCAACCGGGTCACCGGCGCCGTACACACCGCGGTCATCACCAAGGTCTACGACGACGACGGCAACCTGCTGTCACAGACCGTCGACGACACCACCGGCAGCGACGACGACCGTTCCGTGTCGTCGACGTTCAACCTGCTCGGCCAGCAGCTGACCGCCACCGACGCCCGCGGCAAGACCAGCAGCTTCACCTACGACGAGTTCGGGCGCATCGAGACCCAGACCGCCCCCGACGGCACCGTCACCCGCACCGACTACGACCCCGCCGGCAACGTGCTGGACACCGTCATCGTCAACTGGACTGGCAGCCCCAACAACCCGCTGCCACTGCCCGTCGAACTGACCCTGCAGTCCAACACCTACGACCCCGCCGGCCGGCTCGCCTCCACCGTCGACGCCGACGGCTGGACCAACACCTACACCTACACCGACAACAACCTGCCCGCCAAGGTCACCCGCACCGACGGCACCAACACCTTCATCTACCAGCAGAGCACCTACGACAGCGCCGGCAACCTCATCGAACAGCTGACCAACAACGGCACCACCAAGACCACCTATACCGTCGACAACGCCGGACGCCGCACCAAGACCGTCGTCGACCCAGGCGGCCTCAACCGCACCACCGAACTCGTCTACGCTCTCAACGACACCCTGCTGGCCTCCAAGATCACCGACGGCGGCAGCGCCGTGGGCGAGTACGCCGAGTCGTTGTTCGACCCGGCCGGCCGACAGATCGCCAGCACCACCTACACGTCGACCGGCCTCACGCCGGTAGCCTGGTGGAAACTCGACGAGACCAGCGGCACCACCGCCGCCGACGCCTCCGGCAACTCCCCGGCCACCGCCACCGCCGTCACCTGGGCGTCGGGCAAAGCATCGTTCAACGGCACCAGCAGCTGGATCGGCAGCACCGGCCCGCTCATGGACACCACCGCCTCCTTCACCGTGTCGGCGTGGGTGAACCTCGCCGACAAGAGCGTCGACCGGGTCGTGGCCGCCACGACATCGGTCGACAGCGGCGCCATGAACATCCGCTACCAGAAGAGCAGCGACCGGTGGGTGTTCCAGATGCCGTCGGTCAGCGCCGCCCCGCAGACCTTCTACACCGCGACCTCCACCAGCGTGCCCGCCACCGGCGTCGACACCCACCTCACCGCCGTCTACGACGGCCCCGCCAAGCAGATGAAGCTGTACGTAAACGGCAGCCTCCAGGCCACCGTGTCCAACGTCGTCGCGTTCAACGACCACCTGTCCGACTTCCGCATCGGCCGCTCCCGCGGCGGCTACTTCTCCGGCAGCATCGACGACGTCCGCGTCTTCACCAAGGCCCTCGCCAGCACCGACGTCAGCGCCGTCTACAACAACACCGCACCGGCGAACCGCGTCATCCGCACCTACTACAGCCGAGACAACGCCGGCCTGGTCAAATCCGTGCGCGACCCCAACGGCAACACCACCGACCTGGCCTACGACGAAGCCGGCCGCGCCGTGGTCACCACCGCACCCGCGGTGCTCACCGAAACCTACGGCAACAGCCCCGTCCTGGCGCGCCCCGTCACCTCGGTCGGATTCGACACCTTCGGGCAGCAGACCCACAGCAAGGATCCGTTCGGCAAGGTCACCACCAACACGTACAACCACGGAGGCATGCTGCTGACCTCCACCGGCGCGGCCTACACCCCGCCCGGATCGGGCACCCCGATCACCCCGGTCGTCAGCAACACCTACGACACCCTGGGCCGGCTCAAGACCACCACCGACCCCCGCGGCAAAACGTCGACCAACAGCTACGACCAGCTCAACCGCGTTGCGTCGGTTACCGCCCCGGACGGCGGCATCACCCGCTACAGCTACACCAACACCGGCGCGCTGCTGCAGACCACCGACCCCACCGGTGCCGTCACCGCCGCCACCTACGACTACCTCGGCCGCTTGGACAACAGCAGCACCACCGAACGCCTCCCCAGCCCGGCGACGTTCACCACCGACTACCACTACAACGCCGCCGGCTGGCTGTACACCGTCACCAGCCCCCGCGGCGTCACCACCACCTACACCAGCTACAACGCCGCCGGCCAACCCCTGACCGTCACCGACGACGTCGGCAACGCCACCACCTACCTCTACGACACCGCAGGACGACGCACCCGCACCACAGCCACCGACGGCAGCTACACCCAAACCGACTACGACCTGGCCGGGCGGCCCACCGCCACCACCGAGGACGCCGCCACCGGGCCACTGGTCCGAACCACGTCGGCAACCTACGACAACGCCGGGAACGTCCTGTCGTCCACCGACGCCCGCGGCACGACCTCCACCTTCACCTACGACGCCACCGGGGCGCTGGTCAGCCAGATCCAGCCCGCCTCCGCCACCGAGTCGATCACCACCAGCTTCGGCCACGACCTCGCCGGCAACACCACCCGGTTCACCAACGGCCGCGGCGACGCCTTCTACACCACCTACAACCCGTGGGGCCTGCCCGAGTCCACCATCGAACCGGCCACCACCGCCTACCCCAACGCCGCCGACCGCACCCGCACCATCACCTACGACGCCGCAGGCAACCCCGTAACCCAGACCCTGCCCGGCGGCATCACCACGACCACCACCTACGACGACATGGGACAGGTCACCGCCCAGACCGGTACCGGCGCCGAAGCCACCACCGCCAACCGCAGCTACGGCTACGACCTCGCCGGACGCCTGACCACTCTGTCCGGACCAGGCGGCAGCAACACCCTCACCTACAACGACCGCGGCCAGCTCGGCTCCGTCACCGGACCCACCGGCAACTCGACCTTCACCTACAACACCGACACGCAGCTCGCCCTCCGCGACGACGCCGCAGGCCAGACCGCCTACGACTACGACAACGACGGCCGCCTGTCGACCATCACCAACAACGCCAACGGCGTAGCGGTCCAGTACGGCTACAACACCCTCTCCCAGCCGACATCAGTCAGCTACAGCAGCGGCAACACCCGCTGGATCAGCTACGACGGCCTGCACCGCATCACCACCGACGACCTGCGCACCCCAGGCGGCCCCACCGGCGGCACCTCCATCGCATCGATCAACTACACCTTCGACCTCAACAACAACGAAACCCGGAAGATCACCACCGGGTTCGCCGGAGCGGCCGACAACAACTACTCCTACGACCTCGCCGACCGGCTGCACACCTGGAACAACGGCACCACCACCACAACCTACGAGTACGACCGCGCCGGCAACCGCACGCAGGCCGGATCCCGCGTGTTCAACTACAACCAGCGCAACCAGCTCACCACCGACAACCAGGGCAACAGCTACACCTACACCGCACGCGGCACCCTGCGACAAAAGAGCACCGGCACCGTCGCGCTCGACACCCTCGCCGATGCCTACGGCCAGGTCGCCAAGCAGTACACCAGCGCCACCGCGTTCGAGCAGTACGACTACGACGGACTCGGACGCCTCATCAAGACCGGGTTCACCTACACCGGAACCGGAAACACCCTCGCCTCCGACGGAACCACCCTCTACACCCGCGGCCCGGCGGGCGGCGTCATCGGCGAAAAAACCGGCACCGACAAACGGCTCGCGTGGACCGACCTGCACACCGACGTGGTCGCGCAGTTCACCCCGACCGGGACCGCCCTGGCCGGATCGACGGCCTACGACCCGCTCGGCAAGACACTGGCCACCACGGCGATGACCGGCGGCCTCGGCTACCAATCCGAATGGACCGAAACCTCCACCGGCCGCGTCAACATGCACGCCCGCTGGTACAACACCGACACCGGACAGTTCGACACCGGCGACACCGTCGCCAACAGCCCCGTCCCCAACTCGATCAACGCCAACCGCTACGGCTACGCCAACGCCAACCCGCTGACCATCACCGACCCCACCGGCCACTACATCACCGAGTTCAGCGACGCCGTCTTCAACGACACCGGTGACTGGGACTCCCCAGGCCGAGCAGAACTGAACAACGCCCGCATACAGCGAGAAAAAGCCATCGACAAGATGCTCACGGACAAGCAGACCGCGATCATTAACTCGATGCCGTTCTGCCAGCGCCCTGGCGTCGCCGCCACACACAGCGAATGCCCGTTCGCGCAGACCTACGGCGGCAGCGGCTTCAACAGCCGCACCGGCGTGGGCAGCGGCTCCAACCCCAAGAGCTGCCCACACAGCAACTCCGACTGGACCTACGCCAACTGCACCACCGTCGCCACCGACGCCAACGGCAACGTCTACGTAAACGACGTCAAGATCGGCAACAAGAAGGACCTCGGCACCCTCACCATCGCCGGAATCGGCGCGCAGGTCGACAAGCTCATCACCAACTACGGCGGCGGCTACACCTACGAAGGCGACCGCCTCTTCCTACTCAGCCTCGTCATCGACGACGCCATATGGAACGCCGCCCAAGAACAACAGGCACAGGACGAACGCATCAGCAAAGCCAAGTGCGATGCGAGCGTCATCTGCTCATACGTCGAGCCAGCAACGTTCGTCCTCGGTCTGGCCGCCGGCATCGCCTGCGGAGCCATCTCTGCCGGCGCGCTCGCCGCGGTCTGCATGATCGGCACCTCGGCCGCCCTCAACGTCGCCACGGATGCGGCCAAGGGCAACATCCACTCGTGGCAGGACGCTGGCGTCTCGATGCTTTATGGCGGCGCGACCGGTCTGCTCAGCATGGCGACCGGCGGGCTCGGAGGCAAGATCGCATCGGGCCTGCTGTCCAGGGCCGGCGGTGGTCTGCTCACACGCATGGCGACTGGGGCACTGGGCGGTGCGCTGGGCGATGCTGGCTCCCAGTTCGTGCTGACAGGCCGCATCGACCCGCTCGGCATCGCCCTGGCCGCCGGATTCGGCGCGGCAGGTGGGTTCGGCTGCAAGCACAGCTTCGACCCATCCACCGAGGTACTGATGGCAGATGGTGCGCACAAGGCCATCAAGGATGTAGCCGTCGGCGATCGCGTGATCGCGACAGATCCGGAAACCGGTCACACAACGTCACAGCCGGTTACCGATCTACACCGCAATCTCGACACCGACCTGACTGACGTCACCGTCTCCACGGCAGCTCAGCCCGTTGGCGAGCACAGCGATGTCGATGGAAGCGAAGGCAGAAGCACCCGAGGGCCTACGACGGTCCTTCACACCACGAGTCACCACCCGTTCTGGGACGCCGCGACCGAGACATGGAAAGACGCGGCAGACCTGGTTCCTCACGAGTCTGTGCTGGTCAGTCCTGAGGGCAACACTCTCGTTGTCGTCAAGGTCCATAGCTACACCGGCGCCAAAGAGATGCGCGACCTCACAGTCGACGCTTTCCACACGTACTATGTCATTGCTGGCAGTACGCCTGTCTTGGTACACAACTGCCTAAAATCTGTGGCAGACGATCTCCAAACGCAAGCCGTCAACAATCAAACCGTTGGTCAAGCCGTACGAATTAACGCCGACGGAACAGTGAATAGACTCGGTAGTCCACTGGCGAGCGGTGGTAGTCCGCTGGCCCGGCAGGTTGCGGCCTACCTGGAAGGCATTGGAGTAAAGGGGCCGCACGATGGAAAGTATCCTTTCGTAGCGGCAGAGCATCCAGATACGCAGTTCGCCTACTTGCTGCGCAACAATAAAAGCGGGCAGACCTCCGCAGATGTCGTAATCACAAAAGTCGGCGGACCTTGTGAAGGTCCGTACTCTTGCAGCGTAGCCATACCCCGGATCCTCCCGGCGGGATGGTCGATGACGGTGCACTACCCTAATGCCTCGGGCGGGATGAGCAAGACGACCTATGACGGTATAGGATCGCAACCATAGCCTGAGGAGGCCCATCTTGATTCTGAACGTCTTTTTCCGTGACGGCGGTGCCTCTCGTGGTAAATGGCACCATGGCGAGACCAGGCATGAAATGCTTGACCTGGTCTCGCGAGTCATGGCTAATCTCGCGTTCGAAGATTCAGCGAGCCCTTGGGTGTCTCCTGGCGAGGACGCCTGGTTTTGCTTCGCAGAAACGCGTTACGAAAATGAAGGCGATGAGATTGCGCGTCGTCCAACCAGCTTCTTGCGTGTTTCGGTCAACAGGTCGACGCAGTTTGGCGCTCTCATCTGGTTTGCCGAGGGAGAACCTCTCCGCGATTCTGATGGATATGGCGATATTTGGGTCTCTGAGAATCCTGTGCCGCCCAGCTTTGACCCTCGAGTGGTTGCCGATCCAGGCTTTCCGACGTTCCATTCGCCTCGCAGCACTATTCAGGTCAGCGAAGTAGAGAATGCGCTATTGGAATTCTGTCGAGCGGGAACAGGCCGGAGGCCTCAGAGCATCCAGTGGGCCGAAGGCGATCTTGCCGGAAGAAGGGCCGACGAAACTAGATCGGACGTTGTTGACGGCATTTGTTTCGTCGACGATCCATGGGCCTAGCGCGATCTTAAAGGGACCTATGGTCGGTCAGGAAAACCTCTCTACATGAGGCGGGTGTGGCCGAGGCTGACGTGGTCGGCGGTCCGATCAGGGTTCACCCGGTAGTGGCAGTCCCCGCGTCGGGGCCGCCCGCGATCACGTACGTCATCTACCGCCAGGTCTTGCCGGCGCCGTTCATCAGGCCAGATGACCGAGTGAGACGGCCGCGTCACTGGATCGGCTGCACCCGGTCCGCGACACTGCAGGGTAGGGGTGACGGAGGGGGACACCGATGGCCGGCCGCCGGGTTCTGATCTCTGGTGCGAGCATCGCCGGTCCCGCGCTGGCCTACTGGCTGCACGAGTACGGGATGAGCTCGGTCGTCGTGGAGCGCCATGACGGTATCCGCCCGGGCGGTCAGACCGTCGACCTACGCGGGGCGGGACGCACCGTCGCCCGGCGGATGGGCATCGAGGAGGCGGTGCGGGCCGCCTCCACCGGCGAAGACGGGGTTGCTTTCGTCGACGCGCGCGACCGCGTCAAAGCGGCGTTCGCGGCGGCGGCGTTCGGCGGGGAGGGCTTCGTCGCCGAACTGGAGATCCTGCGCGGCGAGCTGGCCCGGCTGCTGTACGGCCGCACCCGCCAGCACACCGAGTACGTCTTCGGCGACCGCATCACCGCCGTCGACGATCGCGAGGACGACGTCTGGGTCTCGTTCGCGCGCGGGCCCGCGCAGTCCTTCGACCTGGTCGTAGCGGCCGACGGTATCGGCTCCACCACCCGCGGGCTGGTGTTCGGCGCTGAGGCGCGGGTGGTGCCGCTCGGCCTGTACACGTCGTATCTGACCATCCCCCGCGCCGCCTCCGACGGCTCGTGGGCGCGCTGGCACAACGCACCCGGCGGCCGGGTCGTCGCGTTGCGCCCGGACAACCTCGGCTCGACCCGGGCCCTGATGTCGTTCCTGTGCCCGCCCCGCGGCTACGAGCGGCTGCCCCCTGGTGAGCAGAAGGCGCTGCTGCGCCGCGTCTTCGCCGGCGTCGGCTGGGAGGCACCGCGGGTGCTGCGCGCACTCGACGGCGCCGAGGAGTTCTACTGCGAACTCGTCGGGCAGGTGCACGCGCCGCGCTGGAGCAGGGGGCGGGTCGCCCTGCTCGGCGACGCGGGATACTGCGCCTCACCCATCAGCGGCATGGGCACCAGCCTGGCCCTGGTCGGGGCGTACGTGCTGGCCGGCGAACTCGCCACCCGCACCGGGCACCGCGACGCGCTGCTGGCCTATGAGCGGGTCATGCGCCCGTACGTGGCCCAGGCCCAGCACCTGCCGCCGTTCACCCCACGCATCGCCCACCCCCGCAGCCGCCTGGGCATCGGGGTGCTCAACACGCTGCTGGCCACCGCCGCGAAACCGACCCTGCAGCGCCTCGCCCAACGCGTCCTGTCACCACCGGCCGACAAGATCGTCCTGCCGGACTACCACGGCCCGGCAGCAGCCTGACCCATCCCGACCGGCGACAGGCGGCGCCTCCGGCGGGATCAGGCATCGCGTATCGGCCCTCGACATCGACATCCGCATAGCCCGACCCTGGCCGTGGTCAGCCCCGAACCACCGGCCGCACCGCCTCGCCGCGGCCGTCGGCGGCCAGCGCGGCGGCCAGGGTCCGGCTCAGCGGCTCCGAAGGCGCCCCTTCCGCGGCGACGGCGTACACGAACCGGTCCGGGCGCAGCACAGCCAGCCCGGCACCATGCCGGGCGAACCACTGCGCCAGCCGCCCGTCCACGTCGGCCACCTCGCGGTAGTCGCCGTCGAACACACCCGGTGCGCTCCCCGCCGCGCACACCCGCACGAACCGCACCGGCAGGCCGCGCCAGCCCGGGTCGGCAGCCACGGCCGGACCCACCGCGGGCCCGACGACCGCGAACCCGTCCCCGAGCACCTCGTCCAGCGGCACCGTACCCACGCCGCCTGCCACGGCCACCTGCGGCTGCGGGAACATCGTCCCTGCCGGACGGCCGCCGACGTGCCAGCCGCGGCGGTGCACCGGCAGCGGCTTGAACTCGAACCGTCGCACGAAACGGCGCACCCGCGGCACGAGCTGCACCCCGCGCAGCACCACGTCGCGCAGTTTCGCCCCGGCCCGGCTGCGGGCCAGGAAGATCCGCCCCACCTGCACGGTGATCCGGGCCATCTCCTCGGTGTGCGGGCGCCGCTCCTGCTCGTACGTGTCGAGCAGCGGCTCACCGGCCCGCCCGCCCAAAACCAGGTCCAGCTTCCACACCAGGTTGACCGCGTCCCGCAGCCCGCTGCACAGACCCTGCCCCATGAACGGCGGCATCTGGTGCGCGGCGTCACCGAGCAGGAAGACCCGCCCGGCCCGCCACCGCTCGGCGACCAGGTGGTTGAACGTGTAGACCGCGGCCCGGCGCACCTGGAACCGCTGCGGGTCGACATACGGCGCCACCAGTTCGGCGACCGCCGCAGGCTGCTCCACCTGCGCGGCGGTCTCGCCGGCACGCAGCATGAACTCCAGCCGGTAGCCGCCGTCGGCCGCGGGCGACACGAACGCCGGCCGCCGCCAGTCACACACGAACCGCGTCCGGTCCAGCCGCACCGCGTCCGGCGGCAGGTCGCCGGACACGGCCAGCCACGGCTCCTCATACTTCGAGCCGCGCAGCTCGATACCGGCCAGAGCCCGGGTGGTGCTGCGCGCTCCGTCGCAGCCGAGCACATACCTGGCCCGCACCTGCCGGGTGCGGCCGCCGGTCAGGTCACGCAGCCGCGCGGTCACACCGTCGGCGTCGGCGTGCAGGGCCTCCAGCGCCACCCCGAGCCGCAGTTCCACGTGCGGGAACCGGCCCAGCCCGGCCCGTAGCGCCTGCTCCAGCCGGGGCTGGTCGAAGAACTGCAGCGGCGGGTAGCCCAGACCGAAGTCCACGTCGGACAGCGTGATCTGCGCGAACGGCCGGCCGGCGCCGTCGGTGTAGTCGACCAGCCCGGCGCTGCGCATCCCGTCGCGCACCTCGGCCAGCAGGCCCGCCTGCTGGTAGATCCGCAGCGCCTCGTCGTCACAGGAGAAGGCGCGGGGCTGGCCGTGCGGTTCGAGGCTGCTCTCCACCACCAGGGTGGTGACGCCGCGCCTGCCCAGCAGGTTCGCGGTGAGCGCGCCGACAGGACCGCAGCCGACGACGAGCACCTCGACGTCGGCCTGGCTCACGGGGGTGGACACGGGTTCTCCTTCACAGGTCAGCGAACACGACGTGCCCAGTACATCCGCCGCCCGTGGAGGCGACGTGGAGCCCGCGTGGAGCGGCCCCTCCACACGGCCACGACCTCAGGCGGGCGGCGACACCGCCGCGACACGCCCGGCGAGCAGCCAGGCGCCCTGCTCGGCGGCGACGGCGGCAGCGGCGGACAGGCCGGCCGGGTCGCCCGTGGCCAGCGCCCGCACCCGCAGCAGTTCCGCGAGGAACACCCGCTCGCCGGTCTGGTCGGCCAGGTCCAGGCCCTCCTGGGCGAGCCGGGCCGCGCCCGCGCGGTCACCGACGGCCAGGTGGGCGTTGGCCATCGCGCCCAAGGAGACGGTGCGGGTGGCCCGCAGCCCCAGCCGGTACAGCCCCTCGTATGCCGTGCGCATCCGCTCCCGCTGGGCGAGGTCCCCGGCGTACACGGCCGCCCACGCCGCGAACAGCTCGGCGGTGGTGACGAAATGCGGCATGCCGTACGCGACGCCCAACTCCCGGAACCGGCGCGCGGCGGCGTGGCCCCGCACCGGTTCCAGCTCCTGCCACTCCAGCCACGCCGCGTACAGGCGGGCGTTGGCCCGGCCGTACGGGTCATCGAGCCGCTCGGCCAGCGCCGCAGCTGCCACCAGGTCCGCTTCGGCGGCGGCCCGGTCCCCGCGCAGCGACCGCACCAGCGCCCGGAAGTTGTACGCCGCCAGCGCCGGCCGCCGGGCCACCTCCCGCCCCAGCACCTGCGGGTCCATCCCGGTCAGCAGTTCCGCCGAGGTCGTCAGGTGCTGCTCGGACTCGGCCAGCCGCCCCAGGAAATAGTAGGCCGCACCCAGCAGGTACGCGCCGGCGGCACGAGTCAGCGGCAGGTCGTCGGCGGCCAGCGGCGCCGCCAGCTCCAGGCAGATCGCGTATTCGGCCCGGTTGGCGGCCAGCTCGCCGAGCATCCACCGCGCCGAGGACAGGTCCGCCCCCGGCGGCACCCGGCCCAGCAGCTCCCGCGCCCGCGCGCAGACCCGGTCCACGGCGTCGCTGCCGATCCCGACCGTGACCTGCAGCAGCGCCGCCCGCCGCAGCTGCACCGCCAGCTCTTCGCCTGCTGTCCCGTTCTGCCCGGCCAGCCGTGCCGCGGCGAGGTCGAGGTGCGCCAGCGCATCCACGTAGGCCAGCCGCCGGGTCGCGTCGTCGGCCGCCCGCAGCAGCCACCGCAGGTGCTCATCCGCATATCCCAGACTCGCCGCGTGCCCGTAGTGGTAGGCGATCTCCGCCGACGCCGCCCCGCCCAGCCGCTCCTGCGCCGCAGCCAGCCGCGCATGCAGCACCGCCCGCCGCGGCGGCGCCAGCACCGCATAGCCGACCTCGGCGAACAGCGGATGGGTGAACCCGATCCGCCCCGGCCCCGTCTCGGCCACCAGCCGCTGCGCATACGCGGGCAGCAGCGCGTCGGCCGCCTCCGCCGCGGGCACACCCAGCACCTCGGCCACCACAGGCACCGCCAGATCCTGCCCGGCGACTCCGAGCACGTCCAGGCAGCCGCGCGCCGGGCCCGGCAGGGCGTCCAGCCGCAGCCGCAGCGTGTCCCGGACGGTCGGTGGCAGCTCGCCCGTTCCACCGTGGCGCAGCACCTCGACGGCGAAGAACGGGTTGCCTGCCGTCCGGGCCAGCAACGCGCCGACCGCGTCCGGGTCCGGTTCGACACCCGTCTCCTGGCGCATCAGCACTGCCAGCGCCGCCTGGTCCAGCCCCGACAGGTCCAGCCGGGCGAAGCCCGGCGTGCGGGCCAGCTCCGCGACCGCCGCGACCAGGCCGGGATCGTGCTCGTACGGCCGCGAGGTCGCGACCAGCAGCGCCCGGGTCGGCGCGAGCGCCCCGGCCAGGTACCGCAGCAGCAGCAGCGAATCGGGATCAGCGGCGTGCAGGTCATCGAGCACCACGAACAGGCCGGATGTACGGGCCGCGGCGTCGATCAGGCGCGCCACCGCCTCATACAGGCGAAACCGTGCCGCCGGATCGGCGGGCGCCTCAGCCGGAGCGTGCGCGCCCAGCGCGGCCAGCGCACCCGCGGCAGCCGCCTCCCCGGCGCCCGGCACCGCGGCCAGCTCCCGCACCACCTGGATCCACACCCAGAACGGCGGGGCCTGCCCCACCGCGGGACAGCGTGCCCACACCACCGGGACGCCGCCCTGAGCAGCCGCCGCGGCGGCACGCGTGACCAGGGTGGTCTTGCCCACGCCCGCCTCACCCGCCACCAGCGCGCCCCGGCCCGCCCCGCCGATCGCGCCGGCAGCCGCCGCGGCCAGCACCTCCAGCTCCGCCACCCGGCCGAGCAACGGCGGCACGGCGGCCCGCGGCGCGGCCGGGCGCGCGGTGCCCCGCGCCGCAGCGTCCAGCGACGGGTCCTGCGCGAGAACCGCCAGGTGCACCGCACGCAGCCGCTCGCCAGGGTCCAGGCCGTACTCACCCGACAACAGGCGGTGGCCCTGCGTGAACACCTCCAGCGCCTCGGCCTGCCGCCCGCTGCGATACAGCGCCAGCATCAGCTGCGCCCGCGCATCCTCGCGCAGCGGGTGCGCGGCCACGAACGACTGCAACTCGGCCAGCACCCGCTGGTGGCCGCCGGCCTCGACGGCCGCCGTGAGCCTGCCCTCGGCCGCCTGCACCCGCAAGCCCAACAGGCGCGCCACCTCAGGTTGGGCGGCGGCCAGCCCGGCGACGTCAGGCAGCGGCTCGCCGCGCCACAGGCCCAGCGCCGCGGCCCAGTCACGCTCGGCGGCGTCCGCGTCACCGGTGGCGTACGCGGCGGCGGCCCGCCCGGACAGCGCCTCGAACCGGGTCAGGTCGACGTCGTCGGGGCCGATGGCGAGCTGGTAGCCGCCGTCCCGGCTGACCAGCACCTGGGGCTCGGCACCGGCGGCCCGGCCGGGTTCCAGCGCGCGGCGCAGCCCCGCGACATGGGTACGCAATGTCGTCTCGGCGCTGGGCGGGGGAGCGCCGTCCCACAGCGCCTCGGCCAGCCAGCCGGCGGACGCGAAGCGACCGGGCCGGATCAGCAGCAGGGTCAGCAGCGCCCGCTGCCGGCCGCTGCCGATCGTCACCTGCTCGCCGCCGCGCCGCACCTCCAACCGGCCCAGCACGCCCAGGCGCAGCCGCAGGGCGGACGGGGGCGCGGTCATGAGGCGGGACTGTCCACGGGCGACATCTTAGGAGAATGCCGCCCGTGACCGACCCCGGACCGGCGGGCGCAAGCCGTGACGCCTCACGAGTCTGGCGAACTGAGCAGCCGAAAGACCGCAGGATGCGGAGCGGGCCGATGCCGCATCGGGTCCGTTTCGCCCGCGCCTGACCGGGCATGTGGCCCAGCGAAGGAACACATCCGACCTGTGAAGGGGAAACATCGTGGATATGGGGAGGGTGCTGACCGACACCGTCAGGTCGATAGCCCTGTTCTTGCCGAAGGCGCTGGCGTTCGTGGGGATCCTCGTGCTGGGCTGGCTCGCCGCCCGCGCCGTTCGCATGCTCACCGACAAGGTCCTGGAGCGGGTGTCGTTCGACCGGCTGGCCGAACGCGGTGGAGTGGCCGCGTTCCTGGCCCGCGGCCGCTACGACGCCTCGGACCTGGTCGCACGCCTGGTCTACTACGCCGTGCTGCTGTTCACGCTGCAACTGGCGTTCGGGATCTGGGGACCCAACCCGGTCTCCGACGTGATCAACGCCGTCGTGTCGTGGCTGCCCCAGGCGTTCGTCGCGATCCTGATCATCGTGGTCGTCTCGGGTATCGCCTCGTGGGTCAAGGACATCGTGTCCAGCGCGCTGGCCGGCCTTTCCTACGGCCGTACGCTGGCCAATGTCGCGTCGGTGTTCATCATCGGCCTGGGCGTCATCGCCGCGCTCAACCAGGTCGGCATCGCCACCAGTGTCACCACCCCGATTCTGATCACGTTCCTCGCGACCGTCGGCGGAATCCTCATCGTCGGGGTGGGTGGCGGCCTGATCCGCCCGATGCAGGCTCGCTGGGAGGGCATGCTGCAGCGGGTGCAGACCGAATCGGGGCGGGTGGCCGAGCACGCCCGCGCCTACACCGCCGGCCAGGCGGACGCCACCCAGCTCATCGGCCAACGCACCTCGACGGTCTACCAGTCGCCTACGGCGACGGCGGAGCCGGAGCCGCCGGTCTTCCTCGAGCAGGCCATGGCCGCTGGCGACGAGAGCGCGCAAGCGGATGTCGACGCGGTCGCGGTGGGCGACGACGTCACACAGAAACTGCGGATGCCCGACGACGGCCACCGCGGTCGTTGAGCACCGGGCCGAGGTGACGCAGGGGCGTCACCTCGGCCGCACCGGACATCTAGCCGAGTGAAAGAGGTTGCCATGTTCCTGCGATGCTTTGCCGGCGTCGCGTTGACCGAGGCCGAGTATGTGTTCCTCGCTGAGCTGCCGCAGGCGCAGTACCAGTTGCCGCACCGGGTGACCTGCGATCTGGAACACGGCCACGACAGCGATCACATCGCGTTCTGCCAGAGCATCGGCGCCGACGAGGAGGCGGCGTGGTGGATCACCTGGAACAGCGACCGACGGATGAGGTCGCTGGTCGAGCTGCCCTTCTGCTGCGACGACTGCATCGCGGCCGACGCCTGCCTGCTTCCCGACGGACACCCGGGCCGCCACAGCTTCGAGCTGACGACCCTCCTTGTGCCACCGTCCGACCTCGATCTGCTGCGACCGGTGCGCTCATCGACACCATGATCGGAACGGGTTGTTTACGGCCCGATGCCGTGGGGCAGTGCATTGTCGTAGCGGATTCCTAGGCGCAAGGGAGAAGGACATGACCGTCGCCGGCATCATCTCGGCCATCATCGTGGGCCTGGTCATCGGCGCGCTGGGACGCCTGGTCGTTCCCGGCCGGCAGAACATGCCGATCTGGCTGACCATCGTCGTGGGCATCGTTGCCGCGCTGATCGGCACCGCCATCGCCCAGGCCGTGGGAGTGGCTGTCACCGACGGGATCGACTGGATCGAACTCGTCTTCCAGATCGGCCTGGCCGCGCTGGGTGTGGCGCTCATCGGTGGCGTCCGAGGCCGTTCTTCGATCTGACCCACTCATCGACCTCTCGGCCCGCGGCGACCCGCCGCGGGCCGAAACCTTCTCCTCAGGCGAGAACCGCAGCCGTCCCGCAGCCCGCGCATTCGTGCACTGTCCGGTTCCCGGCAGCGGATACGGGGGCCGGGAGCGACCTGCGGATGTCCTGTGCGGCAACAGATCGCTGTGGATAAAGGCACGTTTCCGGGCGTCGTACGGTGTGCTAGGAACTGTGCCATGGATCTCAATGCACTGCTCTCGGAGGAGGGCCGTATCGATCCACCAGCCCTCTACGCCCGTCTGCACCGTGCGGGCGACGCCGTGGCGGTGGACGGCGGCGTGCAGGGCTACGCCGTGGCGGTGCACGGATTCGACGCTGTTGCGCAGGTGCTCAAGGACAGCCGGTTCCGGCAGCTGGACGCGGCGTACCTGGACCTGACCACGCCGCAGTGGCGGCGGCACCCGGCGCTGTGGATGCTGCGGGAATCGATGTTCTTCACCGATGGCCCGGTCCACGACCGGGTCCGGCAGATGATCGGGGGGGCGTTCACCGCGCGGCGGGTCAACGCGATGGAGGACGCCGTCGCGGCGCTGACCGACCGCCTGCTGGACCGGCTGGCGGAGCTGGCCGCCGACGGCCCGGTCGAGTTCATGGGCGAGTTCGCCTACCTGCTGCCCAGCAGCGTGATGGCGCAGATGCTGGGCGTGCCGCAGGAGGATCTGGCCTGGTTCCGGCCGCGGGTGCTGGCCATCGGCGCGATCCTCGAACTCGACGGCGGGACCTGGCGCAACATGGTCCGCGCGGACACCGCGGCCAGGGAGCTGAGTGCGTACTTCACCGAGCTGGTCGCCAAGCGGCGGCAGGATCCGCGCGACGACCTGATCAGCCTGCTGGCCGCCGAGGACCTGAGCGACGAGGGCCTCGTCGCGAACCTGATCACGACGTTCAACGCCGGGTTCGTGACCACCACCCACCTGCTCGGCAACGGGCTGACGATGCTGCTGGAACGCCCCGAGCTGCGGGCGGGGCTGACCGCGGGCAACGTCGCGTCCTACGTGGACGAGATGATCCGGTTCGAGCCGCCGGTGCAGATCCTGGTCCGCTGGGCGCCGCAGGACGCCGACGTCCAGGGGCTGCCCGTCATGGCCGGGGAGGCGGTGCTGGTCATGATCGGCGCGGCCAACCGCGACCCGGCGCGCTTCGCCGACCCGGACCGCTTCGACCCGACCCGGCCCGACGCGGGCTCGCTCAGCTTCGGCCTAGGTCCGCACTACTGCCTCGGCGCGGCGCTGAGCCGCCTGGAGGGGCAGGTCGCGTTCCCGGCGCTGTTCGAGCGGTTCCCGAAGCTGGCGCTGGCCGAGCAGGTGAGCGGCGCGCCCAAGCCGCTGATCCTGCGCGGGCACGACACGCTGGCGGTGTCCTGCCATGGCTGATGAGCACTACGTCCGCAGCGGGCTGGCACGGTTCGCCGAGTACGGCGACGCCGAGGCGATCGTGCACGGCGACCGGCGGATCACCTACGTGCAGCTGCGCTCTGCCGTGCTCGGCATGGCCGGGCGGCTGCGGGAGCACGGGGTGCGGCCGGGTGCGGCGGTGGCGGTGCTGGCCGGCAACCGGCCCGAGTCGGTGTGCGCGCAGCTGGCCCTGCACCTGCTCGGCTGCCGGTCGGTGTGGATCGCGCCGAACGCCCCGCCGAGCCTGAGCGCCGAGTACCTCGGGCTGGCCGAGGTCGACGCGTTCGTCTACGACGCGCGTACCCACGCCGAACCGGGCCGGGAACTGGCCCGGCAGGCGCCGGACCTGCCCGTGCTGTGCTTCGGCGCGGGCGGCGCGGGGCCGGACGTGACCGGCCACGGCGGTGCCGTGCTGCCGCCGACGCCGGACACCGAGCCGCAGTCGCTGTTCCAGACCGGCGGGACCACCGGCCGGCCGAAGCTCGTGCATCACCGCCACGACTTCTTCGCCAACGTGTACGCGGCCGCGCAGCGGCAGCTCGACTCCGGCGGCCCGCGGCTGCGGCAGCTGGCCGTGGCCGGGTTCTGGCACTCCAGCCAGCAGGCCTCCGGCTTGATCACGCTGTTCAGCGGCGGGGTGCTGGTCCAGCACGACGGCTTCGACGCCGGGGAGTTCCTGGCCACGGTGCAGCGGGAGCGGATCACTGTGGCGACGCTGCCACCGCCCATGCTCTACCAGGTGCTCGACCACCCGGACCTGGCCGCCGCCGACATCTCCAGCCTGAGCATGCTGTCCTGCGCGGGCAGCGCGATCGCCCCGTCGCGGCTGGCGCAGGCCGTGGCGCGGTTCGGGCCGGTGCTGCTGGTCGCGTACGGGATGAGCGAAGCGACCCTGATCGCCGCGTATCCGGCCGCGCAGCATGACCCGGACCGTCCCGAGCGGCTGGCCTCGTGCGGCAGGCCCGTCGGCACGTCCCGGGTCGAGATCCGCGACGGCGACGGCAGGCCCGCCGCGCCCGGTGAGGTCGGGCAGGTGTGGGCCGCCGCCCGCCTGATGACCTCCGGGTACTGGGGCCAGCCCGAGCTGACCGCGCAGACCCTGGTCGACGGGTGGCTGAACACCGGCGACCTGGGCTACCTCGACGACGACGGCTACCTGTTCCTGGTGGACCGGGCCAAAGACATGATCGTGACGGGGCTGACCTCGTCGAACGTCTACTCGCGCACGGTCGAGGACGTGCTGGCCGCGCATCCGGCCGTACAGGCCGCCGCGGTGATCGGCGTGCCGGACGAGCGGCTCGGCGAGGCGGTGCACGCAATAGTGCAACCGTTTCCCGGCGTCGACGTCGAGACAGACGAATTGCGGCAATGGTGTGTGGAGCGACTCAATTCGTTGTGGGCGCCGCAGACGGTGGAAATCGCGCGACGCCTTCCGCTGACCCCGCTGGGCAAGGTCGACAAGGTGGAGCTCAAGGCCAGGCATCGTGCGGCGAGGGCGTCGGTGTCGCCGCAGAGTGCGCTCTGACGCGTGTAGGACAGGGCCTATGGGGCGCTGTATTTCCATGTAACAATGGCTTGCGCGAAGGAGCAAGATCTTCGCCGTAATCGTCCTATTCGGGCGCAATTACACGGAGGCAAGGCCGCTCATGTTCCGCACCACGCTCAGGTCCAGGGTTCACCGTGCCACCGTCACCCGGGCGGAGCTGCACAACGTGGGATCGCTGGAACCGGATCTGATGGACGCGGCGGACCTGCTGCCCGGCGAGCTGATCCACGTCCTCGACGTGACCGGCCGCATCGCCCCGGTACACAACGATCCCGCCGCCTGACCCATGACCGACCGGCACCACGTCGCCATCGTCGGCAGCGGCTCGCCGGCGACCCCGATCTGCCAGTCCCTGGCGTCGCTCGCACCACGGGGCGGCACTCTGATCGAGGTCACCGTGTTCGCCCGTGACCTCGACGCGGTCGGGGCGATCGTCCACGACTGCCGCAGCCCGGGATCAACGCGCGGGCCGGGCACGCCGCGGCACGGCTGCTGATCGACCTGGTGACCGGCGCCGACGTACACACCAGCCTGCCGGGTCCGCTCGGGCTGCCAGCGGCTGCGGGCCACAAGCCCGACCGCCAACTGACCGAACCCCATCCACCGATCACCCCAGGAGGAGCACGGTGCTCACCACGGCGACCGCTCCGGTCACGCGCAACCTGATCGTCGACTACTACGAGGTGATCGCGTCCGCCGCCGCCCGGCTCGGCGCCGGACCCGGCGGCCCCGCGGGCACCGCGACCTTCGGCCCCGGGTTCGACCTGCCGGAACTCAGCGCCCAGTGGCGCGAGTTCTTCGGCGCGGCCACCGCGACCTGGCGGGAGCTGGGCGCATACGGCGGACACGGGCTGCAGTTCATGGACCTGACCGGCAACCCCGGCACGAACACCACCAAGACGTTCCCGTCCATGCTCATCGTGGCGCGGGCCGTGGAGCACATCCGGCGCACCGGCGAGTCGATCTGCATCTTCACCCCCACCTCGGCGAACAAGGGCATCGCCCTGCGCGACGCCGTCGGGCGGGCGATCGCCGCTGGGCTGGTCACCCCCGAGCAGCTGCGCGTCGTGGTGCTCGCGCCGGGCTCGACGCGGCACAAGTTCCGCCGCGACCCGCTGTCGGCCGACCCCGCGCTGCGGGCCGCGAACCCGCTGCTGCGCTTCACCGGTGACCAGTCCGAGGGGGTGAAGGCGCTGGGCCGGGCGTTCGTCGACGCGTACGCCCAGGAGGCGTACAACAAGCACGGCACCGCGCTGTGGTTCTCCCTGGCGCTGCCCAACTACCTCGTCGCCGACGCCGCCCGCGCCGCGTTCGAGCTCGACGCCGCCCAGGCGGTCGCGGCCGCGCCCCGCTGGCACGCCCACGCCGTGTCCAGCGCCTTCGGGCTGCTCGGCTACAACCTGGGCCGTGACTTGCTGGAGGCCTCCGGTCGCGCGGACGGCTCGCCGCGCCCCGGGTTCCTGCTGGTGCAGCACCTGGGCACCCCGGACATGGTGCTCAACCTGCGCCACGGCACGTTCTCCCGGGACCGGCTGCCCGCCTACCGGCGCGACGCCGCCGGCGTGTGGTCGCAGGACGCGGACCCGCACTTCCCCGCGGTGACCGACGACCCCGACGAGGTCCTCGACCCGACGTTCTACACGCACCAGCCGGTGACCTCGCCCGCGATGAACGACCTCATCGCCGCGTACGGCGGCGACGGCATCACGGTGTCGCGGCGCGAGTGCCTGCAGCGGTATCCGCAGCTGCGCGAGTGGCTGCGCAACACGGGCTGCGAGCTGCCCGCCGACCCGGCGGACCTGCGCGAGTGGTCCATCGTCATGGCGCTGACCGGCGTGCTGAACGCGATCGACCGCGGCCTGGTCCCGGCCGGCCGCGAGATCGTGGTGCACGGCTCCGGCAGCTACCGCGACGACCACTACGCGGTGTACGAGCCCGACGCCGAGGTGAGCACCGTGGAGGAGATCGCCTCGGCGGTCCTGGGCGGCCGATGATGCCCGTCCAGCTGTCCCTCCCGGTGCTCGAACGCCTGGCCACGGCCTGCGGCGTGCCGGTGGAGCAGGCCGCGCGGGCGGCGGTCGCGCTGCTGGCCCGCCGGTATACCGGCCGGGCCGTGCAGACCGTGCGCTCGTCCGGGACCGTCCACCGTTTCGACCTCACCGAAGACGGCACCGTCCGCAGGCTGCTGGCACAGCCCCACCCCGACGGCATGGCGACGCCCACGGCGCCCGACGTGCCGCCGAGCGATGCGGTGGACCGCGGCGCCGACCTGCTCGACCTGCTCGTGGAGTCCGGTGCCGACGGCAGGCTCGCGGTGCACGGCTGCCCGGCCGAGCTCGCCGGGGACTTCGCCGCCGACCTGGTGCGGCTGATCGACACGATGGCCGCCGACCCCGACCGGTCCACCGTGGACCTGCTGCCGGAGTCGGCCTACGAGCAGCGGCGGCCAGGCGACCTGGCCACGCTGCACGGCGGGCCCCGGGTCGAGCCGACCGGCTGGTCGGCCGGGGCGGGGGACACGATCTGCACGGCGTTCGCCGCGCAGGTGGCGCGCCACCCCGACCGGCACGCCGTGCTCGCCGACGACGGGCAGCTGACCTACCGGCAGCTCGGCTCCGCCGTGGCGGCCACCGCCGCGGCGATCCGCGCCGCCGCCGGGGACACCCGCGGGGGCCGGGCGGCGCTGCTGTGCCGGCACGGCGCGACCGCCATCACGGGGATGCTCGCGGCGCTGGTCAGCGGCCGGGCGTACGTACCGCTGGAGCCCAGCTTCCCGGCCGGGCGGCTGGCGCACATCCTGGCCGACAGCGACGCCGACGTGCTGCTCGTCGACGCCGCGCACGCTGACCTGGCGCGCGGCCTCGCCGAGGCGACGGGCCGCCCGGACCTGACGATGGTCCACATCGGCACGCCCACGGCCGACACCGCGGACCTGGTGCCGGCCGGCCTGGCCGGTCCCGCGAACCCGGACGACCCGGCCTACCTGCTCTACACCTCAGGCTCGACCGGCGAGCCGAAGGCCGTGGTGCAGAGCCACCGCAACGTGCTGTTCGGGGTGGCCAACCACATCCGCAACTTCGCCGTCACGCCCGCCGACCGCACCAGCGTGCTCACCTCGTTCGGGTACGACATGGCCGTCACCGACACGTTCAGCGCGATCCTGTCCGGCGCGGCCGCCGTGCCCGCCGACATCCGCGAGCACGGGCTCGGGCACCTGGAGCGGACCCTGTCCCGGCACGGCGTGACGATCTACCACTCCACGCCCACCGTCTACCGCTACCTGCTGGCGAGCCTCGGCCCGCACGGGCGGCTGCCGGGCGTACGGGCCGTGCTGCTCGGCGGCGAGGAGGTCACCCGCCACGACGTGGAGCTGGCCCGCCGCCACTTCGCGCCCGGCGTCGTGTTCGTCAACGGGTACGGCACCACGGAGATCAGCTTCGCTGCGCAGCACCACCTGCCGCCCGGCGCGGCGCTGGAGCACGCGGTCGTGCCGGTCGGGCACCCGCTCGACGGCATCGAGGTGGCGCTCGTCGACGCCGCCGACCGGCGTACCTGCCTGACCGGCGAGGTCGTGGTCCGGTGCCCGCACGTGGCGCTCGGCTACTGGGGCCGGCCGGAGCTGAGTGCGAGCCGGTTCCGGGAACTCGACGGGGTGCGCGCCTACTGGACCGGGGACATCGCCCGGCGACTGCCCGACGGGCGGCTGATCTACCTGGGCCGCGCCGACCGCATGGTCAAGATCCGCGGGTACCGGGTGGAGCTGGGCGAGGTCGAGTCGAGGCTGGCCGCGCTGCCCGGCGTCGGCCACGCCGCCGTCGTCGCGCGCGACACCGTGGGCGCCGGGCCGCAGACCAAGGAGATCATCGCGTACGCCGTGCCGGCCCGCGGCGCGACCATCGACCCGTCGGCGCTGCGCGCCGCCCTCGCCGAGCAGCTGCCCGACTACATGGTCCCGCGGACCGTGGTCATCGCCGACGCGCTGCCGATGGGCCCCACCGGCAAGCTCGACGTCCGTGCACTGCCCGCCCCGCCCGCCCTGGTCACCGGACCGTCCGAACACGACCCCCTGGAACAGGTGATCGCGGCCACCTGGTGCGACGTGCTGGGCGTCGACGGCGTCGACCGCGACGCCTCCTTCTTCGAGCTGGGCGGACATTCGCTGCTGCTGGCCCTGGTCCAGGAGCGGCTGGAGCCCGCGCTGGGCAGGCGCATCGGCATGCCCCTGCTGCTGGAGCACCCGACCGTGGCCGCACTCGCCGCCCACCTGCGGGAGGTCGCGGGCGGGGTCCCGCAGCAGCGCGTAACCGACGGCGCCGAGCGGGCCGCCGACCGGATGCGCCGCCGCCGCGAGGCCCGCCAGGGCACGGCTGCCGCGGAGACGACGTCATGAGCTGCTGGAACAAGCGCATCACCCGGCCCGGTACCACTCATGCCGCCGACGGGCGCAGCGAGGAGAAGGCATGAGCCAGGACGATCTGATCGCCGTCGTCGGGATGGCCTGCCGGGCACCCGGCGCACCCGATGCCGGCACGCTGTGGCGCAACCTGCGCGGCGGCGTGGACGCGATCCGCCGGTTCGGTCCGGTCGGCGCCGACCCGTCCTGGGTTCCCGCGTTCGGGCACCTGGACGGGCTGGAGGACTTCGACGCGGCCCTGTTCGGGTACGCCGACGGCGACGCCGCGCTGCTCGACCCGCAGCACCGGATCTTCCTGGAGCTGGCCTGGTGGGCGCTGGAGGACGCGGCCCTGGACCCGGCGCGTAGCCAGGCCCAGATCGGCGTGTTCGCGGGCTGCGGCGCCAACCGCTACCTGCGTTACCACCTGCTCGGCAACCCGGCCGTGAAACCGGCGGGCACGCTGCCCGACGACTGGGACGACGCCCTCGCCGGGAGCACCAGCGACTACCTGCCCACGCGGGTGGCGTACGCGCTGGGCCTGACCGGGCCCGCCGTGGCCGTGCAGACGGCGTGCTCGTCGTCGCTGGTCGCGGTGTGCCAGGCCGCGCAGAGCCTGCTCGACTTCCGCTGCGACGTGGCCGTCGCGGGCGGCGCGGCGGTGGCCTCGACCACGCAGCGCGGCTACCGGCACCGGCCGGGCGGCACCTGGTCCGCCGACGGTGTCTGCCGGCCCTACGACGCCGACGCCACCGGCCAGGTCTTCGGCAACGGCGGCGGCGCGGTGGTGCTCAAGCGGCTGGCCGACGCGGTCGCCGACGGCGACCACGTGTACGGCGTGCTGGCCGGCTGGGCGGTCGGCAACGACGGCGCGGCCCGCGCCGGGTTCACCGTGCCGGGCGTGGCTGGCCAGGCGGCCGTGGTCGCCGAGGCGCTGGCCGCAGCCGACTGGGACGCCGACACCGTGGGCTACGTGGAGGGCCACGGCAGCGGCACCGCCGTCGGCGACGCCATCGAGATCGAGGCCCTGACCAGGGCCTTCCGTGCGTCCACCACCCGCTCCGGGTACTGCGTGCTCGGCTCGGCCAAGGGCGGCCTGGGCAACCTCGATGCCGCAGCCGGCGTGATCGGCCTGATCAAGGCGACGCTCGCCGTCCGCGACGGCGTCATCCCGCCGACCCTGCACTTCCGCCGCCCCCACCCGGACGTCGACCTCGCGGCGACCCCGTTCACCGTGGACGGTGCGCCGCGGTCCTGGTCAGGCCGGCGCCGGGCCGGGGTCAGCTCGTTCGGCCTGGGCGGCACCAACGCCCACGTGCTCGTCGCGCAGGCCCCGCACCGGCCCGCCCCCACCCCCGCCGAGCGGTGGCGGCTGCTGCCGCTCAGCGCAGCAGACCCGCACGCGCTGCGCGACCTCGCCGGGCGGCTCGCCGCAGGAATGTCCGCGCAGCCGGAAGCACCGCACGGCACCGGACCGGCGGTTCCGGGCGAGCCCGCGTCGCGGTGGGACGTGGCCGACGTGGCGTACACGCTCGCGACCGGACGCCGCAGGCTGCCGCACCGCGCGGGCGTCCTGTGCCGCGACACGGCCGGCGCGGCCAGCGGGCTGGCCGAGATCGCGGCGGGCGGCCCGGCCGCGGTGCCCGCCGACGCCCCCGACGACGCGCGGGAACGACTGCGCCGCTGGCTCGGCACCGGCGACGCCGTCCCGGACGACGGGCAGCCGCTCCCCCTGCCGGGCTACCCGTTCCAGCGCCGCCGCCACTGGATCGACCCGATGGGGGACGGCCATGCCTGAGCCCGACGCCCTGGTGCCCCTGGGCAAGACCGGCTGGCAGGTATGGCGTTCGGCGGTCCTGCGCGCCCCCGGCTTCCCCGCGTCCGGACTGGACCTGCTGGCCGCCCCCGACTGCGCCGCGCACACCGACGCGTACCTGGCCGGCGACCTCGACCGGGCCGGGTTCGACGCCGCGTTCGCCACGGCCACCGCACGGCTGAGCGAACAGCTGGCCGAGATCGCCGCGGACCCGCTGTTCCGTGAGGCGGTGACCTGGCAGAGCCTCAACTCCGTCGAGGCCCTCGACGGCATCGCCCGCACCGGCCCCCGCGCGGCCCGCAACTCCTCGCACCGGCAGCGCGAGATCGTGGTCACCCGGTACTGGCAGCGCTACTGCGGCAAGAACGACACCATCGGCTACTTCGGACCGGTGTGCTGGGCGACCATGTCCGACGACGACACCGCGGTCCGCGTCACGGCCGGTCCCGGACTGGTCCGCGAAAGGGTGGTGGACCTGGAGTGGCGGGCGCTGACCGCGTACGCCGACCGGCTCGCCGCCGACCCGCGGATGCGCCCATGGCTGCCCGTCACCCGGCGGCCCGACCTGGCACTGGACGGCGCAAACCTGCTGGAGGCGGGGATGGTGCCCCGGCCGCTGCCGCCCGCGTCGGCCGCCCTGCTGGCCGCCTGCGACGGCCGGGCCGCGCACGAGGCCGTCGCCGCCGCGCTGGCCGATCCGCGCGCCGGGTTCCGCAAAGACGCCGACGCTTACCTGGCGCTGGCACAGCTGGCCGAGCAGGGGCTGCTGCGATGGGGCATCGACCTGCCACTGACCATCGGCGCCGAACAGGAGCTGCGCCGGCGGCTGGCCACCCTGGGCGACCCGGACCTGCGCGAGGAGGCACTGGCCGGGCTGGCCCGGCTGCTGACGGCCCGCGACGGGCTGGCCGCCGCGGCCGGTGACGCCGCCGCGGTGAGGGCGGCGATGCGGCACCTGCAGGACGAGTTCGTCGCCGTCACCGCCGCCGCCGCGGTGCACCGGCCCGGAGCCACCTACGTGGGCCGGGGCCTGGCCTACGAGGAGGCGGTTCGCGACCTCGACGTCGCCGTCGGCGAACCGGTGCTGTCGCTGCTCGCCGAGACGCTGGTGCCGCTGCTGGCGGCGGCACGGTGGCTGACCGCCGCCATGGCGGACGCGTTCACCGCCACGCTGCGCGAACTGTACGACGAGGCCGCCGCCGACGGGCCGGTCGCGCTGGGCGACCTGTTCGACCCGGCCCGCGGGGTCATCTTCGGCACCGGGCCGGTAGCCGACGTGCTGGCCGACTTCACCGCCCGCTGGACGGCGCTGCTCGGCCTGCACGGCGACGCCGACGGCCCGATCACACTGGACCCGGGTGAGGTCGCGAACGCGGTGGCGCGGGAGTTCGGCGCGGCCGCGCCCGGCTGGCGGGCCGCCCGGCTGCACAGCCCCGACCTGCACCTGTGCGCCGGCAGCGTCGAAGAACTGGTCCGCGGGGAGTTCACGGCGGTGCTCGGTGAGGTCCACGTCGCCTGGCTCACCAACGACAACGGCATCTTCACCCGGTTCCACCCGCAGCCCGGTGCGCTGCGCGGCGCGCTGCACCGGGATCTGGGCGACCGGGTCGTGCTGCTGTACCCGCCGGACTTCCCCGAGTTCACGGCCCGGATGGCGTTCACGCTCGACGGCCCGCAGGACGTGCGGTTGGCGTACACCCCGGCGCCCGTGCCCGACCCGGCGCAGGTGCTGCCGCTGGCCGCGGTGACGGTGTCGCTCGTGGACGGCGAGCTCGTCGCGCACGCGCCGGACGGGCGTGGCTGGCCGCTGATCGAGCTGTTCGGCGCGTTCCTGTCGGCGCGGGCGGTCAACGCTTTCAAGGTCGTCGCCGACGGCCCGCACACGCCCCGGGTCAGCATCGGCCGGCTGACGGTGCACCGCGAGACCTGGCGCACCACCGTCGGCGACTGCGGCCTGGACGCCCCACGCGCCGACGAGGCCGCCCGCTACCTCGCGGTACGGGCCTGGCGCGACCGGCTCGGCCTGCCCGAACAGGTGTTCGTCCGGGTCGGCACGGAGATCAAGCCCTGCTACGTGGACTTCACCAGCCCCGCGTACGTGGCCGCGTTCGCCGCGATGGTGCGCGCCGCCTCCCGCGACGGCGGGCCCGCGGTCCCGCTGACGGTCACCGAACTGCTGCCCACCCCGGCACAGGCATGGGTGCCCGACGCGGCGGGACGGCGCTACTTCAGCGAACTGCGGATGGCAGTCCGCGACCCCGCGCCCGCGCGGCACACCCGGTGAGGAGACGACGCTGATGGCACAGGGCGAGGTGCGGGAGTTCCCCGACCGCCGGTTCCCCGACCTGGTCGCCGACCAGGCCGCGCGCCGGCCCGACGCGGTCGCGGTCCGCCAGTGGGACACCACCGTGACCTACGGCGAGCTGTGCGGCGCGGCATCGGCGCTGGCGGCCCGACTGCGCGCGGACGGGCCACCGGACCTGATCGGAGTGTGCGCCGACCGCACGCCGACGCTGATCACCGCGCTGCTCGGCGTGCTCGGATCCGGAGCGGGCTACGTGCCGCTGGATCCCGCACTGCCGCCGGCCCGGCTGCGCGAGATCGCCGCCGAGGCAGGCCTGCGCACCGTCGTCTGCGACGACCTCGGCACCCGACTGCTCGCCGACTGCGGCCTCGACCTGGTGCCGGTCGGCGCGGCGGGGACCGGCGCGGCACAGCCGTGCCCGGCGTCGGCCGACGACATCGCCTACGTGATGTTCACGTCCGGGTCCACCGGCCGCCCCAAGGGCGTGATGATCCCGCACGAGGCGCTCACCGAGTTCGTCACCGCCCTGGCCGACCTCGCCGACCTGGACGGTGCGGGCGTCATGCTGGGCTTCGCGTCGATCGGGTTCGACGCGTCGGTGATCGACCTGCTGGCGCCGCTCGCCGCGGGCGCCACGATCGCGCTCGCCGGGCCCGAGGACCGCACCGACCCGACCCGCCTGCAGCGCTTCTGCGCCGAGCACCGGGTGAGCGTCGCGTTCCTGCCCCCGGCGGTGCTGCCCATCCTCGACCCAGCCGGGCTGCCCGACCTGCGGGTGGTGCTCACCGGCAGCGAGGCCCCCGGCCCGGAGCAGGTGGCCCGCTGGACAGGCACCGGCCGCCGCTTCCTCAACCTGTTCGGGCCCACCGAGACGACCGTGCTCGTCACCTGGTTCGAGGCCACCGGCAGCTGGGACCGGCCGCTGCCGATCGGCCGCCCCGCCGCCAACCACCGGGTGTACGTCGTCGACGAGCACCAACGCCCGGTCGCCCCCGGCGAACCGGGCGAACTGCTCGCCGGCGGCGTCGGACTGGCCCTGGGCTACCTCGGCGCGCCGGACCTCACCGCGCAGCGGTTCGTCCCCGACCCGTTCTCAGCCGTGCCCGGCGCGCGGCTCTACCGGACCGGCGACCTGGTCACCGCGGGACCCGACGGGATGCTGCACTTCCTCGGCCGGGTCGACCGGCAGGTCAAGATACGCGGGCAGCGCGTCGAGATCGGTGAGGTCGAAGCCGTGCTGCGGCGCCACCCGCAGGTCGGCCACGCCGCCGTCGCCGCCGCCGACGGCCCGGCAGGCACACGGCTGCTGGCGTTCGTCACCGGCGAGGCCACCCCGCAGGAGCTGCGCACCTTCTGCGCAGCCCGGCTCGGCACGGCGATGGTGCCCGCCCACATCACCGTCGTCGCCGAACTGCCCCTGCTCAGCAGCGGCAAAGTCGACCTCGACCGGCTGCTGGCCACCGTGCTAACCGCCGGGGACGCGGCGTTCGCGCCGCCCGCGACGCCGATCGAGCAGCAGATCGCCGAGGTCTGGGCTGAGCTGCTCGGCCTGGCCCGGGTCGGCCGCGACGACGACTTCTTCGACACCGGCGGCCACTCGATCACGGCGATGCGCCTGGTCGCAGCGCTGCGCCCACGGCTGCGCCGCGACATCGCGATCGAGGACGTGCTGCAGGGCCGCACCCTGCGCGCAATCGCCGACCGGGCGCAGGCCGCCGCAACGCTCGGCGACGAGCAGCCGGTGCGCGGCCGCCCGCCCGCCCTGTCGCCGTCGCAGCAGCGCCTGTGGTTCCTGGAGCGCTACTCGCCCGACGCCGCGGCCGCCTACAACATCGTGCTCGCCGAACGGCTGCGCGGGCCCCTGGACGCGGCCGCGCTGCAGACCGCGCTCACCGCGGTCGCGGCCCGGCAGGAGGTGCTGCGCTGGCGCATCCCCGACACCGACGGGGTGCCGCACGCGGTCCTCGACCCGGCCGCCGCCGTGCCGCTGCCGGTGACCGACCTGAGCGCACTGCCCGCCGCGGACCGCGAACGCGAGCTGGCCGCCCAGCTGTCCGCCGAGGCGGGACGCCGGTTCCGGTTGGCCACCGACACGCTGTGGCGCACCCGGCTGTTCCGGCTCGGCGACGACGAGCACGTGCTGGCGGTCACCGCCCACCACGCGGTGTTCGACGGCTGGTCACAGGCCCTGCTCTACGCCGACCTCGCCGCCGCGTACGCCCACGGCCCGGACGCGCTCAAGCCGCTGCCGGCGACCTACGCCGACTACGTGGCCTGGCGCGACGAGCGGCGCCGCCACCGAGCCGACAGCGACCTGGCCTGGTGGACGTCCCACCTGGACGGCGCGCCGACAGTGCTGGAGGTTCCAGGTGACCGGCCCCGCCCGGACGAGCAGACCTACGCCGCCGGATACGCGGGCTGCTGGCTCGACCCGGACAGCACCGCGGGCCTGCACCAGTTCGCCCGGGACCTGGGCGCGACCCCGTCGGCGGTGCTGCTGGCCGCGTTCGGGCTGGTCCTGGCGGCCCGGACCGGCCAGGACGAGATGGTGCTCGGCACCCCGGCGGTGGACCGCCGCCATCCCGACTTCGAGGACATGGTCGGGTTCTTCATCGACATCATGCCGCTGCGGCTGCGCGCCGAACCGGGCGGCAGCTTCGCCGCGCACGTGCGCGCCGCCCGCGACGAGCTGATCGCCGCGCTGGCGCACCCCGAGGCGCCGCTGGAACGGATCGTGCAGGCGTTCGGGCTGGGCGGCCAGACCACCCGCAGCCCGCTGGTGCAGGTGCTGTTCAACGTGTTCAACTTCGCCGCACCCCGCCTCGACCTCACCGGCCTGACCGCCGAGGCGGTGCCGGTGCCCGCCCCCGGCTCGGCGTTCGACCTCACCCTGTACGGCGTCGAACGCGACGGCCGGATGCGGCTGGAAGCCGTCTACAACAGCGACATCTACCAGCAGTCCACGATGGACGAGCTACTACAGACGCTGCGGCAGGTCATCGTCGAAGGCATCGCCGACGCCAACGCCCCCGCGGCCCGGCTCGCGCCCAGCCGCGGCCTGCCCGCCCCCGTGGTGCCGCACGCTAAGGTACGGCCGCCCAAGCCGGACACCGTGATCACGCGGCCACCGGAGACGGCCACCGAACACGCCGTCGCCGCAGTCTGGTGCGAGGTCCTCGGCCGCGACGCGGTCGGGGTCACCGACAACTTCTTCGACTCCGGCGGCGGATCGCTGGCCATGGCCACCGTCCAGCAGCGGCTCAACCGGCTGCTGGGACGCGACCTGCGCGTGGTCGACCTGTTCCGGTACCCGACCGTGCGGACGATCGCCGCCCACCTCGACGGCGCCGGGCACGGCACCGACAGCACCGACGACGCCGTCGAGCAGGCCCTGCGCCGCGGCGCCGCCCGCCGCGCCCGCAACCGGCATCGCACCGCCACCGAAGGAGAACCGCAGTGACCGACGACCTCGACGACGGCGCCGAACCCATCGCCGTCATCGGCATGGCCTGCCGGGTGCCGGGCGCCGCCGACCTCAGCCGGTTCTGGGACAACCTCGCCGCCGGGCGCGACGCCCGCACCGAACTCAGCCGCGAGCACCTGCTCCAGGCCGGCGTCCCGGCCACCGAGGTCGACGACCCCGACTTCGTGCCGGCCGCGTACCTGCTCGACGACGTCGAGAACTTCGACGCCGGACTGTTCGGCCTGACGCCCCGCGAGGCGGCCCTGGCCGACCCGCAGCACCGGCTGTTCCTGGAGCTGTGCCACGCCGCACTGGAGAACGCGGGCTGGGACCCGGCCCGCTTCACAGGCGACATCGGCGTCTACGGCGGCCGCGGCATGGAGAACTACCGGTGGCGCAACATCCACGCCAACCAGGCGATCATGGCGGTCACCGACCACACCACCATCGGCAACGGCAACCACGCCGACACGTTCACCACCCTGGCCTCGTACCACCTGAACCTGCGCGGGCCCAGCGTCGGGGTGTACACGGCCTGCTCGACGTCGCTGGTCGCGGTGCACCTGGCCGCCGAGGCGCTGCGGGCAGGCGAATGCGACAAGGCGCTGGCCGGCGGGGTCAGCATCGAGCTGCCCGCCGACCGCGGCTACCTGCACCGCGAAGGCGCCGCCGACGCCGCCGACGGATACTGCCGGCCGTTCGACGCCGCGGCCACCGGAGTCGTCGCGGGCAGCGGCGGGGGAGTCGTGCTGCTCAAACGCCTGTCCGACGCCGTCGCCCACGGCGACCACGTATACGCGCTGATCCTCGGCAACGCCGTCAACAACGACGGCGCGGCCAAGGTCGGGTTCACCGCCTCCGGCGTGGCCGGGCAGGCCGCCGCCATCGCCAACGCGCTGGCCACCGCAGGCGTCGACCCGCGCACGGTGACCTACGTCGAGGCGTCCGCCACCGGCAGCCCACTCGGCGACGCGATCGAGGTAGAGGCGCTGACCTCCGTATACGGCCGCGGCCAGGGCGACCGGCAATGGTGCGCCCTCGGCTCGGTCAAGTCGAACATCGGCCACCTCAGCCAGGGCGCGGGCATCGTCGGTCTCATCAAGACCGCGCTCGCGCTCGACCACGGCCTGATCCCGGCCAGCCTCGGCTACACCGCCCCGAACCCGGCACTGGACCTGGCCGCGACCCCGTTCTACGTCAACGCCACCCTCGCGACCTGGGACACCGGCACGGCCCCGCGCCGGGCTGCGGTCAGCTCCTTCGGCATCGGCGGCACCAACGCCCACGTCGTCCTCCAGCAGGCCCCGCCCGCCGCGGCCGCATCCCGTCCGGTCCAGGCCGCGCAGGCCGCGTCCGGAGCACGCCACGCCGCCGAAACCACCGGCTCCCTCGGCCGGACGGCGGCGGGCAGGTTCCCTCAGCTGCTCGTGGTCTCGGCCCGCTCGGCGGCAGCGCGTGACCTCGCCGCCGCGCGGCTGGCCGACCACCTCGCCGCCCACGGTGCCGCCGACCTGGCCGATGTGGCGCACACGCTGCGCGTCGGCCGCGCCGAACACCCGTACCGCGCAGCCGTCGTCGCCGCAGACCCAGCCGACGCGGTGGCAGCGCTGCGCGACCCAAGGCGGCGCATCACGGCCGCCGCCGAAACGGTCCCCCGGGTGGTGCTGCTCTTCGGCGACCAGGCCGCCGCACCCGCCGACAGCGGCCTGTACACCGCCGAGCCGGTCTTCGCCGCTGCAGTGGACGAGTGCGCCACCGCGCTCGGGCGCGACGCCCGCGACCTGCTCGTCGACCAGGTGCTGTCGTGCTTCGCCGTCGGGTACGCGGCAGCGCGGCTCTGGCAGTCATGGGGCCTGCGCCCGTCCACGATGCTCGGTCACGGCCTCGGCGAGTACGTCGCCGCAACCCTGGCCGGCGTGTTCGCCCTACCCGACGCCCTGCGCCTGGCCGCCCTGCACGCACGGCTGCTGACCCAGGTCCCGGTCGCCCCGACCTTCACCGTGTCCGCGAGCCCGCAGACCCTGGCCGGGCTGCTGCCCCGGGAAGCGGCCGTCGTGGCCGTCCACGGTCCTGCCACCTGCCTGGTCAGCGGCCCGCCGGACGTATTGGAGCAGGGGCTCACCGACCCGGCGACGGGCAAGCCGATCCCGGTCCGGCGGCTGCGCGCCGACCAGCCGCTACGCGCCGCCGTCACCGACGCGATGGCGGCCGAACTGGCCGCGGCGGTCACGGCCGTACGCCCGTCCGCGCCACTCACCGCCTACCTGTCCAGCCGCACCGGGCAGCCCGCCACCGCCGCTCAGGCGCAGGATCCAGGGCACTGGGTCGCGCTGCTGCGCGAACCCGTCCAGTTCGGACCCGCGATCCACACAGTGCTCGCCGCCGGCCCGGCGCAATTCCTGGAATGCGGGCCGGGACGGCAGCTGGCCGGGCTGGCGCAGATGCAGACACCCCGCGGCGGCCCCGCACCGCTGCACAGCATGCCCGCCGCCGGGGAACCCGCCGACGACGTCACGACCTGCTACACCGCCGCCGCGCGGCTGTGGGCGCAGGGCATGCCGGTGCGGCTCGGCGGCACGGGCCGCCGGGTGCCGCTGCCCGGATACCCGTACGAGCGGGTCCGGCACTGGATCGAACCCGACCCGCCCGGTGCGCCCCCGGCAGCCGTCACACCGGTCGGCACCGTCGCGCCCGGCCGGACCGACACCGGCACGGACGAGCCGGACGTCGCGGCCACCCTCGCGGGCATCTGGTCGGGGCTGCTCGGCGTCGACGCGATCAGGCCCGACGACGACTTCTTCGCCGTCGGCGGCACATCACTGATCGCAGTGCAGCTCATCGCACAGGTACGGGCCGCACTCGGGGTACGGCTGTCGATGCGGGTGATCTTCGACGCGCCGACACTGGACGCCCTCGCCACGACCGTGACGCAGCGCCGGGCCGCGGCGACAGCGCGGGCGTGACGGCTCAGAACCGCTTGACCAGCTCCGACAACCTGATGCCGGGCTCATCGACGACAGTACGCAGCAGCTGCTCGTACCCGTCGGCGAGCCCGGCCACAGTCTGCGGCATCAGCAGGCCGGTGTCGTAGACGAACTTCACCGACAAGCCCTGCGGGCCGGGGCCGGCGTACACCATCAGGTCGTGCAGCACCTTCGGGATGCCCAGCGGGAAGTCCTCCACCCGCAGGCCCGGCAGGGCCAGCCGGCTGGCGACCACGACCTCGTCGTGCAGGAACATGGCCTGGAAACCCTGGGCCCGGCCGGGATGGTGCGGCTCATCCAGCATCGCCACCACCTGCCCCCACGGCAGATCCTGGTGGTCCAGCGCGTCGAGCACCGCCTCCCGGGCGCCCGCCAGGATCTCGGCGAACGTCGGGTCGCCAGACAGGTCGCAGCGCAGCGCCAACGCGTTGTTGAACAGCCCCACCAGCCGCGCCAGCTCGGGGCGCGTACGCCCGATCCCGGCCACCGGGATACCGATCGCGAACCCGTCCTGGCCACTCGACCGCGCCAGCAGCACGTACAGCGCCGCCAACAGCACCATGAACCGGGTGCCGCGCGACGACCGGGCCAGCTCCTCGACCCGCCCGGTCAGATCAACATCGAGGACGCGCAGCACCTCCGCCGCGGGCGCGCCCTTCGCCGCGGGCCGCGGCAGCGCCTCGACCAGCTCCAGCGGCACCAGCCCCGCCAGCTGCCCGCGCCAGTACTCCCGGTCCTCGTCCTCCTTCTCGGTGTCCGCGCCCGCCTGCCACACCGCGAAGTCGCCGTACTGCACCGACAACTCGGGCAGCTCAGGCTGCGTACCGGCGGCCAGGGCCGGGTAGAGCGCGGCCAGCTCGCGGTCGATCACGGCCAGCGACGCCCCGTCGGCGAGGATGTGGTGGACCGTCATCCGCCACACATGGTCGTCGTCGGCGAGCCGCAGCAGCGAGGTGTGCACCAGCGGGCCGGTCTGCAGGTCCAGCGCCAGGCGCCGACGCTCGTCGAGCAGCTCCCGGGCCCGCGGCTCGCGCTCGCCCTCCGGGAGGTCGCGCAGGTCCAGCAGCTCCATCACGATGCCGGTGGGCGGGCCGACGACCTGGACCGGCCCGTCGGGCTTCGCGACGAACAACGTCCGCAGGATCTCGTGCCGGTTCACCACCGCGTCGACCGCGTGCCCCCAGGCGTCGGCGTCCAGCGGCCCGCGCAGCCGGTGCACCAGGTCCACCAGCGGCGACATGCCGCCGGGGTAGGCCGTGCACAGCGTCCACCAGCGGGCCTGCAGCGGCGTCAGCGGCAGCTCGACCAGATGTGACGGCCTGGCGCTGACGGGCGAATCCCATGTCACATCGGTCATGGCGGTTATCTTGGTGTCGCTTCCGGACGGTGTCCAGTCGTTCGTCGGTTTCCTAGCCGCGATCCAGGGCGCGGGTCACGTCGGCCAGTACGCGGTCCAGGTGCGCGACCTGGCCGCGCACCTGCCGGGTCTGGCGCTCGGCCAGCGCGCGGTCGTGCTGGATCGTCTCGTGCAGCGCCGTCCGCAGCGCCGGAACGTCGAGCCGCGACAGCGCGCCGACAGCCGTCTTGGGCACCACCCGCTGCCGCCTCGCCAGGCTGCGCAGCCCCCGGCGGGCCTGCAGGGTCCACAAGCCATCGGCGTAGCGCAGGCTCACCCGCGGCCCGGTGGCCGCCCCGGCCAGGCCGTACAACAGCGGCAGCGGCCTGCCGTCGCCGGGCCGCGGCCGGGGTGGCGCGGTGTCGTTCAGCTCGCGCCACAGCCGGTGGCCGATGACCGGGGTCAGGGTGACGGTGAAGTACATCGCGGTGGCGACCAGGATGGCGTTGGTCAGGCCGAGGTACTGCACCAGGTAGCCGGCCAGCAGCCCGCCCAGCGGCGCGCCGCCGAACGCGACGGCGGTGATGATGCCGCCCATCCGGGACAGCATCTCCTTCGGGGTGCGCTGGTAGATCATCGCGCTGACGGTCGGGTTGAGCGACGACATGGCGATCCCACCGATCAGCGTCACCACGACGATCAGGAGCAGGTCGTCGGTGAGCGCGAGCACCACGAACCGCGGCGCGCCGCCGATGAAATACCCGGCCACCAGCGTCGGGTAGCGCGGCAGGATCGGCGCCAGCCACGCCACCAGCGCGTTCCCGGCGATCAGCCCGACCGCGTACGCGGTGGCGACCGCGCCGAGCGCGGCGGGGTCGTCCATGTTGGCGTACACCCACAGCGGCACGAACACCACGGCGCTGGCCTGGTTGAACAGGTTGGTGAAGAACAGCATCCCGGTGACGGCGCGCAGCAGCCGGTTGCGGCGGAACCAGCCGAAACCCTCCCGCAGCGCGGTGAAGTACGGCGTCACCGGGGCCGTGGCGGCCGACTCCGGGGCGGGCGGCCGGGTCGCGATCGTCAGCGCGACCGCCACCGCGTAGGTGGCTGCGTCGATCCAGATACCGCCGATCGGGCCGAACACCACCACGGCGATGCCGGCCAGCGACGAGCCCGCCAGCGTCGAGGTGCGCAGCACGCCCTCCCGGGTGGCGGCCACCCGGGCGTAGTCGCCGCCGGCGCCACCCATCAGTGGCACGATCAGGGTCACCTTGGCGCGGTCGCCCTGCGCGCGCAGCACGCCCAAGATCGCGACCAGTGCCAGGAGCAGGCCGAACCCGTACCGGCCGGCCACCGCCACGCCGGCCATCGCCACGACACTGCCCGCGTCGGACCACAGTGAGGTGCGCCGGGCCCCGATCCGGTCCTGGAGAGGCGCGGCGAGCACCCCGCTGACCACGTACGTCAGCGTCTCCGCCCCGGCGACCAGGCCGACCTTCACCGGGTCGCCGGTGGTCACCAGCACCAGCCACGGCACCGCGAAGAAGGTCATCCGGGTGCCGATGTTGGAGACGGCCTCGGCGGCGACGAGCCGGACCAGGTCCGCCCGCAGACGTCCGGTGTCCATGCTCGGTCCGCCCGCCCTCGCCAGCTCGGTCAAGGGCTCCTCCGCGGCTGCTACGCGGCCGCCTGCTGCGGTCCGGTGGTCAACAGCATAGATCGGTCCACGGTGGACCGGAGGCCGCCCGGGCGGGTGGCGCGACGACCGGACCGTGGCCTACGGGCTACCGCGCCCTGGATCGGGAGCCGACGTGTATATCCAGCGCGCACGCGGGAGGGATCGCCTCGTCCTGATCGGCGACCACCTCCTACGAGGGGATCGTCTTCCATGCCGCGGCCGTGGTCGGATAGATGAAGGAACCGGCGTTGAAGGACCGTTGAGTGGCCTGCACCCCGTCATCGACTTGGTGCGTTTCTCCACGTGATCTAAGTTGGATCACCCCCGCGTGCGCGGGGAGCAGCCGCCCTGCTTGCTGTAGGTCTGAGTGGCGCCGGGATCACCCCCGCCCGTGTGCGGGGAGCAGCTGGGCGCGATCGTGATCTGCCTGCTGCTGGCGGGATATCCTCCGCGTGCGCGGGGAGCAGTGGATGCCATACGCGTTCCCCGAGATGGGCGCGGGATCACCCCCGCATGCGCGGGGAGCAGCTCGTCGAGTGAGCGATGCCCGTACCCGATTCAGGATCACCCCCGCGTGCGCGGGGAGCGGTCGAGCATGGCGACCATCGTCTGACAGAACGTCGGATCACCCCCGCGTGCGCGGGGAGCAGCGATCAGACCGGAGGTGAATCCGGTTCCCCACTGAATCACCCCCGCGTGCGCGGGGAGCAGGCCTCGGTCTCAGTGAACGAGAACTCCTGGGCGGGATCACCCCCGCGTGCGCGGGGAGCAGACGACCCGCGCGGGGAAGACGGCCGCCCTTTAGGGATCACCCCCGCGAGCGCGGGGAGCAGCGGATGACCGGCTCCAGATGGCGAAGGTACGCCGGATCACCCCCGCGTGCGCGGGGAGCAGCACAGCTCGGGGTCCTCGTTGCTGCACAGCGACGGATCACCCCCGCGTGCGCGGGGAGCAGTCGGACAGGGCGGCCTGCGCCGAGTCCTCGTCCGGATCACCCCCGCGTGCGCGGGGAGCAGATGTGGGCGATGCCGCAGCCCTTCACCCACTGCGGATCACCCCCGCGTGCGCGGGGAGCAGGACAGCCAGATCATGAGGGACCGGACCGCCTGGATCACCCCCGCGTGCGCGGGGAGCAGGACAGGCTGCGGGATGGTGGTGAGGTCGGCGAGGGATCACCCCCGCGTGCGCGGGGAGCAGCGCGGCAGATGCCGCACGACTTGGCCACGTCAGGGATCACCCCCGCGTGCGCGGGGAGCAGCGCGGCAGATGCCGCACGACTTGGCCACGTCAGGGATCACCCCCGCGTGCGCGGGGAGCAGGAAGCAAGCGACCGTATTCCGGGACGCTATGGAGGATCACCCCCGCGTGCGCGGGGAGCAGCACGCTGACGCCCCAGTTAGCCGGGCGGCGGGCGGATCACCCCCGCGTGCGCGGGGAGCAGAGCTCCTCCAGCTTCGGGAAGGCCCCGCCCGCGGGATCACCCCCGGGTGCGCGGGGAGCAGACCCAAGCATCCGTAAGGGGCTTGAAAACGGCGGGATCACCCCCGCGTGCGCGGGGAGCAGGGTCATGGGTTTACGGTCGGCGACAAGGTCAACGGATCACCCCCGCGTGCGCGGGGAGCAGGCGGCCCGGTACCCCGACGTCGAACGGGACAGCGGATCACCCCCGCGTGCGCGGGGAGCAGTCATGGTGGACGCGGCGGCCCAGGGCGTCCCGGGGATCACCCCCGCGTGCGCGGGGAGCAGGGTGATCGATGCCTAAGGAAACGTGTTCCCTCGGGATCACCCCCGCGTGCGCGGGGAGCAGTTGTGCTTGGCGTCCATCGCGTCGACGAACGCGGGATCACCCCCGCGTGCGCGGGGAGCAGTCCGTATCGGTGCGACGTCCGCCATGGTCGTCCGGATCACCCCCGCGTGCGCGGGGAGCAGTCGGCCAGGGCCGTCGACGACTTCGCCGCGGTGGGATCACCCCCGCGTGCGCGGGGAGCAGCCGACCACGCCCAGGACGAAGGGCCGGTTCGGGGGATCACCCCCGCGTGCGCGGGGAGCAGAGGGATGTCAATGTCTTAAGGTCATTCGGATCGGGATCACCCCCGCGTGCGCGGGGAGCAGTGATCATCTTGTATTTCCGCAGGTCAGCACCCCGGATGACCCCCGCGTGCGCGGGGAGCAGTGGAGTTCAGGGGTGTACAGCACAGTGTCGACGGGATCACCCCCGCGTGCGCGGGGAGCAGCGCTTCAGCTGCGCCTTGCGATTCACCATCTCGGGATCACCCCCGCGTGCGCGGGGAGCAGTACTGACCTGTGCCGACTTCCCACATTAGACAGGGATCACCCCCGCGTGCGCGGGGAGCAGGAGAGCCCGTTGATGTCGACCATCTCAAGGAAGGGATCACCCCCGCGTGCGCGGGGAGCAGTCTCCAATCGCGTCCCGATAGGCGCGGATCTCGGGATCACCCCCGCGTGCGCGGGGAGCAGCCGTCCACGACATCGATACGCACATAATCCTGGGGATCACCCCCGCGTGCGCGGGGAGCAGACTCCGGCAGTCGTGAAGGAAGGCGGCAACGCCGGATCACCCCCGCGTGCGCGGGGAGCAGCGTATGACAGTGGATGGACTGACGCTCCCGAAGGGATCACCCTCGCGTGCGCGGGGAGCAGTGGCTGCGGAGTACGCGCTTGTGGGCGGCCTGCGGATCACCCCCGCGTGCGCGGGGAGCAGGAGAGCCCGGGCCTGGCCGCCTGGGCTTTCGCCGGATCACCCCCGCGTGCGCGGGGAGCAGTGGTGGCAGTCGCCGGGCCGCGACGGTATCCACGGATCACCCCCGCGTGCGCGGGGAGCAGCGACGTTCCTGCGCCCGGTGGATGGCGATCATCGGATCACCCCCGCGTGCGCGGGGAGCAGGTCCTCGGCGGGCGATGTGGGGGCGGGGATGGGGGATCACCCCCGCGTGCGCGGGGAGCAGCACCCGGTCGTCCATGGCGCCGTAGCCGAGCCGGGATCACCCCCGCGTGCGCGGGGAGCAGGTCCCTGCGCCGCTGCGTTGGCGGGCCTACGCGGGATCACCCCCGCGTGCGCGGGGAGCAGACAGGAGTAGCACTGTGCGAGTCCGCCTACCTCGGATCACCCCCGCGTGCGCGGGGAGCAGTCGCTGTTGTACCCGTTGTCGTACGCGGTGAGCGGATCACCCCCGCGTGCGCGGGGAGCAGACGCCAAGGCGATGGTCGCCGAGGGCCTGGCCGGGATCACCCCCGCGTGCGCGGGGAGCAGCACAAGTCCTTGTCTCCCAAGGCCCGGACGACCGGATCACCCCCGCGTGCGCGGGGAGCAGGACACCGTCTGGAGGGTGATGGTCTGGTCGGTGGGATCACCCCCGCGTGCGCGGGGAGCAGTGGAGCGGTTCGAGGCCACGCTCACGGGCGAGGGGATCACCCCCGCGTGCGCGGGGAGCAGACGGGGTGCCCACAGTGCCGACACTCACGCGGCGGATCACCCCCGCGTGCGCGGGGAGCAGCTTCCCGGAGCCGGACACGGTACTGAAGAAGCAGGATCACCCCCGCGTGCGCGGGGAGCAGGTCGACCTCGAAGTCGGTGATCTTCCGGGTCGGGGATCACCCCCGCGTGCGCGGGGAGCAGGCCTACGAGCGCTGCTCCCGGCACGGTTACGTGGGATCACCCCCGCGTGCGCGGGGAGCAGGGCTACCTATGCCCTTACCTACCCCTGCCCCCGGGATCACCCCCGCGTGCGCGGGGAGCAGCGGTCCATTGGTGCCGGGGCGGCCGCAGGTTTCGGATCACCCCCGCGTGCGCGGGGAGCAGGGGCACAGCGACTTCGACGGCAACGAGCAGTGGGGATCACCCCCGCGTGCGCGGGGAGCAGGCCTGGACGTGCTCCCACGCGGGCAGCACCTCCGGATCACCCCCGCGTGCGCGGGGAGCAGACCAACGGACGTATGTCCGGAGTCTCCGGATGGGGATCACCCCCGCGTGCGCGGGGAGCAGCGCTTCTGGCGGATGGTGGCGTTCTGCGGCGGGATCACCCCCGCGTGCGCGGGGAGCAGCAGACCATGATCAGAACGTATCGATAGATTTAGGGATCACCCCCGCGTGCGCGGGGAGCAGCGAGGCCTCAAGATCCGTAACGGGCATCTAAACGGATCACCCCCGCGTGCGCGGGGAGCAGCAGCTTCTCCACTGCCTTCTGAGCCGCCCCCGCGGATCACCCCCGCGTGCGCGGGGAGCAGTCGGACAGTCTCAGCTCCAGCACCGCGCCCGGCGGATCACCCCCGCGTGCGCGGGGAGCAGCGCCTCGCGAAGCCAGCGCTCGTTCTTACCGACGGATCACCCCCGCGTGCGCGGGGAGCAGGAGAGGAGAACGACGATGTTGCACGCATCCGACGGATCACCCCCGCGTGCGCGGGGAGCAGTAGCTTTACCTTTCCTCTAAGGGGATGTGAGGAGGATCACCCCCGCGTGCGCGGGGAGCAGCATACGACATGCGGAGTCACCTCTTAGACGATGGGATCACCCCCGCGTGCGCGGGGAGCAGGGCGGTCCGGTGGAACCGAATCAGGTGGAGAACGGATCACCCCCGCGTGCGCGGGGAGCAGCTGAACAGGTGACCCAGCGGCGTCTGCAGGCCGGGATCACCCCCGCGTGCGCGGGGAGCAGGCTTGTTCACCTGCGGCGTTGAAGATCATTGTGTTCGATTTTCTTCACTTGTTCTGTGGCAGAGTCTATCAATGGCTCTCTTAAGGTGTTCCCGTCAGTTGGCCGGAGGCCAGCCCATCGCTCAGACCTCGGGCGAGTGCATCGCCGGCCTCCCCGGCTCGGAGCATGGCCGTGCGGAAGGCTGCCACCCGCTGAAACACGGCGCCCCGATGCTGCTGCTGCTCAAGGGGCATGACAGGGATCGTCAGCCTGCGTAGATCAATCCGGATCACACCGGTGCTGCTGCTCGACGTACGCCCGGCCATACGCACATTGTCGCTCTTGGACAGCATCCCGGCCACGAACCACGGATCGAGCAGGTCGGGATTGACCCGCACCGCCTGGACGCCAGGGTCGAGCGCGGCACCCACCTGCTCCGCCGTCGCGACAGTCGCGGCGACCTCCCGGGCATGCACCGGCACCAGGATGTCCCCAGCCTGCACCCGGGCCAGCGCCGTGCTGTCGGACTGCTCGCTGGTGGCGCTCGGCGGACGTCCGGTCAGCACATCAGATGTGGTGAGCAGCAAGACGCTGGGCGCATCCGCCAGCGTGCGTGCGATCGACCGGTGGATCTCGAGGCTCCCGGAGCGGATCAGGTCCGCGAGCGACACCTGTGACGGCGCTGCCTGCCCAGGATCGGCCGGCCGCACCGCCGGAAGCTCGGCCCGTACGGCATCGAGCAGCCGCTCGAACTCCCGCATGGCCGACATGGTCCGTTCGATGCTGTCCGCCGGATCGATCTGCTGCGGCAGGTGCCGTCTCGGTGTGAGGTCGATCCGGTCGTCCAGCACCTCGATGGCGGGCACGACCCGGTAGACGCCGGGCATGTCGTCGCCGGAAGCCGGATCCAGGTAGGCCTGCCAGGCTCGGCCGACGACCTCCCGCAGCGTGCTGCCCCGGGGCAGGGTGGCCCCGTCGACCATGAGCAGCTGATGGCTGAGCGGCTGGTGCTCGTACGGTCGGGCGAGCACCCAGATCTGGAGCCCGATCCCGGTCGGCGGCATCAGCCCGGCCGGCAGCGCGATGACCGCCTCCAGCGCACCTCGCCGGACGAGCTCGGCGCGGATGCGCCGACCCGCGGGCCGCACCGCACAGGCGGGAGGCATCAGGACGGTGGCACGGCCGCCGGGTGCCAGGTGCGCGAGCGCGTGTTGCACCCAGGCGAGCTCGGGTTCGGTGCGGGGCGGCGTGCCGAACGCCCACCGGGGGTCGAGGGCCAGCTGCTCGTTGCCCCAGCCGTGCAGGCCGAAGGGGAAGTTGGCGGCGATGGTCGGGACCTGCATTCCGGTGAACTGGTCGTGGAGAAGGCTGTCGCCGATGCGTACGTCCGGCGGCCTGGTGGCGGCGACACCTGCGACCTGGGCTCGTGCGTGGACGAACAGCAGCCGTAGCAGCGTGATGATCGCGTACTGCGGCTTGATCTCCTGGCCGTGGCAGTGCAGGGCGGTCTTGGCGGTCAGGGCGCGGGTTGCGGCGGTGTGCAGGATGGACCCGGTGCCGGTGGTGAAGTCGAAGATCTCCGAGATCTCTCCCAGGATGTCGACCATGAGGTCGCAGATGATCTCGGGGGTGGCGGCCAGCCCGGACATCGAGCTGGGGGACGTGACGTACTGCGTGTGCAGGTATTCGAAGGCTCGGTCGGCCGCCATCTCGGTGCTGAGCTGCTGCGCGCCCCGCAGGATGGCTTCGAGCTGCGGCGACCATTCCGTGGGCAGCAGCGGCTCGAGCATCTCCGCCAGGCTTCTGTCGCGGGTGCGGACCCGGGAGAGGAGCTGGTGCGGCGTGGGCAGGCCGCCTCGTGCCGGTTTACCTGGCGTGACCAGCAGGAACGCGCCCGCGATGCAGAGCGCGTCACCGATGTGGGTGGCGGGGGAGTAGTTCTCGATGTGCCGCCACAGCCATTGCTCGGTGGTGGCTGTGGACAGTTTGTTCTGCGTGCGCAGCCACTGTTCGACGGCGCGGGCGTCGAAGACGGGGCTGGTCGCGGTGCCGCCGACGGGGGCGGGGAAGTCCGCGTAGCGGCGGCGCCAGTTGCTCACCGCCGCGCGGCCGACGTTGGCCAGCTGGGCGATGCCGCTCGCGGTCAGGGTGGTGTCGCTGATCTCCGGGCTGCGGTCGCTGCTCACGGGAAGAGGCTAGCGTATCCGCGGCAGTCGTTACCACTGTCGTGACACTGATTGCCGTGAACCGACTTCACGCACGATCCATCGTTGACGGCGCTGTTTGGAGTGTGCTTTCCTGAACCGACGGACGACCGCCGAGCGGCGGTCGCGGAAGCGGAGGTCTGCCATGGCCCGGCGCGGCTACACCACGACGATCGGCAAGTTCGCCAAGGCTCACCACAGCCGGCGGGTGTCGGAGATGCGGATGCTGGGCGAGCAGCTCGAACGCGAGCGCCACGACGACCGCCCGGCCGTGACGTTCCCGATGCACACCGGCGCGCAGGCGCCCGACCGCCACTGATCTCGCCCCCCACCCACCCCGACCTTGAGGAGGATCATGAACATCGTTGTCCGCTCCGACGCCGGCAGCATCGCAGTCACCCGTTCCGTTCGTCGCGACCGGTGCGCGCCGGTTCGCCGCGACCCTCGGTAGCCCCGCACCTGCGGTCGACTACTCCCGCATCCGGCTCGATCCGACGACGGGAGCTGCGATCGCGGCGGCCTACCTGGCCGCTCCGGTGCGCCAGCACGGCGCCCGCGCCGCGTACGCAGCGTTCTGCGCCGAGACGGTGCGCCAGTTCCACTACCTCGTGGGCAGGCCTGCCTACGGCGGGCTGGGCGTGGCGGTGCGCATCGTCGACGAGGATCCGTACCCCGACATGGCGGCGATGATCGCCGACCTGCGCGAACGCCGGCTCAAAGTGTTCGCCAGCGCGGCGTGCGGCAACCCGCATCCCTACCTCAGCGACGCCGAGAACGACATGTTCCGGGCGGTGCACGACGCCTTCGGCCACGCCGCCAGCGGACGCGGCTTCGACGCCGACGGTGAGGAGGCCGCCTGGCGCAAGCACTGCACCATGTACTCCGAGCTCGCCCGGCGCGCGATGACCACCGAGACCCGCGGCCAGAGCTGCGTGCTGTTCGTCCACTACCGGGGTATGCGCTTCCCGGAGCAGAAGGCGGCGCTGCTGCCCGTGGCCTTCAGCGACCTTCGCTCGGTGAGGCTGGCGGTTCGGTGAGCGAGGCGATCTCCTGCCGCAGCGCCGTCAGCCCGGAGTCTGCGGGGCCGTGGACGCGGGCCCGGTCGGCGAGCAGCCGTTGCAGCAGGGTGAGGGCGCGGGCGCGTTCGCCCAGCGCGGCGTGGGCCCGCGCGGTCCGCAGCCGGAACTCGAACTCCTGCCCGCTGCCAGGCCCTTCGAGCCGATGGACCAAGTCGACGAGCAGGCGCCACTGGCGTGCGGCAGGCCGGTGCTGTCCGGCGCCGTGCAGGGCTTCGGCGTACTGGACGTGCAGCTCGATCAGTGCGGCGGGCGGCAGGGCCGTACCGTTGCTGATGGCCTGTTCAAACGCCTGCAACGCGGTGCCGGTGTGCCCGTCGGCCAGCAACCGGCGGGCGTCGTCGGCGGCCTGTGCGGGGTCCGGTGCCGGGCCGGACCGGGCGGCGCGGACGGGTCCGTGCGTCACCCGGCCGATGATCGAGCTGTACGCGCGCATGGCGTCGGTGCCCGGGTCGATGACGCCGGGCAGGTCGGGCAGGTCGGTGGCCAGGACCGAGAGGACGTCGTAGACCTCGCCGGCGTCGCCCGGCCGGTCCGCGGGCGACTTCGCCAGCAGCGCCAGCACGAGTTCCTCCAGCTCGGCCGGGAGGTCCGGGCGGTGCCGGCTGGGCCGCTCGGGCTGCTGGTGCAGCTGCAGGTCGTGCAGCTGCGCGGTGTCGGCCTCATCGAACGGCGCCGCACCGGTGATCAGCTCGTACAGGATGCCGCCGAGGCCGTAGAGGTCGGTGCGGTGGGTCGCCCGCTCCGCCCGGATCTGCTCGGGCGCCATGTAGCCGAGCGTGCCGAACACCTGGCCGCTCTGCGTGATGCGCGAGTAGCGGTCGTCGCCGTACGCGACCGCCAGGCCGAAGTCGAGCACCTTGACCGCGCCGCTGCCGTCCAGCATGACGTTGTCGGGCTTGAGGTCGCGGTGCACCAGCCCGAGCTGGTGTGCTGCGAGCAGGATGCCGCAGATCTGGGCGCCGATCGCGGCGACCCAGGGAACCGGCAGCGGTCCCTGCTCTTCCACGAGGTCGGTCAGGGTCGGCCCGTTGACCAGTTGCATCACCAGGTACGGGCAGCCGTCATGGGTGCCGATGTCGTAGACGGCCGGCACGCCGGGGTGGTCCATGCGGGCGGTGAGCCTGGCCTCGCGGTGGAACCGTTCGACCAGTCCGATGTCCAGGAGGTCCATCCGGAGCTGCTTGACCACGACGTGACGGTCCAGTTGCCGGTCGTACGCACGGAAGACCTGGCCCATGCCGCCACTGCCCAGGTGCAGCCGCTCGACGGTATACCGGTCCTTGAGGTCGGCACCTGCGATCACGGCAACCTCCGCGGATCGATGCCGCCCCTGGTGCGGTGCGGTCCGCGGCCAGCGTATCGGCAACCGTGAGCGCGCCGCGCTCCACACCGGACACGCGGACGCGGAACTTAGCGGCCGTCCGCACTGGCGTCAATGCCCCATATCGGTGAACACGGTAGTCCTTGATTATGTTTGCAAAGCCGGTTCACAAATGCTTTCATGGGTGGTCGGTGCAGATTGGACGATGCCGCACCGGCACAGGACCCTGCGTGCCCTGCTCAGACAGTCATGCGATCGACGGAGGTACAGATGGCCAAGCTCGCGCTGGCGGTGGAGTTCCTCGCGGCATACGCCAAGCTCCAGCCCCCGGTGCGGCGGGCGGTCGAGACGGTGTTCGCGAAGTTCGCCCAGCACACCCACGCCGGGCTGCACCTGGAGAAGCTCACCGGTGCACGCGACCCCAACATCCGCACGATCCGCGTCAACGACTCCTACCGCGGCGTCGTGCTCGCCCTCGGCGACGACCAATACGTCTGGTACGACGTCAAGCCGCACGACGACGCGATCACCTACGCCACCACCCGCGTGTTCAGCGTCAACCAGGTGCTCGGCGTGCTGGAGGTGCGCGACCAGTCCGGCCTGGAGGCGTTCGACCAGGCGCACCCGCCGACCCGCTCGGGACTCTTCGAACACGTCAAGACCGACGAACTGGTCCGTCTCGGCGTGGCCAAAGAACTGGTGCCGACGATCCGGAAGATCGAGACCTACGAGGAACTCGACAGCCTCGCCACGTTCCTGCCGTCACTGCAATGCGACGTACTCAACGGCCTGGCCAGCGGAATGTCCGTCCACGAGGTCTACGAGGAGCTGTCCGCGCGGATCCTCGCCGCCGACATCAACCCCGACGACCTGCTGGCCGCGGCCCGCCGCACCCCCGAGCGGATCGCCTTCGTGACCGGCCCCGTCGAACTCGAAGCGATCCTGGCCCACCCCTTCGACGCGTGGCGCACCTTCCTGCACCCCACGCAGCACGACATCGCCTACCGCCCCGAATACAGCGGATCCCTGCTGGTCACCGGCGGTGCGGGCACGGGCAAGACCGTCACCGGCATGCACCGCGCCGTGTTCCTGGCCTCCCGCCTGCCCGACGACGGCACCCGGGTCCTGCTGACCACCTACACCCGCGCCCTGGCCGACGCGCTGGCCGACCAGCTCCGGCGCCTCACCGACGACCCGGCGGTGCTGAACCGGATCGAGGTCATCAGCGTCGACCGGCTGGCCCGCCGGATCGTCAACAGCCGTCGCGGCGGCAAGCAGCTGAAAATCGCCGAGAACGCGGACCTGCGCACACTGTGGACCGAAGCCGCCGCCCTCGGACCGTCGTTCGTCAACCACGTCGGGACCGTGACCGCGTTCAGCCCCGCATTCCTGGAACGCGAATGGGAACAGGTGGTGCTCGCGCAGCGGCTCGACGACGTCGACCAGTACCTCGCCGCCCCCCGCCGAGGCCGCGGCGACGCTCTGCGCGCCACCCAGCGTCAGCAGGTCTGGGCCGCCATCCAGCACGTCACCGCGCAGCTGTCCCGGCGCCGCGAATGCACCTACCTCCAGCTCGCCGACGAGGCATCCCGCATCGCCGAGCAGCAGCCGCCCGCCTACCGGCACGTCATCGTGGACGAAGGCCAGGACCTGCATCCGGCCCAGTGGCGCCTGCTGCGGGCACTGGTCGCCCCCGGCCCCGACGACATGTTCCTGCTCGCCGACCCGCACCAGCGCATCTACGACAGCCAGGTGTCGCTGGCCGGCCTGGGCATCGACGTGCGCGGCCGCAGCCGCCGGCTCACCATCAACTACCGCACCACGCACGAGATCCTGCGGATGTCGGTGGGCGTGCTCAAAGGCACCACCGCGGTCGGCCTCGACGGTGAGGCCGACTCCCTGCGCGGATACCGCTCGCTCACCAACGGCCATACCCCGAGGCTGACCGGCCACACCGACCGCGATGCCGAGTTCCACGCCCTGATCGAGCGCGTCGGGACCTGGCTGGAACAGGGCGTCGAAGCCGGCGCCATCGGCGTGGCCGCCCGCACCGGCCAGCTGGTCAAGAAGATCACCGCCGTCCTGCGCGAGGCCCACATCGACGTCCACGACGAGCAGCGGGCGGTGCAGGGCGTACGGGTCGACACCATGCACGGCATGAAAGGCCTGGAGTTCCAGTGCCTGGCCGTCGTCGGCCTCGACGACGCCGTCCTGCCCGCACCCCACGCCGTCATCTCCGCCGCCGAGGACCCGCACGGGCACCTCCAGGACATGCAGCGCGAACGCTGCCTCGTCTTCGTCGCCCTCACCCGCGCCCGCGACATGCTCTACCTGTCCCACAGCGGGCAGCCCAGCACGCTGCTGCGCGGTGCCGCGTGAACCAGCCCCACCGCGCCCACGAGTTCGGGCCGCCCCTGACCGACGCGGCCAGGTCCGCCTGGGGCAAGACCGACCGCAAAGGCACCTCCCTGCTCGGCTGGCTGCCGCTGTGGCGCCACCTGGCCGACTCCGCCGACGTCGCCGGACGACTCTGGGACCACTGGCTCAGCCCGGCCGTGCGGCGGCGCATCGCCCGGGAACTGCCCGCGGGCGACGCCGACGGCCGGATCCTGGCCCGCTGGCTCGCCGGCATCCACGACGTCGGCAAGGCCACACCCGCCTTCGCGATCCAGGCCGAGAACCTCGCCGAGCGCATGCGCGACCACGGACTGCACTACCGGCGCGACGAGATCCTGCTCGACCGGGCGAAGGCCCGACACGAGTACGCCGGACACGTCATCGTCGCCAACTGGCTGCAGGACCAGGGCTGGCAGGACCCGAACGCATACGCGGTGGTCGTCGGCGGCCACCACGGCTCGCCGCCGTCGGCCGAAGTCCTGCGCGGCGTCAACCTGCACCCCCACCTGCTCGGCAACGACGCCTGGACCTCGGTGCAGCACGAGCTCCTCGGCTGGATGACCAGCCGCGTCGGCGCCGCCGACCGGCTCGGCGACTGGCGCGGCGTACGGCTGTCGCAGCCCGTCCAGGCGGCACTCACCGGACTCGTCATCGTCGCCGACTGGCTCGCCAGCGCCGAAGAGTTCTTCCCGTACCACCTCGGCGGCAGCGACAGCGACCGGCTCGACACCGGCTGGGAAGCCGTGAGCCTGCCCTCGCCGTGGCGGCCGGCCGCGACCCCACCGGACGGGCAGCTGTTCGCCGCCCGGTTCGAGCTCCCGGCCGGGGCCGTGCCGCGGCCGGTGCAGCACACCGTCGCCGACCTGGCCGAAACCATGCCGGTGCCCGGCATGATGATCGTCGAAGCGCCGATGGGGGAGGGCAAGACCGAAGCCGCCCTCGCCGCAGTCGAGATCCTCGCCCGCCGCACCGGCGCGTCAGGGTGCTTCGTCGCCCTGCCGACCCGGGCCACCAGCGACGCCATGTTCTCGCGCGTCCTGGCATGGCTGCGCCGCCTGCCCGACGCCGACCCCGGCCGCGGCGACCGCGACGTACGGCTCGCGCACGGCAAGGCCGCGTTCAACCCCGAATACGACGACCTGCGGCGCACCTTCCTGCCCAGCGCCATCGCCGAGGACGAGGGCGGCACCGCGATCGGCGTCCACGACTGGCTCGCCGGACGCAAGCGGGTGATGCTGTCCAGCTTCGTGATCGGTACCGTCGACCAGCTCCTGTTCGCGGCCCTGCGCGCCAAGCACCTGGCCCTGCGGCACCTCGGCCTGGCCGGGAAGATCGTCGTCGTCGACGAGGCGCACGCCTACGACGTCTACATGAGCCAGTTCCTCGACCGCGCCCTCGAATGGCTCGGGGCCTACGGCGTACCCGTCATCGTCCTGTCGGCGACCCTGCCCGCCCAGCGCCGAGCCGCACTCCTGGAGGCCTACGACCGGGGACGGCTCGGCCCGCAGGCGCCGCTCACCTGGCGCGACCGGGGCAAGCAACGCGTCGACCACTACGCCGACCTGCGCACCGACCAGCGGTACCCCCTCGTCACGACCTCCGCACCCGAACGCGGCGCCACCGCGACGCCGTGCCCCGGCTCCGGCCGCGACCTCGCCGTCACCGTACGCCCGCTCGACGACGACCTGCCGCACCTGACCGACCTGCTGCGCGACCGGCTCGCCGACGGCGGCTGCGCCCTGGTCATCCGCAACACCGTCGCCCGCGTCCAGGAGACCGCCGCCGTGCTGCGCGCCGCGTACGGCGACGAGATCGCGGTATCGGTCGCGCACTCCCGGTTCATGGCCGCCGACCGCGCCCGCAAGGACCGCTGGCTGCGCGACACCTTCGGACCGCCCGGAACCGGCACCCGGCCGCACCGGCACATCGTCGTGGCCAGCCAGGTCGCCGAGCAGTCCCTCGACATCGACTTCGACCTGCTCGTCACCGACCTCGCCCCGGTCGACCTGATCCTGCAGCGCATGGGCCGCCTGCACCGCCACGCCCGCACCGACCGGCCCACCCCGGTGTCGACCCCCACCTGCTGGATCACCGGCGCGGACTGGACCGCGCAACCGCCCCAGCCGGTCCCGGGCTCACGGCGCGTGTACGACCTGTCGACCCTGTTGCGCAGCGCGGCCGTGCTCCAGCCGCACCTGGACGGCACACCGCTGCGGCTGCCCGACGACATCGCGCCACTGACCCAGCTCGCCTACAGCACGACACCGGTCGGCCCACCCGACTGGCAACCCGCCATGCCCGAAGCCTGGCAGCGCCACCTGGACACCACCGCCGCGAAAGAGACCCTGGCCAAGGGCTTCCGGCTGGCCGAGGTCGGCGAACCGGGCACCGCCCTGACCGGCTGGGTGACCGGCGGCATCGGCAACGCCGCCGACCACGTCGCCGCCGGCCACGTCCGCGACACCGGCGGCGACACCCTCGAAGTCCTCCTGCTGGTACGCACCTCGGCAGGGCTGGTCATCCCGCCGTGGACCGACGGCGGAGGCACCCCGGTGCCGACCGACACCGAACCCCGGTGGCCGCTGCCCAAGCAGATCGCCCGGTGCACGCTGCCGCTACCCCAGCGGATGACCGGCGGCGACCACGGCGCCGAGCTGCTGGCCGAACTCGAACGGCGCGGCGCCTTCCCCGCATGGCAGGACAACCAGTGGCTCAGCGGCGAACTCGTGCTCGACGTCGACACCTCCGGCCGGACCAGCATCGCCGGATTCGACCTGCACTACGACCTGAACGAGGGACTGCTGGTCAACCGCGCCGGCTGACCAGACCACGACGAGATCCAAGAAAGGCGGTGCCATGTCCGTGCCCCGACCACCAGCGTTCAACCTGCTGGACGAGCCGTGGATCCCGGTGCTCGACCGGGCGGCGCGGCGGCGCGACGTCTCGCTGCGGCAGCTGTTCGCCGAGGCGGGCGAGGTCCAGACGATCGCGTGCGAGCTGCCCACCCAGACGCTCGCGGTCCTCAGGCTGGCGCTGGCGATCCTGCACCGCGCCAGCGGCGGACCGCACGGCGAAGCCGCGTGGCGCGAGCTGTGGCAGGACCGCCGCCTCCCGCTGACCGACATCGGCGACTACCTCGACGCGTTCGCCGATCGGTTCGACCTGCTGCACCCGGAGCACCCGTTCTACCAGGTCCCCGACCTGAAGGCCGACAAGGACAACACGTACGGGCTGGAGCGGCTCATCGCCGACGTCCCGAACGGGCTGCCGTACCTCACCACCCGGGCCGCGCAGGGCATGGAGCGGCTCACACCCGCCGAGGCGGCGCTGTGGCTGCTGCACTGCCAGGCATGGGACCCGGCCGGGATCAAGACCGGCGCCGTCGGTGACGTCCGGGTCAAGAACGGCAAGGGCTACTCGATCGGGGTCAGCTCGCTGGGCTCGCTCGGCGCCGTACACCTGGAAGGCGCCACCCTGCTGGAGACGCTGCTGCTCAACCTGGTGCCGACCGCCGCGAACTGGCGGGAGGCCGACGACCGCGACCTGCCGGTCTGGGAGCGGGACCCGCAGAGCGCCGCCGAGGAGGGCGACGCGACCCGCGGACCGTTCGGCCTGCTGAGCCTGTACACATGGCAGTCGCGCCGGATCCGGCTGTTCGGCGACCGCGACGGCATCACCGGCGCGATGATCTCGATCGGCGACCGGTTCGAATGGCAGGACCGCCAGAGCCTGGAACCGATGAGCGTATGGGGCCGCAGCGCCCCGCGCGAGAAGGAGCAGAAACGGGTCGTCTACCTGCCGCGGCCGCACGACCACACCCGCTCGCTGTGGCGAGGACTCCAGACCCTGCTGCCGCCGCAGCCGGCGGCGGGCGGCGACGCCCCCCAGCGGCTGTCGCCCATGGTGCTGCAGTGGCTGGCCCACCTGTGGGTCACCGGCGCCGTCGGCGGCGACCTGCCCGCCCGCCCCCGCGCCACGAGCATCAGCTACGGCACCCAGCAGGCCGTCATCGACGAGGTGTTCAGCGACAGCCTGACCATGAACGTCCAGCTCCTGGTCGAAGGATCCGAGCTGCGCACCGCCGCCGTCGACGGTGCCGCCGACGCCGACCGGGCCGTCACCGAGCTGCGCAGACTCGCGGCCAACCTCGCCCGCGCGGCAGGCGGCTCCGACACCGGCGGTGACGCCGACCGGGCAGCCGAGGAGGCGTACGCGCGCCTGGACAAATGGTTCCGCGAATGGCTGGCCCGCCTGCGCCCCGGCACCGACGCACACCAGGCGAGGCAGTACTGGCAGGACCGAGTCCGGGCGGAATTGCGCAGTCTCGCCCGCGACCTGGTCAACGCTGCCGGTGAGAAGGCGTGGGTAGGCCGCGTGATCGCGGTGGACGGCCGCGACACGCACTACTGCAGCCCGCTCGCCGAAGCGTGGTTCCGCAACGGCCTGGCCCGGGCACTGCCGCTCGCGCCAGCAGCCGACGACAAGAAGAAGGAGGCCACGGTATGACCACAGCGGCACCCGCCCAGCGCGCCGACCCCGACCGCCCCCGCACCCCGGGACGCTCGCGGGGCCCGCTCGGCGAACACGTCGCCGCGACGATCGGCCGGCTGCAGGCCCGGCTGCTCGCCGACACGCCCCAGCCCGAAGCGGTCAGCGCGCTGGCCCGGCTGCGCCGCGGCATCGGCCGCGAGCCCGGCTTCGACTACACCCTCGACCGCTACCTGTCCGTGCCCGAGGAACTGCTCGACATCCGGCGCGACAACGCGGCCGACGCCACCGACACCGAGCACGCCGCACACGACGCGACCACGCTGTACGCGCTGCACCAGCAGTCACGCCGCCAGCGCATGCACGTCGCCGGCCGCGGCCTGGGGCGGGGACTGGCCGACCTGGTCGCCAAGTCCGACGGCCCCGACGGCGTCCGCCGCAGGTTCGCGGCCCTGGGCACCGCCACCACGTACGCCGAGACCATCTACCACCTGCGCAGCCTCATCACCATGCTGCGCGAACACGAGATCGGCCTGGACTACGGGCTGCTCGCCGACGACCTGCGGACCCTGCGCCTGCCCGGCGGGCGCACCCGGATGCAAGCCGTCTGGGGCCGGGAGTTCTACCGCACTCGACCGTCCGAACCCGCCGCCATCGACGAGACCCGCACCGCCACCGACACCACCGACACCGAGGAGAACGCAGCATGAGCCGCACCGTCATCGACGTCCACATCCTGCAGACCGTCCCGCCGAGCAACCTCAACCGCGACGACACCGGCTCGCCGAAGACCGCCGTCTACGGCGGCACCCGCCGCGCCCGCGTGTCCAGCCAGGCCTGGAAGCGCGCCATGCGGCTCGCCTTCGCCGACCTGCTCGACCCCTCCCAGCTCGGCGAGCGCACCAAGCGCGTCGGTGAGGCCCTCGCAACCCGGATCAAGGCGCTGGACCCCGGTATCGGCGACGAGCAGGCGTCGGCGCTGGCCGCCGAGGCGTTCGCCGCGTCCGGCCTGGCCAAGGCCGACAAGAAGAAGGGCGAGGCCAAGGACGTCGAGTCCGGTTACCTGCTGTTCCTCAGCCGCCGCCAGCTCGACAACATCGCCGCCGCCGCACTGGAGGCCGGCCGCTCCGGCACACCGCTGGACAAGGCCCGGTTCAAGGCCCTGGCCGACACCGAACACTCGGTCGACATCGCGATGTTCGGCCGCATGGTCGCCGACATGTCCGACATCAACGTGGACGCCGCCTGCCAGGTCTCGCACGCCATCAGCGTCCACCCCGTCGACAACGAGTACGACTACTTCACCGCCGTCGACGACCGCAAGGCCGACGCCGCCGAGACCGGCGCCGGCATGATCGGCACGATCGAGTTCAACTCCTCGACCCTCTACCGCTACGCCACCCTCGACGTCGACCTGCTGCACAGCACGCTCGGCGACGCCGCCGTCACCCGCGCCGCCGTCGAGGCGTTCCTCGCCGCGTTCGTCCGCAGCATGCCCACCGGCAAGCAGAACACCTTCGCCCACCGCACCCTGCCCGACGCCGTCGTCGTCCGCGTCCGCGACACCCAGCCCATCAACCTCGTCGGCGCGTTCGAGACCCCGATCCGGGAGACCGAGGCCGCCGGGCGGATCAAACTCGCCGCCGAGGCGCTGGCCGCCCACGCCAAGAGCGTCGAGCAGGCGTACGGGGAGCAGCCCGTCGCCACCTGGATCACCCACGTCGGCACCCAGACCGCCGCCCTGGCCGACCTCGGACCCGTGGTGCCGTTCGCCACCCTCGTCACCAGCGTGGGGGAGCAGGTCGCGGCCGCGCTCGGACGGCAGGCATGAGCGTCCTGCTGCTCAAACTGGCGGGCCCCATGCAGTCATGGGGCTCCTCCAGCCGGTTCGCTCGCCGAGGAACCGAGGTCGCACCCACCAAGAGCGGCGTCCTCGGACTGCTAGCCGCCGCCCGGGGCATCCGGCGCACCGAGCCGCTCACCGAACTGCTCGGCCTCGAATTCGGCGTACGGATCGACCAGCCCGGCCAGATCATGCGCGACTTCCAGGTGACACGCTCGCTCGACGGCCGCACCCGCTTCCCGCTCACCTACCGCTACTACCTCGCCGACGCGGTGTTCCTCGCCGCCGTCGGCGGCCCCGACGAGCTGCTGCACGGGCTGAACGAGGCCCTGCAACGGCCCGCGTTCCCGCTGTTCCTCGGCCGACGATCCTGCCCGCCCGCGGGCAGGATCAGCCTCGGCGTCCACGACGGCGACGTCGACGGCCGACTCGGCGACTTCCCCTGGTGCGCCGCCGACTGGTTCCGCAAGCGGGCCGACAGCCGGGTCCACCTGGAGCTGATCCGAGACGCCGGCCCCGGCGAGGCGATCACCGAGACCCAGTGCGACGAGCCGATCAGCTTCGACCCGGCCCGACGGCAGCACGCGTGGCGGCCGGTGGTCCGCCGCCATACCGAGATCACCAACGACCTGGCCGACCGCAGCGTCGACCACGACCCGATGAGCCTGCTGGGAGGCTGAGCGATGTACCTGACCCGGTTCCGCGTCAACACCGCCCGCCGCGGGGCACGCAAGCTGCTCAGCTCCCCGCAGGCGATGCACGCCGCCGTCCGCGCGGCCTTCGCCCGGCCAGAGGACTACGAGCACGACGGCACCCGCAGCCTCTGGCGCCTGGACACCCCCGCACCGGCGACCGTCCACCTGTACCTGGTCAGCCCCGGCCGACCCGACCTCACCCACCTGGTCGAGCAGGCAGGCTGGCCCACCACCGAGACCTGGGACACCCGCGAATACGGGCCCCTGCTCGACAAGCTCCAGCCCGGACAGCGGTGGGCCTTCCGGCTCACCGCCAACCCCAGCCACAGCGGCCGCAAGAACACCGACGCCAAGGAGACCCAGCGGTTCGGCTACCTGCGCGAACACGAGCAGGCCGACTGGCTGGTCAACCGGGCCGACCGGCACGGCTTCACCGTCGCGGCACAGCAGGACGGCCAGCCGAACCTGCGCCTGCACAAGCGGCAGACGCAGACGTTCACCCGCGGCATGGGCACCGTCACCCTGGTCACGGCCACCTACGACGGCATCCTGACCGTCACCGACCCCACCGTGTTCCGGCAGGCACTGACGGGCGGGATCGGCCACGCCAAGGCGTACGGCTGCGGCCTGCTCACCATCGCCCCGGCCGGCTGATGAAGATCCCCGGCGTGCCGCCCGCGGAACTCGCCGACCTGGTTCGCGCCGAAGACCGGATCAGTTTTCTGTACCTCGAACGCAGCATCGTCCACCGCGACAGCAACGCCGTCACCGCCACCGACGACCGAGGCGTCCTGCACATCCCGGCCGCCTCAGTGGGCGTGCTGCTGCTCGGACCCGGCACCAGCATCACCCACCAGGCGATCGCCCTGCTCGCCGACCACGGCGCCACCGTCGTCTGGGTCGGCGAGCGGGGCGTCCGCTACTATGCGCACGGCCGCACGCTGGCAACATCCACCCGCCTGCTCGTCGCCCAGCCGCAGCGGTCAGCCATCGCGACCGGCGCCTCGCGGTGGCCCGCGCGATGTACCAGATGCGGTTTCCGGGCGAGGACACGGCAACCCTCACCATGCAGCAACTACGCGGGAAGGAAGGCGCCCGGGTACGCCGTACCTATCGCGAGCACGCCGAGCGGACGGGGGTCGCGTGGCGCAGCCGTGACTACGATCGCACGGACTTCGACAGCGGCGACCCGATCAACCAGGCGTTGTCGGCCGCGCACTCGTGTCTCTACGGCATCGTCCACGCCGTGATAGTGGCGGTCGGAGCATCGCCTGGGCTTGGCTTCGTCCATACGGGACACGAGCGGTCGTTCGTGTATGACGTCGCTGATCTGTACAAGGCCGAGATCACCATTCCGGTGGCGTTTGACGTCGTCGCAGCGGGAAGTGCCGACATCGCTGCCGACACGCGGCGAGCGATCCGTGACCGGGTGCACGACGGCGGATTGCTGGGACGGTGTGTTCGGGACATCCGCGTACTGCTGCTGCAAACGGCGCCGGCGGGGGAGATCGACGAGGCTTGGCTCGGGCCGGACGAGGTCAGGCTGTGGGACGACAGCGGGATCGAGATCGCTTCCGGGCGGAACTATGCCGGTGCGGATGACGTGGACTTCTGATGGTCGTCATCGTGCTGACGGTCTGCCCGACCGGGCTGCGGGGGTATCTCACACAGTGGCTGCTGGAGATCTCCGCTGGTGTCTATGTGGGACATGTCAATGCCCGGGTTCGGGACCGGCTCTGGGGGAAGGTTGTCGAGATGGCGGGGGCCGGGCGTGGGCTGATGGTGTTTCAGGCGCGGGGGGAGCAGCGGTTGTCGTTTCTCGTACACGATCATCATTGGACGCCGGTTGACCTCGATGGCGTGATGCTCATGCTTCGGCCGGCGGAAGGGGTGGCGAACCCGGCGATGAGAGCGGGATGGAGCAAGGCGTCGCGTCGCCGCCGATTCGGCCGCCGTGATGCGGCTCCTGGCCATGACGCCGAATAGAAGTGAACGAAATCCGAGAAGTTGACCTACAGAATCCCAGGTGAATTAGTCTGTTCCCCGCACGCGCGGGGGTGATCCACGGCACGCCTTTCTCCGTCTCCACGGGGGGCTGCTGTTCCCCGCACGCGCGGGGGTGATCCCTGTGCACCGAATGTGGGCGCGACCTAGAAGATCTGTTCCCCGCACGCGCGGGGGTGATCCTGACGTTCTCCAGATCGTCCCCGACATCGGCGGCTGTTCCCCGCACGCGCGGGGGTGATCCCGACCACACCGGGCGCGTGACCGCGACCCGCTGCTGTTCCCCGCACGCGCGGGGGTGATCCGCGCTACACCCGAGGGACCGATGCTGAAGTGATCTGTTCCCCGCACGCGCGGGGGTGATCCCATGTACTACCGGATCCCGGACGGTCCGCTGAGCTGTTCCCCGCACGCGCGGGGGTGATCCCCCGGTGGTGAACCCGAGGTTGCGCGCGTACTCCTGTTCCCCGCACGCGCGGGGGTGATCCGTCGCTAGTGATGACTGCGGGTGCCACAACTGTCTGTTCCCCGCACGCGCGGGGGTGATCCCAGGGTGACGTAGTCGCCCATGTCTCCGCTGTTCTGTTCCCCGCACGCGCGGGGGTGATCCCTGGAACGGCACGGAAGAGCAGGTGGCACGCTGCTGTTCCCCGCACGCGCGGGGGTGATCCCGCCCCCGGGAACAGGTCCCAGGGGCGTTCCGTCTGTTCCCCGCACGCGCGGGGGTGATCCCTCGGTTGCGTAGTCGCAGGGCGAGCCCAGGAACTGTTCCCCGCACGCGCGGGGGTGATCCCCGGGTGTACCTCGGCGGCACCATGACCAACACCTGTTCCCCGCACGCGCGGGGGTGATCCCCAGTCCGCCTTCGGCAACTTCTGGTCGGGAACCTGTTCCCCGCACGCGCGGGGGTGATCCCGCCTCCCGGCGTGCCGCGGCACGGGCGTAGGACTGTTCCCCGCACGCGCGGGGGTGATCCACGGCATGACACCCGCACAGATTGATAGAGGATCTGTTCCCCGCACGCGCGGGGGTGATCCCTCCATCCTCACCGGGTCCCTATGGGTCGGGGACTGTTCCCCGCACGCGCGGGGGTGATCCGCCCGGGTGGTCGGCCAGCGCGGTCTGGAGGCACTGTTCCCCGCACGCGCGGGGGTGATCCGGCAAGATCATGTTCTTCTCTGTCGCGGACATCCTGTTCCCCGCACGCGCGGGGGTGATCCCCTGCTGGATACCGCGCGGTACGTCGGCGTGTTCTGTTCCCCGCACGCGCGGGGGTGATCCGATGTTCATGGTCTTGGCTGCGACGTCCGCCGCCTGTTCCCCGCACGCGCGGGGGTGATCCCCTCCAGGACCTGAGCCGAAGCCTGGCGGGAGTCTGTTCCCCGCACGCGCGGGGTGATCCCTGCAGGGCGTTGATCTGGTGCCAGCGCCCGCACTGTTACCCGCACGCGCGGGGGTGATCCCCGGTAGGCGGCAAGCTGTAGGGCTACCTCGGACTGTTCCCCGCACGCGCGGGGGTGATCCCGGAACGCGCAAGGCCGTCGCGGACTGGCTGATCTGCTCCCCGCACGCGCGGGGGTGGTCCCTGAACGGAGCGCCTGATGAACAACCTCCCGAGCTGCTTCCCGCGCACGCGGGGGTGATCCCAGTGAGTCCTAGGCCGCCGGTGCGTCGGCATATGGCAGCGGACAGCAGGAGTTCCGGAGTGTGCGGACACGAAGGTGAAGGCGTGTTGGAGTTGCGGATGGTGATTCCCCCGGTTGCGGTGCGCTGGTCGGTGACGGCGGCTACTGTCGGGGCATGGTGCAGCAGCGGCTCATCGTGGTCGATGAGCGGGTGTATCGGCCTGCCGGGTGGTGGACTCGACCTGCTCTGCATCGATGAACTCGGCTACATGGAACTCGACCGCCGCAGCGCTGAACTGCTATTCCAGGTCCTCACCGAACGCGAAGAGAAGAGCAGCGTCGCGATCTCCTCCAACCAGGCGTTCTCCAACTGGACGAAGACGTTCACCGCCCCCGTCTCTGCGCCGCGATCGTCGACCGCCTGACCTTCGGTGGCAACATCATCCAGACCAGGCACCGCCTCCTACCGCCTTGCCTGCACCCGTAGCCAGACGGCCGCCTGAACCGATGACACCAGCAGTGCGAAGTCGCAGCCAGGGACTATGTTGACCGGCGTGAACCCTACTCCCGCCTCCAGCGCATACAACCCGTTCCGTCACTGGATCGACGAACAAGCCCCCAACGCGGCAGCGGCCTGCGCTCTTTACGACGCCACGCTTCTCGCGCTCAAAGCGATACCGGACGACGCCGACACGATCAGCGCAGCCGAGCCAATCCTGCGCGCGTTCATCAACGGGCTCGACGACCTCGACGGCGAAGAGTTCCTCATGGACACCATCCGACGCGAAGAAGCAGGGGATGTGTTCGACGATCTCGCTAGACAAGTCGGAATCCCATCGGAGATCTCCGACGAATGGTTCGACGAGTGGCGAGACTTCTAATACGCCAGCGGCATGTGGCTGAGTGGGCCTAAGACCTGCTCTGATCTGGGCGTATGCCGGATCGGGCGGCGGCGCAGACAGCGGTGGCCACCGCGAGATCATCGCCTGTTGTGGACAAACGGAATAGCTTCGTGGCGGCCGCTGGCCGAGCGTGAACTTTGCCGCATGGTGGCAGGTGTTCGGGGACGCACTGGCCCGCATCGGTACGCGCTTCGCCCGCTCGGAGTCTCGACGCACCGTGCGCGAGCTGCTGTTGGGGCTGCTCGCGCCGATCGAGCGTAAGAATGCACTGACAACAGGTGCCGACGCCAGGTGAATGCCGCGAGCAGGACTTGACCCAGCGTGGGCTGGGGTACGCCCATTGGAAGGGTGTGTCGGTGAGGGCGGGCAGCAGCACGCCGAGGCCGCCTCGGATGATGTCGGCACCGGTGATGGCCTCGCCGACGGCAGGAAACAGGTGCAACCGTAGACCTCGCCCACAGGCAGAGCCACACGATCAGGCCGGGGGAGAGGTCGTCCTGCTCCACGAGGGCGAGTTGGCCGCGCTGCTCCGTGTCGGCGTACTCCTCAACGTGCGCGGGGACGTACGCGGGAAATCTGCACAGCGTCGGTGATCATCTTGTGATGGCATCGCCTTCGCGGCCCGGTGCGCGGTGCTAGCCTCCCGGACGTGGCATGCCGTGGCTATTTCCTCGCCCTCGACGATGAGTGCACTGCGTTGGTCCTGGCAGAGGACGGCAACGATCGCCGACTGATTGAGGTGATCAAGGAATTGGACATGCGTGACGTGCCCGACCAGTGCAGCGTGGACAAGGCGTGGGACGGTATCCACCGGTGTCTGACGGAGGGCAAGCTCGGCAGCGAGGACGGCAGCTATCCGCTCAATGCCGTCGTGCTCGGCGGCCTGCCGCTGCACGAGGGAGAGGGCTACGTCGTCAGCTTCAACACACTGGCCGAGGTCCGTGAGATCGCGGCTGCGCTGTCTGACCTTGATATGCAGCGATTCACTGCAATGTACTGGGCGATTGACCCGGATGAGCTCGGCATGGCGCGGGACGCGGCAGGCCTTCAATATCTGACCACTTACCTGGCGGACGTCGTCGCATTCTATCAGCGGGCCGCGCAGGCGGGCTGGGCGACAGTGTTCGTTGTCGATCAGTAGCTGCGCTTCAGGCATGCATGCCTGCGAGGCCGGGTCAGGCTGCGTTGGCCTGGGCGGGGATGGCGGCGCTGTCGATGGCTTTGAGGCGGTTCTTGAGTCGGTAGGACGGCCCATTGATCACGATGGGTTCGCAGTACTAGCGTCCTGCGAGCAGTGGTCCAAGGACAACAGAATCGTGTTCGCGTCGCGGACTTCGTGTCAGGAGTCAAGGTAACAGCGAATCGTCGGTTCACCCCTGCGGCTGTGCGGAGGAGATGGGTAGAAGCCCACGGGGATGGATCGACCTGATCACCTGCCGGTGGCCACGTCCAGCATTTGACACCTCAGCCTGAAGGTAGTCATGCGTGCGCGGCCCTGGCGCGCCGACTGCATCGGCTGATCGTGATCGGCCGATGTATGTGGTACTCATGCCGCTGTTGTCGGCGGTCTGGCGGTGGTGCCGGGGTCGAATGGTTGGGGCTGTCCTCTGAGGAGTGCATGCAGGCCGGCCTCGAATTCGTAGTCCGGGCCGAGCCGGGTGAGGTGTTCGGAGATCTGCCGGAGGCGTTGGAGTTCTGGCGGCTGGTCGCCGGTGATGATGGCCTGGGCGGGGGCCAGCTGCTGCTCCAGGGCGCAGCCGATCACGTACCGGCTGACCGCGATGAAGGCCAGGACGGCCTGGGTGGCGGTGAACCCCTGCTGTTCGAGGAATTCGATCCGGGCGAGCGCGCTGGCCGGTTCGGGGGCGCGGGGGCCGGTGGCGGCGATGAGCCGTGCCCCGTCGCGTACGGAGAGCAGTGCGCGGCGGAAGCTGACGGCGTTGCGGGTGAGGAACTCCTGCCATGGCTCACCGGGTCGGGGGAGCCGTTCGGTGTGCCACCGGTCGAGGACCTCGGCCGCTGCGGCGTCCAGCAGCGCGGATTTGCTGGGGAAGTGGTGGTACAGCGCCGGTTGGGCTACGTCCAGGCGCTTGGCGATGGCGTGCAGCGAGAGTTCGTCCAGGCCGCGCTCGTCGAGGATGTCGATCGTCGCGGAGACGATGGCGCTGCGTTCCAGCCGTCGCGGATGTGGCACGGGTCAACCCTAGTTTCCTCGCGTGGCACTCTCAAGCTTATCGGTGATAACCTTCGGGCAGGAACAAAGCCGAGAGGTGGAGCCATGACAGATCAGGACGTATGGGAAGGCATTGTGGAGGACAAGTCCCATGCCGCATTCGACGGCGCCAACCTGTACCGCCGGGTGACCGTCCGGGTCGCCGACGGCAGCACCCTGAAGGTCCGGGTACCCCGGGCGCTGTGGCAGGACCTGGCCGTCGGCGACCGCCTGGTCAAGGCAGCGGGCACCGACCCGCGCCGCGCATGACCGCCGAGCCCGGCGCCAAGCGGTACAACCGGATGGCCGCCTGGGTCCTCGTGCTGCTCACACCCCTGGTCGCGGAACTGGCCCTCGGGTCCACCCCGATCAGGATGGCGTGGCTGGTCCTGCTGTGGATGCCCGTCTACGGCGCGGGCGTGCTCCTGATCCGGGAACTGGCCGTCAGACGGCACCGGGGATGGCCCAGCATCCTGCTGCTTGCGGTCTGCTACGAGCTGCTCGAGGACGGCATCGGACTACAGGCGCTCACAAGCCCGCGCCTGTACCACGCGGCCGAATGGGGGGCGCGGCTGCTGGGTTTCAACCTGCCCTACTGGTTCGCCAACACGGTCTACCATGCCGTGTTCACCGTGGCGATCCCGATCGCGCTCACCCAGCTGCTGTTCCCCGCGTTCCGGAGACGGCCGTATCTGGGCCGGTTCGGGCTCGTGGTCACCGCGGTGGTCATGGCCCTGGGCGTGCTCGTCCTGCGCGTGTCGGTCCCGCCGTCCGAAGACCCCGGATTCCAAGCGCCGCTCCCGTTCGTCATCGGCTGCCTCGCGCTGGTCACCGCCCTCGGGGTGCTGGCACTGACCGTGGTGCCGGTGCCGCGCGCACAAACGTCGAGCGTGACGGTGCCCGGCCCGGCGACGCTGTTCCTCACCTCAGGCGCAGCCACGCTGCTGTTCTTCGCCCTGACGTTCCCGATGTTCGGCGCCCGCCAACCGGCCTTCACCAAAGGCCTACTCGTCCTGGTCCCACTCGCCGTCGCCGCCACCGGCCTCGCCTGGGGATACCGGACGCTCACCCGCCTGGCGAACTCCACGGGGTGGAGCGACCGCCATACCCTGGCCCTGATGGGCGGGGCGCTGGTCGCCCACAGCCTCGGCGGCATGATCATCATGGCCGACACCCCGGTCGACCGGCTGGGACTCGTCGGCATCATCATGCTCACGCTCGTGGGCCTAGCCCTGCTCAACCGCCGCATCCGGCAGCGCGAGGCGACCCCCGCCGCGCCGCCGCCATCGGCGCCCAGGCGACCCGCGACCGGGGAACTGTGACGCCGCAGCTTCGCACCTGCGGCACGGTGCCCTGCCGGACCGGCAGGGCACCGCCGTGAACCCGCACCTACCGGGTACAGGTCAAGCCGACGCCCTCCTGCCCGCCCGCCGGGCGGCGGGCGAAACAGCGTTGAGCAGCCCCACGACGCGGTCGAGCGCGTCGAGGCTGAGGCGGCCACCAGCCGCGGCGACCAAGCCACGCAACGGCATCTGGGCGAGGACGGCCTGCACCATCGTCTCCAGGTCGGGGTCACCGACGGGCACCTGCTTGCGGACCGCCGCCAGCAGCAACGACCTCATCCGCCGTCCCAGCCACGTCTGGCGCAGATCCTCGATCGTGGAGTCCGTCGTGTACGGCAGCAGCGGCCGAGCCACCGGCACCGGCCCGCCCAGCAGCACCGCCATCTCCGCGTCGGTCGCGACACTGCCGGCAGGCCCGGCGACCGCCGTCACCACGTCGCCGGACTCGATCCGCACACCGACCGTCGCGCGGATGTCGCGGGAGGAAGCCCCGATCCGCAGCTCGAAGTCCCCCGCCTCCACCGCCCAAGCACCTGCGGCGACGTCCCATACCGCGAAGGCCCGCCGGTCCAGCCGCAGCCGCACCTGCCCGACCTGGCCCGGTTCCAGCCGCACGCGCGCGAACGCCTTGAGCTCCTGCGCGGGCCGGTGCACCGACGAGACCACGTCGTGCACGTACAGCTGCACGGTCTCGGTGCCCGCGCGCCGACCGGTGTTGGTGACCGGCACGGTGACGACCAGGTCGGTGCCCTGCCCGGTGACGGCCGGGGTGCCGTACCCGAAGGTGGTGTAGGCCAGCCCGTGGCCGAACGCGAAGCGCGGTGCGACGTCCCAGCTGTCGTGGAACCGGTAGCCGACGTACGCCGTCTCCCGGTAGAGGGCCTGGGTCGGGCTCGTGACCGGGAAGCTCGCCGCGGCGGCCAGGTCCGATGCCCGCACCGGGAAGCTATCGGCCAGCCGGCCGCCGGGCTCGGTGTCGCCGAACAGGACGTCCACGATCGCCGACCCGGCCGCCTGCCCACCCAGGTACGCCTCGACCAGCGCCGCGGGCTCGTCGGCCCACGGCAGCTCCAGCGGAGCCCCGTTGACCAGGACCACCACCGTGCGGTCATTGGCCGCCACGACCGCACGGGCCAGGGCTCCCAGGTCTTGCGGCAGCTCCAGGCCGGTGCGGTCGATCCCTTCGGCCTCGGACCCGGACGGCACGCCCAGCATCAGGACGACGGCGTCGGCGCGGGCCGCCAGCGCCACCGCTTCGCGCCGCTGCTCGGTCGTCGAAGCGCCGGTCTTCGGGTCGTAGCCCGCCGCATAGCTGAGCTCGGCCGACCCGGCCAGCCGGGCACCCAGCGCGTCCAGGACGGTGTCGGTCCGCCACGGGTTGACGTGGGAGCTGCCCACGCCCTGGAAGCGGGCGTGCTCGGCGGCGGCCCCGATCACCGCGACGTGCCCCGACGCCGCCAGCGGGAGCAGCCCGTCGTTGGTGAGCAGGACGGTGCCTGCCGCCGCGGCCCGCCGGGCCAGCTCGTGATGGGCGTCGCGGTCCACGACCGCCTGCCCGTGCTGTGCGAAGGCCTGCGCGCAGCGCAGCGACAGCGCGACGACCCGCTCGGCGGCCCGGTCGACGTCGTCCTGGGGCAGCTGCCCCGACTCCACCGCGAGCAGGACCCGGGCGTCCCAGGCGCCGGCGCCGCCGGGCATCTCCAGGTCCAGTCCAGCCCGCAGCCCGGCGACGCGGTCGAACACCGCCATCCAGTCGGACACGACCAGCCCGTCGAATTCCCACTCCTGCCGCAGGATCCCGGCGAGCAGGTACCGGGACTCGCCGGTGTGCTCGCCGTTGAGCAGGTTGTAGGACGTCATCACCGTCCAGGGCCTGCCCTCGGTGACGGCGATCTCGAAGCCGGTCAGATAGATCTCGCGCAGGGTGCGTTCGTCCACTACCGAGTCCAGGCGCATGCGCGAGGTCTCCTGGTTGTTGGCGGCGAAGTGCTTCACCGACGCGCCGACGCCCTCGGACTGCACGCCGCGGACCAGGGCGGCGGCGGCCTTGCCGGCCAGCAGCGGGTCTTCGGACAGGTATTCGAAGGTGCGGCCGCCGCCCGGGTGGCGTTTGATGTTCAGCCCGGGTCCGAGCAGGACACCCACGCCCTCGGCGCGGGCTTCCCGGCCCATCGCCGCCCCGATCTCTTCGAGCAGCCGCTCGTCCCAGGTCGCGCCGAGTGCGGCACCGGCCGGGAAGCAGGTGGCGGGCACGGTCTGCCCGATGCCGACGTGGTCGGCGTCGGCGACCTGCTTGCCGACGCCGTTGGGTCCGTTGGCCAGGATGACCGCGGGTGCGCCCGGTGCCGGTTCGGTCGACCACATGCCCGCGCCGGACAGCAGTTTCACCCGGGCGGCGGGGGAGAGACCCTGGACGATGCGTCGTGCCTGCGCGTCGACGGTTTCGGTGGTGGGGGCGGTGCCGTGTTCGTGGTTCATGGTCTGTCGTGCCCTGTCGTCATCTGTCGGTCGGTGGTCGTGGGTGGGTCAGCGCACTGCTTTGATGGGCCAGACGGCGAAGGCGCCCAGGACGCTGAGGGCGATGCCGACGGGGAACAGGCCCGCGTAGCCGAACGCCAGCACGATCGCGCCGGCGACGCCGGGGGCGAGGGTCTGCGGCAGGGTGGCGGCGATGTTGACCACGCCGAGGTCCTTGGCGAACGACTTGGCCGAGGGCAGGACCTCGCTCATCAGGGCGGTGTCGACGGCCTGGAACATGCCGAAGCCGAACCCGGAGATGAACATCATGAGCGTCCAGGCGGTGACGTCCTGCCACATCCAGGGCAGCAGCAGCGCGACGGCCGTGGTGATCGCCGAGCCGAACACGAACGGCTTGCGGCGTCCGACGCGGTCTGACAGCGGCCCGGACACGACCGTGGCGAGCAGGATGCCGACCAGGCTGGTCAGGCCGAGCACCGGGATCATCGATTCGGGTTCGGCGACGTGGAAGTAGTCGGTGAGCAGGAACAGCTGGTAGCCGGTCACCGCGAAGTAGCCGGTGTACAGCAGCAGGCGGCCGAGGAAGGCCCAGGCGAAGTCGGGGTGCTTGACCGGGTTGATCCAGAACGTGCTGAGGAAGTCGCGCAGCCGGAACGGTTCGCGGGCGGTGCCGGTGCTGGGGTGGTCGGGGTTGGCCATGGTGAACAGGCCGAGGGCGAGGACGGAGACGGCGGCGAAGATGAGGTAGCCGGCGGTGATGCTGTCGAAGAACACCGATCCGACCACCTGGCCGCCGAGCGCGCCGGCCATCACGCCGATGCCGGTCAGTGCGGAGAACGTGCCGCGGCGGGCGGCCGGGACCCGGTCGGGCATGATCGCGCTGAGGGGGCCCTGGGCGAGGTTGTAGCAGATCTGCACGAGCGTCCAGGCGATCACGACGCCGGTGAGCGTGCCGGCGAACGCGAGGCCGGTCAGGGCGAGTCCGCCCGCGAGCGTACCGATGATCATCCATGGTGCGCGGCGGCCGAACCGCGACCTGGTGCGGTCGGACAGCTGCCCGGCCACGGGCTGGGCGATCATCGCCGCGAACGCGCCGATCGTGGCGACGAGGGCGAGGTTGGCGACCTTGTCCTGCTCGCCGAACAGCACGGTGATCTGCTGGGGGAGCAGGACTCCGGGGATCGCGCCCCACAGCATGAAGATGCCCAGGTTGGCCGGGATGATCCAGCCCATGAGGCGGCGCATGCCCCGTACCGGAGGGGGCGGGTCCTGGACGCCTGGAGCGTCGGCGGTGCCGTCCTGGTCGAGTGCGGGTGCGGAGAGGTCGGCGGAAGCGGACATGGGGGAGCTCCAGGGCGTCGTCGATCCGAAGGGAAGCAACTAACACGTGTAAGTTAGGTGGGGACGATCGCACCCGCCGACGCTCATGTCAACAGGCGGCCAGGCGATACCGTGGCACCGGGCGCGAGACGTGCCACCCCGAGGGAGCGACCATGACCCGCAAGAAGACGCCGGACCGGCGCGCCACCAGCGCCGACGTCGCCCGCGAAGCCGGCGTGTCCCGAGCCACGGTCAGCTTCGTCCTCAACGACACCCCGGGCCAGACCATCCCCGAGGACACCCGCCGCCGGGTGCTCGCCGCCGCCACCGCGCTGCGCTACCAGCCCTCGGCCGCCGCCCGCGTACTGCGCAGCGGACGCTCCGACATCGTCCTGCTGCTGATGCCCGGCTGGTCCAGCGGCGAGCTGGTCGCCCGCACCCTGGACGTGATGTCGCAGGAGTTCTCCGAACGCGGCATGACCTTCCTCGTCCACCCCCGGGCCGGCTCCAACCGGCACCTGTCCGACCTGTGGCGCGACGTCACCCCGGCCCTGGTCATCACCGTCGACCCGCTCGGCCCGCACGAACTCTCCCAACTCGACGCCGCGGGCATCGCCCACCTGCCGTTCCGGCTGGGCGAGGACGGCGCGGCGCTGGGCGCCTCGCAGGACACCATCGGGCGCATCCAGGCCGAACACCTGGTCGGCCTGGGACACCGGCGTCTGGGCTACGCCATGACGGCCGACGCCTCCCTGATCCCGTTCGCCGAACCGCGCCTGCGCGGCGTCGGGCAGGTCTGCGCCGAGCACGGCCTGCCCGCCCCGGTCGTGCTGAGCACGCCACCGGGCACGGCGGCCGGGCAGGCCATGCGCGCGTGGCGCGCCGCCGGGGTCACGGCGGTCGCCGCGTACAACGACGAGGTCGCCCTGGCGCTGCTGGCAGCCGCCCGGCAGACGCAGGTCGTGGTGCCCGACGACCTGGCCGTCATCGGCGCCGACGACATCGGCGCGGCAGCCCTGGCCTCTCCGCCGCTCACCACCGTCCGCTTCGACCCGGCGACCCTGGTCCCCGCCCTGGTCGCGTCGATCCTGCGAAGCATCGGCCGCGACACGGGCGAGCCCGGCCCGGCCACCGCCCCGGCCGAAGTGGTCGCCCGTGGCTCGACCAGGCGAGCCCGCTGACGGCTGCGGTGAGCCGACCTGCGCCGCCGTCCGACCGGCGGCGGCCTGCTCATGACGTGGCCGCGGCCTCCGCGAGCCGCGACACGACCAGGATCACCGCACGATCAAGGCGTCGGGCCGGTACGTAAAGTGAGCGCCATGTCGGCATCGATCTACCAGGCGGGTGTTCCCGCGCACGGGCGGGTACCGAAGTACTACGCGGTGAAGGCCCTGCTGTTGGACGAGATCGCCACCCTGGGGGTGGGGGCGCCGCTGCCGCCGGAGCGCGACCTGGCCGCGCGCTACGGGGTCGGCCGGTCCACGGTGCGGCAGGCGATCTCCGAGCTGACGATCGAGGGTCGGCTGAGCGCTCAGCAGGGCAGGGGGACCTTCGTCGCCAAGCCGAAGCTGATCCAGCCGCTGTCGCTGGTCAGCTATACCGAGTCGCTGCGGGGTATGGGATACCAGCCGGGTCGCATCGTCATCACGCTCGACGAGATCGCCGCCGACGAGGAGCTGGCGGGGGAGCTGGAGATCGCACCGGGCGAGCCGGTCATCCACCTTGAGCGGGTCCTGCTGGCTGATGGGGAGCCGCTGGGTCTGGAGAGCACCTACCTTCCCGCCGATCGCTTCCCGACGCTGCTGGAGGTGCTCGACCCGACCGGGTCGCTCTACAAGTGCATGCAGGACGAGCTGGGTGTGGTGTGGGCCGAGGCCACCGAGCGGATCGAGACCGCCCTGGCCAGTCCGCGGGAGGCGCTGCTGCTGCAGACGAACCCGGCGCTGCCGATGCTGCTGATGCAGCGGCTCAGCAGGGACCCGGGCGGGGTGCCGATCGAGCGGGTCCGCGCGCTGTACCGCGGTGACCGGATCGGCTTCCAAGCCCGGTTGATAACGGAACGGTAACAGGTCCGTACCTTACGGTCTGCTTCATCTGGAAGTACGGACCGTTGGAGGCGAGTTCACCTCCGCTCCCTACCTTGGCGATCGCTTGACGCTGCAATGCGATCTCCGCGGGCTCATGCCCGCGCCAGGAAGGGTTACCAATGAAGATCTCCGCTCGTGGCCTGCTGGGCGCAGCCGCCGCGGCCGTATTGATGCTCGGCATGGCCGCCTGCTCCGCCGACAAGGACACCCCGGCACCGGGCGCCTCCACCGAGGCGGGCACCTTCGCCAAGGACCCCGGCACCCTCGTCTTCGGAGTCGTGCCGGACACGGCCTCCACCCAGCAGAACTACCAGCCGCTGCAGGACTACATCGCCAAGGTGACCGGGCTCAAGGTCGAGTACCGGGAGTCCTCCGACTACGCCGCGCTCATCGAGGCCGCCGTCTCCGGCAAGGTGGACGTCGCCAGCTTCTCCGGCTTCACGTACGTGACGGCCAAGAAGAACGGCGCGAAGATCACGCCGTTCGCCTCCATCATCACCAAGGCGGGCCAGGAGCCCGGCTACTACTCCGAAGCGGTCGTCCCGGCCAACTCCCCGATCACCAAGATCGAGGAGTTCAAGGGCAAGAAGGTCTGCTTCGTCAGCCAGACCTCGACCTCCGGCTACCTGTACCCCAGCTACAACCTGATCAAGGCCGGCATCGACCCGACCAAGGACATCACGCCGGTCTTCGCGGGCAAGCACGACGCGTCGGCGCTGAAGGTCTCCCAGGGCACCGAGTGCGAGGCCGGCTTCGCCGAGGACGTCGCGGTGGAGGCCCAGCCTGGCCTCAAGGTCGTCAGCAAGACCTTCGTGGTCGGCGCCCCCATGGTGGTCTCCGACGGGCTCCCGGCGACCCTCAAGCAGAAGATCGTCGACGGCCTGCGCAACCTCACCATCGACCAGATCCAGGCCGCCGGCATCGCCAACGCCGACAGCGACAACTTCAAGAAGACCTTCTACGCCCTGGCGCCGGTCGATGACGCGAAGTACAACGTCATCCGCGAACTGTGCCAGACCACCAAGGCCACGGCCTGCGGTAACTGAGGCTCACCACGATGACTGTCAGCGACACGCCCGCCGTCGAGATCGACGGGCTCAGCAAGACCTTCGGACAGATCTCCGCGGTACGGGATGTGTCGCTGACGGTCGACCGCGGAGAGACCGTCGTCCTGCTGGGACTTTCCGGTTCCGGCAAGACGACCCTCCTGCGCCACCTGAACGGCCTCGAAACGCCCAGCACCGGCCGAGTGCGCGTGCTGGGCCAGGACCTCGGCGCCCTGCGCGGACGCGACCTGCGCCGCCTGCGCGGCCGCATCGGCATGGTGTTCCAGCAGTTCCACCTCGTCAGCCGGCTCACGGTCCTCGAGAACGTACTGACCGGCTCGCTGGCCACCCTGCGCGGACCCCGCATCGGCATCGGGTCCTATCCACGCGCCTACCGGCACCGCGCCCTGACCCAGCTCGACCGCGTCGGCCTGCTCGACAAGGCATACCAGCGGGCCGACGCGCTGTCCGGCGGCCAGCAGCAGCGGGTCGCGATCGCGCGGGCGCTGATGCAGGAACCGGCGATCCTGCTGGCCGACGAGCCGGTCGCCTCACTCGACCCCGAGTCCAGCGACCAGGTGATGGCCCTGCTCCAGCAGATCGCGGCAGAGGACCGGTTGACGGTCATCTGCAGCCTGCACCAGGTCGAACTCGCGCTGGCCTGGGGACGGCGGATCGTGGGGATGCGCGACGGCGCCGTCGTGCTCGACACCCCGGCGGCCGAGCTGACCCGCGAGGCGGCGATGCAGATCTACGGCCGCCGGACCGCGTCGCTGGCGGGCGCGCTATGAGCGCACGGTCGGCGCTCCAGCCACCCGTCCCGGCCACCGTCACCGAACGGGTCGGTGCCCGCCCCCGCCCGCGGACGTCCACGGTGGCGGCGGTCGGCACGCTGGCGGCGATGCTCGTGTTCGCACTGTGGTCACTGTCCACCCTCGACTTCACCGCCGACACGTTCACCGGCGGCCTCGACCGGGTCGGCCCGTTCCTGGACCGGATGCTCCCGCTGCGCTTCCCGCCGACCGCCGACCTGCTGGAGTCGATCGGCATCACCCTCGGCATCGTCGTGTGCGGCACGGCGCTGTCGGCGCTGCTGTCGGTACCGGTCGCCTACCTCGCCGCCCGCAACACCAGCCCGTACCGCTGGCTGATCCCGGTCGGCCGGGCGGTCGGCGTGGTCGCCCGCGCCGTACCCGACGTCGTGCTGGCCATGGTCTTCGTGCTGCTGTTCACGCTGGGCTCCCTGCCGGGCATCCTGGCCATCGCGCTGCACTCGGTCGGCATGATCTCCAAGCTGTTCGCCGACGCGATCGAACAGATCGACGAAGGACCCCGCAACGCGGTACGGGCCACCGGCGCGTCACGGTCCCAGCAGTTCTTCTCCGGCGTCTTCCCGCAGGTGCTGCCGTCATGGATCGCCACCACCCTGCACCGGGCCGACATCAACCTGCGCGGCTCGGTCCTGCTGGGCTACGCCGGTGTCACCGGACTCGGCTACGACCTGCGACTGTCGCTGGACTCGCTGAACTACCGCCAGGCGATGGCATACGTACTGGTCATCTTCGGGCTCTGCGTGCTGTTCGAGATCCTGTCCACCGTGATCCGGGCCCGGCTGCTCGGCACCGCCCCGACCGGCCGCAGCCTCGGCGCGCGCATCGCCCGGGCCACCCGCCGCCCCGCCCCGGCACCGGCCGGACCGGGCTTGCCGCCGCGGCTCACCGTCGACGCCGCGATGCGGCGCCCGTGGACCAGCGAGCGGATCACCTCGGCGGCAGGCCTGCTCGCCACGGTCGCGGTCCTGGCCGCCGCGGCGGTCTGGTCGAAGGCCGCCTGGCTGGACCTGTTCGGCTTCTGGCCGCAGATCCCCCTGGTGACCGAGCGGACCTGGCCGCTCTCGATCTCGCCACGGACCTGGTCCGACGTCGCCGACGCCCTGCTGGTCACGCTGCAGATCGCCGCGGCGGCCACGCTGCTGAGCGCGGCGGCCTCGCTGGTCGCCGGACCGCTGGCCGCCCGCAACGCCGCCCCGAACCGGATCGTCCGGGCCGCGGCCCGCACGGTCCTGCTGGTGATCCGGGCGATCCCGGAGCTGATCCTGGCCATTCTGCTGATCATCCTCAGCGGGCTCGGCCCGCAGGCCGGCACGATCGCCCTGGCCGTCGGCGGGGTCGGGCTGCTCGGCAAGCTCGTCGCCGACTCACTCGAAGAGGCGCCACGAGGGCCGCAACTGGCGGTGCAGTCGGTCGGCGGCACCCGAACCCAGGTGTTCTTCTCGGCGACGGCGCGGCTCAGCCTGCCGGCGTTCGTCGGCAACACCCTCTACCTGCTGGACACCAACATCCGGTCGGCCACCCTGCTCGGCATCGTCGGCGCGGGCGGCATCGGGTACTACCTGGTCGACGCCACCCGGGTCTCGCGCTACGACCAGGTGGCCGCGTTCATCGTGATCCTCGTCCTCGTCGTCCTGGTCGTCGAGAGCATCTCGTTCCTCATCCGAAAGGCCCTGCGGTGACAGCAGACGGATACGACCTCGCGGTCGTCGGCGCCGGCATCGTCGGACTGGGTCACGCCGCGGCGGCACGCGAGCGCGGTCTACGGGTCGTCGTCGTGGACCGGTCGACCGAGATCATCGGCGCCAGCGTCCGCAACTTCGGACACGCCTGCCTCACCCCGCAGCTCGGACAGGCCCGCGAGTACGCCGAGCGGACCCGCGAGCTGTGGCTGCGGTACGGGGCGCAGGCCGGATTCTGGGTCAGCGAGTCCGGCACGGTCGTGGCCGCCCGAGCCGCCGACGAGCTGGCAGTGCTCGACGAATGGAGCCGGGGCGAACCCGGGGTGACCCTGCTGGACGCGCAGGAGCTGTCCGAGTGGGCGCCCGTCGTCGGCGCGGTCGGCGGCGCACGGCTGCCCCGGGACCTGCAGGTGGATCCACGGCAGGCGGCACCGGCCCTGGCCCGGCACCTCGAGCGCGGCGGCGTCGAGTTCCGGTGGCGCACCTCCGCGCTCGGCGCGGAGCCCGGCCTGCTGCACACCTCCCGCGGGCCGATCCGCGCCGAGGCGATCGCCGTCTGCGTCGGTCACGACGTCGACCACCTCTACCCGGCGCTGGCCGAGGAGCGGGGCGTGGTGCGCTGCGGCCTGGACATGATCAGAGTCGAGGCCGGGGCGCTGCCGGCGCAGGTCCGGGTGCCGGTGTTCACCGGGTGGTCGCTGATGCGGTACTCAGGATTCGCCGTGACCGCCGCGGCGGCGTCCGTACGCGACCGGCTTGCGGCCCAGCACCCCGACCTGTACGCGCTCGACCTCAACCAGATGTACACGCCGCAGCGCGACGGGTCGCTGCTGGCCGGTGACACCCACTACCGGGGCCTGGCCATCACGCCCTTCCAGGCGGAGTCGTCCTTCGCCGCGCTCGAGACGGTCACCCGGGACCTGTTCGGGGTTGCGCGGCTGCCGGTGAGCGAACGCTGGCAGGGAATCTACGCGTCGGCGCCGGATGAGTTCCTCATCGCGGCGCCGGTCGACGGGGTCCGGGTGGTGTCGGTCACCACCGGCATCGGTATGACCACCGGCCTCGGCCTCGGTGACGCCGTCGTCGCCGAACTCTTCGGTACCAGAGCAAAGGAAGTACGGACATGAGCTTCGAAACAGTGGTCCTGGACCTCGCCGGGACGACCGTCGCCGACGACGGCCTCGTCGAGGAGGCGTTCACCCGGGCCTTCGACCGGGTCCGTCCCGGCGACCCCGACCGTTCGGCGAGCCTGGACTACGTACGGGCCACCATGGGCCAGTCGAAGATCGAGGTGTTCCGCGCGCTGGGTGACGAGGCGACGGCGCAGCGGCTCAACATCGCGTTCGAGCAGGCGTACGCCGAACTGGTCGGGCAGGGCCGATGCGAGCCGATCCCCGGCGCGGTCGAGGCCGTCGGCGAACTGCGCCGGCGGGGGCTGGCCGTCGTGTTCACCACCGGTTTCGGCCGGGCCACGGCCGACGCCGTCATCGACGCCCTCGGCTGGCAGCAGCTGGCCGACGCCGTGCTCACCCCGGCCGAAGCCGGTCGGGGCCGGCCCGCGCCGGACCTCGCCCTGATGGCGCTGCTGCGCACCGGAGCCTCGTCGGTGGGCTCGCTGGTGGTGGTCGGCGACACCGAGTCCGACGCCGCCTGCGGCGTGGCGGCGGGGGCCGGACTCGTCGTCGGGGTCCTGACGGGCGGCCGGTCGGAGTCCGCGCTGCGGGCGGCGGGCGCCCACGAGGTGATCAGCAGTGTCGTGGAGCTGCCGGCACTGATCGACGCGCGAGTCTGACATGGACGCCCGCGTGCGCTACGCCCGCTGGGACGGGGTCGGCCGCCCGTTCACCGTCGTCACCTGCCCCGAGGTCGAGCCGGCCCCGGGAGAGGTCCTGGTCGAGATCGAGCTGGCCACGGTATGCGGCAGCGACCTGCACACCGTGGCCGGGCGCCGGTCCGCTCCGACACCGACGGTCCTGGGCCACGAGCAGGTCGGGCGCGTGGTCGCCGTGGGCGAACCGGTAGGCGCGCAGCGCTGCCCGGTCGCGCCGGGCGACCGCGTGGTCTGGTCGGTGACGGTCTCCTGCGGAGCGTGCGGGCGCTGCGCGCGGGGGATGGAGCAGAAGTGCCTGCGCCTGCGCAAGTTCGGGCACGAGCGGATCGACGACTCGTGGACCCTCAACGGCGGGTTCGCCACCCACGCGCTCCTGCCCGCCGGCACGGCCGTGGTCCCGATCCCGCGCGGCGTTCCCGCCGGGGTGGCGGCCCCGGCGTCGTGCGCGACGGCGACCGTGGCCGCGGTGCTCGACGCGGTGTCGGCGGTAGCCGACCGGCGCGTCCTGGTGACGGGAGCCGGCCTGCTCGGCGTCACGGCCACGGCGATGGCCGCCCAGGCCGGCGCGGAGGTCGTCGTCTGCGATCCCGACCCGGGCAGGCGTGCGCTGGCCAAGCGCTTCGGCGCCGCGTACGTGGTCGCGCCGGACGCGCTGCCGGCCGAGGTCGACATCGCGTTGGAGCTGTCCGGCGCGGCTGCGGCGGTGCAGGGCTGCCTCGGCGCGCTCGCCGTCGGCGGCCACGCCGTGCTGGCAGGCTCGGTCCTGCCCGGCCCGACCGTGGCGATCGACCCCGAGCGGGTGGTCCGTGGCCTGCTCCAGGTGACCGGGGTGCACAACTACCGCCCGGCACACCTCGTCCGCGCGGTGGAATTCCTGTCCGACAACCACGACCGGTTCCCGTTCGCGGAGCTGACCGGGACCCCGTTCGGACTGTCCGCCATCGCCGCCGCCGTGGCCGCGGCGGACGGCTCGCCCGCGCTACGCCAGGCGGTAGATCCGCACCGCTGAGAGTCGATGCATCTCAGAGCGCCGATATGTAACACGAAGATAACAGGTACGGACCTTTGTCGACGGATCCGCCGGGGGCATCGACCGGCGAGATCCACCGGCACGGCGCCGCACCCATACCGAGAGGAAGGGCACCTTGCTCCGCAGACTCACCGCGCCAACCCGCCACGCGATCGCCCTCTCCACCACGGCCGCCCTGGCCGCCGGACTGCTCGCGGCCGTCGGCTCGCCCGCCGCGGCCGCCACCATCACCACCCAGACGTTCGAGACACTGACCAGCCAGCTACAGCCGGCACTGGACGAAGCGACCCCGGCCGCCACCCTCGGCTGGACCCACACCGCCCCGGCCGGCTGGTCGGTCACCGTGCAACCGGCCATGCCGGACGGAGTGCGGGAGTGGAAGGGCTGGACGTTCACCACCATGCCGTTCTGGACCGCCGCCGACGGCCAGGACCGAGCCAACTTCACCCGCGCCTCCGGGGTGTTCGCCGTCGCCGACCCCGACGAGTGGGACGACCGCGGCAACCCCACCGCCACGTCGACCTTCGACTCGACCCTGACCAGCGCACCGGTGACCATCCCCGCCGGCGCCACCACGCTGTACCTCGGCTTCGCCGGCCACTACCGCCAGGAGGGCAACCAGAAGGCCGACGTCACCGTCACCTTCAACACCGGGGCCACCTCGACCGTCCTGCACTACGGGCCCAACGCCGCCGACGCCAACGCCGGCGCCGACGCGCAGAACCAGTACGTCACCCGCTCGGTGACCGTGCCCACCGGCGCCACGACCGCCCGCCTCGCCTGGCGCCTCTACGACGCCGGCAACAACTGGTACTGGGCGATCGACGACGTGACGGTCGCCGACACCCCGATCACCGCACCCCCGGCCCCGGTGCCCGACCCCATCGCGACCCCCACCCTGCCCAAAGGCGTCAGCACCGACAAGACGCTGGTCATCGGCCTCGACGGGCTGCGCAACGACAAGATCTCGGCCGCCAACTCGCCCAACCTGTGGAACCTGATCACCAGCGGCCTGTACGGCACCAGCCTCCTGTACAGCGCACCGATGGCCGCCACCTCCTCCGGCCCCGGCTGGTCGACCATCGCCACCGGCGTATGGCCCGACAAGCACGGCGTCGTCGACAACAGCTTCACCGGCAAGAACTACGGCCAGTACCCGGACTTCCTGACCCGCATGGAGCAGGGCCGCCCAGCCCTGTCGACGTTCGCCGCCGTCGACTGGGCCGACCTGGGCAACCAGGGCACCTTCGGCACCGCCGTCGACAGCCGCATCGTGCTCGACGGCGACGCCGACGGCTACACCCGCGACGACGCCCGCATCGCCGACGTCGCCGCCCGGGTGCTGCGCGACCGCAACCCCGACGCCGCGTTCGTGTACCTCGGCGACATCGACGCCGCCGGCCACTCCTCGGGCGCGGCCAGCGCCGCGTACCTCGCCACCCTGTCCCGCTCCGACGCCCAGATCGGCCAGCTCCTGGCGGCCGTCCGCGCCCGGCCGACCTACGCCGCCGAGCGGTGGCTGATCGAGGTGGTCACCGACCACGGCCATACCGACGCCGGCGGCCACGGCGGATCGTCCATCGCCGAACGACGCACCTTCGTCATCGCCAACGCCCCCGGCATCGCCGCCGGTCAGCGACCCACCGACACCCGGCTCGTCGACGCGGCCGCGACCGCCCTCACCCACATGGGAATCACGATCAACCCGGCCTGGAACCTCGACGGCCGCAGCCTGTTCACCGCACGCGGCGACGACTTCGACGCCGCCTACCCGGCCCTGTCGACCCGGGTCGACGAGACCGGCATCCCGGCCGGCCTGCTCGGCTTCACCCACACCGGGGTCAACGGCTGGACCGTCGACAACAGCCGGATGCCCGCCGGCGGCGTCAGCGAATGGCGCGGCTGGAGCCTCACCACCGACGAGTTCTGGACCGGAGCCCAGGCCGACCAGTCGCGCGAACTCGGCGTCCGCGGCCGCGGCGTCGTCGCCGTCGCCGACCCCGACGAGTACGCCGACAAGGCCGGCGGCACCTCGTTCGACTCCTCCCTGAACTCACCCGCCTACACCGTCAGCGGCCGCACCTCCGTCACGCTGCGGTACACCACGCTGTACCGCCAGGACGGCACGCAGAAGGGCGACGTCCTGGTGTCGTTCGACAACGGCCCGGCGACCACGGTGAAGACCTACCGCGCCGACGCGATCGCCCGGGACGAGGCCCTCACCGTCGCAGTACCGGCCGGGGCCACCTCCATGCGCGTCACGTTCCGCCTCTACGACGCCAACAACTCCTGGTACTGGATGGTCGACGGCGTCAACGTCCGCTGACACCCGACGCACCGCCCGACGGGCGGGTCACGGCCCGGACCGGGTCGGGACCCGCCCATCTGCGGCCTAGCTCGACGCCGTGGGTGATCCGGCCGGGCGCCCCTGCTGAACAGGCGACACTGGGACCATGGACCCAGGCGACGAGGGCGCGGCAGGGGCGGACGGCCGGTACCTGATCGTGTCCGGCCGGCGATGGCGGACCACCGACCCGGCCATACCCGGGTCACTGCGCCAGGAACTGGTGAACGAGCTGATGGCAGCTCGCCGGCTGGTTCGCGGCGATCCGCGACCGGCCCGCCGACGGGTACAGGACGCCAAGGTGGCGTTGGGGGAGCGAGGCGACCCGTGGTGGGCACCGACCCCCGATGGCCAGCGAGTGCGGCTGGCGGCGGCCATGCGTGCCCTGCTGTGCCATCGCGGCCCCGACGCCACCATCTGCCCCAGCGATGCGGCCCGGGTCGCCGGCGGCAAGGCGTGGCATGGCCTGATGGACGCCGCCCGTGAGGTGGCCGGTGAACTGTCGCGGCAGGGCATCCTCGCCGTCCGTCAGCACGGCGTCGACGTCGACATGGCTGCCGCCGTCGGACCCGTTCGCCTCGCCCGCGGTCCCCGGTGGTGAGACGGTGAAGAGCGCGCCGTTCGGGCCGACGACTGAACCGGCACCACCCAGGGCACGGAGTCGCCGGTGCCGGGCGGTGCGTCCTTGACGAGGCGCCGACCCGGCGGCCGCCCACGCCTACTTCGCGACCGCCATGCAGCACAGCACCAGGGCGGGACCCGCGATGGCGATCGTTCCCACGAGCAGCGGAGACCGTACGTGGCGGTGCACCGCCCAGGCGATCAGCACCAGGACAGGTGTCAGCGCTATCAGCAGCATCGGGCTGAGGTACAGGACGAAGACGAGGCTGAGCACGGGAGAGCAGAGGCCGCAGCTGTCGTCGGTCTGCTCCGGCTTGAGCAGGAGAGTCAGTACCAGCGCAGCGTCGGCGACGACATACCAGCCCACGGCGACCAGGACGCTCCACCACACGCGCGGCCACGAGGTCTCGAATCTCGGTCCCGTCGGCGGGAACAGCACTATGTCGCGGGAGTCGTCGGTGTCGGCCACGGCGTCAGTGTGATCCAGACCGGGCCGGGCCGCGGCCGCCGAAGGTGAATACCGGGCCAACTCTGCCCGGCTGACGAACACCGCCGACGCCGCATGCCGCCACCGCCGGGGCGTCGTAGAGTCATCGAGGTGGATATCAGCCCAGCGTTGGCTCGGGCGCTGCGGACCGGCCCCTTCGAGGAGGCGCTGGCCACCGCCCTGGATCAGTCCGGCCTGACGCTGGACCGGGTCCGTGACCACCTCGCCGAGCGCGGGGTGCAGGTGTCACGGGCGACCCTGTCCTACTGGCGGCGCGGGCGGTCCCGCCCGGAACGCGCCACCTCGCTGGATGCGGTGTCCTGTCTGGAGGAAGTCCTGGGCCTGCCCGCGTCCTCGCTGCTCAAGCTGCTCGGACCGCGCCGGGCGCGCGGCCGGTGGGTGGACCATCCGCCCGGCACGCTGCCGCGCAGCAAGCTCTGGCCGGCCGGGCCGATCCTGGCGCACCTGGCGGCCCCGCCGGACGGGGCGGTGACGGCCCGCGCGGTTCACGACGTGGTGCGCCTGGCACCGGACGGGAGCGAGCGCAGCCTCACCGTGCGCCTCATCGTGGAGGCCTCGATGCCCGGTGTGCAGCGGATTCCCGTTTACTACCAGACGGATCAGGGCGCGCGGGAGCCCGCCACGCTGCTGCGGGTGGACTTCGGCCGGGGCGGCCGGGTGGTGACCGACCGGCGTACGGGTCTCACGGTCGCCGAGATCATCTTCGACCACCCGCTGGGCAAGGGCGAGCGGACGATGGTGGAGTACGAGTTCGGCTTCGCCGACGGGGAGGCCCTCGACAACTACCACCGCCGGTTCACCCGGCCGGTCGAGGAGTATGCGCTGGTGGTCGACTTCGGCGGCCGGATGCCGGCCCGGTGCCACCGGTTCACCCGGCGCACCATCGACGGTCCGGAGAAGCCGATGGGCGAGGTGTGGATCGGTGGCACCGGTTCTGCCCAGTTCGTCGGCAGGGACATCCAGCCGGGGATCGTCGGCCTGCGCTGGTCCTGGAGCTAACGGCCTGCCACAGGACGATGGCCGTCTAATCCGCTGATTCCGGCGGGCGATGAGGCAGGCTTGCTGCGATTGTCTCTCGGGTTACGCGGGCGGCTATGGCTCGTCCGCCGGAAGCGTTCGGTCGGCCGATCGCGACGGTCGAGGGTCAACGGCTGCAGCCGAATTCTGTCGCCCGGCGACGATCACGTTCCTGGGGGGTCAGGGAACTGACGGTCGCATTCTTCGCATAGCGTGAGTACGGTTCTGCGCCATTCGCGCAGCTCCGCAGCGGCACCGCACCATTCGCACACCGACTTGGACCGATGTGTGAACTCGTCGGTGATCGCTTCCAGCATGGCGGACTGTCCGCTCGACCAGTACGGCTGGCCTTCTACCCGTGGGTGGGGCAAGGCCTGGAACGCCAGCAAGCCGTGCTTCTGCTCGATGTTCACCAGCACGTACGTCGGAAACGCCGCTGCCAGCTGCTCGTGACACTCCTCCACGAGGGAACGCCAGCCCTCGCCAACCCAGGCGACGTCGAAATCATCGCCGGCATGAACGCGTAGCCGATTGATCAACTCGGCGCTGTTCATCGGATCGAGGCACCACACAAACAAAGGCTGACACATGCCTCGCGGTCGACAAACCAGGAATCAGCGCATTACCCGGCCGACTCCAAGGGACGCGACACTGGCCGAGGCCGGGGTTGCCGGCCTCGGCGCAGTGATCAGTAGAGGAAGATGAACCAGTAGAACGTCGCCGACGAGGTGGCTCCGGCGGCGTCGGTGACCCGTACCGTCGGGTGGTAGTTGGCCCAGGTGGTCGGCGTGCCGGAGATGACACCCGTGCTGGTGTTGAGCGTCAGGCCCGCGGGCAGGCCGGTCGCGGAGAACCGGTAGGGGGTCGTGCCGCCGGTGGCGTTGAGCTGCACGCTGAGCGAGGTCCCGACGGAGCCGGTCAGGGTGCCGGGGTTGGTCAGCGACAGCGTGGTCGGCGTGCTGACGGTCACGGTGAGGCTGTAGTTCGCCGAGTGGGTGACCGAGCCGGCGGTGCCGGTCACGGTGATGGTGTAGGTGCCCGCCGCCGTGGACGACGCGCTGGTGATGGTCGCGGTGGAGCTCTGCCCGGGGTTGACCGTGGCCGGGCTGAACGAGACGGTGACGCCGCTGGGGGCGCCGGAGGCGGTCAGGGTGATCGCACCGGTCGGGGTGCTGCCCGCGACCGTGCTGACGGTCGTCGACGTCGACTGGCCTGCGGTGACGCCACCCGAGGCGGGGCTGAGCGACATGGTGAAGTCCGCCGGCGGCGGCGTGGAGCCGACGGTCAGCGTGTAGGTCGCGGTGTGGGTGACCGACCCCGCCGTGCCGGTGACCGTGATCGGGTACGTCCCGTCGGCCACCGACGAGGTGCTGGTGATGGTCGCGGTGGAGCTCTGCCCGGGGTTGACCGAGGAGGGGCTGAACGAGACGGTGACGCCGCTGGGGGCGCCGGAGGCGGTCAGGGTGATCGCGCCGGTCGGGGTGGTGCCCGCGACCGTGCTGACCGTGGTGCTCACGGACTGGCCGGGCGTGATGCTCCCCGAGGTGGGGCTGAGCGACATCGTGAAGTCCGCGGGCGGCGGCGTAGAGCCGTTGACCAGGGCGTCGGCGAGGGCGTCACCCTTGAGCGAACCCCAGCCGGTGCACAGGTCGTAGCCGGTGCCCGCGCTGTAGGTGCCGTTGGTCCCGGACGTGACGTCGTGGAAGAGCGTCGCGTACGTGGAGCCGGTGGCGAGTCCGTACACCGTGGGGTTGAGCTGGCCCATCCGCGGCTTGCCCGCGGCGCGGGCCTTCTGGTTGACCATCGCGATGTAGCCCGCCCACAGCGGCGACGACAGGCTCGTCCCGCCGACCGACTGCCACGAGCCGTTGGTGTTGACCGACAGCGCTCCCGCGCTGTAGTCGGCGAGCAGCGACACGTCGGGCACCGAGCGGAACTGGTTGGACCCCGTCTGCCACGACGGGCGCGCGTAGATCGACGAGTAGGCCCCGCCCGAGCGGGTGTTGCCCGAGCCGCCCTGGTTCCAGCAGGTCTCGGCGCTGTACGTGCCGGCGGAGTCCGAGGTGGTGAGCTTCGTGCCGCCGACCCCCGTGAACAGCGGGTCGCTGGCCGGGTAGTCGGCCTGGATGGTCGAGTTGTCGCCGTTGTACCCGCAGCCGGTGGCACCCCAGTCGCCCGACGCCGACAGCAGCGTCACGCCCTGGGCGACCATCTGGGTGTACGAGTCGTGCGAGGCTGAGATCGGCGACGACTCGCACTTCTCGCCGAGCAGCCACGACCCCGACAGGATGGTGATCTGGTTGTCGGACGCGATACGGGCCATCTCGTGCACCCAGGCGGCGTCGCTGTTCGGGGCCTCGTAGACGATCTGCGCGGCCTTGGGCGCGAACGCGGCGACGGCGTCGATGTCGAGCGTCACCTCCAGCTGGTTGCTGCCGGGGGTCGGGAATCCGCCGTCGACGGCGACGACCGTCGGGGTGACCTGCGGCTGCCCGAACTGGTTCGTCCAGGTGTTGATGTCGGCCTGCTTGAACCCGTCGAACTCGATGAGCCCGACCGTCTCGCCGGTGCCGTCGTAGGCGCCGGACAGCGTGCTCATGGTGTACGCCTTGCGCAGCTGGGCGGGGGTGTAGCCGCCGCCGGGACCGGTCGGCCCGGCCGGGCCGGAAGCGTGGTGGAACATGGCCCGGTCGGTGAGCCCGGCGACGGCCCGGACGATGCCGGACAGGCTGCTCGGCACCGAGGGTGCCCGGTCGGGGGCGAAGAAGCCGGTCCCGTCAGCGGCCGTGTAGGACGAGACGGTGGTGCCGAACGCGGCGGTCGCCTGGGCGAGCGAGCCCTTGGCGGTCACGACCAGCCGGTTGCCGGTGACCCCGGTGACCTTCAGCCCTTTGCCGGTCAGGTATGCCTTCACCGCGTCCACATCGGCCTGCGTGGGCGCGAAGCGCTCGTTGTACTGAGCCGGGGTGAGGAACCGCCGGTAGAGCTGCGACGCCGGGTCGCCGACGGCCGCCACGAACGCGTCGAGGGCCGCCTGGTCGTGGGGGCGCAGGGCGACGGAGACGCTGACGGTCCGGGCCTGGTCGGCGCCGCCGACGCGGGTCGCGCCGGAGGGTATCGGATCGGGTCGGCTGGCGAGGGCGACCAGCCGGGGTGCGGCGGTGTCCCCGCTGTGCGCCCAACCGGCGGCCGGGGTGGCGGTCGCGGCGGCGAGGGCGAGGATCACCGCCAGGGCGGTACGAAGGCGTGTCATGTGGACGCTCCCAGGATGTAGGGGTGTGGCGGGAACGTAGCCACCCCGGGGGCGCGCGGTGAAGGTGATAGTGAAACGTCAATTCGTTGCGGATGGCGCCGGTGGAGGGGCAGCGCCGCGGCCGTCGCCGTTCAGTCGCGTTCACAGAATTGGCGGCCGCCGCGGCGGCTCCCGCCCCGGTCCTATTTCCTGGGGCGGGAGCCGCCGTCGATCAGGAGACGGTGACCGGGACCAGGTTGATCATGTACCCGGCGGGTGGCGGCGCGCAGACGGAGTAGACATTGATGGTGCGGGCCACGGTGCCGTTGTTGCGCAGGCTGACCATCCAGAGTCCGGCGCTGCTGGTGCTGTCGGGCGCGTTCTCCTGAAGCCGGATGTTGAAGTCGCCGCTCCCGGCGCCGACGACCTGCTCGCCGCCGGTCAGGATGACCTCGCCGGCCGGGCAGACGTAGGCGAGGGTGCGCAGGAATCCGCCCGCCGCCACCGTGTGCGGGGTCGAAACGGTGTGGTAGCCGGGGAACGGGACAGCGCAGACGGCGTAGTGACCGATGGTGTGGGCCACGGTGTCGTTGTTGCGCACCGAGGTGAGCCACACCGACAGCGATCCTGATACGCCGGGGGCCGATTCCTGGATGCTGGTCTTGAAGTCGGCCGAGCCCGAGCCGACCACCGCCGCGCCACCGCCCAGGACCACGGTGCCGCCGGGGCAGGTGGCGACGTTCCGGCTGTAGCCCCCGGCCGCGACGGTCACGTCCGTGCGCACGATCTGGTAGCGGGCCGGAGTGTCGGCGCAGACGGCGTAGAGGCCGAGGGTGTGCGAGACGGTGTCGTTGTTCTTCACGGCGCTCAGCCACACCGCCAGCCCGCTCGCCGAGCCGGGCGCGGACTCCTGGATGCTGGTCTTGAAGTCGGCCGAGCCCGACCCGTTCACCGCCGCGCCGCCGCTGAACACCGCCTTCCCGCTGCCGCAGGTCGCGCTGCTGCGAACGAACCCGCCACCGGCGGCCTGCGCCGGAGCGCCCGGCGCGAGGGCGGCACCGGCCACGGCGAGGATGCTGAGGCTGAATCTGAGAAGCTTCATGCCCGGGACACTACATTTACGCAGCTTGATGCAAGGTCGGCTGTGCGACAGCGGCACGGCCTGCCGATGACGGACCGATCAGGCATTGTGAAACATCTCTTCCTCACGAGAGTCTCTAATGAAGCTTCCCATCGTGAGTGGAGGATTCATGGAGCGCAGGACAGTCCTCAGGGCGACCCTGGCGGCAGGCGCCTCGATCGGTATGGCCGGGGCGGCCGCCCCGGCGTCGGCGAAGCCCACGCCGCCGCCGGGACCGCGCAACATCGTCTACAAAGGCTGGAGCTCCGACGCCGACTTCGGCACGGGAGCCCACCTCGGCACCACGGCATCAGGTGGCGCACTGCGCCTCACCTCGGCAGCCGGCCAGTTCACGTATCTCGGCACCAGCTACGACCACGCCAGTTGGACCTCGCCCGTGGTCACCAACGGCTTCGGCGCCACCCAGGCGATCGCGTCCTGGACCGCCGACACACCCGGCGCGACCTGGGTGCAGACGGAGCTGCGGGGCGTGACCGCCGCCGGCAACACCACCGCCTGGAAGATCATGGGCCGGTGGGCCGCGGACGACACGAGCGTGCAGCGCACCTCCGTGCCCGGACAGACCGACGCCGACGGCGGCATCGCCATCGACACCTGGACCGCGGCCACAGGCCGGGAACTGACCAGCTGGCAGGTACGGGTGACGCTGTACCGGCCGGCCGGCAGCTCCCTCACCCCGGTCGTGCGCAGCCTCGGCGCGGTCGCCTCCGCCGTGTCCGGCGCCGGCACCGCGACGTCGCCGGCCGCCGCCCAAGGGATCACCCTCAACGTGCCGCAGTACTCCCAGGAGATCCACGCAGGGCAGTACCCGCAGTACAACGGCGGCGGCGAAGCCTGGTGCAGCCCCACGTCCACGTCGATGGTGACCGCATACTGGGGCACCGGCCCCACGCCCGCCGACTACGCCTGGGTCGACCCCGGCTACGCCGACCCGTGGGTCGACCACGCCGCCCGCAGCACCTACGACCTGAACTACAACGGCACCGGCAACTGGCCCTTCAACACCGCCTACGCCGGCCGCTTCGGCCTGGACGGCTTCGTCACGCGGCTGCGCTCGCTGAACGAGGCGGAGAAGTTCATCGCCGCCGGCATACCGCTGGTGTTCTCACTGTCGTTCGGCAAGAACGAGATCCCGGGCCTGTCCTACTCGACCAACGGGCACCTGCTGGTGCTGGCCGGCTTCTCCGCGACCGGCCAGCCGGTGCTGAACGACCCCGCGTCCGCGACCGACGCGGCCGTACGCAAGACCGTCGGGCGTGCCCAATTCGAAGCGGCATGGCTGCGCAGCAGCGGCGGCGTCGTGTACGTGATCAAGCAGCCCGGCGTAGCCCTCCCACCCGCCCCGTCCCAGGCGAACTGGTAACCGCCGCACCAGCCGCACCGACCTCAGCCGGACACCGGTCGAGGTCTGGCCGACATCGTCGGCGCGGTCAGGGCCGGCCTCCACCGGATTCGTCGAGGGCTGAACAAGCCCGCGGACCGGCCCTGACCGCAACGGCACGGACCCCGCCGCGGGCGCCGAGCCGGTAGCCTGCCGTCCATGAAGGACACTCCGCCGGACCCCGACGGCCACGAGCGGGCTCCGGCACTGCGGCTGACGGGACTGCTCAAGGCCTTCGCCGACACCGTCGCGGTGAACCACGTCGACCTGACCGTGCCCCGCGGCTCGTTCTTCGGCCTCGTCGGGCCCAACGGCGCGGGCAAGACCACCGCGCTGTCCATGGCGGTGGGGCTGATGCGGCCCGACGGCGGCCGCTGCGAGACCTTCGGCGTCGACGTCTGGGCCGACCCGGTCCGCGCGAAGTCGCTGCTGGGCGTCCTGCCCGACGGGCTGGCCCTGCCCGAACGGCTGACCGGCCGGGAACTGCTGACCTTCATCGGGCAGCTGCGCGGCCTGCCCGACGACGTGGTGTCCCGGCGCACCCAGGAGCTGCTGGACGTCATGGAGCTCGGCGATGCCGAACGCACCCTGGTCGTCGACTACTCCACCGGCATGCGCAAGAAGATCGGCCTGGCCACGGCGCTGCTGCACGCGCCCCGGCTGCTGGTGCTCGACGAGCCGTTCGAGGCGGTCGACCCGGTGTCGGCCGCGGCGCTCAAGTCGATCCTGGTGCGGTTCGTCGCCGCAGGCGGCTCGGTGCTGCTGTCCAGCCACGTCATGCCGCTGGTCGAGCAGTTGTGCGACACCGTCGCGGTGATGGCCAAGGGCAACGTGGTCGCCGCCGGACCCCTCGACGAGGTACGCGGCGACGGCACCCTGGAGGAGGCGTTCATCCGGCTGGTGGGCGTCGACACCGGGGCGGGCGAGGGGCTGTCGTGGCTGGCGTCCTGATCCGGATGAAGCTGGCGATCATCCGGCACTCGATGACCGGCGGCAAGGCCATCTGGATGATCGCCGGAGGGGTCCTCGGGATCGCCGCGGCCGCCGCGACCATCTGGCTCAGCCTGATCCAGACCCCCGACCCGACGGTCACGGCCGACCTGCTCGCCGCGGTCTACCTGATGTGGGCGCTGGGCTGGGTCGTCGGGCCCGTCTGGGGCGGCTCCACCGTGCTGCGCGCCGAGCACTTCGCGCTGCTGTCGGTGCCGCGCCGGCGGCTGGCCGTCGGGCTGCTCGGCGCGGCCTTCGTCAGCGTCACCACCGCCGTGACACTGCTGGCGTTCCTGAGCCTGCTCGTCTACGCCGCCCGCCTGGGCACCGGCCCCGCACTGGTGGCGGTGCCCGCCGTCGCGCTGGAGCTGGTGTTCGTCGTGCTGCTGTCACGGATCGCCACGGTCGTCTTCGGGGTCGTGGCGAAGTCCCGGATCGGCGCGGCGTTCACCGGCGTCATCCTCGCCGCGATGATGGTGCTGGCCCAGTCCGGCTGGATGGTCGCCGTCGCCGTCAAAGTGTCCGGCGTGCTCACCACAGGCTTCGGACCCGGCTTCGCCCGCACCGTACGGGCCGTGCCGTCCGGCTGGGGGCTCGTCGCCGTCGAGGCCGCCGACCAGGGCCGATGGTGGGCGGTGCTGACCGCGCTCGCCGGGCTGTGCCTGATCATCGTGGCGCTCCTGCTCGGCTGGAGCCGCAGCCTCGGCACGCCGAGAAGCGCCAGGGCCACCATCCGCGGCTCGCGTGACGTACGCGCGACCGGCCGCGGCCTGTTCGCCGGGCGCACCGGCGCGGTGCTGCGCAAGGAGCTGCGCACCTGGTGGCGTGACCCCATGCGGACCCAGGCGGTGTTCGTGCCGCTGGCCTGGGCACTGGGCACCGCCCTGCTGCCGCTGACCTTCGGCGCGAAGGTGCTGCTGCCATGGGCCGCCCCGGCACTGGCCGTGATGGCCGGCACGGCCGCGTCCAACCTGTACGCCCAGGACGGCACGGCCCTGTGGCTGACCCTGACCACCCGCACCGAGCACGCGGACCTGCGCGGCCGCCAGCTCGCATATCTGCTGGTCTTCGGCCCGGTCACCCTGGCCGTCGCCGCGGCCTTCACCCTGTGGAGCGGACTGAGCTGGACCTGGCCCTGGGTGCTGGCGTTCGTCCCCGCGATGCTCGGCGGCGGGGCGGGACTCGGCGCGCTCATCTCCGTGGTCGCGCTGGCCCCCGGCCCCGACGCCCACCGGCGCCCCGACAACCCGCTCGAGCACGGCGACACCACCGGCCAGGCGACCATCATGTTCTGGGGCGGCTGGCTGCCCGCGATCCCCGCGGCGGTGCTGCTCACCCTCGGCACCGCCCAGGACAGCACGCTCCTGCGCTGGTCGGCCGTGCCGGTCGGCGTCACCACCGGAGCCTTCCTCGCCTGGTGGCTCGGCCGGGTGGCGATCGGCCGGCTGTCGGCCCGCGGCCCCGAGCTGCTCTTCCTCATGCGCACCGGCCGCAGCGCCAAAACCGTCACCAAGGTCGAAGTCGGCAGGCCGGACGTGTGGAAATCGGTCCTCGGCTGGACGCTCGGCTCGATCGCGCTGTTCCCGCAGGGCATCGTGCCGATCGCCTTCCTGCTGACCGGCGTCGGCGTGAAATCGTGGTTCCTCGCGCTGTACCTGCCCGGCCCGCTGCGCTGGCCCACCGCCGCGGTGATGGTGCTGCTCGGCTCCTACCTCTACTACCTCGCCATCAAGGCGGGCATCTCGAAGAAGTCCCCGGCACCGGACACCGGCGACGCGCCGCCCGACCACCAGCCTGAAGAACCCCGGCCGACCGCGCTCACCCACGGCCAGTGAGGGCTCACACCGGCGGCAGCAGGACGAGCGCGTGGTTCTTCGGGCCGCGGAACGCCAGCTCGACGTGCTCGCAGCGGCCACCCAGGGCGCGGTGGTGGGCGGTGATCGCGGCCAGCAGCTCGTCGCGGCCGAGCTTGCGGTCCCGGTCCCAGAAGTTGCAGCAGGGTACGACCAGCACGGGGCGCACCCTGGCCGAGTCGACCACCTCGCGCAGCGCCTCGTCCGGGTGCAGGCCCACGATCAGGTCGTAGTAGTCGGCCAGCGCCGCGAGGTAGGGCTCCGCCCGCGCCGGAACGCCCTTGAGCGTCCAGCCCCGGGGGTCGACGACCTCGGCCTCCAGGCCGAACCGCTTGCGCAGCAGCCGGGTCAGCATCCCCTGTCCGCCGGCCACGTCAGCGACGTACCGGGCCTGCGGGAACCGCGTCGTGATGAACTCGGCGAGCACGTCGAAGCGGGTCTCGTCACCGTGGAACCGGTGCCGGGTCACGGCGTACCGCGTGGGTTCTCGGTCATGTGAGCGGCCTCCTGTCCTCGCCGACCATCAGATCACCCGTGCGCAGAGCCCTCGGCGGCGAGGCACCGCGCTGGACGGCCCGGAGCCACGAGCCCCGGCCTACGCCGGGGCCGCCTGCGGGAGCAGGCGAGCCTGCCGCGCCCGATGGCGCCGGACCAGGAGGTTCGCATACACGAGCAGGAAGATCGTCACGTGGATCGACGCCTGTGTGACGAACATGAACAGGTATGCGGGCAGGGTCCGGCCGTCGAAGAACAACTCCATTCCGTACGGATCGAAGCGCGTGACCATGGCCCAGTAGGAGATCGGCACGGCGATCGCCACGACGCCCCAGGACCATGAAGCGCGGCTGAACCGGCCGGCCAGGGTGCACAGCAGGCTGGCGCTCAGCGCCAGCCGGAGCCCGTCGCCCGCGTGGGACCGGTTGAACGCATACCCTTCCAGCAGCGGCCAGGCCGTCACCACGACGAACAGGATGCCGAAGATCCAGAGTGGCACGAGCGCCGGGCGGATCAGCTGCGTCACCCCCGTGGTGACACCTGCGCAGATGATCCCCAGCAGCACGGCGCCCACCATGCCGCCCGCTCCGGCCCATGCCTGCCAGACGATGCTGTACTCGTCGTAGAAGGTGGTCCACTGCAACGACAGCTGGACGTAGAGCATCGGCAGGACGGCGACGAGCACCAGCGACAGCACCGTGTGCGCGAACGTCCGGCCCGGCCGGACCACGACCGCCGGTTCCCGATGCGGCCGTGAGGTGGCCAGGCTCCCCGCGAACCGCAGCCGCCGCGCGGTGCCGGGCATGGCGTGCAGCTCCGCCCGCCATTCGGCGAGCATCTCCTCGCGCACGTCCTGCGGCCAGCGCCGGGCCGCCGCGGTGAGCAGTGCCCGGCAGAGGTGCTTGATCATGCGGTGACCTCCTTGGCGGCGGGGTGCGCCGCTCCCGTCCTCGTCTGCTCGTGCAGCTCGGCGAGGCGCTGGCGGGCGATCGGCAAGGCCGCCGCGGTGACCCGGTAGTACGCGCGGGCGGGGCGGCCGGCGGCGGCCGGGTCGATGTCCTCCCAGCGCTTGTCCAGCCAGCCGGCCTCGGCCAGCCGGGCCAGGATCGGGTACAGCGTGCCGCTGGGCAGCCCGGACGACTGCATCAGCTCCATTCCGTAATGGTCGCCGGCGGGTTCGGCGAGCAGGGCCGCCAGGACTCGTGCCACCGGCACGGTCAGGCGCAGTTCGGTATTCATGGTAGGGAGTCTACATAGGGTAGATCCGCGCCATCAGCCCCGGTGATACCGGAAGGACGCCGGGTGTAGCCCACGGGCTGACGTCCGCGGGCCGATGCCCCCGCGACCAGCTCCTGCCTAACATCGGCGCATGAATCCGAACCCACAGCTCATCGCACCGGCGATCGCGAGCCGCCCGCGATTCAGCCTGTCCCCGGCGTCGGCCACGGCACTGCGCTGGATCGCGCTCGCGCTCTACCCCGTCGTCCTGTTCGAGACGGTCCAGGACGGGTTCCGCAACCCGTTCGGCGTCCCCTACCTGGGCAGCCTGCTGCCGCTCCTGACCGTGGCGCTGCCCGCGGTGCTGCTGCGGCGCCGACCGGTGGCGGCACTCGCCCTGATGCTGCTCGGCGCCACGGTGCTGCCGTTCCTCGGCAACGACCAGTGGGCCGCGCCCTACCTGCGCGACGTGAGCAACCTGCAATACCTCGGCATCGACCTGACCGTGGCCTACCTCGCGGCCACCCGCTCCCGCCGGGTGTCGGTGACCGCGGCAGCCGTCACCCTCGTACTCCAGGTGCTCATCACCGCCGGCTCCCCGCAGCGCTCGCCCGACCTCGCGAACGCGACACTGCTGCTGGTCCTGGGCATGGCAGCGGCCTGGATGGGCGGCTACGTCGTCCTCGAGCGCCGCCGGCACACCGCGGCGGCGCGCGTGCAGGCCTCCCACCAGGCGGTCACCGACGAGCGGCTGCGGATCGCCCGCGAGCTGCACGACATGGTCGCGCACAGCATCGGCATCATCGCCATCCAGGCCGGGGTGGGGCGCCGCGTCATCGACACCCAGCCGGCCGAGGCCCGCAACGCCCTCGCCGCGATCGAGGACACCAGCCGTGACACCCTGGCCGGGCTGCGCCGGATGCTGGGCGCGCTGCGCCAGGCCGACACCGGACCCGCCCCGCTGGACCCCGCGCCCGGTCTGGCCGACCTCGACCGGCTGGCGGCGGTCACCGCCGATGCCGGGGTGCGGGTCGACGTACGCCGGACCGGGTCGGACCGGCCGCTGCCGCCCGACCTGGACCTGTCGGCGTACCGGCTGATCCAGGAGGCGGTCACCAACGTGGTCCGCCACGCCGGCACCGACACGTGCACGGTGCTGGTCGAGCAGCGCGACGGCGAGCTGCTCCTGGAGATCGCCGACGAAGGCCGCGGCGGTGTCGTCGGCCCCACCGGATTCGGTATCGCCGGGATGCGCGAGCGGGTCGCCCTGCTGCACGGGGAGCTCGCCGCCGGCCCGCGCCCCGGTGGCGGGTTCGTCGTCAGGGCCCGGCTGCCGCTGCCCGGCCCGTACGGCCCGCAGGCGTCGTCGTGACCGTGCGGGTGCTGCTCGTCGACGACCAGCCGCTGATCCGGGCCGGGCTGCGGGTGCTGATGGCCGACAGCCCCGACCTGGAGGTGATCGGCGAGGCCGGGTCGGGGGCGCAGGCCGTCGCACAGGTCGCCGAGGCCCGGCCTGACGTCGTGGTGATGGACATCCGGATGCCCGGCATGGACGGCATCGAGGCGACCCGGATCATCACCTCGGGCGCCGACGCTCCGCAGGTGCTGATCCTGACCACGTTCGACGACGACGAGTACGTCTACGGTGCGCTGCGCGCAGGCGCCAGCGGGTTCCTGGTCAAGGACATGTCGCTGGAGGACATCCTCGACGCGGTGCGGGTGGTCGCCGCCGGCGACGGGCTGATCGCGCCGGGGGTGACCCGCCGACTGATCGCCGAGTTCGCGGGGCGGCCGGAACCGGCCCGTCCGCCCCGGACGGTGGAGGGCGTCACCGACCGGGAGCGTGAGGTGCTGACCCTGGTCGGGCGGGGCCTGAACAACGCCGAGATCGCCGCCGAGCTGTTCATCAGCGTGGCCACCGCCAAGGCGCACGTGGCCAGGCTGCTGGCCAAACTCACGGCCCGTGACCGCATCCAGCTCGTCATCATCGCGTACGAGCAGGGCCTGGTGCAGCCGCCAGGCTGACCGGCCGGTGCGGCTGTCAGCTCGTGGTCTCCGGCGTGGTCGCGGGACGCCGTCGTACGCGCTGCTGTTCGGCCAGCGCGTACGCCTGCTCGACCGACTCCATGATGCGCGGCGTCTGCGCGACGAGGTGTTCGGGGTTGAGGTTGGCCAGCTGCGGGTTGCGGATCAGCAGGTCCCGGAACCGGTCGGGAACCCCGGCCATCACGAACGAGATGCCCTGCGCGTCGAGGCGGCCGACCCGGTCGTCAAGAGCCTTGAGGAACGTCGCCGAGGGCACGTCCACCGCGCCGCGCACCGACAGCACGACGGCCGCGTCGGTGGCGCCGGTGGTGTCAGGCCAGTCCTGGTCGATACGGCCGACCTCGGAGAAGAAGCCCGCGCCGTCGTAGTGCAGGACCGTGGTGCGGCCCGACGGCAGGTGCGCCGGCGGGTCGCCGATCTCCCAGCCGCCGTCGCCGCGCCGGAACTCCAGCAGCCTGCTGCTGCGGGTGACCGTGATCGAGGTGAGCAGGATCGACAACGCCGCGCCGAGGAAGATCGCATATTGCAGCGGCAGCGCGGTCGTGGCCGCGAAGGTGACGATCATGGCGATGGCAGAAGGCCACGAGGTGTGCAGCACGAGCATGATGTCGTTGCGGCGCCGCTCGATGAGCTCGGCGCCGATGACGAGCATGATCCCGCCGATGACCGCCATCGGGATCAGACCGGCGTAGGGGCCGACCAGCAGCACGATGACGGCGAGGAAGACGCCGGCGAAGATGCCGGCCCAGCGGGTGTGGGCGCCGGAGCTCTGCGCGATGCCGGTACGCGACAGCGACCCGCCCGTGGGCAGGGCCCCGAACAACCCACCGGCCAGGTTCGCCACCCCCTGGGCGCTGAAGTCCTTCGACGCGTCCGGACGGGAGCCGTCGGGGTTGACCACCGCGGCACCGATGCCCGCCGCCTGGGCCAGCGCGACCAGGGCGATCGCGACCGCGCCGGTGGCCAGGGCGGGGACCGCGCCCAGGTCGGGCAGGGTGAACGGTGGCAGTGAGCGGGGGATCGCGGCGATGTCGGCCACCCGTTCGACGTCGGTGCCCAGCAGCACCGTCGCCGCCGTCACCACCAGCAGGGACAGCAGCGTCGCCAGTGACCGGGTCGGCCGCCAGAGCCGGAACAGCAGCCAGGCGGCGACGGTCGCGGCTGCCACGATCACCACCGGGGTCTTCCAGCGGCTGAGGTGGATCAGCGCGTCGGCGAGCTTGCCGACGGTGTTGGAGCTGCCCGGGCTGTAGCCGGTGGCGTCCTTGATCACCCCGGCGATGATCTGCAGCGCGATGCCGACGGTGAACCCGGTCATCACGGCGGTAGACACGTACGACATGACCGACCCGAGCCGCAGCAGGCCCAGGATCAGCATCACCACGCCGACCAGCACGGTGAGCGTCGCGATCGCGCCGATGTCGCCGGTGTCGAGCCCCGCGGCCTGCAGCACGCTGCGCGCCGACAGCGCGATGGCGCTGGTGAGGGTCGTGACCATCAGGACGGTGCGGGCGAACACGGAGCCGAGGATGGTCGGGACCACCCCCGACCACAGCCCGAGCGGCGCGGCGAACCCGCCGATGCTGGCGTAGGCGACGCCTTCGGGAATGGAGAACAGCCCTGTCACGAAGCCCGCGACGGCGTCACGGCCGGTGGGGCGGGGGATGGCCCGCAGCCGCCGCGCGACGGTGTTCGGCGTCGGGTCACCGGTCATGTCGCTGTCCGTTCTTGATACCGCTCGTCGGGTGGTGGTCCGGGGTGTGCCGGGCGGCCTCAGCCGCTGGGCACCGCTGTTCCGGCGGCGCGGCGCAGCCGTACGAGCAGGATCGCGCAGAGCATCAGCAGCCACGCCGGGAAGAGCAGGAGCAGCCAGGTGTCGAGCGTGGCGGCCAGGAACAGGGTCAGCCCGACGGCGACGCTGAGGACGAGGAACCACCTCGGCATGATCCTGGTGTGCCTGCCCAGGGAGGCAGTGGTGAGCACGAACATGGCGGCCATGCGCATGGCGAGGATGACCGACACGAGCCTGCCCAGCTGCGCGAAGCCGCGCATGGTCGCCGGGTCGGCCACACCGTCGCCGAACTGGGCCACCGCGGCGCCGACGCTGAACGCGGCCGCGGCGACCAGTTCGAGCACGATGTAGCTGAGCCCGGCCCCCAACTGAAGGTTGGAGAACAGCACGTGCTCGGGCCGGCCCTGGTGGGCGATCCACATCCGCAGCGTCGTGATGAACCACAGGAAGGTGATCGCCGCCAGCGGCATGAGGTAGATCCCGGCCAGCAGGACCTGGCGGCGGGTGCCGGGATCCAGGTAGTACTCCAGCACCGTCTGGTCGGGATCGCCGGCGCTCGGGACCCGGTGCAGGATCAGGAACGCCGCGGTGAACAGCACCGCGTGGGCCAGTCCCATCACGACGGCCAGCCGGGCGGCCCGCATCGCGGCCGGATCCGGCACCGCCGCCGGTGCGGGACCGGGTGTCCGCCGGTCCGCGTTTGGTCGCGCCGCCTCGGCCGCCGGTGGGTGGTCCGGCTCCGCCATGGACGACCTCCGCAGTCGGCATACGCGGACGATGGCCGCATGTCGGCGAGCATAATGCGGAAAATGATCCGGATGCTGGCTGTTTGAGCAAGTCAGACCCCGGCCCGGCCCAGCGGGCCGTTCTGCGTGATCTCCAGCGCCCGCACCTGACGATGATCGCGGTGGCCGTGCCGCTTCCCGAGTGAGGGGCGAACGCCGACCTGAGCCCGGCTCCCGCGCTGGTCCGGACACCGAGCCAGGTTCGCAGGTGTCCGGCATGCCGTGTGAGATTCTGCGGAAACCGACCCATCCGCGTGCCAATGCGTGCCGAATCCCCTGCGTCGTCGAACAGCAGCGATCTTGACCATGCCGAAAGGTGGGACCGTGAACGGTGCCGACCAGCCCAACCCGCGGTACGACCACCTGACCCGCGTTCCCGGCCCGGCCGAGCCCGCCGACGCCGAGACACTGCTGCGGGCGGTGGCCCGCGGCGACGAGGCGGCCTTCACCCGCCTGTACGAGCTGGTCGCCCCGCGGGTGTACGGCCTGGCCAGGCGGGTGCTGCGCGACCCCGCGCAGGCCGAGGAGGTCGCGCAGGAGGTGCTGCTGGAGGTGTGGCGCACCGCCAGCCGCTTCGACCCGGAGCGCGGCTCGGCCACCGCGTGGGTCTTCACCATCACCCACCGGCGTGCCGTCGACCGGGTCCGCGCCGAACAGGCGGCCCTGGACCGGATACAGCGCCTGACCCCGGACCCGGTTCAGACACCGGCCGACGATGTCGAGGACCAGGCCACGACCCGCCTGCGTCGGCAACAGGTGCGACGCTGTCTCAACACACTCACCGACCTGCAACGCGAGGCGATCACCTTGGCCTTCTACGGCGGATACACCTACCAGCAGGTGGCCCAGCTGCTCGGCGCCGGGCTGCCGTCGGTGAAGTCGCGGATGCGCGACGGCCTGATCCGGCTGCGCGACTGCCTCGGGGTGGAGGTGTCGGCATGAGCGACATCCACTCGCTGGCCGGACCATACGTGCTGCACGCACTGGACGAGCCGGAGCGGGCTACCTTCGAGCAGCACCTGAGCGGGTGCGCGACGTGCGCGACCGAGGTCGCGGAGCTGACCGAGACCGCGGCCCGGCTGGCCGACGACACCTGGTCGGTGCCGCCGCCCGCCCTGCGCGAGCAGGTCATGACCCAGGTGCGGCTGACCCGGCAACTGCCGCCGACCCGAGCCGTCCGCAGGCGACGCGCGCCGACGCGGTGGTGGCGCCATCCCGCGCTCGCGACCGTGGCGGCGTGCCTGCTGGTCGCCGCCATCGCCGCCGGGGTCACCTACACGGTGCAGGAACAGCGGCTGCGCGGCGAACGGAGCGCAGCCCAGCAACTCGCCCGGGTGCAGGCCGTGCTGACGGCACCGGATGCGCAGCTGCGGACCACCACCGTCGCCGGCGGCGGCCGGGTCACCATGGTGGCCGCGCCCAGTCAGGACTCGGCAGTGATCATGCTGGCCGCGCCGCCGCCCGGCGCCGGCCGGGCCTACCAGTTGTGGCTGATACAGGACGGCACCCCGCACTCGGCCGGAGTCCTGGCCAGCGGGCAGGGCACCGCCACACACCTGGTGAGCGGACTGGGCGCCGCCGACGCCCTGGGCCTGACCGTCGAGCCCGCAGGCGGCTCGGCCGCGCCAACCCTGCCGGTCCTGGCGCAGTTGACCATGGGATAGCCGACCCCGAAAGCCAGCTGCAAGACCGTCAGTCCTGTCACCACCGCGGGCACGTCCGGCCGGGACCCGTGCCCGCCGATCCACCGGCTACGGCCGGATCAGGGCAGGCTCACCGTCGGCCTGCCCTGATCCGGCCGCGGCCGCCGACCGGCGTACGCGTGATCCACCTCGTGGCCATCGGGACAATGCGCCATACGTGACCCGTCAGGTACGGCACCGCGTGCGAGCCTCGTTCGTCGGACCCGGATGCCAGGACCAACACCGCAGATAACGTGAATCAGATTTTTCTGGAATCAACCCATCCGCGACGGTGTGACCGCCGAATCCCCTGTGTAGTCGGACCCCACCGGGGTCCCGCCAGGGAGGGTCACCATGAAGTCGAAGAAGACGTTCGCCGCCGTTCTCGTCACCGGTCTGGCCGCGCTGGCCCTGTCCGCGTGCGGCGCCGGATCCACCACCGCCGAGACGTCCACCGCCACGTCGGCGTCCAGCGGCATGTCGGCCGCGCCGGCCGGGGAGTTCGGGCCCGGCTGCGCCGCGGTGCCCACCGACCCGTCCAACGCCGGCAGCTTCGAGGCGATGGCCAAGGTCCCCGTCGCCACCGCCGCATCCGGCAACCCGCTGCTGTCCACGCTGGTCACCGCGGTCAAGAAGGCCAACCTCGTCGACACGCTCAACGGCGCGCCGGCGGTCACGGTGTTCGCGCCGACCAACGACGCGTTCGCGAAGATCCCCAAGGCCGACCTCGACAAGGTCCTGGCCGACAACGCCACCCTGACCAAGATCCTCACCTACCACGTGGTCGCCGGGAAGATCTCGCCCGACCAGCTCGCCGGCACCCACAAGACCCTGCAGGGCGGCGACATCAAGGTGACCGGCTCGGGCACCGACTTCACCGTCGACGGCGGCGCCAAGGTCGTGTGCGGCAACGTGCAGACCGCCAACGCGACCGTCTACATCATCGACTCCGTGCTCATGCCGATGTGACCTCACCCATCCAGGGCCCGCCGGTCACCGCCGGCGGGCCCGCCCCGGAAGGCCGCGCCATGCCCACCCCTGTCCTCAGGCCCGCCATCGCCGGTGTGCTCGCCGCCGCCGCAGGCCTTGCCGCCGCGGAACTGTGCGCGGCACTGCTCCGGCCCGAGTCGTCACCACTGATCGGCATCGGGGCCTCGGTCATCGACGCGACCCCCACCCCCGTCAAGGAATACGCGGTCCGCACGTTCGGCACCTACGACAAGCCGCTGCTGCTGGCCTCCGTGGCCGTGGTGCTGACGGTCGCAGCCGTCGGCCTGGGCATCCTGGCCCGGCGGCGGCTCCGGCCGGCGCAGGCCGGAGCCGCCGCCCTGGGCCTGCTCGGGGCGGCCGCGGTCGCGTCCCGCCCGTCAGCCACCGCGCTGGACGTCGTGCCGTCGCTGCTGGCCGCCGTGGTCGCCGCCGCCGTTCTCGGGCTGCTCACGAGTCGGCTGCCCAGGCCCGAACCCGCCGCCGAGGTGCAGGCGGGGCGGCGGCGCTTCCTGACGACCGCCACGGCCGTGGCAGGCTCCTCCCTGGTCGCCGGTGGGCTCGCCACGATGATCCGTGAGCTGACCTCGGGCTCCGCCGAACGGTCACGAGCGGCGATCGTCCTCCCGCCACCCGTGCAACCGGCCGGTCCCCGAAACGCGACGCCAGGCTTCTACACCCCCGTAGCGGACTTCTACCGCGTCGACACCGCCCTCACCGTTCCCCGCATCGACGCCGCGCAGTGGCGGCTGCGCGTCCACGGCATGGTCGACCGGCCCCTCACCCTCGACTTCGACCAGCTCCTGGCCCGCGGACTCATCGAACGCGACATCACCCTCAACTGCGTCTCCAACGAGGTCGGCGGCCCCTACATCGGCACCACCCGCTGGCTCGGCGTGCCGCTGGCACCGCTGCTGCGCCAGGCGGGCATCCGACCCGGCGCCGACCAGGTCGTGGCCCGCTCCGTCGACGGCATGACCCTGGGCACGCCCGTCGAGACGATCCTCGACGGCCGCGACGCGATGCTCGCCGTCGCCATGGACGGCCGGCCCCTGCCACCCGAGAACGGGTTCCCGGTGCGGATGCTGACCCCCGGCGTCTACGGATACGCCGGCTCCTGCAAATGGATCACCGAGATCGAACTGGCCCGCTTCGCCGACTTCGACACCTACTGGGTCCGCCGCGGCTGGGCGCGCCGGGCACCTGTCAAAACCGCCTCACGCATCGACCGCCCCGCCCCCTTCGCACAGGTGGCATCCGGAACGGTCACTGTCGCCGGCGTGGCGTGGGCCCAGGGCCGCGGCGTCCGTACCGTCGAGCTCCAGATCGACGACGGGCCGTGGCAGCAGGCCGAGATCCTGCCCACCTCCGGGACGGACACCTGGGTGCAGTGGCGTTACCGCTGGCAGGCGAGCTCGGGCGGCCACCGCCTGCGCGTCCGAGCCACCGACGACACCGGCCAGACGCAGCCCGAGCGCCGCGCCACCCCGTTCCCCGACGGCGCCACCGGCTGGCACACCCTGGCCGTCACCGTCAGCTGACCCGCGGCCGGGTGGCCCATCCGCCCGCCGGCCTGACACGGTGTGACACCCGTTCACGGCCCGTCGTCGGCACCGCCGTACAGCGACACCCCGGAACCGCTGCGCTTGGCCTGGTACATCGCCTCGTCGGCCTGCCGCAGCAGGGTGTCGAACGCGGTGTCGGTGCCGACCGCGACGCCGATGCTGGTCTTCGCGTGCACGGTGTCGTCGCCGTCGAGGCAGGCCGTGTGGCCCACCCCTTCGAGGAGGCGGTCGGCCGTGCGCACGGCGGCGTCGGCCGTGCTGTCGCGCAGCAGGACGACGAACTCGTCGCCGCCGAGCCGTGCGACCAGGTTGTCGTGGCGCACCATCTGCCGCAGCCGCTGGGCGACCGCCATCAGCAGCTGGTCGCCGACATGGTGGCCGAAGCGGTCGTTGACCTCCTTGAAGCCGTCGAGGTCGAGCAGCAGCACGGCGTTGCTGCCCCGGGCTCGGCCGTCGTCGCCGAGCTGCTCGTCGAGCAGTGTGCGGTTGGCCAGGCCGGTGAGGCTGTCATGGGTCGCCTGGTGGCGCAGCCGTCGCTGGAGGTCCTTGGCTTCGGATACGTCCCGCAAGTTGATCACGATTCCGCCGACCGACGGGTCTTCCAGCAGGTTCGTGGAGATCAGTTCGAGGTGCTTGAGGGTGCCGTCGTGCAGCTGTACCAGCAGTTCGTCGCGTTGGGCAGGCGGGCCGTAGAGGGGAGCCAACCACTCCCGGGAGCCGTCGGACTGCTGGGCCGCCAGTATGTCGCGTGCGGGTCTGCCCTCCGCTTCCTGCGGCGAGATGCCCAGCACGGTACGCACCGACGGACTGGCGTAGGTGATGCCGCCGGTGCGGTCGACGACCAGCGTCACGTCGGAGGTGTTCTGCACCAGTGAGCGGAAGCGCCGCTCATGCGCGCTGAGCGTGGTCATGGTGGCGTCGAGTTCGGCTATCAGGCGGTCGTTGTCCGTCGCGGTGATCTTCTGCCGCACCGTGACGATCGCCGTGATCAGCGCCATCCCGGTGACGACACCCCAGGTCGCGGTGGTCAGTCCGTCTCGCCAGAGCTGCAGGATCAGCAACGCCTGGGCGGCCGCGACGGCGAGGTACGGCAGCGTCCCGCTGATCCTCCGCGGCGGCGCCACCGGACGGCTGGCGGTGTACGTGAGCCGTTCGACCTGGGGCGTCATCGCGAGCAGTGCCCCGGAGACCAGTTTCAAGGTGAACAGCAGCCGCGTGTCGGGCTGCGGGCCGGTCAGCCCGTCGGTGGCGATGCCGATGGACAGCAGCAGCAGCGCCGAAGTGCCGGTGGCGGCGGTCGCGGGCGTGAACGGAGCCGATCCGCTGAGGATCAACCGCACCATCGCGTACGCCGCAGCCACCAGTACGCCGCTGGCCAGCAACGTCAGCAGCAGGTCGACCTCGTCGACCGGCCGTGCGCCGGTGCTGTGGGCCAGTGCCCAGGTGAACACGGCCACGCTGCACATCACGGTGGCCGCGTCCAGGCCGATGCGCAGCCGCTGGCGCCCGGCCACGTTCAGCGGCCAGGTCAGCATGGGCCAGGTGACGGCCGCGAAGCCCGCCACCGCCAGGGCCTTGGTGATCAGCATCGGCGTGGTCGCGACGGGCCAGGCGCCCAGTCCGGGCAGCATCTGCACGATGGACCCGGCCGTCAGGAAAGCGCCGCCGACCGCCGCCCAGCGCCAGAAGGCACGGGTGCGCGGGTCGGTGGCCGCACCGTGCCGGGCCTGCTGGAGCGAGCCGACGGCGTTGACCCCGTACAGCACACACAGCGCCCCGTACATGGCCGGACGCGGACGGGGGCCGAACCCGATGAACATGCCCGCAGCGGCGGTGAACACGGCGATCCCCAGGATCACCGCCCACGCGTACCAACGCCTGTCCCTTCCGGCCGGGGCCGCAGGTGTGCTCGACATGGGCGTCCACCTTTCGGCGCAGGACGTTGGCGAGCGTGGCGGTCGTGCACCACTCCGGGCGCATCCATGGAAACGACGCCGCGTCTTCGAGCAGCGCGGAGCTGCTCTACGCCATCACCATAATCCTCAGGTCAGACCACGGCCGCGGGCGCGGTTCGGTGCGCTGAAGCCGACCTTCCCAGCGTGAAAACGTCGTCGGGAGGTGATTCGACCTTGCTGAGGCAATTCAGCCGGCTGCGCGAATCGACCGGCGAACGCTGTGGTCGGCAGGGTGCGTCGGCAAGGGCGCAGCACAGGGATCACGAAGACATGGCGCCCGAGTCAGACGCGGGGGTGCCCGAAGCCGTGCGGCAGGGGCGGGATCCGGTCGATGAGGGTGCGGGCCGCTTCGATCACCAGCAGCCGGTCATAGGTCAGCGCGATGTCGTAGGTGGGCTCGGTGTCGGCTGACTTGGGCCGCGTTCGCCCCTGCCGTGCCCGCTCAGCGCGACGTTGAGCGGGCACGGCCGTCGAGCAGCCGCACCGGGACCCGGCGGGTTTCAGGCGCCGAGGGTGCGCCGTACCGAGGCCTCGGTCTGCTCGGCGGTGACGCCCGCGCCGTGCAGCAGCGCGACCACGTCGCCCTCGCCCAGGGCCAGGACGCCCAGCAGCAGGTGCTCGGTGCCGATGTGGTCGTGGCCCAGCCGCAGCGCCTCGCGGTGGCCCAGTTCGAGGGTCTTCTTCGCCGCCCCGGAGAACGGCACCGGCCCGGCGGTCTGCTGCCCGGTCGACGGGAACCGGGCGGCGACCGCCGCCGCCACGGCCTGCGGGGTCGTGCCCGCGTCGGCGACGGCCGCGGCGGCGGGGGTGCCCGGCACCGACAGCAGCGCGAGCAGGATGTGTTCGGGTCCGATGTGCTCGTGTCCGGCGAGGCGGGCGATCTCCTGCGCCTGCACCATGGTCTGGCGGGCGGCGTCGTCGTAGCGGGCGAAGACGCGCAGGTCGTTCTCGCCGCCGCCTTCCTTGGGCACGAACCGCTTCTGGGCGGCCTGCTTGGTCACGCCCATGCTCTGGCCGATGTCGGTCCAGGAGGCGCCGGAGTGGCGGGCGTTGTCGACGAAGTGGCCGATGAGGTGGTCGGCGAGTTCGCCGAGGTGCTGCCCGAGCAGTACGGCGTCGCTGAGCTGGGCCAGCGGGTCGCTGCCGGGGTTGCGCTGCTTGATGGCGTTGATGAGGTCGTCGAGTCGCGGAGTGTCAGCCATGCGTCAACCATAGGTTGACGATCGCGTGCCGTCAACCACAGGTTGACGGCAACGTCACACCGCAGGAAGCGGACGAACTTAGGGTCACCTCAGTACGGTCGGATCATGGGCGACATCACCGGCAGGGACGACATCACCACCCTCGTGCAGACCTTCTACCAGCGCGCCTTCGCCGACCCGCTGCTCGGCCCGATCTTCGTCGACATCGTGCGGATGGACCTCGACGCACACCTGCCGACCATGGTCGACTTCTGGGAGACGGTGCTGCTGCACGCCAGGACCTACCGCGGCAACACCCTCCAGGTCCACGTCGCCCTGCACCAGGTCGCGCCGCTGCACGGCGACCACTTCCTGCGCTGGCTCCAGCTGTGGCACGCCACCCTCGACGACCTGTTCACCGGCCCCGTCACCGAACTGGCCAAGACCCAGTCCACCCGGATGGCCTGGTCGCTCCAGCGCCGCCTGGGCGGCGACACCGGCAGCGAATTCACCACCATCGGCGTACGCGCCGACGCCTGACCGGCCGAAACCCGGCTCGCGCCCGCACCGGCCCGCACCGGCCCGTAGGGTGATCTCGTGGGCCGAGGCGGCGGGGTCGCGAACAGGTTCTATCCGCGCGACAGCGTGGAGTTCGGCCGCGTGCTCGCCTTCAGCGACGGCCTGTTCGCCATCGCGATGACCCTGCTCGTCGTCGAAGTCGCCGTGCCGAAACTCGTCCACGAGAACGACGTCCGTGAGCTCGCCCGCGACCTCGGCGACCTGATCCCGAACTTCGTCGGCTTCTTCCTGTCCTTCGCCGTCATCGGCCGCTACTGGATCGCCCACCACAAGCTGTTCAGCCTGCTGCGCGGCCTCGACCTCGGCATGATCGCCCGCAACCTGCTCTACCTGGCGTTCGTGGCGTTCCTGCCGTTCCCGACCGCGCTGCTGGGCGACTACTTCGGCAACCCGCTGGCCATCACCGTGTACGCCGTGGTCGCCGGGCTGGTCAGCGGCATGGAGGTGGTGCTGCTGCGCCACAGCTACCGGGCGGGGCTGCTGCGGGTGCGGCTCACCACCGAAGTGCTGCGCTGGGGCACCATCGCCTCGATGCAGCCGGTCGTGCTGTTCGCACTGTCCATCCCGGTCGCCTACTGGAGCACCCTGGCGGCCGTCGGCGTGTGGTTCCTCGCCATCCCGTGCGGCGTCTTCCTCAACCGCAGCCGCCCGGAAGGCGGCGAACTGCTGGAAGCCTGACCGCAAGGCTCAGTCCGCGGCGCCGTCGTAGGCCTCGCGGGCCTGGTGCACCTGCTCGATGTGGGTCTCGGCCCAGGACTTGATCGCGCGCTGCACAGGCAGCAGGCTGTGACCCAGGGCGGTCAGCTCATAGTCGACCCGGACCGGCACCGACGGGGTCACCGTCCGCGACACCAGGCCGTCGCGTTCCAGCGTACGCAGCGTCTGGGTGAGCATCTTCTGGCTGGCGCCGGGGATCACCCGCGACAGTCCGCTGTAGCGCAGCGGCCCGTCGGCCAGCGCGCTGATCGCCAGGGTCACCCACTTGTCGCTGAGGGTCGCCAGCAGCTGGTGGCCGGGGCACTCGGACAGGAACGCGTTGTACTCGTACCGCTCCTGCTCGCGCCGCTGCGCCGCCGATACCGTCGCCATAGGACTCTCCTTCGCGTACGTTACGCACTCGCAGGTACCTACTTACCACAAGAGAGTGTCCGCGACTAGCGTTCTGAGACATGAGAGCTGTGATCATCCGCGAATTCGGTGGCACTGAAGTACTGGAAGTGGCCGAGGTGCCGCTGCCGCAACCCGGCCACGGCCAGGTCCGCATCCACGTCCACGCCGCCTCCGTCAACCGCATCGACCTGTCCACCCGCAACGGCGCCCTGGCCCACGCCGGTCTGCTCGTGCCCGCCCCGGTGACCGGCCTCGGCTGGGACGTCTCCGGACGCGTCGACGCGGTGGGCTCCGGCACCACCCGGTTCGCCGTCGGCGACGCCGTCATCGGCCTGCGCGACGTCCTGTCGGCGCCCGGCACGCAGGCCGAGTACGTCGTGCTCGACCAGGGCGCGGTCGCGCCCGCACCGTCCAGCGTCACCCTGGTGCAGGCCGCGACGCTGCCCCTGATCGGACTGACCGCCGACCGGTCGCTGGCCATGACCGGGCTGACCGCCGGTCAGACCCTGCTGGTCACGGGCGCGGCGGGCGGCGTCGGCGGGCTGGTGCTGCAACTGGCGGCGCAGCGCGGCATCCGTACCGTCGCCGTGGCCGGCGAAGCCGACGAGCAGCTGGTCCGCGACCTGGGCGCGACCTGGTTCACGCCCCGCACCGACCAGCTCGCGGCCCGGGTCCGCGAGCTGGTGCCCGGCGGAGTGGACGCGGTGATCGACGCCGCCGTCATCGGAGTCGCGGCACACGAGGCCCTGCGGGGCGCCGGGACGTTCGTCGCCCTGGTGGCCCCGTTCGCGCCGCCGCCCCTGCGCGGCACCCGGGTGCTGGTCCAGGAGGTGTACGCCGACGGTGCCCGCCTGGCCGAGCTGTCCGCACTCGTCGACGCGGGCGTGCTGACCCTGCGCGTGGCCGACACCCTCCCGCTGGAGGACGTGGCAGCCGCCCACGACCGCCTGACCACGGGCGGCCACCGCGGCCGGCTCGTCCTGACGCCCTGAACGGCGCCCGCACCCGGCCCGCGCCCCGAACGGCGCGGGCCGGGCAGGCCCGGACCATCGCGCGCACTCCCGCCACCGATCGATGCGATGAAGGGCAGCCGGGCGGCGGAGGGTGCCCGTTGAAGATCCCCGCTAGCGTGCCGACGTGCGAAAGATAATAGGAACGATCCTCGTCTTGTACGCGCTGCTGCTGGGCTTCACGCTCACGCTGCCCTTCGCCACCACCTTCGGCGGCGCGAAGGTCGAGACGGTCACCGTCGCCGACCCGGCCGCCTGCCACGGTGCGATCGGCTTCGCCCCCTTCGCCGGGTTCCCGCAGCGCTGCGACGTCACCTGGACCACCGAGGACGGCAAGACCACCGGCACCCTCTACGGCCAGGCCGTCGACGGCCTCACCAAGGGCACCAGGCCGCCGACCTCGGCCGTCCACCAGCTCGGCAACTACGCCTTCACCGCCCCGATCGGCAACGGCCAGCTCATGATGGCGTGCCTCGCGCCGCCGATCCTCTTCATCGGACTGCACGCCCTGAGCCGCAGGCGCCGCAGGCGCCACCACCACGGCGGCGGATTCGACCTCGACCTCGACGGCGACGATGACGACGACAGCGACGACGGAGGTGACGGCGGCGACGACTGACGCCGCCCGCACACTGTCACGCGCCGGTGAGCACCGCGGCCAGCTCGCGGTGCCCCAGCTTGCGGGCATGCGCCAGCGCGGTGACGCCGTCCTTGTCCGCGATGGACGGGTCGGCGCCCGCGCCCAGCAGGATCCGGGCGATCTCGACATACGGCGCGGACCCGTCGCCGAGGATCACGCACTCCAGCAGCGCCGTCCAGCCGAGGTTGTTGACATGGTTCACGTCGATCCCCGTGGTGACCACCCGGCGCACATACTCGACGTGGCCGCGCTCGCTGGCCGGGATCACCGACACGCCGCCGTAGCGGTTGACCACGGTCAGGTCGGGCCCGGCCGGCAGCAGCACCTCCAGCATCGGCACGCTGCCGGTAACGCCGGTGACCAGCCACGGGGTGTCGTGGCGGTCGTCGGAAGCGTCCGGGTCGGCGCCCGCCGCGACGAGCACCTTCGCGACCTCCACGTGGTCGGCCGCAGCAGCCAGCAGCAGCGCCGTACGCCGGTGCCCGTCACGGGCCTCCAGTGCGGCGCCCGCGCGCAGCGCACCGGCCACGCCGTCGGCGTCACCGGCTGCGGCGGCCGCCAGCAGGTCCTGATCGGGGGAGCGGGTCATCGGGTTCTCCTTGCTCGGTGCGGTAGGGGTGCACGCGGCCAGCGCCAGAGCGCACGGCAGCACGGTTCCATAAACGCTGGCCTATCTCGTCGAGTTCGATCTTCGTACAGTCGATGAGATAGGCCAGCGTCTACATGCGGGCCACCGGTCGCGGCTCAGGCCGACACGAACGCGTGCGGAGGGTAGACCACCGCCTGGTCGGTGACCCCGACCTCGGCCAGGATCGGCTTGAGCACCTCGGCGAAGCGCTGGCACGCCTCCTCGGACTCCCACACGTCGACCACCCGGAAGCCGTGCGGGCTCTGCCCGGCGACGTGCACCAGCAGACCGGAGACGGGCCAGTCGTCGGTGCTCTCCATGCGGCCGAGGCCGCCGGTGAGTCTGCGGACGATCTCGTCGTACCGCTCCTGCGTCAGCGTCGGCCCCTCGTGAATCAGCACGACCGCCATCGTGATCCCCCGTTTCGATCTTGAATGGTGGGATCAGCATAGTTCTGTAAACGGCCTGCCCAGTACGTGAACACACAGATGGATGCAGTTCAGGCGCCTCAGCGATATGCCCGACCGACCGAGAAGATCATTCACGCGACGGTGGATGGGCCCATGCGGGAGCCATGGGCAGGGCCCGTCTACCCCACGGGGCAGTCCTTCAGGAGCGGGTACATCACTATGTCGACATACCAGTCGCCGCCGAGTCCCTCGGGCTCCACGGTGACGGTGCTGCCCGGGGCCACGTGCGCGAGGAAGTACGGCAGGCGCTCGGAGACCGGACTCTCGCAGTAGGACGTGGCGTGCGCCTGGTAGTCGGTCCACCGCAGAACCGTGATCTCCTTGCCGTCCACCAGCACATGGGCCTGGCCGGGCGTCTGGGACGTACCGATGATCCCGAAGCTGGTGCTCCAATCGGTCGGCAGCTCATGCGGCCCGGCCGCGTCGATGCGCACGACCTCGGCGGGTGCGGGCGCTCGATGCAGGACGAGCAGGTGCGACGGTGAGCCGACCTCCGGCCGCGTGATCAGATACATGGTCCAGCAGAACGCGACCACGACCGTCCCGACGATCATGACCAGCATCCCGGCAACGCGTCGGTAGTCCCGCTCGGCCCTGTTTCTGGGGCTATCGGAGTGCTTCGCTGGAGCCTCGGTCCGATCGATCGCCATGGCTGTCATGGTCGCACACACCCGCCGCCGTCCGACCGACGCTCTTTGGGGTCGACCAGGCCAGAGCCAAGGCTCTGGTTGCCAACGTCGGCGGTGATGGTGGGATGGGAAGCGACGTTACTCGGCGGCGGAGAGGGTGGGGTGGGCGCCGTGGGGTCTGATGATCGTCCGGAGGCGAGGCTGCGGGTCGAGAACTGCGGTGACGAGTTGATCGAGTTGGTGATCGAACCGTACGGGCGTGATTACTGGCTGAAGCCCGGCGAAGGTGTGTTGGTGACGACCGTCGGAATCGGGGGAGACGCGCCCTGGCCCGGAACGACGAGGCAGGACGAACCGTTCGAGGTCGACCACCGGCACGGCTCGGTGACAGTCCATGCCAATGGCGTCGACGCATACGTGAACAGTGCGGACGCGGTAACGAGCGGTCCTCAATGATCTAGGGGATTCGCGCTGATACGTGCAGCTATCCCGCCGTTGGTCGCCTGTGCCGCCGCGCTACCAGGCTTGCGTTCGGTCTGATCCTTGAACAGCTCGACGAACTGCGCACCGAAGTCGAGCCTCGGATACGCCTCCAGCACCTCCGCCCGCAGCGCCGTCGGAAACTCCGTAGCGCGGCGTCCGGAGACATCCCAGCTCGTCGCGACCTGGAGCAGGTGGGACTCGGGATCCTCGGTCGCTGGAACGTCCTTCCGCATGTGGCGCACGATGATCTCATCGGCGCGAGCGCTTCGATCCGCCGGCCAGCCGGCGGCTATGCCGAACGCCCAGGCAAGGTGCCCGCCCGCCTCCTCGAACGGCACCGTGTGGCTGTCGAAGGGCGTGGTCAGCCCGATGTCGTGCAGCATCGCGGATACGAAGTACAGCTCGTCGTCGAACGCGACATCGTGAGCGTTCGCGTAGGCCACTCCCCACAGGTAGGAGCGGACGGAATGGTTGAGCAACGCGGGCGAACAGAAGCGCGTGGCGACGTCAAGAGCCGCACGAGCAGTAGGCGTGGTGGGAAGCCCGATCGACATGTCGTCAAGGGTATCGCCACACGGACTGCGCCTCCGGCAGCCCAGAGCCACGCCGGTGAGCGTCTGCGCTATCCGACTGCGGTAGCGGTCACCGTTCACGGTTACCGGATGGCCGGCAGCCGGTCGTCGGGTTGTGGCGGCCGTCGGTTGTCGAGCCAGAAGCTGTAGCACCGCAGGTAGGTTTCGAGATCCGTGGCGATGTGCCGGGCATAGTCGGTCAGGCCTGCCAGCAGGTCTGGTTCGTCGGCATTCCTGCTGGCTTGATTGATCCAGTCGAGCACGAAGCGGCGGTCACACCACCATTCACGCACGCTGCTCGGTGTCCAGTGGTCGTCTCCGTCGGCAGCGTAGCCGCTGCAGACCTCGGCGACTGCGGCGCTGAGAACGGCGTGCAGCTGCGCATGATCGACGGGCTGCCGGTAGACGAACTCCTGGCCGTCATCGTCGTACAAGACGTGGCGGGGTGCGTAGATCCGGCCGGTCCAGCAGGTGTCGGTATCCCCGCAGTAGAACGGGCCCGGCACGTTGAGCCGGTTGCGTTCGTCCCACCGTCCCCGCAGGTAGGTCTCGGGCGCGCCGAGATGATGGAACGTGCCGCCTGGATTGTCGAAAGGCAGCTGTGCCGAGGACGCCACGGCGGCAGCCGGATCCCAGTAACCGATCAGGTCGTCCAGCACGGGCATATCCTCCCACCGATCGGTCCGACGTGCCCGACCGGCAGCGGATGGCATAGCTCACCACGATGGCAGCGGCGGCCTTCGCCCCGGGCGCTCACTGGTCGGCCGAACCGGTGCGGCTCTGCTGTACCAGTTCCTGAAGCGTCTCCAGCGCGATGGCGAAGTCCGCCGTCGGCAGCGAGATGCTCGGATTCTGATATCTCCGAGAGCCCACCCCGTATGACACGCGTCCCAGCAACGGCAGCACGTCGGTGCCCTGCACAGGCAGTTCCAGCCGCTCGCCGTCGACGAGCTCCAGCCAGATCGCCGGGTTCGAAGTCTCCGTGTGGCGTGACCGTTTGCGATAGACGGACCTGATCTCCTCCCAACCCACGATGCGGTTGCCCATGTCCGACCGCACTCTGACCCCGCGCGGCCCGACCTGGATGCCCACCAGGTACTCGTGCCTGAGGATGAAGAACCCGAGGCTCAGGAACACATAGGCGCCCGCCCAGGTCGCGACCGTCGTGAAACCCTTGATGATGGTCAGCCACGTGAGCCCGACGAACGCGAGGACCACGACCACCTGAAGGAAGAAGTTGAAGATCTGCATACCGGTGACGGGATGAGGGCGACGCCAACGAAACATGCCTGCATTGTCGTGACGAGCGCAAGTCTCCACGCCGGCGCAGCTCGCGGCGGATCGACGGCTCAGCATGGTTGCGGGTGAGGTTCCGGTCGGCCGGACGTTGACGACCCGAGACATCCGCGATCGTCAGGCTGAAATCACCCGTTCCCGGTCCGCGGCCGACGTCGATCGAAGTCGCGTACTGCCGCTCACCGGTCGGCCGCACGATCGGCTGGGCAGGCTCTAAGCTGCTGGCTGTGCTTCATCGGGACTTGCCGGCCATGCTGGCCGTTGCGCTCAAGGCGCCCTTCGCCACCGACCACGAGGGCCATGACTTCGAGCCTTCTGACGAGTTCGATTCGTTGGAGGAGACCGCGGAATGGTGGACGGCCTGGACCGGCAACGAAGACGCCGGCACGCCGCCTTTCCGTGTCTTCGGCAAGGACGGCTCGGGCGGCCTGGCGGCCGTCTGGCTGCGCGACCCGGACGCTGCGATCGAGACCCAGCCGGTGGTGTTCCTCGGCTCCGAGGGCCAGCTGGCCGTGATCGCCAAGAGCCTCGGTGACTTCCTGTGGCTGTTGGCCGACGGCGTCGGTCCCTTGGAAGCGGTCGACGGCCTGAATCGCGTGCCCGAGCCGATTCCCGAGCTCATCGCGCTCGCCCCCGGTGAGCCGCGCTCGATCGAGGAGGTCCTCGCCGAGGCCGAGACGATGCTGGCCGCCCTGGAGGAGCTCGTCGAGGAAACCTGCAACGGCCCATTCGACGACGACGGGGAACCGCTCTAAAAGAGTCTGCGGTACGCGCGACCGGCGAGGATCTCGTCGGTGGTCTTGCCGCGTCCAGCGTTGCGAACAGGCTCGTGACCTCGGCGCGAAGGCAGGGACCTCAGCCTGCGGCGAGGTGGCGCTCGACGGTGGCGACCTTCGACTCCAGGGCGCCGCTCACCCCGTCGCGCCAGTCCAGCTTGAGCACCAGGCCCACGCGCGGCGACTTCGCCTTGACGGCCTCGGTCGCGGCCTTGATCACGGCCATGACCTCGTCCCAGGACTCGCCCTCGACGGTGGTGAACATCGCGTCGGTGCGGTTGGGCAGGCCGGAGGCCCGCACGACCCGGACCGCCTCGGCGACGAGCGCGCCGACGTCCTCCCCGGCACCGACGGGCGAGACACTGAACGCGACCAGAACCGACATGCCGCGACGCTACCACCGCAGGTTCGCCAGGGCCGCGGACCCCGATGATCGTCTACTACACTGCGGGCGGCGGGGCCGTAGCGCAGAACTCGTCGCGTCGCATTGCTCATGCGAAGGACGCCGGTGGAAATCCGGCCGGTCCCGCCCCCGTTCACCGACAGGTGGCCGGAAGTTTGCCCCGCCCGCCTACGCTGCCGACGTGACGCAGGAGGCGCGCAGAGCGAGAACTCCCTGGCCGGCCGTGCTCATGGTGCTCGCGGTCTGCCTGGGCGTGCCGACGTACTTCGTCTATGCGTACGTCTCCGACGCGCAGACGGTGAAAGAGCTGCCGGGACCGGCCGCCGCGTATTTCGACGCGCTGATCGCCGGGGACCACGGCAAGGGCTACGACCTGATGTGCCAGAGCCGCCGGTCATGGGCCACGCGCGAGGAGTGGCGGGGCGACCGCAACATGGAACCCCACGTCGTCGGATACCGCGTGATCAAGGGGCGGGTCAACCGCGACACCGAAGGCCCGATCTCGTACAGCGTCGAGATCGAACTGCGCTACTCCGACGGCGGCGTCGAGCGGATCTCCCTGCCCATGGTGCAGGAGCACTCGGCGTGGAAAGTGTGCACCGACCGGGGCTACTGACCATGCCGTCCAGGGGCGGCGAGCGCAGCCTCCGCCCGGTACGGTCAGCCGATGCCGTCGCCCCGTGATCTGAATCCGGTGTCCGGGACCTCCGCCGTGCCGAAGCCGGGCGGTGCGGGCCAGGTGATCGGCTGCGCGCTCGGCCTGCTGGGCCATGCCGTCAGCATCGGCGTAGTGCCGGCCGTCCTGCCTACGGTGCCGCCCGGCACGGACCTCGAGTCCGGCGGCAGATTCGGCGTGGTCTTCACCGCCGTGTGCCTGCTCGCCGGGACCCAGACGCTGCTGCTCACTACGGTCGTGTTGCTGTCCCTGGGCCGCGGAGCCGGTTGGCGCAGAGGGCTGTGGGCCGGGTGGGCGGCCGGGCTGGCCTCCTGGCTCGGGCTGCTGGCCCTGTGGATCGCCACCGGCTGACGGCGGCGACCACCTGCCAGTGGCGGCCGACATCGGCTGGGTGCCAGGTCGTCGCAGCCCGGCGGCTCCTGCGTGGCATGTGGCCGCAGAAGTCGCCGGGCTGAGCGGCCCGGCGCGTGCGGCCGGACGGATCTGTGCGGGCTACGCGGGCACGGGCGGCACGGTCACCTGCGCTGGGACGGCCCGGTGGCGCCGCGCCAGCTGGTGCGCGTACACGAGCAGGAAGATCGTGACGTGGAGCAGCGGGCTGATACCGACGAGGAAGGCGAAGGCCGGCACGGTCCTGCCGCCGAAGAAGTACTCCATCCCCATGGTGTCGAAGTGGCTCAGGGTGCTGTGCATGTGCCTGAACCAGAACGAGACCGCCACGGCGACCACGACGATGTTCCAGGAGAGCACTGGCCGCCCGCCCCTGGCGACCAGGACCGCCAGCATGCCCAGCGCACCGGCGCTCAGCGCCCAGCAGGTCAGGTCGATGAGGGTCGACCTGAACGGGAGCCTCTCCACCAGGAGGATGCCGACCGTGGTCATGTAGGGGACGCCGACGGCCCACAGGGGTACGAGCACCGGGCGGATCAGCTGCGTCACCCCCGTGGTGACACCTGCGCAGACGATCCCCACCACGGCGGCGGCCACGATGCCGGCCGCGCCCACCCACGCCTGCCGGGCGATGGTGCCCGTGTCGAAAGAGGTCAGCAACCTGAAGGCGAACCAGGGGTACAGCACCGGCACGCCCGCGAGCACCGCGAGCGACAGCAGCATGTGCGCGAGGTTGCGCCCCGGCCGGACCACGATCGCCGGCTCGCGGTGCGGCCGTGAGGTGGCGAGGCTCGCCGCGTATCGCAGCCGACGCGCTGTCCCCGGCATGGCGTGCAGCTCTGCGCGCCACTCGGCGAGCATCTCGGCCCGCATCTCGGTCGGCCAGCGCCGGGCCGCGCTGGTGAGGAACGCGTGGCACAGGCGCCTGATCATGCGGTGGCCTCCTTCGCTACGGTGTGGGTCGGCACGGTCCTGGTCTGCTCGTGCAGTTCGGCGAGCCGCTGGCGGGCGACCGGCAGCGCCGCCGGGGTGAGCCGGTAGTACGCGCGGGCGGGGCGGCCCACCGCGGACGGGTCGACCTGCTCCCACCGCTTCTCCAGCCAGCCAGCCTCGGTGAGCCTGGCCAGGATCGGATACAGCGTTCCGCTGGGCAGTTCGGACGATTGCATCAGCTCCATTCCGTAGTGGTCGCCGCCCGGGTCGGCGGCGAGGGCCGCGAGGACTCGTGCGACAGGCACAGTCAAGCGAATCTCGGCGATCATAGTAGAGACTCTACATAGGGTAGTGCGGTGGAGATAGCGCGGGGTTCAGATTTCCCGATGCGACGAACGGCGGGCCGGGCGGCGGCGGCGGATTGTCGGGCGTGGGGTTCACGACGCCGATGCGGCGACCTCGACCTGGTCGCCTGCCGGTGCGTCGGCGATCGACTCGCGGGTGAGGAACCGTTCGGCCAGGCGTACCGACGGGTGGAACCCCGCGACGGCCAACAGCGAGATGCCCGCGATCACCAGCCAGCCCGCGCCGGGTAGGCCGGCGGGGTGCCACGACATGGCCAGGAACGTGTACAGGGCCGGTGCCCAGCGGCCGCCCAGGGTGCTGAACACCTCGGCGACGCCGCCGTACTCGCCGCGTCTGGCGGGGTCCATGAGCTTGGCCTGAAACGCCCAGTTGGCGCCCGAGAAGTACAGCTCCGCACCGGTCACGGCCACGTGGCCCAGCCACACGAGGAGCATCGTCACCAGTCCGGCCGTGCTGTGCGTGGCCATGGTGATCAGACAGGCGGCGACGAAGAAGAGGCCGGCGATGCGTACCGAGCGAAGCGCGTCCGAGGTCGTCTCGACTCCGCGTGAGGTGTAGGCGGGCAGGAAGATGCACAGCACCGTGTTGGTGCCGAACAGCCATGCCAGCAGCCAGTGCGGCGCGTCGGTGGCCTGCACCAGCCACAGCGGGATCACGACGTTCAGCAGGACCTGGTTGGTCCACATCGTGCCGCTGAAGAAGCTGCTCAGCATCCAGCCGACGTTGCGCAGCGGCCCTCGGCGGGCCGGCTTCACCGCCGAGGTCCGCCGTCCGGACGCCGACCGCGCGAGGTCGTGCGGCGCCCGCGGCAGCCGGGCGATGAACACCGCGTTGAGTATCCCGATGGCCAGGGTGAACAGGGGCATCCACCGGATCAGGGCCAGGTCGTCGACGGCCAGTGCGACACCGCCGATGAGCGCGCCGAGGGTGAAGCCGACGTTGAGCGCGGAGTACATGTAGGCCTGCGTCGCCACCCGTTCCTGTTCGGGCATCACGTCCAGGACGTAGGCGTTGCGGCCGGCCCCGGCGGCGTTCTCGACGATCTCGAAGCAGACGACCATCGCGAGGTAGCCGCCGAAACTGGTGATGAACGGCCAGGCGCCGAACATCATGGCCGCCACGAACGCGCCGACCGCCCACATCCGCTTCGGTCCGATCCGGTCGGTCAGCTTGCCCGCGGGGTAGGCCAACAGGAACGACACGACGCCGGCGGCGGTGAGCCCGAGCCCGACCTGCGCCGCCCGCAGGCCGACCACCTGGGTGAAGAAGACCGCCGAGCCGGTGAGGAACGTGCCCTCCGCGGTCGCGAACAACAGGGACTGGGTCGCGAGCCGCCGCGACAGCGGCGTCGGTGGGATCAGTCGGCGCAGGGATGCTCGGAGTGGAAACACGGGCCAATCTGACCAGGAACAGCCGCGGTCCTCACCCGAATTACCGACGGCGGCCGCGCCATCGCCCGCCCCCCCGGTATGACCATGTCGGGTGGACGGGCGACGGCGCGACCGCCTGGAGTTCAGGAGGTGGCCAGGTCCCGCGCGGTCACCGTGGCGGGTGGCGAAGCGGGGCGGCGGGCCCAGGACGGCAGCTCCCCGGGCACCAGGCGGCGCAGCCGCTCCGGCACCCGCACCTGATGCCCGATCGGCAGCAGGTAGAGCAGCAGCGCGCCGCTCATCGCCAGGTCGAAGCTGATCAGTCCCATGGTGAGCGCGATCAGGTCGTGGAAGAGCAGCCCGGCCCACAGCAGCAGCCGCTTGGCCGGTGGACGCAGCAGGATCGCCACGGCCAGGGCGAATTCGAGTGCTATCGAGGACCAGGTGAGCAGCGACACCCCGACCGGTGAGTCGGTGATGACATCGGTGAGCGGGCGCAGCCAGTCGGGTGCGCCGAAGGTCGGGTGACGCAGCCAGTAGAACATCGCCGTGCCGTCGGACCACTCGGCCACGCCCATCTTGGCGACGGAGGCCTGGAAGTACAGCACCGCCACCTGGACCTGGATGAGCAGCAGGGCGACGTACGCGGCGACGCGTCCCGCGCCGGTGCGCCCGGCCGGCGGGGCCTGCCAGTGCCAGCGGCGCGGATCGGTCAGCGTCAGCGGGATCAGCAGCAGCGTGAGCACCGTGGTGATCTGGTCACCGCCGTCCTGGATGGTGACGTTGGCGATCAGGCTCCACGACACGTACCAGTGCGCGAGTCCGGTGATGCGCGGACGCCAGCCCGCCGCGGTCACCAGCAGCACCACGACGCTCAGCCACCGGGCCGCCTCACCGTGCCAGGCCGGCACCAGGCACCACACGCCGGCCTGGGTCAGGCCCAGGCACGTCGGCGGGACCACCCCCGTGGACAGTGGGGACATCAGCACCTCGGGGGAGGTGGCCAGCAGGGTGCCGAGGGTGCCCAGGGCCAGGACGGTACGGCCCAGACCCAGACCCGAGCCCCACGGTGCCGCCGCCATCCGAGCGCGTGCCCACCGCCCCAGCGAGCTCAGCGCCCGGGTCAGCACGTCACCCTCACCCGTACGACCTTCGACGGCATGACGGTCGGCAGATCGTGCCACGCCCATGGCAGCACCTCCTGGATGGCCACCCCGACGTCACCGCAGATGGTGCGGTGCGTCGAGAAGTTGATCACGGTATGTTGCGGGGACAGCTCGGACAGGCACTCGATGGGCGTGCGGCGGCAGGCCGACCAGTCGTCGCTGGGCACCTGCCGGAGCACGAGCGCCATCTCGGTGCCCTGGGACCGGGCCAGCCGGTCCAGCCCCATCAGGTTCTCCACGTTGGCCTGCGGACCCGCGTTCAACGAGTGCCAGGCACCGCCGGGACCCAGTCCGTACACGGTCGCCTCCGGGTCCTTCGGGCTCTTGGTGAAGAACGCCCAGCCCTCCGGCATCAGCGACCGGATCACCTGCTTGTCGTAGAACGGAAGCTTGAACGCCGTGGCCGGCAGCGCGGCGTGCAGCACGTACCCGGCCAGGATCATCGCCAGCACCGCGACCGTCGCGACCCGGCGGCCGAGCCGAAGGTCCTCGTGCTCGGACGCGGGCGGCGGAGCGGAACCCAGTCCGTCGTCCCGGCCGTCGTGCTCGGCCCCCGCGCCGTCGCCCTCGGCACCGGCGTCTCTGGTGGTGCGGTGCTGCAGCACCGCGCTGCGGTCACTCATCTTCGGACTTCCTCCCTTCGCTGAACCGTCGGTACGTCAGTAGGCCTTGGCCTGGAGGTTCACCGCGATGTTGCGGATCATCACCTCCTGGACCAGGTCCAGCACCTTCGCCGCACCCGGTTCGGCGGGCCAGACGATGGCCGCGAAGACGACGGCGAAGGCGGCTGCGGCGACCTCCACGTACAGCGCGACGTCGTTGTCGATCCACAGGATGTCGCCGTTGTACAGGGACAGCTCGCTGTCGAGCGTGATCGCCGTGATCAGGTGCTGCTTGCTGATGCCGTCGATGACCCTGTCCACGGCCTGGAGGATCAGGTCCTTGCCGTACAGCTTCTCCAGCACGTCCTTGGCGAGGACGGCGAGCTGACGCAGCGCGTCCTGGACCTTGACCGGGTCGCCGCTCTGGATCTGCTCGGCGAAGGAGCTCCCCGCACGCCAGCCCGCGACCGCCTCCGCCACCGCCGCCTCGCTCTTGAGCAGCACATCGGTGCGCTCGGGCCGGGGACGGTTCAGCGACGACAGGTACCCGGCCGCGGGCCCGTCGTTGAACAGCACCGCGACCGCCAGGTCCGCCGGCTTGAACACCGGCACCCCCGACCGGTCACCGGCATTGCCCGTCCCCGGCTGGACGAAGCCCACCAGCGCGGCCACGGCCAGTCCGGCCGCCCCCACCTTCCAATGCCTGCGTAGCGAGCCGAGTATTCCCACTCCACTCCCACCCTTCTTCTGCCGACCGGCCCCCGTCGGGCCGGTCGACAGCAAGCGTGTGGAAGTCCGAGCGCCGCGGACAGGGCCACTGGACGCCGCCTTCGCCGCCGCAGTGGCCCTGTCCGCACCTCCGACGGCCGTCGACCTGGGCCACAACCTGAGCACAACCGGAGCACGACCGCACCACAGGCGAGCCTGCGTAGATCTGTGCCGTGCCTTATCGACAGCCTTTGACGGTCGCCGTGACGCTCGACCGCAATGTGACCCGACCACTGCGGGAACAGATCGCCGAGCAGGTCGGCGCCGCGGTGGACGACGGCCTGTTCCCGCACGGGGTGCGGATGCCGTCGACCCGGACGCTGGCGGCGGCGTTGGGCGTCTCCCGGGGAGTGACCGCCGAGGCGTACGACCTGCTGGCCCAGCGCGGCTACCTGCACAGCCTGCGCGGGTCGGGCACATACGTGGCGGCTGCCACCGGTGCCGGTGCCGCCTCCCGGCTCCCGCGCGAACCCCGCGCTGCCGAGGTCGACCTGCGGCCCGGGCAGGCCGCCGGTGAAGCGTTTCCGCTGGCCGCCTGGCGCAGGGCGTGGCGGTCGGCCAGCTTCCGGACGCCGCCGACGACCGCCATGCCGCAACTCGGCCTGCCCGAGCTGCGGCATGCGATCGCTGAGCACGTCCAACGCAACCACGGAGTGTCCCTGACCGGGCGCGAGGTCGTGGTCGCCGCCTGCCGGGCGCATGCGCTGCGCGCCGTACTGGAGGCGCTGGACGCGTGCGGTCCCCGGGCGGCGGTCGAGGAACCGGCCCCGCCGACCCTGTGGCGGGCGGCCGCGGACGGCAGCGGCCGGCCGGTGGCGATGACGGTCGACGACCGGGGCGCCTGCCTGGACCAGGTGCCCGGCAGCTGCCGGGCGATGGTGCTCAGCCCCGGCGCGCACCTGCCCTTCGGCGGGGTCCTGTCGGCCGACCGCCGGGCACAGGCGGCCCAGTGGGCCGACCGGACCGGCGGGACGCTGATCGAGATCGCCGGCGACCGGCATCCGTCGCCGGCCGCCGGCCAGCTGCCCAAGCTGCTGTCGCTCACCGGACCTGCGCGGTCGGTGCTGGTCGGTGACTTCTGCGAGGTGCTCACGCCGGCGCTGCAGATCGGCTACGCGATCGTGCCCAGCCGGCTGGCCGCGGCGGTGGGCCGACGGATCCGGGACCAGGCCGTTGCGCCGCCGTACGTCTCCCAGCTCGCGATGGCGCGCCTGCTGTCCGACGGCACGGTCGAACGGCTGATGCACCGGCTCAGTCTGATCGACGAGCAGCGGCGCAGGGTGATGGTCGCACAGGCTGCCGCGGCCGCGCCGTTACGTCCGCTCATCGCCGGTGCGGCGGGGACCGCGCTGCTGCCGCTGCCCGGGATGGATGCCGGGCGGATCGCGGCAGCACTACGCGACCAGGGTGTACGGGTGTCGACCTTGAACCCGTACCACTTCTCGGCCGCGCCCGTGCGTTCGGCACTGGTCCTCGGGTACGGCCATCTCACCGAGCCCGCGCTGCGCCGTGGACTCTCGACACTCGCCCGGCTGCTGACGCCGGCCATGCCGACGCCTGCTCGGGTGTCGGCATGAAGGGGGCGGAACCCATGCCGGAACCCGCGATGCCGCTGCTGGTGTACGACGGGGACTGCGGCTTCTGCACCCGCAGTGTGCTCTGGCTGCGGTCGATCCTGTCGGCCTGGCCCGACGCGCGTCCGTGGCAGGTGCTGGACCTGTCGGCCCTGGGCCTGACACGCGCGGACGCGGACACGGCCGTTCAGTGGATCTTCCCGGACGGCGGTTCGGTCTCCGGCGTGCAAGCGTTCGCCCAACTGTTCCGGTATCAGCCCGAATGGAGATACCGCCTGGTGGGACGCCTGCTCGGGACGGTTCCGCTGCGATATCCGGCGGCGGTGGTCTACCGGTGGATCGCCCGCAACCGTCACCGGCTGCCGGGCGGCACCGCGGCATGCGCCGTGTCCGCAGGCCCGCCCGGCAGCAGATGACGGCGAGTCGCCGTTGTCTCCGCAGCTAGGTTCCTAGGATGCCTAGGGGTGGTGAGCCGGACCTCTGGCGACACGGCTCGTATCCGGGCGGCGGCGGTGGATTGTCGGGAGTGGGAGATAGCCTCCGGTCACCTTGATGAGATCACCAGGAAAGGGACGTGATGAAGCTTCTCCTTACCGACTCGGGCATCCAGAACAGGAGCATCCGCGACGCGCTCGTCGACCTGCTGGGCAAGCCGATCGAAGAGTCCACCGCGCTGATCGTCCCTACCGCGCTGCACGCCCAGCAGGGCGGTGCCGTCCAGGCATACCGGGTGGTCAGCGGGCAGGAGGACAGGGCGCCCATGGCCCAGCTGGGCTGGAAGTCGCTCGGCCTGCTGGAGCTCACCGCGCTGCCGAGCATCGGCGAGCAGCGCTGGGTCCCGCTGGTCGAGGAGGCCGACGCCCTGCTGGTCGAGGGCGGTGATCCCATGTTCCTGGCCTACTGGATGCGCGAGTCCGGCCTGGCCGGCCTGCTGCCCACGCTCAGCGACACCGTCTACGTGGGGCTCAGCGCGGGCAGCATGGTGATGACCCCCCGCATCGGCGAGGACTTCGTCCGCTGGAGCCCGCCCGACGGCGGCGACCAGACGCTCGGCATGGTCGATTTCGCGATCTTCCCGCACCTGGACTATCCCGGGATGACCTCCAACTCCATGGCCAACGCCGAGAAGTGGGCCGCCGCGATGCCGATGCGGGCGTACGCGATCGACAACCAGACCGCCATCAAGGTGACCGGCGCAGACGTCGAAGTCGTCTCCGAGGGGCAGTGGCGACTGTTCAACTCCTGAGGTGTCCCGCCGCCCGTCCCGGCCGCCGCATGCGACCCCGCGGGGCCGCGGTCAGCGGCCGGGGACGGGTGCGGCCGCAGGCAGCGCGGATGACGCCGGCAGATCCCCCGGCCCGCTTCTCGGCCTGCCTTTGTGGACACTTATGGCCTGCGTGCGGTTGTGCCAGACTCGCCGAATGACAGCGACGGCCGACGGCCTCACCGGCGATCCACATGAGATGCTCGGCCAGCTGCGCGCCGCCGCTCCGGCCCACCGGATCCCGCTCGGCCCCACCAAGACCGGCTGGCTGGTCACCCGGTACGCGGACGTGAAGCGCGCGCTCAACGATCCGCGCCTGTCGAAGGCGGCCCTGAAGGAGGTGCGGCTCACCGGCAGCCTGCCGCTGCCGCCCGAGGTCCAGGCCGCGACGAGCACCCACATGCTCAACGCCGACCCGCCGGAGCACACCCGGCTGCGGCGGCTGGTGTCGAGGTCGTTCACCGCGCGGCGGATCGAAGGGCTGCGTCCCCGCGTCGAGCAGCTCACCCGCGACCTGCTCGACCGCCTGGACGGCAGGGACGAGGCCGACCTCATCGACGACTTCGCGTTCCCGCTGCCGTTCCAGGTGATCTGCGAACTGATCGGACTGCCCGACGTGGACCGCGACACCTTCCGCGGCTGGACCAACACGATGGTCGCGGGCGCCGCGGTCCCGCCCGAGGAGACGAACGCGGCGGCGAGGGCGGCCGCGGGGTATGTCGCGCAGCTGCTGGAGCGCAAGCGGGCCGAACCGGACGACGCGCTGCTGAGCAGCCTGATCGAGGCCAGCGACGCCGGTGACCGGCTGAGCGCCGACGAGCTCAGCTCGCTGGTGTTCGTGCTGCTGCTCGCCGGGCACGAGACCACGGTGAACCTGATCGGCAACGCGATCTACGTGCTGTTGCAGCGGCCGGAGCTGGCGGCGGCGCTGCGGGCCGACGAGTCGCTGCTGCCGGCGGTGATCGAGGAGACCCTGCGGTATGAGAGCCCGGTGAAGAACGCGACCCTGCGGCTGGCGGTCGAGCCGGTGACCTTCGGAGACGTGACGATCCCGGCGGGGGAGATCGTGGTGCTCTCGTTGATGTCGGCCAACCGCGACGGCGGGTCGTTCGCGGCCGCGGGCGAGTTCGATCCGCACCGTCCTGACGCTGACGGCCACGTCGCGTTCGGCCACGGCATCCACTTCTGCCTGGGTGCGCCGGTCGCCCGGCTGGAGGCGCAGGTGGCCGTCGGTGCGCTGCTGCGCCGCTTCCCCGCGCTCCATGCCGCCGTGCCGCTGGAGGAGCTGCGGTGGCGGCCGGGCCTGATCATGCACGGCCCCGTCCACCTGCCGGTCCGGCTGACGTGAGGCTGCTGCCGCTCGGGGGCATCGGGCACGCTGCGTGTCCGGCCGCCGGGCGGCTCAACGGGTGGAGAAGTACCAGGCCGCTGACGTGAGGATCGTCGCCACCAGGACGGTGAACACGGTCCCGCCCACTGCCGGAAGGACCCAGCCGGCCAGCCCCGGCCTGGTCAGGACGAGCATCTTGACGGTGAACACGCCGAAGAACAGGCAGCCGAGCAGCGAGTGCAGCAGCACGCGGGTGTCGTAGTGCTGGAACCCGATCCCGTACAGGCAGAAGACTCCGATCGGCACGGCGGCGAAGAACGCGATCCGGCCGGACCAGCGGTGGACGGTGCTGATCCAGGGCGCGGGTGTGATCGCACGGATCCTGCCGTACATGGCGAGCGCCGACACCAGCTGGACCAGTGCGAAGACCGTGACGACGGTGGCGAGCCAGCTCTTGACGACGATGAGGTGCTCGAAGCCGCTCACCCGGAAGACGACGCTCGCGCCCCGGTGGTTGGCGCCGTAGACGCCGAGTGCGACGGAGACCAGGGCGCCGATGAGCAGGGGGAGCAGCAGTCGCGCGCTGTTCCGGGCCGGCGCCTGGCTCACCGCGTCACCACCAGCCCGTAGTTGTCACCCGCGTGGTGCACCATGACGCTCAGAATGGAGATGATGAGCGCGATCAATGCGCCGACGGCCAGTGTGATGACCGGTGACTTGATCTTCATTGGCGACGACCCCGATCCAGCGGAACGCCCGCAGACCGAAACTATCAGCCGGACAACCTGGCCGAAGGCTGTTCGGACCGGACCTGGACCTGCTCCGCTGACAGCCCGCGATCACCGCGCGGCGTGACCTGGCGCACAGTTGTCGATGCCCCGGAGGCGCCCGGCACCTTCTCAAGATCTACTGGACGGATGGAGGAACTGAGCGACCTGACGACCAGATGGGTGCACGGCTGGGTGGCCGCCCGGTCCCTGCCCGCACCCGAGGACCTCGGGGACGGATGGCGGGTCCTGTGCCACCAGCCGGGACGCGACATCGAGATCTTCGCCCGGCACGCCGACCACGACCCCGCCTCGGTCGCCAGACTCGCCGCCCGGGTCGCCGACACCGCCCAGACGACGTGGCTGACCGTGCCCACCACCCGCCCCGAGCAGACCGCATCGCTGCTCCAGGACCACGGGCTCACGCTGCTCAAACGCAACGAGCAGCTGATGACGGCAGACCTGCGCGCCCAGGCGCACCACGACGTGCCCGCGCCGTACCGGCTGCATCTCGAACCTTCCGCCTCGGGGCTCTACGTCGAGGTCCGCGATCCGGCCGCGGAGGTCGCCGCTCGCGGAGCGGTCGGCCTGACCCGGGACGGCGCCGTCATCGACCGCATCCTCACCTGGCCCGACCATCGGCGGCGCGGCCTCGCCAACGCCGTGATGAGCGCACTCGCCGACGGCGCGCTGCGGCAGGGGATCGGATCGGGCCTGCTCATCGCCAGCGAGGACGGCCAGCGGCTCTACACCGCACTGGGCTGGACCGCGGCGGCCCACGTACTGATCGCCACCGCGCCCGGCATGGTCCGACCTCAGGACTGAGCGAACGCGGCCGCCCGCTCGCCTGCGCCCGGGTGTCACCGGACCAGGGCATGCCGGACAGCGTCGCCGCATGCACGGCGCGGTTCCCGGTGATCAGATTGTGATCACCGGGAACCGCGGTATTCAGGCCACCTTGGACGGAGACGTGGGCGCCACCACCAAGCGGATGCCGATCACCTGCCGGTCACAGCGGGCCGATCCGCCGGTGTCGCCGCGTCAGGCCGCGCAGTCCGAGGCGATGCGCGTGGGGCGTCGCCCGACCCGATCCGCAAGCCGCGCGGCTGTCCGGCCGGAGGCGTCGGGCGGCCGGTCCGGCGCCCCGGGTCGTGCGGAGCCGTACCGTCATCCGCTCCAGGACGGTGGGCTTCGCCGGGTCGTCGCGGCGGGTGCAGAGCGTGAGGAGCCAGGCGTCGAGGAGCCCGGCGTCGACGTCGACGCGGAAGGTGCCGTCTTCCCGCACGCGCTCGGACGCGCAGAGGTGGCGACGGCGAAGGACCGGTGGCAGGCAGGCAGGCACGGCTGCCCGGTTTTCGAGCATGGAGATACACCCATTCCAATGAGAAGTCCACAGCAGGAAGGCACGCGGCGCACAGGCGCGACGCGCGACAGGTTCAGCGCTCGGTGGGTCTCAAAGGAGGTACAACGGACGGTCCTCAGCTCGATGAGATGGCTGAGCGGCACGTTAGCGGCCCGCGGCGGCTCCGGTCCACCGGTTTCGCGCGCCTGCCGGTGCCATCGGCGCTGCGAAATGTCGGCAGATCGAAGGTATTGACTCCCATGGGGGCGGCATCTACGGTTGCTGCACTGGCAACCCAGTGAAACGTTTCAATGCCCGGATATGCCATCTGGCCGTCCCAAGCCTCGCGCATGCCGTATCCGGGTCCTGTCGCCCTCAGGAGTAGGTATGCCGCATCTGATGATGAAACGGCACTGGCGATGGTGTGCGGCCGTGACGGCCGCCTTCGTCGCGATCTCCACCGCCGTCGTCGCCTGGACCGTCCCCGCCCAAGCCGCAACCCCCGTGAGCGTCTCGGGCGCCCACTGGATCTGGTATCCCGAAGGATCCCCCGCGAGCAGCGCGCCCGCCGCCGACCGCTACTTCCGGAAGGTCTTCACGGCACCGTCGGGCGGCATCAGCGACGCCCAGCTGGTCATCACCGGCGACGACACGGTCGACGCGTGGCTCAACGGGATCCCGCTGGCCGGGTCACCCCGCATGACCGACTCGTGGAAGCAGGCGCTCTACATCGACCTGCAGGCCGCGCTGCGTCCCGGCGCCGCCAACACCCTCGCGGTGGTGGCCCGCAACACCGCGGCCGGACCGGCCGGAATGATCGGCCGGGTGCACGTCACCGGCTCCACCACGGTGGACTTCACGACCGACGGGTCGTGGAAGGCCTCGCAGAGCCCGGCCGCCGGCTGGGAGCAGCCGGGTTTCAGCGACAGCGGCTGGCCCGCCGCCGCTGACCTGGGCGCCTACGGCATGGGCCCGTGGAACTCCAACGTGCTCGGTCCGGACACCGCGGCCGGTTCGCCGCTGAGCGTGGCCGGTGCGACCGTGGAGCGCCGCGCCAACCCCCTCGGCGTGGACGCGGCCAAACCCCGCCTGGGCTGGAAGCTCGGCGCGTCGACAATCCAGCAGCGCCAGGGTGCCTACCAGGTCATCGTCGCGAGCACCGCCGCGCTGGCCGGGGCGAACACCGGCGACGTCTGGGACAGCGGCCGGGTGGCCAGCGTGAAGTCCGTCGACGTCCAGTACGGCGGACCGGCGCTGGCCTCGATGCGCGGCTACTTCTGGCGGGTGCGCGTGTGGGACGCCCAGGGCCGCGTCGGCCCGTGGAGCGGCACCCAGACGTTCGAGACCGGCCTGCTCAACTCGGCTTCGGAATGGCAGGCCGCGTTCGTCGGGCAGCCCGGTTCCGCGGTGGGGCTGAACGGCTCGACCTGGATCTGGTACCCCGAGGGCGACCCGATCGCGGGGCTGCCGCCCATGACCCGCTACTTCCGCCGGACGTTCAGCCTGTCCTCGGTCCCCTCCGGCGGCACGCTCGTGGTGACCGGCGACGACACCGCCGACGTGTGGGTCAACGGGGTGCAGGTCAGCACCTCGGCGCGGGTCACCGACTCGTGGAAGCAGGCGGCGGTGATCGACCTGGCCGGCCGCCTGACCACGGGCACGAACGCCATCGCGATCTCCAGCCAGAACACCACGCAGTCGCCGACCGCCGTCATCGCCCAGCTGACCATCCCGGGCGTCTCGACGATCAACACCGACGTGTCGTGGAAGGCGTCCCAGACCAACCCGTCGGGCTGGCAGCAGGCCGGGTTCAACGACAGCGGCTGGGTGGCCGCCCGCGCGCTGACCGCGTACGGCACCGGGCCGTGGGGCGCCAACGTCGTGGTACGCCGCGGCGCGCCCCTGCTGCGCAAGTCGTTCACGGTCGGCAAGCCCGTGGCGTCGGCCCGGCTGCTCACCACCGCCCTGGGCCTGCACGAGACCCGCCTCAACGGGGCGAAGGTCGGCACCGACGTGCTCGCGCCGGGCTGGACCGACTACAACAAGCGCCTCCAGTACAAGGTGTACGACGTGACCGGGCAGATCGTGCAGGGCACGAACGCGCTCGGCGCCTGGCTCGGCGACGGCTGGTACTCCGGCAGCATCGGCATGGCCGGATCGCAGCGCTACGGCACCCAGCCGTGGTATTCGGCGAAGCTGCTGCTGACCTTCACCGACGGCACCAGCACCACCGTGACCACCGACGGCAGCTGGAAGTACGCGCAGAGCCCGATCACCGCCGACGACCTGTACATGGGCGAGCAGTACGACGCCCGCAAGGTGATCTCCGGCTGGGACGCGGCCGGATACGACGACGCGGCCTGGACGGCGGTGGCCGTACGCTCGGGCACCCTGCCCGCGCTGGTGTCCCAGGTGGACCCCGGCGTGACCGTGCAGCGCCAGCTCACCCCGGTCTCGGTGACCCAGCCGCAGCCCGGAGTGTGGATCTTCGACCTCGGCCAGAACTACGCCGGGTGGGACCGGCTGCGGGTGACCGGCCCGGCCGGGACCACCGTGACGCTGCGCCACGGTGAGGTCCTCAACGCCGACGGCACGCTCTACACCGCGAACCTGCGGGTCCCGGGCCTGGCCACGGACCGGTTCACCCTGGCCGGCACGGGCGGCGAGGAGATCTTCGAGCCCCGGTTCACCGTGCACGGGTACCGGTATGTCGAGGTGACCGGATTCCCCGGCACGCCGACCGCGCAGGCGATCACCGGCCAGGCCGCGTGGACGTCCGGCGTGGCCCTGGGCACGCTGACGACCTCCAGCAGCCTGATCAACCAGATGCAGAGCGCGATCGTATGGGGGCAGCGGTCCAACATGCTGTCCATCCCCACCGACTGCCCCAACCGGGACGAGCGCCTCGGCTGGACCGGTGACATCGCCAGCTTCGCGGCCACCTCGACGTTCAACGTGGACGTGACCGGGTTCCTGGACAAGTTCGCCGACGATCTGACCGACGCGCAGCAGTCCAACGGCGCGTTCACCGACACCGCGCCGTACGTGTGCTGCGGTGCCGGGACCGCCGGTTGGGGCGACGCCGGAGTGATCGTGCCCTACACCATGTGGCAGCGCTTCGGTGACACGAAGGTCATCGACGACCACTTCACGGCCATGACGCGCTGGGTGGACTACCTGCGCAGCACGGCCGCCGCGGACCTGATCCGGGACCAGGGCGGCTACGGCGACTGGCTCAACGTCAACGACGACACCGCCCGCAACGTCATCTCGACGGCGTTCTTCGCCCACTCGGCGCGGATGGTGTCGCAGATGGCGGCCGCGACCGGGCACACGGCGGAGGCGTCGAGCTACGGCACCCTGGCCGATCAGGTCGCCGCGGCGTTCACCAGCCGGTTCGTCGCCGGCGACGGCACCGTGTCGGGCAACACCCAGACCGGGTACGTGCTCGCGCTGGCCTTCGGGCTGCTCCCGTCGAACCTGGTCGCTCCGGCCGTGAACAAGCTGGTGGCGAAGGTGGCCGCGTCCGGCGGGCACCTGACCGTCGGCTTCCTCGGCGTGGAGAACCTGCTGCCGGTGCTGGCCGACAACGGCCGGGCCGACATCGCGTACCAGATCCTGCTCCAGACCTCGTATCCCGGCTGGGGCTACATGCTCAGCCGGGGCGCGACCACGATCTGGGAGCGCTGGGACGGCATCCGCACCGACGGCAGCTTCCAGGACGTCGGGATGAACTCGTTCAACCACTACGGGCTCGGGTCGGCCGGCGACTTCCTCTACCGGCAGGTCGGCGGGCTCGGCCCGGCGAGCCCGGGATACCAGTCGCTGCTGGTGGCTCCGCGTCCCGGCGGCGGGCTCAGCTCGGCGAAGTCGGCGTACGAGACGCCGTACGGCCAGGCGGTCAGCGACTGGACCAGCAGCGGCGGGACGTTCACCCTCCGGGTCACAGTGCCCGCCGGGGTGACGGCGCTGGTCAAGGTCCCGGCGACCTCGGCAGCCGTGGTGAGCGCCCCGGCGCAGGCGGTGCCCTTCGGGTACGGCTCCGGCGCGGCGTCCTACTACCTGCCCTCGGGCAGCTACACCTTCACCGCACCCGCCTGACCAGCCTCACCCCGAAGGTCCGATGGCCGCTTACCGGTCATCGGACCTTCACTTTCATCGTCAGGCGTCGAGTCGGTTACGGCGAATGATCGGCGGCGGCTCTCGCCGAGTTGAGCAGGTCGTGCAGCGACGTCACCGTGGCGTCGAAATCGGCTGAGGCGAGCACCGGACCGACGTTGTTCCGCGCACCAGCCGTGAGGCCTTGCGTTGATCGTTCATATTGGCGCCATGACTTTCGTACCGCCACCGCCGCCCCCGGCGAAGAGCAATGTCAAACGCATCCTCGTCGTCGTCGCCATCGTCCTGGCGCTCTGCTGCGGCGGCGTCATCGCGGGCGGGGCGCTGCTGTTCCGCGGCGTCGAGGAGGCGACCGCCCCGGCCCGCGACGCTGCGGTCGGCTACATCCAGGACGTCACGGCGGGGGATTACCACGGCGCGTACGGGCGGCTGTGCGACAAGGTCCGGACCGAGACCTCGGAGGCGGAGTACACCCGGATCCAGGCGGCGCAGCTGAAGATCAGCAAGTACGAGGTGATCGGCACCAGTGTCAAGACGATGAACACCACCACCAGCGCGGTCATCACCATGCGCATCACTCAGGCTGAGACGGGAGCCGTCATGACGCAGAGCTTCCCGTTGCTCAAGGAGGACGGGCAGTGGCGGGTGTGCGGCTGAGGCGGCACTGCCGGACACTGGGGCCGGCGCAACAGCCATACCCACCGGCCCTGCGGGCCAGTTGAACGGCCGGTGGCATGCCGGATCGGCATGCCACCGGGCCGCGTGCGAAACATGCCGATGGCGGGGCCTGGGCGGTCAGACCACGGTGACGGGAGCAGCACCGTCGGCCGTCAGATCGGCTACGGCGACTCGTTCCGGGGAGCACCTGCGCCGCGCAGTGCGATCCGCGATCCGAGCCCAGCTGAGAACACCATGCCCAGGACCACGAGAAAAGCAGCCGAGACCCGGCCCTGGGTAAGGAAGATGGCCACCGGCGGCAGAGCGTAGATGACCACGGCCAGAGAGAGCAGCCAGATCGGGGTCCTGCTGAACAGCGCATGCATCCCGCTGTTATACCGCCCGTAGTCAACGGCCGCTCGGCCGCTTGCAGCAGTTCGCCGGGGTCACGCTCACGGTGAGCGGAAGCGGCCCGTGGCACTGTATCGGTATGAGACATCGCATTGCGGTGGTCGGGGGCGGCCCCGGCGGCCTGACCTTCGCCCGGGTGCTGCACCGCCACGGCCATCCCGTCACCGTCCTCGAACGCGATGCCGCCCCCGACGCCCGCCCCCCGGGCGGCACGCTGGACCTGCACGAAGGGCTGGGCCAGCTCGCGCTGGACAAGGCGGGGCTGCGGGACGGGTTCCAGGCGCTGTCCCGCCCCGAAGGGCAGGCCATGCGCATCCTGGACCCGGACGGGACCGTCCTGCGCGACTGGCGACCCCGACCGGACGAACTGGCCAATCCCGAGATAGACCGCAGGCAGCTGCGTGACCTGCTGACCGGCCCGCTCGACGTCCAGTGGGGCCGGGGCGTGGCACAGGTGGTGCCGGGCACCCGCGACGGCGTACTGGTCCATTTCGCGGACGGGCGGCAGGAGACGTTCGACTTCGTCGTCGGCGCGGACGGCGCCTGGTCCCGGACCCGCCCCGCGGTGTCTCCGGCGACGCCGCAGTACACCGGCGTCACCTCGGTCGAGACCTCCCTCGACGACGTCGACACCCGCCACCCCGACCTCGCCCGGCTGATCGGCGACGGTTCCATGGCCGTGTACGGCGTGAACCGAGCCGTCGTCGCCCAGCGCAACAGCGGCGGTCACATCAAGGTCAACGCCCGGTTCCGCGCACCCCTGGAATGGCACCGGAACCTGGACCTGGCCGACGACGAAGCCGTGCGATCGAACCTGCTGGCCCTGTTCGACGGCTGGGCCACGCCCGTCCTCGACCTACTCCGCCACGGGACCGCCTTCGTCCACCGCCCTGTCTACGTCCTGCCCGTGTCCCACACCTGGACCCACGTCCCCGGCGTGACGCTGCTGGGCGACGCCGCCCATCTGATGCCGCCGCTGGGGGCGGGCGCGAACCTCGCGATGCTGGAAGGCGCCGAACTCGCCGAGACCGTCGCCATGCTCGGCTCCGGCGAGCTGGACGACGCCGTCCGCGCCTTCGAGGAGCAGATGTGGGCGCGGGCCGGCAGGTGGGCGAAGATCACGACCGCTGGCCTGGAACGCCTGGTGAGCCCGGACCCCGCCGAAGCGATCGCCCACTGGGACAGAGTCAACCCGTCCTGACCGCCGAGCACGAGAGGGCCGGCCCCACAGCGGCCGGCCCTTCTCCGGCACCCGCTCAGACGACGGTGATGGGCAGGTCGAGCAGTTCGGCGACCGCGCGCAGCTCGGCGACGCGGTGGCCGGTGCCCAGCGCCCAGTGGTGGGCGATGCCGCTGGCCGACCAGTCGTCGGTCCACTCGCCGGGGTCGCGGCCGAAGTCGATGCGCGACGACGTGTTGCCGATCGCCAGCAGCGGGCCGGGCACCGCCCGTCCCTCCGAGGCGACCAGCGAGAACCGGCCGGTCCGGTCCTGCGCCAGCCCGCACAGCGTCACCGGGCCGTGGCTGACGTCGAACTCGACCGACACGCCCCAGCCGCGCTTGCCGTGGAAGACGCCCAGCCCGCGCAGCATCGGCTTGCCGGAGCTGATCGCCAGGTGCGCGGGGCCGTCGTGGCCCATCTCCACCACGTTGTCGGTGAAGTTGAGCGCCTGCAACTCGGTGAACGAGCCGCCCGCGCCGAGGCGGTCCATCAGCAGCATCGCCAGCGACGTGCGCAGCTCGAACTCGCCGCAGGCGGGGATGCCGCGCGCGGTCAGCAGGGAGGCGCCGAGGATCATCCCGGCGCCGACCCGCTCGTGGGTCTCCCCGTCGAGGCCGCGGTGGTAGTAGGCCAGGGAATCCAGGTCGAAGTCCTCGACCAGGCGGTCCAGCGCCACCGAGACGGTGGCGGCCCAGCGGAAGTCGTCGTCGGCGACGGTGACGTCGAGCTGGAAGACGTCGCGGGCCAGGTCCATCCGGGCCAGGGTCTCGGCCTCGGTGACCTTCTCGGTGCGTACCCGCAGGTCGTCGATCTCCAGGATCTCGACGTGCCCGCCGAGCTGTGCCGAGACCAGGGTGGGGTCGGTCGACACGTCCATCATGCCGGGGTAGAGGTGGCCGAGCAGCCCGTGCCGCCCGTGCCGGAACGCCGCCCGCACGCCCGCGGCCTTGACCCACCGTCCGATGCGCAGCCAGGCGGCGTCGGATTCGAGGTAGCCGGAGACCGAGCGCACGTCGATGCCGCAGCGGCGGAAGGCGTTGGTCATCTCCGGCAGGGGACAGGCGCCGCAGTAGGCCAGCCACGCGCCGGTGTCGAAGGTGGCGTGGTCCATCGCCTCGGTGGGCTGGAGGTTGAGCAGCAGCACCGGGGCGCCGGTGCGCTGGGCGACGGGCACCAGCATGTTGGCGGTCATGTACGTGGTGAGGAAGCCGATCACGAGGTCGCAGTCGGCCCGGCGCAGGGTCTCGGCGGCCGCGGCGCCCTCCCGCGGGTCCGAGATGAACCCGGCGTCGATCACCTCGCAGTCCAGCTGCGACAGCCGCTGCGCCACGCGGCGGGCGGACTCCTGCAACTGCGGCAGCAGGTTCGGGAACTGGGGCCAGTACGCGCCGAGGCCGCCCGACACCAGGCCGACGCGGGTCTTGCGGGGAGCGATCCGGGCGATGCCGGGATGCGGCTCGGTCAGCATGCTGGCTCCTGACGCAGCGTTGAAATGTTTCAAGTTTGAGCCACGACGGTAGGTCGACTCGATCGGGCTGTCAAGAAGATCCCTCGGATTTGGAGCCTGAACGTTGCGGGCGTGTGCCCGTGGCCTTGACCCGTTCACGTTTTTGACCTTAGGCTGAAAACATTCGCTCCTGAAACGTTTCAATATCTGCATGCGCTCTTCGTGGCTGTCCCACCACATCGAAGGAGTATCCCCATGCGGCGACTACTGGCACTGGCCTGCACGGTCATGGCCATGATCTGGCTCGTACCCGCCCCGGCACACGCCGACGTCGCCGTCACCGTGATCAACGGTGACAGCGCGGGCAACCAGATCAGCCGATTCGACACCGACGGCAACGCCCTCGACGCACACGACGGGTCCCTGCTCCAGGTGGGCGACCTCTACTACCTCTACGGCACCAGCTACAGCTGCGGCTACACCTACAACGCCGGGCCCAACAGCGGCGGGTTCTGCGGCTTCAAGGCCTACAGCTCGGCGGACCTGGTCCACTGGAACGATCGCGGCTACATCGTCGCGCCCGGCCAGTGCCAGTACTGCTTCCGCCCGCACGTGATCTACAACCAGTCCACCGCCACCTACGTCATGTGGGCGGACATGGGCATCGGCAACAGCTACGGCGTCTTCACCAGCCCGACCCCGGCCGGGCTGTTCACCCGCCAGGCCAACCCGAGCCTGGCCGTCGGCGGCGCCGTCGACGAGGCCCTGTTCGCCGACAGCGACGGCAGCGCATACGTCATCCACAACACCACGATCGTCAGCGCCGGTCTGACCGCCGACATGGTCGTGGAGAAGCTGACACCCGACTACCTCAACACCACCGGCCAGTACGTCCGGCTCGGACTCGGCAACGTCGAAGGCTTCGCCGCGTTCAAGCGCAACGGCGTCTACCACGTCCTCATGTCCGACCCCACCTGCGCCTACTGCGCCGGGTCCACCGGCGAGGTCACCGCCACCTCGATGCTCGGACCCTGGTCCGGCGTCTGGTACGACCCCAACGGGTTCGACATCAACAACAACCGGCCGCAGCCGCGCAACCGGTCCCGCATCGTCAACGCCGACAACTGCGGCGGCCAGCCCCTGGCCGTCCTGCCGATCACCCGGACCGGCGGCACCGACTACCACTTCGTCTCCGACCGCTGGGTCGCCAACCTGCCCGCGGGCAGCAACCCCAACCAGTCGCTGGCCAACTTCTACCTCGGCCCGCTGACCTTCGACGGCGTGGGCACGCTGCAGAACTTCACCTGCGCCAACACCGCGAGCGTGACCCTGCCGGGCTCGCCGACCGGCGCCTACACCGCCTCGCCGGACCGCGACCAGCACAGCGGTTTCGACGGGTTCCGGCACTACTGCGACATCGCCGGCAACGTGTGGCGCCAGCAGAGCTTCACCCCGTCGCGCACGGGCCTGCTGGCCAGCGTCTCGGTCACCACGTTCCAGCGCAACCAGCCGACCCAGCCGCTGACCGTCGACATCGTCGACACCGCCACCGGCGCGCTGCTGCAATCGTCGTCGCTGGCCCCGGCCACCGTCGGCTGGGCACCCGCCGCGCTGGCCGTGCACCCCAACGTCGCGGTCACCGCCGGGCACAGCTACACCGCGCGCCTGCACACCGCCACCACGCAGGGGTGCTACGGCTTCGAGTACAACGACGCGAACCCGTACCCGGGCGGGTCGGAGAGCTACAGCACCAACAGCGGCGGCGGCTTCACCGCCGAACCGGCCCGCGACCTCAAGTTCACCACCGACGTGAACACCGCCGGGGCGTACGTGCCCGAAGGGCTGCCCGCCGGGTACACGTACTGCGCCGGTGAGGGCGGCACGTGTACGTTCACCGGGACCCGCACCGTCGCCTACGGGGCGGGCGGCTACCGGTACACGACCGCCACCGGTTCCGCGCCGTGCGGGATCGTCGCGTTCGGCGGCGACCCCGCCGTCGGGGTGCTCAAATCCTGCTACGTCGCTCCGGCAGGCGGCCCGGCCGGGTACACGCAGTGCGCCGGCGAGGGCGGCACCTGCTCGTTCACCGGCACCCGGACCGTCGCGTACGGGTCCGGCGGCTCCTTCGCGTACACGGTGGCCGGCGGCGGCACCGCCTGCGGTGTCGGCGCCTTCGGCCGCGACCCGCTGCCCGGCGTGCTCAAGTCCTGCTACCTCGCGAGCACCGCGGCGCCCGCCGGAGGCTGGCAGCAGTGCGCCACCGAGGGCGGGACCTGCGCGGTGAGCGGACCCTCGACCGTCATGTACGGCACCAACGGCAGCTTCCACACCCGCCAGGCCGGCGCACCGGTGCAGTGCACGGCGGCCAACTTCGGCGGCACCCCGCCCGGTGACGGCGCCAAGGCCTGCTACGTGGCCACGGGCGGCCCGGTCGGCTACGGCGCGGCCTGCGCGGCCGAGAACGGGACCTGCTCGTTCAGCGGGTTCCGCACCGTCGCCTACGGCGCCGCCGGGCGCTTCACCTACCGGTCCGTCAGCGGCGGAACAGCCTGCACGAACACGGCCTTCGGCCTCGATCCCGTCTACGGGACCGCCAAGAACTGCTACCTCGCGCCCTGAACGGAGACCCCCATGTCCAGAAAGCACAGAACCAGGCTCGCCCACGCGGGCGCGCTGCTGGTGCTGATCGCCGCCCAGCTCCTCGCCGGGCCCGCCCCGCAGGCCAGCGCGGCCTACACCACCACGATCACCAACTTCGACGCCGCCGGCAACCAGGTCGTCCGCTTCGACACGGCCGGTAACGCGGTCGACGCCCACGACGGCGACCTGGCGCTGTTCGGCGGCGTCTACTACCTCTACGGCACCAGCTACGACTGCGGCTACCAGTGGAACGGCGCGGGGACGCCGTTCTGCGGGTTCAAGGTGTACTCCTCACCCGACCTGGTGCACTGGACCGACCGGGGCAAGCTCTTCGACGCCACCACCTCGACGTGGCAGACGCGCTGCAACGGCAGCACCTACGGCTGCTACCGCCCGCACGTCGTCTACAACAACAGCACCGGCCAGTACGTGCTGTGGATCAACAGCTACGACAACGTCAGCGGGTTCCACGTCTTCACCAGCACCCAACCGACCGGCCCGTTCACCCAGACGGCCGACCCGACCCTGGCGGTCAACGGCGGCGCACCCGCGAGCGGGCTGAAGAACGGCGACCACGACACCTTCGTCGACGACGACGGCACCGCGTACCTGGCCTACACCGACTGGGTCAGCGGCGGCGGGATCGTCGTCGAGCGGCTCAACGCGAGCTACCTGTCGGGCACGGGCAGCTATGTCCGGGTGACGCCGAGCTCCACCGAGGCGCCGGCCCTGTTCAAGCGCAGCGGCACCTACTACCTGACGTACTCCGACCCCAACTGCGGCTACTGCTCCGGCACCGGCACCTCCTACCGCAGCGCGACGTCGGTCCTGGGCACCTGGTCCGGCGGCACGAACATCAGCACCAACTCGTGCGGCGGGCAGCCGTCGTTCGTCACGCCGATCAGCCTGACCGGCGGCACGGCCTACCTCTACGGCAGCGACCTGTGGAACAACGCGGCGCCCAACGAGGCGCTGGCGAACTTCTACTGGGCACCGCTGACCTTCTCCGGGTCCGCGATCAGCACCATGACCTGCCAGAACACGGTCACGCTCGCGCTGACCACGGGCTCGGCGGGAGCACAGGACACCGTCACGGACCTGGACCAGCACGACGGGGTGGACGGGTTCCGCCGCTGGGCCGACATCGGCCCGGTGTCGCGCATCCAGACCTTCGTGCCGTCCCGCAGCGGCACGCTGACCAGCGCGTCGCTGACGACGTTCCAGACCGGCAACCCGAACGCCGGGCTCACCTTCGACATCTACCAGGCCAACGCGTCGTTCCAGCCCACCGGATCGCCGCTCTACACCGTGACCGTCCCCGCCTCGTCGATCGGCTGGTCACCGCGCTCGGTCACGATCAACCCCAACATCTCGGTCACGGCGGGCACCCGCTACGGCATCGTGGCGCGCTCGACCACCACATCCGGCCTCTACGGCTGGGCCTTCAACGAGAACGCGCCCTACCCGTCGGGCGGCAGCGCGTACAAGAACAGCAGTGTGAACTGGACGGCCGAGACCAACCGGAGCCTGAAGTTCCAGACCACGGTCGGCGCCAGCGGCGGCGGCTGGACCTACTGCGCCGCGGCCGAGAACGGCACCTGCTCGGTCTCCGGCACGGCCGTGGTCCGGTACGGGGCCGGCAGCTCCTACCTGTACAAGACCGTGACCGGCAGCATCGGCTGCAACCAGACCGCGTTCGGCGGCGACCCGATCTTCGGCACCGTCAAGCACTGCGACAGCTCACCACAGCCGTCGGGCAACGGCTGGACGTCCTGCGCCGTCGGTGAGACCGGCACCTGCACGTTCGCCGGCACGAAGTCGGTCGCCTACGGCGCCAACGGTGCGTTCGTCTACCAGACCGCGACCGGCAGCATCGGCTGCAACCAGACCGCGTTCGGCAGCGACCCGATCTTCGGCACGGTCAAGTCCTGCTACTACAAATAACCAGTGATCATCCGGCGGCCGTCGAGGGTGACCTCGGCGGCCGTCACTCGTCGGCGACCAGCACCACGATGAGGGTACGGGGCCCGTGGACACCCTCCACCCGCTGCAACTCGATGTCGCTGGTCGCCGACGGGCCGCTGATGAAGGTCAGCGGCCGCCGGGGGTCGACGCGGGCCAGCAGCTCGGGCACGGTCTGCACCACCTGCGCCGCGTGGACGACGCAGATGTGCCGGTCCGGGACGAGAGTGATGGCGCGGCGGCCCTGGTCGGCCGAACCGTCCAGGACGATGGTGCCGGTGTCGGCCGCTGCGGCGGCGCACGCGGTCAGGACGGCGTCGGTGCGGTCGAGCTCAGCGGGAGACAGGGTCCCGTCGTCGACGACGGCCTGCGGGGGCAGCCAACCCACCGGCAGGCCGGGCGGCACGACGACCCGGTCCAGGCCCTCCAGCACCGTGGCCAGCACCGACTCCAGCGTCCGAGGTGTCGCCGGGTGCACGGCCGCCCGGTAGTCGACGAGCCGGTCGGTCAGCAGGTGCAGCAACTCGGGTGCGCCCGGCGGATGCTCGCCCGTGCGCCGGTAGTCACGCGGCACCTCGGCGGGGACGGCGGCACCGGACAGGGCGTGGCCGATCCGGGCCAGCACCTCGTCGCGGGCTGATGGGCTCGTCATTGCTTCCCCCGGTTGCTTCGCCACCAGTCTCGGAAGGTCTGCGCCGGCGGGGCCGGCGCGTCGCGGGCGGTGGTCCACGCCGACAGCGGCGGTGGCAGCCTGCGGATCCGGCCGCGCCGGGCGAGCAGCCGCCCGAGCCGGGCCGACCGGCCCGCCCACGCGAAACGCCGTGGTGAGGCCATGACCCAGGACGCGGCGGCCATCGCGACGGCCTCGGCCGAGGGCAGCAGGTGAGCTTCGGCCCGCTCCTGCGTGGTACGCCCGCGCAGGTGCACCAGCAGCGACGGGATGTCGATGCGCACCGGGCACGCGTCGAAACACGCCCCGCACAGGGTCGACGCGTACGGCAGCGACGGGTTGCCCGGCGTGCCGGTGAGCAGCGGGGTCAGCACCGCCCCGATGGGACCGGGATACACCGACCCGTACGCGTGCCCGCCGGTGCGCTCGTAGACCGGGCACACGTTCAGGCACGCGCTGCACCGGATGCAGTGCAGCGCCTCCCGCCCCACCTCGTCGGCGAGCACGGCGGTACGCCCGTTGTCGAGCAGGACCAGGTGGAACTCCTGCGGCCCGTCGCCGGGGGTGACCCCGGTCCAGGCCGACGTGTAGGGGTTCATCCGCTCGCCGGTGGACGACCGGGGCAGCAGTTGCAGGAACACTTCCAGGTCGGACCAGGTGGGGACGATCTTCTCGATGCCCATGACGGTGATCAGGGTGTCGGGCAGGGTGAGGCACATCCGGCCGTTGCCCTCGGACTCGACGACGAGCAGGGTGCCGGTGTCGGCCACCGCGAAGTTGGCGCCGGACACGGCGACCCTGGCGGTGAGGAACTTGCGGCGCAGGTGGGCGCGGGCGGCCATGGCGAGCGCGCGGGGATCGTCGGTGAGCGCGGGGTCCGCGCCGGGCATCTCGCGCAGGAAGATCTCGCGGATCTCGGCGCGGTTGCGGTGGATGGCCGGGACGAGGATGTGCGACGGCGTGTCCTGTCCGAGCTGGACGATCAGCTCGGCGAGGTCGGTCTCCCAGGCGGCGATCCCGGCCTCGGCCAGCGCCTCGTTGAGTCCGATCTCCTGGGTGACCATCGACTTGACCTTGACGACCTCGTCGGCGCCGGTGGCGCGGACGAGATCGGTGACGATCCGGTTCGCCTCGGCGGCGTCGCGGGCCCAGTGCACCGTGCCGCCGCGCGCGGTGACCTCACGTTCCAGCCGTTGCAGGTGTTCGGCCAGGCGGGACATGGTGGCGGCCTTGATCGCCTGACCGGCCAGGCGCAGCTGCTCCCAGTCGTCGACCTCGGCGACGACGGCGGCGCGCTTGCCGCGGATGGTGGCGGTGGCGGCCCCGATGTTGCGGCGCAGCTGCGTGTCGGCCAGCGCGTCGCGGGCGGCGTCGGGAAACGGCCGCCTCGCGTGCAGGGCCGCGACGTCGGCGGGTGCGTGCGCGGGCATGCCGAGGAAGACCCGGCTCATGACCCGGCGCCCGTCTCGGTGGCGGCGAGGATCTCCGCGATGTGCAGGGTACGCGTGCCGGAGGACAGCCGGCCGAGCCCGCCGCCGATGTGCATGAGGCACGAGGAGTCGCCGGCGGTGAGGACCTCGGCGCGGGTGGACAGCACCCGGGTCATCTTGTCGGCCAGCATGGCGGTGGACGTGTCGGCGTTCTTCAGCGCGAACGTGCCGCCGAACCCGCAGCACTGCTCCGCGTCGGGCAGCTCGATGAGGCTCAGCCCCCGCACCTGGCGCAGCAGCCGCAGCGGCTTGTCGGCCACGTGCAGCATCCGCAGCGAATGGCAGGTCGGGTGGTAGGTCACCCGGTGCGGGAAGTACGCGCCGACATCGGTCACCCCCAGCACGTCGACGAGGAACTCGCACAGCTCGAAGGTCTTCGCCGCGACGGCGGCCGACCGCTGCGCGAGCTGGTGGCGGCCCAGGCTCCGGGCGACGGTGGCGTGCTGGTGGCGGACGGACCCGACGCAGGAGCCCGAGGGGGCGACGATGGCGTCGGCGTCGGCGAACACGTCGGCGTAGTGCTCGACCAGGGGCAGCGCCTGGCGCTGGTACCCGGTGTTGATGTGCATCTGGCCGCAGCACGTCTGGGCCTGCGGGAAGACGACCTCGTGCCCGAGCCGTTCCAGCAACACGGTGGTCGCCTGCCCGACCTGGGGGAACAGGGTGTCGGACAGGCACGTCACGAACAGGGCGATGCGCATGCGCTACTTCCTGCGCTTGGTCGGCACGGGTTCGCTGGACTGGCGCACGACGAGTTCGGGGCGGAACACGACGTGGCGGTGCTCGTGCCGGTCGGGTTCGTTGACCTCCTCCAGCAGCAGCTGGGTCGCCGCGCGGCCCAGCTGCTCGCGCGGCTGGCGCACCGAGGACAGCGGCACGGCCGCGGCGGCGGCGAACTCGATGTCGTCGTATCCGACGATCGCGACGTCATGCGGAACGCGCACGCCGCGGCTGGTCATCTCCTGGAGCAGGCCCAGCGCGAGCAGGTCGTTGGCGCAGAACACGGCGGTCGGGCGCTCGGCGGCGGGCAGCTCGGCGATCTCCTGGCCGGCGGTGCGACCGGCGGCGACGGTGAGGTTGGTCGTGGCAACCAGCCGGACCTCCGGTCCGCTGGCCAGCGCGGCCGTGAAGCCGGCGTACCGGTCGGCGACCTGGCGGATCGTCAGCGGGCCGCCGACGAACGCGATGCGCGGGTGGCCGAGTTCGCGCAGGTGGTCGGCGGCGAGCTGGCCGCCGAGGACGTCGTCGACGGCGACGGAGCAGCGGTGGTGGCTGCCCGACCCGCGGTCGACGAGCACCACCGGGATGCCGTGTTCGACGAGCTGGTCCAGTCGCGCGTCGTGGGTCTCGTTGACCGGGGTGATCAGCACTCCGAGGACGCGCTGCTCGTTGAGGATGTCCAGATGGCGGCGCTCGCGCGCGACGTCCTCGCCGCTGTTGAAGATCATGACGTTGACCCCGGCGCCCTCGGCGGCGATCTCGGCGCCGCGCATGACGTCGGTGAAGAAGGGGTTGCCGAGGTCGAGCGCGACCATCGCCACGGTGCGGCTGCGCCCGGCGCGCAGCTGGCGCGCGGAGTCGTTGCGCACGTAGCCGAGTTCGGCGATCACGTCGAGCACGCGGCGGCGGGTGGCGACGGCCACGGCGTCGGGGTGGTTGAGCACATTGCTCACGGTCCCGATCGAGACCCCTGCCCGGCGGGCAACCTCCTTGATGCTGACGTTGGCCATGGCTCCTCGGTGGTGTGACGGAGGGTGGGACCGCCCCGGGGCTCGGAGCGGCTTCAGCGTACGCCGGAACTGAAACGTGTCAACCGCGTCAGGATCAGGTTGCCCGCTAACGAAATGAGCACTCGGAGCGGTTGTGGGGACTGAACTGTTGACAGTCCGGCAACCGAATCGTAGCGTACGTTCCACCCGAAGCCCGAAACGATTCAAATTGATCTTAGTGCAGGTTCCTGCGAAGGGAGGACCGCGGTGGCAGACACCGGAACACCAGCGCTGCTACAGGTCGACGGCCTGACCGTGGAGTTCCCCGGCGTACGCGCACTGGACGGCGTGCACTTCGACGTGGCGGCCGGTGAGGTCCACGCGCTGGTCGGCGAGAACGGAGCCGGCAAGTCCACGCTGCTGAAGGTCCTCGGTGGACTGCACCGGCCCAGCGCCGGGGCGATCACGCTCGGCGGAGCCGCCTACCGCCCCCGCCGTCCCGCCGACGCCGTGCACGCCGGCATCGCGGTCATCTACCAGGAGTTCAACCTCTACCCCGATCTCACCGTCGCCGAGAACGTGTTCTCCGGCCGGGAGCCGATCCACCCCCTCACCAGGGGCATCCGCTATGCCGAGATCAACCGCCGTGCCGCGGAGCTGTTCGCCACCCTCGGGGTCGCCATCGACCCGGCCGCGCCGGTGAGCAGCCTGACCGTCTCCGAGCAGCAGCTCGTCGAGATCGCCAAGGCGCTGTCGGTGGACGGCCGCATCATCGTCATGGACGAGCCGACGGCCGCGCTGTCGGCCGACGAGGTCACCCGCCTCCTGGACGTGGTGCGCCGCCTGCGCGCCGAGGGCCGCAGCGTCATCTACGTCAGCCACCGCCTCGACGAGGTTTTCGCGGTCGCCGACCGGGTCACCGTCCTGCGCGACGGCCGCCACGTACGCACCGTGCCGCTGGCCGAGACGAGCACCGACGAGCTGGTGCGGTGGATGGTCGGGCGGGACGTCGCGGCCCTGTTCCCGCGGGGCGACGCCGTCAGCGGCGAGGTCGTGCTGGAACTCGACGGGGTCAGCGCGGGACGGCAGCTGCGCGAGGTGTCGATCACCGTACGGGCGGGGGAGATCGTCGGCATCGGCGGTGTCGCCGGAGCCGGGCAGCCCGAACTGTCCCAGGTGATCTTCGGTGCCCTGCCGGTGACGGCGGGCCGGATGCGCCTGGGCGGCGAACCCTACCGCCCGGACGGCCCCGCCGACGCGATGCGCGCCGGGATCGGGTTCCTGCACGAGGACCGCAAGGCGGCCGGCATCCTGCCCGACCTCACCGTGCGCCACAACGTCACCATCTCCGTCCTGGACAGGGTGCGCGGCGCGCTCGGCCGCCTGCTGTCACCGGCGGCGGAGCTGGGCGTCTTCTCCACCTACCGCGACCGCCTGGCCATCCGCGCCACCGGGCCGGACCAGCTCATCGGGCAACTGTCCGGCGGCAACCAGCAGAAGGTCCTGTTCGGGCGGGCACTGGCCCCCGGCGGGCGGCTGCTGATCCTCAACGAACCCACCCGGGGAGTCGACATCGGTGCCAAGGTCGAGATCCACCACCTCATCAACGAGATCACCGCGCAGGGAGCCGGCGTGATCATGATCTCCAGCGATCTGCCCGAGCTGCTCGGCATCAGCGACCGCGTCTACGTCCTGGCCGGCGGCCGCGTCGCCGGGCACCTGACCGGCGACGACCGCACCGAGGAGAACGTCATGACGTGCGCCAGCACCGGTCGGCGGATCTTCTCGCCGGAGCCGGTGTCATGACCGCCCTGCTGCGCCGGGCACCGCTCGTGCTGCCCCTGCTCACCGTGATCATCGCGCTCGCGGTCGCCACCGACAGCTTCCTGACCGGCGCGAACATAGAGAACGTGCTGGTCGCCGCAGGGATCGTGGCGCTGCCGGGCCTGGCCATGACCTTCTGCCTGGCGATGGGGGAGTTCGACCTGTCGGTCGGCTCCACCGTCTCCCTCGCCGGAGTCGTCTGCTGTAGCGCCCTGATCGCCGGTCGGCCGCTGGCCGTCGCGATGGCGCTCGCGCTCGTGGTCGGCGCCGTGATCGGCCTGGCCAACGGCCTGGTCGTGACGAAACTCGGGGTCACGCCGTTCATCGCGACCCTGGCCACGCTCGTCATCGTCCGGGGCGTCGCCCTGGCCTACTCCGACGGGCACGACCAGATCATCAGCTCCGCCGGTCTGAAATACCTGGTCGGTGGGCGTCCGCTGGGCGTACCGATGCCGATCGTCCTGGTCGCCGTCGCGACCGCGGCGGCGTGGTGGGCCATGAACCGGACCCGGTTCGGCCGCTGGGTGTGCGCGATCGGGTCCAACCGCGAGGCGGCCCGCGTGTCCGGCCTGCCCGTCGACCGCATCCGCATCGCGGTCTACACGCTGGTCGGCATCGCGGGCGGCGCCTGGGGCCTGCTGATCTCCAGCCAGTTGCAGAAGGGCAACGGGCAGCTGGGCCTCGGCTTCGAGCTCGACGCGATCACCGTCGTCGTCATCGGCGGGACCGCGTTGCTGGGCGGGCGGGCGTCCATCGTGGGCACCGTCCTGGGCGCGGTGCTCATCGAGACGATCCGCAACGGGCTGAACCTGCTCAACACCCCGCCGGCGTACCAGCGGATCAGCGTCGGGCTGCTGCTCATCGCCGCCCTCGCCCTCAAGGGCCTGCGCCGCGCCGACACCACCGTCGTTCCGACCGCCCGGGAGGCGACCTCATGAAGACCTCGCTGGGCAGGCTGTGGGACACCTGGGGCATCACCGCGATCCTGCTGCTGCTCCTGGCTGTCGCACCGGTGGTCACCCCGGACTTCTTCAGCCTCGACAACGCGCAGTCGGTGCTGCGCGAGAGCGCCTACCTGGGCATCGTCGCGGCCGGGATGACCTTCGCGATCGCCAGCGGCGCGTTCGACCTGTCCGTCGGCGGGCAGCTGGCCCTGTGCAGCGTGGTGTCGCTCATGGGCTACGCCGCGGGCGGCACGGCGCTGGCCGTCGCGGCGGCGCTGGCCACCGGGCTCGCCTGCGGGCTGGTCAACGCCAGCCTGATCACCCGGCTGCGGGTGCCCCCGTTCGTGGCCACCCTCGGCACCCTGTTCGTCTTCCGGGGCGTGGCCTACATCCTCACCCAGGACGGGCCCAAGACCCTGCCCTACGACCAGATCGGCTCGCCGTTCGTGAAGATCGGCGGGCTCGACGTGGCCGGGCTGCCCCTGCCCTTCCTCATCATGCTGGCCGTCTACGGGGCGGCCTGGGTGCTGCTGCGGCGGACCGCCACCGGCCGCCGGGTGCTCGCCTACGGCTCCTCGCCGGAGGCGGCCCGGTTCTGCGGGATCTCCCCGACCCGGCTGCGCTTCTTCGTCTTCGCCCTGGTGGGAGTCAGCGTCGGGATCGCCGCGCTGACCTACATCACCCGGGTGTGGACAGCCGACGGCTCGGCCCAGGACGGGTTCGAACTCAAAGTGATCGCCGCGGTCGTCCTCGGGGGCACCAGCCTCAAGGGCGGCAAGGGCACGTTGATCGGCACCTTCTCCGCGGTGCTCCTGGTCAGCGTGCTCAACGACATGCTCGTCAGCCAGGGGGTGCCGTCGGCCTACCAGCGCATCGTGCTCGGTGGAGTCCTCATCATCGCCCTGACCATCGACGGGCTCCGTACCCGCTTCGCCGCGCCCGGCTCCCTGCGGCGCGCGGTGACCGGACTGGGCGGGCGAACGCCCAAACCGGGCCTGGCCCGGTGAACCACAGCACGGCGCTCCGGCGCCGTGGGCACGGCGGAATTGAAACGTATTAACCCCATGTATCCGTCCACATTTCGCACGGAAGGAGCATCACCGTGATGCTCAAGAAGGTCCTCGTCCCGCTCGCCCTGACCGGCGCGCTGGTCCTGGCGGGCTGCTCGGACTCCAACGCGCCCAGCGGGGACAAGGGCGGCGACGACAAGGTCGTCGTCGGCTTCTCGGTCTACGACATGCAGTACGAGTTCTTCCAGAAGATGGAGAAGGGCACCCGCGAGGCGGTCGCCGCCAAGGGCTGGGAGTTCAAGCTCCACGACGAGAAGAGCGACGAGAACGAGATGGTCACCGGCGCCCAGGCGCTCATCGACCAGGGCGTCGACGTGCTGATCATCAGCCCGTTCAAGCCCAGCGCGCTCGGCCCGATCATCGCCAAGGCCAAGGCCAAGGGCGTGCCGGTGATCGTCGACGACATCGGCGGCGGCGGTGCCCCGTACGACGCGATCGTCATCTCCGACAACGCCGGCGGCGGCAAGCTCGCCGCGGAGTACATGGCCAAGCAGATCGCGGCCAACGGCAAGACCAGCAAGAACGTCGCCTCGATCACCTGCGAGCCGTCGGCGGTCTACGCCGCCCGCCGCAACGCCGGGTTCAAGGAGGCGATCGAGGGGCTCGGCTTCAAGGTCGTCGCCGAGCTGTCCGGCAACTCCAAGGCCGAAGAGGGCTACAAGGTCATGAAGGACATCATGGCCAAGAACCCCGACGTCGCGGGCGTGTTCTCCTGCAACGACCCGATGGGTGTCGCCGCGGCCAACGCGGTCAAGGACGCCGGCAAGAACCCGGTCACCGACATCGTCACCGTCGGCTTCAACGCCGACCCGGAGGCGCTGACCGCGATCAAGGGCGGCGGCCTGGCCGCCACCGTCGCGCAGGACCCCGCCGCGATGGGCGCCCTGACCGTGAAGCTCGCCGGCCAGGCCCTGAGCAAGGAGGCGATCACCTTCGGCAACGCGGCCGAGCGGGAGGTCTTCAACCCGGTTCTGCTGGTCACCAAGGACAACGTCGCCACCATCAAGTAACGGCGGCCCTGGTGCGGGCGGCGCGAGCCGCGCCGCCCGCACCGTCACCCCGTTCGGCGTAGCACAGGAGACGATATGAACGACCACGCTGCCGTCAAAGCGGCCCTGCGGGCCATGCCCATCGAGACGCCGTCCTGGGCGTACGGCAACTCGGGCACCAGGTTCAAGGTGTTCGCCCAGCAGGGGGTACCCCGCGACGCGTACGAGAAGATCGCCGACGCGGCGATGGTGCACCGCCTGACCGGCGCCGCGCCCAGCGTGGCGTTGCACATCCCGTGGGACCGGGTGGACGACTTCGCCGACCTGGCCCGCTTCGCCGCCGAGCAGGGGATCGCCATCGGCGCGATCAACCCGAACGTGTTCCAGGACAACGACTACAAGCTCGGCAGCGTCTGCCACCCCGACCCCCAGGTGCGCCGCAAGGCCCTCGACCACCTGCTCGAATGCGTCGACATCATGGACGCCACCGGCTCGTCGATCCTGTCGCTGTGGTTCGCCGACGGCACCAACTACGCCGGCCAGGACTCGATCGCGGCCCGCCAGGACCGCCTCGCCGACGCACTGTCGCAGACGTACGACCGGCTCGGCCCCGACCAGCGGATGCTCGTGGAGTACAAGCTGTTCGAGCCGCACTTCTACAGCATGGACCTGCCGGACTGGGGCACCTCCTACGCGCACTGCGTGGCCCTGGGCGACCGGGCGCAGGTCCTCGTCGACACCGGCCACCACGCGCCGGGCACGAACATCGAGTTCCTGGTCACCGTGCTGCGCCGCTTCGGCAAGCTCGGCGGCTTCCACTTCAACAGCCGCAACTACGCCGACGACGACCTGATGGTCGGCGCGGCCGACCCGTTCCAGCTGTTCCGGATCATGCACGAGCTCGTGCGCGCCGACGCGATCGCGCCTGAGGCCAACGTGGCGTACATGCTCGACCAGTGCCACAATCTGGAAGCCAAGGTGCCCGCGCTGATCCGCTCGGTCCTCAACGTCCAGGAAGCCACCGCCAAGGCGCTGCTCGTGGACGCCGACGCCCTGGCCGCCGCGCAGCTTCGCGGCGACGTCCTGGGCGCGCACGCCGTGCTCATGGACGCGTACGCCACCGACGTGCGCCCGCTGCTGGCCGAGCTGCGCGAGGAGATTGGCCTGGACCCCGACCCGATCGCCGCCTACCACCGCAGCGGCTACCAGCAGCGGATCGAATCCGAGCGCGTCGGCGGCCAGCAGGCCGGATGGGGAGCCTGACCGATGCCGCAGCACAGCAGCACGCCCGCCGAACTCGTCGCCCGTTCCCGCCGCCTCGGCGCGGACCCGCGCAACACCAACTACGCGGGCGGCAACACCTCCGCCAAGGGCACCGACCTCGACCCCGTCACCGGCACCGACGTCGACCTGCTCTGGGTCAAGGGCTCCGGCGGTGACCTGGGCACGCTCACCGAGGCCGGGCTCGCCGTCCTGCGCCTGGACCGGGTGCGCGCGCTCGCCGACGTGTACCCCGGGGTCGAGCGCGAGGACGAGATGGTCGCCGCGTTCGACTACTGCCTGCACGGCCGCGGCGGTGCCGCACCGTCGATCGACACCGCCATGCACAGCCTCGTCGACGCCGCACACGTCGACCACCTGCACCCCGACGCCGGTATCGCGTTCGCCACCGCCGCCGACGGCCAGGCGCTGACGCAGGAGTGCTTCGGCGACCGGGTGCTGTGGACGCCGTGGCGCCGGCCCGGCTTCCAACTGGGCCTCGACATCGCCCAGCTGCACCGGGACAACCCGCAGGCCATCGGCGTGATCCTCGGCGGGCACGGCATCACCGCCTGGGGCGCTACCAGCCACGAGTGCGAGGCCAACACCCTCGAGATCATCACGCGGGCGCAGGCGTTCCTCGACGAGCGCGGCAAGCCGGAGCCGTTCGGCACCATCCTGCCCGGATACGAGCCGCTGCCCGAGCAGGAGCGGCTGGCCCGTGCCGCCGCCCTCGCACCCGTCATCCGGGGCCTGGTCAGCACGGACCGGCCGCAGGTCGGGCACTTCACCGACAGCGACGTGGTGCTGGACTTCCTGTCCCGCGACGCCCACCCCCGGCTGGCCGACCTGGGCACCTCCTGCCCGGACCACTTCCTGCGTACCAAGGTGAAGCCCTTGGTGCTCGACCTGCCGCCCACGGCGTCGCCGACGGAGACGATCGCGCGGCTCAAGGAGCTGCACGCCGACTACCGGCAGGAGTACGCGCGCTACTACGCCCGCCACGCCGAACCCGGCTCGCCGCCGATGCGCGGCGCCGACCCGGCGATCGTGCTGGTCCCCGGCGTGGGCATGTTCTCGTTCGGCGCCACCAAGCAGACCGCCCGCGTCGCGGGGGAGTTCTACGTCAACGCCGTCAACGTGATGCGCGGCGCCGAGGCGATCTCCACCTACCAGCCGATCGACGAGGCGGAGAAGTTCCGCATCGAATACTGGGCGCTGGAGGAGGCCAAGCTCGCCCGGCTGCCCAAACCCGCCCCGCTGGCCGCCCGGATCGCCCTGGTCACCGGCGGCGGCTCCGGCATCGGCCGCGCCATCGCCCACCGGCTGGCCGCGCAGGGCGCCTGCGTCGTCGTCGCCGACCGCGACGCCGAGGCCGCCCACCGCGTCGCCGCCGAGATCGGCGGCACCGACCTCGCCGTGGGCGTGGCCGCCGACGTCACCGACGCGCACGCCGTCACCGCGATGATCGACGCGTGCGCGCTGGCCTTCGGCGGCGTCGACCTGGTCGTCAACAACGCCGGACTGTCGATCTCCAAACCGCTGCTGGACACCACCGAAGCCGACTGGGACATCCAGCACGACGTGATGGCCAAGGGCTCGTTCCTCGTCGCCCGCGAAGCCGCCCGCACCATGATCGCCCAGGGCATGGGCGGCGACATCGTCTACATCTCCAGCAAGAACTCCGTCTTCGCCGGACCCAACAACATCGCCTACAGCGCGGCCAAGGCCGACCAGGCCCACCAGGTGCGCCTGCTCGCCGCCGAACTCGGCGAGCACCGCATCCGCGTCAACGGCGTCAACCCCGACGGCGTCGTCCGCGGCTCCGGGATCTTCGCCGGCGGCTGGGGCGCGCAACGGGCCGCCGTCTACGGCGTACCCGAGTCTGAACTCGGCGCGTTCTACGCACAGCGGACGCTGCTCAAACGCGAAGTGCTGCCCGAGCACGTCGCGAACGCCGTGTTCGCCCTCGTCGCCGGGGACCTGTCGCACACCACCGGCCTGCACGTGCCCGTCGATGCCGGCGTCGCCGCCGCGTTCCTGCGCTGAACCATGGCCACGGACACCGTCACCGTCGCGGCAGCCGACCTCGGCGCCTCCAGCGGCCGGGTCATGGTCGCCCGGGTAGGCCCGGAACGGCTCGGCCTCACCGAGGTCCACCGCTTCACCAACCGGCCCGTACGCCTCGGCCCGACCCTGCACTGGGACGCGCTCGCCCTCTACCGGGGCGTCCTCGACGGACTCACCGCGGCGGCGCGTACGGCCGGCGGGCTCGACGGGATCGGTATCGACTCCTGGGCCGTCGACTACGGACTGCTCGACGGCACCGGTGCGCTGATCGGCAACCCGGTCAGCTACCGGGACCATCGCACCGACGGAGTGATGGAAGCCGTACACGCCCAGGTCGGCGCCGAGCACCTCTACCGCACCACCGGGCTGCAGAACCTGCCGTTCAACACCGTCTACCAGCTCGTGGCGGCACGGGACACGCCTGCCTTCGCGCAGGCACGGCGGCTCCTGCTGCTGCCGGACCTGCTGGCGTACTGGCTGACGGGCGACGACGGCGCGGAGATCACCAACGCGTCCACGACCGGACTGCTGGACGCGACCTCGCGGACCTGGTCCGAGTCGCTGCTGGCCGCACTGGCACTGGACCCGGCGCTGCTGGGCACGCTGCGCCAGCCCGGTGAGCAGATCGGGCGCCTGCTGCCCGCGGTGGCCGAGGAGACGGGGCTGTCCACCGCGGTGCCGGTCATCGCGGTCGGGTCGCACGACACGGCGTCGGCCGTGGTGGCCGTCCCGGCGGCGAGCCCCCGGTTCGCGTACGTGTCCTGCGGGACGTGGTCGCTGGTCGGGGTCGAGCTGCGGGCGCCGGTGCTCGACGAGGCCAGCCGGGCGGCGAACTTCACCAACGAGATCGGTGTCGACGGGACCGTCCGCTACCTGCGCAACGTCATGGGACTGTGGCTCCTCCAGGAGTCGGTGCGCACCTGGAGCGCCTCGGGGACCGAGATCGACCTCGACGCGCTCCTGCGGGCGGCCGCCGGGGAGCCCGGACTCGCCTCGGTCATCGACCCGGATGATCCGCTGTTCCTGCCGCCGGGGGACATGCCCGCGCGGATCAGGCAAGCCTGCCTGCGTACGGGCCAGCCGGTGCCCGAGTCTCCCGCCGCGCTGACACGGTGCATCCTGGACAGCCTCGCACTCGCGCACGCCCGGACGGTGCGGCAGGCGCAGCAGCTGTCGGGACAGGACGTCGAAGTCGTGCATGTCGTCGGCGGCGGGGCGCGCAACGCGCTGCTGTGCCAGCTCACCGCCGACGCCTGCGGTCTGCCGGTGCTCGCCGGGCCGGTGGAGGCCACCGCACTCGGCAACACGCTCGTCCAGGCCCGGGCACTCGGCGCGGTGACCGGTGAGCTGGCCGAACTTCGCGGCCTGATCCGCGCGCACACGTCACTGGCCGCCTACGCGCCCGGTGGCGACGCGCGGGCCTGGCGGCTTGCGGAATCCAGGGTCCACGGGTAGCGGGACCGACCGCATCCACGTCGCCTCCGGCAGCGGCCGGTGAGCGCCTCCACCCGAGGCTCCTCACCGGCCGCCTGCTTGGTTAGGGTGCGGGGATGACGAGTGCACCCCGGGAGGCGGAAGCGCGGATCGGTCCGATCGGCGCGCTGCTCTGCCGTCTGGCCTTCCTGGCCATCTGCCTGCCCGGACCGGTCCTGCTCGCCTTCGCCCTGGCGCTGGACGCCCAGGCGCCGCCCCAGGACTTCTGGGGCCTGCTCGCCGGAGGCGTCATCACGACGATCGCCGGTGTCTGCTTCGGAGTCTTCGGCTTGCGCCTGGTCACCCGCTCGCGACGCGACGCGCGCCAGCTCGCCGCCACCGGTGTCGCCGCGACGGCCGAGGTGATCGCGGTGGAGCACCACCTGGGCGGTGAGGACCCCGGGCTGAAACTGCGCCTGCGGATCAGCGGGTCCGGGTTCACGGCCTTCGATGCCGAAACGACCCGTCCCGACGATCCGGCACTCGTGCCCGGTGCGCTGCTGGCCGCGCTCGTGGACCCGGCAGACTGTCTCTATCGAGTCGCTTAGACCTGAAGTCCACGGTGCGCATGGACGGCTGCCTCGCCCCGACCGGTGACCGGCGCAAGAAAACCGATGTCGGTTGTCGGCGCGTGGTGCTAAAAAGCCTCAGTGGAAAAGAATCTTGCGTTCGCTGACCTGCTGCGGCTGATGGACGAGCGATCGACCGCTTTCCAGGCGGCGGTCGCTGCGGCACCCAGCCTCGAAGTGCAGGTGCCGACCTGCCCCGAGTGGACATTGTTCGACTTGGTGCAGCACCTGGTGGAGGGGCGCTACAAGTGGGCCGCCACCGTCGCCGCGGGGCCCGCCGACGCTCCTGCGACCTTCTCCGCCCCAGCGGCGCCCCGGGAGCGCGAAGCCCTGCTGACCTGGTTCGCCGGCTCGGTACGGGAGCTGCTGGACGCGCTGCGGGAGGCCGGACCGGACCGTGGCTGCTGGACGTGGTGGGGTGATTCGCAGTCGCCGCAGACCAGCGGTGCCGTCGCCCGCCACCAGCTCCAGCAGCTCGCCGTGCACACCTACGATGCCCAGGTCACGGTGGGCGCCCCGCAGCCGCTGTCCAGCCAGGTGGCGCTCGACGGGGTCGACGAGTTCCTGACCACCTGCTGCGCAGGAACGGAACCCTGGCCGCACAAGCCGGTAATCGTCGACTACCACGCCACCGAGGGCCGCTCCTGGCGGCTCTGGGTCTCCGACGGCCACACGCGCACCGCCGAGCTCCCGCAGGGCACTACCGCCGATGAGGCCGTTGAACGAGCCGACGTAACCGCCTGGGGCACCGCCCACGAGCTGGTCATGTTCTTCTACGGCCGGATTCCCGCGGCGTCACTGCGTACCGAGGGCGACCAGGGCATCCTCGATCAGCTCCACACATAGAAGCTGAGGTATGGAGAACCTGACCGCCTATGCCCAGGAACGGCTCTCAGTGACGCTGACCCCGCGCCAGCGCAATGAACTCGGCCTTCCTCCGGCGCTCCAACTACGGGGCGGTCGCGCCGGCGGCGCCTGACGACGTCAGGTCGGCCGGGACAGGTTGCGGACGAGCTGGGTGCGCGAGCTGACGCCGAGTTTGGCGTATACGCGGGTCAGGTGGGCTTCGACGGCGCTGACGCTGATGAACAGCCGGTCGGCCGCCTGCCGGTTGGTGCACCCGGCCACGACCAGGTCCACCACCTGCTGCTCGGTCGCGGTGAGCCCACCAGCCGTCTCGGCCCGCTCCGGCACCCGCCCACCGACCCGCCCGGCCTCAGCGCGGGTCGCACCGGCAAGCCCGGCCGCCCCCAGCCGCTCGAACCGCTCCGCGGCATCCTGCAGCAGCGTCCGCGCCTCCCGGAACCGCCGCTGACGCCGCCGCAGCGTGCCGAGCGCCACGAGCGTACGGGCCTCGTCGAACGGCAACCCGAGCTTCCGGTACCGGTCCAGGGCATCACCCAGCGCCGCTTCGGCGGCGGCGTCGCCACCCGCCGCGTCAGCCGACGCCTTCGCGGTGGCCACGACCGCGGACAGCAGGATCCCGCGAGCGCGGGCCGCCCCCGCCCGCGCCCACGGATGGTCCAGCTCGGCCGCCGTCTCCTCCAGCCGCTTCAGCGTGTCCCGGGCCTCCTCGAGCCGCCCCGCCTTCACCAGCGCCTCGATCAGATCCGGCACGACCGGGAACGCACCCGGGTCGAGGTACTCACCGTCGGCCGCGTCGGCCGCCACCTGCGACAGCAGCGCGACTGCGGTCTCGGCGTCACCGTCGAACAGCGCCGCCTGCCCCGCCGTACGGCGGGTCTCCAGGTGGTGCCAGAACACCGGTCCGGCGTCAGGCTGGGCGGCCACCTGGTCGACCTCCCGCAGCGCCTCGGCCGCGAGCCCGCGGTCACCGGTGCCCGCCGCGACGGCCGCCCGGATACGCCACAGCACCTCAGGGGGCAGGAACGCCGAACCTTCGTCGACGAGTTCCTGCTGGATCCGGGCGGCGGCGGTCCAGTCCCCGACCCGGATCGCGGCCTCGAACAGATGCAGGCTGAAGATGACCAGCGACAGCTCCTCCCCCCGCTCCCGGGCGAGCTGCTGGAGGCCTTCCAGCAGCCGCTGGGCACGGCTCATCTCGCCGCGCCACATGGCCCGCACCGCCCGGATGCGATCACCCTGGTCGTGCAGGGCGAGCTCCGTCAACGTGCTGGCGTCCATGGTGGCGAACCGGGGTTCGGGGTCGATGCCGAGCAGCACCTCCATCCACCCGGCCTCGCTGACGGCCTGGGCCCGTGCGGCGGGGTCGTCGAGGCCGCCGGTGATGTCGGCGGCTTCCGCGGTCCAGCGCAGACCCTGCGACACCGGCACGATGCCGAAGGCCACGCCGGCGTTCGCGCGGTGGGCGAGGACCTGCGCCCGCAGCCGCGGGTCGGCCTCGGCCAGGACCTCCTCGTACTGCTCCGGCGACAGCTCGATGCCGGTCAGCTGGGAGAGCAGGAGCCGGGCGCGGGCCCGCAGCGGGCCGGGCGGCAGTGCCGGCAGCTGCGGGGCGAGCAGGGCGGCGCCGGTGTCGTGCAGCCCGGCCCAGAAGTACCGGTCGACGGCGGCAAGCAGCCGCTCGTCGTGACGCGGATCGGACCGGGGCGTGAACCGCCAGGCCTGCTCGGCCAGTTCGGCGGCGGCTCGCATACCGCCCCGGTCGATGGTGGCGTCGGCGACCCGGGCGAGCTCGTCGGCGATGGCGGCATCGGGCGGGATCGCGCCGAAGGCGGCGTGCCGGGCGCGTTCTTCGGCGTCGACGGCGGTGTCGGCGATGATCCGGTGCAGGTGGCGGCTCTGCGACGGCGGCGTCTCGGCGCGGGCGACCGCGCCGATCAGCGGGTGCCCGAGCCGCACGTGGTCGCCGCGTACGACGAGCAGCCCGGCGGCGGTGGCGTCGTCGAGGCCGTCGTCGGGTCCGGTCCGGTCGGGATCGTCGCGGGTGAGCACCTCGCGGATGAGGCCGAGGCGCGGATTGCCGACCAGCGAGGTCACCAGGACGGCCCGGCGGGCGGCGGGGGAGGCCGCCGCCAGTCGCGCGCTGACCAGGGCCTGTAGCGACGAGGGCAGCGGCAGCTCGTCGCCTGCCCCGATCGGGTGCTCGCTGCGGCGCAGCGCCTGGGCGATCTCCAGGGCGAAGAACGGGTTGCCGTGGGACAGCTCGTATACGCGCTGGGCCAGGTGGGTCGGCACGCGGCGGTCGAGCAGGCTGCGGATCGCCTCGGGCCGCAGCGGCGGAAGCTCCTCGGTCGCGGACTCGGCGCGCAGGTCGCCCAGGTGCGGGGCGAGACCGTCGCCGCCGTACGCGGCACCGGGTTCGGTGCGGCGGGTCAGCAGCACCGTGACGTGCTCGTCGCGCAGCCGCCGCAGCGCGTACGCCACGGCCGCGGTGCTGGCGGCGTCGAGCCACTGGTCGTCGTCGATCGCGATCAGCACCCCGCCCCTGGCGGCCAGGGTGCGGACGATGGCGAGCAGCCCGGCGCCGAGCGCGCGGGGGTCGATGGGGCCGCTGTCGTCGCGCAGCAGCGCGGCGTCCACGGCGCGGCGCTGCGGCGGGGCGAGCTCGGCCAGCACGTCGGGGCCGATGTGTTCGAGCAGGTCACCGAGGCCGCCGTGGGACAGCCTGGCCTCCGACTCGCACGCCCGGGTCTGCAGGACCGCGTGCCCGCGCTGCTCGGCGTCGGTGACCCCGGCCTCCCAGATCGCGGTCTTGCCGATGCCGGCCTGGCCGGTCAGGAGCACGACCTGGAATCCGGCCGCCTGCCGGGTGATCGCGGAGCGTACGACGGTGATCTGCTCGTCGCGTCCGAACAGCTCACGTCCGGTTGATGCACCGCTCACGCCAACGCCTTTCAAGATCCTGGACGCGACTGTATCGGAGCGGCACACGGCGGTGACACCGGCAAACGTAGGGGATACCCCACTACCGCCGGATGGTCTTCGGGCGGAGGGTGTACCTGCGTGAACGCGGCCGTGGAGCACATACCGGCCGTACCCCCTCGGTTTAGGAGCATTCAGGTGAGGAAGACCCTCGCAGCTGTCGGCGTCGCGGCCGCCGTGGTCGCGTTCGTGGCCGTGCCGACGTCAGGAAGCGCGGCCGTGCTGGACGCGGCGGCGACCAAGGCCGGGTCCGTCGGCGCGAGCCCCGCGGACATCCACGCCTCGGCAGGGGACGGCTACACCGTGGCCCGCGTCGTGCGCGACCCCGACGGCACCACCCACACCCGGTACGGCCGCACCTACCGCGGCCTGCGCGTCTACGGCGGCGACTTCATCGTGAGCAAGGCCGCCAACGGCCGCGCCGCCGGTGCCATGAGCGCGCTGCGCTCGTCGCTGACCCTGAGCACCACGCCGAAGGTCGGCGCCGACCAGGCCGCGAAGTCGGCCCGGGGCCGCTTCTCCGGCTCGGTCACCTCGGTGCGCACCGCGGAGCTGTTCGTCGACGCGTCCTCGGGCACGGGCCGCCTGGCCTGGGAGAACGTGGTCGAGGGCTGGCAGGCCGATGGGCAGACCCCGTCGCGGCTGCACGTGATCACCGACGCGGTCAGCGGCGCCCACATCGGGCAGTTCGACGAGATCGAGACCGTCGCGGGCACCGGCGCCAGCCTGTACAGCGGCAGCGTCACCGTCGAAACCGCGCTGTCGGGCTCGACGTACACGATGGTCGACCAGGTGCGTGGCAACGGCCGCACCTGCGACATGAACAACGGCACCTCGACCTGCACCACCTTCACCGACGCCGACAACACGTGGGGCACCGGCACCACCGCCAGCCGTCAGTCGGCCGCCGTCGACGCGTACTTCGGCGCCGCGAAGACGTTCGACTACTTCAAGAACACCCACGCCCGCAACGGCATCTTCGGCAACGGCCTGGGCGTGCCCAGCCGGGTGCACTACGGCAACGCGTACACCAACGCGTTCTGGGACGGCTCGCAGATGACCTACGGCGACGGCGCGGGCAACGCGCGTCCGCTGGTGGCGCTGGACGTGGCCGGGCACGAGATGAGCCACGGCGTGACCGAGTCGCTGGTCTCCGGCGGCCTGACCTACTCCGGTGAGTCCGGCGGCCTCAACGAGGCCACCTCCGACATCTTCGGCACCGCGGTCGAGTTCTACGCGGCCGTCGCGGCGGACGCGGGCGACTACCAGATCGGCGAGAAGATCAACCTCAACGGCAACGGCACGCCGCTGCGGTACATGTACAAGCCGTCGCTGGACGGCGCGTCGGCCGACTGCTGGTCCACCACCACCAAGAACCTCGACGTGCACTACTCCTCGGGTGTGGCCAACCACTTCTTCTTCAACCTGGCCGAGGGCACCGGCGCCACCGCGTACGGCACCAGCACCCCCTGCGGCACCGCCCCGGCCGTGGTCGGCATCGGCCGCGCCAAGGCCGAGAAGATCTGGTACCGGGCCCTGGACGTCAGCTTCCTGTCCAACACGTCGTACGTGAACACGACCAGCCCCGCCAACACCGCCCGCGCCCACACCCTCACTGCGGCCACCTTCCTCTACGGCTCCTGCTCGGTCGAGTACAAGGCCGTCCAGGCCGCGTGGACCTCGGTGAACGTGGCCGGCAACGACGTCGCCTGCCCCGCGGCCAACGACTTCTCCCTCACCGCGAACCCGGCGACGGGCACGGTCTCCGCGGGCACCTCGCTGACCACCACGGTCACCGCGAAGCTGGTCAACGGCGCGGCCCAGACCGTGGCCCTGACCGCGTCCGGCCTGCCGACCGGCGCCACCGCGACGTTCTCCGCGACCTCGGTCAGCTCGGCCAACGGCAGCTCTGCGCTGACCGTCACGACCGCGGCGACGACCCCGGCGGGCACGTACCAGGTGATCGTCACCGGCAAGGGCACGGGGGCCACCCACACCGCCACCTACACCGTGACCGTCACCAACCCCGGCTGCTTCGCGACCAACGGCACCGACGTCGCGATCCCGGACAACACGACGGTGGCCAGCACGGTCGCCCTGAGCGCCTGCGCCCGCAAGGCGTCGGCCACCAGCACCGTGCCGGTCGCGATCTACCACACCTACCCCGGTGACCTGGTCGTGGACCTGGTCGCACCCGACGGCACGGTGTACAACCTGTCCAACCGGGCCGGCGCCGGCACCGCCAACATCATCAAGACGTTCACCGTGAACCTGTCCGCCGAGAACGCCGCAGGCACCTGGACCCTGCGGGTCCGCGACGCCGCCACCGGTGACACCGGCCGCATCGACACCTGGACGCTGTACCTGTAATCCTCGCCCCTGCGCATCGCCGAAGGCGCCACCCGGTTCGCGGGTGGCGCCTTCGGCGTGCATCCCAGCGCACGTGCCGATCGTGACGGGCCGTCCCGTTCCTGGCCGCAGTGCCACGGGAGACTTCATCGCTTCTACGCGCGCGCACCGCATGGTCGCGCAGTCGCAGCCGTCCAGTAGCAGCCGATCCGGATCGTGCATGGCGGGCCGAAAACAACTGGTGCTTTCCACGGCTGGTCCGATCTGATGTCGTTGCGCCATTCCGCGATGACCTACGGACGGGCGGTCGCCCCATGCGGTCTGCGCAGCGCCAACCCTCGGCCAGCATGACGACGCGTGACGGAGACGGATAGGTGAACGAAGTCTGGGAGCGGCTGACCTCGCAGGCCCGCGACCGGGTCGACGCGGCCTTGCTCGATCGCGGCCTGCTGGCGGCGATCGTCGTGCTGCGCGAGGAATGCGGACTCGACCCCGCACCCAGCCTGTACGAGGCACAGGAGGCCGTGACGCGGCGCCGAGCCCGGCTGATCGATCGCGGCGTGGTGGAGGCGGAACCGCAGCGGGTCGTCGACATCTCCGGCGTCCTCGCGGCGGCGAAGGCGATCACCTGTTCCGTCGTGGCGGTCGAGGCGGTGTGGGACGGTGATACGCAAGGCTGGACGGTCGACCTGGTGGCGATCGTGGACCGTCCTGGGCGGCACCACGACAGCTTCGACGAGGTGCGGCTGGCGTCGATCCGCCACGGCGGCGATCTCCGACTGTTCAACGGGCAGGTCCCGCCCTGGCCGGAGGCAGCCGAGGCCCAGCAGGTCGGCGAGGCCGTGGCGGCCCGCCTGCGCGTGCCGTTCCACTTCACCAGCCCGCAGACGCCCGACCTCGACCTGCCTCGCTGGCGGGATGGTCGGCCTGCCTCCATCCACCAGCAGCGGTACCGCTACGTCGGCCCGGCGGACCTGCTCGCCGCCGTCACGCAGGACGCCGGCGGCCACCGGGTCACCTCCGTCGACGAGCTGGCCGCGTGGATGGCGGCGCTGGCACCGGCCGAGCGCCGCGAGCCCCACACGTTCATCGTCGATGTGGCGGGCGACCTGCGCGTCGCGCCCAGGCGCAGCGAACACGTCGCGTGCGCGGGCGGCCGTCCGGTGCTCAGCGCCGGCGAGATCGGTTTCGCCGGGCAGGACCGGCACTGGGCGGTCGCCGAGGTGACCAACCAGTCCACCGGATACTGCCCGGAGACCTCCTCGTGGCAGGCGGTGGCCGCCGCCTGCGAGCGAGCCGGGCTGGAGCACCCCCGGGGGTTCACCGCGGCATTCGAGTTCCGCCGCTGCCCGGACTGCTGCCAGATCAACATCGTCAAGGACGATGACTTCAGCTGCGCCGCCTGCGGCGCGGACCTTCCGCGCGAATGGAACGTGGCACGCTGACGTCCGCGCGGCCCGCGCGGCTCGGTTCACGCTGGCGGAGTGGATACCCCGACAAGGCCCGGCCGCTCGTGCCCGAAGCGCAGCTCGCACCGGTCGACGATGCCCAGTGCCGGGTCGCTGCGCTGGGGTTCGAACCACGCCGACAGGGCCGTCGGCCCGACCCGGACCAGCAGCGCCCGGCCGCCGTACCCGTCGCCTACCTCGACGACATCCGTGCCGGACTGCTCGGCGTCGTCGAGAAGGGCGGCCACGTCGACCGGCGAACCGTCGCGGTGCAGGTCCTTGGTCGGCACGATGGCCGACATGATCATCAGCCAGCCGCTCGGCACGTGCAGGGTGCCGCCCTGGAAGGGCTTGGTCAGCGGCGCGGCGATGAAGTCCCAGAAGGCGTCGGAGCTGAGGAGACGCTCGACGGAACCGGCGGCCGTCGGGAACTCGGCGTCGGCGGCGGGGCCGCCTTTGCGGGTCGCCATGAGAAGCCCGGTCGGCGTACGGAAGACCGTGTGCCAGCCGTTCTCTCCCATGGTGACGCCGAGGCCACGGCGCCCGGCGCCGAGGTCGACCTCGACCACGTCGTCGTCGAGGGAGTCGAGCATCACGCGATGCCAGTCCGAACCCGCCGGGTCGTACGGGTCCGCTGACGTCGCGTTGGTGTCACCTGCCCAGTCGCCGATTTCACCGGCGTCGGCAAGCAGCATGGTCGCGCATCCTCCACCACTGCTGATGGCGCGACCCAGCAGCTCCAGCGAGGTGTCGGTCGATGGGTTCACCCGTACTCCAAAGTCCTGTCGTCTACCACCACGGCCACTCGGCGCCCGAACTGCCGGACCGCGGATGGCACAAACTGGTGATCACCGCCTATCGTAAAGGGATAAACGGGCATCGATACTGTGCGGCATGGATCACTCCACACGTCTGACCCGTACCGCCAGATTCGCACTGGTCGGCGCCGCCACCGCGCTCGCCGCCACCGCCCTGGCAACCGTCGCCGGGATCGCCGTCCCGCACGCCGCCACCGCGGCAGCCGCCAAGCACCGGGTGCTCTTCGACAACTCGAAGGCCGAGACCGCCGGCAACGCCGACTGGATCATCGGCACCGGCATCCCCGACCCCACCACCCAGAACCCCAACCCCACCAGCGAGACCAGCTGGACCGGAGCACTGTCCGCCTGGGGCGTGGCCCTGCAGCGGACCGGCGCCTACACCCTGGCCACCCTCGCCGCAGGCAAGACCATCACCTACGGCAACACCGCCAACGCGCAGGACCTGGCCAACTTCGACGAGTTCGTCCTGCCCGAACCCAACGTCCTGCTGAGCGCGGCCGAGAAGACCGCCGTCATGAAGTTCGTCCAGAACGGCGGCGGCCTGTTCATCGTCGTCGACCACACCGGCAGCGACCGCAACAACGACGGCGCCGACTCGCCCAAGGTCATCAACGACCTGATGACCAACAACAGCGTCGACAGCACCGACCCGTTCGGCTTCAGCGTCGACCTGCTCAACATCGCCAGCGGCTTCCCCCGGGCGGTCACCGCCGCGACCAACCCCGTCCTGCACGGCTCCTTCGGCAACGTCACCGGCGGAGCGATCTACAACGGCACCACCGTCACCCTGCACCCCGCGAACAACCCCAATGCCAAGGGCCTGCTCTACGTCAGCGGCGCCACCCCCGGCGGCAACACCGGCGCCTTCTTCGCCACCAGCACGTTCGGCAGCGGCCGGGTCGCGATCTGGGGCGACAGCTCCGACATCGACGACGGCACCGGCCAGTCCGGCAACACCCTCTACGACGGCTGGAACGACACCGGCGCCACGAACGCCGCGCTCGCGCTCAACGCCACGGAATGGCTGGCCGGAACGGGCACCACCACGCCGCCCAGCCCGTCCCCGGCACCGACCGGCGGCACCTCGTGCACCCCGGCGCAACTGCTGGTCAACCCCGGTTTCGAAGCGGGTCCCGGCGTCGGCTGGACCGCCACCTCGGGGGTCATCACCAACTCGTCGGGCAACACCCCGCACAGCAACGCGTACTACGCCTGGCTCGACGGCTACGGCACCGCCCACACCGACACCCTCGCCCAGGCCGTCACCATCCCCGCCAGCTGCGCGACCGCCACCTTCAGTTTCTGGCTGCACGTCGGCACCGCCGAGACGACCACGACCACGGCGTACGACACCCTGAAGGCGCAGGTGCTCAACTCGTCCGGCACCGTCCTGACGACCCTGGCGACCTTCTCCAACCTCAACGCCGCCACCGGGTACACCCAGCGCAGCTACAACCTCGCCGCCTACCGGGGCAGCACGGTGACCCTGAAGTTCACCGGCGTCGAGGGCTCGACCCTGCAGACATCGTTCCTGCTGGACGACACCGCCCTGAACGTCTCCTGAGCGACACCGGCGGGGCGGGCCCTCCCGCCCCGCCGGGCTGACCGTTCACCCCCCGGCCGTGTGACCGAGCGCACCCGGAAAGCGGTCACAGCGGCGGTTCGACACGGGTCGTATCACCGATGGCGCAACGCCATCGGCACGTACCCACAAGGAGACTTCTCATGTCGACCACCACGGCCGTCGTCACCGTCCTGACCGCCCTCTGGGTCGGGTTCTCCGCCTTCTCGCTGCTGCTCCGGGCCGCGTTCGTCGTCGACCCGCTGCGGACCTACGGCGTACCGGAGTCGTGGTGGACCCCGCTGGGGCTGGCCAAGGCGGCCGGGGCGCTCGGGCTGCTCGCCGGGCTGGCCGTCCCGGCGATCGGGATCGCCGCCGCCGTCGCCCTGGTGTGCTACTTCCTCGGCGCGATCATCACGGTGCTGCGGGCGCGGTCGTACCAGACGGTGGCGTTCCCGGCGCTCTACCTCGCCCCGGTGGCGGTGACGCTCGCCCTGCTCGCGTGATCGGCGGCGCGTCGGCCGAGCGCGGCAGGCGCGCGGCGATCCGGCCTGGGCAGGACCGCCGCGGGCGGGGCAACCGGCGTCATCCGGTCGGCTCCGCCCCGGCATCCGTCCATCCAGGGTGAACCACCGTGCGGCCATTGACCACATCGGACCCGTGCCCAAGGATCGTGGTATCGCCAGACGTCGCTAGCTTGGGGGACGGCATCCTGCCCGACATCGTCAACGTCGCCGCCACGTGCGTGGGCACTGCCGCGCTCGGGCCGGGCCACCGCTCGGTCGTCTGGGTGCAGGGCTGCCCGTTCGACTGCCCCGGATGCCTGGCGCCGGACTGGATCCCGCAGCGGCAGGCACGGCTGGTCGATGCGGAGACACTGGCCGAGGAGCTGCTGAGCGACGCCGCGGTGGACGGGCTGACCCTGTCCGGCGGCGAGCCGATGGGACAGGCGTCCGGCCTGGCCGCCACCGTCCGCGCCGCACGCCGCCGGCGGGAGCTGTCGGTCATCTGCTTCACCGGCTTCAGGCTGGAGGCGCTGCGGCGGCGGCCGCCCGGACCGGGAGTCGAGGAGCTGCTGGCAGAGGTCGACGTGCTCATCGACGGCCCGTACCGGGCCGACCGCAACGACGGCGTCGGGCTGCGCGGCAGCGACAACCAGCAGATCCACCACCTCACGGACCGGCTCGCCGGGTTCGACCTGGGCTCGGGTCCGCGGCGGGCCGAGGTGCGGCTGCGCGGCCGCGAGGCGCTGATCGTCGGCGTGCCGCCAGCGGGCCTGCAGGATGCGTTGGAGCAAGCGGTCGCGCACGCCGGCGCGAATCGTGTGATCAGGGGAGATCGGGACACATGAGCGGCCAGAAGCGGATCGTCATCGACCAGTCGGAGTGGCTGCGGGTGCGGCGGGAGGCCTCGCGCGTGGCCCGCCTCGACCAGGCGCTGCGGGACGTCCCCGGCGTGATCGACAGCATCCGGAGCCAGACCGAAGCCGACCTGACCCGGATGGCCGACGACATCGACCGGCGCCAGCAGGCGGCCGAGCAGGTCATCGCCGGGCTCGGCGAGCAGGCTCGCGAGCTGGAACGGGAGACGACCCGGCGGCTGGACCGGATGGCCGCGGCGACCGCCGAGTCCGTCCGCCAGCACGCCGGACAGCTGCGCCAGGAGACCAGGGACCTGATCGCCCGGCAGGAGGTGGCGTGGCGCGGCGAGCTGATGGCGGAGCGCCAGCTGCGGCGCGAGCAGATGCAGGCGCTGTCGGCGCAGGTGGGGACGCTGGCCGAGGACCGGGACCGGGCCATGTCGGCGGCACAGGCTGAGCTGCGCGACGCCGGGAAGCTGCATGACCTGATCCAGAGCACGCTGCCGCACGAGCGGTTCGCCCCCGGTGAGCTGGCGTCGCTGCGCAAGCGGCTCAACACCGCGAGTGCGAACGCCGCGCAGGGTCAGTACCAGGCGGCGCTGGCGGTCGCTCAGGGTGCGCACCATGACCTCAGCGACCTGCTTCTGTCCGTGGAGCTGCGTCTGCGGGAGTGGGACCTGACCAAGACGATGGTCGCCGAGTCGCTGCTGGCCATCTCGACGCTCATCGACCGGCAGGCGGTGCGTCCGGTCATCGACGAGCAGGGGCGGCCGCTGCCGAACGTCACGCTGGACGTCGACTTCTGGTCGCGGGGCGCGCTGGCCTCGCTCAAGACCGAGGTCGGCGAGCAGCTGGCCCGCGTACGCCAGGACACGTCCCTGACCCTGCAGCAGCTGCGGCAGGTCGCCGAGCAGGACGTGCCGCGGCTGGAGCAGCGGCTGGGCGCGGTGCTGCAGGGTGCGGAGGAGCGGCAGCTGGCCTCGCAGGTGCGGGTCAACGTGGCGGACATGGTGGTGGAGACCCTCGACCAGGTCGCCGGTTACGAGCTGGTGCCCGACGCGGCCGGGTACGCCGCGGGCGACCAGCGCGGGGCGTTCCTGGCCAAGCTGCGTCACCAGAACGGTGACGAGATCGTGGTCGACGTGTCCCCGGCCGAGGACGACACCAGCGGCTGCGTGCTGCGGCTGCACTCGTACGACCGGGCCGGTTCGGCGGTGGACCAGGCGTCGCGGGCGCGGCAGGTCACGGCGTCGCTGCGGGCGCGCGGCCTCGACAGCGGTGAGGCCGCATCGGAGGCGCCGCGCGCCGACCCGGCCAAGCAGGACGTCGAGCGCGCGGTGCGGCCGGCGTCGCTGCCGACCCAGCAGCCCTATTGATCGGACCGGTGACATGTCTTCTGCGCTGGTGGAACGGCTGGCCGAGTGGCGGCTGCCGGGCGGTGACCCGCTGCTGGTGGTGCACGGCCCGGCGGTCGACGACGTCTTCGTCGGGCACGACCTGGTCGTGCGCTCGTTCCAGGAGGTCCTCTGGGAATACCTGGCCGCGGAGGGGTTCAAGCGGATCGTCTTCAGCTCGGTGCGGGACCCGGTCTACTTCCGCGACCCCGCGTCGCGGGCGTCGTCGCGGCGCCAGCAGGAGCGGCCGAGGGCCCGCAGCGGGCTGATGGGCTCGGGGTTCAGCGGGCCGATGGGCAACCGGGTCGTCGTCAACCAGTCCGGCGGCGACGCGGCGGCCGCGCCCGCGCCTGCGCCCGCGGACCTGGGGATGCCACCGCCGCCGAGGATGGCGCTCACTGACGAGCACGGGCTGCTCATGCTGGACCATCTCATGCGCCAGTCGCAGGTGCGCACCGCGGTCGTGCTGACGCACGCCGAGGAGTCGCTGCGCTACACCGAGGCGGGCCGGACCATGGCGCACATGGTCGCCGACTGGCTGGAGCACGCGGCGGCCGAGGGCAACCTGTGTGTGTTCGTGTTCCGCCACGACAGCCTCGACCAGGTGCGGGACTTCCTGCGGGATCTGCGCCGGGTGCCCCGGCTGGAGACCTACGTGGACGACCTGGCCCGGCGTCCGGGCGCCGCAGGCGCGGTCGTCGGGTTCCCCGAGGAGCACGAACTGGGCCGCCTCGTACAGGTGGCGCGGCTGCGCGACGGCCTGCGCGTCGGTGACTGGCCGGGGCTCGGGGCCGCCGCGCAGGCGATGGCGTCACGCCAGGCCCGCGCCCGGGACTGGCGGGCCTGGCTGCGTCAGCTGACCGCCTCCGGCGCCCCGTTCAGCGGGGCGGAGCTGCGCGCCCGGGGACTGGTCGCCGGAGCCCTGTCCGACGGCCGTAGCGCCTGGGACCGGCTCGCGGAGATGCCCGGCCTGGCCTCGGTGAAGTCGCACCTGGAAGCCAAGCGGTGGCGCCTGGCCGCCGAAGCGGGCCTGCGCGAGGCCGGTCGCGGCGGCGCCGGCGAGGTCGAGTCGCTGCACCTGGTGTTCACCGGCAACCCGGGCACCGGCAAGACGACCGTCGCGCGGCTGGTCGGCGAGATGTACCGGGAACTGGGCCTGCTGCGGCGCGGACATGTGGTCGAGGTGCTGCCGGTCGACCTGGTCGCCGGGTACGTCGGGCAGAGCGCGCAGCAGACCAACCGCAAGATCGACGAGGCCCTCGACGGCGTGCTGTTCATCGACGAGGCATACGGCCTCACCGAGCGCACCGACGACTTCGGCAAGCAGGTCATCGACACGCTGCTGGCACGGATGGAGAACGAGCGCCACCGCCTCGTCGTCATCGCGGCCGGCTACCCGGAGCAGATGGAGCGGTTCGTCACCGCCAACCCGGGACTGACCAGCCGCTTCCGGACCACCATCCACTTCCCCGACTACGCCGCCGACGAACTGCTGGCGATCCTGCTCGCCCGGCTCGGCGACGCCGGGCTGCGCTGGACCGACGAGTTCGCCGCCGAGGTGGCCAAGGCCGTGACCGGCCTGTCGGACGCGAAGCAGCCGCGGTTCGGCAACGCCCGCGCGATGCGCGACCTCGCCGACGACGTGAAGACCGCGTGGGCGGGACGGATCCGCGGCGACGTCACCCAGCCGCTGACCCCGGCCGACATCCCCGAGCGGTACCGCTTCTTCCTGCCGTCGCCGCTGCCGGTGGCCACCGACCTGTTCGCCGAGCTCGACGGCATGGTCGGGCTCGCCGCTGTACGGCAGTCGCTACAGGCCCTGGCCGACCGCACCCAGCTGCGCCGCCGCCGCGGCCTGGACCGCCTCGTCCCGCCGAGCATGCTGTTCCTCGGCTCGCCCGGCACCGGCAAGACGACCGTCGCGCGCACCGTGGGGCAGCTGCTGCGCTCGCTGGGCCTGCTGCGCCGCGGCCACGTCGTGGAGGTCACCCGCCAGGACCTCGTCGCCGGTTACGTGGGGCAGACCGCGACCAGGACCCTGGAGGTGATCGAGCGCGCGATGGACGGCGTGCTGTTCATCGACGAGGCATACAGCCTGGTGCGCGGTGGAGAGAACGACTTCGGCCGGGAGGCGATCGACACGCTCACCGCCGAGATGGAGCGGCACCGCGACCGGCTGACCGTCATCGCGGCCGGCTATCCGGCGCCGATGGAGGCGTTCCTGGCCGGCAACGTCGGACTGCGCTCGCGGTTCACCGAACGGGTCGTCTTCCCGGACCTGCGCGAGGACGAGCTGCTGGAGGTGCTGCGGCGGCTGGCCGCCGCCGAACGCTACACGCTCGGCCCCGACGTCGAGCGGCGCGCACTGGCATGGCTCGGCGCCCAGCGCGCGACCCGGCCGGCCGAGTTCGGCAACGCCCGCGTGGTGAAGTCGCTCTTCGCGAAGATGGAGGCCAGGCTCGCGGGGAGGCTGGCCGCCCAGCCGCCCGAGCCCGGCGCGCTGGTGGCCTTCGACAGTACGGATGTGCCGGATGCACGCGGCTGAACCGTCGACCGGGCTGGGCCCGGATCCCGTGCCGGCGTGCCCGGTGTGCCTGCGGCCCGCCGGCGAGGACGCCGACTGCGGCAGTTGCCACTGGACGCTGCGGACCGCGTTCCGGATGGGGGCGCCCACCGACACGGAGCTGCGCGAGTTCGAGCAGCGGCTCGCCACCGAGCAGCGCGCCTTCGACCTGGCGGCGGCGGTGCGCGCGGCCGGGTTCCCGGCCCGCGGCGACGACGCGATGCTGGCCCGGCTGGAACGCTTCGTCCGGTCCGGCCCGGTGTCGGAGGTGGAGCGCAGATCGGCCCGCCGCGAGATCCTGGCCCGCGACACCCGCGTGTACCGGGCCCGTGCCACCGCCGACATCGCCGCCGAGACCATGCCCGCCTCGTCGACGCCCGCGATCCTGGTCGAGGTGGACGCGCGCGGCGTGACCGCCACGACGTTCGTGCGCGGAGCGGACGGGCGGCCCCGCGAGCACGAGCCGCCGCGGTCGTGGCCGTGGCGTTCGCTGCTGCCGCACCTGCCGCTGGAGCCCGACGAGCAGCGGTTCATGCTGGCCGGCGGAGTCGGCCGGCGCGAGCTGGACCGGTCGCGGCTGGAGGCGGCCGCGACCGAGGGCCTCGGCGTCGTCGCCGGTGTGCCGTCGGTGGTGGTGTGCCGGCTGCCCGGCTGGCCGGTCGCCGAGCAGGTCGTGGCGCTGCTGCGCCAGCGCGGTGCCAGTGTCCTGGCCGTCTGGTCGCCCGCCGACGAGGCGGCCGGCCCGCGCAGCAGCGGGCCCGTCACCGGCTCGGGTGCCGACGCGTCGGGGCAGGCAGCGGTCGGCGGAGGCCGTACCGGCGCCCCCAGCGCACCGCCCGCACCGGCCCGGCCCCGGGAGATCCACCCCGTAAGTGGCCTGACCTGCATCGCGGTGCCCGCATCGGTGCCGCTGCTGGTAGGCGGCGACGCCGACGGGACCGCGTCACTGTGGGACCTGCGCAGCGGCGAACTGCTCGAACAGCGGCGGCTGCACGCCGGGCCGGTCACCTCCGTCGACGTGGCGGCCGACGGCCAGACCGTGGTCACGGCCGGTCAGGACGGCGCGGTCCGCGTCTGGCGGATCGGGCCGGGCAGCCCGGTCACACTGGCCACGGTGCACCAGGGCTGGGCGGTCGCGGTGCGGCTCGCCCGGCTGGGTGCGTTCAGCCTCGGCGACGCGGGCTCGCTGCACTGCTCGTCGCTGTCGGGCGCCCCGGACGCGTCGGGGTTCCCGCTGCCGGTCGGCTGGGACGCGGCGACGGCGCTGGCGGCCTGTGCCCGCAGCGACCTGGTCGCGGTCGGCGGTGCCGGTGGGCTGGTGCGCGTCGTCGACAGCCGCACCGGCGACGTGCAGGCGCAGCTGCCCGTCGGGACCGACGTCACCGCGCTGGCCATGGACGCGGCCGGGAACCGGCTGGCCGTCGGCGGCCTCGACGGGTCGGTCCGGCTGTTCGCGCCGGCATCGGGTGCGCTGGTGGCGGAACTGACCGCGAACCGGTCCGCGGTCCGCTGCCTGGCGGTCACGGCGCAGGGCGAGCCGGTGGCCGGGTTCGCCTCCGGCGAGGTCCGCCTGTGGACGGTGGAGCAGGCGCGGACCGAGCAACCGGGCGGGGTGCTCGGCACCCATGCCACCGCTGTCGTGGGGGTGGCGGTGGCCGACGCCGACCTGGTGGTCAGCGCCGACTCTGACGGGCTGGTCCGGCAGTGGCGGACCGGCGGCCAGAGCCGATGACCGAGTCGGCCGGTCCGGTCATCGGCGCCGGCCGGCCGCGCGCGGTGCGGCACTGCGATCATTCATCCAGGTAGGCGGATCCCGTCGGCGTGAGCGTGAAGGCCTCGTTGAATCTGGCGTCACTCCGACGTATGCCGAGCAGGATCAACGGCGCCCCCGGGGACCCCACTTCCACGCCGAACGGATTCGTGAAGTGCAGGCTGACCGACTCACGGGTGGGATCGTCCACGGCGTAGAGGATGGTCCTGGGGTTGTTGCGGCTCTGGCTCCCGAATATGGCTGACGGCGGCCCGAATTCCGCGATCGTCTCCTCGTAGCCGCAGTCCACGGCACACCATCGCGCCGCCTCATCCTGAAGGCGCGCGTATTCGCCGGGCGTCATCAGGCGATCGACCGCGAGCCAACCGAGCCGCCACGCCAGCTCGCCGTAGACCGAGCCGGACGCCCCGTCGTCGTAGTAGTCGGGAAACATGCCATGGAACGCCCCTCGGACGCCGATCGAGCTGAATGCTCCCCGGGACCGCAGGCCTTCGACCGCACGATCCCAGTGGTCGGCCGCTCCGTCGATGTAGGCCACGGAGCGAGCGAGCAGCTCGATGACCAGATCGCCGCCGAAGGTCGACGGGCGACGCATAGCCACATTGAGTTGATCGATGTGATATCGACGTACGTCGTCAAGACTCGGGCGGTGCGGGATCGTGGCGTTCACGCGGCGATGTTCTCACGGGGTGTCCCAGGTGTCGGTGTCCGCAGGTTCTCGGGGTTGCCAGCTGCACCGGCCTGCCGAGCCTGCCCGGCCGGAACCGGCGGCGGCGGTCAGACCGCGGCGTCGCTCCAGCCGACGATGCGGTGCTCCTGCGTGTACTCGGCGCTGCGCTGGTCCAGGGCGTCGCGCAGGGCCCGGTCGGCGTGTTCGAGCTGCGCCGCGGCCTGGTCGAGCACCGCACGCACGGCGGCCAGCCCGTCGCCGGCCTGCCCGGCTCCCGGCTCGGCCGCCAGCGCCGCGAGGATCCGCCGGTCGGCCTGCTCGTGGGCGTGCAGGGCCACCAGCCGCTCGGCCCGCTCCACGGTGAGCAGCTGCTGCCGGTCGCGCATCCGCGCCAGGGTGTCGTGAGTGGTGTGCAGTTCGGACTCCTGGGCGAGCAGATCGCCGTGCACGACGTCCAGTTCGGCCATCACGGCCCGTACGGGTTCGGCCAGCGCCGCCGACCGGTCGCGGGACAGGCGCAGCAGCTCGCGGCCGCCGTCGGCCAGCTCCGGTTCGATGCCGCCGACGTCGTCGCGCAGCCGGGCGACGCGGTCGCGGATCAGGTCGCGGTGTGCGCGCAGGTCCTCCAGGGCGGCGACGAGCCGCTCCAGCCGCCGCAGGTCGTTGATCTCCTGCCGGAGCTGCTCGTGCTGGGCGGCGCGCTGCTGGAGCTGGTCCTCGTTCGCGCGCAGCTCGTCGAGGGTCGTCCGGGCCTTGGCCACCTGTTCCTGCGCCTGGCGCAGCCGCGTGGCCTGCTGGTCCAGGTAGGCCTCGACGTCGGGGCCGGGCTGGGCGGCCGCGACGAGCGCGGGCACCTCGCCCAGCAGCCGTGCCGAGGCGGTGAGCGCGTCGTCCAGGCCGATCACCACGTCGATGGGGGCGGTCGCACCGGGCGCGTTGACGGTCTGGGCGGCCCATTCGATCGACCAGCGCAGGGCTTCGAGGGCGCCGGCCGGGCCGTCGCTGCTCAGCGCCTGGTAGACGCGGGTCTTCGCCTCGTCGGTCATCAGATTCCTTCCGTAGATACTCCGGCGTTCAGGCCGGAGAGGAAACCGAGCCCCTGCGGAGCAGGACAGGGAAAGCCGATCCGCCGCCAGGGCGGACCGGCGTCCACCCGTACCTCGGCCTGAGGGTCGCCGTGTGTCCGGTTAGGATGGCAGTTGTGACCAGGACGGTGAAGCGGGCGTTCAAGTTCCGCTTCTACCCCACCGACGTGCAGGCCGCGCAGTTGTCGCGGACGTTCGGGTGCGTCCGGCTGGTCTACAACATGGCCTTGCAGGCCAGGACCGAGGCGTGGACGCAGCGTCAGGAGCGAGTGAACTACAACGCGACCTCGGCCCTGCTCACCGGGTGGAAGAAGACCGACGACCTGGCGTTCCTCAACGAGGTGTCGTCCGTGCCGTTGCAGCAGGCGCTGCGGCACCTGCATACCGCGTTCACCAACTTCTGGGCCAGACGCGCGAAGTATCCGACGTTCAAGTCCAGGAAGCGCTCGCGCCGGTCGGCGGAGTACACCGCCAGCGCGTTCCGGTGGCGCGACGGCACCCTGACCCTGGCCAAGATGAACCAACCACTGAACATCGTGTGGTCGCGGACCCTGCCGCAGGGCTGTACGCCCTCGACGGTGACCGTGTCGCAGGACGCAGCCGGACGCTGGTTCGTGTCCCTGCTCTGCGACGACGTGATCGTCCAGACCCCCGCCTGCGGCCAGGTCGGGATCGACGCCGGGATCGACAGCCTGCTCACCCTGTCCACCGGCGAGAAGATCACCAACCCCCGGCACGAGCGCACCGACCGCAAACGGCTGGCCCGCGCGCAGAGGGATCTGGCCCGCAAGCAGAAGGGCTCGGCCAACCGCGCCAAGGCCCGGGTCAAGGTCGCCCGTGTCCATGCCCGCATCGCCGACCGCAGACGCGACCATCTGCACAAACTGACCACTCGGCTCGTTCGTGAGAACCAAGCGATCGTGATCGAGGACCTCGCCGTACGGACCATGGTCAAGAACCACCGCCTGGCCCGCGCGATCAGCGACGCGGCCTGGCGGCAGCTGCGCACCATGCTGGAGTACAAGGCCGCCTGGCACGGCCGGGACCTGATCGTCGTGGACCGCTGGTTCCCGTCGACCCGGCTGTGCTCGACGTGCGGCACGCTCGCGCAACGGATGCCGCTGGAGGTACGGGAGTGGACGTGCCGGTGCGGGGCCGTCCACGACCGTGACGTGAACGCCGCACGCAACATCCTGGCCGCCGGACTGGCGGTGACAGCCTGCGGAGACGACGTAAGACATCAACGAGAATCCTCTCGGACGGGGCAGTCGTCGACGAAACAGGAAGACCCGAGGGCGACCAAGGGAGTCCTCGTCCTTTAGGGCGGGGAGGATGTCAACGTGGCGGCTCCGTTCGTGGTGGCGACGGCTGCGGGCGGCTTCACTGCGACAGCGGGAACAGCTGGGGCTCGGCGCCGTCTGCCGGCCGCAGCACCAGCACGCCGGGCCCGAACCGGCCGGCCCACAGGCCCAGCCGGTAGCGGCCGGGCGCGGGACGCGGTTGCAGGGTGACGGTCCAGGCGGAGGTCACGGCCGCGGGGTCGGTGTCGTGCACGTCGACGGTGAGCTGCCGGGTGGCGTCGACGTCGACGGCCAGCTCGTGCCCGTCCCAGCCGACGGCGAGGTTGGGCTGCCCGGTCGGGGTGTGCAGGGGCACGGACTCGGACCGCAGCCGTCCGGCCCATACCCGGGAGGTGGGCAGGCGGACGGCGAAGCGGGCCGGTTGCTCCACGGCCCGCACCGACTCCTCGGCCAGCAGCAGCGCACCGGCGGCGCAGTCGCGCGGCGCGGCGGCCAGCGCCGCCGGCAGCGGGCGGCCGCCGACCTGCGCCGGGTGCGCCAGCGGCGGGAAGTCGCGCAGCGGCCCGGTGGTCACGACCTGGACGGTCCCGGTCGGGGCGGTGGCGGGCAGGGCCCGCGCGACGCTGTCGGTGAGCGCGGCCTCGATGCCCGCGTACCACTCCAGCACCTCGCCCGCGGTGTAGCGGCCGGTGCCGGACCGGCTGTACAGCGGTGTGCCGCGGTAGCGGGAGTGGCGGCAGCGCGGCAGCACGCTGGCGGCGCGGGCGTGCGCGGCGGCGTCTGCCTGGGCCACCGCCTCGCCGAGGGCCTGGCGGACCGGGCCGGTGTCATCGGCGACCCGGCGCCCGGCTGCGCCCAGCGGCCGCACCTGCGCTGATTCGACCTGGTACAGCGCGGCCGTGGCCAGTTCGGGGGTGGGTTCCAGGACCAGGATGAGGTCGGCGCCGCCGTCGGCATACCGGGCGGCGGTGGCCTGGCTGCGGCGGACCACCGACCGCAGCGGCAGGCGCAGCCGCTCGACCACGTCGTGGTGCAGCTGCTCCAGGTGGCGCGCACCGTCGCGGGCGCCGTCGAGCCAGTGGTCGGCCACGGCGGCGGCCACGGCGCGGACCCGGCCGCCCGCCGCGAGTTCGTCCAGGGCGCCGCGGCCGTCGTGGATGGTCTGCCGGCCGTCCAGCTCCCGCACGGCGACGGTGACGGCACCGTCGGCGACGTCCAGTCCCACGATCACGCGCGCACCACCCAGCATCGACCGGTCGTTCGATGGCTCAGGGTAGTCCAGGCCGGGCGGTGGCCGCGGTCGCCGAACGGGTTGGACAAGTCCGCCGGTTCAGCCAACTCACGTACCAGCCAAGGTCCTTGCAACAATTTGGACACCGTGGTTGCAGAACTCGATATTGGAGACGGGTTGAGCGAGCTGGTGCGCTTCCAGACCGACGAGGGAGCCGAGCTGGTCGTCGAGGTGGACGACGACGCACCCGGGTTGGAGCGGATCTCCCGGGACTCACACGGGGTGGCGCAGGCCACCCGGGACCTCGAGGCCGCGCTGGCGCAGGTGCAGCCGTCGCTGCGCAGGGTCGTCGCGATGGTGCGCTCGCTGTCGCCCGACTCCCACGAGGTGGAGTTCGGGCTGAAGCTGAACGCCGAGGCCGGTGCGGTGATCGCGAAGACGTCGATCGAGGGCCACTTCGTCGTCCGTATGACGTGGGAGGGCCGCCAGCGTGGGGCCGGAGCCTAGCCCGGCGGCGTTGCGCGACCGTCCGCCGTGGCTCGTCGGCATCCGGCGCGGCCTGGGCGAGCCGGTGATCGGCGCGGGCTTCCTGTGCGCCGACGGGACGGTCCTCACCTGCGCGCACGTGATCGACCCGGCCATGCCCGACGCCGCACCCGAGAACACGGTGTACCTGGAGTTCATCTTCGCCGGGCCGCACGAGTCCGTCGCGGCGCAGGTGATCGGCTGGCACCCGGGTCGCGGCATAGTCGGCGACGTGGCGGTGCTGCGGCCGGCGTCGGTGCCGGGCGGGGCGGCCCCGGCACCGCTGGCCTCGACCCTGACCGGTGTCGCAGGCGACCACGCGCACGTGTACGGCTTCCCGACCAGCGGCGACGGAGTGCGTCCGGCGACCGTGCTGATGGAGGGCCGGGCAGAGACCGAGTGGCTGGCGATGCGCAGCGAGACCGACCTCGGGTCGGCGGTCACGCTGGGCTTCTCCGGCGCACCGCTGTGGGACATCGAGCGGACGGCCGTCATCGGCATGGTCGTCAGCCGGGTGCGGCCGGGCTCCAAGGCGCCCGACCCGCGGATGGCGTTCGCGATCGCCGCCGACGAGCTGGCCGGATACTGGCCGCCGCTGGCCGAGGGACTGCGCCACCACCTGTCCGCGCCGGAACGCGAGGCGCTGGAGAACCGGCTGGCCATCTCGCTGCGCGACGGCCACGTCCCGCGGGTCCGCGACGTGGACATGCACGACATCGGGGTCTTCCGCTCCCGGTACGTCGTGGAGGGGCAGGAGCCGCCGGCATACGTGCGCCGCACCCTCGACGAGCCGCTGTCGCAGGCGCTGGCGTCCAAGCGGTTCGTGGTGCTGGTCGGCGACTCCAAGGCGGGCAAGTCCCGCACCCTGATCGAGGCGCTGCGGCAGGACCTGGGCGAGGCCCGGCTCGTCGTGCCGGCCACGCCCGCCGACCTCACCCCGCTGTCGCGGATGCGGCTGGGCCCGGTCCCGGTGGTGGTCTGGCTGGAGGAACTCGACCGGTGGCTGGTCACCCCGTCCGGGCTCGACCTGAAGATCCTCGACCGGTTCGCGGCGGCGTCACCGCCGACGCTGGTGGTCGCCACGATGACCGGGGCCAACTACGACCGGGTGACCGCCGCCGGCGACTTCAACCGGACGGCGCAGACGGTGCTCGGCCGGGCCACCACGCTGTGGCTGGCCACCCGCCTGGACGATGCGGAACGCACCGAGGCCGCCGCGGCGTACCCCGGGGAGGACTTCACCGAGCGCAGCATCGGCGCCCAGCTCATCTCCGCGCAGGTGCTGGAGGCGCGGTTCCGCGCCGCCGCCGCCGCCGACCCGGTCGCCTACGCCGCCGCACGGGCGGCCGTCGACTGGCAGCGGGCCGGCATCGACCGTGCGGCGCCCCTGTCGGCGCTGCGCGCGATCATGGACGACCTGCTGGCCGAGCAGCAGCGCCCGGCCACCGACGACGCGTCGTTCGCCGCCGCGCTGGCCTGGGCGACCGCGGAGGTCAACGGCTCCCCGGCCCTGGTGGAGCGGTCGGGGCCGGACGCGGTGCGCGCCTTCGCCTACCTGGTGGACCAGCTCGACCGCGAGGGCAGCCGCGACGCCGCCCCGGTGGCCGCGGTCGTGTGGCCGCACGTGATGCGCGAGGCCAGGGCCGAGGAACTGGTCAAGGTCGCCACCACGGCGTACAGCCGGAACCTGCCCGAACTCGGTGAGCAGGGCCTGCGCGCGGCCTGCGCCAGCTCCGACGAGCACACCCGCGCCTGGGGCGCGCTGCTGCTGGGCATGGTGCTGGCCGATGACGAACCGGCCGAGGCCACGCAGCTGCTGGAGCAGGCCCACGCCTCGGACCAGCCGGAAGTCGTCGGGCTGGCCAAGGTGTTCCTGGCCCTGCTGCTGCTGAAGGCGGGCGATCTCGTACGCGCCCAGACCCTGCTCGAGCAGGCCCTGGCCGCAGACGACCCCGACGTGTCGCCGCTGGCCGGCAGCCGCCTGGGCAACCTGCTGGTGAACCAGGGCGAATACGGCCGCGCGCTGCTGACCCACAAGCCCGCCGACCTGCCGATGCAGGGCGAGGCCGGCCAACAGCTGGGCGCCGTGGCCGAACTGGTCTGGCAGCACCAGGCCCTGCCCCTGGCCCAGACCAGCCTCGGCGCGCTGCTGCTGGACCGCGGCGAGTTGCGCCGCGCCCGGACGCTGCTGGAGCGGGCGCTGGAGTCCGGCGCCGACGACGTGACCCCACTGACCCAGTCCAGCTACGGCCTGCTGCTCATGCTCGAAGGCGAGTTCGAGCAGGCCGAGCAGATGCTGGAGGCGGCGATCGCGTCACCAGTGCCCGCGGCGTCGCTGAGCGCCACCGTGTCGCTGGCCGTGCTGAGAGGCCAGCAGGGCGACGCCGACACCGCGGCCGAGATGCTGGCGCAGGTCGCGCACTCCGGCGACGTCGAACAGGGTCCGCGCGCCGCCGACCTGCTCGGCGACCTGCTGCTGAGCCGCGACGACCTCAGCGGGGCGAAAGAGGCGTACGCGCTGGCGGTCGGGTACAGCCATCCCGTGTGGTCGCCGGTCGCCCAGACCGACCTGGCCGTGATCGCCCAGCGCGAGGAAGACTGGGACGAGGCCAAGCGGCTGCTGGTCGCCGCGGCCGGGCAGGCCGGCGACTCGGTGCACACGCTGCGCGCGACCGACCTGCTCGGCGACCTGCTGGCCCGCCAGGGCGACACGGCCGGCGCCCGCGCCGCCTACGAGCGGGTGGCGGCCAGCGGCGACCGCGACTGGGCCCCGATCGCGCAGATCGACCTCGCGCAACTGGCCTACCGCGAGGGCGACGTAGCGGAGGCGATGCACTACCTGCGGCTGGCCGCCGCCTCCGACAGCCCCGCACACGCGCTGCGGGCCACCGACTTCATCGGCGACCTGCTGATGATCCAGGGCGACATCGAGGGGGCGCGCGAGCGGTACGAGTACGTCATCGCCTCCGAGCACCCCGAGTGGGCGCCGATCGCCCGGTTCGACCTCGGGGTCCTGGCCGTGGCCGACGAAGACCTCGACCTGGCCGCCGAGCAGTTCCAGCGGGTCGTCGCGGAAGGCAACCGCGACTACGCCGCGGCGGCACGCCTTCAGCTCGGGCAGGTCCACTACGAACGCGGCGACCAGGAACAGGCGCGGGCGCTGTTCCTGGAGGCCGCCGAGTCGGAGGTCCCCGACGCGGTGCAGCAGGCCCGCTTCGCGCTGACGACGGTCGCACTGGAGCACGGCGACCTGAGCCAGGCGGCCCAGTGGCTGGAGCTGCTGCGCGGCGGCGACGCCGATGCCGACGCCGTGGCGCTGCTCGCGGTGGTCCGTACGCGGATGGCGCGCCTGGACCCGCCACCGGCCGAGCTGTCCGGCCTCGGCGGACCGCTCGGCACCGACGCGCTGGTCGAGGCCGCCGAATACCTGTTCTCGCTCAACGGGATCGACTACGCCGCGGAGCTGGCCGAGCAGGCCGCGGCGGTGTCGCCCGGCCCGGCGGCGTGGGCGCTGCTGGGCCGGGTGCGGCTGGCCCAGCGGGACCTGGAGCACGCGCTGGCGCTGCTGTCCGACGCGCTCCAGCAGTGCGAGCCGCCGCTGGAGTGGCAGGTCCGTCTGGACCTGGGGCGGACACTGTCCCGACTGGAACGCGACGACCAGGCGCGGCACGTGCTCCGGCCGCTGGCCGAATCCGGCGACCTGGTGCACGGACCCGCCGCGATGCTGCTGCTGGGCCAGCTGGCCGAGCTCGGCGGAGAACTCCCCGTCGCCCGGTACTGGCTGCGGCAGGCCGCTGAGCTCGGTGACGACGAGGTCGCCGACGAAGCCCAGGAGGTGCTGGACGGGCTGATCCCCGGCCCCGAATCGCCACCGCGCGACAGCCCGGACCTGCCGGGCACCGGCAGCGCGACTCCGGCAGCCGACTCCGCCCCACCCCTGCCGGACCCGGTGCCGCCCGCAACGGCCGAACCGCTGCCGGCCCAGGTCGCGGTGCTGCTGGGCGAACTCGCCGCCGCCGAGGGCGCGCTGGATGAGGCGCAGGCCTGGTGGGCGCAGGCCGCCGCCGGAAGCGACGGGCAGGCACGCCTGCGGGCCCGCCTCGGCGCCGCCGCGGTCCTGGTGGAGCAGGGTGCGATCGAGGAGGCCGGACCACAGCTCATCGAACTGCTGCGCGCCGGCGGACCCGTCGCCGCGGCGGCCGCCCGGCTGCTCGACGACATCGAACTGGCGCGGGCCGGTGCGAACCTGCGATGGAGGGCGACGTGACCGAATGGCATCTGTCGATCGACTTCGGCACCTGCTACACCACGGCCGCGACGAAGTCTGACGGGCAGCCGCAGCTGCTCGAGATCGAGAACAGCCGCTACCTGCCGTCGCTGGTGGCACTGGACGACTCCGGCACCCTGCTGACCGGCAAGGCCGCGACCCAGCTCGCGGCCCAGTTGCCCCACCAGGCCGAGCGGCTGCCCAAGCGGGCGCTCGTGCACGACACGGCGGTGCGGCTCGGCTCCCGCACCGTGGAGTCGACGCGGCTGGTCGCCGCGGTGCTGCGCCGGGTACACGAGCACGCGCTGGCGACCTACGGCGGGCAGGCGCCGGCCACCGTACGGCTGACCCACCCGGCGGCGTGGGGGGTCGAGGAGCGGGCCGCGCTCGGCAAGGCGGCCCAGGAGGCCGGCATCAGCGATCCGCAGTACGTGGCCGAGCCGGTCGCGGCGGCGGCCTACTACGCGGCACGCGACGGCCTGGCCGCAGACGCCACCGTGGCCGTGTACGACCTCGGCGCGGGCACCCTGGACACCGCCGTGGTCGGCGCGCCGCAGGGCGGGTTCACGGTGCTGGCCATCGGCGGCGACCCGGGCCTGGGCGGCGAGGACCTCACCGACGTGCTCCGCGAGGTGCTGGCCGGGCACGCGTACCAGCGCGACCCCGGGCCCTGGCGGGCGATCTGGTCACCGGACACCGACGCGGCCCGCCGCGAGCAGGCCCGGGTGCTGCGCGACGTGGCCGACGCCAAGGAGGCCCTGTCCACGGCCACCCGGGTGACCCTGAGCGTGGCCGGATACCCCGACACCTTCCTGGTCCAGCGGCCCGAGTACGAGTCGGCGATCGAACCGCTGCTGCGTACCAGCCTGGACCACCTCACCGACACGGTCGAGCGGGCGGGCCTCACCGTGGCGCAGCTGTCCGCGGTCGTGCTGGCCGGCGGCGCCAGCCGCACCCCCCGCGTCTCCGACCTGATCACCCACCAGCTCGGAGTGCTTCCCCGCACCTGCCCGGACCCGAAGGCGGTGGTCGCCCTGGGCGCGCTGTGCGCCGAGCCCCCGGCCCCCGCCCGGCCCGCCCCGCCGCGGCCCGGCCCCGTCCCGCGTTTCTTCCACGTCGACCGAGAACTGGATTAGGAGCACGATGGCGATGAAGGTCGTGATGCTCGGGCAGAGCGCCGCGGGCAAGACGACATATGTGTCCCTGATGTACGCGCTGATGATGCACGGCGGGGCGGGATTCACCATCCGGGCCAAGCACCCGCTGGACCACGAGCGTCTCATCCGGACCGCCGAAGCCGTGCTGACCGGCGCCTATCCCAGCCCGTCGGACCAGCGCTCGGTGTTCGAGTTCGTGCTGCAGCACGAGGGCAGCGACGTGTTCGAGTTCCAGTGGCGCGACTACCGGGGCGGCACGCTGACCGAGCGCACCGACAGCCCGCAGGCGGCCGAGATGCACCGCGACCTGCGCGACGCCGACGGCATCATGATCCTCTGCGACTCGGTGAAGCTGCTGACCAGCCCGGCCGTCGGGCGCGAGGTCCGCACCCTGGTCAACCACGTGCAGCGGGCGATCTCCGAACGCCATGACGTGGCCACCCCGCTGGTCATCGCCGCGACCAAGGCCGACCTGGTCGACATCGAGGACGAGAAGGTCTGCGACCGGCTCGCCGAACCGTTCCTGCCGCTGATCGAGGCGGTCGCCTCCAGCCGCCACGTGATCGGGACGTTCGTGCCGGTCGCGTGCGGACCGGAGCAGTTCAACGTGCACATCCCGGTGCTGTGGATGCTGCGCTTCGGCATCATCGGGCGGGCCCAGCAGCTGGAGCGGACCATCCAGAGCCACATCGACCAGATGCAGCGCCACCAGAACAACGACACCCTGGGCGACCGGTTCGGCGCCTGGTGGAACGGCTACACCCCGCAGTGGCAGCTCGCCGAGCGGTCGCGCAACTCCGCGGCCGCGGAACTGGCCCGGTACGAGCCGCTGATCGCACCCGCCGACCAGCTCGGCGAGATCCTCCAAGACGTCCCCGGATTCTGAACTGGACATGTGACGATGACCGCGAATATTCCCAAGGTGAACCTGACGGTGCTCGGCGCCAGCGGGTCCGGCAAGACACTGTTCATGCACGGCATGTACGCCGCGATGTCGGCCGGGGTGGCCAACTACTTCCTGTACACCAAGGACCCGGACGACGACATCGACCTGATGGACGCCTGGAGCGCGCTGTGCGAGACCGGTGAACTGCCCCCGGCCACCAGCGTCGACGGGCAGAAGCGATACGACTTCGTGCTCAAGCACGGGTTCGACAGCCTGCTGACCATCGACTGCGTCGACTTTCGCGGCGGTGTGCTGGACGTCAAGACGACCAGTGCCGACGACGCGAAGGAGATCCACGAGCGGCTGCTGGTGACGGACACCGTCTACATGGTCCTCGACGGCCGGCATCTGGGAAACTGGATCGCCGCCATCAAGGACCTGCCCGAAGGTGAGTCGTTGACGCTCAACCCCGGCAGTGACCCGATGCGTATCGCGAAGATGTCGAGGCTGCTCGACGATGCGGTCACCGCGCGTCGCGCTCGGGGCCAGCTCGCCCCGTCCGTGGTCGTGCTGATTACCAAGATCGACCTGATCCCGGCGCTGAGCGGGCTGGAATGGAAGAAGGCCCGCTCGATCGCGGTGCGGCAGCTCCAGCACATCATGCCGAAGATCTTCCAGCCGGGCATCACCGCGCTGATCTGCCCGGTCCAGGTGGGCCGGTTCGGGCTGGAGCAGTATACGAAGGTCGACCCGAGCGAGGTCGACCCCGTCGGGGTGCACCTCCCGTTCATCTTCTCGCTGCTGTACTACCTGACCGAGACCCTCCAGCAGCAGAACGCCGAGATGGCCGCCTACCGCGCCTCGCAGTCGGAGTCGGCGGCCAAGCTGCGGGAACTGGAGGGCAAGTTCACTGCCCAGCTGTTCCAGCGGGGCGACATGCGCCGGATGCGTGAGGAGATCGACCAGCTGGACGGGCGGATGAGCGAGCTCGGCGGGCGGATGAGCACCGACGAGTCGACGATCGCCAAGCTCGTCGAGCAGCTGGCCAAGTACCCCATCATCAAGGACGGGCGCTTCCAAATATGAACCAGCACGAAGAGTACGAGGTGGCGTCCGCGCCCGGGTGGGCTCCGGTGGTGTTCGGCCGCACTCGCAACGCCGACGTGTGGTGGCGGGCCGTCCCGGCGGGCGTGTCCCACCGCGACTGGCTGACCACCGCCGTCGGCGCGGTCGTCGACGGCGGGCACCACCTCGACCGCCCCCGCTTCCTGATCAGCCGGGACAGCGCGGGGAACATGCTGGTGGGTGTCGCCTGCCGGGCCGCGCAGCTGCATCCCGAGATGAACAGCCACGAGAACCGGCCCCTGCACACCTTCGTCGGCTGGGTCGCCCCGGCCAGCACGCCTGACCCGCCGACACTGGCCGAACTGCGGGAACACTGGCAGGAGTGGGCCGGGCCGGTGTACACCCACTGGGTGGGCGGCGACTGGGACAAGCACCTCAGCCAGTTGCGAGACCCGCACATCACCGCGCCGGAGCACGCGCCATGGCACGACACCCGGGCGGGTCGGCTGCCCGAGCGTGAATCCACGATCGACGATGACGGACAGCAGCTGCGGCTCAAGGTCAAGGACGGCACCTGGCTCATTCCAGCCGCGAAGGCTGAGCATTTCTGGGAGCTGGCGTTCACCAGCTACGAGCCGTTCGCCGTGGTGTTCGGCTGGCAGCAGCAGCGCCAGGCACGTCGCCGCGGCGCGACCCATGTCGTCGTCGACGACGTGGACAGGTTCGCCTTCGAGCCGTCGCCGACGGTCAGCGAGGCGGACGACCGCCAACGCAGCAGTCCGCAGGCACCTCCGGGAACCCCGAGCGGGTGGACGTTCAGCAACGAGAGTCCCACCCACCCGGGTTCGCAGCAGGCGCCGGAGCAGTCGCCTGACCTGATCGACCGCCTGACAGGTGGAGCTCGGAGTGCCAGGGACTTCGCCCTCGGTGCCGTCGACGGCGCCTTCGATCGCATCACCGGGCGGAACAAGCCGAGCAGCCCTCAGCACGGTCCGTATGACGATGGGCGACGCGACCCGCTCCAGCCGCGGACGGTTGACGAAAACTACAACATGACGGGTTTCAAGGCGGGCAAGTCGACCGGTGCGGCGGCGGTGCAGCCCGATCCGGAGCCGGTCCAGCGGCCGGTGCCGCCGCCGGGGCCGGTGGTGGGGCGTACCGGGCAGGCCAGCCCCGACGAGGTCGACTACGACAAGCTCTTCGGCGACGAGTGAGGTCCAGGTGTCCCAGTCAACCCATCCGCTGACCGAGCCGGTCGTGGCAGCCTGCGCCGACGCGTCCGCGGCCGTGGCCCGGCTCGGCGAGCAGCCCGAACGCGACCGCCTGGCCGCCGCGATCCGCGAGGAGAGCGACCGTATCGGCGCCGACGCCGCGACCCTGGTCGTGGTCGGGGAGAAGAAGCGCGGCAAGAGCTCGCTGATCAACGGGCTGGTCGGCCGGCCGGGCCTGCTGCCCGTCGGCGTCGACGTGGCCACGAGCGTGCACCTGGTCGTACGGCACGCGGACCAGCCGTGCGCCTACGCCCACCTCGAAGGCGAGTCCGGCCGCCGGGAGATCGGCCTCACCGAGGTCGAGACGTACGCGGCGCTCGACCCTGCCACGCAGCTGCCCCGCCGTGACGACGTGTGGCAGGTGGAGATCGGGGTGCCCGCGCCGCTGCTGGCCCTGGGCCTGACCGTGGTCGACACGCCCGGGGTGGGCGGCCTCATCGCCGGGCACACCCAGATCACGATGGCGACGCTGGCCCGAGCGGACGCGCTGCTGTTCGTGGTCGACGGATCGACCGAGCTCACCCGGTCGGAGCTCGACTTCCTGCATCGCGCCAGCGAGCGCATCGCCACGGTGTACTTCGTGCTCACCCAGATCGACAAGCACGACGACTGGGACAAGGTCCTGGTCCGCAACCGCGACCTGGTCCGCGAGCACGCACCCAGGTACGAGGAGTCGCCCTGGTTCCCGGTCAGCAGCCGGGACAAGTCCGACGCCGACGCGGCCACCGAGGCAGGCGAGCACGCCCTGGCCGCGCGCAGGCTCGACAGCAGCGGTTTCGCCGCGCTGCTCGGCGCCATCGACGAGGGGGTGGCCCGGCGGGCGCAGGAGATCCGGCTCGACAACGCGCTGCTCGTGGCGCGCGCCGCGCTCGACCCGCTGCTACAGCGGTTCGAGCGGCACCTGCGCTCGCTGGCGCAGGATCCCAAGCTGTCCGCGGAGATCCACGCCCGCGAGATCGGGCTGCAGCAGCTCGACAGCCAGAACGCGACCTGGCGCGCCACCCTCAGGGAGCGGATGGAGGAACTGGAACGCGTCCTGCAGCTGGGCTTCCGCCGCAGCCTGAACGACCTGCGGACGCTGGGCGAGCAGAAGATCCACACATCGGACGCGGCCGGGCTGTCCGAGCTCGCCGCCGACCTGGAGGACGGCGTACGCGGCCTCTGGCTCCAGCTGGAGGAGGCTGCCCGGCAGGGCATCGCCACCGTGTCCGCCGAGGTGGCATGCAACTTCAACGGCGCCGACTCCGCCGCCGGCCGCGAACTGGAACTGCCGGAGCGGGTCCGCGCCCTGCCCGAACCGATCCGGCAGACCCGCGACGACAAGGGTGTGCTCGCCACCGTCGAGCGCGCCATGCCGCACGGCGGGGCCGGGCTGCTGACCTTCGTCGTGCTCGCGGCGATCACCGGCGGAGTGCTGCTGCCCGCCGCGGCGGGCATCGGCGTGATGGCGGGCCTCATGGGCCGGCGCAAGCGCCGGGAGGACCTCGAACGCGCCCGCGGCGACGCCAGCCGGTACCTGCACCGGGTCGCCAACGAGCTGGAGACCGAGGTGCCCGCACGCATCCACGACGGCATCACCGCCACGACGGCCAGGCTGACCGAGTCGATCTCCGAGCGAATCCGGCAGGAGCGGACCCGGCTGGAGCGGGAACTTGCCGAGCACCGGCTGCACCTGGCGGCCACGGTCGAGGAGCTGGCGCGCCTGCGTGAGCGGGCCACCGTCGACACCGACGAGCTGCGGGCCGTCAGCAGGCGCCTGGCCGAGCTGCAGACCCGCCTCGGCGCCCAGTGACGGCCCGGACATCGGGTCCGCTGTGCGCCCAGCTGGCGGAGATCCTCGCAGCGGCCAGGCCGGCGCTGCCACCCGGACGCTTCGCGGCGGCGGTCGGCGCCGTCGCCGACCGCCTGGCGGACACGCGGCTGCGCATCGCGGTCGGCGGCCGCGTCAAGGCCGGCAAGTCCACGCTGATCAACGCTCTGGTGGGCCAGAAGGTCGCCGCGACCGCCGCCGTGGAGTGCACCATGGTCGTGGCGTGGTTCCGCCACTCCCACCAGAACCGCATCGAGGTGCGCCACGTGGACGGGCGCGTCACGACGGTCGCGTCCCGGCCCGGCGGCGGTGTCCCGGACGAGTTCGGTGAGCTGGGCGTGCCACGCGAGCAGGTCCGGGAACTCGTCGTGCACGTGGTCAACGAGCGCCTCGACACCGACTACACGATCATCGACACCCCCGGCATGGACTCGCTGTCGGGGCTGGACGACGTGGCCATGGCCGCACTGGCCGAGGCCGACGCGCTCATCTACGTCATGCCCCACCCCGGTGAGGGCGACGTGGCGGCCCTGGAGGCGCTGCGCCGCAAGGCGAACGGCGCCCTGACGGCGGCGAACGTGCTCGGGGTGCTCAGCCGCATCGACCTGCTCGGCGACGGCATCTCAGACCCGTGGCCCCTGGCCACGCAACTGGCGACCACGTACAGCGCGAAACTGCGCGGGCTGATCGCGACCACGGTGCCCGTCGCCGGGCTGCTCGCCCAGACGGCGGTGGGGGACGGGTTCGGGGAGGCCGACGCGCAGCTGGTCGCGCGACTGGCCGACGCAGATCCGGCCGACCTGGCCGAGGCCCTGCGTTCGGCCCGCAACCTGCGGGAATGGCACAGCTGCCCGATCGGCGCCGACGAGCGGGAGCGGCTGTCGCGGCTGCTGAGCCGGTACGGCATCCGCTGCGCGGTCGCGGCCGCCCGACGCGGCGTCAGCGGGGCGCAACCCCTGCTCGACGAGCTGAGGCGCAGCTCCGGGGTCGACGAGTTGAACAGGCTCGTGTTCAGCACGCTGGTGGCCTCAGCCGACCGGCTGCGCGCCTCGTCGGCGCTGGCGCGGATCGACCTGGCCGGTGCCGCCGCGACCACGGAAGCCGAACGCGACGTGTACGAGGCGCTACGGGCGAGGCTGGCCGAAGTGCGCCGCCATCCGCGGATGCGGCAGGCCGAGCTGACCACGGCACTGGTCGACCTGGCCACCCACCGGCTCAGCCTGGAGGCGGCCGACGAGCAGGCGCTGGTCCGGTTGGCGACCGGAGCCGACGACCGGGAGTGCCTCGGCCTGGCCGCCGACGCGGACCCCGGCGCCCTGGTCGCCGCCGCGGACGCGCAGGTGCGCCGCTGGCGCCGGCTGGAGGGCTCCCCGCTCCGCGTGGTCGCCAGGCACGCCCGGACCGCCCGCGAGGTCTGCGAGACGATCTACTTCCACAGCGCCACCGGATCCGGCGCCTGACCAGCGGCATCGCCGGGCGGTCACACCAGTCCGTCGTTATAGGACGAAGAACTTCGGTTATTCGGTCGATGGCGCACGCATCCCGGTCTGCGTAACGTACTCACCGGCGCCCTTCCACTGACGAGCGGGGGCAACTCGTGGGTAACTGGTTCTGCATCGGGGTCGGCGCGGTCATCGTGGGCGGCCTGCTCGCCTCGTTCGGCGGCGGAGTCGGCCCGCTGGGCGAACGCATCGGAGCCGAGAACAAGACACTGGCGGTCATCGGCATGCTGCTCGTCGTCGCCGGCGTCGGGATCGTGGCCCTCGAAGGCTTCCTGTACTTCCACCAGGCGCGCAGCGCTCGTTGAGAGCGCAGGCGGTCACGACGACAGGCGAGGGTCGGCATGGGTGAACTCACCGAGATCTACCATCGGCTGATCCAGTTGCGCGCCGAGGTCGCCAGGGCCACCGCGTCGGGAATCTCCGGACGGAAGCTCGCGCAGCTGGTCGGCCCGGCCACAAACGCGATCATCAAGCTCGATACCCAGCGAACGATCGCAGGCATGGCGCGTACGGACACGGTGGAAGGGCTGCTCAACGCGCCGTCGCTGGCAGACGTCGCCGCGGATTCCCAGATGGGCCTCGCGATCACCAGGATTCCACTGGCCGGCTACAGCCTCGCATCGATCGATGCCGCCATCGCGGCAGTGGCAGGCCGGCTGAGGTGAGGCAGCCGCAGTCGCTCAGCGGGCCGGGACCGGCCCGGACGGCTGCCACTCCCGTCTGAGCAGCCCGTAGACCCACGAGTCGGAGACCTCGCCGTTGACGACGCAGTCCTCCCGCAGCGTCCCCTCACGCACGAACCCGAGCTTTTCCAGCACGCGGGCAGAGGCCGTGTTGCGGGTATCGGTCTCCGCCTGGACGCGGTTCAGGTCCAGCGTGTCGAAAGCCCACCCCAGCAGAGCGCGCGCGGCTTCCGTCGCATAGCCGTGGCCCCACGCCGCCTCGCCGTAGCAGTAGCCCAGCGACGCGCTGCGGTAGTCCGGATTCCACCGGTTCAGGGTGCACCAGCCGACGAAGGCCCCGTCGGAGACACGGTCCACGGCCAGCCGCACCCCGGTGCCCTCCTCGGCCATCCGCCGGCACGCCGCGAGGAACCGCTCGGAACGCGCGCGATCGGTCCAGGGCGGCGAGTCCCAGTAGCGCAGCACGTAGGCGCTGCTGTGCAGCGCGAAGAGGTCGTCGGCATCCGCGTCGTCGAACGGACGCAGCCGCAGGCGGGCGGTGTGCAACGTGGGAGTGGGCAGCGGCATGCGCGTCATATTCCTTCGGTGATCGGTGGCCGATCAACCAGACACCTGACGCCGGTCACTCGCAACGGGTTTTCCCGGCGCCCGGAAAGCCCGCGCCGATAATCTCCTGCCGATCCGGGCAACCCCGGCCCGCCCGTCCCGTGTTCGACGGGTGAGGACGAGGAGGACGGGATGGCCAAGGACGTCGACGGGTTCCGCGAGTTCGTCACCGGCCGGATGGACGGCTGGCGGCGTACCGCGTACCTGCTCTGCGGCGACTGGCACGCCGCCGACGACATGGTGTCGGCGGCGCTGACCGGCCTGTACCGGCACTGGGACCGGGTGTCGCGGATGGAGCATCCCGACGCCTACGTGCGTACGTCGATGCTGCGGGCGATGCTCAACGAGCGCCGCCGCCCGTGGCGCCGCGAGCGCACGGTCGAGTTCCTGCCGGAACGGGCCGCCGACGTGCCCGGCGCCGACGGCGTCGACCAGCGCCTGGACGTCACCGCCCTGCTCGCCGAACTGCCGGCCCGCCGCCGCGCCGTGCTCGTGCTGCGCTTCTTCTGCGACCTGTCGGTCGAGCAGACCGCTGCCGAGCTCGGCTGCTCGACCGGCACCGTCAAGAGCCAGACGTTCCGGGCCCTGGAGGCGCTGCGCGCGCGCCTCGGGGGCACCGGACTGGTCGCCGAGGAGGCATGAGATGCACGACCTGACCCACCGGATGCGCGCCGCGGTGGACGCCCCGCCGCCCAGCGGCATCGATCTCGACTCGTTGATCGCCGCAGAGCAGCGGCGTTCCCGCAGGCTGCGCTGGGCCGGCTCAGCCACCGGCACCGCCGCGCTCGTCGCCGCCGTACTCACGTTGCCGCTGCTCGTCAGCGGGGGTGGCCGTGCCCCGGTCGCCACCGCGACCGGCTGCCCCACCCCTGCTCCCGCCGCGGTGTCGACCGCGACCGGTGCCGTCGGGCCGCTGCCCGGCGGGTGCGCGCAGACCGTGACCCGGCTCGCCGCCGCGGTGCGCGGCAGCCTGGCCGCGCTCGCGCCGCAGGCGCAGATCACCGCGCACGACCCCACAGCGTTCGTCTACAACCGGCGGTTCGCGCAGTATGAGGCGCTGTTCGACCTGGCGCTGCCGGACGTCCGCGGCTTCGTGGCAGTCGAGGCAGGCCGCGCGCCGCAGGTGGCGCCGACCCGCAACGACCAGTGCGACGGCGCCACCCCGATCAGCACGGCCTGCGGCTACCAGCGGACAGCCGACGGGGCCGTGCTGCTGTCGGTGGCCGACTGGGGCTTCAACCGCGCCCACGCGTACCTGCCCGACGGGACGATGGTCAGCGCGTACAGCTACGTGGACGCCGTCCACTCCGGCTCGCCGCCGCTGACTGTGCGGCAGCTGCTGGAGCTGGTGCAGGCCGACGGCCTCGGGGTGTTCCCCGACGGACCGGTGGCGCCGTCCCCGGCACCCGACAGGGCGCGTGAGCAGCTGTCGGCCCAGCTGGCGACGTTCCTGCGGGCGCGGCTGCCGGACGCGCGCATCGACGTGCCGCAGATGCAGGGGTCGCCCACCGTCGGCTTCCGCACCCGGGTGGACCTGGGCGCGTACGGCAGGCTGGCGGTCTCGTTCACCCCGGCCTGCGCGTACGGCGCCTGCCCGTCGCCGCCGGTCTGCCTCGGCAACCGCAACGGCACCTGCGGCCTGGGCGGGTTCAGCCAGCAGGGCGCGGGCGGCACGGCCGAGACGGTCCGGCTGCTGCGCCTTGACGACGCCGTCGTCGAGATCTCCACGGACGGCCCGGTCCACGCGGAGCTGGCAGGACGAGGCGTGATCGACCTGGCCGAGGCACTGCACTACTGAGAGCAGCAGGGTGACCAGTCGGGAGATGGTCGGCCGGGAGCAGCCGAACAGCTCCCGCCTGGTTGCCCTGCTTGCTGCCGGATGGCAAGCTCACGTCCTGTGATCGATGATCTCGTGGGGGACCACCTGCACCGCCGGCTCAGAGACGCCGTGAGAAATCCGGATCTCGCGGCGGGCCGCTGGTGAGGGCAGTCATCGTCGCGGCCGCGGTCGCGTTCATCATCTCCCTGTGCGGCACCCCGGTCGCGGTCCGCGTCTTCACCGCGCTCAAGGCCGGCCAGCCGATCCGATCCCTCGGGCTCGCCAGCAGCCAGGGCAAGAAGGCCACGCCGACGATGGGCGGCGTCGCCTTCATCGTGGCGACCGTCCTCGCCTACGTGGCCGGGCACATCGCCCTGATGACCCTGCCCGAACGGCAGATCGCGCAGGAGGGCCCGACCATGACGGCCCTGGTCCTGCTCGGGCTGTTCGTCTTCTGCGGCGGGGTCGGCTTCCTCGACGACATGCTCAAGGTGCGCAGGCGCAGCTCGGACGGCCTGTCCGCGAAAGGCAAGCTGCTCGGCCAGGCGATCGTCGGCGGCGGGTTCGGCATCGCCGCGCTCTATGTGGCCAGCACCAACGGCCAGACCGTGGCCAGCGAGCACATCTCGCTCATCCGCGACATCAGCTGGCTGGACGTCGGCAAGGTCGGCACGGTGATCATGTTCGTCTTCGTGATCACTGCGATGTCGAACGGCGTGAACCTCACCGACGGCCTCGACGGCCTGGCTACCGGCGCGTCGGCCCTGGTGTTCGGCGCATACGCGCTGATCGGCTTCTGGCAGTACCGGCACTGGTGCGCCGACGACGCGTACGTCCGCGTGAACGACTACTGCTACCAGGTCCGGGATCCCCTGGAGATCGCCATGATCGCGGCGGCGGCCGCCGGTGCCTGCGTGGGCTTCCTATGGTGGAACACGTCCCCGGCGCGGATCTACATGGGTGACGTGGGCTCGCTCGGGCTCGGCGCCCTGATCGGCGGTCTCGCGGTGGCAACCCGCACCACGCTGCTGTCGGTCCTGATCGGCGGGCTCTTCGTCATCATCGCGACCACCTGGGTGATCCAGATCGTCTCGTTCCGGACCACCGGTAGACGTGTCTTCCGAATGGTGCCGCTGCACCACCACTTCGACCTGGCCGGGTGGAGCGAGGTCAACATCGTGGTTCGGTTCTGGACCGTGGCCGGCGTCTGCGTGGCGGCGGGCCTGGGCCTGTTCTACTCGGACTTCCTGGCGGCCGCGACATGAAGCGAGCACTCCGGGCAGTCCATCCGTGATGCCGGGCCCCGGCGGATCGTGCGGCCAGGGCCCGGCGCCTTCGGGCGGATCTACCGCCGGCGCACACCGTCGAGGACCCGGCCGACCCAGCTGAGCACCGCGCCGATCCCGAACACCGCGATGCCCTGGCGGGCCAGCAGCGGGGGAAACTCTCCGCTGGGCGGTGTGTGCATGTCGGAGGCCATGAAGCCGATCAGCGGATAGAAGAACATGCACATGCCCGCGATGCAGCCGAGGTAGCCGACGGTCTGGAGCAGCCCACCGAAGCCGCGCAGCGGTGCCGAGCGCGTGCCGGCCGCATGATGGTCTCCGGGGTCCGGGCCGGGAGCTGCGGTCCGGCCGGGCGGCCGGGGCGGGGTCGGCGGATTGCGGTGCGAGCGGGGCCGCTCCCAGCCCTGGATCACCGCACCGAGGCCGGTGATGACGCTGCCGACCACGGCTCCGGCCGCGGCGGTGGCGAAACTCGTGCGGTCGAGGGTATCGCTGAAGAAGCCGATCCGCGCGAAGTAGATGCCGACACTGCCGGTGCTGATGAGGATCCCGGCGCCGCGCAGCAGGCCGCCGAAGCTGCGCAGGCCGCCGCGCGGGATGTCGTCGAAGGCGTCCTCGATGCTGTCCTCGACGACACCGCGCAGCACCGCGGCACTGGGACCGGTGTAATACCTGTCCCCGATGTGCACCGCGCCGCTGCTCTCCACGTAGTAGTTGTGGCCGCCGATCTGCGTTATGCCGCGGGAATTGGACAGCACCGTCTTGAGGTATTCGCGGTCGTTGACGCCCGCCGTGCCGTCGGCGATCCGCTGAATGGTCTCGAATACCCGGTCATCGTCGGACGCGCGCCCCTGCGAATGGTGCGCGCTCAATGGTGCTCATCCCCGATGTGGATGTTGTCGCCGCTCTCGATGTAGGTGCTGAAGCGGCCGGACATGTTGATCGTCCGCCCGCCCGCAGCGGGCGGGACCGGGGGAGTGCCGCCGGTGTCGCCGGTGCCGGTCGGGGTGCCCGGTGCACTCGCGGACGCGCCTGGCAGCCACAGCCAGGCGTCGGTCTCGGTCTCCTTCTCCCGGACCCGGACCCGCCGGAAATGCTCGCGGGCCAGGCCGCCCCGGCCGCTGTCCACCCAGTCCCGGTACACGCTGTCGGACAGGACGACGACGAGGTCAGTCCCCTGCGACTCCTCCAGGGCCTGCCGCGCCTCGCGCGAGGAGCCCAGCCGGGTGGCGCCGACCACCGCGCGGCCCACGAATCCGTTGGCGCCCTGCTCGACCTCCCCCTCGTCGGCCGCCAGGCGCAGGCGCAGCCGGCCCAGCGGTCCGGGCCGCAGGTTGTGGCGGTGCAGCGCGGCGGCCAGTTCCAGGCAGAAGTCGCCGATGACCAGGGGCGCGGCGCTGTCGACGGGGACCAGCGCGAGCTCCTCGTCACCCTTGGCCTGGCGGTGCCAGCGGCTGCGGTCCACCCCGGCGCGCGCCCCGGCGACGTCGAGCAGTTCGATGAGCAGCCGCTGGATCTCCAGCTGCCCGGGATCGGTGTGGCGCCCGTATCCCATGACGTCGACCGAAAGGCACAGATAGCGTTTCCTCTGATCCTGCTGGGGCATCACAGGCCTTCCCGTAGCGGCGTTTCCGCGGCGGAATTCGCGTCAGTGGAATCATCGCCGAAGCGGCCCGGGCGATACCGCAATTCTACGGGTTGTGTGGACACCCTTCTACTCTTCGATTCATGGATGAATCGGTACGGGATCTGGCCTGGCGGCTGCATGCGGTGCAGGAGGCCTCGGTCGCCCGGGTGGACGTGAAGGCGTCGATCATGCTCGCGCTGGAGGGGCTGCTGCTGGTGGCCGCGGCGACCGGCCAGCAGTGGGTGCGCAACGCCGAACGGGGCGCCTGGGCGCAGTCCCTGGGCCTGGTCGGGGTGGCCGTGCTCACGGTGGCGATGCTGCTGGCCGGGGCGGCGGTGCTGCCGCTGGTCGGTTCGGCGCGGCGCGCCAGGGCTGAGCGCGCCGACAACGCCATCTATTTCGGACACGTCCGGCACTGGGCTGAGGCCGACCTGGCGGCCCGGCTGCGGGACCTCGACGAGAACGGCCAGGTGGCCATGCTGACCCGGCAGATCGTCGTGGTGAGCCGGCTGAGCTGGCACAAGCACCGGCTGCTCCAGGGCTCGGTGATCCTCACGCTGTCGAGCCTGGTCATGCTGGTCATCGGATTCGTCGCCGTCTAAACTGGACCCCAGCGTACCGTGGGAGCGGCGATGAGCGTGGTGAGCGCGGCAGCAGTGCCGTGGCCGGCGGCGAGCTTCCTCGGCTCGCTCAGCGACCGCGACCGCCAGGAGCTGCTCAGCGCCGGTGTCCGGCGGGCGATCCCACCGGAACGCCGCCTGCTCACCGAGGGCGAGCAGAGCCGCCACGTCGAGCTCATCGAACGCGGCTTCGTCAAGGTCACCGCGATCGCGGCCGACCTCACCGAGACGGTCCTGGCCATCAGAGGGCCCGGCGACATCGTCGGTGAGCTCGCCGCGGTCAGCGGCAACCGGCGCGCGGCCACCGTGACCACCTGCGGCCGGGTCGTGTCAGTGGTGGTGCGGCGGCCGGCTTTCGAGGCGTTCCTGGCCGCGCACCCGGCGGCGGCGGCTCAGCTGACCCGCGTGGTGGGAGACAGGCTGCTGTGGGCCAACCAGCGCCGGGCCGACTTCGCGAGCTGTCCCACCAAGGTCCGGGTCGCGCGCGTGCTGACCGACCTGATCCCGGTCTGCGGCAGGCCGGGCCCCGGCGGCGGCCTCATGGTCGGCCTCACCCAACCCGAGCTGGCCTCGATGATCGGGGGCAAGGAGTCCGCGGTCCACAAGGCACTGCGGGAGCTGCGCGCCGCGGGCGTGATCGCGACCGGGTATGGCCAGATCGCCGTCCTCGATCCGCATGGGCTCGCCGACCTGCGAGATCTCACAGAAGCCGGATTTTCACCGGATCGCTGACCCGCGAGTGCCCTTATCTGGACGGGACCGGCTCACCGAGGGCCGGACCGAGGCCAGAGGAGGCAGGACCGTGAAACGGCGAAGCATGACGGCGATCGCGGCGATCATCGGCGCGCTGCTGGTGGCAGGCTCGGGTGTGGCGTACGCCAGCGGCATCTCGCAGACCGGCACCCAGTCCAGCGTGCAGATCTTCACCGGCGATCCCGTCGCGTGGACCATCAACACCGTCGCGACGTGGAGCGACGTGCCCAGCACCACCGTCCAGGTGGTCGTCCCGGCGGGGACCAACAGGATCGTCGACGCCAGGTTCAGCGCGGAGTCGCTGTGCGCGGGCACCGCCACCGCCTGGTGCGCGGTGCGGATCATCGTGGTCAACAATGCCACGGGCACCGTCACCGAGTTCAGCCCGGTGGCCGGCGTCGACTTCAAGTTCGACACGCCGGGAACATCCGAGCAGGCGCGCAGCTTCGAACGCTTCTCGCCGTCGCTGGGGCCGGGCAACTACTCCATCAAGGCGCAGGCGCTGCGGATGAGCGGCATCACCACGCTCACCCTCGACGACTACGTCCTGGCGGTCAACGTGGTCAATCCCTGACCGTCCGCCCGAGCGGCGGTGGCGGCCCGGCACCGACCGGGCCGCCACCACCGGGGGAGTGGCCGAGTCATCTGCCGGGTGCGGATGATGACCCGTAGGTAGGGGTCGTACGGCAGTCAGGTACGGGGCTCCAGCGCCAGGCTTGCGCCTGCGGCCAGCCCGACGCGAGCCCTTGCGCCAAGGTCCCGCCGAACGCGACCGTCGCCTCGTGGGACGCGTACGCGATCCAGCTCAGCGAATCGTCGCACCACACACCTTCAGCGCCCGTATACCGCGGCGTCATGAGGCCCACTTCGACCTCGTATTCGGGGCCGTGCTCGCGTAGCTCGACCACCCGGCGCACCCCGAGCCGGCCGAGCACGGCCCGGACGGCGTCGATGTTGGGCTCCTCCCACATGGCGTCGCCCCGGAGGATCACGACGTCGCTCGGGATCTCGGCAGAGATCATCGGATGCCAGGCCAGGCGAACCACACCGAAACGTTCCTGTAAGCGCTCCCGCCAGTACATCGACTCGGCTGTCGTCATGACGCGCCGGTAGCCGACCGGATCGGCCGGTAGTTCCGGCATGGTGGCCCACTGCTGGACCTGCTGTAGGAAGCGGGCCCGCTCCTGCGCGATGGCGCGGGCCTCGACCTCGTCGTCGGGCTGCGTGAACACAGATCCGGCTTCGCTGCCCGCCCGCGACAACGCCTTCACGAGTGTGCTGGCATCAGGAAGATCATCCCCGTCCAGGCGCTCGATCTCGATCAGGATCGCGTCCACGACGTTGTACCGGGGATAGATGCTCCTGGCTTCATCGGTGTAGTGAAAGCCGTCGGCGGCTCGCCCCTGACCGGGGAGCCCGGCGTAGCGATCCGCCAGCTCGGCGTATCGCACCATCAAGTAGCGCCTCGCCGTGTCGTGGAGTGCCTGTGGATTCACGGGAGAATCCTCTCAGCGCTGTACTTGGCCGCGCGTCGAGTTTTCGCGACAGGCGACGGTGATCCCGCCAAGGGTCTGCCTAATCTTGGCAGGTCTTCGAATTACGGGTGGCGGTGAGGAGGCTGGCGGTTTGAGCGGCAACCGGGTCAGGATCCGGGTCGCGGGTAACACCGGTGGTCCGGCGTTGTTCGCGCTGAGAGCGAAGGGATACGTGGTCGAGCTGAGCTATGTCCGCGACGCTTCCGGTGAGTACGTGGCCGAGTACGCGGCCCGGAAGGACGGGTGCCTGCTCAGCGCCGATACCGCAGAGGCGCTGCTCGGGCTCGCCGCGATGTGGGAGGTGCGTGGCGATGCCTGGAGCACGTGCACCGACGACGAGCGGTCCTGGCGTGACGCCCTCGAAGAGGCGGCACCGGTCTACGACAGTGACGGCGACGTGGTGGACGAGGACGCGTACTGACCCGACGGCGCGCCCTCCGCGAAACCAGCGCCTCCCACGCCGCCGCTACCGTCCGATCGCCTTGTGGGCGAGCCCTCGCGCCAGCAGCCTGATCATGTCGCGTCTGCGGGGTTCGTTGACGATGATGAAGTCGTCGAACCGGTGCGCGCCACGCTTCCCGGCAACCGCGTGCGCCGCGTCCCGGACGGCCCTGAGCTGGTCGACCGTCATCTGCGGTGCGCGCTCGCCCGGCTGGTAGGCGGCGCCGAGCGGGAAGTCGCGTCCGGGCTCGGCGGACATCTCCACGTGGCAGCCGAGGACGTGCGTGACGTGATGCTGTTCGGCGTAGGCGGCCAGCCGGTCGAGGGTGGCCAGGAAAGCGGGGTAGTCGAAGGCGTAGAGCCGTCCGGGCAGCACCGTGTCCCCGGTGAGCAGGAAGCCGGTGCGATGGTCGTGGACGGTGATCGCGGCTCGGTGGTGACCCGGGGACGACAGGATCGTGAGCTCGCGCTCGCCCAGGTCGAAAGCGGCGGCGTCGAGCGGCGAGGCGTCGGCCAGCCCGAAGAACTCCCGGACGCTGTCGGCGTCGCGGCCGACGACGGTCGTGTTCGGCCGGTCGGTGAACTGCGGATCGGCGGCCACGTGGTCACCGTGGCCGTGCGAGTGCGCGACCACCAGCGGGTATGCCGGGTCACCGGTGGCCTGGGCGAGCAGGTCGTCGACGGTGGCCCGCAGCGGGAACAGCTCCGGGTCGGCCGTGGCGCCGGTGTCGAGCAGCAGCGCGCGCCGGTCGCCGATGAGCAGGTACATGAACGGTGCCTCGTAGCTGACCGTCTTGCTCTGCCGCAGGATCGCGGTGCGGTCGTCGTACCGGTGGACCTGGATGCCGGGCTCGGTGGTGCGTGCCCGGCGCGGCGTGCCGTGGTTCCAGCGGACGTCGAGACTGCCGGTGGTCTGGGTCATCGGGGTTCTCCCATGGGGGTGGCGGCGAAGAAGAATCGGACGTGCCGCTGATCCGGCGGCGTGTCGGCGCTGCGCTGGAGGTACGGTGCGAGCAGTGCGGTCCACTTGGCTTTGAGGTCGGCTGCCTCTTCGGCGGTCAGCGCCGCGATGCCGGACGTCATGCCGAGCCCGGCCCGCCAGGCCGGGTCCTCGTCGTGCTCGCGGTCGACGTAGGCACGGATCGCCGCGGTCTCCCGGTCGACGACGGTGCCTTCGAGCTGCTGGCGCAACAGGTGGTCGGTGCCGGAGTCGATCCGCATCGTGGGCTGCCGGGCCGCGACCCGCCATTGGCGTTCGCGGCGGTCCTCGCCTGCTCCGGCTTCCTCGACGAACCCGTATTTCGCCAGTTGCCGCAGGTGGAAGGAGCAGTTCGCCTGCGGGACGCCGAGCACCCGCCCGCACTGCGCGGCCGTGGCGGGACCGGTCGCGCCGAGCAGTTGCAGCAGGTCCAGCCGTAGGGGATGGGCCAGGGCCCTGATTGCCTGAGGATCGGTGACGCGCATATGTCAAAGACTACTTTGGCATATGCGTAGTGTCAAAGTAGTCTTTGGCTTTAGAGGTCTGTTCCGGACTCCTGCGGGCTGTGCGGCTGGTGCGCGGTCCGGCCGCCACAGGTGTTCGCGTGCTGGCGTCCGGGTCCGTATCACGGGTGGGCAACGATCACCGGCCGTGGTCAGGGCACATTGGACCTGTCGGATTTGCACTCTTGTTGGCGTCCATCGAGATCATTAGAGTCTCCCCGCTATCGATCTTCGTTAGGGGAGAGCTCGTGTCTGCGTCATCGAGACGTGCCAGGCCAGTGCACCGAATTCCGTTGATACTGGCGTTGTCGTTGGCGGCAGGGTTGCTGCCGTTCGTTCCTCCGCTGACTCCTGCGGCCGAGGCTGCCGTCGGTGTGTCGGCGGATCGCTCGGTCCCCGTCCGGTCAGGAACGGTGCAGCTGCCACCGTCTGGCACGCTGGCCGATGCGTTCAAGCCGTCACCGGTGGCGTGGCCGAAGGCGGGTAAGTCGGTCATCAGGATGGATCTGGCCGCGGACGGCCGGTCGCGTACTAGGGGTGCCGGTGCGCCGGGTGGGTTGCCGGTGACGGTCACCGCGGTCGATCACGCCCCCGACGCATTGTCGAGCCGCCCGGCCAGCGGTCTTCGGACCGCAGCTGATCAGCCTGCCGCGGTGCAGGTTGAGGTCCTGGGCAAGCAGCAGGCCGATGCGGTCGGTGCGGCGCTGCTGATGAGGGTGTCGCGTACGGACGGCGGGACCGGCGGTGCGGTTCGGCTGGGTCTGGACTACTCGTCGTTCGCGCATGCTTATGGTGCTGACTGGGCGTGGCGGTTGCGGTTGTCGCAGGTGCCGCAGTGTGCGCTTAGCACGCCGCCGGTCGCGGCGTGCGGTGTGGCGACGCCGCTGGCGTCGGTCAACGACGGCAAGGCCGGCCAGGTCTCGGCTGAGATCGCTCTCGGGCAGCCGGTGCAGGAGACAGCTGCTGGTGCCCTAGCCGCCGGAGCGCAGAACGCGGATGCCGCCGGAGTCGTGGTGGCGATGTCAGCGGGTGCCACGTCGGAAGTCGGCAACTTCACGAAGTCGGACCTGAAGCAGTCGTCGTCGTGGTCGGCGGGCGGCAGCGCGGGCAACTTCAACTACTCCTATCCGATCGAGGTCCCGCCGGTGCCGGGCGGGTTGGCGCCGCAGGTGGCGTTGACTTACAGCTCGGGAGCGGTGGACGGGCAGACTGCAGGCGGGAACACGCAGCCGAGCGTGATCGGCGAGGGCTGGGCGTACTCGCCCGGGTTCATCGAGCGCGCCTACCGCCCGTGTGCGCAGGACGGCGATGACACGGATGGGGGCTACTCGCCGCTGTTCCCGTCGCTGAACCATGGAGACCTGTGCTGGCGCCGTAACAATGCCGCGATCATGCTGAACGGCAAATCGTCGGACATCGTGTGGGGTGACGACGGCACGTGGCGGTTGAAGGACGGCGACGGGGAGAAGGTCGAGCTGCTCCACGGTGCGTCCGGTTCCAACCAGGACCTCGACGACAACGAGTACTGGAAGGTCACCACGCGGGACGGGACGCAGTACTTCTTCGGCCTGCACACGATGCGGTCGGGCAACGGCACGGGTTCGGTGCAGTGGGTGCCGGTGTTCGCCAACCACACCGGCGAACCCTGCCAGAACACGACCGGGGTGGCGTCGTCGTCACGGTGTTCGCAGCAGGCGATGCGGTGGATGCTCGACTACGTCCTGGACCGCAACAACAACGAGATGACGCTGTTCTACACCTCCGACTCCAACAAGACTGCCCTGAACGGCAGTGCGAACACGACGCAGAATTACCGGCGTGACATCCAGTTGGCGCGCATCGAGTACGGCACGAACAAGGTCCACGACGCCGCGACGGTGAAGGCGCGGGCGCAGGTGGCGTTCACCTACAGCGACCGCTGCGTGACCGCGTCGTGCAGCACGCATGACGAGGCGAACTGGCCGGACACGCCATGGGACCTGGACTGCACCGCGGCGCCGTGCTCGAACAACATGGTGCCGAGCTTCTGGTCGACCAAGCGACTGACGAAGATCGAGACGCAAGTGCTGTCCGGCGGCGTGTACGCGACGGTGGACGAGTGGGCGCTGGAGCACAGCTTCCCGTCGACTGGCACGTCGCTGTCGCCGGTGCTGTGGTTGAACAAGATCACCCACACGGGCAAGGTCGGCGGGACCGCGACCCTGCCGTCGCTGCAGTTCCCGGCGATCACCTCCGGCGGCGGCCGGTCGCAGAACCGGGCCGACTACGACCCGGGCGCGAGTATGGCCTCGCACATGAAGTACCGGATCGTGCAGATCAAGACCGAGACCGGCAAGCAGATCGACGTCACGTACTCCGGTGACGACGCGAACAACAACGGTGACGGCACCGACTGCGTCTTCGGCGGCACGCTGACGTTCCCGAACCCGGACGTCAACGCCCACCGCTGCTTCCCGCAGCTGTACACCAACCCATCCGGCAGCACGGCCTGGACCTGGTGGCACAAGCGCGTCGTGACCCAGGTGGTCGAGTCCGACCTGGTGGGCGGCTCCCCGCCGGTCACCACGACCTACGCCTACTCCACGGCATCGTCGAACACGAAGGTGCTGTGGGCCCACGACGACGGCGCGGCGATGTTCAGCACGTCCAACGGCCGGTCGTGGGGCAACTGGCGCGGCTACACGGACGTGACAGTCACGACCGGCCCGGCTGCGGGCACCCGGTCGCAGACGAGCTACCTGTACTTCCGCGGTCTGTACGGCGACTCCACCGACACCGGCACCCGGTCGGTCACCATCACCGACGGCATGGGCCTGGTCTGGTACGACCTGGCGAACCGGACCGGGCACCAGCTCCAGGAGACCACCTACGACCAAGCCGGCGGCACCGCCGTCCAGCGGATCCGCACCGAACCCTGGGAGCTCACCACCGGCACCCGGACCCTCACCGACTGGACGACACCCGCGGTCAACTACTCTTACATCACCCGCGACCAGGACAAGATCCGCTGGGAGTGGACCGGCTCGGGCTGGTCGACCCGCGACGTCGTACGCCAGACGTTCAGCACCACCGCCGCCACCGCAGGCCGACTGGTGGACCGCCAGCAGGAATACGCACCCGGCAACGGCCAGGACACCTGCATCCGATACACCTACGCCGACGCCCCGACCGCGAACATGTACTCGTTCCTGTCCCGGGAACAGACCGTGAAGAAGCTGTGCAGCGTCACGCCGACGATCCCTGCGGACCTGCTGTCGGACACCCGCAACTACTACGACAATGGTTCCTGGGGTGCGGCGCCCAGTCGCGGCAACGTCACCAAGACCGACGCCTACGGCGACACCGGCTGGATCACCACCTCCCAGAACCTCGAGTACGACGACTTCGGCCAGCTGACGTCCGCGAAGGACGCACTGGGGCGCCAGACCACCACCACCTACGCGCCCAACGGCGACGGGCTGACCCAGACCGTCACCGCGACCAACGGCGCCGGGTACTCGACCATCACGAGCCTCAATGTTCACCGCGGTCTCCCGGCGACGGTCACGGACGCCAACGGAAAGGTCACGACGGGCACCTATGACCCGCTGGGACGCCTGACATCGGTCACCAAGCCGGGCAACGCCAGCGGTCTCCCAGACGTCGCCTACACCTACTCCATCACCGGCTGCCCGAACCCGCCGACCGTCTGCAGCCCGAGCTGGGTGCGGACCGACACGCTCGGGCCGAACGACAACCAGATCAGCTCGTACGAGATCTACGACGGACTCCTTCGCATCCGGCAGGTGCAGACCACCGCACCGGACAGCAAGCGGGTCGTCAACGACACCACCTATGACCAGCGCGGCCTGGCAGCAAAGACGTCGGCGTTCTACAACAACGCCAGCGGGCCGACCTCGACTCTGCTCGCGTTCAACGACGTGGACGTGGATCGCCAGTCTCGCTTCACCTACGACGGTCGCGGCCGCAAGCTCACCGACGAGCTGTGGTCGCTCAACACGCTGAAGTGGAAGACCAGCACCGCCTACCAGTGGGACCGCACCTCGGTCACCCCGCCGACTGGCGGCACCGCCACCCAGGACGTCTATGACGATCGCGGCAACGTGGTGGAGAAGCGGCTGTACCACGGAGCCACCCCGGCGGGGGCATACGACACCACCACCTACGGCTACAACCTGCGCAATGAACTGACGTCAGTAAGCGACGCGGCCGGCAACGACTGGACCTACACCTTCGACCTACTCGGTCGCAAAACCGCAGCCAGCGACCCTGACACCGGCACGACGCAGATGAGCTACGACAACGCCGGACAGCTGACCACCAGCACCGACGGCCGCGGCCAGGCCCTGACGTACGTCTACGACAACCTCGGCCGCAAGACCAAGCTGCACAACGGCACCACCACCGCCGGTCCGCTGCTCGCCAGCTGGACCTACGACACCGTCGATCTGGGCCAGCTGACCAGCTCCACCCGCTACGACGGCAGCCTGGCGTATGTCGTGACGGTCAGCTCCTACGACGACGGCTACCGGCCCGAGTCGGTAAAGGTCACCGTTCCCGTCTCGACCCCCAACGGGGCGCTTGCAGCCGACTACACCACGGTCAGCACCTACACCAACAGCGGCGCCGTCAAGACCATCACTCCGCCGCTGGCAGGCGGCCTGCCGGCCGAGACGATCACCACGACCTACACCAATCAGGGGCTGCGTACCACGGTCAAGAGCGGCATCGCCGACTACATCTCGTCGCTGACCTACCGCTGGGACGGCGCCGTCAAGGAGACGGTCAACGGCACCGCCGGCAAGCAGGTCCGCCGCACCAACACCTGGGACGCGCCCACCCCGCGTTTGACGGTCAACCAGATCGACACCGAGAACCAGGCCACGCCCGGTACCTGGGTCGACCGGTACACCACCAGCTACGGCTACGACGACTCCGGCAACGTCACCGCCATCGCCGGGAAGACCAGCGGCATCACCGACCAGGTCGAATGCTTCAACTACGACTACCAGCGCCGCATGACCAAGGCATGGACCGAAGCCACCTGGAGCTGCACCACCCCGCAACGCACCGGCTCCGACCCGTACTGGCGAGAGTGGTCCTTCGACGTCGTCGGCAACCGCCTCACCCAGACCGACAAGGTTCCCAGCGGCACCAACACCAGCTGGACCTACACCTATCCGACGCAGGGCACGGCGCAACCCCACGCGTTGGACACGATCGTCGCCACCGGGCCGCTCGCCGGAACGCCCAGCCGGTCCTTCGACTACGACACTGCCGGGCACACCAGCCTCCGACAGACCGAGACCGGCGCCACCCAGAACCTGACCTGGGATGCCGAAGGGCACCTCGCGACCCTCACCCAGGGCGGCAACGTCACGTCATACCTCTATGACGCAGACGGGAACCGTCTGATCAGCCGGGCTCCCACCAAGACCGTTCTCTATCTCGGGGATACCGAACTAGAACTGCCCAGCGGCGGCTCGCCGCTGGGAACCCGGTACTACGAGGACTTCGCGGTCCGCAACTCCACCGGGCTCACCTGGACCGGCGCCGATAACCACGGAACCCAGCAGATCCAGATCAATTCGGCCACCCTGGGCGTCACCCGCAACCGCACCATGCCCTTCGGCGAGAAACGCGGGGCGCAGGGGCTGTTCGTCGGCACCAAGGGATTCGTCGGCGGGACTCTCGACGACACCGGCCTAACGCACCTCGGTGCCCGTGAGTACGACGCGGGGACCGGTCGCTTCATCTCGGTCGATCCGATCATTGATCTGAACGATCCGCGGCAGTGGCATGGCTACGCGTACTCCGGGAGCAATCCGGCGACGTACGCCGATCCGACCGGGCTGATCTGGTCCGAGTTCTACGAGAACGACCGCAACGACCGTCAAGGATTGTGCGGCGACGGCACCGTATACAAGTGCGCCGCGAACTATGTGAACAACTACTACTACCTTGAGGAGAAATTCAGCGGACCGCCCGAGGATCCAGATGCCTTCGCCATCATCTCGGACGTAGTCGTCGGCTTCACACCGTACGGCGTCCTTCTGGACATCAAGGACGCCATCGTATGCGCCAACGACATCTCGTGGAGCTGCAGCGCTGCGGCGGGCCTCGCGTTCATCCCCCTGATCGGTGACCTCGGCAAGCAGTGCGTCCGGCACTGCGACGAACTAGTCGATCTCGGCGAAGGCGTACTCAAGAAGACCGATGACGCACCCAAGGTGCCGAAGGCCTGTAACAGTTTCGATCCCGACACGCCCGTGTTGATGGCCGATGGCACGACCAAGAAGATCAAAGACGTCGGCCTCGGGGACGAGGTCCTGGCTTCTGACCCCGAAACGGGCGAGACACGTGCCGAACCCGTGACACAGCTGCACCTGAACGACGATACGCAGCTCACCTCCGTTATGGTCGATGATGGACATGGCTCGGTGTCGGTTCTGGAGACGACCTGGGAGCACCCGTTTTGGTCAGTCACGCGGGAGCACTGGGTCCCGGCTAGTGTTCTGCGCGCGGGCGAGATCCTGTCGAGTGTCGGTGGTGATGTTGCGGTTCAGGGAATCCGCAACAGCATCGGCTCCAAGGCCATGCACAATCTCACCGTCGCCGAGATCCACACCTACTACGTCCTCGCGGGTAATTCGCCTGTTCTGGTTCACAACACCAATGGTTGTCCGACAGGCGAATTGTCTGACGCCATGCGGGACTTGCTGGCGAAAAGGGCGGGGTTTACCGGCGGCGGCCAGCGGTACATTCTTGATGAGAATTTGTCGCCTGCGTTGGCCGAACTATTGAGAGCTAAAGGCATTAATGTTCGCGGCGTTAAGGAAATGGGCCTTGGCGGTACCAAGGACCCTCAGCTGCTGCAATTGGCTGAGCAACTGGGTGCTAAGATAATCACGCGCGACAGAGGCCGCCAGATGGACGGTGGATTCGGCGACCTGTCTGTTAATGTCGATCGGCGAGTGACTACCGTGGATGGAATCCTGCGAATCCTGCTGGGGAGGTGAGATCGTGGCGGAACATGTAGGCCGGAGTAAGAAGACCCTCGATGGTATTCACGCGCGTTGGATCGCGCGACGTCACCGGAACACGGACGATCTCACATACCGCGACGAGTGGTACGACGAACAATGTGGCGGTTGTAGGTTCTGGTTCCCCTTGGCAGGCGAAATGGGTTCTGACTACGGTGCGTGTGCAAATGGAGACTCTCCTTTCGACGGGCGAGTAATGTTCGAGCATGATGGGTGTGCGGCGTTCGAGGAAGCCGACGAATGGGTAACTCCGGAAAGTATGTGATCTGGTAGCAGGGGCACGCAGAAAGTAACGTGCACCGAATTACCAGCCTGGCGACTGAGCATTATTGGATTTGCGGAGTGGCACCTTGCTCATATGGGTGCCACTCCGTTTGCGTTCTGACGGTAGGAGGAATACCGTCCAAATTGAGTTGCGCCGGACTGGGGTGTTTCAGTCGCGACGACCTTCAATATTGGCGTGAGGGACGACTCGGTCCATATGGGTTCGCTTCGTTGAGCTCAGATCAAAGCTCGGCGGCTTCAGGCCGGTGGTAGGCGCAGGTCGGAGGATCGGCTCGTGCTGAACGTCCTTCGAGCGGCTGGTGGCCGCCATCGTGTTCTACGCATCGGACCAGGTCGCCCTCGAAGCGCGGCCCGACCATGTCATCGGTCCTGGGCGTGCTCGGCGGGTCGGGCGACGACGTGCTCTCGACCACGGTGGCCGCCCGTCTGGTCGGCAACGGCGGTGCGGACTGGCTGATCGGCTCGGACTTCGACGACGGCATCGTCGCCGAGGACGGTGCCGGCGGCGACCTGGTGCTCGGCGGCCTCGGCTACGACCAGTGCCCGGTGGATGCGGGCGACACCGTCTCGGGGTGCGAAGTCGTGTGGTGACGAAGGCGCCGGCCATGGCGGGTGATGACAGGTCCCGCCATGGCTGCGCCTGTCCAACGGCCGGTCGGCCGTGTCGGGTCTGCCGGAGCGCGTGTCAGTCGTACAGCGATGACAGCCAGAGATGGGTCAGGGTGTCGACCAGGACCTGCCGGTCGTCGAACGGCGGCACCCCGCAGGCGGCGAGGTAGTACAGCCGTTCGCCGGTCCAGGTCAGCGCCGCGGCGAGCGCCGGAACGTCGACGCCGTCGAGCCGGGCCGCCATGGCGGGGTCAGCCGCCCGGTCGGCCTCGATCCGGGCGATGGTGGCGTCGGTGAACGTCTGCATCTGGACGAGCCACAGTTCGCGCAGCTGGGGATCGGACGCCCAGCTCTCGACGATCGCGCGCAGCACGGCCGCGTTGGACAGCCACAGCCCGGCGCCCGCGTCGATGCCCGCCCGCAGCGTCTCGCGCGGTCCGGCCTGCGCCTGCACCCAGGGCTGCGCGGCCTCGTGGCCCGCACCGACCGCGCGGCGCACGAGTTCGGCCAGCACCGCCTGCTTGCCCGCGAAGTAGAAGTAGAAGCTGGCCCGGGAGACCCCGGCGGCGGTGATGACCTCCGCCACGCTGAGCGTGTCGAAGGTGCGTTCCCGCAGCAGTTCGCGGAGTGCGTCGAGGATGCGCTCGCGCAGGTCGGCGCTGCCCCGGTGGGGTTCGTCGCGTCGGGCCGTCATACGGCACAGCATACGGTACGCCCCGTCTGGACAGTATGACCAGACACGCTGTATGGTCGCGCCATGACACAGGTCATCGGCTATTTCGCAGTCAGCGATCCCGTCGCGGCGGCGGTCTCCGCATGAGGTGCACGACGTTCGGCCGCAGCGGTCTGCGGGTATCCGAACTGGCGCTCGGCGCGATGACGTTCGGGGAGCAGGGAGGCGTGGGCGCACCGATCGAGGAGTGCCGGCGGATCCTGGACGCATACGACGAGGCCGGCGGGAACTTCGTCGACACGGCCGTCAACTACCGCGGCGGCGCCAGCGAGGAGTTCCTGGGCACCCTGCTGGCCGGGCGGCGCGACCGGTTCGTGGTGGCCACGAAATACACCGTGACGCGCGACCCCGCCGACCCCAACGGCGGCGGCAACCACCGCAAGAACCTCAGGCTGTCGCTGGAGACCAGCCTGCGCCGGCTGAACACCGACCACATCGACGTCTACTGGGTGCACATCTGGGACCGGCACACCCCGATCGACGAGACCATGCGGGCACTGGACGACGCGGTCGCCGCCGGAAAGATCCTCTACATCGGTGTCTCGGACACGCCGGCCTGGGTCGTCTCCCGGGCGAACACCCTCGCCGAGTGGCGCGGGTGGACCGCTTTCACCGGCCTCCAGGTGCCCTACAGCCTGATCAACCGGGACGCCGAGCGGGAACTGCTGCCGCTGGCCGAGGCGTACGGTCTCAGCGTGACGGCCTGGAGCCCCTTGGGCGGCGGTGTGCTGTCCGGCAAGTACAACCACGGCACGCCCGCCGGAAACGCGCGGCTGAACAGGGACTCGATCAGCGACCGCGACCTCGGTGTGGCGCGGGCCGTGCAGCAGGTCGCCGACGAGCTGAACGCCACCCCGGCGCAGGTGGCGCTCGCCTGGACCCGCCTGCGCGACGGCGTGCTGCCTGTCATCGGCGCCCGGTCCGTCGCCCAACTGCACGACAACCTGGGCTGCACCGCGGTCGTGCTGCCGCCCGAACTGGTGGCGCGCCTGGAGGCGGAGACCCGGTTCAGCCCCGGCTTCCCGGTCGACTTCATCGAGCAGAACAGGGGATGGGTGCTCGGCGCGGCCGCCGTCTGACGCTGGGCGCCTCCCCCCGGGAGGCGCCCAGCCTGGTGCAGACCCGTCTCAGCCGATCCGCCAGGGCCGGAGCTTCTCGGGGTTGCGTACCGCCCAGATGCGCCTGATCCGGTCGCCCGCGATCTCGAACGCGAACACCGTCGCGACGTCGCCGTCCTGGTGCGCGACCAGGCCGGGCAGGCCGTTGACCGTGCACTCCGAGAACGTCGTGCGATCACCCGCCACCTGCGCGATCTCGACGTAGGCACGGGCGATCCGCACGCCGCCCACGATCGGGTGCAGGTGGGTGGGGGCCAGTCCGCCGCCGTCGGCGGTCGCGGTGGCGTCGGGGTCGAGCAGGCTGATCAGGGCGTCGACGTCCTTGGCCGCCCAAGCCGTCCGGAACCGCCTGACGACGGCGGCCTGCCCGGCACTCGGGCCCGCCGGAGTGCGTGCGGTGCGGACCCGCCGACGGGCCGACGAGGCCAGTTGGCGGCACGCCGCCGGAGTGCGGCCGACGATCTCGGCGACCTCGCCGAAGGGATACCGGAAGACGTCGTGCAGCACGAACGCGACGCGCTCGGCCGGGGTCATCGCGTCGAGGACCACCAGGAAGGCCATCGTCACGGACTCGTCGAGCGTGACCTGGTCGGCCGGGTCGACCCCGCCGCCGGAACGCCCGGCCGCCCAGCCCGCCGACCCGGGCAGCGGCTCGGGGATCCAGTCGCCCACGTACGTCTCCCGCCTGGCCCGCGCCGAGCCGAGCAGGTTCAGGCAGAGGCGGCTGGCGACGGTCATCAGCCAGGCGCCGGGCGAGCCGACGGCCTGCTGCTCCCGCTCCGGCATGGCATACCAGCGGGTGTAGGTCTCCTGCACGACGTCTTCGGCCTCGGCGAGGGATCCGAGGAGCCGGTATGCGAGGTTGATCAGGCGGCGCCGCTCGCCCATGATCGCGCTGAGACCGGGGTCGCGCTGGTCCCCGCCAGGCTCGGTACTGGTGGTCATGGTCCGGACGTCTCCCTCGCTCGCCGTGCCTGTACCCCCTTTCGACCGGACAGCACACCGGAATGTGAGGTCCGCGCGCCGCCTCACATTCCGCCGGGCTGCGTTGTCGTACCGGTGAGGACGACGACAAGACCGAAAGGAACTCCGATGAACGACTTCCAGGCCGTCGCGGACCGCGTCGAGATCGAGGCACTGCGCGGCGAGTTCACCGATGCGGCGATGATGCGCGACCGGCCCCGCCTGGCGTCGCTGTTCACCCCGGACGGCGCCCTGCGCATGCCCAACATCCCCGTCGAACTGGTCGGCCGCGAGGCGATCCGCGCCGGAGGCGAGCGGCTGCAACGGCAGTGGGACTTCTTCGTACAGAACACGCATCCCGGCACGGTCGTGCTCGACGGCGACACCGCGACCGGCCGCGCCTACATCCAGGAGATCGCGCGGACCGTCGACGGGCGCCAGGGCCTGAACTACGCCGTCTACCACGACCGCTACCAGCGCACCGCGGAAGGCTGGAAGTTCACCGAGCGGGTGTACGAGGTCAGATACCTCGACACCTCCCCGCTGGCGGGCACGGCCCCCCACCCGGTACGGGACACCGAGACCGGCCCGGCCGGGTCCTTCGCCGAACCGGCGTCGGCCGGCCGGCTGGAGCGGGCGGCCGCCGCGCTGCGTGCCAACGGCTTCGCCGCCGAGATCCTCGACGACGCCGCGGCCGCGCGCGCCCGCGTCCGGACCCTGATCCACGAGGGCGCCAGCGTGCTCACCGGCGCCAGCGAGACCCTGCGGCTGTCCGGCATCGACGAGGACATCAACACCGGCGGCCGGTACGACGCCATCAGGCCGCGCGTCCTGGGCATCGACCGCGCCACCGGCGCCGACGAGATCCGCAGGCTGCTGGCCTGCCCCGACTTCGTCGTCAACAGCGTCGCCGCGGTCACCGAGACCGGCTCGCTCGTCCTCGCCTCGGGCAGCGGCAGCCAGCTGCCCGCCAACGCGGGCGGCGCCGCCCACGCGGTCTGGATCGTCGGCGCGCAGAAGGTGGTGCCCGACCTGGACACCGCGCTGCGCCGGATCGAGGAGCACGCCCTCCCGCTGGAGAGCGCCCGCGCCCAGGCGGTGTACGGGATGCCGAGCGCCGTCAACCGCCTACTCGTGCTCAACGCCGAACCCCGCCCGGGGCGCGGCACCGTGCTGCTGCTGCGGGAGGCCATCGGATACTGAGAACGCCGAGAGGTACACGCCGGGATGGGCAGACGGCTTCGACCGTGCCACAGTCGGCGTGCCGTTTCGCCCTGCAACTGGGCCTGAGCCATCTCGGCTGGATTAGCTAACGACGCGTTGTAGGCGGACAAAGCTGTTGTCCAGGAATGAAATCACAAGGGTCGTTGCGTTACAACTGCAGATTCCCGAAATCGGGCCCTTGCCTTGGCAATCCACGGATCGATGCGACGGAACTGGATGGCTTCATCTTGGCCTTCCTCATAGCCAGCCTCGATCAACTCGAATATTCCTAAACCCATCCCGATGACGACTATCATGTTGTTCTTGTGCCCTTCATGGCCAAACCGGTGTTTGTTCAACTCGTTGCGCTCACTCCGATGCGTGATCCCGACATGGTGTCGTGGTACACATGCCCAGATCGCCGGTAACCGGGAATTCCGGAGGCAGCCCGCCAGGGCTCGCCGCCCCCGGGGGGATCGTCACCCTGCCCGTTCTCGACCTTCTCCCGAGTACGGACGGGATCTTGATCCTTCTTGTGACGATTGAATAATACCGGCAATGAGGAAAGCGGGCGCACTGGGTGAAATTCACGGAAAGACTTCTGCGATCTCGTCGAATTCGTATTCCGCAGAATCGATGACGACGGTGCGTGCTGCGTCGCCTGGTGCTGCGAGATTCCATCGCACCGTCATCTCGAAAGTGACGCCGACCTGCACTCTCTCTGGTGCCGTATAGTGTCCTCGCCTGGCGAAACTCGGGTCGATCATGTCCTCTGCGACGTCGAATTCTCGCAGGAGTCCGCCGAGAAATCGGATGACAACGGCCGGACCATCACGGTGGTGGGAAGTGACAATCAAATGGAGAGTGTTCGCTGCGGCCAGCGTCGGCGTGCCCACCCATAAGCTTTCGCGGCAGTATGTTTCGGTGCGTTGGTCAAGTCCGGTGATCAACTGGTCCAAGACCGACTCGATGATGCATTCAACCGAGTCGGCACAGATGTCGGTAACTACGCGTAACGCAAAACGTCCCAGCTTGTCAATCGAGATGATCACTGCCTGCCCGCTCACGTCCAGGTGACGCAAGGACGCGAAGTCGCTGGCCTTTTCCTCGTCGATCTGCCCGAAGATCCGTACGATCTCGGGAGCATGTTCTATGAAGACTTGACGGATCCTTGGGTCATACGGATTTGCGTATCGGGCCTTGACGAATGCTTTGGCTATGGCGCTGGCGCTGGGGTAACTTCGGGCGTGTCGCTCGACCTTGGCCGCATGACCGGTAGCGGCGTCAAGAAGCGTGGTCGTTATGAGCGCGGCGAGTAGATCCCGGTTGGACTTTCTGCTGTTGCAGTGGCTGCACGCGGGTGCGAGATTGGCGGGTCGGTCGACGTGGAAGTCGTCATGCAGGCCGTGCAGCTTGATTAAATCTGCTAATCGATTGGGGTCGGTATCGCGCGGAATGATGTGATCGATTTCGACCTCGGGGAAGGTTAGTGGCCTGCCACAAGAGTAGCAGCGTTCATCCCATGCTTTGAAAAGCGACCATCGCAGCGGAGTGTTGTCGCCGCCGCGATACCCGATGACACCGGGAGGAAGTGGTCCGGTCACAGGTGACCACCGCGGTCTGCTTCAGTACAGACGTGAGGGTGGAGACGGGGAAAGGAGCTGGGCACAATCCACCCTTCAACGCTGGTCACTTCACCGAGTTATACCGCATCGGGGTAGGCGCGGCGAAGGTCCGGATAGCTTGCTCACCGATCGGGTAGTGGGTTGCTGTGCTGGATGCATCGGTTCGCCGACCGTACCCTCGCCTACCGGCGACGTCCCCCGGGTGAGTGATGCGCGGTTTATCCGCTATAGATGGATATGGTGTCAGCTGTAGCGAGAGAACTTCACACCACGCTGCGCGATCTCGGCGCTGGCCAGACCGCTGTCGAGTGGATCGCGGTCCGGCAAAGGACCACAGCGTCAGCCGGGGCCCTTCCGGGTCGCGGCGGTTCTTGGAACTCCGGCCCAGTAGCGACAGATACCTTCTGGAACGGGCATCCTCCGACACTCGCGCCGGCGGCAGGCCGCCGCACTCCGCACGCCATCGATAGCCGGTCTTGCGCCCGATCTTCAACAGTCGGCAGGCCTCGACCGTGCCTAACCCTGAGGTCACCAGTCGCCAGTACTCCGACTCGAGTTCGAGCCGCCGTTTCCGCCCACGTCGCGCCATCAACACGCCTCACATGATCAAGGGTGTTGCGACAAGTACTAGAACCCGCCCGTCGCTAGGGGGTCACGTTTCGGCCGTCGTTGACAGCTCGCACACCAGATCTGAGCGACGACCTCGCCCAGTTCGTGCGCGCCAGCTGGCGCGAGTACTACCACCGTTGCGTCCAAGCGCACTCTAGTGAGCGCTCGTGTTGCTGTCGGCCGTTGCCGGTCGACGGTCCCCGTCTGACCCACCATGGTGGTGCGGGGTGGTCGCTTCACAGCCACCTGCCGCCACAGGGGCGGTCTTACGGTCGGCTCCACGGCCGTTTTGCGTCTGCCGGCCACTCCGGTCGACGTACTGCTTCAGGTTGATCGCTGCGTTCAGGTCGCGGTCAATGCGCAAGCCGCAGTGCTCGCATCGGTAGGTCCGTTCTTGCAGTGGCAGCTTGGGTTTCGCCGCGCCGCAGGACGAACATGTTTTCGAGGATGCGAACCAGCGGTCGGCGACGACCACCCGCCCGCCGTTCCAGGCGGTCTTGTATTCCAGTTGCCGTCGCAGGGTGGCCCAGCCGGCGTCGCCGATGTGCCGGGCCAGCCGTCGATTCGCCAACATGCCCGCGACGTTGAGGTCCTCGACCACCACGGTGCCGTACGTCGCGGCCAGGGTGGTGGTGAGTTTGTGCAGGCCGTCGGTACGCAGGTTCGCGACCCGGGCGTGCGCGCGGGCCAGGCGGGTCTTGGCCTGCTGCCAGCGGCGGGACGGTTGCTGTCCGGTGCGCCGGTCGGGGCCCTGCCTGCGGGACAGGGTCCGGGCGGCGCTGCGTAGCCTGCTGGACGCGGCGGCCAGGTGGCGGAGGTTGGGCACGATCTGGCCGGTTGACAGGACCGCCAGGCTCGCGATACCGACGTCTACGCCGACGGTCTGCTGCGGATGCGCGGGGGTGCGGGTAGTGCGGGTGACCTCCGCGGTGAACGACACGTGCCAGCGCCCGCCGGTGTGCCGGACCGTGGCCGACAGGATGCGGGCGGTGCCCGCGTGCAGACGTCGGGCGAGTTTGCGAGTCGACTCGTGGGTACGGATACGGCCCAGCCTGGGCAGGGTCACGTGGTGGCGGGTGTCCTCGACCCGGATCGTGCCGGTGGTAAAGCGCACCGACGGCACGGCCCGACGGCGGGACTTGAGCCTGGGGAACCCGACCCGGGGTCCAGCGCGGCGGCCACTGCGGGAGGCTGACCAGTTGCCTAAAGCCTTGGCCAGTCCATGCAAACCAGTATTGAAGGCCTCCTTCGAACACTCTGACCACCACGGCGCCACCTGCGGCTTGGCTATATTCCAGGCGCGTCGCAGAGCGGGCAGGGTCCAGTCCAGCGCGGGAGTCAGTTGCTGTTCGGTGAGGCCGTAGGTGCGTTCGGCGGCACGCTGGTCGAAATTGGTGCGGACTGCGGTCAATGCCCAGTTGAACGCAAATCGACCTGCTCCGGCATGCCGACGCAGGTCGCGGTCCTGCGCGGGAGTCGGATCCAAAGCGAAGCGATAACCCTGTACCACGACTTGACAACCCACATCGGACACAACGTTCAGGCTAGTCGCCGGGTGCGACAATACCTGCCAGCAACAGATGTTACTCCGACGCCGGGCTCGACGACTCATGGGAGCTGGCGGGGCGTGGTCCCCGCTTGCCATGCGAGCCACCGACTTGGGTGTCGGTTGAATGCTTGGCAGCCCGCTGCGCAATGGTGGGCGACCCGTCATTGCGCAGCGGCCGGCAAGTCGGTTATGCCGCGCTCAATGGGCACTCCGGTGACACCTTGTGGGTCGGAGCCGACGACGGTGACGACAGCGCGATCACCTGTCGCGGCCGCCCCCACCCTCCTCGGCTATGTCGGCGACCCCAAGGTGCATCTGTTCCCACCGCCATCGCGGCGTCGCACGCGAGCCAGGCGGCCCGGACGCGCGCTATGGCAACGGTTCTGGCGGGCAACGACGCCGTCGACATGCTGCGGCAGCGGGTCGAGCCCGGCATCCGGCGGCGGGCCGTCATCAGATCGCACAGCATCGACCTGCTGACCCGCCGCCGCGTCCCGCCCGGCGACCTCACCGTGTCGGCGGCCGGTCCGGCGGACGAGCCCGAGATGGTCGACCTGTGGCACCGTACGGCCGCCGCCCGCCAGTTCGCCCCGGTCTGCGACGCGTTCCCGCTCACCCGGCCCGACCTGGACTACCTGGTGGCCCGGCGTCCCGGCGGCGGGCTCGCCGGGTTCGTCGGCCTGTGGGACCAGCACGCCATCAAGCAGATGCGCGTCACCGGCTACTCGCCCCGGCTGGCCGCCGCCCGGGTCGCGTTCAACGTCGCGGCCCCGCTGCTGCGGGCGCCCCGCCTGCCGCGACCGGGCGGGGAACTGAGCTACCGCACGGTGGTCAACCCGTGCGCACCCGATCCACATACGTTGCGTGCCCTGCTCGTAGCCGCCTGCAACCGGCTGCACGGGCGGCACTCGTTCCTCACCGTCGGCCTCGACGTCCGCGATCCGCTCGCCCAGGCGCTGACCGGCCTGCGGGCGCAGCCCACCGACGTCGACCTGCTGTGCCTGGGCGGACCGGCCGACCTGGCCGCCCCGATGCACTTCGAGATCGCCACGGTCTGACCTGCCCGACCGACCGCGCCACCCGGTTCTTGCGTCCCGCCGATACCTAGAACTACTATGCATCACGCTTCTATGCATCGGACGGAAGGGGAGCTGGTCGGTGGCCGACGATGGTATCGCTGTCAGCGGACTGACGAAGCTGTACAAGAACGTGCGCGCGGTCGACGACCTGTCGTTCACCGTCAGCCCCGGCCGGGTCACCGGCTTCCTGGGGCCGAACGGCGCGGGCAAGACGACCACCCTGCGCATGGTGCTGAACCTGGTCCGTCCCACGACGGGGACCGCGACCATCGGGGGACGGCGCTACGCCGACCTCACCGACCCCATCCGCAAGGTCGGCGCGCTGCTGGAGGCGTCGGGCGCGCACCGCGGCCGCACCGGCCGCAACCACCTGCGCATGCTGTGCGACGCGGCCGGGATCCCCGCCGGCCGGGCCGACGACGTGCTGGACACGGTCGGGCTGACCCCGGCCGCGAACCGCAAGTTCAAGGGCTACTCGCTGGGCATGCGCCAGCGGCTGGGCATCGCCGCGGCGCTGCTGGGCGACCCGGACGTGCTCATCCTGGACGAGCCCGCCAACGGCCTGGACCCCGAGGGCATCCGGTGGATGCGGGGCCTGCTCAAGTCGCTCGCCGACGAGGGCCGCACGGTCCTCGTCTCCAGCCACCTGCTGTCCGAGATGGAGCTGCTGGCCGACGACGTCGTGATCATCGCGGCGGGCAAGCTGATCCAGCAGGGTCCGATGGCGCAGGTCATCGACTCGGCCGGCGGCGCGCAGCTGCTCGTGCGCACGCCCCGCCCGGACGCGCTGCTGGCCGAGCTGGGCGCCGCGGTCACGGCCACGCCCGCCGAGGGCGGAGCGCTGCGGATCGTCGGCGCGGACGGGCCGACGATCGGTGCGGCGGCGATGCGGGCCGGCGCCGAGATCCACGAGCTGACCGTCGAGCGGCGCGACCTAGAGAACGTGTTCCTCCAGCTGACGGCCGGAAAGGCAGACATCCGATGACCGCGACAGTCCAGGCGCCCCCGGCCGCGCAGCGCCCCGTGATCGCCCACGTCGGCATCCCCGGGCTCCGGCTGGTCCGCAGCGAGATCCGGAAGATAACCACCACCAACGCGTGGTGGCTGTTCGGCATCGCGTCGCTGGTCTTCACCGGGCTCGCGCTGTTCATCAACATGGCCGAGGCGTCCGAGCACCTCGCCCGGGCGCGCGACACCGCCGCCGTGTTCAAGCCGGGCCGCAACATGAGCGCGGTGGAGATCGCGGCGGCCAGGGCGGAGTTCGCGCAGCTGCACGACCTGCACCTGCAAGCGGTCAACGCGGCCGGCAACATCTTCACCAGCGGCCAGTTCTTCGGCCTGCTGCTGGTGATGCTGCTGGGCGCCCTCGTCATCACCAACGAATTCCAGTACCAGACGGCGACGGCCACGTTCCTGACCACGCCGCAGCGGACCCGCGTGGTGTTCGGCAAGCTCTTCGCCGTGCTCGGACTCGGGCTCGTCTTCTGGCTCGTGTCGCGGGCCGTGTCGTTCGCGGCCGGGCTGGTGTTCTTCCACAACCTCGACCTGACGAACTCCCTGGGCGAGTGGCCGGTCCAGCGGGCGATCATCTTCAACCTGGTCGCTTACCTGCTGTGGGCGCTGCTCGGCTTCGGGCTCGGCACGCTGATCAACAGCCAGATCGGCGCCGTGGTCACCGCGATGGTCATCTACCTCGGCGGGTTCGTGGGCGGGATCGGCGTGTTCAACCTCATCCGGAACTACCTCATCCACGGTGACTGGGTGCTGACGTCCGCCGTCGTCATGCCGCCCATCGCGTCGCAGGTCATGGTCTCGCCGGAGAAGCTGTACCCGCAGGCCGCGCAGTGGTGGGTCGGCGTGCTGGTCATGATCGGCTGGGCGATCGTCGCGGGCGCCATCGGCATCGTGCTCAACCGCCGCCGCGACATCGCCTGACGGCGGGCCGGACGCGGCCTCGACGACGCCGGAGGCCGCGCCCGGCTAGTCGATGTCAGGGAGTTCCAGCAGGCGGCGGAGCGCGATCTTCCCGGCCGGGGTCGTCCGCACCGCCCTGCTGGAACCGATGCGCACGACCCATGCGTTGTCGAGCAGCTGTCGGCACAGCTTCGCCCCGGCTGTGCCGGCCAGATGCTGGCGGCGCTCCGTCCAGTCCAGGCAGCCGCGGGCGAGCGGCCGTTTCGCGGGCCGCAACTCGTCCGGACCCACCTTCAGCACCTCGGTCAGCCAGGCCAGGCCAGCCGGGGTGAGGGCGAAGCCGCCCGTCTGATCGAGCAGTCCCGCCACGGTCATCGCGTCGGTTATCGCCACCCCGAGCCGCCCGGCCAGGTGGTCGTAGCAGGTGCGGCCGCGTCGCAGGGCGGCACTGGCCGTCGTCTCCCGCAGCCCGTGCGCCGGGGCCGGCCGGGGGCTGGTGTGGGCCGACAGGTCCTCGATCAGTTGCGCGACCGCCGGACCGCTGAGCTGTACGTATCGATGGCGGCCCTGGCGCCGCTCCACGAGCAGCCCGCCGCTGATCAGGCGGTGCAGGTGCTCGGTCGCGGTGGAGGGCGCGACGCCGGTATGGGCCGCGAGCTCGCCCGCGGTCCAGGCCCGGCCGTCCAGCAGTGCCAGGCACATGGCCGCCCGCGTCTGATCGGCGAGCAGTGCCGCCAGCGATGCCAGGTCAGATGCCGTGTTCATCGTCCCATTGTGGGCGCGGGTCCGTTCGGCCGTCACCGAACTGTCGCGGCCGTAGCGTTTGCCGTATGCAGACGATCCACGGCCCTGACGCCGTTCTCGCCGTACTGAACGACCCCCTGTTCGCGGTGCCGCCGGTCCCGGCGGCGCAGGCCGGGGTGGCGTGGCTGCGCGCCACGGTCGGCCGGTTCAGCAGCGGACCGGCGTACGAGCGCCGCCGGGCGCTGTCGGTCGCGGTCCTGGCCGCCATCCCGCTGGCCGCCCTGCGCACCTCCGGTTCGACGCATCCGGTGCAAGCACTGGCACGCGCCATGGGCGTCCAGGACGACGTCGTCGGCCTGGTGCGCGACGTCGCGCAGGCCTACCAGCCGGGCAGCGGCGACGACGGGCGCGCCGACGCGGCCGTCGGCGCGCTGGTCGCGGTGTTCGGCGGCCGGTACGACGAGCCGACCGCGGCCCGGATCGGAGTGCTCGTCCAGGCCTGCGCCGCCACCGCCGACCTGATCGACAAGGCGCGCCGGCACCCGGTCGAGGACGTGCTGCGCGACCAGCCGCCTGTCCCCGCGACCAGGCGGTGTGCCCTCGTCACGACGACGGTCGGCGAGCTCACCATCGAAGCGGGCGAGGTGGTGCAGGTGCGGCTGTCCGGCGAGCTGGCGTTCGGCGCCGGGCCGCGCCGCTGCCCCGGCCGTGCCCATGCCCTGGCCCTCGTCGAGGCGAGCCGGGCCGAGGAGGCGGCGGCATGAGGGACTTCGCCGCACTGCACCGCGCCGGTGACCCGCTCGTGCTGCCGAACGTGTGGGACGTCGCGTCCGCGCGCAGCCTGGCCGACGCCGGTTTCCCGGCGCTCGGCACGACCAGCCTCGGCGTCGCGGCCGCGAGCGGCCTGCCCGACGGCCTGGGCGCCACCGCCGCCGAGACGCTGCGCCTGATCAGGGCACTGGCGACGCTGCCGGTGTGCCTCACCGCCGACATCGAGACCGGCTCGGTCGAAGCCGCGGCGGCCGTGGCGGCATCCGGGGCCGTCGGCGTCAACATGGAGGACGCCATGGGCCCGGCCGCGGCCCACGCGGCTCTGATCAGCGCGGTCAAGCAGCAGGTGCCGGGGTTGTTCGTCAACGCCCGCACCGACACCCACTGGCAGCGGCCCGGCGACCTGAGGGAGACGCTGCACCGGGTACGGCGCTACGCCGACGCCGGTGCCGACGGGGTGTTCGTCCCGGGTCTGTCCGAACCCGCGGACATCGCCGCCGTCGTGGCGGCGGTCGACCTCCCGGTCAACATCCTGTTCCTGCCCGGCAGGCACACCGTCGCCGAACTGGCCGACCTCGGCGTACGCCGGATCAGCACCGGTTCGCTGCTGTTCCGGGCCGCGCTGGCGGCGGCGGTGCGGACCGCCGAGGCCGTCCGGGACGGCCTTCCGATCGCGACCGGCCTTCCCTCGTACACGCAGGTCAACGCCGCAGCTTCGGCACCGGCGCCGGGATGACCTCCGGCACGGGCGGACGCCCGCGCGTGCCGGCCGCGACGCTGCGGGAAGGCCACCAGTTGGCCCGGCCGAGCAGGGACATCACCGAGGGCAGCAGCAGCCCGCGCACCACGACGACGTCGAGCAGCACGGCCACGGCCATGCCCACGCCGATCTCCTTGACCGCGACCAGCTGCCCCAGCGCGAAGCCGAGGAACACCACGCCGATCGACACCGCCGCCGCGGTCACCACCGGCCCCGTCGCGACGATCCCGGCCAGCACCGCACGGTCGTTGGCACCGCGGTCGTCGCCGGTCCGCCGGGACCACTCCTCCCTGATCCGGGCCAGCAGGAACACCTCGTAGTCCATGGACAGGCCGAAGACGAACACGAACAGCAGCAGCGGCGTCGTCAGGTCCAGCGCCCCCCAGGGCTCGAACCCCAGCAGCGCCGAGCCCCAACCCCACTGGAACACCGCGACCAGCACCCCCAGCGTCGCCAGCATCGTGAGCAGGTTCATCAGCAGCGCCTTCACCGACGCGACCACCGAACCGGTGAGCAGGAACAGCAGCAGCGCGGTCGCGGCGACGACCACCGCCAGCGCCACCGGCAGCCGCTCGGCCATGGCGTCCTTGGCGTCGACGAGCTCCGCGGCCGGGCCCGCCACCAGCACGGGCACCGGCGTGTCCAGCGCCCGCAGCTCGCGCACCAGCCGCTGGACGTGCTCTGCCGCGGCCGGGCCGGCCGTCTCCACCTCGGCGATGACGGCCTGGGCCGGCACGTGCTCGCGCAGGTCCACATCGGTCACCCCGGGCAGGGCGCGCATCCGGTCCAGCAGCTCCCGGACCCCGGGCGCGTCGGCGGCGGCGTCGATCACCACGGGCACCGGCTGGGGGTACTTCGCCGCGAAGTCGCGCTGGACCGCCTCGTACGCCAGCCGGGCCTCGCTGCCCGCGGGCAGCGACCGGGCATCGGAGTCGGCGAGGTTCACGTGCAGCAGCGGCACGCTCAGCGCGAGCAGGCCCGCGGTCACCGCCAGGGCGACCACGGCAGGCCGGCGCTGCGCGAACGCGGCCGACCGCGCCAGCAGCCCGGGGCCGCGCCGGGCGGGCCGCCGCCACACCCAGGTCCGCGTCCCCGGCGCCGGGATCCGCCGGTGCGCCACCGCGATCAGCGCGGGCACCAGGGTCAGCCCGGCCGCACCGGCCAGCACGACCACCAGCGCGCCGCCCAGCGCCATCGCGGCCAGCAGCGGCTCCGCGAACACGAACAGGCCCGACAGCGCCACCCCCACCGCGAGCCCCGCGACCAGCACCGCCCGCCCGGCCGTGGACACCGTCCGCGCCAGCAGCTCCGGCACCGGCGCACCGGGATCGGCCGCCCGCTCCTCGCGGAACCGGGCCAGGATCAGCAGGCTGTAGTCGACCGCCAGCCCCAGGCCGAGCAGCGTGACCACGTTGACCGTGTACTCGCTGACCGGGACCGCACTAGCCAGGCCGGTCAGCGCCAGCAGCGTGCCCGCGACGGTGGCCAGCGCCGTACCCAGCGGCAGGCTGCTCGCGACCAGCCCGCCGACGATGAGCACGAGCACCCCGCACAGCACGATCAGCGCGACCGACTCCCCGAACGCGGCATCGGCGATCGCCTGGTCGCCGAAGTCACGCTCGGCGAGCAGCTTGCCGCCGACCAGCACGCGGGGCGCGTCGATGCGGTGCAGCGCGGCGGCCACCCGGTCGGCCACGGCCAAGGCCTCGTCGTCGCCCAGTTCGGGCGACAGCTCGACGACGACCAGCGAGCTCTGGTTGTCCGATGAGATCTGGCCGGAGCCCGCGGTGTACGCGTCGGTGACCTTCACGACGCCGGGGATCGCCCGGACCTCGTACATGATGCGGCTGGCCTGGCTGACCAGGTCGGTGGCGAAGAAGTCCCGGCCGGAGACCACCGCCACCAGCTGCTCGCCCGTCGGGGTCAGCTCGTCGATGCGGGTCTGGGCCCTGGACGACTCCGCGTCCGGGCGCAACCCGTCCAGCGACTGGGTCCGGTCGTAGACGCCGCCGCCGAGGACCGCGCCGCTCAGGGCGATCACGGCCCAGACGGCGAGCACGGCGTACCGCCACCGGGCGACAGTCCGACCGAGCCGTGCGAGCATCGCATCCTCCTGAGGGGCGGCCGTCCGATCTGGGCGGTCGCCCCGCCATGAGATACCGCCGGTTGCCCGAAATCAAGATGGTCGAAGCCGGTGATGCGGCCACCTCCTGGCGATTGGCCTTCGACACGGCCGCCGCCCGCCTGACAGGATCGCCTCATGATCAGTCTTGCTGCGGCGCTCGGAGTCGCCACGGTGGCGCTCGGCATGGTGCTCACTCCCGGCCCGAACATGATGTACGTCGTGTCCCGCAGCATCGGCCAGGGGCGCCGCGCGGGCCTGATCTCCCTCGCCGGCGTCGCGGTCGGCTTCGTCGTCTACATCGTCGCCACCGCGCTCGGGCTGTCGGCGCTGTTCACGGCCGTCCCGGAGCTCTACCTCGGCGTGAAGATCGCCGGCGCCGCCTACCTCGGGTACCTGGCGTGGCAGGCGGTCCGGCCGGGCGGCACCTCCGTGTTCGCCCCGGTGGAACTGCCGCCGCATCCGCCGTACCGGCTGTTCCTGATGGGCCTGGTCACCAACCTGCTCAACCCGAAGGCCGCAGTCATGTACGCCTCGCTGCTTCCCCAGTTCATCGACGTCCGGGCCGGCCACCTGCTGCTGCAGAGCCTCCAGCTGGGCACCGTGCAGATGTGCGTCAGTCTCACGGTGAACTCGGCGCTGGTGCTCATGGCGGGGACGATCGCGGGGTTCCTCTCCCGCCGCCCGAGCTGGCTGCGGATCCAGCGGTACGTCACCGGTTCGATGCTGGGCCTCATCGCGGTGAAACTGGCCACCGACCCGGGCCGGCCCAGCCCGGCCTGAGGCCTGTCCGGAGCAGACCCGCGAGGCCAGGGCGCCTACTCCCCGGTCTGACCGTCCACCGCCTCGCGCAGCATGTCGGCGTGGCCGAGATGCCGCGCGTACTCGTCGATCATGTGGTGGAAGACCCAGCGCAGCGAGTGCTCCTGACCGGTGTCCGGGTGCCGGCCGACCACCTCCAGCGACCGCTCGGCGGCGATGCGGCGGGACACCTCGACCTCCGCCCGCCAGATGCCGAACGTGTCGTCCCGGGTCGCGGCCTCGATGTCGTCGAAGTCGGCAGTGGACGTCGCGAACAGCGAGCCTGGGAACGCGTCGGCGATGACCGCCTGGAAATACCACCGCTCGACGGCGGCCAGGTGCCGCACGAGCCCGGCCAGGGACAGCCGGGAGGTCGGCACCGACCGCCTGCGGAACTGCCGGTCGTCCAGGCCGTCGCACTTGCGCACCAGCGCGTTGCGCTGGAACTCCAGGAACGCCTCGACCACCTGGCGCTCCTCGGCCGTGCCCGGCAGCTCGAATCTCTCGTCGATCATCGGCGGATCGTATGCGGGACCTACGACGACCGGCAGCCCGAGCACCTCGACCCGGACGTGCGCCGGGCTCAGGCGGCGATCAGCTCTTCCAGCAGGTCGCCCGCCGTGCTCGCGCCACCGGCCGCGGCCAGCTTCGCCCCCAGCTCCCTGCTGCGCCGGGCGTGCTCGGGCCGCTCCAGCAGGTGCCGCACCGCGCGGCGGACCCGGGCGGCTCCCGGCCTGCCCGTGTGCAGGTTCCGGCCGACCCCGGACCAGGCGACCCGCCGGGCGACCTCGGGCTTGTCCAGCGACGCGCCCGCGACCACGAGCGGCACACCCGCCTGCACCGCGGCCAGCACCCCGTTCCAGCCGCCGTTGGTGACCATCACGTCGGTGAGCGGCAGCAGCTGGTCATGCGGCAGGAACCGGGCCGCGCGGACGTTGTCCGGCACCGGCCCGAGCGCGTCGACCGGAGCGCCGCCGGTCGTGCACACCACGAGCACCCGCTCGCCGGCGAGCCCGGCGATCGCCGGTTTCAGCAGGTCGGTGAAGTCGACGTCGAGCGTCCCCTGGGTCACGTGCACCACCGGTATGCCGTCGGCGCGCGCCGCGACGACCTCGGGCCACCACGCCGGGAGTTCCTGCGGGGAGGCCGCGACGGCGAGCCGGCCGACGAAGTGGACGTGCGGCGGCAGATCGCCGCGCGGATAGTCCAGTCCGGGCACGCCCTGCGCCAGCACCAGATGCGGCGAGAGCAGGCTGTCCATCCCGCCCGTGGATGCGGGCAGTCCGGCGGCGGCCCGCATCCGGTTCAGCATCGGGTCGACGACCCGGGCGGCCACCGCGTGCAGCACCGAGCGCAGGGCCCGGTCGCGGACCCGCCCGAGCGGACCCCTGGCGGGCAGGGCCGGGAACCCGGGCGGAGGCAGTTCCCGGCTCTCCAGCGGCAGCGGCGTCACCGCCACCGAGGCCCACGGCAGCCCGAGGGTCTCCCCGGCCAGCGCGACGCCGAATGCCAGGTGATCGGTCACGAACAGGTCGACCGGTTCGCGCGAGGCCTCGGCGAGCAGGTCGGCGGCCTGCCCGGCCCCGGTGCCCAGGAGCACGTGCTCGACGTTGGCCATACCGCCGCGCAGGCCTTTGCCGTCGCCGACCGGAGGGAACGTGGCCGCGAGATCGCTGTCGTCGAAGTCGGTGGCCTGCTGCCACGGCAGCCACCGCGCGCCCACCGCGGCGAACCGCTGCGCGTACTTCGCGCCGGTGTAGGCCAGCACCTCGTGACCGCGACCCGCCAGCTCACCGGCGACCGCGGTCATCGCGCCCACGTGACCGGCGAACGGCATCGACGCCACCACAATCCGAGCCATGCCGACACAGTAGTGGCGCCCGGCCGGACCGGAGGCGCCGCGGGTCACCGGGAAGATCAGCCCGGGTCTCGGCTCACCAGCTCACCGGCATCCGCTCGACGCCGAAGACGGTGGAGCTGCGGAACTGGAGCTCGGCCGGGTCGGCGGCCAGGGCGAGTCCGGGCAGCCGGGCGGTGAGCTCGGCGAAGGCGATACGCAGCTCGATGCGGGCCAGCGGCTGCCCGATGCACTGGTGGACGCCGAAGCCGAAGGCCAGGTGCGAGTGGGCGGCACGGTACAGGTCGAACTCGTCGGGCCGCTCGAACGCCGCCGGGTCGCGGTTGGCGGCCGACAGCAGTGCGATCACGCCGTCACCGGCCCGGATCCGGTGGCCGCCGAGCTCGGTGTCGGCCGTGGCGACCCGGCCGAGGCCGGTCCGGATGATGGTGAGGTATCGCAGCAGCTCCTCGACGCCGCCTTCGATCAGTTCGGGCCGTTCGCGCAGCCGCGCGAACTGGTCGGGGTGGCGCAGCAGCACCAGCGTGCCGAGGCTGATCATGTTGGCGGTGGTCTCGTGCCCGGCGACGAGCAGCAGCATGGACAGGCCGACGAGGTCCTCGGCGGTGATCTCACCGGTGGCGACCCGCTCGGTCGCGAGCCGCCCGACGAGGTCGTCCGAGCCGCCCTGGCGCAGCTTGGCCGCGACGAGGTCGGTCAGGTAGGCGCGCAGCTCGTCGCCCGCGGCCCGGATCTGCGCGAGGGCGGCCTGCCGGTCGAGCATGGTCTGGCTGAGCTGCTGGAAGAACGCGTGGTCGGTGTAGGGGACGCCCAGCAGGTGGCAGATGATCATCGAGGGCACGGGCAGCGCGAACCGCTCGACGAGATCGGCCGGCGGCCCGGCGGCCCGCATCGACTCGATCGCCTCGACGATCGTCTGCTGGATCAGGGGCTCCAGCCGCCGCATCGCCTTGATCATGAACTCGGGTGTCAGCATGCGGCGGAACACCGTGTGGTCGGGGGCGTCCATCCCGATGAAGAAGCCGGCCTGGCGGCTCTTGTCCATCAGCGGCGCCTCCCGCAGCAGCGGGAATCCCGGCCGGCTGAAGTCGCTGGAGAAGTCCGGGCTGCGCAGCAGCTGGCGTACGTCGTCGTGCCGCGTGACCAGCCACGCCTGCCGACCGGTGGGCAGGGTGACCTGCCCTATCCGGTCCAGGCACGGCACCGGGGCGGGCAGCAGCGCGTCGCCGTCGGGCTGTACGAACGGGAACCGCACGGTCGGCAGTGGAGTGTCCGGCATGCGGCGAAGCTTCGCATGGCGCTGCGCGGTTGTTCAACTGCTCTGAGTTACTCGTCGATGAACTCCGTAGGACTGCGGCGCGGTCCCGCGGACGGCGACCCGAACCGCTCGCTCGGCGTCCTGAAGTCGGCTGTGTTGTGGGCATGTTGCCGCCGAGGGTTGCTGTTATCACATATAGCGGATAGCGTGAGCGCGCAGGGCTCGCCAGAACAGCACTGCTCAGAGCACTGGAGGAGCGCGTGCGCGTTTACAACCTGGCCGGCCGACTGGCGCTCGGCGTCGGCGCCGACGGCGCGGTCGACGTCGAGACCGCCAGCGAAGGCCGGTTCACCAGCAGCCCGCAGGCCGTCTACGAGCGGTGGGACGAGTTCGCCGGCTGGGCCCGCGGCTTCGCGGGGCCGGCCACGCTGGCCGTCGACCCTGCGCGGCTGGAGGCGCCCGTGCCGAGGCCGGCGCAGGTGTTCGCGATCGGCCTCAACTACCGTGATCACGCCGCCGAGGCGGGGCTGGCGCTGCCCGACCGCCCGGTGGTGTTCACGAAGTTCCCGGCCTCGGTCACCGGCCCCAACGGCGACATCGAACGGCCTGCCGGCTCGGTGGACTTCGAGGCCGAACTGGTCGCGGTGATCGGCCGGCGCGCGGAGCACGTCGCGGCCGCCGACGCCTGGGACCACATCGCGGGTTTCACGGCCGGCCAGGACCTGTCCGAGCGGGAGCTGCAGTTCGCCGGGTCGGCCCCGCAGCAGTTCAACCTGGGCAAGTCCTACCGCGGCTTCGCCCCGATCGGCCCGGCGCTGGTGACGCTGGACGAGTTCGCCGATCCGGGCGACCTCGAACTGGGCTGCCAGGTCAACGGCAGGCAGATGCAGAAGGCCCGTACCGCCGACATGATCTTCTCCATCCCGCAGCTGGTGGAGTACCTGTCCGCCGTCCTGCCGCTGCTGCCCGGTGACCTGATCTTCACCGGCACCCCGAGCGGCATCGGCTGGGCCCGCCAGCCGAAGGAGCTGCTGCAAGCAGGCGACGAGCTGGTCACCTGGGTCGAGACGATCGGCCGGATGCGGCACCGGTTCGTGGCACCGCAGCGATAGATCCCTGAAATCCCACGAGGAGGCCCCGATGGCGCAAGCACCCGACGACATTCGATTCACCGTGGACGGCCTGACGATCACGGCCCTGACCAAGGGCCGGTCAGCTGCCGGCAAGCCGCTCATCGCGGCCCTGCACGGTGGCACCTACTCGGCCAGATACTTCGACGTGGCCGGCTCCGGCCAGGGCTCGTTCATGGACCTGGCCGCGGCCGCCGGATACCAGGTGGTGAGCTTCGACCGTCCCGGCTACGGCGGCAGCACCGCCCTCGAACCGCAGGCCAACACCTTCGAACGGCACGCCCGGCTGCTCAACGAGGCGATCGGCCAGGCGGCCGGCGACCGGCCGGTCCTGCTGGTGGGGCACTCGATCGGCGGGATGATCGCCCTCATGATCGCCGGACGGCACAACGACTTCCGGCTGATCGGCGCCTCGGTCACCGGCATGGGCGCGGTCATCCGCCGTGGCGGCGCCGCCGAGGCGCTGGCCTCGCTGCCAGCCGACGCGACCATCGACCTGCCCTACGACCAGCGGGACCTGGTGATGTTCGGCCCGGCGGGCACGTTCAGCGCCGACGGCGTCGAGCAGGCCCACGGGGCGTACGCCCCGGTGCCGGTGCGGGAGCTCATCGCCGCCCCGCAGTGGGCCGACGACATCCTGCCCGGCCTCGCTCCCCGGATCGACGTGCCGGTCCACAACGCGCTCGCCGAACACGACGCGCTGTGGGACAGCACCCCCGACAACGTCGCGAGGTTCGCCGAACTGCTCACCGCCGCCCCCTTCGTCGACGCGAGCATCGCCCGCGGCGTCGGGCACAGCATCGACCACCACACCCTCGGGCACGCGCTGCACCTGCGGCAGCTGGCGTTCGCCGAGGAGTGCGTGTTCTGGCAGACCCGGGGACACTAGCCTGATGCCGGATACACAGGTCATCGTGGCCGGCGGCGGGCCGGTCGGGCTCGCCGCCGCCGTCGAACTCGGCCGGCGTGGCATCCGGGTGCTGGTCGTCGAGCCGCGCCGGACGGTGTCGCACGCCCGCCCCCGGTGCAAGACGGTCAGCGTGCGGTCGATGGAGCACCTGCGCCGGTGGGGCATCGCCGACGAGCTGCGCAGCCGGGCGCCGCTGTCGACCGACTGGACGCAGGACGTCGTGTTCTGCACCTCGCTGGTCGGGCGGGAGCTGTCGCGCTTCACCGGGGTGCTGGGGCTGGCGGCCGAGGGCGACCGCTTCCCGGAACTCGGCCAGCAGGCACCGCAGTACGTGCTGGAGGAGCTGCTGCGCGACGTGGTGTGCGGGCTCGCGTCCTGCACGCTCGTCACCGGCCGCAGCGTCACGGACGTGGCCCAGACCGACGACGAGGTCCGGGTGACCGTCCGCGACGAGGCCGGCCTGGAGACGACGGTGACGGCCGAGTACCTGATCGGCGCGGACGGTCCGCGCAGCACCGTGCGGGAGCGGATCGGCGCCGTCTACGACGGTGAGCACGCGCTGCGGCCCAACTTCGGGATGGTGTTCACCGCCCCCGACCTGTGGGCCCGGGTCCGCCACGGTGCCGCGGTGCACTACTGGATCGTCAACGGGCAGGCGCCTGCGCTGATGGGCCCGATCGACCGGGACGGCACCTGGTGGATGATCGCGTTCGGCGTGGGCCGGGAGACCGGCGAGCGCGACGCGCGGCAGCTCATCGCCGCCGCGGTCGGTGCGGAGGTCGACGCGACCGTGCTGTCGACCGACCCATGGACGGCGCGGATGCAGATCGTCGACCGGATGTGGCTCGGCCGGGTGTTCCTGGCCGGTGACGCCGCCCATCTCAACCCGCCGTTCGGCGGGCACGGGCTCAACACCGGGCTCGGCGACGCGGTCGACCTGGGCTGGAAGCTGGCCGCGGTGCTCGACGGCTGGGGCGGCCCGGCGCTGCTGGACAGCTACGAGAAGGAGCGGCGGCCGATCCAGGAGCGGGTGATCCGGGAGGCGACTGCGAACATGGCCGTCACCTCGACCGAGCTGCTGGCCGACAACCTCGACGCCGACGACGAGGCCGGCCGGCGGGCCAGGGCCGCGGCGGACGACCGGATCCAGGCGACCAAGCGGGCGGAGTTCCACTCGCTGGAGCTGGTGCTGGACATCCGGATCGAGGACTCGCCGGTGGTCGCCGGCGGGGACGCCGCCGTCGGCGGTCGGCTGGCACACCTGTGGCTCGGTGGTCGGTCACTGTTCGACGAGCTGGGGCCGGGGTTCACGCTGCTGGTCCTGACCGAGGCGGCCGCGGGCCGGGCGGACCTGGTCGCGCGGGCGGCCGAGGACCGGGGGGTGCCCCTGCGACGCCTCGACCTCAGCGGCCGTGACCTGCGGTCGCGCTACGGGGCCGACCTGGTGCTCGTACGCCCGGACCAGTACGTCGCATGGTCCGGCGACCACCCGCCGGCGCCCGCCGACCTGATCGACCGGGTACGCGGGGCCGCCGACGGCCCTGCCGCGCATGCGGGCTGACGTCAGCTGCCCGCGTCCGTGCGCGGCGGGGCAGCGCGGTGATCCTTGCGCAGGGCCAGCAGCGCGATCTGCTCGTTGTGCGCGAGGTGCTGGTGCATCGCGCTGGCCGCGATCTCCGGGTCGCGCTGGCGGAACGCCGCGACCAGGTCGACATGCGCCTGCTCGCGCCGGTCGTGCTCGTGCGGATCGGGATCCAGGCTGCCGAACCCGATCCGGATGTAGCGTTCGGCGGCCCGCCCCAGTGTCAGCAGGATCCGCAGGTCCCAGCTCGTTGCGGCGGGAGCCAGCAGGGCCAGGTGCCACGCGTGGTGCGCTTCGTAGATCTCGTTCATGGTGCGCCGCTCGTCGCCGAACTCAGAGGCTTCGCGCTGCAACCGGTCGAGCTCGGCGTCCGACAGCAGTCGGCAGGAGCGCTGGGCGATCTCGGGTTCGAGCCGGCGGCGCAGCCGGTAGATGCTCTGCAACTCGTCGAGGTCGAGCGGGGCCACGGCGGCGCTGCGGCCCGGCCGCATGTGCACCAGCCCCTGGCTTTCCAGGCTGCGCAGCGCCTCCCGGATGGGGATGATGCTGACCTGCAGCATCTCGGCGAGCTCGCGCAGGGAGAACTCCTGGCCCGGCGCCAGCGCCCCCGACAGGATGGAGCGGCGCAGCTCCGTCATCACCTGGTCGGCTACGGACCGGGACTCGATCGGGCGCACGGCCGCTGATCCCACTTGCAGCCTCGCTCTCAGCTGTCCACGTCAACGACATCAACTATAACGGCGATCAGCCTCAACCAGGCTGAGGGTCCACGGCCGCACTCTCGAACGGTGCGCTATATATGATAACAATTCCTCGAAGGGGGTACGCGATGACGGTGAGCACAACCGGCGAGCAACTTCGGCACAGGGTGCTGTCCGAGGTCGAGCAGCGAGTGCTGTGGCTGTCCACCGCGATGATCGACCATGCCAACCGGGTCCGGCCGAATCCGAGCGGGCTGAAGGTCGGCGGCCACCAGGCGTCCAGCGCCTCGATGACGACGATCATGACCGCGCTGTGGTTCGACCGCCTGACCGCGGCCGACCGGGTGTCGGTCAAACCGCATGCCTCCCCGGTGCTGCACGCGATCAACTACCTGCTCGGCGACCTGGGGGAGGAGTATCTGACCACGCTGCGCTCCTTCGGCGGCCTGCAGAGCTACCCCAGCCGGTCCAAGGACCCCGACCCCGTCGACTACTCGACCGGGTCGGTCGGCATCGGGGCGACCGCGCCGATCTGGGGCGCGCTGGCCCGCAGATACGTCAACGCGGCCGGGGCGGCGGCGGGCGCGGGCAGGCAGTACTCGCTGGTCGGTGACGCCGAGCTCGACGAGGGCGCGGTCTGGGAGGCGATCCTCGACCCGATGGTGGCCGGCCTGGGCGAGGTCTGCTGGATCGTCGACCTCAACCGCCAGTCCCTGGACCGGGTGGTGCCGCACCTCGCGGCGACCCGGCTGCAGACCATGTTCGCCGCGGCCGGCTGGCAGGTGCTGACGGCCAAGTACGGCACGGTGCTGGCCGGATTGTTCGAGCGGCCCGGTGGCGAGGCCCTGCGGCGCCGCCTGGACGAGATGCCCAACCCCGAGTACCAGCGCCTGCTGCGGTGCACCGCGGCGCAGCTGCGGGACCGGCTGCCCGGCGGCGGGCCGGACGGGCAGGCGCTGCACGGCCTGCTGGCGACGCTCGACGACGCCGTGCTCACCGCCGCGATCCGCAACCTGGGCGGCCACGATCTGCGCGCGCTCGGTGAGGTGTTCGACGCGATCGACGACACCCGTCCGACGGTGATCTTCGCGTACACCATCAAGGGGTACGGGCTGTCGACCGAGGGCCACCCGCAGAACCACTCCTCGATGCTGACGCTTGCGCAGCTCGACGCGCTGGCCGAGCGGGTCGGCATGTCGGTCGGGGCGCCGTGGCGGCGGTTCGACCCGGCCTCCCCGGCGGGCCGGCTGTGCGACGAGGTGGCCGCCCGGCTGCACCGCGACCCGGCGCCGGCCGCGTCACCCGCGCCGGTCCCGACCGACCTCGGCCGTACGCCGACGGGCACCGGCAGCACGCAGGCGGCGCTGGGTCGCACCCTGCTGGACCTCACCCGACAGGCCCCGCGGGCGGCGTCCCGGATCGTCACGGTCTCACCGGACGTGGCGTCCTCGACGAACCTGGGCGGCTGGATCAACAAGGTCGGGGTCTGGTCGGCCGACCACCGGCACGACTGGTTCGCCGACGACCCGGAGACGATCCTGCACTGGCGGGAGCGGCCCACCGGGCAGCACATCGAGCTCGGTATCGCCGAGGGCAACCTCGTCGGCCTGCTGGGCGAGCTCGGGGCCACCTGGAGCCGGTGGGGCGAGCCGCTGCTGCCCGTCGGGGTGCTCTACGACCCGTTCGTGGAGCGGGCCCTGGAACCGTGGTCGTTCGGGATCTACGCCGGGGGCCAGTCGATCCTGGTCGGCACCCCGGCCGGGGTGACGCTCGCGGCCGAAGGCGGCGCCCACCAGTCCATCAAGACGCCGTCCATCGGGCTGGAGCAGCCCGGCTGCGTCAGCTATGAGCCGGCGTTCGCGATCGATCTGGAATGGACGCTGCTGGCCTGCCTGGCCCGGCTCGGCCGGCCGGACGGCGGCAGCGCCTACCTGCGGCTGTCGTCGCGGCCGGTCGACCAGGCGCTGGCGGAGGTGCCGGCCGACGCGGCGGTCCGGGAGCGGCGCCGGCGGCAGGTCGTCGCAGGCGGCTACCTGTGGCGCCGGGCGGACGGCAGGCCTGATATCACGATCGCGGCGATGGGCGCGTTGATGCCCGAGGCGCTCGCGGCGGCCGGACGCCTGGCCGCGGTGGGAGTCGCGGCCGACATCGTCTGTGTGACCAGCCCCGGCCTGCTGTTCGAGGCGGCGCAGGCGCGGTCTGGGCACGGCGACGGCCCGAGCTGGATCCTCGACGCCGCCTTCCCCGCCGACCGGGCCGCGCCGCTGGTCACCGTCCTGGACGGACATCCGCACGCCCTGGCGTTCCTGGCCGGCATCCACCGGGTCCGGGCGAGCCACCTGGGCGTGACCCGCTTCGGCCAGTCCGGTGACCTGGCGGAGGTCTACCGGTACCACCGGATCGACGCCGACAGCATCGTCAGCGCAGCTCTCGACGTCCGCTGAAGGTCTTTTCAGGGCCGTCCCGGCCGTGCGCCTATTGCTGTTATCACATATCGCAAGTAATCTCGGAGAAACAAGCGACGACCCGCCGGTTCCGGTGACGCCTCCGCCGTCCCCGGGCGCAAAGTGCGGTAAGCAGGGAATATCGGGCGGCCGCCGCGCGCAGCCGGCGCCATCACCTTCAGCACACACCGTCCCCTAGGAGACCCACATGACGTCTCAAGCCGACCTCACCCGCGACGAGATCATCGCCGCCAACCTCGCCGCGGTCGACGTGCACTTCCACAACGAGAACGTCGAGAGCATCGACAAGGCCATCTCCGTCTACACCGACGACATCGTGTGGGAGGTCCCGGCCCGCGGCCTGGTGCTGCGGGACGTGGAAGAGGTCAAGCGGGAGTACCTGAAGATCTTCAGCTCGATGAACATCCACAAGATCACCAACCTGCACCGGTTCGCGACCGAGGAGTGGGTGTTCGACGACAGCATCTTCGAGTGGACCATCACCGGCGACGGCTTCCGCAACGCCCCGTTCCCGGTCGGCACCACCGTCAGCATCCGCCTGCTGCACGCGTTCAAGATGCGCGACGGCAAGATCTGCCGCGAGCACGGCTACGAGATCTGGCGCGACATCAACGACCGCGACCGGGTCAACGACGACATCCCGGCCGACGCCACCGTCGAAGTCTTCCACTGACCCCCGCGCCGCCGCCAGCCGCGGTGACGCGCCCGACCGACGGCGCCGGGGCGCTGCCCGGACACCGGCAGCGCCCCGACGCCGAGCACGACACCAGCAACGAAGGAGCCTCCATGGCCGACTGTCTGATGTGTACGCAGGAGAACGCCGACGACAGTTCGGTGGTGTTCCGCGACGACCTGTGGGCCGCCGAGGTCGTCGCCGGATACGACGTCCCGGGATGGCTCATCCTGCGGGTGCGCCGCCACGCCGAGCGCATCACCGGCCTCGACCACGCCGAGCTCGCCACGTTCGCCCAGCGGGCCCAGGACGTCGTCGCGGCGGTCACCGAGGTCACCGGCGCCCCGGCGACATACCTCATGGTCTTCGGTGAGGCCTACCCGCACTTCCACGTGCTCATCGCCCCGCGCGGCGAGCAGGTGCCCGCCGAGCTGCGGGCCGGCAACATCCTCAACCTGCGCCGCGACCACGCCGACCCGGCCGCCGCGGCCGCGCTCGTGCCTGACCTGCGCGCGGCCTTCCACCGCCGCGTCCACGCCGCCCCCCACCCCGCGTGAACCCCCGCCGACCGCCGCACGAAACGAGCGCCCGGACATGTCATCCGCCACAGCCATCAGCAACGTCCGGGTCTTCGACGGAACACGGCTCGGCGCCCCCGCCACCGTGCTCCTGCAGGACGGACTGATCAGCACCGGCCCGGTCCCGGCCGGAGCCGACCTCGTCGACGGCGGCGGCGGGACGCTGCTGCCCGGCTTCATCGACACGCACGCGCACGTCGACGAGGCAGCCCAGCTGCGCGCGATGGCCGACTGGGGCGTGACGACCGTGCTGGACATGGGCGCGCCGAACCTCGACGCGACCATGGACCTCAAGGACCGCCCCGGCCTGCCCGCGCTCAGATCCGCGGGCCGGGTGGCCAGCGGACCCGGCTCGATGTTCATCACGAAGATGGGCTTCCCGCCGTCGACCGGCGTCACCGGGCCCGACGACGCGGCCCGCTTCGTCGCCGACCGGGTCGCCGAGCGGTCCGACTACCTGAAGATCATCGTCGAGGACCCGCAGATCCCCGGCGCCAGACCGCTGCGCGCCGACACCATCGCGGCCCTGGTCACCGCCGCGCACGCGGCCGACCTGCGGACCGTGGCCCACGTGGTCAGCATCGACACCATGCGCACCGCGCTCACCGCCGGCGTCGACGTCCTCACCCACACACCGGTGGCCGGCACCCTGGACAGCGCCTTCAGGCAACTGCTCGCCGAGCGGCCCGTCACCATCATCCCGACCCTGGCGATGATGGACGGCGTCGTACACGCCATCGGCGGCCGGCTGCACATGCGGCTGCTGTCCCTGGTCGTGCCAGGACTGCGGATGAGATACCGGCACGCCGAATCGGTCGTGGCGGCATTCCGGCAGGCCGGCAAGACCGTGCTGGTCGGCACCGACGCCAACGGCGGCCACGGCTCCCCGTTCCAGCCCCCGTACGGGCAGTCGCTGCACGACGAACTCGCCCGCCTGGTCGCCGCCGGGCTGACCCCCGTCGAGGCGCTGCGCGGCGCGACATCGCTGGCCGCCGACACCTTCGGCCTCAGCGACCGGGGCGTGACCACCCCCGGCAGCCGAGCCGACGTCGTCCTCGTCGACGGCGACCCGACCAGCGACATCGCCGCCACCCGAGCCGTCCGCGGCGTATGGATCGCCGGCGACCGGGTCAAGTAGGAAGGCCACCGTTGATCCTCGTCACCGCCGCCCACGGCAACCAGGGCCGCCTGCTCGTGCCGAAACTGCTCGCCGCGGGCCTGCCGGTCCGCGCCTGCGTCCAGACCGAAGCCTCCGCCGCGCGGCTGCGCGCCCTCGGCGCCACGGACGTGGTCGTCGGCGACCTCACCGAGCCGGCGACCCTGACCCGGGCCGTCCGGGGCGTCGAGCGGATCTACCACGTCGGCCCCACCCTCCACCCGCGCGAACGCGACATGGGGTTCGCCGTCGTGGACGCGGCACGCGCCGAAGGCGTACGGCACTTCGTGTTCAGCTCGGTGCTGCACGCGATCACCACCGACCTCGTCCAGCACGAGATCAAACGGGACGTCGAGGAGCACCTGCTCTCCGCCGGGCTGGAGTTCACCATCCTCCAACCCGCCAACTACATGCTGCCGCTCAAACTCCGCCCGGTCTTCGAACGGGGCGTCTTCGAGCTGTCCTGGTCGCTGGAGCGCCGCCAGTCGCTGGTGGACCTGGGCGACGTCACCGACGTGGCATTCACCGTGCTGACCGACGGCGAAAGGCACGCCGGAGCCACCTACGAGCTGGTCGGGCCGGGCCGCTACACCGCGTACGAGCTCGGCGAGATCATCACCCGGGTCCTCGGCCGGCCCGTCGAGGTCCGCGAGATCGACGCCGACACCTACCTCCGGGCATGGGTCGGCGACACCGACCCGCGGCAGGTCACCCACCAGGTCCGGGTGCTGCGCGCGATCACCGCCCGCTACAGCAGCCACGACTTCGTCGGCAACGCCAATGTGCTGACCTGGCTGCTGCGGCGGCCGCCCACCACGTTCGAGGAATACGTACGCGACCAGTACGCGGCGTACACCAGGGGAGACAGCCCATGGACCTGACCGGCAACACGATCCTGATCACCGGCGGCGGCTCCGGCATCGGCCGCGGCCTGGCCGAAGAGCTGCACCGCCGCGGCAACCACGTCATCATCGCCGGCCGCCGGGCCGCGCCGCTCGACGAGGTCGCCGCAGGCTGCCCCGGTATGAGCACCGTGTGCATGGACGTCGCGGACGCCGCCGGCATCGCCCGCGCGATCCCGCAGGTGCTCGCCGAACACCCCGCGCTCAACGTCGTCATCAGCAACGCCGGTGTCATGCACGGCGACGACCCCGGCCGGCCTGTCGACGACGACCTGCTCACCGCCACCGTCGCCACCAACCTGCTCGGCCCGATCCGCCTGGTGTCGGCGCTCATCGACCACCTGCGCCGGCAGCCTTCGGCGACCGTCGTCATGGTCACCTCGATGCTCGGCTACGCGCCGCTGGCGTCGTCGTCGGTCTACTCCGCGACCAAGGCCGCACTGCACTCGTACACGCTGTCGCTGCGCTACCGGCTGCGCGGCAGCTCGGTGCGGGTCCTGGAGATCGCGCCGCCGTACACGCAGACCGGGCTGATGGAGGTCAACCTCACCGACCCCCGCGCCATGCCCCTGGCCGACTACCTCGCCGAGACCCTCCGGGTGCTGGAGACCGACGAGGTCGAGGTGCTCGTCGAACGGGCCCGGCAACGCCGCGACGCGCAGCGGCCCGACGAGGTAGGCGTGGTGACCCGGTTCAACGACCTCATGAGCGGCCGGTAGTTCAGAACCTGCCCCGCCTCGCGCCCGAGTCCGCGGCCGCAGATCTCGCGGCCGCCGGGCTCGGCCGGAGCTCGGCCCGCAGTTGCAGGAACCGGAACAGTCCCGGCCTGCCGACGACCGCCTGGTACCGGTCGACGACGGCGTCGATGAACACGGGACCGTCCGCCGCCGGCAGCCGCGACGTCCAGTCCGTGAACCCGACCGCGCACCACTGGGCGAACTGCTCGCGTGAGCCGAAGTCCCATTCGCGGTCCGCGACCGACTGCCCCGTGACGTCCAGGCCCGCGCTGCCCGCGATCCCGGCCAGGTCATCGGGATCGATGTGCACGTAGGGCGGCGCGAAGCCCGCGAAGGCGGGCGCCCAGCGCGGATCGCGGCACACCTCCATCGTGACGCGCTCGACGCTCGGGCGGGGACCGTGGCAGACGAACTGCACGAGCACCCGGCCGTACGGGTCGAGCGCCGCCGCGATGTTGCGGAAGGCGGCCTGCTGGTCGGGCACCCAGTGCAGGGCGTTGAACGAGACCACCAGGTCGAAGTCGGGCCCGAACGCCATCGTGGTGACGTCGCCGACCTGGAACGACACGTTCTTGGCCCGGTCGTCGGCGGCACGGGCCGTGTCGATCATGCGCGGCGACGCGTCCACGCCGACGACCGAACCCGCCGGCACCCGGGCCGCGATCTGCCGGGTGACGTACCCGTCGCCGCAGCCCACGTCGAGCACGCGCTCGTCGCCCGCGACCGTGAGGGCGTCGAGGGAGGCCGTCGCCATCGCCCGCTGCAACCCGCTGACGCGCACGTAACCGGCGCCGTCCCAGTCGGCCATTCCATACCCCCAGTGACAGAGACGCTTTTGCCGACATCATCGCGCGAGGCAGGCTGGTGCGGTTGGTTTGCCGGGTAACTCCTTTTCGTTCTCTCGGGCCGTGGTAATGACGTGCCGCCACTACTCCGGGGGACGATCAGGCCGGCGGACTTCCTCCTGGCGGCGACGACCATCCGTGGTGAGAAGAGATCCGCGGGTCGGTGCGCCGGGCGGTTCGGAGCAGAATGCAGGCGTGATCGTGGGGACGGACGACCAGGATGACTACCTGACGGAACAGTGGGTGTCGCGGGCGGTTCGCGAGGGCGACGCCTCCGTGCTGGAGCGGGCGCTGGTCGAGGCCGCAGGTCGCGACCATGTTCAGGTGGTCGAGATGCTGCTGGACGCCGGGGTGCCGGTCGGGTCGCGCCTGCGGGGCATCGTGCCGGAGCTGAGCTCCAGCGCGCTCATGTACGCGGTCTGCGACGGGGCCGCCGGGACGGTGGAGTTGCTGATCCGGCGAGGTGGGCTGGCCGCCGAGCCGCAGGACAGCCCACCGAGTCTGCCGCGTATCGCGCTCGCTTCCTGCATCACGGGATCAGGCGCGCACCTGGCGACGTTGAGCACGCTGCTGGCCCACTCCGCGCCCCTCGCGCCGGGTGAGGAACCGCTGCTGGTGACGGCCGTGCAGGAGGGGGCCCCGCCCGTAGTGCTGAGGGAGCTGCTGCGGCACGGGGCGTCACCCGACGAGCACCGCTCCGACGGAACACCCGCGCTGGTCATGGCCGCCCGCCGCGGCGACGCGGCCGCGGTCGATGTGCTGCTTCAGGCCGGCGCGGACGCCGACGCCGCCGACCGGCACGGCCGCACCGCACTCATGTACGCCGTGGAACGCGACGAGCAGCAGGTCGTCGCCGTCCTGCGGCTGGCGGGGGCCGACGTCCACCGCGCCGCCGCCGACGGCGCGACGGCGGTGACCCTGTCGAAAGGATGGACCTGGCAGACCGCCAAGGACCTCCTCGGCGTGGTGACGATCAACCTGCCGCTGGCGGCCCGGCGGACGGCGATGCTGCTGCAACCGCAGCGGCTGCGGGTCCAGGGCGACCCCGGCGGGTTCGAACTGTGGGCGCTCATGATCGAACACGCTCTCGGCGTCGATGACGACGAACCCCTGTACCGAGTGCTCAAGGACCCTGTGGCGGCCGACGTCCTGGCGGCCAGACTGCGCGAGGGACACCGCCCCGGGCGGTACGGCGCCTGGAACGTGCTCGCCCTGTCAGCGGCGGAACTGCACATCGTCACCTCGGCGATGTTCGTCTGCGAGCACAGGTCGCCCGGGCCGCTGCCGGGCGGCCTGGACCGGGCAAGGGTGCGCGACTTGCGGGACGACCTGCGACGTATGTATCAGAAGGAAGATCTGAGGTGATATGGACGAGATAACCGGATCATCCTGAGATCCTGCGGCGGTCTTGCCGAAACGACCGGTCGAAACGATGATCGGAACAGCCCCGTGTGGGTATACGGCGCGGTGATGCCGCCTGCCGATGGAGTGACCATGACGCCCGACGTTCGCCGCCTGAGAGCAAGCCGCCTGCGCCTGTACGGAGCGCACCGCGCGGCCCTCGCCGGTGCGCGCGGCGCCGCCGCTGCCCGGCAGGCGAACCCACCCGAACCGGTCGCTCCGGCAGACGAGGTGCCGTCGCGGCCGCAGGAGCACCTGACCGTGCCCGGCCCGTTCACCCGCCAGTCCCTGAGCCTGCTGCGGGCGCGGATCCAGCAGCTGGCCGATCCGTGGCGGCTGGACAGCCAGACCGTGTTCGCGCTCGGCGCGGTCGCGACCGAGCTGGTCGTGAACGTGGTCCGCTACGCCGACGGCCAGGGCAGGCTGCACCTGTCCCGCTATCCCGGCTGGGTGTTCTGCCAGGTGACCGACAGCGGCCCCGGCATGGGACGGCCGTGCACGGCCGGCTGGCAGCCGCCGACCGAGGAGCAGAGCTCCGGGTACGGCCTGTGGATCGCCCGCTGCTTCTCCGACCGGCTGACCATCGACTCCGGCCCGCTGGGCACCGCCGTCACCGCCAAGATCGCGGCGACCGCCGCCTGGCCCGGCTGACCAGGTCGGCCGGGTATGTTCCCACTGCCGTCCGGACCACGGGCCCGGCATGCGGTCGGCTCGACACCGCGGTCTTCGCGAGATCAGGACGGGCAGGACATGGGTCGGGGCAATCGGGACGAGATGCTCGGCCGCCTGGCCGAGGCGGTCGGGTCCGTGACCGTCGCACACCCGACGCGGGTCGCCGTCGACGGACCGCCCGCCGCGGGCAAGACCACGCTCGCCGACGAGCTGGCCGCCGTCCTGCGCACGCAGGGCCGCGACGTCATCCGCGCGACGATCGACGATTTCCTGTTCCCCCGGGCACGGCGCTATCCGCGCGGCGAGTACTCGGCTGAAGGCTGCTACCTCGACGCCCACGACCACGACGCGCTGAACCGGGTGCTGCTCGATCCGCTCGGCCCCGGCGGAGATCGACGCTTCCAGCACGCGGTCTACGACCGCACGGCGGATACGGTGCTGTCCGCACCGGTCACGACCGCCCCCGCCGACGCCGTGCTCGTCTTCGACGGTGTCTTCCTCATGCGCCCGGAACTGATCGACCGGTGGGATCTGCGCGTCTTCGTGTCGACCGCGCTCGAGAAGACCGTGGACCGTGCCGTGATCCGGGAGCGCCAGGTGTCCTCCCGTGCCGAGGTCGAACGGCGCTGGCGCGAGCGCTACCTCCCCTCCCAGCAGCTCTACTTCGCCACGGTCCGCCCGACCGACCAGGTCGACATCATCGTCCACAACGACGAGCCCCAGCAGCCGGTCTGGGAGACCCGGGCCCGCTGACCGTCCGTTCGCCCCGGCGTGGTCGACCGGTGCGCTGCGCGGCGGTCGGCCGCTGTCACGAGACCGCCACGACGCCGGGCAGCTCGACGGTGAGGTGGACCGACAGCGCGCGGAGGAAGTCGGCGGCGTCGAACGCCGCACCGGGGGAGACGGCCCCGGACGTCTTGACCTGTCCGGTCAGGACCCGGTGGACGGCCTCCACCGCCAGCGGCGCGCTGATGGCGTAGATGTCCTGGCCACTGGCCGTGGCACGCCGCCGCACGCCGCCGGCCTGCACGACGACGTCCACCAGGAAGGTCTGCGCCGACCGGCCGCGCTCGTCCACGGCCGACGGTGCCGGGGTCTGCGGCGAGGACAGGTCACCGGCCGCCTCGACGGCCATGTAGGTGTGGACCTCGGACACGGCCAGGTGGCTGGGGATGGTCACGATGTCGGCCATCGAGAACCGGCCGAGCACGGTCCGGGTGCCCATGGGCTCGGGGAAGTCCCACCGCAGCGTGGGCAGGGCGTCGTCGTGGTATTCGATCCGTCCGCCGCTGTAGCGGACCCGCCGGCCGTTGCGGCGGCTGTGGGACACCGCGCCCGCGATCCGGGTGCCCTCGGTGGGGTGCCAGCTGCTGAGCCCGTACGCGACGTGGACCTCCTCCGCGCCGGTCCAGTCGCCCATCGCGGCAGTGGCCAGCAGGTCGGCCAGGCCGCCGTAGAACGCCATCGCGGGGACCACGACGGTGCCCGCCTCGCGGGCGCGGTCGGCGAAGTGGGCCAGGGTGTCCAGGTTGGCCTCGATCTCGGCGGCGACGTCGACGTACGGGATCCGCGCCCGCAGCGCCGCCTCGATCACCGGGGCGGCGGTGGTGGCGAACGGCCCGGCGCAGTTGACGACGGCGGCGGCCGCCGCCAGTGCCCGGTCCAGCGCGGCCGGGTCGTCGACCGGGGCGGGCCGGGCCTCGCACCCGGTCTCGGCGGCCAGTTCCGCCAGCTTGCCCGCGTCGCGACCGGACAGGATCGGGACGTATCCGCGCTCCAGCAGCTCGGCGACCACGAAACGTCCGGTGTGGCCGTAGGCGCCGTACACCACGACGGTGTTGTCGGTCTTCATCATCTCTCCCAAGTGCTCGATCTCGTTGCAGATGCAATCATCGCGGTGCCGCGTTCCGGGCACGAGTGGCGGGAACGCCAAGGTGCGTACACTTTCGGACATGCACACTGTGGCCCTGGCCGTGACGGACGGGATGCTGCACTTCGAGCTGGCCGCCGCCTGCGAGATCTTCGGGTCGTCCCCGCCCGGCCTGGAAGACCGCTGGTACGAGCTGTCGCTGTGCGGCGCGGGCCCGGTGGCCGCGGGCCGGTTCCAGGTGCGGCCCGACCACGGCTGGGACCAGCTCGCCCGCGCCGACACCGTGATCGTCCCCGCGCCCGCCGACGTGGACCTCGCCCCGCCGGGGGAGCTGGTCGACGCGGTGCGGGCGGCCTACGACGCGGGTGCCCGGGTGGCGTCGCTGTGCACGGGCGCGTTCGTGCTGGCGGCCGCGGGCCTGCTGGACGGCCGCCGCGCGACGACACACTGGGCGCACACCGACGCCCTGGCGGCCCGCTACCCGAACGTCGCGGTGGACCCGGACGTGCTCTACATCGACAACGGGCAGGTGCTCACCTCGGCGGGCAAGGCCGCCGCGATAGACCTCTGCCTGCACCTGGTCCGCCTGGACCACGGCTCGGTCGTGGCCAACACGGCGGCACGGCGGCTGGTCGTGCCGCCGCACCGCTCCGGCGGCCAGGCCCAGTTCATCAGCACGCCCATGCCCGCGCAGACCGACCATCCGCTGGCGCACCTGCTCCCGTGGGTCATCGACCGGCTGGACGAGTCCCTGACCGTGGAGGACCTGGCCCGGCAGGCCAACATGAGCTCGCGCAACCTCGGCCGGCACTTCCGGTCGGTCACCGGCACCACGCCGCTGCAATGGCTGCTCACGCAGCGGATCCGCCGGGCACAGGAGCTGCTGGAGACCACTGACGACAACGTCGACAGGATCGCCTCGGCCATCGGGCTGGGCACCGCCACGACGCTGCGCCGCCACTTCAACCGCACCGTCGGCGTGCCGCCGGACACCTACCGCCGCACGTTCCGCCGCGGCGGCCACCGGCCGGTTCACTGACCGCAGGGCCGGCACCGGCCGTGTCGGCGGGTTTGCCAGGGGCGTGCTGCGGTAGAAGGAATGGCATGGACGACATCACCGCACTGATCCTCGACGACCATGCCGCCTTCCGGCGAGGTTTCGCGCGCCTCGACGACGCGAAGGACGCTGAGCAGATGCGTGCCGTCTGGGAGCCGCTCGCGCTTCACCTGGAGATCCATGCCGAGGCCGAGGAGCGCATCCTGTACCCCCACCTGCTGCGGCGCGGCGGCGAGCACGCGGACGAGGAGAGCCTCGACGCCATCCGCGACCACAACAAGATCCGGGATGCGATCGCCGAGTCGCGCAGGCACGAGGTCGGCACCGATCCGTGGTGGTCGGCGGTGTGGCGGGCGCGCCGGGAGAACACCGAGCACCTCGGCGAGGAGGAGGACGAAGGGCTGCCGGACTTCCGGCGCCATGCCAGCGACGAGCTGCGGGCCCGTCTCGGCGCGCAGTGGCTGGCCTTCTACGGCGAGCATCCCTCGGGCAAGGGCCTCACCTTCCGCGACAAGGACCCGCAGCGGTACGTGGCCGCCGCCCGGTCGCAGTCCCGCCCGGCCCAGGCCTAGCGGCGGGTTCGGCCGCCGGAGACGGCGGAACCGGAAACGCCCCGCCGACCTGGACGCACCAGGTCGGCGGGGCGGTCGGACGACTTACTTGGCGCCCAGGCAGAGCAGCTTGTTCGTGCCGTCGGTCTTGATGATCTGGACGAAGCTGACGGCACCCGGGACGGAACCGCACACCGCCTCCGCGTCGGCAGCGGTCTTGCCGTCGGCGACCTTCAGGATCTTCGCGGCGGCCTTGGCGTCGGTGCACTCGACCGGCTTCGGGGTCACCGCGACCGCGGTGGCCGACGTCGGCAGGATGTCGACGCACTTGCCCTCGGCGTAGGCCACGTCCACGGCCTTGCTCAGCAGGTTGTACGCGAGCACGGCGCCGCCGCCGCACACGACCAGCACGATGACGGCGATGATGAGGAAGATCTTGCCCTTGCTCTTCTTCTTGGGAGCGGGCGTCTCCGGGCTGACCGGGTTGAACGGGTCTGACATGTCACGCCTTCGGTGAGGGGTTGGAAGCTGACCGGCGACACCCTACTGGTCAGGCACAAGTTCTCGCGAACCCGTTACCGGGCGAGGGGCGACGGGTCACCCTGCGGAGTGCTCTGCGCGTCCGTCGGCGCGGCCGTCCGGGCGCTGCCCCCGTTGACTTCGTGCAGTTTCGGGGAAGCTGCACGAATCATGGTCGTGATTGGCGCACTTTCCCCGAAACTGCGCCAAGCACCGCAGGTGAGGGGGAGGGGGAGGGGAGGGGGTAGTCGGGGTGGGCGGGCCGTGGGGACGGCCCGCCCACCCCGGGTGGTCATCCGGCCGCGACGATCTCGTTCACGATCCACGCGCCGAGTTCCTCGGTCATGGTCGTGTGTCCTTCGTTGCGGCTGGCACACAGGAAGGCGTCGAGTTCGCTCTGGTCCGGCGTGATCGGGCGGTAGAGCGCGTTCTGGTCGTCGACGTCACCGGCGGCGACGGCGCTGATGCTGGGGATGAAGCAGGACGTGGCGATGACGCCCTCGTCCACCGCGTTGCCCAGCAGGCCCATGAGCAGGGCGGCCAGGCCGAAGCTGCCGGGGTCGCCCGCCGGGGACGGCATGGTGAACAGGCCGCCGGGGGCGCCGTCGACGGCGGGCAGACCACCGGCGCGGACCGAGATCGGCTGGTCGCCTGCCTTCTGGAGCCTGGCGACCACCTGGTCGCCCTGCGCCTGGGTCTTGAGCCACGTGTCGCTCAGCGTCCTGCCGTTGCCCCGGACCGCGGTCACGTCCGGCTTGACGCCGTTTCCGGTGCCGGTGTCCACCCCGTTGGCGACGCCGATCCTGCGGACGTTGCGCGGCCAGCCCCCGACCTCGTCGAGTGCCCGCAGGAACGCCACCCGCTCCGGGGCCTGCTCCGCGGTGTCCCCGATCTTCTCGAGGTGCCACCGGGCCATCTGCCGGGCGGCGGGGCTGTTGAGCAGCGCGGCGAACTGGCGCAGGGCGGGGCCCACGGTGGGGTCGTCTGCCCAGTTGTCCGTCGCGAAGTGCATGAACGCCTGGAGCGAGATCGGGAACCAGGCGCCCTGGTGGGGCGAGTCGTAGGAGAGGTAGACGGACGTCTCGTGGTCGGGGAGCGTCGGGTCCTGCTCCATCTTGGCCAGCGCGTAGCGGGTGACCATCCCGCCCATGCTGAAACCGCCCACGACCAGCTTCGCCCGGCCCACCCGCTCGGCCAGAGCCCGGCGGATGCAGTCGACGGCGGTGTCGGCGTTGTCCGTGATCGACGCCGTCCGGTTGTCGTAACCGAGGATGATCACGTCACGACCGCAGGCGTGGAGCTCGGAGACGAAGCGGAAGTCGCCGTTCTCCTCCAGGCCCTGCCAGAGCTGGTCGAGGTTGCTGGCCCCGCCGGAGAAGCCGTCGGACAGGATGACGGGCCGGATGAGCTGCCTGCGGTTCAGCGGGCTGTAGTAGACCCAGGCGGTTCCGCCGGCGAGAGGCCATTCCTCATGCGGCTCCGGTGCGGGGGGAAACGAGGAGCGTGCCCCGGGTGAGGCCGGTCCCCATACGTCGACGACGGGTACGGACATGATCAGCTGACTCCTTGCGCGGTTCGCGGGTTGGCCGAATGGCCGGGGGCTCCGCAAAGGTGATCGCGGGGCCGTACCGCCCGAAACCATAGTTACAGAATGCGTACGCACAGTGACTGTAGGTAGTGCGGGCGAGTTGCCTCCGGTGAGTGGGCCGCGGTGCGGTGGCAAGATCCGGCCCTGTTCGGCATCGGCGCAGCCAGACATATTCCGGGCGCCCGTTTTAGGCGGAAGGCGGTGTAATACCACGGTGGCGCGGGTAGACGTGAACGGAGAGAGTCGACCTTGGAGGCTGTCATGAGCCAGACCGCGCGCGCCGGATCGCGCCAGCAGAAGTCCACCGCGACCGCGGCACGCAAGTCGGTGTCGAAGGACGCCGCCTCAGCCGTGGGCAAGCCGAAGACCACCGCGAAGAAGTCGATCGTCGGAAAGGCCGCGACCACCGGGCAGGACGCGATCGCCCTGCTGAAGGCCGACCACAAGACCGTGGAGGGCCTGTTCAAGAAGTTCGAGAAGGCGGGCGACAGCGCGTACGCGACCAAGCGCCGCATCGTCGACGAGGTGATCACGGAGCTGACCCGCCACGCCTACATCGAGGAGACGATCTTCTACCCGACCGCCCGGCAGGCCGCACCCGACACCGGCGAGCACGTCCTGGAAAGCGTCGAGGAGCACCACGTGGTCGCCTGGATGCTGTCGGAGCTCGGCGGCGCCGATGCCCGGGACGAGCGGTTCGACGCGAAGATGACGGTGCTGATGGAGAACGTGCGCCACCACGTCAAGGAAGAGGAGCAGGAGTGGTTCCCGCAGGTTCGCAAGGCCATGGGCCGCAACCGGCTGCGGGAGCTGGGCGAGCGGATGCAGGCGGCCAAGGCCGACGCCCCGGCCGACCCGCTGGCCCTGCGCAGCGCCCGCGCCTGAGCCTGGGCCGGGGCCGTCAGGCGGCGAACGCCGGGGCGAGCTGATCGAGGTAGCGCTGGACCAGTTCCACGAGCTCCTCGATCGGCTCCGCGGCGTCCCATTCCTCGAACGCCGTGCTGAGCGCGGCGTTCGCGACGGCGAACTGCAGCCGCGCGGCGGCGCGCCGCTGCTCGGAAGCCTCGTCGACCACCCAGGTGCGCAGCGGCCTGGTCAGCGGGTCGTTGCCGCCGTACAGGTTGGGTGCCGCCCCGGCGTCCGCCGACTTGAGCTGCTTGACCGCCAACAGCCAGTCGGACAGGTCGCGGGTGCACTGCACCAGCATCGCGGTCAGAGAGGTCCACGGCTGCTCGCCCGGCGGCCGCGAGGTCCACCGCTGGCGCCAGCGTTCCACCAGGTCGGGGTCGGGGTCGGTGAGGACGGCTTCCTTGCTGGGGAAGTAGTTGAAGAACGTGGTGCGGGCGACGTTCGCCGCGGCGGCGATCTGCTCGACACTGACCGCCGCATAGCCGTGCTGCAGGAACAGGCGCAGCGCCGCCGTACGGATGGTGTGCTGGACATCGCGCTTCTTGCGCTCGCGCAGGCCCGGCTTCGACGGCGAGGGGTCGGTGGTCACCAGACCAGTGTAACTATCCTGGACTCAGTACAAATTTGTACTCAGTTCAAGTAGGCGATACGGTCGGAGGACCGCAGCACACTCATGAAGGGCACCACCATGCAGCAGCGCAGCCTCGGGCAGCAGGGCCTGGCGGTCTCGGCCGTCGGCTTCGGCGCGATGGGCATCTCCTCGTTCTACGGGCCGGGTGACGAGCAGGGGGGCGTCGCGACCATCCGCCGCGCCCACGAGCTCGGCGTCACCTTCTTCGACACCGCCGAGCTCTACGGCTGGGGCGAGAACGAGAAGATCGTCGGCAGGGCCGTCAGGGACTTCCGGGACGACATCGTGATCGCCACGAAGTTCGGCTTCAAGCCCGACTTCAGCCTCGACAGCCGTCCCGAGCACATCCGCGAGGTGGTCGACAACAGCCTGCGCTACCTCGGCATCGACACCATCGACCTGCTCTACCAGCACCGCGTCGACCCGGCGGTGCCGATCGAGGACGTCGCGGGCACGGTAAAGGAGCTCATCCAGGCGGGCAAGGTCAAGTACTTCGGGCTGAGCGAAGCCGGGCCGCAGACGATCCGCAAGGCCCACGCCGTACAGCCGGTGTCGGCCCTGCAGACCGAGTACAGCCTCTTCGAACGCGCCGCCGAGCAGCTCTTCCCGACCCTGGACGAACTCGGCGTCGGCTTCGTCGCGTACTCGCCGCTGGGCCGCGGCTTCATCACCGGCACCGCCAAACCCGCCGGGGAGTACGACCAGAACGACATGCGCAACCGCGACCTGCGCTGGCAGCCCGGGAACTTCGAGAAGAACGTCGAGGCCGTCGAGCGGCTGGGCGCCCTGGCCGCGTCGAAGGGCGCGACCGTCGCCCAGCTCGCGCTGGCCTGGCTGCTCGCCCAGGGTGAGCACATCGTGCCGATTCCCGGCACCCGCAGCCCGCGCCGGGTCGAGGAGAACGCCGGAGCCGCCGGGCTGGACCTCACCAAGGCCGACCTCGCCGCCATCGACGAGATCCTGCCCACCGGCGGCTACGGCGCCCGCTACGCGCAGCTGCCCACCTGGGTCTGACCGGCGTACCGCCGCTGCGGAGTGCTCCGGCGGCAGGCCGGTCCCGAACCGGCCTGCCGCCCGCTCGGGGCGCGGGTGGGCAGTTCGCGGGCGCCGCACCCATACCATCCGATATTTCCGATAGATGCCGCCGGGAAACGGTGATTGACCGGCGGCTGATCGCGGTATGTACCCGCCATGTCTGACCGCTCCGCACCGACCGCACCGCCGCCGGACGCCGGACCCCGCAGCCCGGCCCAGTTGGACCGGCACGCCTGGTGGGCCGCGCTGCGCCGCACCGTCAAGGAGACCGACCGCGACAACCTCCAGGTATGGGCGGCCGCGCTGACCTACTACGGGGTCCTGTCGCTGTTCCCCGGCCTGCTGGTGCTGGTCGCGGTCGTCGGGCTGCTCGACGACGCCCTCGTCGGCCAGGTCCTGGGCGAGGTCACCCCGATCATGCCGACCGCGGTGCGCGACATCCTGACCGCCGCGCTGGCCAACGTGCAGGCCAACGGAGGCAAGGCCGGGATCGCGGCGATCATCGGCCTGGTGGTCGCGCTGTGGTCGGCCTCGGGCTACATCGACGCGTTCCGGCAGGCGTCCAACGCGATCTACGACGTACCCGAGGGGCGGCCGCTGTGGAAGCGGCTGCCGATCCGGCTCGCCGTCACCGTGGTGACCGGCGCGCTGCTGGTCGCCAGCGTCCTGATCGTGGTGCTCAGCGGGCGGCTCGCGGAGGCGGTCGGGGGCGTGCTGGGGCTGCCGGAGGCCGCCGTGGCGACCTGGAAGGTCCTGAAGTGGCCGGTGCTGGCGGTGCTGGTGTCCGTGCTGTTCGCGGTCTTGTACTGGGCCTCGCCCAACGCCAGGCAGGGCGGGTTCCGCTGGATCAGTCCCGGCTGTGTGGTCGCGGTCGTGCTGTGGGTCGCCGTGTCGGCCGGGTTCGGCCTGTACGCCGCGCACTTCGGCTCGTACGCCGCGACCTACGGCAGCCTCGGCGGCGTCATCGTGTTCCTGGTCTGGCTGTGGCTGTCGAACCTCGCCCTGCTGTTCGGTGCGGAGCTGGACGCCGAGCTGGAGCGGCAGCGCGCCATCGCGGCCGGCCACCCCGCCGACCAGGAGCCCTATTTGCAGGTGCGGGACGACCGTGCCATCGGCGACGACGGCGGGCAGCACTGAACCGACGAGGGGTTGATTCCGTACAGTATGTGAACAGTTACTTTAAGTGAAAAAATCTTGGTCTAGAGCTGGACGATCGAAGGCATGCGCACGTAGCGTGGTCGTCAGCGGCGCGACGCTCGACGAGGAGCCCAGCGAGGCCCAGCTCAGACGATGTTTTCGTCAAGCGGCACCGAGCGGAGCGCCAGAGGGGGATGGGTGACGAACCGTTGGGGGACGGTACTCACCCGCATAGAAGAGGTCGGCGGTCGCCAACGGGGGTGGGCGACCGCCCGACCTCTCTCCCGATTCGTCCTCGACACCCGGGACGGCTTGACCTCAAGTGCGCTTGAGGCCCTACCCTGCCGTCCGAGGAACCGCTGCCAGCGCCGCAGCGGGTCGGCCAGCTGGGCGCAGAAGGCGGGTAGATCGTCGGGCTTGCGGCTGCTGATCAGCGGGAACAACAGCCCTCGTACCCCGCTGCGCGGCGGCCCGAAACCGGATTCGGTGGGCCTGTCGCGGCGTCAAAGCCCGGGCGGCGGGTCCTGGAGTCGTACGTCGTGCCAGGCCACTTCGCGGGTTCATGTTCGGCTGAACCCGGCGCCGTCCGGCAGGACACAGCCTGCCGGACGGCGCGCCAGCACCCCGACCGCAGCTCAGCGCCGCTGCTCGGTCTCCTGCTCGTCGCGGTCGCGACCCCGGACGGCGTCGCGCAGGTCGTCGCCCACCTGGGCCGCCTTCGCCTTGGCCTGCTCGGCGACACCCTCGGCCTGCAGCGAGTGGTTGTCGGTGGCGTCACCGAACTTCTCCTTCGCCTGCCCGATCAGCTCCTGGGCCTTGTGCTTGGCCTCGTCCACGGCACCCACGGTCAGCTCCCTTCGACGGTCTGATACTGACCGGCGTCTGCCCGGGTCCGTACCCGGCGAAACCTCGGGTGGCGTACGCCGCGACGTGTTTCGGCACGTCGGCCGCCGGGCAGCGGACTGCCAGACACTGGTCGACACCGCCGTACGGGAACCGGGCGGCATCGACGTCCTGGTCGACAACGCGGCCTACCAGATGATCCACGAGACCGCGCCCGCGTCCGGTGCCGGAGGCAATGAACTGCCTTCGTCCGTTATCTTCCGGTCCAAGCGGGTAGGTGCCCGGCATGGCACCAACCCCTCCGCCGGTACTCGGGCGGCGCTACCGACTCGTGGAACGGCTCGGCGCCGGCGGCATGGCCGTCGTCTGGCGCGGCTACGACGAGGTCCTGCACCGGCCCGTGGCCGTGAAACTGCTCAGTCCCTCGCTTGCGGCGCAACCGGATGCGCTGGCGCTGCTGCGAGCGGAGGCCCTGGCGGCCGCGAAACTGTCCCACCCGCATCTGACCGCCGTGTACGACTACGGTGAGGAGACCGCCCCCGACGGGCCGGTCAGGCCGTACCTGGTGATGGAGCTCGTCGAAGGCGTGACGCTGTCGCAGGCGCTGCACGCCGCCCCGCAGGGCCTGGGCCGCGACCGCACCGTGGAGATCACCGCGCAGGCCGCCGGGGCCCTGTCCGCCGCACACGCCCGCGGGATCGTCCACCGCGACGTCAGCCCCAGCAACATCATGCTCACCGCCGACGGCGTGAAAGTCCTCGACTTCGGCATCTGCGTTCTGTCCGGCACGGCCGACGACAGCGACGAGCTGGTCGGCACCGTTGACTACATGGCCCCCGAACGGGTCGCCGGAACCGGCGAGGTCACCGCCGCCTGCGACGTCTACGCACTGGGTTTGATCTTCTACCGCTGCCTGACCGGAATGCTGCCATGGCCGCCAGGCACCCCGACCCAGCGGCTGCGCGACCACATCCGCCAACCGCCCCGCGAGCTGCCGACCGTCGACGGACTGCCGCCCGATCTGGCGGCCCTGTGCATGGCCTGCCTGGCCAAGGATCCGGCGCGACGGCCCACCGCCGCCCAGGTCGCCGTGCAGCTGGGTCCGCATCCCGCCGACCTGCCCGCGGCGGCGCCCGACGCCGACCAGGAACCCACGCGCGTGCTCGCCATGTCCGCCGCCAGCCTGGACACCGCCCGCCTGGCGGAGTCGAGGCGATTCGCACGCGACCGCATACGGCTGCGGCCCACACCGGTGGCAGCCACGGCCGCCCTGCTCGCCGCCGGGCTGGCGGGCGTCGCCGTAGTCGGGGGCACCGGCGCCACCGACCACGAGGGCCGCGCCGAGGCCGCCGAACCGCAGCGGTGCGATGTCGTATACGACGAGCGCCTCAGCGCAACCGCCTACGACGCGACGGTGACCATCCGCGCCAACACCCGCCGGCCCGCAGCCAGCTGGCGGCTGACCTTCACCAGCGGCCACGACGACCCCATGCGCGCGCAGGTCCCGGCGCGGCTGCTCCAGCAGGGCCGACGGGTGTCGGTCACCGCACCGGACGGGCTGGAGCCGGGGCGTGCGGTGGTCGTGCACCTGACCGGAGGCCGGGCCAGGCCCGTGGGGCGGCCCGAACAGTTCTCACTGGACGGCCTGACGTGCCAGAGCACCAGCAGCATGGTCGAGGAGGTGGCCGCCAGTCCTCGTGCGACGGCCGTCCCCGCTGACGATCCGGGTGACGGCTCCTCAGACGACGGCGGCAAAGGCAAGGGCAAGGGCAAAGGCAAGGGCAGAGGATGACGACGTACGGGCGGCACCTGCCGGTATCGGGCTCAGGTTCCGTCCCGGCCGGCGGTCACCCGGCGGAATGCGTCGCCAGATGCTGCGCGATGGACTCCAGCGCCTCGTCGAGAGCCTCCTGGATGCCCGGGTGGTCGTCGGCGGCGTCGATCTGCAGGCTCAACAGGGTCGACTCGCCGCCGCCGCGGGTCACGGTGAGGGAACCGTGGTAGTCGCGATGCTCGGGCGAACCCCACGTGATCTCGTGCTTGGCCTCGTCGGTGTGGAACCACGCCTCGCCCGAGACCCGCTCGGTGTCGCCGTCACCGTCGGTGTCGACGACCGCCGACGTCTGCACCCGATCCGGCCCGACCTGCCGGGCGGAGGTGATGCGGGGGAAGTATTCCGGCAGATTGGCGGGATCGGCCAGATAGGCAAAGGCGTCGGTCACGTCGTGGTTGATGCGCTTCTCAGCGTGGTAGGTCGTCACGTCAACTCCTCCGGTCACCATGACGGTACGTGGTACCTCACCTGCGCATCCCGCGTTTGCGGCGATGCACCGGCCCGGACGGTGTCGCCTCGGTGCGGCCCCATCGGGCCGATTGCGGGGAACGTGGCTGGACGTGCTGACGGTGGCTCTGGTCATGTCGCGCGGGCCTGAGGCCGGCCGCTGAAGGCTGGTCGCAACCGTGCGCGTCGACGGGTTCCTGGTCCCGGTCGGCGACCGACGCAAAGACAGTTACCCCTCCGGCATGTACTCCGGCAAGCGCCACCGCTGCGGGGTCATAGCGAGGTCAGCGGGTCGGTCGTCGGGTGAGATGCGGCCGAGCCATAGCCCTGCTGATGACGCCCGCGGCGGCCACGCCGTCTGTATGCTCTCGGACCATGTACTTCACGCCTGGGCAGACGGTGCTGCGCCGATGCTGGCGTGGGGGGCGGATCACGTTCCTGCAGGCCGCCCGCGTAGTGGAGGACGACGCGCGGGGCCTGCTGCTATGGCTTCCCGCTGGTGTGACGTACTGGCGGCTCATGACCGAGGACGGACGCAACCACCACGATGGCACGGTCGACGAGCTCGGCGCGGACGCCATGCTGCAGCCGCTCACCTGGATCGGTCACGACGTGCTGATGTGGCAGCGCTCCGGTGAGCCGTGGTCGGTGTGGTGGTTCTTCCGGGCCGGGCATTTCGTCGGCTGGTACGGCAATCTGGAGGACTCCTTCGTCCGCTGGCGCGATGCAGACGCCTGCGGAATCGACTTCGCCGACAACGCACTGGACGTACTGATCGAACCCGATCTGAGCTGCCGCTGGAAGGACGAGGCCGAGTTCGTGTCCAGGACCGGACACCCTCACTATTGGAACGCGGCCGAGGCGGGGGAGATCAGGGCCGACGGAGAGCGTCTGATCAAGGTGGCGGAGTCGGGGGAGTTTCCGTTCGACGGCACCTGGTGCGACTTCCGTCCCGACCCGACGTGGCCGGTTCCGCAGCGCACGCCGGGCTGGGACCGTCCGCAGGCAGTGAGAACTCGTCAATAGCGAGGTCAGCGGTGCGGGGTATGGCTTTTCATCGCGCTGCTGGCCATTCTGTTCGTGTCTTACGACGGATTCTTGCGGCTGCCGGTCGACGACGGCGACCTCACGGCGGCCGGGATCATGACCGCGGCTGTACTGACGGGAGAGCACTCAATCGCAACGGTCGGCGATCTCGCCCTCGGTGAGGAGCGCGAGGAAGGCGTCCAGGACCGCAGGGTCGAAACGGGTACCCCGGCCCGCTTCGAGCATGAGGCGGGGCGAACCCGGGACCGGCGGGTACGGCGATGACGTGCCGCACGCATCGGCCCACGCGTCGCAGACGGCGATGATGCGCGCGCCGATGGGGATTTCCGGGCCGGCGAGGCCGCGCGGGTGGCCGGTGCCGTCGTGGCGCGCGTGATGGGCGGCCAGGACCGGCACCAGGTCGGGGCGGTTCGCCAGCTCGCCGAGCCGCCGCGCGGTCTGCTCGGGCCGGGTGCGGCAGTCACCGCCGAGGTCCGGAGCCGGTCGGGTGCCGCGGTCGTCAGGCAGGTCGTGACGGTGGTGGCGGCAGCCGTCGAGGTCGGCGCAGGCGAGGCCCCGCAGGCGCGCGGCGGCGGCGATGCGCTGCTGGGTCGCCTCATCCAGGCCGAGCCGGGCCGCCGTGGTCCGGGCCCAGCCGCTGATCGCGGCGCTGCGGAAGCCGTCGCCGCAGATCCGGTCGGTCTCGTCGGCCAGCCATATCAGCGCCGGCGGGAGGCCCAGCGCCGGGGCGGCGTCTACCTGCCCGAACGCTCCGCAGCCGAGCACCCGGTCGCGGCCCAGTGCCTTGGCGCCGTACAGCGCTCGGTCGGCGGCTTCGATGACGTCGTCGACGGCGAGCCGCCCGCCGTGGTCGGCTGGGTCGGCGCAGGCGACTCCGAACGAGGCCGTCAGGGGCAGCGGCTCGGCCACTCCCGGCACCACGACCGGGGCCGCGCGCAGGTCGGCGCGCAGCCGTTCGGCCAGGTCCAGCGCCGCCCGGCCGTCCGTGTGCGGCAGCAGGCAGACGAACTCCTCACCGCCGTAGCGGCAGAGCAGGTCGCTGCCGCGCATCGGGCGCCGCAGCCGGTCGGCGACCTCGGACAGCACGGCGTCCCCGACGGAGTGGCCGTAGGTGTCGTTGACGGTCTTGAAGTGGTCCAGGTCGACCAGGATGATGCTCAGCGGGCCGTGGTCCGCCGCCGTCGCGGCGGCGAGCTTCTCCTGGAAGTAGCGCCGGTTGTAGAGGCCGGTCAGTGAGTCGGTGATGGCGGCGGTGCGCAGCTGCTCGGTGAGCCGGGCGCGGTCGCGGGCGGCGACGATCTGGCGTACCAGCAGACCCATCAGCAGCAGCAGGGCGACGGACAGCGTCACCCGGCTGATATGCCCGACCAGGATCATGTCCGCGAGGGCGAGGCTGCCGACGATCAGCACCGCGACCAGGGCGGGCAGGAAGGCCACCTCGCGGGCGGCCAGTGGCTCGCGTTCGTCGGCGGGGTGGCGGCCGGCCATCAGCGCGGCCAGGCACATCAGCACCGCCTCGACCTGCCAGCCCACATTGAGCCAGGTCGCGCTGGTGTACGGGTGCAGCACGCTGAGGTACGCGTAGATCGCGTCCATCACGACCGCGAACCCGAACGCCACCCCCACGATGATCATCGCGCTGGGCACCCGGCGCGGGGCGACCAGCAGCAGCGCCCCCAGCATCGCCACGATGATCACTGAGAACACCGGGTAGAGGAAGTTGACGAACTCGGCGGCGTGCCAGGTCTCCGGCACAAGCGGGGCGATGACCACCTGCCAGCCGATCGCCGCCCCGGCCGCGGCCACCAGCAGCGCGTCGAGCAGCCCGCGCAGCCGCAGGCCCAGGCCGACCACGATGCCGAGGATCGTGAACACGTAGCGCAGCAGGTAGAAGAGGTCGGCGAGGGTGGGCACCGGCGGGCCGCCGGGCGAGGTGTACACGTAATAGGCCCAGGTCAGGTCGCCGGCCAGCCACAGCAGGCTCGCGGTGAACAGCAGCCGCCAGGCAGTGCGGCTGCGACCCGTGGCGCGCCGCGCGGCGTACCGGCTCAGGCCGACGAAGGCGGCGATGGGGACGAGGTAGAGGATCTCGCCGGTGAAGTGGGCCAGGCTCGGCGTGTCGCGGCTCAGGTAGATCAGCGTGGCGTACAGCAGCAGCCAGCCGAGGCACCCCAGCGCGAAGCCGAGCAGAACCCGATCGCGGCCGTCCGACGGCACCCGGTCTTCGTGCACCATTCCCCGTGCCCCCCGTGCTGACCCGCCGGCATGGTGCCTGCCCAGCCACTGTGTCCGCATTGATCACCATACATCGGGTTTAATGCTAGTCTGGTTCAGGTGGATCGAGTCGTCGAGGCGGAAGGTCTCGGCCAATGCCTGCCGCAGCGGTTTCAGCTAGGTGAAGTCGAGTTCGCCCATGATCCGGACTGCAGGTAGTGCGGTCGACGGGACGGCGATGTCCGCTCGTGGACCTGGCCGAGACTCTGTGCCGATCCTGGACGGCAAGGACCGCTCGGCGCCGGCAGCGCGGGGGTCACCGTACGGACCTACGCGAACGGCGAGATCTGCGTGATCGCTTGCAGCCGTGGCACGAGGGTGCGCGCAGCGTCGATCACGATGTCGCGGTCGTAGCTGACGATGACGTCGAACTCCCGGCTGCCCTCGCCGGTGCCCGGACGGCCGCGATCACCGGCGAACAGGGCGCACGCGAAGTAGGTGCCGATCACGATGACGTTCCACTCGCGGATGAGCGGATCCTCAGGGGGCAGTGCGGCACCGCGTACGCCGGGAGCCGGTTCGTCGGGCATGTTCGCGCCGAACGCGGCGACCAGGAACGCGTGGCCCGCCAGCTTGCGGTAGCGGTCTTCAGCCTGCCGGAAGTACCGCAGGTCCTGGAACGTGGACAGCAGCACGATCGATTCGCGGGAGAGGCTCTGGCTTTCGATGTGCCTGCTGAGGGGGATCAGCAGTTCCTTGGTGGTGGGCCGGGCGGTCCGGTGCCGACTGGCGTGTTCGAAGGGAGTGGTCGGCCCGTCGCCGATCGTCGGAACCCGGGGGAGCTGCGGGCCTGGGTCGGGGAAGTGGCCGGGCAGCACACCGGGCCGACCGAAGTACCAGCCCTGGCCGAAGGTCGCGCCCATGGAGGAGGCGACGGCGAGGTGCCGTTCGGTCTCGATGCCCTCGGCGAGGATGACCGCGCCGGTGCGTTCGGCCTCGGCCAGTGCGGCGTTGACCACGCGGGAGACCCGGCCGGTGGTGCGCTCCTGCACGACGGTGCGATCCAGTTTGATCACTTCCGGGGAGACCAGAGGCAACGTGGCGAGGGTTACCGGGTTGGCCCCGACGTCGTCAAGGGCGATCCGGGCCGACCGGGCCCGCAGCCCTGCGATGGAGGCGACCAGCGCTGCGGGATCGCGGTCGAGTTGGCGTTCGGTGATCTCGACGACCACCTGGAGTTCTCGGTATGCCCGCTCGTTCAGGTCGGTCAGATCAGTGGGGCAGGCAGAACGCATCGACACCGGCTCGACGTTGACGAAAATGAGCCGGTACGCCGCCGACAACGGCCGCTGGCTGTGGCCGGTCGTGGTGGCCTGCGCCGTCGTGATGCTGGTGCTGGCCGTGAAGTGGATGCTCGCGGTGCTGCTCGCCACCGACCGGCTGCGCGCGGTCGCGTTACGCACCGAACCGGACACCGGCGAGCACACGACCCTGGCCGCACCCGCCCTGGAGGAAGCCGTGCGGGACCAGATCGAGGCGTACCGCGGAGTCGCCTCGGCGAAGGTCCGCCTCCTCGGCGAACCGCAGAAGCCGATCATGGCTGTGGGGGTACGGACCTCAGCCCCGGGCAGCTGGCGGCGCTGTGCGACCGTATCGAGCAGGGGGCTCCGGCAGACGCCCGCCGCGTGCTGGGTCGGCCGGACCTGCCCGTGCGCGTGGACCTCGACACCGGCCGCCGACCGGGCCGGGTGGTATGAGTGCCGCGGCAAACGTGGGGCAGGTAGTCGGCGGCGTTCTGGTGCTGATCCGGAACCGCCTGACGAGATCGGCCGGGCGCGCCCGGCCGATCTCGGCGACACCAGCCACGGTGCATCGTCTCCAGAACCCCAGCCAGAGCCGTCCGACACCGCAACAGGGCGGTCAGGGTGCGGGTGAAACCGCGGCCAAGTCGAGTCCGCGAGCGGCCACCACCTGGGCGCTACCGTCGGCCAGCCGGTAGCACAGGCCCACCACAGCGGCGTTTCCTGCCTCGACCCGCTCGGACAGCACCCGGGAGCGGTCCAGGATGAGCTCGACCGTGTGCCGGATGTGCTCAGCCAGGATCTCGTCGGGTTCGAAGCGGCCTGCGGCCCGAGCGGCCAGCACGCTGGGCGTCACCCGCTCGATGACGTCGCGGACGTACCCGCTGGGGGACATGCCGTCCTCCAGCGCGGCGCACGCGGCGCCGACCGCGCCGCACGAGTCGTGGCCGAGGACCACCACCAGCGGACAGTCGAGCACGGAGGCCCCGTACTCGATGCTGCCCAGCACCTCCGCGCCCATCACGTGGCCCGCGGTGCGGACCACGAACAGGTCGCCCAGGCCGCGGTCGAAGATGATCTCCGCGGCCAGCCGGGAGTCGGAGCAGCCGAACACCACGGCGAACGGGCGCTGGCCTGGCGCGATCTCGGTGCGGCGGGTCGCGTCCTGGTTGGGGTGCTCCGGGGCGCCGACCACGAACCGCTGGTTGCCGGCGAGCAGCAGCTCAAAGGCTCTCTTCGGGGTCGGGGACTTGATCTCGGCCATGGTCGAAGCGTAGGCCAGGCTTCACGTTCGCGCAGTCTGCTTTCGTGCGCCGGTATTGGCGCGCGACGCCTCGGCCGATAGGTCGCCGCGGTGCGGCGGCGCGACGGGGTCCAGCTGGGGTGAGCCTGGCCGAGGCGATGGTGCGGATGCGCGCACACGCCTACGCCACCGACCTGAGCCTTCTCAGGTTGTGCTGGAACGTCTCTGCTGCGTCGTGGCGGGCGCTGTCGGTGACGAGCTGGGCGATGGTCGCCCGCCGCACGCCGTCTGTCCGGCCACCGGATCGGCATGCGTGCGGCGGCTTCCCGATCGATCCCGGTCTCACCGTGAGTCGGGCTGCGAGCCCGGGGCGCTGACATTGCCCCGCCAGGCTCCGGTCTCGTGACCGCGCTGCTCGACGAACTCCTTGAACCGTTCGGCGTCCTTCTTCACCTGTCGGCTGTCGGCTCCGATGGCACTGCCGATGTTCTCGACCATGCCCTCGGGCTCCCAGTCCAGCTGCACCGTCACCCGGGTGTCGCTGTCGCCGAGCCGGTGGAACGTGACCACCCCCGCGTGGCGGGTGTCGCCGCTGGTGCTCTTCCACGCGATGCGCTCATCCGGATGCTGCTCGGTGATCTCGGTGTCGAATTCTCGCTTCGCGCCGGCGACGCTGACGACCCAGTGGCTGTGGGTGTCGTCGAGCTGCCGGATCGATTCCACCCCGCCCATGAAGTTCGGGAAGGACTCGAACTGGGTCCACTGGTTGTAGGCCGTATGTACCGGGACGTGTACATCAACGGACTCGGTGACCGTACTCATCGCTGACCTCCGCAAAATAGGGCGTTTCGCAGATACCCGACTCAACAGGCGCTTAAACCGCATGCCGCCTGGTTGCTGGGGTGGGAGTGCGACAGTGTCGACCGTTGAGATCGCGGACCATCTGGTCGTGCGGGTCAGCGGTGAATGCGACATGGGCGTCAGCGATCAGCCGGCCGCTGCGCTGAGGGCGGCGACGCAGTCGTCACCGCGCGCGGTGAAGTGGTGTTCGCCGGTCCCGCCGGCCTGGCCCGGGTCTGCGGATTCGTGCGCAGCGGGGAGGCGGCCTGGCGATCGTGGCGCGGGTGTGCGAAGAGGTGACGTTCGCGGCAGGCGGAACCATGGTCCGACAGCGGATGACCCAGCAGCCGTCCCGGTTCGCAGCCTCGACGGCGGTCCAGCAGGTCCAGGGCGCCGTGCAGGTGGGCCATGGCGGTGGCGGCAGCCCGACGACATCGCCGATCGCCAAGATGACGCGGCCGTTGGGAAGGGGCAGCGTGTGGTGCCAGTCGCCGCGCGACGCGCGCCTTGTCCTCGGCGGGCAGGCATCACCGCTGCCGACCAGAGGTGGACGCTTTGGTAAAGACGCGGTCGGCTTGACCTCAAGCCAGGTTGAGGTTCTAGGGTCTGGGCGTGGATCACGCCAGCACCACGGAGCTTATGAAGGACGCCTTCCGCCGCTACCCGACCGGGGTGGCGGTCATCACCGCGACCGGGTCGGAGGGTCCGGTAGGGCTGACTGCGTCAAGCGTCGCGTCCGTATCGGTCGCACCGCCCGCCGTGTCGTTCTCCGTCATGGGTACGCCGTCGGCCCGCAAGCTGCTGCGGGCGCCTGCCTTCGTGATCCACCTGCTCGGGGGCAGGCATGCCGAGCTGGCGCGGAATTTCTCGCTGGCCGGTGGCCCGCGTTTCACCGCGGAGCAGGGGTGGGCGACCCTGCCGTCCGGGGAACCGCTGCTGACCGGGGCGCTGGCCGCGCTGCGGGGTGCGCCGATGCACCTGGTGCCGGTCGGCGCGGCAACCCTCGTCGTGGCCTCCGTGACCGACGTGCTCCTCGGGCCGGACGACGGCCGGCTCATCTACCACGCCAGGCAATTCGTCACCGCACCGCTGTCGCCGGAAGGAACCTGATGCGACTGTCAACCCTGCTGCGCCCGCGCATCGTCGTGAGCGCTCACTGCGACCTGCCCTGCGGGGTGTACGACCCGGCGCAGGCCCGGATCGAGGCCGAGTCGATCAAGGCCATCTGCGAGAAGTACCAGGCCAACACCGACCCCGAGTTCCGTACCCGGGCGCTGGTGATCAAGGAGCAGCGGGCCGAGCTCGTCAAGCACCACCTGTGGGTGCTGTGGACCGACTACTTCAAGGCCCCGCACTTCGAGAAGTACCCGCAGCTGCACCAGCTGTTCAACGAGGCCACCAAGCTGGCCGGCGCGGGTGGCGCGAAGGGCCAGGCCGACCCGGCCGTGGCCGAGCAGCTGCTGGGCAAGATCGAGGAGATCTCCAAGATCTTCTGGGAGACCAAGCAGGCCTGACGGGCCGCGTGCGGGGCAGGCGGAGAAACCTGCCCCGCACGAGATCCGGACAGCGGCGGAATGCGGGCGGCGCGGTGCCTGGCTACCCGCGGGGCGGCAGTGGTGCAACCGGGCGGATCGCGGTGAACCCGGCCTGCTCATACCGGGTGGCGGCGAGCAGCAGCAGCCATTCGTCGCAGCCCTGCCACGGGTAGACGTCGGACGCGCCACCGCGTACCGCCCTGGGCCCGGCTCCGGTCCGTGGGCGGGCATCGGCCGGGGCGCCCGCGAACCCGGGTATCCACACGTCGGCGCAGATCTCGTTCGCCGAGCCCATCGCCACCAGCCCGAACGCGTTCTCGGCGGCGGCCGTCCGCTGCTCGTCGCCGAAGTCGTCGAGCAGCTGGTCCGCGCCGGGTTTCGCGTCACCGCGGAAGGTCAGGGTGGTGGTGCCCGCTCGCGCCGCGTACTCCCACTCCGCCTCGCTCGGCAGTCTGAACGGCAGCGCTTCGAGCAGGTCGTCCAGGTCGTCGTCGACCCGGGCCGTGGTGGAGTCCCCGTCGGCGTAGCCGTCCGCGTACTCGGGCAGCCAGTGCCGGACCTGCGTGACCGTCAGCGGATGCCGGGCGATCAGGAACGGTTCGACGCGCACCTCGCGTACCGGCTGGGACTCCTTGGCGTTGGCGAAGAACGGTTCAAGACCGTCTTCGGCCCCGCCGGCCCGCTCGATCGCCCGGACCGCCGCCAGTTCCGCGTCCGACAGACCCATGCGGAAGATCCCGCCCGGCACCTCCCGGAAGACCACGCCGGATGGAACGTGCCGCCGGGCCGGTCGCCCGGCCACGATCTCCTCAGCCCACATGGCGCCGAACGTTAGCAGCCCGGCCGCGGCAGGTCGCGGCACCGACCGTGCCCGCAGGTACGGTCGGTGCCGCGGGGTCGGCGCGGCTGTGGCGCGGGCTGCTACCGTCGGCCGGTATGGACCCCCACCCCGCCGACCGTCCCTCACCTTCCGGCGAAGCGCAGGCCGCACCGCCGCTGCCCGACGACTCCGTGCTCCAGGCGCAGAACTCCGTCATGGTCCAGCGCAAGTCGTGGCGGGACCGGGCGGTGAAGGTCGGCGGCGGCTCTGTCGCCGTCGGGGGCGGAGCCCTGAAGCTGCTGGGCAAGGCCGCACTGCTGGGCAAGGTCGGACTGTTCACGCTGCTGAAGTTCAAGACCCTGCTCAGCATGCTGGTGTCCGTCGCCGCGTACGCGCTGTTCTGGGGCTGGAGGTTCGCGGTCGGGTTCGTGCTGCTGATCTTCGTGCACGAGGTCGGGCATGTCTTCGTGCTGCGGCTACAGGGCGTGAAGGCCAGCGCCCCGATGTTCCTGCCGTTCTTCGGCGCGTGGATCACGATCGAGGGCGAGCAGCGGTCGGTCGCGCAGGAGGCGGTATCCGCGTTGGCGGGACCTATCGCGGGCCTGCTCGGCGCGGCCGCCGTGTTCGGGGTCGGGGAGTCGGTCGACTCGGACCTGCTGCGGGCGCTGGCCTTCACCGGATTCCTGATGAACCTGTTCAACCTGCTGCCCGCGTTGCCGCTGGACGGCGGCCGGGTCGCGGGCGCGCTGCATCCGGCGATCTGGCTGGGCGGTATGGCCACGGCGGTCGGGCTGCTCATCTGGCATCCGTCGCCGGTGTTCTTCTTCGTCCTGGTCTACGGCGGCATCGAGACGTGGCGCCGCTGGCGTGGGCGCAAATCGGGGCAGGCCGCGCAGTACCTGTCGGTCGCCCCGTCGGTCCGCTGGCAGATCGCCGGAGCGTACGTGCTGACGGTCGCGGTATGCCTGATCGGCATGGACGCGGCCTACGTACCCCGGACGTTCTGATCTGTAGCAGGGACCGGTTGGTCGGGCAGCCTGGTTCTTCCAACTACAGCCACTGGCCTGCGACTACGTCCGCTGGCGGGGCTCTAGAGCGTTGTCTAGGTCTAGAGCGGACGACAAAAAGATCATCGACGTGTCCGCTTAGTTGACCTGGACATGGCGGTTCAGCCTCCATCCTCTGATTGCCGCGGCGTCTCCTGAGGCCGCCGAGTCGCGGCCGTCGCGAGCTGTTGAGCTAGATCTTTCAGGGCTTGGCGCAGTTCGTCTGGGCTGTGGATGGTGAAGGGCCATTCCAGGGAGGCGAGTAGGTGGGCCATGCCGTCCAGCCGTTGCACCCGCGCGTGCATCAGTACGCCGGTGGGTTGGGGGGTGAGGATGGCGACTGTCCGGGGCAGTCGTCGGGCGATTTCATCGATGGGTCCGTTGATCAGTACTTCGACTTGCCAGGGGTAGGGCGTCTGGGCCAGGGATGTGGTGAGGTGGGAGACGGGGTCGAAGTTGTCCGGGAGGGTGAAGGTCTCGACGCGGGCGGTGATTGATTCGATCCGGTCGATGCGGAATGTGCGTAGGCCGTCCCGCAGGTGGTCGTGGCCGATGAGGTACCAGCGCCCGGCGTGGAAGACCATGCCGTATGGGTCGACGTCGCGATCCGTGTGCTTTTCGCGCCAGGATTGGTAGCGCAGCCCGACGGTGCGGCCGGAGCGCGCTGCTTGTGCCAGGGCCAGTAGGACGCCTGCCTCGGGTGCCTGCGCGACCACGGTGTTGGCAGTGAAGGACAGGGTTTCGCGCATGGCCGCAAGCGGCTCCCGCAGGGATATCGGGAGCACTCGTTCGATCTTGGAAAGCGCGCCGGCGGTGGCTGGGGAGGTCGTGGTCATGCCCAGACGCTCTCCGGCCAGCAGGCCCAGAAAGACCGCGAGGGCTTCATCGTTGGTAAGCATCAATGGCGGCATCCGGTAGCCGCGGGCCAGCTGGTAGCCGCCGAAGCGGCCTCGTTCCGACTCCACGGGAATTCCCAGATCGCGCAGATGCGACATGTATCGCCGCACCGTGCGAACGTCCGTTCCTAGGCGGTCGGCTAGCTCTGTGCCGGTGAGCCGGGAGTGTGTCTGGAGGAGTTCGAGCAGTGCCAGTACTCGCGTCAATGGGTGTGACATGGACCACTCAATAATTGAGGGCGGATTCTGTCCTGTATCCACCCTACCCTCGCTTCAACATCCGAAAGCAAGGAGACGACGTGGCTACTTTCGTGCTGGTACCTGGCGCCTGGCTGGGAGCCTGGGCTTGGGAAGACACCGCCCGCGCGCTGCGGGCGCACGGTCACACGGCGCTGTCGGTGACACTTACGGGCCTGGGGGAACGGGCTGATCTCGGCACGCCGGAAACCGGTCTAGACACTCACATCGACGACATTGCAACGTTCATCGAGGAGCAGGACCTGCACGATGTCACCCTCGTGGCACACAGCTACGCGGCGGCCCCTGTCACCGGTGCCGCAGGCAGACTCGGCGCGCGACTGCAGCGCCTGGTCTATCTCGACAGCGCTCCATTCGCCGAGGGCATGTGCATGCTCGACCTCATGCCGCAAGAGGTCGCAGATCAGCTGCGCAAGCAGGTTGCCGAGTATGGAGGCGGTTGGCGGCTTCCGATGCCGCCGTTCGAGTTCCTCGGCTCTGACAGCACCCTCGAAGGACTCGGCGTACCCCAGCGCGACCTTATGCGCGCCCATGCCACGCCACAGCCCTTCCGGACCTACGAGCAGCGGCTCACCGGTTCCGGCGAGCCCGGTCCTCACGTGGACCGTGTCGTGATCGTCTGTAACGACTTCCGGGCTTTGCTGGATGCTGGAGTGCCAACACTGGCGTTCCTCAACCAGCCGCCGTGGCGGCGCTTCGACCTGCACACGGGGCACTGGCCGATGCTGTCCGCCCCCGCCGAACTCGCCGACACCCTCAACGCAACCGTTTCTTCCTGAGGAGGCAGAGTGACGACCCCGACGCTGGGACAGGAACGTGTACGCGGCATGCGGGCCCGCGCACAGGCCATCGGCGGCGGGGTCAGGCACGACTCGGCCGCGGCGGTTGTACGGCGAGTCTTCGCCGTACAGGCCCAGAACGCCGTCGCAGCAGAACTGGGCATCCGGGTCCGGGGCCGGTGCATCAGCGCAGAAGACATCCGTGCCGCATACGAGGACGACCGCAGCATCGTCCGCAACTGGTTCATGCGCGGCACCCTGCACACCATCCCCAGCCCGGATGCCCGCTGGGTGCAGCGGCTCCTCGGCCCCCGCATCCTCGCCGGCACCAGCCGCCGGTACCACCAACTCGGCTTGAACGACGACCTCCGCGACCGCTCCGACCGCCTCATCAGCCGCGCCCTCGCTACCCACGGCCCACTCACCCGCCCCGAACTAGCCGAGCGCCTCACCACCCTCGGCGTTGACCCGACCGGTCAGGCACCCTTCCACCTGATCCGCCACGCCGCGCTCTCCGGCATCGCCTGCCACGGCCCTCGGAGCGCCAGCGAAGCCACGTTCGTGCTGTTCGATGACTGGCTGCCTGCCACCGCCGAAGATGCCCTCTGGCAAGAAGACGCCGCCGCCACCGAACTCGCCCGCCGCTATCTGAGCGCCTACGCCCCCGCCGAGGTGGAGGACTTCGCCAGCTGGTCGGGCCTGCCGATCACCCTGGCCCGACGCGCCTGGAGGAAGCTGGCGCAATCCGGCCTGATCACCGACTACGGCGCCTTGGCTGCTCCCGCTGGAGGGACGAATGAATCGCAGGACCCGCTGAGCGAGCCCGATGTGCGCATGCTCCCGGCATACGACAACTACCTCACTGGCTACCGCAGCCGTGAACTGTCCGTACCCGCCAGCTACCAGCGCCACGTCTGGCCAGGCGGCGGCCTCATCCGACCCACCATCACCGCTGACGGGCTCGCTGTCGCCACATGGAGCCGCCGCGCCGCCGGACGCTCCATCAGCGCGGACCCCTTCGAACCTTTATCGCCTCAAATTCAGATCCAAATCGGCGCTGAAATGACCGCCGTTACCCGATTTCTCCTGCCCACCCCCTGAAAGCCGCCTTCGCCGGGCGCGCGGCGGCGGGCGTTGCTTGCCAAGACGCGAGTTGAGGCCATACTCATCGCATCCATTCAAATATTTGAGGATATCTATGAAACTGCGCGCTCTTCTCACTGCCCTCGTGATGGCAGCTGCCGTTGTGGCTGTTCCGGTCGCAGCCGTCGCAGCCCCACCCTCTGCCGACTTCTGTATCCCCATGCCGCCGCCGCCCTGGTCCTGCGAGTACTACTGAGGTCGCAGCAGCTTGCCGGTCGTGGATGTGGTTGCGGGCTGAAGTCGATCTATCCGCAGACATGAACGGAACTCCGGCAGGACTGTCACCACATCGACAGCCGTCGCCGGACGTCAGTTACTACCGTCGCCCGGCCTGGAAGTTTCGGCAACCTTAGCTACGTTCTCACTGCCGCAGTCGCCAACGTCGACCCCGTCACGGCCCACACCGCTGCTCTGCAGGCTACGGCGGCCCACCCTTGGCGACGCCATCGCTCTGTTGTAGGGCACGAGCGGTGACCCCACCCGCGTGCCGTCGAGGACACCGCGACCGCCCGAATATCAGGTGCGCCAAGGCAGGGCGGCATCGACACTTGCCACCATGACCGATGTTGTTGCCGTGTACGAGCCCGGTGGTGAGCTCGACCGCATGGCCGCCGAGGCCAACCGGCTCGAATGGGAACGCACCTATGAGCTGTTGCAGCGGTGGCTGCCGGCCGCACCTGCGAGGGTGCTCGACGTAGGCGGCGGTCCCGGGCGGTAGGCGCGCTGGCTGGCCGATCGCGGCTACGCCGTGACGCTGTTCGACCTGGTGCCTTTGCATGTTGAAGCCGCACGCGAGCGTGCGGTGACCGCATATGTGGCCGACGCACGCCGGGTGCCGCGCCCGGATGCGTCGGCCGATGCCGTCCTGCTGCTCGGTCCGCTGTACCACCTACCGGACCCGGCCGACCGCGCCCAGGTCCTGGCCGAGGCCCACCGGGTGGTGCTGACCGGCGGAGTCGTGATCGTCGCCGGGATGTCGCGGTGGGCGCGGACGCTGGTCAAGGCGGCCGAAGGCGTCCTTGCCGACCCGGGATGGCACCGGCACACCCTCGCGGTGATGCGCTATGGTCGCGACGCCGACGGCGACGCCTGGGACCGCTGCACCTACCGCCACGACCCGGACGAGCTGCGTGCCGAAGTGCAGGCCGCCGGGTTCGGCGACGTACAGGTGGTCGGGGTCCAGGGGCCCGCCGGTGCGTGGGCTCGGCGCGACCCGGCCCTGCATGAGCACGCCATCGAACTGGCCCGCGAGGCCGAGGTCGCGATGGCCGCCTGCCCGATCCACCTGCTCGCCTACGGCGTCAAGAAGTAACCCTCGCGCCGCCAGCGCCGCGTCGGCATCGAGGTCACGTGGGACACCGACGCCGCACCGGTGACCGAATGCGACCTCGCCGAGCAGCCCCTGGCGGCAGGGCCACCCACGGGCGGACCACTGACGTTCGGCCCGTACCAGCTGCGAACCTTCCGCCTGCCGCCGGTGGACTGAAACGCTGCGTCCGGCCGGCTCCACGGGGAGCCGGCCGGACCGCCCGGTCACGTCCGCTGCACTCCCGCGACAGCTCGGGACTGTGGAACTGCGCCCGTACGTCTACCGTGTCCACATGACCGTCGATGTCGAACCACGGCCGGCTGCCGCGCCGTCTCCGCAGCGCCGGGGCCTGCGCCGGGTCGCGGTGGTCCTGATCGGACTGCTGGTCGCCGGGGGAGGTCTGCTGGGCCTGGCCGACTACTACATCTCCACCGTGCCGGAGCCGAGCCCGATACGCGCCAATCACCCGATCGTGATGGACGAGCTGCCGGGCGTGGTGACCTACGCGTTCGTCGCCGCCATCGACCCGGACTTCTACTCCGTCTCCGACGGCAACATGTTCACCACGTCGCTGATCACCCGCCGCTACGTCCTGCTGGCCAGCGGCGACACGGACGCCGACGAGTCCAGCTGGCGGATCCGGATCATGGCAGGCAAGTTCGAGGAGAAGTACTCCGGGACCGAGATCCTCGGGTTCTACCTCGCCGGCGCCGACTTCGGCCGCGGCACGGTCGGCCTGGTCGACGCCGCGCAGGCGTACTTCGGCAAGGAGCCCAGGCAACTGACGGTCGCCGAAGCGGTGCTGCTGGCGGTGCAGCTGCATCCTGACCGGCCGCAGCCCGAGGAGGGATGGAGCCGGATTCTCGACGTGATGGTGCAGCAGGGCAGGCTGAGCCAGGCCGAGCGCGCCGCGCTGATATTTCCTCACGTCAAGGGCAGCTGACCCGCCGCACCCCATGGGGCAGGCCTGAGGCGCCAGTACGCCCGGCTGACGGGCCTGTCCGCCAGCCCTCGACGCGTTCACCCGACACGATGCCCCGAGGCCCCGCATGCAGCGCTACATCATCACCGGTGCACCTGGCGCCGGCAAGACGACGACACTCGCGGCGCTGCGAGGCCGTGGATACGCCGTGGTCGACGAGGCGGCGACCGAGGTCAACATCCGCCTGCGGGCCCTCGGCCGGGACGAGCCGTGGCGCGACCTCGGGTTCATCGACGCGATCACGCTGCTGCAGCGAGAGCGCCTGGAGCAGCCCGCACCGCCGGGGACCGCGGTCCAGGTCTTCGACCGATCGCCGATCTGCACGCTGGCCCTGGCCCGCTTCCTCGGGCTGCCGGTGACGCCGCTGCTGGCGGGGGAGGTCGACCGTATGGTCGCGGAGGGGGTCTATCAAACGCGGGTCTTCTTCTTCCAGCTGCTCGGGTTCATCACGCCCGCGGCGGCTCACCGCGTCAGCCTCGCGCAGTCGGTCGCGTTCGAGCGTTTCCACGTGCAGGCCTACCGGGACCACGGCTTCGACCTGATCGACGTACCCGTCGGCACCGTCGAGGAACGAGCGGAGGTCGTCGACCGACATATCCGGTCCCGGGCTGTGTAGCCCGGCTGGCTCCCGCCCGCTCCTCACCGCCGACAGCTGTGTACGAGTGGCCTCGATCTGCGGGCTGATTGCTCGCTGAGAGCGTCACCGACCGTTTGCCGTTGTCCGGATCTGCCCACGAGCGGTTACCGGCATACCGGAATGTCAGGTGACGATCAGAGGGGCGCTCGACGCGCCGGAGGTGACCGCGCGTCCGGTGGTGCGCTGATAGCGCGCGATGAGGTTGTCGCGCCGCGGCCGTAGCCCGATGCGGCGTTCGATGCGAAGCAGCACATTGCGCTTTGGCGGCGGGAAGGTGTTCGCCAGGTCCATAAGCAGTGCTGAGGTATCCACGCCTATGGTGCGCAGCACCCACGAGGCGCCGGGATCGAGCGCGACCAGGCACAGCGCGAGGTGTTCGGCTCGGTGCCCGCGCTCTCGGCGGGCCAGCGCCAGCCGGAGGGATGCCTCGTAAGCCGCCTGCGCATCAAGCCCGAGCCGCGGGTTCATGCGTGCGCATCGCCGTCGCGCTTTGGCAGCTCCGAGCGGCAGCAACGGCTCCCGGGCAGGAGCCCGATCCAGGGCCGTCGGACTGAGGCGGGACAGGATCTGGGTCAGGTCGATGCCCAGCGGTGCCAGGGCGTCGCGGTCGGCTGCCGCCCCGGCACCCAACGGCGCGGCCTGGTGCACCGCTCCTGCGATGGCCGCTTCGGTGGCGCCGTGCCGAGCCAGGACGGCGCTGACGGTGCTGCCCAAGGTGGTGAGGGCCAGTAGAAGGTGCTCGCTGCCGGTGCGTGGATGGCCGAGGCGGCTGGCTGCGGCCATGGCCCCGTTGACCGTACGGCGTAGATCCGGGTGATCGCCTCGGAACATCAGACCTCCTCCTCGCGGCGGTACTTTCGGTGCACGGTCTGCTTGGTGACGCCCAACCGTACGGCGATGTCCTGCCAGGACCAGCCAGCTCGTCGGGCTGCCGCAACCTGTTCAGCCTCAAGTTGTTCGATGAGGCGGCGAAGTCGGGCGACCGCCCGAAGCGCGACGTCAGGATCGCTTCCGTATGCGGCCGACTCAAGGTCGGCGAGTGCTGGCACGACGTCAGCATATGCTGACGTCAGCGCGCTCGTCAACAAATGCTGACGAGCGGTGGCGCGATTCAGCGCTTCGTCACGTGGCAGGTGGTCGACGGAGCTGACCCAGGCGGGCGGTATCGTCCCTCGGCATGCAGCCAAACGCGATCATCTTCCACGGAACGGGAGGAAATCCCGAGATCCTGTGGTTTCCGTGGCTGGGCGAGCGCCTCGCCCAGCGGGGGTACTCCGTCGAGATCCCGCACTACCCGGGCATGAACTCCGAGCCGGTCGCGACCCTACTGCCGAAGGTGCTGGCCGACCACCACTTCGATGAGCGCACGGTGCTCGTAGGGCATTCCGGCGGCGCCGCGTTCCTCCTGGCCCTGCTGGAGAGCCTCGACGTGACAGTGGCGCAGGCGATACTCGTGGCGGGCTACTCGACCCAGCCCAACGCCTCGGACGAGCCGGTGCTCCAGGCCTCCTACGACTGGGAGGCGATCAGATCCCACGTCCGCGACATCTACTTCATCAACTCCACCCAGGATCCGTACGGCTGTGACGCCGCGCAGGGCCGGGCCATGTTCGACCGTCTCGGCGGCACGCAGATCATCCGCGACGACGGGCACTTCGGCGACTACAACCAGCAGTACGACACCTTCGAACTGCTCGACCGGCTGATCGACTGAGCGGGTGCTCCGCCCGGTACGGTGTCCGCCCGCGGCGCGTTCAGGTGAAGGTGAAAACCAGCCCTGAGAGGGGACATCTCGCCAAGCGCAGCGAGTACGGTGAGATGATGGCGACCGGTCCGTCGATCGTCGCCAGATGGGTGCTGTTGCGGTATGGGAGTGTTGACGGTGTCGACCGTCGAGATCGCGGACCACCTGGTCGTGCGGGTCGGCGGTGAATGCGACATGAGTGTCAGCGACGAGCTGGCCGTCGCGCTCACGGCGGCGACGGCATCGTCACCGCGGACGGAGGTGGATCTCGGTGCGCTCCGGTTCGTGGACTCCAGCGGACTCCACGTCCTGGTCATGGCCTATCACGCCGCCCAGTCGCGCCGGGCGGTGCTGTACGTGACGAACGCCGTCGGCATGGTCGCGACGGTGCTGGAGCTGACCGGGGTCGGCGCGCTCCTGGCCCCGCCGTCGCAGGACGCGCGGTGATCGGCGATGGGCCCCGCTGACGACGTCCGCTCCACGACCGGCGAAACGGTCTTCGCCGCGCCCGGCGACCTGGCCCGGGTCCGTGAATTCGTGCGGGATCAGGCTGCCGCGGCAGGGTTGACGATGAGGCGGGCTGAGTTGCTGGCGCTGGCCGTCAACGAGCTGATGGCGAACACGCTCGAACACACGGGCGGCACAGGCGTGGTGCGGGTGTGGACCGATACAGGCGCGGTGGTCTGCGAGGTCGAGGACCGGCAACCACGTGGCGCCCGGCGGACAGGGGCGCCGGTGATGCCGGTTGCGGAAGCGCCGCGCGGACGTGGTCTGGCGATCGTGGCGCAGGTGTGCGACGAGGTGTCGTTCGCGGCAGGCGGAACCGTGGTCCGCGTGCGGATGAGCCGCTGACGCGGCTGACGGTCAAAGCCGCACCTGGATGCTCAGCAGGCAGGTGTCGTCGAAGGGGCTGGCCGCGCCCAGCAGGGTCTCCAGATGCGTCAGTGGCCTGCCGTCGGGGTGAGCTGCGGCGGCGGTCATCGTGCGGGCGACCTCGCGCACGGTGTCGGCGGTGTCGCGCCCACGGCGTTCGACCAGACCGTCGGTATAGAACAGAAGCAGGTCACCGGGGTGGAGCCGGCACATGGTCTCCGGATAGTCGGCCGTGGCCGAGGCCCCGAGGAGCAGTCCGTCGACCCGGGCCAACGGCCGGGTGCGGCCTGCGTGATGACGCAGCGGCACCGGGTGGCCCGCCCGCGCCCAGCGCAGCGTGCGGTCAGCCGGCTGGTAGACGGCGATCACGGCGGTGCCGGTGGTGCCGAGCCGCAGGCAGAGCTGGTTGAGATGGGACAGCAGCCGTCCAGGTTCGCAGTCCTCGACGGCGGTCCAGCCGACCAGGGCGTAGCGCAGGTGAGCCATGGCCGTGGCGGCAGCCAGCCCGTGGCCGACGACGTCGCCGATCGCCAGGATGACCCGTCCGTCGGGCAGGGGCAGGGCGTGGTACCAGTCGCCCCCGACGCGAGCCTTGTCCTCGGCGGGCAGGTACTGGACCCACAGGTCGAGGTCGGCGAGGGTGAAGGGGCCGTCGGGCAGCGGCTGGATGATCTGCTGCAACTGCCCGGCGAGCCGCTGCTCGGCGACCATGGTCAGCTCACGTATCCGCAGCTCCTCCTGGAGTCTCTCGACGTCGGTGCGTGACGTCTCGCGCGCGGTGACGTCCTGCACCACGCCGTAGAGCTTCACAGGCTTGCCGGCGGCGTCGCGTGCGGTGTCGGCGAGCAGCCGCAGGTGCTTGACCCTGCCGCCGACCCGGACGCGGATAGTCAGGTCCGAGACCAGACCGCTGTCGAGCATCTGCCACGCGGTCTCCCGCAGCGGCTGGTCCTCGGCGACGATGTACGCGGCCTGCTCCGCGGTGCTCATCGGGCCCAGCGCCGGGTCGCGTTCGAAGATCCGGTACATGCCTGGCGACCAGCTGATCCGGCCGGTGAGCAGATCCGTCTCGCCCCAGCCGAGATTGCCGAGCAGCTCCGTCTGCTCCCGGCGGCGCTCCTGCTCGTCCAGCCGCCGCCACCACACCATCAGCCCGCCGCACACGCGGTGCACGGCCACATCGAACAGCGACGTGGCGACGACCCCGTCACCGTCGGCGTGGTACTGGAAGTCCGGTAGCTGCCGAGGCAGGCCGTCGGCGTACACCTGGTGGTAGAGGTCCCACAGCGGGCCGCTGACCATCCCGGGATACAGGGCGCCGATACGGTGGCCGAGCCGCTGCTCGCCGCCGCGTCCGGCGACGTCGTCCGCCTGCGCGCCGATCGCGGCGATCTCGAAGTCCGCCACCTCGTCCCCGTCGTCGAGGACCGGCAGCAGCCAGGTGCAACTGGCCGGAAGCCCCGACAGCAGCTCCCGCACCACGGGTCGCATCGACCGGCCGACGGTCAGCAGTTGCGCCTGCATCGGGCCGCCGGACGGTGTCTGGCGGTCACCGGCCGAAGTGTCGCCATCCACGGCCACTAGCGTAGACCGCCGACCGGCACGCCGATACGGGCTGCAGTGCCGTCAGGGCCGCCATGTGACGGCGTCGTCGACCGGCGACCTGTGCAACGTGGACGTCGCTGATGCCGATGTGGCGCAGCAGGCCCTGCGTGCGCAGGCCGACGTGTGTAATAATAGATGTTCTTCGATTGACTTCGAAGAGCGCCCGCTCGTCTTGACAGGCATCCTCACCCCCGGAGCCGCTCATGTACGCACGACTCGCAGCCCTGACCATTGCCCTGCTTACCGCCGTCGCCGCGACCCTGGCGGTGACCTCGCCGGCATACGCCGTCGCCGGGAGCGCCGCCTGCCACGTCCAGCCGGGCCCCAGCGGCTACACCAGCTCCTGTGGCACCGGCACCGCCGCGTTCACCTACGTCGTGACGTTCCAGGTCAGCGGCGCCGCACCGGGCACCAGCTTCACCTGGGGAGTGAGCGGAGCGAGCGCGAGCAGCTCCTACGGCTGCGGCAGCGCCGACTCGTACTGCACCAAGTACATCCCGTCCGTGCAGGGCGATCGAGTCCTGTCGGCGACGGTCGGCCTGAGCCTGGCCGGTCAGACGACCTACACCTACTCCGACGCCTTCATCCCGGCGACCTGCGAACTGGGCGGCTGGCCGGTCCTCTGCTGATCCTGCACCTCCGCGCCGGGGTCGGCCGACCCGCGAAACCCGGCCGACCCCGCCGTGCCTGCCCATGGCTGATTTGATGCGTATCGTCCGGTGTACCCCATCGCCGGTACTCTTGCAGGATGCGTCCCCTTCGGTACTCCATCAACATCACCCTGGACGGGTGCTGCGATCATCGCGCGATCCCGGCGGACGAAGACCTGCACCGCCACCACCTCCGGAACATCGACCAGGCCGATGCCCTCCTCTTCGGCCGGGTGACCTACGAGATGATGGAGGCGGCGTGGCGCCCGCCGGCGGGAGCGGACCCTGAGCAGGTGGAGCCCTTCGCCCACTCGATCGACGCGGCGAAGAAGTATGTCGTGTCGAGCACCCTGGACCAGGTCGACTGGAACGCCGAACTCGTGCGCGGGGACCTGGCCGGGGTCGTTCAGCAGCTCAAACGGGAGCCGGGCCACGGACTGCTCGTGGGCGGCGTCCAGCTCCCACTGGCGTTGGCGGAGCTGGGACTGATCGATGAGTACGAGCTCGTGGTGCATCCCCGGCTCGCGGGCCACGGGCCGACGCTGTTCGCGGGGCTGTCGAAGCACGTCGACCTGAAGCTGGTGAGCCGGTCGGAGCTCGGCTCGGGTGCGGTGGCGATGCGATACGAGCCGAGAGGGTAGCGCCTCACCGCTGCCGGAAACCGTTTGATCCAGCCAAGGCACGCTGGCACGCTGGCTTCCCGTGTCCGAAGCAGAAACAGCCGAGGAGACCGGCTCCGCGTTCGCTCGGCCGCTGCGCTCGGCCGCCTTCCGGTGGTTCTTCGCCGGTCGCTCGATCTCCATGGCCGGCAGTTTCATGTCGCCGGTCGCCCTGGCGTTCGGGGTCCTGGAGATCACCGGCAGCGCGGCCTGGCTGTCGGCGGTCACGGCCGCCGCAGTGGTCCCGATGGTCGCGATGATGCTCTTCGGCGGCGGCATCGCCGACCGCTACCGCCGCGACACCGTGCTGCGGCTGACCAGCCTCGGCGCGGGCGTCACCCAGGTCGGCGTCGCGGTCCTGCTGCTCACCCACCAGCACCCGGCGCTGCTGCTCCCACTGTCCGCCTGCAACGGCGTCTTCCAGGGGATAACCAGGCCCGCCCTGCGCGGCATCCTCTCGAACCTCGCCGTCGGGCACGGCCTCCAGCAGGCGAGTTCACTGCTGGCCGCCGCGGGCAACACCGCCCGGATCGCCGGCCCGACCGCCGCCGGTCTGCTGACCACCTCCGTCGGGGGCGGCTGGGCGATCGCCGCCGACGCGGCCTCGTTCCTGCTGGCAGCAGCCTGCTTCGGGCGGATGTCGCTGCCCGACCTGCCGCCACGCGCCGAGGACGGCCCGACGATGCTGCGGGACATGCGGGAGGGCTGGACGTACTTCAGGTCCCAGCCGTGGATCTGGGCGGTGACACTGGCCTTCGCCGTCTTCAACGCCACCAACATGGGCTTCTGGCAGATCCTCGGCCCCGTGATCGCCCACGACACGATCGGTGCCGAGGGCTGGGGCCTGGTGCTGAGCGCCCGCGGCATCGGTGCCCTGGCGGCCAGCGCGGTCCTGATGAAGCTGCCGCTGATGCGGCGGCCGATGGTCCCCGCCCTGTCCTCGATGGCGCTGGCGACCCTGCCGCTCATCCTGCTCGGCGCCGGGGCGGACCTCGGCTGGCTGTTCGGAGCGTCGCTGCTGGGCGGGGTGGTCGCCGAGTTCTTCACCGTCGTCTGGGAGACGGTCAACAACACCCACATCCCCGAGCGCCTGCTCTCCCGGGTCGGCGCCCATGACGAGTTCTGGTCCTCGGCGTCCTCCCCGCTCGGGCAGTTGTCCGCGCCGGCGCTGGCGGCGGCGTTCGGGACGGCGCCGATCGCCGTCACCGGCGCCGGGATCGCGGCCGCGGCGATGCTGCTGGCGGCCCAGGTGCCGTCGCTTCGCCGGATCGAGCTCGACCGGGATCCGGCGCGGACCGAGCAGGACGACAGCCCGGCCCGCTGACTCAGGTCCCGGGAGTGTCCGCATGCGGGAGCCCCTCGACCGGGTCGACCCGGCGGCTGAGCCGCATGCGGACCGTGGCCCGCTACTGCGACACCTGCTCAGCCGCCGATATCGGCGGCCGCAGGACGCAACCGGGCCACGGCACCGGCAGCCAGGTCGATGAGCAGGACCGCCACCAGGCTCAGACCCAGCAGCGGTATGGCGAACCCGACCGCCGCGGCAGCGGCGAGCACGGCCGGGTGCGGCGAACGCCAGGTGCCGCGCGACGGTGGCGCGCCGAGCTTCCAGCGCGCGCGGGTCGGGCGGCGGCGCCACCACATGCGGTATCCCCACCCGATGACCGCGATCAACCCGAGGGCCACGGCGGCGAGAACAAGCTGGTTGAGCAGGCCGAACAGGACGCCCATATGGGCCTGGACGCCGAAGGTGGTCAGCTTCGACAGCAGCGGCTGCTGATCCCAGGTGACGGTGTCCACGATCTGCCCGGTCAGCGGGTGGACCGCGATCCTGTCGCGGTGGACGGGCCAGGTGTTGTCGACCTGCCCGACAGTCCAGGCCTGGCCCTGCTCGGCCGAGGTGATCGTCAGCGGCCCGGTCAGTCCCGCCGAGGCGGCCGAGGCGGCGATGGCGTCGAAGTCCGCGGCGCCTCCTGCGGCGGCGCCGCCGTGGTGGCTGTGCTCGTCCGAGGGCGGGGCGGCACGGTCGAGGCTGAGGTTCAGGGCGACGGCGTCGGAGTTGAGAGCGCTGCGCAGCCAGCCGAAGTTGGCTCCGGCGTACTGGGACCAGGTCAGGCCGGTCGCGGACAGGAACAGCAGCATGACGGCCGCCCAGAGGCCGGTGGTGGCGTGCCAGGAGCGGGTGCGGCGTACGCCCGCCCTGGCGGTGGTGTCGGGTAGCAGCAGGCGGCGGGCGGTGCGGCGGGCGTGGTGGTGTCGCCACCACAGGATCAGCCCGCCCAGGACCAGGACCCATAGCCACGAGGCGGCCAGTTCTGAGTAGACGCGCCCGGTTTCGCCGAGGTTGAGGTTGGAGTGCATCTGGTCCAGCCACGTCGTGGCCGGCGTGGACCCGAACCAGGTGGTCAGGATGCCGCGCACCTGACCCGTGTACGGGTCGACGTAGGCCGTCCGCTGCTTGCCGCCCAGCTCCGGCAGCGCGAACTCGACCTTCGTGGTGGCGTCGGCGGCCGCGGCGGGGTGCACGGCGACGAGGGTGCCGCCCGGGACCGCGGCCTGGGCGGCGGCGACCTGCTGCGACAGCCGGACGGTGGTGCTGCCGACGGCGTCGACGTGCAGCTGGTCGTGGTAGGCGATCTCGTCGACCTGCGGGCTGAACGCGTATGCCAGGCCGGTGAGGGCCAGCGCGAGCAGAAACGGGGCGACGAGGATTCCGGCATAGAAGTGCAGGCGCCGCAGCAGCGGACCCAGACCGGTCTGCAGCGTGCTGCGGGGCTGGCCGGCGGAAGCCTCATCGGGTATGGCCGGTGCGGCGGTGACGACGGTGGACATGGAGTGCTCCTGGGAGGCGGGACCGAGCAGTCGCCCGGACAGTTGCCACCTAGTCGTCACGAAGTGCGTGGAAGTTCCTGAACGTTGTGGGAGGTCTGATTCGACGTCCTGCCGGCATCCGGGCGTGCCAGGCGGCGGCCCCGCATCGGACCGCCGCTCGCGGGCATCGCTCTCTCAGGACGCGGTGCCCGAACGTCCGCGCCGGACCAGCCACACGGCTGCTCCCGCGACCAGCAGGGCCACGACGACGGCTGTGGCGATCCAGCCCGTGTTCGACGGGGAGGCGCTGTCGGCGGCGGCACTGGCCGAGACCTGCGGGCTGGCGGCCGCAGAGCCCGTCGGCGCGAGCGCCGACGCGCTCGGCACTGCCGACGGACTGGCGGCTGCGGGCTTGAGGCTGACGAACGGGGCCGGGTTGCTGTCGGAGGCCGCGCCGATCCAGCGGTCGACGTCGCCGTTGCCGTAGGTGACCAGTGTCTTGAACACCAGCACCGTCGCGGCCGCGGGCAACTGTGCGAGCGTCACGGTGAACGCGGCGTCGGTCCCGGTCCTCAGCGCCGGACCCGCCACGGTGAATCCGTCGCCGGTGGGCTTCAGTGCCCAGCCCGCAGGGCCGGACGCCAGGGTGACCTCGGCCGGGGTGATGCCTTCGGGCAGCACCATCTGGACACTCTTGATACCGGCAGCGTCGCTTTCCGCCTCGGCGTTGACCTTCAGGGTCGCGTTCGTCGCACCGGCCTGGGCCGGTTTCAGCTCGATCTCGGTATGCGCGGAGGCGGGCAACGCCATGACCGCCACCGCCACGGCTCCCGCGGCGGCTACCACGGCGACCCGGCCCAGAACCCGACCAAGCATGACGTTCCTCTTCTCACCAGATCGGCAGACCGGCCCACCGACGTTCGGTAGTCGTCGCGTCAGGCGCTCCAGTTCCCGGCGACGCGACCCGTTTTTCATAGACGCTGGCCTATCTGGAGGACGATTTTCCAAGATCTGTCTTCTAGATAGGCCAGCGTCTATTGAAAACCGGGGCGGACAGCGCGGGACTGCGAGCCGGACAGGGGCTCGGCAGGGTCAGCGGGTGCGCACCGGCCCCGGGGCACCGCCGACCGCGGTTCAGCTCAGCGCGAGCTTGACCCCCAGCCCGATGAACACCGCCGCACAGCCGCGCTGCATGCGTCGCTGCCACGTGTCGAGGCGCCCCGCGAGCCGTCCGGCGCCCGCACCGAGGCTGACGTCGACGATCAGCTGGACGGCGATGAACAGACCGCCCAGGGTGATCAGCTGGGTGGTGAGGTGCCCCCGGCCCGGGTCGGCGAACTGGGGCAGGAATGCGAGGCTGAACAGGATCATCTTCGGGTTCAGCAGGTTGGTGACCATGCCGCGGCCGAACGCGGCGGGCAGTCCGGGTCGTTTCAGCTGCGGGCCGCCGCCGGTGCCGTGGGTACGCAGCAGCGCGTGCAGACCGAGCGCGATCAGGTACGCGGCGCCGAGGTAGCGGATGGCGCCGAACACGACCGGCGAGTCCGCGATCAGCCCGGCCAGACCTGCCACGACCGCCGCGACGTGGACGGCCTCACCTGCGGCGACCCCGCAGGCCGCGGCGATGCCGGCACGCGAGCCGTAGCGGGCGCCGTTGGCGATGACGAACATCATGTCAGGGCCGGGAGTGAGCATCAGCAGGCTGATCGCCGCCAGGTAGCCGGCAATGACGTGCAGGGGCAGGTGTCCCATCACAGCCCGCCCGGGTGCGCGCCCAGCGCCCGTCGCAGGGCCAGCCGATGTTCCCGGCGGATCTGCGCGAGTTCGTACCGGCGCTGGTCCTCGGTGGTCTGGGGTATCAGCGGCGGGACCGGCCGCGGCTGGCCGAGTTCGTCGACGGCGACCATGACCAGGTGGGCGGTGGCCACCGGGGTCGCTGGCACGGACCGGTCCCAGCGGTCGGCGGTGACGGTGACGGCGACTTCCATCGAGGAGCGTCCGGCCCAGGTGATCCGGGCATGGACGTGGACGACGTCGCCGACGCGTACGGCCTCCAGGAACGCGGTCTCGTCGATGGCGGCGGTGACCGCCGGTCCGTCGGAGTGGCGGGCGGCCACGACTCCCGCCACGGAGTCGACGAGGTTGAGAATCCGTCCGCCGTGGACGGTACCCATCAGGTTGGTGTGATGCTGGTCCATGATCTGCGACAGGGTCAGCTCGGAGACGGCCGGGGATCGCCCGGCAAGCGTCGGCGATGATGCGGTGGTCGGCACTCGTGCGTCCTTCCCTCGAAAGCACACCGCTCGACCACACTGATGTCCGGGCGCAGGGCAGCACACCACCCCGCTCCTGACCCACCCGCGAGGCCGGCGGCAGCGCACACGGCGTGTGCGCGGCGCGGGCAGGTCTTCGGACTCGCGGACCCGACCGGATGTCTCCGGTCACCTACTGGCCGTCGCTTCCCAGGCCGCAGCCCAGTGCTCTGTTGACGGCGGTCGTTCCCGCTCACCGCTGCGGGGCAGCCCCGGATTCCCACCGGGTTCCCTCTTACGACACCTGCCGCACGTATCCCGGCAGGTGAACCAGCGCCGGCCCGAGCATAGCCACCAGCTGAGGACGAACCCCAGCCCCGGCGCGGTGGCATCGCTCACGCAGAGCTCCCCGGCCGTGCCAGGAAGGCCGCCCGCCGCCACCCGGCGCCTGACGGGCCGGCGATCCTGGACCGCCTTCGCTACCTTGTGCCGATGCGCCCTTCCGGCCCCCGTCTGTACACCCTGCTCGCGCTGTGGCTGGTGCCGCTGTTCGTGGTGCGGACGGTCTGGCACCTCGCGGCCGACGACCAGCTGCGGGTGGTGAACGCGACCCTGGTGTTCGGCGGGGACGACGCGATCCTGACCTGCCTCACCGCCGTCTGGTGGACCTGGGCCGTCCTGGCCGCGGTCGCCGTCCTGGGATGCCGCCCCGATCCGCTGCGACAGGCCTGGCGGGCACTGCCGGTGGCGGTGACAGCCCTGGTGGGCAGTGTGCTGTCGTTCGCCGCGGGCTTCCTCGCCCTCGGCACGGCGATTCCCGGCGGTGCCGTCGCCGTCGGAGTGGTCGCCGCGATCGTGCTCGTCGTGCTCATCCCCGTCGTCGCCCGCCTGTCGGTCGCCGGTGTCGTCGCCGTCACGACCGACGACCGCGGTCTGTCCGCGTTCTCCGGCGCCTCCCGGCTGGTCCGCGGACGTGCCCTGCCAACGGCTGCGATGGTGGCGTTCGGCGTGGTCGCACCCGCGTTCGCGGCGGCGTGGGCAGCCGAGGCGACCCGGCCGTCGACCTTCGGGCTCGGGACCCTGCACTGGCTCGCGACAGACCTCGCCTTCGTCGGCGTCGCCGCCATACAGGCAGGGGCGCTGCACGCGGCTTACCGCAACCGCCTGCCCGCGCCCGACGCCGCTGACGCTGCCGCGCCGGGCTGGGCCACCGCGTCGCGGCGCCTGGTGACCGCCGCAGGCGGCCTACTCGCACTGTCCACGCTGCTCGCGGCGGGTTCGGTCCGGGCGCACCGGTTGCCGGAGGTCTCGACGCTCACGGGCCCGGACCTCACCGCACGGATCGCGATGGCCTGGCCCGCCGGCCGCCATCCCATGCTCATCGGGCAGGGCGGCATCCAGGACTGCCTCGACGAGCTGTGCAGCAGCTTCACGAACACCGCTCTGGGGATCCTGATGTACCACCCGTCCGGCTCGGCCGCAGTCGCCCCGGACGGATCGGTGTTCGCGCTGGGCCGGGACGTGCTCGCGTACTGCGACGCGCAGCGCCACTGCCGGCATACGACGGGCATGTACGAGACGCTCTCGCATTCGGCGGCCGAGGCGGTCGCGCTGTCGGTGGACGGAGAGCTCCTGATCGCGACCGCGACACCCCTCGGTTCGCGCGAGGAGGCCACCCAGGTCGAGCTCGGTCTGATCCACTGCCGCGACGTCCTGTGCGCCGACGCGCGTACGACGAAGCTCGGGGTGGTGTCCGCCAGCATGAAACCCGCCGACGGCTGGCGGCAGCAGATGATCGCCGTGGGGCTGGACCACGCGCAGCGCCCGATCGTGGCGTTCCGGCCGGTCAGCGGCGAGGGCCGGAGCACGTCGCCGACTGTCGGAACGTGGTTCGAAACGGCGTCGGCCGTTCCCCTCGCCACCATGTGGGTCGCCAGGTGCGACACCGCGGACTGCGGGCACGCCGGCGTCGCCGAGCTCGCGCCCGGTGACGTCGAGGAGCTCGCCGCGCTCCAGTTCGATGCCATGCTCGGCTGCCTGCGGAGCACGTGCGGTGTGGATGTTCCCGTCGCGACGGTCGCGCGGCCGCAAGGCGGCGTCTACGCGATCGTCGTCGGACCGCGCCCGCACGACGGTCTCTGGCTTCAGGTCGGCACGCCGTCCGACGAGATCCAGGCCACCCTGCTCGTCTGCCCCGATGCCACGTGCGCGCATGCCCGCCGCATCCCGATCTGGCGCGGCCGGCTCGGCACGAGCAACTGGCCGATGCCGCTGCCGGCCGGGATCTGGACCATGGCGGTCAACCCGGACGGGAGCCTGCTGATCGCCCAGCCGATGCTGCACCCGACCGAGGTGTTCGCGGTCCGGCCCTGACCCGGCGGATGCAGCGCACCCGGGTGGTACTGCCGCTGCGTGCTATCGCGCATGCAGCGGCAGCGCTGCGAACCTGAAGTCCTGCCACAGCAGCCGCGAGGCCTCTTCCGGGTAGGCGTCGACGGTGGACGGCGAGTCGAACAGCTTCGTACGGCGGCGCTCGACGTCGTACGAAGCCCAGCCGGGGTCGCCGTGCGCGGCGAACGCCGTCCACGCCTCCCGGATCTGCGCGGACAGCTCGTACGCGGCCGGGGCGGGCGGATCGCCGATCAGCGTGGTCGACTGCCCGCCGCTCAGGTTCCCGAAGGCGAGCGGCACGTCCAGGCCGTGGCAGGCGCCGAGGCCGCCACCGAGCCCCGGCGCGGACCAGGTCAGCTCGTAGAGGTGGACTCGGCCGCCACCGGCGAGCTGCGTGTCGGCGAGGTGGAGGCTCGGCATGCGGAACAGCCAGTCGCCGTGGACCAGCTCGTACAGTGCCTCGTCGGTGGCGTCGGGGAAGGCCCGCCGGTATCGGCGGGCGCCGTCGGGGCCGGGGGCGAGCAGCCGCAGCACGGCCTCGGCCTGCTCGGGCGTGACCTGTCCGAGCACACCGTCGATCAGGCTGAACAGCCGGTGCTCGTCCCGGGTGTGCCCCACGATCAGCTCGACGTGGCAGGCGGCACCGTCGGCCGAGGCCTGCCAGGGCTTGGCCGGCAGGACGTCGCCGTCGACCACGAGCGCGAAAACGATCGGCCGGTGGGCGATGAGCCCCCAGCGCTTCCGCCACTGGGAGATACCGGCGGAGACCGCATTACCAGCGAAGGGCATCGAACTGTTGCCGGTTAGGTGAGCTTTGGCATGCTTGAGTGTGCATCGGTGTCCTCGGGGCGAGGGATGGTGGCGGGTGTTGTCATACCGGGTGTCTAGCCTCTGCTGTATGTCCGATGTGGCTGGTGGGGTGGTGGTGCAGGCGTATCGTTTCGCCCTGGACCCGACCCCGGCCCAGGACCGAGACCTGCACCGGCATGCCGGTGCAGGCCGGTTCGCGTTCAACTGGGCCCTGGCCGCGGTGCGTGCCAACCTCGGCCAACGCGCCGCCGAACGCTCCTACGGCCTGGCCGACCAGCAGCTGACCCCTGCGCTGGGCTGGACTTTGCCCGCCCTGCGCCGCGCCTGGAACACGGCCAAACCGCAGGTCGCCCCGTGGTGGGCGCAGTGCTCGAAAGAGGCCTACAGCACGGGCTTGGATGGTCTGGCTCGTGCGTTGGGTAACTGGTCGGCGTCGCGGTCGGGCCGCCGGGCCGGGCCGCGGGTGGGGTTTCCGCGTTTTCGGTCGCGTCGGCGGGTGGTGGCGTCGGTGCGGTTCACGACCGGCACGATCCGGGTGGAGGACACCCGCCACCACGTCACCCTGCCAAGACTCGGCCGGATCCGCACCCTTGAGTCGACCCGGAAACTGGCCCGGCGCCTGCACGCGGGCACCGCCCGGATCCTGACGGCCACCGTCCGGCACACCAGCGGGCGCTGGCACGTGTCGTTCACCGTCGAAGTCACCCGCACCACCCGGACCCCCTCACATCCGCAACGCACCGTCGGCGTCGACGTCGGCATCGCCAACCTAGCGGTGCTGTCGACCGGGCAAATAGTGCCCAACCCCCATCATCTGGCGAACGCGTCCGGGCGGCTGCGTAGCGCGGCCCGGACCCTGTCCCGCAGGCAGGGCCCCGACCGGCGCACCGGCCAGCAACCGTCCCGCCGCTGGCGGCAGGCAAAGACCCGCCTGGCCCGCGTGCACGCACGGGTCGCGAACCTGCGCACCGACGGCCTGCACAAACTCACCACCACCCTGGCCGCGACCTACGGCACCGTGGTCGTCGAAGACCTCAACATCGCAGGGATGATGACCAACCGAAGCTTGGCCCGGCACATCGCCGACGCCGGCTGGGCCACCCTACGCCGACAACTGCAATATAAGGCGGCCTGGAACGGGGGGCGGGTGGTCGTGGCCGACCGCTGGTTCGCCTCCTCGAAGACCTGTTCGTCCTGCGGCGCGGTGAAACCCAAGCTGCCGCTGCGGGAACGGACCTACCGATGCGAGGACTGCGGCCTGATCGCGGACCGCGATCTCAACGCAGCGATCAACCTTCAGCAGTACGTCGACCGGAGTGGCCGGCAGACGCAAAACGGCCGTGGAGCCGACCGTAAGACCACCCTCAGGGTGGCAGGTGGCTGTGAAACGACCACCCCGCACCATCAACCTGGTGGGTCAGACGGGGACCGTCGACCGGCAACGGACGACTGCAACACGAGTACTTACTAAAGACCACTCAGTTGCAACGGGAGAAGAACGTGCCCGGCACGCTCTGCGCGATCGCCCGGCGGCATGCGGCATGGCGGGCAGCGCGGCGACCGAACCGCCGCCTGCGGACCGCCCGAAGCCGTGATGCGGTCCGGGTCGCCGCCGAACATCCGGATGTTGCCGCGTACCCACTGGAGGGCTGCGACCTGGTCGAGCAGTCCCCGGTCGACGGGGCCCCGTCGACCTGCGCGAAACCTTCATGCCCAGCCGGTAGTTGAGGGTGACGACGACGGTTCTGCTCCTGGCCAGAATGCCGCCGTCGTATTCCGGCAGGGCGGCGTGGCCCATCGCATAGCCGCCGGGGATCCACACCAGCACTGGCAGCTGTGCCGCCGGATCCGGTTCGGGTGTCCAGACGTTTATGGTCAGCCAGTCGTCGCCGCCGGGGTCCTAGACCGCTCGGAGCAGGCTGGACTGCGGGGGTGGCGGGCCGAATGCGACCGCCGGGCGCACACCGTCCCAGCTGCGTACGGCTGCGGCGTGGCGAGACGGAGGGGGCCGACCGGCGGCTCGGCGAACGGGATGCCGCGGAACACCGCCAGCCCCGCCTCCCGGCTGCCGCGCAGCGCACCTGCGGGGTGTACGGACTTCCGGCGCCGACTCGGACGGCTTGCTGGCTGCCATGACGACTCCCAGGCGGTCTCTGCTCCGTTCGTACCCGGCGGAGCCTCCAGCGGCAGGGTTGCGCGGGCAAACGGATTACGGAGGCGCTCGTCTTTCGCCGACAACCAGAGGGCTAGCTGAGCAGATCCACGTTGCCGTGGCTGGTCGGCGCTGGATCATTTCGTGCATGTTCCGCAGCGCCACCGCTGGACCGCCTGAAATCGGCCAACCTATCTGGTCCGCACGATGCAGACACCTTCATCTCGATGGCTCCAGCCGCGGTCCGTGTACTGCCAGGTTGCCGGATCGGCCAGCACCTCGGCCAGATCCTCTCGGTCCAGCACCTCGTAACTGCCAGCCGCAGCCAGATCGGGCGAGAGTCGGCGGACCTCAACGACCCCTCGGTCGACGAGTCCGAGCAGCGCGTCCGCAAGCAGGGGTAGGTGCGACAGTTGCTCCTCGGGCTGTTGATCAGTGCGCCAGTCGTGCAAGACGCCGGGCAACAAGTCGTGCTCACCGGCGTTCAGCAGCAGGCAGCTCTCCTCATGACTGAGCTCGCCGGGCGCATCCATGCGCAGATGGTGGCACTTCTCCTTGCCGGGGACCAACCTGCCTGACCGGCCCCCAAATCTTCCGAGTTGCCGCGTCACGGTCGTTGAAGCCCACGTGCGAGGTGGGCTGTACACGTAGTGGCGCCAACGGGCGTGTGCGAGGTCAAGGCCGCTGCGGTTCATCACTGCTGTGTGCACGGCAACCCTCGCCGAACAGGATTCAGCCCGCTTTCACCAAATCCGTGAGACCTACGACTGTCGCTATCAATCCGACCAATGCGAAGAATATGCCGCCGATCATGTTCGACCGCCACGACTGTTGCGCAATCAGCCGTCCGCCCAGAGTTCGAGCTCGCTTCCGCATCCCGTCTGGATCTCGACGTTTCCTCAGCGCCAGCAAGATCCCTAGGCATCCGAACGCAATGAAATACAAGCCTGCCAACAGAGTTTCGGTTGGGGTGGCCTGACGTCCGGCGGCATAGCTGGCGATCACGAGAGCCACCATAGTGCGCATGCGCCACCCACAACGTCCGGCTTGCAAGCAGAGGGTCGCAGGTTCGAACCCTGCCGCACCGCAGTCGAGACCAGGTCGTTTGGCCTGGTCTTCGCAGTATCTCGCTTGCTGGTTGGTTGCCTGTGGCCTACCGTGATCGATCGCTGGAACACTGACTCGCCGACTGGCGTCGCGCGGATGTTGCACGGAGCTGACAGTGCTTGACGACACCCAGGTCCAGACGCTGGCCGAGATGGTGCGCTCATACCTTGACGACCCCGAGGTAGCGCTGAGGCCCGACGAGCTCGAGCGGGAGATCCGGCTGAACACCTGGCGGTATGGGGTATGCGGCCCGGTCGACGTCGAGGCGACCGTGATGGCGCTGGACGTCGTGCAGCGGGAGCTGCGTCGGCGCCTGGCCGACCAACCGAACCCGGGCACCTTCTACGCCTGGTACGACGAACAGGCAGGCCAACTCAGGTGCTCATTGACCTCAGCTTCCCCAGGCCGGTTGCCGTTCAGCGGCACGTACCGCGTCACCGGCGACGCCGCCGAAGTCGTCGCCCTGGCTGCCGCTGACCTCGATCCGGGCCACGTACCGTCCGATGACCTGACCGAGATCACCCGTTCGATCAATGACGACGAGGCCATTCCGCTCCCTGCCTTCCCGGTCTGGGCTGTCGTCGTCCGCTGAGATCTGTTCACTGAGCTCTCGACCCTGAACCTACGGATTGCTCGCAGAATGGTCGACGGTGGTCGAGTAGGAGACTGTAGGTGCGATTGCCGAACGGGCAGAGTCAGCCTGAGACGGCGACGTCGCCGTATTTAGCTGCTGTACGGTGTCGCGTGGACCCGGGCGCGGCGTCTCGCAACTGTCGCGGCGGTCTGGGTAGCGGAAACGCCTACGGGGAGGGATGACCTTATGAGCGCTTCTGAGGATGTGTCGCCATGTGGTGTCTGTGGCCTACCCGTAGACGACGCGCATGACCGCATGGGGCACGACACCGCTACGGGCAGGCCTGGCAAGAGGGTGGACTACGTTGTGCTCGGCAAACGCGGCGGCATCGCGGAGTACCAGGGAATTGAAGATCGCTCGCGTATCTACAGGACGGACGCCGCGATTTTGGCAGTACAGCTGGGAATTGACGAGTCAGCCCTCATCGGCAGCCTGTTTAGCTGCTGGGTCTCACCCGCGGAGCACGGTGTCATTCGAAGCGACTTCAGATGCATTTCCGGCGTCCGTTGAGCCTCGATGTGCGAAACCGCTACAGGGGCGGAGCGGCAGCCGGTGCCAGGTTGCATATTTGGCGGCTGCCGGTAAATCCGTCGCGAGAGCTACTGGCGACGCATCTCGCTTCGCCGCGTCCTGCGTCTCTCGCGCTGGACCGTGAGTGAAGCTGCCGCCAAATATTCTGGCTGGTTATGGGAAATCGCTGATTATCGTGGTGCTCCCGGCAGGAATCGAACCTGCGACCTGCGGTTGGGCACCGCTCCAGCCTGAGGGCAGAGGGTGGCGCGGACGGTGATCCGTCCGCGCCACCCCGGCTGAGCCGACCGGCTTCAGCGGCCGGTCACAGTCACCGCGTTGAGCTGCTGGTCGGCCGGGTGGTCGCCGGGTGCCTCGGCGGCGGGGTGCGGCTGCCGCTCCGGACGGGACGGCCACCAGAAGCGGTGCCCCAGCAGCATGGCGATGGCGGGTACGACCAGCGTGCGTACGAGCAGCGTGTCCAGCAGCACGCCGATGCCGACGATGATGCCGAGCTGGGTCAGCACGATGACCGGCAGCACCCCCAGCACCGTGAACACGGCGGCGAGCAGGATCCCGGCGGAGGTGATGACCCCGCCGGTGGCAGACAGGGCCTTCAGCGTCCCGGCGCGGGTGTCGCCGCGCCGCTCGGTCTCCTCCCGGGCCCGGCTGACCAGGAAGATGTTGTAGTCGACGCCGAGGGCGACCAGGAACAGGAACGCCAGCAGCGGAACGCTGGCGGCCAGCGCGGGGATGTCCAGGAGCTTGAACACCAGGCTGGCGGCGCCGAGGCTGGCGGCGAAGCTGCCCACGACCGTGACCAGCAGCAGCAGCGGCCCGACGAGCGAGCGCAGCAGCAGGACCAGCACCAGCAGGACGACGGCCAGGACCAGTGGTGCGACGACGGTGTTGTCGCGGGTGTTGGCGTCGCGCTGGTCGAGGTCGGCGGCCGGCTGCCCGCCGACCAGTGCCCGCGCGTCCGGGATCTGGCCGAGGCGTTCACGCAGTGCGGTCACGGCCTGGTCGGCGGCGCCGGTGCCCGACTCGGCGGTCAGCCGGACGGAGAACTGGGCCAGGGTGCCGTCGGTGGAGATCTCGGGGCGGCCGACCGAGGCCACCCCCGGGGTCTGGCCCGCCGCGTCGACCGCGGTCTGGGCGGCGGCGGTGGTCGTGATCGCGGTGACCGGTTGCGAGGAGCCGGCGGGGAAGTGCCGGGCGAGGGTCTGCTGCGCCTGCACCGACTCGACCTCGGTGCGGAACTGCTCGGTCTGCGACAGTCCGATCCGGGTGGTCAGCAGGCCGGCCGACAGTGCGGCCAGGATGACGACCGCGACGGCCAGCACGGCGGCGGGGCGACGGGCGACCAGGCCGGCGGTGCGGGCCCACAGGCCCGACTCGGTCGCGTCGGCGCTGCCGTGGGTCGGCACGCGCGGCCAGAACGCGCCGCGCGGCACGCAGGCCAGCGCGGCCGGGAGCACCACCAGGCCGAACAGCAGCGCGATCGCGACGCCGACAGCCGCGGCCACGCCGAGGGTGCGGTTACTGGTCAGGACCGCGGTGAGCAGGGTCAGCAGCGCCAGGATGACGGTCCCGGCGCTGCCGATGATCGCGGGCCCGGCCGAGCGTACGGCGGTGGCCAGGGCCGCCCGCCGGTCGGCGGTGCGGCGCAGCTCCTCGCGGTAGCGGGAGATCAGCAGCAGGGCGTAGTCGGTGCCCGCGCCGAACACCAGCACCGAGACGATGCCCGCGACGGAGGCGTCGGTGGGCTCGCCGATCAGCTGTCCGACGCCGGGCAGCAGCTTGGCGGTGACCTGGTCGGCCAGGCCGATCACGGTCAGCGGCAGGAGCCACAGGAACGGGCTGCGATAGGTGATCAGCAGCAGCAGTGCGACGACCGCCGCGGTGGCGGCCAGCAGGGTGGTGTCGGCGCCCGCGAAGGCGGCCGAGATGTCGCGCCGGAACGCGGCCGGGCCGGTCACCTGGGCGCCGAGCCCGTCGGGCAGCCGGTTGTCGCGCAACCGCTGCCGCAGCTGGTCGACGGCGCTGTTGGCCGCCTCGTCGTCCAGGTCGGGGGTGAACGGCAGCACGACCAGCGCGGCCGCGCCGTCGTCGGAGAACTGCGGCGGCGGACCCTGCCCGATCCCGGCCACGCCGGTCAGCGCGGTGGCCGTGTCGGCGATCGCGGTGCGGTCGTCCGGGGACAGGGAGCCCTGCGGGCGTTCGAACACGACGATCGCCGAGGTGGTCCGGCCGCTGGCGAACCGGTCCAGCAGCGCGGTCACGGCGGTGGACTGCTTGCCCTCGGGCAGGCCGTCGGTGGGCTCGGCCTGCGGCTGCGCGGGTGCGTTGAGCAGTGCCAGCGTCGACAGGGCCACGGTGACCAGCAGGATGAGGACGGCTCCGGTCCGGCTGGTGATCCAGGTGGCGATGCGCTCGCCCATGGTGGTGTGTGCTCCTCGTTCCGGCGGGCCTCGGGCCCGGGGGATATTATTTCGATGACCGAAAGGTTCGGTAGTCGAAATGTTAGACTGTCGCTCGTGGCCCGGCAAACCGAACCCCCCTCCGAGCGCGCAGCGGTGCTGCGGGAGCTCATCACGGCGCTGCAGGAGAGCAGCGTCGAGAGCGACGTGCTGGTGGATGTGTTCGCCCGTGCCCACGCGCTGCACCGCAGCGACCTCAACGCCGTCATGTGGATCACCTCGGCGGCTCGGGACGGTCACCCGCTCACGGCCGGCGAACTCGCCGCCAAGCTGGGTCTCGGGGCGTCGGCCACCACCTCGCTGATCGACCGGCTCGAAACATCGGGGCACGTCGACCGGGTCCGTGACCCGCACGACCGGCGGCGGGTCACGTTGGCGGTGCGGCCCTCCGCCCAGCAGATGGCCGTCGACTTCTTCCAGCCGCTGCGCACCCGGATCGAGGCCGCGCTGGATGGACGCGATACGAAGGAGCTGCAACTGGCCGCGGACATTCTGCGCGCCATGACCACGGCCATCGTGGACAGCCGTGAAGCCGCCCGCCAGGCCGGTGCGGCCGGATGAGCCGCAGTGAAGCCCGGCTCGACCGGCGGGTGGCCGCGCTGCTGGCAGCCCGGGCCTTCGTGGAGATCCGGGCGCTGGCGGGCAGCGCCCATCGCGCGTCGCAGACGAGTTCTCCGGCCGAAGACCTGGAGCGCATCAGGTTCCTGGCCAACCTGTGCCACAACCTGCCGGGAATCACGCAGCCGAGCCGGTGGCGACCGTCGCGCACAGGAAGCGCCCCCAGCAGCCGCGAGCAGGCGATGGCCCGACGGCCGATGGGCTGGACCTGGCACACCGCAGGCCCCGAGGGGCGCGCCTGGATGCTGAGCCACATCCGGCAGTACCACCCGACCTGGACGCCGCCGCCTGCGCTGCCGACCGCCCGCGCGGAGGCGCTGCCGCTGACCCTGGGCCAGCGGCTCGGGGTGCTGCTGCGGCGCTGGCCCGTCCAGACTCCGGCCGGGCGCGAACCGCTGCCCGCGCAGTCACAGGTCCTCAAAGCGCTGGACAGCGCCGCGATCTGCGAGCTGTACGCCGAAGCCGGGCGGCGGCGACTCGGCCTCGGCAAGGGCGGCCCCTGGCTTCCGGCGCACCTGGACCCCGACGGCGTCCACTACGTCGTGCCCGATCCGGCCTCCTACTACTGGCCCGGCAACGGCGACGGCCGGGACGGCAAGATCGCCTGGTGGCAGTGCTCCGTGCTGCTGCGGATGCGCAACGGCGAGCAGGTGAGCGGGATGGTCGCCGTCATGCCGGAGACCTTCGCGGCGCTGCCCTCGACGCTGGCACGGACGCAGCAGCTCCGGCTCTTCCACCGGGTCCGGTCCATCGAGCGGGACCTCTATCTCTGGAGCCGTGACCACAAAGCCGAATGCGACCCGCAGCGCTGCGGGTACGACCCGGCGCCGGACCCGCCGCAGACTTCCTGACCGCGCCGCCGTGAGGCAGGGAGGTCACGGGCGGTCGGCAGCCAGGGCCGCCAGCGGCACCGGCTTGACCGGCGCCTGGGCGGTGAAGGTGCCCACCTGCTCGGGCGTGCGCCCGGTCTGCTCGGCGACGAAGCGGCAGACCCCGGGGGCGCAGGAGCGGCCCTGGCACAGGCCCATGCCCGCGCGGGTCAGCAGCTTGACCGCGTTGGCGGTGCCCAGGTGCGGGTGCTCGGTCAGCGCCCGGCGGATGTCACCGGCGCGGACCTCCTCGCACCGGCACAGTGTCGTGTCGTCGGTGACCAGCGCGCTGAGCAGCGCCGGGTCGGGCGCGAACCGGCTCAGCACGGCGGTGGTGAAGCGCCGCCGCCGGGCCAGCAGCCTGCGTACCGGGCGGGACAGGGTCGCGGCGCGGGCGGGGTCCAGCAGCCCGAGGTCCTGGAGCGTCCCGTACGCGGCCAGCCGCCCCTCCACCTCGGCCTGCTCCGCGCCGGCGACCCCGGTCAGCTCCCCGGCGGCGCTGACCCCGGGCACGCTGGTGCGCAGCCAGTCGTCGTGCTCGACGACCCAGCCGCCCTCGGCGTGCCGCCACGCCACCGCGCACCCGGCCTGGCGGGCCAGCTCGGTGGACGGGACGAAGCCGTACCCGACCGCGAGCACGTCGCACGCCACGGTCCGCTCGGTGCCGGGCACGGGTGCCCCGGCCGCGTCCACCCTGGACAGGATGACGGTGTCGAGGGCGCCGTCGCCGGCGGCGGACCGGATCACGGTGCCGAACCGGACCGGCACCCGGGCGCGCCGCAGGGTGCGCAGCGCGGCGGCGCCCTCGGCCAGCTTGCCGAGGTTGCCGAGCGCGGCGGGCACGGCGCGCGGACCCGGCACCAGGGCACGGGGCCGCTGGCTGAAGGCGACCTCCGCGACGGCGGCTCCGGCGGCGACGAGCTGGGCGGCGACGACCAGCAGCAGCGGGTGCCCGCCGGCCAGCACGAACCGGCGTCCCGGCAGCAGCCCCTGTGCCTTCACGAAGGCCTGGACGCCGCCTGCGGTGAGCACGCCGGGCAGCGTCCAGCCGGGGAACGGGACCGGCAGGTCGTACGCGCCCGCCGTGAGCAGCAGCGCTGCCGGTTCCAGCACCCGCCCGCCGTCGGGGGTGTGCACGCCGATGCGGAGGCGGCCGAGGGCCGGGGCCGGTCCGGCGTAGTCGTCGAGCCCGGCGCGGGTGCCGAAGACGCCCCACGCGGTGGCGTCGGGCAGCCAGTCCACGTTCGGCGCCGCCGCGGCTTCGGCCAGCAGCGCCCGCCCGGCCCCGGCCTGCCTGCCGGAGCGGGTGAACCCGACCGGCGGCTGCCGGTAGATCTGCCCGCCGGGCCGCTGCTGCTCGTCGACCACGAGCACCCGCGCGCCGTGGCGGCCGAGCGTCGCGGCTGCGGCCAGCCCGGCCGGGCCCGCGCCGACCACGACGACGTCGGGCTGCCCGCTCATCGCGGCGCCCCGGTCCGCACGGTCAGGCCGGGCCGGACCCGGACCTGGCAGGAGCGCTGGAAGGGCTGGCCGTCGACGGTGACGACGCATTCGAAGCAGGCGCCCATGTTGCAGTACGGCGCCCGCGCCGCGCCCGAGGCGGTGGCGCCGGTGGCGCGGCGCCCGGCGGCCAGCAGCGCGGTGGCCAGGGATTCCCCGGGGTACGCGGTGACCGGCTCGCCGTCGACGTCGATGGTGACGGGGCCGGGGCGGTCCAGAGCGGTGCGGACGGCGGTCTCAGACAAAGTTCAGCGCTCCAAACCGGGCGGGGGAGTAGTCGTCCAGCGGCAGGTCGGGCTCGGTGCCGAGCACGGTCGCGGCCAGCAGCCGGGCGTAGGTCGGCCCCAGCGTGAACGCCGAGCCGCCGGTGGCGGTGTACAGGCCGGGGCGGCGGGGCACCGCCCCGAGCAGCGGCAGCTGGTCGGGGGTCAGCGTGGTCATGCCCGTCCACGAGCGGATGACGGGCAGGCCCATGACGGCGGGCACGACGCGGGCCGCGTCGGCGTTGCCGGTCAGCGACTCGTAGCGCAGCTCCGGGTTGCGGTCGAGGTCGACGCGGCCGCCGCGGGTGACCAGTTTGGCGGGCCAGCCGCCGCCGAGCAGGATGTTGCCCTCGGCGGTCTGCTTCATCGACAGCCTCCGCCCGACGTGCTGGATCAGGTGCGGCAGCAGGGCGGTGGTGCGGGCGGTGGCGCTCATGGTCAGCCCGACCGGGAACGCGGGCAGCCGGACGTCGGCCATCGCGGCCAGTTCGGTGGTCCACACCCCGGCGGCCAGCACGACGGTGTCGGCGGTGTCGGTGCGGCCGTCGGAGCCGGTCAGGTGCCAGCGCCCGCCGTCGCGGTGCAGCGCGGTGACGCGGTGGCCGGTGCGCAGCTCGGCGCCGTGGTCGGCGGCGGCGCGAGCGAACGCCGGGGTGACCAGCCGCGGGTTGGCCTTGCCCTCGCCGGGCAGGTGGGCGGCGGCCCGGACACTGTCGGCGAGGTATGGCGCCAGCTCCCGCAGCCGGGTGCCTTCCAGCACGTCGACGTCGAGGCCGTACTCGCGTTCCAGGGCGGCTTTGCGGTCCAGGGCGGCGACCTGCGCGGGGGTCTCGGCGAGCATCAGCCCGCCGCGCTGGGCGACGCCGCACGGCAGCCCGAGCGCGGTTTCGAGCCCGGCCCAGGTGCGCATGGCGTCCAGGTGCAGCGGCAGCGCGCGGGCGGCCAGCCGGGCGGCGTCGTCGCCGTGCTCGACCATGCGGTATTCGAGCTGGAAGTGCAGGCTGCCCGCGTTCTGGCCGGAGGCGTGCCGGTTGAGCTGGTCCTTCTCGACGAGCAGGACACGGGTGCCGGCTTTGGCCAGGTGCCAGGCGACGGCGCAGCCGAGCAGCCCGCCGCCGACGACCGCGGTGTCGTAGCGGGCCATCAGATCAGGTCGAGCTCGGCCAGTGTGGCCCGGACCCGGGCCTGCTGGTCGGCGGTCAGCGGCAGCAGGGGGCGGCGGACGTGCCCGGCCGGGACGCCGCGCAGCGTCAGGGCGTGCTTGAGGATCGCCTGGGCGCTGGCGAACCTGGCGCCGTAGTCGGCGCCGAACCAGGTCTCCATCAGGACCCGGTCGCGGGCGCCGAGGCGGCGGGCCCGGTCGAGGTCGCCGTCGGCGACGGCCCGGAAGAAGCCGGGGTGGTCGGCGCCGAGGACGGCTCCGGCACCCATGAGGCCGTCGCCGCCGATACGGGTGAGCAGCTCGATGCCGGTCTCGCTGGTGGGGATGCCGAAGTAGCGGACCCGGTGCCGCAGCGCGACCAGGCCCCGGACGAAGCCGCCGAAGTCGGGGGTGGAGTTCTTGACCGCGACGACGGTGGGCAGGTCGGCGAGCCGGGACAGCAGGTCGGTGTCCAGGTCGACGCCGGTGCCGCGGGGCCAGTTGTAGACGCACAGCGGGAGGTCGACGGCCTCGGAGACCTCGCGGTAGAAGGCGAGGATCTCCTCGCGGCTGGGCACGACGTACGGAGGCGGGGTGAGCAGGATGCCGTGCAGCCCGGCGGCCTGGGCGGCGCGGGCGTGGCGGATCGCCTCGGCGGCGGTGTAGGCGTTGCAGCCGCCGAGCACGGTCATCCGGTCGCCGACCTGCTTCGCGGCGGCGGTGAACAGGTCGGCGCGCTCGTGTTCAGTGAGGCTGAACCACTCGCCGGTGGTGCCCGCGACGACGATGCCGTGCATCTGCTGGTCGGCCAGCCAGTCGAGCTGGGCGGCCCAGGCGGCGAGGTCGAGGTCGCCGGTGGCGGTGAACGGGGTGGTGACGGCGGGGATGTAGCCGTGCCAGTCGACGCTGTCGCGGTCCATGGCGGGTCCTTCCGTGGCGCAGGGGGCATCGGCCCGCCGGTGGGGGCGGGCTGTGCGGCGGTGCGGTGGGGCGGTTAGGGGGTCGGCGGGGTCACCGCGATGACCAGGCGGGCCGGTTCGTCGCTGGTGTTGAGGTAGCGGTGCGGCAGCCGGGAGTCGAACGTGACGGACTCGCCGGTGGCCAGCTGGTACGTGCTGCCGCCGATCTCGGCGGTGACCGTGCCGGCCAGCACGATGGCGCACTCGGTGGACGGGTGCGACCAGGGCTGGGCGGAGCTGGCGTCACCGGGGGCGAGGTCGGCCTGGAGCACCTCCAGGTCGCCGCGGCCGGGGGTGAGCCGGTCGTAGGAGATCTGGCCGGGCGGTGCCGCCAGGCGGCTGCGGGCGCCGGGGCGGCTGATGTACACCGCCGGGGCGTCGGGTTCGCTGAACAGCATCGCGATCGAGGTGTCGAACACCCGGGCGAGTTTGCGCAGGGTCGACAGGCTCGGGTCGGTCGCCCCGTTTTCAATCTGGCTAAGCAGAGCCGAAGACACGTCGGCTTCGGCGGCCAGCTGGCGCAGCGTATAGCCGTGCTGCTGGCGCAGCTCACGGAGCCGGTCGCCGAGCATCGGGGCCTCCACTAGATAAGTTTCGCTGAACTTGTTTGACTAAACTACACGAGCGTGTTTAGTGTGGTCAACCAGAGCGGTAATGAGTCCCCTCATAACCAGCCCTTACTGCACAGCACCGGGCGCACCCGCGTCCGTCCACATCAAACACGTGCGGTCGACGCCGGGGGAAACCCGGCTCCCTCCGTACACCCGAAGGCGCGCCGCCGGCCGCATGCCGGCCCTGGAATCGCCGGTCCTCGGCAAGAGCCATCCTCCCGTGCTCACCGTGGACCGGCCCGAAGGAAGGTAGGACCAGCATGTCGGTGAACCCCCGCCGACTCCGCGCCGCAGCGCTCGCGCTCGCCGCGATCACCACCGCCTCCGCCACCGCCGCCTGCACCGCCGGCAGCGGCGGCGGCAACGCCGCGGGCGGCAGCGACACCCTGACGGTCGACACCTCGTTCGTCATCAAGACCCTCGACCCGGGCCGGGTGTACGAGGCGACCGGCGTCACCGCCACCCACGCCCTCTACGACACCCTGCTCACGTTCAAGGGCTCCGACGTCAGCAAGCCCGTGCCGGAGCTCGCCGAGTCGTACGAGGCCTCCGCCGACGCCAAGACGTTCACGTTCAAGCTCCGCGACGGCGTGAAGTTCTCCGACGGCACCCCGCTGACCGCCGACGACGTCGTCTTCTCGCTCAACCGGCTGAAGAACGTCAAGGCCAGCCCCGCGGTCATGGTCACCGACCTGACCGCGAGCAAGACCGACGACAAGACCGTCGTGGTCACCTCCGCCCAGCCCAACCCCAACGTCCCGGTCGTGCTGGCCATGTCGGCCACCGGCGTCGTCAACTCGAAGGTCGCCAAGGCCAACGGCGCCACCGACGGCGCCGACGCGGCCTCGGCCGACACCGCCCAGCAGTTCTTCGACAAGAGCTCCGCCGGCAGCGGCCCGTACGTCCTGAAGTCCTACGACCCGTCCTCGCAGGTCGTGCTGGAGGCCAACCCGAACTACTGGGGCACCAAGCCCAAGTTCCACCGGGTGGTGCTGCGCAACATGGACGTGCAGACCCAGAAGCTGACCATGTCCCGGGCCACCGCCGCCGAGGTGTCGCTGGACATCTCCGGCAAGCTGCTCGACGGGCTGCCCGACACCCTGCTGACCTCGGGCGTCCAGGACACCATCTACTACCTCATCCTCAACGCCGACCCGGCCGTGTCGCCGGTGACGTCGAACCCGAAGTTCCGCCAGGCACTGCGGGCCTCGATCGACTACCAGGGCGTCGCGGCGCTGTACGGCAAGGGCGCCGGCCCCGGCGCCGGACTGGTCGCCCCCGCGTTCCCGGGCACCCTGCCCGCGGGCGAGGAGGGCAAGCGCGACATCACCCTGGCCAAGCAGCTGCTGGCCGAGGCCGGGCTGACCAACCCGACGGTGAAGTTCACCTACCCGACGATCACCTACCGCGGCGTCGACCTCGGCACGGTCGCCACCAAGGTGCAGGGCGACGCCGCCGAGGCCGGGATCACCCTGGAGCTCAACCCGCAGCCGCTGACCTCGTTCCTGGACGTGATGCGCAGCGGCAAGATGGCGATGGGCTTCAGCCCGCAGAGCCTCAACTACCCGGTCGCCGACTCGCTGGTCAACAACATGGCACCCGGGGCCGGCAGCGCCCTGCGTGCCGGCTGGACCGTCGAGCGGGCCGACCCGGCCGTCGTCGCCGCAGGCCAGAAGGTCGTGTCCACCCTGGACCCGGCCGCCCGCGCCGAGGCGATGAAGGACTGGCAGCGGCTGATGAACCAGCACTCGCCGTACCTCGTGATCGCCAACAACTCCGGCATGAACGTCGCCACCGCCGACCTCACCGGGGTCGAGTACACCCCGGCGGGCTGGCAGATCGACCTCGCCGCGATCGGTACCAGGTAATGACCGCGAGCACCACGGAAAACCCGGGAGCGGCCGTCACGGCCGCCCCCGGGCCCCGCCCCCGCCGTCGCTTCAGCCACCGGCACCCCATGCTGGCGTACCTGGCCAAGCGGCTGGTGATCACCGCCGGGCTGCTGCTCGGCGTCACCGTCCTGACGTTCGGGCTGGTCCAGGTCGTGCCCGGCGACCCGGTCACCGCGAACCTGTCCGACCAGGCCCTCAACGACCCGGCCGCCGTCGCGGCGTTCCGCGCCAAGTGGGGCCTGGACCAGCCCGTATACCTCCAGTACTGGCACTACCTCCAGCACCTGCTCACCGGCGACCTCGGCACCTCCCAGCAGACCGGCCGCGCCGTGGCCGAGGACCTGCTGCACTACGTGCCCGCCACCATGGAACTGGCCATCCCGACCATGCTGCTGGCGCTGCTGCTCGGCACCGGCATCGGCATGCTCGCCGCGGTCCGCAACGGCCGGATCACCGACCAGCTCATCCGCGTCGGGGCCCTGCTCGGCCTGTCCACCCCGCCGTTCTGGCTGTCGCTGGTCGTGCTGTACCTGTTCTTCTACCAGCTCGGACTGTCACCCAGCGGCGGACGCCTGTCCCCGGGCTTCACCCCGCCCGACACCGTCACCGGCATGTACACCGTCGACGCCGCCCTGTCCGGGCAGTGGGACCTGGCCTGGGACGCCGCCCAGCACCTCGTCCTGCCGGTGCTGGTGCTGACCTGCCTCACCGTGGCGATCCTGGTCCGGTTCGTGCGCTCCTCGATGCTGGAGGTGCTCCAGCACGACTACATCAAGGCCGCGTACGCCAAGGGCCTGCCCACCAGCCTCGTGCTGCGCCGCCACCTGCTGCGCGCCGGCCTCGTCCCCGTCATCACCGTCTCCGGCCTGGCCTTCGCGTCGCTGCTGTCGGGCACGGTGCTGGTCGAGAACATCTTCGGCTGGCCGGGCCTGGGCCAGTACGCCTACCGCAGCGCCAGCGCGCTGGACCTGCCCGCGATCCTCGGCGCCAGCCTGTTCGTGGCCCTGGTCTACACGCTGGTCAACCTCGCCGTCGACCTGCTGTACGGACTCATCGACCCCAGGATCCGGTTGCAATGACCAGCCTCGCCCACACCGACCCCAAGGCCGCCAAGCCCCTGAACCGCCGCCGCTGGCTGCGCCGGGTACGCGGCGCCACCGCCGGCCGCCCGATCTGGCGTCAGCCGGTCACCGTCGCCGCCCTCGCGATCCTCGCCGCCTGGCTGCTGATCGCCCTGGCCGCGCCGCTGATCGCCCCGCACGACCCCATCGCGCAGAGCGCCGACACCTACCAGCCGCCCGGCGGCGCCCACTGGTTCGGCACCGACTCCCTGGGCCGCGACGTGTTCAGCCGAGTCGTCTACGGCGCCCGCCTGTCCATCCCGCTCGCCCTGGCCATCGTCGCGCTCGCGCTGCTGCTCGGCGGCCTGCTCGGGCTGGTCGCCGGATACGTCGGCCGCTTCCTGGACGAGGCCGTGATGCGGCTGACCGACCTGGTGTTCGCGTTCCCGCAGATCATCCTCGCCATGGCCGTCACCGCCGCGTTCGGGCCCAGCACCGGCAACGCGATCCTGGCCCTGGTCATCGTCTCCTGGCCGGTGTACGCCCGGGTCATCCGCAGCGCCGTGCTCACCATCCGCGGCGAGGACTACCTCAGCGCCTCCCGGCTGCTCGGCGTCGGCCCGATCACCACCCTGCGCCGCGACGTGCTGCCCAACAGCGTCGGCCCCGCCATCGTGCTGGCCACCCTCGAACTCGGCAACGCCGTACTGCTGCTGGCCGCCCTGTCGTTCCTCGGCCTCGGCCCGCGGCCGCCCGCCGCCGAATGGGGCTCGATGGTCGCGCTGGGCGCCCAGGACCTGTCCATGTGGTGGGTCAGCGTCTTCCCGGGCCTGGCCATCCTCACCGTGGTGCTGGCCTTCAACGTCCTCGGCGACGCGCTGCGCGACCGCCTCGACCCCCGCTACATGAACGGACGCTGACGATGGGCGCACTCCTCGACATCGACCGCCTCGCCGTGGCCCTGCCCGGACCCCGCGGACCCCTGCCGATCCTGCACGACGTCTCCCTCACCGTGGGGGAGGGCGAGCTCGTCGGCATCGCGGGGGAGAGCGGCTGCGGCAAGAGCATGACCGCCCAGACCGTCCTCGGGCTGCTCCCGCCCGGCGCGAAGGTGTCCGGCTCGGCCCGTTTCGACGGCGACGAGCTGCTCACCCTGGACCGCAAGGGCTGGCAGCGGGTACGCGGCCGCGGCATCGCGATGGTGTTCCAGGACCCCACCGCCGCCCTGCACCCCATGCTCACCGTCGGCACCCAGCTCACCGAGCACATGCGCATCCACTTGCGCATGGGCCGCAAGGCCGCCGAGCGCCGCGCCGTCGACCTGCTCGACCAGGTGCGCCTGCCCGACCCCGAACGCGCCCTGCACGCCTACCCGCACCAGTTCTCCGGCGGCATGCGCCAGCGCGTCGCGATCGCCAGCGCACTGGCCGCCCAGCCCCGGCTGCTCATCGCCGACGAGCCCACGACGGCGCTGGACGTCACCGTCCAGGCCGGCATCCTGGCGCTGCTGGACCGGCTGCGCCGCGAGACCGGCCTGGCCGTCGCGTTCATCACCCACGACCTGGGCGTGCTCAGCGCCCTGACCGCCCGCAGCTACGTGTTCTACGCCGGACGCGTCGTCGAGGCCGGGCCCACGGGAGCGCTGCTCACCGAGCCCCGGCACCCGTACACGGCCGCGCTGCTGGGCGCCCGGCCGCACGGCGGCCAGACCGGCGTGGCGCTCACCCCGATCCCGGGCAGCCCGCCCGCGCCCGGCGAGCTGCCGCCCGGCTGCGCGTTCAGCCCCCGCTGCGCCCACGTGCGCGACGAGTGCCGCAGCGGCGTGCCGCCCCTGCACCCGGCAGGCCCCGACCGCACGTCGGCCTGCGTGATCCGTACCGAGCTGGAGGTGGCCGCGTGACGCTGCTGGAGATCGACGCCGTACACGTCGAGCACAAGCCGCGCGGCCGGGCGCCCGTTCGGGCCGTGGCCGGGGTAGACCTGAGCGTGGCGCCGGGGCAGATCGTGGGGCTGGTCGGGGAGTCCGGGTGCGGCAAGTCGTCGCTGGCCCGGGTCGCGGCCGGGCTCACCCCGCCCAGCGCCGGGCAGGTCCGCTACGCCGGACGCCCGGTCACCCCGCTGGGCTGGCGCCGCCGCAACGCCGACGAGGTGGGGTTGCAGATGGTGTTCCAGAACCCGTACGCCTCGCTCAACCCGCGCCGCGCCGTCGGCGACCAGCTGCTCGACGGCGTGCCGGCCGAAGTCGCCGGCCCGGCCCGGCGCGCCCGCGTCGCCGAACTGCTCGACCGGGTCGGCATGCCCGCCACCGCCGCGAGCCGCTACCCGCACCAGTTCTCCGGCGGGCAGCGCCAGCGGCTGGCCATCGCCCGCGCCCTGGCCCCGCAGCCCCGCGTGATCATCGCCGACGAGCCGGTCACCGCCCTGGACGCCTCGTCGCAGGCGCAGGTGGTGAACCTGCTGGTCGGGCTGGTCCGGGAACTGGGCATGGGGATGCTGTTCATCTCGCACGACCTGGCCCTGGTGCACGAGATCGCCGACGTCACCGCGGTCATGTACCTCGGGAAGATCGTCGAGACGGCGCCGACCCGCCGGTTGTGGGAACAGCCGCTCCACCCGTACACCCGTGCTCTGATCGACGCTGTGCCCCGTATCAGCGCGCAGCCCGTGCTCCCGTCGACCCTGGCCGGTGAGGTCCCCGACCCGGCCAACGCCCCGGCCGGATGCCGGTTCGCCCCGCGCTGCCCGCACGCCTTCGACCGCTGCGCCGAAGCCCCGCCCACCGTCGCGACCGGACCGTCGGCCGCCGTCGCCTGCTGGCTGCACCAGCTCCAGCCCCAGCCCGCCCACCTGTAAGGAGGCAGCATGTTCCGCCCTGTCGAGCAGGTGCTCGTCAACTGCTCCGTCTACGACGCCGTCAGCGACACAGTCCTCACCGACCACGGCGTCTGGGTCGACCCCGACGGCATGATCCGGGCCGTCGGGCCCGTCGACGACGTCCTGGCCGAGGCACCCGGCCGCACGGTCGTCGACCTCGGCGGCGGGTACGTCATGCCCGGCCTGACCAACATGCACGTCCACCTGTCGCTCGGCCTGCCCGGCCACTTCGGCGACGAGGTGCACCGCTCCGACCAGGCCGAACTCGTGCTGCTCATGGCCGACTCGGCCCGGCGCACCCTGCACGCGGGCGTCACCACCGCCCGGCTGGTGGGGGAGAGCCGCTACGCCGACTTCGCGCTGCGCAAGGCCATCGACAAGGGCGCCGTCGACGGGCCCCGCATCTTCACCGCCGGGCACGCGCTGTGCTGCACCGGCGGCCACGGCTGGGACGCCGACGCCCTCGAAGCCGACGGCGCCGACGGCTTCCGCAAGCTCACCCGCCAGCAGATCCGCGCCGGCGCCGACCTGATCAAGGTGTGCATCTCCGGCGGCATCGCCGGGCAGCACGAGGCCATCGACACCCCGCAGCTGCTCGACGACGAGATGGCCGCCGTCATCCAGGTCGCCCACGACTGGGGCCGCAAGGTCACCGCCCACGCCGGACCGGCCGACTCCGTCCGCCGCGCCGTCGAGCTGGGCCTGGACTGCGTCGAGCACGGCTACGAGCTCACCGACGACGTCACCAAGCTCATGGCCCAGCGCGGCGTCTGGTACGTGCCGACCATCGTCGTCAGCCGCTGCGAGCAGTTCTTCCGCGACTCCGGCGTGCCCGGCTGGCTCATGGACCGGGCCCTGGGCGCCGGACCCCGGCACTGGGAGAGCCTGCAACTGGCCATCCGCAACGGCGTCCCGATCGCGCTGGGCAGCGACATGCCGCCGCACGCGGGCTACGACGAGACCAGCGCCACCGTCCGCGAGCTGGAGTTCATGGTCGACGCCGGGATGACCGTCGCCGACGCGCTCAAGTCCGCCACCGTACGGCCCGCGCAGTGGCTCGGCGCCGACGACCGGCTCGGCACCGTCGAGGCGGGCAAACACGCCGACCTGATCGTGCTGCGCGACGACCCGACCCGCGACATCGCCGCGCTGCGCACCCTGCACCTGGTCATGAAGGGTGGCGTCGTGTACCGCGACGACACGAACGCGACCCGGAGGTTCGCCCGATGACCACGATCACCGAGGTCGCCGACGGCTACCTGGCCGCGCTCGCCGCGACCGACCCCGACGCCGCCGACGTCGTGGGCCGCCCGCTGCCGCTGCGGTTCGGCGACCTCTCCCCGGCCGGGTTCGCCGCCCGTGCGGACCTGGACCGGACCACTCTGGCCGCGGCGCGCAACGCCACCGCCGCCACCACCGCCGAATACGCGCTCCAGGCCGCCCTGGTCGACCGGCTCGAAAGCGACCTCGCCCTGTACGACGCCGGGTTCACCACCCGGCTGCTCGCGCCGCTGGCCACCCCCGTGCACCTGACCCGCCAGGTGTTCGACCAGCTGCCGCGCGACACCGAGGACGACTGGACCGTCGTCGCCGAGCACCTGGAGGCGCTCGGCGGGGCCCTGGACGCATACGCCGCGACCCTGCGCGAGGCCGCAGACCGGGGCCACCTCGTCGCCCGCCGCCAGATCCTCGCCGTCGCCGACCAGGCCACCGCCTGGATCACCACCGACGACTTCTACGGCAGGCTCGTCGCCGCCCACCCCGGCGGCGGCTGCCACGACCGGCTCGCCGCAGGCGCTGACCAGGCCGTCGCCGCGACCGGCCGGTTCGTCGAGTTCCTGCGCGCCGAACTCGCCCCCCGCGCCGGGACCGTCGACGGCGTCGGCCGCGACCTGTACGCCGTCACCTCCCGCAGCTTCCTCGGCGCCCAGGTCGACCTGGACGAGCTGTACGCCTACGGCTGGGACGAGCTGCGCCGCACCGCCGACGAGATGCGGCAGGTCGCCGCCGAACTCGGCCACCCCGACACCGCCGCCGCCATGGCCGCCCTCGACGCCGACCCGGCGTGGCGCGTGACCACCGGACCGGCCCTGGAGCAGTGGCTCAACGAACGCGTCGAGCAGGTCACCGACGCCCTCGACGGCACCCACTTCGACATCCCCGCCCGGACCCGCCGGGTGCAGTGCCGGATCAGCCCCGCCGCCTCCGGCGTCATGTACTACACCCCGCCCGACGCCACCCTGACCCGCCCCGGCGCCATCTGGTGGGCGGTGCCCGGCGGCCAGCCCGAGATCCCGGTATGGAGCCACGTCGGCACCCTCTTCCACGAGGGCCTGCCCGGCCACCACCTCCAGTTCGCCGTCACCATGACCACCGATTCGCTGCACCCGTGGCAGCGCCACCTCTGCCACGTCCACGGGTACGCCGAAGGCTGGGCGCACTACGCCGAGCGCCTGGCCGACGAGCTCGGCCTCTACCGCGGGCCCGCCGAACGCCTCGGCATGCTCTGCGGGCAGATCTGGCGCGCCGCCCGCATCGTCATCGACATGGGACTGCACCTGGACGCCTCCATCCCCGCCGGCAACGGCTTCACCGACGCCGACCGCTGGACCCCCGAACTGGCCGTCGACTTCCTGTCCACCGTGGCCGGACTCGACCGCGCCACCGCCCGCTTCGAAGTGGACCGCTACCTGGGCTGGCCCGGCCAGGCGCTGGCGTTCAAGGCCGGGGCCCGGCTGTGGGCCCAGGCCCGCCGCGACGCCGAGACCCGCGCCGGCGCCGCGTTCGACCGCAAGCGGTTCCACGCCGACGCGCTGCGGCTGGGCCCGATGGGCCTGGACCCGCTGCGCGCCACCCTCACCGCCCTCCACCCCGCTCCGCACCCCGAGGACTGATCCGTGACCACCCCTGACATCGCCGCGGTCATCACCGCGATGTACCGGTCCCTGGGCGACCGCCCCGGGTTCGACGCCCACCTGCACCCCGACCTGACCATCTGGGAATCGGACGCCCCCGCCCTGCTGCACGGCCTGCCCGCCCTGGACGACCTGCGCGACCGCCGCGCCGCCGCCCGCACCGGCGCCCCCGCCCGCGGCTCGGTCACCGTCAGCCCCGAGGAACTGCTCACCGAGGCCTGGGACGGGACCGGCGTGGCCCGCTACCTGCTGCGCGCCCGCTACGCCGACGGCGGCCGCGACGACGTCTTCCGGGTCACCGACGTGCTGCGCCGCGACGAGACCGGCTGGCGGATCGTGCACCACCACGCGGAGGCCCTGTCATGACCGACGAACCCGTCACCGACCTGTACGACCTGCGCGTCGTCGTCGAGCGCATCGAGGGCCGCTCCGTGTGCGGCCTGAAGGTCGGCGACTACATCGACCTGACCGAGTCCAACCGGCTGTCCACGCCCCCCGGCGGCCACTTCTGCCTGTACGCCCTGGCCGCGTGCATGCCGCTGCTGCCCGCCAAGCAGCGGCCGCTGCCGCCCGGCGACTGGCTGGAGACCGACTGCCACGTCGCCTGCCCCGACCCCGACGAGCGGCTGATCATGCGCATCGAGCGCACCCGCCGCCGCACCATCCCCACGGAAGAGCTCACGTGACCCAGCGCCTCATCGGACTCGGCGTGCAGTCCGACAAGACCGCCGCCGAGTACGCCGCCATCGCCCAGCTCGCCGAACGGCACGGCTTCGACACCCTGTCGGTCTTCGGCGACCTGATGTACCAGCCGCCCATCTTCCCGCTGCTCGTGGCGGCGCAGCACACCAGCCGGATCACGCTCGGGCCGGCGTGCCTCAACCCGTACACGATGCATCCGGCCGAGATCGCGGGCCAGGCCGCGGCACTCGATCTCGCCTCCGGCGGCCGCGCCTACCTCGGCCTGGCCCGGGGCACCTGGCTGGACCAGGTCGGCGTGGCGCAGGCCCGGCCGCTGCGCCGGCTGCGCGAGACCGTCGACGTGGTCAACCTGCTGCTCGCCCAGGACCCGTCCGGTTACAGCGGCAAGGAGCTGACCATCGCCCCGGGTACGGCCCTGCGCTACACCCCGCACCGGCCCCGGGTGCCGCTGCTGGTCGGCACCTGGGGGCAGCGCACCGCCGAGCTGGCCGCGGCCGTCGCCGACGAGGTCAAGGTCGGCGGCTCGGCCAACCCGGGGATGGGCAAGACCATGCGGGGCTGGCTCGACGCGGCCGCGACCGCCGCCGGGCGCAAGCCGTCGGAGGTGGGGCTGACCCTCGGCGCCGTCACGGTCGTCGACGAGGACGGCGCCGCCGCCCGGAGCCTGGCGCGCACCGAGGTCGCCATGTACCTGGCCGTGGTCGCCGATCTCGACCCGACGGTCGAGATCGATCCCGAGCTGCTGGCCCGGGTCCAGGCGCACGTCGGGCGCGGCGAGCACGTCGCGGCGGGCGCGCTGATCGGCGGCGACCTGCTCGACCTGTTCGCGTTCTCCGGCACCCCGCACCAGGTCGCCGCCCAGGCCGAGGCGCTGTTCGCGGCGGGGGTGACCCGGATCGAGTTCGGCACCCCGCATGGGCTGAGCCCGATGCGCGGCGTCGACCTGCTGGGCCGCCGCGTCCTGCCGACCCTGCGCGGCTGAGCGCCACCACGAAGGCCCGTGTCCGCCGACCCGGCGGCGCGGGCCTTCGTACCTTCGGCTGACCGGGAAGTTCGCGGGCGGAGTGCATGATGGCCGCACCCGGTACGTCCGGCGCACCGCCGGTCGCCCCTTCGGCGATGCGCCTATGGCCCATTCGGCTGTGCATTCTCGGGCATATCGGAAACTGCGGATGATGTTGATCGGCTGCGGAGCCAAAGTCTTGAAACCCTAGCGGTTTAGTGGGATATTCATTCCGTGGTCGAGCCGGACCGCGCCGCCACCTGGCGGAGGCGGCCGGAGCGTGGCATCGGTGCTGCGTGCGGTAACTCGATCGACCACCTGCACCTAGTCAGCTGCACCCCCCTTTCATTGCTGATAAACCGACCACACCGGACCGGTGGGGATCGGTGCGCTTCCGCGCGCCCCGAGGAGGACAGGTTCCGCATGAAGAACCGGATCAGAGCAACCGTCGCGCTCGCCGCTGCCGCCGTACTGGCGCTGTCGGCGTGCGGTGGCAAGGAAGACAACAGCGGCACGCCGGCTTCCGACACCACGCTGCACATCGTCGGTTTCGCGGTCCCCGAGCAGGCCAACAAGGCGATCGCCGCGGCCTGGAACAAGACCGACGCCGGTAAGGGCGTCAAGTTCCAGACCTCCTACGGCGCCTCCGGCGACCAGAGCCGCGCGGTCGTCAACGGACTGAAGGCCGACTACGTCCACTTCTCGGTCTCCAGCGACGTCACCCGCCTGGTCGACGCCGGTCTGGTCGAGAAGGACTGGAACGCCGGCCCCACCAAGGGCATCGTGTCCTCCTCGATCGTGGTGCTCGCGGTGCGCCCGGGCAACCCGAAGGGCATCAAGGGCTGGGACGACCTGATCAAGCCGGGCGTCCAGATCGTCACCCCGAACCCGGCCTCCTCCGGCTCCGCCCGGTGGAACGCGCTCGCGGCGTGGGGCCACATCACGGCCAACGGCGGCACCGACGCCCAGGCCACCGACTTCCTGACGAAGCTGTTCGCCAACGTCGTGTCGCTGCCCAGCAGCGGCCGCGACGCCACCACCGCCTTCCTCGGCGGCACCGGTGACGTGCTGCTGGCGTACGAGAACGAGGCCATCCTGGCCACCCAGGCGGGGGAGAAGTTCGACTGGGTCGTCCCGGCCACCACGATCCTGATCGAGAACCCGGGCGCCATCACCAAGAACGCCGACCCGAAGGCCAAGGACTGGCTGAGCTTCGTGCTCAGCAAGGACGGCCAGCGCCAGTTCGCGCTCAAGGGCTTCCGCCCGATCATCGAGGGTGTCGACACCACCGGCATCCAGGGCGTCAAGGACCCGGCCAACCCCTTCCCGACCCCGGCGAAGCTGCTCACCGTGAGCAAGGACTTCGAGAGCTGGTCGGCCCTGTCGAAGAAGTTCTTCGACGAGAAGGAAGGCCTCATCGTCAAGATCATCGCGGCCTCGGGCAAGGCCAAGTGACGGCGACGGCCCTCACGACGGATCGGCCGGCGGTCTCCCGCCGGCCGATCCGGCATGGACGCCCCCTGACCTGGGTCTCCGGGGTCGGCTTCGGCGTCACGATGCTCTGGTTCAGCCTGCTCGTCCTGATCCCCCTGACCGCCGTCGTCGTCACCGCGTCGACCGGCGGCTGGAGCGGGTTCTGGGACGCCGTCACCAACGAGCAGACCCTGGCCGCGATCGAACTGACCGTCGGCACCGCGTTCGCGGTGACGGTGGTCAACGTCGTCATGGGCACCCTCATCGCGTGGGTGCTGGTCCGCGACCGGTTCTTCGGCAAGCGGGTGCTGGAGGTCCTGATCGACATCCCGTTCGCCCTGCCGACGATCGTCGCGGGTCTGGTGCTGCTGGCGCTGTACGGGCCGAACAGCCCGCTGGGCGTCGACATCGCCAACACCCGCACCGCCGTCTTCCTGGCGTTCCTGTTCGTCACGCTCCCGTTCGTCGTCCGCACCGTGCAGCCCGTGCTGGCCGAACTGGACCGCGACGTGGAGGAGGCGGCCATGTCGCTGGGCGCGAGCCGGTTCACCGTGTTCCGCCGGATCATCCTGCCCAGCCTGACGCCCGCCATCGCGGCGGGCGCCGCGCTGTCGTTCGCCCGCGGCGTCAGCGAGTACGGCTCGCTCGTGCTGCTGTCGGGCAACCTGCCGATGAAGACGGAGGTCACCTCGGTGCGCATCCTCAGCAGCATCGAGAACGACAACCTCGACAGCGCCGCGGCGGTCGCCACGATCCTGCTGGTGATCTCGTTCATCGTGCTGGTCGTCGTCGACACCCTGCAGCGGAGGCTGGTGCGCCGTGGCTGAACTGTCCCACCGCCGCACCCGCACCCGCCGCGGCCCGATCGGCTACCTGATCCGCCTGCTCGTCATCGTCTACCTGTTCTTCCTGGTGGCGTGGCCGGTGTACCTGGTCGCCAAGAACGCCTTCGCCGACGGCACGGACAACCTGACCGGCCTGCTCGAAGACCCCGACATCGTGCACGCGCTGGGCCTGACCGTGCAGGTCGCGCTCATCTCCGTGGTGATCAACACGGTGTTCGGCGTCGGCATCTCGATCCTGCTGGTCCGCTACGACCTGCCGGGCAAGCGGTGGCTGAGCGCGCTGCTGGACCTGCCGCTGTCGGTCTCCCCGATCGTGGTCGGCCTGGCGCTGGTGCTCGTCTACGGCGGGCGCACCGGCTGGTTCGGCCCGGCCCTGGAAGGCGCCGGTTTCCAGGTCATCTTCGCCACCCCGGGCATCGTGCTGGCCACGGTGTTCGTGGCGCTGCCGCTGGTGATCCGCGAGGTCGTGCCCGTCCTCGAAGAGGTCGGCGAGGAGCAGGAGCAGGCCGCGCGCAGCCTCGGCGCCAACGCCGCGCAGACGTTCCTGCGGATCACCCTGCCGTCGATCAAGTGGGGCGTCATCTACGGCGTCGTGCTGAGCCTCGCCCGGTCGCTGGGCGAGTTCGGCGCGGTCAAGGTCGTGTCGGGCAACGTGCTCGGCGACACCCGTACCGCCACGCTGGTCGTGGAGGAGAAGTACCTCAACTTCGACAAGCCCGGCGCGTACGCCACCGCCTTCCTGCTCGCCCTCGTGGCGGTGGCCTGCATCATCGTCGTCTCCGCCCTCCGCCCTAAGGAAGACCGTTGAGCATCGAGATCACAGGAGTTTCCAAGCGTTTCGGGGACTTCGTCGCCCTCGACGACGTGTCCGTGAGCATCCCGTCCGGCGGGCTCACCGCCCTGCTGGGGCCGTCCGGCGGCGGCAAGTCGACGCTGCTGCGGATCATCGCCGGGCTGGAGACCGCCGACACCGGCCGGGTCGAGATCGAAGGCGTGGACGCCACCCGGCTGTCGCCGCAGAAGCGCAACGTCGGCTTCGTGTTCCAGCACTACGCCGCGTTCAAGCACCTGTCGGTGGCCCGCAACGTCGCGTTCGGCCTGGAGATCCGCAAGAAGCCCAAGGCCGAGATCCGCGACCGGGTCGACGAGCTGCTGAAGCTGGTCCACCTGTCCCAGTTCGCCGACCGGCTGCCCGCGCAGCTGTCCGGCGGCCAGCGCCAGCGCATGGCACTGGCCCGCGCGCTGGCGGTGCAGCCCAGCGTGCTGCTGCTCGACGAGCCGTTCGGCGCCCTGGACGCCAAGGTGCGCAAGGAGCTGCGCGACTGGCTGCGCCGCCTGCACGACGAGGTCCACGTCACCACGGTCTTCGTCACCCACGACCAGGAGGAGGCGCTGGAGGTCGCCGACGAGATCGTCGTGATCAACGAGGGCCGCGTCGAGCAGGTCGGTTCGCCCGACGAGCTCTACGACCGCCCGGCCAACGACTTCGTCATGCGGTTCCTCGGCCCGGTGACCGAACTCGGCGGCCGCCTGGTGCGCCCGCACGACCTGCAACTGCTGGTAGACAGCACCGATCCCGGCGCGGTGTCGGGTCGGGTCAGGCGGGTCACCCGCATCGGCTTCGAGATCCGGGTCGAGGTGGCGGTGGGCGACCAGGACGTCACGGTCACCCTCAACCGCAACGAGTTCCTTGCGCTGGGCGTGCAGGTCGGCTCCGACGTGCAGGTGCGGGTCGCGCCCGAGGTCGGCGCGGTGCAGAGCCGGTCGCAGGCGGTCGGCGCCGTCTGACCGTCGTACGAGGTGCCCAGGCCCGCGGGCCCGGCGGTGGACGTTGCTGTCGCCCACCGACGAACCCGCGGGCCGCCTCGTGCCGGCGTCAGCCGCCCGTCTCTGTCAGCTGATCCAGCAGGTCGCGCAGGCTCGTGCTGTTCAGCATGCCGCCAGCCGCCGCGTGCAGCGACCGCCAGAACAGCGGCAGCGCGCGGGCCGAGCCGACGTAGGTGATCGCGTGCGGCGGGCGGCCCCGGATGCTGCTGAGCTCGCCGCTGACGGCGCGCATGACGTCGCCGATGGAGATCAGCTCGGCGGGCCGGGCCAGGCTGTAGCCGCCGTCGTTGCCCGCCCGGCTGAGCAGGAGCTCGGCCCGGCGCAGGTCGTACAGCAGCGGGGGCAGGTAGGTCGCGGGGATGCCCTGCCGGGCGGCGAGCTGGCTGGTCGACACGTGCGCGCCACCGGCCGCGGCGATGGCCAGCATCGCCTGCACCGCGTAGTCGTGTCTGGCCGTGATGTGCACTGCCTCGCGCAATCCTGTTCGGACGGCAGGAACTATTCCTACTATTTCTATAGGTTATATGGTTGGTCGGGTCGGGCGCAATGCCGCAACCCGGACTGCGAAAGTTGTTCACCTACAACGCCGATATGAACAGTAGGGTATTGCGGTCCTGGTCGGACAGACACAGCGATCGGCAGGAGAACCTGTGCCCTCATCCGTTCCGCGCCGGCGCCCGCGCCGCACCGCACTAGCCTTGGTCCTCGGCGTGCTGGTCGCCGCCGCATCCCCCGCCGTCCCCGCGAGCGCCGGCTATCCGGAGTTCGGCCCGCCCGCCCCGCAGAACCCGGCGACCGCCCCCGCCGGAGGAGCCAGCAGCCACGGCGACAGCGCCTCGGCCAAGACCTTCGCCGAACCCGGACCGGCCGGAGCGCCGCTGACCGCCACCCGGGCCACGCTGCTGGCAGCCTGCCCGACCCTGCTGCACGGCGGCGACGGGCAACTGCTGGCCCTGTGCACCGACGTGCTCGGCCAGACCCCGGCGGTCCACCTGCTCGACCGCGGCACCGGCAACTCGCTGGCCAGGCTGTCCATCGCCAAGGGCAACCTGCTCGGCGGCGTCTACGCCTACCTCGACGACACCGACCAGGTCGTGGTCGTCGACGGCAACCGCGACCTGCTGCGCATCGCGCACAGCCGGGGCCTGTTCGGCATCTGGACCCTGCGCGTGACGCAGAAGGTGTCGCTGGCCGCCGCAGTGGCCGCCGACGACTCGGTGGTCGGCGTGCTGGCCGGCTACGACCGCCGGGTGTGGTTCATCACCGCCGCCGGCACCGTCGGGGTCTACGATCCGGCCACCGGCAGCGTGAACGCCTACCGTCTGCCCGCCGGCGAGCGCATCGCCAACAGCCTGTCCACGGTGCCCGCAGGCGTCGCCGTCACCAGCGACCACGCCCTGTACCTGTTCGCCGCCGACACCCCGGGCATCCCGGTGCTGCGCTGGCGCCAGGCGTACGACCGCGGCCCGGCCCGCAAGCCCGGCCAGCTCAGCTGGGGCAGCGGAGCCACCCCCGTCTTCTTCGGACCAGCGACCGGCACCGAGTACGTGGCGATCACCGACAACGCGTCTCCCCACATGAACCTGCTCGTCCTGCGCGCCGCCGACGGCACGGTGCTCTGCACGCGGCCGCTGTTCACCGGCAAGCCCGCCAGCGGCACCGAGAACGCGCCCGTGGCCGCCGGCCGCAGCGTGTTCCTCACCAACTCCTACGGTTACGACTACCCGGCCCTGCCCGACGACGCGGGCCCGAGCGTGCCCGAGGACGCCCCGTTCACCGGCGGCCTGACCCGCGTCGACGTCCGCGCCGACGGCACCGGCTGCGACGTGGTGTGGGAGACGGGCACCCGCTCGGCGGCGCTGCCCCGGCTGTCGACCGCCGACGGCAGGCTGTACACCGCGGTCCAGGACGGCCTGCTGGGCGACCTCGACCCGTTCTACTTCGCCGCCGTCGACGCCCGCACCGGGGCCGTGTCCGACCAGCTGCTGCTGGGCTCGGCCCTGGTCAACCCGCTTCAGACCGCGGGCACGTCCCGCAACGGGGTGTACTACCAGGGCACCGTCACCGGTGTCGTACGCATCGCCCGTCAATAGGGCGACGGCAGGCGTCCCGCCTCCGGACGGGGCGCCTGCCGGGATCAGCCCTCGGGCAGCGAACGGCCGGCGGGCACGAACAACAGCTCGCCGGGCTCGCTGGGGTGCAGCACCTGCTGCCAGCGCGCCTGCTGCTCGGGGCGCGGCATCCAGTCGGCGAAGGGCAGGTACCAGCACCGCCAGACGATCCGCAAGGCCAGGAACAGGCCGTAGAAGGGGATGAGCAGCAGCACGATGTCCCGCCACCGGTAGCCGACCCGCGTCGCGGGAACCCAGACCGCGAATCCGAGCAGCACCAGCGTGATCCGGGCGGCGGCCACACCGTCGGCCCGCACCGACAGCGCGTACAGCAGCAGGACCGCGACCTGATGGGCGACCACCAGCAGTGCCGCAGTCGTGACGGCCGTAAGCGCGACGCGCCACCCCCACGACCTGGGCCGCCTGCCCTCGGGCCTGGCGTTCGGCGAGGTCCTGACCATGAGTCCTCCTGCTCGGCTGCGGCCCGCAGGGTAACAACGCCCGGCATCCCGCCATCCGCCACCGATTCCCGCCCTGGGCACGCTCCACGGACGAGGGTCACAGCCGGACCCGGCGGGAGGCCTCGACCGACCATTCGACGAGCATCAGCGTCGCGTCGTCCCGGGGCGGCCCGACCTGGAACTGGGCCAGCTGCCTCGCCAGCTGCCGCAGGGTCTCCGGGGCCGGCAGCTCTGCCAGCTGCGCCCGCTCGGCGAGGTCGGCCAGCCGTTCCACCCCGAACGGCGTCCCGTCGCCGTCCCTTGCCTCGGTCACCCCGTCGGTGTAGAGCAGCAGCCGGTCACCGGGCTCCAGCGAATCCTCCCCGACCTCGCGGCGTGCGTCGCCCAGGCCGAGGGGCAGGCGTCGGCCGCCGTCAAGCTCACCGACGGTCCGGCTGCGCCGCAGCAGCAGCGGCGACGGGTGCCCGGCGTTGACGAAACGCAGCTCACCGCTGTCGGTGTCCAGCTCGCAGAACAGCCCCGTCACGAACGCGTCCCGGCCGAACTGCTCGGTCAGCGCCAGCTCAGCCTGGTCGACCATGCCGAGCAGGTCGGCCCCCCACCGCCGGGCCGCCCGGATCGCGCCCAGCGCCGTCACGGACATGACCGCGGCGGGCAGCCCCCGGCCGACCGCGTCCAGGACGAGGAACCGTACCCGAGGACCGTCGAGGGAGTAGTCGAACACATCGCCGCCGATGTCGTACCGCGGCTCCAGGATCGCGCTGACGACCACGCTCTCGGAGGCGAACGTCAGCGGCGGCAGCGTCGACCAGACCATCTCCCCGGCCACGGTCATGGGCTGGGTGCGCCGCAGCTGGCGCAGGGTGTCGCCGTAGGGCATCTTCACCGCGAACAGGTGCCCGGCGAGGTTGACGTAGGTCTCGCACCACTCCTGCGCCGCCGCGGGTCCACCCTCGTCCGCCACCAGCTCGACGACGCCGAGGCGCTCGGTGCCGTCCACGAGCGGGATCCAGCTGCGCTGGGGCGGTCCCCGGTCGGCGTGCTGCGTGGCGATCGCGGTGTATGCCCGGCCGGCGAGGCTGGTGTCGATGCTCAGCGAGGGCCCCAGCGGCTTGCCGCGTTCCGGCATCGGGCGCAGGCAGCGCTGCTCCACGTCGGCCAGGTAGCAGGTCGCCTGCATGCCCAGCGGCCGAAGTGCCGCGTTCACGCACTCGGCGACCTGCTCCGGCCGCGCGTGCTGGACGAGCTGCAGCAGATCGATGACGGCGGCGTGCCACGGGTCGTAACGCATACGGATCAGTCCGGCGGAGTGAAGGTCGGTTTGTCCATGATCAGGCAGTACCCGTCCACGCGGCGGGCCACACCTACCGCGAGCGGCGAGCTGGTGCACGCTGGCCGGGCCGGGCCGGGCCGGGCCGCGGCAGGCGGGGTCACCGAGCCTGGCCGTCGGCCAGACTCGCGAGCCGGCCGGCCAGGAAGGTCCGCTCGGCGTCGTTGGCGGTGAGGGCCAGGGCCCGGTGGTACGCCTCGCGCGCCTGCGCGCCGCGCCCGAGCCGGCTGAGCAGGTCCGCCTGCACCGCCGGCAGGTACTGGTAGTTCGCCAGGCCAGGGTCCGCCGACAGCCGCTCGACCTCGGCGAGGGCGGCCTCAGGCCCGGCGACCATGGCCAGCGGCACGGCCCGGTTCAGCGCGACGACGGGGGAGGGCCACACCCGCAGCAGCGCGTCGTACAGCTGCACGAGTTGCGGCCAGTCGGTCGCGTCATAGGTGGGCGCCTCGGCGTACAGCGCCGCGATCGCCGCCTGGAGCACGTAACGGCCGGGCGGCCCGGCGCGCAGCCCGGCCACGATCAGGTCGTGTGCCCGGGCGACGGCGGCGCGGTCCCAGCGGGCGCGGTCCTGGTCCTGTAGGCGCACGAGCCTGCCGTCAGCGTCGGTCCGGGTGGCGCTGCGGGCGTGGGTGACCAGCAGCAGGGCCAGCAGCCCGCGCACCTCGGGCTCGTCGGGCATCAGCTCGTGCAGCATCCGCGCCAGGTGCAGGGCGCGCTCGACCAGGTCGGCGCGCACCAGGTCCACGCCGGACGGTGCGGTGTGCCCGGTGGTGAACAGCAGGTGGACCACCGCGAGCACCGGCCGCAGCCGATCGGGCAGTTCGGCCGGCCGCGGCACCCGGTACGGGATACGCGCGCCGGAGATCTTCTTCTTCGCCCTGGTGATCCGGGCCGCCATGGTCGGCTCCGACACCAGGAACGCCCGCGCCACGTCGGCGGTGGGCACCCCGCACACCAGCCGCAGCGTCAGCGCGATCTGCGCCTCCTGCGCCAGCGCCGGATGGCAGCAGGTGAAGATCAGCCGCAGCCGGTCGTCGGGCACCCCGCCGTCCGGGTCCTCCTCGTCGCTGAACAGCCGTTCCATCGCCGCGTCCGCGACCGCCTCCTCGGGCTCCACCAGCAGCGGCAGCTTCGCCCGGAACGTCTGCTCGCGCCGGACGGCGTCCGTGGCGCGCCGCTTGGCCGCCGTGGTCAGCCACGCCGCCGGGTTGGCGGGCACGCCGTCGCGGGCCCAGCTCAGCACCGCGGCGGCGTACGCCTCCTGCACGCATTCCTCGGCCAGGTCCAGGTCACCGGCCACGCGCGCCGTCGCGGCGAGCACCAGGGCCCAGTCGCGGCGGTGCGCGTCGACGATGGCCGCCTCGACGGCCGCCCCCCGGTTCATCGGGCGGGCGGCGCCACGGGGCCACCGCCGGCGACCGGCCGGACCTCGACTCCGCCGCCCATCTGGCAGGCCGGGTTGAGCCGCGCGATCGCCAGGGCGGCGTCCAGGTCGGGCGCCTCCAGGATGTAGAAGCCCGCCACGACCTCCTTGGCGTCCACGAACGGGCCGTCGGTGACGACGTCGCCGCGGATCGAGGTCGCCAGGTCGCGCGGGGTCAGCGCGTACGCCGCGCGCACCGCGCCGGAGCGCTCCAGCTCCTCGGCGTGCCGGTCGTGCGGTGCGGTGTCCTCGGCGGTGGCGTCGGCGCTGTGGGCGGAGTCGCCGGCGTAGATCAGGACCGCGTACTGGGCCATGTCGGGGCTGCCTTCCTGCTTCGTGTTCTCGGTCGGTACGCCTGTACGTCGAACGGCCCGCGCGAATTCGACAGACTGTACGGCAGAACTTTCCGCAGGACTCGGCACGAGCATCCCGACCGCGCCGCGAAGCCAGCGGAGGACCCGCCGCGTGTCGCGGGGGTCCTCCATGTGCCGGCCGGGTCGCGGCGGTGCCGCAGGGTCAGCGGTTGCGGCCGGCGGTGCCCTGGCAGGGGACGCAGTGGGTCGCCCACGGCATGATCTCCAGGCGGCCCGGCGGGATCTGGCCGCCGCAGGACTCGCAGGTCCCGAGGGTGCCCGCGCTCCAGCGCTCCAGCGCCGCCTCCAGCCGCTGCAACTGCTCCCGCAACGCGGCCGACACCAGCTCCTGCTGCGCGCTCTCGGAGATGAGCAGGCCGGCGTCGGCGACATCGCCCGGACCCTGCAACGTCACGTGGAGCTCGGCGCGGGCCAGCGCCTCCAGGCGGACCTGCTCGACCGCTTCCTCATAACGCTGCTGCAGCAGGCGGCCGATGTCGTCCATGGACGGGCTGCTCGCCAACACCGTCATCTCTGGCTCCTCACGTGTACGCGTTCGACTGGGGAATCCCCTTCGGGTGACTGTTAAACGCCGAAGTGCCGAAAGGGGTTCGGGTCCCCGGCGGACCGATCCGCCGGGGACCCGCCGCGTCACAGGCGCAGCTCGGTCCAGGTGGTGCCGTCGACCGAGTGCAGGATCTTCGCCTTGGCCGGATCCCGGTCGGTGATGCGCACGTACCGGCCGCCGTACCGCTGCATCGGGACCGCCTGCGGCGCCGGGGTGAACGCCGTGCCCGTCGCGCTCACCTCGAACTGCGCGGAGTGCTCGTAGTCGAACACCAGCAGGCTGCCGTCGAAGCGGACGACCGCGCCGAGCCCGAAGTCCTGCGTGCGTTTCTGTAGTCGCAGGGTCAGCGGCTGCCAGTGCACGCCGTCGTCGGTGGTCCGCCACGCGCGGCCGCCTACGGCGTCGAGGGCGTACACGATGCCGCCCTGGTCGGGCAGGACCGAGTCCGCGCTGCCGAACCCGCCGCCGCCCAGCCCGCCGGGCAGGGGGACCTGGTGCCAGTGGCGGCCGCGGTCGCGGCTGGCCCACAACCAGGTATGGGTGTCGTCGCCGCCGTACACCCAGGCGCTGCCGTCGGCGCCGAAACGCACGTCGGCGAGCAGGCTGATCATCGGTGTCGGCGGCGGCGTGGCCAGCATGGCGGAGGTGCCGTCGGGCCGGAGCACCACGATGTCGATGTCGGCACCGGCGTTGGACTGCACGAAGGCCAGCCCGCCGACCGGGATCTCGTCGACCGTGCCCTGCGGGGCGACCGGAGGCTGGGTCCAGGTGCGCCCTGCGTCTGCGGTGAACCAGCGGCGGGTGCCGTCGTAGTTGTCGAGCGCGACGTGCTGCCCGTCGAGCGCGTGCAGGTTCAGCGGCGGCCCGAGCGCCGGTCCGGGGTAGGTCATCTCCGGGACGGGATGGGTGGACCAGGTCGCGCCGCCGTCGGCGGTGGCGGCCAGCGCGGCCTGGCAGGTGCCGTCGAAGCAGGACGCGGCCAGCGCGAACCCGTGGTCGGCGTCGGGGAACGCCAGCGTGGGCGGGTCCATGGCCAGCTGGGCCGAGCGGGTGGGGCTGGGCAGGGCGGGGTCGGGCGCGCCGGTCGGCCGCAGCCCCCAGACGACGCCCGCGACAGTGGCGAGCACCGCGACCGCGCCCAGCGCCGCCGTGACGGCGATCCGGTTGCGGCGCCGCCGCCGGTGCACCCGGGCCAACATGGTGTCGGCACCGGCGCCGGGCAGGCCGGACAGGCGGCCGACCTCCTCGCGCAGGGCCTGCTCAAGATCGTGCATGGGTCTCACCTCCCACACCTTCCGGGGCGAGCTGCTGGCGCAGCGCGGCCAGGCCGCGGGCACGCAGTGAGCGCACCGTGGCGGGCCGCCGGTTCAGCAGGGTCGCCAGCTGGTCATCGGACAGGTCGTCCAGGAACCCGAGCACCAGCACCGCCCGCTGGTCGCGGGGCAGCCGTCCCAGCGCGCGCCGCAGCAGGTCGCGGGCGTCGACGCCCGCGTACGCGTCGGGCCCCGGCCGGTCGTCGACCAGCGGAACCAGTTCCGGCCTGCGTCGCCTGGTCCGCCAGGCGCTCAGGTATGTGTTGAGCATCGCCGTCTTCGCGTACGCGACGGGATTGCCGTCGCCGTGCACACGCCGCCACGCTCCGGCGACCTTGACCAGGGTGTCCTGGATCAGGTCGTCGCCTGGCCCGACCGCACCGGTCAGGGCGTAGGCGTATCGCCTGAGCGTGGGCAGCGCGGCACGTACGAACTCGTCGAACGAATGATCGGGCACCGATCGCCACCTCCCACCCATGAAGTACGCGCGGTGCCGCCGTCCTGTTGCATCCCGGGCGCGCGTATTTCGGCGCGGGTCAGCACAGGTCCTCGGCGAGCAGGTCCATCAGCAGCCCGTCGTGCCAGCTGCCGTCGGGACCCCGCTCGTAGCGCCGCATCACGCCGACCGGCCGGAAGCCGACCTTCGCGTAGCAGGCGATCGCGGCGGTGTTGTCCGCGGCCGGGTCGATGACCAGCCGGTGGTGGCCCCGTTCGGCGATCAGGTGCCGGGCCAGCGTACGCACCGCGTCGGAGCCGAGGCCGCGCCCGTGCACCGCCGGGTCGAGGTAGAGGTCCATGCCCGCGTGGCGGTACATGGCGTCGCTCTCCTCGTGCCACTGGATCGCGCCGACGACGCGGCCGCCGTGCTCGATCGCCAGCAGCTCGACGTCGGGATCGGTGAGGTCGTCGGCGATCTCGGCGGCCAGGTCGCCGCCCTGCCAGCGGGCGTGGACCTCCGGCGTGGACCGGATCGCGACCAGCGCGTCCACGTCGCCGGGTCCGGCCGGTCGCAGCGTCACGCGGTCGCCGTGCAGCGTCGTCATGCCGCCACGGTACGGCCCGCACGCGCCCAGATCATCAGAGTTGCCGGGCAGTCGGGCGTGTTTCGGGCACTCTTACGCCCGACTGCCCGGCAACTTGCCCACGCTCGGGCACTCGGCCTCAGAGGTAGCGCGGGACGATCTGGTAGCCGGGCAGGGACGTCGCGCAGACGGCCAGCAGGGCCACGGTGCGGGTGGCGGTGCCGTTGTTGCGCATGGCGGTCAGGAACAACCCGAAGCCGCCCGCGTCGCCGGGTGCGCTCTCCTGCGTCACGACCTGGTAGTTCGCGCCGCTGGAGTCGATCACCTGGCCGCCGCCGCCCAGCACCGCCTTGCCCGCAGGGCAGTTGGCCGTCGTACGCAGGAACCCGCCCGCGGCGACGGACACGTCGCGGCGGACGACCTCATAGCCGGTCGGCGGGTTGGCGCAGACGGCGAAGAAGCCGATGGTGTGCGCGACCGAGTCGTTGTTGCTCACCGCGGTCCGCCACAGCTTCAGGGCGCCGGCCATGGCCGAGTCGGGGCCGGTCTCCTGGATGACGGTGCGGAAGTCGGCGCTGCCCGAACCGACGACCTGGGCGCCGCCCCCGAGGACGACCTTGCCGGACGGGCACACCGCGTACGTGCGCAGGAACCCGCCCGCGGTGACGACCGCGTCCTTGCGGACGACCTCGTAGCCGGACGGCGCGGTGGCGCACACGGCGTACAGGCCGATGGTGTGCGCGGTCGAGTCGTTGTTGCGGGCGGCGATCAGCCACAGCGATCCGCTGGGCGACGACTCCTGTAGCACGGTGCGGAAGTCGCGGCTTCCCTCCCCGGCCACCTGCGTGCCGCCGGCGACGGCGACCTTGCCGGTGGGGCAGGCCACCGTGGCGCGGGTGAACCCGCCCGGTGCCACCGAGGCGTGCGCGGGGGCGGCCGGGATGAGTACGGCCAGCGCTGCGGCTGCGGCTGCGGCCAGGATTCGACGTGTCACGAAGTTCCTCCATATATCTCGATGGAGCGATTTCATGGGCGACCGTACGGCCCTCCGGCAACGGCTGCGCGACCGGGGTTGACATCGATCGGGGTGAGCGCCGATTCTTGGGGGCCGGGTGCGGCGGCGCGCTCCTGTCCTGGTCTGCTGTCGAGCTGGAGCCGTCTGATGCCGTACACCCGCCGCCATGTCCTGCGCCTGGGCGCCGCGACCCTGACCGTCACCACGGCCTCGGGTCTGGCCGTGCCCGCCCTCGCCGCGACCGTCGTCACCGCCGACCTGGTGGTCTACGGTGCGACCTCGGCGGGCATCGCCGCGGCGGTGACCGCGCGGCGGCTGGGCCGCACCGCGCTGATCGTCGAGCCGGGCACGCATGTCGGCGGCCTGTCCACCGGCGGTCTCGGCATGACCGACAGCGGGGTCACCGCGGCGATCGGCGGTCTGGCCGCCGAGTTCTACCGGCGGGTGTACGCGAAGTACCAAGGCACCTCGGTCACCGCGACCTCGCCGACCCGGTTCACGTTCGAACCGCATGTCGCCGCGGCGGTCTTCGACGACCTGCTGGCCGAGGCGGGCGTGCCGGTCTACCTCGGCGCCCAGCTGACCGCCGTCACCAGGGCGGGCACCCGGATCACGGAGCTGGCCTGCGACAACGGGCAGGTGTTCCGGGCCCCGATGTACGTCGACGCCACCTATGAAGGCGACCTGATGGCCGCCGCGGGCGTCGCCTGGACCGTGGGCCGGGAGGCCAACAGCGTCTACGGCGAGACCATCGACGGGGTGCAGCTGCGCGGCGGGCACCAGTACAACCGGTTCGTCGACCCGTACGTCACCGCGGGCAGTCCCGCCAGTGGGCTGTTGCCGGGCATCTCGGCGGCCCCGCTCGCGCCCGCGGGCAGCGGCGACGACCGGATCCAGGCGTACAACTTCCGGATGTGCCTGACCCAGGCCGCCGACCGGGTCCCGTTCGCCAGGCCGAGCGGCTACGACCCGGTCCGGTACGAGCCGCTGGCCCGCTACGTGCAGGCCGGCTACACCGGGCCGTTCTTCACGACGCACGCGGTCGGTGGCGGCAAGACCGACTCCAACAACGACGGTGCGTTCTCGACCGACTTCATCGGCGCCAACTACGCCTACCCGACGGCATCCTATGCGGCGCGGGGCGGCATGGTCGCCGACCATCGCACGTACCAGCAGGGCCTGATGTGGTTCCTGGCCAACGATCCGCGCGTGCCCGCCTCGATCCGCGCCGCCACGGCGTCCTGGGGCCTGGCCGCCGACGAGTTCACGGGCAACGGCGGCTGGCCCACCCAGCTGTACGTCCGCGAGGCCAGGCGGATGGTGTCGGCGTACGTGATGACCGAAGCGGACTGCCGGGGCGGGCGGGCCGCCGCGGACTCGGTCGGGCTGGCCAGCTACACCATGGACTCTCATAACTGCCAGCGCGTCGTGGTGTCCGGCGCGCTGAAGAACGAGGGCGACGTGCAGATCGGTGTGCCGCAGCCGTACCCGATCAGCTACCGGGCCATCGTCCCGGCCGCGTCGCAGTGCGAGAACCTGCTGGTCCCGGTCTGCCTGTCGGCCAGCCACATCGCCTACGGCTCGATCCGGATGGAACCGGTGTTCATGATCCTGGGCCAGTCCGCCGCCACTGCGGCGCATCTGGCGATCACGGCCGGGTCGGCGGTGCAGCAGGTGCCGGTCGCGATGCTGCAGGCCCGGCTGCGCGCCGACGGGCAGCTGCTGACCTGGCCGCCGACCGCTTCTGGCGAGATCATCGTCGACAGCTCGACCTCGGCCGGGGTGACCCGGGCGGGGGTATGGCTGAAGTCCACCTCCATCAGCGGGTACTGGGGCCCCGACTATGAGCACGATGACAACGCGAATAAGGGCGTCAACCGCCTGCGGTTCACGCCGGCGATCCCGACTGCGGGCGCCTACCAGGTGTTCCTGCGCTGGACCTCGCACGCCAACCGGGCGAGCAACGTGCCCGTCGACGTATGCGCGGGCGGCACGGTCACCACCCGGACCGTCGACCAGCGCGGCGGGGGCGGCCAGTGGGTGTCGCTGGGCACGTTCACGCTGCCCGCCGGGTCGTCGCCGTCCGGCGCGAGTGTCCTGATCCGCACCGAGTCCACCGACGGCTACGTCGTCGCCGACGCGGCCCGCTTCCTGCCGGTGTGAGCGGCGGCCTCAGGCGTGCGGCGGGGCCAGCACATGGCCTGCCTTGTCCCGGCAGACCGTGTCCGGCCTGCGCGCCGTCGCGGCGTGCAGGACCGACCGCAGCGCGGCCTCGGTGCGCGCGGAGACGATCACGGCAGGCTCGTCGGACTGCCAGTTCAGCCGGACGAACCTGGCCGACAGCGGCTCGGGCCAGATCGCGTCCGGATGCTCGTACGGCGCACCGACCGGCAGGCCCGTGGCCTCGGCGAGCTCCGCTGCGGACCAGCCGGTCAGCCCGGCCGTGTGCACCCGCATGTGCAGCCCGTCCGCCGGACCGGGGTAGGCGGCCAGGGAGGGCGCCATCGGCAGCACGACGTCGAGATCCGGTTCCAGCCAGATCGCGCCGTCGGCGTCGCGCCACCGTACCGACAGCACTTCGCAGCCGAGGAACTCCAGCTCGGTCCGGTCCGGGTCGCCGGGCCGGCCCACGTTCCACACGTCCGGAATCGGCGTCGCGGCCGGATTCGTCGCGGGGTGGTCGGTCATGCGGTCTCCTCGGGCGGCCGGGCTGTCGCCACGTTGGACGGTGCTGCGGACATGACGATGGGGCGCGCGGACGGCGACGGCAAGGCGGCGCGCCGCAGGCACTCATGGATCGATATACGACAGTTGCGGCAGCGGCCTGTCGCGGTGCGGGGCACGGGCTGCGGCGGCATCATCGAGTCGTGAGCCGCCCTGGACAGCCTGTCGCCGTCGATGTCGCCGAGCAGCTCGACTACTACCTGGTCTACGCGAACAGCCGGGCGCGCGGGCGCGGCCTGCCGCCCGAGGGACTGGTGCTGGAGGAGTTCGTGCTGCGGCCCGACGGCACCACGTCGGGACTGGACAGTGCGGGCTGGACCGGCACCGGTGCGGCCTGGTGGACGGCGGCGGCGTTCAGCCGGGGGCTGCGGGCCGACGTCCGGTTGCGGACGCGGGTGGCCGTGGTCGGCCGTACGGGTGCGCAGGCGGCGTACCGGCTGCTCGGCGGCGGGGAGCTGCCCGCCGAGCCGCAGCTGCGGCGCCACTTCCTGGACCGGTGGGAGCTGCCGGTCTCGCCGGTGCCCGTCCAGGCCACCGGCGAGGACCGGGTCTACCGGGTGCTGTTCGCGGGCGAGTTCGCGGGAGACGGACTGCGGGCGCTGCGCGGCGGCTGGCGGATGCCGCCCTTCGACCGCGCCGACGACGCCGCGCACGGGGTGGCGGGGCGGACCCGGCGGACCGTCGACGGGCAGGCGGTGTCCTGGACGCTGCGGCGCGTCGACCCCGACGCGGCCTGGGCGGTCGACGCGGCCGTGGCCCGCCAGGCCGCGTCGACCAGCGCCGCCGAGCTGCTGCACCGGCTGCGCACCGAGGTCCGCGACCAGGGTCTGATCCCGGCCGGGGTCACCCGGCTGCGCTGAGCGCGGGCGCCTCAGCGTCCGATCATCCCGGCGGACAGGTCGATGTCTGCCCCGGTGAGGCCGGGCATGCGCAGCATCGCCACGACGGCCGCGCCCACCTCGGTCTCGGTGACCATCCGGCCCAGCGCCGACCGTGACACGAACGCCTCCTCGGCCTGTGCGTAGCTGGTCCCGGTGCGCTCGGCCTCCAGCCGGAAGTTGCGGTGCATCCGGGGGCCGTCGACCGGCCCGGGGGACAGGCAGTTGACGCTGATCCCGTACGGCCCGACCTCGTGCGCCAGGGTGAACGTCAGCCCGAGCACGGCCATCTTCGACGCGGTGTACGGGGTGCGGCGGGTCAGGGGCCGCTTGCCGCTGACCGACGCCAGGTTGACGACGTCGCCGCCGCGCCGCTCGATCATCGGCGGCAGGAACTCCCGGCACATGAGGTAGACGCCGCGCACGTTGACGGCGAACACCTCGTCCCACTCTTCCGGCCGCACCCGCACGAGCTCGCGCACCGGCCCGGCGATGCCCGCGTTGTTGACCAGGATGGACACCTGTTCGTCGGCCAGCTCGGCGCCCAGGGCGGCGACCTGCTCGGGCTCGGCGGTGTCGCAGACGGCCACGCGTGCGCCGCCCGGGGCGTCCGCCAGCTCCTGCGCGACGGCGTGCAGGGTGGCGTGGGTGCGGCCGACCAGGAGCACCCGCACTCCCGCCGCCGCCAGGGCGTGCGCGGTCGCCCGGCCCAGTCCGTTGCCGCCGCCGGTGACCAGGGCGGTGCGGCCCGCGAGGCCGGTCACGGCCGGGTCCACCGGTGGTCGGACCAGGCGAGTTCGTCGCCGCCGTACTTGGCCGCGCGGACGTCGCCGGAGCGGGCGTGGCCCTCGAACAGCTCGACCCGGCTGGCCCGCCCGCACAGCCTGCCCAGTTCCACACTGGCCGCCGGTTCGAGCACCTCCTGATAGGTGACCGTCTTGAGGTAGCGGCCCACCCACAGCCCGCCCGTGTAGCGGGCGCCCTGCCGGGTCGGCAGCGTGTGGTTGGTGCCGATCACCTTGTCGCCGTAGGACACGCACGTCGCCTCGCCGAGGAACAGCGCGCCGTAGTTGCGCATCCGGTCCAGGGCCTGCCGCGGCTCGCGGGTCAGCACCTGCACGTGCTCGCACGCGAACCCGTCGGCGACCGCGTACGCCTCGGCCAGGTCGGCCACGACGAGGACCTGGCCGTGGTCGCGCCACGCGGGGCCGGCGAAGTCGCGGGTCGGCATCGTCGGCAGCAGCTGCTCGACGTGGGCGATCACCTGCTCGCCCAGCGGCCGCGAGGTGGTGATGAGGATGGCGGGGGAGTCCGGGCCGTGTTCGGCCTGGCTCAGCAGGTCGACCGCGACCACGAACGGGTCGGCGGCGTCGTCGGCGATGATCAGGATCTCGGTGGGCCCGGCCAGCAGATCGATGCCGACCTCGCCGAACAGCTGCCGCTTGGCCTCGGCCACGTACGCGTTGCCGGGTCCGGAGATCATGGCGACCGGGGCGAGGGTCTCGGTGCCCAGGGCCAGGGCGGCGACGGCCTGGACGCCGCCGAGCAGGTAGATCTCGTCCGCACCGGCCAGATGCATCGCGGCCACGGTCGCGGCGGGCACCTGCCCGCGGATCGGCGGCGTGCACGCGGCCACGCGCTCCACTCCGGCGACCTTGGCGGTGACGATGGTCATGTGGGCCGAGGCGACCAGGGGGTATCGGCCGCCCGGGATGTAGGCCCCGGCCGCCGCCACCGGGATGCTGCGCTGGCCGAGCCGGACACCGGGCGAGGTCTCGACCTCGAAGTCGTGCAGCGACCGGCGCTGGTGCTCGGCGAAGGCGCGCACGTTGGCCTGCGCCGTACGGATGTCGTCGAGCACCTGGGCCGGCACACCGGCGACGATGCGGTCGACCTCGTCGGGCGCCAGCCGGAACCGGTCCGGGCTCCACGAGTCGAACCGCGCCGACAGTTCCCGCACCGCCTGATCGCCGCGCTGCCGCACGTCGGCGATGATCGCGGCCACGGTCTCGCGCACCCCTGCCGGTGTGCTCGCCGAGACCGGTGGGGCCGTCTTGAGGTGGATGGGCACGTCCTGCCTCCGATCGCCGCGGGCTGCCGCGCACCGCCGGGCGCCGAGCGTAGCAGTTTGGAAACGCTGTTTCCATACCGCGTACTCGGCGCGGTGGCCCATGAGCCGCGCCCCCGGCCCCGCCGGCCGGGGCCGCGGTGCTGTAGCGACCTTGTACCGCTCGTGTAGTGCCCTGCCCTACGGTCGTGCCGACATCGACACAGGCGGCTCCGATCAGGACGCCGCCGTATTCTGGGAGGCGCGATGCCCACGAGGAGAGCCCTGGCCGCGGCCGCACTGGCCGGTGCGCTGGCGGCGGCGAGCGGGGCGGTGCCGGTGCACGCCGCGCTGCCGACCGTCGACATGGAGGCGGTCGTCAAGGCGGCGCAGATCGACCCCCGGCGGGCCGACACCGCGATCACCCCGGGCAGCCGCGACAGCGTGCTGCTGGTGGAGCGGGCGCTGCGAGACCTCGGCCTGCTCGCCGCGGCCTACGTCGACGGGCACTTCGGCACCAAGACGATCGACGCCTACGCCGCCTACCAGCGGTCGCTGGGATACACCGGGCTCGACGCGACCGGCCTGCCGGGGCCGACCTCGCTGCGGCTGCTCGGCGACCAGCGGTACACGGTGATCCGGTCCATCTCGCCCGGGGCGCGCTCGACCTTCCGGGGCGTGCCCGTCAACGCCCGCACCAAGGCCATGGTGCTGGAGGCCGAGCGGCTGCTCGGGTTCACGCTGAGCTTCGACCAGGGGTCGTACAGTCCGGGCAACGATCCGACGTCGGCGGGCACCCACGACGGCGGGGGCGCGCTGGACGTCTCGGTCACCGGGATGACCGCCGCGGTGCGGACCACCGTGGCCAGGAGGCTGCGGCAGGTCGGCTTCGCCGCCTGGGTGCGGACCCCGTCTCAGGGCGACTGGCCGTACCACATCCACGCGATCGCACTGGCCGACACCGACCTGTCGGCTCCGGCCCGCAACCAGGCCGGGGACTACTACCTGGGCTTCAACGGGCTCGCCAACCACGCGCCCGACGACGGCCCGGTGGTCGACCCGAAGGTGACCTGGGAGGAGTACCAGCGGGCGTGACCGCCCGCCGCTGCCGCCGCTGACGGCGACGATGTTTGCCCCGTGCCACGGCGGGAATGCCGATGCCGGGGCGGCGCCGTCGCCGCCCGTGGCCGAGGAGGCGACATGCAGCACGTGCGAGGCGACATGGCATTCGGCAGCGTGGTGGACCTGCCGGTCGACGCCGGACCGGCGCCGTTGGCCGAGCCGGTCTGCGACGGCTGCGGCCGGCCGTCACCGTGTGCGGCGGCCGAGCACGCCGTACGCGCGGAACTGGCGGCCGAATTCGCGTGGAGCTATGCGGGGCTGTGACCGCCACCCTGCACGACCGTGGAGAGGAGCCGGCGTTGACGCAGGTCGAAGCGGGCTATCCCGAGCCGCCCGCCGTCGGCGGCGAGGCCGAGACGCTGCTGGGCTCGCTGGAACGGCAGCGTGCCACCTTCGCGTGGAAATGCGCCGGTCTCGGCGAGCACGCGCTGCGGATGAGGGTCGGGGTCTCGCGGGTGACGCTCGGCGGGCTGCTCAAGCACCTGGCGTACCTGGAGGACCTCAACTTCACCTGCGGCCTGGCCGGCGGCGACCTGCCGAAACCGTGGCGCGACGTCGACTGGGCGGCCGAGCCCGGCTGGGACTGGCGCTCCGCCGGCCGCGACCAGCCCGCCGAGCTCTACGGGGTATGGGAGCAGGCGGTCGAGCGGTCGCGGCTGGCGGTCTCGCAGGTGCTGCTGTCCTTCGGGGTCGACGCCGTGTACACCGCACCCGGCGGTTCGCGGCTGACACTGCGCCGCCTGCTCGTCGACATGATCGAGGAGTACGCCCGGCACACCGGCCACGCCGACCTGCTCCGGGAGGCGGTCGACGGCCGCGTGGGCGAGGACCCGCCCGGCCCGGCGTACCCGTTCCAGATCGGCTAGCCGTCAGAACCGGTTGCGCATGCGCATCGTCCGGGGACGGCCGTCCGGGTCGCAGATCAGCTCGTAGATGATGCGAGCGGGAAGCCGCTGCCAGCCGCGCACCTTCGGCGGCTCGTAGCGGCGCAGCCGGGCACGCGGCCGGGGACCTGCGCCTCCCGCCGCGTGCCAGCCGTCGAGTTCCACGGCCGCCGCCGCGAACGCCTCGAAGGCCGCCTGGGCGTCGCCCAGCCGCGGATCGGGCGTGCCGTCACCGCCCAGATGCTCACTCATCAGCTCCAGGCGCAGGTCGCGGGCGTACGTCGGATCGGGTCCCTCGTCGACGACCGCGCACGTCAACTCGGAGTCGTAGGTCCACGACCGCAGGTTGAAATTGTCCGAGCCGACCGTGGCCCAGGCGTCGTCCACGATGCACGCCTTGGCGTGCACGTAGATCGGCGTACCGGCGGCGTTCTCCAGGCCGTAGACCGCGACCCGGTCGCCTCCCGCCCGGCCCAGGACCCGCATCGCCTGCTTGCGCCCCCACGACTCGGCCATGGCGATGGACGGCGAGGCGGCGTCGGGAGCCAGCGGCACGACGCAGATCAGGCGCAGGCGCGGGTTGGCGCGCAGGGCGCGGGCGAACGGCTGGATGACACGGGCCGACCACAGGTACTGATCCTCGACGTAGATCAGATCCTGCGCGCGGGCCAGCGCCTTGAGGTAACCCCGGGCGATGCTGCGCTCCCCACGCGGGGCGAACGGGTAGCGGCCAAGCTTCCGGCGCGGGTACGTGCGCAGCACCTGGACGCTGTGCGTCCCGCAGGCGGGCGGATCGGGCAGCTGCTCAGGCAGCGCCGGGGCCTCGGTCCGCAGCCGCGACAGCCGGTCGCGCAACCGGTCCAGCAGGTTCAGCGACAGGCGGCTCGGGTCGGCCCACCGCTCGCGGAAGACGTGCTCGACGTCGCCCACCGCCGGGCCGCGCAGCTCCAGCTGGATGTCGTGCCAGGGCGGGTTCGGGCCGTAGACCGCCGCCATCGGCGGGGCGAGCGGATCACCGCGGTGCTCGGCGTCGTCGTTGCGGCCCCGGGACAGGTCGATGCCGCCGACGTAGGCCACGTCGCGGTCCGGGCGGCCCTGGTGGCGTACCACGAACATCTTCTGGTGATGCGATCCGCCGAACCGCACCCGCATGTCCAGCAGCACGTGGGCGCCGGCGGCCTGCAACTGCTCGGCGAGCTGCCGGTTCTGCGGCGAGCTGAAGTGCAGCCAGTCGGGGTGCGAGCGCCACAGCAGCCCGTACACGCGCACGCCGCGCCGGGCGGCGTCGCCGAGCACCTTCGTGACCTGGGTGCGCGGCCCGTCCAGCCGCTCGTCGGGGTCGCCGCGCCAGTCGGTGAACATCACCACGTCGCCCGCCCGGGTCGCGGCCAGCACCTCGACCAGCTCGTGGAAGTAGGCCGCGCCGTGCACGAGGGGGCGGGCGCGGTTGCCCCGGGTCCAGGCCAGGCCGTCGGCGCGCCGCCGGTCGATGCCGGTGGCCGGGTTGCCGCGCTCGTCTGCGGACAGGAACCATAAGTCGGGGGTCACGGCAGCGACGGTAGCGGCATCGCCGCCCCGGCGGCGAGGCCGCGGTGCCGTTCAGGCGGGAGCGTCGCCCGCGATCAGCCGGATCGTGAACCCGTCGGGGCCGGTGCGCAGCGACACGTACGCGCACAGCTGGTGCGCCAGCCACAGTCCGAGCCCGCCCGGCCCGGCACCGGGCACCAGCCCGGCGGTCGGGTCGGCCGGACCCGGTCCCCGGTCGGCGACGGTCACGATGATCCGGCCGGGCGCCGCCCACGCGCTCAGCCGCACCGGCGCCCCGCCGTGCAGGCGGGCGTTGGTGACCGCCTCGCTGGTGCTGAGCAGCAGCCCGTCCAGGTCGTCGCCGGTGAGCCCGGCCGTGCGCTGCAACGCCGCCACCGAGTGCCGGGCCTGCGCGATCTCCGGATCGACCAGCCACAGCGCGGGCGGCCCGGCCTCCAACGGCTCCGTCCAGGACGCCACCGCCGTGGACAGGAACGTCCGCGGACTCTGGTACGTGCCGCTGGCCTCCCGCCGCCCGTCGGGGGTCACCACGTGGCTGTGGGTGCGCAGCGCGTCCTCGAGCACGTGCGCCGGGGCGGTCCGCGTGTCGTACGGGCACAGCCCGTACATCGGGAAGGCGTCGTAGACCTCGTTGGCGGCGGCCTCGTAGCGCGCCCACCACTCCCACGGCACGCCGACCCCGGGGTGCGGCACGTCCCCGGCGATGCGGATCTGCGCCGCCCCGGCGGCCACGTACTCGGCCAGCATCTGCTGGTGCCTGCGGATCGCCACGGCCGGGCGCAGGTAGTGCCCGTCGCCGTCGATGAAGACGACCCCGCTGCCCGGACCCAGCGCCTCGCGTACGAGATTCTGGTTCCGCTCGCCGAACAGGGACACGGCCGGCTCGCCGGCCGCCAGCCCGTCGCGCAGGAACGGCAGCACGACCGCGAGGAACTGCTCGTCGGAGCCGTAGAACGCCGCCTCGTGGAGGATGCCGTGGTGCCCGGCCGCCGGTCCCGATCTCATGACGCCGACACCCGCAGCTGCGGCAGGTCCAGCAGTTCGGTCAGCAGCCGGGTGGCGCCGCGGGCGGTGTGCAGCACCGCGGTGCCGCCCCGGGCCTGGACGTGCTCGGCGAGCCGCATGAGTCCTCGGTGGTCGATGAAGGTCAGGTGCCGGGCGTCGACGGAGATCTCGCCCCCGGCCGGTGCCGCGTCGGCGTGTTCGAGTGCCGTCCGGAGCAGCGCGTGCCCGGCCAGGTCGACCTCGCCCGCCAGGACCATGTCGATCCCGGGCTGGTCGGACGCGAACAGCCGCAGCGGGGCCGACGAGCTCCTGGCCAGCGGATGCATGCAGGCCAGCTCGGCGATGGCGGCCGGGTCCAGCCGACCGCGGTGGTAGCCGCACATCGCGGCGAACGGATGGCGGGTCATGTACACGTCGACCAGGTGCTCGTAGCGGGCGAACGCCGACCGGTCGGCCGGGGTGCGCACGAGCGGGGTGGCGTCGGCAGCCACCCGCAGGCCGGTGTAACCGGCCGCGAGTGCCTGCTCGGTGGCCTGCGCGTAGGCGCGCACCTGCGCGCGGGGCTCGGCCAGCAGGCTGCGGTCGTAGATGCTCAGGTCCTGCACCCTGGCCGCGCCGCTGGCCCGGGCGGCGGCGAACCCGCCGAACCCGTCGAGCTCGGCCGCACCGGCGGACTCGGCGAGGTAGACGACCTGCTGGCCCGCGGCGAGGCCGTCGGCGAGAAAACGGGCGGCCAGCGTCCGGAATTCGTCGTGTGTGTCGAACGCCCAGCAGAGGTGGTCGCTGCGGCCCAGGCCGTCGACCGCGTCAACGAACCCGCTCTGGCGCATTCGCCGAAACTACCACGGCCGGGTCCTGTGGGCATCGCCGCAGCTCAGAAGCCAGATCTGGGCGTATGCGGCCACTGGCGCCGGTGGCGGCACGACCCGGTAGGCCATGGTCGCCACGACGGTGTTTCGCGGTCCGCGTCCGGCCCCGGATGGTTCAGCCCTGGGTGCGTCGCAGCCCCTCACGCAGTTCGTCGTCGGACATCACGAGGTACACCACCGGGCAGTCCTCGGGGCCGGTCACGTCGAGCTGGCACAGCGTGCACGGCTGGCCGGGCCGGAGCGGGCAGCGCGCGTCGGGTCGGGTCCTCACCGCGGTCCGGGTCGATGCAGCGGGCATGTCCACCAGCCTCGCACCTGGCCCGGCCCCGCGTACGGGCCGAAGGTCCCGAGTCCGCCGCGACGTCCATCACCGAGGGCGTGCGGACGAGCACACCTCATCGGCAGGCGGTGGCGCGGCTCACGGCCGGTCAGTCGGCGCGGCGTCGGGAGTCCAGCCACTCGGCCCCGTTCCACATGACGGGGGAGGCGCCGACGGGCTCGAACCGGATCTGCGGATCGTCGCTTTGCACCAGGCACATGAGGCGCCGGCCGAACAGCAGCGCGCTGCGGGAGTGGGCCGCCATGAGGTCGAGGACGCTCTGCGCGGTCTCCGGCGACCTGGCGGCGAAGGCGTCATACCCGGTGAAGACGAGGGCGAGGCCGGTGGTGCCCGGCGCCCACCCGTAGCCCTGGTCGACGACGTCGCGCAGGCAGTCGTTGAGGGCGTTCAGGTTGCCGCCGTAGTAGTCCGGGAAGTCGAGCGCGGCGGCGATGTCGCGATGCAGATCCCGATCCGATGACCAGCGCGCGGCGTCGACGCGCGTCACCTGGTAGCCGTGGGCTTCCAGCCAGGTCAGCGTGTCGTGCAGCACCTGCGGGCGCCAGAACAGCGTCACCGGGCTGTTCCTCATCAAACGGAACGCGAGATCCTGGCGCAGGTCCGCATTCGGGTCGAAGGCCGCCATGACAGGGACGTTAGCCCAGGTCGGCGAGCGCGTCACGCGTCTGGGAGCAGCGTCTGCAGGCGCTCCCGCAGTCGCCGGGCTTCGCGACCTCGGTACGAGCCCAGCACGCTCTCCAGGGTCTCGCGCACCTCCGGGTCGGGATGGTCGACCAGGTACGCCAGTTCCTCGGCGCCGCCCCTCCGGCCCCGGCCCAGCTCCCACAGCACGTCGACGATCTCGTCTGCGTCCGTCGCGGCCCGCAGCCGCGCCATCAGCTCGTTCTTCGGGGTGGGCGGCTCGTCGTAGGGATAGCGGCGGCGCAGCCTGGCCACGTTGGGCGTGCCGGGCTGGACGCAGGCTGGGCAGGTGCACGGCCGCCTGCCGTGGGCTCCGGGCAGGTAGCGCCAGCCGACACCCTGCGGGACGGTGCGGATCCGCCGCACCTCGGCAGCCGTGACCGCGCGAGGCAGGAACACCTCGTAGCCACGGGGGTCGTCCAGGGCGCGGATCGCCGCGACCGCCTGCGCGGCGGTGGCCACCCGCGTCGCGGCACCGTAGTGCCCGAACGTCACCGGCTCGTCGTCGGGCAGCCGCAGGTGGACCGCGACCAGCACGCCCGGGTGCCAGCGCCGCAGCTCACGTGCCCACTGGTGGGTGAGGGTGAACGACGCCAGCACCGGCATGCAGTACACGCCACGCGCCCCGGCGGGTCCCCGGCTGCGGGCGGCGACGCCCGTGCGCTCGATGCGCCGTCCAGACGCCGCCGTGGTGATGTGTACGAACTCCGCCATGCCCGGGATGCTATCCAGCGGGTCGTCGGCGCCGCCCTCGGATTACGGCGACGGCGTCGCGGGCGGCTCGGTGACCGCCGCCAGCATGCGGGTGAGGTGTGCGGTCAGCGCCGCCGGGTCGGCGTCGCGCAGTGCGGGTGTGCCGATGATCCGGCGCATCAGCCATGTCCCGGCGATGAGGGCCAGTCCCAGCTCTGCCCGTTCCTGCGGGTGCGGGCCCTGGAGGGCGTCGGTGAACCGGGCGCCGACGTGCTTCTCGACGGCGGCCTGGATGATCTCGGCGGCGCGCGGGTCGGCCGCCGACCTGAGCATCAGCGCGAACGGCCCGAGCTCATCGGTGTCCGGCGCGGTGCGGGCGACCAGGGCTTCCGCCGTCTCGGCCGCGAGGTCGCGGGCATCCTGCGGGACCACGGTCGGCTGCGCGAACGAGACGTCGACGACTTCGGCGAACAGGCCTTCCTTGGAGCCGAAGTACCGGTTGACGAGCATGGCCGTAACCCCGGCGTTCGCCGCTATCTCCCGCACGCCCACCCCGGTGTAGCCGTGCCTGGTGAACGCGGTGACCGCCGCGTCGAGGATCGCCTGGCGGGTATTCCCGGCGTGGCGCCGCCTGTTCGTGGCAAGGGTCATAGCCAATAAGTCTACAGGTGGCAACCTCGCGGCGTAGTCTACGTGTGTAGACAAAACGCGTTAAGGAGTTCTCATGGATCTGCAACTGGCAGGACGCCGCGCACTCGTCACCGGGTCGACGTCCGGACTGGGCGAGGCCATCGCCCGGCTGCTCGCGGCCGAAGGCGCGCAGGTGGTCGTCCACGGCCGCAGCGCCGCACGCGCGCGGGCGGTGGCCGACTCGATCACCGGCGGTGGGGGCAGCGCCTCGATCGCCCTCGGCGACCTCGCCACCGACGAGGGCGCCGACCAGGCAGCCCAGGACGCCCTGGCCGGTGGCCCCGTCGACATCCTGGTCAACAACGCCGGGGCGTACGAGCACCTCGACTGGTCCGCCGCCCGCCCCGACATCTGGCTGGACACCTACAACGTCAACGTCGTCTCCGGCGTACGGATGATCCAGCGCCTCGTCCCGGCGATGCGCGAGCGGGACTACGGGCGGGTCGTCACCATCGGCGGCGGTCTGGGCCTCCAGCCGTTCGGCAACCACCCGCACTACAACGCGTCCCTGGCCGCCCGGCACAACCTGGCGGTCTCCCTCGCCCGCGACCTGGCGGGCACGGGCGTCACCTCCAACGTCGTGTCGCCCGGGGCGATCCTCGTCCCGGCCGTTCAGGACTTCCTGACCAAGCTCGCGCCGGACCGCGGCTGGGGCGGGACCTGGGAGGAGATCGAACACAACTCGGTCCGGGAGATCGTGCCCAACGACCGCGTGCGCTACGGCAGGCCGGACGAGATCGCCGCGGCGGTGGCGTACCTGTGCAGCACCTACGCCGACTACGTCAGCGGGGCCACGATCCGGGTCGACGGAGGCACCGTCCGCGGCGCCTTCTGACACCCGGCCGCCGCCGTCCGCTCCGGCGGGCGGCGGCCGGCGTATGTCGCGGGGTCAGCGGGGCGTCGGGGTGCGCTGCTCGATCAGGTTGCGCCGCTTAAGATCGGCCCACAGCGCGGCGGGGATCGGATGGTTGAACATCGCGATGTCGTCTTCGAGCTGCTCGGGTGACTTCGCGCCGACCAGCACCGTCGCCACCGCCGGGTGCCCCAGCGGGAACTGCAGGGCCGCGGCGCGCAGCGGGACGGCGTACAGGTCGCACACCCGGCGGATCGCCTCGACCCGCTCCCGCACGTACGCGGGCCGGTCGGTGGCGGGCGCCCCGGCCAGCAGGCCCCGGTGCAGCACCCCGGCCGCCATCACCCCGATGCCCCACGCGGCGCAGCGGGGCAGCAGCAGGTCCAGTCCGGACTGGTCGAGCAGGGTGTAGCGCCCGGCGAGCAGGAAGCAGTCGAACCCGGGGTCCTGCTGGTCGCTGCGCCGCCCGATCGCGGCGTACTCGGCCAGCAGGCCGGTGTGGTCGGCGCTGGCGCTGATCGCGCCGATCGTCCCGGCCGCCCGCAGCTGGACCAGGGCCTTGTATCCGCCGCGCAGCGCCTCGTCGGCGCGGCGCACCGGGTCGTGCAGGTGCACCACGTCGAGCCGCTCCACGCTGAGCCGGTGCATGCTCTGCTCCAGGCTGCGGTGCACGCCGTCGTAACTGAAGTCGAACTGCGGTCCGGGGCTGGGGTCGCCGAGCCACAGGTAGGCGCCGCCCGGCTCGTTCTGCCGCCCGACCTTGGTGGTCAGCACGTAGTCCTCGCGCGGCCGGTCGGCCAGGGCGCGGCCGGTGTGGCGTTCGGCGCTGCCGTCGCCGTACTCGGGGGCGGTGTCGAACAGCCGCAGGCCGCGCTGCCAGGCATGGTCGATGACGGCGGCGGCCCCGTCGGCGCGGCCGAGGGCCAGGCGCCCGACCGCGGCCAGGTTGAGGCCCATCCGTGTCACCTGGAGCCCGCTGCGTCCCAGGCGCACCCGGTGGCGGTGGTTCACGCCGTGCCTCCCGTCCTGGACTGCCTCGCGGCGGTGCCGCCGACCTCCAGCATGCAGGCTACGGCGCCAGGCGCAATACGTCGCGATAGGCCGAGTCACGTGTGGCCGGGCTCGCACCGCCGTCGCGGCCGCGTCAGCGCGGGTGCGGGCCGGGGTCCAGGCGGGCGTCGTGCACCAGGATCGCGGCCTGGACCCGGTTGGCCAGGCCCAGTTTGGCCAGCGCCCGGCTCACGTGCGCCTTCACCGTCGCCTCGGCCATGTCCAGCTCGCGGGCGATCTCCGCGTTGGACAGCCCCCGCGCCACCGCCCGCACCACGTCGCGCTCGCGGTCGGTCAGCACCGCGAGCCGGGCCCGTGCCTGGTCGGTCACTGACGGGCCCCGCTGCGCGAACGAGCTGATCAGCCGCCGGGTCACCGTCGGCGACAGCATCGCGTTGCCCGCCGCGACGGTGCGGACGGCCTCGGCCAGGTCGCGCGGGGGAGTGTCCTTGAGCAGGAAGCCGACCGCCCCGGCGCGCAGCGCCGCGTGCACGTACTCGTCCAGGTCGAACGTGGTCAGCATGATGACCCGGGGCGGTTCGGGCAGCTGCGCCACGGCGGCGGCGCCGGTCAGCCCGTCGGTGCCGGGCATGCGTACGTCCATCAGCACCACGTCGGGGCGGTGCCGCCTGGCCGCGTCCACGGCCTCGGCGCCGTCGCGGGCCTCGGCGACCACCGCGATGTCGCCCGCCGCCTCCAGGATCATCCGCAGGCCGGAGCGCACCAGCGCCTCGTCGTCGACCACCAGCACCCGGATCATGCGGGCTCCTTCCGTTCGGCGACCGGTTCCGGCGGGTCGGCCGGGATGCGGGCGTACAGGGTGAACCCGCCGTCCAGCCGCGGCCGCGCGTCGACGCTGCCGCCCGCGAGCGCGACCCGCTCGCCCAGCCCGACCAGCCCCAGCCCGCTGTCGGGATGCGCCGGGACCGGGTGCGACGGCGCGGCGTTGTCGACCGTCACCACCAGCTCGTGCGGCTCGTGGCGCAGCGTGACCGTGGTCGGGACCGGCCCGGCGTGCTTGGCCACGTTCGTCAGCGCCTCCTGCACCACCCGGTACGCGGTGCGCTGCGCCGACGGCGACACCTGCTGCGGCCGCCCCTCGTCGATCCGCCGCACCGGCAGCCCCGCCGCGCGGCTGGACTCCAGCAGCCGGTCCAGGTCCGCCAGCGTCGGCTGCGGGGCCAGGTCGGTGCCCTCGGCGCCGCCGGGCGCGCGCAGCATCCCGAGAACCTCCCGCAGCTCCTGCATCGCCTCCCGGCCGGTGGTGCGGATCAGCGCGGCCTCCTCGGCGGTACGCGGATCGGCGGTGCTCACCTCCAGCGCCCCCGCGTGCAGCACCATCAGCGCCACCCGGTGCGCGACGACGTCGTGCATCTCGCGGGCGATGCGGCGGCGCTCCTCGGCGCGGGCGTGCTCGGCGCGCTCGTGCTGCTCGCGCTCCAGCCGTTCGGCCCGTTCCCGCAGCTGGGCGAGGACCTGGCGGCGGGCGCGCACCCACAGCCCGAACACGAACGGCAGCACCACGGTCATCGCGACCCAGCCCAGGCCGGTGAGCACGCCGCCCAGGAGCAGGCCGCCGGTCATACCCTCGTAGAGCAGGTCGCTGTGCATCGCGCTCCAGCCCACCGGCACCCCGACCAGCGGCACCGCGACCAGGAAGAACGGCCAGGCCCGCCCCGCCCGCTGCGGCGGCCCCGGCCGGCCCGCCCCGGCGTAGTACGAGGCGACGAACACCGCCGCGCCCATCGCCAGGGCCAGGTAGGCGACCAGCGAGCTGACGAACAGCGGCCACCGCCACCGGCGCACCAGCGTCGCGCTGACGGCGCAGGCCAGCACGCAGGCGGCCACCAGCCACTGGGGCGAGTCGTGGACCCGGCTGTCGAACAGGTACAGCGCCGGGCGGAAGGGCGAGACGAACGAGCCCACGAACACGGCGAAGCCCAGAGCGAGCGGGAACAGCCGGTGCGCGATCCGGCGCGGCAGGCGGCCCGGTTGCAGCCACGACGGCAGGCCCGGCACCGCCTCCGCCCTGACCCGCTCCATCGCCCGCTCCCGTCCACGCCGACCGTTCGCCCCCGAGCCTAGGCAGGCCCGGCGCCGGGCCGGACACTACTTCCGTCGACCCGACCCGCTACTTAAGTAGCAGGGCGAGATCGACTCTCGCCGGACGGCAGGACCGCCGCGGGGCGGCAGCGTGGGCGCCATGACCAGTTTCGAAGCCGCGGTGAGCGCGGAAGACCTGACCAAACGGTACGGCTCGGGCGACGCCCAGGTGGTCGCGCTGGACGCGGTGACCGTCGCGTTCGGCCGCGGCGAACTCACCGCGATCATGGGCCCGTCCGGGTCCGGCAAGTCGACCCTGATGCACTGCCTGGCGGGTCTGGACACCCCGACCGGCGGCCAGGTGTGGCTGCACGGCTCCCGCCACGGCAGCCCCGACCGGGTGGAGCTGAGCGGCCTGCGCGACGACGCGCTGACCGCGCTGCGCCGCGACCGGATGGGCTTCGTGTTCCAGGCGTTCAACCTGCTGCCCACCCTGACCGCCTGGGAGAACATCACCCTGCCGCTGGAACTGGCCGGGCGTCGCCCCGACCGGGCCTTCGCCGACACCGTGATCGACGCCGTCGGCCTGCGCGACCGGCTGCACCACCGCCCGTCGCAGCTGTCCGGCGGCCAGCAGCAGCGGGTCGCCTGCGCCCGCGCCCTGGTCAGCCGCCCCGACGTCGTGTTCGCCGACGAACCCACCGGGGCGCTGGACTCCCGCACCGGCGCCGAGGTGCTGGGGTTCCTGCGCCGCAGCGTCGACGAGCTCGGCCAGACCGTCGTCATGGTCACCCACGACCCGGTCGCGGCCGGGTACGCCGACCGGGTGCTGTTCCTGGCCGACGGCGTCATCGTCGACGAACTGCGCGACGCCTCCGCCGACCGGGTCCTGGACCGGGTCCGGTCCCTGGAGTCGGCCGCTCGGGGCCGTACGAGCGTCGGGGCGGGTGCCTGATGCTGCGGGCGATGCTGCGCGATCTGCGCGCACACCTGGGCCGGGTCGCGATGACCCTGGCCGCGATCGTGCTCGGGGTGGGCTTCGTCGTCGCCACCTGGGTGGTGTCGGACTCCGCCGCCGCCACCGTCCGCGGCGGCGGGCAGCGCACCGACCTGGCCGCCCTCGTGGAAAGTGACGCATCCCGAACGGGGATAACCGAGCAGGCCGTCGCCCGGCTGGCGGCCCTGCCCGGCGTGACCCGCGCCGAGGGCGTACGCACCGGCTACGCCGCCCTGGTCCGCGCCGACGGCAAGCTCGGCACCACCACCTGGCCCGACGCGGGCGGCACCGACTGGGACGGCTCGCAGCGCTTCGCGCTCACCGCCGGGCGCGGCCCCGAGCGCTCCGGCGAGGTCGCGCTGGAGCAGCAGGCCGCGACCGACGCCGGGGTGGGCCTCGGCGGCACGGCCCGCATCCTGCTCACCGACGGCCGCAACGACACCGCGACCGTGGTCGGGCTGTTCACCTACCGTCCCGCCGGGCGCGAACTCGACCCCGGGGTCGCGTACGACCCCGACACCGCCGCCCGGCTGCTGCACCGCCGGGACGAGGCACCCGGGACCGCGCCCGGCTTCGCCCGCGTCGAGGTGTCCAGCCCCGACGAGCCCGCCGTCCTGGCCGCCGTACGGGCCGAGCTCGGCTCCGGCTTCGAGGTGCGCTCCGGCAGCGAGCTGCGTACGCAGCTGGAGAAGTCCGCAGACAGCGACGCCGACATCATCCGCAAGGCGCTGCTCGCGTTCGCGGCCGTGGCCCTGATGGCCGGGGTGTTCGTCATCGCCAACACCTTCACCATGCTGGTCACCCAGCGCACCCGCCAGTTCGCGCTGCTGCGCGCGGTCGGGGCGCGCCGGGCCCAGGTCCGCCGGGCCGTGCTCGCCGAAGCGCTCGTGCTCGGCCTGGTCGGGTCGACGCTCGGGGTCGGCCTCGGTGTCGGGCTGGGCCTGCTGGCGATGCGGGTGCTGCCGGTCGCCGACACGGTGCGCTACGCCGTGTCGCCGTGGGCGATCCTGCTCGGCTACGCCGTCGGCGTCGTCGTGACAATGGTGTCGGCCTACGGGTCGGCCCGCCGCGCCGCCCGGGTGTCGCCCATGGCCGCGCTGCGCACCGACGCCGCCGTCCCGCGCCGCTCGCTGGTCCTGGGCACCGTCCTCGGCCTGCTCGCCGTCGGGGCGGGCGTCGCGCTGATCGCGACGACGAGCGCCGAGACGCTGGACGAACCGGCCCGCGTCCAGGCGATGGCCGGGGCGGTGCTCGCCTGGGTCGGGCTGCTGCTGATGGCACCGGTCCTGGTCGCGGGCGTGCTGCGGCCGCTGTCGCGGCTGCTCGGCAGGCGGGGCGGGCCGGTCACCCGGATCGCGCTGCGCAACGCCGTACGCGACCCGCGCCGCACCGCCGCCACCGCGTCCGCACTGATGATCGGCCTGTCGCTGGTCAGCGCGTTCGCGACCGTCGGCCAGACCCTCGCCTCCGGTCTCACCGACGAGGTGCGTGCCGCGGTGCCGCAGGAGGCGGTCGTGCTGCGCGCGGCGGCGTTCGGGATCCTCGACGACTCCGCCCGCACCACCGCTGCGGCGGTGCCCGGCCTCGGTGCGCTGGCCGCGCCGCAGCTCGGCAGCGCACAGCTGGTGCCCGCGAGCGGCCGGCCGCTGGAGGTCGACGTCACCGCCCTCGACCCCGCCGCCCTGGGCACGGCACTGCGGCCGCAGCTGGTCTCGGGCCGGGCCGACCTGCGCGGCGGCATCCTGCTCGACCAGCAGCGCGCGGCCGAAGCCGGGCTCGGCGTCGGCGACTCGGTCCGGCTCCGGTTCACCACCCCCGACAGCGCGGGCAACCCGGCCCACGTCGAGGTCCAGACCACCGTCGCGGGCCTGCACCACGGCACCGACCTGCTGCGCGGCGTCGTGCTCGACCGGTCCGAGCTGCCCGCCGGACTCGACACCTACACCGACACGATGGTCGCCGTCGGCGCCGACCCGGCCGCACTGCGCACCGCCCTGGACCGGGCGTTCGCCCAGCGGCCCGACGTGGTGGTGATGGACCGCGACCAGCTGCTCGACGAGGTGCTGCGACCGTTCAACCTGGTCCTCGGCCTGGTGTACGTGCTGCTCGGCGCCGCCGTGGTGATCGCGGTGTTCGGCGTCGTGAACACCCTGGCGCTGTCGGTGCTGGAACGCACCCGCGAGCTGGGCGTGTTCCGGGCGCTGGGCGCGTCCCGGCCGCTGGTGCGCCGCACCGTACGCCGCGAGAGCGTGGTCATCTGCCTGTACGGCGGCCTGCTCGGCATCGCGGTCGGCGTGCTGCTGGGCGGGGTGATGCAGTACGTCATCCTGGCCAACCCGGTGTTCTCGATGTCTGTCCCGTGGCCGACCGCCGGTGTGGCGCTGGCGGGCATGGCGCTGGTCGGCGTGCTGGCCGCGCTGTGGCCGGCCCGCCGCGCGGCCCGCGCCGACATCCTCGCCGCGATCGCCTCGCAGTGACCCGCCGCCCGCAGTTCCCGCAGGTGCCGACAAGCCTGCGGGGCTGCGGGCCGCCTCGGCCGTCAGACAGGGTGCCGGTGTCCGGGCGCAGGCCCGACCAGGATGAGCTGGATGGCCGGGGCGACGGTGGCCACGATCTGCTCGGTGTCCGCGGCGGCCAGCACGGGCACGCCGATGACGCGCCGGCTGGTGATGATGCCGACCAGCATCGCCGAGGCCAGCCCGACGCGCAGCATCGCGTCCTGCTCGTCGTGGCGGGTCCCGCCGGTGATCCCGTGGCGCAGCCGGGACTCGATGAAGTCGCGTAGCTGCGCACTGGCGTCCTCGTTGACGATCGCGCCGCGCAGCATCGCCATCAGGGGCTCGGACTCCTCGGCGACCTCCTCCCACGCGGCCAGGTAGGCCCGGACCACCCGCTCGCCCAGGTGCTCGTCGGGCCCTTCGAACGCGGTGTCGAAGCGCCTGACCGCCGAGGCGGGGATGGCTCTCACCGCGGCGAACAGCTCGTCCTTGGTGCCGAAGAACTGCATCACCTGGGAGGCGTCGACTCCCGCGTCGGCGGCGACGCGCCGGATCGTGGTCGCGGCGAAGCCGTCGGTGGCGAAGCGCACCCGTGCCGCGTCGAGCACCGCCTGGCGGGTGCTGGCGGAGCCGGACCGGCGCCCCCGCCGGGCCTTGGGCGTCGGTTCCTGGGGTGCGGTCACCGGCCGAATGTAACCCAGCACCCATTTCTCAACAAGCGTTTATATTTTTTCTCAACAGGTGTTTATATTTGACGGGTCCAGACCTAGGGTCGTGACCACGTCCGAGCCCGCTGGGGCCACCCGCTGAAGGAGTCCGCGATGAGCAGTGACTTGACGATGTACACCGCTTCCGGGCCGCTGCCCGCCGCCCGCACCGGGGTGCTGACCGGCTTCGCACCGGGCACCCAGACGCTGGAGGCCGGTTTCCGGATCGCCCCCCAGTTCCGGGACCTGCCGGTCGACGTCGTGCTGGATAAGGACGTCGCGGTCACCCTGCGCGACGGCGTGACGATCCACGTCGACGTCTTCCGGCCCGCCGGGGACGAGCAGGTGCCGGTGATCGTGGCGTGGAGCCCGTACGGCAAGGGCCAGGGCACCTCGGCCAGTGTGATGGGCGTCTTCGGTCTCGTCGGGCTGAGCAACCAGACCGTCTCCGGACTGGCGAAGTTCGAGGCACCCGACCCGGCGTACTGGTGCGCCCAGGGCTACGCGGTCTGCAACCCGGACGTGCGCGGAGTCGTCGACTCCGACGGCGACAGCGTGCTGTGGGACCGCCAGGAGGGCCGGGACTGCTACGACCTCGTCGAATGGCTGGCCGTCCAGCCGTGGTGCACCGGCAAGGTCGGCATGAGCGGCACCTCCTACCTCGCGGTCGCGCAGTGGTTCACCGCCGCCGAGCAGCCGCCGCACCTGGCGGCGATCAACCCGTGGGAGGGCGTCAGCGACGTCTACCGGGACCTGGTGCTGCGGGGCGGGATGCCCGACACCGGGTTCGCCGCGCAGTTGCAGCACGGGAGCTTCTTCGGCCGCAGCCGCAAGGAGGACGTCCTGGCCGAGGCCGAGCGCTACCCGCTGATGAACGAGCTGTGGGCCGACAAGATCCCGGAGTTCGACCGGATCGCCGTGCCCGCCTACGTGGTAGCCAGCTACTCCAACACGCTGCACACCGCCGGCACGTTCCGCGCCTGGCGGCGCATGGCCTCGCCGGACAAGTGGCTGCGCATCCACAACAGCCAGGAGTGGCCCGACTACTACGACGCGGCGAACGTCGAGGACCTGCGCCGCTTCTTCGACCACTACCTCAAGGGCGTCGACAACGGCTGGGAGCAGACGCCGCACGTCCGCTACTCCGTGCTCGACCTGCGCGGCGGCGACGAGGTCGGCGTGCCCGCCGACACGTTTCCGCCCGAAGGCACCGTCTCGCAGCGGTTCTACCTCGACGCCCGATCCCGCTCGCTGAGCGTCACGGCCCCGTCCGAGCAGGCCGAGGCGGCGTACACGGCGGACGCCAACCCGGGCGCGGTCTCCTTCATCACCCGGTTCGACGTCGAGACCGTGCTGGTCGGCTACCCCAAGGCGCACCTGTGGGTGGAGGCGCGCGACGCCGACGACATGGACCTGTTCGTCCTGGTGCAGAAACTCGACGCGTACGGCACACCCCTGGCCGCCTTCACGGTGCCCAACCAGAGCGCGATGGCCCACGACCTGACCGACCACGGCGCGACCATCCTGCGCTACAAGGGCTCCGACGGCCGGCTGCGCGTCTCGGCGCGCCACCTCGACCCGGCCCTGTCGACCGATGACGTCCCGGCGCACACCTTCGACCGCGTCGAGAAGCTGTCCGCAGGGCAGATCGTCGACATCGAGATCGACCTGCTGCCCGTCGGCCTGAGGTTCAGCCCGGGGGAGCAGCTGCGGTTCATCGTCAGCGCCCGCAACCTGCTGGGCACGATGATGCCCGGCATCCGGGAGTACGTCGGCGCCAACAGCGGCCGGCACGTCATCCACACCGGCGCAGCGACCCCGTCCTACCTCCAGCTGCCGGTCCGGACGCGCTGACCGCAGCCGCCGTCGGCGCCCCAGCGGGGGCCGACCTCGTCCGCGACGTCACACGTGTGGGGTTGTGGCCACAACCCCACACGTGTGAGCCGGACACTGCGAGGCCGGCCGGCCGGACGCGGCGCGGCTCGGTCCGACGGGCGGCGGCTCGGGCTCAGGACTGCCCGGCCGCGGTGGCCGACACCGGGTCGGTCAGGAAGGCCAGGACGATGTCGTCCAGGTCGCCGCCGAGCAGGGACACGCCGTGGTCGGCGCTGGAGCGGATGATCAGCCGCTTGTGCGTGGAGACCGACAGGCTGTACAGCTCCCTGGCGTGGTCGGGGAAGGTGCCGTCGAGGTCCCCGGCGGCGAAGATGGTGGGCACGGCCAGCGTCTTCACGGCGGTCGTGGCGTTGGCGTCGTACACGGTCGGCGCGGACAGGGCGATCACGCCGTCCACGGGCGGCGTGGTGGCTGCTGCCGCGGCCAGGGCGATGGTGCCGCCGCGCGATGCTCCGAGGACGAACACCCGCTTGGCGCCTTCGGCTCGCAGGTGGGCGATCGCGGCCTGGGCGACCTCCACGGCGTCGCGGGAGGTGATGTCCGGCGCCAGCGTCCGGTAACCCTTCTGCGCCAGGACCAGCGCGTACGGGTACCACTGGCACATCGTGCCGTCGACCTGGTGCAGCAGCACCACGCCGGTGTCGCCGCTGCCCGCCTCGATCGCGGCGGTCATGTTCTGCCCAGCGCCGGTGACGACGACGAGCGGCCCGCGGTCGGCCAGGCAGTCCGCGTCGGCGGTGTCGATGACCTGCTGCCGCGCGGCCGCGGCCGGATCCGTCGGCTGCGCCGATCCCGGGCCGCCGCACCCGGCGGCTGCGGTCAGTGCCCCGGCCAGCAGAAGGCTGGCGATCAGGGCCTGCCGGACAGGGATCAAGACGTTTCTCATGCGCATCGAAACGCCCGAGCCGACCGGTCCGGTTGCCGGGCGGCGCGGTGTCCGCGGCCGGAAGCCGTTGTGCCCGTTGACGGGAGGCGGGAACGACTCTAATTTGAACGTATGTTCAGAACAGATGTTCAGAACCTCGTCCCGGCGGGCACCCGCCCGCCGCGCGCCCTGCCGCGGCGCTGCGACGTCGCAGTCATCGGCGGCGGCATGTCCGGCATGGCCACCGCCCTGCGCCTGCAGGCCGACGGACTGTCCACCGTGGTCTTCGAAGCCCACGGCCACGCGGGCGGCTGCGCGGGCTACTACCGCCACCGCGGCTTCTCCTTCGACGTCGGCGCCACCACCCTGGTCGACTTCGCCCCCGGCGGCGTCGGCGCCGAACTGCTCGACGCCACCGGCCTGACCGGCCTGGACGGCCACGACCTGCCCGGATACGTCGCCTGGCTGCCCGACCGCACCGTCACCCTGCACCGCGACCCGGCCCGCTGGCACGCCGAGCGGCTGCGCGCCCTCGGCGACACCCGCGCCCACCGCCGCTTCTGGGCCGGGCTCGACCACCTGGCGCACGTGTTCTGGTCGGCCAGCCGCGCCGGCATCCGCCTGCCCGTACGCACCCCCGCCGACGCCCTGCACGACCTGCGCGCCGTCGGCCTGCGCCATTGGCCGCTGGCCCGGCACCTGAACCGGACGCTGGGCGACGAGCTGCGCCGCCACGGCCTGCGCGGGCAGGACAGCCTCGTCGCACTGCTCGGCATGCTCGTGGAGGACACGGTGCACAGCGCCGTCGACCGGGCGCCGCTGATCAACGCGGCGCTCGGCGTCACGATCCGGGGCGCGGGCCTGAGCCGCCACCGGGGCGGCATGCACGGCTTCTGGCGCCGCCTGGTCGCCCACTACCGCAGCCTCGGCGGCGACCTGCGCACCGGCTGCCGCGTCGAGCAGGTCACCGGCCGGGCGGGCGCGTTCGCGGTGCACACCCCGCGCGGCACCGTCACCGCCGCGACCGTCGTCAGCGCCGTCCCGGCCCAGCTGACCGCCGCGCTCGCGCCGCCGGAGGTGGCCGCCGGGCTCGGGCCGTACCTGCGGCGCGACGAACCCGACCTGGGCGGGGCGGTCGTGGTGTTCCTCGGGGTGCCCGAGGACGAGGTGGCCGAGCACGAGTTCACCCACCACCAGCTGCTGCACGACTACGCGCGGCCGCTGGGGGAGGGCAACAACATGTTCGTGTCGGTGTCCGGCCCCGGCGACCTCGACAGCGCCCCACCCGGCCACCGCGCCGTGATGATCTCCACGCACACCGAGCTGGGCGACTGGGCCGGGCTGTCCGAAGCCGACTACGCGGTGCGCAAGGAGGAGATCGGGCGGCGGCTGATCGGGTATGCCCGGCGCGCCTACCCGAGGCTGGGGGAGCGGGCCGTGGTGTGCCAGGTGGGCACGCCGCGCAGCTACCAGCGGTTCACCGGGCGGCCAGGAGGGGCGGTCGGGGGCGTACGGCAGACGCCGGCCAACACCAACCAGCACGCCCTGGGCCACCGCAGCGCCCTGCCCGGGTTCTGGCTCGTCGGCGACAGCACCTGGCCCGGTCTGGGGACCGTCGCCTGCGTGCTGGGCAGCCGGATCGTCGCCGACGGCGTGCGGCGCGACACCGCGGCGGTGGCCCGGTGAGCGCCCCGGGGCTGCCGAGCCTGGCCGAGGTCGGCGCCGACCTGCTGCCCGTGACGGGGCGGCGGCGCTGGCTGGCGCTGCTGCGGCCGTACGCCGGAGTCGGGCTGTTCGTGCTCGCGGCCTGGCGCGGCTGGTGGTGGCTGACCCCGCTGCTGGTGTTCGGGGTGTTCGTCGCGGTCGTGACCGTCACCCACGACGTGGTGCACCGCAGCCTCGGGCTGACCGCGCGCCAGACCGAGTGGGCGCTGTTCGCGATGGGCGTGGTGCTGCTGGAGAGCGGCCACGCCTACCGCGACACCCACCTGCAGCACCACCGCCTGTTCCCGTCCGACGACGACCCCGAGGGCTACCCGGCCAGGCTGACCCTGCTCGGCGCGATCGCGTACGGGCCGGTGTTCCTCGGGCGGCTGTGGTGGTGGGCGTTCCGCCGCGCCGCGGGGGACGCGCGCCGCCGCGCGTGGCTGCTGGTCGAGGCGGTGATGCCGGTCGCGGTGCTGGCCGGCGGGGTGCTGCTGTGGCCGTACACCCCGGGCCTGCTCGTCTACGCGGTGATGGCGGTCGTCGGCAGCTGGGTGTATCCGCTGCTGACCGTCTACCTGCCGCACCACCGGTACGGCGACGACCCGCTGACCCAGACGCGTACGCTGCGCGGCAGGATCATCCCCGCCGTCTTCCTGGAACTGACCTACCACCTGGAGCACCACCTGTACCCGCAGATCCCCAGCCACCGCCTGCCCGAACTGGCCCGCCGCCTCGATCCGCACCTCGCGCGCGCCGGGGTCAGGCCGGTCCGGGTGATCTGAGGTGCCCCGCGCCGACACCCGCGCCCGTGTCCTGCGGGCGGCCGTCACCACCCTGGCCGCCGAGGGATACGGGCGCACCACCGCCCGCGCGATCGCCCGCACCGGCGGGTTCGCGCCCGGCGTCATCTACTACCACTTCGCCGACCTCGACGACCTGCTCGTGGCGACCGCCCAGTTCACCAGCGACGCCCGGCTGGCCCGCTACCGGGCCGAGCTGGCCGGGGCGGCCTCCTTCGCCGACGTGCTGGAACGCCTGCGGCGGCTGTACGCCGAGGACGGCGCCGAGGGGCACATCGCGGCGGTGCAGGAGCTGGTCGCGGCCGCCAACAGCAACCCGCGGCTGGCCGAGCAGGTGCGCGTCCAGACCGCGGTCTGGCAGGACTTCGCCGCCGACACCATCGAGGGCCTGCTGGCGGGGACGCCGCTGGCCGAGGTGATTCCGGTGCGAGAGCTCGCCACGGCCGCGGTCGCCATGTACCTGGGCATGGAACTGCTGTCGCACCTGCACGCCAACCGGCTCGGCCCCGAGGCCCTGTTCGACGCGTCTCAGCGGTTCGCCCCGCTGCTGGACAGCCTGCGCCCCGATACCGACTCCTAGCCGCCGAATGCGGGCGGCGTCCCGGATGGTCTCCTAAGATCGATTCGTGAGGGTCGTGCCTGGTGGTCGCCGTGTTCCGTGACGCCGGCCGTCTGCTCCACAGCTATGAGCGGGTCGACTGGGCGGCGACCCCGCTCGGACCACCGGAGCAGTGGGGCCCGACGCTGCGTACGGCGCTCAGCATCACCCTCAACAGCCGCTTCCCGGTGACCCTGCTCTGGGGGCCGCAGTACGTGCTGCTCTACAACGAGGCGTACGTCGAGCTGATCGCGGGCAAGCACCCGGCGGCGCTGGGCCGCCCCGCCGAGCACGTGTTCCCGGAGGCCTGGGATGTGATCGGCCCGCTGCTGGACTCCGTACGCGAGGGCGGCGGCCCGGTGCTGATGCAGGATGTGCGGCTGGACCTGCACCGGCACGGCTTCCTGGAGGAGTGCCACTTCACCTTCGCGTACTCGGCGGTGCGTGGGGCGGGCGGCGTGATCGAGGGCGTCATCGACATCACCGAGGAGGCGACGGGCCGGGTCGTGACCAGGCGCAGGCTGGAGGCTCTGGGCCGACTGGCACAGACGCTGGCCGAACTCGACGACGTGGAGCTGCTGTCGGAGCGGGTCGCGGCGGCGCTGGAACCCGCGGCGGCGGACGTGTCGGACGTGCGCGTCCACCGGCTGCCCGACGGCCACGACGGCCACGACGGCCACGACGGCCACGACGGCCACGACGGCCACGACGTCAAGCGTGACGACCTGACCGTCCTGCGTACTGCCGACGGGCCGCTGGTGCGGGTGCCGCTGCCCGCCGTCGGTGACCCGCCGGTGGAGTTCGTGCTTTCGGCGTGCCTGAGCGACGCGCTGGCGGTGGACGACGGCTACCGCACCTTTCTGCGGCTGGTGGGGTCCACCACCGCCGAGGCCGTCGCCCGCATCGCCGGGCACCAGGCCGAGCGGCGGGTCGCGGAGCTGGAGCGCAAGATGTCCGAGACGCTCCAGCTGAGCCTGCTGACCGAGCCGGCCGTGGACGACCGGGTGGAGATCGCCGTCCGCTACCGGCCCGCGGCCGAGCGGGCGCACGTCGGCGGTGACTGGTACGACTCGTTCGCCCTGCCCGACGGGCAGCTGACCGTGGCGATCGGCGACGTCAGCGGGCACGACCGGCGGGCGGCCGCCGAGATGGCGCAGATCCGCAACCTGCTGCGGGGTATCGCCTTCACGGTCCAGTCGCCGCCGTCGGCGATCCTGTCCGCGCTGGACCGGGCGATGGCCGTGCTCGGCCCCCGCACCATGGCCACCGTGCTGCTGGCCCAGCTGGAGCCGGTGCGGGACGGGGTCCGGGTGCTGCGCTGGGCCAACGCCGGGCACCCGCCCCCGGTGCTGCTGCTGCCCTCCGGGCAGGCCCACGCGCTGGCGGCGCGGCCGGAGCCGCTGGTGGGCTTCGTGAGCACCGTGGCCCGGCACGACCACACGGTCGAGCTGCCGCCGGGCGCGGCGCTCGTGCTGTTCACCGACGGTCTGGTGGAGCGCCGCCTACCCGACCGCACCCACTCGCCGGAGCACCTGCTGGAAGCGGTCACCGATCGCCAGGACCTGTCCGCCGAGGACCTCTGCGACGAGATCCTGGACCGGTTCGGCGACCGGCTCGAAGACGACGTGGCCCTGACCGTCGTCCGTATCGCCCGGTGACGGCGGCGCGACCGCGCCGACCCGCCGACCCCGATCCGGGCTGAGCCCGTTCTCCGGATCTGCCGGACCGGCCCGACCGGATCACGGTCTGGACACAATTCGCGGGGCCTCGATCGCCGGGATCGGCCTGCCGCACAGTTCATCCATGCCGACCATCGTCCAATGACGATGGTCGTTGCCTGCTGGGCCTGAGGCGTGCTGCCACGTGCATCTACCGATGGCATTCGATGTGTGGTAAAAGCCTTCTAGCAACAGCGATCAGTTGTAGGAAATCTTCAGGGAGGCGCGCGGATGGGAAGGGCTTTGGCACGCATCGGAGGTGTGGTCACGGCGGCGGTGCTGGTCGTGGCCGCCGCCGCGACGGCCGCACCGGCACAGCAGCTCGGCGGCCGCAACGCCGTCACCAGCAACGGAAACCAGGTCACCGTGGCCGCTGCCGCGCCGCTGGCCGTCACCGCCCCGCAGCCGGGGACCTACACCGGCAAGGGCTTCGAGACCTGCGCCGCCCCGTCGCAGTCGAACATGAACGCCTGGCGCACCAGCTCGCCGTACCGGGCGGTCGGCATCTACATCAGCGGGGCCAGCCGCTCGTGCTCCCAGCCGAACCTCACCGCCACCTGGGTCGCCAACCAGGTCGCCAACGGCTGGCACCTGATGCCGATCGAACTGGGCTACCAGGCGCCGTGCGGCACCCGCGCCCCGAAGATGTCCGCTGACCCGACCACGGCCCGGTCGCAGGGCCGCACCGCGGCCAACAGCTCCGTCAGCGCGGCGCAGGCGCTGGGCCTCGGCGCCGGCAGCACCATCTTCAACGACATGGAGGCGTACCCGACGGGCGCCTCGTGCAAGGCGGCGGTGCTGTCGTTCCTGTCCGGCTGGACCGAGCGGCTGCACGAGCTGGGCTTCGTGTCCGGGATGTACTCCAGCGGCAACTCCGGCATCAAGGACGTGTGCGCCGAGTACGACAACCCCGCCTACACCCGGGTCGACCAGCTGTGGATCGCCTGGTGGAACGGGGTCGCCGACACCGACGGGGGCACCTACTGCCCGGACGCGTACTGGGCCGACCACCAGCGGGTGCACCAGTACACCGGCGGCGGCAACGAGACATGGGGCGGCGTGACGATGAACATCGACCACGACTACCTCGACCTGGTCGCCCCGGGCTCGCCGCAGCAGTGGAGCGTGACCGTCGACAACGCGACCGCGGGCGGCTTCACCGCCAGCGCCAACTGGGGCACCTCGTCCTACTCGCCGCAGCGCAACGGGGCCGACTACCGGTTCGCCTCGCCGGTGAGCTCCAGCGACGTCGCCTGGTTCCAGGCGGACCTGCCCACGACCGGCGCGTACCAGATCTCGGTGTGGTACCCGGCCGACCCCGGCTACAACAACCTCGCCCCGTACATCGTGGCCGCCACCGGCGGCAACCAGTCGGTGTACGTGAACCAGCAGGCCAACGGCGGCCAGTGGGTGAACATCGGGACGTTCACGCTGGCGGCCGGGGCGGGCAACAAGGTCGGCGTGAGCCGCTGGACCAGCGGCACCGGCTACGTCATCGCCGACGCGGTCCGCATCACCCGCGTCTGACAGGCGGGGGCGCGGGTACTGGGAGGCACCCGCGCCCCACCCGGCCCTTGACGCGGCCGAGGATCATCGGCGTATGCGGGGACGGATACCTCTGATCCTGGTCGCCGGTGTGCTGCTGCTCGGCTTGACGTCCTGGTGGTACGTCGACCGGCGGCTCGAAGCACACCGCCTGCGCACCACCGGAGTGCAGACGGTCGGCCGGTTCGACTGGGCGGGCTCCAAACACGAGCACCTGGTGGTCGACTACCGGGTCGACGGCGTGGGCAGGCGGCAGGGCTTCGAGTGCGTCAGGGCGGTCGAGGACTGCCCGCAGGGGTCGACCGCCCTCTGGTACGACCCTGCCCGGCCCGACCGTTTCGTCACCGCGTCCGGGCATACCGACTACGGCCTCGCCCGGACCCTGGTGCTGCCGGTGGCCGGAGCGGGCATCCTGCTGACCGTGGTGGGGCTGCGCATCGTCTGGGTGTCGCGGCGGCCGGCCCCGGAGCGTGCGCCCCTCGGCCCGCGACCGGGCCAGGCACCGGCCGGAACCAGGCGCGCCCGCAGGCGCCGGCGCTCCTCCTGAGCGAGCCGGCGCGGGTGCCGGGAAGGCACCCGCGCCGGCTCGGGCTCAGGCCGCGGAGCAGGTGGTGTTGTTCAGGGTGAACGACGTCGGCACCGCGTTGGCGCCGCTCCAGCTGCTCAGGAAGCCGAACGACTGGCTGGCCAGCGGCGCGATCGTGCCGTTCCAGCTCACGTTGGTCACCGCCACGTTCGCCCCCGTCTGGGTGTAGGCGCCGTTCCAGGACTGGTTGACCACCTGGCCGTTGGCGAACGTCCAGCGCAGGGTCCACCCGGTGATCGGCGCCGACCCGGCGTTGGTGATCGTCACGTCACCCTGGAACCCGGTGTTCCACTGGTTGGTGATCGTGTACTTCACCCGGCACCCGACCGGCTGCGTGCTCGTCGACGGGGACGGGCTGGCCGACGCGGACGGGCTCGCCGAGGGGCTGGGCGAGGCGCTGCGCGACGGGCTCGGCGACGCGCTGGGCGACGCACTCGGCGAAGCCGGGGCCGACGGTGAGGCCGTGCCGACGATCGCCCAGTATGCCTCCTTGGCCTGCAACGACACGTCGAACAGCAGCGGGAAGTCCTTGCGGCTCACCGGGTAGCTGTCCAGCCACGTGTTGTCGTCGGCCAGCCCCCACAGCGTCACCGAGGTCAGGTTCGCCTTGTACTTGCGGTACACGTCGAACCAGGCCTTGTACCGGGCCGCCTGGCGGGTCAGCCGCTCGGCGGGCGCGGTGGTGAAGCTCTCCGACGAGCTGGTGTAGATGCTGGTGTCCATCTCGGTGATCTGCTGCTCCACCCCCAGCGGGATGAACTTGGCGATCATCGCGTCGACGTCGGCACCGGTCGGCCAGTCGACGTTGCCGTGCATCTGGTGGCCGACCCCGTCGACCGGCACCCCCTCCGACTTCAGCTGGCTGACCAGGGCGTACAGCTTGTCGCGCTTGGCGGCCACGTTGGTGTTGTAGTCGTTGATGTACAGCTTCGCGTTGGGCGCCACCTGCCGCGCCACCCGGAACGCGGTCCGGATGTAGTCCAGGCCGGTGATGTTGTACCAGGTGCTGCGGCGCAGCCCGTCGGACTGGTTCTCGTCGATGACCTCGTTGACGACGTCCCAGGCGTAGATGTCGTTGGCGTAGCGGGCGCCGACCGCCCGGATGTGCGCCTCCAGCCGCGACAGCAGCAGCGTCTTGTTCGCCGCGGTCGCGGTCATCGGCTGGCCGCTGGCGTCGTTGAACACCCAGGCGGGCGTCTGCTGGTGCCACACGAACGTGTGCCCGCGCACCTTGATGCCGTTGGCCTTCGCGAACGCCACGATCGCGTCCGCGTCGGTGTAGTTGAACACGCCCTCGGTGGGCTCGGTCGCGTCCCACTTCAGGGCGTTGCCCGGGGTCAGCGAGTTGAAGTGCTTGGCCAGCAGCTGTCCGTGCTCGGCCAGCAGCTCCGAGCGCCCGACGGCCGCCCCGATGGGGAAGTCGTTGGCGAACACCGTCTTCAGCGACGGGATGTTCGTCTGGATCGGGCTCGCCGGGACGTACGACAGGGTGAAGTCGTCGATGTGGAAGGAGGCCGTGCCGCTGACCGTCTCGACGTACACGGCGAAGAAGTCGGCGTCGTTGGCCAGCGTGTACGAGCCGGTCAGCTGGGTCCAGCCCGACTCGGTCACGTTGGTGCTGTTGACGACCTGCTCGTAGTTGACGGTGGTGCCCAGGCGCCGCTCCACGCTCATACGCAGCTGGGCGGTGCCCGCCCCGGTCGCGGTCCGCGCCCACGCCGAGAACGTGTAGCGCACCCCCCGGGTGACGGTGGACAGCAGGTTGCGGCTCGGGCCGTTCCATGCGGCGGTGCGGCCGCTGGTGAGCAGACTGCGGCTGCCGCCGTGCGCGGCCGCGGTGCTGTTCGCGACGACCTCGACGGTGCCGCGCATGGCCCAGCTCTGGGCCGTGCCGTCCTCGAAGTCGCTGGTCAGGACGGTGACAGGGTCCGCGGCGCGGACCGGTTCAGGGGACAGGGCGATGACCGCGGCGGGCAGCGCGGCGGCCAGCACGAGCATGCCGAGACCGGCGTGCAGGCGTTTCCAGGACAGTGGATGCACGTGGGGTCCTCAACGGGCGTGCGCGCCGTGACGCACCCTGCCCAAGGGGTACGGCGGTCGCGCGAAGTGCGGACGCCTGCGACCCGCCGACTCCCGAAAGGCGTGCCGACCGCCGCGGCGCGACGGTTTGCCCGGAAGGCGATCCGCGTCGATGCTATGAGCGCCGACCCACGACCGTCAAACAACCGTGTTGCACCGTCGATCGGCCATCGGCGACGCTGGCCCCGTGACGATCTCGGGACCGGCCGGAACCCGCCCGCCCGCGCCCTCGGTGAAACGCCTGACCCGGCTCTACTGCACGCTGCGCGCCTGCGACGAGGGCGTGCTGTTCTTCCCGGTGTACGCCCTGCTGTTCGCCGACGTGGGATTGAGCACCGCCGAGATCACCACCCTGTTCCTGATCTGGGGCGGCGTGGCGTTCGCGCTGGAGGTCCCCTCGGGCGCCTGGGCCGACGCGTTCTCCCGCCGCAGGCTGCTCGCCTTCGGCGCGCTGCTGCGCGCGGCCGGGTTCGCCGTCTGGTGGCTGTGGCCGACCTACTACGGGTTCGCCCTCGGATTCGTGCTGTGGGCGGTCCGCAGCGCCGCCAGCTCCGGCACCAAGGAGGCGCTGCTCTACGACGAGCTGGCCGCGATCGGCGCCGCCGACCGGTACAAGGCGATCGCGTCGCGCGCCGCGACCCTGGCGATGCTGGCCATGCTCGCCGCCACCCTGCTGGCCGCCCCGGTGTACGCCCTCGGCCAGCGCTTCGGCGCCGGATACGCCCTCATCGCGATCGGCAGCGTCCTGGCCTGCCTGGGCAGCGCCGTCGCGGCACTGGCCCTGCCCGAGCAGCCCAAAGCCGAACGCGTCGGCGACGGGCTGCGCGACTACCTGGCGAAACTGCGCGGCGGACTCGCCGAGGCCCGCGGCGACCGCACGGTGCGCCGGGCGCTGGTGGTCGCGGCGACCGTCCCCGCGCTCGCCGCGTTCGACGAGTACGTGCCGCTGCTGGTCCGGGACCTCGGCGTCGCCACGGCCGGGGTGCCGCTGGTGCTGGCGCTGATGATGGCGGCGATGGCGGGCGGCAGCGCCCTGGCCGAACGCTGGCACGCGTCCCCGGTCGCGATCGGCGCGACGGTGGCGGCGGTCTCCGCGCTGTTCGCGCTCCCGATCGTGCTGACGGGGCTGCTGGCCGCCCGCTGGCTGCCCGCGTCGCCGCTGGGCGGCGCCGCCGAACCAGCTGTCGCCGAGACCGCCTGACCGGGCGGCCGCGTGCGGTCCTTGATCGGCATCGGCGGTCGGATGGTGGGCTGGTGGCCAACGGCACGACCGCAGGCAGCGATCATCAGCTGGGAAAGCCCTCCCTGGTCGGCCTGGTCGACCCGAACGCCTTTGCCGAGACCGTGATCATGGGCATAGGGTGCGGCCGTGCGCGACATCCCCCGGATCGTGTGGATCCTCGCCGTCGGCCGTTTCGTCAACGCCGCCGGTTCCTTCGTCTTCACGTTCCTGTTCCTCTACCTGACCGGGCCGCGCGCCCTGTCGCTGACCCAGGCCGGGCTGATCAGCGGGGCGCTGGGCGTCGGCCTGCTGGCGGGCAACCTGACCGGCGGCTGGTTCGGCGACCGGTACGGCCACCGCCGCATCCTGCTGCTCGCCTCCACCGTCGCCGGGGTCGTCACGCTGCTCGTGCCGTGGACCCCGGTGGCGCTGCTCGCGGTGTCGACCGCGGTGCTCGGCTACAGCGGGGCCACCGCGGGAACCGCCCAGGGCGCGCTGACCGCGCTCGCGGTGCCGACCGGCGACCGCCGCCGGGCTGTCGCGATCGGGCGGGCGGCGTTCAACGCGGGCTGCGTCATCGGGCCGCCGCTGGGCGCGCTGCTGGCGGTCGAGCACTTCACCGCGCTGTTCGTCATCGACGGGCTGGTCCTGCTCGCCGTCCGCGCCGCGACCGCGCTGCTGCTGCGGGCCGAACCGGCCCCGGCCGCGCCGTCGGCGCGGGCGCTGCCCCGGTTGTGGCCCACGCTGCGTACCGACCGCGCGCTGCTGGCGCTGCTGCCCGCGATCGTGGTGATGGATGTCGTGTACCGGCAGCTGTACTCCACGCTGCCGGTGTACCTGCGCGACCACGGCCGGCAGCTCACCCTCTACGCCACCCTCATCGCGGTCGGGTCCGGGCTGATCCTGCTGCTGGAGATCCCGGTGACCATGCTGCTGCGGCGCCGGTCCGCCCCTGCCATCCTCGGCATTGGGTATGCCCTGGTCGGCGCCGGGATGGCGATGTTCGGCCTCGGCACGGCCGCGGGGACGGTCATCGCGGCGATGGTGGTGCTCACCGCGGGCGAGATCCTCTACAAGACCACCGCGACCGCCCACGTGCTCGACCGGGCGCCCGACGGGCTGACCGGCCGCTACCAGGGGCTCTACACCGCCGCCGCCACCAGCGGCACCATGCTCGCCGCCCCGCTGGGCGCCGCCCTGTACGGACTGGCCCCCGCGGCCCTGTGGCCGGTGTGCGCGGTGGCCGCCGCGGGCTGCGGCATCCTGGCCTGGCGTTCCGGCCGCGCCGAGACACCCGCGACCGCGCCGGTGCCGCAGCCGCTCAGCCCGGCGTAGGCCCGTCGCATCGGTCGGTGTTCGCCGACCCGGACCGGCCTTCTTGACGGTGGCGGACCGTCCAACGGAGACTTAGCCCCGGCCGGAGAGCGCTCTCCGAATCTCCGGCCGTGTCCTCCTACTCCCTGGAGTCCATACATGAACCGTCGACGGCTCGCGCTGCACTTCGGCGCCGTCACGATCGCCGCCATGCTGCTGGCCACCGGCGCCGCGGCGCCGGCCTCCGCGCTGACCCTCGGCAACACCGGCAGCGGCCGACCCGCCCTGGCCCTGGTGGGCACCCGGATGTACATCGCCTGGGCCGGATCCTCGGGCACCGCCGCCGCCAAGGAACTGGTCGTCGGCTACTCGACCAGCGCCGGTCTGCGCATCACCAAGGTGCCCGGCACGGAGCGGGTCCCGCAGGGCGAGGGTGCCGCGCTGGACGCGGACGGCACCGGGGTCTACCTGGCCTGGCCCGCGGGCGACAACGGGAACACGCTGACCGCCGCGTACACGACCGGGGCGGCGCTGACCTGCCGGACCTCCTTCGCCGGGGTCGTCTCCACGCACGCGCCCGCCCTGGCCACCGATCCCGCCGGGGTCCGCTATCTGGCCTGGACGGACACCGCCGGTCACCTCAACGTCGGCCGTCTCAACAGCACCGCCTGCGCCGGCGGCGGCACCATGACGCTGACCAACCGGGTGGTGCTGCCGGAGACCAGCGTCGCGGGTCCGGCACTGGTCTACGACGACAGCGGCAGCAGCAACCTGGGCCTGGTGCTGGCCTGGACCCCGGGCGACGCCGCGCACAGCATCCAGGTCGGCTCGTTCACCGCAGCGGCGACGCTGAGCCACCGGTCGCAGGTCAACGCCCCGGTCGGCAGCATCGCCGCCCCCGGCCTGTCCTCGGCCACCGCCGACCTGTACATCACCTTCCGCGGCGACAACGGCTCGGTCTTCTACGGCTACTCCGAGGGCTGCATCCCGACCTGCTTCTACGCCAGCGACCTGGGCGAGCAGGCCGCCGCCGGAGTGGGGCAGCCCGCCGACGGCGACTACCACTACTACACCTACTTCGACCCCACCGGGCACCTGGTCATCTCGCACCTCTGACCGCCCGGCCGCCCCAGCCGGAAACCCCGGCTGGGGCGGTCACAGGTCGGCAAGGACGCGGGCCTCGCCCATGACCGCCGCGCCCCCGCCCACGTCGCCGTGGTGGGCCAGCCACAGGGCGGTCTCGACCCGGCGCGCCACCGCCCAGGCGATGATCCGGGCCGGGTCCAGGGCCAGCGCCTCGGCCAGCAGATCGCGGCGCGCCGCCAGCACCCGGGCCGGATCGGGCCGGGCGAACGGGTCGTCGACCTGCTCCAGCAGCGGCCACGGGTCGTAGGCGGGGTCGCCGGTCATCGGCTTCGGGTCGATCGCCGCCCAGCGGCCGTCGCCGCACGACAGCACGTTGCCCGGGTTGAAGTCGCCGTGCAGCAGCACCCGGCGTCCGGCGGTGCCGGGGAGCTCGCGCAGCAGCCGCGCGCCCTCGGCGACCAGGCCGGGGTCGTAGCCGGGCCGCAGGCGGGCCATGCGCTCGTCCACCAGGTCGGCCCAGTGCGCGGTCACCGCGTCCAGGGCGTCGAACCCGCCGGGTGGCTCGGCCTCCCACAGCCGGTTGAGCAGCTCCGCCCCGATGCGCAGGCGTTCGGCGGCGGGCGCGGGGGAGTCGCCCAGCGGCAGGCCGGGTTCGCAGCGTTCCAGGAGCAGGACGTGATGCTGCGGATCGTGGGCCAGCAGCCGTACGGCGCCGCTGCCGTGCCAGTGCCGCAGGGCGGCGGCCTCGCCCTGCATCTCCGGGTGCGGCCAGGCGATCTTGACGATGGCGCGGGTGCCGTCGGGCAGCCGGGCCGGGGCAACCCAGCTGCAACTGCCGCCGTGCAGCGGCGGGGACAGGGTGAGCCCGAAGCGGTCGCGCGCCTGCTCGATCAGTTCGGGCAGGCGGGCCAGCCACGGGCGGGCCTCGGCGATGCGACCCAACTGCTCGACGACCGGCAGGGTCGGCGGGACCGGGTCGAACGGGAGCGGTGCTGCTTGATCCACCGGGCCAGGCTAGCGGCTGGCGGGACCGCGCCGATCCGCGCATTCATTGACACATTTATTGTAATGTGTAAAGTTTAGCCGGGCATGCTGCGGGAGCCACGCAGCCACATGACCGGTTCGGGTGCCGGGCACGCATCCGACCGACGCAGTCCGACCACGCGCGTACCAGGCGTCAGCGGACCGGGCCCCGCGCCACTCCAGCGCGCGTGACATCCGTACCCACGATGTCTTGGAGTCATCATGTCCGCAATCGCCGCCACGCGCGGCAGACTGATCATCTCGTCGCTGGTCGTGGCGTTGACCTCGATCCTGCTGATCACCACGGCCCTGGCCAAGGTCGCCGACGCCCACGGGAACGTGGTCGACCCGGCCTCGCGCAACTACGGCTGCTGGCAGCGCTGGGGCAGCGACTTCCAGAACCCGCAGATGGCCACCCTCGACCCCATGTGCTGGCAGGCCTGGCAGGCCAACCCGAACACCATGTGGAACTGGAACTCCCTGTTCCGTGAGGGTGTCGCGGGCAACCACCAGGCCGCCATCCCCGACGGCCAGCTGTGCAGCGCCGGGCGCACCCAGAACGGCTTCTACGCCTCACTGGACACGGTCGGCGACTGGAAGGCCCAGAACATCAGCAACAACTTCCGGATCAAGCTGTTCGACGGCGCCCTGCACGGCGCCGACTACATCTGGGTCTACGCGACCAAGCAGGGGTTCAACCCGGTCACCCAGCCGCTGAAGTGGAGCGACCTGGAGCTGGTCGGCCAGATCGGCAACACCCCGGCCTCGCAGTGGACCGCCGAGAGCGGCGGCGGCGTGTCGATCCTGGTCAACGGCAACGCCCCGGGCCGCACCGGCCGCCACATGCTGTACACGATCTGGCAGGCCAGCCACCTGGACCAGTCGTACTACTTCTGCAGCGACGTGAACTTCGGCGGCACCAGCAGCCCGTCGCCGTCGGTGTCGCCGTCGCGGTCGGCCTCGCCTTCCCCGTCCCCGTCGGCCTCGCGCTCGCCCAGCCCGTCGCCGTCGGCGTCCCCGTCGTCCTCCCCGCTGCCCGGCGGCTGCTCGGCGTCGTACACGCTGACCAACCAGTGGCCGGGCGGGTTCCAGGGCGAGGTCAAGGTGACGGCGGGTTCGGCCGCGATCACGAAGTGGACGGTCACCGTCAGCTTCACCAACGGGCAGTCGATCACGCAGGTCTGGAACGCGACCGCGGCCACCCTGGGGACCTCGATCACCGCCAAGAACGTCTCCTACAACGGCAGTCTCGCGGCAGGGGCCAGTACGGCGTTCGGCTTCCTGGGCAACGCGCCCAGCGGCGGCAACGCCGTACCGACCATGACCTGCTCGCCGGTCTGACCTGCGGCAGTGCGGCCGAATCCGGTGCCCGTCATCGGGTTCGGCCGCACCCTACCTCTCGCAAGTTGCCGGGCAATCGGGCACCCGGCGGGTCCGGATACCCCCGATTGCCCGGCAACTTCGCTACGGGTCCGCGCGGCGCCGCGTCGTCGTACCGGCTGATCAAGCCGTCGCGACGAGGTGCGCGAACGCGATCGGCCGGTCGGCGACCGCGTGGAACTGCGACGTCACGTTCTCGTTGATGCCCCACCAGTACCCGAGCACCGCACCGGTCGCGTCGGCCTGGACGACCAGGTAGCCCTTGCCCACGCCGTCGTACTCGGTCGCGCCCGCCGCGCGGGTGTCGGGGAAGTTCAGGTACGTCGAGGCCGGGTTGGTGCTGGCCACGCCGTGCGGGTTGCTGGTCGCGTCCACCACGCTGACCGCCCACTCGATCGTCGCGGCGTTGCCGTCCCGCTCGACCTGGGTGCGCCCGGAGTAGAACGCCGTGTGCCCGGTCGGGTCGCCCGCGCTGGAGTCGCTGCCGCTGTACTTGATCGCGATCAGGTCGCCCGGGATCAGCTCGGTGACCTTCGTCCGCCGCGCCAGGTTCGGCACCGTGTCGGCGGCGAACTTCGCGTAGTACTGCGCCGACGTCGGGCTGGTGCTGCCCAGGTACGTGCTGAAGTACGTGTCGTCGGCCCAGCTGTAGGCGGCCTTGAGCGACATCGTCACGAACGGCGCGCACGTGGTCTTCGCCTCGTACGTGTACGGCGAGCCCGGCGTGCCCCACACCACGGAGTTGGCCCCGCTCGGGTGCCCGTTCTTGCCCGGGTAGTAGTTGTACGTGTTCTCGCCCGGCCAGCCGATCAGGTTCAGGTTGTCGACCGCCTCGTTGGCCTTGGCGATGCCGTACGACGAGTAGAACAGGTCGGGGTCGGCGCCGGCCGCGGTGGGCGCCAGTGCCAGGGACGCGAACGCGATGGCGGACGCGAGCAGTGCGGCGGTGGCCCGGTGGAGCCGCATGGGTCTTCTTCTCCTCGAAAGCCGCGGACGGACTGTCCGCTGTGGTCGCCGACGATTCGACCACCGCCGCCACCGCGGCCGAGGCACGAAGCCGACACGTGCGCCACCGGCAGCCGACAGAACCCCCGTGAGCGTGCGCACACCCTGTGACCTGCACCATGTCCACTCCGGACACGTAAGCCGTCGCGGCGGTCGCCGTCGGCGGCTAGGGTCGCCATCATGCGACGGTGGTGGATGTCCGGCCTGCTCGGTGCGGCCGTGATCCTGCTCGCCGCCACCGCCTCGGCCGGTCCGGACCGCGACTGGTCGGCCAGCGTCGCGATCGACGCCCCCGACGCGCTCGCCGACCAGCCCGTGCACATCCGCTTGTACGGCATCCCAGCCGGTCGCGCGGTCACGGTGAGGCTGACGGCCGCCGCCTACGACCGCTCGCAGTGGCGCTCGCAGGCTCTTTTCACCGCCGACGGCACCGGCACCGTCGACCTCGACCGGGCTGCCTCGCTGGGCGGCACCTACTCCGGGGTCGACGGCATGGGGTTGTTCTCGTCGCTGGTCCCGCCTGCCGGGGACCCCGACCGGGTCCAGTTCCTGCCGCTGTTCCCCGAGGCGGCGGCGTCGTACGAGGTGAAGCTGACCGTGTGGGACGGCCGACGTGCCGCCGGCGGGCGGGTCCTGCACCGGATCTGGACCGGCGCGGGCGTGACCCACCAGGTGCTCACGCCCGGCGGTGACGGACTCGACGGTGTCTACTTCGCCCCGCCGGCCACGGCGCACGGCGTCGCGGTGCTCGCGTTCGGTGGGTCCGAGGGCGGCAACGGGGAGAAGTACACCGCCGCGCTGCTGGCCTCACACGGCGTCCCGGCCCTCGCCCTGGCCTACTTCGCCCGCCCCGGGCTGCCCGGCGCGCTGCGCGACGTGCCACTGGAGTACTTCGACCGGGCCATCACGCGACTGCACGAGCTCAGCGGCCTGCCGGTCGTCCTGCTGGGCTTCTCCCGGGGCACCGAGGCGGCGCTGCTGTCGGCCGAGGCGTTCCCGCGCTGGGTGCGCGGCATCGTGGCGTACGCCCCGACCGACACCGTGCACGCCGGCTATCCGTCGGGTGCCGAGGCCTGGACCCTGCACGCCGCGCCGGTCTCACCGGGCACCCGCCTGAAAGCGGTGGTGCCGCTGCTCGCGATCGCCGGGGACGCCGACGGCCTGTGGCCCTCGGCTGCGGCCGCGCTGGCGCTGGGCGGCAGCGGTGCCCGCGTGCTGATCTACCCCGGCGCCGGGCACCTGGTCGGCACCTTCCCGTACCTGCCCGCAGGTGTCCGGCCCACCCACCCGCTGACCGGCGCGGAGCTGGACATGGGCGGCAGCCGGGCGGGCGACGCCGCCGCCCGCCGGGACGGCTGGCCCAGGGTGCTGGCCTTCCTCGGCGCGCCGACCGCGCCCTGACGGCAGCATCCGCGGCGGCTCACACGTGTGGAGGTGTACATACACCTCCACACGTGTGCCGCGGACGCACAGGGTCAGGGGACGCTGTAGCCGAAGGTGTACGAGCCGGACCCGGTCACCGACTGGAGCAGGTACGTGTAGTAGCCCGCGGTGCCGCTGTAGGTCAGGACCTCGTCAGGGCCGCTGGTCGCGGCGGTGGCGACGGCGGCCCAGGCCGAACCGTTCCACTTCTGCAACTGGAGGTTGAAGTCGGCGCCGGTGGGACCGTCCAGGCAGGCGCGGTGGGTGCCGGAGTTCGCGGTGTAGTAGTACGTCCCGTCCGGCTGGAAGACCGAACCGCCCGCGGCCAGGCTGCCGGTGCGGGTGTTCTGGTAGCCGGTGCACACCGTGCCGCTGCCGCCGATCTTCGAGCGGATCGCGCGGTCCATGGCGTCCAGGCCGATCAGGTTGAACGGCTTGCCGAGGGTGCGCATCAGCGAGTCCTGCGACGGCCGGTAGATGCCGTTGGCGTACTGGTGGCCGCCCTGGAAGCAGCCGATCACACCGCCGTCGGGGGTCGCCCGCCCGGCGTAGGCCGACCACTTGCCGCAGCTCGACGACTTGGTGACGTTGGGCTCGGTCGGCTCGGCGCCGGTGTAGGTGGTCCCGGCGGTCCAGTACTCGTCGGCCAGCCCGCCCACCGAGTGTCCCAGCTCGTGGATCGCGATCTGCCCGGCCTGGGCGTTGGCACCGGCCACGGTCGCCAGGCTCGGGTACCCGGCGCCGCCGTACTTGCTGGTGTTGCCGACCGCGACGATGGCGTCGACGGCGGGGGCCTGCGCGGCGTATTGCTTGGCCTTGGTCTCGTTGAGGCACAGCAGCCGCTCGATGTTGCCGCACCAGAAGTACATGTCCAGCGCCGTGTTGCGGCTGATGCCCTGGGTCGGGTCGTTGTCCACGCCGGACTCCGCGGACACCACCTCGACCAGCCACACGTTGACCGAGCCGCGGTAGGTGCTCCACGGGGCCGTGGCGGCGATCTCGTCCCACTTGGCCTGGGCGTGCTGACGCAGCAGGCCCATCTGCGACGAGGTGTACCCGTCGCCGACGATGACCAGGTCGAACCGCTCGCTGGACGGGCCGGTGTCCTGGATCGCCACGACGGAGGCCGCCGCGGCGGCGGCCCGGCTGTCGGCGCTCATGGCACCGGTGCGCTCGGTCGGCAGCAGCATCGGGGTGATGGTGCCGTCGGCCGAGAACACCTCCCGCCACTGCCGGTCGGACTGCGCGGGCACGGCGGCGGCCGGGGCGGAGGTGAGGGTCAGGGCCGCGGCCAGCAGCGCGGCCGCGAGGAGAGGCAGGGGACGTCGGCGCATGGGCGCCTCCTCTATGAGGGGGTACGGGGCACGCCAGCCGGGCCGTGCCCCACGTGGACATCGATGACCGTGTCTGGCTGGCGTTCACTGTGCGGGCCCGCCCGGCCGGGGCGGCAATCCCGGCTCGCCATAACCGCCGGGTGATGGGCGCGCGCGAATACGGCTCGCGACCGCCTTCCGCGCGCGGCGCGGGTGGCATAACGTGGCATCGATGGAGCTCGAATTGCGCCATTTGCAGGCTCTGTGCGCGATCGCCGACGCCGGTAGCCTGACCAGGGCCGCGACCCTGCTGGGCGTCTCGCAGCCGGCGCTGACCGCGCAGCTGCAACGCGTGGAGCGCGAACTCGGCGCCCAGGTCTTCCTGCGTGGCAGGCACGGGGTGACCCCGACCCCGCTGGGCCAGTACCTGCTGACCAGGGCCCGCGGCATCGTGCTGGCGGTGGAGGAGCTGCGCCGCAGCGCCCGCCAGCACACCCCCGCGCAGCGGCCGGTGATCCGGCTCGGCGGCATCGCCGGCGCGGTGTCGGTGGGCCTGGCCGACCGCCTCAGCGACCTGCTGCCCGAGGCCGAGGTCCGGCTGACCACCGAGTACTCGCCGCGCCTGCTGTGGGACCTGCTGCTGGCCGACCGCCTCGACGCGGTGGCGATGGTGGACTATCCCGGCTTCCTGCTGCGCCAGCCGGTGTCGGTGCTGGCCGAGGTGGTCGCGGTCGAGCCCGTGTTCGTCGCGATGTCGCAGCGGCACCGCCTGGCGGACCGGGACTCGGTCGACCTGGCCGAGCTCGCCGACGAGCCGTGGGCGCTGAGCCCGCCGGACGGGTCGGGCTGGCCCGACTGCTTCCTGGTCGCCTGCGAGCAGGCCGGATTCACCCCGCGCGTGCTGTACACGGTCGCCGACGCGCTGCCGCTGCGGGAACTGGTCGCCACGCGGAGGGCGATCGCCGCCTGCCAGGCGGTCTTCGACAGCACTGACGGCGTGGTGGTCAAGCCGCTCACCGGCGACCCGGTCAAGATGCGGCACCTGCTGGTGTGCCGCGGCGACGCGCCGGTCGCGCACCTGTTCGACCGCCTGGTGCGGCTGGCGCGGCAGGCGTACTGGGCGTACGCCAGCCGCCGCCCCCACTACCAGGACTGGCTGCGGGCCAACAGCGTCGCGGCGACCCCGGACTGACGGGCGAGACCGCAATCCCGGAGCAACGCCCGAGCCGGACGGCACCTACACTGGACCTTGTGCCGATCAGGGCCGTACGCGGCGCCACCCAGCTGGAAGTCGACGAGCGCGAGCACCTGCTGGAGCGGGTGACCGAGCTGGTGAAGACAGTGCTCCACGCCAACGACCTCGCCGACGAGGACTTCGTCAGCGCGATCTTCACCGCGACCCCGGACATCCACTCGGAGTTCCCGGCGTACGCGGCGCGCCTGATGGGGATGGCCGACGTGCCGCTCATCTGCGCCCAGGAGCTGGACATCAAGGGCGCGATGCCCCGGGTGATCCGCCTGATGGCGCACGTGGAGACCGACCGGCCCCGTGACGAGGTCACCCACGTGTACCTGCACGGGGCCGCCGCCCTGCGCCGCGACCTCACCCACGTCTACGCCAAGCCCGACGAGTCGGGCCAGCGCTGACGATCCGTTACAGGTACGGCCGCGTGATGATCTCGATGGCGTGCCCGGCCGGGTCCTTGAAGTAGAACCCCCGTCCACCGTGCTCGGTATTGGTCTGCCCCGGCCGCTGCAACTGCGGGTCGGCCCAATACGTGATGCCCTGCTTCTCGACGTACCGGCGGCACCGGTCGAACTGCTCGTCGTCGACGAGGAACGCGTAGTGCTGCATCTGGATGTCCACCGGCGGCTCGGCGAACTGGAGCAGCACACCCCCGTCCAGCAGCACGTTGACGAACAGCCCCCATGAGGGCGCCTCCGGCAGCCCGAACAGCTCGCGGTAGAAGGCGGCCGAGGCGTGCTTGTCCTTGGCGGCGACGATGGTGTGGTTGAACGTGACTGACATGCGTACCGTCTTCCGGTCGATCCGAAGACCCGTACGGAAGTGCACAGCGTCCATCAGCCGCACCGATGAGGAAGCCCCGAGGGCACCGACGCCCCGGATCCCGCGCGAGACGACACTTGAGTCGCGTCAATCTCGGCGTGGCGGCTGAAGTAGCCAGAACCTCCGGGGGTAGGCCCATCTGGGGCGCGAAGCGACGCTAGCACACCGGTGATCGCCGTCCTCGGTCAGATCATGGCCTATCGGCGCAGATTCCGACCGAGGACGGCGATCATGCCGCCCGCGCGGCGGTCAGGAGCCGGAGTAGAGGAAGCGGCGCAGCAGGCGGCTGAGCAGGGGCATCACCGCGTACGTGAGCAGGGGCGACAGCATCAGCGGCAGGACCGCCGCGCGCAGGAACAGCGGCAGCGGCATCGCCGCGACATGGGGCGCCCCGATCAGCTGGAACAGCACCACCAGCGGATACACGCCGATGAAGGACACCACCGCCATCTTCCACTTCGGCGGCGGCAGCACCGGGCGGCCGGGCAGGCTGAACCAGGTCTCCATCCCGGTCGTGGTCTCGCGGGGCTCGGACTCCTCGGCGATGCCGTCGAGGTGGCGTACGCAGTCGGCGCGTTGCGGCGAGGTCAGCCAGGCGCTCAGGTGCGTGCCGTTGTCGAACCGCAGCACCGCGTGGTAGTTCCGGTCCGGAGTGGCCGGGCGCAGCCACGTCACGCCCTGGTGCCCGGGGAACTTCGACGACGCCGCGTTGACCGTCCGCAGCCAGTCCTCGAACTCGACCTCCCGGCCCGGCGCGACATCGAACGTGAACAGCACCGACACCGGCTCCAGGTCGACCGAGGGCGACACCGTCAGCCCCCGCCTAGAGCAGGTCTTCGATGGTGATCGGCAGCTTGTGCAGCCGCCTGCCGGTGGCGTGGTGGATCGCGTTGGCGATCGCGGCGGCGGTGCCGACCATGCCGACCTCACCGACCCCCTTGACGCCCAGCGGGTTCACGACCGTGTCGGTCGACTCGATCGTCTCGATGACCACGTCCGGCGCGTCGGCGTTGACCGGCACCAGGTATTCGCCGAGGCTGGCGTTGGCCCAGCGGCCGTCGGGGCCCATCTGGGTGCCCTCCAGCAGCGCGTGGCTCATACCCCAGATCATGCCGCCCATCAGCTGGCTGCGCGCGGTCTTGCGGTTGAGGATCCGCCCGGCGTCGAACACGCCGATGAGCTTGCGGACCCGGACCAGCCCCAGGTCGGGGTCGACGGCGACCTGCGCGAACTGGGCGCCGAACGTCATCGACCCGGCGCTGGTGTCCGGCGGCGGGTTCCACGTGCCCACCGCCTCGGCGTCGGCCATGAACGCCCGCTGGAGCAGCGCGGCGTACGTCTCGCCGACGTCGGGGCGCTCGCGCAGTGACATCCGGCCGTCGGTGACCGCGACGTGCTGCGGGTCGGCGCCGTGCAGCGGCGAGCGCGGGTCGGCGGCGGCCTGGGCGACGAGCTGGTCGCGCAGCGCCGTGGTCGCCACGTGCACGGCGGCGCTGACCATTCCGGCCCCGGCCGAGCCGACCGCGGCGGCGGTGTTGGGCAGGTCGCTGTCGCCGTACTGGAAGCGGACCCGCTCCAGCGGCACGCCCAGGCCGTCGGCGGCGACCTGCGTCATCGCGGTGGCCGCGCCGGTGCCGATGTCGGAGATGCTGGCCTGCACCACGGCGCTGCCGTCGGCGTAGAGGCGGGCGCGGGCGCGCTGCGGGTTGCCGGGCTGGTAGCACGGGTAGGCGCTGGTGGCCATGCCCCAGCCGAGCAGGGTGTTCCCGTCGCGCAGGGTGCCCGGTCGCGGGTCGCGCCGCTCCCAGCCAGCGAGTTCCGCACCGCGCTGATAGCACTCGCGCAGCTTCTTGCTCGACCACGGGCCGCCGGCCGGGCTGGTGTCGGCGTGGTTGCGCAGCCGGATCTCCAGCGGGTCCAGGCCGAGCTTGTCGGCGAGCTCGTCCAGCGCGGTCTCCAGCGCGAACATGCCCGACGCCTCGCCGGGGCAGCGGGTGAACGTCGGCGTCATGGTGTTGGCCCGGATCAGCCGGTACACGCCCTCGTAGTTCGGGCAGGCGTAGAGCTGCGACGCCACCCCGAGCGACGGCTCGGCCCAGTCGTCGAAGTGCGAGGTGGGGGAGAGCTTGTGATGGCGTATGGCCGTGAGCCGCCCCTGCCCGTCGGCGCCGAGGGTCAGCTGTTGCTCCTGCGCCTCGCGGTGCCCGACCGAGCTGAACATCTGCTCGCGCGACAGCGCCAGCCGCACCGGCCGCCCCACGTGCCGGGCGGCCAGCGCGGCCAGCGCGGGGTGGTCCCAGATCATCGCCTTGCAGCCGAAGCTGCCGCCGACGAAGTTCGTCACCACGCGGATGTGCGAGGGCATGACGTTGAGGAGTTCGGCCAGGGTGTGCAGGGTGGCGTTGGGACCCTGGGTGGCGTCGTACACGGTGAGCCGGTCGCCCTCCCACACCGCGGTGGTGGCCGAACACTCGATCGGATTGTGGTGGTTGGCCGCGTACCGGTAGCCCAGCTCGACGGTGACCTCGGCCTGGGCCAGCCCGGCGGCCACGTCGCCGCGCTCGACCCGGCCCGGCAGGAACCCGCCGAAGATCCGCTGCGCCTCGTACGCCTGGTCGCGCCCCTGCTCGACCGTGGTGACGAACGGCGCGGCGGCGTAGTCGACGTGCAGCAGCGTCGCGGCGTGCTCGGCGCGCTCCAGGGTGTCGGCGACGACCACGGCGATGTGCTGGCCCGCGTAGTGGACGACCTCGTCCTGCATCGGGAAGAACGTCTGCCCGGTCGCGGCGGCCCCGGCCAGCGACGGCATCAGCGGCGGGACCGACCCGCCCTTGGGCAGGTTGAGGTGGGTGAGCACCGCGAGCACCCCTTCGGCCTGCTCGGCGGCGCGGGTCTCGATCGAGATGATCCGCCCGGCCGGGATCCGCGCGCCGACGACCACCGCGTGGACCAGGCCGGGCAGCGGCACGTCGGCGGAGTACCGGCCCGCGCCGGTGACCTTCGCCGGGCCGTCGACCCGGTCGAGCGGGCGTCCGATCGCGGTGGTCACGGCGTGGCCCCTCGCGCGGTGACGGTCTCCAGCGCGCGGACCATCGTGCGCCGCGCCAGCTCGATCTTGAAACCGTTCATGGCCCGCGGCACGGCGTCGGCCATCTCCTCGCGGGCGGCGTGCAGGAAGTGCTCGTGCGTGGCCGGACGGCCCAGCAGGGCGTGCTCGGCGCGCCGGGCCCGCCACGGCTTGGTGGCCACCCCGCCCAGCGCCAGGCGCACCTCGGCGACCCGGCCGTCCTCGACCCGCAGCGCCAGCGCGACCGACACCAGCGCGAACTCGTAGCTCTCCCGGTCGCGGACCTTCAGGTACAGCGAGTTGCGGGCCGCCGGCAGGGGCGGGACCTCGATCGCGGTGATCAGGTCGCCGTGGCCGAGCGGGTGCTCGCGCTCGGGCGTCTCGCCCGGGGCGAGGAAGAAGTCGTCGACGGCGTACGCGTGGTGCCCGTCGCGGTTCTGCACGTGGATGATCGCGTCCAGTGCGGTCAGCGCGACGGCCGCGTCCGACGGGTGGGTGGCGATGCAGTGCTCGCTGGTGCCCAGCACGGCGTGGCCCCGGTTGACGCCGGCCAGCGCCGAGCAGCCCGCGCCCGGCTCGCGCTTGTTGCACGCCGCCTCGTGGTCGCGGAAGTACGAGCAGCGGGTGCGCTGGAGCATGTTGCCGCCCATCGAGGCCATGTTGCGCAGTTGCGCCGACGCGCCCAGGATCAGCGCCTCGGCCAGCAGCGGGTAGCGCTGGGAGACGATCGGGGACATGGCGACGTCGTTCATGCGCGCCAGCGCGCCGAGGCGTACGGCGCCGTCGGGCTGGAGCTCGATGTGGTTGATGGGCAGGTCGTTGATGTCGACCAGGCGCTGGCTCGGCTCGGCGTAGATGCGCAGCATGTCGACCTTGGTGGTGCCGCCGGCCAGGTAGGCGGCGTCGGGGTCGGCGGCGACGGTGGCGATCGCGGTGGCGACGTCGGCCACTCGGCTGTAGCTAATGGCTCTCATGCTCTGGGTGTGTACCTTTCTCGCCATGGCTTCACCCCCTGACCTGGGTCACTGGCCAGGTAATTCACGCGGCCGGTACGTCCGACAGTCCAACAAGCGAGAGGGCGAGAGCGAGGCATGCCCGCCACGTAGCGGGACGTGCATCTCACCCCGTTCGAGCGGTACCCGATGCCGCCCGGGTTCGTAGGTATGAGGATATCGGCCTTTCAGGCTTTTCCGGCGTAGAAAGTATCGAGTTCGGGAGCAGGCCAGCCAACATTTAGAGACCCTCTGAAGCGGCGTTAGTTCCGTCGGAAGATCATCTGGCGCGTGTAAGAGCCCTCGGCGGCCGGGGTGCGATCCGGCGTGCCGAGGGCTCATCTCAGAGCTTCGGTGGTCGGTAGGAGGGATGGGGCGCCATCCGGGCCGGCGATGATGCCTTCTCGGACTACGCTGGCGCTGCTGTCACTTCCCAGGCAACCGAGCCGTCGGACTCTAGGAGCTGGACTGTCAGAGACTCTGTCAGGTCGGGAGGCAGTGTCGCGTCCACGAACCACGTACGCGGCCGTTTCCCCAGCTTGCCGTGGTCCCCGCCGCTGCCCCCCGGCAGTTCCATTCCCGATGCGGTAGCGACACGGACGGACCTCATGTCCGGCTGCCACTCTTGGTCATCGGGGGACTGAGGGGGCGGATAGGCCGGGCCTTCTATGACCAGGTAGAGCCGCTGGTCCGAAGACGCGGCGACGACGAGACGAATCTCAGCGTCCGACTGATCTCCCTCGGGTAGCCATATGCTCATGGCACCCTCACACGATGTCCGCGCACCCCTCCAAACTTACAGCCTCGCCGGGGTAGGGATTGAAGTGCTCGTAGAGCATGTCACCGTTGCTGTCGGCCTCCGCGTACCCGAGCAGCTTCCACCACGTCGAGTAACCCCAGTCCACGCAGTTCCGCGTCGGGTTGTCGCCACCGCTGCCCGTCACGTACTTCCACCCGTCGCCGTACTGAACGGTGGTGATGTCGTCCGAGGTGGGGCCGTTCCACAGGCTGACGCGCAGCCGGATGGAGATGGCCGCCGAACAGGTGGCGGAGATTCCGAAGTGCATCGTGTGGCTGGTCTGGTTACCGGAATAGGTGGGCTTGGGGGCGCTCCACGCGGTACACGTGATCACCTGGGGCGACACGGTGAACACGACCGCCTTGCCGGAGGCCGTCTTCTCCGTGCGGATGCTGAAGTCCACCGGCTTGCCGTTGTCTGCTACGAGATACGCGAACGGCACAGCGTCGGCCGGGATCTCCATCCGTACCTCGGTCTTCGCCGGCCCGGCATACGCCGGGCCGTTGAGCAGCGGGACAAGCATCGCCAGCAGGGCGATCGCGCTCAGTCGAGCGGTTAGCTGTCGCACGTTGTTACTCCTTCGGAGGGTTGGGATAGGCGGTGGTGCCGGAGTGACGGCTACCAGTTCGTCGAGCAGGCCCTGCTTGATCGTCGAGAGGCAGTCCGTCGGCTGAAGCAGAAATGCCACCTCGGGCAGGACTACGACCGGGGGCGCGGCCTGGTCGTCGCGGATATGCGCTGGGGGAGCGCGTACTCGGCCGTGTCCTCGGTGGCCCAGGCCGGGCGGTCGCCGGTCACCGGAGGGCCGCCGTGACGCGGTCGGCCCATTCGCGGGTCGAGCACGGGAACCACACGACGACACTGTTCGTGCCCTCGGGGGCCATAAGACATCCCCAGCAGACGCCGCCGTGGTCGACGTGCGTCGCGATCACGAGCACAGCCGTCTCGGCGGCTGCGGCTATGTCCGTGTCTGTAGTGAGCATCGTTGATCCCCTCCCATGGCGGGCGTACCGTCTGCCTTGGGCGTGAGGCGGCCGGATCTCGGATCTACGACCGCCCCGCGCTGGTAAGAGCGTCACTCGCCACAGGGATGACGGTCACTGGATACGCGTGCCGCAAAGAACTTGCCGCAAGCCGGGGGTATCGATGATTACGGGCAGGGACCTTCGCGCGGCCCGTCGCGCGATGGACATGACTCTCGATGTCGTGGCCCACCGAGGTGGGCTCTCATCAGGGCATCTTTCCCGCGTGGAGAGTGGCCTGCGTGAGGTGACGCCTGCGCTCGTCGCCCTGTATGAGCGAGTGACGGGCCGTGTGATCGAAGCTTCCCCGGATGATCTATCGAGCCTTAATGTGGACGACGTGCACAGACGAGATGCGTTCAGGCTGGCCGGTGCCACCTTGGCCGGCAGCTTCGGGGACGGTGAGGAGGCGCGGGTCAATGACGACGCCGTCGCCTGTGCGCAGTGGCTCAGCTGGGAACTGTGGCACCGCGACCGCGTAGACCTCCACGAAAGCGAGATCCCGACCGAGCTCCGTGCCGGGGCCGCGCAGCTCTTGCGCGAGCTTCAGATCATCCGGAGCGGGACCGGCGAAGTACGTTTCGCGCATGCGGGACTGATCGACTTCCACATCGCGGCACGTGTATACGCGGGTATCGCGGTGTCGAATCCGGCACTGCTCGCCACAGCGCAAACCAGCCATGCTACCGACCAGGTCATCCGCCAGTTCGTAGAGCAGGACGGGTCGAGCGCTCGCTCTTTGTCTGCGTGGATGACCTCGGGCTCTAGTCCTGTCCTGCGTGTGAACGCGGCTGGCATTCTGGCGAAGGTGCCATCGCCTACGCTCGCCGATGGCGTGATCACGGCGTTGCGGGCTGACCGGCCTGCGCGACAGCTCTACGTGACCGCCGTCGCGCATCGGGTCCTCGGGATTCCGTGGTCTGCGGCGCTGTCGCTGACTGACCGGCACGCCCACGGTACGACTCCCGAACTGTACGCCGGCCAGCTGGCCGCCGAGCTGAGGAACCCTCGCGATGCTGCTGCCCGGTGGTGTAGCGCAGTTCTGTTGCATGACCTGGGCCTTGCCGGACACGAACCTGTGCGGGCCGCCGTTGTGTCTGCGCTCCACACAGAGAGCGCACGGGAGAATCTTCGGACTATGGCCGCACTCCTGGCCGGTGTCAGCCCAGTCAACCCCTGATGAGGAAGAGCAATGCTTCTAGTGTCTGTCCAGCCGGGGCAGGAAGTCATGGAAACCATCGCGACTCAGCTCGCGGAGCGTGGCGTTACGGACGGGGCGGTCGTGTCACTCATCGGTGCCGTCGATGAGTGTTGCATCTCGAACATGCCTGCCGACGACGCCAGCAAGGACATCCTCACTGAGTATCGGCAGCCATTCGAGCTGACGGGGACCGGGGAGATCAAAGACGGGAAGGTGCATCTTCACGTAGTCCTCGGTCGCGAGGGTGACGCCGCGCTCGCGGGTCACCTTCACTGGGCGCGGGTCGAAACGTTCTTCGTCAACGCCTATGTACTGGCCCTGTAGGGCCTTGGCAAATTGTGATGCACGGCTCGGAGGCGTAGGGCTCCCTGGCGGAGCCCTCGTCCCTGCGCATCCCGTGTGACAAATTCACTGGTAGATGCCAGGTTATCCAACGGTGTGAACCTAGCGGGCCGCATGCGGCACCCCGTCGCGTACCTCGCGGATGGCGGCGCGGATGTTCGGGTACGCCGCGCAGCGGCAGATGTTGCCGCTCATCCACTCGCCGATCGCGGCGTCGTCGTCGGCGTGGCCCTCGTCCAGCAGCGCGACGGCGGACATGATCTGGCCGGGGGTGCAGTAGCCGCACTGGAACGCGTCGTGGCTGAGGAACGCCTTCTGCATGGGGTGGAGGTGCCCGTTCTCGGCCAGGCCCTCGATGGTGGTGATCTCGCGGCCCTCGCAGGCGATGGCCAGCGTCAGGCAGGACACGACGCGGCGCTTGTCCACCCATACCGTGCACGCGCCGCAGGCGCCCTGGTTGCAGCCCTTCTTGGTGCCGGTGAGGTCGACGACGTCGCGCAGGCAGTCCAGCAGGCTCACCCTGGGTTCGATGCGTACGACGTGGGTGCGTCCGTTGATGTTGAGCACCACGTCGACCGGGCCGGGACCCGATTCGGCGTCGGGCAGGTTGGAAGCCGACATCGCTCCTCCTAGTGGCAGGCCTTCCCGTCACGCTATAGCGCCGGGTCGGCATACTCGGGCAAATTCGCATTTCGGACATTGCCGTAAAAGCGCAGGCGGCGGCCTGGATCTCAGGCCGACGAGGCGGACATTTTCCATGCGGACCGGGGTCTAAACCGGCGAAGATCGGTCATATGACCCTGCAATCGCACGGCACCGACACCACCGCGGGGGTGGTGCACCTCAGCCATGAGGACCTGACCCGCATCGACACCTGGTGGCGCGCGGCGAACTACCTCACCGTCGGCCAGATCTACCTGATGGACAATCCGCTGCTGCGCGAGCCGCTGCGCCCGGAGCACATCAAGCCGCGGCTGCTCGGGCACTGGGGGACCAGCCCCGGCCTGAGCCTGATCTGGGCCCACCTGAACCGGGCCGTCATCGCCCGCGACCTCGACGCCATCTACGTCACCGGCCCCGGCCACGGCGGCCCCGCGATCGTGGCCAACACCTGGCTGGAGGGCACCTACAGCGAGCTGTACCCCAGCGTCGACCGGTCCGAGGCGGGCATGGCCCGGCTGTTCCGGCAGTTCTCCTTCCCCGGCGGCATCCCCAGCCACGTCGCGCCCGAGGTGCCCGGCTCCATCCACGAGGGCGGCGAGCTCGGCTACTCGCTCATGCACGCCTACGGCGCGGTGCTGGACAACCCGGATCTGCTGGCCGTGTGCGTGGTGGGCGACGGCGAGGCCGAGACCGGGCCGCTGGCGGCCAGCTGGCTGTGCAACACGTTCTGCAGCCCGCTCAGCGACGGCGCGGTGCTGCCGATCCTGCACCTCAACGGATACAAGATCGCCAACCCGACGGTGCTGGCCCGCATCCCGGAGGAGGACCTGCTGTCGCTGATGCGCGGCTACGGCTACCGCCCGATCCTCGTCTCCGGCGACGACCCCGAACGGGTCCACCACGAGTTCGCCTACGCCCTGGACCGGGCCCTGGACGAGATCAGGTCGATCCAGCGCCGGGCCCGGCGCGGCGAGGGCGACGCCCGGCCCCGCTGGCCGATGATCATTTTGCGTACGCCGAAGGGCTGGACCGGGCCGAAGGAGGTCGACGGCGTCACGTTGGAGGGCACGTTCCGCGCGCACCAGGTGCCGCTGGCGCAGGTGCGCGACAACCCGGCACACCTGGCCGAGCTGGAGCGCTGGCTGCGGTCGTACCGGCCGGAGGAGCTGTTCGACGCCACCGGCCACCCGTCCGCGCTGCTGGACCCGCTGGCACCGCGGGGGGACCGGCGTATGTCGGCCAACCCCCACACCAACGGCGGCCTGCTGCTGCGCGACCTGGTCCTGCCCGACATCGCGAACTACGCGGTGCCGGTCGAGGCCCCCGGCGCCGTCAGCGCCGAGGCCACCCGGGTGCTGGGGACCTGGCTGCGCGACGTGATGCGGGCCAACCCCGACCGGTTCCGGCTGTTCGCCCCCGACGAGGCGAACTCCAACCGGCTCGGCGCCGTGTTCGAGGTGACCGACCGGGTGTTCTCGGCCGACATCATCCCGGGCGACGACCACCTGGCGCGCTCCGGCCGGGTCATCGAGGTGCTGTCGGAGCACCTGTGCCAGGGCATGCTGGAGGGCTACCTGCTCACCGGCCGCCACGGCCTGCTGACCAGCTACGAGGCGTTCACGCACGTGGTCGACTCGATGGTCAACCAGCACGCCAAGTGGCTCAAGACGACCCGGACCATCCCGTGGCGGCGGCCGGTGGCGTCGCTGACGTACTTGCTGTCCAGCCACGTGTGGCGGCAGGACCACAACGGCTTCTCCCACCAGGACCCCGGCTTCATCGACCACGTGGTCAACAAGAAGGCCGAGGTCATCCGGGTGTACCTGCCACCGGACGCCAACACGCTGCTGTCCACCATGGACCACTGCCTGCGCAGCCGCCACTACGTCAACGTCGTGGTGGCGGGCAAGCAGCCGCAGCCGTCCTGGCTGTCCATGGCCGACGCCGCGCTGCACTGCCGCCGCGGCCTGGGCATCTGGGACTGGGCGGGCAACGACGCCGGGACGCTGCCCGACGTCGTCATGGCCTGCGCCGGGGACGTCCCGACGCTGGAGACCATGGCCGCGGTCGACCTGATGCAGCGCCACCTGCCCGGACTCAAGGTCCGCGTGGTCAACGTGGTGGACCTGATGCGGCTCCAGCCGGAGTCCGAGCACCCGCACGGCCTGCCCGACCGGCAGTTCGACGCGATCTTCACCACCGACCGGCCGGTCGTCTTCGCCTACCACGGCTACCCGTCGCTGATCCACCGGCTCACCTATCAGCGGGCCAACCACGACAACATCCATGTACGCGGGTACAAGGAGGAGGGCACCACCACCACGCCGTTCGACATGGTGATGCTCAACGACCTGGACCGCTTCCGGCTGGTCATCGACGTGATCGACCGGGTGCCGGGACTCGCGGTCACCGCCGCCGGGCTGCGCCAGCAGATGACCGACGCCCGCCAGCGCGCCCGCGACTACACCCGGGCCTACGGCACCGACGCGCCCGAGATCACCGACTGGACCTGGCCGGGCCGGCGATGAGCACGCACGACGACCCGCCGGGCCCGGTCGTCGTCGGCGTCGACGGCTCGGACTCCGCACTGCTGGCGGTGCGGCTCGGCGTCCAGGAGGCCGCCGCCCGGCACCTGCCGCTGCACCTGGTGCACGCGTTCATCTGGCCGCTGATGAACGTCAACACCGGCCCGTCGGAGTCCGGCCCGGCCACCGGCGGCCTGCGCCACGACGCCGAACGCGCCCTCGCCGACGCGGCCGCCGCTGCCGCCGCGGTCGACCCGGCCGTGGCGGTCACCGCCGAGCTGATCACCGGCGCGCCGGCTCCGGTGCTGATGCACGCGGCCAAGGACGCCAGCCTGCTCGTGATCGGCGACCGGGGCCTGGGCGGCTTCACCGGCCTGCTCGTCGGGTCGGTCGCTGTGCACTGCACCCAGCACGGGCGCACCCCGGTGCTGGTCGCCCGGGGCACCGAGCACCCCGGCGGCCCGGTCGTCGTCGGCGTGGACCTCGCCCTGGACAGCACCAACGCGATCGAGGCCGCGTTCGGCGAGGCCCGGCTGCGCAAGGCCGAGCTGCTGGCGGTGCACACCTGGACCCGCCACTCCGGCCACGGGCACGAACCGGTGCCCGGCGCGGTGCACCGCGACGACGCGCACCACGGCGCGGTCCAGGGCGGCGAGCCGCACCACGGCGCGGTCGTGCACGATGACAGCGACCACGTCGGCGGGGTGCAGGTGGGCGCCATCCGCCCCGGAGCGCCGCCGACCGAGCCCACCGGTGCCGCGCTGCTGCGCCAGGACCGCGCCACCGCCGTCGTCGCCGAGCGCGAGGGCCGCAGCCTGGCCGGGGCGCTGGCAGCGGTCCGCGAACGGCACCCGGACGTGACCGTACGCGAGCACCTCGTGCGCGGCCGCCCGGCCCGGGTCCTGGTCGAGCTGTCCGAGCAGGCCCAGCTCGTCGTCGTCGGCGGCCGCGGCTGCGGCGGTTTCACCGGCCTCGTGATGGGTTCGGTCAGCCACCAGGTGCTGCACCACGCCCGCTGCCCCGTGCTGATCGCGCCCCGCCCGGCCGCGTGACCGGCCGGGCCCGCAGAGAGGACCACGAATGACGGCAATCCCCGAGGCTGTGCTGCGGCCGCTGACCCGCGACGCGCTCATCCTGGTGCTGACCGTCGACCCCGGCGGTGAGCAGACCGTACGCGACCTGCTGCCCGACCTGTCCGGTCTCCAGCGCTCGGTCGGGTTCCGTGAGCCCGACGGCGACCTCAGCTGCGTGGCCGGGATCGGCTCGCAGGTCTGGGACCGGCTGTTCGGCGGCGCCCGCCCGGCCGAACTGCACCCGTTCCGGGAGGTGGCAGGGCCGGTGCACCGGGCCGTGGCGACCCCGGGCGACCTGTTGCTGCACCTGCGCGCCCAGCGGCCGGACCTGTGCTTCGCGCTCGGCGCCGAGATCATGAAACGGCTCCGCCCGGCGGTGACCGTCGTCGACGAGGTGTACGGCTTCAAGTACTTCGACGTCCGCGACCTGCTCGGCTTCGTCGACGGCACCGAGAACCCGGTCGGCCCGGACGCCCGCGACGCCGTCGTGGTCGGGCCGGAGGACCCGCCGTTCGCGGGCGGCAGCTACGTGATCGTGCAGAAGTACCTGCACGACCTCGACGCGTGGAACGCGCTGTCCACCGAGGCGCAGGAGCGGGCGATCGGGCGCACCAAGCTGGCCAACATCGAGATCGACGACGCCGCCAAGGCCGCCGACTCCCACGTCGCGCTGACCACCATCGTCGACCCCGACGGCACCGAGCGGCAGATCCTGCGCGACAACATGCCGTTCGGGTCGGCCGGGCACGGCGAGTTCGGCACGTACTTCATCGGCTACTCCCGCACGCCGACGGTGACCGAGCGGATGCTGGACCGGATGTTCCGCGGCGACGGGACCTCGGGCCACGACCGCATCCTGGACTTCTCCACCCCGGTCACCGGCAGCCTGTTCTTCGCCCCGAGCGGGGAGTTCCTCGACGACCCGCCCGGCCCGCCGGGGACCTGACCCGGTCAGTGCAGCGGGACGAAGTCCTCCGGCAGCAGGGTGGACAGCTCCTCGACGGTCGGGTCGGCGATCAGGCACACCCGGCCCGCCTGCCGGGTGATCATCGAATCGAGCAGGCGGCGCGCGTACCGGCCGTTGCCGAACGCGCGGCCGCGCGGCAGCTGCTCGACGTGGCGCAGCAGCAGCGCCTTGGCCTCCAGCGTCGGGGCGTACCCCGACTCGGCCGCGTGCTGCTCCAGGATCGTGACCAGCTGCTCGGGGCCGTAGTCGGCGAAGTGGACGGTACGGGAGAAGCGCGAGGCCAGCCCCGGGTAGCCGTCGAGGAACGCCGCCATCTCGTCGGCGTACCCGGCCGCGATCACCACCACGTCGTCGCGGTGGTCCTCCATCAGCTTGATCAGCGTGTCGACGGCCTCGCGGCCGAAGTCGCCGCCGGTGCGGTCGCCGGGCGCCAGCGTGTACGCCTCGTCGATGAACAGCACCCCGCCCCGGGCCCGGTCGAACACCTCCCGGGTGCGCTGCGCGGTCTGGCCGACGTACTCGGCGACCAGGTCGGCGCGGGTGACCTCGACGAGCTGGCCCCCGGCGAGCACCCCGAGCGCGGTGAGCAGCTGGCCGTACAGCCTCGCCACGGTGGTCTTGCCGGTGCCCGGGGCGCCGGAGAAGACCAGATGGCGGCTCAGCGGCGGCACCGGCAGCCCCGCCGCGACCCGGCGGCGGGCCGTGGACAGCAGGTTCACCGTGTCGGCGACCTCGCGCTTGACGTCGTCCAGGCCCACCATCGCGGCCAGCCGCGCCTGGAGCTCGCCGAGGTCGGGGCGCTGCCCGTCGCCGGTGCGGATGCCGCCGGTCGGCGGCGGCCCGATGTCCTCCGGCAGCAGCCGGGTCAGCTCCGGCCCGGACACCGCGTCGAGCTTGGCCAGCCGCTGCGCCTGCCGCCCGACCGCCTCCTCGAAGACCTTGCGCGCGGTGCGGCCGTTGCCGAACGTCGCGTCGCGGGGGATGCGCGCGAACAGGTCCGCCAGCGTCTGGCTGGTGCCGTAGTCCAGGGTGTACCGGTGGCGGCGGCAGAAGTCCTCCACGATGGTCACCAGCTCCGGCACCGAGTAGTTGCCGAACTCGATGGTCTTGGTGAACCGCGACGCCAGACCCGGGTTGGACGCCAGGAACGTGCGCATCTCGTGCGAGTAGCCGGCCGCCACCACCACGATGTCGTCGCGGTGGTCCTCCATCAGCTTCACCAGGGTGTCGATCGCCTCCTGGCCGAAGTCGGCGCCGCCGCCGCTGTCGGCCGACAGCGCGTACGCCTCGTCGACGAACAGCACCCCGCCCAGGGCCGACTCGAACTTCTCCGTGGTCTTGATCGCGGTGCCGCCGATGATCTGCGCGACCAGGTCGGCCCGCGACACCTCCACCACGTGGCCCTGCCGCAGCGCGCCCAGGGCGCGCAGGATCTGGGCGTACAGGCGCGCGATGGTGGTCTTGCCGGTGCCGGGCGGCCCGGCGAAGACCAGGTGGCGGCTCATCGGCGGGGCGGGCAGCCCGGCCGCCTCCCGCCTGCGGGCCAGCAGCTGGAGGTTGACCAGCATGCTGACCTCCTGCTTCACCCCGGCCAGGCCGACCAGCGCGTGCAGCTCGTCCAGCAGCGCATCGACCGAGGCCGCCGGGACCGGCGGTGGCGCGGGCGCCGTGGCCTGGGTGGCGGCCGGGGCGGGGGCCATGGCGGCTCCTTCGGGCAGGGGCGAGTCGGGCGCGCCGTTGGCGCGGCTGTCCAGCCCGGTCACGACGAGGTCGGTGCCGCCGGTGTGCCGCAGCCCGGCCCCGCCGTTGTCGTACACGGCGCAGCCGGTGAGCACGGTCGGGCGGACGGTCTCGACGCGTACGCCGTCGCCGGTGTTGCCGTACACCTCGGTGCGGGTGATCCGGGCCGTGCTGTCGGGGTCCAGCAGCAACCCGGCCCCGCCGTTGCCGTGTACGCGGCACCGGTCCACGGTGACGTCGCCGCCCGGCCCGACCCGCAGCCCGTCCCCGGCCGCGCCGCTGACGGTGCAGTCCTCGAACACCGGGCGCGCCTCGCCCATCACCAGCACCCCGGTGTCGGCGGTGTCGGTGATGGCCAGCTGCCGGAACACGGTGCTGCTCAGCTTGTCGACGGCGACCGCGGGCGCCTGGGCCCGGCTGATGGTGCAGCGCTCCAGGGTGCCGCGCGCGCCGTCGGTGGCCACGACGGCGTTGCCGCCGGTCTGGCTGACGGCGCAGTCGCGCAGCACCGGATCGGCGCCGGACCGCAGCACCACCCCGGACGTGCCGATCGGGTGGAACACGCAGTGCTCGACCAGCGCGGTCGTCTGCTCCACCGCGATCAGCCCGGCCCCGCTCGGGTTGGCCACCACGCAGCGGCTCATCGCCAGATGGGCGCGGTTGCGCAGGTACACCGCGGCCGCCGCCGTCGACCGGATCCGGCAGTCCTCCAGCCGCAGCCGCCCGACCGGCACGTCGACCGTCGCCAGGTCGGCATCGGAGCTGGTGAACGTGATCCCGGTGATGGTGGCCGACTCGGCCTCCAGGGTCAGCGCGCTGCCCGCCGCCGCGGTGACCACGACCGAGTCCGGGCCGTCCTCGCCGGTGATCGTGCACGGCACCCGCAGCCGCAGCGACTCCCGGTAGGTCCCGGCCTGCACGGTGATGACCGCACCCGGCTGGGCCAGGTGCAGCGCGTCGCCGATGGTGCGCGGGCAGCCGGGCAGGGTGGGGGAGACGGTGATGACCCGGTCGTTCAAGGGTTCCTCCGGGGCTGGCGGGCAACGTGCGCGAATAGGACCGCGGGCCCATGCCGGGGCGCGGGCACCCCCGTAGCCTGCGGCGCGGGGCGGGCGCCGGGCCTGCCCGACGAGACCGGGGTGAACGGATGGTTCGGCTGATCGCCGCGATCGCGGGCGCCGCCGCAGTGCTGGCCCCGGCCCCGGCGGCGTACGCGGCCGGGGCCGGGCCGTGCCTGCCCGCCGCGACCACGGTCCGGCCGGGCGTGCCGTGGGCGCAGGACCTGCTCGGCCCGCAGCGGATCTGGCCGCTGACCCGGGGCGGCGGCGTCACCGTCGCCGTGGTCGACACCGGCGTGGACGCGGTGCCGCAGCTGGCGGGCCGGGTCACCGGTACGCGCACCGACTGCGCCGGGCACGGCACCTTCGTCGCCGGGATCGTCGCGGCGGCCCCCGCCGACGGCGCCGGCTTCACCGGCCTGGCACCGGCGGCGACCGTGCTGTCGGTCGCGGTCACCGCCGACGCGTCCCGCCGCCCGCCGCAGGCCCAGCTCGCGGCCGGCATCCGTACCGCCGCCGCCCAGGGCGCAGACGTCATCGCCGTGGCACTGCCGCTGTGGCGCGCCGGGGACGAGCTGCTCAGCGCGGTGCAGGAGGCGGCCCGCCACGACGCGCTGGTGGTCGTGCCCGCCCTCGCCCCGCAGGACGGCGACCCGGCCCTGGACCCGCGGCTGCTCGACCTGGTCCTGGCGGTCGGCGGCATGGACGCCCAGGGCGCCCCGGTCGCCGACACCGCCGCCCCGGCGGACCTGCTGGCCCCGGCCGCCGAGATCGTCAGCACCGGCCCGCGCGGCCCCGGGCACCTGGCGGCCGGGGGCACCGGCTACGCGGTGCCGTTCGCGGCGGGAGCGGCCGCGCTGGTGCGCGCGTACCACCCCGATCTCACCGCGGCGCAGGTCAAGCGGCGGCTCACCGTCACCGCCCGCACCGCCGGCGGCGTCCTGGACGCCTACGCCGCGGTCACGGCGGTGCTGCCCGAGGAGCTCGGCACCCGCCCGGCCGAGACGGCACCCCGGCCGGTGACCGTCGCGGCCCCGGTGCGGTCCGACCGGCGGGCCCTGGTCGTCGCGGCGTACGCCGTCGGGGCCGCCGTGGCGGTGCTGGCCGGGCTCGCGGTGCTGGCCGTGCTGCTGCCCCGGGCCCGGCGCCGCGGCAGGCGAGCGGTCGCGCGCTGACGCGGACCGGCCCGTCACGGCCGGTCACGGGGGGACAGGGCGGTCTGCACCAGCAGCGCCGCGCGGCGGCGGCTGACCAGCTGGGCGCGGCCGCGCGGCAGGCGCCGGGGCTTGGCCTCGCCGAGGAAGGAGCCCTCCTCCTTGTCGTACGAGAACAGCAGCGCGTCCCCGCCCAGGTCCCACAGCCGCCGCAGCACCGGGTCCATCATCATCGCCCGGCTCGCCCCAGCCGTGGTGCGGGCCAGCACCAGGTGCAGGCCCACGTCGGCGCCCTGCGGCAGCGCGTCCAGCAGCGGCTCCAGCGGGCTGCCGTGCCCGCCCGACAGCAGGTCGTAGTCGTCCACGAGCACGAACAGGTGCGGGCCGACCCACCAGTCGCGGCGGCTGAGTTGCTCCGGGGTGATGTCCGGGCCGGGCAGCCGCTCCCGGATCGCCTCCATCGCCTGCTTGACCAGGTCGGTCAGCGCCGGGCCGGACACCGCGTAGCCGACCTGGCTGTCGGGCGGCACCGCGTCGAACAGGGTGCGCCGGGCGTCGGCGACCAGGACCCGGGCCTGGCCCGGCGGGTTGTTCGCCACGATCGACGCCGCGATCAGCCGCAGCAGGTTCGTCTTGCCCGACTCGGACTCGCCGAACACCAGCAGGTGCGGCGAGGCGTCGAAGTCGTGCCACACCGGGGCGAGCTGCTGCTCGTCCAGGCCCAGCGCGACCCGGCGCGGCGCGGCCGGGGCGGGCAGGTCGGCGGCCGCGACGAGCTGCGGCAGCAGCCGCACCGGCGGCGCGGCCGGGCCGGTCCAGGCGTCGGCGCTGCGCGCACCGGTCAGGCGCACCGCCTCGGCCAGGTCGTCGGTGCGGGCCAGCCCGTCCAGGCGGGGCAGCGCGGCCAGGAAGTGCAGCGCGTCGCGGGTCAGGCCCCGGCCCGGCACGGCCGGCACGTTCGCGGCCTGGCGCATCCCGACCTCCGAGTCGACCGGGTCACCCAGGTGCAGCTCGAACCGGGTGCCCAGCAGGTCGCGCAGCCACGGCCGGATCTCCGACCAGCGCGAGGCGGTCACCACCAGGTGCACGCCGTAGTTGAGGCCGCGTGTGGCCAGCTCCGAGAACGACGGCTCCAGCGTCTCGAAGTCCTGGTGCAGCGTCAGCCAGCCGTCCACGACCAGGAACACGTCGCCGTATCCGTCGTCGGCGCCCTCGGGCAGCCGCCCCTCGGCCCGCCCCTGCCGGTACGCGGCGATGCTGTCGACGCCGTGCGCGGCGAACCGCTGCTCCCGCCGGGCCAGCAGATCGGCGACCTCGGCGACGGTACGCGACACCCGCTCGCGGTCCAGCCGCCCCACCACCGTGCCGACGTGCGGCAGCCCCGCCAGCCCGGCCAGGCTGCCGCCGCCGAAGTCCAGGCAGTAGAACTGCACCTCAGCCGGGGTGTGCGTGAGTGCCAGCGCCGTCACCAGGGTCCGGACCAGGGTGCTCTTGCCGCTCTGGGTGCCGCCGCCGATGCCGACGTGCCCGCCCGCCCCGAGCAGGTCGGCCATGAGCAGGTCGCGGCGCTGCTCCAGCGGCCGGTCGATCACCCCGACCGGCACCCGCAGCGTGCCGGTGCCGCCCTGCCGGGTCGACAGCCCGAACCGCGGATGCGGCAGCACCGGCGGCAGGAGCTGGTCCAGCGTCGGCGGCTGGGCCAGCGGCGGCAGCCACACCTGGTGCGCCTGCGGGCCGTGGCCGACCAGCCGCGCCGCGATCACGTCGAGCAGCCGGGCGCTGCCGACCGCCTCGGCGTCGGCCGGTGCCGGTTCGGGCGCGGCGTCGGGCTGCTCGGGCAGCGGCACGTGGCCCAGCCCGTACGGCACCAGGCCCAGGCGGGCCTCCTCGCGGCGGGCCCGGCGCTCGGCCCGGCGCAGCGCCGCCGACACGTACGCGGCCTTGAACCGGATCAGGGTGCTCATGTCGGCGCGCAGGTAGCCGTTGCCGGGGGCTGACGGCAGCTCGTACGCGTCGGGCACGCCGATGACGCTGCGGCTCTCGATCGCGGAGAAGGTGCGCAGGCCGATGCGGTAGGACAGGTGCGACTCCAGCTGGTGCATCCGGCCCTCCTCCAGCCGCTGCGAGGCCAGCAGCAGGTGCACGCCGAGGCTGCGGCCCAGCCGCCCGATCATCACGAACAGGTCGATGAAGTCGCGTTTGGTCGCCAGCAGTTCACTGAACTCGTCCACCACGATCAGCAGAGTGGGCAGCGGGTCCAGCGGCGCGCCCTCGGTGCGGGCCTTCTCGTAGTCCTTCAGCGCGCTGAACCCGGACTGGCGCAGCAGCTCCTGGCGGCGTACCAGCTCGCCCTGCAGCGTCTCCTGCATCCGGTCGACCAGCGGCAGCTCGTCGGCGAGGTTGGTGATCAGCGCCGAGGTGTGCGGCAGCGTCTCCAGGCCGAGGAACGTCGCCCCGCCCTTGAAGTCGACCAGGATGAAGTTCAGCACGTCGGAGGAGTGGGTGACGCCCAGCGCCAGCACCAGGGTGCGCAGCAGCTCGCTCTTGCCCGACCCGGTCGCGCCGATCAGGATGCCGTGCGGGCCCATGCCGCCCTGCGCGGCCTCCTTCAGGTCCAGCTCGATCGGCGTGCCGTTGGACGACACCCCGATCGGCACCCGCAGGTGGTCCCAGCGCGAGCGCCCCGCCCGCACCGCGTCCGGGTCGAACGTCTCCGGGTCGCCCAGCCCCAGCAGCGTCGTCAGGTCCAGGTCGACGGTGAGCGAGTCGGTGGTCTCCACCGACGCCCCCAGCCGGTACGGCGACAGCCGCCGCGCCAGCCCCGCCGCCCCCGCCGGGCCCAGCCGGTCGGGCACGCCCAGCCGCGTCGAGGTGTCCCGGCCGCGGCTGTCCGCGCCGACCATCTCGACCCCGTCCGGCCCGGCCAGCAGCCGCAGCGTCAGCGGGTCGGCGGCCCAGCGCAGCGCCCCGCTGACGTCGACCACGGTCGCGTTGCGCACGCTGCCCGCCGCGAACCGCGCCGTCGGCGGGATGATCGCCCCGTCCACCACGATCACCGTGTACGGCTCGTCGCGGTGCGGCAGCGCCGGATCGTCGAACCTCGGCCGCTCCGCGAACGACGGGCCGAGCAGCCGCTCCAGGTCGGCGAAGTTCTCCGCGAGCAGCCGGGCCGCGCCCGCGCCGTCGCCGTGCCCCGGGTGCTGGGCGTGCGGCAGCCACTTCACCCAGTCCCAGCGCTCCTGCCGCTCCGGCGGGGCGCACACCACGATCCGCAGGTCGTCGGGGCTGTGGAAGGTCGCCAGCTGCGCCAGCATCGCCCGGACCAGACCGAGCACGCCGTCGTCGGCGTCCGGTCCGGAGCCGTCCTCGGCGGTGCCGGACGGGGCGAGCAGCACCCGCGCGAAGCCGCGCAGCTGCACCGCGACCGGCAGCCCCGGCACACTCCAGTGCGCCTCGATGAACCGGCGCAGCGCCTGCGCGCACAGCGGCTCCAGGTCCTCCACCGGCTTGGTCTGCGGCGGGGTCAGCGTCACCGTCAGCCGCTGGCTGCCCAGGCCCAGCCGGATCTCGCCGAAGTCGGCGGAGGTCGGCCGCCGCTCCCACATGCGCCGCTGCCCGGCCAGCGACCACAGCGCCGCCGGATGCGGATGCGTCCACGCCAGCGCCTTGGCCTGCCGGACCGCCACCTGCCGCACCTGGCGGCGCATCTGCGCCAGGTAGCGCAGGTAGTCGCGGCGCTCGCCGCGCAGCCGCCGCCTGCGGTCACCGCCGCCGCGGCCGAGCTGCCCGACCAGCATGCCCAGCCCCGACACGCCCATCATGCCGCCGGCCAGGTAGCTCAGCGACGACCCGCCCGGCTGGATGAAGATCAGCGCCATCGCGCCGGAGCCCAGCGCCGCCGGCAGGTACGTGAACGCGGCCGACAGATCCGCCCCGCCCACCTCCGGCAGCGTCGGCGGCTCCTGCAGGACCAGCTCGCCGCGGGGCAGGGACGGCCCCGGCTGGCGGGCCGGGCGGCGGAACACGACCGTCGTCACCTGGCCCCCTCCCGGGCGACATGGCTACGCACCGGATCATTCTGCGTGCCGCTGACCGGCCTGACTTGGGTCCGCGGGCCCATGTTCGCGCCGCCTCCGCGTCACTACTGTCGCCGCGTGAACGACATGGCCGGGCCAGGCACCCGATGAGCGCCCCCGCGGCCGAACGCTGCCGCATCACCGTCGTCGCCCCGCAGCGGTCGCTGGACCTGGCGGTCCCGGCCAACATCCCGCTCGTCGACGTGCTGCCCGCGATCGTGGACCTGCTCGGCGCCGACGCCGCGCAGGAGTACGCCGGACGCGGGGTGGTGCTGCAGCGCCTCGGCGGCGGCGCCCTCGACGAGGACCAGACCGTCACCGCGCTGGGCCTGCGCGACGGCGACCTGGTCTACCTCAGCCCCCGCGACACTCCGATGCCGACCTTCCCGCATGACGACCTGATCGACGGCGTCGCGGGCAAGGTGCGGGAGAGCTCCGGCCGCTGGTCCCCGGCGCTGACCCGCGGCAGCCTGCTGGCCTCGGCCGCCGCCGGGCTCGCCTTCAGCCTCGGGGCGCTGCTGCTGCCGGGCCCCGCCGCGGCCCGGACCCTCACCGCGGGCGTGCTGGCCGCGGTGCTGCTGGCCGGGGCCGCCCTCGCCGCGCGGGCCCTGGCCGACCGGGCTGTCGCGCTGCTGCTGGCCCTGGGCGGCGTCGGCGCCGCCGCGCTCGGCGGGTCGCTGCTGCCGGAACTGTCCGGGGCGACCACGGTGCCGCCGGGCGCGCGCCTGGCCGCCGCGGTCGCCGCGACAGCGGTCACCGGTGCCGCGGCCGCCGCGGCGATCAGCGGGCTCGGACCCGCCCTCGGCCTGGTCGCGGCCGTCGCGGGCGCCGCCGCGCTCGGCGGGCTGCTCCAGGCCGGAGGGCTGGCCACCACCGAGGGCGCCGCCGCGACGGTCGTGGTGCTGATGCTGCTGCTCAGCCCGGCCGTCCCGACGCTGGCGTTCCGGCTGGCCGGGATGCGGCTGCCCGACCTGCCGACCAGCGTCGCCGACATCACCCGCGAGGTCGAGCCCATCCCCGACGACCTGCTCAGCCGCCGCAGCGCCCTGGCCGACGCGTACGTCACCGCGGGCTACACGGCCATCGCGGTGACCGCCGCCGTTGCGGCCGCGGTGCTGCACCGGGGCGGCTGGGCGGCGCTGACCCTCACCGGCACGGTGTCCGTGCTGCTCCTGCTGCGGTCGCGGGTGCTCACCGGCGCCTGGCAGCGGCTCGCGCTGCTGGGCGCGGCCGCCGCCGGGATCGCGCTGCTGGTGCTGCGCGCCGCACTCGACGGCGGCGCGGTGACCCGTACCCTCGTCGTGCCCGCCGCCGGGCTGGCCGCGACCGTGCTGCTGCTGGCCGCGCTGCGGGCACCCGCCGGGCGCAGGCCCCGCCCCTACTGGGGGCGCCTGGCCGAGATCGGCGAGACGACGCTGGCCGTGGCGCTGATCCCGCTGCTGCTGGCGGTGCTCGACGTGTACCGCCGCGTCCGCGGCCTCGGCGGCTGAGCCGTGCAGACCAAACGCGACCAGTTGCAGGCCCACAACTTCGTGGTCGGGCGGATGCGCTCGGCGCTGCTGCACGGCGACGCCGACGCCCTGGAGACCCCGACCCGCCGCTTCAGCGTCGCCGCCTTCGCCGGAGCGCTGGTCGCGGGGCTGATCGCCGCGGCCTGCGGGGTCTACGGCCTGTTCTTCCCCGGCGGGGACGACGGCTGGCGCGCCTCGGGCTCGATCATCGTCGAGCAGGAGACCGGCGCCCGCTACCTGTACGACCCGACCACCGAGACGCTGCACCCGGCGCTCAACTACGCCTCCGCCCGGCTCGTCGCCGGAGCCGGGGCCGTCGTGCGCACCGTGTCGACCAGATCCCTGTCCGGCGTACGGCACGGACCGGCCCTGGGCATCCCCGGCGCCCCCGACGACGTGCCCGCCCCGGCCGAGCTGTCCAGCGCGCCGTGGCTGGTCTGCGCGGCCCCCGGCACCGCCCCGTCCACGACCGTCGTGCTCGGACAGGACCTGCCCGCCGCACCACTGCCCGAAGACCAGGCGGTGCTGGTGGCGACCCCGGCGGGGCAGCGCCACCTGATCTGGCACACCCGGCGGCTGCGGGTCGTCGACGCGACCGCCTCCGTGGTGTTCGGCCTCGACGCGACCCGGCCCGTCCCGGTCGCCGACACCTGGCTCAACGCCGTCCCGGCCGGACCGGACCTGCGGCCGCCGGACCTGGCCGGGCGCGGGAGCGCCGGACCGGTCGTCGACGGGGTCGCCACCCGGGTCGGGCAGGTGCTGCGCATCGCCGCCGACGCCACCGGCAGCGCCGAGGACTACCGGCTGGTCCTGCCGGACGGCCTGCTCGCGGTCCCGCCCACGGTCGCGGGCCTGGCGCTGGCCGACCCCGCCAACCGCGCCGCCTACCCCGGCGGCGAGCCGCGCGCGATCGCGGTCAGCTCCGCCGGGGTCGTCGCCGCGCCGCGGTCGGCGGCCGACCTCGACTTCGCCGACCTGCCGCAGCGCCCGCCCACGCTGCTGGCCCCGGCGGACCTGGGCGGGCGCTCGCTGTGCGCGCGAACCGCGGTCGACGGCCAGGCCCGGCAGGACCTCGTGCTGGCGGCGGTGGCAGGGCTGCCCGCCGCGACGCCCCGGCGCGGCGACGACTCCCGGGCCGCGGAGCACATCGCGGTCCCGGCGGGCGGCGGCGTGCTGGCCCGGACCGGGCAGGCCCGGTACCTGATCACCGACCTCGGGCTGGCGTTCCCGCTCAGCCCCGGCGGCGCCACCGCGCTCGGCTACGACGCCGCCGCGGCCGCCGAGGTGCCCGCGACGCTGCTCGCGCTGGTCCCGCGCGGGCCGGTGCTCGACCCGGCCGCGGCGGGCGACTTCGCGCAGCGCTGAGGCGGCCCCGCGCGGCGGCGGGTGGGTCCGCGGGCCCATCCGTCGCTGGGTGAGGGCCCCGGCACCGCCCGTGATTTGGGTCTTCGGCAGCGGCACCGGTTCCCACTACGGTTCGGGGCGAGGACCGGCCGTCCGACAGCGACGGCCCACAGGAGAGGTGACCTGCGATGGCCACGATGAACCTGCAGATCGACGCGGCGCAGCTGCGCGCCGCCCTGTCCGAGTTCCAGCAGTACTCCGCACAGGTGGAAGCGATCCGCAAGACCGTGGACGGCTCCATCCGCGGCATCGGCAACAGCTGGTACGGCCCGGCCCGCAACAGCTACAACAACGTCGTCGACCAGTGGCTGGCCGACTACCAGAGCACCGTCAACGCCCCGCTGCAGAACCTGATCGTCTGGTTCGGCCAGATGATCGAGACCATGGAGACGGCCGAGGCCCAGAACTCCTGACCACCGACCGTCCACCCGTACCGCAACTCGCAGGGGAGCAGCCACCATGGCATTCGGAATCACGTACGAGGTCGTCAACGGCGCCGCCGACCAGCTGCGCGCCCAGAACCGGGCCCTCAGCGAGGTCGTGGAGCACATGCGCGCCACGGCCAGCGCCCGGTTCGCCCAGTGGAACGCGCTCAGCGTCACCACCTACACCGACGCCCAGACCAAGTGGAACAACTCGGCCGGGGTCATGAGCGGTGACCTGGAGGCCAACGTGCAGCGCCTGATGACCATCGTCGCCAACTACCAGGACGCCGACCGCCGCGCCTCCGGCGGCCTGTGACCGGCCCGGACGAGAGGAACCCGCCGTGGCCGCCCAGCTGACCGTCGACGCCGCCCTCATCAACGGCGCCGCGTCGAAGTTCCTGCTGCTGCCCCCGATCCTGGACGCCCCGCAGAACGAGTTGCAGCCGCTGCCCGGCGCGCTCAAGGTCGGCGCCTTCACCGAGGGCAACACGCTGGTCACCACCGTCACCACCGGGGTGACCTCGTTCGTGACGGCGCTGGAGAACCTCCAGCTCGCCTTCGCGGACCTGTCCGCCGGGCTCACCACGGCGGCGACCACCCTCACCGACGCCGACGAGGACAACGACACCCTCGCCACCACCGACATCTCCGCCATCGGCACCCGCTACGGCGGCTCCCGGTAGCCGGAACCTGACCGAAGTCGCGGAGGAACCGTGCCGGCGAGCGAATGGGCGTCCTGGGACTGGCGCAAGGTCCAGGAGATCCTGGTCGGCGACGTACGCCGCGACGGCTACACCCACATCAACGAGCGCGGTGCGGCCAGCCCCCAGACGCTGTGGGACATCTCCTCGGCGCTGGTCAAGGTGTCGACCGCGCTGACCAGCTCGCTGACCGAGATCGAGAAGCAGCGCACCGCCCTGATCACCTCGCACAAGTGGACCGGTGACGCGGCGACCGCGTTCGACACCGTGCTCACCCAGCTGCGCACCATGATCCGGGAGAACAACACGCTGCTGACCCGGCCGGTGCGCAGCTACGACGACCTCATCCTGACGTCGGGCAACGCCCTCAACACGGCGATCAACGCGATCATCGAGCTGAACTACCAGGGTGCGCGCGAGACCAAGGCCCGCTACGACAGCCTGTACGAGACCTGGCGCAACGAGGTCGTCTACACCGAGTACGGCTGGTACCCGGACCCGCCGCACCAGCCGTGGTTCACCAACGGCAGCGGCGAGACCGTCTACACGCCGTCGGCGTACTCCGACATCGACAACAGCCTCAGCGAGCGCGCCCGCGCCATCCTGACCACGCTGGCCACGGCGTACCAGGACGTCACGACGTCGCTGACCGCGCTGAAGGTCACCACGACGCTGCCGCCGCCGGTCACGCCGAACCCCAACGGGCCCAACACCAACACCCCGCCGCCCAACCCGCCACCCCCGCCGAACATCCCGTCGCCGAACATCCCGGGGCCGAACTCGCCCGATCTGCCGGGTGGCAACTCGCCCGATCTGCCGGGGTCGAACTCGCCGAACATCCCGGGGCTGAACTCCCCGAACCTGCCCGGCTCGAACTCGCCGAACGTCCCCGGCCCGAACTCGCCCAACCTGCCGGGGTCCAACTCGCCGAACCTGCCCGGCGCGATCCCGAACCTGCCCGGTTCGAACTCGCCGTCGATCCCCGGCACGACCAGGCCGACCATCCCCGGCTCGAACTCCCCGGGCATCCCGGGCTCGGGTGTGCCGGGCCTGCCCGGCTCGGGTTCTCCCGGCATCCCGCCGGTCCTGCCCGGTGGTATTCCGGGGCGCCCCAGCATCCCGGGCAGCCCGTCCCTTCCCGGCTCACCCGGCGGCCTGCCCGGCGGCGGCGTACGCCCCGGCCTGCCCGGCGCCCCCGCGCTGCCTGACGGCACGTCACCGCCGGTGCGCTCGGAGTTCCCGTCCGCGGGCGGCTCGGCCGCGGCCCAGGACGTCACCCTCGGCCGCGGCGGCCCCGGCACCGGCGGCCTCGGCTCGACGTCGTCGCTGCTCGCGGCCCGCGGCGGCGGAGCGGGCGGGGCGGGCGGCAGCGGGACCGGCATGCCGTTCATGCCGATGTCGCCCGGTGCAGGCGGGGGCAAGAAGGACGGCGAGGAACGCGAACGCACCACCTGGTTGCAGGAGGACCGCGACATCTGGGGCGTCACCGACGACGTGGCCCCCGGCGTCATCCGCGGCGGCGACCCCGGCACGGCCGACGAGCCGGACTACGTGGTCACGCCGGGCGCGCCGGTGCCGGTCACCCCGGTGCCCCGGCCGGAGCAGCCGACGACCGCGCCCGCGCCCCGGCACGCGACGGGCCGCTGACCATGACGGGTACGGCGGCAGCCGGGACGGGAGCACCATGACGGCCGCGGATCGGGGCCTGGAGCAGGCCGCGGCGGACTACGCCCGGCACCGGGCGTTCGCGATCGAGGCGCACCGGCGCATGGCGGCGGTGTCGGCGACGATGACCTCGCCGCAGGGCCTGGTCACCGCCACCGTCGGTGCCCAGGGCGAGCTGAGGGCGCTGACCTTCAACTCCCAGGACTACCGGCGGATGGCCCCGGCCGAGCTGGCCCGCACCGTGCTCGACACCGTCGCCCGCGCCCGGCAGAGCGTGCTGCAGCAGCTGCTCGGCGAACTGCCCGAGGCGCCGGTGGGCGGCCTGAGCGTACGCGACCTGATGGAGGGCACCGCCGACCTGGAGCGGCTGCTGCCCGAACGGCTGGACCTGGACGGGCTGCCCTTCACCCGCCGTCCCGGCGGCCACGGACTGTGACCGGAGGCTGATGGCATGGCGCAGCAGTTGCGGGTGCAGGACCAGGTGCTGGTCGGCGCGTCCAACCGGCTCCAGGCCGCCGCGATGACCGTCGAGCGGGCCCGGATCGCGCTGGTCGCCGGGGTCGACCGGCTCGACGGCTGCTGGGGCGAGAACGACGAGGTGGCCCAGCAGTTCGTGTCCGAGTACGCCCCCGGCCGCGACGCCGTGCTCGAAGGCGCGGTCCAGGTCTCGACGCTGCTGCGGACGCTGGGTGAGCGGGTCGGGCGCACCGCGAACACCTTCGTCACCCTCGAACAGGACAACACGGCAGGTGTCCAGGCGCTCCAGCGCCGCATCGCCGAGCAGCCCGCCGTGCCCGCGGACTGATCCGGGTGGGCATGGAGGTGCCCGACTGGGCCCGCAAGCTGTTCCTGGTCGTCATCGGGGAGTCGTGGCCGCAGGCGGACGAGGACCTGCTGCGGGAACTGGCGGTCGAGTGGTACACGTTCGCCACCGCGCTGGCCGACATCGAGGACGAGCTCGCCCTGATCTCCAACGGCACCGCCGGCTGGGAGGGCGACGCCGCCACCGCCGTCCGCGGCAAGCTCGACGAGCTGGTCAGCTCCGGCGGTATCACGAAGATCACCGACGCGGCGACCAAGCTCGGCAAGCACTCGGAGAACACCGCGCTGAGCGTGGAGTACACCAAGTACTCCATCATCGGGCAGCTGGTGATCCTGGCCGTGCAGATCCTGTGGCTCATCCCGATGCTGTGGTTCCCGGCCACGGCCCCGGCCGCGTCCGGCATGATCTCCGCGCTGATGGCGTTCGCCCGGTACATGGGCCAGACGCTGTTCCGGCGCCTGGTCTCCTCGATCGTCTTCGGACTGGTCCTGCAGGTCGGCCTCGACGTCACGATCCAGCTGGTGCAGTTCGCCGAGGGCAACCGCCACGAGTGGGACACCCGCCGCACCGGCGGCGCCGCCCTGTCCGGCGCGATCGGCGGCGTGCTCGGCCCGGTCCTGCACGGCGCGGGCACCAAGCTGTTCGGCAAGAAGGTGATGGAGTCGCTGTTCGGCCAGATGGTCACCGGCGGCCTGCACGAGTGGAGCACCGAGGCGCTGGCCGACCTCATCTTCACCGGCAAGTTCACCGCGCCCGCCTTCTGGGCGGCGTCGGCCGGGGCCGTCGAGGGGGCGTTCGACTGGCTCGGCGGCCGTACGCGGGGCGCGTTCGCCAAGGGCGGCAGTGGCCTCGACATCGGCGACCTGAACATCCCGGGCCTGAACGGCGGCGACTTCAACCTCGACCCCGGCCCGGACCGGTTCACCGGCCCGGCCGTGCTCACCGGCGAGACCACCTTCACCGGCTACTTCCCGAACCCGACCACGTTCGTCGGCGACATCACCTCGACCGGCTCGTTCACCCCGCAGGGCGGCAGCACCAGCTCCGGCACGTTCACCGGATCGGGCACGTTCACCGGCACCTTCGACGGCATCGCCAACCGAATCGTGCTCGGCACGACCGACATCGGCGTCGTCACCGGCCGGTTCACCGGCGACGGCACCTTCACCGGCGACTTCCAGCTGTCCGGTACGTTCACCCCGGCGCCCGCCGGAGCCGACGCGCACCGGTTCACCGAGCTGCCACCGGGCACGCCCGTCCCCAGCGGCGCCGTCCTGACCCCGTCGGCCACCGCGACCACCACACCGACCGGCACCGGCGTGCAGCAGCCGAGCCCGGCCCCCGCGACCGGAAGCGCGACGCCGTCCCAGACCGGGACGACCGGCACCAGCACCTCGACCACCAGCACCTCGACCACCGGCACGAGTGCCTCTGCCACCAGCACGAGTACCTCTGCCAGCACGAGCACGTCCACCAGCAGCTCGGCTTCGGCGGCCGCCACCACCGTCAAGTCCGGCGACGTCTCCGCGCCCGCCCCGGCGCCGACCACCACCTCCACCGCGACCGCCACGGCCACCGACGTGGGCAGCGCCCGCACCCCGGCGAGCAGCAACAGTGCCGCCCAGTCCGCGGCGGTCACCCCGTCCGGTCCGAACACGACCGCCGCCCAGCCCGCCTCCACGCCGACCGTGACGAACAGCTCGTCCACGACGCTCACACCGACACCGACACCGACACCGGCCAGCCCGGTCACCACCGTGGTGTCGGCGACCAGCACCGTCACACCGACCAGCATCGTCACACCGCGCCCGCCCACCTTGCCGACAACGTCGCAGCCGAGTCCGGCCAGGAGCGACGCGGACCGCAAAGCGCCACCGCCGCCCGTGCGCTCCGGCCAGGTCGACACCACGCCGTCCAGCTCGCCGGTCGTCGAGAGCCAGGCCGCGATCACCGCACCCGGGCGCGCCGAGCCGGTGCCCGCGAACACGCTCGCGGCCAACGCCACGAGCCTCGGCGGCGCCAAGCCGGGCCCGCAACCGCCGAACACCCCCACCGTCCCGGCGAACGGCACCGCCGATACCAGCCCCGTCCGACCGCCCGCGCCGCAGCGCCCCGCCGACCCGCAGCGGACACTGCCGGTACGCGGCCAGCCTGTGCCCGTCACCGGCTGGCACGCCGTGCCCGGCGGATTCGCCCACCCCGGCGCGAACCTGCTGGTCACCACCGATGGCAGACTGACCGACCTGCCCCCGGCCACCCGGCCCACCGGCACCGCCGACACCACCCTGGTGCGATCGGACCTGTTCGGCGTCTACTTCGCCACCGCCGACACCTCCGTCATCCACGTGCCGCTGCGCGGCGAGCACGTCGCGACCCAGCCGCAGGCCCCGGCCGCGCCGACGGCCCCGGCCGTCACCACGCCCGCGCCCGGCACCCTGCCCCCGCAGACCGTCGCGCAGCTCGCGGCGCTGGCCGTGATCGAGGACGGCAAGGTCCTGTTCCCGGGCACCGACCCCGTGGCCGACACCGCCGCGGCCCGGTGGGTGCGGCCGGGCAGGGACTCCACCCGGGTGCTCGCGCACGCGCACGGCGGGCTGGTGCAGGTCGGCGACACGATGCTCACCCCGCAGCAGTTCGCGCAGGTGCTGGCGGCGCTGCCGCCGGGCACGCTGCGCGGCACGGTCGAGCTGATCAGCTGCAACACCGCCGCCACCGCCGGGGCGCTGGCCGGGCCGCTGGCGGTCGCGCTGGACCGGCCGGTCGTCGGCGCCACCACCCCCGTGTGGACGGCGGTCGGTCCGGGGGCGCCGCCCTGGTCGCGGGCGATCGCCGCGTCCGTGGACTCCTCGGGCCGGATGCGCCCCGTGTTCGGACCCGACGGCCTGCCGGACGGGCGGTTCGTGCGGCACGTCCCCGACGGGTCGGGCGGGTTCCGCACCGAGGAGCTGGGCTCGTCGCTGGACGACAGCTCGGTCCCGGACGGGGACATGACGGTGCTCGACGAGCCGGCTCCGGGCGTACCCCCGCCGCCGACCGGGTCCGACCCGGGCCCGCACCGGGACGCCGACCTCATGCCGACGGCCTGGCACCGGTGGGCGCCGCAGTTCGGGCCGTTCGGCGCGGCGCAGCAGACCCCGGTCATGCTGCGCGAACCGGGCGGGCAGAGCGTGCCGGTGCTGTCGGTGACCTCGGGGCAGGGCGTGCCCAACGCCGACGCGCTGCGCGCCCGCGTCGTCACCGACCTGGTCGCACTGCTGACCCCGGCCGGGGGCGGCCCCCTGCCGGGCGGCTGGAACCAGGCCGACCTCACCACCGCCGTGAACGCGCAGCTCACCGACGACGTCCTGCTGACGCGGGCCGCGTCGCTGTTCACCGGCTCGGGCCTGCGGATCACGCTGGGGGAGGGCGCCAACGCCGTCGAGCTGCGCCTGAACGGCCGGGCCGGGGCGCAGAGCCGGGTGGCGCAGCTGATCGGCGGCGACGCGTCGTCCGCCGAGGTGTCGTCGGGCACCAGCCCCGACCGGCGTACGCCGCAGCGGGTCGCGACCGAGACGGTCCAGAGCGAGACCAGCTCCGGCGGCGGCGCCCTGGCCCTGGGCTACTCCGCGCTGGGCGGGTTCGACACCGCCACCCCCGGCGTGACGGCCACCCCGGTCGGCTCGGTCGCGGTGCAGGGCAGCACCAGCACCAGCCACACGACCAGCGCCACCACCCGGCTGCGCACCAACGAGGAGATCACGCTGCCCTCGGCGGGGGCCCAGGCCGCGCAGTCGCAGGCGTACCGCACGACGTCCGACCTGACCGTGACCGTGACCCGCCGCGGCGCGCCCGCCGCGACCATGGTGATCCCGGGCCTGCTGGAGGTGACGTTCTCGGCGCCGAACGCGCTGGCCAACGCGCCCGTCCCCGTCGCGCCCCCGCCACCGGCGCAGGCCTACCGGCTGCCGCCGAACGCGGTCCTGGAGACCGCGTCGGTGCCCGCGGACCTGTTCGACACCCTGGTCGGGCACGCGCAGGTGCCGCCGGGGTTCCGCAAGCCCGGCAGCGACCACCGCGACACGCTGGCGGATCTGGCCGACGCGACGTCCCTGGGGATGAACCGGCAGGCGCTGGTCAACAACGGCCTGTCCACCGACAAGATCACGTCGAAGCGGGCGGGCGACCCCGACGCCCACTGGTGGCAGGACCGCTCCACCCAGCGCGGCTACACCACCCTCACCGCGACCGTCGGCACGCCGACCCTGGTCGGGCCGATGGTGACCCTGCCGGGCCGGGCCGAGTCCGCGATCCGCTCCGGCGCCTCCGGCGGCAGCACGAAAACCCAGGACACCGTGCTGCGGCTGCAGGGCAGCTTCGGCACCGCGCTGTCGTTCGGCGACAACGGACCCGACAGCCTCGAATTCGGTACCTTCGGCGCCTCGCTGGTCGGCTCCGTCGAACGCGGCTCCGGCAGCAGCTCCTCGACCGACTTCAGCACCCAGACCGAGGCCAAGAGCAAGGTCACCGGGGACATGCTGCTCTACCGGGTGCCGCTGACCGTCCTCGCGACCGACCACATCGGCGCCACCGCGTCGGCCCCGCGCCAGATCGGGACCGGTCCGGCGTACGTGTACCTGTGGGTCACCCCATTGGACGCGCACCGGCTGGGCTACCCCGGCGCCCCCGCGCCCACCCCCGCGCCGCCCCCGGCGCCGGGCACCGCGCCGAAGGTGATGCTGCCGCCGAGCACGCAGTGGTGGCAGCCGCTGGCCCTGCCCGACGTACGCGAGGTCCGCACCACCGCCCCGAACGGGCAGAAGCTGTGGGACCGGGTCCTGGCCGCGGTCAACGCCGTCGACCCCGACCTGCTGCCCCGCGACGGCACCGTCCCCGACCGGCTGCGGCTGCGCAACCTGCACGCCCTGCAGAAGGCGGTCACCCAGTCGTCGCTGCGCGGCAACTGGCGCACCCTGCTGGAATCCGGCATCCGGGTGTCGCTGGAACGGCCCCCGTCGGTCGGCCGCGACACGCGCACCGCCTCGCCGTACGTCTCGATCATCATCAGCGCCGAGCTCACCAGCCCGATGGCGCCGAGCAACGACATCATCGGCGGCACCCAGATCGAGGAGACGACCCGGGTCGGGCAGGGGCAGTCCGACGGGCGCAGCGTCACCCTGGGCGCCCGCGCCGGCGGCCAGGCACAACTGGGCATGAGCACCGGCCGCCCGGCCACCGCGCGGACCAAGCTGCGGGCGTTCTTCCTGCGCGCCGGCGTGATCTGGTCGTGGCGGCGCCAGCGCTCGCTGACCGGCGGCACCGCCCCGGCCGTCGGCCACCTGACCAAGGTGGACCGCACCCTGCACGACCACTCCGCCGACATCCGCTTCCGGGTGCGCGCCGAGTGGGCCGAGCGGCCGCGCACCGTCAACACCCCGCTCAACCCCGTCGACGGCCGCAGGCACGAGGTCAACACGATCCCGGTGCTGGTCGTGCCCGGCGGCTTCCGGGCCGGGCTGCCCGAGTTCGACACCGACCACGGCGCCGTGCTGACCCCGCCGCCGCCCGGCCACGCCTCGGCGCCGCCGACGATCGAGCTGGTGGACACGGCCACGCCCCCGCCGCCGCCGGTGGTGATCAGCGGCCCGCACCAGTTCCTCGACTCCCACATCACCGGCGACGCCCTGTTCACCGCCGCCGACATCGCGCTGGGCGCGAACTTCGAACGCGTACGGCAGCCGCCCGGCGGCCCGGCCCTGCCCAACCCGACCGCGCCCCGCCGCGGCGGCATCGGGCACTTCTGGACCACCTGGCGCCGCACCGACCAGATCCAGTCGACCAGCGGACACACCTACCGGTATCACTCCACCGCACTGACCGAGCCCGGCTCGCCCGCCGAGGCGGCCATCCGCAACCGGATCACCCCGGACGCGGTCCGCGCCGCGATCGACGTCTACCTCAACGGCGGCGGCCCGGCCGAGGTCATGCGCGGCGGCACGTTCACCGACGTGGTCGGCGACCTGACCATGACGGTGCAGCTGGCCAACCCGCGGCGGGCACTGGAGGCGACCACCGGGTACAGCATCTACGACTCGGCCGAGGTCACCGACAGGACCGAGTCCGGGCTGCGGACCGAGCACGGCTGGGACGCGGCCGTCTCCGCCAACTTCAACAACGAGGTCGTCCCGAACCACCCCACGGACCCGCGCGGGGTCAACCGGCTCGCCGTCACCCCGCAGGCCGGGTTCGGCAAGCGGGAGGGCCGCCGCGACGAGGCCGAGAACACCCACACCGTGGCCCGCCGCGAGGTGAGCGAGAACGAACCCGCCACCGCGATGATCGGCGACCTGATCATCACGTTCACCGGGTCGGTGTCCACGCCCGGCCTCACCGTGGCGCCTGGCAACGCGGACGTGTCGGTGCGCGTGACCGCACCCGACTCGGTCCTGTTCCTGGTGACCAGCGCCGAGGCGAACCAGCTGGCCGGCCTGCCCCCGGCGCCCGCCCCCGCGCCCGCCCCGGCGGGGCCGCCACGCGTCCCGCCGTTCCTGCGCCGCATGCTGGGCCTGGGCCTGGTCCGCAGCGCGGTCGACCCCGACGCGGTCCCCGCGCCGACGCCGGGCCAGCCCGCCCCGACGTCGCTGCGCCGGCGCCTGCTCGACTCGCTGCCGGACACGATGCCGCGGCGCATCCGCGACCGCGCCGCCGATACCGCCGCGAGCCTGCTCACCCTCACCAAGCTCAAGCCCGACATCGACGGCCTGTACGACGGCGGCGTCTACGACACCTTCACCGAGCCCGGCATCCTGTTCCGCGACGAGGTCAAGGTCACCGTGACCGCCGTGGCCGGCAACCACACCGCGTCCGCCCAGCCCGTGCCGCCGCAGGTCCGGGCCTCGCTGTTCACCTCCGCCGGCATCGGCACCAAATGGCAGGAGTTCAAGCAGCGCGTCTTCGGCGTCAGCAACCCCACCGTCTACGGCGGCGGCAGCCGCCTGACCACCGGCACCGGCGACTCCGTCGGACTCCAGTCGATGCCCGCAGGCCTGACCGGGGCGGTCACGAAGGTCGGCAACCGTGCCCACCAGCAGTCCGACTCCGCGACCACCTCCGGGTACGTGGAGAAGTCCGGGCCGCTCACCGGCTTCGACGTCGACCACACGTACACCGTCACCGTCACCCGCCAGCGCGTCTCCACCAAGTGGGGCACGGCCACCGCGTTCGTCGGCATCGGCACCCACTTCTTCGAATACTTCCGGCGCCGCGAGTGGACCGGGGCCGCCGTCCCGGAGACCGGCGCGGTCACGCTGGCCGTCCCGAACACCTCGATCAACCGCCCGCCCGGTCTGGACACGAAGATGGCCAACCTGGGCGACCCCCACCATGGCACCGCGCCGCTGCCGCCCGCCCGGCACACCCCGGCCCCGGGCACGTCCTGGAGCCTGCCGCCGCGCACCGAGTACTCGCTGGAGGGCGCGATCGCCGGGGCCGCGCTGCGGACCGCGATCGACAACGCGTTCACCCCGCCCGGCGGCACCGTGCCCCGGGTCCTGCGCGACTACGTCACCGACCTGGTCCTGAACCGGATCACCGGCGGCGGCACCACCCTGGCCCGGGTCCGCACCATGCTCGACGACGGCTTCCGCTCCGGCGACCTGTTCGACGACTCCGGCCTGGTCATCCGGCTGGGCGGGTTCAAGGTCACCGCCCGCCTGCACGGCATGCCGCTGCTGCAGTCCAACAGCCTCACCGTCGAGCAGGAGGCGCAGAAGGAGGTCGGCTCCAGCAGCCGCGAGCAGTCCGGTTCCGGGGTGGACGTCAGTACGGGGCTGCGTACCGGCCCGATCCTGGGCAGCCAGCCGCCGGTCGGCACGCCGCGCGGCGCCCTGGACTGGGCGCCGCACGAGCTGCAGGGCGAGTCCGGGCTCGGCAGCGGCGGCCGCGACGCCGGCGCCAGCGGGTCGGGCACCAGCGGCGGCACGAAGATCAAGCAGAAGGGCTGGTCGGGGGTGTACGGCGTAGGCCTGGCCCTCTACGTCGAACCCGACGACGCCGCGAACACCGCCGCCCTCGTCGAAGGGCAGCTGCCCGTCCACGCCACCTCCGTGATCGTCGACTGGGGCGCCCAGCTGCGCCTGTGGGCCGGGGACGTACGCGCCATCGGCCTGTTCGGCTGGCGGGAGCGCTTCGGCGACCCCGTCGACCTGTCCGCCGTCACCGTCGCCCCGACCACCCACCTGGAGGTGCGCGGCGGCCTGCTGCACCTGGCGCCCGGCCCCGGAGCGGCCCAGGGCGACATCACCGACCTGCCGTCGGACTCCACCGCGCGGCTGGTCGTCGACCCCGGCGTCACCGCCGCCGAGGTCGGCGTCTTCACCAACGCCCTGACCGCCGCCAACCGGCCCCCGGCCCTGTACGCGCCCGGCCACACCCACGCGCAGGCCGCCGCGCTCGCCACCGCCACCGGCCTGCCCGTCGACGGCCTCAACGGCACCCGCGCCGGGGCCAACGCCCCCGTGCTCATCCCGCCGGGCGCCGACCCGGCCCGCGACCCCGGCTGGCACGCCATCGCCGAGCAGGTCCGGCACACGCCGGTACCCGGCGGCCCGGCCCAGCTCACCGTGCCCGCCGACGCCATCCGGGACCTCGCGGGCTGGACCGCGCCCGGCCACGGCCTCACCGCCGACCCGCTACAGCCCGGCGTCTACACCCTGCCGCCCGCGTACCCGAACACCGTCGTCGAGGTCACCGCCTCCGGGCTGTGGATCCGCCCCGCGAACGCCCCCACCGCCGCCGCGGTACGCGCCGCCCACGACGCCCCGCCCCTGCCCGCCGGGCCGCTGGTACGCATCGACGCCGACACCCCGGCCCTGCACGCCGCCGCCGCGCACGTGCTCGCCCACCTCGACCCCGCCCTGGCCCGCCACGCGATGGTCGGCCACCCCCACCCGCCGCAGGGCACCCCCGCGATCCAGCCCGCCGCCGTCTACGCCGCCACCGGCCAGACCCAGGCCCGCAACCTCACCGCCGACCAGCTCGACGCCGCCCTGCCCAGCGGGCAGACCCCGCGCGGCCTCGCCACCGCGGCCACGGCCGCCGACGCGCAGGCCGCCGCGTGGCTGAACCCGCCCGGCGGCCGCCCCGACCCGCAGCAGGCCGCCACCACCGCGATCACCGCCTACGACACCGAGCTGCGCGCCCGCCGCCGCGCCTTCGACGCCGCCACGGCGGCCCTGGCCGCCGACCCCGCCGACACCGCACTGCTCCAGGCGGTACACGACACCGCACTGCGCCTGGACCCGGACCGGCCAGCCAACCACGACCTGCGCGCCCTGCGCGACACCGCCCAAGCCCGCGTCGACGACCTGGCCGACCTGCGCGACCAGGCGCAGGCACACGAGCAGGCGCTGGCCGCCCACCAGACCGCCGTCGCCGCCCACCAGGCCGTCCTCCAGCAGCACCAGCTGGCCGCGCAGGCCGAACTCGACGCGCTCACCAACGCCGCCGGGGTCGCCCCCATCGCCCGCGCCAACGACGCGATCACCGCCGCCACCGCGACCCGCGACGACGCCCGCGCCATGGCCCAGGCCCACACCGACCTCGGCACCCGCCGGACCGCCCTGACCCAGGCCGACCAGGACCTAACCCGCGCGCACACCGCCGCGCAGACGGCCCTGGCCGCGCTCCGCGCCACCGACGCGAACAGGCTGGCCACCGCCCACCAGGCCCTGGCCCGGCACGCCGACCAGCCGGCCCTGGACGCCTACGCCGCCACCGCCATCGCCCGCGACGGGCAGCAGCAGACCGTTCAGGACCTGCGCGACGTGCACGCCCAGCGGGACCTGGCCGCCGCACCGGCCCGCAACACCTGGACCGGCCACACCGCCGCGCACGCCGCGGCCATCCCCGGCCACGACATCGCCCGCACCGGCCTGGACACCGGGCTCGGCGACGTACGCACCCTCATAGACGCCTACGACACCGCCAGCCCCGGCACCGCCCCCGCCCGGCCCGACAACGGCGCACCCGGCCTGCACCAGGCCGCCGACCAGGTCGCCGCCGCGCTCACCGCCTGGGACGACGCCCGGCAGCGGCTCGACACCGCCGTCGCCGCCCCGTTCGCACCGGACTCGACCGCGCTCACCGACGCGCTCGACGCATTCGACACCGCCGCCACCGATCTGCAAGCCCGCCTGGCGGAACTCACCACCGAACTCCACGGCCTGCCCGACCAGATGCTGGGCCAGCAGCCGTCCGAGGTCCAGGCGCGCAACCGCGCCGTCCGGCAGCTCCGCCAGGCGGCCGACCAGCTCGCCGCCCAGGCGCGTGCACTGGCCGACGCGGTGGTCGACCCCGCGCTACGGCCCGCGTGGGACGCGCTCGACCAGGCCGAACGCCTCGTCGCCGCGGCCCGCGAACGCCTCCGGGAGGCCACCGACGACCTGGTCCCGCTCCAGGCCGCGTACGACGCCGACCCCCGCCGCCGCGCCCTGGCCGCGTGGCGCCAGGCCGTGCGGGACCTCACCGCCGCCCTGGCCGCCCTGCCCCGCTGAACCGCCGAACCGCCGAACCGGAGACACATGACCACCGAAGCCGTAGCCCGCTGGCACCATCTGCTGCTGCGCCTGTCCGGCCGGATCCCCGACGGCCTGCTGGCCGAGGCCCGGGGCCTGCTCGCCCACGGCCTGCTGGACGAGCTCGCCGACCGCGTCGGCACGACCGTCGCCGCGCTGGAACTCACCGTCACCGCCGCCGAGGCCGCCCTGCTCGGCCCCGCGCTGCCTCCCGCACTGGTCGACGACGCCGACGTCATGCCGCCGTACGGCCTGGCCCCCGTCGCCCCGCACCTGCTGGCCCGCCACGGCGACCGCATCCCGCCCAGCCTCGACCTCACCGCGGCCGAAGGCGCCGACGAGCTGCACGAGCTCGACCACTTCGACTGGGCGGTGCTCGCCGCGGCGGCCGCGCCGATACGGGCCCTGTGGCGGGTCTGGCGCTTCCCGACCGCCGACACCCCGTGGGCCGAACCGAAACGCATGTACGTCGCCGAGGTCGACCCGGCACACCCGACCGCCCTGCCCGGCACGACCCTGCGGCTACAGCACGCGCTGACGGCGGCGGGGGAGACCGACCCGCTGGTCGAGTCCTACGCCGACAGCGGGGCACTGCCCGCGTTCCACCGCTACGCCCGCGCCTACGCGGCGCTGCTGTGGTCGGCCCGGCCGCCCGTCGAGGTGCGGCTGGCCAGGGTGTTCGACGGCGCCGACCCGGTGACCGGGCCGTACTTCGACCCCGCGCACGCCCGCGTCACCGACGACACCGAGTGCGAGCGGTTGCTGGCCTACCTGCGCGCCGGGGTGCCGCTGCTGGCCACCGCGTCGCGACTGGACGACGTGGTCGCCCCCGGGCGCGGGGCGGTGGTCCCGATGACGTTCCGTACCGACGGCCACTGGATCTGGACCGACGCCGTCGGCTACTACCTGGACCGGCACCGGCTCAGCCCCGACCCCGACCTTGTGGCGTGGATCCGGCAGGCCGGTGACCGGCAGCCCGAGGCCGACGGGGCGGCGGTGCACCGCGCGACCGCCGCCCTGTACGCCGCCTGACCCGGCTCAGGCCGCCTTGCAGCTGACCTTCAGCGCCGACACGCCCAGGTGGGCGCCGTCGCGGCCGGGCCCCCAGTCGACGCCGCGGGTCGTCATCCGCACCGACAGCTGCCCGCCCGTGATCGCGACCGACCCGGCCGACACCCAGCGCCCCTGGTTGGCGGTCTGGTCCACGTCCAGGGTGGCGAGCACGGCGCCGGTGGCGTCGGTCGAGCCGTACACCTGGTAGTGGGCGGGCTTGCCCGCGCTGTCCAGCGGGTGCCCGGTGCCGGGCACGTGCACCGAGACCGCGCAGGTGCCCCGGGTGACCGGCCCGGTCCGGAACCACCAGACGACCACGTTGTCGGCGTCGTCGGCGGTCGCGCTGCCGGTCATCGGCACCGACACGCTCGCGCCGCCGCACCCGTCGCCGGACCAGCCCCCGCCGCCGCCGTACCAGTCGGAGGCCCAGCCGCTGCGCCGGAAGCCCCGGTCGGCCTGGCCGGGGCAGCTCTCCCCGGCCACCGCCGTGAAGGTGACCGGCACCGGTTTCGGGCTGGTGCCGGCGGGCCGGGGCGAGCTCGCACCGGGCCGGGGCGTCGCCGACGCGGCCGGGCTCGGACCCCGGGTGGGGGTGCGCACCGGCCCGGCCGTGGTCGCGGCCGGTGACGGCGACGCCGACACGGCGGTGCCGGGCAGGGACACCGGCTCGCCGGCGTCCGGGGTGGGCAGTGCCACAGCCGCAGGCGCGCCCGGCTGGTCGGCCGCGGGCTGCTGCTGCCGGGGCAGCAGCACCGCCGCCACCACGACCAGCACCACCGCCAGGCCCGCCAGCAGGAGCACCTGCCGCGAGCGGGCGAGGCTGCCCGCCAGCCTGCGGTGACGCGGCCCCGGCGGCGCCGCGTCCGGCAGCTGGTACGGGCGGGCCAGCCGGAAGCCGTCGCCGGAGTCGTCGGGTTCGAGCTCGGTCATGCGGTCCCACCTCGGGTCACGGATGTCGCGGAAGGCCGGGCCGGGGCCGCCCGGCCGGAACTGGTGCTGATGGGACCCGCGGCCTGGGTCCCGGCCCGGTCACGGCCGCTGCGGATGGTCCGACAGGCCCAGCCACAGGGCGATCGCCTCGGCCCGGTTGCGGGCCCCGAGCTTCGTATAGATGTGGTTGATGTGGTTCTTGACCGTCTTCTCGCTGATGAACAGCCGGGTGGCGATCTCGCGGTTGCTGCGGCCGCACACGATGTGCTCCAGCAGTTCCGCTTCCCGCCGCGACACCTGGTGCCGCAGGCCCCGGGTGGTCTCGCGGTCCGGCCGCGGCGGCTCGGCCGGCTCGGCCGGGGCGCGCAGGCACTCGACCATCGCCGCGACCGCGCCGGGCGACAGGTACGGCCGCCGGTCGGCGGTGGCGACCACGGCCGCGACCAGGTCGTCGGGCACGAACTGGCCGTGCACCAGGTAGCTGGTCGCCCCGTCGCGGAACGCCCGCTGCACCGCCCGCCGCTCGTCGGTGTGCGACAGCACCAGCACCCCGGCCCGGCCCGCCAGCGGTCCGGCGGGTTCCGCCCCGGCCGCCAGCGCCTGCTCGCCGACCACGATGACGTCGGGGGACAGGTGCTCGGCGCACGCGATCGTCTCGACCCGGCTGCCCGCCTCACCCACCACCAGGACCCGGTCGCTGCCCTCCAGCACCGCGCGCAGGCCCAGCCGGACCAGCAGGTTCTCATCGCTGATCAGCGCGCGTATCCGGATCGTGCCGCTGCGCGTCGGGCATCCGTACGTCTGAGCGACGGTCATGACGGGTCCTCCGTCCCGGCGTGGGTGCACCGACCGGGCCCGGGTCCCGTACGGCCGGGCGGTCGCGCCGCCCGTCAGCAGGTCCCGGGTATCGATCGATCTGGTCCTATCTGGACCTTAGGCGGGCCCAGCGAAGGCCGGATGGCGCCACGGTGAATGGTTCAGCAGCCTGGGCTGGCCATCAGTGTGCGCAGCACCTCGTCGTCGCCTGGGCCCGGCATGGTGCCCTCGGCCCAGCCGGACACGGCCTCGCGCAGGAACACCCGGGCACCGTCCTCACCCAGCCCGATCACCCGGAACGCCGTGCCGGGCACGAACAGCACCTCGGCGCGGGCCGACAGCGTGCCCGCCTGCCGCCCGGTGAGCGACTGCACCACCAGCGCGGGTCCGGGCAGGTCCGCCGGGACCGAACCCGGCCGGTACGCCCGCAGCACCGCACCGGCGTGGACCGTCCGCCCCGGCTGCCACGCCGTGCCGTCCCCGCCCGCCGCCAGCCGGGCCGCCCCGAACCAGCTCGGCAGCCGCAGCACCGCACTGGTCAGGCACGCCAGCGTGGCGGGCTGGTCGTGCAGTGCCCACGGGTCCGTGCCCGCCAGGAACGCGGCCAGGGTCACCAGGTCGATCACCGCCGATTCCGGAGTTTCCTGCCCGCTGTCACGCAGGCCCGGATGCCGGATCAGCGTCTCCGACACGGTACGCACGTGCACGTCGTAGCGGCCCGCGAGCTCCTCCCGGGCCCGGCGCTGCTCGACCGGGCTGCTGCGCCGCGCGCTCGCGGGCACCGGGTCCGCCGCGAGCAGCGCGCGCACCGGGGCAGGGGCCGGTGGCGCCACCACGACGGACACCACGGGAACAGGTATCGGCGTCGGCACTGCGGCGGGCCGGGCAGGCGGCGCGACCACGGCGGCGATCGGCGCCAACGGCACCGGCGCGGGTGGCACGACAGACTCCGCCGCCACCGCCACGACCGGCTCCGCCACGATGTGCGCTCGCACCGATGCCTCGGGCCGGGATACCAGCAGCGGCACCGTCGCCGGCACCGCATCCGCCACGGGCTCGCCTGTCAGCGATCGCCCCGGCGAGCGCGGCTCGGGTTCCGGTTCCGGCTCGGGTTCCGGCTCGGGCTCGGGTTCCGGCTCGGGCTCCGGCTCGGGCATTGGTTCCCGTTCCGGCTCGGGAGCCGGCTCAGGCACTGGTTCCAGCACGGGTGGCAGTTCCAGGTCGGCGCCCGATTCTGGCTGCGGTTCGGGTTCGTCCGCTAGTTCCGGTTCGGGTCCGGGTCCGGGTTCCGGTTCCGTCGGAGGCGTGGGCTTCGGAGCAGGCGTGCCGTCGGCGAGGATGTCGAGGGTGAGCGCGGCGCGGATGCGCTGCGGCATCACGGCCAGCATCCGGGCGGCGGTGCGCTCCGCCTCGTCCAGCCGCGACGGCGGCACCTGCGCGTAGAACCGCTCGCCGCCGGGGTCGGCGGGCAGGTGGCGGCACTCGTCGCCGTCGTGCTCGGCGTGGCGCAGCCATACCCCGCGCCGGGTCAGTTCCAGCAGCCAGCCGTCGGCGACCTGCCAGACCGGTTCACCGACGCCGGGCCGCCCGGTGAACGGGTCGATCCACTCCTGTAGCCGCCAGCCGTCGGCCCGGTAGCGGACCCGCTGGGCGATCGGCAGCCGTGAGCTGCGGCCCTGCGTGTCCAACACCGCCAGTCGCAGCCGCGTGCCGTCCGGCGCCGCCACCGGCAGCCCGGCCGCGACCTCGACCGGATGCTCGGCGGCCAGCTCCTCGGCGACGGCGTCCACCAGGCAGCGGTCGGTGCCGTACGGGACGAGCGTCAGCCGCTGCCGGGTGTCGTCGGGCAGCCCGCGCAGGAACGCGCCCACGGCGCCGGGGTCGAGGCGGCGGCCGGACGGGTGCCCGATCAGGACGGACACGCGGGCGTCCTCGGCGGGCACGGCGTACGCGGGGTCGGTGGCGTCGGGCCAGATGGTGTCCTCGCCGTGCAGCCACACGCCGCAGGGCACGCTGCGGGCCACCAGCGTCCGCCGCTGCAACCGGGTCGGCCGCGGCAGCTCCAGGTGCCACTGCGGCGCGGGGTGGCGGGGGCCGAGCCGGACCGGCGCGGCGTCGGCCCGGAAGGCGCACCACTGCCCTTCGCCCTCGGGGCCGAGCACGAACAGCATGCCGGGCAGCAGCAGCACCGAGGTGTCCGGGGCGAGCACTTCGAGCCGGAGTTCGACGGCGAGCCGCTGGGCGTGGCCGAGCCGTCCCGCGTGCGACATGGCCAGCCGCACCGACACGCAGTCGGGCGGGAGGTGCTCGGACAGCAGCGCGGCCAGGCGCGCCAGGTCAGGCGGCGGATCGGCGGTGACCAGCACGGTGCACCGGCCGGGTTCGGCGGGCAGGCTCCGGACCAGGTCGCCCGGCGGCGCGGTGTCTCCCGCGACCACGAGTACGTGGCCGTACCAGCCGATGTTCATCCACGCTCCTGACCCGTCCGCTGATCCTGCCGTGCCCACCGCCAAGGCCGGACCAGCGGCCGGTGACGACCGGGCCAGCGCCCGGTGAACATTGGGTGCGGGAGCCGCGCGGGCCTGCGCGGGGTCAGGCGGCGGGCGCCGACCGGCCGCTCGCGGAGGCGAAGCCGAGCCAGGTGTGCCGGTTGCGGGCCCAGCACCAGCCGACCTTCGGCGCGTCGCGCCGGGCGGCGCCGTCGCGGCCGGTGCCGTTGCTCAGCCACAGCGCGGGGGTACGGGCGTCGAGCCGCCCGTCCGGCCGCCGCAGCCGCGAGCCGATCGTCATGAAGCATTGGTTGCGCGCCAGCGCGTCAGGCTGCTGGAGCACCCAGTGGATGCCCTCGGTCAACGTCAGCGGCGTACGGTCGGCCGCGACGATCGCGGGCAGCGCCTCGTCGGGACTCCAGCCGGCCATCTCGTCGCCGCGGTCGACGCCTCGCAGCAGGTACAGCGGCGACGGCGGCACCGCGGCCGCCTCCACCGGCGCGAACGCGTCGACGTCGGTCATGTCCTCGACCACGAACCCGCTGCGCTGCCCGTGCCGCATCAGCGGAGCCAGCGCCGAGGCCGCGACCCGGTCGGCGTGGATCACCAGTAGCCCGTCCTGCCCGCCGGACCGCGCCACGGCACGCACCTCGGCCTCGGTGACCCCGGCCTGCCGGTGCAGCCCCAGCTCGATCAGCCGTTCGGCCTGCGTCGTCAGTGCGGGCAGCGGCGCGAGGGCGGTCGGCACGGTGAACCTCCGGTGTCAGTCGGGCGGCCTTCCAGTATGGTCGCGCGCCACCCGGTCGCCCAGCCGAACTCGGCACCGGCACCCCTGTTCGCCGGATCCCCAGACCGCCGCCGGTGCGGTACAAGTGTCGGATGGACCGTCCATCACCGACGTCGCTGCTGCCGGGACTGACCACCCTGCGCGCGTACGACCGCAGCTGGCTGCGCGGCGACCTGCTCGCCGGGGCGACCGTCGCGGCGTACCTCGTCCCGCAGGTCATGGCCTATTCGGGGCTGGCCGGGCTGCCGCCGGTGGCCGGGCTCTGGGCGGCCGTGCCCGCGCTGGCGCTGTACGCCCTGTTCGGGTCGTCGCGGCAGCTGTCGGTGGGGCCGGAGTCGACTACCGCGCTGATGACCGCCACGGTGATCGCGCCGCTGGCCGCGGGCGACCCGGCCCGCTACGCCGCGCTCGCGGCGGGGCTGGCCGCGCTGGTGGGGCTGCTGTGCCTGGTGTGCCGGGCGGTCCGGCTCGGGTTCGTGGCCGACCTGCTGTCCAAGCCGATCCTGGTCGGCTATCTCGCGGGCGTGGCGGTCATCATGATCATCGGTCAGCTGGAGCGGCTGACCGGCGTGCCCGTACACGGGCAGTCCCTGTTCGGCGAGGTGCGCGCCTTCGTCACCGGCCTCGACCACGTCCACCCGGCCACGGTCCTGCTCGCCGCCGCCGTCCTGGCCTTCCTGTTCCTGGCCCAGCGCTACCTGCGGGTCGTGCCCGGCCCGCTGCTGGCCGTCCTGCTGGCTACCGCCGCCGTGCCGGTGTTCGACCTCCAGCGCTACGGCATCGCCGTGGTCGGCCCGATCGCCTCCGGCCTGCCCGCCTTCGCCTGGCCCGCCGTCGGCGACCTGTCCGACCTGCTGCTGCCCGCCGTCGGCGTCATGCTGGTCGGCTACACCGACAACATGCTGACCGCCCGCGCCTTCGCCGCCCGCCACCGCCGCGAGGTCGACGCCAACGCCGAACTGCTGGCGCTGGGCGCGGCCAACCTCGGCTCCGGGCTGCTGCGCGGCTTCCCGGTCAGCAGCAGCGGCAGCCGCACCGCGCTGGCCGACGCCGCGGGTGCCCGCAGCCAGCTCTACTCGCTCACCACGCTGGTGCTGGTCCTGGCCACGCTGATGTTCGCCGGGCCGCTGCTGGCCGGATTCCCGACCGCCGCCCTGGGCGCCATCATCGTGTACGCCGCCCTGCGCCTGATCGACCTGCCCGGTTTCCGCCGGCTGGCCCAGTTCCGGCGCAGGGAGTTCCTGCTCGCCCTGGCCGCGTTCGCGGGCGTGCTCGCCTTCGACATCCTCTACGGCGTGCTCGCGGCCGTGGGGCTGTCGGTCGCCGAGATGCTGTCGCGGGTCGCCCGTCCGCACGACGCGGTGCAGGGCACCGTGCCGGGGCTGGCCGGGATGCACGACGTCGACGACTACCCCGACGCCACCACGGTGCCGGGACTGCTGGTCTACCGGTACGACTCGCCGCTGTTCTTCGCCAACGCCGAGGACTTCCGCCGCCGCGCGCTGCGCACGTTGGACGCCGAAACCGGGGTGCGCTGGTTCGTGCTCAACACCGAGGCGATCGTCGAGGTCGACATCACGGCCCTGGAGGCCCTGGACGCGCTGCGCCAGGAACTGGACCGGCGCGGGATCGTCCTGGCGCTGGCCCGGGTGAAACAGGACCTCCTGGACGATCTGGTGGCATTCGGCCTCGCCGACACCATCGGCCGCGACCGCCTCTTCCCGACCCTCCCCACCGCGGTTGCCGCCTTCCATACCGCCACCACCTGACCCCGGCCCCGTGCGGCTGGCTTGATCGGCGTTTCAGGTCGAAACCCGCGCTCACATGCCACCCGGTGACCGCAAGCAGCGATCATGGCGCCGCGCCGCGCCGCGACCTGGCCTGGTCGGTAGGCCGCGAGCGGGACACCATGGGTGGGGGAGGTGGACCATGAGCTTCTCGCACCGCACCGACGCCGGGCACCGGCTCGCCCAGCGCCTGACGTTCCTGCACGACGCCGAGCCGGTCGTGCTCGGCCTGCCGCGCGGCGGCGTGGTCGTCGCCGTCGAGGTCGCCCGCGCGCTCGGGGCGCCGCTGGACGTGCTGGTCGTCCGCAAGCTCGGCGTGCCCGGCCAGCCCGAGGTCGCCATGGGCGCGATCGGGGAGGAGGGCGTCCGGGTGATCAACGACGACGTACTGGCGATGACCGGCCTGGGCGAGCACGACATCGCCGCCGTCGAGGAGCGCGAGCGCGCCGAGCTGGTCCGCAGGGTGGCGCGGTACCGGGGCGGCCGGGAGGCCGAGCCGATCGCGGAGCGGACCGTCGTGATCGTCGACGACGGGGTGGCCACCGGCGCGACCGCGCGGGCCGCCTGTGAGATCGCGCGGGCCCGGGGCGCGGCCCGGGTGGTGCTGGCGGTGCCGGTCGCCTCGCCCGACTCGGCGACCGAGTTGCGCCGCGTCGCCGACGAGGTGATCTGCCTGGAGACGCCGGGCTCGTTCTTCGCCGTGGGGGAGTTCTACGACGACTTCCGGCAGACCTCCGACGAGGAGGTGATCGCGCTGCTGGAGGGTTCGGCCCACATCCTGGAGGCGGCGCACCCGCAGCCGCCGACCGCGTGAGCCGACCCGGGGCGCGCGGCCCCGGGCCGGTGGGCGGTCAGGCCGGCTGGCCGATGTTGACCATCCACGGGATGCCGAACTGGTCGGTCAGCGACCCGAACTCGTCACCCCACATCTGCTTCTCCAGCGGCACGTGCACCGTGCCGGCCGAGGCCAGCTTCTCCCAGTACCCCCGCAGCTCGTCGCCGTCGTCGCCGCTGAGGCTGACGGTGATGTTCGTGCCCGGGTTGTACTCCATCCCCGGCGGGGTGTCCGAGGCCATCAGGGTGAAACCGCCGGGGGTTTCGAGCATGGCGTGCATGATCTGGTCGGCGAACGGCTGGTCCGCCGAGCCGAACTCGCCGAACGTGTTCATCCGCAGGTCGCCGCCGAGGACGCTCTGGTAGAACTCCATCGCCTGGCGGGCCTTGCCGTTGAAGCTGAGGTACGGGTTGAGGCGGGATGCCACCGGTGATCCTCCTTGATCGTGGGTGATGACACGCGACAACCGGCATCATTACAGGACGGACCGACATCACCCGGCAGGCGCGACGGGCCCGCGCGGCAGCCGGTCAATCCGCCCGGACGGCGTGCACCGTGAGGACCCCGGCCAGGTCGATGTCGCTGGAACGCCCGCCGAAGCCGGACTCCGAGATCAGCCGCGCGCCGAGCACCGTGCTCCAGAACGTGCGCGCCTCGACCTCGACCGGCCGGTCCACCGCCCAGCCGTGCCGCGCCAGGATCGCCTCCAGGTAGCGCTGCGCCTGCCGGAACAGCAGCCCCAGGCCGTGTTCGGCGACCGGGTGCAGCTCGGGGCGGCGCCGGGCGATCGACATCGCCTGCACCGCCAGCGGCACGGCGGGCAGCGCCAGCGCGGTGCGGGCCAGCGCGGCGCGGAACGCCTCCGGGGTGTGCCGGCGGCGGCCGACCGGTTCCAGCCGTTCGGCGTCGCGCAGCAGCAGCAGGAACGCGGCGTGCACGAACAGGGCGTCCTTGGATCCGAAGTAGTAGGTGACCTGGTTGGGGTGGGCCCCGGCCGCCGCGGCGACCTCGGCGACGCTGACGGACTCGTAGCCGCGCTCCCCGAACAGCCGGGCGGCCTGGTCGAGCAGCGCCGCGCGGGTGCGGCGGCCGCGGGCGCGCGCGGGCTCGGTGGTGGTGGACACCCGTTAGTTGTATGCGATACAACTAAGGTACGCAACCCGCCGCGGTACGACCGAGGAGAGCAGCATGGGCAGTACCGACATCGTCGTCACCGGAATCGGCGCCACCGCGCCGCTCGGCGGCGACGTCGACACCCTGTGGGCGGGCCTGCTCGCCGGGCGCAGCGGCGTACGCCGCATCGACGACCTGCTCGAAGCGATGTCGCCGCGCGCGGGCGAGCTGACCACCCGCATCGGTGCCCCGATGGCCGTGTCGCCCGACACCCGGCTGCCGCGCGTGCAGGCCCGCCGCCTCGACCGCTGCCAGCAGGCGGCCCTGGTCGCGGCCCGGCAGGCGTGGACCGACGCGGGCGAACCCGAGGTCGACCCGGTCCGGCTGGCCGCCGTCGTCGGCACCGGCATCGGCGGCGTCACCAGCCTGCTGGGGCAGGACGACGTGCTGGAGGCGCAGGGGCCGGGCAAGCTGTCCCCGCACGCGGTGCCGATGCTGATGCCCAACGGCCCCGCCGCCTGGGTCAGCATCGAGTTCGGCGCCCGCGCGGGCGTCTACACCCCGGTGTCGGCGTGCTCGTCCGGTGCCGAGGCGCTGGTGCTGGCCGCCCGGCTGATCCGCTCGGGCGAGGCCGACGTCGTCATCGCCGGCGGGGCCGAGGCTGCCATCGCGCCGTTCACCATCGCCGGGTTCGCCCAGGCCCGGACGCTGTCCAAGCGCAACGACGAGCCCGAGCGGGCGTCGCGGCCGTTCGACGCGGACCGCGACGGCCTGGTGCTCGGCGAGGGTGCGGGCGTGCTCGTGCTGGAGCGCGCCGACTTCGCCGCCGCCCGGGGCGCCCGGGTCCGGGCCCGGCTCGCCGGCTATGGCGTCACCGCCGACGGGTACCACATCACCGGGCCCGACCCCACCGGCGCCGGGCAGATCAGGGCCATCCTCAACGCCGTGACCAGCGCGGGTCTGACGCCCGCCGACGTCGACCACGTCAACTGCCACGCCACCTCGACCGTCGTCGGCGACCTCGGCGAGGCGGCGGCGATCGGCAAGGCCCTGGGCGACGACGTCGTGCTCACCGCGCCGAAGTCGGCGATCGGGCACCTGTTCGGCGCGGCGGGCGCGGTCGAGAGCATCATCACGGTGCTGTCGATCGAGCAGGGGCTCATCCCGCCGACGCTCAACCTGGAGCGCAAGGCCCCCGAGGTGCACCACGACGTGGTCACCGGCACGCCGCGGCGGCAGCGGCTGCGCGCGGCGCTGTGCAACTCCTTCGGCTTCGGCGGCCAGAACGTCTCGGTGCTGTTCACGCCGTGACACCTGACGCCGAGCAGGCCCCCGGCGCACGCCGGGGGCCTGCTCGGCGTCGCGCCGCTGCCGGTGACGGTCGGCTCCGCCGGGTCGACGCCGATGACTATGGGTGAGCGGGGGCCGGGAGCGGGCGAGGATCGACGGTGTCGATGCGGTTCGGCCCAGCCGCGACGGCCTGCGTGTCGGCGTGCGGCGGCGGTGGGAGCGCGCCCGCCCGTCGCGCCCGCGCGTCGCCGGGATACAGGGAAACACGCAGAACCCGACAGGCGGAAATGTTGCAGTTTCATAAACAGAGATGCTGCTAGAGACTGCCACGACGTTGGTGAAAATCGACATACGTCGAGTTGATCCTGACTGATCATGTTGGAAAAAGTGTTTATGTGTAAGGTCAGCGCCGGTGACGGCGCCAGTCGCGTCGATCGCGGGAAGCCGCCGGGCCGGACGCGGGTGGCCGGCGCCGCGCTCGGCTACACCCCGTAGCGATCTTGAAAGCCAAACACCCTCCGCCGTTCCCATTGACAACGTTGTCGGAAATCGTGATCGTAGGTCTCGCCTTTCCACCATGAAAGTTCCAGCGGAGGAAACATGCGTTTCACCAGGAAGACGATGGTCGCCCTCGCGGCCGTCGCAGCCCTGTGCTCGACCGCGGCGTGCACGGCCGCCGAAGACACTCCCGGGCAGAAGAAGGACGTCGAGGTGTTCACGTGGTGGGCCGACGGCGGTGAGAAGGCCGGTCTCGACGGGCTCGTCTCCGCGTTCGGCACGGCCTGCCCCGACTTCACCTTCGTCAACGGCGCGGTCGCCGGCGGCAACGGGGGCAACGCCAAGGGCGTGCTGGCCAGCCGCCTGCAGACCAACGACCCGCCGAGCACCTTCCAGGCGCACGCGGGCGCGGAGCTGACCGACTACATCAACGCCGACCAGGTCGAGGACATCTCGGCGGAGTACGCCAGCTGGGGCCTGACCACCGCGTTCCCCAAGGGCCTGATCGACAACATCACGGTCGACGGCAAGATCTACTCCGTGCCGGCCAACATCCACCGCGCCAACGTGCTGTGGAGCAACAAGACCGTGCTGGCCAAGGCGGGCATCACCAAGGACGCCACCACCCTGGACGGGTTCTTCGCCGACCTGGACAAGCTGAAGGCCTCCGGCGTCGCCGCTCCGCTGGCGCTGGGCAAGGACTGGACGCAGGTCATGCTGCTGGAGTCGGTCCTGATCAGCGACCTGGGCCCGGCGAAGTTCACCGGCCTGTGGAACGGCTCCACCGACTGGAAGGGCGCCGACGTGACGGCGTCCATCGAGAAGTTCAAGAAGCTGCTCGGCTACAGCAACCCCGACCGCGACTCCCTCGACTGGACCGACGCGGAGAAGGCCATCATGGAGGGCAAGGCCGCCTACCAGCTGATGGGTGACTGGGAGGCCGCCGACCTCGACGCCAAGGGCTTCAAGGACTACGCCTACTCGGTGTTCCCGGGCAACGGCGCCGTGTTCCAGTGGCTGGCCGACGCGTTCGTGCTGCCCAAGGGCGCCAAGAACGCCGAGGGCACCAAGTGCTGGCTGAAGACCGTCGGCAGCGCCGAGGGCCAGAAGGCGTTCAACAGCAAGAAGGGCTCCATCCCGGCCCGCACCGACGTCAGCGCGGACGGCTTCCCGGCGTACCAGCAGGCTGCCATGGCCGACTGGAAGACCGCCACCCAGGTCCCGAGCTGCGCGCACGGCGCTGCCTGCTCGCAGGGCCTGCAGGGCGCGATCGTGAGCGCCGCGGGCAAGTTCTCCACCGACGGTGACGTCGCGGCGCTGCAGGCGGCGCTGGCCGCGGCCGCGGCGCAGTTCTCCGGCAAGAAGTAAGCACACGGCCGGGCGCCGCGCTGCCACCGGTACGCGGCGCCCGGCCGTCCCCCGACCCGAAGGAGTCTGCATGCGCAGCTGGAAGCGGCCGTGGCTATCCGGCCTGCTGCTGATCTCACCCTCGCTCATCCTGCTCGCGGTGCTGGTCTACGGACTGATCGCCTGGACCGTCAACCTGTCGATGCAGGACCGGCACAACGCCCGCCCGTCGAAGGGCTTCGTCGGCCTGGACAACTACACGAAGCTGTTCACCGGTGACATCAACGACCGGTTCACGCACTCGCTGATGAACCTGCTGGTCTTCACGGCCGTGTTCATGGTCGGCACCCTGGCGATCGGCATGCTGTGGGCGCTGCTGCTGGAGCGCGGCGCCCGCGCCGAGGGCCTGTTCCGGACCGTCTACCTGTTCCCGATGGCGGTGTCGTTCGTCGCCTCCGGCGTGGTGTGGCGCTGGCTGATGAACCCCGGCCAGGGCGCCGACGCGGGCGGGCTCAACGCGGTGTTCGGCGGGCTCGGCCTGGACTTCCTGCAGAACCCGTGGTGGACCGACCCCGACTGGGGCATGGCCGCGATGGCGGTGCCGGCGATCTGGCAGCTCTCCGGGTATGTGATGGCCCTGTTCCTGGCCGGCTTCCGCGGCATCCCGAACGAGCTGCGCGAAGCCGCCGCGATGGACGGCGCGAGCACCTTCCAGCTCTACCGCCGGGTCCTGTTCCCGCAGCTCACCCCGACCGTCCTGTCGGCTCTGATCATCACCGGGCACATGTCGATGAAGATGTTCGACCTGATCATGTCGGTGTCCGGGGCGCAGTGGCTGACCGAGGTCCCGGCCGTGTACGTCTGGCAGACCCTGCTCACCCGCGACTACGCCAAGGCCGCCGCCATCTCGGTGTTCCTGCTGCTGATCGTCGCGGTCGTGGTGGTCCCCTACCTCATCAACGTCAACCGGGCGGAGAAGCGGTCATGACCACCCAGACGCTCGCACCACCCGCGCCCGCACCCGCGCGCACCGCCGCGCCGCCGCGGCGGCCCGACCGGCGCCGTACCGGAATCGGCAACATCGCGCGGCACGTGGCTCTGCTGCTGTTCCTGCTCATCGTGCTGATGCCGCTGTACGTGCTGATCGTGACCAGCTTCAAGTCCGGCCGAGAGATCGGCGTCAACGGCCAGTGGAACCTGCCCGAGGTGTGGACCTTCGCCTCCTGGGAGAAGGCCTGGACCGCGCTGGGGCCCTCCTTCGGGCGTACGTTCCAGCTCGCGATCCCGGTGGCGCTGATCTCCTCGTTCGTCGGGGCGGCCAACGGGTTCGTGCTGTCGCGCTGGCGGTTCCCGGGCGCCGACGTGGTGTTCACGCTGATCCTGTTCGGCATGTTCATCCCGTACCAGGCGGTCATGATCCCGCTGCGCGAGGTCGTGCAGGCGATCGGCATCCCCAGCGGCATCCCTACGCTGATCTTCGTGCATGTCGTGTACGGCATCCCGATCTGCACCCTGATCTTCCGCAACTACTACGCCACCACGGTGCCGGTCGAGCTGATCGAGGCCGGGACCGTGGACGGGGCCGGGCTGCTGCGCACGTTCCGCTCGCTGATCCTGCCGATCTCGATCCCCGGCTTCGTGGTCACGGTGATCTGGCAGTTCACCTCGTCGTGGAACGACTACCTGTTCGCGATCTTCCTGTCCAACACCCGCAACGGGCCGATCACCATCGCCCTCAACGCGCTGGCCGGTGCCCAGTCGCCGGACTACGCCGCGTCGATGGCCGGTGCGCTGATCACGTCCCTGCCGACCCTGCTGGTGTACGTGCTGCTCGGCCGCTGGTTCATCGGCGGCCTGATGGCCGGGGCGGTCAAGAGCTGACTTCCGCGCCGGGACGCGCGGGCTCCCCGGTTCGCCAGGGGAACCCGCGCGTCCCGGTGCTAGCGGGCCGACCAGCGCTGCGCGCCGGTGCCGTTGCACTCCCACAGCTCGACCAGGGTGCCGTTGGCGGTGGCCCCACCGGTCACGTCGACGCACTTGCCCGATCCGACACCCACGACGGTTCCGTCGGTGTTGAACGTGAAGTGCTGGGCCGGGGTGCCGTTGCAGGTCCAGATCTGGACCTTGGTGCCGTTGGCGGTGCCGTTGCCGTTGACGTCGAGGCAGCGGTCGCCGAAGACGCGCAGCTCACCGGCGGCGGTGCGGGTCCAGCGCTGGTTGGTGCCGCCGTGGCAGTCCCAGAGCAGCACCTGGGTGCCCGCGGCGTTGCCGCCGCCGGAGACGTCCAGGCAGCGCTTGGCCTGCGGGTTGGACAGCAGCGCGGCCGCGTCGACCGGCGGCACGGCCACCGGGGACAGGCTGCCCGGCACCGACTGGAGCGCGCTGTACCAGCGGGCGGCCATCTTGTCGTAGCCGCCCGCGTTGGGGTGCAGCCCGTCGGCCAGGTCGGCGGTGGTGAAGCCGGAGTGCATGTCGACCAGGTGGGTCCGCGGCCCCTTCTGCGCGACGATGCCGGGCAGGGCGGCGTTGAACGTCTGCGACTGGGCTTCCTGGTTGGCGTCGCTGCGGGGGATCAGCTGGGCCACGAACAGCTCGACCAGCGGCGCGTTTACGCGGATCTTGTCGATGAGAGCGGACAGCCGGGCCGGGGCGTTGGGGACGTCGTAGCCCTGGCCGATGTCGTTGGTGCCGATGTGCAGCAGGATCGTGCGCGGGTTGGCCGCCTGGATCCAGCCGACGATGTTCGCGTCGAGCTGGTCGATGCGCCAGCCGGAGTGGCCCTCGTGGTCGTGGTCGCCGAGATTGGACGGGCCGTTCACGCCCGAGCCGACGAAGTCGGTCAGGATGCCGCCCGTGGCGAGGCGCTGCCACAGCCCGATGCGGTAGCCGCCGGGCACGTTGGCGCCGTCGGTGATGGAGTCGCCCAGCGGCATGACCCGTACGCCTCCGTTGGACTCGGCGTGTGCCGGGGTGGCGGCGGCCAGTGACAGCCCGGCGGCGAGTGCCAGCCCGAGCCCGGCGGCACCGAGCCGCCTGAGGGTCGATCGCATAGGTGGATCCCTTCTGATCTTGCATCGATGAAGATCGATGCAGTGTGCCAGATTGGCAACGTTGTCAATAGGTGGATTGCGATCCGGTCGATCGCGCGCGGGTGGATCGGGGCCCGCTGAGACCCTGGCAGCGGCCCTGAACGGGGGTCTGTGACACCGTGGCGCGGCGCACTCGCCGGGCCTGGCACTTATTGCAGACATGTAACGGAACGAATGTCAAGAGTTGACAGAATTCCCCGTGGCGACGAATCTCCGTAACAGACCCTCAAGCTTCAACGCAATCGATCGCAGATGGACATCAAGCCAACAGATGTCCACAGTCGACACTCGTGGAATCCGGCAGTAAGCAGCACTTCGGCTCGTTGATGACAACGTTGTCATATGTTCGACACCCACCTGGCCAGTCCCTTCACCAGGAGTCCTCCCATGCAGATTCGCTGGCGCCCGGTCCTGCTGACCGGCGCGTTGATACTCGGCTCGGTGGCGGCGGTCCCGGCCGCCCCGGCCATGGCCGCCCCGGTGGCGGACCCGGCGGCGATCGTCAACCCGTTCCTCGGCACCTCCCACGAGGGCAACACGTTCCCCGGCGCCGACGCGCCGTTCGGCATGGTGCAGTGGAGCCCGGACACCCCGTCGCGCCCCCCGGGCGGCAACTACGCCTACGGCGACAGCACCATCACCGGCTTCAGCCTGACCCACCTGTCCGGGCCCGGCTGCAACGCCATGGCCGACATCCCGATCCTGCCCACCACGGGCGCGGTCAACGGCAGCGCGACGTCGAGCTTCTCGCACGCCAACGAGTCGGCCAGCGCCGGCGCGTACACGGTGACGCTGGGCAACGGCGTCAAGACCGAGCTGACCGCGACCACCCGATCCGGCATGGCCCGCTTCACGTTCCCGCAGACCAGCCAGGCCAACGTGCTGTTCAAGCTCGGCGCCGCGGCCACCTCCACCGGGAACATCACCTTCACGGTGGTGAACAGCACCCAGGTCAGCGGCTCGATCACGTCGGGGCACTTCTGCGCGTCGAGCCCGACCTACACGATCTACTTCGACATGGTCTTCGACCGGCCGTTCACCTCCAGCGGGACGTTCACCAACGGCGGGTCGGTCACCTTCGACGCCTCCGGCAACCGGGTGGTCCAGGCCAAGGTCGGCATCTCGTACGTGTCACTGGACGGCGCGCGCGCCAACCGCGCCTCGGAGAACCCGAACTGGAACTTCGACGCCACCCGCCAGGCCGCCAAGGACGCCTGGAACACCCTGCTGCGCAAGATCCAGATCTCCGGCGGCACCACCGACCAGCAGGTCGTCTTCTACACCGCGCTGTACCACGCGCTGCTGCACCCCAATGTGGTCAGCGACGTCGACGGCCGCTACCGGGGCTTCGACCACCAGGTGCACACCGTCTCCGGTGGCCAGGGCGCGCAGTACGGCAACTTCTCCGGCTGGGACATCTACCGCTCGCAGGCGCAACTGCATGCGCTGGTCGCGCCGCGCCAGGCCGGGGACAGCGCGCAGTCGCTGGTCAACGACTACGCCCAGGGCGGCCTGCTGCCCAAGTGGTCGCTCAACGAATACGACACCTACGTCATGAACGGCGACTCGGCGCCCACGATCATCGCCGACTACTACGCCTTCGGCGGCCGCAACTTCGACACCGCGGCGGCCAAGAACGCCATGGTGCGCCAGGGCACGGTCGCCAACGGCATCCGCACCGGCCTGGAATACCAGTCCAACTACGGCTACCTGCCCGCCGACGCCGCGTACCCATACGGGTTCTACGGCTCGGTGGCCACCCTGCTGGAGTACTCGACCACGGACTTCGCGATCGGCGCGTTCGCCGGGGCGCTGGGCGACACCACCACCCAGAACCAGTTCGTCAACCGGGCCCAGAACTGGCGCAACCACCTCAACCCGGCCAGCGGGTTCATGCAGCCCAGGCAGAAGGACGGGTCCTGGCGGTCCGGGTTCGACCCCAACAGCAGCGACCAGTTCGTCGAGGGCACCTCGTGGCAGTACACCGGGATGGTCCCGTTCAACGTCAAGGGCCTGGCCGACGCCATGGGCGGCAACGCCAAGCTGCTGAGCTATCTCGACACGGTGCTGTCGCAGCTGCGCGACACCAGCGGCCGGCACGCCGACCTCGGCAACGAGCCGTCCATCGAGCTGCCCTGGGAGTACGCCTACCTCGGGCAGCCCTGGAAGACGCAGAAGACCGTCCGCGACGTCCTCAACACCATGTGGCCGAACTCCCCGTCGAACTGGAGCGTCGGCAACGACGACCTCGGCACCATGAGCGCCTGGTACGTCTTCGCGGCCATGGGCGTCTACCCGATGACCCCGGGCACCTCCGACCTGGTGCTGGGCAGCCCGCTGTTCCCCACCGTCACGGTCGCGCTCGGCGGGGGCGGCACCATCACCATCAACGCCCCGCAGGCTGCGGCCAACGCGCCCTACGTGCAGAGCGCCACCCTCAACGGCGCCACTTGGAACAACGCCTACCTGCCCGCCTCGTTCGCGGTCAGCGGCGGCACGCTGGACCTGACCCTGGGGACCTCGGCGAACACGTCGTGGGCGACCGGGGCGTCGTCGGCCCCGCCCTCGTACCCGGGCAACGGCGGCGCCCAGCCGCCCGCGACCGTGATCGGACCGACCGGCTCGATCGCTTCGGGCATCGCCGGAAAGTGCCTCGACGACGCCGCCGGCAGCAGCGCCAACGGCACCGCGGCGCAGCTCTACGACTGCAACGACAGCGTCGCCCAGCACTGGACCCTGCCGGGCGACGGCACGGTCATGATGTTCGGTAAGTGCCTGGACATCAACGGCGGCGGCACCGCCAACAACACCAAGGTCCAGCTGTGGGACTGCAACCTCAGCGGCGGCCAGCAGTGGGTCTACCAGTCCGGCACCGGGGCGCTGCGCAACCCGCAGTCCGGCCGCTGCCTCGACGACCCGAACAGCAGCACCGCCAACGGCACCCAGCTCCAGCTGTGGGACTGCAACGGCAGCAATGCCCAGCGCTGGACCCTGCCCCGGGTCCGTACCGGTGCGCTCGCCTCGGCCCTCACCGGCAAGTGCCTGGACGACAACGCGGCGTCGAGGACCAACGGCTCGCACATCCAGAGCAGGTCCTGCAACGCCTCCGACGCGCAGCGGGTGCACCTGTCCGGCGACGGCACGCTGCGGATCTACAACCGCTGCGTCGACGTCAGCGGCGGCACCGGCAACGGCGCGCTCATCGTGCTGTGGGACTGCAACGGCGGTGCCAACCAGCAGTGGACGTACGACCAGGGCACCGGGGCGCTGCGCAACCCGCAGGCCGGCCGGTGCCTGGACATCCCCAATTCCAGCACCACCGACGGCGTCCAGCTCCAGCTCTTCGACTGCAACAGCAGCAACGCCCAGCGCTGGAGCCTGCCCCCGACCGTCTGACCCCATAGTCCGCCGGTGGGCGGTTCAGGTCCGTCGTACCGGACCGTCCACCGGCACCCCCTTCACCCCGATCGAAGGAGTGTCCTGTCATGCATCCCCCTGCCCACCGCAGGCTGCGCAGCCTCGCCGCGCTGGCGCTGCTGTCCCTGACGGCGACCGTGGCCGTGGCCGTGAGCGCCTCGCCGGCCAGCGCCGCCACCACCACCGCGAACATCAACGGCAGCGTCGTCGGGCGCACGTTCGACGGCATGGGCGCGATCAGCGGCGGCGGCGGCAACTCGCGGCTTCTGATCGACTACCCGGCCGCGCAGCGGTCGCAGATCCTGGACTACCTGTTCAAGCCCAACTACGGTGCGGCGGTGCAGCTGCTCAAGCTGGAGATCGGCGGGGACGCCAACTCCACCGACGGCTCAGAGCCCAGCCACCAGCACGTACGCGGCGACATCAACTGCAACGTCGGCTACGAGTTCTGGCTCGGCGAGCAGGCCGTGGCCCGCAACCCCAACATCAAGCTGGTGGCGCTGCCCTGGACGGCCCCGGGCTGGATCGGCAACGGCAATTTCTGGTCCCAGGACATGATCGACTACGACATCTCCTGGCTCGACTGCGCCAAGCAGCACGGCCTGACCATCAGCTACCTCGGCGGCTGGAACGAGCGCGGCCACGACAGCACCTGGTACAAGAACCTGCGCACCGCCCTGAACAACCGCGGCTACGGCTCGGTGCAGATCGTCGGCGACGACTCCGGCTGGGGCATGGCCGACGAGTTCGCGGCCGACCCCGCGCTCAAGAACGCGGTCGGCGTGCTGGGCAACCACTACGTCTGCGGCTACCTGTCCGACGCGACCTCGTGCGGATCGTCGGCGAACGCCTCCAACTCCGGCAAACCGCTGTGGGCCAGCGAGTTCGGCTCGCAGGACGACAACGCCGGGGCGGCCCCGTTCATCCGTACGTTCACCCGCGGGTACCTGGACGCGCAGATCGTCGGGTTCATGAACTGGCCGCTGATCGCGGCGCTCACGCCGAACCTGCCGTACCCGACGGTGGGCCTGATGGACGCGGGCTCGCCCTGGTCGGGGTCGTACCGGCTGGGTCGCAACCTGTGGGCCAGCGCGCACGTCACCCAGTTCACCGCGCCCGGCTGGAAGTTCCTGGACAGCTCGGCCAGCGCCTACCTGGGCGGCAACCGGGCCAACGGCAGTTACGTCTCGCTGAAGTCGCCCAACAACACCGACTACTCGACCATCTACGAGACGGCCGGTTCACCGGGGACGCAGACGGTCAACGTCACCGTGTCCGGCGGGCTCAGCACCGGCACCGTGCACGTGTGGTCGACCGACCTGAACTCGAACAACACCGCCGATCACCTGGTCCGGCTGGCCGACATCACCCCGTCGGGCGGGGCGTACACGCTGACCCTCCAGCCCAACCGGATCTACACGGTGACCACCACCTCCGGCGGCGGCAAGGGCACCGCGACCAGCCCGGCCACCTCCGCGCTGCCGCTGCCGTACACCGACGGCTTCGAGTCCTACGGCGTGCGCGGCATGGCGAAGTACTTCTCCGACATGCAGGGCTCGTACGAGGTGCGCGGCTGCGCCGCGGGCCGCACCGGCAACTGCCTCCAGCAGGTGGCGCCGGTCCGGCCGATCAACTGGCAGGACGACAGCGACGCGTACACCCTGGTCGGTGACCCGGCGTGGTCGAACTACACGGTCAGCCTCGACGTGGACATGCAGCAGGCCGGCACGGTGACCCTGCTCGGCCGGGCGAACACCCAGCTGCGCCCGCAGTACAAGCAGGCCGCCTACCAGCTGCGGATCAACAACGGCGGCGGCTGGTCGATCGAGCGCAACAGCACCGGCGGCGTCCGTACCGTGCTGGCCTCCGGCACCCGCGCGGCGCTGGGCCTCAACACCTGGCACAACCTGAAGTTCGGCTTCACCGGCGACCAGATCACCGCCTCGGTCGACGGCGGCACCCTGGCCACGGTGACCGACAGCGCGTTCAACTACGGCCAGGTAGGCATCGGCGTGGTGGGCTACCAGACCGACATGTTCGACAACCTCAGCATCACCGCGAACGGGCCCGGCAACGTCTCCGGCATCCTCAAGGGCCAGGAGTCGGGGCTGTGCGTCGACGTGCCCGCCGCGAGCCAGACCAACGGCACCGCGGTCAACCTGTGGGACTGCAACGGCGCGGCCAACCAGAAGTGGACCGCCACCCCACAGGGCACCCTGTCGGTGTACGGCACCAAGTGCCTGGACGCGGCCGGCGGCGGCACCGCCGACGGGACGGTCGTGCAGATCTACGACTGCAACAGCACCGGCGCCCAGCAGTGGACGGTCAACGCCGACGGCTCGCTGGTCAACGGCGGCTCGGGCAAGTGCCTGGACGTGGTCAACCACGGCGTGGTCAACGGCGCCGGCCTGGTGCTCTGGGGCTGCAACGGGGGCGTCAACCAGAAGTTCGCCCGCGGCGCGGTGCCGGGCGTCCTCAAGGGCACCGAGTCGGGCAAGTGCGTCGACGTGCCCGCCGCCAGCCAGACCAACGGCACCCGGCCCGCGCTGTGGGACTGCAACAACGGCACCAACCAGCTGTGGGAGTCCACCGTCACCAACCAGCTCAAGGTGTTCGACACCAAGTGCCTGGAGGCAGCGGGCGGCGCCACGGCCGACGGGACGGCGGTGCAGATCTACGACTGCAACGGCTCGGCCGCGCAGCAGTGGCGGATCAGGTCCGACGGTTCGGTGATCGGGGTCGGGTCCGGCAAGTGCCTGGACGCGGTCGGCCACGGCACCGCCAACGGCACCCAGTTCGTGATCTGGACCTGCAACGGCGCCGCGAACCAGAAGTGGACGCGCGGCTGAGGCCATGAACATCCGTCCCGGGCCCCGCCGTAACCCACGGCGGCGGGGCCCGGGACGGACCCCTATCGACGACAGGAGCACCTATGCGTACCAACCTCAGGCGGCTGGCCGCCGCCTGCGGCATTGTCCTGGCCACGGCCCTGATCCCGGCGTCGCCCGCCCACGCCGAGTCCAACGGCGGCGTGCGGATCATGCCGCTGGGCGCCTCCATCACCGACGGCTTCAACGTGCCCGGCGGCTACCGCACGGGCCTGTGGCAGCGGCTGGTCGCGGGCGGCTACACGGTCGACTTCGTCGGCTCCGGCAGCAACGGGCCGACCTCGCTGGGCGACCACGACCACGAGGGCCACTCGGGCTGGCGCATCGACCAGATCGACGCCAGCGTCGTCGGCTGGATCCGCGCCGCCAACCCCCGCACCATCCTGCTGCACGTCGGCACCAACGACGTGAACCAGAACTACGACCTGGCCAACGCCCCGGCCCGGCTCTCCGCGCTGATCGACAAGATCCGCGTCAACGCCCCGCTGGTCGAGCTGTACGTCGCCCAGATCGCGCCGGAGACCGACCCGGTCCAGGAGGCACGGATCCAGACCTTCAACGCGGCCATCCCCGGCATCGTCGCGCAGAAGGGACCGCTGACCCACCTCGTGGACATGCACGCGGTGATCACCACTGCCGACCTCGCCGACGGCACGCACCCCACCGCCGCCGGCTACGACAAGATGGCCGCCCGCTGGTACAGCGCGCTGCAATCGGTGCCGGGCAGCCTGTCCTCGGTGGCGGTGCCGCCGACCGGCACGGCGGCCCTGCTGGACAACCCCCAGTCGACCCGCTGCCTGGACGTCCCGAACAGCAGCACCGCGATCGGCACCCAGGTCCAGCTGTTCGACTGCAACGGCAGCAGCGCCCAGCGCTGGACCCGCACCGCCTCGGCCGAGCTGCGCGTCTACGGCGACCGCTGCCTGGACGTCAACGCCAACGGCACGGCCGACGGCACGAAGATCCAGATCTGGACCTGCAACAACAGCGCCGCGCAGCACTTCACCTTCGGCACCGACGGCACCATCCGCCACCCGGCCTCCGGCAAGTGCATCGACGTCACCGCCAGCGGCACCGCGAACAACACGAAGATCCAGCTCTACACCTGCAACGGCACCGCCGCCCAGCGTTGGACGGCCCGCTGATCCGCACCCGCGCCGGTCCCGCGCGCACCCGTGCTCGCGGGACCGGCCGGCGACATCTCACGGGTGGACCGCGACCACGCCTGCCCGGGCGGGCCGCCACCCGTCCATCCTCCCGCCCCGAGGAGAGCACATGCGCACCTCATGGTTCAGACGGCTGAGCACGGCCGCGGCGGCTGCGGTCATCGGACTGGGCGCCGTGGCGGCCAGCCCGGACAGCGCCGCTGCGGCGACTCCCGCCGCGTCCAGCATCGCCACCCTGATGAAGTCGTACGACGCGAACTCCGGCCGCATCGGCGGCGGCTGGTGGACCGGCGCCGTCGCGCTGACCGCGGTGATGACCTACCGGCAGGCCACCGGCGACGCGACCTACGACTACGCGATCTCGGCCGCGTTCGACAAGAACAAGTCCGGGAACTTCACCAACGAGTACCTCGACGACACCGGCTGGTGGGCGCTGGTCTGGATCCAGGCCTACGACATCACCGGCAACCAGGCATACCTCCAGATGGCGCGGACCGACGCGGCGTACATGCACGACTACTGGGACACCAGGTGCGGCGGGGGCATCTACTGGAGCACCGCCAGGACCTACAAGGCGTCGATCGCCAACGAGCTGTTCCTGCACGTCACGTCGGCACTGCACAACCGGGTGCCCGGCGACACCACCTACCTCGGCTGGGCCCAGGCCGAGTGGAACTGGTTCAACGCCAGCGGCCTGATCAACGGCTCGCGGCAGGTGATCGACGGTGTCAACGTCGCCAACTGCGCCTTCAGCACGGCGGTCTACACCTACAACCAGGGCGTCGTGCTGGCCGGGCTGTCCGAGCTGGCCGCCGCGACCGGCGACACCGGGCTGCTGACCAGCGCCCGCTCCATCGCCGACGCGGCCGTCAGCCGGATGACCCGCAACGGCGTGCTGACCGAGGCCTGCGAGCCCAACTGCGGCAACGACGGGCCCGCGTTCAAGGGCATCTTCGTACGCAGCCTGCGCACGCTCGCCACCGCAGCGCGCAGCACCGCGTACGACGGCTTCCTCCGGACCCAGTCCGACTCGATCATCGCCAAGGACACCGACAGCGCCTGGCAGCACGGCCTCATGTGGGCCGGACCCGTCCAGGGCATCTCCTACGTCGCGCAGGCCAGCGCCGCCTCAGCGCTGATCGCCGCGCTGGGCGTCACCTCGACCGCCGGGGTGCTCAAGGGCCAGGAGTCCGGCCTGTGCGTCGACGTGCCCGGCGGCAGCCAGGCCAACGGCACCCGCCCCGCGCTGTGGGACTGCAACGGCGGCGCCAACCAGACCTGGACCGCCACCGCCTCCCAGCAGCTCACCGTGTACGGCACCAAATGCCTGGACGTCGCCTCCGGCGGCACCGCCGACGGGACCGCGGTGCAGCTGTACGACTGCAACAACACCGCCGCCCAGCGGTGGACCGTCAACCCCGACGGGACCGTGGTCAACACCGGGTCGGGCAAGTGCCTCGACGCGTACAACCACGGCACCGCCAACGGCACCCTGCTGGTCATCTGGAGCTGCGGCGGCGGCGCCAACCAGAAGTGGTTCCGGGGTGCCACCACCGGAGTGCTCAAGGGCCAGGAGTCGGCCCGGTGCGTCGACGTGCCCGGCGGCAACCAGGCCAACGGCACCCGCCCGGCCCTGTGGGACTGCAACGGCGGCGCCAACCAGAGCTGGACCTACACCACAACCGACCAGCTGACCGTGTACGGCACCAGGTGCCTGGACGCCGCCGCCAACGGCACCGCCGACGGCACCGCCGTGCAGCTCTACGACTGCAACGGCTCGTCCGCCCAGCAGTGGCGGGTGCGCTCCGACGGCACCGTGGTCGGCGTCGGCTCCGGCAAGTGCCTGGACGCCTACGGCCACGGCACCGCGAACGGCTCCCAGCTGGTGCTGTGGACCTGCAACGGCGCGGCCAACCAGAAGTGGTCACGCAGCTAGAAGATCGACAAAGTTGCCGGGCAGTCGGGCGTATCGCCAGGCCGGATACGCCCGACTGCCCGGCAACTTGCGCAGGGGTCACGGGGGGGGTCACAGCGAGGCGGTGGCCACGAGCGCGTCGCCGAGCGGGGTGCGGCGGTACAGCACCGACCGCCCCGACCGGGCCCGGTCCAGCAGCCCCGCCCGCAGCAGCACCGCCAGGTGGTCGCCGACCGCCCCCGGTGCGGCGCCCAGCGTCCGGGCCAGCTGGGTCGTGCTCGCGGGCTCGTCCAGCGCCTCCAGCAGCCGCGCCCGAGCCCGGCCGACCAGCGCCGCCAGCGCCTCGGCGGGCGGCGGGGCGGGCTCCCACAGCGCGCCGACCCCGCGCGCGGCATAGATGATCGTCGCGGGCCACGGCGGCTCCGAGTACGCGGCCACGCCAGGCCACACGAACACCGACGGCACCAGCAGCAGCCCGGCCCCGTCGACGGTCACCGTGCCCACCGCCAGCCGGGGGATCTCGATGCCGCCGTCGCGCCACCGCACGTGCGGCAGGCCCTCGAACGCCGCCGCCCAGCCGCCCCGCCCCAGCCCGGCGGTGCGGTGCAGCACGTCGCGCTCGCAGATCACCCGTAGCCGGGGCCAGTCGGCGGCCAGCAGCGCGTGCCAGGCCCGCTCCAGCCCGGCGGCCAGCAGCGCGCAGACGTCGGGGTCGCGCAGCACCGCCAGCGCCCCGGCGTCGGTGCACGGCCGCCGGGCCAGGCAGGTGTCGATCTCGCGGCGGGCCAGCGCGAGCGGGGTGGCGCGGACGGCGGCGAGGTCGTCGGCGATGGTCTGGGTCAGGCCCGCCGGGGGAGGGGCGAGGAAGTCCGGGCCGTGGCGGGGGGAGTGCAGCGCCAGCGCCGCCCGGATCGCCGGGTCGGCGGCCAGCGGCCGGTACGCCGTACGCAGCCGGCCGGCCCACGCCTCGGGCAGGTGCTTGTGCCGCGACTGCCCGGCCAGGATCCGCACCAGGCTGTCGAGCTCGAACAGCGGCGACAGCGCGAACCGGCTGTGCAGCAGGTCGGCGGCGGTGACCTCGAACCTCAGCATCGCCCGACCTTACGTCCCTGCCCGAAACCTTCGACACCCGCGCACCGGGCGGCCAGGCTCGGCACATGATCGACACCACCAGGGCCACCTACCGCGACGTGCTGCGCGAACCGGTGTTCCGCACCCTGTTCCTCACCCGGACCCTGGGCACCGCCGCCAGCTCGCTGCGCATCCTGGCCCTGTCCGTGCTGGTCTTCGACCGCACCGGGTCGCCGATCCTCACCGCGCTCACCTTCGCCATCGGCTTCGTCCCGCAGGTCGTCGGCGGCACCCTGCTCGGCGCCGCCGCCGACCGGATCCCGCCCCGTCCGCTGATCGCCACCGGGTTCCTGCTCGACGCCGCAGCCGCCGCCGCGCTGGCTCTGCTGGCCGCGACGCTGCCCGTCGGTGCCAGCCTCGGCCTGCTCGCGGTCGCGGCGGTGTTCGCGCCGGTCTTCAACGGCGCCTCGGCCCGACTGGTCGCCGAGGCGCTGACCGGCGACGCGTACGTGCTGGGCCGCTCGCTGTCCAGCGTCGCCTCCGGCGGCGCGCAGCTGCTCGGGCTGGCCTTCGGCGGCGCCGTCGTCGCCGCGGCCGGACCCCGCTGGGCGCTGCTGACGGCGGCGGGCACCGCCGTCGCCGCCGCGGTCTGGGTGCGGCTGGGCCTGCCCGCGCTGGCCGCCCGGCCGACCGGACGCGGCTCGGCTGTGCACCAGAGCTGGCACACCACCTGGCAACTGCTGCGCGACCGGCCCGTGCGGCGGCTGCTGCTGGTGCAGTGGCTGCCTCCGGCGTTCATCGCCGGCGCCGAGGCGCTGATCGTGCCGTACGCCGCCGACCGCGGCCACGGCACCGGCCTGGCCGGAGTCATCCTGGCCTGCGCCCCCGTCGGCATGGTCGCGGGCAACGTCGTCTACGGCCGCCTGGTCGCCCCGGCCGCCCGCGAGCGGCTGGTCGCCCCGGTCGTCGTCGGGCTGGGCGCGCCGCTGGCGCTGCTGGCCGCACCGGTTCCGGCGTACGCGGCGATGGCCGTGATGCTGCTGGCCGGGGCGGCGTTCTGCTACTCCCTCGGCGTGCAGCGGCCGTTCCTGGACGCGCTGTCGCCCGACGTACGCGGCCAGGCCTTCGCCCTTCAGTTCACCGGGCTGATGACCATGCAGGGCGTCGGCCCGCTCGTGCTGGGCGCGCTCGCCGAGCAGGTCTCGGTCGGGGCGGCGATGGCGGTGGCCGGTGCCGGGACCGCCGCGGTCGGCCTGTGGTGGTGGGCCGCCCCGGCCCGGGGCGCGGCCGTGCTGCCCGCCCGGGCCGTCTCGTGATCGCGGTGGTCAGCGGCGACCAACAGCACGGTGTGCTCGGCCAGCCGCACCGTGACGTCCGCCCCCGCGCCGAAAATCGGTGGCGCGAACCCGGCCCGGTCCGCAGGCTCGCCACATGACCAGTAGCGATCTGTGGACCGAAGAAGACGCAAGGCGATACGACGAGAATTCGGCCGACATGTTCTCGCCCGCCGTGCTCGACCCCACCGTGGACTTCCTCGCCCGGCTCGCGGGTCCAGGTCCGGCGCTGGAGTTCGCGATCGGCACGGGCCGGGTGGGGATCCCGCTCGCGGCCCGGGGCGTCCCGGTCACCGGCATCGAGCTGTCGCAGCCGATGGCCGACGAACTGCGGCGCAAGGCCTCCGCGGCGGACCTGCCGGTCGTCGTCGGTGACATGGCCACGACCACCGTGCCTGGCATGCCTGGCCGGTTCTCCCTCGTGTACCTGGTCTTCAACAGCATCGGCAACCTGCGTACCCAGGACGAGCAGGTGGAGTGCTTCCGCAACGCCGCCAGGCACCTGGCACCCGGCGGCCGCTTCGTCATCGAACTGTGGGTGCCGGGCATCCGGCGGTTCCCACCGGGCCAGGTGGCCGTGCCCTTCGACGTGACCGACCGGCACGTCGGCTTCGACACCTACGACATGGTCACCCAGCAGGGGACCTCGCACCACTACCGGCGATACCCGGACGGGAGCACGAGCTACGGCTACAGCAACTTCCGCTACATCTGGCCTGCCGAGTGCGACCTCATGGCGCGGCTGGCCGGGCTGGCGCTGGAGCAGCGCGTGGCGGGCTGGGACGGGGCGCCGTTCACCTCCGACAGCGGCAGCCACGTCTCGGTCTGGCGCAAGCCGCTCGACGCCGCCGACTAGGAGCGGGCGACGACCATCACCGCGTGCTCGGCCAGCCGCACCGTGACGTCCGCCCCCGCGCCCAGGGCGGCCGCGTCGCGGGTGGACAGGTCGGCCTTGACGCCGACCCCGTCGGGCAGGCGTACGAACAGCCGGGTGGTCGGGCCGAGGAACGACGCGGTGACCACCCGCGCCTGGCCGCCGACGGCCACCCGCACGTCCTCCGGGCGGATCAGCACGTCGACGTCCGGTCCCGCCGGGGCGGACCCGGCGACCGGCAGGCGCTGCCCCGCGACGTCGACGTGCCCGTCACCGGACAGCCGCCCCGGCACGCGGTTCATCGTGCCGACGAACTCGGCCACGAACGGCGTGGCCGGGCTGCGGTAGAGGTCCACGGGCGCGGCGCACTGCTCCAGCCTGCCGTCGCGCAGCACCGCGACCCGGTCGGCGATGGACAGCGCCTCCTCCTGGTCGTGGGTGACGAACACCGTCGTGATGCCCAGCTCCTTCTGCAACCGCGAGATCTCCTCGCGCAGCGCCACCCGGACCTGGGCGTCCAGCGCCGACAGCGGCTCGTCCAGCAGCAGCACCCGCGGCCGCAGCGCCAGCGCGCGGGCCAGCGCCACCCGCTGCTGCTGCCCGCCGGACAGCTGGTGCGGGAACCGGTCGCCCTGCACCGGCAGCCCCACCAGTGCCAGCAGCTCGTCGGCGCGGGCCCGGCGGTCGCGGGCCGCGACCTTGCGGATGCGCATGCCGAAGGCGACGTTGTCGCGGGCGCTGAGGTTCGGGAACAGGCTGTACGACTGGAACACCATGCCCGCGTCGCGCCGGTTGGCCGGCACCGCGACGATGTCGGCGCCGTCGACGAGCACCTGCCCGGAGTCGGGATGGTCGAACCCGGCGACCATCCGCAGCGCGGTGGTCTTGCCGCAGCCCGACGGGCCCAGCAGCGCCATCAGCTCGCCCGGCTCGACGGTGAGGTCGAGCCCGTCGAGCGCCACCGTGCTGCCGAAGCTGCGGCGCAGGGCGCGGAACTCCACCCGGGCCCCGGGATCGGTCGGTGACAGTGACATGGTCAGTCCTCGCTGGTGGTGGGCCGGGTGCCGGCGCTGGACAGGACGAGCAGGAGCAGCCAGGTGATCAGGAGGCTGAGCAGCGACACCGCCACCGACAGCCGGGCCTCGGCACCGCTGACCTTGACGATCCACGCCGGGAACGTCTCGAAGTTGAGGATGCGGGCGATGGTGTACTCGCCCAGCACCAGCGCCAGCGTCAGGAACGCGGCGCCCGCCAGCGAGCTGCGCAGGTTCGGCAGCAGCACCCGGGTGAGGACCTGCCACGACGAGGCGCCGCAGTTGCGGGCGGCCTCGGTCAGGGTGGCCACGTCGATGGCGCGCAGGCCGGAGTCCAGGGACCGGTAGACGAACGGCAGCGCGAGGATCGTGTACGCCAGCACCAGCGCGACCGGGAAGCGCTCGTCCTGCACCGCCAGGAACGTCTGGTAGAGCGGGGTGTGCGACAGCCGGTCGGGGCCGAACTGAAGGATCGAGCTGATCCCGGCCACGAACGCGATCGGCGGCACCACCAGCGGCAGCGTGCAGAGGACCTCCAGCACCGCGGCCAGCGGGCCGGGCCGCAGCCGCACCGCGACCATGGCGGGCAGCACCAGCACCAGCACCAGCACGATGGTCGCGGCCGCCAGCAGCGTGGACAGCAGCAGGCTGTCGGTGAACCCGGGCGCGGTCAGCACGTCGGCGTACGCCTGGGCGGTCAGGCCCTGGCCGGGGATGTCGACGGTGAACACGAACGAGGCGACCAGCGGCGCGACGAAGTACAGGGCGGCGACGCCGAGCACGAGGCCGTGCCAGGCGCGGGAGCGGCGGGTCAGCGCAGCCATCGGGCACTCCGGCGTTGCAGGGGCAGGTAGACCGCCATCACCAGGACCGCCACGGCGATCATGTCCAGGGCCAGGGCGGAGGCGACGCCCTCCTGCCCGACCAGGACGTTGCCGGACAGGGCGTCGGCGATCTGGAGCGTGACCAGCGGCAGGACGCTGCCGACCATGGCGGCGGCGGTGGCGTACGCGGCGAAGGCGGTGCCGAACAGCAGCACGAACCCGCCCAGCAGCGACGGCCACAGCACCGGCAGGCCGACGTGGCGCCAGTACTGCGCGCCGGTGGCGCCGCAGTTGGCGGCGGCCTCGCGCCACTGGGGCCGCAGCCCGTCCAGCGCCGGGGCGATGACCAGCACCATCAGCGGGATGAGGAAGTACAGGTAGACCACGCCCAGCCCGGTCGGGGTGTAGAGGTTCCACCCGGCGCCGGTCAGGTGCAGCGACTCGGTGACCACGCCGGAGATGCCCAGGGTGGCGATGAACGCGAACGCCAGCGGCACGCCGCCGAAGTTGGCCAGCACGCCGGAGGCGGTGACGACGAGATTGCGCAGGCCCGGCAGGCGGCTGGCGACCACGGCCTGGGCCAGCAGTGTGCCGAGCACGACGCCGATCGCGGCGGTGGTCAGGGACAGGCCGATGCTGCTGACCATGGCGTCGCGGTAGGCGCCCTGCACCGACCGGGTCAGGTTGCCGGTGGTGAACGCGGTCGCGCCGGTGGCCCGGTCGGTCGTGGTGAACGCGCCGACCAGGACGGCGAGCAGCGGCAGGCCGAAGAACACCGCGGCGAAGGCCAGCAGCGGTGCGGTGGCCAGGAGGTTCGCCGGGCGGTTCCGGCGGCGGGTACGGGCCGGCGCCCGGCCGGATGCCGCTGGGGCGGCACCCGGTCCGGACGTCGGCGCGATCGTGGCGGTGTCGGGCATCAGGTCAGCCGGCCAGGGCCTTGGCCCAGTTCGCGACGAGGGTCTCCTTGGCCTTGGTGTTCTGCGCCGGCGTCGGGAACGTCGGCTCGCCGTCCACCTTGGGCAGCGCCGCGACCAGGTCGGCCTTGGCCGAGCCGTCGGTGATCATCGCGGGCAGCAGCACCGGGCGGGCGAAACCCTTCAGCCACAGGTTGTGGCCCTCGGCGCTGTACAGGAACTCCTGCCACAGGCGCGCGGCGGCCGGGTGCGGCGCACCGATGTTGATCGCCTGCGAGTAGAAGTTGGCGTACTTGCCGTCGGTGGGGATGGCGACCTTCCAGTCGACGCCCTTGGCGGAGAACTCCTTGGCGTAGCCGGCGTTGAGGTAGTCCCAGTCCAGGCTGATCGGGGTCTCGCCCTTCTCGACCGTGGCCGGGGTGGACTCGACCGGGATGAAGTTGCCCGACTTGTGCAGCGCGGCGAAGAAGTCGATGCCGGGCTGGATGTCGTCGAACGAGCCGCCGTTGGCCAGCGACGCGGCGTAGACGGCGGCGACGGCGGAGCCGGACTTGGTCGGGTTGCCGTTGAGGGCGACCTTGCCCTTGTACTCGGGCTTCCTCAGGTCGGCGAACGTCTGCGGGCACACCGCGATGCGCTTGGCGTCGCAGCCGATCGAGACGTAGCCGCCGTAGTCGTTGAACCAGCGGGCCTGGGCGTCCTTCTGCGCGGCCGGGATCTTGTCCCACGCGGCCACCTTGTACGGCGCGAACAGGCCCTCGTCGGCGCCGCTGATCGCGAACGCGATGCCGAGGTCCAGCACGTCCGGGGCGCGGTCCTGGCCCTTGAGGGTCTTGATCGCGGCGATCTCGTCGGCGCTGGAGCCGTCGGGGTTGTCGCTGTTGACCTTGATGCCGTACTTCTCGCTGAACGTCTTGATGACCTCGCCGTAGTTGGCCCAGTCCGGCGGCAGCGTGATGACGTTGAGCTGGCCCTCCTTCTTGGCGGCGGCGATCAGGCCGTCCAGGCCGCCGAAGTCGGCCAGCGACGTCGCCTTGTCGGCGGCGACACCGGTCGAGGTCGCGGGCGGCTCCTCCTTGGCGCCGCAGGCCGCGGCGGCCAGGGCGGTGATGATCGAAAGGGTCAGCGCGGCGGCCAGGCGGCCGGGGCGGAAGGGTGTGGACGTGTTCATTGCTCGGTCTCCCAATACGGGGGTCGGCGGCAGACGCGCCCCAGTAGGCCCGATGACGGTGTCATCGGGCTGAACAGGGTGACATCAACCGGGTGCGCCGGACTGAACTTGGTGCCGCGAGTGCGGGCGGTGTGCCCCGACTCACGCCACCCGGCGGCGCGTGCCCCGTCGGACCGGGCTGCGGTCAGCGCCGGTCGCGGATCGACCAGGTGTAGATCAGCGCGGCCAGGGCCACCAGCGACAGCAGCAGCAGGCCGATGCCGTACTGGCCCATCGCCCCGTAGACCGCGCCCATGACCAGGGGCGGAACGAAGCCGCCCAGGCCGCCGACGGCACCGACGATGCCGGTGACCGCACCGATCTTCGGCCCCGGCACCACCTTCGCGACCAGCGCGAACACCGCGCCCGCCCCGGCGCCCAGCGCACCCGCCATGATCAGCAGGGCCATGGTCGCCCACGGGTACAGCGACGGGGTGAACGCCTGCCAGGCCGCCATCACCACCACCACGGCCAGGCACGCCGCCAGCACCCGGGCCGGTCCGATCCGGTCGGACAGCCAGCCGCCCGGCGGCCGCAGCACCACCGCGACCAGGGTGAACCCGGCCGCCTTCAGCGACGCGTCGCCCTGCTCCAGGCCGTACGCCGTCTGGAGGTAGGTGACCAGGTACACCGCGAAGGAGACGTAGCCGCCGAAGGTGACCGCGTACAGCAGGGCCAGCGGCCAGGTCAGCGGCTGCCGGGAGGCCTCGGTGAACCGCTGCGAGAACGGCTCGGCGGGCACGGTGCGCCCCGGCGGGTCGCGCAGCAGCAGCCAGGCCACCACGCCGTAGACGGCGAGCACGATCGCGGCCAGGTAGAACTGGGCGTTGGGGCCGATCTTGAGCATCGGCTTGGTCAGCAGCGCGGCGATCGCGGTGCCGCCCATGCCCATGCCGATGACACCCAGCGCCATGCCCCGCTTGGCGGGCGGGAACCAGCCGTTGCCGTGCGGGATCGCCGCCGCGAACGGGGTGCCGCCCAGACCTAGGAAGAACCCGGTGACCAGCAGCGCCGGGTACGAGTTCCCGGCGACCGTGAGCGCCAGCACCGGCAGGATGGTGAGCAGGGCGATCGCGGGCAGCACCTTGCGCGCCCCGAGCACGTCGGTCAGCGCCCCCACCGGGATGCGCCCGAGCGACCCGACCAGCACCGGCACCGCCACCAGGGCGGACTGCTGGAACGAGGTCAGCCCGAGGGCCTGCTTGTAGTGCGCCGACAACGGCGAGATCAGGCCCCACGCCCACGCGGTGAGCAGGAAGCCCAGCGCCGCCAGGATCAGGTTCAGATACGCCCCGTGCGGCACGAGCTGCCGCGCCTGGACCGGGGCATCGGTCCTGATCCGGGGGCTCACCGGTCGCGCCGATCGCCGATGCGCCACGCGACCAGCGCCACCAGGAACGACGCCGCGCTGAACACGGCTGTCCACCACGCGGTGCGGGTCTGGCCCATCATCCACGCGTTGAGCCCGACCCCGATCGCCCACAACTGTCCGACGAGGATGGACAGCACCAACGCCACCCGCCCCGACAGCATCGCCGAGCGTTCCGGATCGGTCTCCGCGCCCGCACCCGGCCCGGGGCCGGTGCTGCGCACGCGCGGGTCGCCGTACCCGCTGGTCGCCCTGATCAGCGGATAGCGTGAGTCGCTCATACCGGCTCCTGTCCTGATCGCAGCGTGCCGACGGCCCAGATGCCGTCGACGCGCTCCTCCAGCAGCACCCGCGGCAGCGGCCGCGGCGGCGGGCCGGCCGTGACCTGGCCGGTCCGTGGGTCGAACACGCCCTCGTGGCACGGGCAGTACAGCTCGCCCTGCTCGCCCCGGTCGGCCCGCCACAGCACCGCGCAGGCCAGGTGCGTGCACACCGACGAGTACGCGGCCAGGGTCCCGTCGGCCATCCGCAGCGCCACCGCCCGGTCCTCCTCACCCGGGTACGAGAACACCACCGACTGGCCCGGTTCCAGCCGCTCGGCGACCAGCTTCGCCGGGGCGGTGCCGTCGCCGTGCCGGTGGAACAGCCCCGCCGCCACCGCGACGTTGCCGGCCGCCAGGCCGCCGGAGACCGTCACGGCCAGGCGCAGGTAGTCGCGGCGGCTGGTCAGCGAGTCGGCGGCGATGCGCTCGCGCAGGTGCGCCACGGTCTCGGCCGGTGCCTGCTCGTCGAGGCTCACAGGGGGTCTCCCAGCACGTTGTCGGCGGAGGTGGGCACGGACCCGAACGGCTGCGGGCCCCGCGTCGGCTCGGCGGCCTGCCCGACACCGCCGGGGACGGGCGCACCGCCCCGGCCGAGCGGGACCACCACGGCGACGCCGGTGCTCAGCAGGGTGCCGCCGAAGTCGAAGGTGCTGGCCACGTCCACGTTCGGGCGCTCGGCCCGCAGCTCCTCGACGGTGCCGTAGAAGATCGACCCGGTCGGGCAGACGGTGGCGCACATCGGGGCCAGGCCGTACGAGGTGCGGTCGTAGCACAGGTTGCACTTGTACTGGAGCTTCGCCTTCAGGTCGATCTTCGGCACGCCCATCGGGCAGGCGTTGACGCAGTTGCCGCAGCCGATGCAGCGGCTCTTGTCCGCGTCGTGCACGACCCCGTCCGGGGTGACCAGGATGGCCTCGGCCGGGCACACCTGCGCGCACGGGGCGACGGGGTCCTCGCAGTGCATGCACACCGTCGGCATCGACGCCACGCTGTGCCCGGCGTCGAGGTAGTCCAGGTGGATCATCGACTTGCCCCGGTGCGAGTCGCACTCCCGGCACGCCGACACGCACGCCTGGCAGCCGATGCAGCGGCCCGGGTCGATGATGATGGTGCGTCCCATCATGGCTGCGACGTGCCCCTTCCCTGTGACGACGTGGGCGGCCGCTGGTCGCCGCGCGAGACCTGGGTCTCGGCGTACGACTCGTGGCCCGGCGGCACCGGCGGCGCGGGCACCGGTGTGACGTGCGCGGCGGGCTGGATCCGGCACGCGCACACCTTGTACTCGGGGATCTTCGAGCGCGGGTCGAGCGCGTCGATGGTCAGCTCGTTGGCGGCCACCGGGTACGGCCAGTGGTAGGGCACGAACACCGTGTCGGGCCGGATCGCGTCGGTGACCAGCGCCGGGAACGTCGCCGCGCCCCGCCGCGTGACCACGGTGACCGGGTCGCCGGAGGCGTAGCCGTGCGACGGGTGCACCTCGACCCACGGGCGCGGCGTCTGCTCGACCAGCCCGCCCAGCCGCCGGGTCTGATTGCCCGACAGGAAGTGCGCCACGGTCCGCCCCGTGGTCAGCGTCATCGGATACTCGTCGTCGTACGGGTCGGCCGGCGGGTGCCACCGCACCGCCTGCATGTGGACCTTCCCGTCGGCGTGCCAGGTCCTGCCGTCCTCGAACAGGCGGGGCGTGCCCGGATGGTCCACCGACGGACACGGCCAGCTGATCCCGCCGGTCTCGTCGAGCCGGGCGTAGGTGATGCCGTAGTAGTCGTTGACCGTGCCCCGCGACGCGATCCGCAGCTCCTCGAACACCCGCTCGGAGCTGTCGAAGGCGAACTTGTCGCCGACGCCGAGGCGGCGGGCGAGCTCGCACATCACCCACGTGTCCGTGCGTACCCCCGGCAGGGGCTCCTGGGCCTTGCGGTGGCGGATCACGCGCGCCTCGGCGTTGGCCATCACGCCGTCGTCCTCGGCCCATGTGGTCACCGGCAGCACCAGGTGCGCGTTGGCGGCCGTCTCGGACAGGAAGAAGTCGCACTGGGCGTGGAAGTCCAGCGCGTCGTACCCGGCCTTGACCACGGCGTAATTCGGCAGCGACACGAACGGGTTGTTGCAGACGCCCAGCAGGCCGCGGATCTCGCCGCGGCCCATCTGGTGCACCATCTCCATCATCGAGGTGCCCGCCTGCGGCAGGTCCGCCTCGTCGATGCCCCAGATCCGCGCCACCTGCGCCCGGTGCACCGGGTCGCTGATGGACCGGCCGCCGGGCAGCATGTCGGACTTCTGGCCGTGCTCGCGGCCGCCCTGCCCGTTGCCCTGCCCGGTGATGGTGCCGTAGCCGGCGCCGGGCCTGCCGAGGTTGCCGGTGGCCGTGCACAGGTTGATCACGGTCAGGCAGTTCTCCACGCCCTGGGTGTGGTGCTCGATGCCGCGCGCGTGCCAGGCCATCGCCTTGGGCGCGGTGGCGAACATCCGGGCCACGGCGGTGACCTGCTCGGCCGGGACGCCGCAGATCTCGGCGGCGCGCGAGGGCGGGTACTCGGCCGCGGCGGCCAGGACCTCTTCCCAGCCGGTGGTGTGCGCCGCGACGTACGCCTCGTCGGCCAGGCCCTCCTGGACCACCGTGTGCAGCACCGCGTTGAAGAACGCCGCGTCGGTGCCGGGCCGCAGCGCCACATGGATGTCGGCGGTACGGGCGATGCTGGTCTCGCGCGGATCCACCACGATCAGCTTCGCGCCCCGGTCCCGGGCACCCCACAGGTACTGCGTCATCACCGGGAAGCACTCGCCCACGTTCGACCCGGCGATGAGCAGGCAGTCGGTGAGCAGGATGTCGGCGAACGGGTTGGCGGCCCGGTCGATGCCGAACGACAGCTTGTTGGCCCCGGCCGCGCTGACCATGCACAGCCGCCCGTTGTAGTCCACGTGCCGGGTCCGCAGCGCCACCCGGGCGAACTTGCCGACCAGGTAAGTCTTCTCGGTGAACAGACTCGCCCCGCCCAGCATCCCGAACGCGTCGCGACCGTACGCGGCCTGGATGCGCTGGATCTGCTCGGCGGCGTGGTCCAGCGCCTGCTCCCACGACACCGGCCGCAGGTCGTCGGTGCGGGTGCGCCGCAGCAGCGGCGCGGTCAGCCGGTCCGGGTGGTTGACCTGCTGGTATGCGTTGAGCCCCTTCGGGCACAGCCGCATCCGGTTGATGTCGTGGTCACGGGGTTCGACCCCGAACACCTTGCCGTCGTGCACGCGCAGGTACATGCCGCACTGCACGCCGCAGAAGCAGCAGTGCGTGGCGACCAGCGTCTCCTCGCCCCGGATCGCGCGCCACCGGTCGGCGGGCACCCCGCCCGCGTCGCGGAAGCGCGACGTGCCCGGCGGGGTGATGCTCGGGTCCAGCGGGATCGTCACTCAGAAGCCTCGTTTCACGTCGGCGCGGTAGGCCTGGCCACGTTGCAGCCGCTTGCACCGGGGGCAGGTCAGCGCCATCGCGTCGAAGCGCAGGTCCAGGTCGCGCATGGTGGCCCGCAGGTTGTCGACGTACTCGGTGGTGTCGATCGGCTCGCCGCAGATCCGGCACGCCTGGACCTGCCCGGCCCCGGTGTACTTGAACAGCTGCATGCCGACCGCGGCCGGGCGCTGCACGATGTGGAAGAACTTGCCGAACGGCAGGTACAGCAACGTCAGCACCACCGCGGCCATGTGCAGCACGGCGAGGAACTCGTAGCCGCCGCCGTGCAGCAGCACGCTGGAGAACGTCAGCAGCAGCCCGGTCACCGAGATGACGATCAGCGCCAGCAGCGGCACGAAGTCGTAGCCGAAGCGCTGGCCGGTGCTCGCCTCCCGGTCGCGCATGCGCCGGACCAGGAAGTACGTCGCTCCGGCGATCACCAGCACCGCGGCGATGTCCAGGCCGTGGAACATCAGCCAGCCCAGGACCGACAGCGCGTCGAAGCGCAGCACCCCGAAGCCCGAGACGTTCATCGTGTACGCCGGTCCGGATCCGGTGCGCGAGGTGAACGTGAACCAGCCCCAGACCAGCGGGAACGTGATCGCCGCGGCGAGCAGGCAGCCCCAGAACAGCAGCTGGTGCGCCGCCCAGCGGGCCCGTGACCGCGCCCCGAGGAACTTCTGGAACCCCAGGTAGGTGGCGATCATCCGGGGCAGCGCGGTCGGGGCCTTGCGCATGTTCCGCCACGACAGCGCCGTGCCCCAGCCCTTGCGGAACAGCCGGCTCGCGCCGGGGGACGAGATCCACACGGTGTACCGGTAGGCGATGCCGAAGGCGAGGAAGACGCTGGCCACGGCGTACGGGACCAGGGCGGAGTCGAAGTTGCGCAGGCCGCGGCTGCCCGCGTAGATCGCCGCGCACAGCACCAGCGCCGTGACGATGCCGGCGACCACGGGTTTCATACCCGGATCGTATTAAAACAGCATTCTTCGGACAGCTGGTTTGTCCATCTGGCGCTCGGCGATCTCGGCCCGCCGCCCGCCCACCAGCACCGACATATTGTGACACACTGATAAAAGAGGGATTTTCTGCGCAGCGGTCAGGAGGTCATGACGTCCGACGAGGAGGCGACCCCGTCGAGGCGCGTCGCCGTCGACCGGGTGGAACTGGGCACCGCCCTGGCGGGCGTGGCCTGGCTCGTGCTGTACGCCGTCCTGCTGGTCGTGACCCGGCACTCGCCCGACCTGTCCCGCTTCGTCGGCGAGGTCCTCTACCTGACCCCGATCGCGGCAGCGTCGGTGCTCAGCGTCTGGGCGGCCCGCCGGACCCACCGCCGGGTCCGCACCGCATGGCGGCTGCTGGCCGCCTCCAACTTCCTGTGGCTGGCGGGCGAGTCGATCTGGGCCTTCTATACGTACACCACGCCGGGCGGCGCCCCGGTGCCGTCGATCGCGGACGCGGTCTACCTGATGTCGTACGCGATGGCGCTGCCCGCCATCGTCATCGGCCTCGGGCTCGTGCTGGTGGGCCGCGCCCAGGGGCTCATCGACGCGGTCCTGGTCGCGGCGGGCGCCGCCGCCATCGGCTGGCAGCTGGTGATCGGGCCGCTGCTGCCCAGCGACTGGAACGCCGCCACCCTGGTCACCTTCATCTATCCGGTGCTGTCGGTCAGCATCGTCAGCATCCTGGTGGCGGTGCTGCTCAGCGGCAGCCGCAACATCCCCATCTCGATGATCCTGGTGGGCGCCGGGTACGGCATCTCCGCCGTCACCGACGCCTCCTACGCCTACATCACCGTCGTGCGCCAGTACGCCAGCTCCAGCTGGGTGAACCTGGGCTGGCAGGCCGAGGCCGTGCTGCTGTGCCTGGCGGCCGTGGTGGCCGCGCGCCGCCGCGAGACCGACAAGCCCGGGGCCATCGACCCCGACATCACGCTGCTGCCCGCGGTGGTGGCGGTGCTCGCCGTCGGCGGGCTCGCCGCCGCCGACCTCATCCTCGTCGGCCGGCTCAGCGAGGTCACCCTCGCGGTGTCCGCGATCCTGCTGCTGGGGCTGCTGGTGCGCCAGGTCGTCGCAGCCCGCGACCGCACCCGGCTGAACCAGCAGCTGCGCACCGCCGCCGTCACCGACCCGCTCACCGGCCTGCACAACCGGCGCTTCTTCCAGGAGATGATCGTCCTGGAGGCCGAGCGCGCCGTCCGCCGCCGCAGCCCGCTCAGCCTCGTCCTGGTCGACATCGACCATTTCAAGGCGGTCAACGACACCTACGGCCACTCCGTCGGCGACCTGGCGCTGACCGACGTCGCGCAGCGGCTCCGCCGTGCCGTCCGGGCCAGCGACCTGGTCTGCCGCTACGGCGGGGAGGAGTTCGTGTGCCTGCTGCCCGGCACCGACGCCGCAGGCGCGGCCGAGCTGGCCGGGCGGCTGCGGGCGGCGGTCAGCAGCGCCCCGGTGCTCCTGCGCAGCGGCGACGGCGTGGAACTCACCGCCTCCGTCGGTGTGGCCACCGCCGACCCGGGCACGCAGATCGACATCGACGCGCTGGTCAACGCCGCCGACGCGGCCGTGTACCGGGCCAAGGACCTCGGCCGCGACCAGGTCGTGGCCTCCGCCTGGCAGTCCCAGCCCGCCGCCGACGGCGACCTGGCGCTGCCGCCCGCGCTGGTATGGATGTCCGACCGGGTCGAACGGGCTCTCGGCGACGGCAGCCCCGGCCCGGCCGTGTCCCGCTGGGCGCGCCAGACCGCCGAACGCCTCGGGCTCGACGAGACGGCCCAGCGCAACGCCGCCGCCGCCGCCCGCGTACGCGACATCGGCCGCATCCTCGACCTCGGGTCGGCCGCGCAGGCCCCGCCCGACGGCGACGCCGACGGCCGCGGCGCCCGGTGCGGCGCCCGGCTGCTCGTGAAGCTGGCCGACCGTCCCGACCTGGCGCAGCTCGTCGCCGCCCGGTACGAGTGGTTCGACGGCAGCGGCGGTCCGGCCGGCTGCGGCGGCGCCGACATCCCGATCGAGTCGCGGATCATCGCAGTCTGCGACGCCTGGGCGCGCATTCTGGCCGCGGGTCCGGCGCCGGACGGCCCTGTCGCGGCGGAGTCGCGGCGGGAGCTGCTGCGCTGTCGGGGCACCCGGTTCGATCCGGCGGTCGTCGACGCGTTCGTCGCGCTCGTGGACGAGGGAGTGGTCGGCCGCCCGACCGCATCCCAGGGCTCGCCGACGACTCCGCCGCCGTGACCGATTCCCACCCCGCCTTTCACGGCGACCGGTTCCCACCCCCGCCTTTCATAGACGTTGGCCTATCTCATCTAGTTTGATCTACGCCCAGTCGATGAGATAGGCCAACGTCTATCGAAAAGGGGGTGGGTGGCGCGTTGCGTGGTGGGGGAGCGTTGCGTGGTGGTGGTCAGATCCGTACGAAGGCGATCATGGCCATGCCCGTCGCGGCCTGTAGCGCTGTCGCCGCCGCGACCACCGCGATCGGCCACAGCCGTGCCGTACGGGCGCACAGCCACGCCGCCGGGAGCTGCCACAGCACCGCCAGGAAGATCCACAGCCGGACCGTCTCGCCCCGGTTGACGCCCAGCAGGTCGAGCACGACCAGCACGGTCGCGGCCGACACCGCCAGCACGGCCCCGGCCCGCCACAGCCCGCGCCGGGCCGCGTCGGCGACCGCCGCCGCCACCAGCAGCACCGTCGGCAGCCCGGCGGCGATGGCGAAGTCCCACAGGTTGCGCACCACCCACACCTGGTACGGGCGGTGGCCGTCGTCGTTGAAACCGCGCGCGTCGGCGAGCACGTACGCGAAGTTGGCCGCCAGGTCGTAGCCGACCAGCACCCGCAGCAGGCCGTAGCAGGCCAGGAAGCCGCAGGCGGCCAGGCCCGCCAGCGCGGCGGCCCCGGCCCAGGACAGCCGCCCGGTGCCGCGCGCCCACGCGGTCAGTGCTGCGAACACCAGGCCCAGGGCCAGCGGCAGCGGTTCGAAGAACATCGTGGCGTACAGGACGGCGCCCATGGCGGCGGCCCAGCCCCAGTGGGGGCGGCGCAGGTAGCGGACGAGCAGCCACAGCGCGAGCAGGATCGGCACCGGCGAGACGGTGTTGAGGATCGGCAGGAAGAACAGCCGTCCCGGCACCAGGATCGACAGGGCCAGGGCGTACAGGGCGGTGCGGGGGTCGAGCAGGTCGGCGGCGATGAGGTAGACCAGCAGGCAGGACAGGGTCGACGCGGCGACGGTCAGCACGCCCATGGTGGTGGGGGAGTCGGTCAGCGCCGTCAGCACCTGGTAGAACACGGTCTTGCCGGCCATGTTGGTGCGGGCGTGGGAGTCCAGCCCGGCACCGATGCCGACATGCCCGGACAGGAACTCCCACACGCTGTAGCGCCGCGCGGGTTCCAGGAAGCCGTTGGCCCGGGTGCTGGTCACCAGGTCGGGCAGGGCCACGTCGTCGCTGCGGCGCATCAGCAGTTGCAGCGGCACGGCGACGGCCAGCCAGCCGGTGACGACGACGGCCCGGTGCCGCTCGTACCAGCGGTGCGACAGCCACAGCCCCAGCACCACGACGATCGCGGTGAGCAGGAACGGCCACAGGACGTCCAGGCCGAAGGTGCGGACGTAGTGGTAGCGGTAGTGCCCGGCCCTGGACCCGACCGGCACCCGGTGCGCCATCATCCCCACGCTGACCAGCACCCCGGCCACGGCGGCGAGCGCGGCCGCCCACCGCAGCAGCCCGGCGGGCCGCACCCGGCGCCGCCGGCGCGCGGCCGCCTGTGGTGCCTGCCCGGCCCGTGGTCGTAGCGGCGCAGCGGTATCGATCATCGCCGTGTCTCCTTGCGGCTCCTGCCCCGACGTGGGCAGCGATGTGGCGCCCGGAGCAGCGCCGGCCCGGCTCCGGCGTCGGCGGAGGTCACGGCCGCCGGGGCGCTGCTCGCACGGGCGGCCGGACCGGCCGGGGACGCAGCAGGCAAGGAAGCGGCCCCGACCGGTTGCCGTACCGGCCGTACGGACGGCTCAACGGCGGCCCGGCACACCGGGCGTGGCCCAGAATATGACATTCCAGTGACAAAAGGCGTTTACCCGGATAATCAGCAACGACCTCGGCGCGGCCGGTGCGACAGTGTCCTGCGCCGGGTCGCAGCCGCGTCCGCACCGGACACGGCCCCACCCGCTGACATATGGGAGCAGCAATGGAGACAGGAACCGACATCCGGCTGCCGCGTGCCGACCGGCTGGCCAAGCGGCTGCTGATCACGGTGGCGGTGCTGCACGTGCTGAGCCTGGGCAGCAACGCCGTCTACCACGGACTCGGCCTGCACGAGCCGTTCCCGCGGTTCGCCTGGTTCACGATCTTCTTCAACGTGGACAAGGAGCGGAACCTGCCCACCTGGTTCTCCTCGGCGGTGCTGATGCTGGGCGCCTGGGTGCTGTGGCAGGTCGGCACCCAGGTCAAGGCCGCCGGGCAGCGCTACGTCCGGCACTGGCGGATGCTGAGCCTCGTCTTCGCCGCGCTGTCGCTGGACGAGGTCTCCCAGGCGCACGAGGTGGCCAGCCACTCCGGCGTGCTCAAACTCGGCTCGGCGTCGTACCTGTCCTGGATGGTGTTCGCCGCCCCGCTGGTGCTGGCGTTCGCCGTGTCCTACCTGCGCTTCCTCGCTCACCTGCCCGCCCGCACCCGCTGGCTGATCGTCGCCGCGGGCTGCGTCTACGTCGGCGGCGCGATGGGCATGGAGGTCGTCGGCGCCTTCATCGGCCGCCACACCGACAGCGGCGAACTGCACGGCGGCATCCCCTACCTGCACTACCTGCTGGCCGCCTCGGCCGAGGAACTGCTGGAGATGACCGGCGCCGTGCTGCTCGTCTACGCCGTCGCCGACCACCTTCAGCGGCTGCGCACCGCCGGGCCGGAGCTCGACGCCGGTGCTGCCGCCACCCCGGTCCAGCTCAGCCGCGGTCGGCGGGCCAGTGTGGGCGTCACCCGCTGACCACCGCGTCCGCGGCCGGTCCGGGCACCCCCCGGACCGGCCGTCACCAGGTCAGCAGGCTGGTGTAGTCGGCGCAGGTGAGCGGGGTGTCGGTCAGCGCCCCGTCGGCGCGGGGCACCCCCACCGGGTGCCCTTCGCGCGTGAACGCCACCCGCCGGATTCCCGGGCGCGCGGTCAGCGTGCACACCACCTGCGCGAACGCGAGCACGTCGTCGTTGCGGCCGGTGTCCTCCCGGGTGCTGGACAGATCCACCACCGCGGTCGTGGACGTGACGTCGACCTTGCCGATGATGTGCGTGCCCAGCAGGGCGCTGGTGAACCCGAAGTCCTCCTCGGACTCGGTCGGCCCGGCCATCAGGTCGTCGACCAGCTGCTGCACCGACGGCGCCGCCGACAGCCTGCGTTCGACCCGGATCAGCGAACCGTTGTTGACCAGGTAGAGGTGTTCGCTGGCCGGGCCGGAGGTGCGGGTCACGGGCTCGGTCACCGACTGCGGGCCGTCGGGTGGCGCGAGCGGCCGCGCGGTGTCCTCGGTGGGCACCCCGCAGGCGGCGGCGGTCAGCGCGAGCCCGCACAGGCAGGCCGCGGCGTACAGGCGGATCATCGCTGCTCCCCGGGTAGCTCGACGCGGAACCGCGCCCCGCCGCCGGGGCGCTCGTGCACGCTGACGCGGCCGCCGTGCGCGGCGACGTGCTGGGCGACCAGGGCCAGGCCCAGCCCCGTGCCGTCGCTGCCGCCCCGGGCACCGGCCGACCGGCCGCGCACGAACCGGCCGAAGATCGTGTCCCGATCGGCCGGGCACACACCCGGTCCGGCGTCGTCGACCTCCAGCACCCGCGCCTCGCGCTGGTGGACGATCCGCAGCGCCACCGCGCCGCCGCCGTGGGCCAGCGCGTTGTCGAGCAGGTTCGCCAGCACCTGCGTGAACCGGCGCCGGTCCACCTGCCAGTGCGTCTGCGCACCGGGCTCGACGGCGACCAGGTCCGCGGGCAGCCCGCGCGCGCGGCACACCTGCCGGGCCAGCGCACCCATGTCGACCGGCGCCAGGTCCGGCGGCTGGTCACCGCGGGCGAGTTCCAGCAGGTCGGTGACCAGCGCCTGGAAGCGGCCGACCTCGTCGGTGAGCAGCCCGACCGCGGTGGCGGTGCGCTCGTCCAGCGCCGACCGGCGGTTGTGCAGCACACTGGCGGCCGCGGCGATGGTCTGGAGCGGGGAGCGCAGCTCGTGGCTGACGTCGGCGGCGAACCGCCGGTCGCGCTCGACCCGCTGCGCCAGCTGCTCGACCATCTGGTTGAACGACGCGGTCAGCCGCGCCAACTCGGGCTCGGTGTCCGGGTCGAGCCGTGCGGTGAAGTCCCCGGCGGCGATCTCGCGCGCGGCGTCGGCGACGGTGGCCAGCGGCCGCAGCACCCGGCGCGCGGCGTACCAGCCGAGCAGGGCGCCCGCTCCGGTGGTGGCGGTGGCGACCAGGGTGAGGATCAGGGCCAGGACCTGTAGCGAGCGGTCCAGGTCCTGGGTGAAGTCGATCTCGTACAGCGTGATCGCGGGCCCCGCTGGCACCGCCACGACCAGCGCCGTCCGCCCGCCGATCCGGGTGAGCTGCACCCCGCCGTGGCCGTGCTCGGCCAGGGTGACCAGGCCCGCCGGGATGCTCGCGGTCAGGCCGGCGTCGACGGTGCGCGAATAGAAGCGGCCGTCGCGGCGGATCAGCACCCGCCGGTTGCCGCCGGTGTCCAGCGACCGCAGCACCTGGAGCACCCCGGGGTCGTCACCGTCGACCGCCGCCTGCACGATGCCGACGTCGACCATCGCGGTACGCACCGCGCCGTCCTCCCGCTGCGCCAGCAGGAACCACCGCGTGAGCTGGTACGACCCGACCCCCACCGCCGCCGACACCAGCAGCGCGCCGACGGCGAACCCGCCGGTCACCTTCGTACGCAGGCTCGGGCGCCGCAGCCCGACCGGCCGCCTCACCGGGACAGCTTGTAGCCCAGGCCCCGGACCGTGACGATGCGGCGCGGGGCGCCCGGATCATCCTCGATCTTCTGGCGCAGGCGGGCGACGTGCACGTCGACCAGGCGCTCGTCGCCGAAGTCGTACTCCCACACCCGTTCCAGCAGCTGCTGGCGGCTGAGCACGTGCCCGGCGTTGGCGGCCAGCTCGCACAGCAGCCGCAGCTCGGTGCGGGTCAGCGCCAGCGGCAGCCCTCGCCGCGTCACCTCGCCCGCGGCGGGGCGCAGGTGCAGGTCGCCGAAGACCAGCGCCTGCTCGACCCGGGGGGCGGGTAGTCCGGCGCGGCGGCGCAGGGCCCGCAGCCGGGCCGACAGCTCCGGGGTGGCGACCGGTTTGACCAGGTAGTCGTCGGCCCCGGCCTCCAGCGCGGCGACGATGTCGCCGGTGTCCTGCCGGGCGCTGACCACCACGATCGGCACGTCGTCGTCGCGGCGCAGCCTGCGGATGCACTCGATGCCGTCCAGGCCGGGCAGCATCAGGTCGACCAGCACCGTGTCGGCGGGCTCGCGGCGCTGCCGGGCCAGGCCGTCCTCGGCGGTGGCCGCGGCGCGTACCGCGTAGCCCTCGTCCTCCAGCGCCATCGCCAGCGCCAGCCGGATGCGGTCGTCGTCCTCGATCACCAGCACTGCTGCCACCGCCGCATCATGGCGCACTCCACCAGCCCGACCCCCACGCCAGGCCGAAACCTCCCCCAACTGTCACCAAAACGTCACGAAAGCCGCCAAGGCCGCCCCTCTTCGCGGCTGGTCCGGTTGGTGATCGCCGTTTCCGGCCGTTTTCTTGCCGTGGAAGGCGCCCTTTGACCGAAAGCAGCGATCTTCGGCCGGAAGCCGCGCTGGTGCCACCGCGGTCGGGTTGGCGGGTGGTGGTGCTCCAGGCGGGAGTCGAACCCGCTACCGTCCGCTTTAGAGGCGGCTGCTCTGCCGTTGAGCTGCTGGAGCGTACGAGGACGGGCGGGCGTCCGCCCGTCCTCTCAGACCGCTGCGGGACGCTGACCCCCGTCGAATCGTCAGCGTACCGAAATGATCTCGGTTCAGCCGACCGGGTCGTCGATCCGGTCGCGCAGCTGCTCGTTCGCGATCGCCGCCTTCGCGGTCCGGAACTCGTCGGCCGTCAGCGACCGGCCGAGCCCGTCCAGCGTGCGCAGGACGAACCGCTGCGTCGTGACGCGGCGGTTGAGGGCGTCCAGGGCACGCGCCTGCCGCCACACCTTGCGTTGCAGCCATCGCGTGACCTGGGGGAGCCCCTCCCGCTCAAGCTGGGCGCGCAGCGCGTCGCGCGTGTCGGCCGCCTCGGCGTAGCGGGCGTAGATGTCCTTGCCCGTGGTCTCGGTCATTGTCATTTCACCTCCTCTCGCGTCCGCAGAGCGAGTGGGAGGTGGGAGACGTGCCGCCAGGCGGCCGGCTCCAGCGCGACGGCGGTCAGGCCGCCGTCGAGATCGGGTTCACGGAACGCGACGGCGCGCAGGCCGCCGGTGGCGACACGGTCGGCCAGCCGGTGCAGCGACGGTTCGTCGGGCACGGCGAGCAGCACGAGCACGTTGGAGGAGTGATGCCAACCTGCGACGACGTCAGGATGGGCCAGCGCGAAGTCGAGCGCGGCATGGGTCGCCTGGCAGGCCTGGGTGCCGACGGGAAGGTCGGACCGGGTGACCACGTAGAGGCGGGAAACCTAGCGGTGCGGCATGGCACGAAAGATAGCCCATGGCGTCCACTCCCGCCACCCCGCGGCCCCTCGTGGTCGGACACGGCCGTCGAGACCGTGTCCGACCACGAGCGGAACTCACTTCGCGATCAGCAGCAGCACCGCCCGGCCGTGCAGGACGTACGCCGTCCCGGCCCCGCCGAGCAGCGCCTCGGTGCCCGGCGTCGCCACCTGGCCCGAGCCCTCGGCCCAGGTCGAGGTGTCGGTGACCCGGTACCAGCTCTTGCCCGCCGGGGGTGCGGGCAGCGTGAAGGTCACGTCCCCGGACCAGCCGTTGTACGCGGTGTAGAGCGCCGCGGCCGAGTCGCCGAACTCGGTGCCGTCGATCCGCCAGGCCAGCGCGTGGTTGTTGGCGTCGCCCCAGTACGCCCCGTCCGGCGCCGTCCCGCCCGGGGTGAACCACTCCAGCTGCCCCAGCCCGTTGCCGTTGCCGTCGGACGCGGCGTAGAAGTTCGCCGGGCGCAGCGCCGGATGCGCCTTGCGGAAGGCGGTCATCCGGGACGTGAACGTCTGGAAGTTCGACTCGTCGGTGGTCAGCGACCAGTCCAGCCAGTTCGCGCTGGAGTCGAGGTTGTACGGGTTGTTGTTGCAGTTGACCGACCGCAGGGTCTCGTCGCCGCCGGTGAACATCGGCACCCCGCCCGACAGCAGCACCAGCGCCATCCCGTTGCGGGCGGCCTTGCGCTGGTCGGCGGCGACGCCGCCCTGGTCCCAGGAGATGTTGTCGTCGCTGCCGCCGTCGGACGGCCCGTACGGCCAGGCCTGGCTGTTGTTCTTGGCGTTGCAGGAGTAGAGGTCCTTGAGGGTGAACCCGTCGTGGACCACCATGAAGTCGATCGAGTGGAAGGGCTTGCGGCCGTCGTCGCCGTACAGGTCGGACGAGCCGGCGAACCGGGTGGCCAGGTCGCTCGGGGTGACCGGGTCGACGCCCATCTTGTTCTGGGCGCGCCGGAGGGTGTCGCGGTAGATGCCGTTCCACTCGGCCCACCCGGCCGGGAAGTTGCCGACCTGGTACGTCCCGGCGCCCAGCGCCCACGGCTCGGCGATCCAGTCCACGCCGGAGCCGCCGCCCGCGGGCCGGGCGGGCATCTCCGCCGTGAGCCGGTTGAGCGCGGTGTTCGGGTCGGTGCGGCTGTAGCTGAAGCAGCCGTGCTGGCAGGTGTTGCCCAGCACCGGGGCCAGGTCGAACCGGAACCCGTCCACCCCGAGGGTGTTCTTCCAGTACGCGACCGAGTCGACGATGAGGTCCTGCGCGACGGGGTTGCGGGTGTTGTAGTTGTGGAACAGGCCGGTGTTGTCCATGGACCCCTGCATGTCGCTGGTCAGCGAGTAGTAGGTCGGGTTGTCCAGGCCGCGCCAGGAGAAGATGTTGTACGTGTTCTTGTCGGTGATCGGGCCGCCCTCGGCGGTGTGGTTGTAGACGACGTCGATGTACACCTTGATCCCGGCGTCGTGGTACGCCTTGACCATGGCCTTGAACTCCTTCGTCGGGCCGCCCGCGCTCTTGTCGGAGGAGTAGCGGCGGTCCGGGGCGAAGTAGTTCTCGGTCATGTAGCCCCAGTAGTTGTCGCCGCTGGTGCTGGTCGGGTTGGTGTCGTTGGCGTCGTTCTGGGTCTCCTGCACCGGCAGGAACTCCACCGCGGTCACCCCGAGCGTGGCCAGCGCCGCGGCCTTGAGTCCGGCACCCTTGTACGTGCCCCGGTAGGCGGCCGTGATCGAGGTGTCGGACCTGGTCAGGCCGCGCAGGTGCACCTCGTACACGATGTCGTCCTTGAAGGCGCGGGTCGGCTTGGTGCCGATGCTCGTGCTGTCGGCGGCCAGCACGATGCCCTTGGGCGCGACCGTGCCCGTGTCGACGGCGCGCTTGGCCGGGCCGGAGGAGTAGTCCGAGGCGACGCCGTCGGGCAGCACGGTGTCGTGGCTGACCTCGCGGGCGTACGGGTCCAGCAGCAGCTTGTTGGGGTTGAACCGGTTGCCGGCGGCGTCCACGTCGGCCGCGAACCCCACCGTCGACCCCTTGGTCCAGCTCGCGCTGTAGGGCCAGTTCGGACCCCAGGCGCGGTAGCCGTAGTAGACGGTGCCGGTGACGCCCGCGGCCTGTAGCGCGGCGGTGCCGACGGTGGCGGCCCAGACGTCGCCGGTGCCCTTGGTCAGCACGTAGCTCGCCTTCTCCTGCGCGCCCGTGGCGGCGGCGTAGACGTAAACGGCGATGCGGGTCGCGCGGGAGGAGTAGACGCGGAAGGTGACGTTGGACGCGGAGGCGTCGTAGCGGCCGCCCAGGGCCTGGGTGTCGATGCCGGCCTGGGCTGCGGGGGCGGTGAGGGTGAGTCCGGCGGCGACCAGTACGGCCGCCAGGGCCGCCCTCCAGAAGCTGCGCATGGGGATTCCTTCCCGGAACGTGCGCACGGGGACGAAGCGTCTGCAAGTTCTTGCAGGAGTTGACTCAGATTACGAGCAAGTTTCAAGCACGTAAAGGGGTGGCCGACCGTCCGCGGCAACCGGACCCGAACCCGCAGCTCGCGGCGCACGATGGAATCGTGAACGCGCCGACCAGCACCGACCTGACCCTGCCGGTGACCGGCCACAGCCTGCCCGGCACCCTGGCCGTCCCCGAGCAGGCAGCCGGCCTGGTCGTGTTCGCCCACGGCAGCGGAAGCGGCCGCAGCAGCCCCCGCAACCGCTACGTCGCCGGGCTGCTGCACCACGCGGGCCTGGCCACCCTCCTGTTCGACCTGCTCACCGAGGACGAGGAGGCCGACCGCGGCAACGTCTTCGACATTGAGCTGCTCGCGGGACGACTGTCCGAGGTGCTCACCTGGCGGCGTACCCGGCCCGACGTCGCCGACCTGGCACTGGGCCTGTTCGGCGCCAGCACCGGCGCGGCCGCCGCGCTGTGGGCCGCCGCCGACGACGATCTGGGCGTACACGCCGTCGTCAGCCGCGGCGGCCGCCCGGACCTGGCCGCCACCCGCCTGCCCGGCGTACGCGCGGCCACCCTGCTGATCGTCGGCGGCCTGGACACCGCCGTGCTCGCCCTCAACGCGGACGCCGCGGAACAGCTGGGCGGCGAGCACGCGCTCGCGGTGGTGCCCGGCGCCACCCACCTGTTCGAGGAGCCCGGCACCCTGCACCAGGCGGGCGAGCTGGCCCGCGACTGGCTGCTGCGGCACCTCAGTCCCACCGGCTGACGCCGCTCGCCCCGTGGCGCGCCGGCTGCGGCCGCCCGACCGGGGCGCCGTCGTACTCCAGAGCCAGTCCGGCCTGCGCGGCGAACGCGCCGACCATCTCCTGGTCGATCGGCTCGAACGGCTCGGTGCTCTTGCGGCGGGCCACGGTCAGCGCCCCGAAGGCGCGCCGCGCGCCCAGGACCGGCGCGACCAGTACGCAGCCCACCTCGGCGCCGCCGACGTGCGCGGTGATGACCGGGTGCTCGCGCGGGTCGGTCTGGAACGCCCGGCCGAGCAGGATCGCCCGGTGCGCGAACGACTCCTCCAGCGGCGCCGACAACTGCTCGAACGGCGCCAGCACGCCCATCGCCACCACCAGCCGCACGTGCCGCCCCCGGCGGCTGAGCAGCGACAGCCCGGCGCCGTCGGCTCCGCTGGCGCGCCAGGTGTGGTAGACCAGCTCGCGCAGCAGCGCGGGGGTGTGCACCCCGGACAGCGCCCGGGTGGTCACCCCGATCATCGCCTCCTGCCAGGCATGGCGGCGGCGCACCTGCTCGAACAGGGCGGCGTTGTCGATCGCCACCGCCGCGGTGGCGGCCAGGGTCGCGGCCATCCGCCCGTCCTGCTCGGTGAACGCGGCCTGCTCGGGGTGACCGAACAGGTCCAGCTGGCCCAGCACGTGACCGCCGAGCACGATGGGCACGCTCAGCAGCGGCCAGCGCGCCGTGGCGCCGTCAGCTGCGGGCGGCTCGTCGCGCGGCGACCGGATCACGCGCGCCGGCTGTCCTTCCTGGGCCACCATCAGCGCGGCGCACTCGGCGCCGACCAGGTCGCGCGCCGCGTCCACCAGGTGGTGCAGCACCTGCTCCAGATCGACGCCCCGGGCCACCTCCAGGTTCGCCCGCAGCAGCACCTGAGCCCGATCCATCACGTCCGCTTCGGTCGACGGGTCATCCATGTGATCCAGCCCCAGTATGCCCCTTATGCGGAGGTCGATCGCACTGCTCCGGCCGTAGGGTGCCCACCGGTGGCCTGATCCGGCTACGCTCGGCGACCATGCGGTTGGCGAGCATCCATCTGTACCCGGTCAAGTCGCTGGGCGGCGTCGACGTCCCCGAGGCGGCCGTCGAGCCGTGGGGGCTGCGCGGCGACCGCCGCTGGCTCGCGCTGAACCCGGACGGCACCTACCTGACGGCCCGCACCGCACCCCGCATGCTCGGCATCACCGCCGTGCCGCGACCCGACGGCGGCCTGGACCTCACCGGACTCGACGGCACCGTCCTGCACGTCGACCCGCCGCACGGCGGGCAGCCCGCACCCACGTCGATGACGCGGCTGGACCGGGTGCGGCTGGCCGGCGCCGACGCGCACGGATGGCTGTCGGCGCAGCTCGGGCAGCCGCTGCGGCTGGGCTGGCTGGACGACCCGGGCCGCCGGTCGGTCGCCCTCGACCACGGCGGGCAGCCGGGCGACCTGCTCAACCTGTCCGACGCCGGGCCGGTGCTGCTGGCCAGCACCGCCTCGCTGCGGCTGCTCAACGACTGGATCGCGCAGGGCGCGGTCGAGCGCGGCGAGGACCTGCCCGAACCGCTGCCGATGGCCCGCTTCCGGCCCAGCGTGGTCGTGGACGGGGCCGTCGAGCCGTTCGCCGAGGACGGCTGGCAGCGGGTGCGCATCGGCGACACCCTGTTCCGGTTCGCCGAGCAGTGCGACCGGTGCGCGCTGACGCTCATCGACACCACGACGTTCACCAGCGGGCGCGAACCGATCCGCACCCTGGCCCGCCACCGGGCCCGGGACGGCAAGACCTGGTTCGCGGTCCGGCTCGTCCCGGTCGGCGGGCCGTCGCTGATCCGCGTCGGCGACCCGGTGACCGTCGACTGAACCGGTGCCGGTCCGCCGCCGGTCCGCCGCCGAGCCTGCGGCTCAGGCGACGCGGACCTGCTGGCCGTCGATGCCGACGACGTCGCCGCGGAACAGCTGGCGGCCGCGCCGGGTGTCCACCTCGCCGTTGACGGTGACGTCGCCCGCGGTCACCCGCAGCTTCGCCTCGCCGCCGGTGTCGATCATCCCGGCCAGCTTCAGGAACTGGCCGAGCCGGATCATGTCGTCGCTGATCGTCACATCTCTCACGAGATCATTCTGACCTACACCGCGAGCAGGAACTCCCGCAGTGCCCGGTAGTAGGGCTCGATGGTGGTGACGTCGACGTACTCGTGCGGGCCGTGCAGGCCGCCGCCGCCGATCCCGAAGATCACCGCCGGGATGCCGCGCTGGGAGTAGTACCGGCCGTCGGCCGCGCCATGCTTGCGCAGGAACCCGGCCGCGAACCCCTGCGCCTGCGCTGCGGCCTGCAGCGCCAGCACCTCGGGCAGGGTCCGGTCGGCCCAGTGCGGCGCGTCGGCCTGCGCGACGTCGATGTCGACCCCCGGCCCGCACACGTCCAGCAGGTACGCCCCGACCTGCGCCGGGGTGCGCCCGTCGAACCCGGCCGCACCGGGCGGGAACCGGATGTCCAGCCACGCCGTCGCGGTCGCGGGCACCTGGTTGAACGCCCGGTTGTCGGTCTCCACCCGGGCCACGTTCACCGTGGTCACCCACGCCTCGCTGGTCGGCAGCGGATATGCCGCGAGCAGCTTCTCCACCGCCCGCATCACGGTCACCAGGGCGTTGTCGCCCTGCCACGGGTAGGCGCTGTGCCCGGTGCGGCCGGTGGCCGACAGCCGCACCTGCGCGATGCCCTTGGAATCGGTGACCAGCTCCAGGCCGCTCTGCTCGCCGATGACCACGAACTGCCCGGTCACACCCTGTGCGAGCTGGTGCCCGGTGCCGTCGCGGCCACCCACCTCCTCATCGGTGACCAGCTGCAACGCGATCGGGTACGGCAGCGCCGGGGCCAGCTCGGCGAAGACCAGCGCCTGCGCCAGCGCGGCCACCTTCATGTCGTGCGTGCCGCGCCCGTACAGCCGGTCGCCGTCGCGGCGGGCGGTGAACTGGTGCGGCTCGGCCGGAACCACGTCGACGTGTCCGTTGAGGATGACCCGGAAGTCCGGCCGGCCGGCGCCGGTGTCGCGGTAGACCAGGGCGCTGGGCTTGCTCCCCGAGCTGAACCGCTCCACGGTGAACCCGGGCCCCACCCGGGCCAGGACCTCCGCAAGCACCAGGTCGAGGGCGCGGTGCAGCTCCTCGGGACGGTCGGCGGTCGACGGGACGGCGATCAGGCGCGCGGCCGTACCCAGGAAGGTCTCCAGCTCCACGGACCCATCCTGGCAGTGCGCCGCGCGCCGTGCCAGCGCTGCGGGGGTTGTCGGGCGGTGCCGATAGCATCCGGCTGGTGGACGCCCGCAGCCTCGCCTTCTGGCGCATGCGCAACCTCGGCCTGCTAGACCAGCCCGCGGTCGGTGCCGCCGCGATCGTCGGCGGCCTGGTCGCCGTGCAGTCGCAGGATTTCGGCCCGGCCAAGTGGTCGCTGGGCGACCGCGACCCCGCCGCCACCGATGCGCAGCTCGACGCGGCGTTCGCGCACGGGGACTTCCTGCGCACCCACGTCCTGCGGCCGACCTGGCACTTCGTCTCGCCCGACGACATCGCGTGGCTGCTGGCGCTGACCGGGCCGCGCGTGCACCAGCTCATCGCGTACTACTACCGCCAGCAGGGCCTCGACGACGCCGTCCTGTCCCGGGGCGACGACGTGCTGGTCCAGGCGCTGTCGGGCGGGCGGCAGCTGACCCGCAAGGAGCTCGTGCCGCACCTGGCGGCCGCCGGGCTGCCCACGGGCACGCTCGCCGTCACCCACCTGGCCATGCACGCCGAGCTCGAAGGGCTGATCTGCAGCGGCGCGCTGAACGGCAGGCAGCAGACCTACGGGCTGGTGGCCGACCGGGCCCCGCACGCGCGGGAGCTGGACCCCGACGCGGCGCTTGCGGAGCTGACGCTGCGCTACTTCACCAGCCACGGCCCGGCCACGGTGAAGGACTTCCGCTGGTGGTCCAGCCTCACCCTGGCCGACATCCGGCGCGGCCTGGACCTGGTCGGCGACCGGCTGCACAGCCTGACCGCCGACGGGCTGACGTACTGGTTCGCCGGGGCGCCGCCCGCCGCGCCGCCGGACGGGCCGGTGGTGCACCTGCTCCAGGGCTACGACGAATACCTGGTGGGCTACAGCGAGAGCAAGTTCCTGCTGGACCTGGCCCGGCGCGGCGGGTCGCGGCTGGACCGGCCCGCCGCCAACGGGGTGCTGCTGGTCGACGGCCAGTTCACCGGCCACTGGCGCCGTACGGTGAGCCGCCAGGGCGTGCTGTTCGACCTGGAGGTTTACGAGACGCTCACGCCCCCGCAGGAGGCCGCGCTGTCGGCGACGGCCGACCGGCACGGCCGGTTCCTCGGCCTGCCCGCGCGGGTCAGCGTCGCGCCGCGCTGACCGTCAGCGGGCGACCGCGCCCGAGTCGCGGTCGCCGGCCAGCTTCCCGACGTCGACCGCCTCGAAGTCGGAGCCCTGCAGGTCCTTCAGCGCGCGCAGCGCGTCGTTGGACCAGCGTTCGTCCGGGGCGCCCGACAGGTACCAGGGCGAGCCGTTGTCGGCGACGATGACGCCGTACGTCTTCATCGCCTCGGCGACGATCCGGGCCTGCTTCGGGAACTTCGACACGTCCACGCCCGCCTTCAGGCGCAGCCGCAGCCCCATCGGCGGCAGGGACGCGTCCGAGCGGTCGGAGGCGGCGTGCCGGGCGGGCCACAGGTACGTGTCGCGCGAGCGCGGCACGGTGATGCGCAGCGCGTGGTCGATGCGGCCCTTGGCGATCTCGTCGTAGCGCACCAGCCCGGCGAAGACCGACAGCCCGGCCGCGTCGGCGGAGGTCCACCCGGCCGGGCGCAGCCGGTTCGAGCGCAGGTCGAAGATCGCGCCGGAGCCCGCGCGCCAGCCGGAGCCGTTCGGGTAGGCGGCGTACAGCTCGTACACCTTGCAGGCGGCCGGGTCGTAGAGGATGACGTGGCGGTCGCCGTCGCTGCCGCGCCCGCCCTCGACCTTGGCGTCGGCGGGGACCGGGTACGGGCCCTTGTCGCTCTCACCGGCGTACTCGAAGGTGACCTTCACCTTGGCCTGGCCGGGCTTGACGGTGGTGACCGGGATGCCGATCGGGGCGCCCTCCCACAGGCCGGAGCCGAAGTCGGGGTGCATGTGCGCGTCGGCGCCGATGCTGCGCACGTACGCCGCCGAGGAGGCGTGCACGGGCAGCTTCGACACGTCCAGGCGCCACACATTGTCGGCGGGGAACACCCCGCACGCGGCCGCGGCCGCCGCCGGGCTGGGGGAGGCGGCGGGGCTGGCCACGGCGCTGGCCGCGGCGGCCGACGCGGACGGGGCGGCGACGAACGTCGGCTGCGGATCCGGGGCGGTCCCGCAGGCGCCGAGCAGGGCGGTGGTGATCAGCGCCGCGGCGGTGAGGGCGATCGGGCGGTGGGGCACCCGCGCAATGTAGTGCAACCGGGACGGCCCGGCAGCGGGACCGCCCTGCCGTATCCGGTATCACCCATACAAGCCGTTTCGTCCACGTAGCCTCGATACATGGTCAAACTCGCCAGGTCGGTGCCGTGGTACCTGGTGATCCCGCCGATCACGGCGCTGGTGCTGCTCGGCACCTGGCACCGCGAACTCGGCGTCTTCGCCCTGGTCGTCGTCGCGGCCGCCCTGATCGCCGCCGTCCTCACCGCGGTGCACCACGCCGAGGTCGTCGCGCACCGGGTCGGCGAGCCGTTCGGCACGCTGATCCTCGCGGTCGCGGTCACGGTCATCGAGGTCGGACTGATCATCATGCTGATGACCTCGGCGGGGGAGGGGCCGTCCAGCCTGGCCCGCGACACGGTCTTCTCCGCCATCATGATCGTCTGCAACGGCGTGATGGGCCTGTGCCTGCTGCTCGGGGCGCTGCGCCACGGCGAGGTCGAGTTCCGGGTCGAGGGCGTCACCGCCGCGGTGGCCACGCTCAGCGCGGTGGCGACCCTGGCGCTGGTGCTGCCGACCTTCACCACCAGCAGCCCGGGGCCGACGTTCACCGGGGTGCAGCTGGCCTTCGACGGCATCGCGTCGCTGGTGCTGTACGGCTCGTTCGTGTTCATCCAGACCGGTCGGCACCGCCAGTACTTCCTGCCCCTGGAACCCGGCAGCCGGGTCGAGTCCGACGGCGAGCACGGTCCCGGGCCGACGACCCGCGCCACCGCGATCAGCCTCGGCCTGCTGTTCCTGTGCCTGGTCGTCGTCGTCGGCCTGGCCAAGTCCGCGGCCCCGGCCATCGAGCACGCCGTCGTGGCCGCGGGCGCCCCGCGCGCCGTCGTGGGCGTCGCGATCGCGCTGCTCGTGCTGGCCCCGGAGACCGTCGCGGCGGTGCGCGCCGCCCGCCGCAACGAGATCCAGACCAGCTTCAACCTGGCGCTGGGCTCGGCACTGGCCAGCATCGGCCTCACCATCCCGGTGCTCGCGCTCGCCTCCATCTGGCTGCAGAACACCCTCGTGCTCGGCCTGAGCCCGAAGGACATGGTCCTGCTGGCGCTCACCATCGTGGTCACCACCCTGACCGTCGCGCCGGGCCGCGCCACCCTGATGCAGGGCGCGGTGCACCTGACCCTGTTCGGCGTGTTCCTGTTCCTGTCCCTGGTCCCCTGACCGGTCGCCGGCCAACGGTCATCCACTGTTTCCTTGTACGTAAACCAGCAGCTCAGGGCATGGGAAGCCGCTGTCCGATCAAGGACAGACGCGGGCCGGTCGGATCGAGCGGTGTCACGCTCCCGGCGTGTTGAAGCGATCACTTCCGTGCGGCGTGCTCGCCGTGGTCCTGGTCCTCACCGCCGCGTGCGGCGGCTCCTCGGACGACGGCTCCGCCGCGGCGCCCGGACCCGCCGCCTCGTCCGGCCCGGCCGGGATGGCCGGCACGTTCGACAACGTGACCTACGGCCCGAACGCGGTGGTCGTCGACGCCGGCGCCGTGGCGTCCGGGCTGCGCGCCGAGGACGGCAAGGTGTTCCGGTTCGCCGCCGGGACCAAGGGCATCGACAAGCTCGCCCCCGGCAAGACCGTCCTGTTCGGCGGCAAGGCGGTCCGCAAGGTGGCCGCCGTGCGCACCGAGGGCGACCAGGTCGTGGTCGAGACGGCCGACACCACCCTCAACGAGCTCGTCGACACCGGCACCGTCGGCTGGACCGTCCCGGTGGCCTGGGCGGGCCTGTCGGAGAAGGACTACAAGGCGGTCCGGCTCAGCGACGGCACCACCACCCGCGTCGCCGACGTCTCGCTGGTCCGGCAGGCAGGCGACGGGCCCTCGGTCACCAACAAGTGGACGATCGGGGGCGTCGAGGTGACCCTGAAACTCACCCCGAAGGCGACCAGGCTCGACGTGGAACTGGAAGCCTCCCGGGCCAACGCCAAGGTCACCGCGTCGGGCTGGGTCAGCAACTTCACCAACGAGACCCGGATGGAGTTCGACCACGGCGCGGGCAGGTCCATCACCAGCAACATCCGCAAACTGTCGGCCGAGATGGAGGTGACCTGGGCGGCCGTCGGGCGCAGCGGCACCGGCCTGGACACCGACATCGCCCGGCTCAGCTTCCCCTTCGAGGCGCCGATCCCGTTCGTGGTGGGCGGCATCCCGTTCACGCTGAAGGTCAAGTCGGCGATCCGGATCGTGCCCGCGCTGCGCGAGAACTCCTCCAGCGGCGGCTCGTTCAAGGTGACCTACGACGCCGACCAGGGCTTCGCCAAGTCCGGCAGCCCGCTGCTGACCGGCACGTCGGACCTGCGCACCGCCGAGGCGGTGCTCGGCGCCAAGGAGACCGTGACCGCGGGCTACCTGCCGGTCGGGTTCGGCTGGGGCTGGGAGTTCCCGCGCCTGGAACTGGCCACGCTCGGCATCGGCACCTTCGCGTTCATCACCCTCGACACGTACGTGGCGGGGGAGTTCACCCCCGGCACGACGCTGACCGCCGACATCCCGCCCTGCCAGCGCGCGTCGGCGACGCTGCACGCCATCGCGGGATACAAGCTGGAGCTGCTCGGGTTCGCGACGCTCAAGGACCAGACCACGCTCTGGGAGAAGAAGATCGAGAAGTTCAAGGACGACGAGCCCTGCACGCTCACCGGCAAGTGAACGTCGCGGGCCGGACCCCGCCCGGGGTCCGGCCCGCGCTCACGGCCGCGCGTGCCACCGGTCGGCGGTGATGCGCCACAGCACGTGGCGGCGCAGCGGGCTGCCCTCGGGCACGCTCGGGTGGTCGAAGTCCTCGGCCGGGTCGTGGGTCAGCCCCAGCCGCGCCATGACCGCCTGCGAGCGCAGGTTGGTCGTGCTGGTGAACGACACGACCTCGGCGAGCCCCAGGTCGTCGAAGGCGAACCCGAGCACGCGGCGGGCGGCCTCGGTCGCGTACCCGTGACCCCAGTACGGCCGCGCCAGCCGCCACCCGATCTCCACCGCCGGGAGGAAGGGCGCCTCGAAACGCGGCACGGACAGGCCCGTGAACCCGATGAACCGCCCGGTGTCGGCGACCTCCACCGCCCACAGCCCGAAACCGCGCTCCTCGAACCCGGCCTCGATCCGCTCGACCAGCGCATCACTGTCGGCCGGGCTCATCGTCGCCGGGAAATGCGCCATGACCTCCGGGTCGGCGTTCAGGGCGGCGAACGGCGCCAGGTCGGCCGCCTGCCAGCGGCGTAGCAGCAGGCGGTCGGTCGTCAGCAGCGGCGAGCGGTCCATCGGTCGATCCTAGGCCTTGCGCAGCCGGGCGATGGCCTCGTCGAGCACCTCGGGCCGCTTGCAGAACGCGAACCGCACCAGGTGCCGCCCGGCCGCCACGTCGTCGTAGAACACCTGCGACGGCACCGCGACCACGCCGTAGCGCTCCGGCATGGACAGGCAGAACTCCTCCCCGTCGGTGCCGCCCACCGAGCGGATGTCGGCGTTGACGAAGTAGGTGCCCTCCGAGCGCAGCACCGTGAACCCGGCCTCGGCCAGCCCCGCCCGCAACTGGTCGCGGCGGGCCTGCATCCCGGCGGTGAACCCGGTGAAGTAGTCGTCGCCCAGCCCCAGCGCCACCGCGACGGCGGGCTGGAACGGCCCCGCGTTGACGTAGGTCAGGAACTGCTTGACCCGCAGCACCGCCGACACCAGCGGCGCCGGGCCGCTGGCCCAGCCGACCTTCCAGCCCGTGCACGAGAACGTCTTGCCCGCCGACGAGATGCGCAGCGTCCGCTCCCGCATCCCCGGCAGCGTCGCCAGCGGCGTGTGCGGCCCGGCCGCGTCGTCGAACACCAGGTGCTCGTACACCTCGTCGGTCACGGCGTACACGTCGTGCTCGCGGCACAGGTCGGCCAGCAGCCGCAGCTCGTCGGCGTCGAACACCTTGCCGGTCGGGTTGTGCGGGGAGTTGAGCAGCAGCAGCCGGGTGCGCGGCCCGAACGCCGCCCGCAGCTCGTCGGGGTCGAAGTGGAACCGGCCGTCGGCCCCCGGCCGCAGCGTCACCGGGCGGCGCACCGCCTGAGCCAGGGCGATACTCGCCGCGTACGAGTCGTAGAACGGCTCGAAGCACACCACCTCGTCGCCCGGCTCGCACAGCCCGAGGATCGCCGCCGCGATCGCCTCGGTGGCACCCGCCGTGACGACGACCTCGCCGTCCGGGTCGTAGTCCAGCCCCCAGAACCGGCGCTGGTGCGCGCTGACCGCCTGGCGCAGCACGGGCTGGCCGGGGCCGGGCGGGTACTGGTTGAACCCGCCGCGCAGCGCCGCCTCGGCGGCGGCCAGCATCTCGGCGGGCCCGTCGGTGTCGGGGAAGCCCTGGCCCAGGTTCACCGAACCGGTCCGCACCGCCAGCGCCGACATGGTGGCGAAGATGGTGGTGCCGAAGGGGCGCATCCGGGCGACCAGCGGGTCGCCGGCGGGGATCGTCATGTCACCATCTTCGCCGGTCCGCCCACCGCCGGGCCACCCGGGATCATGCGGTCGCGTCGTACGCCCACAGCTGCGGCACCGCCCGCACCAGCGCCGCGACCGTGACCACCGTCAGCGCCCCGCCGATCCCGACGGCCAGGCGCGCCCCGACGGCCGCCCCGCCGAGCCCGTGCACCAGATTGGCCAGCTGCGGCCCGCCCATCAGCACCACCGTCAGCGAACCCTGGATCCGGCCGCGCATCGCGTCGGGCGTGTACGCCTGCGAGATCGCGTTGCGGAACGTGCTCAGCGCGAAGTTGACCGCCCCGCCGCACAGCAGCGCCGCCAGCGCGAACGCCAGGCCCGGCGCGGCCGCGAGCGCGATCACGCAGCAGCCCCACGCCATCGCGGCCCCGGCCATGAGCGCCCCGTGGCGCCGCCTGCGGCTGTAGGAGCCCGACAGCAGCCCGGCTGCGAACACCCCGGCCGGGTACGCCGCGTACAGCAGCCCGAGCTGCCCGCCGCCGCCCGGCGGCCCGCCGAACGCGCGTTCGGCCAGTTCCGGGTAGAGCGCCGACGGCATCGCGAACACCATCGCGGCCAGGTCGACGGCGAGCACCGCGACCAGCACCCGCTGCCGGGCCAGGTAGCCGAACCCGTCGCCGAGGCGTCGCAGCACGCCGCGGCCGGTCGGTGCCGGCTCGGTCGGCGGCAGCGGCGGCAGCCCGGCCACCGCCCACAGCACCACGCCCAGTGCGAGCGTGTCCAGCAGGTACAGCGGGCCCAGGCCCAGCACCGGGATCAGTACCCCGGCCAGCAGCGGGCCTAGCACCGCCCCGGCGTAGCGGGTCAGCGCGCTGAGGCTGTTCGCGGCCACCAGCAGGTCCGCGGGCACGACCCGCGGCACCGCCGCGCCGATCGCGGTCAGGGTCGTGCCGTAACTCAGCCCCTGCACCGCGACCAGCGCGAGCATCAGCGGCACCGCATCCAGCCGCAGCGCGGTGTTCAGCCACAGCCCCAGGTAGACCAGGCCCAGCCCGGCATTGCCGATCAGCAGCAGCCGCCGCCGGTCCGTCGTGTCCGCCAGCGCCCCAGACCACAGCGCCGAGACGACCAGCGTGCCCAGCGACACCGCGGCGGCCAGCCCGACCGCAGCCGACGAGCCGGTCAGCGTGAACAGCTGGGTCGGGACCGCGACCAGGCTGAACGAGCCGCCGACCGCGGCCACCGCCGAGCCGGTCCACAGCCGCCGGAACGCCGGAATCCGCAGCGGCCTGCGGTCCACCAGGTAGCTCGGCATCGGCACAGGATGCCACGGCCGAGGCGTCGGCACCGACCGCGTGGGAGGCCCGTCAATTCCGGATGCCGCCGCCCGAAGCGGGGCGGAGCCCCCGGCGCTGGTGCGCCGGGGGCTCCTGGGGGTGGTGCCGGACGCCTACGTCAGAGCGTCAGCGTCCAGCTGTTGATGTAGCCGGTGTCGGCCGAGGCGGCGTCCTGGACCCGCAGGGTCCAGGTGCCGTTCTTGACCTCGGTGGACAGGTTGACCGTGTAGGTCGTGTCGATGTTGTCGGTCGACCCGCCCGCCCGGTTGGACAGCACGTAGGCGCTGCCGTCCGGCGCGATCAGGCTGACCACCAGGTCACCGATGTAGGTGTGCACGATGTGCACCTCGACCTGGGAGGTCGACGAGGCGTTGCCCGAGCAGCCCGCCAGCACGATGGTGCTGTTGACGGTGGTGTTGTCCGGGATCGTCACGTCGGTGCCGTTGGTGCCGGTGCACGTCGGGGCACCCCCGCCGCCGAGGCTCAGCGTCCAGGTGTCGATCGTGCCGGTGTCCGCCGAGGCGGCGTCCTGCACGCGCAGCTTCCAGGTGCCGTTGGCGGCCTCGCTGGACAGGTTGACCGTGTAGGTCTGGTTGATGTTGTCGGTGGCTCCGCCGGCCCGGTTGGACAGGTTGTAGACCGAGCCGTCCGGCGCCACCAGGTCGACGACCAGGTCACCGATGTAGGTGTGCAGGATGTGCACCTCGACCGTGCTGGTCGCGCTGGCGTTGCCCGCGCAGCCGTTGATGTTGATCGCCGACTCGACCGTGGTCAGGTCGAGGATCGCCACGTCGGTCGAGTTGGTGCCCGAGCAGCCGGGCGGGCCGTTGACCGTCAGGGTGTAGGTCGTGGTCCGGGTGCTGCCGGGGCCGGTGCCGGTGACGGTCACCACGTAGGTGCCCGGAACGGTGCTGGCCGAGGTGCCGATGGTCAGCGTGGAGGTGCCGCCGGCCGAGTTGATCGACGCCGGGCTGAACGACGCGGTCGCGCCGCTCGGCAGGCCGGTCGCGGTCAGCGCCACGGTCTGGGCCGCGCCGTTGGTCAGCGTCGCGGTGATGGTGCTGGTCACGGAGCTGCCGGGGCTGACCGAGCCCGACGCCGGGGCGGCGGCGAGCGAGAAGTCGTTGCCGGCGGGGCAGGACGCGTCGCTGCCCGCCACGTTGACGGCGGTCCAGGCGGCCTGGACGGTCTTGTACTCGGCGGAGCACAGGCCGTACAGGTCGGTGGCGGCCGACAGGGTGTAGGCGCGGGCGGTGTTGGCCGGGGTGGTGGTGTTCACGTACGACGTGTTCGAGGTGAAGTACACGTCCAGGGCGCGGTACCAGATCTTCTCGGCCTTGGTGTTGCCGATGCCGACCACGGCCGCGGCCGAACCGCAGACCGGGCTGGTGCCGTACGACGTGGCGCCGGTGCCGACGGCCAGGTCGAAGAAGAAGTGGTTGGCGACACCGGACGAGTAGTGCACGTCGACGTTCTTGGTGCTGGTGGACCAGCAGCCGTGCGACGAGCCGTCCAGGGTCGGGTTGTACATGTAGCGCAGCGGCGTGCCGTTGCCGTTGATGTCGATCTTCTCGCCGATGTCGTAGTCGCCCGGGTCGGACGGCGCGGCGGCGTAGAACTCGACCATGTTGCCGAAGATGTCCGAGGTGGCCTCGTTGAGGCCGCCGGACTCGCCGGAGTAGGTCAGGCCGCCCGAGACCAGGGCCTCGGTCACGCCGTGGCTCATCTCGTGGCCCGCGACGTCCAGCGACACCAGGGGCTTGGCGTTGCCCGTGCCGTCGCCGTAGGTCATCTGCGCGCCGTCCCAGAACGCGTTGACGTACGCGCTGCCGTAGTGGACGCGGCTGGGCACGCCCACGCCGGTGCCGAAGATGCCGTTGCGGCCGTGCACGTTCTTGTAGTAGTCGAACGTCTTGGCGGCGCCGAAGTGCGCGTCCACACCGGCCGACTGGCGGTTGGAGTTGTTGCCGGTGCCCCAGACGTTGTCGGCGTCGGTGAAGTTGGTGCAGGTCGACGTGCCGTTGTTCATGTCGCACGTGTTGCCGTTGCCGCGCACCGGGTCGATCATCGTGTAGGTCGAGCCCGACAGGGTCGTGTCGATCGACACGGCGCCGGTGTAGATGCCCGTGCCCGAGCCCGTGACCGTCTCGATCTCGTCGAACTGGCCGATGTAGGCGCCGGTCGTCGCGTCGCTGATCACGTGCAGCTTCGACGGGGTCTGCTTGTCGGGAGCCCAGCCGTGCAGCACGGTCTCCCAGGCCAGGCGGCCCTTGCCCGAGCTGGCGTCGACGAACAGCTCCGAGCCCACGGTCGCGGTGACCGTGCCGGAGAAGTGCGCCTTCGCGGTCTGCTGTGCCTTGGCCGAGGTCACCTTGGCGGTGGTGGACAGGCTCAGCGGGTTCACGAGACCGACCGAGCTGCCCTTGTAGGCACCGTCCTTGGCCGTGTGCACGACGAAGTCGCCGCCGTAGACACGCAGGCCCTGGTAGGTACGGGTGTAGCGAACGTGGGTGCCGCTCGCGTCGCTGATGGTGCGGTCGACGCTGTACTTGTCACCCGCGGCGGCGCGAACGTCGGACGGGTGCGCGGTGATGGCGGCCTGTGCCGCCGCCAGGCCGGTGGGTCCGACCGGTGCCGCGCTCGCCGAGTTCGCCGCCACCGACAGCAGACCGCCCACGAGTAGGGCGACGCTGCCGGCCGCTAGAGATCTTTTCACGAGTCCTCCCCGACTCCGTAGAAAAGTGTGGCTGTGGCCACTGAGAGCTATGTATATAGAAGTCGGCGAAACTTTGGAAGTATCTCTTCATAATCATGCGTCGATGAGTTTGTTTCGCGGATGCTGCTCGGGTGTGTCCGCCCAGTCCGACGCAAGCTGACTGACGGCTCAGTAGGTCGCCTCCCGCGTGTCCTGTCGGGTAGGCGACTGAGCCCGTACCACCCGGACGGGGGAGCGGGCCGCGCGCGGGCCGTATTGTAGAGACTTCTTTCTAAAGCTATCTTTAGAAAGTGTCCGAGAACCGCACCGTGCCGCTGACCGACCCCGTCGCCCTGCGCGCCTTCGCCCACCCGCTGCGCATGTCCCTGGTGGGGCTGCTGCGCCGCGAAGGTCCGCTCACGGCCACCCAGGCCGCCGAGCGGCTGGGGGAGAGCGTGCCGGGCTGCTCGTTCCACCTGCGCCAGCTCGCCAAGTACGGCCTGGTCGAGCGCGTGCCCGGCGCCGACGCCCGCGAGCGCCCGTGGCGCGCCACCGCCCTGTTCACCTCCTGGGGCACCGACAGCGCCGACCCCGAGGTGCGCGCCGCCGTCGACCACCTCGACGCCGTGGTCACCCGCCGCTTCTACGACCGGGCCATCGAATGGCTGCGCACCCGCGACCAGGAGCCGGCCGCCTGGCGCCGCGTCACCGGCCCCGGCGACGTCGTCCTGCACGTGACCCTCGACGAGTACACCGAGCTGGAGCGCCGCTTCAACGAGCTGGTCGAGCCCTACCTCGCCCGCCAGTCCGACCCGTCGGCCCGCCCCGAGGGCGCGCGGACGGTCAACATCCTCCAGTTCGTCCTGACCACCGACCGGCCGCAGGACCCTGCCCCATGACCATCACCGCCCCCGACCAGCGGCAGCGCCGTTCCTGGCTGCCCCCGCTGCTGCGCCAGACCCCGTTTCGCCGCTACTGGACCGGGCAGAGCGTCTCGCTGCTCGGCGACCAGATCAGCGAGCTGGCCGTGCCGCTGTTCGCGGTCCTGGTAGCCCAGGCCGGGCCCGCCGAGATGGGCTACCTGACTGCGGCGGCGCTCGTGCCGAACCTGCTGTTCTCGCTGCTGCTGGGCGCCTGGGCCGACCGGCGGCCGTACAAGCGGCGCCTCATGATCGCCGCAGACCTGGGCCGGGCCGCGGTGCTGCTGCTAGCCCCCGCGCTGTACCTGCTCGACGCCCTGTCGATGGGCGCCCTGTACGCCGTGGCGTTCGCCGTCGGCACGCTCAGCGTCGTGTTCGAGGTCTGCCGCACCACGCTGTTCGTGTCGCTGGTGCCCCAGCGGGACTACGTGGCGGCCAGCGCGCTGCTCAACGGGTCGCGCGCGTTCTCGTTCGTGGCCGGGTCCAGCCTCGCCGGCCTGCTGGTGAAGGTGCTCAGCGCCCCCGGGGCGCTGGTGCTGGACGCCGTGTCGTACCTGTTCTCCGCCGCCACCCTGGCCCGGGTCCGCCCGGCCGAGCCCGCCCCGTCGCGCACCCCCGGCCTGGGCCTGGGCGAGGGGCTGGCGTTCCTGTTCCGCTCGCCGGTGCTGCGCGCCTGCGTGCTCGCCGCCACCACGCTCAACCTGTTCAACTACATGTACTCGGCCCTGGTCGTCCTCTACGTGACCCGCCACCTGGGCCTGTCGCCGCAGCTGCTGGGCCTCGGGCTCGGCCTGGCCGCCGTCGGGGCGCTGCTGGGCGCGGCGGTGGCCGGGCGGCTGGCCGCCCGGTTCGGCGTCGGTCCCATGTACGTCCTGGGCTACATCCTTTTCCCGGCGCCGCTGGTGCTCATCCCGGCCGCGCACGGGCCGTACCCGGTGGTGCTGGCGCTGCTGTTCGGGGCCGAGTTCCTGTCCGGCGTCGGCCTCATGATCCTCGACACGGCAGGCGGCGCCATACAGGCCGGTGTCATCCCCGACGACCGGCGGGCCCGGGTCAGCGGGGCCCAGCGCACCCTGAACTACGGCATCCGGCCCCTCGGAGCCGTGCTCGGCGGCACCCTGGGCGCGCACCTGGGGGTGCCCGCCACCCTGTGGATCGCCACGATCGGCGCCCTGGCCGGCGTGCTGTGGCTGCTGGCGTCGCCGATCCCGCGTATGCGCAGCCTGTGACCCCTAACCTGGACTCATGGGTGCGATCTCCGCCGCACGGCCGCTGGCTCTGGGCGTGGCCACCGGGATGCGTTCGCAGCTGGGGCTGGCGGCGCTGGCCGTGGCGATGCGCAAGGGGCCCCGGGACGTGAACATGGTGGTCGGCAGGCAGGTGCTGGCCAGCCCGGTGCTCAAGCAGACCCTGATCGCCACCGCGGCCGGGGAGCTCGTCGCCGACAAGCTGCCGGCCACGCCCAGCCGCCTCAACCGCGGCCCGCTGCTGGCCCGCCTCGCGCTGGGCGGGGCCGCCGGAGCCGTGCTCGGCTACGCGGAGAAGCGGTCGGTCGTCGCGGCGGTGACCGGGGCGGCGCTGGGCGTGGCGGGCGCCGGCATCGGGGCGTACGGCGGCTACCACCTGCGGGCCGCGCTGGACAGGCACACCGACATCCCGGACCGGTACTGGGCGGTGGCCGAGGACGCCACCGCCATCGGCCTGGCCGCCTTCGCGGTCGCCACCGGCGCCCACACCGACGGCCAGGCCGAACCCGAGCCGGAAGAGGCTTAGGCGGTCACAGCGGCGCGACCCAGTACGGGCTGACCTCGATCCAGCCGTTGGCGGCGGCGCCGTTGAGGTGGCCGCTGCTGCCGGTGGTCAGGGTGTACCAGGAGTCGACGTAGTCGGGGTCGTCGGTCCACCACGAGGTCGGGATGGCGTTGATGATCGCGTTGACCAGCGGGATGTAGACGCCCTGGTCGGTGATGGTCAGCAGCGCGGTCGCGATGGCCTGGGCCAGCGACTGGTAGTTGGTGTCGCCGTCGTCCTCCATCATCACGACGTCGGCCAGGTTGTACTTGTACGCCGAGAAGTGCACCAGCAGCTGGTTGGGGTAGTACGTGGTGCCGTCATAGTCGAGGTAGGGCATCTGCACGATGTCGACCTTCGGGTGGCCGTCCAGGCCGAACCCGCCGACGATGCTGTAGATCTCGGCGGCGCCCTTGATCCACGGCTCCTCGTCGTCGGACAGGCGCACCGCGTTCACCTTGGTGGCCCAGTAGCCGCCGGACAGGGCCGCGGCCGGGCCGGCGGGGGCGACGCCGCGCTGGGCGAGGGCGTGGCGCACCAGGTCCAGCCCGGCCGGGACGGTCCTGGCGGAGTCCACCTCGACCACCAGCACGGGCTGCTGCGGGGCGCGGGCGGGGTCGAGCAGCACGGTGCGGCCGCTCGGGTCGTACGCGGTGATGGCGGTCGCGGTGTCGTCGGTCGGCGCGGTGGCGACCAGCGGGGCCTGGCCGCGGGCGAGCGCGGCGCGCATCTGCGGCAGGGCCAGGCGCAGCTGGGTGACCGCCCCGAGCGAGGCGGGCAGGCCCTTGGCGGCCAGCACGGCGCGGTCGGCCGCGGCGGCGTCGGCGTGCAGGCGCGCGACCCCGGCCAGCGTGACCGGCCCCGCCTGGACGGCGCTGGTGACGGCGGTGCGGGTGTCCCGGTCGGCCAGGGCCAGGGCGACCCGGTGGGCGAGGCCGTCCAAGGTGGCCGCGACGGTGGTCGGGGTGGTCTGCGGACCGGCGGCGGTGTCGGGGCGGGCGCCGGCGGGGGTCGGCAGGCTCAGGGCGAGCAGGGCGGCCGCGGCGACCGGGAGGATCCGGCGCGGTGCGATGAGTTGCACGGGTGGCTCCCTCGGGGGTGGGCGAGCGGACGCTCGTGGCGACGCGCTCATATATCTATATGGATGAGTAGTCTTAACCGGTTCGTCCCACCAAGGCAAGGTGTCGCTGTTTGCTGTCGTGTGAACAGAGGCCACCCGGTCGCGGTACGGGTTTGATCTCGGTTCTGCGGTGTCCGGAAACAAATCAGTAACCAGCATTGACACCCCGTGGACCTGCGGTAGAGGCTTGCTCCGCGCATGAGACAACGATGTCAAGTTCTCAGGATGGAGGAAGCATGCGTCTCTCGAGGCGTATGGCCGTCGCGGCCGTCGCATTCGGAACGCTGATGGCCACCGTGGCCTGCACCAGCACCGAAGACCCCGGCACCGGCACGGGCACCAAGGACGTCGAGGTGTTCACCTGGTGGGCGGACGGCGGTGAGAAGGCCGGTCTCGACGGTCTGGTCGCCGTGTTCGGCACCGACTGCAAGGACTTCAAGTTCGTCAACGGCGCCGTCGCCGGTGGCGCGGGCAGCAACGCCAAGCAGGTGCTGGCCTCCCGGCTGCAGCAGGGCACCCCGCCGGACACGTTCCAGGCCCACGCCGGTGCCGAGCTGTCGGACTACATCAACGACGACCAGGTCCAGGACCTGTCGGCGCAGTACACCGAGTGGGGTCTGACCAACGCCTTCCCGAAGGGCCTGATCGACAACCTCACCGTGGACGGCAAGATCTACTCCGTGCCGGCCAACATCCACCGCGCCAACGTGCTGTGGGGCAACAAGACCGTGCTGGCCAAGGCGGGCATCACCAAGGACGCGACCACCCTCGACGGGTTCTTCGCCGACCTGGACAAGCTGAAGGCCTCCGGTGTGGCCGCGCCGCTCGCGCTGGGCAAGGACTGGACGCAGCAGATGCTGTTCGAGGCCCTGCTCATCAGCAAGCTCGGCCCGGAGAAGTTCAACGCGCTGTGGAACGGCACGGGCGACTGGACCGGCGCCGACATGACGGCCGCGATCAACGACTACAAGAAGCTGCTCACGTACACCAACAAGGACCGTGACACCTTCGACTGGACCGACGCCGAGAAGATGCTGATGGACGGCAAGGCCGCCTACCAGCTGATGGGCGACTGGGAGGCCGCCGACCTCGACGCCAAGGGCTTCAAGGACTACAGCTACTCGGTGTTCCCGGGCAACGGCGCCGTGTTCCAGTGGCTGGCCGACTCGTTCGTGCTGCCCAAGGGCGCCAAGAACGCCGAGGGCACCAAGTGCTGGCTGAAGACCGTCGGCAGCGCGGCCGGTCAGGCCGAGTTCAACAAGAAGAAGGGCTCGATCCCGGCCCGCACCGACGTCCCAGCGGACGGCTTCCCGGCCTACCAGCAGGCGGCCATGAACGACTGGAAGACCGCCACCCAGGTCCCCAGCTGCCCGCACGGCTCGGCCTGCGCGCAGACCTGGCAGGGCGCGGTCGGCTCGGCCCAGGGCAAGTTCTCCACCGACGGTGACGTCGCGGCGCTGCAGGCGGCGCTCGCGTCGGCGGCCGCGGAGTTCGGCCCCAAGGCCAAGTAGTCGAGTACGTGATAGGAAGGGCACCTTCCCCGATACACGTTGGGAAGGTGCCCTTCCTCACCCCTAGGAGGTCGCGTTGCGCCACCGTAAGCGGACCTGGATCCCCGGTCTGCTGCTCATCTCCCCCTCACTGATCCTGCTGGCCGTCTTCGTGTACGGACTGATCGGCTGGACCGTCGACCTCTCGATGCAGGATCGCCACAACGCGCGACCGTCGAAGGGCTTCGTCGGCCTCGACAACTACGACAAGCTGTTCAACAACGACATCAACGACCGGTTCACGCACTCGCTGATGAACCTGCTGGTGTTCACCGTCGTCTTCATCGTCGGCACCATCGTGCTCGGCCTGCTCTGGTCGCTGCTGCTGGAGCGCGGCGCCCGCGCCGAGGGCTTCTTCCGCACCATCTACCTGTTCCCGATGGCGGTGTCGTTCGTCGCCTCGGGCGTGGTGTGGCGCTGGCTGATGAACCCCGGCCAGGGCGAGAACGCGGGCGGCATCAACGCCGTCTTCGAGGGCCTCGGGCTGCACTTCCTGGAAGGGCCCTGGTGGACCGACCCGGACTGGGGCATGGCGGCCATGGCGATGCCCGCCGTCTGGCAGCTGTCCGGGTATGTCATGGCGCTGTTCCTGGCCGGGTTCCGGGGCATCCCCGACGAGCTGCGCGAGGCCGCGGTCGTCGACGGGGCGACCACCTTCCAGCTCTACCGCCGGGTCCTGTTCCCGCAGCTCACCCCGACGATCCTGTCGGCGCTCATCGTCACCGGGCACATGTCGATGAAGATGTTCGACCTGATCATGTCGGTGTCCGGGGCGCAGTGGCTGACCGAGGTCCCGGCCGTGTACGTCTGGCAGACCCTGCTCACCCGCGACTATGCCAAGGCCGCCGCCATCTCGGTGTTCCTGCTGCTGGTCGTCGCGGTCGTGGTCGTGCCGTACCTGGTCCACGTCAACCGGTCGGAGAAGCGGTCATGACCACCCAGACCATGGCCGCCCCGACGACGGCCGCCCCGCCGGTGACGCCCCCGCCGGGAGCGGCGCGGCGGGTGCTGCCCAACGTGGTGCGCTACGCCCTGCTGCTGTTCTTCGTGCTGATCGTGCTGATGCCGCTGTACGTGCTGATCGTGACCAGCTTCAAGTCCGGCCGCGAGATCGGCGTCAACGGCCAATGGACCCTGCCCGAGACGTGGACCTTCGCCTCCTGGGAGAAGGCCTGGATCTCGCTCGGACCGTCGTTCGGGCGCACCTTCCAGTTGGCGATCCCCGTCGCGCTGCTGTCCTCGTTCATCGGGGCGGCCAACGGGTTCGTGCTGGCGCGCTGGCGGTTCCCGGGCGCAGACGTGGTGTTCACGCTGATCCTGTTCGGCATGTTCATCCCGTACCAGGCGGTCATGATCCCGCTGCGGGAGGTCGTCCTGTGGCTGGGCGTCGCCCCCGGCATCCCGACGCTGATCTTCGTGCACACCGTGTACGGCATCCCGATCTGCACGCTGATCTTCCGCAACTACTACGCGACCGTGGTGCCGGAGGAGCTGATCGAGGCGGGCATGATGGACGGCGCCGGCCTGCTGCGCACCTTCCGCTCGCTGATCCTGCCGATCTCGATCCCGGGCTTCGTGGTCACGGTCATCTGGCAGTTCACCTCGTCGTGGAACGACTACCTGTTCGCGATCTTCATGTCGAACACGCGCAACGGGCCGATCACCATCGCGCTGAACGCCCTGGCGGGGGCGCAGTCGCCGGACTACGCCGCGTCGATGGCGGGGGCGCTGATCACGTCGCTGCCCACGCTGGTGGTGTACATCCTGCTGGGGCGCTGGTTCATCGGCGGCCTGATGGCGGGCTCCGTCAAGAGCTGACAGAGCTGAGGAAGGGCACCTTCTCATCGCATTGCGCGGTATGAGGTGCCCTTCTCCACGTCCGCGCCGCACCCGGCGACCGGGCGACCGGCGCCGATCCGTCGCCACCGGAGCGTCAGGGTTTGCGGCGCTGGCGTTCGAGCTCCTGGCGTACGCTCTCGCGGACCCGCTTGCGCGACGCGACGAACTCGGCGCGGTCGGCCTCCCTGACCTCGACCCGGACCAGCGCGTTGGCATCGACGTCGATGATCACCTCGACATACCCGGTCCGGGAGCTGACCTCGCGGCGTTCGATCGGCTGCAGCTCACCGGCCAGCCGCTCGAACACCTCCACCACATGCGCCCGGCCAGGGCCGTCGGAGAGCTGGAAAGCCTCGCTGCGCTTGGTCGGGATCGTGGTCTGCGCCTCGACGAGTTTCTCATGGGCGCGGTGGCGGACCGGATCGACGGCGACGACCGCGAAGTCCTCGTCGTTGTCGGGATGGGCGGTCTTCGTGCAGCCGACCACGATGTCGTAGTGGAGCAGGTTCAGTATCAGCAGGTCGTTGACTTGCCCGGTGAGGATCCCGGCCTGCACCGCGCCACCGCGGACCACCGCGGTCTCCGGCGATCCGCCGACGACTCGGTCGAGACCTAGTTCGGCCAGGATCTCGCCGACGGTGAAGATCCGTCCGCCCTGGCCGGCCAGGAACACCACCGGTTTGTCTTCTCCGGGCAGGGTGTACCGCAGCGCTTCGCGGATCTTGGCGCGGATCCCGGCCGACATGTGCTGCGTCAGCAACCGGAACGTCGGCCGGTCGATGCCGATGCTGACGTCGCGGTAGCCCTGCTGCCCGTCGGGGAGGTCGGTCAGCAGCAGCGACGCCGCCTCCTGCCGCCCGAGTTCGCGCTTGGCCCGCTCGGCCTCCTGCCGGATCAGCGCCTCGATCTCCGGGGTCAGCTCGTTGTGATAGCCGTGGCGGCCGCGCAGCTGGTCCACGGCGTAGTCGAACAGTGCCTCGTCGAAGTCGAGGCCGCCGATGAACTGGCTGCCCACCGATGACTTGAGTTCGGCGACGCCGTGCTCGTACTCCAGCAGCGCGACGTCGAACGTGCCGCCGCCGAGGTCGACGACGAGGATCTGGTCGTCCTCGCCCGCGTCGGTGACGATTCCGGCGAGGTTGGGTTCGCCGACGAACCGGATGACCTCCCACTCCGCCAGCCGGAACGCCTCATGCAGCGCGGCGACCTGGGCCCGGTTGAAGTTGGCGGGATAGGAGGCGACACACCTTGTGACGGGGGCGCCGAGCGCCTCCTCGGCGTTGCGGCGCAGCGAGCGCAGGATCAGGCTGGCGACCAGCTCGGGACTGACCGAGCGGCCGTCGACGGCGTACCCCCGGTCGGAGCCCAGGCGCCGCTTGACGTGCCGGATCGTGGCCTCGGGCCGGAACCGCTCCGCCTCCACGGCCGCCGTGCCCACCAGGTAGTCCGAGCCGGGCAGGAAGTGCACCACCGACGGCACGACCAGGCGGTTGTCCGGGCCGGGCAGCACCACCGGCCTGCCCGCGTCGTCCAGGGCCGCGACCAGGGAGTACGACGTCCCGAAGTCCACCGCGACCACGGGTTTCGCCGACAGCCGCAGCAGCTGCGGGACCGGCCGGCTCCGGACCTCGGTGCCGAGCGGGGTCGCCGCCGTCCAGGCACCGCCGCGCGCCGGTGACACCAGTTGCAGATGCTGCACGCCCAGCGGCTCGACCCGCGAGAACGGCGTCTGGCGCGGCTTGCCGTGCGCGGCGGCCAGTTCGGGCACCCGCCGGGCCAGGTAGGTGTCCAGCTCGTGCACGGTGCGGCAGCGCCCGACGTCGCTGAGCGCCTCGCACAGCGCGGCCGAGAAGATCCCCGACTGCAACGCCTCGGCCTCGTACGACACGCGGCCGGGCTGGCACGAGCACAGTGACACCACCCCGGACGGGCACAGGGCCGCGATGTCGACCTGCCCGGCCCCGCCCGCCGACTTGCCGCCCTCGACGACGTTGCGGCAGGCGTCGAGCATCAGCACGGTGTGGGGCGCGTCGGCCCGCCCGAGGTGCTGCACGATCCGGTCGAACGGCAGCGCGGTGTCCTCCAGCTCCTCGGCGACGCAGTCCAGCGGCAGCAGGTACTGCGTGCCCGACCGGGACTGGATGCCGTGGCCGCTGAAGAAGAAGTAGAGGATGCCGTCCGGGGTCAGGTCCCGCGCCCGCACCAGCTGGCGCAGGATGTTCGACTTCGTCGGGCGCAGCCACGGGTCGCCGGCCTGGTCGTGCATCAGGACCAGCCGCTGCTCGGGCACGTCGCAGCCGTCCCGCAGCACCTGGGCCACGGCCTGGGCGTCGCGGGCGGCGAACCGCAGCGGCGCGATGTCGGGATCCTCGTACGACGAGCAGCCGACGACGATCGCGGTGTTCACGCGCGGCGCCGGAAGGTCAGCTTGATGCCGCCCCGGACCTCGCTGGACACCGACCCGATCATCCGGACCTCGCCGGTCGCCGACACGTCCAGCGACACCTCGAACGACTCCAGCTCGTAGCCGCCGCGGGCGGTCTCGGCGGCCGCGACGACCTGGCCGAGCTGGTCGCAGACCGCGGACAGGTTCCCGGCCAGCACCCCGGCGTCGAGCACGCCGACGTGGGCGGCGGCCTTGCGCGCGGCCGAGAAGACGCCCTTCTCGCCGTCCACGGGGGAACCTTCGACGGTGATGACCGAGAGCGTGCCGCCGGGCGTGGAGTCCATGCGGCGCAGTGTATTACGGCTGTCCGATCCGGAACGCCGCACGGTGCCCGGTCCGCCACGGTCGGTGAGGCGCGGCGGACCGGGGTCGGGTCTCAGCAGTTGACGATGACCATCGTCGTGTACGAGGTCTTCTTGCCCCACTGGAACGGCTCGCCGCAGTAGCCGTACGACCATCCGCCGACCACGGTCGTCTTGGCGGCGCTGGAGAAGTAGGTGAACGTGACGCTCTGGTTCGGGCCGGCCGGCGGGATGGCGGCGGCCGGGACGGCGGTGGTGACGGTGACCAGGGCGCAGGCGGCTGCGGTCAGCAGGGCGGCACGGCGGGCCATACGGCGCATGGGTGCTCCTCGAAGGGTGGCGGGGAGAGATCATTGATCGATCGATCCACATGAGTCTATTGAGGTGCTCGCCGACCGCGCAAGCCGCCCCTGGTCGGGCCACCTCCTTTCCTGGGACGCCGTAGGGGCAGTGCGGCCGGACACACCTGGGGTGTAAGGACCGTATGGCGATCCGGTAGTGTCTGCTCGTCTCGACGGCGAGGGAGCGGGTATGGCTGAGCAGAAGTTCCACACCGGCAGTCACGACCTGCCCGTGTCGGCGGCCCTGGAAGAGTTCATGCGCACCGGGTGGCTCGACTCCGAGCACCACGACCTGGCCGCGGCCGAGGTCGCCGCCTGGACCCCGGCCCGCCGCCGACGGCTGCACCAGGCGTTCCCCGGGCACCGCGTCGTCGTCCCGGCGGGCGGTTTCAAGTCCCGCTCCAACGACCAGGACTACCGCTTCCGGCCGCACTCGGCCTACGTGTGGCTGACCGGCGACCAGTCCAGCGACGGCGTGTTCGTGCTCGAACCCGACGGCGACAGCACCCTCTACCTGCGGCCGCGCTCGGCCCGCGACAACGGCGAGTTTTTCCGCGACCGCCGCTACGGCGAGCTGTGGGCCGGTCGCCGCGCCACGCTGGGGGAGAGCACCCGCCGCCTCGGCCTACCCACCCGGCACCTGGCCGAGCTGGCCGCCGCGCTCAAGCCCGACACCCCGACCCTGGTCCTGCGCGGTCTCGACGCCGACGTCGACGCCCTGGTGGCCCCGGCCACCGCCGACGCCGAGCTCAGGGCGGTGCTGGCCGAGCTGCGGCTGGTCAAGGACGCCTGGGAGATCGGGCAGCTGGAGCAGGCGGTGGCGATCACCACCCGCGGCTTCGAGGACGTGGTGCGGGCCCTGCCACAGGCCAAGGCCGCCTCCGAGCGCCTGCTCGAAGGCGTCTTCTGGCAGCGCGCCCGGCTGGAGGGCAACGACGTCGGCTACCACTCGATCGTCGCCGCGGGCGCCCACGCCGCCACGCTGCACTGGATCGACAACGACGGCCCCGTCCGCGACGGCGAGCTGCTGCTGCTCGACGCGGGGGTGGAGACCCGCGACCTGTACACCGCCGACATCACCCGGGTGCTGCCGGTCTCCGGCCGGTTCACCCCGCTGCAGCGCGACCTGTACGAGCTGTGCCGCGCCGCCAACGACGCCGCCCTGGCCGCGCTGGTGCCGGGCGCGGCGTACCGCGACTTCCACCGCGCCGCGATGCGGGTGTTCGCGTACGGCCTGGCCGACCTGGGCATCCTGCCGTGCTCGGCGGAGCAGGCGCTGGAGGAGGACAGCGGGCTCTACCGCCGGTGGACGCTGTGCGGGTCCGGCCACATGCTCGGGCTGGACGTGCACGACTGCGCCGCGGCCCGCGCCGACAACTACCTGGACGGGCGGCTGGCGCCGGGGCACGTGCTGACCGTCGAGCCGGGGATCTACTTCCAGCCTGACGACGCGCTGATCCCGGCGGAGCTGCGCGGATACGGCTTCCGGATCGAGGAGGACCTGCTCATCACCGATACCGGCTACCGGATGCTGTCCGACGGGCTGCCGCGTACGGCCGACGACGTCGAGTCCTGGATGCACCGCGTCGCGTCCTGAGGCGCGCGGCCCCTTTCTGCGGCGGATGTGAGGCGGGGCCGCCGGGAGTGATCCCGGCGGCCCCGCGTGTCAGTTCCGGGTCAGAAGTTCCAGACCTGGACGCTGGAGAGCTGGCCCGCGGGCCAGCCGGTGTTGGCCGTGATGTTCACCCGGAAGTAGCGCTGGGTGGTGGCGGTGAACGTGATGGTCACGGTGTTGCCGCCGGCCGGGTCGAACGTGTACGCCGCCGACGCCTTCAGGGTGCTGAAGTTGGTGCCGTCGGTGCTGCCCAGGATGGACAGCGTCTGGCTGCGCGAACCCCACGAGGCGGGCAGCTGGAGCACGACCTTGCTCGCCGACTGCGCCGAGCCGAGGTCGATCTGCACCCACTGCGGGAACGCGTTGTTGTTGCTCTCCCAGTAGGTGTTCTGGTCGGCGTCGGTGACGTTGCCGGAGCCGTACACCTGGGTGTGGCTGGACTCGCTGGTCGGCTTGCCCGCCGCCAGGTTGGTGGCGACCGCCCCGGCCCCGGTGCCCGTCAGCGCGACCGTGGTCGGGCTGTTGGTCGCGTTGCTGGTGACGGTGAGGGTGCCGGTGCGGGTGCCCGAGGCGGTCGGCCGGAAGCTGACGTTCACGGTGCAGGACGCCCCGGCGGCCAGCGAGCTGCCGCAGGTGTTGGTCTGCAGGTAGTCGCCGCTGACCGACACGGCCGAGATGGCCGCGGCGGCGTTGCCGGTGTTGGTCACCGTCACGGCCTGGGCGGCGCTGGTGGTGTTCAGCGCCTGGCTGGCGAAGGTGAGCGAGGACGGGTTGGTGCTCAGCGTCGCCGAGGTCGGCGGGTTGCCGCCGCTGGGGTAGACCTCCAGCTCCGACAGCTGCCCGGCGGGCCAGCCCGAGTTGGCGGTGATGTTGATCCGGACGTACTGCGCGCTGGTCGCCGTGAAGGTGATCGACGCGGTGTTGCCGCTGGCCGGGTTGAACGTGTACGTCCCCGACGCGACCGTGGTGAACGAGCTGCCGTTGGTGCTGGTCTGCACCGACAGCGTCTGCGTGCGGGTCGCCCACGCCGTGGCCGGCGGCAGCTTGAGGGTCACCTTGTTGATGCTGGTGGCGGCGCCGAGGTCGGTCTGCACCCACTGCGGGAACGCGTTGTTGACGCTCTCCCAGTACGTGTCGGCGTTGCCGTCGGTGACCAGGTTCGGGGTCTGCGTCCCGTTGACCTGGCTGCTGGCGGTGGCCGGGCGGCCCAGCGCGATGTTGGTGTTGGTGCCCACGCCGCTGCCGGACAGGCTGACGGTGGTGGGGCTGTTGTTGGCGTTGCTGGTGACGGTCAGCGTGCCGGTGCGGGCGCCCGACGCGGTCGGGGCGAACCGGACCGTGACGGTGCAGCTGGCGCCGACCGCGATGCTGCCGCAGGTGTTGGTCTGGCTGAAGTCGCCGGTGGCGCTCACCGCCGAGACGGTCGCGGAGGTGGTGCCGGTGTTGCTGACGGTGACCGTCTGGGTCGCCGACTGGCTGCCGACGGTGGTGGCCGGGAAGCTCAGCGCGGTCGGGTTGGCGTTCAGGATCGGACCGGGCGCGACACCGGTGCCCGACAGCGGCACGGTGCTGGTGACGCCCGCGGCGACCACGGTGAGGTTGCCGGTGCGGTTGCCCGCGGCGGCCGGCGTGAACGTGACGTTGACCGTGCAGGACGCGCCCGCGGCGATGCTGCTGCCGCAGTTGTTGCTCTGGCCGAAGTCACCCGAGACGGCGATCGAGCCGACGGCCGCCGCGGCGGTGCCGGTGTTGGTGACGGTCACGGCCTGTGCGGCGGTGGTGGTGCCGGTGGCGACCGAGCCGAAGCCCAGGGCGCTCGGGCTCACCGAGATCGCCGACCCGTTGTCGGGCAGGTAGGGCGGGAACGCCGGGTTGGTGATGTTGGTGCAGCCGGTGGATCCGAAGATGCCGGAGTTGCCGCCGCCGTCGGTGAGGGTGAACCCGACGCCGCAGTTGTAGACGGCGTTGGGGGCGCCGGTGCCGGTGGCGGTGCTGTTGGTGATCGTCGCCGAGCCGCCGACCTGCTCCTGGACCACCCAGGTGCCGGTGTTCTGGATCGTCGCGTTGTTGATCTTAACGTTGGTGATGTTCGAGCCCGAGACGAACTGGATCGCCTCGTACGGGCTCTGCTGGATCAGGATGTTGTCGACGTTGGTCAGGCCGGTCATCCCGCCGTCGCGGGCGTCGAACCACAGGGCGCCCACGCCGAAGTTCCAGTTCGGGTCGAGCGCCCCCGAGCGGATGATGGTGTTGCGCAGCACGTCGGTGCGGCCCAGCGTGGTCGAGGCGAACCGCTGCGCGACGTGGATGCCGCCGCCCTGGGTCAGGCCGGAGTCGATGACCCGGTTGTCGGTCACGAAGTTGTCGTGGCCGCCGTAGATCGCGATGCCGTTGGCCAGGATCGGGTACTGCACCGTGTTGTGGTCGAAGCTGTTGTTCGCGTCGGCGTTGCTCTCGGCCCACATGGCCAGGGCGTCGTCACCGGCGTTGCGCACGTCGCTGTTGGTGACCCTGGAGTTGGTGACGCCGTTGTGGAAGTTGATGCCGTCGGCGGTGTAGTTGCGCAGCCGCATGCCGCTGAACACCAGGTTGTCGAACGGGCCGTCCATCCACGCGCCGACCTTGGTGTGCTCGATCCACACCCGGTCCACGGTGGAGTTGCTCATCGCGCCGCCGATACCGTTGACCTGGTCGCCGTCGTTGCGCTCCTGCACGTTGCCGAAGATCGCGAAGTCGGCCAGGTGCACGTTGCTGCTCGGCGTCGGCGGGTAGTTGCCGTAGAAGCCGATCCGGTCACCGGTGGTGCGCGAGTGCCACATGCCCGCACCCTTGATGGTGATGTTGTTGACCGCGATGTGCCCGAGGATCTTGAAGGTGCCCTGCGGGATCCACACCGTGCCGCCCGCGCCCGCCGAGGCGATCGCGGAGTTCATCGCCGAGGTGGAGTCGGCGACACCGGTCGCGTCGGCGCCCTTGCTGGTGATCGAGACCGACCCGGCGGGCTGGGACAGCGGCCCGGCCACGTTCTCGAAGTCGGCGAAGTCGATCGTGTACGACGAGGCCGTCGAGTCCGAGTCGACCTGCAGCTTGAACTTCGTCCCCTGCGGGTACGTCGTGCCGAACAGCCGGTTGGCGTCGTCGTAGAAGTGGTGCGGGTTGCTGCCCGGGGAGTTGGTGAACGGGTAGCCGCCGTAGTACCAGCTGTAGGCGTTGGTCAGGGTGAAGTTCGTCTGCCGGGTCCCGTTGATGTACAGCGACAGCGGCGCCGTGTACACCGAGCCGCTGCCCGAGTCCGGGATGCTGTACCGGAACACGAACGAGTTCGTGGCCACCGGGGTGGTGAACTCGACATACTTGCCCGAGCCGGACAGCGTCACCGCCTTGCGGTAGGACGCCTCGGCGGCGAGCGTGTTGTAGGCGGCGGTCGGCCCGATGACCGAGCCGTTGGTGGTGGAGTTCTCGGCCTGCACCTGGACGTAGGGCAGGGTCGCGCCCACGCCGCCGGTCGCGGCCGCCAGCGCGGGCTGCGCCGACAGGGCCACGAGACCGGCCGCGACGAGCAGCCCGGTGGACAGGAGGGCTGCGGCGCGGATCGCCCGGCCGGGCCCCGAGGGGAGTCTGGACATCACAGCTCGCTCTCGACGGGCGCCGAGAGGCCGCCGTCGGGGGACGCGGGTGCAACGTCCCGGCAAGCGGGGCGCGGCATCCGCCGACGGGCGGTCGGCTCGGCGCGATGACGACCACACCGCCGCGCCGACCTGGGAGGACTAGGTACGGCCCGGACGATGGAGGTCTGGGTTCTGCCGCACCGGAGCGGTTGGGACGGTGCTGGATGGACCGTAACGCGCAAGACACACGGGCGCAATATCCGTACCGAATTCATGCATGGGCTTGCGTTGTTACGCGAAAGATCGCGACTTCCGGGCTGTGCCTAGGATGTGGCGGTGACGTCGTCCACATTGCTGCTGCCCGCCGATCCGCTGCACGAGCGCCGCGCCGACCCGCACTTCGCCCGGGAGGTCGCCGCCGCGCGTGAGCTGGGCCGCACGGTGGCGCTGGTCGACCACGACGCGCTGCTGGCCGGGGACGCGGCGGGCGCGGCGCGGCGGGTGCCGTCCGATGCCGGGGCGTGCTGGTACCGCGGCTGGATGATCCCCGCCGACCGCTACACCGACCTGGCGGCCGCGCTGGCCGAGCGCGGCGCGGCGCTGCGGGTGCCGCCGCAGGACTACCGGGCCGCGCACGAGCTGCCCGGCTGGTACGCCCACTTCGCCGCGGTGACGCCGGACAGCGTCTGGCTGCCGTGGACGCCGGGCCGGCCGCCGTCGCAGGAGGAGGTCGCGACGCTGGTCGCCCCGCTGGGCGGGGGAGCGGCGGTGGTCAAGGACTACGTCAAGTCCCGCAAGCACGAGTGGGATGAGGCGTGCTTCATCCCCGACCTGGCCGATACCGCGCATGCGCACCGGGTCGTGGCGCGGATGGTCGAGCTTCAGGACGACTTCCTCGCCGGAGGCGTGGTGGTGCGGCGCTTCGAGCCGTTCCAGCGGGTCGGCGACCGCGCCGTCGAGGCCCGCGTGTGGTGGGTCGGCGGCCGGGCTGTCCTGGTCAGCGCCCACCCGGACACGCCGGAGCTGGCCGCCGACCCGGACCTGGGCGCGATCGCGCCGCTGGTGGCCTCGTTCGGCCGCCCGTTCGTCACCACCGATGTCGCGCTGCGTGACGACGGCGTGTGGCGGGTGGTGGAGGTCGGCGACGGCCAGGTCAGCGATCTGCCCAGCGGCGCCGACCCGGCGACGATCCTGACAAATCTGACCTGACCGGTCGCGTATACGCGCTGGTAGAAGCCCCGGAACCGGTTCCGGGGCTCACGTGCGCGGCAGCGCCGGACGGCCCGTGGCGCGGCGGCTGCGCTGCCCCGGGATCCGGGCCACCTGCGGCGTCGTGCCCCGCACCACCAGCGACGTCGCCAGCCGCACCGGCTGCCGCGGCGCCGCCGCGCCGCCGATCAGGTCGAGCAGCAGCCGCGCCGCCGCACCGCCCAGCTCCGGCCACGGCACCCGCACCGTCGTCAGCGTCGGATGCGTGAACGCCGCCAGCGGCAGATCGTCGAAGCCGATCACCGCGACCTCGCCCGGCACCGACCGGCCCGCCTCCCGCAGGGCCCGCAGCGCTCCGGCCGCCATCGCGTCCCCGTGCACGAACAGGCCGTCGAAGAACAGCCTTGCCCGCAGCAGCCGCTGCGCGGCGTCGTAGCCGCCCTGCTCGGTGCCGTCGGCCTCGGTCACGCAACTGGCCCGCAGCACCGCCCCGGTGTCGGCCAGCCGGTCGCCGAAACCGGCCGCGCACTCCGCCACCGCCTCATGATCGGCAGGCCCTGTGATCATGGCCAGCTTCAGCCGTCCCGCCAGCAGCAGGTGCTCGGCCGCGCGGCGGCCGCCGTCGGCGTGGTCGGTGGCCACCGACGGCAGCCCGGACCCGCTCCCGGCGTCCACGACGACCACCGGCACCCCGCGCTCGCTGAGCTGCTCCAGCTCAGCGGTGGTGTCGGCGGGGCAGACCGCGAGAATGCCGTCGAAGGACTGCGCGGCGGCGCGGGAGGCGAACCGGTCCCAGCCGGTGCCGTCACCGGCCGGATGCAGTGACAGCGTGTAACCCACTGTCTGCATCGTCTCCGCGGCGCCGTGCAGCAGCTCGGCCAGCCAGGGCGTGCGGAGGTCCGGGGTGAGCACGCCGAGCGCGCGGGTGCGGCCCCGCGCCAGATCGACGGCGTGCGAGCTGGGCACGTACCCGGTGTCGGCCATGATCTGCTGAACACGCTGCTGAGTGGCCGGGTCGACATCGGGGCGGGCGTTGAGCACCCGGGACACCGTCGCCTTGCTCACCCCGGCCATCCGCGCGATGTCGGCGATGGTCGTGCGCATGGGCACCTCCGCTGCGGTACCGGTACCGGAAGCGGTAACGGTCACCTACGGTAAGGCTCGCCCGGCTCCGGATGTCAAGGGCCGGGATATCCGGTGGCGCCCGGTCCCAAACCTGGCACTAAGTTGGCGCCATGCCGTACATCTCCTCGGTCGTCATCCACTGCCGTGACCCGTATGTCATGGCGCCGTTCTGGAGCCTGGTCACGGGCCTGCCCATCGTGGACGAGGACGCGGTCAAGCTCGCCGACCGCTCCCTGGCCGAGCGGGAGTCGGTGCTGCTGCACGACCCGTCGGGCACCGAGCCCGACGTGTGGATCGCCGTGGCGGTCGACCTGCCGCCGGTAGGGCGGATCCACCTCGACATCGTCGCCGACGACGACGAGCGCGCCGAGATCGTCGCGGCCGGGGCGACCCTGGTCCGCGAGCAGGAGGACCTGACCGTCTTCGCCGATCCCGAGGGCAACGAGTTCTGCCTGCTGCGCGAGCGCCACTGAGGCGGCGGCATCCGGCCGTGGGCGTGCCGCCCCGGCCACTACGATGATCACATGCGCGCAACGGTGATCTACGCCCCGCACGACGTCCGCGTCGAGGACGTGCCCGACCCGAGCCTGCGGGAGCCGACCGACGCGGTGGTGCGGGTGACGCACGCCTGCATCTGCGGCAGCGACCTGTGGGCCTACCAGGGGGTGGCCAGCCGGCAGCCGGGCCAGCGCATCGGGCACGAGTTCCTGGGCGTGGTCGAGGCCGTCGGCGCCGACGTCAGCACCGTCAGGCAGGGCGACCTGGTGGTGGCGCCGTTCGTGTGGTCGGACGGGACCTGCCAGTTCTGCCGCGAGGGCCTGCACACCTCCTGCCCCGACGGCGGCTTCTGGGGCCAGCCCGGTTCCGACGGCGGCCAGGGCGAGGCCGTGCGGGTGCCGCACGCCGACGGCACCCTGGTGCCGCTGCCGTCCGGGCTCGGCGACGCGGAGCTGGTGAAGATCCTGGCGCTGTCGGACGTGATGTCCACCGGGCACCATGCGGCGCTCGCGGCGGGTGCCCGGCCGGGCGCCACGGTCGCGGTCGTCGGCGACGGCGCGGTCGGGCTGTGCGGCGTGCTGGCCGCGCACCGGCTGGGCGCTGAACGGATCATCGCGCTGGGCCGCCACGACGCGCGCACCGAGCTGGCGCGCCGGTTCGGCGCCACCGACGTGGTCGCCGAGCGGGGCGACGAGGCGGTGGCTCGGGTGCGGGAGCTGACCGGCGGGCACGGCGCGCACGCGGTGATCGAGGCGGTCGGCACCGAGCAGTCGATGCGTACCGCGATCGGCGTGGCCCGCGACGGCGGCGCGGTCGGGTTCGTCGGGGTGCCGCACGGCGGCTCGGCCGGAGTCGACATCGGCGACATGTTCGGCCGCAACATCGCCCTGCGCGGCGGGGTCGCCCCGGCGCGGGCGTACATCCCGGAGCTGCTGGCCGACGTGCTGGCGGGCAGGCTCGACCCGAGCCCGGTCTTCGACGTGTCCGTGGGGCTCGACGGGGTGCCCGACGGATATGCCGCGATGAACGACCGGAAGGCGCTCAAAGTGCTGGTGCGCCCCGGCGGGGGGTCGGTGTAGCTTGAGCGCCGTGGAAGAGACCGACCAGGCCATCGTTTCGGCCCTGACCGCCGACGGGCGGATGTCGTACACGGACCTGGCCGAGAAGGTCGGACTCTCCGTATCCGCGGTGCATCAGCGGGTGCGCCGACTGGAGCAGCGCGGCGTCATCACCGGGTACGGCGCGCGAGTGGACTACCAGGCGATCGGGCTGCCGCTGACGGCGTTCGTGGCGATCCGGCCGTTCGACCCGGCCCAGCCCGACGACGCCCCGGAGCGGCTGGCGCACCTGTCGGAGATCGAGTCGTGCTTCTCGGTGGCCGGTGAGGACTTCTACATCCTGCTGGTCCGGGTCGCGTCCCCGGCCGACCTGGAGCGGCTGCTGCAGGAGATCCGCACCTCCGCCAACGTCACCACCCGCACCACGGTGGTCCTGTCGACCCCGTTCGAGCAGCGCGCCCCGAAGATCAACCTCAAGGAGTGAGCTGAGTCGTCACCTCCGCATAAGTCGTATTTGAGTACGATTTATACAGTGCGGTAGTACGCTCGGGGAGCATGCGCCGGTAAGCGACAGCTCCCAGAGCGGGTGATGACGATGGCGAAAACGGCGACGACCGCGACCGCGACCGAGGAGTTCTTCGCGGCGCTGGGCCGCCGGGGCCACGAGCCGCTCCTGCGGCGGACCCGGGGCACGATCCGCTTTGACATCGGTCCGGCGGCCAGACCGCAGCGCTGGCTGGTCACTCTCGACCGCGGCGACATCGCGGTGTCCCGGCGCGGCGGCAAGGCCGACTGCGTCGTGCAGGCCGACGCCGACTCCTTCGAGAAGATCATCACGGGCCGGGACAACGGGATGGCGGCATACCTGCGCGGGGTGGTCATCGCGACCGGCCAACTGGAGCTGCTCCAGCTGTTCCAGCGCATGTTCGCGGGCCCGCCCGAGTCGGCCCGCCGGCGTGGAGCGGAGGTCTGACCATGGCCGACCAGGTGCGCATCCTCAACGGCAACACCTACGTCGTCAGCGACGAGCGCGGCGACATCGAGGCGACCTCCGCCGACCCGTCCGGGCTGTTCACCTGGGACACCCGGTTCCTGTCCACCTGGGTGCTCACCGTCGACGGCCAGCGCCTCAACCCGCTGTCGGTCGACGTGCTGCAGTACTTCGAGACGACGTACTTCCTCGTGCCCGGCACCGGGACGGTGTACGTCGACGCGAAGCTGTCGGTGATCCGGCGGCGCTCGGTCGACACCGGCGTCACGGAGACCCTTGAGCTGATCAACCACGGGGACGGTCCGACGGACCTGACGGTACGCATCGACGCCGCCTCCGACTTCGCCGACCTGTTCGACGTCAAGAACGACCAGAAGAAGAAGGGCAAGGTCTACCGCCGGATCGACGGCGACAAGCTCGTCCTCGGCTACCAGCGGGAGACCTTCCACCGCACCACCACCATCAGCTCCCAGCCCCGGGCCGACCTCGACGAGCACGGGCTGACCTGGACCATCCGGCTGCAACCGCAGCAGAGCTGGTCGACCACGATCCGGGTCACCCCGACCGTGGTCGGGCTCAACGGCAAGCCCGCGAACCTGGCCCTGACCGGACCGGTCGACCTGGCCGGAGACCTCGACCGGTGGCTGGCCGCGGCGCCCCGGCTGGAGTGCGACTGGGAGCCGCTGCGCCACACCTACCGCCGCAGCCTCATCGACCTGGCCGCGCTGCGGTTCTCCCCGCTGACCTCCGGCGGCCGCGCCCTGCCCGCCGCCGGGCTGCCCTGGTTCATGACCATGTTCGGCCGCGACAGCATCTTCACCAGCCTGCAGGCGCTGCCGTTCGCCCCGGACCTGGCCGCGACCACGCTGCGCGAGCTCGCCGAGCGGCAGGGCAGCCGGTTCGACGACTTCCGCGACGAGGACCCCGGCCGCATCCTGCACGAGATCCGGTACGGCGAGAGCGCGGCGTTCCTGGAGCAGCCGCACACCCCGTACTACGGCAACGCCGACGCCACCGCCCTGTTCGTGGTGCTGCTGGACGAGTACGAGCGCTGGACCGGCGACAAGACTCTGGTGCAGGACCTGGAGATCGAGGCCCGCGCCGCCCTGCGCTGGGTGCACGAGTACGCCGACCTGCTCGGCAACGGCTACGTCTGGTACCGCCGCCGCAACGAGAAGACCGGCCTGGAGAACCAGTGCTGGAAGGACTCGTGGGACTCCATCTCCTACCGCGACGGCCGACTGCCCGGCTTCCCGCGTGCCACCTGCGAGCTGCAGGGCTACGCCTACGACGCCCGCGTGCGCGGCGCCCGGCTGGCCCGCGAGATCTGGCGCGACCCCGACTACGCCCAGGAGCTGGAGCGGCAGGCCGCCGACCTGAAGAAGCGGTTCAACCGCGACTTCTGGGTCGCCGACGGGCAGTACTACGCCCTGGCGCTGGACAGCGAGGGCGGGCAGGTCGACGCGCTGTCGTCCAACATCGGGCACCTGCTGTGGAGCGGCATCGTCGACAAGCCGCGCGCCAGGGCGCTGGTCAAGCACCTGCTCGGGCCGCGGCTGTTCTCCGGCTGGGGCGTGCGCACCCTGGCCGAGGGGGAGCGGCGCTACAACCCGATCGGCTACCACGTCGGCACGGTGTGGCCGTACGACAACTCGTTCATCGCCTGGGGGCTGCGCCGGTACGGCTTCAAGCGGGAGGCGGCGCAGATCGCGGCGGGCATCCTCGACGCGGCCGAGTACTTCGACGGGCGGCTGCCGGAGGCGTTCGGCGGCTATCCGCGCGCCGACACCCGCTACCCGGTGCAGTATCCGACGGCGTGCAGCCCGCAGGCGTGGTCGACGGGGGCGCCGCTGCTGCTGCTGCGTACGATGCTCGGCCTTCAGCCGCTGGGTGACAGCCTGGTCGTCGACGCGGCGCTGCCGGAGGGCATCGGGCGCATGGAGCTGCTGGACATCCCGGGCCGGTGGGGCCGGGTCGACGCGTTCGGGCGCGGCCGGGTCAAGGTCGAGACGCCCAGCCGGCTGCGCCGGGAGCTCGGCACGGGCCGCCGCTGACGGCCCTGGCCAAACGCCGGTGCGGCCGCCGACAGCGGACCTACGATGCAGTTACGCGGCGGCGTGCGCCCGCCGCCCGCCATGGGGGGCGAGATGAAAGAGATCGAGGAGCTGGGCCCGGTCGACTACCTGATCCTGGAGTTTCCCGGCAACAAGATGACCGGTGAGGGCATCCCGCTGCTGCTGGACCTGGTCGACCGCGGCATCGTCCGCATCCTCGACCTGGCCTTCATCCGCAAGGACCTCGACGGCACCATCACGGCGGTCAAGGTCGAGGACATGGACTCCATGGGCGCCAAGGACTTCGAGGTGTTCGTCGGTGCCTCCTCCGGCCTGCTCGGCCAGGAGGAGTTCCAGGAGGCGGCCGAGGTCATCGAGCCCGGCAACTCGGCGGGCATCCTGATCTACGAGAACACCTGGGCGGCGCCGCTGGCCATAGCCTGGCGCAAGGGCGGCGCGCAGATGATCGCCACCGGGCGGATCTCGGTGCAGGCACTCATCGCCGCGGCCGAGTCCGGGACCGGCGTCGGCACCTGAACACGGACGGGGGAGAGATCATGGGACTTCTACGGGGAGTGGCGCGCACCGCGGTCATCGCGGGCACCGCCACGGCGGTCTCCAACCGCGTGTCACGCCGCCAGGCCGGCCGCTGGGCCGACCAGGAGCAGATGGAGCAATACCAGCAGGACCAGCAGATGCAGCAGCAGTACGCGGCCCAGCAGCAGTACGCGGCGCAGCAGCAGCAACTGGCGGCCCAGCAACAGCAGCAGTACGCGCCTCCGCCCGCGGCACCGGCCGCCGCGGCGGCCGGTGACCCGATGGCGGCGAAGCTGGAGCAGCTCAAGACGCTGGCCGACCTCAAGGCGCAGGGCATCCTGACCGACGCGGAGTTCGAGCAGCAGAAGAACGCGATCCTGGCGGGCTGACCCGCCGCGCGCACCCACGGCAGGTCCGGCTCCGGGCATCACCGGTGCCGGACCTGCTGCAACTGGGTACGGGAGCGGATGCCGGCCCGCCGGTAGACCCGCGTCAGCGCCGCCTCGACCGTCTTGACGCTGAGGAACAGCGCGGTGGCGATCTCGCGGTTGGAGGCACCTCCGGCGGCCAGTTCGACGATCCGGCTCTCCGTCTCGGTGAGCTGCAACCGCGCGTCGGTGTCGCGCCCGCGCTGGTGGCGTCCGGCCCCGGTGATCCGGGCCGCGGCAGCCCAGCCGGGCGCGCCCGCGTGCGCGAACACCTCCTCGGCGAGCTGCTGGGCCGCGAGCGCGGCGGTGCGGTGGCGGCGGCGGCGCTCGGCCGCGGTGAGCGCGACGAGGCTGCGCCCGCGCTCCAGCGGCAGCCCGAGCGCGGCGAACTGCTCCTGCGAGCGGCGCAGCAGCGACACCGCCTGCGCGGCGTCGCCGCGCGCGCAGTGGTGCAGCCCCTCGGCCCGGTCCAGCCCGGCGAGCACCCCGGCCCGGCCCAGCTCGGCGGCCACCTGCCGGGTCTCGATGATCAGCTGGTACGCCGCGTCGGCCTCGCCCGTGGCGGTGAGCGCCTCGGCGAGGTCGGCGTGCCACCGCAGCAGTGACGGATCGCGCACCTGCTGCGCCTGCTCCAGCGCCTGGACCCGGCGCAGCGCCGCCACGGCGCTGCCGGTGTCGCGCACCGCGAGGTGGATCTGCCCCGTGACGTGCCAGGCGCGGGCCAGGTAGACCTGGTCGCCCTCCTCCTGGGAGGCGCGGACCGCCCGCTGGGCGTACGACAGCGCCCGCGCGGGCGTGCCGGCCGCCAGTTCGGTGGTCGCCGCGGTGTACCAGCCGGGTCCGGGGGACAGGCCGCTCTGCTCGGCCAGCGCGACCGCGCGCATGGCTCGGGCGTGCGCGGCCTGGCAGCGGCCGCTGCGGACGTCGACCTCGGCGAGGCTGCGCAGGATGTCGACCACGTCCTCGGTGATCGCCGAGTCCTCGGCGGCGGGCAGCAGCTCCAGCAGCCCCGCGCGGGCCTCGGCGAGGCGGTCGTCGAACACGGCGTGCCGCAGGGCGACGTACGCGGGGGAGTTGTGGCGGCCGTACTCGGGCGGCGTCGGCGCCAGCGCCAGCGCTGCGGTGAGGGTCGCCTCGGCGGCGGGGTCGCCGAGGATGCGCTGCATGCGGGCCAGCATCGTGAGTGCCAGCGCCTCGATCGGGGCGTCCCCGGCCGCGCCCGCGTGGCGGGCGGCCTCGGCGGCGCGCTCACCCGCCCGGCGCGGTGAGCCTTCGGCGAGGTTGGCGCGCCACGCCAGGCGCAGGTGCACGGAGGCGAGCAACCGGTCGTCGCCGCCGGCCTCCGCCAGCGCGCGGGTGAGCATCTCGTCCTGGTCGTCCAGCGCCTGTCCCGCGGCGTCGGAGACGGCCAGGCGGGCCCGCGCGCGTTCGGCCGGCGCGGCGCCGTACTCCTCCAGCAGCGTCATCGCGCGCGTGGCCAGGTCGGTGCGGCCCGTCGCGGCGGCGGCCCGCGCGGCCGCGACCGCCCAGCCGACGACCTTGCTCCGGGGCGTGGCGGGTCCGGCCAGGTCGGCGGCGCGCAGTGCCAGCTCGGCGGCGCGGACGGGACGGCCGTTCGCGGCGGCGGCCTCGGCAGCCTCCGCGAGCGCCTCGGCGAGCGGGTCGTCCGGGGTCGTGCGGACGGCGGTGTGGTGCCACAGCCGGGTCGCGGCGTCGTCGGCGGCCGCGGCCAGCGCGTCGTGGCAGGCGGCCAGGCGGCCGGGGGCGGCACCGTGCCGCAGCACGTCGGCCAGCACCGTCGCGGTGAACACGACGCCGCCCTGCGGTCCGAGGGTGACCAGACCGGCCTGCCGGGCGCCGGCCAGATCCTGCTCCGCGGCCGCGTATCCGGCCCGGCGCAGCGTCCGCAGGCTCGGCCGGTCGGTGAGCGCCGCGGCGAGCAGCGTGTCGCCCACCGACGGGGCGACCGCGGCCAGCAGGTCGCGGACCGCCGCGACCACGGCCGCGTCGGCGGCCGCCGCATCGGGTTCGGGTCCTGCCGCCCCGACGGCCAGGGCCAGGCCCGGCAGGCCGCCGCTGGCGCGGTGGACCCGTCCGGCCAGGCGCGCGGGCAGGCCGTGCTCGTGCAGCAACCGGGCCAGGTGCGCCGGGTCCAGCGGGGACAGCGCCAGCGCGACGGTGCCCGGCAGCGGCTCGTGCCCGCTGCGCACGGACACGACCACGTGCAGGCCCGGCCCGGCGCGGTGCCACACGTACGCGAGCACGTCCCGGCTGTCCGGGTCGAGCAGATGCGCGTCATCGACGATGAGCATGCGCTCGCCCATCAGGGCCAGCACGGCCAGCCGCAGCGCGAGCGGATCGGCGGCGCCGGGCCGCACGCCCAGGACCGCCTCGACGGCTTCGCGCTGCCGACCGGACGGCAGCTGCCCGACCTGACCCGTGCTGCGCAGCTGCATCAGCAGGTCGGCCAGGGCGCAGAAGGCGACAGCCCGGTCGGCCGCCGCCGGGCGCAGGACCAGCGCGGCGCCGTGCTCCCGGGCCACCGCGTCCAGCAGCGCGGTCCGGCCGCCGCCGGACGGGGCGTGCACGGTCACGCGCCGCCCAGCGGCGAGCAGGTCGCGCAGGTCGGCGCGGGCCTTCTCGCGACCGATCAGTTCCACCATCGGCACACCACGTCGGGTCGGCGGCCGCCCTCCGGCGACCGCGGCCGGGTCGGCCCGGCTGAGCTCTGACAGTGGCGGCACGGCTGCCCGGACGCAAGAGGGGAAACCCTTGCCGTCGCGCGCGGGGTGCCCGCGGCCGCTGCTGCCCCCGTACCGGCACGCGGCGGCAGGCGGGCCCGGTGCTGACGGCCTCCGGGCAGGTCAGGGCAATCCCTTGTCTTCCGGCCGGCCCGCCGCGACGGGGTTCACCGGCCGGGCCGGACCGCCATATGGTCGGCCCGCCTCGCCCCCCGACAGCCCCATCCCCTGAAGGAGAACCCCCGATGCGAACACGCATACGCTTCACCGCCGCGCTGCTCGGCGCGGCACTCACCGGCGCGACCGCGATGACGGCGTGGCAGGCGGGCCCGGCCGCCGCCGTCCCCGCACCGTCCGCACCGGCCTCGGCGCCGCAGGCCGCCGCGGCCGGGCTGGCCCGAGCGCTGGGTGTCAGCACCGACGAGGCCCGCCGCCAGCTGGTGGCGCAGGACCGGGCGCACCGCCTCGCCGCGACCCTGCCCGCCGACCTCACCGCGCAGCTGGCCGGCAGCTGGTTCGACCCCGACGCGGGCGGCCTGGCCGTCGCGGTGACCAGCCCGGCCGCCGCGGCTCGGGCCCGCGCCGCCGGGGCCGTCCCGCACCTGGTCGCCCGCGGTCCGGCGGACCTGGCACGGATCCTGGCCCGGGTCCGGGCGGTCGTCGGCACCGGCGTCGCCGGAGTCTACGGCTGGGGCGCCGACGTCCGGGCCAACGACGTGACCGTGAACGTCGACACCACCCGTCAGACGGCCGCGACCGCCGCCGCCCTGGCCGCGCTGCGCGCCGTCGACGGCGTACGCCTGGTGTTCACCACCTCCGCGCCCCGGCAGCAGGCCGGTGACGTCCGGACCGGCAGCCCCTGGTGGCCGGGCAGCGAGTCGAACTGCTCGGTGGGCTTCCCCGCCACCGACAGCAGCGGCGGCAAGCACTTCCTCACCGCCGGGCACTGCACCAACGACGTGAACCAGCCCGCCTACGGCGCGTCGGGCCAGCAGAACCGGCTCGGCACGTCCAACGTCGGCGGCAGCCGCAGCGTCAACGGCCGCGAGGGCGACATGGGCGTGGTCGCGGTGACCGAGACGGGCTGGAACCTGTCCGCGTCGGTCAACACCTGGGACCAGCCCGCCATCACGCTCACCGGGTCGGCCGAGGCGATGGTCGGCGACCGGGTCTGCCACTCGGGCAACACGTCCAAGTGGCAGTGCGGCGTCGTCAAGTACACCCACAAGGCGGTCGACTACGGCGGTGGGCTGGTCATCGAGGACCTGACCTGGACCACGGCTTGCTCGCTGGGTGGTGACTCCGGTGGCGGCTGGCTGCTGGGCGACAAGGCCGTCGGCCTGCACGACGGCGGCCCGTCGCAGTGCGTGTCCAACCCGTCCGACGGCGAGCTGTCGATGTTCCAGCCGGTCAACGAGGCGCTGGCGAAGTGGAACCTGACCCTGGTCACCGGCGGTGGCGGCGGCGACACCGCGGCCCCCACGGCCCCGGGCAACGCCCGCTCCACCGCGACCACCGCGAACAGCGTCTCCCTGGCCTGGGACGCCAGCACCGACAACGTCGGGGTGACGGCCTACGACGTCTACCAGGGTGCGACGCTGGCGACCACGGTCACGGGCCTGTCCGCGACCGTGAGCGGGCTGAGCGCGGACACCGCGTACTCGTTCACGGTCAAGGCGCGCGACGCCGCGGGCAACACCTCCCCGGCGTCCAACACCGTCAGCGCGCGCACCCAGCCGGGCGGGGGCGGCGACACCCAGGCGCCGACCGCGCCCGGCAATCCGCGCTCGACGGCGAAGACGAGCAACTCGGTGACGCTGGCCTGGGACGCGAGCACGGACAACGTCGGGGTGACCGGCTACGAGGTGTACAACGGCACGGCCCTGGCGACCACGGTCACCGGGCTGACCGCCACGATCACGGGCCTGGCCGCCGACACGGCGTACTCGTTCACGGTCAGGGCGCGTGACGCGGCGGGCAACCGGTCGCCGGCCAGTGCGGCGGTGTCCGTGCGCACCGATCCGGGCACCGGGCGCACCTTCACCAACGGCACCGACTACGCGATCCTCGACAACCAGCAGTTCTACAGCCCGGTGCAGTCGACGGTGACCGGGTCGTCCCCGAGCACGGTGACGGTGTCCGTCACCGTCGACCACACCTGTGCCGAGGACATCGGCATCTCCCTGTACGCCCCCAACGGCTTCTCCTACCCCGTGAAGTACAGCGGCAGCGGGCAGTACACCTGCACCCCGTGGCACGGCACGAAGACCTTCACGGTCGCCAACGTGCTCAGCACCGCGACGGGGACCTGGCGCCTGCGGGTCACCGACTACGGCCCCGGCGACACGGGCACCCTCGACAGCTGGTCGCTCACCCTGTAGCACGGCCCGGGTGAACGGCGTGCCCACCCGGGCACGCCGTTCACCGTTTCACGGCCCGGTCGCGACTGCGCTTCCACCAGTAGTCCAGACCCACCCCGACCAGCAGGATCACGAGCAGGGTCACGGCGGTCGCGGGTTCGGCGACCAGTGTCGTGAACGCGAACGCCGCCAGCACCACGACCGTCGTCACCACGGCCAGCACCAGCAGCCACGCCTTCGCCCCGGTCTCACGCCGGACGCGCAGGTGGCCCGAAGTGGCCAGCGCGAACACGACCAGCGCCACCGCACTGCCGATCGAGGCGATCGCGGTCAGGTCGAAGCCGATGGCCATGATCGCGGCCAGGGCCGCGGTGACGAGCAGCCCCACCGAGGCGCCGGACCGGTGGCGGCGGCCCAGCGCCGGTGGGAACTGCCCGATCCCGGCCATGTGCTCGCACAGCCCGGCGGCCGGGTACAGGCCGGAGTTGGTCGCTCCCGCGGTGGCGAACAGCGCGGTGAGGGTCATCAGCGTGTAACCGGCCTGCCCGAGCGTGGGCTGGGCCGCGACGGCCAGCGCGGTGCCGCCCGAGGCGACGACCTGATCGACGGTGAGGGTGCCGAACACGCCCAGCGCCACCGCCACGTAGATGACCGTGGCGATGCCCAGGGCCAGGAACACCGCGCGGGGCAGCTGGCGGGCCGGGTCGCGCAGTTCGTGCGCGGTGAAGGTGATGACGCCGAAGCCGAGGAAGGCGAAGAACGTCAGCGCGACGCTGGAGACGATGTCGCGCGCCGGTGGGTAGTCGGCCGGTGCCAGCAGGGACGGGTTCGCGCCGGACAGCGTCACGGCGGCGAAGACCGCCAGGATGCCGACGACGACCACCACCACGACGGTCTGCGCATGGGCGACGGCCTGGGAGCCGAGCACGTTGAGCAGGGTCATCACCAGGATGACCAGGACGGCGAACAGCTTGATCAGCCAGGGGCCGCCGTGGAGGAGCCCGGCGGCGTAGCTGCCGAACGACACGGCCACCATCGCGGTGATGATGGCGTTGACGGCGTACAGCAGCCAGGCGACCACGCCGGTGACATGCCCGTTGCCGTAGCAGCGCACCAGGTAGTCGGCGAAGCCGCCCGCGGACGGGTAGCGCGCGCCGAGCTTGGCGAAGGAGTATCCCTGCAGCGCCGCGACGCCGCCCGCGAGCAGGAACGACAGCCACACAGCCGCGCCGGCGACCTCGCCCGCCGCACCGAGCAGGGCGAAGATCCCGGCCCCGACCATGGCGCCGACTCCGATGAAGGCGGCCTGCCGCACGCTGAGGGTCTGGCGGCCGCCGTCCGACGTGCCATCGACCATGATGACGCTCCCTAGCCGTGACCTCATCGTACGGCTGGTCACGGTCGTCACTGCCTGTAATCGGGTCTGTTGGTTTTCTGTGGGTCTTTCGCATATCCGCTGCACCCTATGGGTGCCGTAAATATAGTGTTCTACATCGGTACGCCGCCTACGCCCGTCTAGTCGGATTCGGCCCGGCTGTGGCTCGCGGGCGGCCGGTTCACCAGAAAGCGAGCGGCCATGGACGTGGATCAGGAGGCCGACAAGGGCAACCCCACGCCGTGGTACAGCCGCAGTGCCGCCGACGTCGCCCAGTCGTTCGACGTGCGGCCCGAGCGCGGCCTCACCGCCGCGCAGGCCGCCGATCGGCTCGCCGAGCACGGCCCCAACCGTCTCGCTGGCGGCCGGAAGGAGTCCGCGTTCGCGGCGTTCCTGCGGCAGTACCACGACTTCATGCAGATCGTGCTGCTCGCCGCGGCCGTGGTGAACCAGCTGGTCACCCGCGAGTGGGGCACCACCCTGGTGCTGGTCGGCCTGACCGTGTTCAACGCCGTGGTCGGCCTGCGCCAGGAGGCCAAGGCCGAGGAGAGCGTGCGCGCCCTGGCCCAGATGCTCAAGACCATCGCCCGGGTACGCCGCGACGGCCAGGCGGTCGAGGTCGACGCCGAGCAGCTGGTCCCCGGCGACGTCGTGCTCATGGAGGCCGGCAACCGGGTCCCCGCCGACGGGCGCGTCACCGTCGCGGCCACGCTGGAGATCGAGGAGGCGGCCCTGACCGGCGAGAGCCTGCCGGTCGCCAAGAGCGCCGAGCCCGTTCCCGGCACCGACGTGCCGCTGGGCGACCGGACCTGCGTGGCGTACATGAACACGTCGGTGACCCGGGGACGCGGCGAGATGGTCGTGACCGCGACCGGGATGGGCACCGAGATCGGCCACATCGCGCACCTGCTCGCCGCGACCGAGGCCGACAAGACGCCGCTGCAGAAGCAGCTCGACAGCCTCTCGAAGATCATCGCGACGATCGCGGGCATCGCGCTGGTGCTGGTCATCCTGCTCGGCCTGGCCCGGGGCGAGTCGTTCAACACCCTGTTCATCACCGGTGTCGCGCTGGCCGTCGCGGCGATCCCGACCGGCCTTCCCGCCGTGGTCACCGCGCTGCTGTCGATCGGCACCCGCGAGATCGCCCGCCGCAACGCCATCGTCAAGCGGCTGCCCGCCGTGGAGACCCTCGGCTCGACCTCGGTGATCTGCTCGGACAAGACCGGCACGCTCACCCTGAACAAGATGACCGCCCGCGAGCTGGTGATCCCGGGAAAGCACCGGTTCACCGTCACCGGCGAGGGCTACCGCACCGACGGCGAGATCAAGCACGTCGGCGGCCTGCGCATCGACCTCGACCCGTACCTGCTGCCGATGGTGCTGTGCGCCGACGCGGTGCTCGACGGCGACAACCTGATCGGCGACCCGACCGAAGGCGCGCTGATCGTGCTCGGGGCCAAGGGCGGGCTGGACGTCGAGGACACCCGGGCGGCGTATCCGCGCATCGCCGAGGTGCCGTTCGACTCCGACTACAAGTTCATGGCCACCTTCCACAACATGACGGGCGACGGCGGCCGGCCGGTGGTCCGCTGCTACGTCAAGGGCGCCCCGGACGTGCTGATCTCGCGCAGCACCTCCTACCGCGAACCCGACGGCACGGTCCTGCCGGTCACCGACGAGAACCGGCACCTGGCCCTGGACGCCAACGACCGCATCGCCGCCGCGGGCGAGCGGGTCATGGTGGTGGCCCAGCGCGACTTCGATCCGGCCGCGTTCGATCCGGCCGCGAACCTGATCGAGCAGGTCCGCGACCTGACCCTGCTGGCCATGGTCGGCATCGTCGACCCGCCGCGCCCGGAGGCCAGGGCCGCGATCGCGGAGTGCCGCAAGGCGGGCATCAGGGTCCGGATGATCACCGGCGACCATGCCGCCACCGCCGCCGCCATCGCCAAGGAGCTGGGCATCGAGGGCCGGGCGGTGACCGGCACCCAGTTCGCGGCGATGAGCGACGAGGAACTGCTGGCCCAGCTGCCGCAGATCGGCGTGATCGCCCGCGTCGCGCCCGAGGACAAGCTCCGCCTGGTCCGGCTGCTCAAGGCCAGCGACAACGTGGTCGCGATGACCGGAGACGGCGTCAACGACGCCCCGGCGCTCAAGGCCGCCGACATGGGCGTCGCGATGGGCATCACCGGCACGGAGGTCTCCAAGGAGGCCGCCGTCATGATCCTCACCGACGACAACTTCGCCACCATCGTCGGCGCCGTCGAGTACGGCCGCTCCCTCTACGACAACCTGCTCAAGTACCTGCGGTTCCAGATGTCGACCCTGGTCGCCTACATCGCGATCTTCCTGGGGGCGGGCATCCTGAACATCGCCGCCGGGGCGCCGCTGAACCCGCTGCAGATCCTGTGGCTGAACATGGTCATCGACATCCCGATCGCGATCGCGCTCGGCTTCGACCAGCCGACCGCCGGGCTGATGGACCGGCCGCCGCGCCCGGTCCGCGCCCCGGTGCTGTCGGCGGCGAACTGGGTGCGGCTGTGCATCCAGGGCGCGGTGATGACGATCGGGTCGCTCGCGGCATACCAGATCGGGCACGGCCAGGGCGGACCGGTCATCGGCGCGACCATGCTGCTGACCACGCTGTCGCTGTTCCACCTGGTCGGCGGCCTGCTCTCCCGCGACCAGCTCAACACGATCTTCAGCCGCGCGGCGATCCCGGGCATCGCCCAGCTGCGCCGCTACGGCTTCGCGCTGCTCGCCATCATCGCCGTCACGGCACTGGAGCCGCTGCGCCGGATCTTCGGCACCGCCTGGCTGAACCTCAACCAGTGGCTGATCTGCATCGGGATCGCGCTGACCCTGCTCGTCGTCGAGGAGCTGATCAAGCTGGTGCTGCGGCGGCGCGCCCACCAGACCCTGCCGGTCCTGGTCGAACCGGCACCCGCACCGGTCCCGGCCTGACCCGCCCGAGGAGGCACCCGCCATGGCGTTCAACCTTCGCAACCGCAGCTTCCTCAAGGAGCTCGACTTCACGCCCGAGGAGCTGCACTACCTGCTCCAGCTGTCGGCCGAGCTGAAAGCGGCCAAGCGCGGCGGCTACGAGCAGCCCCGGCTGCGCGGCCGCGAGATCGCGCTCATCTTCGAGAAGACCTCGACCCGTACCCGGACCGCGTTCGAGACCGCCGCCCACGACCAGGGCGCCCAGGTCACCTACCTGGAGCCGACCGGCTCGCAGATCGGCCACAAGGAGTCGATGAAGGACACCGCCCGGGTGCTCGGGCGCACCTTCGACGGCATCGAATACCGCGGCTCGGCCCAGGAGCACGTGGAGACCCTGGCCGCCTTCGCCGGGGTGCCGGTCTACAACGGGCTCACCGACGAGTTCCACCCGACCCAGATCCTGGCCGACATGCTGACCATGCAGGAGCACAGCGACAAGCCGCTGCACGACGTCGCGTTCTGCTACCTCGGCGACGCCCGCAACAACATGGGCAACTCGCTGATGGTCGGCGGCTGCAAGTTCGGCATGGACGTGCGCCTGTGCGCGCCCGAGCACCTGTGGCCGCGCGAGGACCTGGTCAAGACCTGTCACGAGATCGCCGCCGAGACCGGCGCCCGGCTCACCCTCACCGCCGACGTCGGCGAGGGCGTCCGCGGCGTCGACTACCTCTACACCGACGTGTGGGTGTCGATGGGCGAGGACCAGGGCGTCTGGGGCGAGCGGATCGAGCTGCTCAAGCCGTACCAGGTCAACATGGACGTGATCGGCCGCACCGGCAACCCGAAGGTGCGGTTCATGCACTGCCTGCCCGCGTTCCACAACCGGGACACCAAGGTCGGCGAGCAGATCTACCAGCAGTTCGGCCTCGACGCCCTGGAGGTCACCGACGAGGTGTTCGAGTCCCGGCACTCGATCGTCTTCGACCAGGCCGAGAACCGCCTGCACACCATCAAGGCCGTCCTCGTCGCCACGCTGGGCGACTGACCGTGCGCATCGTGGTGGCCCTGGGCGGCAACGCGCTGCTGCGGCGCGGCGAGCCGATGACCGCCGACGCGCAGCGCGCCAACGTGCGCGCCGCCGCGCCGATGCTGGCCGCGCTCGCCGGTGCGCACCAGCTCGTGCTCACCCACGGCAACGGCCCGCAGGTGGGGCTGCTGGCGTTACAGGGCGCCGCCTACGCCGGGGCCGAGCCGTTCCCGCTGGACGTGCTCGGCGCCCAGACCGAAGGCATGATCGGGTATGTCATCGAGCAGGAGCTTGGCAACCTGCTGCCCGAGCAGACCCCGCTCGCCACGATCCTCACCATGATCGAGGTGGACCCGGCCGACCCGGCGTTCGGCGACCCGACCAAGTTCGTCGGCCCCGTCTACGACCTGGAACAGGCCAAGCAGCTCGCCGCCGACAAGGGCTGGACCGTCAAACCCGACGGCGAGCACTGGCGCCGCGTCGTGCCGTCCCCGGAACCGAAGCGGATCTTCGAGATCCGGCCGATCCGGTGGCTGATCGAACGCGACGTGGTCGTCATCTGCGGCGGCGGCGGGGGCGTGCCGACCATGTACCAGCCGGGCGGCCGCACGCTCACCGGCGTCGAGGCGGTCATCGACAAGGACTTCGCCGGGGAGCTGCTGGCCCGGGAGGTCGACGCCGACCTGTTCGTGATGGCCACCGACGTCGACGCGGTCTACCTCGACTGGGGCACCGACCGGCAGCGCCGCCTGGACCGGGTCACGCCCGGCGAGCTGGCCGCGCAGTCGTTCGCCGCCGGCTCGATGGGCCCGAAGGTCGCCGCGGCGGTCCGGTTCGTGGAGCACACCGGCAGGCGCGCCGCCATCGGCAGCCTGGCGCAGATCGAAGACGTCGTGCACGGCCGGGCGGGCACCCAGGTGGTCGCCGCCGGCACGGCCGCGGAAGGAGCGGGGTGAGCATGGAAGGCTTCGGCGTCCACTCGGAGGTCGGCACGCTGCGCAAGGTGCTGGTGCACCGGCCCGACCTGAGCCTGCGGCGGCTGACCCCGTCCAACCATGACGACCTGCTCTTCGACGACGTGCTGTGGGTCGAGCGGGCGCAGTACGAGCACGACCAGTTCGTCGCCCGCATGCGCGAACGCGGCGTCGAGGTCTACCACCTGCAGGACCTGCTCGCCGAGACCCTCGCCGCCAGCGAACCGGCGCGGCAGCGGATGGTCGAGCTGTCGGCCTCGGAGTACACCGTGGGCATCTCGCTGGTCGACCCGGTCCGCGCCGCCCTGGACGCGCTGCCGCCGCAGGAACTGGCCCGCCACCTCATCGGCGGCCTCACCGTCGGCGAGGCCGGGCTCGACCTCGGCCTGTTCCGGGGCACCTCGCTCGGGGCGGCCGCCGCCGAGGACGACAGCGCGTTCATCCTGCCGCCGCTGCCCAACACCCTGTTCACCCGCGACTCGTCCTGCTGGATCTACGGCGGGGTCTCCGTCAACCCGATGTACTGGCCCGCGCGGCGGCCCGAGGCGTACAACGTCGCCGCGGTCTACCGGGCGCACCCGATGTTCGCCGACGCCAAGTTCGACTACTGGTATCCCGACCTCGGCGACGACGGCCGGTTCAACGTCGTCGACTTCGGCCGGTCCACGCTCGAAGGCGGCGACGTGCAGCCGATCGGCAACGGGACCGTCCTCATCGGGATGAGCGAGCGCACCCAGGCCCGCATGATCGAGGAACTGGCGCGGGCGCTGTTCGCCGCCGGTGCCGCCCAGCGGGTCATCGCGGTCGTGATGAGCAAGGACCGGGCCCACATGCACCTGGACACCGTCATGACGATGCTCGACCGCGACGCCGTCACCGTCTTCCCGAAGGTCGTCGAGAGCGTCCGGGCGATCAGCCTGCGCCCCGGCAGCAGCCCAGGGAAGTTCCACGTCACCCAGGAACGCGACCTGCTGTCGGCCATGGCCGACGCGCTCGGCGTCGGGCGGCTGCGCGTCGTGGAGACCGGCGGCGACGCCTACCAGCAGGAACGCGAGCAGTGGGACGACGGCAACAACGTGGTGGCGCTGTCGCCCGGCGTGGTCGTGGCGTACGAGCGCAACACCCACACCATCGCCAAGATGCGCGCCTTCGGCATCGAGGTCATCACCATCGAGGGCTTCGAACTCGGCAAGGGCCGCGGCGGCGGGCACTGCATGACCTGCCCGCTGCTGCGCGACCCGCTGTGAGGGGCCGCGCGATGCCCGACTTCCGCCGCGTGCTGCTGATCATCGTCGCGATCCTGGCGATCTTCATGCTGATGGCGTACGCCCGCGGCATCGCCCACCACCACGGCCGGCAGATCGACGGCCGACTGCCGTCGTCGGCGGCGGAACCGCACCATGGCTGAGGGCCCCGAGGCGGCGCTGCCGCACCGTCCCGTACGGCCGCCGACCATGCTGGACGCGCTCGCGCCCGTCGTGGTCCTGATCGCGCTGCTGGTCACCACCATCGCCCTGTTCGGCACCGGTGCCACCGACGGGCCGCTGCAGGTCGCGCTGCTGCTGGCCGCCGCGTTCGCCAGCCTGGTCGCGTTCAAGAACGGCCACAGCGTCGCGTCGGTCGCCGACGCCGCCGTCGGCGGGGTCACCTCGGCCATCGGGGCGGTGTTCATCCTGCTCGCGGTCGGCGCGCTGATCGGCACCTGGAACATGGCCGGGACCATCCCGACCGTCGTCGACTACGGCATCAGGCTGGTCAACCCGGCCTGGTTCTTCTTCACCACCGCGCTGGTCTGCGCCGTCGTCGGCATGGTCACCGGCAGCTCGTGGACGACCGCGGGCACGCTCGGGGTCGCGTTCGTCGGGATGGCCACCGTGATGGGCCTGTCGACCGCCGCCGCGGCCGGGGCGGTGATCTGCGGGGCGTACTTCGGCGACAAGATGACGCCCCTGTCGGAGACCACCATCCTGGTGCCGCAACTGGTCGGCCGGGGCCTGACCGTCGGTATGCACATCCGCAACATGGCCTGGACCGCCGGGCCCGCCCTAGGCATCAGCCTGATCCTGTTCCTGATCATCGGGCTGCGGAACCAGCCCGAGACCGCCGCCAGCACCGAAGCCGCCGAGCGGGCACTGGAAGGCGCCTACCGCGTCTCGGTGGTGTGCCTGCTCCCGCTGGCGCTGCTGGTCTACTTCGCGGCCCGCCGCTACCCGCCGTTCCTGGCGATCCTCGGCTCGGCCCTGTTCGCGGGCGTGCTCGCCCCGTTCACGCAGCCCGCCGCGGTGCGGGCGTTCGTGGACGACCCGTCGCTGGGCCCGGTCGCCACCGGAGTGGAGGCCCTGTTCAGCGCGATGGCCACCGGGTTCGTGAGCAACACCGGCGCCCCGAAGGTCGACCAGCTGTTCTCCCGGGGCGGCATGGCCAGCATGCTCACCACGGTCTGGCTGATCCTGGGCGCGCTGTCGTTCGCCGCGGTCATGGAGCACGCCGGGTTCCTCCAGCGGCTGCTGGCCCCGGTCGTGGCCCGCGCCCGCAGCCGCGGCTCGCTGATCCTGGCCGTCAACGCCAGCGGCGTGGGCCTCAACGTCATCGCCGGCGACCAGTACGTCGCCGACGTGCTGCCCAGCCGCATGTTCCGCGACGAGTTCGCCCGGCGCGGGCTGGCCCCGCAGGTGCTGTCGCGGGCGGTGGAGGACTCCGGCACGGTCACCTCGGTGCTGGTGCCGTGGAACACCTGCGGGGCGTACATCTCCGGGGTGCTCGGCGTCCCGACGGTGGCGTACCTGCCCTACTGCTTCTTCAACATCCTCAGCCCGCTGCTGGACGTCGCGTACGGCTACCTCGGCTTCAAGGTGCCGACCGCCGCACCGGAACCGGTTGCGGCGGGCGGCGGCCCGGCCCCGGCGGGAGGCGGCGATGACAGCCCAGAGCACTGAACCGGCGACACCGGCGGGCGGGCGGCGGAGGTTCACCCTGCCCTCGGCGTACACCATCCTGTTCGCCCTGATCGTGCTGATGGCGGTCGCGACCTGGCTGGTGCCCGCGGGCGCCTACGAGCTCGACGCCGACGGCAACCCGATCCCCGGCACCTACCACTCGGTCCCGGCCAGCCCGCAGCGGATCGTCGTCGACTCGCTGACCGCGCCCATCAACGGCCTCTACGGTATCGAGGACAAAGCCGGGAAGATCAGCTACTACAACTCCGGCGTGCTGTTCGGCGCGATCGACGTCGCGCTGTTCATCATCGTCATCGGCGGGTTCCTCGGCGTCACCATGCGCACGGGTGCGATCCAGGCCGGGATCGGCCGCCTGGTGCAGCGCCTGCACGGCCGCGAACGCTGGATGATCCCGATCCTGATGGCCGTGTTCGCCCTCGGCGGCACCACCTTCGGCATGGCCGAGGAGAGCCTGGCCTTCTACAGCCTGGTCATCGCGGTCATGGTCGCCGCGGGCTACGACACCCTCACCGGCGCGGCGGTGCTGCTGCTGGGCTGCGGCATCGGGGTGCTCGGCTCGACCATCAACCCGTTCGCCACCGGCATCGCGTCCGGGTTCGCGGGCATCCCGATCAGCCAGGGCTTCCTGCTGCGGCTGATGATCCTGATCGTGTGCCTGGCCGTCGGCACGGTGTTCGTGCTGCGCTACGCCGACAGGGTCAAACGCGACCCCGCCACCTCGGCCGTGTACGACATGAAGGCCGACAACGACGCCCACTTCCACCTGTCCGACGAGGCGTCCACCGCCGCGCTGACCGGACGCCACAAACTGATCCTCGGCGTGTTCGCGCTCGCCTTCGGCGTCATGATGTACGGCGTCATCCCCTGGTCGGACCTGGGCATCCCGCTGCCGACCCTGTGGTGGTGGTTCCCGGAGATGACCGCGTCGTTCCTGCTGTTCGCGATCCTGATCGGCCTGCTGGGCCGGATGCGGGAAGCGGCGCTGACCGAGGCGTTCGTCGACGGCGGCCGCGACCTGCTCGGCGTCGCCCTGATCATCGGCATCGCCCGCGGCATCACCGTCATCATGAACAACGGCCAGATCACCGACACCGTGCTGCACTGGGCCGAACTGGCCCTGGGCGACGTCGGCAAGGCCGCGTTCTCGATCGTCATGTACGTGCTGTTCCTGCCGCTGTCGTTCCTCATCCCGTCCTCGTCCGGGCTGGCCACCGTCGCGATGCCGATCATGGCGCCGCTGGCGTCGTTCCTCGGCGTCCCGCAGGACCTGGTCGTCACCGCCTACCAGAGCGCGTCCGGGCTGATGAACCTGTTCATCCCCACCTCGGCCGTGGTCATGGGCGGCCTGGCCATCGCCCGCGTGCCCTACGGCCGCTACCTGCGCTGGGTTTGGCCGCTGCTGGCGATCCTGGCCGGGGTCACCGTCGTGCTGCTCGCCCTCGCGGCCCTGCTGGCCTGACCGGGCCGAGTTCCCACCGCTGCGCGATCGGCGCCGCCGACAGCCCGTGCGCCAGCACGCTCAGCAGCACCGTCGCCGTGATCAGCACCGCCGTCAGCGCGGCCGCCGGTCCGCGCAGCTCCTCCACCGCCAGCAGCGCGAAGATCACGCTGGGCAGGCCGCACGGGCCCAGCCAGCCCAGCAGCAGCACCTCCCGGCGCGACCGGTGCGATCCGGCCAGGCTCAGCGCCACCGGCAGCATCCGCACCACGGTCAGGCTCAGCAGCGCGTACACCGCCACCTGCCAGTTCAGGGCGGCCATCGACTGCCACACCATCGACCCGAACACGAACCACACCCCGGCCGACAGCAGCATCACCACGTCGTGCACCGTCTGCACGTGCGCGGCGGGCAGGTCCCGGTCGGCGGCCCGCACCGCCAGCCCCGCCACGAACCCGGCCACGATCCCGTTGCCGTGCAGCGCGTGCGCGGCCTCGAACGCCAGCACCCCGACCGCCACGTACGCCAGCCGCTCGGCCGCCACCGCCGACCACGCCCGCTTGCGCGCCCACCGCAGCAGCCGCCCGGCGCCCGCTCCCGCCGCCACGCCGACCACCAGCGCGATCGCCAGTTCCCGGACGGTGTGCGACAGCAGCGGCGCCGTGCCCTCCTCATGCCCGGCCGCCAGCGCCCCGCCCAGGAAGAACAGCACCAGCGGGGCGGCCAGCCCGTCGTTGAACCCGCTCTCGACCTTCACCGCCAGCCGCACGTCGTGCGGGATCCGCTCGTCGTGCACCGCCGCCTCGGCCAGGCTCACGTCGGAGGCGGCCACCGCCGCGGCCACCAGCGCGATCACCCAGCCGCTCGCGGCCGGGAACAGCAGCGACCCGGCGAGGTATCCCAGCAGCACCGTCAGCGGGAAGGCGATCAGCAGCAGCCGCAGCGGCAGGTGCCCGGTCCCGCGCAGCCGCCCCAGCGCGATCCCGGTGCCGTCGGCGAACAGGATCAGCGCCAGCGTCGCCTGGAGCGGATGCTGCAACACGGTCGAGCTCGCGTCGATCGTGATCAGCGGTGCGGACCCGCCCGCCAGCAGGTGACCGGCCAGCATCAGCGCGATCGGGACCGTGATGCTGTAGCGCGCCGCCCGCCCGGACACCACGGCCCAGGCGATCAGGACCACGCTCAGTCCGATCAGTTCGTACACGGCTCAGCTCGCGCGGGGCTCACACCGTCGATTCTGTCATCGGACAAGCGGCGCATACCGGAAACCGGGCGTGGCCCGCCGGGCCCCGTCCGGCGTCAGCAGCAGCCCCTCGTAACCGGTCCCGGCCAGCAGCGACAGCCCGTCCGTGCCGCACGCGGCCACCGCGGTGGCGTACACGTCGGCCCACAGCAGCGACGGCCCGACCACGGTCACGCTCGCCACCCCGGTCGCGGCCACGCCCCGGTACGGGTCCACCAGGTGCGCCCCGCGCCGCGCCGTCCCCGACGTCGCCACCGCCCCCGCGGCCGTGTGCAGCACCCCGACCAGCCGCGCCGGGTCGGCCGGGTCCTCGATCCCGACCCGCCACGCCGCACCCCCGTCCCCGGCGGCCGCCACCAGGTCACCCCCGGCGTTCAGGCAGAACTCCCACCCGGCCAGCAGCCCCGCGGCCTCCTGCACCGCCCACCCCTTCACCAGCCCCGTCGGGTCGCACGGCAGCGTCCCGACCCGCCACGGGTCGAACCACCCGCCGGTACGCTCCCGCGCCTGCCCGCACAGCGCCACCACCTCCCGCACCGCCGCCGCACACCGCCCCAGCGGCAGCTCACCCCGGTTCCACCGGCACAGCTCGCTGTCCGGCCGGTACGGGCTGAGCAGCCGGTCCACCGACCGCAGGTGCGCGAACACCCGAGCCGCCGCGCGGGCCGCCTCCTCGCCGTGCACCCCGTCCCCGCGCAGGTGCACGCTCACCGGCAGGCCCATGATCTGCTCGACCCAGGCCCGCCGCGCCGCGGCGCTCACGCTCACTTCGCCGCCGCGTCCAGCGCCGCCTGCAACGACGTCAGGTACGCCTGGCTGGTGACCGTCGCACCCGTGACCGTGTCCACCTCGGCACTCTGCGCGGCCAGCACCGCCGCCCGCAGCAGCGGCAGCGCGTACTCGTTGAGCTCCAGCGAGTGGGCGTGGATGTCGTGGACCTTCAGCGGGACGACGTCGACCAGCCGGTTCCCGTCCAGTACGGCCCGGACCTGCACCGTGCCGAACTCCGTCGTGATCACCGGCCCGTCCACGTCCCGCGCACCCGGCGGCCGCGACGGCAGCGGCGAACCCGAGGGCGCTGCGGAACCCGACGCCGACGGCTCGGGGGAGTGCGGCGCCGCCGGGGCGGGCAGCGCCTCACCCCGGCTGGTCCGGTAGCTGAACAGCGCGACCAGCCCGGCCACGGTTCCGATCAGGAAGAACGCGATCTTACGCACGGCTCACCACCCGAACCGCTCGCTGTGGATCTGCCGCGCGGGCACCCCGGCGGACCGCAGCGCCGACCGCGCCGCGTCCATCCACGGCGGCGGCCCGCACAGGTACACGTCCCGCTCCGCGAGCCCCGGCACCAGCTCGGCCAGCACCTCGTGATCGGCCCGGCGCGCCGCCAGGTCGGCGGTCAGCCACGACACCCGGTCCGGCGGGGGAGGGCCGGGCAGGTACACCACCTCGGCGCCGCGCCGGGCCGCGATCTCGTCCAGCTCGGCCCGCAGCACGAGCTCCTGCTCGCTGCGCGCCCGGTAGATCAGCGTCAGGCCGCCGTCGCAGGCCATGCCCTCCAGCAGCGCCCGCATCGGCGTGATCCCGATCCCGGCCGCCAGCAGCAGCACCCCGCGCCCGCGCCGCCGGGACTCGGTCAGCGTCCCGAACGGGCCCTCCACCAGCACCGCCGTGCCCGGCGCCGCCGCGGCCAGCCGCGCCCCGTCGTCGCCGCCGGACCGGAACGTGAACCGCAGCCGGTCCGGCCGGGGTGCCTCCGACAGCGAGAACGGGTGCGCCCGCGTCCAGCCAGGACCCGTACGCAGCCGCCACAGCAGGAACTGACCCGGCCGCGCCGCCAGCCGGTCCAGCCGCCGCCCCGACAGGTACACCGAGTACACGTCCGACGCCTCGTGCGCCACCCGCTCCACCCGCAGCCGGTGCCGCATGCTGCGCCACCACGGCAGCGCCAGCCGGAACGCCAGCACCGAACCGGCCGCCGCCAGGTACAGCGTCCACCAGTAGGCGCGCGCGGCGGCGCCGGTGACGAACTCGGTGCCGTTCCACAGCTGGTGCGGCAGCGCCAGGCCGATGCCGAGATAGGCGTACAGGTGCAGCAGGTGCCAGTTCTCGTACCGCAGCCGCCGCCGCGCCGCCCGCACCGACAGCACCGCCACCGCCAGCAGCAGCCCGGCCCCGGCCGCCGCCAGCAGCATCCCCGGGTACGTCAGCACCAGCTGCACGAACCGGCGCACCGGCCCGGCGTCCGCCGTCGCCGCGTAGCCGACGCTGATCAGCGACAGGTGCGCCAGCAGGAGCCAGACCGAGGCGAACCCGGTCAGCCGGTGCCAGCGCGCCAGCCGGTCCTGCCCCCAGGCGCGTTCCAGCCACGGCACCCGCGCCATCGTGAACACCTGGAGCAGCAGCAGCGCCGCGGCGAGCAGTCCGGTCAGCCGACCGGCCGAGACATACGGCTGCGCGGCCAGGTCCCGCAGGCCGCCGCGGTCGAGCCACAGCGCGCACGGGCCGCCGAGCACGGCCGCACCCGCCATGGCGGTCAGGCCGCGCCCCAGCGCGGCGAGGTGGAGGAGGATCACGCACAGGCGAGTCCCCGGCGACGCCCGAGGTTCCGAGGAACTTTCCAGGCTCATGGGAGGTCGCAGCGGCAGTGGCGGATCACACCCGTCCGGACCCGTACGCCCGTATCGTGACGATATGGCGCAAACGGCCACCGCGCCGACCCCGGACGAGCTGGTACGGCGCCCGGACTACCTGCGACTGCTCGGGCTGGCCGGAGCGCTGGGCGTGCCGATCTCGCTGGCCGCGTTCGGCTTCCTGGCCGCCGTCCACCAGCTGGAGCACTGGGCCTGGGACACCCTCCCGCACGCCCTGACCGGCGGCACCGCCACGCCCTGGTGGTGGCCGGTGCCGCTGCTGCTCGTCGCGGGCCTGGCCGTCGGCGCGATCGTGTACACCCTGCCCGGCCACGGCGGCCACGTCCCCGCCGGGGGGATGGGGGCGGGTGTCTGCCCACCACCCGAACTGCCCGGCGTGGTCCTCGCCGCGTTCGCCAGCCTCCCGCTCGGCGCGGTCCTCGGCCCCGAGGCCCCGCTGATGGCCCTGGGCAGCGGCCTGGCCGCCTGGATCGCGGGCGGTCTGCGCATGGACCAGCGCCGCGTCGCCGTGATCGGAGTGTCCGGCGCGGCCGCCGCCATCGCGACCGTCTTTGGCAGCCCCGTCGTCGCCGCCATCATGCTCATGGAGATAGTGCAGCTCAGCGGCCTCGCCCTGTCGCTGGTCATCCTGCCGTGCCTGATGGCCGCCGGTATCGGCGCCGTCGTCTTCACCGGCCTGGGCGCCTGGACCGGCCTCCCATCAGCCACCTGACCCTGCCGCTGGCACCCGGCACGATCCGCCCCGACCCCGCCGACCTGCTGTGGAGCGTCCCGATCGCCCTGGTCGCCGCGCTGGGCGTCCGCTGGGTCCGGGGCCTGGCCCGCACGGTCGCCCCGTACGTCGCCGCCCGGCCGCTGACCCGCACCCCACTGATCGCCCTCGCCGTGGCCGCCTGCGCCTGCGCGTACGCCCTGCTCACCGGCCGCGACCCGATCGACGTCGCCTCCTCGGGCCAGCAGACCCTCGCGGCGGTGGCGTCCGCCCCGCAGAACTGGTCCGAGGCGGCGCTGGTGCTCCTGCTGCTGACCAAGGGCCTCGGCTACGCGCTGTCCCTGGGTTCGCTGCGCGGCGGTCCGGTGTTCCCGGCGGTCTGCCTCGGCGGCGTGCTCGGGGCCCTGGCCGCACCGCTGCCCGGCCTCGGGCTGATCGGCGGCCTCGCGGCAGGCATGGCCGCAGCCACGGTCGCCGCGCTGCCCGCCCCGGTCAGCGCCACCGTCCTGGTCCTGCTGCTGCTCGGCGGCTACGCGGTCGGCATGGCACCGGTCGTGCTGATCGCGGCCGTGGTCGCCTTCGTCGCCGAGCACATCTTCACCGACGGCCTGAACCGCGACCGAACTTCGGCCGGCTAAGCCCCACGCTCGTACCGCCGATCCACGCCGTCAATCTTTGATCTTGCTCGTGCGATGGACGACCAGGCGGGCAAACCAGTTGCCCGGCCGTGAAGGCGGCTGGCACCGTGAGCAGATGATCACGCGACCCACGCTCCTCCTGACGGTCGGCCTGCCGGGTGCCGGGAAGACGACGCTGGCGAAGCAGCTCGCGGATGAGCGGCGCATACTCCGCCTCACCCCGGACGACTGGATGGCTCCGCTGTTCGGAGACAGCGAGGCGGACGGTCGACGGGACATCCTTGAGGGCCGGATGATCTGGACGGCGCACGAGGTACTTCGCAGCGGAGCCTCGGTCATCCTCGACTTCGGGTGCTGGTCGAGCGACGAGCGGTACGCGATTCGGACGATCGCGGAGTCGACCGGTGCGGGATTCGAGCTGAGATATCTCAAGATCGACGAGTCGGAGCGCCGGGCGCGGGCGAGCCGTCGCTGGCGCGAGCACCCTGAGACGACGTTCCCGATGACCGACGCGGACCATGATCGGTTCCTGGCCCTGTGCCAGCCGCCCACGGCGGCGGAGCTTGACCAGGCACCGGTCCCGGCACCGCCGTCAGGTTTCGACAGCTGGCAGCACTGGGCCAGCGCCCGCTGGCCGACACTGCCGCGGCTGGACGGTCGCCGGGCCGCCTAGCCGGCCGCGCCCTCAGGCGTTCCAGCGCAGCAGCACAGGGGTCTCGCGTTCGTAGCCGAGCACGCTGGTCGTGCCGGTCTCCAGCCGGAACAGCGCGCCGTCGGCCGGAGGCAGTCCGAGCCAGCGGGAGGTGAGCACCCGCAGCTGGTGGCCGTGGCCGACCAGGGCGACGTCGCCGGTGGCCAGCATCGTGCGGGCGCGTTCGAGGACCCGGTCGGCCCGGGTGCCGACCTGCCCGGCCGTCTCGCCGCCGGGGCAGCCGTGCTGCCACTGCGTCCAGTCGGGACGTTCCAGCCTGATCTCGCTGGTGGTGCGGCCCTCGTACGCGCCGTAGTTCCATTCCAGCAGGTCGTCGTCGGTGGCGGTGACGTCCAGCCCGGCCAGCGCCGCGGTGCGCACGGCGCGCTGCAGGGGCGAGCAGAGCACGGCCGCGAACGCCCGCCCGGCCAGCTGCGACGCCAGCCGCCCGGCCTGCCGTTCGCCCTCGGCGGTCAGCGGCAGGTCGGTGAAGGAGGTATGGCGCCCGTTGGCGCTCCATTCGGTCTGCCCGTGCCGGATCAGCACGATCTCACGCATGATCACACGTTAGCGGTGCCTGGCCGCCTCCGGGCGCTATCCGCCGCCGAGTCGCATTCCCCACGTCACCGGATGCCCGCCTTCGGGCCGCGACATACCGAAGGGCGGGGCCGGGCGGGCCGGTGCGCTCCGAGAATGGAGAGGTGGGCGAACAGCCGCTCATCCCGCACTACGCCGTGGTGGACCGCACCCCGGCGGAGATCCGGGCGAGGATGGCGGCATACCTGGAGTCGGCGGCGGCGCACCCGTCGATCGGGCGCATCCGCGCGCTGGCGGCCGATGCGATGCGGCTGGCGCCCGGCCACCGGGTGCTCGACGGCGGCTGCGGGCTGGGCGAGGCGGTCTATCCGCTGGCGCTGCGGGTCGGCCCCGAGGGGTCGGTGGACGGCGTCGACAACTCGCAGAACATGCTCGCGCTGGCCGACCGCCGGTACGCGGTGTGGCTGAAGGCGCATCCGGGCGCGGCGCCGGTGCGTTTCGTCGCCGGTGACCTGACGGCGCTGGACTATCCGTCGAGCAGCTTCGACGCGGTGCGCTGCGAACGTACGCTGCAACATCTCGACGACGCCGAGGCGGTGGTGGCGGAGCTGGTGCGGGTGACGCGGCCCGGCGGGCGGGTGTGCCTGGTCGACACCGAACTGGGAGTCGCTGACGTTCGAGGGCATCGCCTACGAGGTGCTGACGCCGATGCTGTGGCGGATGCGGCAGCGGTCGGTGATGAGCAACCCGTCGATCGGGCGTACGCTGCGCAACCGGCTGAAGCAGGCCGGGGCGGTCGAGGTCGAGTGCCACCCGGTGACGCTGCACTTCTGCGACCCGGTCGAGGCACAGCACGTGGTGCCGTACTTCGAGCACGACCTGCTGATGCAGATCGTGGGCCACGATCCGGGCAACGACGAGATGGTGGGGCGATGGCTGGCCGCGGTGGCGGACGCGGCCGAGCGCGACGAGTTCCTGGTGGCGCTGACGATCTGGGTGGTGGCCGGGACGGCGCCGTCGGCCGGATACGCCGAAGGCGCCTGCTGAGCCCGGCAGGCGCCTTCGAAGGTCGTACGGTCAGGGTGGTCAGTCCTGGTGCTGCTGCTCCTCGACCTGCTTGCGCCACCACTTCTGGCCCGACTCGGGCAGGGTGTCGATCGGGTCGTAGTAGGCGTAGCGCTTGGCGAGCACCTCGGAGTCCTGGGTGGCCTCGATCGAGGTGCGGTAGTTCTTGGTCCAGTACGAGATGCCGTTGTCGCGGTCGTACTCGGTGAGCATGTGCACCCAGCGCTTGCCGACGAACGGCACGTCGCAGACGATGCGCGGGGTGGCGTAGCCGGGCAGGTAGCCCATGATGTCGTGCTGCAGGGCCTGGGCGTGCGCGACCGAGACGCGCCAGTGCTCGGCGTTGGGGATCATGTCGCACATGTAGAAGTAGTACGGCAGGATGTTGGCCTCGCCCTGGAGCGCGAAGCACAGGTCGAGCAGGTCCGGGCTGGTGGCGTTGACGCCGCGCATGAGCACGCCCTGGTTGCGCACGTCGCGCACGCCGACCTCCAGCGCCGTCTTGGCGGCGCGGGCGACGGTCGGGGTGATCGAGTTGACGTGGTTGACGTGGGTGTGGATGGCCAGGTTGACGCCGCGGCGGCGGGCGGTGCGGGCGACGCGCTCCAGGCCCTCGACGACGTCGGGCTGCAGCCAGTGCTGGGGCAGGCCCATCAGCGCCTTGGTGGCCAGGCGGATGTCGCGGATGGTGTCGATCTCCAGCAGCCGCATCAGGTACGACTCGAGGCTCTTCCACGGGACGTTGGCCACGTCGCCGCCGGACACGACGACGTCGCGCACGCCCGGGTGGGCCTTGAGGTAGGCGATGTGGGCGTCGTAGCGGTCGACCGGCTTGAGCTCCAGCTTGAGCTTCTCGACGGCGGGCGTGGAGTTGCCGACCAGGTCCATGCGGGTGCAGTGGCCGCAGTACTGCGGGCAGGTGGACAGCAGCTCGGCGAGCACCTTGGTCGGGTACCGGTGGGTGAGGCCCTCGGCGACCCACATGTCGTGCTCGTGCAGGCTGTCGCGGCTGGCGTGCGGGTGACTGGCCCACTCGGTGAGCCGGTCGGAGGCCACCGGGATCATGTAGCGGCGGACCGGGTCGGCGTAGAACGCCTCGGTGGTCAGCTCCTCGCGCGCCATGGTGTTGAGCATCTGCGGCGGGACCAGCATCGACATGGTGGCCATGTGCTTCTGGTCGGCTTCGAGGTCGGCGTAGAACCGCTCGTCGACGGTGTCACCGAGCAGGGCGCGCAGCTGCTTGATGTTCTTGACGCAGTTGACGCGCTGCCACTGTGCGGAGTCCCACTGCGCGGGGGTGACGTTCCGCCAGCCCGGGAACCGGGTCCAGTCGGGTTCGACGAGTTCCACGCGGCGGTACTCGTAGGGCTGCCCAGCGTTCATCGGTGGCCTCTCCTTTGCGGTCCAGATGACCATACTGGAACTTCTTCGGCTCACCAACTATTCTGCCGTAGAATTTCCCGCGACAACCATGTCGGGCAGCATATTTGCCTCCGTGATCGCGGGGGAGCGGCACTTTTTGAGGAGAAACGGACAATGACGTCACCGATCGGGCTGCACCGGGTGCTGGAGCCGAAGGGCGTGCTGCCCCAGGCGGCGCTTCGGCTGGACAATTCGGCGCAGATCGGGCAGGACGAGGTGCGCATCTCCGTCGAGCGCCTGAACCTGGACGCGGCGAGCTTCCGGCAACTGGAGACCAAGCACGCCGGTGACGGCGACGCCGTCCGCGCCGAGGTCCTGGACATCATCGGGGCGCGCGGCAAGATGCAGAACCCGGTGACCGGGTCCGGCGGCATGCTCATCGGCACCGTCGAGGCCGTCGGCCCGCAGTCCCCGCTCGGCCTGAGCGTCGGCGACCGCGTCGCGACCCTGGTCTCGCTGACCCTCACCCCGCTCGCCGTCACCGACGGGCTCAAGCGCTGGGACGGCCGCAGCGAGCAGGTGCCGTGCGAGGGCCACGCGGTCCTGTTCGCGCGTTCGATCGCGGCGGTGCTGCCCGCCGACCTGGACCCGGAGCTGTCGCTCGCGGTGATGGACGTGTGCGGCGCCCCGGCGCTGACGGCGCGGGTGGTGCGCCAGCACGCCGAGCGCGGCAACGCGCCCACGGTCGCGGTGATCGGCGGGGCCGGCAAGAGCGGGTCGCTGTCCCTGGCGGCGGCGCGGGCGGCCGGCGCGGCCCGTACCGTCGGGATCGTGCCGGTGGAGCGCGAGCGCGCCCTGCTGGAGCCGACCGGCCTGGCCGACGTCGTCGCGCTGGCCGACGCCCGCGACCCGGTGGCCCTGGCCGCGGCGGTGTCGGCGGCGCTGGGCGGCCCGGCCGACGTGACGGTGGTCTGCGTGGACGTGCCCGGCTGCGAGCACGGGGCGATCCTGTCGACCGCCGACGGCGGCACCGTGATCTTCTTCTCGATGGCGACGAGTTTCGCGGCGGCGGCGCTGGGCGCCGAGGGCCTGGCCGCGGATGTGACGATGCTGGTCGGCAACGGCTACGTGCCGGGGCACGCGGCGTACGCGCTGGGGCTGCTGCGGTCGGTCCCGGCGGTTCGGGAATTGTTCGAGTCCCGCCTGCGGCAGGAGTCCTCGTCGGCCGGGCCGGACACGGCACACTGACCACATGCAGACTTCGGTGACCCCCCTGCCGGCCGAGCCCACGACGCTGTGGTGCAACGCCGTCGTTCGCAGTCCCGCCGACCCGGCCGCGACGGCGATGCTGACGCGCGGCCAGACGATCGTGTGGCTGGGCCCCCTGGCCGACGCGCCGTCGGCCGACGTGCGGGTCGATCTCGGTGGTGCGCTGGTGACCCCGGCGTTCGTGGACGCGCACGTGCACGCCACGGACACGGGGCTGGCGTTGGCGGGGCTGGACCTGTCGGCCGTGCGCAGCGCGACGGACCTGCTGAAGGCGGTGTCGGGGTTCGCCGACGGGCTGGGGCAGGACGCGGTGGTGCTGGGACACGGGTTCGACGAGAGCACCTGGGGCGCGGCGCAGACGCCGCCGAGCGCGGCGGAGCTGGACCGGGCGGCGGGCGGGCGCAGCGTGTACCTGTCGCAGGCGTCGATCCATTCGGCGCTGGTCTCCTCGGACCTGCTGGCTCTGGCCGTCGGCGTGCCGGGCTACGACGAGTCGGGCTGGGTCCGCCGGGACGCCCACCATGTGGTGCGGGAGAAGGCGTTCGGGCAGATCACGTACGGGCAGCGGCAGCAGGCGCAGGTGACGGCGCTGCGGCATGCGGCGTCGCTGGGGATCGCGGCGGTGCACGAGTGCGGCGGCCCCGGCACGTCGAGCGAGAACGACTTCACCGACCTGCTCCGCCTGTCGGGCCAGGGCCTGCCCGAGGTGTACGGGTTCTGGGGCGAGCTGATGGGCGCGGCCAAGGCCCGGGAGCTCGGCGCGGTGGGCGCGGGCGGTGACCTGTACGCCGACGGCGCCCTGGGTTCGCGCACCGCGCACGTCACGAAGAACTACCTGGACGGCGAGCAGGGCTGCGGGCACGGCTACGTCACCGCCGAGCAGGTGCGCGACCACCTGCTGGACTGCCACGCGCACCGGATGCAGGGCGGCTTCCACGCCATCGGCGACGAGGCGATCTCCACGGTGGTGGCGGGGTTCGCGCTGGCCGAGCAGCGGCTCGGCGTGGACGCGATCCGCGACGCCCGGCACCGGGTGGAGCATGCCGAGATCATGGACAAGCGGCTGATCGCGGCGTTCGTGGAGTTCGGGATCGTGGCGAGCATGCAGCCGGCGTTCGACCGCCTCTGGGGCGGCACCGCCCAGATGTACGCCCAGCGCCTGGGCGTGGAGCGGAGCCTGGCGTCCAACCCGATGGGGCAGATGCACAACACCGGGGTGGCGCTGGCGTTCGGGTCGGACAGCCCGGTGACACCCCTGGACCCGTGGGGCAGCGTCCGGGCGGCGATGTGGCACTTCAACCCGCAGCAGCGGATGAGTGCGAAGTCGGCGTTCGCGGCGCACACGCGTGGCGGCTGGCGGTCGGTGCACCGCGACGGCGAGGGGGTGCTGGTGCCGGGGGCGCCGGCGACTTTCGCGGTGTGGCGCGCCCCGGCCGGGCTGCAGGGAACCCTTCCGATGCTTGGGCAGCATGACGAGCTGCCGGTTTGTGTCCGTACCGTCCTTCGTGGAGAAACCATCTATGCACAGCAATAAGCTGCATCTGGACCCGGAACTGGTCGCCCGTGCCCGTGCCCTGGCGGCACGGGCCGGGCGGCCGGTCGTGGACATGGCCCGCTCGCACACCACCGTGTCGGTGGAGCGGGCGGTGCTGCGGTTGGCCGGGATCACCGGCGCCGACGCCGACGGTATTCCGTGGGTGAACCGCCTGGTCGACGCGGTGCGCGCCGACGTGGGGCTGGGGCACGGGGTGGCGCTGCCGGTGTTCCACGCCGTGGCCGAGCACGGCCTGGCCGGGTCAGGTGCGGACCTGACGCTGCTGGCGCAGAAGGCGGCGTCGGGGTCGTTGCGGTTCGACCTGCCCGGCGGCAAGGCCGCGACGGCGGCGCGCAAGGCGTCGCGCCGGGCGGTCGCCGCCGGGATCAGGCAGGTCGACCGCAACCGCGTCGAACGCGACAAGATGATCAAGAAGTACGGCGACCCGAAGCAGCGCCCGTGGATCTACCTGATCGTGGCGACCGGCGACATCTACGAGGACATCCCGCAGGCGCAGGCCGCCGCCCGCGCGGGCGCCGACGTGATCGCGGTGATCCGCTCGACCGGCCAGTCGCTGCTGGACTACGTCCCCGAGGGCGCGACCCGCGAGGGCTTCGCGGGCACGTACGCCACGCAGGAGAACTTCCGCCTGATGCGCGCCGCCCTGGACGAGTCGAGCCGCGAGCTGGGCCGCTATGTGCGCCTGACCAACTACGCGTCGGGCCTGTGCATGCCGGAGATCGCGACCCTGGCCGGGCTCCAGCGGCTGGACATGATGCTCAACGACTCGATGTACGGCATCCTGTTCCGCGACATCAACCCGATCCGCACCTTCGTCGACCAGCGGTTCTCCCGCCAGATCCACGCCCGCGCGGGGATCGTCATCAACACCGGCGAGGACAACTACCTCACCACCGCCGACGCGGTCGAGGCCGCGCACACGGTCACGGTGTCGCAGCTGCTCAACGAGTACTTCGCGCACGAGGCCGGGCTGGCCGACTGGCAGCTGGGCCTCGGGCACGCGTTCGAGATCAACCCGGATCTGCCGGAGTCGTTCCGCCTCGAACTGGCGCACGCGCTGCTGGCCCGGGAGCTGTTCCCGGACGCGCCGCTGAAGTGGATGCCGCCGACCAAGCACATGACCGGCGACGTCTTCCGCGGCAACCTGCTCGACGGGTTCTTCAACCTGGTCGGGGCGCTGACCGGGCAGGGCATCCTGCTGGTCGGCATGATGACCGAGGCGGTGGTGACGCCGTGGCTGTCCGACCGCGACATCGCCCTGCAGAACGTCCGGTACGTGCTGAACGCGGCGGGCAAGCTGCACGAGGACTTCATGCCCGCGCCCGGCGGGTTCATCCAGCAGCGCGCCCACCAGGTCCTGGACGAGGCGATCGACCTGCTGGCGAAGATCGAGGACGACACCCTGCTCAAGGCGATCGCCGACGGCACGTTCGGGATCATGAAGCGGCCCGCCGACCGGGGCAAGGGCCGTGACGGCGTCGCCGCGCACGAGGACGGCTACTACAACCCGGCCACCGACATCCTGGAGCAGCCGGCCAAGGGGGAGCAGCAGTGAGCACGGTCATCCGCCCGTACGGCGACACCACCGGCGACGGCATGACCCAGGTCAGCTTCACGCTGCCGCTGCCGCACGACAAGAAGGCCGAGGGCGCGGCGCTCCAGCTGGCGGCGAAGATGGGCCTGGACCCGGCGATGCTGGTGCACGCCAAGCAGATGGGCGACGGGTTCACGTTCTTCGTCGTGTACGGCTCGGTCCGGCACCTGGTCGAGCTCGACAAGGTGCAGGTGGTCGAGCGGGACTTCCCGCTGCTGGGCGCGAAGGAGGTCAACACGGTCGTGAAGCAGAGGCTGCGGCGCAAGCTGTCGGTCGTCGGCGCGACCATCGGCACCGACGCCCACACCGTCGGCATCGACGCGATCCTCAACGTCAAGGGCATCGCGGGCGAGAAGGGCCTGGAGTACTACCGGGAGCTGAAGGTCGTCAACATGGGCGCCCAGGTCACGGTCCCCGAGCTGGTCGCCGCCGCGAAGGCGGAGAAGGCCGACGCGGTCCTGGTGTCGCAGGTCGTGACGCAGCGCGACGCGCACCTGCACAACACCCGCGAGATGTCGGCGGCGTTCCGGGAGGCGATGCCGGCCGACAAGCGGCCGCTGCTGATCGTCGGCGGGCCCCGCTTCGACGAGCTGATGGCCGACGAGCTGGGCGTGGACCGGATCTTCGGCCGCGGCACGACCCCGCGCGAGGTCGCCAGCTACCTCGTGCACGCCCTGATCACCCAGCGCGCCGAGCGCAAGAAGGAGAAGGCTGCCGCATGAGCGTCGGACTGACTGTCACGCACCGCCGGTATGTGCCCTACAGCCACGCCCACTACGCGGGCAACCTCGTTGATGGCGCGTACGCCCTGGCCGCGTTCGGGGACGTCGCGACCGAGGTGTGCATCCGCACCGACGGTGACGAGGGCCTGTTCGCGTCGTACTCCGACGTGCAGTTCAAGGCTCCGATGCGGGCCGGTGACGTGCTGGAGATCTCGGCGACGGTGACCAGGATGGGCACCCGCAGCCGCACCATCGACTTCGAGGCCCGGGTCGTGTGCCGGGGCCGGCCCGACGTGTCGGAGTCGGCGGCCGAGGTGCTGGACCCGCCGGTGGTCGCCGTGACCGCGACCGGCACCGTGGTCGTGCCGCCGAAGGCGTGACGTGCTGATCTGCTGCGTCGACGTCGGGTCGACGTTCACGAAGGCGGCCGTGGTCGACACCGACGGCGGGCGGCTGGTCGCCACCGGCAGCCACCGCACGACCGTCGGCACGGACGTGCTGCACGGCCTGGACGCGGCGGTCGCGGCGACCGGGCACACCCCCGACGGGCTGCTGGTGTGCTCGTCGGCGGGTGGCGGGCTGCGCCTGGCCGTCATCGGGTACGAGCGCCTGGTCACCGCGCAGGCGGGGCACCGGGTCGGGCTGTCGGCCGGGGCGAAGGTCGTCCACGTCGCCGCCGGGGTCCTCGACCGCGACGGCCTCACCGCGCTGCGGGCCGCCCGACCGGACGTGGTGCTCCTCGTGGGCGGCACCGACGGCGGCGACGCCGACACCATCACGGCCAATGCGACCCGCCTGGCCAAGGCCAGATGGCGGGTCCCGGTCGTGCTGGCCGGCAACGCCGACTGCCGCGACCGGCTGCACGCCCTGCTCGCCGACGCCGGGGTGCCGACGGTCGCGGTGGCCAACGTGCTGCCCGCCATCGGGACCCTGGATCCGGGTCCGGCGCGGGCGGCGATCCGGCAGGTGTTCCTCCAGCACGTCATCGGCGGCAAGAAGCTGTCGCGGGGTCCCCGGTTCGCGTCCCTGGTGCGGGCGGCGACCCCGGACGCGGTCCTGACCGGCGTCGAGCTGCTGGCCTCGAACCTGGGCCAGGATCTGCTGGTCGTGGATGTGGGCGGGGCGACCACCGACGTGTACTCGGTGCTGATCCCCGACGCCGAGCGGCTGGCCGGGGTCCGCGACGAGGTCGCCGGGACGCTGTGGGCGGCCCGTACCGTCGAGGGGGACCTGGGGATGCGCTGGTCGGCGCCCGGTGTCGTCGCGGCGGCGCTGGGGGAGAAGCTGCTGCCCCACGACGACACCCATGCGTTGCAGCAGGCCGCCGACCTGCGGGCCGAGCATCCTGGTTTCGTCGCCGACAGTGCCCTGGAGCAGGCTGTCGACTGGCGGTTGGCCGAGCTGGCGGTGACCGTCGCGCTGCGCCGTCACGCCCGGGGTGAGGCTGCCGTGACCGGCGGGCCGCGTCGTGGCGGTCGTGACCTGCGTGACGTGGCGCTCGCGATCGGGTCCGGCGGGGTGCTGCGGCACAACCCGCCGCCGGTGGCGCAGCGGATCCTGGCGGCCGGGTTGACCGACAGCGCGGGCGGGTGGCCCCTGCCACGTGCCCCCCGCACCTTCGTCGACTCGTCCTACATCCTGGCGGCGGCGGGGCTGCTGGCCGCCGAACATCCGGCCGCCGCGGGTGCGTTACTCGCCGCTGAGCTGCGGTGACGAGTCCCCGGACGGGTAATGGTCACGCTGCGTGCACGCATGCTCAAATTGACCCGGCGGTGCGCTCACGCGTACCGTCGTAAGGTCCTCCGCCGCATCAGCGATCGACTCGATGGTGCGGCAGGCGGCACGGCGGTGGCCAGTAGACAACGATCCGACGCCCGGCAGCCGGTTTGGCGCGGATCGGCCCGAAGGCCACCGGCCGCGGCCGCCTGTAGGAGTTGGGGAGTGCGGGGCGCGGCCGTCGGCCGCGCCCCGATTCTTGTGTAGCCTGTGCAGCACCCCGGGTGTGATCTTCCCTGGGCGGCGCGAAGCGCCCGACTGCGACAGATAGGTGAAGTGGTGACGGTGCAGACCCTGGCCCCGGCGACCCCGCCCGGCCCGCCCGCCCGCACCCCCGGCTCCGGCCCCCGGCTGTGGACCGCGTTCGGGCTGGCTGTCCTGTCGGGGCTGGCGCTGCTGGTGTCGTTCCCGCCGTACGGCCAGTGGTGGGCCGCCCCGGTCGGGGTGGCGCTGCTGGCGGTGGCGGTGCACGGGCGGCGGCTGCGCGCCGGTGCCGGGCTGGGTCTGATTTCGGGACTGGTGTTCTTCGCGCCGCTGCTGGCGTGGACGAACCTGCACGTCGGGTATGCGCCGTGGATCCTGCTGGCGCTGTTCCAGGCGTCGTACCTCGCGCTGCTGGGTGTCGCGCTCGCGTGGGTGACCCCGCTGGCGGCGCGCCGGGCCGGGCTGTGGCCGCTGGCGGTGGCGCTGCTGTGGACGGCGCAGGAGGCGCTGCGCGACCGGGCCCCGTTCGGCGGGTTCCCGTGGGGCAGGCTCGCGTTCAGCCAGGCCGACGCGCCCGCGCTGATGCTGGCCCGGTTCGGCGGCGCCCCCCTGGTGACGTTCGCGGTCGCGCTGTGCGGCGGCCTGCTGGCCGCGGCGTGGCTGGCCGTACGCGCACGTCCCGCCGACGGTGACGCCGTCGCCGGGCCGCGCTGGGGCGCCGTGGGCGCCTACGCGGCCGGGGCGCTCGTCGTGGCCGGGATCGGCCTGGCGGTGCCCGCCGCGACCCCCGCCGGTGCGCCGGTGACCGTCGCGATCGTGCAGGGCAACGTGCCGCGGCTCGGCCTGGACTTCAACGCCCAGCGCCAGGCCGTGCTCAACAACCACGCCCGTGCCACCCTCGACCTGGCCCGCCGCGTCGGCGCCGGTGAGCTGCCCCGTCCCGACCTGGTGATCTGGCCGGAGAACGCCTCCGACATCGACCCGCTGCGCAACATCGACGCCGCCGCCGCGATCGACCAGGCCGCGACCGCGATCAACGCCCCGATCCTGGTCGGCGCGGTCCTGTCCGGTCCGGGCGAGGGCCAGTCCCGCAACGCGGGCATGGTGTGGCTGCCCCGGCAGTCGGCGTACGGGCCGCCGCAGCAGATGTACCTCAAGCAGCACCCGGTGCCGTTCGCCGAGTACCTGCCGCTGCGCCCGATCGTCGAACCGATCGCGCAGGCGATCACGAACCAGGCGAAGCTGCTGCGTACGGACTTCGTCGCCGGGACCGAGCCCGGGGTGCTGACGCTGGGCCCGGCGAAGGTCGGCGACGTGATCTGCTTCGAGGTCGCCTACGACGACGTCGTGGCCGACACCGTGCGGCACGGGGCGCAGCTGCTGGCGGTGCAGACCAACAACGCGACGTTCGACGTCGCCGAGGCGACCCAGCAGCTGGCGATGGTGCGGCTGCGGGCCGTCGAGCACGGCCGCGACAGCCTGATGGCCTCGACTGTCGGTGTGTCCGGTTTTGTAACTGCTGACGGTTCTGTGCATGATGCAACTGGTTTCAATACCGAAGCGGTGGTGGTACGGCAGCTGCGGCTGGGCACCGGGTCCACGCTCGCGACCAGGGTGGGTGCGTGGCCGGAGGCCGCCGCGGCGCTGGCCGCGGCTGGGGTGCTGATCGCAGCCGCTGTGCTGCGCCGGCGCCGGTCGCGCGGAGCGTGACCGGCCCCGACCAGAGGAGGCCCCGGGTGGGTCAGGCAAGCGGCGAGGACGGCTACCCCGGTGTGGGCCGGGTCCTGGTGATCATCCCGACGTACAACGAGAAGGAGAACATCGGCTCGATCGTCGGGCGGGTCCGGGCCGCGACCCCGCAGGTCGACGTGCTCATCGCCGACGACAACAGCCCCGACGGCACCGGTGCGATCGCCGACGCGATGGCCGCCGCCGACGACCGGATCAAGGTCATGCACCGGCCCGGCAAGCAGGGCCTCGGGGCGGCGTACCTGGCCGGGTTCGCATGGGCCGACGAGCACGGCTACGACGCCGCGGTGGAGATGGACGCCGACGGCTCGCACGCCCCGGAGCAGCTGCCGCTGCTGCTGGACGCGCTGCGCGGCGCCGACGCGGTCATCGGGTCCCGCTGGACCAGGGGCGGCAAGGTCGTCAACTGGCCGCTGCACCGGCTGCTGCTGTCACGCGGCGGGAACCTGTACACCCGCACCGTGCTGGGCATGGGCGTCAAGGACGCCACCGGCGGCTACCGGGCGTACCGCACCGACGTCCTACGCAAGATCGAGGTCGAGACGGTGGCGTCGCAGGGCTACAGTTTCCAGGTCGAGCTGACCTGGCGCACGTTCCGCCACGGCTTCCGGATCGTGGAGGTCCCCATCACCTTCGCCGAGCGCGAGCACGGCGCGAGCAAGATGAGCGGGTCTATCGTGAAAGAGGCGCTGTGGCGGGTGACCGTGTGGGGGGCACAGGCTCGGCGGGACGCGCTGCGTCGCGCGTTCAAGCCCAGCGACCGCTGGCCGTGAGGCCGGCGCGGAGGTGAAACGGATTTGCGCAGGCTGCGGTGGGTTCCGGCGGCTGTCCTGCTCGTCGGGGCGGTCGAGTTCCTGATCTTCCTGTGGCTGGCGTCGCAGATCGGGGCGGGCTGGGCGCTGCTGCTGGTCGCGGTGCTGTCGATTCTCGGCATCGTGCTGATGCGCCGGGAGGGCATGGCGGCGTGGCGAAGGCTGCGCGCGGCCCGGCAGGGCGGCGATCCGCGCGGCGAGCAGGCCCTGGACGCGGTCGTGGGCCTGGTCGCGGCACTGCTGCTGATCATCCCCGGGCTGCTGACGGCGGTGGTCGGCCTGCTGCTGCTCATCCCGCCGGTGCGGCGGCTGGTGCGCTCGCGGGCGCGGGCGGCCACCGAGAAGCGGATCCCGGCGGGGGCGGCCAACAGCGTGTTCGGGCCGCGCCGGGTCCGGGTGACGACCACGACCCCGCACCACCCGCCCGCCCAGCCCCCGGGCGCCGCGCCCCCGACGCCGCCCGGCACGGCCTCGTCCGAGGTCATCGAAGGCGAGATCGTCGACTGACCCAGGGACCGGGGCGGAAACCTGGTGCGGTACGGGGCGGTCGGGGCGGAGAATGCCGCAGTGATGATCGACTACTGGCCCCTATACGGGCTGCGGCTGCGCACCCCGAGGCTGGAACTGCGGCTGCCCGTCGGGGACGAGCTGGCCGCACTGGCCGACGCGGCCGCCGCCGGGGTGCACGCGCCGGACCGGCGCCCGTTCCTGACCCCGTGGACCGAGGCCGCGCCGGCCGAGCGGGGCCGGGCGGTGATCCAGCGGCAGTGGCGCCGGATCGGCACCTGGGACCGGCAGGACTGGGCGCTGGGGTTCGCGGTGTTCCGCGACGGGCAGCCGATCGGGGAGCAGGAGCTGGCGGGGCGGGAGTTCGCCGTGCGGCGGGAGGTGCGCAGCGCGTCGTGGCTGGGCCTGGCCCACCACGGCCAGGGGCTGGGCACCGAGATGCGGGCCGCGGTGCTGCAACTGGCGTTCGCGGGCCTGGGTGCGGCCGACGCGACCAGCGCGTCGTTCGCCGACAACCCGGCACCGCTGCGGGTGTCGCAGCGGCTGGGCTACGAGCTGGACGGTCTGGTCCGCGATGTACTGGACGGGCAGGTGGCGCTCACGCAGCGGCTGCGGCTGACCCGGCAGCGGTGGGAGCAGGCCGCCCAGGTCCCGGTCGAGGTGGACGGGCTGGCGGCGTGCCTGCCCGAGTTCGGGCTCTGAACACGGCGAAGGCGCTGAACACGGCGAAGGCGCCCCGGTTCACCCGGGGCGCCTTCGTGTCGGTTCAGCGGCCGCGCTTGACGCGGACCTCGGCCAGGCGCTCGTTGAGGATCTCCTCGAGCTCCTCGATGGAGCGGCGCTCCAGCAGCATGTCCCAGTGGGTGCGCGGAGGCTTGACCTTCTTCTGCTCCGGCTCGGTGCCGTCGATGAGACGGGCGACGCTGCCGTCGAACTTGCACTCCCACATCGACGGGACCTCGGCGTCGACGGCGAACGGCACCTCGAAGCGGTGGCCGTTGGCGCACTGGAATTCGCGGATCTGCCGGGGCGCGAGTTCGGTGTTGCGGTCCGACTCGTAACTCACGGCTCCCAGTCGGCTTCCCCGCAGCATGCGCTCGCCCATACCAGCTCCTCACGTTGAGAACAGACTTCGGGTGGTGCAACACGCCGGACGGGTCCAAGATTCCCTCGAAGGTGACGCAGCGTGTCGTAGAACTGTAGCGGCCCCGGATTCGTGAGTCTGCCTCACCCGTACCCCCGACCGCGATATTGTCCGATTGGACCTGTATTGCGGGGAACATCACATCCGGGAGGACGCGATGGCCAGCACCACGGCGGCGGCCGCCGCCAGGCCGGTCAAGACCTGGATGGGTCACCCCGGCGGCCTGGTGGTGCTGTTCCTCACCGAGATGTGGGAGCGGTTCAGCTTCTACGGCATGCGGGCGATCCTCGTGCTGTTCCTGGCCGGTTCGGCCAGCGCCGGGGGCTTCGGCATGACCGCGGCCGCGGCGGCGGTGCTGTACTCGATCTACAACTCGATGGTCTACTTCATGGCCCTGCCCGGCGGCTGGGTCGCCGACCGGCTGCTGGGCACCCGCCGCAGCGTCCTGTACGGCGCCATCGTCATCGCCCTGGGCCACTACAGCCTCGCCGCCGGGTCGAAGGCCATGTTCTACCTCGGACTGGTGCTCATCGTGCTCGGCACCGGGCTGCTCAAACCCAACATCTCCGCCATGGTCGGCGAGCTGTACGACAAGCACCCCGAGATGCACGAGTCCCGCCGTGACTCGGGGTTCACCCTGTTCTACCTCGGCATCAACCTGGGCGCGTTCTTCGCCCCGCTGCTGACCGGCTACTTCGCCGCCAAGAACGAGTGGCATGTGGCGTTCGGCATCGCCGCGGTCGGCATGACCCTGGCCGTCATCCAGTACCTCTTCGGCCACCGGCGGCTGGAGGGGGTCGGGCTCAAGGCCCACAAGCCGCTGCTCTCCCACGAACGCCGGAAGCTGCTGACGGTCGCCGCGATCGTGGTGGCGATCGTCGCGGTGCTGATCATCGCCGACGTCGCCGCCGGCACGTTCCGGGCCCAGCACGTCATCACCGCGCTGACGCTGATGGCGCTGGTCGTGCCCGCGGCGTACTTCCTGATGATGTTCCGCGACAAGTCGCTGACCACGCAGGAGCGTTCCCGCGTCAGCGCCTATGTGTGGATCTTCATCGGCGCGGCGCTGTTCTGGATGATCTACGACCAGGCGGGCAGCCTGGTCAGCCTGTTCACCGAGAACGACGTCGACCGGCAGGTCGGCAGCTTCGAGATCCCCACCGCCTGGTTCCAGTCCATCAACCCGGTGCTGATCCTGCTGCTCGCGCCGGTGTTCGCCTGGCTGTGGACCAGGCTCGACCGGCGCCAGCCCGGCACCCCGGTCAAGTTCTCCTGGGCGCTGCTGGGCATCGGCCTGTCGTTCCTGGTCATGGGCGCCGCCGGGGCCGCCGCCGGGCGCGGTCTGATCTCTCCCTGGTGGATCGTCCTGGTCTACTTCATCCAGACCTGCGCCGAGCTGCTGCTCAGCCCCGTAGGCCTGTCGGTCACCACCAAACTCGCCCCGCTGCGCTACGCCAGCCAGATCATGGGCCTGTGGTTCCTGGCCAGCTCCGCCGGCAACGCCCTCAACACCTGGGTCACCCCGCTGGCCGAGAAGCTGCCCGCGGGCGTCTACTACGGCGGCCTGGGCCTGCTGGCGATCCTCGTCGGCATCTGCTTCTGGCTCGGCGCCCGCAGGATCGGCCAGCTGATGCACGGCGTGCACTGAGGAACGGAACCCGATGAGCCACGACACCGCGATCATGGATCTGCGCCGCGACCTGACCGACGAGGCCATGGTCCGGCTGCACGGCGACCTGGCCGACCTGGCCCGCCGCTACCCGGTCGAACCGGTCACCGCCGTGGCCGGGCAACTGCTGGAGACCCAGGAGCTCGGCTTCACCGCCCTGGAGGCCGGACCCGACCCCGACCGCGACCGGCACCGGTACGCCCTGGTGGCGGTCGCGACCGGGTTGATGGCCCACGTCAGCCACGACCTGGGCCGCAGCCATCAGGCGATGGCGCTGGCCCGCACGATGTACGCGTGCGCCGACAACGCCGACCACGGCTGCCTGCGGTCCTGGGCCCGCGGGATGCAGAGCATGATCGCGTTCTGGGCCGGCCGACCGCAGGAGGCGGTCCGGTTCGCCGAGTCCGGCAGCGCCATGGCCGCCGAGTCCACCGGCACCGTCGCCTGCTGGCTGACCAGCCTGCTGGCGCGGGCGCACGCGATGCTGGGCGCCGTCGAACCGACCCGCCTGGCCCTGGTCCGCGCCGACGACCTGCGGGAGCGCCACGTCAGCGACGACCTCGACGCCCTGGGCGGGCAGCTGACGTTCAGCCCGGCCCGGCAGCACTGCTACGCCGCCCACGCGTACGCGACGCTGCCCGAGTGCGCGCAACAGGCTGCCCACGAGGCCACCCGCGCCCTGGCCCTGTTCGGGTCCGGCCCGGCCGAGCAGCGCTCCTACCGCGACGAGGCGGCGGCCAGGTGCGCGCTGGCGCTGTCACGGGTGCACACCGGCGAACCCGACGGCGCCCGCGACGCGCTGGCCCCCGTGCTGTCACTCGACCTGCCCAGACGCGTCACCGAGGTCATGGTCAGCGTCAACCGGGTGTACACCGCCCTGCGCGAGCCCCGCTACGCCGACGTCGCCGTGGCCCGCCAGCTGCGCGACGAGATCGAGTTCTTCACCCAGCGCCCCGCCTCCGCCCTGACCAACTGACCGACCCGGCCCGGCCCCGACCGCCGGGCGCGGGGGTGCGTGCAATTTCGGGGAAAGTGCTGGAATCAAGGCCTCCTTTCGAGCACTTTCACCGAAACTGCGCGAACGCGTCCCGAACGCGGCGGGGCGGGGGCGGGGGCGGGGGCACGGCGGGGTGCGGCGTGTCACCTGGCGCTGCGGGCCAGGCGCACGACCGTGGCGTGGGCGTCGGCGACCACGTCGGCGTCGGGGCGGTGGCCGTGCAGCGCCCGGGCCGCGTCGCCCGCGGCGATCAGGGCCAGCACCGGCACGCCCAGCCCGTCGGTCAGGTCGGCCCACTCGTTCCACGTCGGCCGGTCCTCGCCCCACCACAGGTAGCCGCCCGGCGCGGCGGGCCAGAACCGCTCCCGGTAGCGCAGCAGCACCTTCTCGGCCTGGCCGGTGCCGACTCGCGCCAGCGCGGCCGCGTGCCCGGCCGGCAGCGGCGGCTCCAGCACCAGGGTCGGCAGCACCGCCAGCGGCACCGCGAGCACGGCCCGGTCGGCGCGCAGCCGCCCCCACGGCCCGTGGACGGTGACGCCGTCCGGGTCGGTCCTGACACCGGCCACCGGGTGGTCCAGGGCCACCTCAAGCCCGTCGGCCAGGGCCTCGCACAGCCGGGACATGCCCGCGGGCAGCCACCGGTCGCCCTCGCCGACCCCGGGCTCACCGAACGTCCCGCGCGCCGACGCGACGCTGAAGTCCAGCCCCGACTCCAGGGTGATCGCGGCGGCCACGGCGTAGTCCAGGACCCGGGCCCGTGCCGGGTCCAGGGTCGCCCGGTGGGCGGCCAGGACGTCGGCGACCGGCGCGTCGGCGGTCGCGGTGGCGGCCGCGGCGTGGGCGCGCAGCGCCGCCAGGGCCTCGTGCACCCCGGAGACCGGCCCGGCCGGTGACAGCGGCAGCGGGGCGCCGAAGTCGGTCGCGACCGCGACCAGGCCCAGGTCGGCGGCCACGCGGCCCAGCGGGTTGCAGGGGTACTGCTGAAGCCACGCCGCCCCCAGGTCGGCGCCGACCCCGCCCAGGTCGACGGTGCGTACCCGGCCGCCGACCCGGTCGCGGGCCTCCAGCACCCGCACGCGCAGACCGCGGTCGCGCAGCACCCGGGCCGCGGCCAGCCCCGCCATCCCCGCCCCCACGACGGCGACGGTCTCGCCGGGCCGGGCGGTGGCCAGCAGGTGCGCGGCGGCGGCGCGGCCGGACTCGTACGCGCCGTGGACCATCGCGGGGCTGGTCGGGTGCACACCCTCACCGGCGAGCACGAGCCGGTCGCCGATCGGGGCGGCCAGCCGGGCCCGGTCGGCGGCGGTGCCGCCCAGCAGCAGGCCGGTCCAGGCGCCGCGCGCGTACGGGTCGGTGCCCCACCGCGACACCGCCCACGCCACCGGCCCGCCGCCTCGGCTGTCGTCCATCAGTGCAGTGTGCCGCCCCGGGTGGGCCACCGCCGGGATTGCGGCGGTCAGCCGGGCACGGGGCGGCCGACGACCGCCTGGTACGCCTGCTCGTAGCGGTCGTCGTCGAGGTCCAGGTGCCCGGCGGCGTCGCGGTGGAACGCGCCGTTGGCGAAGCACGCGTTCACGACGGCGGCGAGCTGGGCGATGCTGTCGAACTCGATCGCGGCCGGGCCCGCCTCCGGCAGCACCGCCGCCACCGCCGGTTCGGCGCCGTCGGTCCACACCGCCGCGTACAGGTCGGTGCCGCAGCAGACCAGCAGCGGCAGCCACGCCCCGGCCAGCAGCGGGTCGTCGCCGCCGCTGTGGGCGGCTTTGACGGCCAGGGCCTCGTCCAGGCTCGCGTGCCAGTACCAGGGCATGGTGTAGGCCTCGTCGACGGTCTGGCCCGGGGCGTCGGCGACGCCGTCGCAGCAGGCGAACCACTCGACGACGGCGTCGGGGATGCCGGGGCCGAGCGCGGCCTCGATCTCGGCCCGGCTGCGGCCGGGCAGTAGCAGCGGCGCGGACGGCAGGTCGAGGCGGGCCAGCCAGGCCCGCCACTGGCCGAGCTGCTCGGTGAGGGTCTCGGTGCGGGGCACGGCGGCATCGTGCCACGCGCCGCGCCCGCGTGGGGGGCGGGCGTCAGCTGGGGCCGGTGGCCAGCCAGGTGGTCCCCAGGGCGTCGAGGCCGCTGCGCTGCGCGGCCGTCAGCGGGGTGCGGCCCATCGCGGCGCGCAGCAGGTCCGCCCGGTCGGCGCCCAGCAGGGCGGCGGCCGCGCCGGCCTGGTGGCCGAACAGCAGCCCGGTGACGACGTCGGCGGCCTGCGGGGTCAGCCACGGGTCCGCGCCGAGGGCGTCGGCCAGGTCCAGGCCGTGCACGGCCAGCTCCACCACCCGGGTCACCTGGAAGTCGGTCAGCCGCATCGGGTCGCCGTGCCGGGTCGCGACGAGCCGCTCACCGGTGGCGGCCACCCGCTGCACGACCGCCGTGCACTGCTGCTCGCACCAGTCGATCAGCTGCGGGCCGGTCCGGGCGGCGGCGAACTCGTGCGCGGCGGCGACCCGGGCGCTGTCGGCGGCCGGGGCGAACCGGTCGTCGGGGGCGTAGTAGGCGGGGGTGCTGATCGGCAGCGCCTGCGGCGGGTCGGCGTCGAGCATCTCCAGGGTGCGCCAGACCGCGACGGCGGTATGGGCCAGCTCGTCGCGCACCGACCAGGGCGGGCAGCAGGTGGGGGAGTCCAGGTCCGCCTCGGGGGCGGCCCGCAGCCCCGCGGCCAGGGCCGCAGCCTCGGCGGCGAGTGCGGCGTTGACGGTCTCGGCGTCGGGGACCAGCGACACGACCCGGAACCGTTCGGCCACGCACACGGTGTCGTCGCCGACGGTGAACCCGGGATCGCCCAGGTGGGCGCGCAACTGCTCGCTGTGCCAGAACCGCTCGTGCGCGGCGCGCCACTGCGCGACCGACGTGTAGCCCTCGCCCTCGTCGACGGCATGGTCGAGGTCGACGTCGGCGAGGGCGACCAGCCGTACGCCGGTGAGCTGGATGATCGCGAGCGGGGCGCCGGCGGAGTCGATGACGACGCTGCGCTCGCCGGGGGCGGGCAGGGGCTCGCCGTCGTGCTCGTACTCGGCGAGCAGGCCGGTGGAGGAGGTCTTGGCTCCGGCGAGGATCGCGGCGGTGAGCTGGTCGCGCAGCGGGCCTGGGAAGGCGAACTCGGCCACGGGCAGGTCGGCGTAGGTCACGGACGCCGAGCTTAGCCCTCGGGCGCCGGGTCGTGATCGGACGGTGCCGCCGGGGGGCTTGACGGTCTTGCTACGCGCTGCGATGCTACGCGCAACGTAATAGAAAGGTGGTGTCGTGGCAGGACTGTCCGACCTCGGCCGGTACTCCGAACCCGCCCTGTACGTGCTGATCAGCCTCGCCGAGGGCCCCAAGCACGGGTACGCGATGCAGGACGACATCGGCGCGCTCACCGGCACCCGCCCCGGACCCGGGACCCTCTACGGCGCCGTCCGGCGGCTGGAGGAGCACGGCTACATCGAGGCCCTGCCCGAGCAGGACCGGCGCAAGCCGTACCGGCTCACCGACACCGGCCGTGCCGCCCTGACCGCCGAACTGCGCCGGATCGAACACCTGGCCGGCACCGGCCTGCGCCGCCTGGCGGTGGCCTGATGCGCCGCCGCCTGATCACGCTCGTGCTCGCCCTGTACCCGCGCGGCATCCGCGAACGCTATGGCGACGAGATCGCGGACCTGCTGCATGACTCGACCCGCCCGTGGCGGGACCTGGCCGACGTGACCTGGTGCGCCCTCGGCGACCGGGTCACCCACCGAGCGGAGACGATCACCATGGCCCGTGCCCGCACCACCGCGCTGCGCGCCGCCTGGCTGCTGGCGTCCCCGGCCGCGCTGACCGCCGTCCTGGTCGCGTTCATGGCCGCGGCGGGCCCGGCCCTGTTCCTGGCCGAACGGTTCACCCGGGTCGACGAGCACGCCGCGCACACCGCGTACGCGGTGATGGTCCTGCCCACCGCCGCGCTGGCGGCGCTGCTGGGCGCCTGGACCGGTCGCCGCGGCGTGGCCCGGGCCTGGCTGACGGTGCCCGTCGCGATGGCGCTGGGCCTGGTGGCGATCGCGTCGGTGCCCGGGGCCGGGCAGATCCTCGGCGAGCACACCGGCGCCAGCGCGGCCGCGATCGCGCTGTGGGCGGCGGGCACGGCCGCGCTGGCCCGGCTCAGCCCGGCCCCGGGTGAGCGCGGCCGCGGCCGGTGGCGCCGGCCCGCGCAGGTGCTCGGGGCCCTGGCCGTGCTCGAACTGGCCACCATGGCGTACGTGCTGATCAGCCTCGACCAGGTCCGCGCCCCCCGCCACTACGCCCTGCTGTGGTATCCCGCGGCGATGACGAACCTCGACCGCGGCGTGGTCGACGGCGCGTACCTCCAGCTCGCCGACGTCATCAAGTTCCTGCCCGCGATGCTCACCGTGTGCACCGTGTTCGCGCTGACCGTGAGCGCGGTCACGGCCAAACCGGCCCGCGTCGCGGCACAACCGGCTTGACTCTCACGTAACGGCAGCCCACAGCCTTGTCCACGGAAGGGAGAGAACCGTGGCATACACCGTGGGAAAGGTCGCCGACCTGGCCGGAGTGACCGTGCGCACGCTGCACCACTACGACGAGATCGGCCTGCTGTCGCCCGGTGGGCGCTCGCACAGCGGCTACCGCCGCTACGACGACGCCGACCTGGAACGCCTGCAGCAGATCATGTACTACCGGGAGCTGGGGTTCTCACTGGAAGAGATCGCGGCCATCCTCGCCGATCCGCGCGCCGACGCCACGGCGCACCTGCGCCGCCAGCACGAACTGCTGACCGGCCGGATCAAGCGGATGCAGGAGATGGTCACCGCGATCGAGTTCGCGATGGAGGCAGACAAGGTGGGAATCCAGCTCACGCCGGAGGAGCGCTTCGAGGTGTTCGGGGACTTCAACCCCGACGACCACGCCGAGGAGGCGCGGCAGCGCTGGGGCGGCACCGACGCGTACCAGGAGTCGGCACGGCGTACCGCGCAGTACAGCAAGGACGACTGGCTGCGGCACAAGTCCGAGAACGAGGACTGGGGGCGGCGCGTCACCGAGCTGATGGACTCCGGTGCCGCCGCCGACAGCCCGGCCGCGAAGGAACTGGCCGAGGCGCACCGGCAGATCATCAGCCGGTGGTTCTACGAGTGCTCGTACGAGATCCACACCGGCCTGGCCGACATGTACCTGGCCGACGAGCGGTTCACGGCCACGTACGAGGCGATGAAGCCGGGGCTGACGCAGTTCCTGCACGACGCCATCCACGCCAACGCCGTCGACCGGGCGTAGGCACCCCGTACCGCCGCAGGTCCCGCCAGGTGCGCGGGCCTGCGGCGGTCAGTTGTCGGACTTGATGCGGGTGTCCGGGCCCGGGTACAGCAGGCCCTCGTGCTGGTCGTCCTCCCAGCGCACCGTGTACGGCGGGCTGCCGTCCTCGTGCGGCACCGCGACGATCACACCGATGCGGCGGTGGTCGCCGACGTGCGCGCCCTCGACGATGATCGTGTCCCCGATCTTGGCTTTCATGGGGCTCACCTCCTCGTCCATTGTCCGGTCGGTGGGGCTCCGCCGCAGGTCAATGCGAACCCGTCCAGCCGGGCAGGGGGAGGGACCAGCGCAGGGGGTCGGTTCGGGTGAAGCCGAGGCGGGCCAGGACGGCGGCGCTGGGCTGGTTGTCGAACTCCAGTTCGGCCGTGACCCGCCGGGCACCGGCCCGCGCGGCCGCCCCGACCAGCGCGCCCGCCGCCTCGGTGGCGTAACCGTTGCCGCGGGCCGACCGGGCCAGCCCGTAGCCGATCTCGACCGTGCCGTCGCCGTCGGGCAGACCGTGGAAACCGGCTCCGCCGACGAACAGGCCGCTGTCGCGGACCTGGACCGCGTACGGCACCCACAGCCCGCCCGGCGCCCCCGCCTCCAGATACATCCGGGCCGTGACCTGGTCACCCTCGAACGGATAGTCCGGCGCCCAGCGCGGATCACGCGGCGCGGCGTCGGCGATGCGCGCCGCCAGGATCGGGGTGTACGGGTGCAGCACCAGCCGCGCCGTCTCGATCACCACCACGGAACCTTACTCCCGCACGCGGGCGAGCGCCCGGCCCGCTCATCGGCGAGGATGACTGCCATGACGTGGACCGCCCCGCCGACCACCCGCCCGGACCTGCCGACCACCGGCGACGAGCGCACGATCCTTGAGGGCTACCTCGACTGGCACCGTGCCACCGTGCTGCTCAAATGTGCCGGGCTCACCGGCGGGCAGCTGTGCCGGGCGGCCGTGCCGCCCTCGCCGCTGACCCTGCTCGGCCTGGTCCGGCACCTGGCCGACGTGGAGCGGATCTGGTTCCGGGTCCGGTTCGCCGGGCAGCAGGTGCCGAAGCTGTACCAGCACGCCGACGGCGCCCCCGGCGCCTCGTTCGACCTGGCCGACCCGGCCCACGCCGAGCGCGACCTGGACCGGCTGGTGCAGGAGTGGCAGGAATGCCGGGATGCGGTCGCCGGGGCGGACCTGTCCGACGAGGTCGAGCTCGGCGGCAAGCCGGTGTCGCTGCGCTGGATCTACGTCCACATGATCGAGGAGTACGCCCGCCACAACGGCCACGCCGACCTGCTGCGCGAAGGCGTAGACGGCACCACCGGCGCCTGAACCGGCCGGACAGCCCCGCCGGGGGTGCGGCCACACCCGCGGTGAGCTGCGCGACCGCACCCGTGCGGGCATGCGTCATGTCCCGTACGCGCCAGACCCGCTACGCTTCGCAGTGTGGACCGCCGCGACCGCCGCGCAGCGGCCGCGCCGCAGCAGGCGCGGCCGGGCCGCCATGCCGTCGTCGTGGCGGACCTGGCCGAGCTGCACGGCCCGACCGGCGGGGTGGTCCAGCTGCCGCACCGGCTGTTCTGGCAGCGCGACCGAGGCGTCGACCTGGCCGACACCCACCTGCTGACCTGGTTCTACGAGACCGTGCTGCGCGAGGCCCGCAGCAGCACCGAACTGCGGGCCTGGTTGCACGGCCCGACCCTGGTGCGGCTGTGGCCCGACCTGTTCCTGCCCCGCGGCATCCGCCGCGCCTGGGAGGAACGGCACCCGCAGCTGCGGCCGCAGGTCCCCGCCCCGTGAACAGCGGCGCTCAGGCGCTGCAGGACGACGTCGCCCGCATCGCCCTGTCGGTGGCGCGCGCGCACGGGTTCGCCCTCGGCGGCGGCCACGCCCTCAACCTGTACGGCATCGTCCACCGCGCCACCGAGGACGTCGACCTGTTCACCGACCTCGACGGCGGCGTGCGCGCCGCCGGGCAGATCGTGGCCGCCGCGCTGCGCGACGTCGGGCTACACGTCACCGAGCACGGCGACGACCTCGGCGACCTGTTCGAGGGCCTCGACGACGAGCTCGTCGAGTTCGAGGTGACCCGCGGCCCGGACGTGATGCGGCTGACCCTGGCCCGGTTCGACCGCGAACGCGGCCCCGTCCTCGTCATGGACATCGGACCGGTCCTGCACCTGGACGACGTGCTCGGCGGCAAGATCGCGGCCCTCGCGGCCCGCGCCGAACCGCGCGACTACGTCGACGTGGCCGCCGCGCAGCGCCGCTACGACCGCGACCAGCTGATCGAGCTGGGCCTGCGCGCCGACCCGTCCCTGACCGGCGACGACTTCGCCGCCGCGATGCGGCGCCTGGACCGCCTCGACGACACCGTCTGGCAGCACCTGTACGGGCTGAGCCCGCAGGCGTGCGCGGCGGTGCGGGACGCGTTCGCCGACTGGCCCCGCTGAACGACGCGACCCGTCGCGCCCCGGATCGATGTGCTGCGGGGCTGAGCGCACCGGCCGCGGCCGCGGCTGCTTGGATGGGGCCATGACGGAGCAGCCGCGGTCGGCGGACGAGATCCTCGACATCGTCGACGAGCAGGACCGGGTGACGGGCCAGGCCCGCCGCGCCGACGCGTACGCCCGCAGGCTCATCCACCGCTGCGTGTTCATCCTGGCCAGCGACCCGGACGGGCGGATCTTCGTACACCGGCGCACCGCGACCAAGCTGGTGTTCCCGTCCTGCTACGACATGTTCGTCGGCGGGGTCGTCGGGGCGGGGGAGTCCTACGACGAGGCGGCGCAGCGGGAGGCGGCCGAGGAGCTGGGCGTGGCCGACCTGCCCGAACCGCGGTTCCTGTTCAAGTTCCTGTACCAGACCCCGGAGCACGCGTGGTGGTCGGCGGTGTACCGGGTGACGGTGCCTGGTCCGGTCGACCCGCAGGTCGAGGAGGTCGCCTGGCACGACTTCCTGACCCGGGAGCAGCTGGACGCGCGGCTGGGCGAGTGGGACTGGGTGCCCGACGGCCTGGCCGCGTGGCGAGAGCTGGCGGCGCGCGCCTGAAGCGCCCCACGCCAGGCGACGCCCGCGATCACGCGCGCCCGCGGCGTCCCGGCTGTCACAGGAGCAGCGTCTCGAGCTGCGGCAGTCGACCGAACAGGTCAGGCAGGCCGCGCAGGCCGTTGCGCACGGACTCGTGCGACAGCGCCAGGTCGGGGCCGGTGCTGGCCTCGACACCGGCGAGGCAGCGCAGGATGTTCCACCTCGTGTGCCCCAGCCAGCCGCCGATCAGGTACACGAACCAGCTCGGCCCTGGTGGCGGCAGTGCCCCGCCCGCCGCGGCATAGCCGTCGAGGACCGAGCGGAAGACGGCGGGCTCGATGTCGTCGAAGCCGGGTCCCTTCGCGAGACTCAGCGCGGTCGAGCCGAGCTCACCGGACAGGTCGAGCCGCCCCGAGAGTTCCCAGTCGAGCACCACCGGCCTGCCCTGTCGGGCGAGCAGGTTCCACGGCTGGACGTCCCGGTGGGTCAGCACGACGGGGCCAGGCCGTTCGCAGGTGTCGACGAAGCGGGCGATCGCGAGCAACGTCTCGACGTGGGCGGCGAGTTCGTCGGCCCACGGCTGTCCGGTCGCCGCCGCCCGCGCGGCGAGCTCGGGCCAGTCCCGTGACACCGGCTCCTCGTCCGACACCTCGGGCCACGCGACGTCGAGCGCGTGGACGCGGGCGAGGATCTCACCGATCTCCGCCGCGTACGCCGCGGACACCGGTGCTTCGGGCACCGTCTCCCCCTCGGCCCAGCGGTGGACGAGCGTGTCATGGTCGGCCGAGATCGGCTCCGGCATCGGGATGCCGGCGGCGAAGGCCGCCCGCTCGAACCTGAACACGTCCTCGACGCGGTAGGCCGAGCGGCGGTCGGCGAGGTTCAGCTCCTTCACCGCGAACGACCCCTGGTCGGTGTCGAGCCGGTACATCCGGTTGGCGAACCCGCCGTGGACGCGGACCATCGGCCCGGTCGGCGCGCCGAGGTGCGAAAGGTCCACCCTCGCACTCTAAGGGCCGGCGGGTTCATCGATGCGCCGGACCGAAGGCGCCTCAGATCGGTTCGACCCCGGTCGGCAGGCGGCTCCACGCCGACTCCTCGTGCAGGTATCCCAGCAGCACCTCCCGCAGCGCCCGCGCGGCGTGGGTCGGGACGACGTCGCGGCGGTGCGCCAGCGCGATGGTGCGCTGCACCCCGGGCGGGGCCAGGGGAGTGGACCGCAGCCGGGGGCGGCCCGACAGCACCAGCGACGGCACGAGCGCGACCCCGAGCCCGGCCTCGACGAATCCGAGGACCGCGTCCATCTCGCCGCCCTCGATCGCGAACGACGGGGTGAACCCGGCGCGGCGGCACGCCTCCAGGGTGGTGTCGCGCAGGTCGTATCCGGGCCGGAACATGACCAGCGGCTGGTGCTCCAGCTCCGGCAGGGTCAGCGCGGCCGCCTCCGTCGGGGCGGGCAGCGTCGTGGCGGAGGCGACGACCAGGCTCTCGCGCAGGATCGGCTCGGCCCGCAGCGCCGGGTCGGTGCCCTGGTCGGGCAGCACGATCAGGGCCAGGTCCAGGCCGCCGCGGGCCAGTTTGCCGACCAGGTCCTGCGAGCCGCCCTCCTCCAGCAGCAGCCGCACCCCCGGGTAGCCCTCCTGGTAGCGGCGCAGCACCGGCGCGACGAGACTGGTGCACAGGCTCGGGGTGGCGCCCAGCCGCAGCCGTCCCCGGCGTACGCCGATGAGCTCCTGGACCTCCAGGCGGGCGGTCTCGACGTCGGCGAGGATGCGCCGGGCGCGGGGCAGCAGCGCCTCCCCGGCGGGGGTCAGCGTGATGTTGCCGCGCGAGCGGGTGAACAGCGGCGCGCCGAGCTCGGTCTCCAGGACGTGGATCTGCTTGCTCAGCGACGGCTGGGTCACCCCGGCCTGCTCGGCGGCCTGGGTGAAGTGCCGTGTCTCGGCGACCGCGACGAAGTACTTCAGCTGCTGCAACTGCACTCCGATAGCGTACGGCCATCAACCGCCCACCCACGATGCCCGGGGTGGGGCGGGGGAGAGGCCAGTGAGGTTTCACACGCCGTGAGGGATGGGTCACAGGGACGGCGGGGGCCGCTGGGGCGCATTGGCTGCTGCCTGGCCTGAAAGCACGCTGAAAGATCAATACCCGAGGTTTCGGTATAGCCACCGGCTATCGACTCCGCACGACCGATGCATTGGACGCCTGATCCACACCGTCCTAGCCTGCGAGACGTGGCAGTAGCGAATCAGACCCTCACCCGACCTGGACTTCTGCGGTCCACGGTCGGCCAAAAGGTGATCATGGCGGTTTCGGGAGCACTCCTGGTGCTCTTCCTCGTCGCGCACATGGTCGGCAACCTCAAGATCTTCTTTGGCGCGCAGACGTTCGACTCGTACGCCCACTGGCTGCGCGAGATCGGCGAGCCGATGCTGCCGTACTCGGCGTTCCTGTGGATCCAGCGGGTCGGCCTGGTGGTCGCCGTCGTCGCCCACATCTGGGCCGCGACCGTGCTGACGATCCGCGCGAAGAAGGCCCGGCCGGTCAAGTACGCCCACCGCAAGCCCGTGCAGGGCAGCTACGCCGCGCGCACCATGCGCTGGGGCGGTGTGATCATCGTGCTGTTCGTGGTCTACCACATCCTCGACCTGACCACCCGCACCATCAACCCGGTCGCCAACACCAGCAAGGCCCACGCGGCGGTCGCCGCCGACTTCGCCCCCGACCGCTGGTACGTCGCCGCGTTCTACGCCCTGGCCGTGATCGCGCTCGGCTTCCACCTGCGCCACGGCATCTGGAGCGCGCTGCAGACCCTGGGCGTCAGCAACGACCGCCGCGAGCGCGCCCTCAAGGGCGTCGCGCTCGCCGTGGCCGTCGTGATCGTCGCCGGGTTCCTCTCCGTCCCGTTCGCCGTACTCACAGGGCTGGTGAAGTGACATGTCGGACTACTACACCCTCGGCGACCCGGTCGCCGACACCAAGGCGCCGCAGGGCCCGATCGAGAACCGCTGGGAGCAGCGCCGCTTCGGCGCGAAGCTGGTCAACCCGGCCAACAAGCGCAAGCTGACCGTCATCGTGGTCGGCACCGGCCTGGCCGGCGGCTCGGCGGCGGCGACCCTGGGCGAGCTCGGCTACCAGGTCAAGTCGTACTGCTACCAGGACTCCCCGCGCCGGGCGCACTCGATCGCGGCGCAGGGCGGCATCAACGCGGCGAAGAACTACCGCAACGACGGCGACAGCGTCCACCGGCTGTTCTACGACACGGTCAAGGGCGGCGACTTCCGCAGCCGCGAGTCCAACGTCCACCGGCTGGCCCAGATCTCGGTGCAGATCATCGACCAGTGCGTGGCCCAGGGCGTCCCGTTCGCCCGCGAGTACGGCGGCCTGCTCGACACCCGCTCCTTCGGCGGCGCGCAGGTGTCGCGGACCTTCTACGCCCGGGGCCAAACGGGCCAGCAGCTGCTGCTGGGCGCGTACCAGGCCCTGGAGCGGCAGATCGCGGCCGGCACCGTGCAGATGCACGACCGGCACGAGATGCTGGAGCTGGTCATCGTCGACGGCCGGGCCCGCGGCATCGTCGTACGTGACCTGGTCACCGGGGAGATCACCACCGAGTTCGCCGACGCGGTCGTGCTCGCCTCCGGCGGATACGGCAACGTGTTCTTCCTGTCGACCAACGCCAAGGGCTGCAACGTCACCGCGTCGTGGCGGGCGCACCGCAAGGGCGCGCTGTTCGCCAACCCGTGCTACACGCAGATCCACCCGACGTGTATCCCGGTCTCCGGCGACCACCAGTCCAAGCTGACCCTGATGTCGGAGTCGCTGCGCAACGACGGCCGCGTGTGGGTGCCCAAGGCCAAGGGCGACGCCCGGGTCCCGGCCGACATCCCCGAGGATGAGCGCGACTACTACCTGGAGCGCATCTACCCGGCGTTCGGCAACCTGGTGCCGCGTGACATCGCCTCGCGTGCCGCCAAGAACGTGTGCGACGAGGGACGCGGCGTCGGTCCCGGCGGTCTGGGCGTCTACCTGGACTTCGCCGCCGCGATCGGCCGGCTCGGCCGCGACGCGGTCGAGGCCAAGTACGGCAACCTGTTCGAGATGTACCAGCGCATCACCGGCGAGGACCCATACACCACGCCGATGCGCATCTACCCGGCCGTGCACTACACGATGGGCGGGCTGTGGGTCGACTACGACCTCCAGTCGACCGTCCCGGGCCTGTTCGTGATCGGCGAGGCGAACTTCTCCGACCACGGCGCCAACCGCCTCGGCGCCTCGGCGCTGATGCAGGGCCTGGCCGACGGCTACTTCGTGCTGCCCAACACCATCGGCGACTACCTGGCCGCAGGCCCGTTCCCGAAGCTGGACGCCGAGAACGCGCAGGTGGCCGAGGCCCGCAAGCAGGTCGAGGACCGCATCGAGAAGCTGCTGTCGATCAACGGCGACCGCACCGTCGACTCGTTCCACCGCGAACTCGGCCGCATCATGTGGGAGTACTGCGGCATGGAGCGCACCGACGCGGGCCTGCGCAAGGCGATCTCCGAGATCCGCGAGCTGAAGGCCGAGTTCTGGCAGCGGGTGAAGGTCCCCGGCGACGGCGAGGGCCTCAACCAGTCGCTGGAGCGTGCGGGGCGCGTCGCCGACTTCTTCGAGCTGGCCGAGCTGATGTGCATCGACGCGCTGCACCGCGAGGAGTCGTGCGGCGGGCACTTCCGGGCCGAGAGCCAGGACGCCGACGGCGAGGCCCAGCGCGACGACGAGCGGTTCAGCTACGTCGCGGCCTGGGAGTTCACCGGCGACAGCCCGGTCCTCCACAAGGAGGACCTGACCTTCGAGTACGTACACCCGAGCCAGCGGAGCTACAAGTGACCCAGAAGTCGATGAGCCTGAAGCTGCGGATCTGGCGGCAGGCCGACGCCCGGGACAAGGGCGCCATGGTCACCTACCAGCTGCAGAACGTCTCCCCGGACATGTCGTTCCTGGAGATGCTCGACGTGCTCAACGAGCGGCTGACCCTCGACGGCGAGGACCCGGTCGCGTTCGACCACGACTGCCGTGAGGGCATCTGCGGCATGTGCAGCCTGGTCATCAACGGCGTCCCGCACGGGCCGGAGAAGGCGACCACCACCTGCCAGCTGCACATGCGGCACTTCAAGGACGGCGAGACGATCGACATCGAGCCGTGGCGGGCCAAGGCGTTCCCGGTCGTGAAGGACCTGGTCGTCGACCGCCGCGCGTTCGACAAGATCATCCAGGCGGGCGGGTACATCTCCGCGCCCACCGGTTCGGCCCCCGACGCCCACGCCGCGCCGGTGCCCAAGGCCGACGCCGACGCCGCGTTCGAGGCCGCGACCTGCATCGGCTGCGGTGCCTGCGTGGCGGCGTGCCCCAACGGCTCGGGCATGCTGTTCACCGCCGCGAAGATCACCCACCTGGGCCTGCTGCCGCAGGGCCAGCCCGAGCGCGACGCGCGCGTCATCGACATGATGCACGCCCACGACGAGGCCGGGTTCGGCGGCTGCACCAACACCGGCGAGTGCACCTCGGTGTGCCCGAAGGGCATCCCGCTCCAGGCCATCGCTCGGCTGAACAAGGACTTCCGGCACGCCCTGCGCGCCGCGTCCTGACCCCGTACGCCGGAGAAGGCCCGCACCCGCCGTGACGGGTGCGGGCCTTCGCGGTCAGTCCGGTCTGCGGCCGGACCAGATGGGCGTGGTACGCCGCAGGACGAGGTCCCCGTCGGACAGTGCCAGCACCCCGCGGTGGAACCGCTCGCGGTGCTCGTCGGGCAGGGCCTCGACGAACGCGCGGTAGCCGTGGCTCATCGCCCACTGCCACAGCGTCGCGGTGTCGGCGAACGGGATCGCGACACCGGCCTGGTCCTCGCGCAGGTCCACGAAGCCCGCCTGCTCCAGCAGCTCGGCGGCGTCGATCGGCCGCCCGAACTCGCTGCCGGGCGCCAGATGCCCGGAGAACTCGATGAACAGGGCGTCCAGGCGGCTGCCCAGCGCGGTCGGGTCGTGCGGGGAGCCGCCGCGCGAGCGGGCGCTGCCGCCGGTGATCGCCAGCCGCCCGCCCGGCGCCAGCACCCGGTACGCCTCGCCGACTGCGGCAGCCGGATCGTCGACCAGGTGGACGACGAACGAGGACGCGACGAGGTCGAAGCTCGCGTCCGGCAGCGCCAGGGCCTGTGCGTCCATGACCCTCGCCTCGACCTGCGGGTATGCCGCGGCCAGCTGCGCGACCATCGCGGGTGCGGCGTCCACGGCCGTCACCGCGCAGCCCCGGGCCAGCGCGGCCGCGGTCAGCGCGCCCCGCCCGCAGCCCAGGTCGAGGAACCGGCAGCCCGACGGCGGGTCGATCGCGGCGACGATGGCCGTGCCGTACTCGGCGAAGAACGGGGCCACCTGGTCGTAGTCGGCGGCGATGCGGTCGAAGAGCTTCCACGTGGGTCCGGTCACGACACCGGAGTGTCGTGGTGATCTTCCGGGGCCGCAACCCGTTTTCGGCGCTCACCGGGCCGGGACGAGGCTAACCGCCGTGTCCTGATCGGAACGGGTGCGCAGGCCCCAGCCGACCAGGGCCGGGTACGCCAGGCCGCCGACGACGAAGATCGCGCCGACCCCGGCCCAGCCGGCCGCGCCCGCGCCGACGACCAGCGCGGTCAGCAGCGGCGGGGAGACCATGTTCCCGATCTGCCGTCCAGTCTGGTACGCACCCTGGTACTGCCCCTGGGCCCACTCCGGGGCCAGCCCGTACACCACTGCCCAGGTCGCGGTGGACAGCCACAGCTCGCCGAGCACGTGCACGACGGCTGCCGCGAGCACCAGCCCGGTGACGACCGCGGTCGGCAGCCGCCCGGGTACGCCGAACAGCAGGCACGACGCCGCGACCGTCCACGCGCCGCGCCGCCCGATCCGGGCCGCGTAGGCCAGCCCGTCGACGCCGCCCGCCGCCCACACCTGCAACGTCACGCAGCCGATCGTGTTGACCAGCAGCGCGGCCGACACCAGCCACAGCGGTGCGCCGCCCCGGGTGGCCAGCCACAGCGGCAGCGCCAAGCCGACCATCGCGTTGTACAGCGCCTGCATCAGCCCGTCGACGAGCGCGAACGCCACGAACGGCCGGTCGCGCAGCGCCACCAGCCGCGGCTGGGCGGCCGGGGTCGGCAGCGGCGGCACCCGCGTGGCCCGGCTCAGCACCAGCGCGGCCGCCGCGCAGGTCGCCGCGTCGACGAACAGCACCGCGAGGTAGCCCGCGCGGCTGTCCAGCAGCAGCGGCAGGCCGCCGAACGCCGCCCCCAGGGCGATGCCCGCGTTGTTGGCCGACCGCAGGTACGCCCGCGCGCGCAGCCGCTGCTCCGGCGGCACCGACCGGGCGACCATGGCCCCCGCCGCACTCTTGACCGCCGCCTCCCCGGCGGCGATGACGCAGGCCAGCGCGGTGAACGTCCATACGCCGCCGACAGTGGCCAGCAGGCAGTAGCAGGCGGCGAGCACCAGCAGCGCGCCGCGCTGCACCTCGCGCGGGCCGAGGCGGTCGGCGAGCAGGCCCATCGGGGTGCTGAGCAGCATCGCGGCACCGGCGGCGACGGCCAGTCCGAGGGCGACCTCGCCGGGGGTGAGGCCGACCGACCGGGTCAGGAACAGCACGCTGACCGACAGGTAGGCCCCGTTGCCGAAGGTGTTGACCAGGGTGGTGGCGGTCAGGATGCGGGCGTTGCCGGGCGGGGGGAGGAGCATGCCGCCGATTTAACAATACGTACGTACGGTTTGCAAGATAATTGATGATGACCACTTTTCTGTGGAGCCCGTGAGGTGCCACACGGATGGCTTCACAAGGCCTGCGTCAGGCGCCTGTGGCTATTCGATCTCTTGCGCTTCTGGCTGAGGTGGTGAAATGCGCTGGATGGTGTACTCCACTTGGACGAAGTTGCCGTGTGTCCGGATATCTCTGGCAATCCGGCGGAGGCTCTCGGGCTTCAGTCCAATGCGGAGCAGCAGGCACAGGCGAGTTACATCGAAGATGCTCTCGGCAAGGAAGAACAGGTCTCGTCCGTCATACTGTGGGCGGTCTTCGTCGAGATGCGTAAGATCGTTACGGACCTTCTTCACGGTGTGAACCCAAGCGTCGACGTTGTTACCCACTAGGGAGTGGGCCGAGTCCCCGAGTTCCTGTGCCAGACCCGTGAGCCGGTCAGCCAGGCTCGGAGAGTTGGCGTGGGCGAAGAGGTCGTTGAACCACTTATGGTGCTCATCCGGGAGATATCCTCGGAGTTCCCGACGCAGGCGCCTGAAGGCGGAATCTGGTAGGTACCTTCCGCCAACTGTTGCACGATGTAGGCCTTCGGCGGCGGATGCAAGGTTCAGGAAGCGATTCTCGCTGTAGATCTCACGGTGCCTCATTGACAGTAGTGCGCCAATGATTGGCATGATACCAGGGGACCTGTCTAGCCAGCTTGCCAAGCCTGCTATGCCGAGATCATCGAAGGGTACGGGAACATCATCTGCCGAAAGAACCTTTGCGTCGACAGGCAGACTCCGGTCTCCGAGTCGGGCCCGCAACTCGATCTCCTGCTGCGTGCCGGGGAATTCATCCCCGGTGAGGGCCTTCTGTGGAAGGTCCGTCCGGTAGAGATGAATGCGGTCGAAGAGACCGGGTCGATCGGTGCAGAGCGACATCAGATTATAAATATTGCCGGCATCTTCGATGATTTTGCTGACGGAGGTCCTATCGTCGTAGGTTAGCTCAAACTGCGGCCATTGTTCGATCGCCATGCTCTTGAACTCGATGTCCTGGCGGGACCAACGGAAGTCGAGCGCCACCTCGCCTCGCGCGAAACGCGTAGAGATGCGCGGCGGCCGATCGAGTCGAGCCGTCAGTTCTCGACGCTCGACGCCGTCCAGGGCTGTGTCGACCTCGACAGAGATCGCATCTTGCCCGAGCCAGGCCCCGGCGTCATTGAACCGAATGCTGGCTGATTCGAACACGGTTTCTTCATCGGTCGCAAAATGGGCGCCGATAAGGATCATATGGGCGTGGTATTTCGTTCGTGAAAGCCAGAGGCAGTCGAGCAGCGTAACGGGCTGGTCGTAACTTCGTTTGTGCAGGACGCCGAGCACGTGGCTCCGCGTACCGCCTCCTTTCTCGTGCCTCTCGTGGTTGTCGGTGATTTCTGCCAGGGTATCCGCCAGGTGGACGATTCCACCGTCCTTCGTATTGAAGGTGAGGCGGCCGAATACGGCTATCCGCTCCTGGTTGGGGAGCCAAAAGGTGCCCATCACATCAAGGTCCTGCACTGGCCGGCGCTCCTTGCCTCGATCTGAGGGGGTAGGGGTGGTGGCCCGATCGACCTGGCGCCTCCGACCGGTAAACCTGACGCTGGAGATTGCGTGACGATCGCCTACAGAAATATGGGTGGGTGTCGGTGATCAGACGCCCCATTGCTCGTTGGCTGCACCCGGCCAGGCACTACTCGCCCATGGTAGGTGCAGCAGCGGCCTTGCCGGGCTAGGGTGACGCGCGTGGAGCGGATCGTCGTGCTCGGCAACGGCGGCAGCGGCAAGACGACCCTGGCCCGACTGCTGGCCACGCGCCTGGACCTGCCGCTGACCCACCTCGACGCCGTCTACTACGGCCCGGACTGGACGCCGCTGCCCGCCGACGCGTTCGCCGCCGAACAGCGGCGCCTGGCAGCCGGACCGCGCTGGATCATCGAAGGCAACTACGCCGCCACGCTGCCGATCCGGCTCGCCACCGCCGACATCGCGATCTTCCTCGACCTGCCCGCCGCGACCTGCCTGTGGGGTATCGCCCACCGCCGTCTGCGCTACCGGGGCGGGCAGCACGCCGACGGCGTCCACGACCGCATCACCTGGCAGTTCCTGCGCTACGTCGCGGGCTACCGCCGCCGTATGCGCCCGCGCGTACACGCCGCCCTGGCCGAGCACAGCGGCCTGCGGGTCGTCACGCTCACCAGCCGCCACCAGGCGGCTGCCTTCGCCGCAGCACCGCGCTGAGCCTCAGCCCTGATTCCACCAGCGAGGCAGGAAGGTATCCGGTGTGTCCGGGCTGTGGAAGTAGAACGGCACCCCGAGCCTGTCGGCGAGCTCCGTGCCGATACGCCGGGCGTCGGCGGCTTCCGGCCACGGCGGCACCTGCCCGTTGAGTACCCGCAGGTCGCCGCCGTACCGGAAGGCGCCCAGGCACATCTCGTCGAAGGCCGGGTGCTCGCGGCCGGGGCGGCGCACGATCGCAAACAGCACGACGATCCAGCCGATGCTGTCGCCGTCCCACAACGCCTCGACGGCGGCCACCGGCACGGTGATCGCGTCGAGCGCCGCAGTGGCCTCAGCCAGGTCCGTCCGAATGGTCCCGTCGTCGATCGGGATGCCGAGCTCGGCACGGCGCGCATCGATCATTTCCCGTACGTCGTGCAGTCTCAGGGCGGCCGGGCCGCCGTCGCGGCGGACGAGCGCCATCGCCTCCATCGTCGCGCCCGTGCTCAGCAGGCCGTCCACCTGCTCGCGTACCGGGTGGGGCAACCCGGTCCACAGTCGGTTCGTCACGGCGGGAATGTACCGCCGTCCGGGAAGCGGCGACGCCCCCAGCAGGTCACACCAGGTCGGGGTCCAGCAGCAGGCTCAGCCAGTCGGCGACCTCGCCGCCGTATTCGGCCATGGCGGCGGCGTCGGTGCCGTCGAGGGAGCGCCGCCATGAGACCGCCCGGCTGACCTTGGCCGCGGCCAGGGCGAACGTCACGTCGCGGCGCAGCGCGGCCGGGTCGGCCAGGTCGGTCCAGGGTTCGAGGTAGGCGTCGCGCAGGCGCCGCAGCACCGGGTCGCCGGCGGGCAGGCCGTACCGGTCGGCGGCCACGCGCAGCGCGACCAGCAGCACCCCGAACGGGTGCGCGACCGACGCGTCGCCCCAGTCGAAGAACCGGTAGCCGTCACCGACCAGCACGTTGCCGTCGTACAGGTCGTCGTGCTGCACCGACGCGGGCACGGGGCTCTCGGCCAGCCGGGCGCAGACCCGCGCGAACTCGGGCTGGTGCGCGTGCAGCGCGGCCGACTGCTCCGGTGACACCGTCGCGTGCACGAGCGGGTCGGCCAGCAGCGCGGCCAGGTGTCCGGGCAGCCGCGCGGGACGCATGTCGGGCACGCCCAGGGCCAGCATCCGGCCGGTGTGGCCGACCAGGTCGCGTTGCAGTTCGGCGTGGCGGGCCAGCATCAGGACCCAGTGCTCGGGGTCGTCGGGGGCGGCGCGGCGCAGGGTGGTGCCCCCGTCGGGCAGCAGGGCCCAGCCGCGCAGCGGCTCGACCGCGACCGGTTCGAGCACCCGGCCCGGCGCCCACCGGGCAAGGGCGGCCAGCAGCGGTGCCTCGTACGTGGAGCAGTGGCCGTTGGCCTTGAACCAGAGCGCGGTGCCGTCGACCGGCACCCGGGCCAGCAGTGACCAGGGCCGCACCCGGGTCTGCTCGACCGGACCGGTCCGGGGCCGCCCGGCGGCCGCCAGCGCGGTGTCGATCCAGGCCAGGGCCGCGTCCCAGTCGGGCACCACTGTGTCGGGCATGCGCGCAGGTTACAGGCCCACGATCAGCAGCGCCGAGATCAGCAGCGCGGCCAGGTGCAGGGCCTGGTCGGCGGCGTACATGCCGCTGACGGGGGTGGTCAGCTCGGCGAAGCGGGGCGAGCCGGTCGCGCGCAGGATCGCCCGTACCGGCCAGCGGCGGTCCAGCAGTCCATGGGTGGCCAGCGAGAACCCGAGCCCGGCGGCGAGTCCGGTCCACGACAGCGGCAGGCCGAGCAGGGTCGTGGTGCCCAGCAGCAGCACCAGCAGGGTCAGGTGGTAGCCGAGCAGGTGCCCGGCCATGGCCCGCCAGCCGTCCCGCCCGGCCAGGGCCTTGCCCTCGGCCTGGTGGTCGGTCTGGGCGATGTGGTCGCCGACCTGGTGCCCGACGTACAGCACGAGCAGCACGACAGCGAAGGTCGCCGCGCGAGCGACCACGAGCGGTTCGGTGAGCAGCTGCTCGGCTGGGGAAGACATACGTCAATGGTTACCCGATCGCCGCCTGCGGCGCTGCGAGGCAGCCGACAGTTCGGCTGTGTCCTGCGCTACGCGGCCGGGGCCTGCTGCGCGGGCAGCAGCCGCAGCCCGGCCGCGGCGACGAGCGCGACGGCGGCGCTGAGCAGGTTCAGCACCAGTGCCAGCCCTGCCCCGGCCACCGCGGTGGCCAGCAGCGCGCCGGTGACCAGGGCCACGGCGTCGCTGGCGTAGAACGCGGCACTGACGCGGCCCAGCAGCCGGTCGGGGGTGAGCCGGGGCAGCGCGGTGTGGACGGTCACACCCGCGACCGCACCGGGAACCCCGGCGGCGGCCGCGGCGAGCACCGCCACGACCAGGTTCGGGGCGTTGAAGAGCACCAGGAACGCGGCGGCCACGGCCGCGTACGCGGTGACCAGCACGGTTCGGGCGGGCCGGTCGGCGACCCGGCGGCTGAGCGCCGCCCCGGCCAGGTAGCCCGCGCCGAGACCGCTGATCAGCCAGCCGAGGTCCTGGCCGGGCCGGTGCAGCAGCTGCGCCAGGTACGGCACCAGCAGCGCGCTCAGCGCCGCGTTCAGCATCCAGAACGCCCAGCTGGTCGCCAGCAGGCCGCGCAGCACGGGGCTGGCCGCGACGTAGCGCAGCCCCGCCGCCAGCGCCGACCCGACCGGTTCGCCCTCGGGCGGGGCGGCGGCGGGCCGCCGCGTCATCGCCAGCACCGCCAGCGCCCCGAACAGGTACGTGGCGGCGTCGACGGCCACGACCGTGCCGAGGCCGGTCTGGCTGTACAGCAGCGTGCCCAGCGGCGGCCCGGCCAGCCGCACCACCCCGAGCGTGAACGCGTTGACGGAGTTCGCCTCGACCAGCCGCTCGCCGGCCACCGCCGGGACCAGCGCCCGCGCCGCCGGGGCCATCAGCACCGCGGCGAGGCTCTCCACCAGCAGCCCCGCGTACACCCATGCCGTCCCGGCCGACATCAGCACCACCCCGGCCGCGGCCACCGCGTTGCCGACCACCAGCAGCGTCCGGCGGCTGTACCGGTCGGCCAGCAGCCCCGCCCACGGGCCCAGCACGACGGCGGGCAGCCCCTCCACGGCCAGCGCGAACCCGGGCGCCAACGCCGACCCGGTCACCGCGTAGAGGTGTGCGGGCACCGCGATCACCACCAGGTATGTGCCAAGCTGCGACACCGCAGACCCGAACCACAGCAGCCGGAAGTCGCGGTCGTCGCGCAAGATCCCCATGGGCGGCAAGATTATCCGCATCGGACGGTTCGCGCCGTCCCGGCTCGGGTGGCCGAAGCGCGGCGGTGGCGCTACCGTGTGCGCGGCCGACGCCACACCGTCCACGGGGAGCCCGCAATGCAGGATCAGGCGACGCAGTACGCCGCCACCGTCCGTCCCGCCATCGACCGCGTCTACTCGTCCATGCGCCGCGCGTCCATGCCGCACGCGCGGGCCCTGGCCGAACGCACCGGCCGCAGCCCCGGCTTCGGGATCAGCTTCTACTTCGGGCTGCTGGCCCGGCCCATGGACGCCGCCGGGTTCGCCGCCGCGACCACCTACTCCGGCGCCGACATGAGCACCGAAGTGGAGCAGGGCGTCGCGTGGCGCAGCCCCGACGGCGCCTGGCACCTGACCGACACCGGCCGCGAGCTGGTCCTGGAGTTCCAGCAGGTGCTCGCCGACGCCGCGCAGGAGCACTGGGCGCAGACCACCCTGCCGACCATGCCGGGCCTGGCGGCGCTGCCGCGCCTGGCCGAGCTGCTGGCCGTCCTGCTGGAGGCGGGCCGGGCCACCGGCGGCCCCGCGTTCACGACCCTGACCCCGGTGTACGAGCCCGAAGGCGCCTCCGACGCGCTGCGGGTCTGCTCCCGGCTGGGCGCGCTGCGCCACCACCGCGCCGACGCGCACCGGGCCGCGTGGGCCGCGGCCGGGCTGACCCTGGAGCAGCTGCGTGCCCTGGACCCGGACAGCCCCGCCCGGCGTGCGATCGAGGACGACACCGACCGCCGGGACGCGCCCGTCTACCAGGCGCTCTCGGCCGAGCAGCGGCTGGAGTTCCTGGGGCTGCTCGCGGCGCTGCCCTGACCTCGCGGCGCCGCCTGGCCGCGGCTCAGACGCCCAGCGCCTCCAGCACGGCGGCGCCGGGCAGCCCGGCCAGGACCTTGCCGGGCACGATCAGCTTGCCGCGCCGGTTACCCGACCCGATCACGACCCAGGGCGCGTCGGCGACGGCGGCGTCGACCAGGATCGGCCACGTGTCGGGCAGGCCGATCGGGGTGATGCCGCCGTACTGCATCCCGGTCAGGGTCACGGCGTCGTCCATCGGCGCGAACGACGCCTTGCGGGCACCGAGGTGCTTGCGGACCAGGCCGTTGACGTCGGCACGGGTGCTGGCCAGCACCATGCACGCCGCGTAGGTGACGGTCTCGCCGCGCTTGGCGGCCACGACCACGCAGTTGGCGGACTGGTGCGGCTCGACCGCGTACGCCTGGCCGAAGTTGCCGGTGTCGGCCAGGTCCGGGTCGGTGTCGACGGCCAGCACCGACTCGACGGGCTCGACCCCGGTCCAGGCGGCCAGCGCGGCGGCCACGGGTGCGGCGACCAGGTCGGGGCGGGTGGCGGCGGGCCAGGCGGCGTCGAATTTTCCGATCGGTGCGGCAGACATGCCCCCGATACTAGCCACGCTGCCGATAAGCTTCCCGTTGCCATGCAGGGCTGCCTGTTCTGTGAGATCGCGGCCGGGGACCGGCCGGCTTTCGTCGTGCACGCCGACGACGCGGCGGTGGCGTTCCTCGACACCCGCCCCGTGTTCCCCGGGCATGTGCTGGTGGTGCCACGCCCGCACGTGCCGACGCTGCACGACCTGCCCGCGGCGACGGTCGGGCCGTACTTCCAGCTGGTGCAGCGCGTCGCCGGGGCGGTCGAGACCGGGCTCCAGGCGCAGGGCACGTTCGTGGCGCTGAACAACCGGATCAGCCAGAGCGTCCCGCACCTGCACACCCACGTGGTGCCGCGGCGCAAGGGCGACGGGCTGCGCGGCTTCTTCTGGCCCCGTACCAAGTACACCGACGACGACCAGGCCCGGCAGTACGCCGACGCCATCGCGGCGACCCTGGCCGGTTAACGCAGCTCGCGGCGGATCACCAGGCGCAGTCCGGACCAGGTCGCGTCGATGGCGCACACCTTGTTGTCGACCAGCCCGGTCGGCAGCGCCACCTGCCGCACCACGTCCTCGGTCAGGTCGGTCGGGACCTTCGACGCCCGCTTCGGCCACGCGACCCAGAACCCGGCCGCCGGGGCCATCCGGGGCCGCACCGCCGCCAGGTTCCGGTCCAGCACCGTACGCATCGCCGCGAACAGCACGATCACGTCGAGTGGTGTGGTGCCGTGCAGGCCGTCGGCGACGGCGGCACCGTCGGGCAGGTCCGGCACCGTGAAACCGGCCGGGGCGTGCAGCAGCGCGACCCGGTGCCCGGCTTTGATCCCCAGCTTGCGGGCCAGCGGCGTGCCCGAATAGCCCTCGCTCACCCGCCCAGCCTAGAACTCAGCGGTTGGACTGGAACACCGCCGTGGTGGTGGCCAGGAAGTACACGAACATCAGGACCGCGGCCAGCAGCGCCGCCCGGGTGGCCAGCAGCCACGCGGTGCGCGCGCCCTTCAGCGCCGCCTTCGCCTTCGGCACTCCGGCCACCGCTCCCTTGTACCCGGCGCGGGCCTGGGTCATCTTCAGCCAGCGGCGGCCGAGCAGCACACCGAGCAGCACGCCGATGATGCCGACCATGAGGGCGTCTGGGGACATGGCCGCAACGGTAGCGTGCCCATCGACTCTGCGCGATCACTCATTCACCCGACGGATCCGATCACGACACCGTACGGTGATGCGGGTGATCCCGCCCTCCGTCCTGGCCGACCGGATCTGGCCGCGCCGCGCTGCCACGGCGTCGAGCAGGCCCGGGGTGCGCAGGGTCGGCCTCAGGTCGGGTCGACGGGATAGAACCGGCCCGCCAGCCGCAGGTATTCGTTGGAGTCCAGGAACCGGGCGAGCACGAACCCGGACGCGGGCGTGAACGCCCGGCCGCTGAGGGCCTCCTCGCCGGGCACGAACTCGGCGACGACGCCGGGCCGCGGCACGATGTCGGGGCTGAACGCGGACGTCGGGGCGGCGAAGAAGTACACGTCGACGTGGGTGCCGGGCAGGTAGCCGTGCCAGAACTCGACCGGGTCGGCGTCGACGGGCAGGCCGGTCTGCTCGGCGATGTGCCGCCTGGCGGCCACGGCCGGGGTCTCGGTCGGCCGGACGGCGCCGCCGGGCAGGCTCCACCGGTTGGCGCGCACCGCCGACTGCTCGTCGCGCATGCGCAGCAGCACTGCTCCGGTCCGGCCCACCAGGGCCGTCAACGCGATCCGCGTGGTCATGAGGCGAGCGTACTTCGCGTCGGCATCCCGTGCCGTCCCGTGCTTTCCGTCTACATCGCCGCAGGCAGGCGGCGGGCGCAGTCGTTGATCGTGCACCACGGCGACTATGGTGGGCGGCGTGCTGATCCTGCTGCCGCCGTCGGAGGGCAAGGCCGCGTCCGGCAAGGGCAAACCGGTCGACCCGGCCACCCTGTCCCTGCCCCCGCTGCACCCCGCCCGCGCCGCCGCGCTCGACGCCCTGGTCACCCTGTGCCGCGGCGACGCCGACACCGCCGCGCAGACCCTCGGCCTCACCCCCGGCCTCCAGCCCGAGATCGCCCGCAACGCCGCCCTGCCCACCGCCGCGGCGATGCCCGCCGCCGCCCTGTACACCGGCGTCCTCTACGACGCCCTCGACCTCGCCGGGCTGCCCGCCCCCGCCCGCCGCCGCGCCACCCGCACCATCCTCATCTTCTCCGGCCTCTGGGGCGCCGTACGGCTCGACGACCGCATCCCGCCCTACCGGTGCGCCATGGGCGTCAAACTGCCCGGCCTCGGCACCCTCGCCGCCCACTGGAAGACCCCGATGGCCCAGGCCATGGCCGAGACCGCCCCCACCGGGCTCATCCTCGACCTGCGCTCCTCGGCCTACACCCCCGCCTGGACACCGCGCGCCGACGCCGCCGCCCGCACCGCCACCGTCCGGGTCCTGCACGAACGCCCCGACGGCAGCCGCGCCGTCGTCAGCCACTTCAACAAGGCCACCAAGGGCCGCCTCGTACGCGACCTGCTGCTCGACGGCGCCGCCCCGCGCACCCCGGCGCAGCTCGCCGACGCGCTGCGCGACCTCAAGTACACCGTCGAGCAGCCCGCCACCCCCACCGGCAGGGCCCCGCAACTCGACGTGATCGTCAACGAACTGTAGGCGGCGTACGCTGCCAGCCATGCGCAGCGTGTACGCCGACCTCGGCGGCCCCGTCCACCACGTCGACTTCGGCGGCCCCGACGGCGCACCCCCGGTCGTGCTCGTGCACGGCCTCGGCGGTTCCCACCTCAACTGGACCCGCCTGGCCGCCGAACTCACCCCCCACGCCCGCGTCCACGCCCTCGACCTGCCCGGCTTCGGCCGCACCCCGGCCGCCGGGCGGCCCACCACCGTCACCGCCAACGCCGCCGTGCTGCGCCGCTACCTCGCCGACGTCATCGGCGGCCCCGCCGTGCTCATCGGCAACTCGATGGGCGGAATGATCTCCACCCTCACCGCCGCCGGCAGCCCGGACCTGGTCCCGGCCGTCGTCCTGGTCGACCCCAGCGTCCCCATCGCCAAGGGCGCCCGCATCGACCCCGCCGTACGCCTCAGGTTCCTCACCAACCTCATCCCCGGCGTCGCCGGCTGGACCATGCGCCGCCGCCTGACCACGATCCCGCCCCGGCGCCGCGTCCTCGAAGACCTCGCCGTCATCTGCGCCGACTCGTCCCGCATCCCCGACCAGTTCGTCGCCGACACCCTCGCCCTCGACGCCGAACTGCCCCCACCCCGGCCCCGCGTCGCCGCGCACCTGGCCGCCAGCCGCTCCCTGCTGCGGCAGCTGGCCGCACCCGCCGGATACTGGCGCGCCATGCACGCCCTGACCATGCCGGTCCTGCTCGCCCACGGCGTACACGACCGCCTCGTCCCGGTCGCGTCGGCCCGCGCCACCGCGGCCCGGCTGCCGCACTGGACCTACGTCGAACTCGACTCGGGGCACGTCCCGCAACTGGAGCATCCGACGGAACTCGCCGCCCACATCCTGCCCTGGCTGCGCCGCCACGAGCTGCTGCCCACCGCGCCCGCGCCCGCCGCATGACCGGCGGCCCGCCCCACGCCTACCGCGTCACCAAGTACGACCCCGCCGACCGCGACGAACACGGCCACTACCAGGGCCCGCTCGACATCACCAGCGACCACGGCCCGGTCGAGGCCGCCTACCTGGCCGCCGTCGCCGCGTTCGCCCGGGACAGCGGCGTCGACCGCCTCGCCGTACGCGAACCCGCCCTCGCACCGAACACCCCCGACCGCGACCCCGCCCTCGCGGACCTGTTCCCCGACGGCGTCCACGACGGGGCCGAGGTCGCCATCCCCGCAGCCCAGCAGCTCGTCCAGCACATGCTCCGCGACAGCGGCGGCTTCTGGGGCCGGATCTGGTGCCGCCTGGAACACGGCGACCTGCTGACCGTCCACATCGGCTGGGACCAGTACATGTACATCGCCAGCCACCGTCCCTGCGAGCAGGCCGTCGCCGACACCCGCCGCCTCGGTCTGCACCCCGAACCGATCCCGCACTCGCCCTACCGCCACGACCCCGCCGACGAGGACGGAACGCGCCGCCCCGCCGACGACACGTTCTGGGCCGACCTGGCCGACCTGGCCGTCCGGCACGACCGGGTCCTGCTCGAAGAGGGCTACGCGGGCAACACCGCCCGCTGGCACCGCGTCACCGCCGCCGGCCTGCCCGGCCTGCGCCCCCGCCTGGCCCCCCGCGCCCGGCTGACGGTATGGCCCGACCTGCGCGACGACACCGCCGCCGTCGCCGCCGACCTGCCCGACGGCCTGCACGAGGTCGTCTGGCAGGACGCCGACGGCACCGTCAGCGGACGCCTGTGCACCGAAGACGACCACGACCAGACCCGCGCCACGCTCGCCGCCGCGACCGCCGCGGCCGTCCTGTCCGGCTACGCCGACGACCGCGTGCCGCTGCTCGCCGCGATCATGACCGACCCCGACGGAGTGCTGCGGGCCCGCTGGTCGGTGTGACCGGCGTCAAACGGCTCTTCACCACGTGGGGAGTGGTCGGGGACCGAAATGCGCCGGGGTACCCGTCAAGGATCGGCGCCGGGTCGGTGCTGACGGCGGCGTGTGATGCCGGGCCGTCGGCGATAATGGGAGCGTGGAGTATGTGTCCAGGGTGCCCGGTCCGCCGCTGGACGGGCTGATCGGCGACCTCTACTACCTGGCGGGCGCCCCGCCGTACTCCCGGTTTCTGCTGCCGGCGGCGCCCGCGCCATTGCTCATCGTCAACCTCGGGGCGCCGTTTCTCATCCGCGCAGGCGACGACGTAGACGCCGTCGAGTACGCCGACGGCTGCGCGGTGACCACGCCCACGCGTGCGTGGGAGTTCAGCTACCCGACCCCGACCCGGTCCGTGGGCGTCCACTTCAGGCCGTGGGGCCTGGCACCGTTCCTTCCGATGCCCGCGGCCGAGTTGTGCGACCGACCTGCGACGGTGGGCCAGATCTGGGGCCGGCCCGCTGTCGCTGCCTTGCGACACCGACTGACCTTGGCGGGCACACCGCACGACATGCTGATGTTGCTGGAGGAGGAACTGGTGCGACGGCTGCGGGTGATCGACGGTCTTGACCTGGTCCGCCAGATGAGCAGCGCCGTCGCGGCGACAGGCGGGACGGTGCCGATCAGCGACATCGGTGTGGCGGCCCGCGCCAGCAGCACGTATCTGGCGAAGCGGTTCAAGGCCGTAGTCGGTGTCACGCCGAAACGGCTGGCTCGCAGCTACCGCTTCAGTTCCACCGTGTTGGCGCTCGACGTCGCCGCACCGATCGACTGGGGAGACGTCGCCGCCGGCGCGGGCTACTTCGACCAGGCCCACTTCGTGCGCGAGTTCCGGGAGTTCACCGGGCTCACGCCGACCCGGTACGCCGAAGCACGGCGGCGATTCCTGCGCGATCATCCCGACCACGCCCTGGACGGCTGGCCGCTCCCAGCCGATTGATTTCGTACAAGAGCGACAGCTCGCGCCGCACCAGACTGGGGACTCCGGAGAGGGGAGAATCCATGGGGAAAGTGGTCATGAACGCGTCGGTTTCGGTGGATGGTTTCATCGCGGCTGAGAACGACGATCCGGGTCCGATCTTCGAGTGGCTGGTCAGCGGTGACGTGCCGCTGGACGACAGTGGCGTGCTGAAGGTGTCGCAGGCTTCGTTCGACCACGTCCGGCCGTACTGGGACGAGGTCGGGGTGACCGTTGTCGGCCGTCACGCCTTCGACATCACCGACGGCTGGGATGGGACGCCTCCGAGTGGGATCGACCATGTGGTCGTGGTGAGTCACCGTGGTGCGCCCGAGGGCTGGAACCTCCAGGCGCCGTTTCACTTCGTCGACGGTATCGAGGCGGCCGTGGCCAAGGCGCAGGAGCTCGCGGGTGACCGCACTGTCGAGTTCGCTGCCGGCGACGTCGGCGGCCAGGCGCTCGCGGCAGGTTGGGTCGACGAGGTACGCATGGACGTCGCACCCGTCGTGCTCGGGTCCGGTAAGCGTTACTTCGGCTCCGTCGACGCGCAGCACCTGCTGGAAGGCCCTGACGTGGTCGTTCAGGGCAACCGGGTGCTTCACCTGCGCTATCGGGTGCGCCGTTGACCGTTCGCCGACGATGCCCAGGTCGAGGTCGAGGCCACCTGGGGATCTGCCGGCGGATGAGCGACGACTACCCGTTAAATCCTTTGCCCGCCCGGCGGCCGCGCCCGTACGGTAAACCCCGTAACCAGCACCACCGGCCACGGGAGACAGACATGTCACGCCAGGTTCCGCTCGCACCGCGATGGCAGACGCCGCGCGGCGAGACGGCCCTGCCCGGTGCCGGACGCAGCGGTGACGCCAACCGCAACCGCCGACTGCAAGGACCGAAGACGGCCCGGCGCCACTGAGGTGCCGACGTCACGGCAGGCTCGCCGCCCGCCCGGTCCATACCGGGGTCAGGGCGGTTTCGTCTATCCGAACCACTTCCAGCGGGTGTAGCTCAACGGCAAGAGCACCGGCCTCCAAATCCGGCGGCTACAGGTTCGAATCCTGTCACCCGTGCTCGACCAGTCACCGGCGCCGGTGGCAGGTCCGGTCACGCCCCATGGGGATGAGGGCGTGACCACCCCCCGCCCGGGTAGCCCAGCTGGCAGCGGCGACGCGCTCAGATCGCGTTCAGTGCAGGTTCGAATCCTGTCCCGGGTACCTGTTCGTGATCGACACGGCCTCGCCGGTGGCGCGGGTTCGGCGGGCAGGACTGCCGCCCTGCCCGCCCGCCGCGATCGCCTCTGTCCCCTGGTGCGTGCTGAAGTCACTTCGCGATGCGGTAGACCACCAGTTCGCCGTCCGTCGCGACGAGCAGGAACTTGCCGCTTCCGGCATAGTCCAGGCTGCTCGGCAAGGTGAGCTGGCCGAGGTCGGTCTCGTGCATGGTGGCGACCGGGATGCCCGACAGTCGCAGGCGCACCTGCTTGTCGCCGAATTCGATGTTGACGCCCAGCAGGTTGCCGGCGTCAAGCCGCGACAGGGAGGTACGGCCAGACACGGTGAGGGTCGGTCGTCCATGATCGTCAAGTACGACATTGGCGTCGTATTCAACGGATCGGTTCACTCTCACGCTGGTGCCGATCGGGCCCAGCGTGGTGACACCCGGCATGGCGACACGCCAGGCCTCCTTGCCCGCGACGATGGCGACCACCGTCGTCTGCGTCGACCTGGCGTCCTCTGCGTCGACCACGCAGATCCCTCGGACGCCGCACGGCGTGAAGTCACTGATCGTGTGTCCGGCGAACTCCTGGATCTGCTGCCCGTCGGCCAGGTGCAGGCGAGTCAGCGCGTGCTGTCCGATGAGGTAGATGTCGCCGTCGTACGCGTCATACCACTCGGCCTGCGGCAGGTTGGGCCAGGTCCGGCCGGTGGGACGGCCGGTGGTCACCGAATACTCCGTGATGGTGCCGCTTCGGTCGGCGGCGAACAGGACGTCACCGCTGAAGACCGTGCGTGGTGGGGTTCCGTTCTGCTCCAGCCGTGCGAGATCGGCCACGCTGCTCATGCCGAAGACCTCTTCGACGGGGCCGGCGATCGACCACTGCGCGCCTGTGGCTAGGTCGATACCGACGGCGACGTGGGAAACCCCGTCGAGGTACACCGCGACTCCGGGGAAGAAGACGGTCTCGGAGAGGTCGACCTCCAGGGCACGCTGCCAGCGCACCTTTCCTGTCGCCGTGTCCACGACGTAGACGTGGCCGACGGTGTGGTCGATCGCCGCGAACAGGCTGTGTTGCGCGACCACGACGGCCCCGGGAACCAGCCTCGCCCCGCCGCCGTCCTGTATCCGGCCCGGAATCGTGACCGTCGGCCACAGCGTCACGCCGGTGGCGAGATCGACGCCGGTCACCTGCACGCTGTCGGCCAGCTGTACGACGGCGAACCCCCGGCCGTCCTGGATGCCGAGTGTGAAAGGCTCCTTGGCGATCGACACACCGGCCACCCGCTGCATCGGTGAGAACTCCATCGGGCTGCCGGTCGGCGTCACCGCGGGCGGCGGCAGCGCGCGGCTACGCCCCAGCAGGCCCGTGACCAGCACGATCGCCGCGAGCACGGCCAGGCCGCCGGCCGTCACCGACGCCACCACCCGCCGACGCCGCTTGCGCAGTCCCAGCTCCGCGACGCTGCCGACCGGCGGGATCTTGACTTGGTCCACCTCGTCGCGCAGCGCCGCCGCCAGCTCGTCGCGTCCGCGCGACAGCCACGACTTGACCGTTCCTTCGCTGGCTCCGGTCTCCGCGGCGATCTGTCCGATGGACATGTCCATCAGGTAGTGCAGGGCCAGCGCCCGCCGGTGCCGCTCGGGCAGCTGCTTCATGGCCGCCACCAGCAGCACCGTCTCCTCCGACGGTGCCGGCACGGTGGCGGGCACCCCGAGCACGACGTTCTTGCGTACCAGCAGATGGCGCCACCAGTCGAAGACCAGTCGCGAGACCACCAGCCGCACCCATGCCTCCGCGTCGTCGTAGCCGCTCAGCCGCCGCCAGCGCTGCCATGCGCGGGCGTAGGCCTCCTGCACGACGTCCTGCGCCTGCGGGAGATCGCCGGTCAACCCGTACGCGTAGCGAAGCGTCCGATGCGCCGTCGCCTGGTAGAACTCCACAAACTCCACAGCCACCGTCCGTGTGGTCAGATCCGTCGCTTAGGGACACGGGCCCGATCCGCAGAAGGTTGCGCGAAACGCCGGTCAGCCGCGTTGAGCCCGGCTGGTCTATTTCCCTCGCCTGGACCGTTGCGGGTCCTCCGGATCCGGTGTCACCGTCACGCCGGCACCGCAGGCTCGGCCGACCGGGTCGTCGCAGGCCGCACCGCGGTCACCGCCCACGTCGCCCACGACAGCGAGACCCCGACCGTGAACACCGCCAGCGCGAGCGCGATATCGGAGTCTGCGCCGTTGACCGGCGGGTTGCCCGCCAGCGACGTCAGCAGGCCGCCGACGGCCATACCCCCGATGATCAGGACTGCGAACCCGCCGACCGCGCCTGGCACGGCCAGCGCGAGCAGGCCGGCCAAGCCTGCCGTGCCCCGCACGCGCGGCGCCGCGACCGCGACCAGTGCTGAGACCGTCGCGGCCCACAGCGCGAGTACGAACGGCAACCCCACCGGCGCCAGCACCGCCAGCACCGTCGCGCAGACGGCCGCCACCGCGACGGCCGCGACCGTGACGCTCCGGTTGGCGGCCGGAACGCCCGCCACCATGGCCGCGCATGCCGCGAACAGCACCGCCAGCACCACCTTCACGACGGTCAGTTCCGTCTCCAGCCGGGCTTGCACGGCCGTCTCGACGACGTCCCACGGCGTCACCACCAGCAGCGATCCCACCGCCAGCAGCGCCGCCGTCCCCGCCGCCACATGCCGTGCCGCCGCACCCCCGGGCCCTGCCGGTGCCAGTCGCGCGACCAGGACGACGACCGCCGCGAAGTACGCGGCACCGCACACCCCCAGCAGCACCGCCGCGGCCGGGCCCGACACGTCGTACCGGTCCACGGCCAGGTCGGCGGCCAGCCACACCACGGTCGCGGCCGCGCCGACCGAGAGGGCCCGGCGGGACCAGCCGCAGGCCACCACCAGGCCCGCGAATGCGAGCAGGATCGCCAGTTCCCGGGTCTCGCGCGGCCAGTACGTGTTGTTCGAGGCCACGTTCGGGTATGCGACGCCGTCGTCGGCGATCCACACCCCGCTCGGCTGCATCAGCGGCATGTGGATCGCCGACCCGACCGCCCACACCACCGCCGCGGTCAGCCCTGTCAGCCCTGCCAGCCCCACCCGCCGTACGTCCATCCGACCATGGTGGGCCAACCCGGCCCGGCACGGAACCCCGCGTTCACCGGAACCGGAACATCGTCCCGCCACCGGGCAGGGGAGCCGGTGCGCCGCCGAACTCGTGCACCCCGACGGTGAACAGGACCTCGTCCGGGGCGTCGAACGCCCGCTGAGCGAACCCGGCGTCGGCGAACCAGCCCCGGATCGCCGGGGTCAGGTCCGGCGCCCGCCGGGAGCGGGTCCAGATCACCGTCGCGCCCGGCGCGCACAACGACGGCAGCGCCGCGACCGTGGCCGCCACGTCGGCGTCGTCGACGTTGCCGAACACGCCGCACAGCAGCACCAGGTCGGCGGGCACCGTCCCGGCGTACGACGCGAGCCCTCCCGCGTCGGCGCACACCACCTCCACCCCGGGCAGCGCCGCCGCCCGGGATGTCGCGGCGGCCGCGTTGCGCGGGTCGTACTCGATCAGCCGGGCCCTGACCCGGGCCGCGTCCGGCCGCTGCGCCAGCACCCCCAGCAGGTCGTCGCCCTGCCCGGCGCAGGCGCTGACGACCCGCAGCAGCGGCTGCGGCCGCCGGTCCAGCCACGCCCCGATGTGCGCGCGGACCAGCGCCAGCCGCTGCGACAGCGGCGAGCCGGGGTCGGTGTAGTCGCGGTGCCAGTCCGCCCAGTCGGTCACCGGTCCAGTATCGCGATCCGGCCGCGACCTGGCCTGCCCCGGCCCTAGCCTGAGAAAGCACCCCGGCGACCAGGGAGGACCCGCGATGGCCACACCGACGATCGTGCTGGTGCACGGATTCTGGGGCGGCGCCGCCCACTGGGCCAAAGTCATCGTCGAGCTGCACCGGCGCGGCTTCACATCGCTGCACGCCGTCGAGAACCCGCTGACGTCGCTGGCCGCCGACGCCGACCGCACCTGCAAGATGGTCGAGCAGATCCCCGGACCCGTCGTGCTCGTCGGCCACTCCTACGGCGGCGCCGTCATCACCGAGGCAGGCGGCCTGCCCAATGTCACCGCGCTGGTGTACGTCGCCGCGTTCGCGCCGGACGCGGGGGAGAGCCCCGGCGGCATCAGCCAGGAGCTGCCGCCGCAGGCGTTCGGCGCGATCGGGCCGCCCGACTCCGACGGCTACCTGTGGATCGCGCAGGACCGGTTCCGCGACAGCTTCTGCCAGGACCTGCCCGACGACGAGGCCCTGGTCATGGCCGTCACCCAGAAGGCGCCGCTGGCCTCGACGTTCGGCGACACCATCACCGCGCCCGCGTGGCGGACCAAGCCCGTCTGGTACCAGGTGTCGGCCCAGGACCGGATGATCCACCCCGACAACGAGCGCCGGATGGCCGCCCGCATGGACCCCCGCGCCACGATCGAACTCGACGCCGGCCACGCCTCGCTCGCCTCGCAGCCCGTCCCGGTCGCCGACCTCATCGCGCAGGCCGCCGCAGGCTGACCCGGTCAGGGTCCGGTCAGGACCGCCCAGCTGCGCGGATCACTCCACACCGCGTCCGGGTGCAGGTACGGGCGCACCAGTGCGCTCAGCTCCGCGTCCCCGGCACCGTCGAGCTCATCCGTGGCGATCTTGCGGATCACCCCGGCGAGCACGTCGGCCAGCTGCACCCGGGCATCACCCGACGACGCCACCAGCCCCAACCCGGCCAGCGCGGGCAGGTCCCGCCGCAGCTGCGCCACCCGCTCGGGCGACAGCGTCGTCTGCCGGTCGTGCGCGACCAGCACCGGCGCCCCGTCGCGGCTCCACCAGCCGACCGCCGCCACGAGCGCCGGCAGCAGCGGATCCAGCAGCCCCGTCGACTCCGGCTCGTCGGCGAGCCGCCGCCGGAACGCCACGGCCCGCCCGACCGCCGCCCGCATCGCCGCGAGCACCTGCGCCGCCTCGCCGTCCTGCGCGACCGCGACCAGGTCGTCCAGCGCCCGCGCGAACCGGTCGACCGGCTCGGCGGTCAGTTGCCGGTCGCGGACCCGCAGCAGGTCATTGCCGGTATGCAGCAGCGTGGACCATGCGCCGGCAGGCAGCGCCGGCCGGGCCCCGTACAGCACCCGCGCGGCCTGCCGCGCCGCCCCGTCGGCCGACAGCCCCACGCCCAGCGCCGCCTGCGGCGCCGCCAGCAGGAGGTCGGCGACCTTCCCCAGCACGTAGAACGCCTTGTCCAGCAGGAACACGTGCGCGTGGCCGACCAGGGGCGCCTGCTCGCCCAGCAGCCATACCAGCACCCGGCGGTGCTTGTCCCGCAGCAGGTGGTTCGCCTTGTACTCCGTCGCCGGCGACCGGATCCGCTCCCGCAGCTCCCGCATGCAGTCCTCGGCCGCGGCGGCGTCGAGGTCCAGACCTGCATGGGCGAACACGGCCGTGGTCGTCCCGATCAGCTTCTCGCCCTCGTACCCGGACTCGTCACACGCGATCTCCACCCACATCCGGGCAGTCAACCCCCGCCCCGCGACCGGCCGCAACCGGATTCACAGCGGCCGCCCGGTCACCCCGCCCCGGCCCGGCGTCAGGTCGTACATGCTGTGGCAGGAACCCCACGAGATCGCCCGCTGCCACGGCACCGGCCCCGGCCAGTCGAACGGCCACCCCGACCCGATCTCCTCCGGCGGCAGCAAGAAATACCGCCGGTACGGTCCCGCCGCCGCGTCCGCGACCACCGGCACCGGCCACGCGTCCGTCGGCACGAGCCCGCAGTCGGTCACCTCATACCGCAGCTCGATGCTCACCGACCGCCCCGCCGCCAGCCGGTAGGGCAGCGCCACATCGGTGCCGACCAGCCGCAGTCCCGGCCCGTCGCGGCCCACCGCCAGCAGCGTCATGTCGGTCCAGCCGTCGTTGCGGATCGTGATCGTCTGCGACGGCGGGCTCCCGCCGTGGTGCACCGACGGCTGCTCACCCAGCGCGAACCGGGGTGCGACCACTCCCGACCGCCACAGCGCCAGCAGCACCGACGCCACGACCACCACCAGCACCACCGGCCTGGTCACCTGCCCGGAACCCACGGGTCGGCCAACTCCGTCCACGACAGCCCGCGACCCGGAGCGGCGGGCCCTGACGCGGCGCAGCCTAGCCGCGCCGCGCCCCCGCCCGCCTCGTCCGGTCAGCCCGAACCCGCCGCCCGGACGCGCTACTGCCAGAACCGGAACAGGTCGAACCCGTACCCCGCGCCGAAGAGCGGCGCCCCGGTCCAGCCCATGATCGACGCGGTCAGCCAGCCGAACGGGCCGCGCAGGACGTACAGCAGCACGAACACCAGGATCAGCCCGAACGGTTTGATCTTCTCCCCGGTACGGCGCGCACCCGGCGGCAGGTAGGGCTCGATGATCCCGTACCCGTCCAGCCCCGGCACCGGCAGCAGGTTCAGCAGTGCCGTCGCCACCTGCAGATACGCCATCAGCGACAGCGCGGCCCAGAACACCGCCTGCGCATCCGGGGCGTCGAACACGAACACCGGCCCGAACATGCCCACCACGAACAGCAGCAGCACCGCGGCCACCACGTTCACCGCCGGGCCCGCCGCCGACACCAGCGAGTCCCGCAGCCGGTTGCGCAGCCGGTGCGTCTCGATCAGCACCGCCCCGCCCGGCAGCGGCAACCCGCCCATCACCAGGAACAGCAGCGGCAGCAGCCAGGTCAGCACCGGATGCCCGTACCGGCGCAGGTCCAGCCGCAGGTACCCCTTCTCGACCACCGTGTGGTCACCGCCGCGGTGCGCCGCCAGCGCGTGCGAGAACTCGTGCAGGCACAGCGTCACCAGCCACCCGGCCAGCGTGAACACGAACACCAGCAGCCCCGCCGGACCGGTCCCGGTCCACATCAGCACCCCGCTGACGACCGTCAGCGCCACCAGCGCCACGAACAGCAGCGAGATCCCGCCACTGCGGCCGCCGGAGCGGCGCGGCAGCGACGGCCGCAGCGACCGCATCCGGCGCCCCCGCGCCACCTCGTTCTCCACCGCCCGAGCCCGCCGCGCCCAGTCCTCCTCGGCCGCCAGCCGGTCGAGCGGGTCCTCGGCGTCGCCTGCGGGTCTGCTCATAGCGCGCAAGGCTACCCGAGCCCTTCCACGGTCATGTCCCCGTGCCGGTCCGGCCGGTGCCGGTGGTCGCGGGCGGCGCCGTCGGCTTCGGCTTCGGCAGCACCTGCTCCGGCGTGCCGACCTTGCCCACACACCACGACACCAGGTCACGGTCGTGCACGTACAGCTCGTACTTGCCGCTGCGGTACAGCACCGGGTAGTGCTCGCGGATCCACGTGACCGCCTTCGGGCGCTTCTTCAGCCGTCCGGTGGACAGGAACACCGCGTCGGCGCCGCGGGCCGCGGCGATCACCTCCGCATCGGACAGCCGGCCGGAGTCCAGCCGTACGTGTGACGTGTCGGCCAGCCATGGCGCGGTACGCAGCCCCGCCCGCGAGATCATGCCCTGGTCGTCGGTGACCACGGTCAGGTCCCGGGGCAGCCGCTGCACGCACGCCTCGACCGCGGTCGGCGCGGCGTACGGACCCACCTCCCAGTGCCTGGCCTGCCATACGCACGCCCACGCCCCGGCGAGCACCACCGCGGCCGTCAGCACCCCGAGGCGGCGCAGCCGCAGCCCCGACCACAGGCTGGCCACCGCCACCGCCAGCACCCCCGCCCACGCCGCCATGAACATCAGCAGGTGGTGCTTGAACGTGGGGTGGTGCAGCTGCTCGAACGGCACGACCGCGGCCGCCCACAGCACCAGCGCCAGCACCCCGGTCCGGCGTACCGCCCCGGCGGGCCAGCACACCGCGACCAGCGCGGCGATCCCGGTCGCGATCAGCAGCGGCATCGACCACGGGCCGCCGGAGGTGACGAACCGGTACACGTCGTGGGTCGCGGGCTGCTCGGCGGCGGTGATGTGGAACCCGAACACCTGATCCCAGGACTGCCTGGGCGGCCGGAGCCAGGCCAGCACCGCCGCGACGGCCGCGGCGAATCCCAGCGCCATCCAGGCGCCCGCCGCGGCGGTGCGCCGCGCCCATGCCGCGGCCTGGGCCCGCCACCGGGCCAGCGCGTCCTGCGCCAGGTCCGGGTCCGGGTCGGGCAGCGGCCGCGACACCAGCCACGCCACCAGCAGGGCCGGCACGAACACGATCGCGACCAGTTTCACCATGGTGGCCAGCGCCAGCATCATGCCCGCGCCCAGCCACCACCAGCGGGCCCGGCGCCGTCCGGCGATCCTGGCCCGCATGGCGCACAGCAGCGCCATCCCGCCCAGCGCCGCGGTCGGCAGGTCCGCCCCGAACTGGTAGCTGTACCGCTGGACCAGCGGGATCGCCGCGACGCCGAGCGCGGCCAGCATCCCGGCCCGCGGTCCGCGCACCGTGGCCGCGATCCCGGCGACGGCGGCCACCAGCAGCAGCGTGAACGCGACCATCAGCCAGCGGCCCGCGTGCGCGCCCGCGGCGACGTCGCCGGGGTGGTCGCGGAAAGGCACGGCCAGCAGCCAGGCGAACAGCGGCGGCTGCGCGTGGAACACCTCCGAGTACGGCCGGTGCCCGTCGGCCAGGGCCAGCGCGGTCTGCCAGTAGATGCCGTCGTCGTTGTCGACGGTCTGGCCGGGGGAGTGCTGCAGCCGGTACTGGAAGGTGAAGAACACGACCCCGGCCACCACCGCCCACAGGCCGAGGTCGACGAGCGTGCGCAGCCGCGGGGGCTGCATCGGGGGCAACCGGAGGCGGGACAGGCTCAGGCGGGGGCGGCCGGGCAGGGCCAATTTCATGCGGTCCGTCCAGTGCGTCGGAATGTCGGGCAACACCACCCCAGATAACGGACAACTCACCAGCAAGCGATGCAAACAGTGATATTTGTCCTACGAATCTCATCCCGGTCGGCGAGGGACGGGGATATGTCAACCTGAGTTGACAATGCCGCCCTGTCAACCTACATTGACAGCATGAGCGACGCCACCAAACTGGCAGCCGCCGCAGGCAGCCCGGACCCCGGAACCGGGCTGCGTGCGGTCCTCGCCCTACGCCGCCTGCTGGAGACCCTTGAGATCCTCCAGGTCGGCAACGCCCGCAAACACGGCTGGTCCTGGCAGGACATAGCCGACGCCCTCGAGGTCAGCCGCCAGGCCGTGCACAAGAAGCACGCCGGACGCTGGCCCGACACCGACCGACGGGACGCCTGATGCTCGAACGATTCACCACCGCCGCCCGCAGCACCGTGCTCGCCGCCCGTGCCGAGGCCCGCCAGCTCGGCCATCCCCAGATCGGCACCGAGCACCTGCTGCTGGCCATGCTGCACCCCGACGCGGGCACCGCCTACGACGTCCTCTCCGCCGCGGGCCTCGACCACGCCCGCGTCACCGCGGCCGTCACCCGCCTCGTCGGCACCGTTCAGCCCTTCGGCCCCGCCGACACCGCAGCCCTCGAAGCCATCGGCATCGACCTCGAAGCCGTACGCGCCAGACTCGAAGAGACCTTTGGACCCGGCGCCCTCGACCCCGCCCCGCCGCCACCGCGCCGCGGTCTGTTCGGCCGCCGCCGCGCCGAACCCCGCACCGGCCGCTTCGGCCCCCGCGCCAAGGTCGTGCTCGAACTCGCCCTGCGCGAAGCCCTCCGGCTCCGCCACAACCACATCGGCACCGAACACCTGCTCCTCGGCATCATCCGCGAAGAGAAGGGCCTCGCCGCCAAGGTCATCACCGACGCCGGGATCGACCTGCGCGACCTGCGCCGCGACACCGAAGCCGCCATCGGCGGCCACGACAACCCCGCCTGAACCACGTCGCGGCAGCCGGCGCCGCGGCACAGGGCACCTAACCGGCGTCCCCGACCGGCCACGCCACGATCATCGGGGCGATCGGGATCCCCGCCGACTGCGGCACCACCCCCGGCAGCGGCACCCAGTCCAGCCCCACCATCATCGGGCAGTCGCAGCCGTAGTCCTCGGCCCCCAGCACAGGCTCACCCGGCGCCACCTCGACCGCGAACACCGTGGTCGGCCCCGACGGAAACGGCATGTCCGCCAGATGCCGCACCGACACCGCGGTCAGCCCGACCTCCTCGGCCACCTCCCGCACCACCGCGTCCTGCGCCGACTCCCCGGCCGCGATACCGCCACCGGGCAGGGTCCAGTACTCCACTCCGTCATGGCGACCTTCCGGGCCCCGACCGCGCTCGCGCACCATCAGCACATGCCCGTCCCGGACGATCACCGCCGCTGCCCGACGCCGTGCCATACCCACCGCCTCCCACCACGTCCAGCCTGACCGACCCGGCAGGCACCGGGCAAGCCGATCACCCGGCGAAGAACAGGCGCAACCGCCGGGCGTACACCGAACGCTGCTCCGCGCTCGCATAGCCCGGCATCGGCGCCGACGCGTACAGCTCGTCCCCGGCGTAGCGGGGGAACACGTGCACGTGGTAGTGCCACACGTCCTGATTGCCCGCGGGCTCGTTGTGCTGGCGCACCGACGTCCCGTCGCAGCCGTACGTCGACCGGATCGCGATCGCCACCTCACGCACCAGGTCGTGCACCGCGTGCCCGTACTCCGGCGGCAGGTCGTACAGGTTCTCGACGTGCGCGTTCGGCACGACCAGCACGTTGCCGTGGTTGTTCGGCCACCACCGCGGCGAGATCAGCGCCGTGGCCAGTTCCGTACGCCGCACGATGTCGTCCTGCCCGTTCAGCGCGTCCTCACCACCGGCCAGCAGCCGACAGAACGGGCACCGGTAGCCCTGCGGCTCGTGCTCGTACACGTTCACTCCCCGCCGTTACTGGACATCGCCGCCGTACACGTCCTCATCAGGGACCTCGGCCACGCCCTCGTCGTAGATGGCGTCCATGAACTCGTCGTAGGCCGTCTCCGGCACCTCCGGCCCGGCGACCTCGTCCAGGTCCTGCGCGAACTCGTCCTCGCCCGCCGCGTGCCGCGGCGCGGGGACGACGACGGCGGCCGCCCCGCCACCCGCGCGTTCCCACTCGGCGGCCTCCCGGTCACCCCTGGGCGGAGTGAGCCAGCGCCGGTAGAAGCGGTCCTCCACACCTGCCAGGAACGCGGCGGCAGCGGCCTCGGTGTCGCCGGTCTGCACGAACACCTCGGCGACCCGCGCCATCGTGCCGGGGGAGAGCTTGAGCTGCTTGGCGTTGATGGTGCGCGGGGCCCGGCCGGGGTCGTTGCGGTCCTTCACGATGAGCACCACGGCCGCGTCATCGGGCGCGGTCGCGGCCCACGCCCGGCGTACGCCGAAGTCCACCTTGTCCAGCGTGTGCCGGCGCGGCTTCGGGTCCTTGCCGGCGTTCCACTTCTCGAACCAGCGCTGGAACGTGCGCCGGTCCACCCCGGCGATCTGCGCACCCTTGGTGACCCCGACGGTACGCCGCAGCTCCTCCGCCTTCTCGCGGAAGCTCATCGGCGCCTGCTCGACCTCCCGGCCGCGCATCACGCTGACCAGCCGGTTGCCCAGACCGCTCATCTGCCGACCTCGGTTCCCGCGACACGGCTCTTACGGGTCGCCTTGTGCTTGTACGCCCCGAGCTTCATCCCGGTCGGGTCGAGGCTCCACCCGGCCGGGATCGCGGCGATGCCGTCCTCGATGTCGGAGGCGTACCACACATTGTCCACGTCCACCCACAGCGGCCACCGATTCTCCTCCCGGCCGGTCCGCCACATCTTGCGCCAGCGGTTCGCGCGGTCCGTGGCGATGATGGAGAACCACCAGTCCGGCCGGTAGATCCAGTTCGTTTCGCTGGCGAGCATCCCGAGCGTCTTGCGCCCGGCCTCCTTGAGCGCCTTCAGGACCCGGTCGGCGTCGCGCGGGTCGTCGGTCGCCCCAGCCGCGGCCGCATAGGCGTCGCGCATCTTCCACGCCCACGGCCGGAGCAGCTCCGCGCCCTGCGAGACCCGGCTGTCCTTGATCGTCACTCCGCCGTACACGCCCTGCTCGGTCAGGTCCTGCAACAGGGCGACAGTGGCGGTCGAAATCCAGCGCGGGCCCTTCGCGGCGGAGTATCCGGCCGGGTCGGGTATGCGCTTGTCGTTCCACGGCGACAGCTCGCACAGCCACCAGCCGCCCAGCTTCGGGTCGAAGGCCGTGCCGCCCGGCTTCAGCTGCCACGGGGCGAGGATCGCGTTCGCGGCCGCCGCGATGTAGGCGCGGTTCGCGTCGTAGGCGTGGGCGAACCTCATACCGGACGCGGGAGCGCGGAAGTGATCGGCGTGGTAGTCGTCCTCGAACCCGGGGACCAGCTCGATCTTGGGCTTCCACGTCGGTTCCATCTTCTTGGTGCCGACCCTCGTCAGGCGGCTGAGGACCGCCGTGCCCGCGATCCCGGTGGTGCCGTGGTAGGCGCTGCCCGTGACCCGGTGCCAGAGCGCGAGGGACGTCAGCGTGCCCATGCCGTCCTTGGGGTCCGGGTCGAGCAGCGGGAACGTCGCCGGGTCGATCGCGGGCAGCAGGCCGACCCGCAGCACCAGCCCTTCCCGCCGCAGGGTCGTCCAGTCGGTGAGCTTCCTGACCTCCCAGCCGTCCGACCGGATCTCCCGCAGCAGGTCGTGGTCGCCCTCGACGGCGGCCAGCCCGTCACGGGTGGTCGGGAGCCGCATGGCCTTGGCCGCGTCCAGGTCCACCATGACGACACCCTCGTCATCGAACCGGTCGGCCAGCCGCGCCAGCACCGCCCCGAGGCCGGGCTCGTAGACGCCCGCCGGGACCGGGTGGATGACCTCACCATCCGTCATGAGCATGTCTGCCCCGAGTTGGATGGCTTTGTAAGTCGCGCCCATAGCTGGACACACTAACCCGGGCACTGCGTACTGCTGCCGTCAGTCGCAGTGGGTCGGCTTGCGGTCAGTCCTCATCCTCCGACGCCCGATGGATGCTCTCCGCGATGGCGTCGACGTCCCAGCCGTCGTCCGACCCGCTGTCCCGCCACGCGGCGACCGCCTCCTCGGCCTGCTCCCCGTCCCAGTCATAGTCCTCGACGAGAGCGGCGGCGATGAGCCGGTCCAGTGTCAGGTCGTCCATGTCGAGTCAGTCTACGGATGCATGGTCCGCCCGGGCGGACAGCCGCCGAAAGCGTCTGTGCTGATCTGGGGCGCGCGCCGGGCTGCCCGGCGCGCGCCCCGTCTCACCTGCGGATCGAGTACGTCACCACGAGACTCCGTGGGGATGCAGGTCGATGAACGGCACCAGGTTGTTGTTGCCGTCCCAGCCGTACAGTCCGCCGTTCAGGTCCCTGAACGCGGGGGTGACGCCGATCAGCACCTTCTGCTGCGAGGTGACTGCGTGACCGTTGAACTCGTAGCGGACCTGGCGTACGGCATAGGTGGGAACCACTACCACCTTGAGCTCCATGCCCTTGGGCGGGCTGACGGGAACGCCCTGCAGGCTGACGGTCATCACGCTTCCGACGCTGTGTTCCTGGTAGTGGCTTTCGCTGTAGGTTCCGTTGGCGCCGATACCTGCGACCTCGATCGTCTCGCCGTACTGTTTCACCTGCTCGGAGCCGATCGTGTCGATCGTCTCGTTCGCCGCCGCGAAGTCGTACTGCCCTGGGCCGTTCCAGTAGGTGCTGAGAATGGACTCGTCGTCGTAGTCCGTCATCGAGCGCCAGGGCCCTGCCGTCAGACACGGTCCGTCCCCGAGGAAGAAGCTACGCAGGGAATTCCTGCCGCAGGACGGCGCGGGGGCGACCTTGAACGGGGCCATGGCGTCGACCGGCCTCAGGTGCGACCGCCGGTACGGGTCGTGGTAGCCGTCCGCCACGGTGTCCGCGACCGCGTTGGCCGCCTTGAGCGCCTGGCACACCCAGTCGCACTGCGGCGGGGTCGTGTAGCTGGACTCCGGCGGCGGAACGTGCAGGCCGCTGGGGTCGCTGTAGGTGACGGGGTTGTCCGCGGCGTACGCGTACGCGTTGAGCTGTCCCGCACCCGCGGTGTTGACCGGGTCGGGGCTGATGAACACCCCGGCTGCCGGGTCGTAGAACCGGGCCCCGTTCTCCACCAGTCCCACGTCGTAGTCCTGCACGTGCCCGAGGAAGCCCCGGTCGGTGATGGGCCGCAGTGCCTGTCCGCCGCGCTGGTTGCCGAACGGCGTGTAGTACTGCCTGGTCACGGTGCCGGTGCTGGTCACCGCGAGGCTCGCGGTGCCCTGCGCGTCGCCGAGCAGGTAGGTGACGCCGGACGCGCTGCGCTGGGCGACCGTCGTTCCCGCCAGGGCGTAGTAGCGGTTGGCGCTGACGGTGCCCGCCGCTCTGGTGTAGACGAGTTCCTCGCCGCCGATGAACAGCACGGCGTCGCCGCTGGGGTCGTGGCGGATCAGCCGCGTCCCGTCGGCGCCGTAGATGTTGCCGGTGGTGCTGGTGCCGCTGGTGAGGCTCTCCAGCTGCTGCAACCGGTTCCAGGTGAGGGTGGTGGCCGTGCCGGCCGTGGTCCTGCCGGTCTGGTTGCCGTTGGCGTCGTAGGTGTAGGTGCCGGCGCCCACGATCGTCGGGGCGTGCTCGTGCGCCGCGTCGGTGTACCCGTACGCGGTGGTCGTGCCGGTGATGTTGTCGGTCACCGCGGCCAGGGCGTTCATGCCGTCGGTGACCGCGGGGACGGTCGTGCCCGACACCGTCCGGACCGGGGCCGAGTACGCGTACGTCGTGTCGTACGCGGTCTCGCCGGGGACCGGGGTGAACGTGTGGTCGGGTGTGGCGCAGCCGCTCGCCGTGGTGGTGGTGAACGCCTGCGTGAGCCGGGCCAGGCTGTCGTAGCGGTAGCACTGGGCCTGCCCGTTGACGGTGTCGGTCAGCGAGACGACCTGGCTGGCCGCGTTGCGGGCGTAGACGTCGTTCTGGATCGTCGTGCCGCCGGAGGCGGCCGCCAGGCCCTGCAGCGCACCGGTGTCGGCCTCGTAGCCGTAGGTGCGTACGACACCGGTGCCCAGCGTGCGTCCCTTGAGCCGGTTCAGCACGTCGAAGGAGCCGGTCGCGTACGTCTGGCTGCCGACCAGCGACACGGCGTCGCCGTACTGGTCGTAGGTGGTCGTCGCCGTCTCGGCGGGCAGGCCGTCGTTGCCCGGGTAGGTGAGCGACGTGGCGTTGCCCGCCGCGTCGTAGGCGACCGATGCGGTGTAGGTCCTGCCCCCGAACCCGGGTTCGGCCGACGGGATCGTCCAGGACGTGCCCAGCGACCGGCCGCGGCTGTCGTATCCGGTGACCGCGGTGGTGTACGCGTCGGCGCCGGAGTACGTGGTCTGGGTCGCGAGCCTGCCCTTGCCGTTGGTGATCGTCGTCGAGTCGTAGGTGGTGGCGTTGACGACTCCGGCGACGGTGGCCGTCTCCTGCGTGTTCAGCGCCCTGGGATACACCTGGACGTCGGACAGGGAGCCGTGGAGGAAGGACGTGGTGACGCCCTGCGACCGTACGGCGCCGAGGGTGAAGGTCCCGCTGTCGGCGGCCGCGGTGTTGTGCGTGCCGGTGCCGGACAGGGTGCCGTTGACGTAGAGCGCGAGCTTGTGGCTCGCCGCGTCGAAGGTGGCGGTCAGGTGGGTCCAGGCCCCGACGGTGGCCGGGATGCGGGAGACGGCGTAGTCGGCCAGCGGCGCGGGGCTGCTGTCACCGGCACCGACCCGGAAGTGCCACAGGTGGTCTGCGGCGTCCGCCCAGATGGTGAAGCCGGTGTTGGTGCCCGCCCGCTGCGCGGCGGCGACGCCGCCGAGGGCCTGCGGCTTGACCCAGAGGGAGACGCTGAACGACGCCGTGGTGTCCACGACCGCCGTGGTGGCGGTGGCGGCGCCGGAGGTGCCGTCGAAGACCGCCGCGCCGCCCCGGTCGGTCGACCAGGCGGCGCCGCCGGCCAGGGCCAGCGGATGGGTGCCCCCACTGTCCGCGGCGGTCGTGCCGGTGCCGTCCGCCAGCTTCCAGAAGCCGGTCTTGCCCGTGGTGTACGGGAAGCCGCCGGTGTTCACGACGGCGGTCTTGCGGCCCAGGGCGTCGTACCCGGTGAGGGTCGTCTGGCCCAGGGCGTCGGTCGCCGAGATCACCTGGCCGTTGCCGTCGTAGACGCTGCTCGTCTGCCCGGCGTCCGGGTCGCTGCCGGTCAGGCGGCGTCCCAGCAGGTCGAGCCCGTAGACGGTGTCGTGCCCGGCCGCGTCGGTGATCTGCCGCAGGTAGTCGTGGTCGTCGTACTGGTACCGCGTGGACAGCACGCCGGCGGGTCCGGGCTGGTCGACCTGGGTCTCGCGGCCGAACTCGTCGAGCCACGTCGTGGTGGCCGCGGTGCCCGATCCGGTCGGGCTGGGGCCGGTGACGACCTTGCGGTCGTCGAGGTAGGCCGTGCTCGTGGTCATGCTGACGCCGGACCGGGTCACCACGGCGCCCTGGTAGAGCCGCGACACCGACACCGGCCGCCCGGCGGCGTCGTAGACCGTGTCGGTCTCCCTGATGCCGGTCAGCCCGCTCAGCATGCGCGGGCCGCTGGACGGTGCGCTGTTGGCGACCTGGAAGGGCTCGATCTGGCGCATGACCCGGCCCTGCGGGTCGAACATCGTCGCCGTGTAGATCGAGGACGTCCCGTCCGGGGCGGCGGTCGCGGTCTGGAACGTGCGGCCCAGGCCGTCGACGTAGGCGTACCGGGAGGTGTAGCCGCTGCCGGAGGGCTTCCGGTGACTGGTCGTCACCATGTTGGTGCCGCCGGTCGTCCGGGTGATCGGCGACCAGGTGACCGACTGGTACGCGAACGTGTCGGTCGGGGTGCCGCCGCTGGGGTTCCACAGGCCCCCGGCCGGTGCGTCGCCCGGCTGCCACACGCCGGTGAGCCGGCCCAGGCTGTCGTATCCGAGCGCGGTCGCGTTGCCGTTGACGTCGGTGCTGCGTTCGGTCAAACCCCGGCCGGGGTCGAGGTCGACCGAGCTGACCTGCCCCAGGGCGTTGGTCGTGGTCACCGTCAACGGGTTGTGGTAGAGCCTGCCGTACGAGGTCGACGTGGTGCTGCCGGTCGGGTCGGTCATCGAGGTGACCCGGCCGTATCCGTCGTAGACCCGGCTCGTGGTCAGCGCGTGGCCGGCGTCGGTGAACTGCGCCGTGGCCGTCAGATCGCCCTTGGTGAGCGGCTCGGTCAGGCCGTCACCGCTGTAGCCGTCGTAGGAGTCGACCGTCCAGCCGTCCTGGGTGCCGCTGGCGCAGTCGCCGCTCCAGTGCTCGGCGCGTGACGGCAGCTCCCAGGTCGGGTCGCCGGGACCGGCCGAGCCGGACCGCGCGTAGTACTGCGTCTGGCAGCGGTAGGCCGTGTTGTCGCTGCGCCGCTCAGAGGTGGTGCGCACCTTCCCGAGGTTGTCGTGGGTGTACGAGGTGTAGCCGTACCTGCCGTTGGCGTGCCAGACCACGTCGTACACGGGCACGACCAGCGCCGACTGCGAGCTGTAGCCGTTGGTCAGCTGCGTGCGCCCGGGGTCGACGGCGAAGGAGTGCCAGTCCACCTGGCCCGACATCTGGTTGCCGGACGGGTCGAAGTGCTGGTGGGCGCGCAGGCGCCCGTTGAACTCCCACCGGTCGGCGATGACGTCGTTGCTGCCCAGCGTGCTGGAGGCGGGATCGCCGGTGGGCAGTCTCGTGTCGTTGGCGAACGACGAGCGCACCGAGACGCTCCTGGTGGCGGTGCACTGCTTGTCGGTGCAGTCGGCGTCCATGCCGCGCATGAACACGTACGCGTCCCGGCTGTCGACCGTACCGGCCGAGCAGGTCAGCTCGTCGCAGACGGCGGCGGCGTGGGTGACGGTCACGTTGCGGTAGCCCCGGTAGTCGGTCCAGGACCGCTGCGCCACCGCCGGGCCGGTCGGCGCGATGGCGTTGCTGGTGAACCGCCACGCCGCCCCGGTGTTCGGGTCGCCTTCGGAGGCCGCGGCCTGGTAGGCGTATCCGGTGTAGCCGTTGTACAGGACCGTGCCGCCGACCGTGGCCGTGTCGAGGTAACCGGCGGTGTTGTCCTGGACCACCGTGTACTTGACCAGGTACTTGTTGAACCAGCCCCACGGGGTCCCGCTGGTGCCGTAGCCGGCGCCGCCGGTCGTGGTGCCCTGGCCGTCGCCGGCGCCGAGGTACTGCGGGAAGCAGTCGTAGTTGTTGAGGTTGGAGTTGGCCGACATGACGTCGGCGGGCCCGGGCCCGGTGCACGGGTCGGGCTGGTAGTAGCCGATGCGGACCAGGCCGCCAAGCGGGGTCACGATCTCGCCGAGCCGGTACATGTTCACCGGCGGCCGGGTGCCGTGGTTGCCGTTGTTGTCGATCCGGTTCGGCAGCGGCGTCGCGACGTAGTTGGCGCCGGCGTCCTGCGTCCAGGTCGAGTACAGCCAGGTCGTCTGGGGCGGCGCGGAGCCGGTCGTGCCGTCGTTGCCGTAACCGGTGCGGGTGATGTTGCGCAGCCACAGCGACGCCGCGGTGGCGGTGTCGTCGGTGGCCAGGTACGAGTAGGACAGGTCGTAGCGGTCGACGTCGCGCCAGCCCGCCACCGCCTGGGTGACGCCGGCGGTGCTGTCCGCCGCCCGTGTGGTGATCGCCGTGAGCAGCTTGGTGTGGTAGAAGACCGGCGCGTTGGTCGGGCACACCGTCTGCGTCGAGCAGATCAGGTCGCTGGGCACGTCCGGGAACGACGACCCCGAGTTGGGCGCCGTGCAGGTGCCGGGCACGGTCGGGGTGCCGTTGTTGCAGCGGTACGCGTAGTCGAAGTGCATCCAGCCCGACTGGTTCCAGGTGCCGTCACCGTTGGGGTTGGCGCCGTAGTAGATGTCGGCGACGTACGCGTCCCGGGTGAACCCGACCTTGGTGTTGGCCGCGACCGACTGGTAGGAGGTGTTGCCGTCGCGGTTGTAGTACCAGGACTGGGAGTTGCCGTGCGGGTCGACGACGTAGTCGAGGTTCCACCGGTAGGCCTTGTAGCAGTAGTGGTGGCCACCGGTGCCGACCGGGCCGCCGGTGCAGCTGTCCTTGCCGAACACCGGCCGGGTCTGCACCGACGACGTCGGGTTGGCCGAGGCCGGGGTGCGGCCGGAACCGAAGAAGTACTTGACGCCCTCGGTCGTGGTGATGACCCAGTACTCGCCGCCGTCCTTGTCGTCGTTGACGGCCCCGGACAGCTGCTGCACCGTCCAGCCGTTGTCGTTCTTGAGCGTCCACTGACCGGTGTTCTGCGCGTTCTGCACCAGCGGCGACGCGACGCCGTCCAGCGACAGGGTCGCGTTGTCGGCGATCTTGTTGGAGTCCCAGCAGGCGTCACCGGAGTCGGCTATCCCCGAGGCCCCGCCCGAGAACGTCCACTGGTCGCCGCAGGAGCGGTACTGCCGCTCGATGAACGGCTGGCTGCGCTCCCAGCCCATGCCGACGTCGGATGCCTGCCCGTTGACCGCCGAGGTGCGCCCGTCGACCGACTGCGAGCTGTACGCCAGGTCGATCTTGGGTAGCAGTCCGCCCGGTGCCGGTGGCGCCGCGATCGGATAGCTGTAGCTGAACCCTCCCGACTGCGTGCCGGTGTTCCACGTGTCCGACGGCTTCAGCGAGTCCGCGGTGTAGTCGCCCACCGCGCCCGCCGACGGCGCCGAGGTCAGCGCGTACACCGTGGCGGCCGGCCGGGCGGCCGGTTCGGCGACCAGGTCGGCCGAGATCTTCTGGTGCGCGACGTCGTTGTCGGCCCGCACCGGTGTGCCGCTGCGGCAGGCGGCCACCTGCGGCGTCGTGGCGAGACAGGCCGGATAGGCGACGACCGCCAGCCGGTACGCGAAATCGCCGCTGTAGGCCCCGGCGAAGGCGGAGTAGTCCAGCGTCGCGCGGACCTCCCCGCTCGACGGCGCCGCATCCCGCCGGGACAGGGAGAACAGGAAACCGGAGACACCGGCGCGAACCGCCGCATCGTGGCCGAGCAGGTCGACCCGCACCAGGTCCGGGCCCGCCGAAGCGGACTGCCGGGCCGGCCCGGTGGCGGCGCCGACCGACACCGGCGAGGAGACGGCCCGGGTGGCGCCGGCGAGGGCGAGATCCGTGGACGACGCCGACGGCCAGCGCGGCGGCGCGGCCTGCTGCGGTCGGCGCTCGCGGGGAACGACGGCCTTGGCGGGTGTGACGTTGCGGGTCCTGGCGGGGCTCACCGGCGAGCCCGCCGGGCGTACCGGTGCGGCGCCGGCGGGCGACGGCAGGACGGCGGCGGCCGCCGACATGGCGAGGACCGCCGCCGTCATCACCCCCAGCGCGCGCAGACGTGATCCGATGTGTAGCAAGAGTTCCTCCGAGCTCGAAATGGACAGACACGGCACGGCATCGCCCGTGTCCGTGGTCTCAGCACCGCAAGCCTCCCGCCCGGCCATGGCAAGATCCATGGCGTTGGCATGGTGTTGACTTGGCGTTCGAGGCGTGTCGAAAATGGCCATCGAGTGGAGCGGCCTCCGCTTCACCGAACCACGGGGGCGTAGAGGTGTTCGGTGAGATGCTGCGCGGTTTCCGGCTGCGCGTCGGCTGGACGCAGGAGGAACTGGCCGAGCGGTGCGGCATCTCGGTCCACGCCATCAGCGTCCTGGAATCCGACCGCCGCCGACCCCGCCTGTCCTCGGTCAGCCGGCTCGTCGACGCGCTCGGACTCGACAGCGGCGAGCGCGACAGGCTCATCGCCGCCGGCACCGGCCGTGCCAAGCCCGACGACACCGGTACGGCCGGACCTGCCGGCGCCCCGGCGCCCCAGCAGCTACCGGCGGACCTGAGCGACTTCACCGGCCGTACCCAGCAGGTGAACCAGGTGCGCGAGCTCTGCGAGGCGCGCCTGGACCGCACCGGCGTCATCGTGCTGTCCGCCGTGGTCGGCGCGGGCGGGGTCGGCAAGACGAGCCTGGCCGTCCACGTCGGCCACGGCCTGCGCCCGCGTTTCCCCGACGGGCAGCTCTACGCGAGCCTGCGCGGCATGACCACCCCGGCCCGGCCGGTCGACGTCCTCGACCAGTTCATCCGTGCCCTGGGCGGCCACCCCGCCGCCGCGACCGACAGCGAGGACGCCACGGCGGCGAGGTATCGCACCCTGGTGGCCGACCGCCGCATCCTCATCGTGCTCGACGACGCGGCCGACGCCGCCCAGGTGCGTCCGCTGCTTCCCGGCACGACCACGTGCGCGGTACTGATCACCAGCCGTCACCGGCTGGCCGGGCTCGACGGCGTGGCCCGCATCGACCTGGACGTGATGAGTCCCGCCGACGGCCTGACCATGTTCGAGCGGATCGTGGGCGCGCAGGCCGTCGCCGCCGAGCCCGAAGCCAGCTGGCAGGTCCTGCGGGCCTGCGGCGGGCTGCCGCTGGCGATCCGGATGGCCGCCGCCCGGCTGACCGCCGAACCCGGCTGGAGGATCCGCACGCTGGCCGACCGGCTGGCCGACCGGTCCCGGCTGCTCGACGAGCTCGAAGTCGAGGACCGGGCGGTCCGCGCGACCCTGGCCGTCGGCCACCAGCGGCTGACCGCCGCGCAGGCCCGCGCGTTCGCCCTGCTCGGCAGGTGGACCGGTCCCGAACTCGGCGTCGAGGCAGCGGCCGCGCTGCTCGACCGGAGCGTCGCCGACACCGGGGCCGTCCTGCGTGACCTGGCCGCGGTGCACCTGCTCACCAGCCCGAGCCCGGACCGGTACGCCTTCCACGACCTGGTCCGCACGTACGCGGCCGAACAGCCCGTCGACGGGCAGGCCGAGGCGGTCCGCCGGTTGACCGGCTGGTACCTGCACTGCGTCGACGCGGCCATGCCGTACCTGCGCAGCACCCCCCTGCGGCTGGACCTCGCCTCGTCCGAGTCCGGCCGGCCGGCCCTGCGGTTCGCCGACCGGGTCGCCGCCGTCGCGTGGCTGGACCTCGAGCACGCCAACCTGGTGGCGGCAGTCGAGTGCGCGGGCGGTGCCGGCGCCGCCGACATCGCCTGGCGGCTGCCCGTGCTGCTGGGAAACTACTTCCTGCTGCGCGGCCGGTGGGCGGACTGGGCCCAGACGTGCGCGACCGGGCTGGCCGCGGCCCGCGCGACCGGCGATCTGCACGGTCAGTGCCGTGTCCTCAACGGGCTCGGTGGCGTCCTGGTCCGGCAGGGCCGCCCCGCCGACTCTGCGGCCTGCCTGCGCGAGGCTGTCGAGATCAGCCGGGCCGCCGGTGTCACGTCCGCCGAGATCGCCGCGTTGAGCAATCTCGGCTACACCTACGGCGAGATGGGCGATCTCGACGGCGCCGTCGAGGCCCACCTCGCCGCCCTGGAACTCAGCCGCGAAGCCGAGGAACGCTTCTCGGAGGGCAACCTGCTCGGCAACCTCTCCAGGATCGCGTTCCTGCGCGGCGACTTCACCCAGGCGATCTCCCGGTGCGAGCAGGCGGCGGCGATCTTCCTGGCGATCGGCGACCACCACACCCACGCGATGGTCCTCAACAACCTCGGTGAGATCCACAGTGCCGCCGGAGACCACCCCACCGCCGTCTCGTACCTCACCGAGGCGGTGCGGCGGCATCGCGAGCTGGACAACCGCCACATGCAGGCGGACGCGCTGGTCACCCTCGGCAACGCCCTGTGCCTGAACGGCCAGCCGGCCGAGGGCCGGCAGCGCTGGCAGCAGGCGCTCGAAGTCATGGAATCGGCCGACGATCCGCGTACCGGCACACTGCGGTCCGCCCTCGCGGACGTGACGCCGCAGACGACGGGACTCAGCCTCTGAACACCCGGCCGGGCCCTCACTCCGGCGCGTCCAGGGCGAGCAGGATCTCCTGCTCCTTCACCCGGTCGCCCGTGCCCCGGGCCAGGGCCAGCGCGTCCCGCAGATGCTCCCGCCGCAGCTGCGGCCGGCCCAGCTCGGCGTAGACCTGCGCCAGCTCGACATCGGCGTCGAGCTGCACCCGGGAGTTGCCGATGTCGCGGGCGAGGGCGTGGGCGGCGCGGAGCCGGTCCAGGGCGTCGTCGTGGCGGCCGCGCCGGAGTTCGAGGTGGCCGAGGTTGATCAGGCTCAGCGACTCGTCGGCCTGGACGCCGGTGGCGCGGGCCACCTGGAGTGCGTGGGTGAGGTGGGCCGCGGCCAGGTCGTAGTCGCCGCGGTTGGCGTAGGCGTTGCCGATGTTGTTCAGCACGGCGCAGTTGGGCGCCCCGGGACGCAGCGCGTGCGCCGCGAGGAACGCGGCCAGGGCGCTGTCGGTGTCGTTCATGGCCTTGTAGGCGACACCGAGGTTGCAGTAGGCGGTCGCCTCGGCGTTCGGCGCCTGCTGCAACCGGGCGATCTCGATCGCCCGTTCGAGATGGACCAGGGCCTGCGCGGGGTTTCTGGCGTTGTTGTAGAACGCCCCGAGGTTGTTGCGGGCACGCCGCTCACCCAGCAGGTCGCCGCGAGCCCGCGCGATCGCCAGGGCCTCACCGGCCAGGTCGATCGCGGCGGTCACCGCGATGCCCCGTTCGAGCACGTGGTAGAGCGCGACCGGGATCTGCGACGCCGCCTCCTCGCGTCCGCGCCCGGCCGCGTCGCGGATCACCGCCAGGACGTTGGCCATCTCGGCCCCGAGGAACGCCGTCGCGGCGGCCGGGTCCCGGCCGAACGGATACCCGGCCGTGGGGAACCCGACCGTCGGCACCACCGGCGGCAGCTGCGGGTTGACCACCTCGTGCACGGTGACCCCGAGGCCGACATACCAGGCCAAAAGCCGGTCCATGGCCGCCGTACGCTCCTCGTCGGGGTCCTCGGCGGCGCAATGGGACTCCGCGAGTTCCCGGATGAGGTCGTGGAAGCCGACCCGGTCCGCCCCGACCTCGATGAGCAGGTTCGCGTCCACGAGCCGCCGGACCACCACCGCGGCCTCGGCCGGGTCCCCTCCGGTCAGCGCCGCGGCGGCGGCGACGGTGTAGTCCGCGCACGGTGCGGCGCCGAGGAGCCGGAAGAGCCGCCGCTCGGCGCGGTCCAGGGGACGGTAGGAGTGTTCGAAGACCAGTGCCAGCGCGCTGGCCGGATCATCGGGGACCTCCAGCGCGGTGAGGCGGGCGCCGTCGCGCAGCAGCGCCACCGTGTCCGCCGGCGTCCGGCCGGTGCCGGTGGTCAGGTTCGCCGCCATGATGCGGATCGCCAGCGGCAGATGGCCGCACAGGTCGGCGAGCTGCCGCAGGACGTGGGGCTCGGCGAAGACGCCGGCCTGGGCGAAGAGCCGGTCGATGAGCGCCACCGACTCGTCCGGGCTGAACACGTCGACCGGCATCGCGATGGCGTCGTCGCGGGCGACCAGCCCGGTCAGCGACGTACGGCTGGTGATCAGGACGACGGTATGCCGCCCACCCGGTAGGAGTTCGCGCACCTGCGCCGCCGACCGGGCGTTGTCGAGCACCACCACCGCGCGTTTGTCGGCCAGCGCCGCCCGGTAGCTGGCGGCGGCGAGGTCCGGGTCGGTGGGCAGCTGCGCCGGGGGAGTGCCGACCGCGACGAGGAGCCGGGTCAGCGCCTCCAGCATCGTGAGCGGCCGTCGGCCGTCGAAGCCGCGCAGGTCCACGTAGAGCCGGCCGTCCGGGAAGCGGTCGGCCGCGGACTGGGCCCAGCGCACGGCCAGCGCGGTCTTGCCCACGCCGCCCATGCCCGACAGGACGACGACCGGCGCGGTGTCACCGGCTGCCGCGAGGTGGTCCAGTCGCGCCAGCCACCGCGACCGGCCCTCGAAGATCCGCGCATGGGCCGGTAGCGTGGCGGCGGACCGGTCCGGGGGCCGTTCCTGCCCGTCGGCCTGGAGCACCAGCGTGAACAGGGCCTGCGCCTGCGGGCCGGGGCTGATGCCCAGCTCACTGGCGAGGTGCTCGCGTAGCCGCTGGTACTCGTGGAGCGTCTCGGTGCGCTCACCGGACCGCCAGGCGGCGAGCATGAGCGATGTCGAGAACCCCTCATGTCCCGGGTGCAGGGCGACCAGTTCGGCGAGTTCGGCGCGCAGCTCCCGGTGCCGGCCGGCGTCGAGATCGGCGGTGATGCGCCGCTCCACCGCCGCCAGTCGCAGCTGCTCCAGACCCGCGGCGATCGGATGCCGCGCCGGGCTGTCGCCGATACCCGCCAGGGCGTCACCGCGCCACAGCGCGAGCGCGTCGCGCAGCGCGGCGGACCGCTGCTCCGGCGCGGCGACCAGGGCGGCGGCGGCGACCGCCGCCCGGAACCGCAACGCGTCCACGCTGTGGGCGGGGGCGCTGAGGAGGTATCCGCCGGGCGCGGCCCGCAGGTCGATACCCCCCTCGGCGAGGACGGCGCGCAGCCGGGAGATGTGCACGATCACCACCCGGCGTGCCTTCGGCGGCGGATCGGCGTCCCAGACGAAATCGACGATCTGGTCAGTGGTGGTGATCGATCCGAGGCGTGTCGCGAGCAGGGCCAGCACGGCACGGCGCTTCGACGGTCCGATCTCGACCTCGGCGCCGTCGGCCCAGACACCCACCGAGCCGAGCAACCTGATCTCCATGTCGCCCCCAACCTGTGCCCGCTGGCGGCCAGATCCCGCGTGCGACCTGCGACGCAACGATAAGGCAACCGCCGGAGCCGACACTAGCGCCCGTCTAGATCACCTCGCCGCCGGCAAACCGCGGTCCCATTCGGCGGCGACGGACCCCGCATCATCGTCAAGGAGAACGCATGCGTCACAGAGCACGAAGGCACGCCGGGGCGGTCGCCCTGGCGGTGGCGGTACTCGCCGTGCTGTCGCCGGGCCTGCCGGAGGCGGCCTCGGCGGCTGCCGTCGCGCCGTGGTCGCCGAGCGCCCCGTCGCGGACCTCGGTGCCGGTGGGGACGGTCACGGCGAAGGCGCCCCCGGCGAACGCCGTCGACCTCGCCAAGGTGACCACCATCGGCCGGCGGACGCTCCCGGCCGGCGGCACCGGCACGGTGGCCGCGGACGGCCGGGCGGCCAGCGTGGGCGGTCTGACCGTCACGGTGGCAGCACCCGCGGTCGCGGCAGCCGCGACCGCGACGGCGAAGGCCGCCCCGGTGTCGAAGCTCGCGGTGACCGTCATGACGCCGTCGCAGACGGCGGCGGCCGGGGTACGGGGGGCGCTGTTCACGGTGGCCCGCGCCGACGGCCGCACCGGGGCCGCCCCCGTCTCCGCGGCGTTCGACTACCGCGCGTTCGCCAACGCCTACGGCGCCGACTTCGGCAGCCGGCTGCGGCTGGTGTCGCTACCGGACTGCGCGCTGACGACCCCCGCGGTGGCGGCCTGCCAGACCCCGACCCCGGTGCCGTCGCGCAACGACGGCTCGTCGGTGTCGGCGACGCTGACCGTGTCGGCGACCGCCACGGCCCAGCGCTCCGCGACGTCGGCGCCCGGCGGCGCGACGGTGCTGGCGCTGATGTCCGGTCCCGTGTCGGGGTCGGGCGTCTACAACGCCACGGACCTCTCCGAGGCGTACTCCTGGTCGGCGGGGACCCAGGGCGGATCGTTCACCACCCGCTATCCGATCAGGGTGCCCACCGGCCTGGGCGGCCCGCAGCCGGACCTGGCGATCACCTACGACTCCGGCGTCGTCGACGCGCAGACCCTCTCCCAGAACGCGCAGACGTCCTGGCTGGGATCGGGCTGGGACCTGCAGTCGGGCTTCGTCGAGGAGTCGTTCCGCTCGTGCGCCCGCGACGGCGGCACCACCGGCGACATGTGCGACTTCTCGCCATACAACGCGACGATGCTGTTCGGCGGCCGGTCGGTGGACCTGGTCTGGGACGGCACCACCTGGCACGCCTCCGCCGACACCGGTCTCAAGATCGAGCACCTGACCGGCGCGACGGGTAACCGGGGCGACAACGGCACCCACGACAAGGCCTACTGGAAGGTCACCACCCAGGACGGCACGCAGTACTTCTTCGGCGCCAACTACCGTTACGCCGGCGACACCCGGCCCACCAGGAGCGCCCAGTGGATGCCGGTCTACGGCAACAACACCGGCGAGCAGTGCCACCAGTCGACCTTCGCCGCGTCCTGGTGCCAGCGCGGATACCGGTGGAACCTCGACTACGTCGTGGACACCTCCGGCAACTCGATGAGCTACTTCTACAGCCCCTACACCAGCTACGTCGGGGCTAACAACAACACCAACGTGCAGCTGTACGTCGTCACCGACACTCTCACCGACATCGAGTACGGCCAGCGTGCCGGTACCGAGGCGACTACGCAGGCACCGGCCCGGGTGCACTTCAACCTGGGCCAGCGGTGCATCGACGACCCCGACCAGTGCCACGCCGACACCACCGACTACCCTGACACCCCGTTCGACCTGTACTGCGGGTCGAGTTCGTCGTGCCCGAACAACCTGACGCCGACGTTCTGGACCCGCTACCAGGTGAAGAACATCTGGTCTGACGTCTGGTCCGGCACCGCCTGGCGCCACGCCGACACCTACAACATGACGTACCACTTCCCCGACAACGGCGACGGCACCTCCCCGCAGCTGTGGCTGGACTCGATCGGCCACAACGGGTACGCCCCCGACGGGGTGACCTTCCTGGCCGACCCCACCGTGACCACCGACGGCGTACGGTTCACCAACCGGGTCGACTTCGACGCCGCCAACGGCAGACCGGAGATGCGCCGCTGGCGGGTCAAGGCCCTCTACAACGGCGCCGGCGGGGAGACGTTCATCAACTACTGGGGTACCCCGTGCGTCAGCGCGGACATCCCGAGCGACCCGTCCCAGAACACCAAGCCGTGTTTCCCGCAGACCATCACCCTCGACTCCGGCGCCACCAGTTCCGGCTGGTTCCAGAAGCGGTGGGTCAGCCGGGTCACCCAGATGGACCTCACCGGCGGCTCACCCGACGAGCAGTGGGACTACACGTACTCCACCGCCGGGTCCACCGACGACGTGCTCTGGCACATCACCACCGACGAGATGTCGCCGGTGGCGACGCGGACCTGGTCGCAGTTCAACGGCTACAACACCGTCACCGTCACCCACGGCGCCACCGGCGGCCCGCAGACCGTCACCACCTCCCGGTACTTCCGGGGCATGGACAAGGACGCCTACCTCAACGGCGGCGGCGTCCCCGTCTGGAACGCCCGCCAGGTCCAGGTCACCGACTCTCAGGGCGTCAAGTACGCCGACGCCGAACGCATGCAGGGCATGCTGCTGGAGCAGACCCACGCCGACGGCGCCCAGGTCCTGTCCTCGACCATCCACACCTACGCCTCGACGCTGACCGCGACCCGCGCCAAGCCCGAACCCACCGGCGCCGACGTACGCGCCTACATCGTCAAGGACGTCGCCGACCGGACCCGCACCTGGCTCCCGCAGACCTCCACGTGGCGGTGGATCGAGAACGACACCAGCTACGACGCCTACGATCTGGCCACCGACCAGACCAGCCTCGGCGACGTCGCCACCACCGCCGACGACACCTGCACCCACACCGACTACAACCGCAACCCCGCAGCCGGCATCGTCGGCACCGTTTCCCAGGTCGTGCAGACCGACTGCGCGGTGACGGCCGCGACCACCCTGGGCATCGGCGCCAACAGCTACGACAGCGTCGCGCTGGCCGACATCACCGGCGACGGGAAGAAGGACCTCGTCTACCGCACCCCGGACGGCCGGATCTGGATGGGCGCCCGCACCACGGGCACCGGCATCGCCTCGTTCAGCGCCCCGGTCGTCGTCGCGTCGACCTACTGGCCGTGGGCGTACCCGAACATGTACTTCGCCGACCTCACCGGGGACGGCAAGGCCGACATCATCACCCGCGACAGCAACGGCAACCTGTTCGAATACGTCAACCAGGGCAGCAGCACCTTCGGCGCCCGGACGGCAGCCGGCACCGGCTACACCCCGACCGGGTACCCGGATCTCGCCTTCGCCGACCTCACCGGCGACGGCAAGGCCGACCTGCAGGCCCGCTCCGGCGACGACCTGTTCTTCTACCTCAACAACGGCGCCACCCCCGTGTCGTGGACCAACAAGACCCAGACCGGCAGCGGCGCCTGGTCGACCTACAGCTGGATCGGCCTCGCCGAGGTCACCGGCGACAGCAAGGCCGACCTGCTGGCACGCAACAGCGCCGGCAACCTGATCCAGTTCACCAACATGGGCACCAACGGCGCCGGAATGTGGTCCACCACCAAGTACTGGGTCGTCTCCGGTGCCTTCAGCACCCCCACGGCGCTGGCCGCCGGGGACCTCACCGCCGACGGCAAGGCCGACATCATCGGCCGCGACCCCAGCGGCACCCTCACCCAGTACACCGACACCGGCACCACCACGACCGCCGCGTTCACCTACGCCGCGCCGCCCGCCACCGCCCTCACCGGCCGGCAGGTCTACTACGACGGCGCCACCAGCCTCACCACCGCCCCGACCAAGGGCCTGCCGACCCTGGCCAAGGCCCTGGCCACGGTCAGCGGCCAGACCCTGACCTGGGCCCAGTCCGCCAAGACCGGCTACGACGCCAACGGCCGCACCGTCGACGACTGGGACGCCGTCAACCGCAACACCCACACCGCGTACGCCCTCAACGCCGCCGGACAGATGACGACCATGACGGTGACCAACCCACTGGGCTGGACCAGCGTGTCGGCCATCGAACCCGGACACGGATCGGTCACCTCCGTCGTCGACGCCAACGGCAAGACGACCACGATCGCCTACGACGCCCTGGGCCGGACCTCGAAGGTGTGGCAGAACAACCGGTCGTCCACCCTGACCCCGGACCAGCAGTACACCTATGTCGTCTCCAGCACCGCGCCGAGCTGGGTCCAGACCCAGACCCTCGGCCCGACCGGGACGCAGATCTCCTCCTACACCATCTACGACGGCCGGCTGCGACCGCGCCAGACCCAGACGCCGACCCCGGTCGCCAACGGCGGACGGGTCATCACCGACACCGCCTACGACGGCCGTGGCCTGACCGCGAAGACCAGCACCTTCTACAACACCGCCACCGGCCCGTCCGGGGTCCTCGCGACCTTCGCCGACGCGGCCGTGCCCACACAGGACCGCTTCACCTACGACAACCTCGAACGCCCGACGGTGGACGCGTTCTACAGCGCCGACGTGCAGAAATGGACCACCACCACCGCGTACGCCGGCGACCGGATCACGGTCGTCCCGCCGACGGGGGCCATGCCGTCGACGAAGGTGTACGACACCGCCGGCAACGCCACCGAACTGCGCCAGTACCTCACCACCAGCACCACCGGGCCCTACCAGGCCACGGCCTACCTCTACGACCGGCTCGGCCGGCTGACCACCACCACCGACTCGGTCGGCAACTCCTGGACCAGCACCTTCGACCCCCGTGGCCGCGTCGTCGCGGCCACCGACCCGGACTCCGGCGCCTCCACCGCGACCTACGACGACGCCGGGCAGGTCCTCACCTCCACCGACGCGCGCCCGGTCACCACGGCGTTCGCCTACGACGCCCTCGGCCGCCCGGTCGACACCTACCTCACCACCCTCACCGGCACCCACCTCGACCACTGGACCTACGACACCCTCGCCAAGGGCCAGCCCACCACCAGCACCGAATACCGGGGCACCACCGCCTACACCACCTCGGTGACCGGCTACGACGACGCGTACCGGCCGCTGGGGTCCACGGTCACCGTCCCGGCGGCGGAGGGCACCGCCCTCGCCGGTGCCTGGACGTCGACGACGACGTACAACGTGGACGGGTCCACGGCGTCGGTCACCTACCCCGCGGCGGGCGGCCTCGCCGCCGAGACGGTGAACAACGTCTACGACGCCAACGGGTACCTCCTCACCACGGCCGGACTGGACACCTACGTGTCGGGCACCGGCTACCAGTGGTGGGGCGAGGTCTACCAGCAGACCCTCGGCACCGGCACCAAACGCGTCCAGGTCACCACGGACGCCTGGGCCGACACCCACCGCCCCAAGCTGATCTCGGTGGGCACCGAGCACAGCACCACCCCCGGCACCTACGACGAACAGCTGACCCAGCAGTACAACTGGACCCCGGCGGGCACCCTCGCCTCCGTGGACGGCAGGCACGCCGGCGCCACCACCGACTCGCAGTGCCACACCTACGACCACCAGCAGCGGCTGACCGTGGCGTTCACCACGACACCCGCCCTGGGCGGGTGCGCGGCCACACCGTCGACGTCCACCGTGGGCGGTCCCGCCGCGTACTGGCAGACCTACACCTACGACGCCACCGGAAACCGCAAGACCCTCGTCAGCCACGGCCTCGCCGGGGCCGCCGACACCACCAGCACCTACACCTACCCGGCGGCGGGCGGCACGAAGCCGCACACCCTCACCGGCGTCTCCACCACCGGACCGGGCGGCACGACCGCCAACAGCTACACCTACGGCACCGTCGGCCAGCAGCTCACCTCGACCGTCGCCGGACTGGCCAGCGACTTCACCCTCACCTACCAGGGCCGGACGCAGACCGTCACGGTCCACGCCGTCGGCGGCGACCAGACCACCACCTACCTGTACGACGCGTCCGGCAACGAGATCCTGCGCGACGCCCCGACCGACCGGACGCTCTATCTCGGCGGCACCGAGGTGACGGCGAACGCCGCCGGCACCGCCACCACCGGCGCCGTCCGCTACTACACGGCCGGCGGCCACACCGTCGGATCCCGCAGCACCTCGGGCGGCCTGTCCTGGCTCGCCGGCGACCACCAGGGCACCACGCAGCTGGCGGTGAACCAGACCACCCAGGCCGTCACCATCCGCCGGCAGGACCCGTTCGGCAACCCGCGCGGGACGGCGCCGAACTGGCCGAACCCGCACGGATTCGTCGGCGGCACCGCCGAACCCGCCGGGCTCGTCCACCTGGGCGCGCGGCTCTACGACCCGGCCACCGGCCGGTTCACCTCCGACGACCCGGTCACCGACGTCACGGACCCGCAGTCGCTCAACGGCTACGCGTACGCCGACAACAGCCCGCTGACCCTCAGCGACCCGACCGGCCGCAACGCCTGTAGCCGTAACCCCGAGGAGTGCAAGGCGGCCCCGGCGCCCCCGCCGCCGCCGACCAGCGGCCAGCTCTGCCGCCGGCACCGGACGAAATCCTGCGGCCCGGTCGTCGTGCCGCCCACCGGGGTCGACAACTCCGTCGACTGCTCCAGCCTGAAGCTGTACGGCGTCTGCGTCCCCAAGGGCCCCTACCTGCGGGACGCGAACATCGCCAACGGCGCCGACCAGTACGCCCTAGGCCTGGTCGAGGCGCAGCACGGTACCTGCACCTACGAGTTCTCGACGCAGATCGTCTGCTTCAACGTCTCCGGCATCCAGGTCGGGGACCATCCGCAGACCATCGGCGACGTGCTGCTCATCCCGTACGGCCGCAGCCGGTTCGACCGGGACCAGCAGGATGACAAGAACGACAAGAACGCCCTGCTGAACTGCCGCGGCAAGGACTGCTTCACCCCGAAGGAGGTCGACGTCTACGCCAAGGACCTGCTCGCCCACGAGGCGAACCATTCCAGTCAATGGACGCTCTACCACAGCGTCAACGGGTTCATGACCCAGTACGTGCTGTGGGAGCTGGCGTCGCACCACTACGCCAACTGCGACTTCGCGTCACCGGGCGCCTGCAATCCCTTCGAGATCAGCGCCAACCCGTGGCAGGGCGGCTACTGGGACCTGCCGACCAAGGTGAACGGCGTGATCACGTGGGCACCCGGGAGCATGTCCACCGATGACGCCGACACGATCGTCTACAACTGGATGATGAGTTTCGGCAGCTGATCCACCCCCGGTACGACGGCGCCGCAGACCGTGAGGTCTGCGGCGCCGTCGTACCGCCGTCGAGCCGGCTACGCCGAGGCCGGCCCCACCCATGGGCCGACGAGTGCCTGCACCGCGGAGCCGTCGAGGTCGGCCAGCTTCGCCCCGGCGAAGGCACGTGCCTGCGCGGACGTCTGCACCCGGAACGCAGGTCTCGCCGCGCCTAGCACGTCCACGACGCACGTCGCGACCTCGGCGGCGGGCTGGGCGTTGTCGAACACCCGCTGGGTGCGTTCGAGGTATCCGGCCAGGGCGGGCGCGTACGGCCCGGCGGCAGCCGTCATGGCCGCGGCGTCCACGCCGACGTTGGCCACGAACTCGCTGGCGACCGCGCCCGGCTCCACCACGACCACGTCGACGCCGACCGTCGCGGCGACCGGCGCGAGCGCCTCCATGAAGCCCTCGGTGGCGAACTTCGCCGCGCAGTACGCCTCGTTGAACGGCTGCCCGACCACTCCTCCGACGCTGGTGACGGTCACGAGGCGTCCCCGGCTGGCCCGCAGGGCGGCCATCGCGGCTCGGGTCACCTCGACCACACCGAAGAAGTTGACCTCCATCACCTTCCGGACGTCGTCCGTGCTGCCCTGCTCGATGGTGCCGAGGTGCCCTGCGCCGGCGTTGTTGACCAGGGCGTCGAGCCCGCCGTGCGCGCTGAGGACGCGATCCATGCAGGCAGCGATGCTCGCCGGGTCGGTCACGTCCAGGTGCTCTATGTGCAGGCGGTCGGTGACGCCCGCCTCGGCGGCGGCTGTCCGCAGTCTCTCGGCCTTGCCGAGGTCGCGCATCGTGGCGATCGTCGTCCAGCCCGCCTGAGCGCAGGCGACTGCGGTGACCAGGCCGATTCCGGTCGACGTGCCGGTGATGAGCACTGTCTTGCCAAGCGGGTCCACGCGAGCTCCACTTCTGTGTGTGTGCACGCATCTTAACTTTTATGTGTGCGTACACACAAATTGGTAGCATGGCCCGCATGGCACGCGACGACATAACCCTCGGTGGCCTCGCCCCCCGCGACCACGCCTTCTACGGCCTGGTCTGGGCCGCGACCACGCTGTCGGCGACGGTCGACCGGGCCCTCGACAAGACCCACGGTCTGCCGCTGTCCTGGTTCGAGATCATGTTGTGGCTCAACAGCCAGGACGGCCCGATCGCGCCCACCGACCTGGGTGCCAAGACGCTGCTGAGCCGCAGCCAGGCGTCACGTGTGATCGACGCGCTCGCCGCCCGCGACCTCGTCGAGCGGACGCGCTCCACGACCGATGGCCGGTCGGTGGCGATCGCGCTGACCGAGTCCGGCCGACAGGCCTTCGCCGCCGCCGACGCCACCCGTCGCGCGGCGCTCGCCGAGGTCTTCGACGACCTGCTCGACGACGCCGACATCCAGGCTCTCGAAGCGATCTGGACCAAGCTCAAGAACCGGCCGCCGCAAGTCTGACGGCAGTCGACGCCCGGCTGCGGGCGGATCCGGTCCTCGCGCTCCGGACAACCTCCATCCAGGCACATCCAGGCACATTGATATTTCGATCTGCACTGGTTAGCGTCCTCCTCCATGGGCCGCGTTGGGCTGCCCATGGAGGAGGAGCCAGTGAAGCTCAGGTCGATCGTCACGCTGGCCGCGGGCGCAGCCGTGGCCACTGTGGCAACACTCGCCGTGCCGGCCTCGGCACAGACACCGTCGGCCGTGGACACTGCGGCCACCCAGGACGCGTCCACCCAGTACATCGTCAAGTTCAAGGCCGGGGCGGACCGCGGCGCGCTGCTGAAGTCCGTCGGCGCCCGGCTCGGCATCTCCCTGACCGACCAGCGCGAACTCGCCGTCGGCGGCCACGTCGTCACGGCGGACCGGCGCACCGCCGGCCTGCTCGCCGCTCTGCAGGCCTCCGGCCAGGTCGAGTACGCCGAGCCCGACACGCAGATGTACGCGCTGTCGACCCCGAACGACCCGAGCTACCCCCAGCAGTGGCACTACTTCGAGCCGACCGCCGGCATGAACCTGCCCGGCGCCTGGGACCTCGCCACCGGAACCGGCGTGGTGGTCGCCGTCCTCGACACCGGCAAGACCTCCCATCCCGACCTCGACAGCCACTGGCTGGCCGGATACGACTTCATCAGCAGCTCGACGACGGCCCGCGACGGCAACGGCCGCGACGCCAACCCCCAGGACCAGGGGGACTGGTACGCCGCCGGCGAGTGCGGCTCGACCACCGCGGCGAACTCCAGCTGGCACGGCACCCACGTCGCCGGCACCATCGCCGCGCTGGGCAACAACAGCCTCGGCGTGGCAGGCGTCGCCTACGACGCCAAGATCCTGCCTGTACGGGTCCTCGGCAAGTGCGGCGGCACCAGCTCGGACATCGCCGACGCCATCGTCTGGGCCTCCGGCGGCACGGTGTCGGGCGTGCCCGCCAACCCCAACCCGGCCAAGGTCATCAACCTGAGCCTCGGCGGCAGCGGCACCTGCTCCACCACCTACCGCAACGCGATCAGCTCGGCCAACAGCCGCGGTACCACCGTGGTCGTCGCGGCTGGCAACTCCAACGCAAACGCCTCCGGCTTCACCCCCGCCAACTGCGCCGGGGTCGTCACGGTGGCCGCGCTGGACCGCGCCGGCAACCGGGCCTTCTACTCCAACTTCGGCGCCACGGTGGAGGTGTCGGCGCCCGGCGGCGAGGTCCGGCTGGAGACCGACCCCCCGGGCACCCGGTCGACCCCCCAGGACGGCATCCTGTCCACCCTCAACGACGGCCTCACCACCCCGGGCAACCCCAGCTACACGACGTACATGGGTACCAGCATGGCCGCCCCGCACGTGGCCGGCCTGGTCGCCCTGATGCTGAGCAAGAAGCCGACCCTGACCCCGGCACAGGTGCTCAGCGCCCTGCAGGCCCACACCCGGCCCATCCCCGGCACCTGCACCGGCGGCTGCGGGACCGGGCTGGTCGACGCCGCGGCCACGGTCGCGGCGCTCTGACCCGTCGAATGACCAGGACACCTCGGCACGCCTGAGGATCCCGAGCGCGGGCCGGCTTCTCCCCACGGGGGCGAAGCCGGCCCGCGGTCGTCCCGGCCGAGGTATGCACCAGCGAAGCCCAGCCGCCGCGGCGGCCCCATCGAGGAGGCGGCACCGGACACGCGCCCAACCGGCCCCGGACTGACCCGGGCCGCCGGGACACTGCTGCGCGCCCGTGTCCTGCCCGCACGCTGAAAGCCCGCCTCTACCGAAGGAGACGTCGATGGCGAGAACTGTTCCGCGACTGGGACGGCTGACCCGGGCCACGCTGGTGGCCTGCGGAACAGCACTGCTACTCGTGGTCTCAGGCACGGCCGCGGCGCAAGCCCGCACCGGCCTGAACGCCACCACCGAAGTGTTCATCCAGGACACGTCCAGCGACACCGGCGCCGAGCCGTCCACCGTGTCCCCGTACTGGACGAGCCCGGCGATCAAGGTCTGCCCCTGGACCGCCACGACACCGCCGGTCGAGTGCTCGGCCAGCCAGGACCAGTTGGTGATCGGCAACAGCTATCACGTGTGGGTCACCCTGTCCAACTCCGGGACCGCCGACGCCGTCGGCACGCTGGAACTACGCCGCACCAAGCCGGGTGGCGCGACCAACTGGAACACCGACTGGGCCACCATCGGCGTCAAGACCGAGGTGACGGTCCCGGCCGGCGGTGTCACCCGCGTCTTCGTGCAGTTCGACAACGTCCCCGGCCCCGGGCACTTCTGCCTGGCGGCACTCTGGGACTCCGACGGCGACGAGCTCAAGGCCTTCCCGGCCGACCAGGACAAGGTCGTGACCAACGACAACAACGTCGCGCAGCGCAACGTGAACTCGATCGCGCTCAAGAAGTCGCAGCAGGAGTCGCGCTCGTACTCCATCGGCAACAACACCGGCGTGACCACGCATACCAACCTGGTCCTCAGCGCGCTCGGCACGCCGTTCCAGCTCTCCGGCGGGCAGATCGTCGTCGACCTCGGGCCGGTCCTCTTCCAGCGCTGGCAGCAGGCGGGCAGCTGGAGCAGCGGAGTCCAGCCGATCGGTGGCACCCGGCTCCAGCTGGTCTCCTCGACCGCGAAGATCGAGGAGCTGACGCTCAACCCGGCCGAACGCGTGACGGTCAGCCTCCTGTTCACCGCCGGAAGCAGCATGCCGGTGGGCGGCGTCTACGGGCTGTCGGTCGATCAGGGCAAACCCTCGCCGATCACCTGCAACCCCGGCCCTACCTCATGCCCGCCCCCGCCCAACCGCACGCCGGTCGGCGGCGTCCGCTACGCCATCACCGTCACGGCCTAGTCACCGCCAGCGGGCGCCGCGCGACGCACCGGCGCCCGCTGCCCCACGCCGTCACCCACCATCGAACGTGAAAGGCGGGACACCGAATGAACGCCACCCTCTCGTCGGTCCTGTCCGCCGCCGTCGCCCTCCTGCTGGCGGCGACGCCAGCGGCGGCCCAGGCCAAACCGGCTCCCTCACTCACGGCGCCGCTGGTCACCACCCAGGTCGTCCCGGCCGGTTTCCAGACCTGGACCGAGGTGTACGACCTGCAGGCCCGGCTCAACGAAGCCGCGGACCAGATCCTGCGGGCCGGCGACGCGGGCAACCCGAGCATCGTCGCCGACCCGCTGCGCCGCGAACTCCTGGTGCACTGGCATGGACCCGTCCCCGCCGCCGTCCGGGCCCGGGCAGCCGCCACCGGTGTGCCCGTGCGGTTCCTGCCCGCCCGGTACACGCTGCGGGAACTCACCGCCGAGGCGCAGCGGCTCATCACCGGCGACCAGCGCATCACAGAGATCAGGCCCGACGCCGACGGCGGCGGACTGACCGCCACCGTCACCCCGACCGCCCTCCCGACAGGCCGGCAGCACCTCCTGGACACCGCCCGGGTTCCGGTGGCCGTCCACGACGGAGCCGGCCCGCAGGCCACCGGCCGGCAGGCCGACAGCCCCCAGTTCTGGGCAGGTTCGGCATACACGATCGGCAGCACCCAGTGCAGCACGGGATTCACCGTCAAACGCGCCGGGCAGCCGCTGCCGTCCCCGCTGATGCTCAGCGCGGCGCACTGCGCCCGGCCCGGCGGTGGCGGCTCGGTCGTCATCGTCGGCCAGCCGAACCCGGCCGGCAGCGTGGAGGCCGGCAGCACCCGCGACTGCCGCGACACGCTGCTGCTCAGCCTGCCGGGCGGCGCGGGCGGCGCGGTCTACACCGGCCCGTGGAGCTCGTCCACCGGCGCCGTCGTCGGGCAGGGCGGCGTCACCGCCGCCAGCGACTTCGTCGGCAACTTCGTCATCTCCAGCGGCGCAGGCACCGGCATGCACCCGAACCTGCGGGTGGAGGCGGTCAACACCGCCGCCCGCATCAACGGCTCCCGCTGCGCCGACCCGGTCAGCCCGCTGACCCGGGCCACGGTGACCAATATGGCCGACTGCGCGGTCGGGCCCGGCGACAGCGGCGGCCCCGTGTTCACCGTGCCCTACTACCAGGGGCGCGGCACCATCGCCGGCGGCCTGCCCGACGACGACGCGGACCGGACGACCTGCCCGTCGGCCGCACCCTTCGGCGCCCCCACCGTCGGTTTCAAGACCGTCTGTACGCG